>NZ_CP193624.1:5072546-7608820 GCF_052936025.1 Saccharothrix hoggarensis | reverse complement strand
CTCCGCGCTCCCCTCCCCTCGGTGACGGCTCCGCGGTCAGTCCCCCGGGGAACTTCCACGACGTGGACACGGAGAATAGAGGCATCCACAGAGTTATCCACAACTGTGCACGAACGCGGCTCGGTGTGCAGCGGATCCCCCCGTTGCTCCCGAGCACCTGCGGTCGCGTGGCGGCGTCCTGCCCCGCCTGTGCGGCGAGGCCCGCGTCTACCCGCGAAGGCAGCACGCTAACAAGGTGCGGCCCATGCCACAAGACGTACTCGGCCGCAAGGTCTCAACGCCTCCGCGGACGTCGGCCGGGTGGTCGCGGACCCCGCCGCCAGCACCCGGGTGCGACCCCGATTTGAACCGCGCCCCCGGGGCTGCGTACCCTCGTACCGTCTCCCGCTTGCGTGGGGTGCTTTTCGCGCGCCTAAGGCTTGTTCGCAGGGGACAACCACAGACCTGCTTGGCAGTTAAGCACCGGGAGTCCGACCGTGAGCAAGGGTAAGCGCACCTTCCAGCCCAACAACCGCCGCCGTGCCAAGACCCACGGGTTCCGGCTGCGCATGCGCACCCGTGCCGGTCGCGCCATCCTGGCCGCGCGCCGTGGCAAGGGCCGCAAGCAGCTGTCCGCCTGATCGCCGCAGCGCCGTGCTACCGGCGGCCAATCGGCTGACCCGCAGCCAGGACTTCGGCCTGGTGGTCCGCCGAGGCCGCCGGGCCGGCAGGCCTCGGCTGGTGGTGCACGTCCTGATGCCGGCGGGGACCGCGGGCGTGGTGGCACGACCGCGGGCGTCGGCAGCGACCGACGACACCGCGGCGCAGCCGTCCACACCTTCGGCGACCAGCGGCGCAGTGGCGCGGACGACCACCGCGGCAGCATCCGATGGCACCTCGGCGCAGCCCACCTTGGACCCGTCCAAGGTGGGCTTCGTCGTGAGCAAGGCCGTGGGCAACTCGGTGGTCCGCCACCGGGTGAGCCGCAGGCTGCGGCACCTGGTGCGTGATCGGCTGGACCTGCTGCCGCCCGGAACTTCGCTCGTCGTGCGCGCGTTGGCACCGTCAGCCGATGCGGACAGCGCCGAGCTCGGCCGAGACCTCGACGCGGCGCTGCACAAGGTGCTGCGATGACGACCGTCCAGGTGAGCCCCGTCGTCCGGGCTCTGCTGCTGCCGGTGCGCTTCTACCGGAAGTTCATCTCGCCGGCACTGCCCCCGACCTGCCGTTTCCACCCGAGTTGCAGTGCGTACGCGGTGGAGGCGTTGACCGTCCACGGTGCGCTGCGCGGTTCCTGGCTGACCCTGCGCCGGCTGGGCCGCTGCGGACCCTGGCACCCTGGTGGCCTGGACCCGGTTCCGCCGAGGCGGACCACGGTCCCCGACTTTCCTGCCGAGGAGTAGCTAGTGCTCAACTTCATCTACTACCCGGTGTCCTTCATCCTGTGGTGTTGGCACTGGGTGTTCGGCCACATCTTCGGCGAGTCGAGCGGGTTCGCGTGGGCCCTGGCAGTGGTGTTCCTCGTCTTCACGCTGCGCGCGATCCTGTTCAAGCCGTTCGTCGGCCAGGTCCGCTCGATGCGCAAGATGCAGGAGTTCGCGCCGGAACTCCAGAAGATCAAGAAGAAGTACGCGAACGACAAGCAGCGCCAGGCGCAGGAGATGCAGAAGCTCCAGTCCGAGCACGGGGTCAACCCGCTCGGCGGCTGCCTGCCGATGCTCGTGCAGATCCCGGTGTTCATCGGTCTGTTCCACGTGCTGCGCTCGTTCCGGCCCGGCTGGGGCGAGGTGTACTTCTTCGACGCGAAGGGCGTCGAGTCGTTCGTCAACGCCAAGCTGTTCGGCGCGAACCTGTCGACGTTCATCACGATGCCGGGCAACGAGCTCGCGGCGTTCGCGACCGACCGCAACAACGTGCTGCTGGTGTCGATCCCGCTGATGATCGTCGCGTCGATCGCCACGCACTTCACCGCGCGGCACTCGGTGGCCCGCCAGACGCAGGCGGCGGCGGACAACCCGCAGACCGCGATCATGAACAAGCTGACGCTGTACTTGTTCCCGATCGGCGTGCTCGTCGGTGGCCTCTTCTTCCCCATCGCGATCCTGCTCTACTGGCTGAGCAACAACGCGTGGACGCTGGGCCAGCAGTACGTCGTCTACCACCGCATCGACCGCGAGGAAGAGGCGAAGAAGGTCGAGGCGACCGCGCAGCGCAACGCGCTCGCGCCGAAGCCGGGCGCCAAGCCCGTGACGAAGCCGAAGCCCGGCCAGAAGCCGCAGCCGCAGTCGCGCAAGCCCGCGGGCGCCTCGCCCGCCGCCGCGACGCCGGCGCCGGACGTGAGCGAGTCCACCGAGACCGCCAAGCCGTCCACCGAGGTTCCCGGTCTGAGCCCAGACCGATCCCCTGGCAAGAAGCAGGGCAACAAGAAGCGTCGTTGACCCTGGAGAGGAGACATCGTGTCGGAGACGTTGCAGGCGGCCGACGTGGACGCACCGGAGGCCGACGAGGCCCGACCGGCGCGGTCGGGGAGCTCGGAGGACCTGCTCGTCCAGGAGGGCGACATCGCCGGGGACTACCTCGAGCGGCTGTTGGACCTGCTCGACTACGACGGCGACATCGACCTCGACGTCGAGGCGGGTCGGGCGATCGTGAGCATCGACGGCGG
Organism: Saccharothrix hoggarensis; assembly: GCF_052936025.1. The sequence goes on along the minus strand of NZ_CP193624.1, from coordinate 7,606,176 downwards.
TGACGACCTGGAGAAGCTGGTCGGCACCCGCGGCACGGTCCTGGAGTCGTTGCAGGAGCTGACCCGGCTCGCCGTGCAGCAGGAGACCGGCGTGCGCAGCCGGCTCATGCTCGACATCGCCGGGTGGCGCGCCGGACGGCGTGCCGAACTCGCCGAGCTCGGCCGCACGACGGCCGAGAAGGTGGCGGCGAGCGGTGAGAAGGTGCGGCTGCACCCGATGACGCCGTTCGAGCGGAAGGTCGTGCACGACGCGGTCGCCGCCGTCGCGGGCGTGCACAGCGAGAGCGAGGGCGAAGAGCCCCAGCGCCGCGTGGTGGTGCTGCCGAAGCCCTGAGCGGTTTCACGTGAAACGGCCCCGGCCCCCTCGTGGGAGCCGGGGCCGTTCTCGTGTCAGGGGCCGGCGCTGCCGGTGGGAAGGCGGGCGTTGGGGCGGCCGGTGGGTGGCTGCCGCCGGGGTGCTGGGCGGCGGGTGGCTGCCGGGCGGGGTCACTGCCCCACCGGCGCGCCCTGCCCCGCTGGCGGCGGTACCGCGCCACTCGCACCCCACTGGCGTCTCTCGCCCACCGGCACCCTTGCTCGCCGGCGTACCGCGCCCACCGGCGGCCCCGGCTCTGCGGGGTGCCCTGCCTTCACCGGACGTCCCCACCCCATCGCCGCCCGACCCGCCGGTGTCCATCCCCGTGGCGTCAGCTCCCCACGACCAGGTAGCGCTCGTCGTCGATCTCCCTCCCCCACAGCGCCGGATCGGTCAGGTGGTGGACCTCGCCACCGCCCAGCAGGGCCACGCACTCGGCAGCGGTGAGGCCGGCGCCGGTCGACCAGCGGCCCTCGATCAGGACCAGGCGGCCGCCCGGCTTCAGCAGCGAACGCCACCGGGCGAGGGCGGCGGTCGGGTCGGGCAGTGCCCACAGGACGTGGCGCGCCAGCACCACGTCGAACGTCCCCGGCGGGTACGGGGGGTGGGCGGCGTCGCCCTGGCGGAACTCGACGCCGGCGACCTTCGCGCGTGCCGCGGCGACCATGCGCTCGGACAGATCGAGCCCGCGCACGTCGTGGCCGGCCTCGGCGACGAGGGCGGTGAGGCTGCCGGTGCCGCAACCCAGGTCGATCACGGTCGCCGGCGCGGGCGGGAGCAGGGGCAGGAGCAGTTCGGCCCACGCCCGCCGGACGTCGGGGTCGCGCAAGCCGTGGTCGGGCTCGTCGTCGAACGACTCCGCCTCGGCGTCCCAGAACCGCGCCTGCGCGAACGTCGTCAGCCACGCGCGCTGCTCGTCGGTCTCCGGCACGTCCCGCTCACGCGCCTCCGCGATCGCCTGCCACGCCGCCTCGGGTGACGCGCCGTCGAGCACGAGCAGCGCGCCCGCCACCAACGACGACCGGCCGATGCCGCCCCAGCAGTGGACGAGGACGTGCCGCCCCGCCCGCATCTCGGCCACGACGGCGTCCAGCTCCGGCGGGACGTCGGGCACGCCGAAGTCCGGGATCGGCACCCGGTGGAACGCCATGCCGGCGTCCCGCGCGGTCTCCTCCTCCCCCGTCAGGTCCAGCTCGGCCAACTCGGTGTCGGTCAGCGCGCACACGATGACGTTCACGCCTTCCTCCGCCAGTCGGGTCACGTGCCGGAGGTCGTGCGGGTGTGCCATCGTGCTCAGCACCCCCGGCCTGATCGTGTACATCCCAACCCCTTCCCCTCGCCGTGTTTCACGTGAAACGGTCGCGGCATGACTGGGATCAGCCAGAAGCTCCGTGTCGCCGCCTACGCCGTGATCATCGAAGACGGTCGGCTGCTGATGTCGCGCTGGCGCGGGCCCGACCGGCCGATGTGGATCCTGCCCGGCGGCGGGCTCGATCACGGTGAAGATCCGTACGACGCCGTGGTCCGCGAGGTGTTCGAGGAGACCGGCTTCCGCGCGGAGGTGGACCGGCTGCTCGGCATCCAGAACGTCTGCGGCCCGGTCGTGCGCGACGGCGTCGAGCTGGACTACCACCGCATCCGGATCATGTACGAGGCGCACATCGTCGGCGGCGAGCTGACCCACGAGGTGGGCGGCAGCACGGACGAGGCGGCGTGGCACCCGCTCGCGGACGTACCCGGACTCGACCACGTGGAGTCCGTCGACTACGCCCTCGAACTCCTCCGCGCACTGCCCAAGGACGGACGCATCGCCAGTTTCACGTGAAACCCGCCGATCTGGTCACTCCGATTTGGCGTGTCGCCGGGGTGATCCGTCATAGTGGGCACCGGCACATCTCGCGGGGCCCGCCGCCTCTGGCGAGACGCCCAACCCCTCACCCACACCGGTCGCCGCCGGCGTCATGTGTGGTTTCACGTGAAACGTCCCGGACGGAGCCATGGCCGCAGAGGTGGAAGACCGCGCGAAGAAGGTCTTCGGTGACCACTACGACAAGGCGGTCGCCTTCACGGCACTGCTCGCCGAGCACGGCGTCGAGCGCGGGCTCATCGGTCCGCGTGAGGTCGACCGGCTCTGGGACCGCCACGTCCTGAATTCGGCCGTTGTTGCGGAGTTGCTTCCCCAAGGCAGCCGGGTCGTGGACGTAGGCTCGGGCGCGGGCCTGCCGGGCATCCCCCTGGCGATCGCACGGCCGGACCTCGACCTCACGCTCCTGGAGCCGATGGCACGCCGGGTGGCGTGGCTGACCGAGTGCGTCGAGGCGCTCGACCTGAAGGTGACCGTGATCCGCGGACGAGCCGAGGAGGGGCCGGTGCGCGACCAGCTGTCCGACTCCGACGTCGTGACGGCTCGCGCGGTGGCCCCGCTGGAACGGCTGACGCGGTGGTGCCTGCCGCTGCTCCGGCCGGGCGGGCGCCTGGTGGCACTCAAGGGCGAGAGCGCCGCGGAGGAACTGGAACGCGACGCCGAGGCGGTGCGCCGGGCCGGCGGCGTCCGGCCACGGGTGGTCACCTGCGGAGGCGATGTACTCGAACTGCCGACGACAGTCGTGCTCCTGGAGCGCGACGAGCAGGCGAGCCGCCGTGAAGGCGCGTCGCAGAAAGAAGGTTCGGTGAACGTGTACCCCGACCCCCTGCAACCGGTGTTCCAAGCGGCCGGTGTTTCACGTGAAACCGAACCCGAATGTGTGGTGGGCGCAGGCGAAGTGCTCCGCCCGGCCGGAAACGCAAACCTGGCTAACAACGTGGACCCAGCAGGAGACAGCACCGTGTGGACCCCGATCGCGGAAGAAGCGGCACGCGCGACCCGCGTCCTGCACCCCGACTCACTCCAACTCCCCCGTCCCGCCCGTCGTCGGGTCATGGTGGTCGCCAACCAGAAGGGCGGCGTCGGCAAGACCACGAGCACGGTGAACCTGGCCGCCGCCCTCGCCATCCACGGGCTCAAGGTGCTCGTCATCGACCTCGACCCGCAGGGCAACGCGAGCACGGCGCTGGCCGTCGAGCACCGCTCCGGCACGCCGTCGGTGTACGAGGTGCTGATCGGTGAGATGTCCGTCGCCGAGGCGGCTCAGGTCAGCAACCAGTCCCCCAACCTGTACTGCGTGCCCGCCACGATCGACCTCGCGGGCGCGGAGATCGAACTCGTCTCTATGGTGGCCCGCGAGTCCCGGCTGAAGGAGGCGCTGAGCCCCGAGGCGCTGGACCCGATCAAGCCGGACTACGTGTTCATCGACTGCCCGCCGTCGCTCGGCCTGCTGACCGTCAACGCGATGGTGGCCGCCCAGGAGGTGCTGATCCCGATCCAGTGCGAGTACTACGCGCTGGAAGGGCTGGGGCAGCTGCTGCGGAACATCGAGCTCGTGCAGGCGCACCTGAACCCGATGCTGAACGTGTCCACCATCCTGCTCACCATGTACGACGGCCGCACGAAGCTGGCCGACCAGGTGACCAGCGAGGTGCGCGGCCACTTCGGCGACACGGTCCTCCGAACGGTGATCCCGCGCAGCGTGAAGGTCTCCGAGGCACCAGGATTCGGTCAGACGGTGCTCACCTACGATCCCGGCTCACGGGGCGCGATGAGCTACCTCGACGCGGCACGGGAGATCGCCGAGTACGGCGCGGAGATGGGGTCGGCATGACGGAACAGCGCAAGGGTGGCCTGGGCCGAGGGCTCGCGGCCCTGATCCCGAGCGGTCCCCCGCCGGGCACCCCGGCGGCGCCGACGCCGATCCGGGCCGTGCCCAACGGTTCGTCGTCCGCCCCTGTGCTGTCGTCCGGGAACGCGGAGCCGACCGGGGAGGTGGCCGGCGCGGTGTACCAGGAGCTGCCGGTCACCGCGATCCGCACCAACCCGAAGCAGCCGCGGCAGGTCTTCGACGAAGAGGCGCTGCGCGAGCTGGAGCACTCGATCCGCGAGTTCGGCCTCATGCAGCCGATCGTGGTGCGGGCGACCGGCCCGGACACCTACGAGCTCGTCATGGGCGAGCGGCGGTGGCGGGCGACCCAGCTGGCCGGCCTGAAGACGATCCCGGCGATCGTCCGGCAGACCGCCGACGACGTGATGCTGCGCGACGCGCTGCTGGAGAACATCCACCGCGTCCAGCTGAACCCGTTGGAAGAGGCGGCGGCCTACCAGCAGTTGCTGGAGGAGTTCGGCGTGACGCACGAGGAGCTGGCCGACCGCATCGGCCGCAGCCGCCCGGTCGTCACCAACACCATCCGGCTGCTGAAGCTCCCCCTCCCCGTCCAGCGGCGGGTCGCGGCGGGCGTGCTGTCCGCAGGTCACGCCCGCGCGCTGCTCGGCATCGACGACCCCGGCGTGCAGGAGGAGCTGGCGACGCGGATCGTGGCGGAGGGCATGTCGGTCCGCGCGACCGAGGAGGCGGTGACGCTCGCGAAGAGCGCCGAGCCGGCCAAGGCGAAGCAGGTCCGCCGCAAGCAGATGCAGGCGCCGGGGCTGCAGGAGTTGGCGGAGCGGCTGTCGGACAACTTCGACACGCGGGTGAAGGTCGAACTCGGGCAGCGGAAGGGCCGGATCGTGGTCGAGTTCGGGTCCGTGGACGACTTGGAACGCATCATCCAGCTCATGTCACCGGAGGCGGCGGTCCGTTCCCGATCTGCCGAATAAATCGGACAAATCGGACTTGTTCGGCCCGCAAGGGATCACCCCAGGGCCTTATGTCACGGTGACGATGACGGCCCGTGTCCAATCGGACACGGGCCGTCATGTATGAGTAAGAGGGTCTCACGGTTTTCGCGCTCCCCCGACGACGGGTCAGCGCACCACCGCGCGCTCGATCAGACCCGCGTAGATCTCGCCGAGCGACTGCCCCGCCGCCTCGACCGCCATCGGCAGGAGCGAGGTCTCGGTCAAACCGGGCGACACGTTCACTTCGAGGAAGTGGACGGCGCCGTCCGCAGCGACGATCGCGTCCGTCCGCGACACGTCGCGCAGCCCCAGCAACCGGTGCGCCGACACCGCCAGCTCGCCGACCGCCTGCGCCGCCTTCTCGTCCAGCCGCGCCGGCGCGTGGAAGTCCGTCAACCCCGCCGTGTACCGCGCGGTGTAGTCGTAGACGCCGTTCTCCGGCACGATCTCCACCGGCGGCAGCGCGTACGGCCCGTCCGGACCGTCGACCACCGCCACGGCCACCTCGACGCCCTCGACGTACCGCTCGGCGAGCACGGTGTCCCCGTACGCCAGGCAGCCGACCATCGCGGTCGGCAGGTCGGCCGCGTCACGCACCACCTGGGCGCCCAACGCGGAACCGCCCTGGTCCGGCTTCAGCATCAGCGGCAGCCCGAGCCGCTCGACCATCGCGTCCAGCACCGGCCGCGCGCCCAGCTCCCGGAACGTCGCGTGCGGCAGCACGGCCCACTCCGGCGTCGTCAGGCCCGCACGGGCCAGCTCCGCCTTGGCGGTCGGCTTGTCCCACGCCCGGCGGCACGCCCTCGAGTCGGTGCCGACGAACGGCACGCCGACCAGCTCCAGGATCGTCTGCACCGACCCGTTCTCGCCCTCGCCGCCGTGCAGCGCGACCACGACGGCGTCCGGGCGGTGCTCCTTCAGGCGGGTGAGCAGGGTGCCGTCGGCGTCCCACTCCTCCACGACCAGGCCGGCCGAGCGGAGGGCGGCCGAGAGCCGGCGACCGGATCGCAGGGACACCTCCCGCTCGTGCGAAAGGCCCCCGGACAGGACTGCGACCCAGCGGTTCGACAACTCTCTACTCCTGATCAAGCGGTGTCGGGCGACGGGCTGTGCGGACCGGAGACCGCGCGGCCCGTCGTGGGGCCGAACGTCTCGTGCAGCTCCACCTCGTCCTTGATGACGTTCGCGAGCCGCCGCACGCCCTCGCGGATGCGTTCGGGCGTCGGGTAGCAGTACGAGATGCGGAGCTGGCGGCTGCCGAGGCCGTCGGCGTAGAAGCCGGTGCCCGACGCGTACGCCACCCGCTGGGTGATGGCACGGGGCAGCATCGCCTTCGTGTCGACGCCCTCCGGCACGGTCACCCACACGTAGAACCCGCCGTTCGGCTTGTTCCACGTGGAACCAACCGGCATGTGCTGCTCCAGCGCCGAGATCGCCGCGTCGCGCCGGTCCCGGTACGCCTCGCGGTAGGTCTTGATCTGGCCCTTCCAGTCGTGCGTCGACAGGTAGCGCGACACGATCAGCTGGTTGAGCGTGGGCGGGCACAGCGTGGCCGACTCGGCGGCCAGGACGAGCTTCTCGCGCACGGCGTGCGGCGCGAGCACCCACCCGACCCGCAGGCCGGCGGCGAACGTCTTGGAGAACGAGCCGAGGTAGACCACGTTGTCCGGGTCGCTCGCCCGCAGCGCCGGGTACGTGGTGCCGTCGAAGCCCAGCAGGCCGTACGGGTTGTCCTCGACGACCAGGATGCCGTGCGTCCGGCAGATCTCCAGGACCTCGGCCCGGCGCTGGACGGCGAGCGTCACGCCGGCGGGGTTGTGGAAGTTCGGGATCGTGTAGAGGAACTTGATCCGCCGGCCCGTGCGCTCGACCGAGGCGATGGCCTCGCGCAGCGCCTCGGGCACGAGGCCGTCCGCGTCCATGCCGACGTGCACGACCTGCGCCTGGTAGGCGGAGAAGGAGCCCAGCGCCCCGACGTACGAGGGGCCTTCGGCCAGCACGACGTCACCGGGGTCGCAGAAGATCCGGGTGACCATGTCGAGGCCCATCTGGGAGCCGACGGTCACGACCACGTCGTCGGGGTGGGCGTTGATGCCCTCCAGCGCCATCACGTCGCAGATCTGCTCGCGCAGCTCAGGCACGCCGTGCGCACTGCCGTACTGGAGGGCGACCAGGCCCTCGGTGGCGACGACGTCCGCCACCTCCGCGCTGAGCGACTCCAGTGGGAGTGCTGCCAGGTGCGGCATCCCCCCCGCCAGGGACACCACCTCAGGCCGGCTCGCCACCGCGAAGAGCGCCCGGATCTCCGATGCCGTCATGCCCGCCGTCCGCGCCGCGTACCGGCGGAGATGGGGGTCGAGGCTTCTGGCTCCCTGCTTGGGAGGCTGTCCGGGTAGGTTCACGGGAAACTCCGTAGGTGGCTGTTACCGGCGGGTTTGTTCCCAGCCGAGTGTAACGGCCGTCCCGTTCGGGGCATCTGCCTTCCGGGCGGGGGTCACATCCGCCTATCCTCGGGAGGGGATGTCTTCGGGGGCTTGGAGGTCGGGGTGTCGCGTCGTGTCGTGGGCGTCACCTTGGACAACCTGGAGCACCTCTCCAAGCACACCCGGACGTGCGTCTTCTGGGAGCTCGCGCCGCACCTGAAAGAGCAGGCGGAGGAGTTCGGCGACACGGAGTTCGAGAAGGAGGCCTGGGTCTCCAGCGTGCTGCTGGAGTGGGGCTCCTGCGGTCGGATCATCTACTGCGACGGGATTCCCGCCGGTTCGGTCTTCTACGCGCCGCCGGCGGCCGTGCCCAGGTCGTTGGCGTTCCCCACCTCCCCCGTCAGCCCGGACGCCGTGCTGCTGACCGGCCTGGAGGTGCTGCCGGAGTTCCGCGGCGGCGGCCTCGGCCGCGTCCTGGTGCAGTCGGTGGCGAAGGACCTCACCCGGCGTGGCGTGAAGGCCATCGAGGCGTTCGGCGACAACCGGCCGGATGACGGCGGGCCGAGCTGCGTGACGCCGGCCGCGTTCCTGCTCCAAGTGGGCTTCAAGACGTTGCGCCCCCACCCCCGCTGGCCCCGGCTCCGGCTGGAGCTGCGCAGCGCGTCCTCGTGGAAGGAAGACGTGGAGTCGGCGTTGGAGCGGCTGCTCAACTCGGTGAGCGTGTCGACCGCGACGGCGGAGCCGAGCTTCCGGCCCGTCTGATCAACCCTGTGACCTGCGGTTTCTCTTGCTCGCGTTGACATGCAGGTATTTACCTGCATAACGTGGGGTGTGGACAAGGTGTTCAAGGCCCTGGCCGACGAGACCCGCCGCTACCTGCTGGACCGGCTGCACGAGGAGAACGGGCAGACGCTCGGCGAGCTGTGCGCGCGCCTCGGCATGACCAGGCAGTCCGTCACCCAGCACCTGAGCGTGCTGGAGGCGGCGAACCTGGTCAGCACCGTCCGCCGCGGGCGGGAGAAGTTGCACTACCTCAACCCCGTGCCGCTGCACGAGGTGCAGGAGCGGTGGATCGACAAGTTCGAGCGGCCCCGGTTGCGGCTGCTCGGCGCCGTGAAACGACGAGCGGAGGAACCGGTGAAGCCGGAGTTCGTGTACGTGACGTACATCGAGAGCACGCCCGAACGGGTGTGGGAGGCCCTGACCGACGCGGACGTGACCGCGCAGTACTGGGGGCACCGCAACATCTCGGACTGGGAGGTGGGCTCCACCTGGTCGCACCGGCGGGTCGACGGCTCGGACGTCGACGACGTGGTGGGCGAGGTCGTCGAGGCCGACCCGCCGCGCCGCCTGGTGACGACGTGGGCGGACCCGGCGGACCCGTCCGTGACGTCGACCGTGACGTTCCGGATCGAGCCGTACGGCGAGATCGTGCGGCTGACCGTCACGCACGAGGACCTGGCGGACGAGTCGGAGCGCGCGCAGGCGGCGTCGGGCTGGGCCGCGGTGCTGTCCAACCTGAAGTCGCTGCTGGAGACGGGGCACGTGCTGCCCGGCATCCCGTGGCAGGCGTCCGTCTAGGCGACGACGACGGCGGCGGCAGCGGCAGGAGCGGCGGCAGGAGCGGTCCCGCCCGGCTCGGCTCGGCGCTGAGGGCTAGAAGCGGTCGATCTCGCAGCTCTCCAGCGTGCCGCCCTGAAAGAGGTCGAGCGCCTGCTCGCTCACGACGAGCTGGCCCTGGTCGGTGACGCCGATGTCGTCCACGCCGGCCTGGCCCGTCACCTCCAGCCAGTGGAACGTGGGCAGCTCCTTACCCTCCAGCAGCTCCTGCGCCTCCTCCGAGAGGGTGACGACGGCGCGCCGGACGCGGAACGCGTCCAGGCCGCTGTCGACCAGCGTGTCGGCCAGGTCGTCCGTGACGAGGTACACCGGGAACGCCTCGACCAGGTCGTCACCCGACCAGTCGGTGATCTCGTAGTGCACCGACTCGATGCGGGGCGGGTGGGCCGCCGCGTCGATCACCGTTCCCTCGTCCAACACACCGGCGACCTCGGGTTCGAGGCGGTAGAACTCCATCGTGCTCCTCACCGGCGGCGCCGGGCAATAAGATCGACTCGTGGACGTGGGGGCGGAGATCCAGCGCAAGGTACTCGCGATCACCGAGGGATCGCGGGACTTCGGAGAGATTCGCACACTGCTCGGCGGGTGGCAGGCCGAGGGCATCGCGACGGAGCGCCTGATCGACGAGGTGACCGACCTCATGCTCGACCTGCGGGCCCAGAACCGCGAGGACGACGAGGACTTCGTCGCCGACGTGCTGGACGTCCTGGCGGGCTGGTAGCGCGACCTGCCGGGACGGGTCGCGCCCGCGGCCGGAGATCGGTGGTCGCGGGCGCGCTCGACGGCTCGGGCGGGCTCGGCGGGCCTAGCGGATCTTGCCCGTCGCGACCTCGTGCCGCATCAGGTCGTCCAGCGTGAACGTGCCCGTCGGCTGGTCGTCCTTGCCCAGCAGGTACAGGCGCTTCACGGCGACCAGGATGCCCTCGGCCACCACGTCGCGGAACGACGGGTTCGCCAGGCGCTGCCGGTCCCCCGCGTTGGTCAGGTAGCCGACCTCGACCCGGACCGCCGTGCAGCGGGTCATCCGCAGCATCTCCCACGTCTTCGGGTGCGTGCGGCAGTCCAGCATGCCCGTGCGGGCCACGATCTCGCGCTGGATGAACCCGGCCAGCGCCTCGCCGACCGTGGACGACGTGCCGTTGCCCGTGCCGAAGTGGAACGTGGCCACGCCCGACGCGAGCGGCGACGCGTTGCGGTCGGCGTGCAGCGACAGGATCAGGTCCGCGCCCGCCTCGTTGGCGAACCGGGCCCGCTCGCTCTCGTCCGGGTTGTTGTTCGGCCCGCGCGTGAGCAGGGCCTCCATGCCGGTGGCGGCCATCTTGCCCTCGAGCAGCCGGGCCAGGTCCAGCATCACGTCGGCCTCGGACACGCCGTCGACCACGACACCGCGGTCCTCGCCGCCGTGACCGGGGTCGATGATGATCCGCTTCCCGCTCAGCCGCGGGCCGGCCCGGCGCACGCGCTCCTGCTCGCGCAGGAACACCGGCCGGCCGCCCCGCACCTTGGGCTGGAGCTGGCGCAGCGCGCGGACCGTGTCCGGACCGCACATGCCGTCCACGATGAGCCCGTAGTCGCGCTGGAAGCTCCGCAGCGCCAGTTCGGTCTGGTGGCCGAACTCGCCGTTGGCGCGCCCGGCGTCGTAACCCAGCTCCAGCAGGCGCTCCTGCAGGGCGAAGACGTCGTCGCCGGTCACCGGCTGCGCCATCAGGAACGCCAGCGGGCGGTCGCCGAGTCGATAAGTCGCGTCACGCAGCGCGCGGTAGGTGGCCGGACCGACGATGCCGTCGGTGATGAGACCCCGCTGCTGCTGGAACGCTCGCACAGCGTGCTCGACCGGCAGGTCGAACACCTGAGACGGCTGCGGATCGGACAGCAGGCCGAGCTTGGTCAGAGTTGCCCTGACCTCGGCGACGTCCGGCCCGAAGTCCCCGCGGCGGAGTAGCGGCATGCACCCCTCGCTCACTAAGGCGCCGACACCGGCCGACGCTGAACTTGACGCCCTATTGTGCCTTGCTCGCGGCGATGGCACGGATGGGGCTACTGGCCGTGGTCACAGCTCCACATACGAGTGACCCGCCCGCCTCCCGTGGAAGACGGACGGGTCACCCGGATGTCAGTGCTCAGAGCACGTCGGACAGGTCCTTCAGCAGCGCGGCCTTCGGCTTGGCGCCGACGATCTGCTTCACCGGCCGACCGCCCTGGAACAGGATCATGGTCGGCACCGACATGATCTGGTAGTCGCGGGCGATCGACGGGTTCGCGTCGATGTCGAGCTTCGCGACGGTGATCTTCTCGGCGTGCTCGGCGGCGATCTCCTCGAGCACCGGGGCGACCATCTTGCACGGGCCGCACCAGGTGGCCCAGAAGTCGACCAGAACCGGCTTCTCGCTGGTCAGAACGTCGTCGGCGAACGTCTGGGCGGACGTGACCACGGTGGAGCCTGCCATGTGTGTTCTCCCTCTCGAGCGAGTGCTTCAGCTGGTGGTGACGGGCTCGCTGTAGCCGCCGCCGACGTGCTCGGCGGTGACCGCGGCCTCCGTGGTCCCGTGCTCGGCGAGCCAGCGCTCCGCGTCGATCGCGGCGGCGCAGCCGGACCCGGCGGCGGTGATCGCCTGGCGGTAGGTGTGGTCGACGAGGTCGCCCGCGGCGAACACACCGTCCACGTTCGTGTGAGTCGTGCGGCCGACGACCTGGACGTAACCCTCGCCGTCCAGCTCGACCTGGCCCTTGACCAGCTCGCTGCGCGGGTCGTGGCCGATGGCGACGAAGAAACCGGTGAACGGGTGCTCGGCCACCTCGCCCGTGCGCGTGTCGCGGGTCTTCACGCCGGACACCGACGTGTCGCCGAGCACCTCGACGACCTCGGCGTTCAGCAGCCACTTGATCTTGTCGTTGGTCCGCGCGCGCTCCAGCATGATCTTGGAGGCGCGGAACTCCTCACGGCGGTGGATGATCGTGACCGATCGGGCGAACTTGGTGAGGAACGTCGCCTCCTCCATCGCCGAGTCGCCGCCGCCGATGACCGCGATGTCCTGGTCGCGGAAGAAGAAGCCGTCGCACGTGGCGCAGGCCGACACACCGCGCCCCAGCAGCTCCTGCTCACCGGGGACGTGCAGGTACCGGGCCGCCGCGCCCATGGCGAGGATGACCGCGCGGGCGGCGTAGCGGGTGCCGTTCGCGGTGACGTACTTCACCGGGCCGTCGAGCTCCAGCTCCTCGACGTCCTCCGCGCGCAGCTCCGCGCCGAAGCGCTTGGCCTGCTCCCGCATCTGCTCCATGAGGTCGGGGCCCATGATGCCGTCGCGGAAACCGGGGTAGTTCTCGACTTCGGTCGTGGTCATCAGCGCGCCGCCGTACTGCGAGCCCTCGAACACCAGTGGTTCGAGCTGGGCGCGCGCCGCGTAGACCGCGGCGGTGTACCCGGCGGGCCCCGATCCCACGACGATCAGGTTCCGAACGTCCGACACCCTCGACCTCCGTTAGTCGCTTCCGGTCCAGGCAACCCGGACCGGCTCTTCGCACAACGGATCGTAGGGCGTCGTCATTCCGCCCTGTCGGGGTGAGTTCCGCTACGTGGACCCCGGCTACGGCTCGATGGTGGTGTTCGCGAGCACGCCGTCCGGGTTGTCCGGGCCGCACGTCTCGGGGTCGACCACCACGATCCGATACGCGCCGGGCGAGCCCGCGGGCAGGATCGCCATCACGGCGTTCCGGTCGTTCAGCGTGATCGGGCTGACGCCGAGCGGCTTGGACGCCTGGATGTTCGCCCCGCGCAGGCAGTCGGCGAGCTGCTCCTGGTTCTCCAGCGGACCGTAGTTCTGGGCCTTCAGCACGTCGCCGAACACCGGGCCGAAGTTCTCCCCGCGCACGGCGGGCAGCTTGCCGGGGCTGCCGGTGGCGCCCGGCGGGGTGGCACCCGGCGCCGGTGCGGTCGTCGTCTTGTCCGGCTGGGCGACGTTGTCCCCCGGCGTGTTGCCCGACGGGATCACCACCACGGCGATGCCCACGGCCGCCGCGGCCGCCGCGAGCAGCCCCGCGCCCCAGCCGAGCCGCTTGGCGCGCCGCGCCTTCGCCTGGTTGAAGTCGATCACCGGGGCGGCCGGCCGGGCCTCCTCGGCGAGCGCCTTGTCGATCCGCTCGGCCACCTCGCGGGGCATCGGGATCGGCGGCAGGTTCCGCAGGTCCTCCAGCGTCGCGTCGAGGGCCGCCAGGACCGCGCGCGCCTCCGGGTCGCTGTCGACCAGGGGCCTCAGCTCCGCCTCGGTCTGCGGGTCCAGGACCCCCGCGTGCAGGTCAGCCAGCAGGTCGACGGACCACGGCGGCCCTGAACGCCGCGCATTGCCGGTCATCGTTCCTCCAACTGACGTCCCTGTTGCACCTGCACATCGTTGATTGGGACGTTCGCATCTGCACCCTGGTTCCGGAGGTGCCCCAGAACTTTGGCGAGCTTGGCCCGACCGCGGGCGCACCGCGACTTCACGGTGCCCTCCGCGATGCCCAGGAGCTGCGCCGTCTCGGCCACCGAGTACCCCTCCACGTCCACCAGGACGATCGGGGCCCGCTGCTCCTCGGGCAGCTCGTTCAAGGCCGCCTGGACCACCAGGCGGGTCTCCCGCTCCGCCATCGCGTCGCGGGGCGCCACCGGCTCACCGGGGCCTGCCTCGGGCAACGGGACGGTCGGCCTGGTTTGTCGCCTGCGCATCCGGTCGAGGCAGGCGTTCACGACTATTCGGTGCAACCACGTCGTCACCTGCGACTCGGCGCGGAAGCTCGCCGCCGCGCGGAAGGCCGAGATGAACGCCTCCTGCAACGCGTCCGCGGCCTCTTCGGGATCGCGCAGGGTGCGCAGGGCCACCGCCCACATGCGGTCGCGGTGCCTGCGCACGAGCTCGGCGAAGGCGTGCGGGTCGCCCGCGGCGTGCGCCGAGATGAGGTCTGCGTCCGAGCTGGCTGCGGCGGTCACGCGCGGAGCCTACTGGGTTGAATGCCGCTGCTTCGCAGGCGGCGGCTCGGTCGCCTGGAAGTCGGTCGTTCGCGACCTCGCGGGTTGGTGGTGCGGGGGGCAGAAGGTTACTGGGCGCGGGTGTAGACGAGTTCTGCGATCTCCGACTTGTTGTTCTTGCCGCTGCCCGCCAGCTTCGTGATCCACACCAGGACGTGCTGGGTCGCGTCGTGGTCGTTGAGCTGGATCTGGGTCTGCCCCGCGGACAGGGTCGCGGTCGCGATGACCTTCGTCTCCTGCAGCGGCGCGCCGGGCGAGCCCGCCACCCGGATCTCCACCACGGTGCCCGCGCTGGGCGACGTGACGGTCACCGACGCCAGCTTCACCGGCTCGGCGAAGCCCGCCATCAGGCCGATCCCCGGCTTCAGGGCCGGGAACGGCTGGAAGTAGTTCTCCGTCTGCCACACCGTGGTGGGGTTGTTGTCGACCGACCGGTTGGCTCGGGTGGCGTTGTCCGGCTGGTTCGTCACGTCGTACACGCCGACCGACGCGGGCTGCACGGGACCGGCGGGCTGCGGCGCCGGCGGCGCGGGCTGGCCGCTCGGGCCCGGCGGGTTCGACTGGCCGATCACCACGGTCGGCCCGCCGCCGCCGGACGGCTCGTCGCTGAAGAAGCTCACGATCTGCACGCCGAGCCACACGACCACGGCCAGCGTGGCGACCGCCAGCACGGCCACGCTGATCATCAGCTTGCGCTTGCGGTCCTTGTCGCGGACCGGCCGCTGGGTCGTCCACACCGCGCCGTCGTCCGGGCCGTCGTCGTTGACCGGCTGGATCAGCGCCGTCTGCGCCTCGGACTGGGCGATCTGGTCGAGCACCTGGAGGATCGCGGCACTGGTGCGGATGCCGCCGACGCTGGTGTCCTCCAGGCTCCGCACGGCCACCGACGACAGCTCGTGCGGCACGTACGGGTGCAGCGCGCTGGGCGCGACCACGGAACCGTCCGGCCCCGTCGGCGCGGCGGGCACGCCGTCCGGGCCGTCCGGCAGCGCCCACTTGCCCGTGAGCAGCAGGTAGAGGATCGCGCCGAGCCCTTTGACGTCGTCGCGGGCGATCGCGTCCGGCCGGGGGCCGGGGAACGCCAGCCGCAGCCTGCCGTCGGACGTCACCCGGATGCGCTGCGGGTGGTCCGCGCCGAGCACCAGCCCGGCGTGGTGGGCGCCCTCGATCGCCGCGCCCAGCGGCTCCAGCAGCCGTGACGCCGCGCCCGCCGGCAGCGGGCCCTCGGCGATCAGGTCCATCAGGTCGGTGCCCTGGGTCCACTCGGCCACGACCACGCCGAGGATGCCCTCGTCGAGCTTGATCCCGGTGCCGGGCGTCAGCACGTCGATCACCCGGGACACGCCGGGGTGGGTGAAGCTGGCGGCGTGCATGGCGCGTTCCGCGGTCCGCTTGGCCCGCGCAGCCGCCGCGTGGTCGGCCGGGTTGCCGACCAGCACCGTCAGCGCGACGTCCCGGTTGAGCTGGCCGTCGCGGGCCCGCCACAGCTGCGCGTCGCAGCGGCGGTCCTCACCGGACTTCGCCAGCAACCGGTACCGGCCGTCGCCGATCACCCCGCCGGGCACCAGCGAGGTGTTCTGGATCGGACCGCTGCTCACGGGGCCGAGGGTACGTGAACGGGCCGGACCTCACGCGTCATCGGCGACCCACCAAACGACTGATCTTCGCGACGGCGGGCTTGACCTCGGGCACCCGGAACAGGGCCAGCAGCAGGAAGCTGAGCGGCAGCCCGACGATCGTCTGGATCACCACTTCGACCCAGGCACCCGCCACGCGGGACTCGATTCCCACCACGCGGACGGCGAGCCAGGCGAGACCGGTGGCCGCGCCGAACGCGATCGCCGACGCCACCACGGTGAGGCAGATCGTCCACGCGGTGTAGCCGGTGCGCAGCCGGCCGAGCCGCAGGCGCAGCCACACCTGGCCGACCAGGGCGCCGACGACGAAGCTCAGCGACATCGCGATCGACACCCCGACCGCGAGCTTGTCCGGCGGAGAGATCGCCAGGAACCCGTACAGCAGCCCGATCCGCACCACGACGATGATCGCCTGGATGATCGTCGGCGTCCGCGCGTCCTTCAACGCGTAGAACACCCGGAGCTGGAGCAGGGTGATCGCGTACGGCACCAGCCCGAACGCCGACAGCGCCAGCGCCGTGCCGATCGCCTCGCCGCCGGCCAGGCCGGAGTTGCCGAACGAGAACAGCGCCAGGCCGATCGAGACGCCGGCGACCGTCATCAGCGCGCTGAACGGCATGAGCAGGATCGCGGACATCCGGTTGCCGAACGACAGGTCGCCGACCAGCGCGTCGTTGTCGTGGGCCGCCGCGGCGCGGCTCATCTTCGGCATCAGCGCGGTCAGCAGCGACACGCCGAGCACCCCGTACGGCACCTGGGCGATCAGCCACTGCATGTTGTACACGGTGATCGCGCCGTCGTGGTGCGTGGCGACCTTCGTCAGCACGACCATGCTGACGAACCCGAGCGCCACGTACAGCAGCACCCAGAACGCGAGGCCGCCGAACTCCGACAGCCGCCGGTCCCAGCCCCACCGCCAGCGGAACCGGAACCCGGTCCGGCGCAGCGCGGGCAGCAGCACGGACGCCTGCAGCGCCACGCCGAGCATCGTGCCGAGGCCCAGCACCAGCAGCTTCGGCTGGCCCATCCGCACCGGGTCGAGCGAGATCTCCCCCGGCATGAGCCAGTAGACGACCAGCGTCACGATGACCACGAGGTTGTTCAGCACCGGCGCCCACGTGGGCAGGCCGAACACGTGCCGGGTGTTGAGGATCGCGCCGAGCAGCGCCGACAGCCCGTAGAACACGATGCCCGGCAGCACCAGGTAGGCGAACGCGGTGACCAGCGCCGGGTTGGCGTTCGGGGAGTCGATGAACAACCCGGTCAGCAGCGGCGCGCACGCGACCGCGACGACCGTGCCGACGCCGAGCACCACCGCGGACATCGTGATCATCCACTGGGCGTACGACTCGCCGCCGTCCCCGTCCTCCTTCTCGGCGCGGACCAGCAGCGGGATCGCCACGCTGGTCAGCACGCCGCCGAGGAGCAGCTCGTTGATCATCGTCGGCAGCGTGGTCGCGACCTGGTACGAGTCGTTCAGCACGTCGACGCCGAGGATCGTGATCAGCAGCAGCTTGGACAGCAGCCCGGACGCCCGGCTGACGATCGTGGCGATGGCCATCGAGCCGCCGGCGCGCGCCAGCGACGGACCCTGCTGTTGTCCCTGGTCCACCGTTGTTGTTCCGCTCAACTCGTGCTCGACCTCTCCGGCGGCGTGACGCCGCTGGCGTCGTCCGGCACCTGCGTGGCGGCGGCGCGCGCGGCCCGCACCCGGCGGACGATCCGCCGGGCGGAGAGCAGCACCAACGCGGCGCCGGCCAGGCAGGTGATGATGACGGTGATGGTCCCGTACGCCGAGGACGACACCTCCAGGCGGGCCCGTTCGCCCAGGTCGACGCCGTTCGGCGTGACCAGGCGCACGTGCACGGGGAACCGGCCGGACCGCAGCACCTCGACCGGCACGCGGACCAGCAGGTCGCCGCGCGCGGGCAGCACGATGTCCACCGGCTGCTTGGTGACGATCCCCGGCGTGTCCTCGATCACGACCCGCACGGTCACCCGCACGTCCAGCCGGTTCTTGATCGACAGCGGGATGGGGCTGTCGGCGGAGCCCAGGAGGATCGGGCTGTTCGGCTCGGTCACCGTGACCTGGCTCCGCAGACCGGCGATCTCCTCGTGCGCCGTCGCCAGCGCGTCACGCGCGCCGTCCTCGTTGCCGCGCCACGCGCCCGACGCCGTCCGCAGCAGGTCCAGCCGCAGCGGGTCGACCAGGTCGCCCGGCTCGGCGGACGCCGCGTCCTGCTGGCTCATCGACTCCGACAGCTGCTGGAGCTGCTGCCACGACGCGGCGACCGCCGCGGTGACGGCGGGCGGCACCTCGCGGGCGCCCGACTCCACCGGGTAGCTCAGCGCCGCGGTCTGGTCGGGCGGCGCCGCGAGCAGCGACTGGAGGCCCACCGCGGTCGCGAACCCGCCCGAGACCAGCGACTTCGTCGTGCGCAGCAGCATGTCGACCTCGCCGGTCGGCGCGTTCCACCGGCGCGGCGGCGCGACGACCACGTGCTGGCCGGTGCTCTGGAACCCGGCCCGGAACGTGAGCGCGGCGAGCGCGTTCTGCACCGACACCGGCCGGGTCTCGGTCGGCGTGGTCACGCCCGCGAGCGGCCGGCTCGTCGCCGCGCCCTGCAACGCGTCGGACACCATGCCGTCGATGCGCACGGCCGTCACCGGCTTGCCCTCGGGCACCTCGAACGCGACCGGCCCGGTGCCGGGCGTGCCCGCCACCGCCGACTGGTCGACCACCAGCGACGTCACGCCGCGCGAGGTGAGGTCGGCCATCGTCTGCTGGTCGAGGACGCCGTCGACGGGCCAGGCCAGCCCCTCGGTCGGCTGCACGTCGAGGACGTCGCGGACCACGTCGTCGCCCGCGAGCGCGAGGTCGGTCAGCCCGGTCAGCCGGCCGCGGGACAGCGCGACCAGGTCGGCGTCCGCGTCGGGCAGCGCGATCACGCACCGGCCGCCCACCAGCAGCCGCAGCTGGGCCAGCCACAGCGCCGCGTCGTCCTCGCCGCGGCCCGGGCCCTGCCCGCGCACCTCATAGCCCTCGCTCATCGCGGCGACCGTGCGCAGGAGGTCCGGGTCGACGGCGAGGCACACGCCGCCGGCCAGCGGACCCGCCAGCGCCGACTCGTACGCCTTCAGCAGGTTCCACAGCCGGCCGCCCATGGCCAGCGAGCCGGCCAGCTCGTCGTCGGTGAGGACGGCGGGAGCGGTGGTGACCAGGCGCGGCCGGTCGGCCAGCGGCCACAGCAGGGTGATCTTGGCCGGGTTCTGCGGCACGGCCGGCGCGGCGCCGCCGGGCAGCGCGAGCACGGGGAGCAGCGTGCTCAGCGCGGCCAGCCGGGCCCGGCCGCCGAAGTCCGGCGTGCCGTTGATGTTGGCGAGGATCGGGTAGATGCCCGGCTCGCGGATCAGCAGCGACGTGGGGCCGGGTCCGGTCAGCGGGACGGTCAGCTGGAACGGCTTCGACTCGTCCTGCTCCAGCCGGTCCACGATCCGGGTGAAGTTCGGCTGCACGACCTCGGCGTCGGTCGGCTCGCGCAACGCCTGGCGGACGTCCTCCTCGCCGGTCAGCGGGTCGCCGCGCTCCAGGCGCAGCTCGATGTCCTCGATCGGGCGGTCGCCGACGTTCACCACCTTGCCCTTGATGGTGATCGAGTCCAACCCGTCCGAGGTGACCACCCGCGGTGTCATCTCCTCGACGTCGAGCCGCAGCCACACCTGCGACTGCTGGCCGGGCTGGTTGGACAGCGCGCGCGTCGCCCACACCTGCGTGGCGGGCGCCGGCCGCACGGGCAGCCGCCCGCTGTCGGCGGGCGCCGCCGGCGCCGACGACGCCGTCGTCACGATGAGGATTCCCGCCGCCGCCAGTGCGGACAGCAGCCGTTTCACGCCGACTCCGCTCCGTCCGTCTGGTACTCGGAGAGCAGTTCGGCGGCTCGGCGCACCAGTCGACGCTCGTCCGCGTAGGCGAGCCGGTCGTCCAGTTCGCCAAGGGGCACCCACGCCACCTCGGTGACCTCCACGTCTTCGTCGGAAAGCTCGCCGCCCAGCGCTTCCAGGAGGAAGTGGTGGACGGTCTTGTGCACCCGTCGGTCCTCGGCCACGAACCAGTAGTCGATGGAACCGAGCGGGCGCAGGACCCTGCTATGAATACCGGTCTCCTCGGCGACCTCGCGCACCGCGGTCTGTTCCGCGGTCTCACCGGCCTCGATGTGACCCTTGGGCAGCGACCACAGCAACCGGCCCCGGCGGTCGAGCCGCCCGATGATCGCCGCGACGTGCTGCTCGAAGTCCAGCACCAGTCCGCCCGCCGACGTCTCGTCGACCGTCTTCAGCCGGCGACCGCGGCGCCGGTTCCGGCGCCTCGGCTTGGGACCGCCGGAGCGACCGGACGACTGGGGCATGCCCTGATGGTAGTGGCGACCAGCGATTACGGGACGTGACAGGGCTGTTGCGCAAGGTGATCCACAGCGGGTGGCCGCGGCGGGCAAGTCGTTCGGGCGTCCCGCACCCGACCAGTAGGCTGGCTCCTCGTGTCCGGACCCATCGCCTCCACCGCCACTCCTGGCCAGGATTCCCAGGGGCAGGACAATGCCGTGGTGGAACTGCTGAGCGCCCTCCCCGTCGCCGAAGAGCTGGCCGCCCGCTTCGCCGCGGCCGGTCACCGCCTGTACCTCGTGGGCGGCAGCGTGCGGGACGCCATGCTCGGCCGGCTGTCCGGCGACCTGGACTTCACCACCGACGCCCGGCCGGCGCAGGTGGTGGCGCTGCTGAAGGGCTGGGCCGACGCGATCTGGGACACCGGCATCGCGTTCGGCACCGTCGGCGCGACCAAGCACAAGCAGACCGTCGAGGTCACGACGTTCCGCGCGGACAGCTACGACGGCGTCACCCGCAACCCCGAGGTGACGTTCGGCGACACCATCGAGGGCGACCTCGTGCGCCGCGACTTCACCGTCAACGCGATGGCGTACGACGTGGTGAACCGCGAGCTGATCGACCCGACCGGCGGCCGCGAGGCGCTGCGGGCGCGGACCCTCGACACGCCCGCCACGCCGCAGGAGTCGTTCTCCGACGACCCGCTGCGGATGCTGCGCGCGGCCCGGTTCGCGTCCCAGCTCGGCTTCACCGTCGCGCCGCGCGTCCTCGACGCCATGACCGCCATGTCCGGCGAGCTGAGCCGCATCACCGCCGAGCGTGTGCAGGCCGAGCTGTCCAAGCTGCTCACCGGCGCCCACCCGCGGGCGGGCATCGAGCTGATGGTGACGGCGAAGCTCGCCGACGTCGTGCTGCCCGAGCTGCCCGCGATGAAGCTGGAGATCGACGAGCACCACCAGCACAAGGACGTGTTCCACCACTCGCTGGTCGTGCTGGAGCAGGCCATCGACCTGGAGGACACGCCCGAGCCGGACCTCGTGCTGAGGCTCGCCGCGCTGCTGCACGACATCGGCAAGCCCGACACCCGGCGGTTCGAGGAAGGCGGCGGGGTGTCGTTCCACCACCACGAGGTGGTCGGCGCGAAGATGGTGCGCAAGCGTTTGCGGGCGTTGAAGTACTCGAAGGAGATCGTCGAGGACGTCGCCCAGCTCGTGTACCTCCACCTGCGGTTCCACGGCTACGGCAGCGGCGAGTGGACCGACTCGGCGGTGCGCCGGTACGTCACCGACGCGGGCCACCTGCTCACCCGGCTGCACAAGCTCGTCCGCGCCGACTGCACCACCCGCAACAAGCGCAAGGCCAACGCGCTCCAGCGCACGTACGACGACCTGGAGCGCCGCATCGAGCGCATCGCCGCCGAGGAGGACCTCAAGCGGGTCCGACCCGACCTCGACGGCAACGAGATCATGCGGCTCCTCGGCCTGCCGCCCGGACCGCTCGTCGGCCAGGCGTGGAAGTTCCTCAAGGAGCTCCGCCTCGACCGCGGCCCGCTCGACCACGACGAGGCCGTCGCGGAGCTGCTGCAGTGGGCACGCGAGCAGGGCGTCCAGCCCCCTGGTGACTGACACCAAGTGACCAATCTCGTGCTGAGGGGTTGGCCAGTGACGCGCTGTTGCGAGACCATGACTGTGTGCGTCAGACACGCGCACTGGGGGTGGTGTCGCATGAACGCTTGGGGACTGTCCGAGGGGGGCACCCGGGCACACGGGTTGGACGCGTTGACCGACCGGCAGCGGGCCGTGCTCCGCTGCCTGGCCAGGGGGCTCGCCGACCACGAGATAGCGCGGGTGCTGGCGCTGAGCCAGCACCAGGTGGGCGCCGTGGTGTCCGAGATCCTGCGGGTGCTGCACCTGCGCGACCGGATGGCCGCCGTGGTCTACGCCCACGAGACGGGGATCATCCGGATGCCGCTGCCCAGATAATTTGCCGCTGCTTCGCAGACGGCGGCTCGGCCGCCTGGAAGTCGGTCGTTCGCGCCTGATTTCGCGGCGATCGAAAAGCGTGATCGCCACGAAATGAGTCGCGAACGACCGACGCGGCCTCGCGGTGACATGGCGCCGCCTCCGGCGTCGCGGCTCGGCCGCCTGGAAGTCGGTCATTCGCGACCGATCCCGCGACGATCGAAAAGCGTGATCGCCGCGGGATGGGCCGCGAACTACCGACGCGGCCTCGCGGGGCTGGTCATCGGGGCTAGTGGGTTGGGGTGCGCTTGATCAGGAGCAGGTAGCCGGTCAGGCCCAGGAGGTACGCGGCGGTGGCGGCCAGGACCAGGGTGGGCGAGCGGCCGTCCAGGGGGACGATCGCGGCGGCGGCGGTGACGGCGGCCACCTGGGTGACGTTGAAGAGGGTGTCGTAGAGGGCGAAGACGCGGCCTCGGACCTCGTCGCCGATGTCGCCCTGGACGGCGGCGTCCACGCAGAGCTTGACCACCTGGCCGGCGAACGTGAGCAGGAACGACGCGGCCAGGATGGTCGGCAGCAGCATCGGCAGGCCCAGGCCCAGTTGGGTGGCGGCGGCCAGGAGCAGGGCGCCGCAGACGGTGCCGCGCCGGCCGAGGAGGTCCACGACGCGGTCCGTCAGGAGTCCCGCCAGCAGGATGCCCGCGCCGCCCGCGACGGCGACCTCGCCCAGGCCGGCCAGCCCGGCCTTGAGCGGGCCGAGGTCGGTGAAGGTGTTGCGCATCAGCAGCAGGGTGAGCAGCAGCGACATGCCGAAGCCCGCGCGGTGCGCGAGGAGGGCCAGCAGGGCGGCGGCGACGGTGGGCGCGCGCCACGCGGCGCGCGCGCCGTCCAGCAGGCCCCTGGCGACCGCGGTGACGGTCCGGCTCGGCTCGTCCACGGCGTCGGGGCCCAGGACGCCACGGGCGAACCGGGAGGCCAGGAACGCGGCCCCCAGGGAGCCGACCACGGCGAACGACGTCGTCCACGCCGAGCCGCCGTCACCCGAGCCCAGCACGGACCGGAGGCCGACGGCGCAGGCCGCGCCCAGGACGGCGGTCAGGGCGCCCAGCGTGGTGACGAACGCGTTCGCCTCCACCAGGTGGTCGTCGTCCACCACGTGCGGGAGGGACGCCGACAGGCCCGAGCCGACGAACCGGCTCACGCCCGTGACGAACAGCGCCGAGGCGTAGAGGGGCACGCCGTCGAGGCCGAACCCGACGGCCGCCGCGGTGAGCAGGATGAACAGGGCGCGGGTGAGGTTCGCCACGACGAGGACGCGGCGGCGGTCCCACCGGTCGAGCAGCGCGCCCGCGAACGGCCCCACCACGGAGTACGGGAGCAGCAGCACGGCGAACCCGGCGGCGACGGCGAGCGGGTCGGCGTGGCGCTCCGGGTTGAACAGGACGGCGCCCGCGAGGCCCGCCTGGAAGAGGCCGTCACCCCACTGGGCTGCCAGCCGGGAGGCCAGCAGCCTGCGAAAATCCGCTACCGCGAGGAGTTTCCGGACACCGAGGTGGTGCTTCGCCGCGGTGGTCCGGGCAGTGGTCACGGGGACGAGCCTATGCCCGTGCGCGCCGGAACGACGAAGGGCGGGAACCACGAAGGCCGGACCCGATGGGTCCGGCCTCCGGGCGTCAGACGCCCGGTCGCCTCTCGGCGGGTGGCACTTCGCGGCTCCAGCCGGACGGTATTCCGCGAAGGCTGTTAAGTGGGCCCGGGGGACTCGATGGCGCCTGACGGTTCCTACAACGAACACGGTAACCCGGATGTTCCGCCCCGGAGGAGTCGGGCGTCGTCTGAGATCATGTCGGGTGTGCGCCCTGATGCCGAAGTCGAACCGGGTTCGCTGCTGGTCGCGGCACCGAGCCTGACCGACTCGAACTTCCGCCGAACGGTGGTCTACGTGATCGACCACCGCGGCGAGGGCACCCTCGGGGTGGTGCTGAACCGGCCGAGCGAGGTGGCCGTGCACGACGTGCTGCCGTCGTGGGGGCCGCACGTGACCCGGCCGCAGGCCGTCTACATCGGCGGGCCGGTGGAGCAGAAGACCGCGCTGTGCCTGGCGGCACTGCGCACCGGCGAAGACCTGGCGTCACTCGAAGGCGTGGTCGGCGTGCACGGTCCGGTGGCGCTGGTCGACCTGGATGCCGACCCGGACGCCCTGGTGCCGAAGGTGCGCGGGATGCGCGTGTTCGCCGGCTACTCGGGCTGGGGCGAGGGCCAGCTGGCCGGTGAGATCGAGCGCGGCGACTGGATCGTCGTGAAGGGCCTGCCGGACGACGTGCTGACGCCCGCCAACGTCGACCTGTGGGGTCGGGTGCTGCGCCGCCAGGGCATGCCGACGTCGCTGCTGGCGACGTTCCCGCTGGACATCCGCCGCAACTGACGCCGGGCGCTCAGGCGCGGGTGAGCACGCCGCACGCGCCGCCGGACCCGGCGCACGCGCAGCCGCCGCAGCCGGCGGGGGCCTGCTCGGGCATCGCCTCGGCGGCCCGGTGGCCCAGGACGCCGCCCGCGCCCGCGACGACGACGCTGCCCACCAGCCCGATGAGGCCGATGACCGGCAGCAGCGCCGGGTTCAGCGCGGCCGCGGCGGCCGACGCCAGGGCGATCGCGCCCGCGGCCACGTTCGGCACGCCGGCGATCTTGTTGGCGAGCGCGAACGTCTCGTCGTCGCGCAGCGTGGCCTTGGTGCGCACGCCGAAGAAGCGGTTGCGGTGCAGCAGGCCCCGCACGCCGAGGAAGCCGATCGTCCCGAAGGCGACGCCGATCAGACCCAGCACCACAGGCAGCACGATGTTCACGCCCCCGAGGGTAGGCCGGTCCTTCGATCTTGGTCGAACCAGCCCCGGCTTCACCCGAAGGTGTCCTTACGGACGGCCCGGCCCGGTCGGGAAGCTCGCCACCATGAGAACTCGATCTTGGCTGGCCGCGTCGGTGGCCGTCACCGCGCTCGTCACGGCCGCGCCCGCCGCCTCGGCCGCCCCGCCCGTCCGCTTCCTCGGCCACACGACGCTGCCGCACGCCCTGCGGTTCGAGGGCACCACGGTCGGCGGCCTGTCCGGCGTCGACCGCGACCCGTCCACCGGCGGGTACGTCCTGATCAGCGACGACCGGTCGTACACCGATCCCGCCCGCTTCTACACGGCCGACCTGCGCATCGACGGCTCCGGCGTGCACGACGTCCGGATCACCGGCACGCGCGCCCTGCGCCACCCCGACGGCGGCACCTACTCGCCGCCGACGCTGAACGACGGCCGCACCGTGGACCCCGAGGACATCCGCGTCGACCCCCTGACCGGCGACTACTGGTGGAGCCAGGAGGGCGACCGGCCCGCGACCGGGGGGCCGGTCGTGATCCAGCCGTCCATCCAGCGGGCCCGGCGCGACGGCGCCTACGCGGGCAGCCTGCCGTTGCCCCGGCACTACGCCTACGCCCCCGACCGCGGCCCGCGCCGCAACCTCGCCCTCGAGGCGATCACGTTCTCCCCCGACGGCAACCTCGTCACCAGCGTGGTCGAGGGCCCGCTCCTGCAGGACGGCGACGTGCCGACCGCCGACCGCGGCGCGCTGACCCGCCTCACCGTGCAGACCCGCGACGGCTCGGTCGTCCGCCAGCACGCCTACCCGCTGGAACCGCTGTTCGCCGCGCCCGAGCCCGGACCGTGGGGCCCGGACACCGGCGTGCCCGCGATCCTCGCCGACCCGAAGGTCCCCGGCCGCTACTACGCGCTCGAACGCAGCTGGGTGCCCGGCGCCGACTACAAGGTCCGCCTCTTCCAGGTCGACGTCGCGGGCGCCACGGACGTGCGCCACCAGGACGTCCTCGCCGACGACGTGCGCCCGGTCCGCAAGAAGCGGCTCGCCGACCTGCACGACTTCCCGCTGCCGGTGGTCGACAACGTCGAGGGCCTCGCCTGGGGGCCGCGCCTGCCGTCCGGCGAGCGCACCTTGCTGCTGGTCAGCGACGACAACTTCGCGGTCGAGGAGTTCACCCGGTTCATCGCGCTTGCGCTGCGCTGATACCGTTGACGGCATGAGCAAGGCCCGCCTGCTCCTTAGCTAGCCGCGCAGACCTCGACAGCCAGGTCCGCGCGGCAACCCCTCATGCCCCTTCCGGGCTGGGGGGTTTCGTCATGTCAGGGGCAGGTACCGATGGAGAGGGACATCCCGATGAGCACCGACGCGGCGGACGCGACGCCCGCCTTCCGCTACACCGCCGAGCTGGCGGGCGAGATCGAGCAGCGGTGGCAGCAGCACTGGGAGGAGCGCGGCACGTTCCACGCGCCGAACCCGGTCGGGCCGCTCGAGGGTGACGTGCCCGCCGACAAGCTGTTCGTGCAGGACATGTTCCCGTACCCGTCGGGCTCCGGGCTGCACGTCGGCCACCCGCTGGGCTTCATCGGCACGGACGTGTTCGCCCGGTACCACCGGATGAACGGCCGCAACGTGCTGCACACGATGGGCTTCGACGCCTTCGGCCTGCCCGCCGAGCAGTACGCCGTGCAGACCGGCCAGCACCCGCGCAAGACCACCGAGGACAACATCCAGACGTACCTGCGGCAGATCCGCAGGCTGGGCCTGGGCCACGACGAGCGCCGGCGCGTCTCCACCATCGACCCGGCCTACTACAAGTGGACCCAGTGGATCTTCCTGCAGATCTTCAACTCCTGGTACGACGCGGACGCGGGCAAGGCCAGGCCGATCGCCGAGCTGGAGGCGCAGTTCGCCTCCGGTGAGCGGGCGACGCCGGACAAGCCGTGGGCGGACATGACCGGCCCGGAGCGGCAGAAGCTGCTGGGGCAGCACCGCCTGGCCTACCTGTCCGAGGCGCCGGTCAACTGGTGCCCCGGCCTGGGCACCGTGCTGGCGAACGAGGAGGTCACCGCGGACGGCCGCAGCGAGCGCGGCAACTTCCCGGTGTTCCGGCGCTCGCTGCGCCAGTGGATGATGCGGATCACCGCGTACGCCGACCGCCTGATCGACGACCTGGACCGGCTGGACTGGCCGGACAAGGTCAAGGCGATGCAGCGCAACTGGATCGGCCGCTCGCAGGGCGCGCGGGTCAAGTTCGCGGTCGACGGCGCCGAGGGCGTGGACGTCGAGGTGTTCACCACCCGCCCCGACACGCTGTTCGGCGCGACGTACATGGTGCTGGCGCCCGAGCACCCGCTGGTCGACGTCATCGCCTCCGCCGAGCAGGCCGACGCGATCGCGGCGTACCGGCGCGACGCGGCCCGCAAGTCCGAACTGGACCGGCAGGAGAACAAGGAGAAGACCGGCGTCTTCACCGGCGCCCACGCCGTGAACCCGGTCAACGGCGCGCGCATCCCCGTGTACGTCGCGGACTACGTGCTGATGGGCTACGGCACGGGCGCGATCATGGCGGTGCCGGGCCAGGACCAGCGCGACTGGGACTTCGCCAAGGCGTTCGACCTGCCGATCATCCGGACCGTGCAGCCGCCCGAGGACTTCGAGGGCGAGGCGTACACGGGCGCCGGGCCGGCGGTGAACTCGGGCTTCCTGGACGGCCTGGACGTCGCCGAGGCCAAGAAGAAGATCATCGCCTGGCTGGAGGAGCAGGGCCGCGGCGAGGGCACCGTCCAGTTCAAGCTGCGCGACTGGCTGTTCTCGCGGCAGCGGTACTGGGGCGAGCCGTTCCCGATCGTCTACGACGAGGACGGCTCGCCGATCGCCGTGCCGGAGTCGATGCTGCCGATCGAGCTGCCCGAGGTGGACGACTACTCGCCGCGGACGTTCGACGCGGACGACGCGAACTCCGAGCCGTCGCCGCCGCTGTCGCGCGCGGAGGACTGGGTCACCGTCGAGCTGGACCTGGGCGACGGGCCGCGCGAGTACCGGCGCGAGACCAACACCATGCCCAACTGGGCGGGGTCGTGCTGGTACCAGCTGCGGTACGTGGACCCGACGGAGTCCGAGCGGTTCGTCAACCCGGAGAACGAGCAGTACTGGCTGGGTCCGCGCACCGCCGAGCACGGCGCGACCGACCCGGGAGGCGTCGACCTGTACATCGGCGGCGTCGAGCACGCCGTGCTGCACCTGCTGTACTCGCGGTTCTGGCAGAAGGTGCTGTTCGACCTGGGCCACCTGTCCGGTGACGAGCCGTACCGCCGGCTGTTCAACCAGGGCTACATCGAGGCGTACGCCTACACCGACGCGCGCGGCACGTACGTGCCCGCCGAGCAGGTGGAGGAGCGCGACGGCAGGTACTTCTTCGAGGGCGAGGAGGTGCGGCGCGAGTACGGCAAGATGGGCAAGAGCCTGAAGAACGTCGTCACGCCCGACGAGATGTGCGAGAAGTACGGCGCGGACACGTTCCGGCTGTACGAGATGTCGATGGGCCCGATGGACGTCTCGCGCCCGTGGGCGACGAAGGACGTCGTCGGCGCGCAGCGGTTCCTGCAGCGGCTGTGGCGCAACCTGGTCGACGAGACCACGGGCGCGCTGCGCGTGACGGACGAGGAGCCGGGCGAGGAAGCGCTGCGCCTGCTGCACAAGACGATCGCGGGCGTGCACGACGACTACGCGAACCTGCGCTACAACACGGCGGGCGCGAAGCTGATCGAGCTGAACAACCACGTCACCAAGCACTTCCCCGGTGGCGCGCCGCGCGTGCTGGCGGAGCCGCTGGTGCTGATGCTGGCGCCGCTGAGCCCGCACGTCGCCGAGGAGCTGTGGTCGCGGCTGGGGCACACCGAGTCCCTGGCGCACGGCCCGTTCCCGAAGGCCGACGAGGAGTTGCTGGTCGAGGACACCGTGGAGTACCCGATCCAGGTCAACGGCAAGGTGAAGGCCCGCGTGGTGGTGTCGGCGTCGGCGTCGGCGGACGAGGTCAAGGCGGCGGCGCTGGCCGAGGAGAAGGTGGCCGAGCTGCTGGCGGGCGGCGAGCCCCGCAAGGTGATCGTCGTGCCCGGCCGGCTGGTCAACGTGGTGCTGTAGTTCCCGCGCGGTCCGCGGGCTCGGCGTTCACGGGCGCCGGGCTCGCGGACGTGCGGTTCGCGTGCGCCGGGTTCGCGGAGGTGCCGTTCGCGTGCGCCGGGTTCGCTTGCGCCGGGGTCACGGGCGCGGCAGCTGGGCGGCGACTTCGGTCATCGCGTCGAGCAGGTCCGGCTCGACCTGCCCGGCCGCCGGTTCGGCCTCGGCGATGGTGATGGTGGTGTCGTTGGTCTCCGACCAGTAGTGCCGGGCGGTGAACCCGATCTCGGGCAGGCCGACGAGGCCGCCGCTGAGCGGCTTCACGTCGCCGGAGCCCTGCTCGTCGATCACGCGGTCGAACTGCCTGGCCTGGTTGCGGCCGGGGAACGTCACCCAGACCACGGAGACGACGGCCGCGTTGCCCGCGTGGTCGCCGACCGCGAGCAGCAGGCGGTCCAGCGACGTGCACGGCGTGCGCGCGAAGAAGTCGCGCACCTGGCCGAACGAGTTGCCGAGGCAGTCGGTCTCCTGCTTGAGCGCCTGCTTGGCGATGGCGACGCCGAGGTGCCGCATGGCGCCGTCGGTGTCACCGCCGCGCGCCGCGCGCTTGGCGTCCCACTTGCGGACGCTGATGCTCTCCACGGGGGCCGCGCCGCCGCCACCGCTCGCGCCCGAGTTCAACGCCGCCCCGCCCGCGCCGCCCGCGCCCGCGAGGACGACGAGCACCGCGGCGACGAACGCCACGCCCCCGGACCCCTTGTCGCTTCCCGCCACCATCCCGCCCCGAGTCGTCTCCGCCGTGCGGACGACCCATGCAACCGCGATCCCGCGCACTCGTTGCCCGGTGAGGGGCAAAAGCCCTCGAACGGCCCAGCAAGTGTGCCCGGAAGTCGCACTTCACCGTTGCGGAGGGAAACCCATCTCGCCCAGGATCTGCGCCAGCATCGAGTCGAACATGGGCTCGGGGTTCGTCACGGCGAACGGGAAGCGGCCGAAGACCTCCAGCGCGACGTGCCCGTAGATCCGCACCCACGACTGCGTGATGTGGTAGACCGCGCCGAGCGGCAGGACGTCGTCGGCGAGCTCGACGCCCCGGTCGTTCACGGTGGCGAGTAGAACGCGCTGGAACGCGGCGAGGTCCGCGTGCAGGCACTCCGGGACGTCGGCGTCCACGTTGTCGGGCAGCGGGTGCGAGGCGATGAGCCTGCCCGCGACTTCCAGGAAGACCCGGCCGAACTGGTCGCCGACCTGGCTGTGGTCCTCGGTCGGGTGGCACTTCCCCAGGGTGTCCTCTGTGGACGCGAAAACCAGCGCGAACTCCTGCGGGTGCGCGAGCGCCCAGCGCCGGAAGCCGCGGCACACCGCGTAGACCTGCCCGCTGGTGTCGTCGTCGGGGACCTGGCCGAGGTCGGCGTTCAGCTCGGCGGCGAGGTCGGTGCAGATGTCGTCGGCGAGCCGGCGGAGCAGGTCCTCGCGCGAGTCGTAGTACCGGTAGAGCGCCGGCGCGGTGATGCCGAGTTCACGTGCGATGGCACGCAGAGTCACGGCGTCCCGGCCGTGCTGCACGAGCAGGGCGCGGGCGTGTCGCCTGATGTCACGCTCGGTCTCCGCGCGGAGGCGTTCTCGCCGCGTGGCCTCGGTCATATGTCACCCAATCAGGTTGTAAACGGTGTTCACTCGGTATAACTTCGGGACGTCGGTGAACGGTGTTTACGAAGTTGACGCCATTCACCCAACGGTAGCCCATAGGCCTGGGAGGACGCGTGTTCGCGAAGTGGGGATCGCTGGCGTACCGCCGCAGGTGGGTGGTGCTGGTCGCGACCGTGGCCCTCGCCGTCGTCGGCGGCATCTGGGGCCTCGGCGTGTTCGACCGGCTCAGCCAGGGCGGCTACGAGGCGCCGAGCAGTGAGGCCGCGCGGGCCAACGAGGTCGCTCAGGACGCGTTCGGCCGGCAGGGCGGCGACGTCATCGTCGTCTACGACACCGCCGACCCCGCCCGCGTGCAGCAGGTCAACGACCAGCTGTCCGGCCTGCCCGGCGACGCCACCCTGCCCGTGCCCCCGCTCTTCGTGGCGCCGGACACCGGCAAGTCGCTCGCCGTGATCACGCTGCGCTCGGGCGACTCGAACACGCAGATGAAGCAGTACGCGCAGATCTCCGACCAGCTCCAGGTCGACGGTCTCGACGCGCAGGTCGGCGGCCTCGTGCCGACCCAGAAGGCGATCAACGACATGTCCGCCGACGACCTCACCAAGGCCGAGGCGGTGTCGCTGCCGATCGTGCTCGTCCTGCTGATCATCATCTTCGGCGGCCTGGTCGCCGCGTCGCTGCCGGTGCTCGTCGGCGGGCTCGCGATCATGGGCTCGCTCGGCGTGCTGCACGCCGTCTCGTTCGCCGCCGACGTCAACTCGTTCGCCGTCAACGTGGCCAGCCTGCTCGGGCTCGGCATGGCGATCGACTACGGGTTGTTCATGGTCGGCCGGTTCCGGGAGGAACTGGCCGCGGGCCGGAGCACGCCGGACGCCGTGCGCCGGACCGTCATGTCCGCCGGCCGCACCGTCGTGTTCTCGGCGACGCTCCTCGTCGTCGCGCTCGCCGGCCTCCTGCTGTTCCCCCAGGGCTTCCTGAAGTCCCTCAGCTACGGCGGCATGTCGGCGGTCGCGATCGCCGCGCTCGTGTCCGTCACCCTGCTGCCCGCGCTGCTCGGCATCCTCGGCCACCGCGTGGACAAGCTCGCCATGCCGTGGCGCAAGTCCAAGGTGGCGTCCGACGCGGGCTGGCGGCGGCTCGCCGGCCGGGTCATGAAGCGCCCGGTGCTGGTCGCCCTGCCGATCGTGCTGGTCCTCCTCGCGCTCGGCGCGCCGTTCCTCGGCGTGAAATTCGGCGAGGTCACCGAGAAGGTGCTGCCCGAGGGCACGCCGGCGCGCGTCGCCGCCGAGACGATCAACACCGACTTCGCCGCGATGTCCAACTCCGGCCTGAAGATCGTGGTGACCGGCGGTCCCGCGCAGGCCGACGTGGAGCGGTTCGTCGCCGACGTCAGCGCGGTCCCCGGCGTGGGCGACGCGCGGGTCGCCGCACCGCCCAGCGCCGACGGCGTGTGGCTGATCAACGCCGGGCTCGACCAGGACGCGCTGAGCGACGAGTCGAAGCAGGCGCTGAGCGACGTGCGCGCGTTGACCGCGCCCGGTGACGAGGTGCTCGTCGGCGGCAGCACGGCCATGGTGTCCGACAGCCTCGACGCGATCGCCGACAAGCTGCCGTGGATGGCGCTGCTGCTGATCGGGGCGACGTTCGTGCTGATGTTCCTGGCGTTCGGCTCGGTGCTGCTGCCGATCAAGGCCGTCGTGATGAGCGCGCTGAGCCTGTCCGCGACGTTCGGCGTGCTGGTGTGGGTGTTCCAGGACGGGCACGGCGCGTCGCTGCTCGGCGTGACGCCCATGCCGCTCGAATCCGGGATCGTGGTGCTGATGGCGGCCATGGTGTTCGGGTTGTCCACGGACTACGAGGTGTTCCTGCTGTCCCGCATGGTCGAGGCGCGCGGGCGCGGCGCGTCGACCGAGGAGGCGGTGACGGCGGGCCTGGCGAAGACCGGGCGCGTGATCACGGCGGCGGCGCTGCTGCTGATCGTGGTGACCGGCGCGTTCGCGTTCTCGCAGATCACGATGATGCGGTTCGTCGGGGTCGGGATGATCCTGGCGCTCGCGCTGGACGCCACCGTGGTGCGGATGCTGCTCGTGCCGGCCGTGATGAAGTTGCTCGGCGACGCCGTGTGGTGGGCGCCGGGGCCGTTGAAGCGCATCCAGGAGCGGATGGCGATCCACGAAGAGGCTCCCGCTGAGGACGAGAAGGTGCCGCAGCCGGTGTAGGTCCCGGCGGTCCCGGGTCGGGTTCCGGCCGGGCGGTCCTGATCGGACGGTCCGGCTAGGACCCGGCGGGTGGTTCGAACGCGATGGCCGTGGCCGCGAAGCCGCGGCCACCGTCGTTCAGGCCCGTCAACCGGAACGTCCGCAGCACCTCGTTGTCCGCGCTGTCCAGCACCGTCGTGGTGTCGCCGGTGGCCAGGAACACGCGGCGGTCGCCGGGCGCGATGGCGAGCGTGTCGACGGTGAACGGCAACGTCTTCGTGGCCCGCGTCGTCGCGTCGAGCACGGCGACCTCGCGGGACAGGGCGACGTAGACGTGCCGCCCGTCCGGGGTGACCGCGAGGGCGCCCGCGCCCTTGCCGACCGGTGTCGTCCAGCGCACCCGCCGGGCGTGCGGGTCGATCAGGGCGACGGAACCGGTGCCCTCGCGGAGGTCGAGCGTGCTGACGTAGACCGCGTCGCCGTCCGGGCTGATCGCCACGTGCCGCGGCATCCCGCCGACGTCGATCGTGGTCTTCGGGCTGGCGGTGGCGGTGTCCAGCACGCTGACCGTGCCGTCCTGGGAGTTCGCGACGTACAGCTCGCCCCCGTCGGGGCTGATCGCGATGCCCTGCGGCTGGCCGCCGGCCGGGATCGCCGCCACCAGGCGGAACGCCACCGGGTCCACCACCGCGACCGACCCGCTCCCGGTGACGTAGAGCCGTTCGCCGTCGGGGCGCAGCACCGCCTGGGCCAGGCGCGCGCCCGCGTCGATCCGGCCGACGACCTCGCCGGACACCGGGTCGACCGCCGTGATCACGCCCGCCCACCCGTTGACGACGTACACGCGTCGGCCCTCTGCGGCGACGGCGGCGCCGGTCGTCCACGCCCCGGTGTTCGCGCTGCCGCGCACCGCGCCGTCCGACGTGTCGAACACCTGCACCCGCCCGCCGTGCGCCACCACGTAGGCCTTGGGCGCGGGCGCGCCGCCCGCGGTCACCACCGGCGAGGTCGTCCGGCCCGAGGTGGAGAGGCCGGCGGCGATGAGGAGGGCGGCGATGCCGAGGGCTGCGGTGCGTCGTCGTCCCCACATGGCTGGATGGGAACACCGCCGCTCGGTCGGGTTCCACCTTCGTCCTACGGACGAGTGGCATTTGTGCCGGACCGGGTGATCCGCGCGCGCCCGTGACGGCGGCTGCGGCGTGTGTGCCCGGCGCCGGTCGCTCGGGGGGCGAAACGACCGACGCCGGACCCCTGCCGGTGCGAGGCACCGGTGGTCGAACCCCGACGACTTAGAACTACCACCAGGTTGACGCAGTCCGGGCCGTTTTGGATCCCGAGAGCTACGAATCAGCCGAAATTCGTCGAGTTGCCACCAGCTTGGCGTAACGCGTGCCCGCTGTCAGGAGGACGAGACCCGCGCCGATGAACGCGAGGACGCGCGCGATGCCGTCCAGCGCGGCCATGTCGAACAGCAGCAGCTTCGCCACCGCGGCTCCGACCAGCACCAATCCGGCCACGCGCAGGGACTTCCGGTCGATGCCGCGCACCAGGAGCACCAGTGCGGCGACCGTCCACGACACCGTCACGATCGAGTGACCGAAGAGGAATCCGGTCACGTCCTGCGACACCAGCAGCGCCGCGCACAACACGAACCCGGCCGCGGCGTACAGCAGCACGACGCCCGCCACCACCCACGGCAGCGGTTCCCGGCCGAGGACGCGGAGCCTGCTCGCGACCCACGGCAGCACCACCGCCAGCGCGCCGAGGACGAGGGAGGTCAGCATGCCGGACACCAGGAAACCGCTGGTGTCCACGCGTTGCGGACCGTCCAGCAGCAACCGCGGCGGCACGGCGTCACCGACGGCGAGCAGGAAACCGATCACGCCGAACAGCGCCGACCCGAGCAGCGGGCCGCGCGAGGCGAGCACCTTGGCCAGGAACGCCAACAACAACGCTTCGGCCAGGACCACGGCGGCGCGCGTGCTGCCGTCGAGGGCGAGCGCGGTCGCCTGGAACAACGCGAACACGCCGACCGCGCCCACGGCCGCGCCGAAGTTCTTCGGCAACGCCTTCCGCCCGGCGGCCCACAGCGCGAGCATCATCACCGCGACCGCGCCGGCCACGACGGCGTCGAGAGGACGGTCGAGGACGACGGTCGTCAGCAGGGCGGGCATCGGCGAGCCGACCGCGAGGGCGAGCGCCGTGGTGTCGTCCGGCCGGACCTTCGTGGTGAGGACGGCGGCGGCCACGCCGATCACGGCGGCCAGCAGGGCGATCCCGGCCAGCACGTGCGGCTCGTCGACGCGGTTGATGGTGAGGATCGTGGCCAGCAGCGGCGGAACGCCCGCCGTGACCGCGAGCCACGGCCAGTCGCGCTTGAGGTGGACCGGGCTCGCGGCGATCTTCAGCACCAGCAGGAACGCCACCAGCAGCGGCGTGAAGCCCTCCGTGAGGACCGGCGCGCACGCGGCGCAGGCGGCGACCACGCCGATGGCCAGCGCCGCCGAGTCCCACCGCAGCGCCAGCAGCAGCCCGCCGGCCGCGACGAGCAGACCGGCGGCCAGCCCACCGCCGACGGGCAGGTACCCGTAGATCGAGGTGGCCGCGACGACGTCCAGGTAGAGCACCGCGATGCCGGTGGCGGCCAGGGCGAACGCGCCGGTGCGGCCGGTCGGCGTGCGGTGCAGCCACAAGCCGAGGCCGACCAGCACACCGCCGAGCGCCGCACCCGTCAGGACGCGGGGAAGCGGGCCGAGGTAGCCGCGCTGGACGGCGAGGATCAGCAGGAGGACGACGCCGAGCAGGGTGACCGCGCCGCCGACCCAGGCGAGGAGCTTGCTGCCCGCGCCGTCCTGGCTGAGGCGGTCGAAGAGGGACGGGCGCTGCGGCGGAGGGGTGGGCGTCCAGTGGGGAGCCGGTGCGCCCCACGCCTGGTTGCCGTGCGGCGGTTGGCCCGGTGCGGGGTAAGGGGGTCGGCCGCCTTGCTGGGGTGCGCCTTGCTGGGGGGCGCCTTGCTGGGGTGCGCCGTACGTCGGGCCGGGCTGGTTCGGGTACGCGGTGCGGCCGGCCTGCTGGGCGTACGCGGTGGTGTGCTGCGGTGCGCCGGTTTGGGGCGCCGGGTGCGGCGACCGTCCGGCCGGTGCGGTGGTGGCGCCGGCGTTCGCCGCCGCGGAGGCCGCGGTGTGGGCGCTGACCGGCTGGGTGAGGTCCTGGGCGGCCGCGGCGGGCGGGACGGGTTCGGCGGCGGAGGCGGCGGCCTGCTGCGGCGCGGGTCGGTTCGGTCCTTCCGCGCCGGTCGGCCGGTCGGCGGTGTGCGGCGGCGTGGCGGGTTCGGCCTGGCCGGTGGACGCCGTGGCCGGTTCGCCCTCGGCGGTCGGGGCGGGCTGGCTCGGGGCTGGCCGGGTCGGGGCGGGCTGGGTGTGGCCGGTTGAGGGCGCGGCGGGCTGGGTCGGGGCGGCTTGGGGCGGTGGCACGGTGGCGAGTGCCTGCGCGCTGCCCACCCGGTGCAGCTCCAGTCCCACCGCCTCCAGGCGGCGGCCCAGGTGGCCGAGTTCGTCTGCCAGCCTTATCAGGGGTTCCTGCCCAGTCCCGGTCATGTGACCAGGGTCGCCCCTTCCCGGTGTATCCGGAATCCGTACCTCTACTCAGTCCCGGTACCGAACAGGTCACGCCGGCACCTGGCACAGTGCCCACCGTGACGGTTCTCGTGCTCGGTTCGGCCAACGCCGACCTCGTCGTGTCCGTGCCGCGTCGTCCCGCCGGCGGTGAGACGGTGCTCGGTGGCGACACCGTCGTCCTGCCCGGTGGGAAGGGCGCCAACACCGCCGTGGCCGCCGCGCGCCTGGGAGCCTCGGTCGCCTTCGTCGGCGCGGTGGGCGCGGACCAGTACGGGGAGCTGCTGCGGCGGTCGTTGTCGGAGTCGGGTGTGCGGACGGACTTCGTGCGCACGTCGGACCGCCCCACCGGCCTGGCCTACATCACCGTCACCCCGGACGGCGAGAACTCGATCGTCGTCGCGCCCGGCGCGAACTCGGACCTCGGTGTGTCCGATGTGGACGCCCTGACCTGGGACGACGTGTCGGTGCTGGTGTGCTCGCTCGAAGTGCCGGTGCCGACGGTGCGGCACGCCGTCCGTGCCGCCGCGGCCCGCGGGGTGCGGCCGGTGCTGAACCTGTCGCCCGTGGTGGACGTGCCGGCCGACACGCTCGCCCTGCTCGACCCGCTGATCGTGAACGAGCACGAGGCCGCGTCGCTGGCGTCGTCGTTCGCCGGACTGCTGGACCTGGGTCCGCGGTCCGCCGTGGTCACGTTGGGCGCGCGCGGCGCGGCCGTCGTCACGCCGTCCGGTGTGGTCGAAGTGGACGCGCCGGAGGTGTCCGCTGTGGACACCACGGGCGCCGGTGACGCGTTCGCGGGCGCGTTGGCGTTCGGGCTGTCGTCGGGCTCGTCGCTGGTGGAGGCGGCCCGGTTCGCGGCACGGGTGGCCGCGCTGTCGGTGACGGCGGCGGGCGCGCAGCCGTCGTACCCGACGTCGGAGGACGTCCGGAGAACCGGGTGAGGCCCGGTGCGACCCCGGCGTGGCCCCGGCGTGGAGGGCGTCGGCGGTAACCGGGTGACCTGGGCGCTGCCGCCCGAGGCGGTGGGTGCTGCCGTCGGGGGCGGTGCGGCTTTCTGGGGTAGCGGGTTCGGCGCGAGTGGCGTTGGCTGGTCCTTCACGTCCCGTGGACCCGAAGGGTATGGTCTAGACCATGTCGAGCGCGCGGCTGAGCGGTGTCGGGGTCAGTTCCGGTCGGGCTTCCGGGCCGGTGGTCCGGGTGGCCGAACCGCTGGGTGAGCCGCCCGCGTCGCCCCCGCCCGCGGACCCGGCGGCCGAGGCGGCGCGGATCAGGCCCGCCGCCGACGTCGTCGTGGCCAGGCTGCAGGCGCGGGCCGCCACCGTCACCGGGGACGCCAAGGACGTGCTGGAGACGACCGCCGCGATGGCGGCCGACCCGGCGTTGCTGTCCCAGGCCGAGAAGCTCGTGGCGTCCGACTCGCTGCCCGCCGCACGGGCCGTGCACCAGGCCGCGGCCGGGTTCATCTCCGCCCTCGAAGCCGCCGGCGGGTACATGGCCGAACGGGCCCGCGACGTGCGGGACGTGCGCGACCGGCTCGTCGCCGAGCTGCTCGGCCTCGCCGCGCCCGGCGTGCCCGACCTGACGTCGCCGTCCGTGCTGGTGGCGCGCGACCTCGCCCCCGCCGACACCGCCGGGCTCGACCCGTCCAAGGTGTTGGCGCTGGTCACCGAGGAAGGCGGGCCGACCTCGCACACCGCGATCCTGGCTCGTTCGCTGGGCATCCCGGCCGTCGTCGCGTGCCGCGGCATCCTCGACCTCGACGTGCCCGCCCTCCTCGTGGACGGCGACACCGGCGTGGTGCAGGCGTCCGACGGCACGGTCCGCGCGGCGCACGTCGCCGGGCGCGCCGAGTGGAACGGCGTCGGCGTGCTGCGCGACGGGTACCGGGTGAAGGTGCTCGGCAACGTCGGCTCGCCCGCGGACGCCGTCGCGGCCGCCGCCGGTGGCGCCGAGGGCGTCGGCCTGTTCCGGACCGAGTTCTGCTTCCTGTCGGCGTCGACCGAGCCGTCCGTCGCCGACCAGCGCGAGGCGTACGCGGCGGTGCTCGCGCCGTTCGCGGGCAAGCCGGTGGTCGTGCGGACCCTCGACGCCGGCGCGGACAAGCCCCTGGCGTTCCTGTCGCCCGAGCCGGAGCCGAACCCGGCGCTGGGCGTGCGCGGCCTGCGCGTCGCGTTCGACCGGCCGGACGTGCTCGAACGCCAGCTCGAAGCGATCGCCCTGGCCGCCGCCGACACCGACGCCGAGGTGTCCGTGATGGCGCCCATGGTCGCGACCGCCGCCGAAGCCGGGTGGTTCGTGGAACGCGCGCGTGCGGCCGGCCTCCGGCGTGCCGGCGTGATGATCGAGATCCCGGCGGCGGCCCTGGTGGCCCGCGAGGTCCTGGCCGTGGTCGACTTCGTCTCGATCGGCACGAACGACCTCGCGCAGTACGTGTTCGCGGCGGACCGCCAGGTCGGCGCGGTGGCCGCCCTCAACGACCCGTGGCAGCCCGCCCTGCTCCGGATGATCAAGCTCGTCGGGGACGCGGGCACGGCGCTCGGCAAGCCGGTGGGCGTCTGCGGCGAGGCCGCCGCCGACCCGTTGCTGGCGTGCGTGCTGACCGGGTTGGGCGTGACCAGCCTGTCGATGAACCACACCGCGCTGTCGGGCGTGGGCGCGAAACTCGCGTCGACCAGCTTCGACCTGTGCCAACTGGCCGCCGCCGCGGCACTCGCCGCCGCCGACCCGGCCGCCGCCAAGCTGGCGGCCCGCGCGCCGCATTGACATGGCCGCTGCTCCGCAGGCGGCGGCACGGTCGCCTGGAAGTCGGTCGTTCCCGCCTGATTTCGTGACGATCGAAAAGCGTGATCGCCACGAAATGAGTCGCGAACGACCGACGCGACCGTGCACATGGCTGCTGCTTCGCAGGCGGCGGCACGGTCGCTGCGACCTCGCGTGAACGTGGTCTAGGGCGCTGCGGCTTGTAGGGCGTCGCGGACCAGTTTGATCAGCGGGTGGTCCTCGCTGCCCCGGCGCACTGCCGCGACCACCCGGCGCAGCGGGGCGGTGCCGCACACCGGGACGCCCCGCACCGCGTTGCGCGGCACCAGCGCCACGCCGGCGCCGGCCCGCACCAAGGCGTCGATGGCCCGGAAGTCGTCGGACGTGTGCCTGATGCGCGGCGCGAAGCCGGCGTGCTCGCAGGCCAGCTCCACGACGTCCCGCACCGGGTTGCCGGGCAGCGGCACGACCCAGTCGTCGTCCGCGAGGTCCGCCAGGTCGACGTCACCCCGCCCCGCCAGCCGGTGACCGCCGGGCAGCACCACGTCGAACGGCTCGGTGTACAGCGGGAACCTGGTCAGCCGCCGGTCGTCGGTCCGCGGCCTGTACTCCTCGGTGATCGCCAGGTCGATCTCGCCGTCCAGCAGCAGCGGCACGCTGGCGTGCCCCTCCACGTCGCGCACCCGCAGCGTCACGCCCGGCGCGGACACCCGCAGCGCGGCCAACGCGGGGGCGACGACCTGCGTGATCGCCGACGCGAAGCTGCCCACGTGCACCGGACCGGTCGTGCCGGACGTGAACGCGGCCAGGGTCGCCTGCGCCCGCTCCAGCTCCGCCGCCACGACGCTCGCGTGCCCGACCAGCAGCTCACCGGCGGCCGTCAGCGACACCCGCCGCCCGCGCCGCCGCAACAGCGGGTGCCCGACCTCCGACTCGAGGGCGGCCAGCTGCTGCGACACGGCGGACGGCGTGAGGTGCAGCGCCTGCGCCGCCGCCGTCACGGTGCCGTGGTCGGCGAGCGCGCGCAGCACTCGGAGTCGCCGTGGGTCGATCACCGGTCCATCCTCATCCAGCGCCCGTCCGGGGCGCGCGGCGCACCGGCGGTTGATCCGGCGCGGGCGCCGGCCGCCGCTGCCATCCTCACCTCATGTCGACCTTCGACCAGCTCGTGGCGGAAGGCGAAGCGGTCCCGACGGAGGGCGGGGACTTCTCCTGGTTCACGGGTCGCGCCACCGAGGAGCGACCGTCGTGGAAGTTCGCGACGCTGCTCGCCGAGCGCGAGCTGACCGACGCGATGATGGGGCCGCAGGTGGTGAGCCCGGACCGCGACCCGCTGGTGGTCGTGGCCGCGGCGGAA
The DNA here is from genome assembly GCF_052936025.1 of Saccharothrix hoggarensis. Next base: position 7,565,533 of record NZ_CP193624.1, on the reverse strand, counting down.
GCGGCCGGGCTGGAGGTCGTCGACCTGCGCCGGGAAGCCCTCCGGATGGAGTTCCACGACATCGCGTCGGTCGTCGTCTTCCTGCGCGAGGTCGTCTGGACCGTCCCCGGCTTCACCGTCGACGGGTACCGCGCCCGGCTCGCCCGGCTCCACGACTTCATCGAGCGTCACGGCCCGTTCGTGGCGCACTCGCAGCGGTTCCTGGTCGAGGCCGTGCGACCGCGCTGAGGCCCGGCGGTGTGCGTTCGCGGTCCCCGTGCGGTACCAAGGACCATGCGTTCGAACCGCCGCCTGGAACTGCTCATCGCGTCCGCCGGCCTCCTCGTCCTGATCGTGCTCGGGATCGTCGTGCCCAGCGTCCGCGCGGGCGGGTTCGAGGTGAACGTCCCGATCGCGATCGGCTCGGTCGTCGTCCCCGCGCTCCTCCTCGCGCTGATCGGCAGCCGGAACAACCGCGGCTAGGTCACATCCGGGCGCGGGCGGCCACGAAGGCGTCCACGGCGCGGTTCACGTCGTCCGTCGAGTGCGCCGCCGACATCTGCGTCCGGATCCGCGCCTTGCCGTGCGGCACGACGGGGTACGAGAAGCCGATCACGTAGATGCCCTGCTCCAGCAGCAGGTCCGCCATCCGCGACGCCTCCGCCGCGTCGCCGATCATCACCGGGATGATCGGGTGCTCGCCGGGCAGCAGGTCGAAGCCCTCCGCCGTCATCCGCGACCGGAACAGGGCGGTGTTCTCCCGCAGCCTGGTCAGCAGCTCGCCGGACGAGCTGAGCAGGTCCAGCGCGGCGATCGCGGCGGCCGTGATCGACGGGGCCAGCGAGTTCGAGAACAGGTACGGCCGCGACCGCTGCCGCAGCATCTCCACGATCTCCGCCCGCCCGGACGTGTAGCCGCCGGACGCGCCGCCCAGCGCCTTGCCGAGCGTGCCGGTGACGATGTCCACCCGGTCCTGCACGCCGTACAGCTCCGGCGTGCCGCGCCCGTTCGGGCCGGTGAAGCCGACCGCGTGCGAGTCGTCCACCATGACCAGCGCGTCGTACCGGTCTGCCAGGTCGCAGATCTCGTCCAACGGCGCCAGGTAGCCGTCCATGGAGAACACGCCGTCGGTGGCGACCAGCCGGTACCGGGCGTCGGCGGCGTCCTTCAGCTGCCGCTCCAGGTCGTCCATGTCGCGGTTCTTGTACCGGTACCGGCGGGCCTTCGACAGCCGCACGCCGTCGATGATGGACGCGTGGTTCAGCTCGTCGGAGATGATCGCGTCGTCCGCGCCGAGCAGCGTCTCGAACAGCCCGCCGTTGGCGTCGAAGCACGAGCTGTAGAGGATCGTGTCCTCGGTGCCCAGGAACTCCGACAGCCGCCGTTCCAGCTCCTTGTGCGGCTCCTGCGTGCCGCAGATGAACCGCACCGACGCCATGCCGAAGCCCCACCGGTCCAGCGCCTCGTGCGCGGCCGCCACCAGCCTCGGGTGGTCGGCCAGGCCCAGGTAGTTGTTGGCGCAGAAGTTCAGCACCTCGTCGCCGGAGCCGACGCGGACGGCCGCGTTCTGCGGCGTGCCGATCACCCGTTCGGCCTTGTAAAGCCCGGCCGCGCGGATCTCGTCCAGCCCGGTCCGCAGGTCCTCGCGCATCGCGCCGTACATCAGGGAGCTCCCGTCCAGTCGAGGATGACCTTGCCGCACTTGCCCTCGCGAGCCGTCGTGAACGCCTCGTCGAACGCCGTGTAGTCGAACCGGTGCGTGATCACCGGCGTCAGGTCGAGGCCGCGTTGCAGCAGCACCGACATCGAGTACCAGGTCTCGAACATCTCGCGGCCGTAGATGCCCTTGACCTGCAGCATCTTCAGCACCACGCTGCTCCAGTCCACCGGGAACTCCTCGGCGGGCAGGCCCAGCATCGCGATCCGGCCGCCGTGGGCCATGTTGCCGATCATCTCCTGCAGCGCGATCGGCTTGCCGGACATCTCCATGCCCACGTCGAAGCCCTCGGACATGCCCAGCTCGGACTGCGCCTCGGAGATCGTCCGCTCGGCGACGTTCAGGGCGAGGTCGACGCCGACCTTGCGGGCCAGCTCCAGCCGGTGCTCGCTCACGTCGGTGATGACGACGTTGCGCGCGCCCGCGTGCTTGGCCACGGCGGCGGCCATGATCCCGATCGGGCCCGCGCCGGTGATCAGCACGTCCTCGCCCAGGACCGGGAACGACAGCGCGGTGTGCACGGCGTTGCCGAACGGGTCGAAGATCGCGGCGACGTCGAGGTCCACGGACGCCCGGTGCACCCACGCGTTCTCCTCGGGCAGCACGACGTACTGCGCGAACGCCCCGTCGCTGTGCACGCCGAGGCCGCGCGTGTTGGCGCACAGGTGGCGGCGGCCCGCCTTGCAGTTCCGGCACGTCCCGCAGACCAGGTGGCCCTCGCCGCTGACGAGGTCGCCCACGTTCACCCCGGTCACGGCGGCGCCGGTCTCCACGACCTCACCGACGAACTCGTGGCCGAGCACGAGCGGCGCGTGGATGTTGTGCGCGGCCCACTCGTCCCACGAGTCGATGTGCAGGTCCGTGCCGCAGATGCCGGTGCGCAGCACCCGGACCACCACGTCACCGGGGCCGGGGATGGGGTCCGGTACGTCGGTCAGCGACAGTCCGGGTCCGGCGGTCGCCTTGACCAGTGCCTTCATGCCGGCGAGTGTGCCCCCGCGCGGTTGTGCAGTCCATCAGGACTTTCTGAATTCACTCGTAAGTTCCGCTTCACAGGCGATGTTGCGCGCCATGCCCCCGAACACCAGCCCGTGGAACGGCCACACCAGCCACCAGTACACGTGCCCGGCCAACCCGCGCGGCACGAACACCGCCCGCTGCCGGTACGTCGACCCGCCGCCCGGCGCCGGCGCGACGCGCAGCTCCAGCCACGCAAGACCCGGCACCCGCATCTCCGCGCGCAACCGCAGCAGGCGGCCCCGGTCGATCTCCTCCACCCGCCAGAAGTCCAGCGCCTCGCCGACGTGCAGCCGCCTCGGGTCGCGCCGCCCGCGCCGCAGCCCGACCCCGCCGACCAGCCGGTCCAGCCAGCCGCGCACCGCCCAGGCGAGCGGGAACGAGTACCAGCCGTGCTCGCCGCCGATGCCCTCCACGACCCGCCACAGCCGGTCCGGGGACGCCTCCGTGCGCCGTTCCCGCACGTCCACGTACGACGAGCCGCCCGACCAGTCGGGGTCGGTCGGCAACGGGTCGGCGGGCGCGCCCGGCACCGACGCCCCGGACCACCGGGTCTCCACGTCCGCGTCGCGGACCTTGGCCAGCGCCGCCGCGACCGCCTCGTCGTAACCGGTGTTCCGGCCGGGCATCAGCGACTCGACGTCGTGCTCGCGGCACACCACCTCGTGCACCAGCGACTCGATCAGCGGCGCGGCGATCGACCGCGGCACCGGCGTCACCAGGTTCACCCAGTGCGCGGACAGCCTCGGCGTGAGCAGCGGCACCGGCAGCACCCGCCGCGGCCGCAGCCCGGCCACCGCCGCGTACCGCAGCATCATCTCCAGGTACGTCAGCACGTCGGGGCCGCCGATGTCGAACGCCCGGTTCACGTCGGCCGGGAGCCGCACCGCGTCCACCAGGTACCGGAGCACGTCCCGCACGGCGATCGGCTGGACCCGGTTGCGCACCCACCGCGGGGTGATCATCACCGGCAGCCGCTCGGTGAGGTAGCGCAGCATCTCGAAGCTCGCCGACCCGGACCCGATGATCACCGCCGCCTGCAGCACCACCGCGGGCACCGCGCCGCGCAGGAACACCTCCCCCACCTCCTGGCGCGACGCGAGGTGGGGCGACAGCGCGACCCCCGGCGGGTGCAGCCCGCCCAGGTAGACGATCCGCCGCACCCCCGCGTCCTCGGCCGCGCGCGCCGTGTTCACCGCGGCCCGCCGGTCGGCGTCGGCGAAGTCGGGGTCGTTCAGCGAGTGCACCAGGTAGTGCACGACGTCGACGTCCCGCATCGCCGCGGCCAGTGAGGCCGGGTCGAGCACGTCGCCGCGGACCACCTCGACCCGGTCGGCCCACGGCACGTCCCGCAGCTTGCCGGGGTCGCGGACCAGGCACCTGACCCGGTGGCCGTCCGCCAGCAACCGGGGCACGAGCCGTCCACCCAGGTAGCCGGTCGCGCCGGTGACGAGGCAGTGCACGCCCCGATCCTCGCCGTCCGGGCGACGTCCCGCACGGCGGAGCCCGTCCGGCGGTCCTCTCCGGCGCTCAGGCGTGCCGGAACCAGCGGGTCTTCTTCTTGATCTCCACGTTGCCCGCGCGCACGTGGCCGTGCACGACGAAGTGCGGCCGCCCGTTCGCGCCCGTGCCGACCTTGTCCTTCAGGTTGCTCGCGGCCAGCTCCACGCCGTCGGCGTCGACCGTGGCGCCCTCCGGCAGCACCAGCTTCACCGAACCGGCGGTCACGTCCAGCTCGATGTCCACCACCGCGTGCGGGATGGACGCCTCGCGGAAGTCGAGGTCCGTCGACCCCATCCGGTTGCGCACGAGGAGCTGCCGCGGCACCGCCCAGCGGCCCTTCCGGGCCACCGTGGACATGGTCGCCTTCAGCTCCTGCCGCTCGGCCGGCGCGACGACGGCCCGCTCGTGGTGCACCATCCCCGGCAGGTCCAGCAGCACCGCGTTGAGCTGACCGCGGGTGCGCGCGGCCAGCGCCGTGTCGGTGCGCTCGGTGAACTCGTCCAAGGTGATCAGGCCGCGCCCGATCGCCTTCTGGAGCAGGCCGACGACGTGCTCCCGCTCGGCGTCGGACACGCGGAGGTCCTTGGGGTCCAACGCGGCCGGGTCGGTCCTGGCCGGCTCGGTCACGGCCGCGTCGGCCACTGCCGGGTCGGCCACTGCCGGGTCGGCCATTGCCGGGTCGGTGCTGCCTGGTTCGGTCATCGCTCAGTCCTCCGGCTCGACGTCGAGCCCGTGCTCGATCGCGTACCGCGCCAGCTCGACGCGGTTGTGCAGTTGCAGCTTGCGCAGGGTGGACTGCACGTGGTTCTCCACCGTGCGGTGCGAGATGACCAGCCGGTTCGCGATCTGCCGCGCCGTCAGCCCCTTGGCGACCAGCCGCAGCACCTCGGTCTCCCGCTCGGTGAGCTGCGGCTTGTCCTCGTCCGGCGTGGCGGCCATCCGCCGGTACTCCCCGAGCACCAGCCCGGCCAGGCCCGCCGTGAACACCGCGTCGCCGGCGGCCGTCCGGTTCACCGCCTCGACCAGCTCCTCGGCCGACGCCGACTTCACCAGGTAGCCGGACGCGCCCGCCTTCACCGCCTCCAGCACGTCGCTGTGCTCGCCGCTCGCGGAGAGCACCAGCACCCGCGTGCCGGGCAGCGACCCGGTGATCACCGTCGTCGCCTCGACCCCCGTCGTCTCGCCCAGGTTCAGGTCCATCAGCACCACGTCGGGCCGGACGGCGCGCGCGATCCGCACCGCCGACGCGGCGTCACCCGCGGTGGCCACCACCTCGAAACCGCGTTCGGCCAGGTCACGCGCGACACCGTCGCGCCACAGCGGGTGGTCGTCCACGACCATCACGGACACGCTCATCGGAATACCCGCACCTCCCACTCGGTGCCCTCCCCCGGGCCCGTTTGCAGCTCCAGCGTCCCACGCAGGTCCTCCACGCGGCCCCGGATCGACTGGGCGACGCCCATCCGGCCCTCCGCCTCGGCCGAGGCGAGCCGACCCTCCGGGATGCCGGGGCCGTCGTCGCGCACGCTCAGCACGACCTCGTCGCCGAGGTCTTCGAGCAGCACCCACGCCCGCGCGTCCGGCCCGGCGTGCTTGTCCACGTTGGACAGCGCCTCGCGGACCACGGCGGTCAGCTCGACCACGGACGCGGCGGGCAGCATCACCTGCGTGGCGGGCGTGGACACCTGGACCTTCGACGTGGCGAGCAGCTGCAGCGCCGGCCGCAGGTCGGCGTCACCGTCCACGGTGGACTCGGTGGGGGCGGCGGCCACGAGCGACCGCAGCGCGACCTCCTGCTCGCCGGCGAGCTCGGCGAGCTCCGCCGCCTCGCCGCCGAGTTCCGTGCCGCGCTTGCGCACGCGCGCCAGCACCTGCAGCACACCGTCGTGGATGGACCGGGCCAGCCGCTCGCGCTCGGCCGTCGCCGCCTCGGTGCGCAACGCCTGCGCGAGCCGCACCGCCGACCGGCGCGCCGTGGACGACGCCATGCCGACCACGAAACCGGCGCCGGCCAGCAGCACCACGTCCCGCACCAGGTCGACGCTCAGCTCCCGGCGGTTGAGGTACGTGCTCAGGCCGACCGCGAAACCGGCCAGCGCGCCCGCGACCTGGCCGCCCAGCGCGCCCGCCGCCACCGCCGGCCCGCACGCCCAGATCGTCGTGATCAGCGGGACGTTGTAGAGGAACTGGGCGTCCGTCATGATCAGCGGCGACAAGGACATCAGCCCGCACGCGATCACCAGGTCGGCGACGACGATCCACGGCCGCCGGCCGCTCTCCCGGCTGTAGGCGTGGATCGTGAACGCCGACCACAGGGCCATCACGGCGATCGCGGCCCACGCGAGCCACGGGCGCTCGTAGCCGTCGTGGTGGACCACGGCGTTGCCCAACGCGAACAGGAACGTCACGATGCGTAGCGCTACCGTTCCCCGCCAGAGGTGGGCGACCGGGTCTTCCATCACCGATGGCCCCTGATCGGTTGGCTTTGTGTGCACGGCGTGCTCCCTTCGCGGCCAATCTTGCCGTGTCGGAGTGGCGCAGCTAACCCCCAGGTGGCCGTCTGTTCCGACACGGACATGTGTGCGAGGCTGGCCGGAGTCACCGAGCGTGATCTCTCCGGTTCTGGTTCTCTCCGGCCGAGGACGCGCCCGCGGGCTGCTGTGGCGAGGGAGGGCTGAACGTGCGCCACTGGCCACTGTGGACGCTGAAGCGCTCCGCGCTGGCCTACTGGCTGCTCGTGGACGCCTGTGCGCTGGCCGTCGTCGTCTACGTCATCGTGTCGTCGCCGCAGCCGACCCCCGGCGAGGTCGGCCGGTTCGCGGCCATCGCGGGCACCGCGGGCGCGGTCGTCATCGGCAGCTCGATCTACAGCCACCGCATGGGCGAGTCCGAGCGCAACCCGTGGGCCGCGCACCTCTGCTACCTCACCGCGGGCCTGGTCTCGCTGCCGTGCAACCTGCTCGTCCTGCTGCTCTTCGGCCCCGCGCTGCACGGCGTGCTGACGCAGCGCCCCGAGTCGCACCGCTGGGTGTTCACCCTCTCCGCGACGGCGCTGGCCGTGTTCGGCACCCGGTACGTCATCGGCTGGGACGACCCCACCGCCGACCTCGCCGTCATGGTGCTCGGCGCGACGGTGCTGCTGGTCCTCCGCGCCGGCCTGATCGCGCTCGGCCTCAAGCTGCGCAGCCCCGGCGCGCCCGCCGAGGAGGTCGTCGGCGAGCCGATCGACGTCGTGCTGGGCGTCGTCGCGGTGAGCATCGGCGGCCTGATGGGCTTCGCCGCCGCCGCGACCGCCGTCCACGCGCTCATGGCCGGCCCGCCCCTGGCGCTGCTGGAACGCGCCGCCCAGCTGCCCCAGTGGCGCCGGTCCGCCCAGCGCGACGCGAAGACCGGCCTGGCCAACGCCGTGCACTGGGACGGGCGGGCGCGCTACGAGCTGTCGAAGGCCAGGGCGCGGGACCGGCCGATGGCCGTGATGCTGCTCGACCTCGACCACTTCAAGCGGGTGAACGACGAGGTGGGCCACCTGGCGGGCGACTCGGCGCTGAGCGCGGTCGCCCTGCTGCTCACCGGCACCGTCCGGCGCGGCGACCTGGTCGGCCGGTTCGGCGGCGAGGAGTTCGTGGTGCTGCTGCCCGACGCCGAGCCCGCCGTCGCCCGCGCCGTCGCCCAGCGCGTCCGGCACGCCGTCGCCGACCTGGCCGTGCCCGCGGTCGGCGCGGACGGCCGGGAGCACCTGCTCACCGGCCTGACCGTGAGCATCGGCGTGGCGACCACCCAGCGGTTCGGCTACGAGCTGCCGGACCTGCTGGTGGCCGCGGACGCCGCGCTCCTCGCGGCCAAGGGCTACGGCCGCAACCTGGTCGAGATGGCCTGACCCGGCGTCCCTACCTCTGCCCGCTGTGCTCCGCGTTCGGGTCGTCGCGGTTGTCGATGTCCTCGACCCGCTCGCCGCCCGTGTCCACCGGTCCGCTCTCCTGCGGCTCCAGCACGTCCACCTCGCGCGGCTCGACGTCCTTGTCCGACTCCGACAGCAGCGACCTGATCCCCGAGTTCAGCACCGCCAGCAGCGGCACGGACAGCAGCGCGCCCGCGATGCCGCCGACGACCAACCCGGCGGTGATCGCCAGCACCACGGCCAGCGGGTGCAGCTTCACCGCGCGACCCAGCAGCAGCGGCTGGAGCACGTGGCTCTCCAGCTGCATCACGCCGATCAGCACGGCCAGGATGATCAACGCCTCCAGCGGCCCGTTGGCCACCAGCGCCACCAGCACCGCCACCGCGCCGGTGATCACCGCGCCGACGATCGGGATGAACGCGCCGAGGAACACCAGCGCCGACAGCGGCACGACCAGCGGCACGTCCACGATCCACAGGCCGATGCCGACGCCGACCGCGTCCACGACGGCCACCAGCGCGGTCGCCCGCACGTACGACACGAGCGAGGCGAACCCGCGCCGCCCCGCCACGTCGGCCCGCTCGCGCACGTCCCGCGGCACGATCCGGACCAGGAACCGCCAGATCCCGTCGCCGTCGTGCAGGAAGAAGATGAGCGTGAACAGCGCGAGGATGAACCCGGTCAGCAGCTCGCCGACGGTGGCCGCCGTGGTGAGCGCGCCCGAGGTGATCTCGGTCTGGTTCTCCTTGACCGTCTCCACCACCCGGTCGAGGTACTGCTGGAGCTGCACGTCGCTCAGGTGCAGCGGCCCGTCCTTGAGCCAGCCGCGGATCGTGTCGAGGCTCGCGCTGACCTGCTCCTGCAGCTGCGGCAGGCCCTTGGAGAACTCGGTGATCACGAACGTGAGCACGCCGCCGACCACGGCGATGCCGCCGACCAGCACCATGCCGGTGGACAGCCCGCGCGGCACGCCGGCCCGGGTGAGCTGCGACACGGCCGGCGACAGCAGCGCCGCGAGGAGCAGCGCGACACCGGCCGGGATGACGATCGTGGCCAGGAACCCGACCACCTGGAACACCACGTAGAGGGCGGCGACCACCGCCACGAACCGCCAGCTCAACGCCGCGGACACGCGCAGCATCCGCGGCACCCTGTTGCTGATCTCCGTCTCCATCCTCGTCACGCGGATCACGGTAGTCCGCACGGGCGCTCCCGGTGGGGCGGTCGGGCATCGCGGTGACGCGCCGAACCACACGTTTGGTTCCGCCAAAACCTGGCGGAACCCGCGCCGCGGGTGGTCGGATCGGTGCGTGACCGCCGAGGAACGCGCCGCCGACACCGTCGACCACGACGTGCGCGCCGCGTTCGCCGCCGGCCGCCCGCTGCGGTTCGACCCCAGGGCGCCGAAGCAGGAGCGCGCGGTCCGCGGCGAGCTCCTGTCGTTCCTCCTCACGGCCGGCTACCGCACCGCCGCCCTCCGCCTGGTCGGCGCGCACGTCGTCGGCCCCTTCGCCCTCGAAGGCGCCCGCGTCGACCACGTCGTCGACTTCCTCGACTGCACCTTCGAGCAGCCGCCGGACCTGCGCATGGCACGCCTGGTCGGCCTCCGCCTGCGCGGCTGCAAGGTCCCCGGCCTGTGGGGCCGCAACGTGCGCGTCGGCAGCGACCTGGTGCTGGAGGCGGGCTTCACCAGCGACGGCGTGGTCGACCTGACCGACGCCGCGGTCGACGGCACGCTCCGGCTCGCGGGCGCGGTGCTGCGCAGCAAGGGCGACCACGCCCTCCTGGCCGCGCGCATCCGGCTGTCCGGCTCGCTCCAGGCCATCGCCCTGCGCGCGGGCGGCGAGGTCCGGCTGCGCGGCGCGGACGTCGGCGGCAGCGTGCACCTGGGCGGCGCGCGGCTGGTCAACGCGGGCCAGAACGCGCTCGACGCCACCGGCGTCACCATCGCGGGCAACCTGTTCTGCGACGCCGAGGGCGGCCGGTTCACCGCCGAGGGCCGCATCCTGCTGGACGGCGCGCGGGTCGGCGGCAGCGTCGTGTTCTCCGGCGCCCGGCTGCGCGCCAGCGTGGTGGACCGCCCGGTGCTCGTCATCCCGCGCGGCACCGCCGACGAGGCCGCCGCGCTCGTCGCCGACCGCATGAGGGTGGACGGCAACGTGGAGCTGGACGACGGGTTCACGTCCTCCGGCACGGTCCGCCTGCCGAACGCCGACATCGGCGGCTACCTGCGGCTGTCCGGCGCGGTGATCGGCCGCCGCGACGTCGTGGAGGAGCTGGCCGACCACCCGGGCGAGGTCGTGCACCGCATCCCGGTGGCCCTGCACGCGGACGGCATCAGGGTGCGCGGCGACCTCGAAGCGCGCGGCGCGGTGAACGGCGGCTTCGCGGGCGACGGCGCGCGCGACTCGGCCCTGCAGGCCTACGGGCAGGTGCGCCTGGTGGACGCGCACGTGCGCGGCAGCGCGTCCCTCTCCGGCGTCCGGCTGCACGGCCCCGGCATCGACGTCCTGTTCGCCGACCGGCTCCGCGTCGGCGGCACGCTGTTCCTCCGCGACCTGCGCGCCCACGGCTCGCTGCGCCTCCAGAACGCCGAGATCGGCTCCACGCTCGACTGCTCGGGCGCGTCCCTGCTGTCGCCGCGCCGCCGCCCGGACGGCACGGTCAAGCCGTCGCTCGACGCGCGGGTCGCCACCGTCGGCAAGGACTTCCTGTGCAGCCACGGCTTCACCGCCGTCGGCGGCGTGCGCATCCGGCTGGCCGAGGTCGGGAAGATGGCGACGTTCGCGGGCGCGCGGCTCGGCGGCCCGGACAGCGACATCGCGCTGAACGCCTACGGGCTCACGGTGAGCCAGCTCGTGCTGCGGCTGTCGGAGGACCAGGTGCCGGTCGGCCGGGTCGTGCTGACCCGGGTCACGGCGGCGACCGTGCTGGACGGGCCGGGGCTGTGGGCGGCGACCGGCGGCGTGGACGTGGAGGACTTCACGTTCCGCTCGATCTCGTCCACGCCGCACGTCGGCGTGCGCACCCGGCTGCGGTGGCTGCGCGAGGTGCAGCCGGACTTCGCGCCGGGGCCGTACGAGCAGCTGGCGGCGGTGTACCGGGACGGCGGCGAGGAGGAGCTGGCGCAGGCCGTGCAGCTGGAGAAGCAGCACCGGCGCTACTCCGAGCTGGGCGTGGCGGGCCGGGTGTGGGGCTTCCTGCAGCGCTGGACGGTCGGCTACGGCTACCGGCCGTGGCTCGCGATCGCCTGGCTGGCCGCGTTCTGGCTGGCGGGTTCGGCGTGGTTCCTGGGCCACGAGATGCCGAAGCTCAACGACGACGAGTCGCCGTCGTGGAACGCGTGGCTGCTGTCGATGGACCTGCTGATCCCGATCGTCGACCTCGGCCAGGACGGCAAGTGGAAGTTCAGCGGCGCCTCGCAGTGGATTTCCAGCGGGTTGATCGCCGTGGGCTGGATCCTGGCGTCCACGGCCGCCGCCGGCGCGGCGCGGGTGCTCAAGCGGGTCTGATCACGTACCGTCACAGTCGACAACACGGAGTGTCGATCACACGATCCGGCGAACCCGGTGTCGAAGGCGTGCGCTCCTCGGTTCCCTCCTGGCACTCTCACGTCGTCGGGCTTGATCACGTCGATCACGTCGCCGGCGAATCCCAGCGCTTTCCGTGGAGGTACCAGCGATGTCGGCCGTTGACCAGCGAGTGGGAACGGGGGCGAGCCGCGTTCGGCGGCTGCTCTCCCGCGCCCTGCTGGTCGCGGGCGGCACGCTGGCCGGCACGGCGGCGGCTTGGGCGCTGGCCACGTCACCGGCGTCCGCGCAAGCCCCCGTCGACCCCGACGCGGTCACCGGGATCACCCAGGTGAGCCCGGTCCGGGCCGCGCTCGACCCGGTCGCGTTGACCGAGGTCCGCGAGGCCGTGCGGGACCTGGACGTCGCGCTCGGCACCCCGCCGGTGCGGGAGCCGAGCCCGCCGGACCTCGGCCGGGTCGCGGAGGAGATCCGCGGCACCGTCGAGCACGTGGGCGGCTGGCTGAAGCCGGCGCGCCCGACCGACCAGGTCGCCACCGAGCCGGTGGTCGCCGCGGTCGTGGCGCGGGGCGTCACCGAGACCACCCCGGCCACCACCGCCGCGCCGCAGTCCGCGGGCGCCCCGGTGGTGCACGGGGTGTTCGACCTGATCAGCCGTACCTGGCTGGAGACCTCCCGGCAGCCGGTCGCCGCGCTGCCGGGTGACACCGGGCCGTCCTTGCCGGGCGACCCGTCCGGACTGCCGTCGATGCCGTTCGCGCCCCTCGGCGCGCCGGTCCACTGCTCCTGCGGTGGCGACGGCTCCGGCAACGCCGGCGGTGGCAGCGGCCCGTTCTCGGCCGTCTCCGCCGACCGCTTCGACGCCGCGGTGGCCCGGGCTCTGTCCCCCGCCACTGAGCGGAACGTCGTGATGCCGGGCAAGCAGCCCGGCATCACGCCCGACTGACCACAGCGCGCGGTCCGCGCAGCTCGCTGACGAGCTGACCCGGTAACGACCGTTGCGCCGTTCGCGTGCGCTCCCCTTCCGGTCGTGACGCCGCGCCTCCCACCCCCTCTGATCCGGGTGGTCGTCGTCCCCCGACGCGGTTCGCCGCGTCCGACCACCCTTCACCTCCCGCAAGGGACACCGAAAGAAGGAGAACTCATGCAAACCTGGGCCAAGCGCGGTCTCCAGACCGCACTTGTCACTGGTGGTTTGCTGATGCTCGGTACGGGCATCGCTTCAGCCCAGGACAACGTCAACCCCGACGCCCCGCCGAACGCGCTCGACGCGCAGGCGCGCATCCCGGTCGACGTCGACCACAACAACCTGGGCACCCCCGCGGGCAACGGCGACCTGCCGACGATCCACCGCGAGATCCGGACCCCGAGCGTGTCCGAGCTGACCGCCGCGGGCGTCGCGGCGCCGGCCAACCCCCTGGTCCGCAGCGGTCGTGACGCGCTGGGCCGGGTCGACACCTCCAGCGTCACCCGCGGCAACAGGGCGGACGCCGACGTGGTCGCGCCCGTCGAGGTGTGCGGCAACGCGATCGCCGCCGGCGGCGACGCCTACAGCGAGGCCGACTGCGCCGGCTCGGCGGAGAGCACCGGCGACGTCAAGACCGACGGCTCGCACGGCACGCTGGCGGGCAACGTCGCCCGTGCCGGCGCCGCGGCGTCCCCCCAGGTGACCGGCAACGCCGTCGCGATCCTGGCGAACTCCGAGACCCGCACCGACGCCGACCAGCGGGCCGTCGCGTCCGGCGACGTCACGACCTCGGGCCGGGACGGCTCGCTGTCCGGCAACATCGCCGCCGTGCAGGGCGCCGTGCCGGCGCAGGTGACGAACAACGCGCTCGCGGCGGGCGGCAACTCGCACTCCTCCGCCACCTCCTCGAACCGCGCCGACGCGGGCGGCACGCTGCACACCGACGGCGACCGCGCGGCCGGCGGCGGCAACGTCCTCGGCGCGCCCCTGGCGCCGGTGGTCGCGGTGAGCGGCAACGGCGTCGGCGCCGCGGGCAAGGCGGACGCGGTGGCCGACAACGAGGCGTCCGCGGACGCCGGCGCGTCGCGCTCCTACCGCAGCGGCACCCCGATGTGGGCGGCCACCTCCGGCGACGACGGCACGATGGCGGGCAACGTGGTCCAGCCCGCCCTCGCCGGCCCCGTGTCCACGGACGACAACGCCGTGGGCGGCGCGGGCAACGCGGACGTCGACGGCTCCTCGACATACACCGCCACCGCGGGCGGCACCAGCCGCACCGCCGGCCAGGACGCCGTGCTGTCGGGCAACTTCGCCGACGCGCCGGTCGCCCTGCCGGTGTCCGGCGCGGGCAACTCCACCTCGGGCGTCGGCAACACCGCGGCCCGGCACGCCAACGACAGCACCACGAGGGCGGGCGGCGACACCTACACCAACGGCGACCGCTCCGTGCTGTCGGCGAACTCGGCCAACCTGCCGCCGGCGGGCGCGGCCGACCTGTGCGGCAACGGCACCACCGCGGGCGGCATCGCCCAGGGCGAGTGCGAGAACGAGGTGACCTCGACCTCGGGCGGCTACAACGGCACCACCGGCAACGACGCGGTGCTCTCCGGCAACATCGGGCAGGCCCCGATCGGCGTGCCGGCGGAGGCGTTCAGCAACAGCGTCGGCGCGGCGGGCACGCCGTCCGGCCGGATGACCGAGCGGAAGACGATCACCTCGGGCCGCGCCGCGAACAGCATCGACGACAACGGCACCGCGTCCAGCAACGTGGTGTCCACGCCGACCGCGATCGGCGGCCAGGTGTTCGGCAACTCGGGCGGCGCGGTCGCCAACCCGACGTCGCGCACCGACAGCGACACCACGATCGACGTCGGCAACCCGCCGCGGGCCAACGGCAAGGCCGGCTCCGCGTCGGGCAACATCGTGCACGTCCCGACGTCGAACCCGGGGCAGGTGTTCGGCCAGTCGGTCGTCGGCGTCGGCAACGGCTCGTCCGACACGACCACCTCGATGGACTCCCGGTCCGGCGGCACGGCCGTCACGGAGGGCGACGACGGTTCCCTCTCGGGCAACGTGCTCACGGCGCCCCAGTCGTCGTCCCCGCAGCTGTACGGCAGCGCCGTCGGCGCGGGCAGCAACGTGGAGTCCCAGAGCCGCAACGAGGTCGGCTCCCGCGCGGGCGGCGACGTGTTCACCTCCGGTGACCGCGGCTCGTTCGCGGGCAACGGTGTGGCCGCCCAGTCGGTGGTCCCGATGCAGGTGTTCGGCGACGCCGCCACCGCCGGGGGCACCAGCGAGGCCCGGTCGTCCGGCGCCACCGACCTGGTGGCCGGCGGGCGTCACCTGACGTCCGGCGAGGACTCCGCCTGGTCCGGCAACCTGCTCACCGCGCCCGTGGGCGTCGAGCCGGCGGCCCACGGCGACGCCGTCTCCGCCGCCGGTCTCGCGACGGCGCAGAGCGTCAGCCGGGCCGAGAGCCGGGCCGGCGGCACCACCGGCACCTTCGGCAAGGGTCCGGGTTCCGTCCGGGACGCCGACCTGCCGACCTCGGCGTTCGCCCGCCTGGTGGGTGTGCCGATCGAGCTCCTCGGCACCGCGACCGCCGGCGCCGACGACCGGAGCCGGATGCGCACCGGTGAGACCACGCGCTCCTCGTCGTCGGCCGACCAGGTGAAGGGCATCGACCTGCCGGTCGGCGTCGACAGCCTGCTGGGCATCACCCAGGTGCCGAGCCTGGTCGCGCTGCGCGGGCTGCTGCCGCAGGCGACGAGCCTGGACGAGCTGCGCGGCGTGCCGATCCACGGCCTGCCGCAGCACGTCGCGCGGACCGTGGGCCTGACCCGGTACGCGGTGTCGCAGGCTCAGCTGGCCGACGTGCAGGCGGCGGACGCCGACCTGCCGATCGCGGGGCTGCCGACCGCGGGTCTGCCGACGGCGGGCCTGCCGGTGGCGGGCCTGCCGGCGGCCGAGCTGCCGACCGCGCAGCTGCCGCGGGCCGAGCAGCCGACCGCCGAGCTGCCCGTGACGACGCTGCCGGTGTCGGAGCTGCCGACCACCGTGCTGCCGAGGACGGGTCTGCCCATGAAGGGCCGCCCGGGCGTCACGGCGGCCGACCTGCCGGTCCAGGCCACCTCGCCGCTGGTGGGTCTGCCGACGATCAGCGGCAAGCTGCCCTACGCCGCCGACAAGGTCACCCGTGGCGTGGCGGGCGACCCCCGGTTCGCCGGCGTCCTGCCGACGGTCGTCAACAAGGTGGGCAACGGGCTCGGCGTCGGGTCCGTCACCCGGAACGTCCCGGCCGTGCCCACCGCGGCGCCGCGCCGCTTCGTCCCGGCCGCCCCCGCGCGTGGCCGCACCCTGCCGACCGCGCCGATCGCGGCGCCGATCCCGCTGCCGTTCGTGGTCCCCGTGCCCGGCGTGGCGCAGCCCCGGACCGCCGCCCCGGCCGTCCCCTCGGTGCCCGGCCTCCCGCAGGCGCCCCAGCTGCCGTCGACCCCGCAGGTGCCCGCGGTCCCGCAGGTGCCCTCGCTGACCGGCCTGAACGTCAACCCGCTGCCGGGCTCCCCGACCGCCCCGGTCGCGGACCGCACCGTCTCCCCGGCCCTGGCCGGGCTGGACGCCCGCACCCTGTTCGGCGCGTTGGAGCAGACCGCAGTGCTGCCGCGCATCTGATCCACCCCCACCGCGACTGGACCCCCGGCACCCCGTGCCGGGGGTCCGTCCCGTTTCCGGGGGGCCTCACCCGCGCAAGCGCTCCTCGGCGTTCGCGATGACCGAGTGCAGGGGCGCCTCGCCGTCGCTGGTCACCCAGCACACGCGCACGCCGGGCCGGACGCGGTCCGGGCCGAGGCGCACCGTCCGGTCGGCCAGCTCGCGCACCCGTTCCGCGACCGCCTCACCGCTGCCGTTCGCGTGCTCGGCGACCACGGCGAACGAGTCGCCGCCGTACCGCGCCACCGTGTAGTCGTCCCGTAAGCCCTGTCGGAGCCGCCGGCCGATCACGGTCAGCAGCTCGTCGCCGCGCTCGAAGCCGCACGACCGGTTCACCGCCGCCATCCGGTGCACGTCCGCGAGCACCAGCGACGCCAACGTGCCGTGCGTCCGGGCCCGGATCAACGCCTGGTCCAGCCGGTCGAGCAGGAGCGCCCGCCCCGGCAGCCCGGTCAGCGCGTCGAGCAGCCCGGCGCTGTGCGGCACGTCCGCCTGCACCGGCCGCAGCAGCACCAGGACCTGACCGCGCGACTCGATCGGGTGGTACTCCGCCCACACCTGCGCGTGCGGCAGCGCCATCGGCAGCGTCAGGGGCGAGCCGGTCCGGAGCACCTGCGACGCCAACTGCGCCCGGCTGGGCAGCGGCGCACCGGAGTCGTCACAGGCCCGCGCGTCACCCAACAGTGATTCCGCGAGCGGGTTCGCCGCGAGCACCACGCCGTTCTCGTCCTGGAGCAGCACCCCGACCGGCAGGTCCGAGACGAAGTCGTCCCACACCGCCCGGGAAGCCGTCCTCGGCACGGTGCTCGTCTGCGCGGTACTCATAGGACTCGTGCCTCCCGCCGAGCGCAGGGCCTGTCCGTCAAGAGCCTCCCCGCAGGTAGCGGGCTTTTCAATAGCCCCGGCGCCACCCGGTCCGGTGATCTTTGGCCAGCGGTGCGCCACCCAGCCGGTCGAGCATCCCGGTGAAGTCGTCCTCCGACACGATCGGCACCCGGTAGGAGCGCGCCCGACGTGCCTTGGTGGACAGCGTGAACGGGTCGGCAGCCACCACCACGCGCGTCGCCTTGGTCACGTAACCCTGGCTGACCAGCCCGAACGCCGCGGCCCGGTCGACCCACACGTCCCGCGGCGCGTGCATCTGGCCGGTGAACACGACCCGGTCCCCGCGCGCCAGCGTCACCGGCACCGGTCGCCGCGCCTCCGCCACGGCCACCCCGCGCCGCACCTCGGCCACGTCCGGGACCACCGGCTCGACGTCCGCGCCCGGCTCGACGTCCGCGCCAAGTGGCAGGGGCCGGGCGCCCGCGACCGGCGGCACCGGGAGGGCGTCCGGCACACCCGACCGCAGGTAGTGGGCGAACAGCCGGGCCGTCGCGCGGGCGTCGTGCAACGCGGAGTGCGCCGATTCGAGCACCACCCCCGCCGCCTCGCAGCACGCCCGCAGCGACCGCCCCGCCCGGTGCGGCAGGTAGCGGTCGGCCAGGCGCATCGTGCACAGCCCGGTCACCGGCAGGTCCACGCCGGCGCGGGCGAACTCGGCGGTCAGGAACCGGGCGTCGAACGACAGGTTGTGCGCGACGACGACGTGCCCGGCGAGGCGTGCGGCCAGGCCCAGGGCCGCCTCGGCGAACGTCGGCGCGTGCCACACGTCGGCCGCGCGGATGCGGTGCACGTGCTGCGGCCCGAGGTCGCGTCCGGGGTTGAGCAGGGTGCACCACTCGTCGGCCACCCGGCCCGCGTCGTCCAGCCGGACGACCGCGACCTCGACGATCCGATCGGAACTGCGCGCGGAGAACCCCGTCGTCTCCACGTCGACCACGGCGTACCCCATGTTCGACGAACCTTACCGATCATGGTCGGTCGCTCAGCGCCCGGAGCACGAGATCCACGACCGCGTCGGTGAAGTCCTCCGTCAACGGCGCCGTCCGCAACAACCACCGCTGGTACAGCGACCCGAGCAGCAACTCGGCCGCCGCCGACACGTCGACGTCCGGCCGCACGTCACCGAGCCGCTGCGCCGACCGCAGCCGGTCCTCCACCACCATCCGGCGCGGCATCAGCAGCAGCGTCACCAGGTCCGTCCGCGACTCGTGCACGAGCACCCGGCACACCTGGTCGAACCGCCGCTCGGCCAGCTCGCCGACCGCGAGCCGCAGCTCCCGCTTCAGGTCCGCCGCCAGGTCGCCGCTGGGCGGCGAGTCGTGCCCGACCGGTCCCAGCTCCACCAGCGCGTCGAACAGCAGCGGCCCCTTCGACGGCCACCAGCGGTAGATCGTCTGCTTGCCCACCCCGGCCCGCGCCGCCACCGCCTCGATGGTCAACTTCGAGTAGCCGAGCGCCTCGACCAACTCCAGCGCGGCCACGAGGATCGCCCGCCTCGAACGGTCGCTGCGCCGCGCCGCGTCGGGTGGCATCCCTTGATCGTATGCGCAGTTCTGCGGTCCGGGAACGCCCCGAGACCGGTCACGCGCCGCCGCACCGAAGTCACCGCGACGGGCTCGTGCGCGGCACAGCCCGGCGGCCCGCGATCACCGCCACCGCCGCGTTCGGACCCACCGCGCACACGGGCGGGCCTCGGTCTCGCGAACGCCGACGTCAGCCCTGGGCGAGGTCGGCGAAGCGGCTGTAGTGGAGCTGGTGGGCGACGGTGATGGTGGCGGTCGGGCCGGCGCGGTGCTTGGCGATGATCAGGTCCGCCTCGCCGGCGCGCGGGTCGTCGCGCTCCCACGCGTCCGGGCGGTTGATCAGGATCACCATGTCGGCGTCCTGCTCCAGCGAGCCGGACTCACGCAGGTCGGACAGCTGCGGGCGCTTGTCGGTCCGCTGTTCCGGACCGCGGTTCAGCTGGCTGATCGCGATCACCGGCACCTCGAGCTCCTTGGCGATCAGCTTCAGGTTCCGGGAGAACTCGGAAACCTCCTGCTGGCGGGACTCGGTGCGCTTGCCGGACGACATCAGCTGGAGGTAGTCGACCACGACGAGCCGCAGGTCGTGGCGCTGCTTCAACCGCCGCGCCTTGGCCCGGATCTCCATCATGGTGAGGTTCGGCGAGTCGTCCACGAACAGCGGCGCCTCGCTGATCTCGCTCATCCGCCGGGCGAGCCTGGTCCAGTCGTCGTCGCTCATCCGCCCACCGCGCATGTCGCCGAGGCGGATGCGCGCCTCGGCGGACAGCATGCGCATGACGATCTCGGTGCGCGACATCTCGAGCGAGAAGATGGCGCTGGTCAGCCCGTGCTTCACCGAGCACGACCGGGCGAAGTCGAGGCCCAGCGTCGACTTGCCGACACCCGGCCGGGCCGCGACGATGATCATCTGGCCGGGGTGCAGGCCGTTGGTCAGCTCGTCCAGGTCGGCGAAGCCGGTGGGGATGCCGAGGGACGAGCCGCCGCGCGACGCGATGGCGTCGATCTCGTCCATGGTCGGCTGGAGCAGCTCCTCCAGCACCACGTAGTCCTCGGTGGTGCGGCGCTCGGTGACCTCGTAGATCGCCGCCTGCGCCCGGTCCACCACCTCGTCCACGTCGGCACCCTCGGCGCCGTTGTAGCCGAGCTGCACGATCCTGGTGCCCGCCTCCACCAGCCGCCGCAGCACGGCCTTCTCGGCCACGATCTCGGCGTAGTAGGAGGCGTTCGCGGCCGTGGGCACGGTGGCGATCAGCGTGTGCAGGTACGGCGCGCCGCCGACGCGCAGCAGCTCGCCGCGCCGTTCCAGCTCGGCGGACACCGTGATCGGGTCGGCCGGCTCGCCCCGCCCGTAGAGGTCGAGGATGCAGTCGTACACCGCCTGGTGCGCGGGGCGGTAGAAGTCGTTGGGAGCCAGGACCTCGACCACGTCCGCGATCGCGTCCTTGCTCAGCAGCATGCCGCCCAGCACCGACTGCTCGGCGGCGAGGTCCTGCGGCGGCTGTCGTTCGAAGCCGGGCTCTGCCATGCCCCGGTCGTCCACCAGCGCCACCGTGAGCTCACCCCAATCTGCTGCCGTGCCTGTTGTACCTCGTGGGTCCGACAAAGTCCGCGTGCCACACGCCCGGTGATCCAGCGACGCTAGAGCCACCTGGATGGCGTAGGCAAACGCTCCTGTGGACAAGTCGGTGGACAGGTTGGGGATGGTCGCGCCGAGCTGACCACAGGCCTGGGGAAAGCTGTGGACAACCTGGGTACAACTCGGCCCAAGACAAAAGTTCCCGCAGGTCAGACCCTGTGGATAACTTTGTGGAAAAGTAGTTGGTCACACCCTCGGCGTGTCGCGCGCCCCATGCCCTTCGGCGTGTCGCGCACCGGGCGTCACCCGAGTTGTCCACAGCCCGACGTGCGAAAGCGCCGCCCGACCAGAACACCTGGTCGAACGGCGCTTCCGGGGTGCTTCAGCTCGCGGCCGCGACCTCGACGGCCAGCGACACGGTGACCTCCGGGTGGAGCCGGACGCTGACCGAGTGCTTGCCGAGGGTCTTGATGTGACCCGAGAGCTCGACGGCCCGCTTGTCGAGCGTGGGGCCGCCGGCGGCGCGCACGGCCGACACGACGTCGGACGTGGTGATCGAGCCGAACAGCTTCTTCGAGCCCGCCGCGGCCTTGGCCTTCAGCGTCACGGAGCCGAGGCCCTCGAGCGAGGCCTTGATCTCCTTGGCGTGGTCCAGGTCGCGGACCCGGCGGGTCTCCTGCGCCCGGCGGATGACCTCGACCTGCTTGGCCGCGCCCTTGGTGGCGACGATCGCCAGGCCGCGGGGCAGCAGGTAGTTGCGGCCATAGCCGTCCTTGACCTCGACGATGTCGCCGGGGCCGCCGAGGCCGGTCACGTCAGCGGTGAGGATGAGCTTCACGATGCCGTCCCCTTTCTCAGCGAGCGGTCGAGGTGTAGGGCAGCAGCGCCATCTCGCGGGCGTTCTTGACGGCGACCGCGACGTCGCGCTGGTGCTGGGAGCAGTTGCCGGTGACCCGGCGGGCACGGATCTTGCCCCGGTCCGAGATGTACTTCCGGAGCAGGGTGGTGTCCTTGTAGTCGATCAGGTTGGCGTTCTTGTCCTTGCAGAACGCGCAAACCTTCTTCTTGGGCTTGCGCACAGGCGGCTTGGCCATGTGTGAACTCCTGGTATTACGCAGTGAAGTGTGGAGTGGACCGGTGCCGGTCTAGAAGGGGGGCTCGTCGGCGAAGCCACCGGAGCCGGCCGGGGGCGCGGAGCCCCACGGGTCGTCGGCCGGGGCGCTGCCGCCGCCACCGCGAGACTGACCGCCGCCGCCGAAGCCGCCGCCGCCGTCTCCACGGCTCACCTTGTTGACCTTCGCGGTCGCGTAGCGCAGCGAGGGGCCGATCTCGTCGACCTCAAGCTCGATGACGGTGCGCTTTTCGCCTTCCTTCGTCTCGAAGGAACGCTGGCGCAGCCGCCCGGTCACGAGCACGCGCGAACCGCGGGTGAGCGACTCGGCCACGTTCTCCGCGACCTGGCGCCACACGTTGCACCGCAGGAACAGCGCTTCGCCGTCCTTCCACTCGCCCGTCGCCTTGTCGAACGTGCGAGGGGTGGATGCCACGGTGAAGCTCGCCACCGCGGCGCCGGACTGGGTGAAGCGGAGTTCGGGATCGGCGGTCAGGTTCCCGACCACCGTGATCGTCGTCTCGCCTGCCATGGTCGGCGGGCCCCTAGGCCTTGACCTTGGCCGCGGCCTTGGCGGCGATCCGCGCGGCGGTCTTCGCGGCCTTGGCGGGCTCGCGGCGGATGACCTTGGTGCGCAGCACCGTCTCCTGGAGGCCGAGCTGGCGGTCCAGTTCCTTCACCGCGTCGGGGGTCGAGATCAGGTCGAGGACGGCGTAGATGCCCTCGGAGTTCTTGTTGATCTCGAAGCTCAGCCGGCGCTTGCCCCACACCTCGACCTTCTCCACGTTGCCACCCGTGGTGCGGATGACGTTGAGGAACGTGTCGAGGGACGGCGCGATCGTGCGCTCGTCGAGACTGGGGTCGAGGATGACCATCACTTCGTAATGACGCATGAAGACCACTCACCTCCTGTGGACTCGGCGGCCACGGACTTTCCGTGGCAGGAGGGTCGTCGCGTCAGCAACCCGTGAAGGGTAACAGGCCACCGGGATGCCCTCCCCGGTGGCCTGTTCGAGCAGCTCAGAGCGTCAGGAAGCGGTGGGGGCGGTGGCGCGGCGCAGGACCCACGTCCGCACCAGCGCGCCCGTCACGCACGACAGCAGCAGCACGGCGAGCAGCACGGGAGCCGCCACGCCGCCGCCCATCCGGCCCACGCCGGGCAGCGCCTGGGCGCGGCCCGCGGTCTGCACGCCGTCCGAGTCGCCGCCGCCGGGCAGCGCGAACCCGGGCTGGTACCCGCTCACGCCGCCGCCGTAGCGGACGCCCGGTGACGGCGCGTACAGGCCGGGCATGGCGAACGGCAGGGAGCCGTAGCCGAACAGCGGCACGCGGCCGAAGTTGGCGCCCCACGGGTTCGTGCCGTACAGCGGCACGTCGAGCGCGCCGACGCCGCCGACCGGCGCGAACGGGCTCTGGTTGGCGGGCGTGCCGCCGGGGTTCCCGGTGCCGGGGTTCGTGCCCGGCTGACCGGTCTGCGGCGGCGTGCCGGGGATGGGCGTGGGCTTGGCGCCGGGCTGGCCGGGCGCCTGGCCGACGGCCTGCTGCGACGCGTCCGCGAGCGCCTTGGAACCGTCCTGGACGGGCGCGGCGGCGGCGTTGACGCCCTGCACGGCGACGCCGCACAGCTTGGTCAGCTCGGTGCGCACGCCGTTCGAGAGGGTGACGATGATCGGTCCGAGCAGCGGCAGCTTGGCCAGCTCGGCGTTGACCTTGTCGGCGATCACGGCGCCGGTGATGACGCCGGAGCCGGTGGGGATCGCGCCGATCGGGATGGGCGGCAGGGCGGAGAACGCCTGCCGGAACGGGTCCACGAGCGGCGGCCCGAGCAGCGGAACGGCGCGGATGAGCTGCACCACCGGGTCGAGCACCGCGGTGGGGCTCAGCGACACCGGTGTGCCGGGCGCGCCCTGCACGGTCGTCTTGCAGTCCCCGACGACGACGGGTTCGGCGGCCACGGCCGATCCGGAGCCCGCGGCGACGCCGGCCGTTCCGGCCGCGAGCACGACCGCGACCGCGCCCAACAGCCGTGTGAGCCGGGTCCGCATGGTCTGGCCTCCTGACGTGCCGCGCCGGTTACCTACTTGCAAGTAACGAGCGTAAGTCCTGTTGGTGACGCGAACCATCCCCCGTGGCGACAAATTTAGGCATCGGTGGAAGGCGCGGTGCCGTGCGGGGGCGCGGGGCGGCGAGTGGAGGGGGCGTGCGCGGCAGGCGGTGGGCGGCGGTGTGTCGTACCGCCCGACTACCCTGCACGTCATGCGCATCGGGGCCCACGTCCGCGACGACGACCCACTCGGCGCGGCGGCCGAGCGCGGCGCCGACGTCGTCCAGTTCTTCCTGGCCGACCCGCAGGGGTGGAAGGCGCCGAAGCCGCACCCGCAGACCGACGGGTTGCTGGCCTCGGAGCTGGACGTCTTCGTCCACGCGCCGTACCTGGCGAACGTCGCCTCGCTCAACAACCGCATCCGCATCCCGTCCCGCAAGATCGTGCTCCAGCACGCCGAGGCGGCGGCGAAGGTCGGCGCCAAGGGCCTGATCGTGCACGGCGGGCACGTCACCAAGGGCGAGGACCCGGCCGAGGGCATCGCCAACTGGCGCAAGATGTTCCAGCGGCAGGCGGAGAGCGGCGGGTTCGCCGTGCCGATCCTGATCGAGAACACCGCGGGCGGCGAGAACGCGATGGCCCGCACGTTCGACATGCTCGGCCGGCTGTGGGACGCGGTCGGCGAGTTCGGCGCCGGGTTCTGCCTCGACACGTGCCACGCGTTCGCCTCCGGCGAGGACCTGGTCGGCATCGTCGACCGGGTGAAGGCCATCACCGGCCGCATCGACCTGGTGCACCTGAACAGCTCCCGCGACGAGTTCGGCTCCGCGCGCGACCGGCACGCCAACATCGCCTCCGGCACCATCGACCCCGCCCAGCTGGTCGCGGTGGCCGCCGCGGCCGGTTCCCCGGTGCTGGTCGAGACCCCGGACGAGGGTCAGGCGGAGGACATCGCGTTCCTGCGCGAGCACCTGGGCTGACGGGCGTGACACGGCAGGCGGTGGCCCCGGAGCGGCCGGGCGCCCCGTCACGGGCTCCGGCGCTCGGCCGGGCGGCGCTGGCGGCCGTCGTGCTCCTGTGCGGGTTGACGATGTTCGCGGGCTTCCTCAACAAAGACCGCTGCACGGGCCCGTGGTTCGACCAGTGGGGCCGCAGCGCGCCGGACTACGAGCGGCGCAACAAGGCGGACGTCTGCTACTCCGACATCCAGCACCTGTGGATCGGGCGCGACATCGACCGGCACGTGTTCCCGTACGTGAGCGGCGGCATCGACAGCCGGGGCGTGCTGGTCGGCGGGGTGGTCGAGTACCCGGTGCTGACCGGGCTGCTGATCTGGGCGGGTGCGATCCTCGCCGAGAACGACGGGGCGTTCCTGCTGTTCTCGGCGTTGCTGATGGCGCCGTTCGGGCTGGCGACGGCGTGGCTGCTGGGCAGGTTGAGCCGGTGGCGGGCGCTGGTCTGGGCGCTCGGACCACCGCTGGTGCTGTACGCGTTCCACAACTGGGACCTGCCGGTCGTGCTCTGCGCGGTGGCGGCGGTGCACGTCGTCCACCGGGGCTGGGGGCGGCGCCGGTGGGGGTTCGCGGCCCGCGCGGAGGTCGCGTCGGTGCTGCTGGGCCTCGGGTTCGCGTTCAAGATCTACCCGGCGTTCTTCGTGCTGCCGCTGTGCCTGTACGTGCTGACCGGCGGTCCCGGCGGCCGGTGGCTGCCGGCCGGGGCGCGGTACGACGTCATGGGCGCGGTGCGGGTGGCGCTGACGGCGGTCGTGACGGTGGTGCTGGTCAACCTGCCGTTCGCGGTGGCCGGGTTCAACGGCTGGCTGGCGTCGTTCACGTTCCAGGGCCTGCGCCGGGTGGACATCACCACGAACTCGGTGTGGTTCTGGTCGATGCGGCCGTTCGTGGAGGACGCGACCATGCAGGCCGTGGTCGGCGTCCTGTCGCCGGCGACGGTGCTGGCGTCGTTCGCGCTGGCCTGCGGGCTGGGTTGGCGGCGCTACCTGCGGGAGGGCACGTACCCGTGGGTGGCGGTGTCGGCGGCGATGCTGTGCGGGTTCCTGCTGCTGCACAAGGTGCACTCGCCGCAGTACACGCTGTGGCTGGTGCCGATGTTCGTGCTGCTGCGGGTGAACTGGGCGTGGGTGGCGGCGTACTTCGCGGCGGACGTCGCCATGGGCATCGGCATCTTCCGCTGGTTCTACGCGATCCAGTTCGGCCAGCCGTCCGGCATCTACGACGGGTTGGCGGCGCAGGCCGTGGTGATCGGCGTCTGGGGTCGGGCGGCGCTGCTGGTGGCGCTGTTCGTCGTGTTCCTCAAGTCCGAGGTGACGTTCGCCGACCGCCTGCCGGCCCGCCGGCCCGAATCGCCGGCGAGCCGCGCGCCGTGACGCGACGCCCCGGTCAGCCCGTGGCGGCGTCGACCGGGGTGGCCGGCTCGCGCCGGCGGAACCGCAGCACGAACCGGTCCGGCGCGCCGTCGACGAACCCGCCGCACGGGTCGTCGTCGCCCGCCTGGCGCACCTTGTCGAGGTCCGGCCGGTAGATCTCCCGGACGATGAGGACGCACAGCAGGATCACCATGACGTCCCGCGCCACGACCGTGCCGAGGAACCAGTCGATCGGCAGGCCCTTGTTCTCCACGCCCAGGTAGAAGAACATCCGCGGCACCCAGACCAGGGCGTCCACCGCCATCCACGCCAGCAGCAGCTTCCACCGCGGCAGCGCGAGCACCGCCAGCGGCACCAGCCACAGCGAGTACTGCGGGCTCCACACCTTGTTCGTCAGCAGGAACGCGGCCACCACGAGGAACGCCAGCTGCGCCAGCCGCGGCCGCCGCGGCGCGGACAGCGTCACGAACCCGATCGCGGCGCAGCACACCAGGAACAGCACGGCGCTGACGGTGTTCAGCACCTCCGGCGCCTGCCCGTGCGCCAGGCCGGGGTCGAAGCCCTGCCACCCGGTCCACTGCGCGATGACGTTGTAGATCGAGTCGGGGTCGACGCCGCGCTCGGTGTTCAGCCGGAAGAACTCGCGCCACCCGGCCGGGTACTGCAAGGCGATCGGCGCGTTCACCAGCGCCCAGGTCGCCAGCGTCGCGCCGAGGGTCGTCAACCCGGCGCGCAGCCGGCCCGACCGCCAGCACAACAGCAGCAGCGGCCCGAGCAGGAACAGCGGGTACAGCTTCGCCGCGCCGCCCAGCCCGAGCAGGATGCCCGCCAGCACCGGCTTCTTCCGCGCCCACGCGAGCATGGCGGCCGTCGCGAACGCCGTCGCGAGCGTGTCGAAGTTCGTGAACGCGTGCACCACGACCAGCGGCGACACCGCCACCAGCACCGCGTCGTACGGCCGTCGCCTGGCCAGCTGGGCGACCGCGTACGCCGTCACGAGCCACGCCAGCGCCAGCCACAGCGCGGTGATGTTGAAGTACACGATCACGGTCATGGGGTTCGGCAGCCACCCGGACGCGGCGATCGCCGTCCAGCCCTGGGCCATCCGCGCGTTGAGCAGCTGGAACATGCCCGTCAGCACGGGGTACTCCATGTACCGCACGTGCGCCGTCGGCTTGCCCTCGTCGTCCACCCACGACGTCTTGTAGGGGAACGTGTCCCGCTTGTCCAACCGCTCCGCCGTGTACAGCGGCACGGTGTCGGAGTAGCACATCGCGGTGAACTGCTTGCTGCCCCGCCAGTCGAGCTGCACCACGCCGTTGTCGTCCACGTACTGCTGGACGCACGGCGACTTCTGGAACCACGCCAGCGCGAGCGTCACGACCGCGAACAGCAGCACCACCCGCAGCGGCGTCCAGAACCACTGCCGACCGACCGACGCGTGCCGGCCGACCGGTCCGCCGATCGGCTTGCTCGCCGCGCGGGCCAGCGGCTCCGTCCAGGTGGGGTTCACCCGCTCCTCGGGGCTGAGCGAGTCGGTGTCGTCGGCGTCGGCCTGCGAGGGCTGCGAAGGACTGGCCACGGGCACGGATGCTACGGGCACCGGTCAACAGCGGCCGTGAGGTCCGGCGGGGCTCGCCGTCGGGACGGGCCCGATCGTTCGGGAACCCCCGTCAACGCCCCGTGAACGTTCTGGAACGGCCGCCGATGCCCTCGAACGCCGGGAGCGGCCGCCGACGCCCGGGAACCCCTGGGAACGGCCGCCGATGCCCGCGAACACCCGCGAACGGCGAAGGGCCCGGCTCGGCGGTGTGCCGGGCCGGGCCCTTCGAGGTGCTCAGGTCACCCTGTCGGCGGTGGAGCGCCGTTGCCGACTCCCGGGTCCGGGGCGTTCTCGTCGGTCGACGTGGGCGTGGTCGGGCAGACCAGCCCCGTGCACGGCCGACCGGTCCGCGACGTCGTCGGGGGCTGAGTCGTGGTGGTCGGCTCCTGCTGCGACGTCGTCGGCTTGCGGTCCCGGTCCTCGTCTTCCTTCTTCTTGTCGGTCGTCGTCGTGGGCGGGTTGCTCGGAGTCTTGACCGGCTCCTTGTACTGGCCCAGCGGCTTGGCCTTCGGCAGCGGCTCCGGGGGGGTGCCGGCGAGGGCCTTGTCCATGAACTTCTTCCAGATCTGACCCGGCAGGCCACCACCGAAGATCGGCCGGCCCTGGGCGTCCTGCAACGGCTTGTTGCCCTCGTTGCGACCCATCCACACCGCGGCGGACAGCGACGGCGTGTAGCCGACCATCCACGCCTTCGAGTTCTGGCCCGCGTCGTCCGGGAGCTCGTGCGTGCCGGTCTTGCCCGCGCACTCGCGACCCGCGCACGGGATCTTCGAGTACGTCAGCACGGGCCGGAGCGCCTCGGTGACGTTGTCGGCGATGTCCTGGCTCTTGATCGGGTCCGGGTCGAACGCGGGCCCGGACTTGTCGATGTGCTGGTGGACCGCCTTGCCCTCGCTGTTCGTGATCTTCGAGATGAAGAACGGCTCGTGGTAGACGCCGCGCGCGGCGAACGTGGCGTAGGCGGAGGCCATGTCGAACGGCCGGACCTGCGCCTCACCGCCGCCGAGCGCGATACCCGCGTTCGGCGCGCCGCCGTTCTCGTTCACCAGGAGCTTCTTCTTCTGGTCGCCGATCACCACCTCTCGCGGGATGCCCGCCTGGTGGGCCGCCTCGGCGACCGGCTGCGTGCCGATCTCCAGCACCATCTCGTAGAACACGGTGTTCAGCGACTTCTCCATCGCCTTGCGGATGGAGCACTGCTCGCCGCACTCGTTCCTCGGGTCGGAGGCGTTGCGGATCGTGATGGGCCGGTCGCCGACGTTGTTGAACGTCTTCGGCGAGCGGCCGTCGTAGGTCGTGCCGAGGCCCTTGCCCGCCTGCAGCGCGGCGACCAGGTCGAACGGCTTGAACGACGAGCCGGCTTCCTGGAGGGTGCCGCGCGCGTAGTCCAGACCGGCGCCGTCGGCGCCCGCGTAGTACGCCTTCACGCCGCCCGTGTGCGGGTCGATGGCGGTCAGCGAGGACTTCAGGACGTCCGTCGGCTGGCCCTCCATGACCTCCCTCACCGAGTCCTCGGCCGCCTGCTGGGTGACCGGGTCGATGGTGGTGTGCACGGTGACACCGGTCCGCTGCGCCTTGTCCAGGTCCCAGCCGACCTTCGCCATCTCCTCCAGCACCTGCTGGCGGATGTGCAGGCGCGGACCGCTCAGGCCCGACTGCCCGGACCGGTCGACGGGCACCGGCACCTGCTGGGTCTGCCGGTACTCCTGGTCGATCCAGTTGTACTTGAGCATCTGGTTCATCACGTACTCCCAGCGGTCCGCCCGGTACGTGGCGATCTCCGAGTTGCTGGGGTTCTGGATCATCCCGGCGAGCAGCGCGGCCTGCGACGGCGTGACCTGGTTCAGGTCCTCGACGCCGAAGTACTCCTTGGCGGCCGTCTTGATGCCGTACGCGGACCGGCCGAAGTAGACCGTGTTCAGGTACGCGGTCAGGATGGCCGGCTTGTCCTGCTGCTGCGACATCTTGTACGAGGTGACCATCTCGTTGAACTTGCGGCTCAGCGTGCCGTCGTCCTGGTCGGTCGCCTTCTTGACGTACTGCTGGGTGAGGCCGGAGCCACCGGACTCCCGGTCGGTCACCTGGTACCAGGCGGCGCGGGCGATGGCCGTCATGTCGAAGCCCGGGTTCGTCTCGAACGTCGGGTCCTCGGCGGCGAAGACGGCGCGCTTGATCGTCTCCGGGATGTCCTCGTACTTGACCATGGTGCGGTTCGCGCCGTCGGGCGCGATCTTGGCCAGCTCGTCGCCGTTGGCGTAGAGGATCGTGATCGCCTTGTCCTGACCGGCGGCCACCTCCTCCGGGATCGGCACCTCGACGACCTGGTAGGCGATCGCGAAGGCGACGACCGGCGCCAGGAGCATCAGGCCGAAGGCCACGTAGGTGGCGCGGCGCACGCGGCGCCAGACCTTCTTCCGGCGCACGGCGCGGGCCTCCTCCTCGGTCAGCTCCTCGTCGTACTCGTCGTCGTAGAACGGCTCCAGCTCGACCTCGTCCTCGCGGTGCGTGAGGAGCTCGGGCTCGCGCGGCGTGGTCTGGTAGACGGGCGGGAGCAGGTCCGTCGGCTCTTCACCGGGACGGCGCTCGGGGCCGGGGCCGCCGGGACGGCGCGGACCGCCGGGGCCACCCGCCGGTGGACGGCCGCCGGGCGGCACGGGACCGCCGGGGCCGCCGGGACGGCGCAGGCCGCCGGGAGGGGTGTTCGGGCGCTGGGGCGAGCCGCCGGGCACGCTGCCCGCGGCGTCGAGGCTGCCGGGACCGCCGCTGCCGGGGCCACCGCTGCCGGGACCGGGACCGCCGGGGCGCGCGCCGGGGCCGGCCGGACCGGGGCGGCCGGGGCCGTCGGGTGCGCCGTGCCTGCCGGCGTTCGGACCGGGGACCGGCCCGCCGGGACCTCCCGGACCGACCGGTCGGCGCGGCGGCGGACCGCCGCGGGGGATGCCGCCGGGCGGCGTGCCGCCCGCCCGCGGAATCCCGCCGGGGGGCGTGCCGGGACGGGCGAACCCGCCCGGGGGCGTGCCGTGCCGAGGGCCGGGGCCGTCGAACGGAGCGCGTGCCGAACCACCTGGTGGGGTGTTCGGACGCGCCGGCTGATCCCCGGCGCCGTGCCGCGGTGGGTGCGCACCGCCGTCCGGGTCCTCCCCGGTCGGCCACTGCGGCTCCGCGCCACGATGCCTGTCGTCATGCTGGTCGTTCACGAAATGGCCTCCCAGACCGGCGTGCTCCTGCACGCGGTTCGGTGGTCGTACGCCGCTGCTCCTCGCCGGAGCGGCGCCCGTGGCCGGAGCAGGTTCACTCCGCCGCGGTCCTCCTGCGCGGCTTGCGAGAGTTCAGGCCACGCGTTCCCAGGACGTATGACTGCACCAGGTGGTTCCAACTACATGTGCGGCAAACCTCGACCACGTACACGGTGAACTCCTCGAAGAGGGTCGCCATGCGGGCCAGTTCCTCGCCGGTGCGCGCGGACCCGGCCGCGTGCTTCAGCTCGTCGCCGTAGACCCAGGACACGTGGGTCAGCGGTTCCTTGCGGCAGACCGGGCACGTCACGTCGCTCGGCCGGCCGTGGAACTTCGCAGCTCGCAGCAGGTACGGGCTGGCGTCGCAGACCTCCATCGTGCCCACTCGGCCCGCGTAGACCTCCGCCAGCAGCGCACGGCGCTGCAGGGCGTAGTCCACGACCTGGCGTTGGGTCGACACGACGACCAGAGTACGTGCCGCCCCAACCGCGTCGATGGGCCGTTCAGGGCAGTGCCCCGAAGGCAGGGGTCGATGTGTGCCACGTGACACTTCACCGGCATGCGCGGATGTATCGCACCGATATACTGACCACACCCATCGGCCTCACCTGAGCGGGGAGGTGCTCCGTGCTGGAGTTCGCGATCCTCGGCCTGCTGCACGAAGCACCCATGCACGGCTATGAGCTGCGCAAGCGCTTGCACGAGCTGCTGGGGGCGTTTCGAGCGTTCTCCTACGGAACGCTGTACCCCACGTTGCGCAAGTTGCAACGTGGCGGCCTCATCGTCGAGGAAGTCCCGGAGGACGACTCGGCGCGGTGGGGCCGTCGGGCGCGCAAGGTCTACCGGCTCACCGCCGAGGGCAAGGAGAGGTTCGCCGAACTGCTGGTCAACGCCGGACCCCAGACGTGGGACGACGACTCGTTCGGCGTCCACCTCGCGTTCTTCTCCCGAACCCCCGCCGAGATCAGGATGCGCATCCTCGAGGGCCGCAGGCGGCGCGTCGAGGAACGCCGTGAAGGGCTGCGCACCTCGTTATCGGCGACGAGCGAGCGCATCGACCGGTACACCCGGGAACTGCACCGGCTCGGGCTGGAGAGCACCGAGCGCGAGGTGCGGTGGTTGAACGAGCTGATCGCCCACGAACAGGCCGAACAGCGCGAGCGGGACCAATGAACCCCCGGAACAAGCACGGAAGAACAGAAGGAGGACTCGGCATGGGCGACAACCGCCGCACCGTTCGAGTGGCCATTGTCGGGGTCGGCAACTGCGCGGCGTCGCTGGTGCAGGGCGTCCACTACTACCGCGATGCCGATCCGAGCACCCGCGTGCCCGGTCTGATGCACGTCCGCTTCGGCGACTACCACGTCAGCGACATCGAGTTCGTCGCCGCGTTCGACGTGGACGCCAAGAAGGTCGGCACCGACCTGTCCGAGGCCATCGGCGCGAGCGAGAACAACACGATCAAGATCGCCGACGTGCCGCCGCTCGGCGTCACCGTGCAGCGCGGGCACACCCTCGACGGGCTCGGCCGGTTCTACCGGGAGACCATCGAGGAGTCCGACGAGCAGCCGGTCGACGTGGCGCAGGCGCTGCGCGACGCGTCCGTGGACGTCCTCGTGTCCTACCTCCCGGTGGGCTCCGAGGAGGCGGACCGCTTCTACGCGCAGGCCGCCATCGACGCGGGTGTGGCGTTCGTCAACGCGCTGCCCGTGTTCATCGCGTCCGACCCGGAGTGGGCCGAGAAGTTCCGCGCGGCCGGCGTGCCGATCGTCGGCGACGACATCAAGTCGCAGGTCGGCGCCACCATCACGCACCGCGTGCTGGCGAAGCTCTTCGAGGACCGCGGCGTGCAGCTCGACCGCACGATGCAGCTCAACGTGGGCGGGAACATGGACTTCCTGAACATGAAGGAGCTGGAGCGGCTGGAGTCCAAGAAGGTCTCCAAGACGCAGGCCGTGACGTCGCAGGTGGACCGCGACCTCGGCAAGCGCAACGTCCACATCGGCCCGTCGGACTACGTGGCGTGGCTGGACGACCGCAAGTGGGCGTACGTGCGGCTGGAGGGTCGCGCGTTCGGCGACGTGCCGCTGAACCTGGAGTACAAGCTCGAGGTGTGGGACTCGCCGAACTCGGCGGGCATCATCATCGACGCGGTGCGCGCCGCGAAGATCGCCCTGGACCGGGGCATCGGCGGGCCGATCCTGTCGGCGTCGTCGTACTTCATGAAGTCCCCGCCGGTGCAGTACTCGGACTCCGAGGCGCACGAGGCGGTCGAGGCGTTCATCCGCGGCGACGTGGAGCGCTGACCTCCGGCGAACCCCCTGCACCCGTGCGCGGTGCAGGGGGTTCGCCGTGCGGGGGGTTCGCCGTGCGTCAGCGCTTCGAGAGCCGGAGGGACTGCCACGAGCCGTCGGCCGTCCAGCCGCCGTCCACGGGCAGCGCGACGCCGTTGACGAAGCCGCTGCGCGCCGGGTCGGCGAGGAACGCCACGGCCTGCGCGATGTCGTCCGGTGACGCGAACCGGCCCATCGGCACGTGGTGCGTGATGTCGGTGTCGTCGTAGTGGCCGCCCTCCTGGTCGGCCACGTCCATCTCGGTCTTCACCCAGCCGGGGCACACCGCGTTGACCCGCACCCCGCGCCCGCCCCACTCCACGGCGAGCGTGCGCGTCATGCCGATCAGCCCGTGCTTGGTGGTGTTGTACGCGGCCCGGTCGGCGACACCCTGGAGCCCGGCGACGGACGCGATGTTGACCACCGAGCCCGAGCCGCGGGCCAGCATCACCGGCCCGAGCGCCCGCGTGAGCAGGAACGGGCCGGTCAGGTTGACCGCCAGCACCCGCTGCCACTGCTCCAGCGACGTCTCCTCGAACGGCGTGATCCCCGAGATCCCCGCGTTGTTGACCAGCACGTCGACCCGGTCGCCGACCCGCTCGACCACCCGCGCCACGTCCGCGGGCGACGACACGTCACCCACCACCCCGCCGGGCGTCTCCCGCAGGTCGAACCCGACCACCGCGAACCCGTCACCCCGCAACACCTCGGCGATCCGGGCCCCGATCCCCTGGGCCGCCCCGGTCACCACCGCAACACGCTGTTCCATGCCGCGCACGCTAGGCGTTCCGGCAGAGGACGCACACCTCCCAGTCGAACGGCCGCGACCGCACCTTCTCCAGGTACGCGGCCGCCCGTTCGTGCTTCGGGTCGAAGTGGCGGCCGATGACCAGGCCGGCCACGGTCGCGGCACCGGCCCGCTTCAGCGCCACGGCGGCGGACTGGAGGCTCGCCCCCGTGGTCCACGTGTCGTCCACCAGCAGGACCGAGCGCCCGGCCACCTCGCCGACGACCTGAACCGTCCCGGGGACGAGGTCGTCGTTGTTCGGCGCGTCCGCGCGCAGGACCGTGGCGAAGCGGTCACGGGTTCGGCCGACCTGACGGCCGAGGATGCCCGCGAGGGGTTCCGGCACCCTGGTGCTCGGCACGCTGGTCACGACGTCGAACCGCTCGACGTCGGCGGCTCTCGCCAGGCAGTCCTCGTGCCGGCTCAGGAAGGCGGCCAGGACGAGCGCGAGGCCGTTGGTGAAGTCCCGACGCTCCTTGTCCACGTCGCTGTTCTTGTAGCGCCACAGCTCGCGCGCGAGCTGATCGCCCTTGATGGCGATCGAGATGGGCACCACCACGTCGGCTACCTCGCCGCGGAAACCGGCGCGGTGGCGGTTGCAGTGGTAGCAGCGGACGAACTGGTCCGTGTTCCGCCGGCAGACCAGGCAGATCGACCGGTCGACCGCCGGGGGTGGCACCAGGACGTTGCTGTACCGCTCCTGGAGGCGGCTGTGCGCCCTCACGTCAGAAGTCGATCAGCTCGGGAAGCTCCGCCGTCAGCTCGTCCAGGACCTTCAGGAGGTGGTCGGGCCCTTCGAGCACCGTCGTGTTCGGGCGGCGGGACGTCTCCTTGCCCCACTTCGTGCCTTCGACCACCTCGGGCAGGAGGAAGACGTGCCGGCCCTGTTCCAGCGCCACGCGGGCCTGGATGCGGGTTCCGCTGTGCTCGCCGGCCTCCACCACCACCGTGGCGACACCGCAGCCGCTCATCACGGCGTTCCGCATCGGGAAGTGGTGCTTCGCCGGACGGGCGTCGGGCCAGAACTGGGACACCACGGCGCCCCGGAGGCCGATCTCCGCCTGCAGGTCCCGGTTCGTCGCCGGGTAGCAGTGCCTCAGCCCGGTCCCGACCACGGCGACGGTCCGGCCGCCCGCGTCGAGGGCGGCACGGTGCGCTGCCGCGTCAACGCCGGCGGCGAGGCCGCTGAGCACCGTCACGCCGTGCCCGGCGAGTGTCGTGGCGACCTCGCGTGCGACGTGGAGACCGCGTGAACTCGGGTTCCGGCTGCCGACGACGGCGACCGCGCGCTCGTCGGCCGGTGACAGCGCGCCCCGCACGGTCAGGAACGGCGGCCGTTGGTGGACCATGAGCAGCCGTACCGGGTAGTCGTCGTCGAGCAGGGTGACCAGCCGGATGCCCTCCGCGGCCCACGCCTCGATCTCGCGCTCGACCTCGTCGAGCTCCGCCGAGTGGTCGACGTCGGCGTGGTCGAGGGTCGGCTGGTCCGGGGTGAGCAACGCGTCGAGGACCGCGAGCGCCGAGGCCGCGTCCTCGATCTGGCCGGACACCTCCGTCCACGCCCGCCCGCTGGTCCGGAGCGCGAGCAGGAGCGCCGCCTGTTCGCGTCGCGTCGTCATCGGCTCATCCTATCGAACACCTGTTCGATCCAGTAGATCGTTCACCCGGACGGGTAGAGGCTATAGCGCGGCGGGCAGGGCTGACAGCGCGGGCAGGACGGTGACCTGGGCCAACACCTCCGGGTCCGGGGGGAAGTGGGGGTTCGGGACGGCGTACACCGTCATGCCGGCGGCCAGGGCGGAGCGCAGGCCGTTGGTCGAGTCCTCCACGGCGGCGCAGCGGGACGGGTCGGCGCCCAGCTTGGACGCGGCCAGGAGGTAGACGTCGGGCGCGGGCTTGCCGGCGGCCGTCTGCTCGCTCGACAGCGCGACCGGGACGACGTCGGTCAGGTCGGTCGCCGCCAGGAACGACTTGATCAGCACCGGCGGTGACGAGCTGGCGATCGCCACGGGGTAGCGGGACGCGACCTCGCGGACCACGGCCACCGCGTCGGGCAGCACGGGCGGGCCGTCGGCGTACCGCTCGGCCATCTCCCCGATGACGCCGGACGCGACCTCGGCCGGGGTGAGGCGGACGCCCACCTCGGTCACCAGGTACGTCGCCCACTCGGGTGTGCTCATGCCCTGCATCGCCCGGGTCGACGCGGGCAGCCACGTGCCGCCGTGCCGGGCCGCGAACGCCCGCCGCACCTCGTCCCACATCCGCTCGGAGTCCACCAGCACGCCGTCGAGGTCGAACACCACCGCTTCCACACCCCGACCGTAGTGTGAGCCCACCTGCCCCGCCCTCCTCGCGTCGAATCGGTGAGGATGGCGAAGTGAATCTCCGCGGTGAAGAATTGATGGTTAACAACAGGTGAACGCCGGCATACGGTCGGTCGGTCTTCCGTACTGACCGTAGGAGGCGTTCGAGTTGGTGCGACACCTACCCCTGCTGGCCAACCACTCCCCCGGACGCGCGGCGGTGACCTGCGAGTACCGCTGCGGCGACGCGTGCTTCCACGACGTGCCCAACACCTCGGGCAACCCCTACTTCGGCGACCTCGTCACCCGGCGCACGGCGATCAAGGCCGGTGTGGTCGTCGCGGCCCTGGGCGGCGCGGCGGCGACCGGCGCGGCGACCGCCGAAGCCGCGCACGCCGAACCCGAACCCGCGCCCGAACCGGCTCACGCCGACGCGTCACCCCCGGGACTGGACTTCCGGCCCGTCGAGCCGAACACGCTGGACGCCGTCGTCGTCCCCGAGGGCTACCGCCACGAGGTCGTGATCCGCTGGGGCGACCCGATCTTCCCCGGCGCGCCGCGGTTCGACTTCGACCACCAGACGGCCGCCGCGCAGGCCCGCCAGTTCGGCTTCAACTGCGACTTCGCCGCGCTGCTGCCGCTGGACGCGACGGGCCGCACCAGCCTGCTCGTGACGAACCACGAGTACACCAGCGAACCGTTCATGTTCAAGAACTACGACCCGGAGCACCCCACCCGGGAACAGGTGGAGATCGCCTGGGCCGCGCACGGCCTGTCCGTCGTCCAGGTCCACCAGCACCGCGACGGCCGCCTCAGCACCCGCTTCTCCCGCTACAACCGCCGCATCACGGCCACCACGCCGTTCCGGCTCACGGGCCCGGCCGCGGGCTCCGACCTGCTCAAGACGTCCGCCGACCCCACCGGCACGATGGTGCTGGGCACGCTGAACAACTGCGCGGGCGGCGTGACGCCGTGGGGCACGATCCTGTCCGGCGAGGAGAACTTCAACCAGTACTTCGGCAACGCCGCCGCGCGCAGCGACCCGCGCCTCGCCCGCTACGGCATGACCGGCACGGCCACCACCCGCAAGTGGGAGCGGTTCGACCGGCGCTTCGACCTGGCCCGCGAGCCCAACGAGGCCAACCGGTTCGGCTACGTCGTCGAACTCGACCCGACCGACCCCGACTCCACCCCGGTCAAGCACACCGCCCTCGGCCGGCTCAAGCACGAGTGCGCCAACGTGCGCGTCGCGCCGGACGGCCGCGTGGTCGCGTACTCGGGCGACGACGAGCGGTTCGAGTACGTCTACAAGTTCATCTCCACCGGCAAGGTCCGCCCCGGCGACAGCCGTGCCGCCCGGCGGCACAACATGACCCTGCTGGACGACGGCAGGCTGTACGTCGCCCGGTTCACCGGCGACAGCCCGCCGGCCGAGGTCGACGGCTCGGGCAGGCTGCCGTCGGACGGGCGGTTCGACGGCCACGGCGAGTGGATCCCGCTGGCGAGCGGCGACCGGTCGTTCGTGCCGGGCATGACGGCCGAGGAGGTCTACGTCTTCACCCGGCTCGCGGCGGACAAGGTCGGCGCGACGAAGATGGACCGCCCCGAGGACATCGAGACCCACCCGCACACCGGCGTCGTCTACTGCGCGCTCAGCAACAACGTCGACCGCGGCAAGCCGGGCAAGGAAGGCGCGACCGAGCCGAACCCGCGCGTGAACAACAAGCACGGCCAAGTGCTGGAGCTGACCGAGCGCGGCGGCGACGCCCTCGCGCTCACGTTCTCGTGGAACCTCATGCTGGTGTGCGGCGACCCGGCGTCGCCGGACACGTACTTCGCGGGCTACGACAAGACCCGCGTCTCGCCGATCTCCAGCCCGGACAACGTGGCGTTCGACCGGCACGGCAACCTGTGGATCTCCAGCGACTCGGCGGGCGCGCTCAACGGCCTCAACGACGGCCTGTACGCGGTGCCGGTGGCGGGCCGCGAACGCGGTCACCTCAAGGCTTTCCTCACCGTGCCGCGCGGTGCGGAGACGTGCGGGCCGGTGATCGGCGAGCGCGTGGTGACGGTGTGCGTGCAGCACCCGGGCGAGGTGGACGGCGCGAGCGCCGACAACCCGGTGTCGCACTGGCCGGACGGCGGCGACTCGCAGCCGCGCCCGTCGGTCGTGGCGGTGTGGCGGGAGGGCCGGCGGATCGGTGAGTAGGGGCCGACACGCGCTGTGAGCAGGCGGTTCCGGTCGGCGAAAGGTGGAGGTGTTCGCCCGCCGTTCACCTCGAAGTCCGCTGGCGGAGGGGTTGCACTCCTACGGTCGCCCAGTTCCCACTGAGCGATCTCGGAGGTCCGTGTGTCCTCATCCACCGATCGGGGCCGTCGCCTGCTGCCCCTGTTGCCCAACCACCCCCTCGGGCGTTCGGCGATCACCTGCAAGTACCGCTGCGGCGACGCCTGCGCGCACGAAGCCCCGAACACGTCCGGCAACGCCTACTTCGGTGACGTCGTCGGCGAGGTCGTGCGCCGGCGTGGCCTGCTGAAGGCGGGCGCGGTGCTGGCCGTCGCGGGCGCGGGTGTCGGGCTGGTCGGTGCCGGCGCCGCCGTCGCGAAGCCCGACGCCGACGTCGACCTGGGCGGCGGGCGCCGCAAGGACGGCCTGAACTTCACCGCCGTCGCGCCCAACACCGAGGACCGGGTCGTCACGCCCGAGGGCTACGAGCAGGGAATCGTGCTGCGCTGGGGCGACCCGGTGCTGCCCGGCGCGCCCGAGTTCGACTTCGACCGCCAGACCCCGGCGGCGCAGGCGAAGCAGTTCGGCTACAACTGCGACTTCCTCGGCCTGGTCCCGGTCGGCAGGCACGACCAGTGGCTGCTCGTCGCCAACCACGAGTACACGAGCGAGGAGTTCCTGTTCCGGAACTGGGACTCCGCCAACCCCACCCGTGAGCAGACCGAGATCGCGTGGGCCGCGCACGGCGCGTCCGTCGTGCTGGTCGAGCGGGACCGGCGCACCGGCAACCTGGTGCCCAAGGTGGACCGCCGCTACAACCGGCGGCTGACCGCGACGTCCGAGTTCAAGGTCACCGGCCCGGCGGCGGGCTCCGCGCACCTCAAGACGTCCGCCGACCCGACCGGCACGAAGGTGCTGGGCACGCTGAACAACTGCGCGGGCGGCGTCACGCCGTGGGGCACGATCCTGTCCGGCGAGGAGAACTTCAACCAGTACTTCGGCAACGCCGGTTCGGTCACCGACCCGGTGGTGAAGGCGCGGCTGGCCAGGTACGGCCTGTCCGGCGCGGCGTCCACGCGCAAGTGGGAGCGGTTCGACAAGCGCTTCGACGTGGCGCAGGAACCGAACGAGGTCAACCGGTTCGGCTGGGTCGTCGAGATCGACCCGCTCGACCCGGACTCGACCCCGGTCAAGCACACCGCGCTCGGCCGCTTCAAGCACGAGGGCGCGAACGTGATCATCGCCCGCGACGGCCGCGTGGTCGCGTACATGGGCGACGACGAGCGCTTCGACTACATGTACAAGTTCGTGTCCGACGAGAAGTTCAAGCCGGGCAACAGCAAGCACGCGCGTGAGCACAACAAGAAGCTCCTCGACCGCGGCACGCTCTACGTCGCCCGGTTCACCGGCGACAGCCCGGCCGCCGAGATCGACGGCTCCGGCAAGCTGCCCGCGGACGGCGAGTTCGACGGCACCGGCGAGTGGATCGCGCTGGCGAGCGGCGACCGGTCGTTCGTGCCCGGCTTCACCGCCGAGGAGGTCTACGTCTTCACCCGCCTCGCGGCGGACAAGGTCGGCGCGACCAAGATGGACCGGCCGGAGGACGTCGAGCCGAACCCGCGCAACCGCCGGGTGTACGCGGCGCTGACCAACAACACCGACCGCGGCAAGGCGGGCAAGGAAGGCGCGACCGAGCCGAACCCGCGCCTCAACAACCGGCACGGGCACGTGCTCGAGCTGGAGGAGCGGCGCGGCGACAACACCGCGACGTCGTTCTCGTGGAAGCTGATGCTGGTGTGCGGCGACCCGACGTCGCCCGACACCTACTTCGGCGGCTACGACAAGACGCAGGTCTCGCCGATCTCGTGCCCGGACAACGTGGCGTTCGACGCCCGGGGCAACCTGTGGATCTCCACCGACGGCAACGCCCTGAAGTCCAACGACGGCCTGTTCGCCGTGCCGGTGGAGGGCGAGTTCCGCGGCCGGGTGAAGCAGTTCCTCACCGTGCCGAAGGGCGCGGAGACGTGCGGCCCGGTCATCGAGGACGACTTCGTGCTCGTCGCCGTGCAGCACCCCGGTGAGATCGACGGCGCGTCGGCGTCGAACCCGCTGTCGCACTGGCCGGACGGCGGCGCCTCGCAGCCCCGCCCGTCGGTCGTGGCGGTGTGGAAGAAGGACAAGGGCCGCATCTGCGGCTGACCCCGGCGGTGGAGGGCCCGCGCCGCGGGCCGGGCCCTCTGCCGAGTTGTCCACAGGCACGGCAGTTGTCCACAGCCGCAGCCTGACGCCGCCCACGTGTCGGTCCTGTGTGGCAGCGTAAAAGCAGGGGTCCCCTCGGCGGGGACGCCTG
The DNA here is from genome assembly GCF_052936025.1 of Saccharothrix hoggarensis. The sequence goes on along the minus strand of NZ_CP193624.1, from coordinate 7,524,844 downwards.
CGCAGCAGGCTTTCGGCGGTGGTGCCTGCGCAGCACCGCCTGCGCGGCACCGCCCTTCCTCGGTGGCCCGCGGCAGGGGTTGGTTAGGGTCGAGGCATGAGTCGTCCCGTTGCCCTCATCACCGGCGCGTCGCGAGGTATCGGCGCGGCGGTCGCCCGCGTCCTCGCCCCGACGCACGACCTGCTGCTGGGCGGCCGGGACGAGGCGGCGCTGGCAGAGCTTGCCGGGTCGCTGGGCTCCGCCCGGCCGTGGCCGGTGGAGCTGACCGACCCCGGCGCGCTCGCCGCCGCCACCGCCGACCTCACCCGGCTGGACGTCCTCGTGCACAGCGCGGGCATCGCCGAACTCGGCCCGCTCGCCGAGGCCGGCGCCGACGTCTGGCGCCGCACCCTCGACCTCAACGTCGTCGCCGTCGCCGAGCTGACCCGCCTGGTGCTGCCGCTGCTGCGCGCCGCCCGCGGCCACGTCGTGCTGATCAACTCGGGCGCCGGGCTGCGCGCCAACGCCGACTGGGGCGTGTACGCGGCGAGCAAGTTCGCCCTCCGCGCCTACGGCGACGTGCTGCGCGCCGAAGAGGAAGACCTCCGCGTCACGTCCGTCCACCCCGGACGCGTGGACACCGACATGCAGCGCGGTGTCCGCGCGCAGCAGAGCGGCGACTACCAGCCGCACCTCTACCTGCACGCGGACTCCGTCGCCCGGGCCGTCGCGACCGCCGTGCACGCGAGCGAGGACGCCCACGTCACCGACGTCGTCGTCCGACCGAGGCCGCGCCCTAGCTCGTGAAGGTGAACCCGCGGTCGGTCGCGAGCCGCGCGAGCTGCCGGTTGCCCACGACCGACGAGTGCGCGGTCGACACGTACACGACCTCACCGTTCGGCCGGTAGCTGTACGCCGTGCGCGACCCCCACTCGCCGACGTGCTCGGTGAACACGACGAGCCCGCCGTCGGCCTGGCGCACCGAGCCGGTGCACGTCGAGAACCCGCACAGCTCGGCGGGCGTTGTCGTGAAGAACCCCGGCGCGTGGATTTGGATGAAGAAGCCCGACGGGCCGCGCGGCGTGCTGAACCGGACGTCGTTGTTGACGTACTGGAGCCCGTCGAACAGTCCCGCCGCCTCGTGGCCCCAGGCGCCGGTCGTCACGTCGGACGCGCCGCGCACGACCAGCGGCACCAACTCCACCTCGCGCGCGGCGAACCGGGCCGTGCGCACCTCCAGCTCCGCCGCCGTCTCGTACACCGGCGTGACGTCCGCCGGAGGCCACGTGAACTCCCCCGACGGCGCGGCGGACGCCGTGCCGGCCAACCCCACCATCGCCGCCAGTGCCAGCACGGCGGTCAACGTCCTGCGAATCATGGTGCGTCCTCCCCTTGGTCGGTCCTCCACAGGAGAAGACGCACGCGCCCCGGTTTCTGTTGCCTAGCGGAGTCGGGCGGACACGGCCCGCACGCCGGCCTGCGCCTCGCGGCGGTCGACGTTCGTGGTCTCGCCGTCGGCCACGACCTGCTTGCCGGCCACCCACACGTCCTTGACCCGCCGGGTGCCCGACGCCCACACCAGGTTGGCCAGCACCTGCTCGTCGGGCGCGTCCAGCCCGGTGGCGAAGGCCGGGTCGTCCACGTCGACGTGCACGACGTCGCCCCACCGGCCGGGCTCCAGCGCGCCGAGGTCGTCGCGGCCCAGCGCCGCCGCGCCGCCCCGCGTGGCCAGCAGCAACGCGTCCGCCGCACGCATCGCCGTGGCGTCCTTCGTCGTCACGCGCGCGAGCAGGGCCGCGAGCCGGGCCTCCTCGAACAGGTCGAGGTCGTCGTTGGACGCGGGACCGTCCGTGCCGAGCCCGACCGGCACGCCGGCGTCCAGGTAGGACCGCAGCGGCGCGATGCCGGACGCCAGCTTGGTGTTCGAGCCGGGGCAGTGCGCGATGCCGACCCGGTGCCGGGCGTAGATCGCCACGTCCTCGGGCGAGAGGTGCACGGAGTGCGCGGACAGCACCCGGCCGCCGAGCACGCCAGCCTGCTCCAGCAGCCGCGGCACGGAGCCGTGCGACTCGCGCTGCGCCACGTCCTCCTCGGGCGACTCGGCGACGTGGATCTGGAGCAGCGCGCCGCGGTCGCGCGCCTCGCCGGCGATCTCGCCCAGCGCCTCGGGCGTGAGGATGTACGCCGAGTGCGGCCCGTAGCTCAGCTCGATCCGCTCGTCCGGCCCGAACCGCAGGCCGTCGGCGTCGATCCAGCGGGTGATCTCGTCGGTCATCGGCCGCCACGGCAGGCCCGGCAGGTCCATGATCGCCGCGCCGAACAGCACCCGCGAGCCGGCGGCCAGCACGGCGTCGGCCAGCTGCTCGCCGTGGAAGTACATCTCGGCGCTCGTGGTGACGCCGTTGCGCAGCATCTCCACCGCGCCGAGCAGCATGCCGACCCGGATGTCCTCGGGCTTCATCTTCGCCTCGGCGGGCCACATCGCCTCGTGCAGCCAGCGCAGCAGCGGCAGGTCGCCGCCCATGCCGCGCAGCAGCACCATCGGGCTGTGCGCGTGCGTGTTCACGAGGCCGGGCAGCAGGATGCCGGTCAACCGGCGGACCTCGCCCGCGAACTCCGGCGCGTGGGCCTCCGGACCGACGTGCGCCACCCGTCCGTCGACGATGTCGACCACGGCGTCGCGGAGGACGGTGCAGGCGGGATCGCAGGGCAGGACGACCGGGGCGTGGAGGCGCAGCGACATGGCCACGATCCTGCCGCACGCGGCCCGATGGCACTCGAACGAGCGACACACGACACGGCGGCACAGGCGTCCCGCGTAACACGAAAAGTGGGTTTCGCCGACTTGAGAGTTGCTCGCGTGCTGGACGGACGTAGCCTCCGGAACGTTGGGATAAGTGGTCTTCCCGCTGATCCGGCGAAGGAGTGCGCGGTGGCTCGGAGCGGTGTCGAGAATGGATCCGGCGAGCGGCGCGGCCGCGGTCTGCCCGCGGTGGCCGTCCTGCGGTCGGAGGACGACTTCACCGATCCGGGCCTGTCCCGGGAACGCCGGTGGCTGGCGTTGTTCCTCCTCGTGCACCTGGTGGACGAGCACGGCCGGATGAGCACCGCGTACCGGCGCGTCCTGAAGCGGGCGGCGCGCGAGCCGGGGCACTGGGCCCAGGGCCGGTCGCTGGGCGCGGTGCGGGCGGAGGTGAGCCGCTGGATCGGCGCGAACGCGCGGGCCGACTCCCGGCCGCCGTGGAACCGGATCGCCGACGTGGTCGACGCCGCCGTGCACCCGAGGTTCGCGCCGGGCGTCCGGGCGACGGCCCGGTACCTGTACGCCCTCGCCACCGGCGAGCCGGCCGACGAGGCGCACCGGCCGCACTGGCTGCACCCGGCCGCGGGCACGGTCACGACGTCGCTGATCGGCGGCCCGGAGTGGGCGGCCAAGCACAGCCTGCCCCTGGCGGTACCCGAACCCCGCCCGCCCGAGCCCGCCACCAAGCCGGCAGCCAAGCCCGGTGCCGAGCCCGCAGCCGAGCCCGCAGCCGGCCTCGCCGCCGAGCCCACCGCCATGCCTGCGGCCGGGCTCGCCGCCAAGCCCGCCACGGAGCCGGCCGCCCCCCTCGCCGCCGAGCCCGCCGTGGAGGACGCCGTGGAGGACGCCGAGGAGGATGGGGCGTTCGACCCGGAGTGGAGCGCCTACAACCTGCTGTGGACGGTGGTCCGGGCGCACCGCGACGCCCAGCACCGGATCGCCCTGCTGGAGCACCAGGTCCGCGAGCTGCACGAGGAGAACGCCCGGCTCTCCGGCGACGTCACCTCGTGGCTCGGCGGGTACCGGCCCGCCATCCCGGACCAGGAGCGCCGGACCCGCGAGCCGCGCCCGGTCGCCGACCGCCACCTGGCCGCGGCGGACCCGCCGGCGCCGGACGCACCGGCCGACCCCGTGGCGGCGGACCCCGGGCAGGTCTTCACCTACCCACTGCCGGCGGAACTGCCCGCGGCGCGCGTCACGAGCTGACCGCGCGGCCACCCGCACGTCACCCCGCACGTCACCCCCGCACGTCATTCCCGCAGGTCACACCCGCACGTCACATCCGCACGTCACTCCGCCACCGGCAGCGCGGCCCGCACCTCCCAGCCGCCACCGCCGCGCGGACCGGCGCTGAACCGCCCGCCGAGCAGTTCGACGCGCTCCCGCATGCCGACCAGCCCGTACCCGCCGGTGCCACCGACCGGCGACGCCTTCTGCGCCCGCCCGTCATCGGCCACGACCACGTGCACCACCCCGTCGGACACCACCACCGAGACGTCCACGGAGGACACCCCGTCGGCGTGCTTGCGGGCGTTGGTCAACGACTCCTGCACCAGCCGCAGCACCGAGCGCCCCAACGACGGCGGCACGGACACGGGCAGGTCGAGGTGCAGCCGCACCGGCTGGCCGGACCGCTCCACCACCCCGCGCACGTCGTCGGCCAGGTCGCTGCTCGCGCTCGGCGCGTCGGCGTCGCCCTCCGCGTCGGCCCCGCGCAGCGTCCCCACCAGCCGCCGCATCTCGGTCAACGCCTCGTGCCCGCTGCGCACGATGATCGGCAGCGCCTCGGGCGCGGCGGACGGCACGGCCTGCGCCGCCTGCGCGTGCACCACCATCCCGGTCACGTAGTGCGCCACCACGTCGTGCAGCTCGCGCGCCAACGCCATGCGCTCGGCGTGCTGCGCCGCCGCGACCTCGGCCCGCACGGCGGTCGCGCGCTCCCGGTCGCGGGCCCGGAAGTACAGGCCGGTGCCGACCGACAGCACCAGCAGCACCGAGCCGCCGATCACGTGCTGCCACGGTCCCGGCCCGTCGTACTCCGGCCAGTACCGGGACCAGTAGTCCGGCCGCATGAAGTCCGTCAGCGCGGACACGGCGACCAGCAGCGCCACCGCGAGCACCGCCCGCACGAGCGGCGCGTGGCGGACGACCGTCGCGATGACCGCCATCACGGCCGCGGTCTCGGACACCACCAGGGCGCCGATCAGCGGCACCTTGGGCGCGGAGTCGACCACGAGCAGGACGACGGACGTCGCGGCCACGGCGGTGGCGGCGGCCAGCGTGGCGTCGAACGGCCGGCGGGGCGCGAGCACGGCCAGCGCGCACACCACGGCCGTGCCGGGGAACTGCCACCAGTTCGCGTCGCCGATCAGCTCGCTGCCGAGGAGGAAGAGGAGGGCGCACGCAAGCGGCCACTGGCGGCGGAGCAGGGGCCGCCACCCGAGGTGAGTGCTCTCCACGACACGTCACGGTAGGTGCTCGGGGCGGATCGTGCGTCCACCTCCGGTCGGGTGGGGTGTCCACCGCCAGGCTGACCCGAACGCCACTCAAAACACACCAGTGGCCGATGTCGGATGACGAATCCGGGGGTGACTCTGGTGAAGGGAGTCGGGGAACGGAGGAACACCATGTTCGGAGTGGTCGCGACGTGGGCGGGCGCCGTGCTGGGTCTGCTGGTGCTGGTCCTGATGGCGTTGGCGGGCGTGCTGGTGGACTCGCAGCGCTGACGGGTGTCGGCGCTGACGGTGTCGGCGCCGGCAGGGCCGCGGCCGGCGGGGTCAGCGGCTGATGGTGCCACCGGCCGGTGGGGTCAGCGGCCGGCGGTGCCAGCGGCCGGCGGTGCCAGCGGCCGGCGGTGCCAGCGGCCGGCGGTGCCAGCGGCCGGCGAGGGTCGGCGGCCGGCGGGGGTCAGCGCTCGGCGTGCCGCCGGAGCAGTTCGGCGAGGCGTCCGGGCGACTGGGGCTGGGTGGTCTCCTCGGGCGCGGGGGCGAAGCGGGGCGGTCCGCCGGCACGGGCGCGGCGGGCGGCGGCGGGGTCGAGCCGGAACGCCGGCCGGTTGCCGGAGTGGCGCTGCCGCGACCGCAGCCACGACAGCCGGTGCAGCGACTCGGCGTGGTGGTCGGTGATGGTGACCTCGGCCAGGTCGAACGAGTGCAGCACGGCCCGGTTCAGCTCCACGACGGCGCGGTCGCGCCACAGCGAGCGCTCGGTGGACGTGTCGAGGCCGAGCGCCTCGGCGACGGGCCGCGCCGCGCCGTAGGCGTTCTCGTCGGCGAGGCTGCGGGCGCCGATCTCGGAGCCGACGAACCACGAGTTGAACGGCGCGGCCGGGTAGGTGACGCCGCCGATGGTCAGCCGCATGTTGGTGATCACCGGCACGGCGTGCCAGCGCAGGCCGAGCCGGCCGAACCAGGGCAGCTCGGGGTGTTCGAGCAGCACCTCGTGCACCACGTCGGGCGGGATGGCGAACAGCTTCGCGCCCTCGTGCGCGGTCTCCACGACGAGCGGCAGCAGGTCGAACCGGCCGGGGGTGGCGGGCGGGCGCCAGCCCATGCCCTGGACGGAGTCGGTGAACGCCCGGTAGCGGCGGTCGCCGGCGCCGTCGCCGTAGCCCGCGTACCGCACCAGCTGCTCGTTCCAGATGCACGGTCCGGGCGCGGTGGGCGTGTCCGGCGCGAACACGGTGACCAGCGGGCGGATCTCGCCGCCGTTGGTGGCCAGGCGCAGGTGCTCGACGCACTCGCCCGCCACGGCGGCGGCGTTGCGGAAGCCGCGCAGGTCGCGGACCTTGAGCCGGCGCCACGGCACGCCGCTGGTGCACCAGCCGGAGTCGCGCAGGGCGATCCGCGCGCCGTAGGCCAGCTCGTGGGTGGTGTGCCGGTAGGTGCCGGTGGCCGCGATCTCCTCGCGGACCTCGGCGAGGCGCGGCCCGACCGGCCCGGCCTCGGGGTGGGCGATGTGGAACATGCGGAGGAACCCCTCCGCCGCGTCCACGTCGAACGTTATCGGTTCGTTGTCAACTACGGTCACGGGCGGCAACCGTAGTTGCGGAGCGGTGTGACGCGTCACTGCCAGACGGGGCACATCGGGTGATCAACAAAGTCCACTCGTTCCGGTGATGAAACGACGGGGAGTCGCCGCATCGGTCGCACCGGGACGTGCCTTGATGACACGGTCAGGTGAGGTCGTTCCGCTCGAACATCAGATCGTGGCTGATCCGGTCCTCTTCGACGGCCCGCTGCTCGAACTTGGTGACCGGACGCCACTCCGGCCGGGGCGCCCACCGCTCGTGCCGGTTGCGCAGCAGCGGCTCGGCCGAGCACACCTCCAGCATCTGCTCGGCGTACTGCTCCCAGTCCGTGGCCAGGTGCAGCGTGCCGCCCGGACGCAGGCGCGTCGCGACCAGGCGCACGAACTCGGGCTGGACGAGCCGGCGCTTGTGGTGCTTCTTCTTCGGCCACGGGTCGGGGAAGAAGATCCGCACGGCGTCGAGGGAACCGGGCTCCACGTGGTCGGTGAGCAGGTCGACCGCGTCACCGCGCAGGACCCGCAGGTTGGTCACGCCGAGCGCCTCGGCGCGCAGCAGGAGCTGCGCCAGGCCGGGCTTGTAGACCTCGACGGCGACGTAGTTGACGTCGGGAGCGGCGGCCACCAGCTGGGACGTGGTCTCGCCCATCCCGGAGCCGATCTCCAGCACGACGGGCGCCTCGCGCCCGAACCACTCGGTGAACCGCACGGGACCGGCCGGGAGCGCCTTGACCTCGAGGCCCAAGCGCTCCCAGTGGCGGTCCCATGCGCGCTGCTGCCCCACGGTCATCCGTTCGCCGCGTTGGACGTAGCTGACAACGGATCGGTGGTGCGGCGGTCGCTGGTGGCTGGACGTCACGGGCGTACAGCCTAGGTGGTGCGCTAGCGCGTGTTTCAAAGGTGAGGTGATCGGCGGCGTGTCGATGGCCGGAACGTGGCGAGGTCTCCGGTAAGTGGTTTAGCGACCAAGCAAAACCGTTGTACCGGAGACCTCGTGGCCAGCGTAGCGGCAGCGGGGCGGGCCGACTTGACCGACGCGCAGTGGGCGCTGTTGCAGCCGCTGTTACCCGTGGGGCGCAAGCCGGGCCGTCCGCCGAAGTGGAGCAAGCGGCAGTTGATCGACGGCATCCGGTGGCGGGTGCGGGTCGGTGCCCCGTGGCGCGACGTCCCGCCCGACTACGGACCCTGGCAGACCGTCTACGGATTGTTCCGCCGCTGGCAGCGGGCCGGGATCTGGAGGCAGATCCTGACCGCGTTGCAGGCCCGCGCCGACGCCACCGGGTCGATCGTGTGGGACGTGAGTGTGGATTCCACGGTCATGCGGGCGCACCAGCATGCGGCGGGTGCGCGTAAAAGGGGGATCTGCAGGTCGAACCGCCCGACACCCCGACCGGCGGGACCGAGCCGGACGATCACGGGTTGGGGCGGTCGCGGGGCGGGTGGACCAGCAAGCTGCACCTGGCCTGCGAACAACGGCGGCGGCCGTTGTCGCTGTTGGTCACCGCCGGGCAACGCGGTGACAGTCCCCGGTTCGTGCCGGTGATCGAGGCGATCCGGGTGCCGCGTCCGGACGGGGGGCGACCACGCACCCGGCCGGACCGGATTCTGGCGGACAAGGCCTACAGCTCCAAGGCCAACCGCGCCTACCTGCGGCAACGTGGGATCAAGGCGACCATCGACCAGCCCTGCGACCAGGCTGCCCACCGCAAGGCCAAAGGCTCCGCGGGCGGGCGGCCACCGACGATCGACAGGGAGATCTACAAACAGCGCCACGCCGTCGAATGCGGCATCAACCTGCTCAAACAGCACCGGGCGGTGGCCACCCGCTACGACAAACTCGCCGTCCGCTACCAGGCCACCGTCCACGTCGCCGCCATCAACATTTGGCTACGCCACATCTGAAACACGCGCTAGGCGATGTTCTCCAGGTCCTCGATCTGCTCGCGCAGCTCGGCGACGGTGAACTCGATGGGTTGGCGCTGACCGGGGCCCCGGTGCGCGGGGAGCAGGTCCACGAAACCGGGGTGCCGGTCGGTGAACTGCACGGTGGTCGGCTCGGCGGGCCCGTAGACGCCGCTCTCGGACGGCACGAACTCCCAGTAGCCGACCTCGCCCTCGCTCGCCCACGGGACGAAGACCCAACCCGGCCGGCTGCCCAGCAACCGGGTCACCTCGTCCTCGATGGCGAACGCCGCCGCGCGCGAGGCGATCCTGCCCCGGGAGAGGGCCCGCAGCCACCAGGGTGCCGGTGCGTCGGGGCCGACCGCGCGGAAGAGCGCGAGCACTTGCTCCTCGTCGGCCCGGTGGATCCAGGCCCGACGGGTCGCCGCGGGCGAGTCGGCGACACCGACGCCTCCCGCGGCTTCGATCGCGTGCGACCATTCCAACGCCAACATCGGTTCGACGCGAAGGGCGTGGTCGCGTTGCCGTGGCAGCTTCTTGGTCCCGGTTGCCGAGTGGTCGGCGTTCAGGTCCGGATCGAGCACCGTCACGGGTTCACCTCCGGTGGGTTCCTTGACGGGGGGTATCCGAATTCGCGTGCGGGCAGGCGCCCACCTCACGATTCGCGCTTTCCATCTGACCCGCTTCAGAAGCCGTTGTCATGGACCTGTGCCGGAGTTCACGACGTCTTAACGAACGGCTTACTCCGCTTGCCCGAACCTGGAACCGTGAAACATGACCGACATGGAATATCTGTGATCCCGAGCACAGGGGGAATTGCGTGACGGGAAGGGCGGTCGTCGTCGCGATCCTGATCGCGCTGTGCGCGCCGGGCGCCGCGCGGGCGCAGACGATCGAGGACCGGCAGTGGCACCTGGCCGCGCTGGGCATCGCGACCGCGCACGGCACGTCGCGCGGTGACGGCGTGGTGGTCGCGGTGGTCGACTCGGGCGTGGACGACACGCGGCCGGACCTCGCCGGGGCGCTGCTGCCGGGCGCCGGGTTCGGCTCGGCGGCCGGCACCGACGGCACCCAGGACAACGACGGGCACGGCACCGCGATGGCCACGCTGATCGCCGGCCGGGCCGTGGACGGCGGCGCGCTCGGCGTGGCGCCCCGCGCGATGATCCTGCCGGTGTCGGTCGGCGCGGAGGGCGACAAGTTCACCACCACGTCCGTCGCGGAGGGCGTGACCTGGGCCGTCGACCAGGGCGCCGACGTCATCAACCTGTCCCTGACGTCGCTGGCGACGCTCACCCCGGACCTCCTGCGCGCGGTGAACTACGCGTTCGACCACGACGCCGTGGTGGTCGCGGGCACCGGCAACGACGGTGACGAGCACGTCGGCGCGCCCGCCAACATCAAGGGCGTCATCGCGGTCTCCGGCACGATCGAGGGCAACGGGCCGTGGCTCGACTCGAACACCGGCCCGGAGACCGTGCTGGCCGCGCCGGCGCAGCGGATCGTCACGGCCGTGCCGGTGGCGGTGGTGGACACCGGGTACGCCGAGGTCGACGGCACGAGCGCGGCGACGGCGCTGGTCTCCGGGGCGGCCGCGCTGGTCCGCGCCCGCTACCCCGACATGGACGCGGGCAACGTGGTGAACCGCCTCATCGCCACCGCCACCGACCTGCTGGAACCGGGCCGCGACCACGCGACCGGGTTCGGCCAGGTCGACCCGGTGGCCGCGCTCACCGCGGACGTGCCGCCGGTGGAGCGCAACCCGCTCGCGCCGCCGCCGCGACCCTCGTCGTCCGCCGTGCCGCCGCCGGCCGCGGCGGAGGGCCTGGCCGTGCCGCCGTCCGACGGGGACGCGGGGACCAGGCTCGTGGTCATGTTCGGCGGGCTCGGCGCGGTCGCCGTCCTCGTGGCGGTGGTGAGCCTCATGCTGTACCGGCGGAGTCGCGTTCCGCGCGCGCCCGTGCCGGTCGTGAGGGAAATACCGCCGCCGTCCGACGACTTCTGGCGCAGCGACCGCTTCTGATTGCCGGAACGCATTAGCGCGCCGTCGGCTCAGTCGGCGGCGTGGTATTCCACGGATTCCTTCGTGAGTTGCATGAAGGCCTCCTCCAGCGACCCGAGTTGCGGGCTCAACTCGTGCAGCGTGATGCCGTGGGAGGCGGCCAGCTCACCGATGAACGACGAGTCCACGCCGTGCACGACGAACGCGCCGTCCTCGGCGGCGGCCTCGGCGACGCGGGCTCGGCCGGCCAGCAGCTCGCGCAGCCGGTCGGCCTGCGGCGAGCGGACCCGGACCGCGTCCTCGGTGGCGTCCTTGATGAACTGCGCCGTGCTGGTCTGCGCGATGAGCCTGCCCCGGCCGATGACGATCAGGTCCTGCGCGGTCTGCGCCATCTCGGACAGCAGGTGGCTCGACACGAACACGGTCCGGCCCTCGTCGGCGAGCCGGTGCATGAACTGGCGGATCCAGAGGATGCCCTCCGGGTCGAGGCCGTTGACGGGCTCGTCGAACATCAGCACCTTCGGGTCGCCGAGGAGGGCGCCCGCGATGCCGAGCCGCTGGGACATGCCGAGCGAGAAGCTGCCGGCGCGGCGCTTGGCGACCGGGGTGAGGCCGACCAGGTCCAGCACCTCGTCCACGCGCTTGGCCGGGATCTCGTTGGACCTGGCGAGCCACTGCAGGTGCGCCCGCGCGGACCGGTTGGGGTGCACCCACTTGGCGTCCAGCAGCGCGCCGACCACGTGCAGCGGCCGGTGCAGCGACCGGTAGTCCCGGCCGTCCACGGTGACCCGGCCGCGGGTGGGGTGGTCCAGGCCCAGGACCATCCGCATGGTGGTGGACTTGCCCGCGCCGTTGGGCCCGAGGAAGCCGGTGACCCGGCCGGGCTGGACCGCGAACGACAGGTCGTCCACGGCCACGGTGCCGCCGTAGTGCTTGGTGAGGCCGGTCGCTTCGATCATGACTTCTCCCGTCCGATCAACCGCTGCTGGCGTACCTGTGGCAGAAAGCCCGGGCCACCCCCCGAAGGTGACCCGAGCTTCCCCCCTTCCCCCCTGTCACCGCGCGCCGACCCCGACGCCGGGCGCGGTGCGCCTGGTGACGCGTTCCCCTACGCGTCCCGCCGCTTCACCACGATGAGCGAGATGACGTAGATCGCCACCGCGATGGCGGCGAAGTACCCGAACGAGCCCCACGGGCTCAGCTCGCCGATGGCGGGCGGGCCCTCGCCGGCCGGGATGACGCTCGGGTCCGGGTTGCCGAAGATGAACTTGCCGGCCACGGTGAACGGCATCCACTTCTGGATGTCGTCGCCGATGTTCGGGATGAACCCGACCACGCTCTCCAGCACCAGCGCGAACACCAGGATGATCGACACCGCGCCCGCGGTCTGCCGCACCAGCGCGCCGACGCCCAGCGCCAGCAGCGCGCCCGCCGCGTAGACGAGGCCGACGCCCGCCACGTGCCGCCAGTCGTTGGCCGACTCGATCGCGAGCTCCGAGGTGTTGTCCACGAGCAGCCAGGACAGCGCCCACGAGCCGAACGAGGAGGCCAGGCCGACCAGCCCGGCCAGCAGCACCACGACGACCGCCTTGGCGACCAGCGGCGAGATGCGGTCGGGCACCGCCTGGAACGTCGCCTTGATCGTGCCGAAGCGGTACTCGGTGGTGACCGCCAGCGCGGCCATCACCATGATCACGTACAGCCCAAGGTTGTGCACGAACACCGCGGCCAGCACGGGCATCGGCGCCTCGGCGCCCCAGTTGGCCGCGATGATCGCGGTGATGCCGATGGTCAGCGCGAGCGCCAGCAGCATGGACCACCACGGCGAGCGGGTGGTGAAGAGCTTGATCCGTTCAACGGCGAGCAGAGTCATCGGTGGTCACTTCCCCGTCTCGGCGTGGTACTCCACGGAATCGCCGGTGAGCTGCATGAAGGCCTCTTCGAGCGAACCGCGTTGCGGGCTCAGCTCGTGGAGCACCACGCCGCTCGCCGCCGCGATGTCCCCGATCTCGTCACTGGCGGCACCCGTCACGGTGAGCGAGCCGTCCTCGTCCTCACGGACGGTGAAGCCCTTGTCGACGAGCATCGCGCCCAGCTTGTCCGCGTGCGGGCTGCGCACCCGGACCGTGTTCTCGGTCGAGCGCTCCACGAACTCGGTGGTGCTGGACTGCGAGATGAGCTTGCCGCGCCCGATGACCACGAGGTCCTGGGCGGTCACCGCCATCTCCGACAGCAGGTGGCTGGACACCAGCACGGTGCGGCCGTCGGCGGCCAGGCCCTGCATGAACTGGCGGATCCAGAGGATGCCCTCCGGGTCCAGGCCGTTGACGGGCTCGTCGAACAGCAACACCTTCGGGTCACCCAGGAGGGCGCCCGCGATGCCGAGCCGCTGGGACATGCCCAGCGAGAAGCCGCCGGCGCGGCGCTTGGCGACCTTGGTCAGGCCGACCAGGTCCAGCACCTCGTCCACGCGGCGGTCGGGCAGGCCGTTCGACTTGGCGAGCCACTGCAGGTGCGCCCGCGCCGAGCGGTTGGGGTGCACCCACTTCGCGTCCAGCAGCGCGCCGACGGTGCGCAGCGGGCGGTCGAGCTGGGCGTACGGCCGCCCGTCGATCAGCACCTTGCCCCCGCTCGGCCGGTCGAGGCCGAGGATCATGCGCATGGTGGTGGACTTGCCCGCGCCGTTCGGGCCGAGGAAGCCGGTGACCCGGCCGGGCTGGACCGTGAACGACAGGTCGTCCACCGCGACCGTCGTCCCGTAGCGCTTGGTGAGGCCGATAGCCTCGATCATGGTTTCTCCCCTGGACGGACACATCCCCCGGACTCGGATGAACCATGCCGCGTCCACGGGGTCTCGCACATCGGTCTGTAGTTGACTCGTCGGTGCGACTTCCGTCTTATCGTGTCCGCTACCTCGGTTGCAGTAATCCAGGATTACCCTGAGTTGTCCCCTAGGCGTGCGGCGCTTCGTCCTCAGGGACGGGGCCGGCCTAGCCGGGTTGGACCAGGCCGTGCCGGTAGGCCAGCGCGACGAGCTGCGCCCGGTCGCGCGCGCCGAGCTTGGCCAGCGCCCGGCTGATGTGGGTCTTCGTCGTGGCGGGGCTGATCACCAGCTCCCGGGTGATCTCCTCGTTGCTGAGCCCCTGCGCGGCCAGCGCGACGACCTCCCGCTCGCGGGTGGTGAGCTGGTCGAACACCGAGTGGTCCACCGCGCTCGGCGTGGTCATCCGCGCGATGAGCCGCCGGGTCAGGCCCGGTGACAGCAGCTCCTCGCCGCCCGCGACCACCCGGATGCCGTGCAGCAGTTGCGCCGGGTCGGTGTTCTTCAGCAGGAACCCGCTCGCGCCCGCGGCCAGGCCCTCGATCGCGTAGTCGTCCTGGTCGAACGTGGTCAGGATCAGCACCCGCACGCCGGACAGCTCGGGATCGCCCACGATCCGCCGCACGCCCTCCAGCCCGTCGACGCCCGGCATCTGCACGTCCATCAGCACCACGTCCGGCCGCGTCTCGCGCGCCAGCGCCGCCGCCGTGCCGCCGTCGCCCGCCTCGCCGACCACGGCCATGTCCGGCTCGCTGTCGACCAGCACCCGGAACCCGCCGCGCACGAGCGCCTGGTCGTCGGCGATGAGCACCCTGATCATCGGACCTCCCGCGTCGGCAGCCGGCACCGCACCTCGAACCCGTCGGACACCCTGCCGGCGGTCAGCTCGCCGCCCAGCGCCTCCGCCCTGGCCCGCATGCCCTCGATCCCGTGGCCGCCGACCGGGGACGGCCGCGGCGCGCCCGGCGACCCGTTGTCCCGCACCACGACCTCCAGCGAGTCCTCGCGGTAGGTCAGCGCCACCCACACCTCGGACGCGTCGGAGTGCCGCCGCACGTTCGTCAGCGACTCCTGGACCACCCGGAACGCGGCCAGGTCCACCGCCACCGGCACGGCCCGGTCGTCGCCCGCCACCGACAGCTCCACGTCGACGCCGGCCACGTCGAGCAGCTTGTCCAGCTGCGCCAGCCCGCCGGTCGCGGTCAGCGCCCGCACGTTCTCCGACCGCATCACGCCGAGCAGCACCTGCACCTCGGCCAACCCGTCGTCGCTGATCCGCTTGATCGCCTGCAACGCCTCGGCGGCCTGCTCCGGCCTGCGCCCCATCACGTGCACCGCGACGCCCGCCTGCACGCTGATCGCGGCCATCGTGTGCCCGAACACGTCGTGCAGCTCGCGCGCGATCTCCAGCCGCTCCTCGGCGGCCTGCGCCTTGGCCTGCTCGGTCCGGGCCTGCGCGATCTGCTCGGCCCGTTCCCGCGCGCCCGCCCGGAACGCCCGGTGCGAGTGCACGGCCGCGCCCAGCGCGGTCGCCGCCGCCTCCAGCGGCACGGCGTTGAACACCTTGTCGTCCAACCACTCGCCGCCCATGGCCACCCGCACCGAGAGCACCGTCACCGCGGCCGTGACCAGCACGCCGCCGACGCCCTCCCGCCAGCCGCGGTGGGCGGCGAGCGTGTAGCAGGCGATCAGCGGCGCGACGGTGACCAGCCGGCCGTGGTAGCCGAGGTCGAACCAGGCGAACGTGACGGCGTTCGCGGCCAGGAGCGACACCCACGGGTGACGCCGGCGCACCGCCACCGCCACGCCGAGCGCGACGGCCAGCGCCACCGCGCCCCAGTCCGGCGGCCCGTCGGGCCCGTCCGGGCCGACGCCGAGCAGGCTCAGGCCGAGCACGAGCGCCGCGAGCCCGCCGCCCAGCGCGATGTCGGCCCGTGCCATGGTCCGTTCGCCTCCACGCCGGATCGTCGTCGCCCGCGCGGCCGGAGCAGCCCCGCGGAGGGGCGGCGCCGGGGCGGCGACCTGCGCTCTCGTCATGCCGCGGAACGCTGCCCGGCCGGCGCCGGTCAGCGCGTCGGCCCGGCGCGGACACCGTCGGCGTACCGCTGGGGGATGACGCTACCGCCACCGGAGTACCCGCGGGTTACCGTCGCCGGCCGACGATTTCGCCGCCGCCGGAACGCACGATCGTCACCATGAGACGACGCAGCTTCCTCGCCCTGACCGGACTGGTCGGCGCCGGCCTGGTCGGCGTCGCCGCGACCGGCTGCGGCTCGGACGGCAACGCGGGCACCCTGTCGTTCGCGAACCGGCTGCGCATCCCGCCGGTGCTCGACCCGGAGCCGGGCCCGGACGGCGTCAAGCGCTTCCCGCTGCACCTGCGCGCCGGCCGCGTCGAGCTGCTGCCCGGCACGACCGCCGCCACGTGGGGCGTCAACGGCGACCACCTCGGGCCGACGCTGCGCGTCCGCCGCGGTGACCGGGTCGCGATGGGCGTGACCAACCAGCTGGGCGAGGCCACCACCCTGCACTGGCACGGCCTGCGCCTGCCCGCGGCGATGGACGGCGGCCCGCACCAGCTGATCGAGCCCGGCGCCACGTGGAACCCGGCGTGGACGGTCGACCAGCCCGCCGCCACCTGCTGGTACCACCCGCACCCGCACGGCCTGACCGCGCGGCACGTCTACCGCGGCCTGGCCGGCATGTTCATCGTCGACGACGACCGCGTGCCCGGCCTGCCGAGCGCCTACGGCGTGGACGACGTCCCGCTGATCGTGCAGGACAAGGAGTTCCGCGCCGACGGCGAGCTGGACGAGGCGCTCGGCGGCACGTTCGGCCTGCTCGGCGACCACGTCCTGGTCAACGGCACCTACGACCCGTTCTTCGAGGTCACCACGTCGAAGGTGCGGTTCCGCGTGCTCAACGGCTCGAACGCCCGCGTCTACGACATCGGGTTCGCCGACGACCGCGAGTTCCACGTGGTCGGGTCCGACGCGGGCCTGCTCAACGCCCCGGCGCCGGTCCGGCGGTTCCGGATCAGCCCCGGCGAGCGGTTCGAGGTCGTCGTGGGCTTCACGCCCGGCGAGCAGGTCGTGCTGCGCAGCTCGGCGGGCGACAGCGACGTGGAGGAGGGCGACTTCGACCTGCTCAAGCTGACCGCCGCGGCCACGCTCGCGCCGTCACCCGACCTGCCCGCGACGCTGTCGGACGTGCCCCCGGTCGTGCCCGGCCCTAGGGTCCGCCGGTTCCGCCTGGGCGGTTCGGAGATCAACGGGCAGGACATGGACCTGGCCCGCGTGGACGAGGTCGTGCCGGCGGGCGCGCGGGAGGTGTGGGAGGTCGACAACATCACCTTCGCGCACAACTTCCACGTCCACGAGGTGGCGTTCACCGTGCTCGACATCGACGGCGCGGCGCCTCCCGAGCACCTGCGCGGGCCGAAGGACACGGTGTTCGTGCCCGGCAAGTCGAAGGTGCGGCTGGCGGTCCAGTTCGGCCACCACGTCGACCCGAAGACGCCGTACATGTACCACTGCCACATCCTGCGGCACGAGGACAAGGGGATGATGGGCCAGTTCGTGATCGTCGAACCGGGCACGAGGACCGCACGTCGCGCACCCTCGCCGTCCACGGCCACGGCCACGGGTGACCGGCGTCAGGCGGCGAAGTACCGGTCCAGCACCGCCGCCGCGCCGTCGTCGAGGATCGTGCCGGTGACCGCGTCCGCGACCTCCTGGACGGCGACCGGCGCCTGGCCCATCGCGACGCCGTGCGCGGCCCACCGCAGCATCTCCACGTCGTTGGAGCCGT
The DNA here is from genome assembly GCF_052936025.1 of Saccharothrix hoggarensis. The sequence continues at coordinate 7,507,501 of NZ_CP193624.1, read as the reverse complement.
CGCCGATGGCCAGGGTGTCCTCTTCGGACACCCCGAGCGCGTGCCGCAGCTCCTCCAGCGCCGCCCCCTTGGTCACGCCGGGGGGCGACAGCGTCAGCCACGGCTCGGTGTGGTCGCACGACGCCGTGACGCCGGGCAGGTCGACGTCGAGCACGCGCAGCGCCAGCTCCTCCGGCGTGCGGCCGACCCAGCGCACGACCAGCCGGGACGTCGGCGTGGCGGCCAGCTCGGCGAACGTCACCTCGCGCACGTCACCCCAGAGGTCGCCGTCGGGGAACCGGCCGAGCGAGAGGTTGCCGACGCCGGTCACCTCGACCGCGAACACCGCGTCGGGGAGCAGGGCGCGCAGGCGTTCGACGGACGGCCCGGGGTCGAACGCGACTTGGCGCACCACCGCGCGCGAGTCGGTGTCCCACCACACCGCGCCGTTGGAGCAGATCGCCGTGGTGCCGCGCAGGCCGAGGTCGTCGACGATCGGGCGGGTGCCGACGAGGCTGCGACCGGTGGAGAGGACGACGTGCGCGCCGTGGTCGACGGCCCGGTCGATCGCCGCGCGCACGGCCGGTGCGACGTCCTCGCGGCCGACCGGGGTGATGGTTCCGTCGATGTCCAGGGCGATGAGGCGAGGTCTCCAGGTCACTGTCACCACCCTACTGGGCGACCATTAATGAACCGTGGTTCAATAACCGGGTGGCACGACCGAAGACGATCACGGACGAGCGGCTGCTGACCGCCGCGGCGGAGGTGATCGGCGGCAAGGGGCCGGGGTTCACGATGGCCGACGTGGCCGCGCGGGCCGGTGTGTCGGTGGGCACGGTGGCCGGCCGGTTCGGCTCGAAGAGCGGCCTGCTCCAGGCCCTGACCAGGCAGACCTCGACCGACAACGTGCGCCGGATGCGTGCGGCGGCAGCGGCGGGGGCCGACCCGGTGGCCGGGCTGCGGGCGGCGCTGCTGACGTGGTTCGAGGGCCTGACCGACCCGGCCGAGGCCCAGCACCACCTGGCGCAGCTCGGCGTCGACCTGATCGACCCGGAGCTGCGCGCGCTGCTCGCCGACCTGTACGCGGTGACCGAGGAGACCGTGCTGGACCTCACCCGACAGGCGGACCTGCCGCACGGTCCGCCGCCCGAGCGCGCGGCCCGGGTGCTCACCGGGTTGCTCTACGGCGTGTCGATGGACTGGTCGATCCGGCCGCGCGGCGCGCTGGCCGACCGGCTGGCGGAGGACGTGGACGCGGTGCTGGACGCGTGGAAGGGGAGATGATGGTGGAGTCGCAGGGCGAGGCCCAACGGGACACGGCCCAACAGGACACGGCCCAACGGGAGAAAGCGCAGCAGGGCAGGCCGTTGGCCGGCAAGGTCGCGGCGGTGACGGGGGCGACGCGCGGAGCCGGCCGGGCGATCGCGGTCGAGCTGGGCGCGGTGGGCGCGACGGTGTTCGTCGGCGGGCGGTCGACGCGCGAGCGGAAGTCGCCGATCGGCCGTGACGAGACGATCGAGGAGACGGCGGAGCTGGTCACGGCGGCGGGCGGCCGGGGCATCCCGGTGCGGTGCGACTTCACCGCGCCGGCCGACGTGGACGCGTTCCGCGCCCGCATCGAGTCCGAAGTGGACGGGCGGCTGGACGTCCTGGTGGACGACGTGTGGGGCGGCGAGGCGGACACCGAGTTCAAGGTGTTCTGGGAGCAGGACCTCGACCGCCAGCTGCGGATGTGGCGCAACAGCGTCGAGGCGCACTTCGTGACGCTGCACCGCCTCCTCCCGCTGCTGGTGCGGCAGCCGGGCGGGCTGCTGGTCGAGGTGACCGACGGCGACGGCGACGAGTTCTACAGCGGGTCGCTGGCCTACGACTCGGTGAAGGTCGCGATCCGCCGGTTCGGCACCGTGCTGGCGAAGGAGCTGGAGCCGCACGGCGGCACGTCGGTCGCCGTCACGCCGGGGTTCCTGCGCTCGGAGCAGATGTTGGAGCACTTCGGGGTGACCGAGGCCAACTGGCGCGACGCGATCGCCAAGGAGCCGCACTACGCGATGTCCGAGACGCCGCACTACGTGGGGCGCGGCGTGGCGGCGCTGGCCGCCGACCCGGACCGCCACCGGTTCACCGGCAAGGCGCTCGCGTCGTGGACCCTCATGCGGGAGTACGGCTTCACGGACCTCGACGGCTCGCGGCCGGACTGGGGCCGCTGGTACGACGAGGTGTTCAAACCGGGCGTCGACCCGACCACCGCGGACGTGTCGAAGTACCGCTGACCCGGCGCTCGTCCGGCCCGTCCACACGTCCGACCGGCCGCACGTCCGACCGGGCGCCCGGTCAGACGTCGCCGGGCCGGACGAGCCCCGTCTCGTACGCCAGCACCACGGCCTGCACCCGGTCCCGCAGCTCCAGCTTCGCCAGGATACGGCCGACGTGCGTCTTCACCGTCGCCTCGGACAGGAACAGCTTCCGCGCGATCTCGGTGTTCGACAGCCCCTTGGCGATCAGCACCAGCACCTCGCGCTCCCGCTCGGTCAGCGCCTCCAGCACCGCCGCGTCCCGCAGCTCGCCGCCGCCGTCGCCGAGGAACCGGCTCAGCAGCCGCTTCGTCACCGACGGCGACACGACCGCGTCACCGCTGGCCACGGCCCGCAGCGCGGACACCAGGTCACCCGGAGGGGTGTCCTTGAGCAGGAACCCGGAGGCGCCGTTGCGCAACGCCGACAACGCGTACTCGTCCAGGTCGAACGTGGTCATCACGAGCACCTTCGCGGTGCCCGCCTCGGCGATCCGCTTGGTGGCCTCGACCCCGTCGAGCACCGGCATGCGGACGTCCATCAGCACCACGTCGGGGCGCAGCCGCTCGGCCAGGTGCACGGCGTCGAGGCCGTTGCCCGCCTCGCCGACGACGTCGACGTCCTCTTGCGCGCCGAGCACCATCCGGAAGCCCATGCGCATGAGTTCCTGGTCGTCGACCAGCAGGACTCGGATCACCGGACCACCCTATGACGGAGTCAGCGGGAGCACGGCGCGAACCCGCCACCCGCCGCCGGGGTTGGGGCCCGCCTCCAGCGTGCCGCCGAGCACGCCGGCGCGTTCGCGCATGCCGATGAGGCCGTTGCCGCCGGACACCGCGACCAGGTCGTGCGGGGTGCCGAAACCGTCGTCGGTCACCTCCACCTCCACCTGGTCGGGTGTTCGCGCCACCCGGACGGTGGCCGCCGCGCCGGAGCCCGCGTGCTTCAACGTGTTCGTCAGCGCCTCCTGCACGATCCGGTACACGCCGAGCCCGAGGCCCGCGGGCAGCGTGCCGAGGTCGCCCGCGGTCTCCAGCGCCACCGGCAGCCCGGCCGCCCGGCACGTGTCGGCCAGCTCGTGCAGGTCGCCCGCGGCGGGCTGCGGCATCCACTGCGTGCCCGACTGGTCCTCCGACCGCAGCACGCCCAGCAGCCGCCGGAGCTCGGTCAACGCCTGCCGCCCGGTGTCGGCGATGGTCCGCACGGCGGCCTCGGCCAGGTCCGGGTTGCTCTTGATCGCGTACCCGGCGCCGTCGGCCTGCACCACCATCACGCTCACCGCGTGCGCGACGACGTCGTGCAGCTCGCGCGCGATCCGCGAGCGCTCCTCGCCGACCGCGATCCGCGCCTGCTGGTCCCGTTCGGTCTCCAGCAGCTTGAGCCGCTGCTCCAGCTCCGAGTGGTAGGCGCGGCGCGCGCCGACGAACTCGCCGAGCGCCCAGCTGAACGCGAACACGACGGCGATCACGAACACCATGAACGCGGCCTCGGCGCCCGCGCCCATGCGCCACAGCGCCCACACGAACGTGCCGACCGCCAGCCAGATCGCGTACAGCAGACCCTGCCGCCTGCCGACGTACGCGACGACCGTGTACAGCCCGACCGCGAGCGCGAAGTCGGCCAGCCGGAACGGCGCGCCGTCGCTGATGTCGCCGTGCGTGAAGAGCTGGACCGACCCGCCGAACAGGATCACGTACGACGAGCCGAGCGGGTACTTCCGGCGGAACACGACCGGCGCGATCATCATCGCGCCGACGAACAGCAGCGCCGAGCCGGGCACCCGCGTGCCGGCGGCGGCCATCGTGCCCAGGTCGAACACGAGCAGCACCCCGGCGATCAGGGAGTCCCCGAACACCGGGTGCGCTCGCATCCACAGGCTCAGCCGCCGCACGTGACCAGGTTAGGTACCGGCCGGCCGACCGCGCGTCGCGCCACGGAATGACCCCGGCTAGTCCTGGAGGCGGATGCCCGCCCGACCCGTTGACCGGGCGAAACGCGGCGGCCGGCGCGCCCGTGTCGTCGGGTCGCGCCGGCCGCCGCGTCGGGATCGCCGTGTGTCGCGGTTACCGCACGGTCTTGATCTGCGTCGGGTCGACGTGCTCCTCGACCCTGGGCGCGGGCGCGCCGCGGGTCTGCTCCACCCGGGTCTGCTCGACCCGGGTCTGCGGCGGCACGGCCCGCTGCTGCTCGTACTGCCGGTGGTCCTCGGCCATCTCATCGGCCAGCTGCTGCTGGAGCTGCCGGTCGCGGATTCGGCCGAGGATCATCATGGTCACCGCGTGCACCAGGGCCAGGACGAGGAGCATCACGCCGAGCTTGACGACGATGTCCTTGACCGGGTCGCCCGTGTCCACGGAGATGATCGACACGATGGCGAGCAGTCCGAGCACCACGAGGTGGAAGAGCACGGTCGCCAGGCGGGTCATCGACTTGGCGGCCTCGGGGTCGCCGTACGCACGGCTCATGTATCCCCTGCCGCCCCGGTAGATGAGCTGGCCGTCGATCAGCACCAGCACCACGCCGAGCAGCAGGAACACCGCGTATCCCTGTTCCATGGCTGACCTCCCTCGTCGATCGCGGAAATACCCGTGAGATCCGGTTCGCAAACCGCCCGTCAACCGCACGTGGCACGATCTCGGCGTGACGACGCAGGCCAAGCAGCTCGCCGGTCCGCTCTCGGCGGCGGTCGCGAACCTGTGCGTCGGCTTGCAGCCCCAGGTGTCGCCCGCGACCGCGGCGGGGTTCCGCGAGGTGCTGCGGCGGCTGTCCGCGCCGCTGCAGGTCGCCGTGGCGGGCCGGATCAAGTCCGGCAAGTCGACGTTGGTGAACGCGTTGATCGGGCGTCGCGTCGCGCCGACGGACGTGGGCGAGTGCACCCGGCTGGTCACCCGCTTCCAGTACGGCACGGTCGACCGGATCGAGGTCGTGTTCACCGACGGCCGCAAGCAGGTGCTGCCGTTCGAGCCGAACGGCGGCATCCCGCCCGACCTCGGCGTGGACTTCGACAAGGTGTCCCACATCGAGGCGTACCTGACCAACGCCGTGCTGCGCGACCTCACCGTGATCGACACGCCCGGCCTCGGCTCGCTGGACGCCGCGTCCGTGGCGCGCACCGAGGCGTTGCTCGGCGGCGAGCTGGACCCGGTGTCGCGCAACGCCGTGGCCGGCGCGGAGGCCGTGCTGTACGTCGTCACGCAGGGCGTGCGCGCGGACGACCAGCAGGCGTTGGCCGCGTTCACCGCCGCCACCGCGAGCCGCGAGGCCGGCCCGGTGAACGCGATCGCGGTGCTCAACAAGGCGGACACGATCGCCGCCGAGACCGTCGAGGGCTCGGACGGCGACACGTGGCGGGCCGCCGTCCTCCTCGCCGAGCGCCAGGCGCACACGCTCAAGCCGCGGGTCGCGGACGTGCTGCCGGTGATCGGGCTGGTCGCCGAGTCCACCGAGACGGGCGGCTTCACGTCGGCCGACGCGGACGCGCTGCGCAAGCTGGCCGAGCTGGACGAGGCGACCCGCGAGACCATGCTGATCTCGGCCGACCTGTTCGTGGCCTGGGAGTGCGACGTGCCGGTCGGCACCCGCACCCGGCTGCTGGAGAAGCTCGACCTGTACGGCATCCGCAAGGCGCTCGAAGCCGTGGACGCCGAGCCCGCCATCACCGCGGGCGCGCTGCGCCGCAAGCTGCTCGACGCGTCCGGGCTGGACGGCGTGCGGGCGAAGCTCAACGCGGTGTTCCGCTCGCGCGCCGACGGGATCAAGGCCGCCGCCGCGCTGGCCTCGGTGACCGCGCTGGCCGCCGCCTCCGGCGACCCGAACGAGCGGCAGCGCGTGCACGACGCCATCGAGGTGCTGCTGGCCAAGCCCGAGGCGCACCAGCTGCGGCTGCTGGAGGCGTTGACGCTGGTGGCGTCCGGCGCCGTGGCGATGCCCGCCGACCTGGTGGAAGAGGTGCTGCGGTTCGGCAGCTCGCCCGACCTGTCCGAGCAGCTCGGCCTGCGCGGCAGGCCGCCGCGGGAGCTGATGGCCTACGCGCTGGAACGGGCGGGCTGGTGGCGGTCCTTCGCGTCGTTCGGCGCCACGCCCGCGCAGAGCCGGGTGGCGCACGTGGTGCACCGGGCGTACTTCCTGATCTGGCAACAACTGCGGGGGCGGCGATGAGCGGAACGGAACCGGTCGGCGCGGCGTCCGACCACGCTGTGGAGACGACGCTGGAGACCACCATCGCCGGTGAGCTGCTGGACCAGGCCCTGGCGGAGCGGCGCACGCTGGTGCAGCTGTGCCTGTACGCGCTGGACCGGGCCCGCAGCGCCGGGGTCGTGGAACGGCTCGAAGAGGGCCTGGCGGGCATCGGCGTGACCGCGCTGCGGCCGGACGGCGAGCGGTTCGACCCGTCCCGGCACGAGGCGGGCGGCACCGTGCCGACGGACGACGCGTCGCTGGACGGCGTGGTCGCGGAGACCGAGGTGGTCGGCTTCTCCGACCGGGGCCGGACGCTGCGCGCGCCGATCGTCACCGTCTACACGGCCCGCTGAGGCGCCGGTGAGCACCCTCCCGCAGACGGTCCGGCAGACCAGGGAGAAGCTGACGAACCTGGTCCGCGGGCTCGACCCGGCGGCGGCGTCGTTCGTGGAGACCCGGCGCGGCGGCCCGGCGTCCGTCGTGGTCGTCGGCGAGACGAACCGCGGCAAGAGCTCCCTGGTCAACGCCCTGCTGGCGACACCGGGCCTGTCGCCGGTCGACGCCGAGGTGGCGACGGCGACGTACCTGGTGTTCCGGCACGGCGAGGAGTGGTCCGCCCGCGCCTGCTACGCCGGGTCGATGTCGCCGGTGCCGTTCGACCGGTCGGAGCTGGTGAACTGGGTGTCCGCGGCGCACGACCTGCCCGAGGGCATGCTGCCGCCCCGGTACGTCGAGGTCGAGGCCCCCATCCCGCTGCTGGAACGGCTGTCCGTCGTCGACACGCCGGGGGTCGGCGGGCTCGACTCGGTGCACGGCGAGCTGGCCGCCGAGGCCGCCGCCACGGCCACCGCTCTGCTGTTCGTGGTCGACGCCTCGGCCCCGTTCACGCGCGGCGAGCTGGACTTCCTGCGCACGGTCGGCGAACGCGTCGAGACCGTCGTGTTCGCGTTGACCAAGGTCGACCAGTTCCGGGGCTGGCGGCAGGTGCTGGAGGCCGACCAGGCGTTGCTGGCCGAGCACGCGCCCCGGTTCCGCGGGGCCACGTTCCACCCGGTGTCGTCCCGCATGTTCGAGCTGGCCGCGAAGGCGCCCAACCCGGACGCGGCGGCCATGCTGCGCGACCGGTCCGGTGTCGGCGCGTTGCAGGAGGCGTTGCAGGAGCTGGTGGTGGGCCGGGCGGCGATGCTCGGCGAGGCCAACGGCCTGCGCGCGCTCGCGACCGTGCTGGACGAGCTGATCGCGCGCGGCGAGGCGGACAAGCGCGCGCTGTCGTCCGGCGAGGAGGAGGCCGAGACGCTGCGCGGACGCCGTGACGAGCTGAACTCACAGCGCCGGTCGTCCACGCGGAGCTGGCAGGTGCGGCTGCGCGGCGAGGTGCAGCGGGCCAGGGTCGAGGGGGCGCACGAGGTCAGCCGCCAGATGCGCGACGTGCAGACGTGGTTCCGCACGGCCATCGACTCGGCCGACCGCGAGCGGCTGGCGGCGTTGCCGCAGGAGGTCGACACGGCGTTGCAGCTGGTGTCGGGCCGGATCAGCGCCGGGCTCGCCGGGCGGCTGTCCCGCGTCGCCGACTCGGCGCTGGCCGACCTGTTCTCGCCGGAGGAGCTGGCCGTGATCCGGGGCCAGTTCGCGCGCGGCGTGACGCCGCCGGTCGTCCTGCGTCCGCCGGAGAAGCGCGTGCCGACCGCCGAGGACAAGCTGCTCGTGTTCATGGGCGTGTCCGGCGGCCTGGGCGTGGGCCGCCTGGCCGCGTTGCCGCTGGCCGGGCTCGGGGTGGCGGCGCTGAACCCCGTCGTGCTGCCGGTGACGATCGCGCTCGGCCTCGGCGCGGGCTGGTGGATGGCCCGCACCCGCAAGCACTCGGCCGACAAGCAGCACCTCAAGCAGTGGCTGTCCGACGCCATCGCCGACGCGCGGTCCACTGTGGACCAGCTGGTGGCGGAGCAGCTGATCGAGGCCGAGCAGCAGCTGTCGCTGGCGCTGGACGACGCGCTGGGCAAGCGGGTCGACGCGATCGAGGCGGAACTGCGCGAGGTCGACAAGGCGCTGCGCATGGAAGCCGGCGAGCGGACCCGCGCGCTGCAGGCCGTCACGCGCCGGCTGGCCGAGCTGACCGCGGGCCGGGCCAAGGTGGACGAGCTGCTGGCCCGGATCAGGGCCGTCCGCGACCGCGCCTGAACCCGCGACCGACCCTGGTCGTCCCGAGGTGGGCGGTGGCGCCGTGCCGTCGCGGCGGGCGTCGGACGATCGATCACCCAGGGTGGTGGCAAGCGGGCCGTTTTCGGTGGCCGGGCGTCCCGACCTTCCCCGGCGGAACCGAACAGGCATAACGTGAGTCCAACCGGCACAAGCACGCGGGAGGGTGGGACACGGTGTACATCGACGAGACGGGCACGACCGACGGCGAGCTGAAGGTCACGGTCGGCGACGAGGAGTACACCGCCGAGGCGACCTACGACCTCGACGAGGACGGCGTCGACGAGAGCGCGGTGGTGGAGACCGACGACGGCGGCCACCTGGCGTTCAGCGACACCGACGGCGACGGCGACGCCGACCTGATGAGCACGTTCGACGCCGACGGCGAGCTGACCGGGCAGGCCGAGTTCGACGAGGGCTCCGGCGAGTGGGTCGCCGTCGACCCCGACGACGACCACAGCCGGGAGACGAACACCAACGCGGGCAAGTCCATCGTCGTCGACGTCGAGGACGGCAGGGACCAGGAGGTCGGCCCCGCCACCGAGGACACCGACGGCGACGGCCGCGCGGACACCGCCGTCGTGAAGGACGAGGACGGCGACACCTGGCTGTTCACCGACGCCGACGGCGACGGCAAGGCCGACCTGGCCACCGAGATCACCCAGGACGGCGAGGTCACGGTGTCCAAGCACACCGGTGACGACGAGTGGACCGAGGTCGAGCACGGCCGCATCGGCGAGGACGGCAAGTACACGCCGGACAGCGACGAGGCCTGGTCGGAGGACAAGGTCACCGTCTCGGGCGTCGTGCGGATCGACTCCGTCACCGGCCAGTGGATCAGCCCGAACTAGCCCGTGGTGCCCGCGAGCCTCGCCGAAGTCGCCGCCGCCATCGACGCGGCGTTGGCCAGGGCACGTGACGCCGTGGTGGCGCTGACGGCGGCCGGTGACCTCGCCGACGAGGCGGTCGGCCTCGTCGAGGAGGCTTTCCAGGGGGCGTCGTCCCTCGAAGCGGATGCCGCCGAAGTGGTCGGTGCCTGGACTGAGGTATCCGACAGCACGGCGCGATTTCGTGACGCGCTGGCGATGGGAATCGCCCGTGCCGAGCACTACTCGGCTCACCTGGCCATCGATGTCGGCCGACGTACCGAGACCTCATCGGAACATGGCTGGGACACGCAGCAGCGCAAGGCGCTTCCCACCTACGTGACCAGCGGGTGGTTGTTCGACGAGGACGGTTACAGCGAACTGGTCCAAAGCGGGCGTGAGACCGACGACGAACACCGGCGGATCGCCAACTTCCTGATCGAGCAGGACGAAGTGCCTCGAACCGGGTTTCCCGAGGTCGCCAAGCACGTCGAGATGAAGGCGGCGTGGCGATTACGTGTCAGCGGGACCGACAGTGCCACGGTGATCGTGAACAACTTGGTGTGCACCGGGCCGATAAGCTGCGCTGAGCTGCTGGAATCGGTGCTGCTACCCGGACAGGTGCTTACCGTGTACGACCCGGTGAGGAAGAGGCGCTTCCCTGAGAGGGGGGACGACCGTGAGCTACACCCTTGACGTCTGGTACCACCGGGCCGAGGTGCCCTCGGACTCGCCGCAGACCGTGCGATCCGAGTCGGAGTTGGCTGAAGTCCTGGCCTACGTGCTCGCCAACCACCAACCGAATCCACCGGTTTTGGTGGCGCGCGAGCGGCCGAAGGTCGGTCGTCGGGGACGCCCTGATCACCAGATCAAGGTCGATGCCGACGCCGCCGGCGGCGTCGGCGCGATCCTGGCGATGGGACCCCGCGACTTCGTACCCGGATCGGCTCCGGACTTCGTCGGGACGTCCCCGGATGGTGGGGTGTGGATAGCCGAGTGCAAGAGCTGGACACCGCCTGCCGACGCGCCGTCGTTGTACATCGACAAAGCGGTGATGACCGAGTTCCCGCGGCGCGCCGTGCTGCCGCTGGACCTCTGGCAGGAGGCGTTGCGCGAGTTCATGCGCACCGGCCTCCGGCCGACCTGCGTCGAGTGGGACGTGTCGGCCGTCTACTAGCGGTTGGCGAGCCGGTTGACGAACGAGCCCCAAGCGCGGGACGTGAACGCGAAGTGCGGTCCGTCGGGGTTCTTCGAGTCCCGGACGCCGACGGTGGCCGGGGTCAACCGCACCTCGACGCAGGCATTGCTACCGCCGGAGCTGCGACTGCTCTTGAACCACCCGGTGTCTCGCGCGATCACGTGCCCTCCCTGATCCGCTCGATCAACAGCGCTCGGGTGTCCGCGCGGCTCAAAGCCAGCTCCTTGACCCGGGTGAAGATCCGCTGCATCGGCTCGACGTCCTCGGGTTGATCGTAGTAGGGCGCGGGGCCGTGCAGGCTGGTCGCGAAGCTCACCGGCGTGGATTGCGCGAAGTCCAGCACCACCAGGCCACCGCCCAGCGCCGGGTTGTTCGACGTGCCCGCCGGGATCACGCCCAAGTCGAGGTCCGGGTAGCTCTCCAACAGTTGGAGCAGGTGCAGCACCTGGCCGCGCATCACCGACTCGTCGCCGACCACGTTGTCCAGCGAGTCCTCGGTGAAGACGATCTCGATCCGCTTGGCCGCGCCGGTCTCGAACACCCGCCGCTGGTGGTCGAGGCGGAAGGCGGTGCGCTCGGCGGTCTCCGACTCGGAATCGGGCCAGTAGATCGAGTTGGACAGCGCCATGATCGCCCGGACGTAGTCCTTCGACTGGACCAAGCCGGGGATCACACCGCACTCGTACCAGCGGACCTTGGTGGCTGCGGCCTGCAACTCCGCCAAGCGCTGGAAGGGCTCAGGCAGGTTGTCGACATATCCTCGACGAGGTGCACGCCGCCGGGCCGCGGCGCCGAGGGCGAGGATCGTCTCGCGTTCCCGGCCGTGTGCGCCATAGAAGTCGAGGAGCTTGGCCAGCTCGTCGACGCCGAGCCCGCCTTTGCCGTTCTCGACCTGGCTGATCCGGCCGGGCGTGCGCCCGATCGCCGTGCCGGCCTCGCCTTGTGACTTCTTTGCCTGGTTGCGCAGCCGCGTGAGGGCGAGCCCGAGTTGCAGGCGCTCGATGGTCTGCCGCGCCAGCGCCATGTGTCCACTCCACCGGGTTATCGCTAACGGGCTATCTGAACCCTAATCTATAGGGGTTACTCCGCGTGTTCGATGACATACAACCAGGTAGGAGAGAAGCGTGGCGCAGAGGGTGATCCGCAAGGAGCGCGAGCGGCGGGAGTGGCTGCTCCGGTGCCAGACCGACCGGGGCGAGGCGGCCGTGTGCACGATCAACGTCAACAACGGGGTGGTCGAGCTGCTCGGCCCCGACGACAAGTTCTGCTTCCAGCTGGAGGACACGTCGATCGCCGACTTCCGGTCGGCGTTCGACGCGGCCATCGCCCGCGCCGAGGCGGACCTGACCGCGAATTCGAGTGCGGGGGTCGTGCGCCTGTCGCGATGATGGCCGCATGGTCATCCGCCCGCTGACGGCCGACGACATCGGCACCGTCGTGGAGTTCTCGCTGCGCGCGTGGGCTCCGGTGTTCGCCTCGTTCCGCGCCGCCCTGGGCGTTCCGATCTACACCGCGCTGTTCCCGGACTGGGAGTCGACGCAGGCCCGAGCCGTCGAGGACGTCTGCCGGGACGACGCGACAGCCGTGTGGGTGGCCGACCAACAGGACCGCGCCGTGGGTTTCGTCGCGATCCGGGTGGGGGACGGCGAGATCCACATGCTGGCCGTCGACCCCGACCACCAGCGGCAGGGCATCGGCTCCGCCCTCACCTCCTTCGCCGTCGACCGCCTCCGCGAAGCGGGCGTCACGCTGGCCGTCGTCGGCACGGGCGGCGATCCCGGGCACGCCCCCGCGCGCCGCACCTACGAACGCGCGGGCTTCACGGCGTTCCCCCAGGTCCAGTACTACAAGCGCCTCGACCGATGACCTGACCGGCGTGGACCTGGCGGGAACGCGCACATCGGACATCGTCTGCCACCGCGGTGGCGCGCTGTGCGTGATCGATGAAGTCGTTGTGGCACAGGTGGAACAGTCGCCGATCGCGTTACCCGGAACGTGCGTGCGCCGTTCCTGAAACGGTCGAGTAATCCGGAGATTGTGCCGCAGCAATTTCTTCGTGCGGTCATGGGAGCGCTCTCACGAAGTCGCTGTTTATACACCTGAACGTGTGGCGATCGACGCACTGGCGGCACTTGCATTCCGGGAACTAAAGCCCAGGTCACAGGGCGATTTGTGGTGATCGGGTGCTGAATCGATTCCAGAATCGGTTTTGTGAGCCAGCCGACAGGTCAGATGTGCGTTACCGAGGATTAACCCGGCTAACCTCCGTCTATCCCATTGAACGGCACGCCCTCCACCGGGCGGGCGGAGCTATTCCCGAGGACGTCCCACCAGGACGACGGCGTCCACCGTGGGCTGGCGCTCAGCTAGGAGACGAGACGAGATGACGGCAGTGACCATTCCCGGTCTCGACCACGCACCGACCAACCACCCGCGCCTCCTGTCCTGGGTGCGCGAGGTCGCCGAGCTGACCTGCCCCGACGAGGTCGTGTGGGCGGACGGCTCCCAGGACGAGTGGAACCGGCTCACTGCCAAGCTCGTGGACGCGGGGACGTTCGTCCCGCTGAAGAAGAAACCCAACTCGTTCTGGGCCGCGTCGGACCCCACCGACGTGGCACGGGTCGAGGAGCGCACCTTCATCTGTTCGGTGGACCCGCAGGACGCGGGCCCGACGAACAACTGGATGGACCCCGCCGAGATGAAGGCGATCATGACCGAGCTGTACCGCGGGTGCATGCGCGGTCGGACGATGTACGTGATCCCCTTCTGCATGGGCCCGCTCGACGCCGAGAAGCCGATGCTGGGCGTGGAGATCACGGACTCCGAGTACGTCGTCGTCTCGATGCACATCATGACCCGCATGGGCACGAAGGCGCTGAACCGATTTGGTGACGACGCCGACTTCGTCCAGGCGCTGCACTCGATCGGCGCGCCGCTGGAGCCCGGCCAGGACGACGTCCCGTGGCCCTGCAACGAGACCAAGTACATCACGCAGTTCCCCGAAGAGCGGATGATCTGGTCGTTCGGCTCGGGTTACGGCGGCAACGCGTTGCTGGGCAAGAAGTGCTACTCGCTGCGCATCGCCTCGGTGATGGCGCGCGACGAGGGCTGGCTCGCCGAGCACATGCTGATCCTGAAGCTCACGTCGCCGGAGCAGAAGGCGTACTACATCGCGGCCGCGTTCCCGAGCGCCTGCGGCAAGACCAACCTCGCCATGCTGGAGCCGACCATCCCCGGCTGGAAGGTCGAGACCCTGGGCGACGACATCGCCTGGATGCGGTTCGGCGAGGACGGCCGGCTCTACGCGGTCAACCCGGAGAACGGCTTCTTCGGCGTCGCGCCCGGCACCGACTACCACACCAACCCGAACGCGATGCGCACCATCGCCAAGGGCAACTCGCTGTTCACGAACGTGGCCCTCACCGACGACGGCGACGTGTGGTGGGAGGGCATGGGCGAGCCGCCCGCCCACCTGACCTCGTGGAAGAAGCAGGACTGGACGCCGGACAGCGACGAGCTGTCGTCGCACCCGAACTCGCGCTACTGCACGCCGATCGACCAGTGCGACATCAAGGCGCCCGAGTGGGACGACCCGAACGGCGTGCCGATCTCGGCGATCTTCTTCGGCGGCCGCCGCGCCACGACGATCCCGCTGATCACGGAGTCGCGCGACTGGCAGCACGGCGTGTTCATGGGCGCCACGCTGTCCAGCGAGACGACCGCCGCGGCCGTCGGCAAGACCGGCGTCGTGCGCCGCGACCCGATGGCGATGCTGCCGTTCATCGGCTACCACGCCGGCGACTACTTCCAGCACTGGATCGACACCGGCAAGTCGGCCGACGCGGACAAGCTGCCGAAGATCTTCTACGTCAACTGGTTCCGCCGCGGTGAGGACAAGCGCTTCCTGTGGCCCGGGTTCGGCGAGAACTCGCGCGTGCTGAAGTGGGCCGTCGAGCGCCTGGAGGGCAAGGCCGCCGCGGTGGAGACGCCGATCGGCCACGTCCCCACGGCGGGCGAGCTGGACCTGGACGGCCTCGACGCGCCGCGCGAGGACGTCGAGGCCGCGCTGCGGTTCGACGCCGACGAGTGGCGCGCCGAGATCCCGATGATCGAGGAGTGGTTCGCCAAGATCGGCGAGAAGGTGCCGACGTCGCTGCGCGACGAGCTGGAGGCCCTGAAGCTCCGCCTCGGCTGAGCCCGCACCCCTGAGACCCCCTTGGGGCGTGAGACCCGGTGGCCAACGACGTCCACCGGGTCTCTTTTTGGTTGCTCACCGCGCGTCGCGACTCGTCCGGATGTACCAATGAGGTATGTCCCAACAGGACGATTTCCTCGGCGGCCTCCACTACGACCGGTTGCGTGAGGCGCGGACCGAGCCGAGCACGACGATCGAGCGGTACCACCCGGCGGGTGGTGCGGTTGAGCCCGCCCGCGGGCGGGTATCGCCTTGGTGGCACGTGGCCGGCGTCCTGCTCGGGGCGGTCGGCGCGGCGGCCGCGGTGTTCGTCCTGGCGTTCGCGCTCGACCTCCTCGCGGACGGGGCGCGGACCGAGGGTCTGGTGGCGCTCGGGGTGGCGGGCTTCCTGGTGGCGCTGGTGTGCGCGGGGAAGCTGTCCCCAGCCGCGCCACTGGTCATGGGGATGGCCGCCCTCGCCGGTTCGGTGTTGTACGAACTGGAGACTTTCCCGTTCTTGCCCGTGCTCAGGACGGTGTTCGAGAGCGGCATCCCGGTCGTGGTGGGCGTGTTGCTGGTGATGCTGTCGGGACGACGCGGCTAGTTGTCCACAGGGTGTGGATGGAACTGTGCACAGCCTGTGGGTCAGCTGGGGAGCGGGTTCGCGCCGAGGCCCCACAGCCGCCCGGTGAACGGGCGCGTGGCCTCGGCGTAGCAGACCGCCGACGTGTAGCCCTCCGACCAGGCCAGGCTGCCGAACGCCCGCCACGACGCGAAGACGTCCTCGCGCGCCGCGCCGACGTAGTTCCGGACCGCCTTCGCGCAGTGCTCGGCCGCCTTGGCGTTCACCTGGTCCAGCGACGGCGTCGGGTCCTGCGGAGTGCCCAGCGTCAGCACGCCCGGCACGGCCTCCGCCCGGTGCGGCTGGTCGCACGCCGTGATCCCCGCGTCCTTGTCCTTCCCCGGCGACGCCGTCGCGCACAGCTGCACGGTGCTGAACCCGGCCGCCTTGAGGAGGTCCTTGGCCGAGTGCTTGCGCCGCACCCGGCTGCCGTCCGGCTTCAACTCCGCCACCGTGCACAGGAGCCAGCGGTCGCCCCTGGCCCAGCCGTCGCGGCTCGGCCAGAGCGCCTGCGCCTGCAGCCGGGTGGCGTCGTGGTCGGAACTGCCCAGGTACGCGGTGAGCGCGGCGCGGCACGGCGGCAGGGCGGCTCGGCGCAGGTCGCGGTCCTCCGGGTACTCGGCGGTCAGCCCGTCCAGCCGCCCGACCGAGGTGACCTCGGCCTCGTGCTCGGCCGCGCAGTCGAGGACGTCGAGGCCGGTGTTCGTGCACTGGCCCGGCTTGGGCAGCTCGTCGACGGTCGGGACGATCGACGTCCACACGACCTCGGCGTCCGGCACGCCCGAGACCCGGGCCGTGCAGGCGGCGAGCGCCAGCGCGGACAGTGCCACGACCGCCGCCCGCCAGCCCCTCACCCGGTCAGATTACTGACACCAGCGCCGCCACCTGATCGGCGATGGCACGGCGGTCCTGCTCGAACACCGGATCGGTCAGCGCGGCCGGGTCGGCGGGCTGCCCCAGCACGGGCGTGTGCAGGTGACCGCCCGCGGTCGCGGTGGCGCCCAGGCCCAGCCGCAGCCGGTTCGCCCGGTACATCGACTCGTTGGACAGGTAGTCGCCGCCGCTGCCGGAGGCCGCCGCCGCGCCCGGCGTCGGCTCGTCGGAACGGCAGCTCGGCGTGCCCGTGCCCGGCGGGACGCCCACCGGCCACTCGCAGAACGACCGGTTGAAGAACACCGGGAACGGCGTGGTCCCGGCGTCGACCAGGCGCTGGTGCGGCAACGTCGTCTCGATGAACTCGTGCGCCGGCTGGGGCCACCCCGCCGCGTCCGGCACGGCGCCGCGCGCCGCGACCTCGTTGTTGTCGGGGTACCCGCCCCGCCACCGCGCCGCCCACCGCTCCACGTCGAACCGCCCCGGCCGGCCCTGGCTCACGGTGACCAGCGCGTCCGGCCGGAACGCGAGCGCGCCGCCGTAGAACCGCTCCACGATCCCCTGGTCGAACGCCCCCCACAGCACGGGCAGGACGGCCGCCTCCACCACCACCGGCCCGGACGGCGTGGCCAGCACCCTCCCGTCGAGCCGCAGCGCCGCCGCGCCGGCCGGGTTGCTGCGCCGCACGGACGGGCCGTTGAGCTGGAACGGGTCGAACCCGGTCACCGCGACCCGCCGGACGCCGTCCGCGAACCGCAGGTCCGAGACACCCCGTGACGCGCGGTCGAACGCGTCGACCACCTTCGCCCGGTCCGCCGCGCCGAGCCGCCACCCGCTCGGCTGCCACTGCCGCAGCGCCTTCGTCGCCAGCAGCCGGGCCCAGTACAGCGGCCGGTCGTCGTAGGAGTCCCAGGTCTGCGCGGACTGCGCCCGCCGCACCGCCGTGCGCCACAGCTCCGTCCCGCCGGCGAGCGCGTGGTGGAACGCCTGGGCGCGGGAGATCGGCTCGCACAGCCGTGCGGCGAACCGGCTGACGTCGTCGTCGAACCCGCCCAACCGCGCCAGTTCCGGTCCCACCTCGGGTCCGGTGGGCGTGAGCCGGTCGTCCAGCCGCTGCTCTTCCACGGTGGTGGGGGCGTTCGGGTCGAAGCACCGCGCGGGCTGCGCGTGCGCGACGGCGGGGAGGGCGAGGAGGGTCAGACCGAGTGTGAGCGTCATCACCGCGCGGAGTCGTCTGGTCACCCGCCGATGCTGCCCAACCCCCGTGGGGTGGAGGAAGCCGCCGATCGGTCGGAGGGATCACCGGCCACCCTTTTCACCCGTTCGGGCACGAAGCGTGGTGATCCCTTGCCACTATGGGCCCCGCTCACCGGCGCGCCGCGGTGTCGTCGACGTCCCAGCACTGCCCGGAGGTCTTGTCGTGTCGGCCGAGTTCGACCAGCTCGTCGCCCAGTTCGAGCAGTTCCAGTCCCAGCTGCGCCGCGTCGACCAGCAGGTCGAGGGCATCGACCGGATGCAGCAGGAACTGGCCGCGCTGGAAGTGGTCGCGACCTCGCCCGACCGGGCGGTGACCGTCGTGGCGGGCCCGTCGGGCGCGATCAGGGACATCCGGCTGACCGACCAGGCCATGCGCCGGCCGCCGCACGCGCTGGCCGCCGCGCTGATGGGCACGCTGCGCCAGGCCGTCGCCGAGGCCGCACGCCGCCAGGCCGGGATCGTGGAGACCGCGCTCGGGGACGACCTGAACCTCACCGACCAGGTGTTGGAGACGCAGGCCCAGCTGTTCGGCGTGACGCCGCAGGACATGCGCGCCATGGTCGAGCAGCCGCCGCCGGCCGCCCCGCCGTACCCCGCGGTCCCGCCTCCCCCCGCCGTCCCGCCGCGTCCCGTCCCGCCTCACCCGACCCCGCCGCCTCCCGCGGCAGGTCCGGGACCGAACCGCGTGCCGCCACCCGGCCCGGCCGCGCGCCCCGCCCCACCCCGCCGTCCCGCGCCGCCGCCCGAGGAGCCGGACGACTTCTCGCAGCGCGGGTTCCTGCGCGACGGCGACCAGCCGCCACCGCCACCCGCGCGCCCCGGCCCCGCGCGGAACGACGGCCGTTTCCTGAACCTCTTCGACGACGAGGACCGGTGAGCCCCCGATGAGCGGCGGATTCGACGTCAACACCCAGGAGCTGCGGGACTTCGCCGGCAAGCTCGACGCCCACCGCGCCACCGCGGCCGAGATCGCGGGCCTCGTGGCCAAGGCGGACGTGGGCGAGAAGTCGTGGGGCGTGGTCGGCCTCATCACCAAGAACCGGTACACGCAGATGCTCGGCGACCTCACCGAGCTGTTCCAGGCGCTCCAGGACGGCCTGCAGTCGGGCGCGGACAAGTTCACCGGCGCGGCCGAGGACTACGACGCGCAGGAAGAAGCCGTGAAGCAGCTGTTGAACGGCCTGCAAGTCCGGCTCGACGGCCAGTAGGGGGATGCGAGATGGCTGAAGTGAAGACCGAGGCCGGCGGAGTCGAGATCACCGTCGGCGAGAAGGACACCAGCCAGAAGATGGCGGAGGCCGCCCCCTTCTACGGCAACTACCTCAAGATCAAGGAAGCGGCGGGCAAGGCGGCGGAGGGCGGCGGTTCCGAGGCGACCGCCCTGGCCTCCGAGGGCTCGGCGCTGGTCGCATCGCTCGGCACCTCCGCCCTGGGCATCGCGACCGACCCGATCGGCTGGCTGGTCGGGCAGGGCCTGGACTTCCTGATCAGCGTGGTGCAGCCGTTGGAGGACGCGATCCACTTCGTCAGCGGCGACGGCCCCGCGCTGGCGCAGGCGGCGGAGAACTTCAACGCGATCGGCCA
Source organism: Saccharothrix hoggarensis (assembly GCF_052936025.1). The sequence goes on along the minus strand of NZ_CP193624.1, from coordinate 7,488,282 downwards.
GGGCGTGGTGCGGCTGCGCGAGAAGTTCGACAGCGACCTGGCGAACTCGGTGACGAGCTGGGGCGGTTCCGCGTCCGAGGCGGCCGCCACGAAGCTGGGCGAGTTCGCCGGCGGCATCGACGGCGTCGCCGGTCAGGCCGGTGAGATCGCGCGGATGCTGCAGATCTCCAGCATGATCATGACGATCGTCGAGGACTTCATCAAGGCGATCCTGACCGAGTTGATCACCTGGCTGGTCATGATCTGGATCCCCGCGCTCGCGGCGGCCGTGCCGAGCTTCGGGGCGTCGACCGCCGCCGCGGGCGCCGCGACCGGCGTGCGGGTCGCCACCACCGGCAGCCGGGTGGCCCGGATCGTCGCCAAGCTGAAGCAGTTCCTGACCAGGATCCTCGACTTCCTGCGCAGCCTGAGCAAGCGGGCCGGCGACGTGAAGGCCGGCTTCCAGCGCTCCATGGCCGACAAGCGGGCCAGGAACGTCGCCGCGCAGGCCGGGGACAAGAAGTCGATGGTGGACAAGCTCTGGTCCGACAACGGCATGGTCGGCGAGCGGCTGCACGACGGGTTCGGCAGGTCCATGTGGACCGCGACCACCGACGCGGCGGCGTCGCAGGTCGGCGCGGGCACGGGCGACAACGCGGGCATCGACAAGCCCTTGCGGAACCAGGCCGCCCGGGACAAGGCGGACGAGTACGCCGCCACCGGTGAAGACCAGTCGAAGCAGCAGACCAAGGGATACCTGGACATCTGATCATGGATGAGACCTACGTCGAGATCTTGCCGATCGTCGCCATCATGGTGGGCCTGCTGGCCCTGGGGCACTGGTGGCGCCGGCGCAGCGATCGGAAGAGCGAGCAGGCGCACGCCGAAGCGCTGGCCGAGTTCGCGGGCGGTCTCGGCGGACGTCTGGTCGATCCCGCCGAAGCCCACGCGTGGTCGGCCGGGTTGCTGGAGCCGATGAGGAGGAAGACCGACGGCCTGGTCAACCAGCTGAACCAGGTGTCGCCCACGAGCTTCGGGCTCACCGTGGACTTCCCGCGAGGGAGGTGGGCGGTGCGCGTGGGCGAGGCGTCGGTGGAGGTGACCGCGGACAACGGCACCCGCACGGCCTACGAGTACCGCATCGAGGTGGCCACCGCGCCGGTGACGCCGATGAAGATCAGCCGTCGCATCCACGACGGCAAGAACCTCTTCGGCCGTCCGCTGCCGCCGGACCACGTCGTGGCCCAGGGCGGTGAGAGGGTCCGCGAGGTCCCGGTGACCGTGGCCGCGGAGGGAGGCGGGTGGTACCGGGTCTCCTTCCCGCCGGGCCCGTTCGACACGAACTTCGCCGTGTTCACGAGCGACCCGGCGGCCGTGGCGCCCCTGTTCGACCCGCGGGTCGCCGAACACCTGCTCGCCGAGTTCAACGACATGTACTTCACGCTGCACTTCGAGGCGGGCCTGCTCTTCTGCACCCTGATCAACCGGATCATCCCCGACCAGGCCCTGGCCCGGGTCGACGCCCTGATCGGCCTGCTCGAACGCATGGGCGTCGCCCCGGCGCACCCGCCGGTGTGGGCCTGACCCGGGCGTTCGAGCCGGTCCACCCCGCACGCCGGCCACCGGCGAAGACCAGTCGAAGCAGCAGACCGAGGGGTATCTGGACATCTGATGGAGTACCTCCTCGACTTCGCTCCGCTCATCGCCGTCATGCTGGCCCTGTACGGCCTCCTGCTCTGGTGGAGGTGGCGCGGTGATCGGAAGGAGGAGCGGGCGCACTTCGACGCGGTGGCCGCGTTCGCGCGCAGCCTCGGTGGGAGCGTGGTCGATCCGGCCGCGGCCCGCCCGTGGTCGGCCGAGCTGCTGGAGCCGATGAGGAGCGAGACCGACGGCCTGGTCAACCAGCTGGGCGTGGCGTCGCCTGGAAGCTTCGGAACCACTCTCGACTTCCGGCGCGACGGGTGGTCGGTGCGCGTGGGTGAGGCGTCGGTGGAGAAGGCCGCCGACAATGGCACGCGCACGGCTCACGAGCACCGGGTCGAGGTGGCCACCGCGCCGGTGACGCCGATGAAGATCAGCCGCCGCGTCCACGGGGGCACGAACTTCCTGGGACGCCCGCTGGCGCCCGGCAACATCGAAGCCCAGGGCGGCGAACTGGTCCGCGAAGTCCCGGTGACGGTGGTGGCGGCGGGAGGCGGGTGGCACCGGGTGGCGTTCCCGCCCGGCCCCTTCGACGCCCGGTTCGCCGTGTTCACCAGTGACCCGGCCGCCGTGGCCCGCGGGTTCACCCCCGAGGTCGTCGAGTACCTGTTGGCCCAGGCGCACAGCCTGCCCTCCCCGCTGCACTTCGAGGCGGGATTGGTGTTCGGCACGATGCGCGAGCGGATCGGTCCCGGCCACACCCTCGACACGGTGGACGCGATCCTCGGCCTGCTCGAACGCATGGGCGTCGCCCCGGCGCACCCGCCCGCGAGGACCTGACCTCAGGCGCTCAGCCGGTCCAGCCCACCGGCGAACGGGCCCAGCGTCACGCCCGCCTCCGCCAACGCCGACCGCACCGCCCGCGCGACCGCCACCGCGCCGGGGCTGTCGCCGTGCACGCAGATCGAGTCGACGGGCATCCGCAGCACCTGCCCGTCGACCGCCCGCACCCGCCCCTCGGTCGCCAGCCCCACGCACCGGGACGCGATCTCGCCCACGTCGTGCAGCACGGCGCCCGGCCGCCGCCGGTCCACCAACGTCCCCGCCGCCGTGTACGCCCGGTCCGCGAACGCCTCGTACCGGACCGGCAGCCCGGCCACCCGCGCCCGCTTCAGCCACACCGCGCCGGGCAGCCCGAGCACCGGCAACGTCGGGTCGTACGCCCGCACCGCGTCCACCACGGCGTCGGCCTGCGCCTCGTGCCGCACGAGCGCGTTGTACAGCGCCCCGTGCGGCTTCACGTAGCCGACGCGCGTCCCCGCCGCCCGTGCGCACGCGTCCAGACCGCCCAGCTGGTACAGCACGTCGGCCGTCAGCGTCTCCGGGGACACGTCGACAAATCGCCTGCCGAAGCCGTGCAGGTCCCGGTACCCGACGTGCGCGCCGACGGTGACGCCCCGCGCGGCGGCCCGCTCGCACGTCCGCCGCATCGTCTCCGGGTCGCCCGCGTGGAACCCGCACGCGACGTTCGCGCTGGTCACGACGTCGAGCAAGGCGTGGTCGTCACCCAGCGCCCAACGGCCGAAGCCCTCACCCACATCCGCGTTCAGGTCCACGGGACCTCCCCTCACCGCTTGTTCAATCTAAGGATCGTTCAACAATCCAGCAATACTCCATTCGACTCACCGCCCCACTAGACTCGATCGCATGACGACCGCAGAGGCAGACAGCTGGCTGAGCACCCTCGCGCGGGACCGCGGCGACATCGACCGCTCCAGCACGGCGGAGCGGGTCGCGGACAAGCTCCGCTCCAGCGTCCTCGACGGCGACATCAAGCCCGGTCAGCAGCTCAACGAGAAGGCGCTCGGCGAAGCCCTCCGGGTCTCCCGCAACACGCTGCGCGAGGCGTTCCGCCTGCTCACCCACGAACGCCTGCTCGTGCACGAGTACAGCAAGGGCGTGTTCGTGCGCCGCCCCGGCGCGTCCGACGTCGTGGACCTCTACGCCGCCCGCCGCGTCATCGAGTGCGGCGCCGTCCGGCACTGGCCCGCGGTGTCCGAGCAGGCCCGGCAGGCCGTCCGCGACGCCGTCGCCCTCGGCGCGCGGTTCCGGGAGCTGGGCGACTGGACCGGCGTCGGCACCGCGAACGTCAAGTTCCACCAGGCCCTCACCGCCCTCGCGGGCAGCGCCCGGCTGGACGAGGAGATGAAGCGGCTGCTCGCGGAGGTGCGCCTGGCGTTCCACGTCATGGGCGACCCCGAGGAGTTCCACCGGGACTACCTGCCGCTGAACCAGTCCATCGTGGACCACCTCGACGCGGGACGGGTTCGGCAGGCCGAAGAGGCGTTGCTGACCTACTTCGACCGCGCCGAGCACCACTTGGTGACCCACCTGCGGTGAACGAATCGTTGGTCACGATCCAACTACTTCACCGGTAGGTAATCCACCTGACATGGTGACTACTGTCCCTCCTCCGGCCTAGCATGCGCGACACCGCGTCACCGGGCCGCCGTACGGAGGGGCACATGTCGTCAGCTCGAAAATCCAGCCTCCGCTGGAGCAACTGGAACCTGCTTCTGCTCGTTCCGCTGCTCATGCTCGTCACGCCCTGGTTCAACTCCGATGAGCCGAGGCTGCTGGGGCTGCCGTTCTTCTACTGGTACCAGTTCGCGTGGGTTCCGGTCGGTGTCCTCTGCGTGGGCCTGGTCTACATCAAGACCAAGGACGAACCCGTCGTCAAGGGCAAGCCGGACCTGCTCAGCGTGGACGACCTGGACGAGGGGGCCAAGTAATGCAGTGGACCGAGTTGGTGGTCTTCAGCGCGCTGTTCCTGCTGGTCACCGTCCTGGGATTCGTCGCGGCGAAGTGGAAGGCGGGCGACACCCTCGACCACCTCGACGAGTGGGGCCTCGGCGGGCGCAAGTTCGGCTCGTGGATCACGTGGTTCCTGGTCGGCGGTGACCTGTACACGGCGTACACGTTCGTCGCCGTGCCCGCCCTGGTCTTCGGCGCCGGCGCGATGGGCTTCTTCGCCCTGCCCTACACGGTCATCCTGTACCCGATCGTGTTCCTGCCGCTGGTGCGCATGTGGTCCGTCTCCCGCGTGCACGGCTACGTGACGCCGGCGGACTTCGTCCGCGGCCGGTACGGCTCGCACTGGCTCGCGCTGCTGGTCGCGATCACCGGCATCATCGCCACGATGCCGTACATCGCGCTGCAGCTCGTCGGCCTGGAGGCCGTGCTGCGCACGATGGGCCTCAACGGCTCGGGCATCCTCGGCCACCTGCCGCTGTTCATCGCGTTCGTCATCCTCGCGCTCTACACGTACCAGTCGGGCCTGCGCGCGCCCGCGCTGATCGCGTTCGTCAAGGACACGCTGATCTACATCGTGATCCTCGTGGCCGTGATCTACCTGCCGTCCAAGTTCGGCGGCTGGGGCGCGATCTTCGACACCGCGCAGGCGAAGTACGCCGCGTCCGAGAGCAAGGCCGACGGGACGATCCTCAACGGCAACAACCAGCTCCAGTACGCGACGCTGGCGCTGGGCTCGGCGCTGGCGCTGTTCCTCTACCCGCACTCGCTGACCGGCATCCTCGCCTCGCGCGGCCGCAACGTGATCAAGCGGAACATGGTGGCGCTGCCCGCGTACTCGCTGCTCCTGGGCCTGCTCGCGATGCTGGGCTTCGTCGCCATCAGCGCGGGCGTCAAGCCGATCACCAACCAGGCCACCGGCCGCCCGGACACGAACACCATCGTGCCGGTGCTGTTCGGCCAGGAGTTCCCGAGCTGGTTCGCCGGCGTCGCGTTCGCGGCCATCGCGATCGGCGCCCTGGTGCCCGCCGCCATCATGTCGATCGCGGCGGCGAACCTGTGGACCCGCAACATCTACAAGGAGTACCTGAAGAAGGACGCCACGCCCGCCCAGGAGGCCAAGCAGGCCAAGCTGGCGTCGCTGGTGGTGAAGTTCGGCGCGGTCGCGTTCATCGTGTTCATCGACCCGCAGTTCTCCATCGACCTGCAGCTCATCGGCGGCGTGATGATCCTGCAGACGCTGCCCGCCGTGGCGATCGCGCTGTACACGCGGTGGTTCCACATCTGGGGCCTCATCGCGGGCTGGGTCGCCGGCATGGGCTACGGCATGTGGCTGCTCTACAACATCGGCAACCCGGCCGCCGGCAAGGCGCACTTCGCCGGTTCCGCGCTGCCGCTGGGCAAGCTGTCGCTGTTCGGGTGGCACCCGTTCGGCGCGTCCACCGTGCAGATCTACGTCGGCGCGATCGCCATCGTGGTGAACCTGCTGGTCGCCGTCATCGTGACGCTGATCGCGAAGCGGACCCGCGTGTCCAACGGGACGGACCAGACGCAGGCCGACGACTACCACGTGGACGAGGACAGCGACCGGGTGAAGCCGATCGCCGTGCACTAGTCCACCGGGTCGCGACACCGACGAGCCCCGTCCGGCATCCAGCCGGGCGGGGCTCGTCGCGTCAGCGCTTCAACGCCCTGGTGACGCCGGCCGCCACGGTGGTCGCGAGCACCCACCCCATCGCGATCAGCCCCGCCGCGATCCACTGCGACTCGTCCGGCGTGTGCCAGCGGTTCTTGTTGCCGAGGTCCACGATCGGCACCAGCAGGTCGATGGTGAACAGCCACGGGTTCCAGGTCAGCTTGTCCTGCTCGTTGATCTCCGACAGCTCCGGCCCGGACGCGAAGTAGGCGCTACCCGCCAGCCACATCACCACCAGCCACGCCAACGCGCGGGCCGGGCGGTAGCCGTAGCCGACCATCGCGCGCTGCAGCCAGCTCCACACCAGCACCAGCGGGCCGAGCCAGCGGCGGCCCTCGGCGACCGCCCGGTACCGCAGCCGCTGCTTCTCCACCAGCACGGTCGCCGCGTGCTCGTCGTTGCCCGCCGCGCGCAGCATCTCGGCGAACTGGTCGTACGGGCCCGGCCGGTACGTGCGCCGCATCGCCTGCCGCAGCCAGCGCAGCCGCCGTTCGACCTCGGCGTCGTCCCGCAGGTCGATCGGGTTCCGCAGCGAGTCGTAGCGGAACTCCTCCAGGTCGATGCGGCCGGTCGCGCTCCAGAAGTTCTCGTTGTCGTCCAACGACGTGCAGCGCACCTGCCGCAGCGTCACGTCGCCGCGCGGCGGGCCGATCGGCGTCACCACCAGCTCCTGCACCTGCATGCCGAGCAGGTTCAGCGCGTGCGCGTCCAGCTTGTCGCCGAGCACGGCGCCCGCGAACGTCGCCATCCGGCCGACCGTCGCCCGCCTCGCCCGCACGCCGCCGTGCGCGACGAACTCCTTGGCCCCGCGCGCGCAGATGAGGTCGCGCCCGATCGCGGCGCCGCCGACGTCCAACGACGGCTTGCCCGCGGGCTGGTGCCGGTAGCGGCCCGGCTGGGTGATCCGGCTGCCGCGCAGGTCGAGGTTCGCGCCGATGCGCACGCCCCGCAGCTCCAGCCCGCCGGTGACCTCCACCTCGCGCGCGGCGAGGTTGCTGCCGATCCGGGACCTGTTGCCCAGCACGGCGTCCGCGCGCGGGTTGTCCAATGTGGACCCGTCGAGGATGAGGCTGCCCTTGGCCTGGAAGTCCACCATCCTCAGCTGCCCGCGCACGCGCGCCTGGCGTCCGATGAGGTCGCCGCCCACCTGCGTGCCGTCGAGGTGCAGCGCGCGCCCGTAGCCCGTCGGCTCGGCGGCGCCCGTGTCGAGCGCGCGGCCGTACCCGGTCGGCTCGGGGGTCGACTCGCCCAGGGCGTCGAACGCGCCGCCGGACAGCGAGAGCGTGCCGCCGACCGCGGCGTTGACCATGCGCACGGTGCCGGCGCTGGTGAACCCGCGGTCCAGCTGCACGTCGCCGTCCACGGTGATGCGGTCGAACACCAGCGTGGCGTTCGGGTCGGAGTGCGGGTCCAGCGCGTCGTCGTCCGCCCGGCCGCCGGCCGCGGTCGAGCCGCGCAGCGTGAGCGCGGAGTCGACCCGCGCGCCCGCCAGCAGCACGGTGCCGTTCAGCGTGCAGCCGCTCATCAGCAGGTTGCCGCCGACGTGCAGGCCGGTGCCGTTGAACGCGTGCTTGAGCGGGTTGTCCAGCAGGCCGCCGCTGACGTTGCAGTAGCCGCCGACGTGCGCGCCCGCCATCCGCAGCTCACCGGTGACCCGCACCCGCTGCGCCAGCACCCCGCCCGCGAGCTTCAACCGGTCCGCGTGCAGCGCGATCGTGCCCGGCGCCCTCAGCTCGGCGTCCCGCAGCGTGAGGGAGCCGGCCACCTCCGCGTCGACCAGGTCGACCAGGCCCTCCACGGTGCTGCCCACGAGCGACACGTCGTTGGCGCTGCTCAGGTTGCGGGCGGCGAGGCCGGGGAGCCAACAGTCGGCGAACTCGATCCCGGCGAGCTTGCCCTGGCGCAGGTCCGGCGGCTCCTCGAACCGGCAGCGGACGAACTCCAGCACGTACGGGAACTCCACCGCGCGCAGGTCCAGCGTGCCGGTCAGGAACCGGTCGGCGACCCGCACCACCGGCGGCATCCCGGCCCGCCGCCGGGGTAACCGCCACGGCCCGTCCGGCTCGGCGACGCCGCGCAGCACCTCGGCGGCGGCCATGCGGGCGGAGCGCGGCGGGCTGGGGTCGAACACGTCCAGCCCCCGCGCCCCCACCTCTGCCATGAGATCGACAATAGGGGCGACCGACGCACCGCGTGGCCGGTTCGGCGCACTGCGTCAGGCGCGCGGCCCCTGGTTCGTCGGGTCCAGCACGCGGGCCAGGAACGACTGGGTGCGCTCGTGCCGGGGAGCGCCGATGACCTGCTCGGCCGGCCCCTCCTCCACGACGTACCCGCCGTCCATGAACAGCACCCGGTCGGCCACCTCGCGGGCGAACTGCATCTCGTGCGTCACCACGAGCATCGTCATGCCCTCGTCGGCGAGCTGCCGCATGACGCCGAGCACGTCGCCGACCAGCTCCGGGTCCAGCGCCGACGTCGGCTCGTCGAACAGCATCACGTCCGGGTCCATCGACAGCGCCCGCGCGATCGCCGCGCGCTGCTGCTGGCCGCCGGACAGCTGCCCCGGCATGGCGTTCACCTTGTCCGACAGCCCGACCCGCTCCAGGTTCCGCAGCGCGACCTCCTGGGCCTTCCTGGCGTCGCGCTTGAGCACCTTGCGCTGGGCGACGGTCAGGTTGTTCAGCACGCTGAGGTGCGAGAACAGGTTGAACGACTGGAACACCATGCCGATGCGGGTGCGCGCGGCGTCGATGTCCACGTCCGGGTCGGTCAGCTCGGTGCCGTCCACGACGATCTTGCCGCCGGTCGGCTCCTCCAGCAGGTTGACGCAGCGCAGCAGCGTCGACTTGCCGGAACCCGACGGGCCGATGATGCACACCACGTCACCGCGGTTGACCTTGAGGTCGATGCCCTTCAGCACCTCCAGCGGGCCGAACGACTTCTTCAGCCCGGTGACCTCGACGACGACGTCGCTCACGCCGACACCCCCAACCCGCTCGATTCGGGCGTGCTGATCTTCCGCCCGCCGGTGCGCCGCTCCAGGTACCGGGACAGGTGGCCCAGCGGCAACGTGATGATCAGGTAGCACAGGCCGGCGATGAGCAGCGGGGTCATCGTGGGCGACCGGCTCAGCGTCTCGCGGCCGAGCTTGGTCAGCTCGTAGTCCGAGGTGGCCAGGCCGACGACGCTGATCAGCGACGAGTCCTTGATCAGCATGATCAGCTCGTTGGTCAGCGGGGGCAGGATGATCCGGAACGCCTGGGGGATCACGACGGTGACCAGCGTGCGCCCCTGGGACATGCCCAGCGACCTGGCCGCCTCGATCTGGCCCTTCGGCACGGCCTGGATGCCCGCGCGGATCGTCTCGGCGATGTACGCGCTGCCGACGATGCCGAGCGCGAGGCCGGCGGTCGAGTTGATCTCGAACTTCAGGCCGAACGCGAGCGGCACCGCGACGCTCAGCGCCACGAACACGAGCAGCGCGGGCACGCCGCGGAAGAACTCGATGTAGACGGTGGCGATCCACCGCCACGGCGCGACCGGCGAGAGCTTCATCAGCGCCAGCAGCAGGCCGAGGCCGAGGCCGATGGCGAAACCGAAGGCGCTGTAGACGATCGTGTTCACCAACGCGCTGGTGATGATCGTGGGGAACATCGCCTTCGCGGTGTCGGCGTCGAAGAACGACTGCCGGATCTCACCCCAGTCGGCGAAGACCGCCACCGCGAGGACGATGACGATCAGTAGTGCGTACTGCGCGCGGCGGAAGGCGATGGCCCTCCGCCGTTTGGACATGGCCATCTTCTCGGCGCTCCTCGAAAAGGGATCGGACAAGGACGGGGCCGGTGCCCATGAGCACCGGCCCCGCGGTCAACCGGTCACTTCTTCTCCGGCTTCTTGCCGAACCACTTCTCGTAGATCCGGTCGTACTCGCCGCTCTCCTTGGCCTTCTTGATGACCTCGTTGACCTTCGCCTGAAGGGCGGTGTTGCCCTTCTTCAGGCCGATGCCGTAGCTCTCGCCGGTCTCGAACTCCCTGGTCACCGCGGTGTCCGGGAACTCCTTGGCGTAGTCGTAGAGCACGCCGTTGTCATTGATCGCCGCGTCCACCGCGCCGGTGCGGACGGCGGTCTCCAGCAGCGGGAGGTCCTCGAACTCCACGACGGTGTAGCCGTGGGCCTCGGCGTTCTTGTTGGCGTACTCCTCGCCGGTGGTGTCCTGCTGGACGCCGAGGCGCTTGCCCTTCAGGTCGGGCAGGTCCTTGACCGGCGAGTCCTTCTTCACCAGCAACGCCTGGGAGGCGTCGAAGTACGGGTCGGAGAAGTCGATCGCCTTCTTGCGCTCTTCGGTGATCGTCATCCCGGCCGCGGCCAGGTCGCACTCACTGGTCGCGAACACGGTGCCCGAGGTGATGTTCTCGAACGGCGTGTCGAAGATTTCCTGAGTGACGTTGAGTTCCTTGGCCACCAGATCGACCAGGTCGACGTCGAAGCCGACCGTCTTGTCGCCCTCGGAGAACTGGAAGGGCTTGTAGGACAGGTGGGTGCAGGTGACCAGCTTGCCGCTCTGGACCAGGGTGATGCCCGACCCGCTGTCCTGCGAGCCGGTGTTGACCTTGGTCGCGCACGCCGTCATCGTGGCCGCCAGGGCGAGCACGGGGAACAGGGCGAGCGCAGCGTGCCTGGTACGACGGGCCACGGCGTCACTCCTCGTAACTGTGTCGGTCGAGTGTTCGGCATACTGCCACTTGGGTGACTGGGTGCACAGCACGTGCGTGTTACAGAGCTTCGGTGCGCATGAATCTTGCGTCACAAGCCACGTTGAGCAACAAGATGTTCAGCCGTTTGGGTTAAATCACACAATTGATTCACCTACCGCGCCCGTGTGACGACGATCCGTCAACAAGCTGGCGACCAGCGCGGTCCAGCCCGTCTGGTGCGTCGCGCCCAATCCCTCGCCGGTGTCCCCGTCGAAGTACTCGCTGAAGGTCACGTGCTCGCGCCACAGCGGCGAGTCGGTCGACTCGATCCGCTTGCCGTCCGCGGGCCTGCGCCCGTCGTGGTCCGGCAGGAACAACGCCACCAGCCGCCTGACCAGCTCGTCCGCCGCCTGGCCCGCGGTCACCTGCCGCTGGCTGCGGGTGGGAAGTTCCACGTGGAACTTCCCGCCGTGGAACTCCTCGACGGTCCGCAGGGCCTCCACGAGCAGCGCGTTCGTCGGGAACCAGACCGGGCCGCGCCAGTTGGAATTGCCGCCGAACATCGGCGTGCGCGACTCGCCCGGCTCGTAGCCCATCCGGTGCTCCTGGTCCGCGACCTGCACCTCCAGGCCCTCGCGGTGCGCCGCGGACAGGCTGCGGATGCCGTGCGGCGAGAGGAACTCGCCCTCGTCCAGCATCCGGCTCAGCACCCGGCGCAGCTTGCGCTCGTCCAGCAGGCTGAGCATCGCGCCGCCGCCGCTGCGGCTCACGAACCGCTGCAGCTCGGGCCGGCGGGACAGCAGGTGCTCCAGCCGCCGGCCGAACTCCGGCAGCTCCTCGAACACCCACGGCTCCAGCACCGCGCACGCCAGCACCGGGATGAGGCCCACCATCGACCGGACCCGCACCGGCTGCGACTCGACGTGCCCGTCCGGCAGCCGCCGCGACACCACGTCGTAGCAGAAGCCGTCCGTCTCGTCCCAGATGCCGCGCCCGCCCGAACCGAACTGCGTGGACGCCTCGGCGATGCTCAGGAAGTGCTCCACGAACTTCGTGGCCACGTCCTCGTACGACTCGTCGTGCCGCGCCAGCTCCAGCGCGATCTGCATCAGGTGCAGGCTGTACGCCGCCATCCACGACGTGGCGTCCGACTGCTCCAGCCGCCACTGGCCGAGCATCGGCTCCGACCGGTTCACCGGGCCGATGTTGTCCATGCCGAGGAACCCGCCCTCGAACAGGTAGCTGCCGTCGGCGTCCTTGCGGTTCACCCACCACGAGAAGTTCAGCAGCAGCTTGTGGAACACCTTGGCCAGGAACTTCCGGTCCTTGACCTCCTCGGACCGGTACACCTGCAACGCCGCCCACGCGTGCACCGGCGGGTTGACGTCGCCGAACTCCCACTCGTAGGCGGGCAGCTGGCCGTTCGGGTGCATCAGCCACTCGCGGCACAGCAGGAGCAGCTGCTCCTTGGCGAACGCCGGGTCGACCTTCGCGAACGGCACGGTGTGGAAGGCGAGGTCCCACGCGGCGAACCACGGGTACTCCCACTCGTCCGGCATGGAGATCACGTCGGCCACGTCGAAGTGCCGCCAGTGCGCGTTGCGGGCGTGCATGTTCTTGCGGGACGTCGGCGCGGCGGGCTGCGCCGGGTCGCCGTCCAGCCACTCGCGGGTGCGGAAGCGGTAGTGCTGCTTGGTCCACATCAACCCGGCCAGCGCGCGCCGCACGACGGCCGCGCGCTTCGGGTCCAGGTCGGTCTGGTGGAACCCGTCGGCCTCGGCCTTCCGCTGGTCGACGGTGTCCTGGAAGCTCGGCCCGAACGCGTCGAGGTGCCCGTCGCCCTCCACCAGGCGCAGCCGCACGGTGACCGACTCGCCCGGCTCGACCGGGTCGAACGAGTACCAGGCGGCGACCTTCGTGCCCGGCTCGCTGGTGTCGTCCGGCCCGACGACCTGGCACGCCGTCGCGTCCTGCCGGATCACGTACCGGTCGACGCCGTCCTTGGTGTAGCGGGTCGGGTTGGCCGCGGCGCCGAACAGCTCGACCTCGTTGGTCTCGTTGTCCGTGACCAGCAGGGTCGGCGTGCCCTCGACGTGCAGCGTGTAGCGGCCCAGCGCGCCGTGCTCGGCGGTGATCCGCCGCCACCCGTCCCGCGTGGACGCCCGGAGCGTCGGCTTGCGGTCGTCCCGCCCCCACGCCCACGTGTTGCGGAACCAGAACTGCGGCAGCAGGTGCAGCGGGGCCGGGTCGGGGCCGTGGTTGGTGGCGGTCAGCTCGACGCAGATGTCCCGCGGGCCCGCCTTGGCGTAGCTGATCCGGACGTCGAAGAACCGGTTCTCGTCCAGCGCGCCGGTGTCGGACAGCTCGGGCTCGCGCTCGTTGCGGCCGGCGCGCTTGGCCATCTCGCGCAGCTCGGCGTAGGGGAACTCACACTGCGGGTACCGGTAGACGACCTGCATCCACGAGTGCGTCGGCGTGCCGTCGGTGACCCACCAGTGCTCCTTGACGTCCTCGCCGTGGTTGCCCTCGTTGTTGGTGAGCCCGAAGTAGCGCTCCTTGAGGATCGGGTCGCGGCCGTTCCAGAGAGCGACGCCCAGGTTCAGGAAGCCGTGCACGTCGCAGATGCCCGCGATGCCGTCCTCGCCCCACCGGTAGGCCCGGGCGCGGGCGTGGTCGAAGGGGAAGGACGTCCACGCGTCCCCGCCCGCCGAGTAGTCCTCGCGGACCGTCCCCCACTGGCGTCCGGCCAGGTAGGGGCCCCAGAGACGCCACGGCGCGGTCGGCGAGTCGGACTCCGCCAACCGCATCCGCTCGGCTTGCCGGCTGTGCTCGTTCACGGGGCCAGTGTGCGGCATCGATCCAGTAAAGCGGTTACCGGCGGGTTAGGTCACAGTCCTGCCCGGTGTTTGCAAACCCTGTCCGAGGGGTGTCATCGTCACGCTCCGTGGACTACCACTTACCTCCCTGGTACCGCGGCGTCGACGACCCGCAGCGGGTGCTGGAGCGCGCGGTGTCGACGGCGCTGGAGCGCCCGGAGGTGCGGCTCGCCGCGGCGGGGCACGTGACGCGGGAGCGCCTGGTGGACGCGCTGAGCGGTGCGGAGGGCGCCGTGCTGGCCGCCGCGCGCCAGGCCGAGCAGCGGTACCGGGACGTGCGGCCGGGGTGGTGGGCGTTGTTCGAGCTGAACGCCCCGGTCGGCCGGTGGGTGCTGCTCGCCACGCCGGTCCTGGGCTTCGCGGCCCTCGGCTGGCACGTCGCACTCCTGGTCGGCCTGTCCCGGGCCGGGGTGCTCGCGGTCGTCGGCGGGGCGGCGGCGTTCGCGCTCGTGGTCGGCGCTTTGTTGCTGATGAACTGGTCCGAGGGGCGCTTCAGCCGCCGGCTGGCGATCGCCTGGCTCGGCTGCGGGTGCGTGCTTCCCGTGACGTCCGCGGAGCCGTTGCTGCGGCTCGACGCGCCGGCCTGGCCGTTCGCGCTCGCGGGCGTCGGCGTGGTCTACGCGTCGGCCCTGCTCACCGTCCGCACGGTGTTCCGGAGCTTCCGGCTGTCGGGCCGGGGCGAGGTGGCGCGCGCCGCGCTGGCCGCGTGGGAGGAGAGCGTGCTGGTCGACGGCGTGCTGCCGGTCCTCTACAGCACGCTGAACGACGTCACGCCGCCCGTCCACGCGACCACGCTGACGGTGCGGGAGGTCGCGCCCCTGGTGCGCGCCGACCCGCTGCGGATGCACGTCCCGACGCCCGCCGGCGCCGTGCTGGCCGGGCTGGTCGACCGGCTCGACGGCGGCAGCTTCGCCGTCGCCGGACCGCGCGGCGCGGGGAAGACGAACCTGCTCCGGGCGTTCTGCGGCGGGCGGTACCGGGCGCCGGGCCGCGCGCCCGACCTGGCCGTGCTGGTGTCCGCGCCGGTCGACTACGTGCCGCAGGAGTTCGTCGTGCACCTGTTCACCGAGGTGTGCGAGGCGGTGATCGCCCGGTTCGGCGAGCCCGGGCGGGGCCGCCGGCGGTGGCGGCGCGAGATCCGGCCGCACCCGCTGGTGGCGATCGCCCGCGACCACCTGACGGCGCTCGACTACGTCCGCACGCACACCGACGAGATCAGCGGCAAGGGCGGGCTCAAGGGTTTCGAGCTGGCCGGCAAGCGCGCCGTCACTTTGGCCGGCCGGCCGCTCACGTACCCGGAGGTGGTGAAGCGCTTCCGGGTGTTCCTGGGCCGGATCGCCGCCGAGCAGGCCACCGAGCGTGAGCTCGAACCCGGCCGGGTGATCATCGGCATCGACGAGCTGGACCGCATCGGCACCGGCGAGCCCGCCCGCAGGCTCCTCAACGAGGTCAAGGCCATCTTCGACGTCCAGGGCTGCTACTACCTGGTGTCGGTCTCCACCGAGGCGCAGCACGACTTCGAGCTGTCCGGCATCGGCCTGCGCAGCGTCTTCGACAGCTCGTTCGACGAGGTCGTCCGGGTCGACTACCTCGACTTCGAGTACGCCCGCAAGCTGCTCCGGCGGTACGTCCTCGACCTGTCCGAGCAGTTCCACGCCCTGGCGTACGTGTTCTCCGGCGGCCTGGCCCGCCAGCTCGTCCACACCGCCCGGGCCATCGTGGACCTGGGCCGCGACCGGCCGGGACGCGACCTCGCGGACGTGGTGGCCGCGCTCGCCGAGGCCGAGCTGACCCGCGCCTGCCAGGCCACCGCCGACGCGCTGACCGCCGTGGACGACCGCGAGGGCGTCACCGCCCTCCTCCGCCTGCTGGACGAGCGCCCCGCCGCCGACCTCAAGACCTACGGGGACGGCATCCTCGGCGCGTACTCCGGGAGGTCCGAGCGCGCCCGCCAGCTCAGGGACGCCGTCGCCGCGCGCGTGCACTTCCTCGCCACGGCGCGGCAGATCTTCACCGCGGACCTCACCGAGGAGCGGATACGCCTCCTCGACTTCGACGACCTCGCCCGCGCCCGCCGCTACGCCGGCACCAACCCGGACGCCGGCCGCAGCCTGCTGCGCGACCTCAACCGGCGTTGGGCGACGTGACCCCGCGACGGGCCGACCGCGCACCGGGGGCGCACGGCCGGCGTCCCGTCAACGGCGCGCGTGCGCGTCCAGCACCACGGCGACGGCCTCGGTGATCCGGGCGGCGTGCGCGAGGTGCAGCCACTCGTCCGGCACGTGGCAGTTGGAGTCCGGCCCGACCGCGCCCGTGACCAGGAACTGGGCTTGCGGGTACGCCTCGTGCAGCAGCCCCATGAACGGGATCGAGCCGCCCAGCGACACCGTCCGCCACGGCGCGTCGAACACCTCCTTGCCGACCCGGTCCAACGTCTCCCGCAGCCACGGCGCCAACTCCGGCGCGTTCCAGCCGTCGGCGAACTCCACGCGTGACAGCTCCACCGACGCCCCGTACGGCACGTCGGTCGTCAACGCCCGCTTCACCGCCTCCATCGCGGCCGCCGAGTCGGCCGTCGGCGGCAGCCGGAAGCTCAGCACCAGCGTGGTGAACGGCCGCAGCACGTTGCCCGCGTCGTCGGGCGACGGCATCCCGTCCGCGCCGGTGATCGACAACGTCGGCCGCCACCCCGCGTTCAGGGCCAGCTCGACCTCGTCGGAGCCCATCGGCTGCGTCCCCGCCGCCCACGGCACGCTCCCGACCAGCACGCCGGGCGCGCTGGCCACCGCCTCGCGCACCTCGGCGATCCGGTTCTCCGGGATCTCCACGTGCATCTCCGGCACCAGCACCTCGCCGGTCGCCGAGTCCTCCAGCCGGTCGAGCAGCTGCCGCGCGATCCGGAACGACGACGGCACGATCCCGCTCGCCATGCCCGAGTGCAGCCCGCTCTCCAGCACCCGCACGGTGACGGTGGCCTGCGCCAGCCCGCGCAGGGACGTGGTCAGCCACATCCGGTCGTAGTCGTTGCCGCCCGAGTCGAGGCACACGACCAGCGACACGTCGCCGAGCCGCGGTCGCAGGTGGTCGAGGTACGCGGGCAGGTCCGGGCTGCCGGACTCCTCGCCGGTCTCCAGCAGCACGACGCACCGCGAGTGCGTGCCGCCGGCTCGCCGGACGCCCTCGATGGCGACGATGGCCGCGTAGCCGGAGTAGCCGTCGTCGGCGGCGCCGCGGCCGTACAGCCGCCCGTCGCGCACGACCGGGGTCCACGGCCCGAGCCCGTCGCCCCAGCCGCCGACCGGCGGCTGCTTGTCCAGGTGCCCGTACAGGAGCACGGTGTCGGAGGTGTCGGCCGTGCCGGGCACGTCGACCAGTAGCACGGGCGTGCGGTCGGGCAGCTGGACGACCTCCACGGTGGCGCCGGGCAGGTCGCGGTCGGCGAGCCAGGCGCGCACGTGCTCCACGGCGGCGGCCAGGTGGCCGTGCGCGGCCCACGCGGGGTCGAAGGCGGGGGAGATCGCGGGCACCGCGACCAAGGCGGACAGGCTCGGGAGGATGTCGTCGTCCCAGAGCCCGCGAACGGTACGGGTCAGCGCTGAACGGTCCACGTCCCGATCCTGTCACGGCCCGCGTGCCCGTCGCCCCTGGTGCGCGGCCCGATCGGCGTGACCGGCGAGGTTTCGCTTGGTGGAAATGGTCTGTCCGGCCGATGGTCGGTAGTCCATCCAACGCAGGGCGTGCCGACGTGGGCCGTTTCGGCCGACGGCACGTGTGCGCAACCCTACGGACGGTGGTTAACGATCGGTAACCGGGACGCGGACGTTCGGTATTCGAACGCTCTACTCGGACTGCCGAAGATTGGCCGTCCAACCGTTACCGCACGTCAGAACGCTGCACAGGAAGTCACGAACTGGGATGGGGCTCACCATGTCGAGTGAGGCCATGTCAGGATGTGGATGAGAACACCGTCAGCGCCGACGGTTGCCCGAGCCCCGACACCCAGGGGACGACGGCGACTGGCGGTGCAGCCGCGCAGTGTCGTCACAAGCGACCGGGCGGCCTCGTAGACGAGGAGACAAGGCGCATGTCGTCCCCCGAGAAATGGACGCACCCAGGGCCGGATGCCGCGCCGGCCACTGCTGCCAAACCGACAGCGGAACAGGTGATCGCAGGCTTGCGAGCGACAGACGAGGGCGGCGCCGACCTGGTGCAGCTGCTCACCCCCGAGGGTGAGCGCGTCCAGCACCCGGACTTCGACATCGACATCACGGGTGAGGAGCTGCGCGGCCTGTACCGCGACATGGTCCTGGTCCGCCGGGTCGACCGCGAGGCGAACGCGCTCCAGCGCAAGGGCCAGCTCGGCATCTGGGTGCCGCTGCTCGGCCAGGAGGCCGCGCAGATCGGCGCCGGCCGGGCGATGCGCCCCGAGGACATGGCGTTCCCGAGCTACCGCGAGCACGGCATCGCGTGGACGCGCGGCGTCAAGCCGACCGAGCTGCTCGGCATCTTCCGCGGCACCGACAACGGCACCTGGGACCCGGTCGCGACCAGGTTCCACCCGTACACGATCGTCATCGGCAACCAGGTGCTCAACGCGGCCGGCTACGCCATGGGCCAGAAGTTCGACGGCAAGGTGGGCGACGCCGACGGCGAGGCCACCATCTGCTTCTTCGGCGACGGCGCGACCAGCCAGGGCGACGTCCACGAGGGCTTCGTCTGGGCCGCCGTCTACGACGCGCCGCTGGTGTTCTTCTGCCAGAACAACCAGTGGGCCATCTCCGAGCCCACCGAGCGCCAGTCCCGGCTCCCGCTCTACCAGCGGGCCCGCGGCTACGGCTTCCCCGGCATCCGGGTCGACGGCAACGACGTGCTCGCCACGCTCGCCGTCACCCGCTGGGCGCTGGAGGAGTGCCGGCAGGGCAACGGCCCGATCCTCATCGAGGCCTTCACCTACCGGATGGACGCGCACACCACGTCCGACGACCCGTCCCGCTACCGGCTCTCCGACGAGCTGGAGCTGTGGAAGCTGAAGGACCCGATCGAGCGCGTCAAGGTCCACCTCGTCAAGCAGCAGTGGGCCGACCAGGCGTTCTTCGAGTCGATCGAGGCCGAGGCCGAGCAGATCGCGATCGAGCTGCGCGACTACTGCGTCAACCTGCCCGACCCGCCCGCCGAGCGGATCTTCAGCGAGGTGTACGCCGAGGGCAACCCCGTCCTGGAGGCGCAGCGCGACGAGTTCCTGGCGTACCACGCCGGTTTCGCGGGAGGTGAGCACTGATGGCTGCTCCGACGATGGACCGCCCCACGTCCGCCGCGCCCGCCGCGGTGCAGACGCTGACCATCGCGAAGGCCCTGAACAACGGCCTGCGCGCGTCGATGGAGGCCAACCCCAAGGTCATCGTGATGGGTGAGGACGTCGGCAAGCTCGGCGGCGTCTTCCGCATCACCGACGGCCTGCAGAAGGACTTCGGCGAGCAGCGCGTGCTGGACACGCCGCTGTCCGAGTCCGGCATCATCGGCACCGCCGTCGGCCTCGCGATCCGCGGCTACCGGCCCGTGTGCGAGATCCAGTTCGACGGGTTCATCTTCCCCGGCTTCGACCAGATCGTGTCGCAGGTCGCCAAGCTGCACTACCGCACCCAGGGCCGGCTGAAGCTGCCCATGGTGATCCGGGTGCCGTTCGGCGGCGGCATCGGCGCGGTTGAGCACCACTCCGAGTCGCCCGAGTCGTACTTCGCGCACACCGCCGGCCTGAAGGTCGTCGCGTGCTCGAACCCGGCCGACGCGTACTGGATGATCCAGCAGGCCATCGACTGCGACGACCCGGTGCTGTTCTTCGAGCCCAAGCGCCGCTACTACGAGAAGGGCGAGGTCGACACGACCGCCGCGCCCGGACCGCTGTTCCGGTCGCGCACCCTCACCACCGGCTCGGACGTCACGATCGTGACGTACGGCCCGTCGGTGCGGACGTCGCTCGACGCCGCCGCCGCGGCCGCCGAGGAGGGGCGTTCGCTGGAGGTCGTCGACCTGCGCACGCTGTCCCCGCTGGACCTCGCGCCGGTGTACGAGTCGGTGCGGCGCACCGGTCGGCTCATCGTGGTGACGGAGGCGCCGAGCGAGTCCTCCATCTCCAGCGAGATCGCGGCCAAGGTGCAGGAGGAGTGCTTCTACTCCCTGCAAGCGCCCGTGCTGCGGGTGACCGGTTTCGACACGCCGTACCCGCCGTCGAAGTTGGAGGAGGAGTTCCTCCCCGACCTCGACCGCGTGCTGCACGCCGTCGACCGCTCGCTGGCCTGGTAGGGGGACGACTGTGCCGCAGTTCAAGCAGTTCCCCATGCCCGACACGGCAGAGGGGCTGACCGAGGCCGAGATCCTCACCTGGCACGTCAAGCCGGGTGACGCGGTGAAGGTCAACCAGATCATCGTCGAGATCGAGACCGCCAAGGCGGCCGTCGAGCTGCCGTGCCCGTGGGACGGCGTGGTGACCGAGCTGCTGGCCGAGGTCGGCCAGACGGTCGAGGTCGGCGTGCCGATCATCACCATCGACGTGGACCCGTCCGGCGCCGCCGCGGCTCCGTCGGCGCCGGCTCCGGCCGCGTCGGCCGCCGCTCCCGCCGAGTCGAACGGCAAGATCGGCGAGGAGATGCCGGGCGGTCGGATCGCGACGCTGGTCGGGTACGGCCCGCGCGCGGGTGCGGCCAAGCGCCGTCCGCGCAAGGACGCCCCGGTCGCCGCCGCCCCGGTCGCCGCCGCTCCGGTCGCCGCCGCTCCGGTCGCCGCTGCCCCGGCTCCCGTTGCCGCCCCGGCCCCGGCTCCTGCCCCCGCCCCGGCTCCGGCTCCTGTCGCCACGCCCGTCGCGACCCCTCCGGGTGGTTACGTGCCGCTGGCCAAGCCGCCGGTGCGGAAGCTGGCCAAGGACCTGGGCGTCGACCTGTACGCCCTGTCGGGCTCGGGCCCGGGTGGCGTGATCACGCGCGAGGACGTCGAAGCGGCCGTCGCCGCGCCGGCGGCCGCGCCGTCACCGTCCACTGCGGACAACGGCACGCGTGAGCGGCGGGTGCCGATCAAGGGCGTCCGCAAGGCGACCGCGCAGGCGATGGTGGACAGCGCGTTCACCGCGCCGCACGTCACGGAGTTCCTGACCGTCGACGTGACGCCGATGATGGAGCTGCGCGCGCGCCTGAAGAACGCGCCGGAGTTCCGCGGCGTCAAGCTCACGCCGCTGGCGTTCGCCGCCAAGGCGGTCGTCCTGGCCGCCCGCCGCACGCCCGACGTCAACGCGACGTGGGACGAGGCGGCGCAGGAGATCGTCTACAAGGACTACGTGCACCTGGGCATCGCCGCCGCGACGCCGCGCGGTCTCGTGGTCCCCAAGGTCCGCGACGCCGACCGCATGTCACTGCGCGAGCTGGCCGTGGCACTGGAAGAGCTGGCCACGACCGCCCGCGACGGCAAGACCACGCCCGCCGACATGATGGGCGGCACGATCACCATCACCAACGTCGGCGTCTTCGGCGTCGACACCGGCACCCCGATCATCAACCCCGGCGAGTCGGCGATCCTCGCCCTGGGCGCGATCCGGGACATGCCGTGGGTGGTGGACGGCCAGGTCGTCCCGCGCAAGGTGTGCCAGCTGGCCCTCAGCTTCGACCACCGCGTGGTCGACGGCCAGCAGGGCTCGCAGTTCCTGGCCGACGTGGGCGCGCTCCTCGCCGACCCCGGCGTGGCGATCACGTACTGACCGGTCGACCGCGAACGGGCCGGCACCCACTCGGGTGCCGGCCCGTTCTCACGGCGGGGTCAGGTCCCGATCCCCGGCCTCGTTGAACAGCTTGGTCCGCTCGCGCTCCTCCTGGCCGAGCGTCAGCACGTGCGCCGCCTCGGTGACCCGCTGCCTGCGGTAGTTGACCGCGAGCGCGACGACACCGCCGAAGCCCGCGACCACCGTCAGACCGATCTTCACTTGCCGGCTGGGCGAGCGGCCGTGCGTTAATCGGGTTGAAGTTCCAGTGACTGGAAAGTTCAGGGTGGTCCCCGTGACGCACTACTCGATCGGCGAACTGGCGCGGATGACCGGGCTGTCCACGCGGACGATCCGGTTCTACTCCGACTCCGGCGTGATCCCCGTGGCGGGGCGCACGGCGGGCGGGTTCCGCACCTACGACGTCGACGGGTTGGCGCGGCTGAAGCTCGTGCGGACCCTGCGCGACCTGGGCGTCGACCTGCCCACCGCGCAACGTGTCCTGGCACGGGAGGTGTCCGTCGCCGAGGTGGCGCGGACGCACGCGGAAGCCATCGACGCGCAGATGCGCACGCTCCGGCTGCGCCGGGCCGTGCTGCGGGTCGTGGCGCGGAACGGGGAGGTGGAGATGGTGCACGAGTTGGCGCGGCTGTCGGAGGAGGAGCGGCAGGCGATCCTCGACGACTTCTTCGACGAGGTGTTCGGCGGGCTCGACCTGGAGCCGAACTTCGAGCAGCACATGAGGTCGGTGCGGGTGGAGCTGCCGGACGACCCGACGCCCGAGCAGCTGGAGGCGTGGATCGAGCTGGCGAACCTGGTGCGGGACCCGGACTTCCGGGCGTCGATCCGGCGGATGTCGGAGCGGCACCAGGAGTTGCGGGCCGAAGGCGCCGACATGTCGCCGAGCACGCCGGCGCAGATGGAGGCGTTCCAGTACGCGTTCGCCCAGGCGCGCGAGGCGTTGGACGCCGGGGTCGACCCGCGTTCGCCGGAGGCGGCGGCCATCGTCGCCAGGATCAACGAGAGGTGGGCGTCGGCGCTGGACGTGCCCGGCGTGGGCCCCGAGCTGTCCCGGCGCATGGAGGAGTTCGGCGACCCGAGGGCCGAGCGCTACTGGCAGCTGATCGCCAAGGTCAACGGCTGGGAGACGCAGATCCCCGACACCACCGCCGAACGGGCGTGGCTGGTCGAAGCGGGGCGCTGACTACTCCCGGACGAGGCAGAACGGGTGGCCGGCGGGATCGGCGAACACGGACCACGCCTCGTGCGAGTCGTCCAGCGACGTCCCGCCCAACCGGAGGACCTCGGCCCTGGCCACGCCGAGGTCCTCCACCCCGACGTCCAGGTGGAACTGCTGCGGCCTGCGCGGATCGGGCCACTCCGGCGCGACGTACTCCGCCACCCGCTGGAAGCACAGCACCGGCCCGCCCTCGACGTGCAACGTGGCCCAGTCGTCGTCCACCGACCACCGCGGGTCCGGCCGATCGACCTCACCGCCGAGAACGCCCTGGTAGAACGTCGCCAGCGCCCTGGGCTCCGGACAGTCGAGCACGACGCACTGCACCACCCCGATCATGCGCCGAGCGTAACCGCGAACCGACCGTGCCGAGGAACGTCGACACGTGGTCGAATGGGACCCGTGATCCCACCCCCCGCACCGGAACCGTCGTTCGACCTGGCCGACCTGGTGGGGAACCCGCCGGACGCCGCCGTGCCCAGGCTGGAGGCGGAGGGCTTCGACGTCCAGGTCGTCAACCAGGACGAGACGAGCTTCGTCACCCTGGACTGGCGCCCCACCCGAATCCGCCTCTTCACCCGCGCCGGTGTCGTCGTGGAGGCGCGGCAGGGTTGAGCGGCGCCCGCCCCACGTGGCCGCAGCCCCGCGGCTCGTCGGCCTCGGGGCTTCGACCACCGGTCACGCGGGTGCGCCGGCGTGCCGTGGACGGTCAGCGCTGGTCGCGGGTGCGGCCCTCGACGTCGCCCTCGGTGTCGATCCGCTCCTTGCGCACCTCTCCGGAGACGGTCTCGGTCTCGGTGACCTGCTCCTTCGCCAGCCTGACCCGCTCCACCGGAACGGCCTCGGTGTCCACGACCGGGCGCTCCTCGTGCAGGGTGACCTCGTGCTCCTCGTCGGAGATGTCAGGACCCGACATCGCCTGCGACCGGTTGCCCTCGGTGATCGGCTCGCGCTCGACGCGGACCTCCTCGCGGGTGACGGGGACGGACACCTGCTCCTGCTCGGTCACCACGTACTTGCGCAGCCGGGCGCGCCCCGCTTCCCGCTGCTCGGTGCCCACGCGCAGGTGCTCCTCGGAGCGGGTCATCGCGTCGTCCGTCGTCGGCCCGGACGTGTCGTGCCCGACGGCCTCACGGCCCGTAGCGCGACGGTCGTCGAAGTCCTCCCGCGTGCGGCCGCCGGTGAGCCCGTAGTGCGAGTACAGGCGCGACTCGTCGTCGCGCTCGATGCGCCCGCTCTCCGGGCTGACGTTCGGGGCGTCCTTGACCTGCGCCTTGTCGAACGGCGTCTCCAGGTCGCCGTCGCCGCGGGGGTGCATCCCCTGCACCGGCACGAACGTCTCGTTCATGCCGAACAGGCCGGTGTGCACGGTGACCCAGCTGGGCCGGCCGTCGTCGTCATCCGTCCACAGCTGACCGACCTTGCCGATCTTGTCGCCGGCGGTGTCGTAGACGGTGCGGCCCGTCCAGTCGCGCATGCCCTCGGTGATTCCACTCGTCATCGTTCCTGCTCCTCTTGCCGGGGTGTCAGATCCCGCGGGCACGCCCACGGTTCAAGGCGATTACCCCGAGCGGGTTAACCAACACATCCTTTCGGGGGTTGATTCGCCGAGGACGAGCCGAGGAGGCGGAACGACAGGGCGCGTCGAGGGGACAGCAGGAGGCGGGGTCCTCCGCGTCCCGAAGACCCCGCCCGCTTTCCCGAGCGGCCTGGGGGAGCGGCCCGGGAGATCAACTCACTTGATGTACATCCCGGAAATGGCCCTGGCCACGACCAACCGCTGGATCTCCGACGTCCCCTCGAAGATGGTGAAGATCTTCGCGTCGCGGTGCATGCGCTCCACCGGGTGCTCGCGCGTGTACCCCGCCCCACCCAGGATGTGGATCGCACGCTCCGTCGCCCACACGGACACCTCGCCCGCCTTGAGCTTCGACATCGACCCCTCGCCCGCCGTGAACGGGACGTTGTTGCGACCCATCCACGCCGCCCGCCACACGAGCAGCCGGGCCGCGTCGATCTCCATCTTCATGTTCGCCAGGTCGAACGCGATCGACTGGTTCTCGATGATCTTGCGGCCGAACGCCTCGCGGTCCTTCGCGTACTCCAGCGCGTACTCGTACGCCGCACGCGCCACGCCCACCGCCATCGCGCCGACGGTGGGGCGGGTGGTCTCGAAGGTCGCCATCGCGGCCTGGCCGCCGGCCTTCTGGCCCTCACGGGCGCGGGCGAGCCTGGCGTCCAGGCGCTCCTTGCCGCCGAGCAGGCACCGGCCGGGCACGCGCACGTCGTCGAAGAACACGTCCGCCGTGTGCGACGCCCGCATCCCGTGCTTCTTGATCTTCCCCGGCGACGACAGGCCGGGCGTCCCCGGCGGCACGATGAAGCCGGCCTGGCCGCGCGCGCCGAGCGCGGGGTCGACGACCGCGGTGACGACGTGGACGTTGGCGATGCCGCCGTTCGTCGCCCACGCCTTCTGGCCGTTGATCACCCACTCGTCCTTCGCCTCGTCGTACACGGCCCGGGTCCGGTACCCGGCGACGTCGGACCCCGCCTGCGGCTCGGACGCGCAGAACGCCGCCAGCTTCGGCTCGTCCTCGGTCCCGAAGCACTCGGGCACCCACTCGGCCAGCTGCTCGGGCGAGCCGGACGCGAAGATGCCCGCCGCGGCGAGCCCCGTGCCCATCAGCGCCAGCGCGATCCCGGCGTCACCCCAGAACAGCTCCTCGGTGGCGATGGGCAGCGACAGGCCGATGGGGTCGGCGAACCAGGTGGCCAGCGCCTCGAACCCGTACAGGCCGATCTTCGCCGCCTCCTGGATCACCGGCCACGGGGTCTCCTCGCGCTCGTCCCACTCGGACGCCGCCGGCCGGATCACGTCCTTCGCGAAGCCGTGCACCCACTCGCGCAGGTCGACCTGGTCCTCGTTCAGCTCCAGCGAAAAACCGCCCATGGTCCCCTCACGCCTTCGGAATGGTGAACAGGCTCATGAACCCGGCCGCGAAACCGAGGTCGCCCTGGACCTTCAGCTTGCCGGTCATGAACAGCACGGGCGCCGACGCGTTGCCGGTCGCGAGCTTCAGGAACTCCACCGGTCCCAACGCGACGGTGGCCCGGGGGTCACGGGTCGCGCCCTTGTTGATCGTGCACCTGGCGTCCTCGATGACGACCTCGTACACGTCGTCGCCGTCGAAGCCGCCGGTCAGGTGGAAGTGGACGACCGCGCGCGTGGCGCCGGCGCGCTCGCTGCGGAAGTGCGCCTCCATGCGCCGGAACACCTCGTCCAGCACGCGCTCGCGCAGCCCCGGCCGGGACGTCACGGCCTCGACCTGGTCCTTCGACGCGCGCGAGATGATCCGCGCGAAGTTCTGCGCGTCCATCTTCGCGAGGTCGAGGTCGGCGCCGCCGTCGGCCAGCGTGCCGAGCACGCCCAGCAGGTCGGCGAACTCGTCCTTGCCGAGCTTCCGGGGGTCGATCCCGCGCGCGATGACGTCGATGTCGAGGTCCTTGAGCGCGGGATCGCCGGGGTCGACCTGCTTGAGCGTCGAGATCAGCTCCCGCGGGCCGAGTTTCGCGACCGCCTCGGTGGTCAGGTCGATGGTCATGTGGCACCTCCGCTACCTACTGGGTGGTAAGTCTACTGGCGAGTAGGTAGGGCGGCAAGGGGCGGGGAGTAATCTTGTCCCAGCCATCCAGGGGGTGTGATGCACGCGAAGCAGCCGGTCCGCTCGGGTCGGGCCAAGAGACTGCCACGAGCGGTGCGCGAACGGCAGATCATGGACGCCGCGGTGGACGTCTTCTCGCGCCTGGGCTTCCACGCCGCGTCGATGGACGAGATCTCCGAGGTCGCGGGCATCTCCAAGCCCATGCTGTACGCCTACCTGGGCTCGAAGGAAGAGCTGTTCGCCACCTGCATCCGCCGCGAGGCGACCCGCATGATGGAGGCGATCGCGAACGGCGTGGAGGCCGAGGAACCGCCGGACGTCCAGCTGTGGAGCGGACTCCGGGCGTTCTTCGGGTTCGTCGGCGAGAACCGCGCGAGCTGGCAGGTGCTGCACCGGCAGGCGTCCTCGCAGGGCGGGCCGTTCGCCCGGGAGCTCGCGGACATGCGCGGCCGGGCGATCAGCCTGGTGGCCGCGCTGCTCGTGCACTCGTCGGACTTCGCCGACGTGCCGCGCGCGGGTGACAAGGAGGCCGAGTCGCTGGCCGCCGCGCTCGTCGGCGCGGGCGAGTCGCTGGCCGACTGGTGGCTCGACAACCCGGACGAGCCGGCCGTCGTCGTGGCCGCGCGCCTGATGAACCTGGTCTGGATGGGGTTCGGCGACCTCGTGGCGGGCGACGTGTGGCGCCCGCCGTCGGGCCGGGGGTAACCCGGGCGAACCGGGCATCTCCTTCTTCGATCCAGACATCGAGGATGTCTTGTTGTGCCCGCTTCGGGCGCGCAATTACCTTCGTCGTGAGCGATTAATCCACCTCGCTTGATATCCGGTGGACATTCGAATTCGACGAAAGGGAACTCGTGTCTGACGCTGCGCTGCGCGCGTATCCGGACGTGGCGATCGTGGGCGCCGGTCCGCGCGGGCTTTCCGTGCTGGAAAGGCTGCTCTTACGGCTGGCCGGGAACACTCCGGCGGACGAGGTGCGGATTTGGGTGTTCGAGCCCGGTGAAGCCGGAGCCGGTCGGATCTGGCGGACTTCCCAGAGCGAGTGGCTGCTGATGAACACCGCCGCGGGCGAGGTGAGCGCGTTCTCGTCGGGCCCCGACGGCGGTCCCACCCGGGCCGGCCACGGTCCGTCGTTCGCCGAGTGGCTCGCCGTCCACCCCGACCCGAAGTGGGCGGCGATCGGCCCGGACGACTACGGCCCCCGCGCCGCCTACGGCCAGTACCTCCGCATGGCTTACGAGAGCATGGTCGAGCACGCGCCGCCGGGCGTGCTGGTCCACCACGTGGCCGAGGCGGCGGTCAACCTGGACCGCCGGGACGGCCGCACGGTGGTCGTCGGCTCGGGCGGGCGCCGGATCGCGGTCGACAAGGTCGTGCTCACCACCGGCCACCCCCGCAACGCGCCGGACGACGAGGAAGCCGCGCTGCTCACGTTCGCCCGGACCCGCCCGCCGCTGCGCTACCTGCGCGGCGACTCGGCGGCCGACATGCCGTTGTCGCTGGTGGAACCCGGTGAGCAGGTGGGCGTCATCGGTCTCGGGCTGACGTTCTTCGACGTGGTGGCCGAGCTGACCCTCGGCCGCGGCGGGCGGTTCGCCGAGGAGGACGGCGAGACGGTCTACCTGCCCAGCGGCCGGGAACCGCGGCTGGTCGCCGGTTCGCGCAGCGGGCTGGTGATGCTCGCCCGCGGCCGCAACCAGAAGGCGCCCACCTACCGCTACCGGCCGGTGATCGCGACCGTCGACGCCATCACGGAGGCCCGGCGCGCCGCGCAGCGGGCGGACGGCTCCGCGCAGCTCGACTTCCAGCGCGACGTCCTGCCCCTGCTGCGCCTGGAGGTCGAGCACGTCTACTACACGACCCACGTGCGCCGCAGGCACGGCGACGAGGCGGCCGGGCTCTTCGCCGCACGCCACCAGGAGCTGCGGCAGCCGCACGACGCCCCGCCCGTGCGGCGGCTGCTCGCCGAGTTCGGCGTGGACGACGTGGAGCCGGTGGACCTGCCGCGGCTGGCGCGGCCGTTCAGCGGCCTGGAGTTCACCGACCCCGGTCACTTCCACGACCACCTGCTGGACCTGCTCGGACGGGACATCGCGCACGCCCGGCAGGGCAACGTCGACAACCCGCTGAAGGCGGCGCTGGACATCCTGCGCGACATCCGCGGCAGCGTCCGCCAGGCCGTCGAGTTCGCCGGGCTGCGCCCCGGCTCGCACCGGGACGACTTCCTGTCCTGGTTCAACCCGATCAACACCATGGTCTCGGCCGGTCCGCCCGCGTCCCGCGTGGCGCAGGCGTGCGCGCTCATCCGCGCCGGCGTGCTCACCGTCGTCGGTCCCGGCACGGAGGTCACGACCGACCCGGACTCCGGCACGTTCGTCCTGCGCTCGAACCAGGTGCGCGGCTCGCGCCGCGAGGTCACCACCCTGGTCGACGCCCGCATTCCGCGGCCCCGGCTCAGCGCCAACACCGACGAGCTGTACGGCAGGCTCCTCGCGGACGGCCTGGTCAGCGAGCACGTCAACACCGACCCGGTCACCGGGCAGCGGTTCGCCGCGGGCGGCATCGCCGTCACCCGCGCGCCGTTCCACGTCGTCGACGCCCTCGGCCGCCCCGACCCGAACCTCTTCGCGCTGGGCATCCCGACCGAGAACACCCGCTGGTTCACCCAGATCGGGAACGGCAGGCCCGGTCCGCTGACCGGTTTCCACGCCGACGCGGACGCGGTGGCCGCCGACATCCTGCGCGCCCGGCGCGCCCTCCAACCCGTCGTCCTCACCGCGCGTTCCACCCGGACGCCGTCGCCGGTCGCCGGCTGACCCCCACCAGGAAGGACATCGCCGTGCCCACCTCGCCGACCGAGCGCTTCCGCGCCGCCCGCGACCTCCTGCTCAGCCTGCACGACGACCACGACGAGGCCTGCGCCAAGTTCACCTGGCCCCACTTCGACGAGTTCAACTGGGCGCTCGACTGGTTCGACGCCGTCGCCCGCGGCAACGACCGCACCGCGCTGCACGCGATCCGCGGCCAGGCCGAGGAGCGGCTCAGCTACGCCGAGCTGTCCGAGCGGTCGAGCCGGCTCGCCAACGGCCTGCGCGCCGCCGGCGTGGCCCGCGGCGACGTGCTGCTCGTCGTGCTCGACAACCAGGTCGCCGTCTGGGAGGCGCTGCTGGCCGCGATGAAGCTCGGGGCGGTCGTCGTCCCGACCTTCACCACGGTGTCCGCGGCCGACCTGGCCGACCGGGTGGAACGCGCCGCCGTGCGGCACGTCATCACCACCGCCGAGCTGACGCCCCGGTTCGCCGGCCTGCCCGACCACGTCACGCGGATCAGCGTCGGCGGCCCGGTCGCCGGCTGGCTGGACTACGACGACCTGCGCTCGGCGTCCGCCGACTTCGTGCCGGACGGCCCGACCCGCGCCGAGGACCCGCTGTTCCTCTACTTCACGTCCGGCACCACGTCGAGGCCGAAGCTGGTGCCCCACACCCACGTCAGCTACCCGGTCGGGCACCTGTCCGGCATGTACTGGAACGGCGTGCGGCCGGGCGACGTGCACCTGAACGTCTCGGCGCCGGGCTGGGCCAAGCACGCGTGGAGCAGCTTCTTCGTGCCCTTCAACGCCGAGGCGACGTTGTTGAGCGTCACCGCGGACACGACCGAGGAACTGCTCGACCACATGGTGCGCCACCGCGTCACCACGTTCTGCGCGCCGCCGACCGCGTGGCGGATGCTCATCCAGCACGACCTGCGCCGCTGGCCGGTCCGGCTGCGGGAGGCGGGCAGCGTCGGCGAGCCGCTGAACCCCGAGGTGGTGGAGCGGGTCCGCGACGCGTGGGGCGTGACCGTCCGGGACGGCTACGGCCAGACCGAGACGACGGCGCAGATCGGCAACACCCCGACCCTGCCGGTGCGCCCCGGCTCGATGGGCAAGCCGCTGCCGGGCTACGAGATCGTGCTGGTCGACCCGAACACCGGCGCGGTGGGCGACGAGGGCGAGATCTGCGTGGCGCTGTCGCCGGACCGGCCGGTGGGCGTGATGCCCGGTTACGTCGGCGACGACGAGAAGAACGCGCGGACGTTCGCGGGCGGCTACTACCACACCGGCGACATCGGGCGCCGTGACGAGGACGGCTACCTGCACTACGTCGGGCGCACGGACGACGTGTTCAAGTCGTTCGACCACCGCATCTCGCCGTTCGAGCTGGAGAGCGTGCTGCTGGAGCACGAGGCGGTGGCCGAGGCCGCCGTGGTGCCCGCGCCCGACCCGGTGGGCCTCGTGGTGCCCAAGGCGTACGTGGCGCTGGTGGCGGGCGAGACGCCGTCGGCCGACACGGCCCGCCGCATCCTCGACCACGCCCGGGCGAACCTCGCGCCGCACCAGTGGGTGCGCCGCCTCGAGTTCGCCGTCCTGCCGAAGACCACCTCGGGGAAGATCCGCCGCGCCGAGCTGCGCGCCCGTGACGTCGAACGGGCCGCCGGCGTGGAGTTCGCCGAGGTCGAGTACCTGGCCGACGACCTGCCCGCGGGCAGCGCCCCCGGCATCGGCCGCGCCGCCGAAACCCCGGTCGTGACGACCACCGGGACCCCGGTCGTGACGACCACCGAGACCTCCGTCGTGACGACCGCCGACATCCCCGTCCAGACCACTGCCGACACCCGCACCGAATCCGACAATTCCCTGAGGAGCAAGGACATGCGCGACATCAAGGTCTACCACTCCCTGTTCGACGGCGGCCTGCACAACGGGCAGATCGCGTGGGAGGAGTACGTGCAGCCGGGCCGCAACGCGGTGGACGTCGAGTGGCTGTACACCCAGGCGGAGACGGGTCCGGCCGGCGCGGAGGCGTACATCGCGCACTTCAAGCCCGGCTCGCACGGCGACCTGCACGAGCACCTGGGCTTCGAGGTGCTGCTGATCCTGGAGGGCGAGCTGCACAACGACAACGGCGACCGCTACCCGGCGGGCACGCTGTTCGTCGAGAAGCCGGAGAGCATCCACCAGGTCTCCAGCCCGACCGGCTGCTTCGCGCTGGTGATCCGGGAGAAGGGCACCCGCCGCATCATCGACGACCCGGTCGAGGGCGCGCAGTCCGCCTCGGTGTCGGCGGACTCCGTCTCTGCCGGCTGACCCCCGCGCACCGCGATTTCCCCACGGGCCTCCCGTCCGTGGGGAGATCCCCCTCCCCCCTCACGGCCGTGGGGCCCCACACCCCACGGCCGTGATCCCCCTTGCCGAGCTGTCCCCTTCAACGCCATCATGTAACGGGTTCAACCCGTTACATGCGCCCGCCGGAGCTGTCGGTTCCGCACGAAGACCAGGAGAAGCGATGTCCCAGACCCAGGACCGGCCGGCGCTCGCGCCACCGCCCACGACCGAGGTCGTGATCGGCCGGACCGGAAAGCCGCACTCGCCCCGCTACCGGTGGGGCATCCTCGGGATCGGCATCTTCGCCCAGGCCGCGTTCAGCGCCACGTTCCAGGGCATCCCGACCTCGGGGTCCATCCTCCAGGCCGCCTACGGCTACTCGCTGTCCGAGCTCGGCCTGGTGCTCGCCGCCGTGACCGCGGGCATCTTCATCACCGACGTGTTCTGGGGCATCCTGTCCGACCGCATCGGCGAGCGGAAGGTGCTGATCGTCGGCCTCTCCGGCACGACGCTGACCCTCGCGTACGTCACCGCGTTCCTGGTGCCGAGCGCGGACGTGGCGCCCGCCGCCTGGGCCCTGGCCGTCGTGCTGTTCCTGTCCGGGGCGCTCGGCGGCTGCGTCAACGGCGCGTCGGGCCGCGCGGTCATGGGCTGGTTCCCGCCGGACAAGCGGGGTTTCGCGATCAGCCTGCGGGTGGCCGCGGTGCCGGCCGGTGGCGCGCTGGGCGCGGCGATCATGCCGACGCTCGCCGTCGGCGCCGGTTTCCGCTGGGTGTTCCTGTTCCTGACGCTGTTCATGGCGGCCGCGACGATCGCCGTGATCGCGTGGCTGGACGAGCCGCCGCTGGCCCGCACCAAGGCGTCCGACGGCGTGGCCGCGACGACGTTGCCGAACCCGTTGGTGCGCTGGGACATCTGGCGCGTCGCGATCGTGGCGTTCCTGCTGGACCTGCCGCAGTTCACCGTGCTGACGTTCGGCTCGGTGTTCCTCACCTCCGTCATGGGGCTGCCGATCGAGGGCGTCGTGGTGGCGCTCGTCGTCGTGCAGGTGCTCGGCGGCGCGTCCCGCGTGTGGAGCGGCCGGTGGACCGACCAGCGCGGCGGCCGGTACCGGCGCACGCTGGTCCGCGTCTACAGCTGGCTGATCGCCGCGGCCTTCGTCGGCGTGGCGCTGCACGAGGTCGCGCCCGGCTGGCTGGTGGTCGGCCTGTTCGTCGCGGCCGGGTTCCTGGCCTGCGGCTGGCACGGCGTGCACTACGCGGAGATCGCCACGATGGCGGGCGCCGAGCGTTCCGGCACGGCGCTGGGACTGGAGAACACCATGGTCTTCGGCGGCGCGTTCGTCACGCCGCTGCTTATCCCGCTGGTG
The DNA here is from genome assembly GCF_052936025.1 of Saccharothrix hoggarensis. The sequence continues at coordinate 7,455,432 of NZ_CP193624.1, read as the reverse complement.
CTCGCGGCGTCGTCGTGGCCGGTGGTGATGGTGCTGGTCGGCGCGGTGCCGGCGGTAGCCTCGGCCTTGTTGATGCCCCGCGAGCAGCCGGTCCGCTGACCCGGTCCGCCGGGACGCCGGCTTCGAGGAGGACGCGCGTGACACCGCCGACCGCGAGCCGGCTGGGACTCGACCTCGTCGCGACGGTGCGCAGCCGCCTCGGCGGCGCACCCCGCGACGACCTGACGAGCCCGGCGACCCTGGCCGAGTGGCTGGCCGCGCGCGGCCTGTCGCCCGCCGCCGACCCCGACGAGGTCGACCTCCGGGAGTTCCGGGCGCTGCGCGAGACGGCGTACCGGCTCCTGGAGGTCGTCGTCGACGGGACGCGCGCCCGGCCTGCGGACGTCGAGTCGGTCAACCGGTGGGCCGCGCACCCGCCGCCCGCCGTCCGCCTGCGCGCCGAGGACCTCCCCGACGGCCGGACCGACCTGCGCGCGGAACCGGTCCGGCCGACGACCGCGCAAGTGCTCGGCCTCGTGGCCCGCGACCTGGTCGACCTGGTCACGGGCCCGCAGCGCGACCGGCTGCACCAGTGCGAGGCCGAGGTCTGCGGCAGCTTCTTCGTGGACACCTCCCGGGCCGGGAGGCGGCGCTGGTGCTCCGCCGCCACCTGCGGGAACCGGATGCGGGTGGCCGCGCACCGCAGTCGTGCGCACGACTGAACCGCGTCCGTGCCGATCGTGATGAAAGCGGTGCCGCCGTGATCTACCTGCACACCACCGCGCTGCTGCGCCTCGCCTCGGGGCGCGGCGGCGCGGCGCTGTCCGCCTTTCCGCCCGCGCGGTCCGGTGAATTGGCCGCGTTCAGCTCGTTGACCCGCGTGGAGGCGGCCGGCCGCGGCACGCGGCGGCGGGTGGACCGGTTGCTGGAAGACCCGAGGTTTCTGGAAATACGGGTGTCCGCACTGATTCTCGACCTCGTGGACCTCGTGGCGGACGACGGCCTGGACACCCGGCGTGCGGTCCACCTCGCCACCGCGTTGAGCCTGCGCCCCGTCATCACCGCGTTCTTCAGCCACGACCGGCGGCTGAACGCCGCGGCGCTGGCCCACGGGCTGCCGCCGCCCGCACCGCGGCTTGCCGAAGCGCCGGGATCGCACATGAAACATGAGATGCGCTCGGTATTACGCAGAGTTCCGCACAACTTTCGTTTTACGAATCGAGACCACCCGAACGGTCTATGACGCAAAGTAGTGGGGTGGATATGATCTGTCAGGGCGTGAAGAATCACCGCGCTGTAGTCCCGCGCGGTCGCCCCGGTCCCTTTGTAGTAATGAGGGACTTTCGAGGAAAGAATAATAGAATGCCATTCTGACGGTGGCCGCTGAACGAGAGCAGTTCCTGGGGGAGGAATAGCTGTGGACGTCAGGCAGTTAGCCGCTTTTCGCGCGGTGGCGCAGACCCGGAGCATCACGCGGGCCGCCGCGGCACTGGGCTACTCGCAATCGGCGGTCACCACGCAGATCAAGGGCCTGGAGTCGGTCGTCCGGGCGCGCCTGTTCGAACGGAGGCGGGACGGTGTTCGGCTGACGGCCAGCGGCGAGCGGTTCCTGCCGTACGCGACCAGGCTGCTCCGGCTCACCGAGGAGGCGCGCTCGGCGGTGGCGCCGGAGGCCGTCCTCGGCGGCACGCTCACCATCGGCGCCAGCGAGTCGATCACCACCTACCGCCTGCCCGACGTCGTGCGCCTGTTCCACGCGGCGCACCCGAAGGTGCGCCTGTCGCTGCACACCTTCCACGAGGGGCCGGAGGCGATGGTGGCGGCGCTGGGCCGCGGCGACATCGACGTCGCGCTCACCCACTCCATCGACCCCGGCCCGACCGGTCCCGCGACGCGGCGGCTGGCGACCGAGGAGCTGGTGCTGGTCGCGACGCCGGACCACGCGCTGGCCCGCCGCGCCGCCGTGACCACCGAGGACCTGAGGTCGGCGCCGACGCTGATCGTGCAGTCGGCGTGCGTCTACGACACGATCCTGCGCACCGAGCTGACGGCCGTGGGCCCGCGCGTGGTGCCGCCGCTGGAGTTCGGCACGATCGAGGGAGTCAAGATCGCGGCCCTGTCCGGCCACGGCGTGGCGCTGCTGCCGCGCGTCACCGTCACCGGGCTGCTGGACACGGGCGCGCTGGTCCAGCTGCCGTGGGCGCCCGCCGTCACGGTCGCCAGCTACGTGGCGTGGGACGAGGAGCAGTGCGACCCGGCCATGCTGAGCGCGTTCGAAGCGGTGCTGGACCGGGTCGCGGCGGGCTGGGCGTGCTCGCCGGCGTGCGCGGAGGTCGGCTCGCTCAGCGCGTGATCACGCCCTCCAGGTGCGGTCGGTCGGACCAGAGCGCGAACCGCCACCCGTCGCCCGTTCCCGACGACGAGAAGTCCACCTCGCCAGGCAGCAGGACAGGAGCCTTGAACCGCACGTCGACCTCGTACGCGTCGGGCAGCCGACCCTCGAAGGCCGCCAGGCACCGCGCCTTCGACCACATCCCGTGCGCGATGGCACGGGGGAAGCCGAACGCCTTCGCGGCGAGCGCGCGCAGGTGGATCGGGTTCCGGTCGCCGGACACGTCCGCGTACCGCCGCCCGAGGTCGTCGGGCAGCCGCCACGACGCCGTGGGGGTGGGCGGGCCCACGTGCGCGGGCGGGCTCGCGTGCGCGGCCGGCGCCGCCGACGTACCGCCGCTCCGGCGAAGATATGTCGACACGTCGACCCACACCTCCTCGCCGTCCACCGACGCCGTGGTCACCACGTCGAACTGCCGCCCGCGTTCGTGCGGCCGCAGGTCCGCGAGCGCCACGTGCAGCGACAGCGGCTCGGACACCGCGATCGGCCGGTGCTGCCGGATGCGGTTGGCGACGTGCACCAGGCCGGGCAGCGGGAACGGGAAGCCGGGGCCGGTCATCAGCCGGACCTGGGACTCGAACCCGAGCACGTGGGGGTAGGTGATCGGCAGCTCGTCGCGCACGCCGAACCCGCAGACCTTGTTGTAGCGGGCCAAGTGCGCCGGGTCGACGGTGACGTGGACGTCCACAGTGGACTCCGGCAGCGCGGTGCCGCGCCGGGTGAACCCGGTCAGCGCCGCCTTCGCGTACAGGAGGGTCAGGTTCGCCATCACGCCCCCAGCAGGCTCTGCCCGCACACCCGGACGACGTTGCCGTTCACGCCGGACGACGCCGGGTGCGCGAACCACGCGATGGTCTCGGCGACGTCCACCGGCAGCCCGCCCTGCGACAGGCTGTTCATCCGCCGCCCGGCCTCGCGGATGAGCAGCGGCACCGCCGCCGTCATCCGCGTCTCGATGAACCCCGGCGCGACCGCGTTCACCGTGGCCCGCCCCGCGACCCGGCCGGACAGCGAGTCGACCAGGCCGATCACGCCCGCCTTGGTGGTGGCGTAGTTCGTCTGGCCGACGTTCCCGGCGATGCCCGCGATGGACGACACGCCGACGACCCGCCCGTTCGCGCGCACCGCGTCGGCGGCGAACAACGCCTCGGTGACCCGTTCGACGGAGGCCAGGTTGACCGCGACGACGGCGTCCCACCGGGCCGCGTCCATCCGGCCGAGCGTGCGGTCGCGGGTGATGCCCGCGTTGTGCACCACGACGTCCACGCCGCCGTGCCGCTGCTCGACGTGCTCGACGATCCGCGCGGGCGCGTCCGGCGCGGTGATGTCGAGCTGCACCGCCGACCCGCCGACCCGGTTCGCCACCGCGGACAGCTCCTCGCCCTGCGCGGGCACGTCCAGGCAGACGACGTGCGCGCCGTCGCGGGCCAGCACGTCGGCGATCGCCGCGCCGATGCCCCGCGACGCGCCGGTGACCAGCGCGACCTTCCCGGCGAGCGGCCGGTCCGGGTCGGCGGGCGCCTCCACGTCGGCCGGGCCGATCCGGATCACCTGGCCGGACACGTACGCCGACCGTCCCGACAGGAGGAACCGCAGCGTCGAGTCGATCGCGTCCTCGGCGCCGGGCGCGACGTGCACCAGCTGCGCCGTGCCGCCCCGCTTCAGTTCCTTGCCGACGCTGCGGGTGAACCCTTCCAGCGCGCGCTGCGCGATCCGCGACTCCGCCTGCTCGGGCGGCGTGCCGAGCACGACGACCCGTCCGCACGGCGCGAGGGACCGGATCACCGGCTGGAAGAACTCGTACAGCTCCCGCAACCGCTCGACCGAGTCGATGCCGGACGCGTCGAACACCAAGGCGCCATAACGCCCGCCCGCGCCCGCCGACCCGCCCGCGCCCGCCGACCCGCCCCGCGCCGCCGATGCGCCCCGGTCCGCCGACCCCGCCTGGGCCGCCGACCCGTCACCCCCGACCGACCCGGCTCCCGCGCCCGACACCACGTCCAGCCCGAGAGCCTTCACCGCCGCGCCCACCGGACCCACGAGCCGCCCGCCGCCACCGAGCAGCACCGGTCCGTCCAGTGGAGGCTGGGTGGGTGAGTGGCGGCGCAGCGGGTACGGCTCGGGCAGCCCCAGCTTGCCCACGACGAACCGCCCGAACCCGGACCTGGCGAACGACTGGTAGCGATCCATGCCCACATCACACTCCCTACTTACTAGTAAGTCTACTGGTCAGTAGGTAACATTGGCAGCGCAAGCCCCACCACTCCGGAGGACGACATGGCGCGAGTAGCGATCCTCGGCGGCAACCGCATCCCGTTCGCCCGCTCGAACGGCCCCTACGCCACCGCGTCCAACCAGGACATGCTCACCGCCACCCTCGACGGCCTGGTCAGCCGGTTCGGGCTCCAGGGCGAACGGCTCGGCGAGGTCGTCGCGGGCGCGGTCCTCAAGCACAGCCGCGACTTCAACCTGGTGCGCGAGGCCGTCCTGGGCAGCAGGCTGTCCGCCGACACGCCCGCGCACGACCTCCAGCAGGCGTGCGGCACGGGCCTCCAAGCCGTGATCGCGGTCGCCAACAAGATCGCGCTCGGCCAGATCGAGGTCGGCATCGCGGGCGGCGTAGACACCACCAGCGACGCCCCGATCGGCGTCAACGAGGACCTGCGCGGCGTGCTGCTGGAGCTCAACCGGGCCCGCGGCGCGGGCGCGAAGCTCAAGGCGGCGCTGAAGCTGCGCCCGAAGCACGTCGTGCCGGACGTGCCGCGCAACGGCGAGCCGCGCACCGGCCTGTCCATGGGCGAGCACGCGGCGATCACCGCCCGCGAGTGGGGCATCGGGCGCGAGGAGCAGGACGAGCTGGCCGTCGCGAGCCACCGCAACCTCGCCGCCGCGTACGGGCGCGGGTTCTTCGACGACCTGGTCACGCCGTTCCTCGGCCTGACCCGCGACCAGAACCTGCGGCCCGACTCGTCGGTCGAGAAGCTGGCCCGGCTGAAGCCGGTGTTCGGCCGGGGCGAGGGCGCGACGATGACGGCGGGCAACTCCACGCCGCTCACGGACGGCGCGTCGGCCGTGCTGCTGGCGTCGGAGGAGTGGGCCGCCGCGCGGAACCTGCCCGTGCTGGCCTACCTGACGTTCAGCGAGACGGCCGCGGTCGACTACGTGCACGGCGGCGAGGGACTGCTCATGGCGCCCGCCTACGCCGTGCCGCGGATGCTCGCGCGGGCCGGGTTGGCGTTGCAGGACTTCGACTTCTACGAGATCCACGAGGCGTTCGCGTCGCAGGTGCTGGCGACGTTGAAGGCGTGGGAGGACGCCGACTTCTGCAAGGGCAGGCTCGGCCTGGACGGCCCGCTCGGCCCGATCGACCGCTCGAAGCTGAACGTCAACGGCTCGTCGCTGGCCGCCGGCCACCCGTTCGCCGCCACCGGCGGGCGGATCGTGGCGACGTTGGCCAAGCTCCTGGCCGAGCGGGGCAGCGGTCGCGGGCTCATCTCGATCTGCGCTGCGGGTGGTCAGGGCGTTACGGCGATCGTGGAAAAGTAGTTCCGTGCACTAGGCCGAACGGGTGTTAGGGGTAACACAACGCGTTCTCGTTCCGTTTCCAATGCATGAACCACTCACGGCTCTTCGCCGCAGTCGTGCTTGTGGCGGCGTCCTGCGCTGCTTGCGGGGAGACGTCCCGCGAAGCGACCACCGTCCGCATCGGTGTCACCGCGTCGTCCAACGAGCCCCGCGTCGCGCTGACCAGGACCGTCGTCGACCGGCTGTCCGCCGCCGTCGACCAGGGCGTGACCAGGGTCGTCGTCTACCGGCAGGGCCAGGCGTCCGGCGCCGCGCACTCCGATGAGGACTTCACGGTCCGCGACGGCAACGACATCGAGGACGACGACGCGCTGCGCGAGCTGGGCTTCGAGCAGAACCTCAACCGGCTGGCCGGCGAGCTGACCCAGCTGGGCGGCACGACCCCGGAGCTGGACCCGCTGTCGGTGCTCGCGGACATGGCGACCAGCCCCGGTCCGGAGGTGCTCGTGCTGCACAGCAGCGGGTTGCAGACGACCGAGCCGCTGGACCTGACCCGGCTCGGCCTGGACTTCGACCTGGCCTCCGTGGTCGCGTCCGTGCCCGACGACGCGGTGCCGGAGCTGACCGGCAAGGACGTGATCTTCTCCGGCCTCGGCCAGGTGGCCGGCGCGCAACGCCCCCTGCCGCCGGGCGCGCAGGCCGCGTTGGTCGACCTGTGGCTCGGGATCTGCGCGAAGTTCGGTGCGAAGAGCTGCACGCACGACACCGAGCCCGTGCCGGGCGGCGCGTCGATCGGCCGCGCCGAGGTGCCGACGGTGGACATCGGCGACGTGGTGCAGCAGGACGCGCTGGTGCACATCCCCAGCTCCCTGCTGTTCAAGGCGGGCAGCGACCAGCTGGTGCCGGGCGCGCGCGAGGTGCTACAGGGGGTGGCGGAGAAGTTCGACGGCCGCACCACCGCGCGGGTGATCAGCCGCACGGCCAGCTCGGCGTCCGCCGAGGCCGCGGCCGACCTGACCCAGCGGCGCAGCCAGCGGGTGGTGGCCGAGCTGGTGGACCTCGGCGTGAGCCGGTCGGCGATCACCGAGGTCGTCGGGGCGGGATTCTCGTCACCGCTGGCCGTCGACCTCGACGCGTACGGCGAGCTGATCCCCGACGCCGCCGCGCGCAACCGCTCGGTCGTGATCGAGCTGGCCTCGCCGCGCTCCAGCAGCTGACCGCCCGCCCGCCGCCCGGTGACGTGAGCCGCCCGGCGGCGGGGCGTGGTGGCCGGCGATCAGTCCAGCAGGGTCCACGACGCCGTGCAGCGGACCGTGACCACGATGTTCTGCGCTTCGAGGTTGAGCTGGTCCATCCCCGGCGGCACGCCGGGCGCGCCGCCGAACGCGGCCATCCCCATCCGCGCCGACTCGGCCGCCCACACCTCCGCGTCGCCGTCGGTCAGCCGCTGGAGCGGGCCGAGGCGCGCGCCGAGCGCTTCGACGTACCCCTCCGCCCGCCGCCGCGCGTCCTGCACGGCCGCGCGCTGCGCCTCGCGCACCGCGTCGACGTCGTCCTTGAGCTGCCAGGTCGGTCCGTTCAGCCAGGTCGGCTCGGCGACGACGAGCGCGCCGAGCAGGTCGTCCAGCCCGGTCAGGTCGTCGACCCGCACCACGTAGTTCTGCGCGGCCCGGCTGCCGGAGCGGCGCTTGCCGTTCCAGTTGTCGTGGACGTCGAGCCGGCGCGACCGCACCTCGACCCCCGGTCGCCGGAACGCGGGCTCCACCCCGGCGACCCGCGCGGTCAGCGCGTCCACCGCCTCGTTGCGCGTCGAGCCCGTCGTCTCGAAGCTCACGTGCACCTCGGCGCGGTCGGCGGTCCGCTCGACCTTGCCGACGCCCTTCGTCACCACCTCAGCCATGCCGCCGACGCTACCCGCCATGCCGTTCCATAGTTCTATATAGCTCGATCACTAGATTGACCGATACCGCGCGACACGGTCGAAGTATTGGATCGGCCCTAGACACCTCGATACCGTCCGAGGATGGACCCGGTGCGCAACCCGTTCGCCCCCGGCGCGGGCCAACGGCCGCCAGAGCTGGCGGGACGCGACAAGGAGCTGGGCGCGTTCGAGGTGGTGCTCGAGCGGGTCGCGCGCGGCCGGCCGGAACGCAGCCTCGTGCTCACCGGGCTGCGCGGCGTCGGCAAGACCGTGCTGCTGGGCGAGCTGCGGTCGATGGCGCTCAAGCGCGGCTGGGGCGCCGGGAAGATCGAGGCGCGGCCCGAGGCGGGGTTGCGCCGGCCGTTGTCCGCGGCGCTGCACCGGGCGATCCGCGACCTGGCCGTGCGGCACCGCGCGCCGGACCGGGTGGAGGCCGTGCTGGGGGTGCTCAAGGCGTTCGCGCTGCGGTCCAACCCGGAGGACGCGAAGCTGCGCGACCGGTGGCAGCCGGGCATCGACGTGCCGGCGGCGGTCGGCCGGGCCGACTCCGGCGACATCGAGATCGACCTGGTGGAGCTGTTCACCGAGGTCGCCGAGCTGGCGCAGGACGTGGGCGCCGGCGTGGCGCTGCTGATCGACGAGATGCAGGACGTGCGGGCGGACGACATCTCGGCGTTGTGCGCGGCCTGCCACGAGCTGTCGCAGTCCGGCGCGCCGCTGGTCGTCGTCGGCGCGGGGCTGCCGCACCTGCCCGCCGTGCTGTCGGCGTCGAAGTCCTACTCGGAGCGGCTGTTCCGGTACGTGCGGATCGACCGGCTGTCGCGGGAGGACGCGGACCGGGCGGTGCTCGCGCCGGTCGACCGCGAGGAGGCGGGCATCGAGCCGGAGGCGCTGGACGCGCTGTTCGACGCGTCGGGCGGCTACCCGTACTTCATCCAGGCCTACGGCAAGGCGGCGTGGGACGCGGCGCCCGCCGACCCGATCACCGCGGTGGACGTGGCGGTGGCCGCCCCGGAGGCGGACGCCGAGCTCGCGGTCGGGTTCTTCGGGTCGCGCTACGAGCGGGCGACGCCGGCCGAGCGGGAGTACCTGCGGGCGATGGCGGAGCTGACCGACGGCAAGGACGCGGGCGTGAACACCGCGCAGGTGGCCGACCACCTGGGGCGCAAGCCGTCGTCGTTGTCGCCCGCGCGGGACAGCCTGATCAAGAAGGGGCTCGTGTACTCGGCGGAGCGCGGGCAGATCGCGTTCACCGTGCCGCACTTCGGGCGGTTCCTGCTCGGCCGCGAGGACTGATCGTCGTCCCGACCTGCGGTTACCCGTTGGCTTCGGTCGCATCGGGCGATCTAGCGCGCACGTTAGAGAGTTGTCGGGTCGCCGTCCGGTCAGCGAGGTGTACGCCAGGCGAATCGTCGGGAGCGGAGGCGTTACGGCCGATGATTCGCCGGTATGTGCGACACCTCACCGGATAATCGGGTGATTTCCTGCTCTGGAGGGTGCATACTTGAGGCACACCACCGAGAGAGACCTTTGAGAGGGATGAACCCCCGATGAACTTCACTGCGAAGCTCCGCGCTCGTCGTGTCGAGGCTCGCAACCGCAAGGCTGTCGCCCGAGCGATCGACATGGCGCCCACCCCGGCCATGCGTCACGAGCTCATGGCGATCGCACAGGCCCAGGTGACCTCCCTCCGCTGAGGGTGGACCTCCCGGCGCGCGTGACGACCACCCGATCGACACCGGGTGCGCGCCCCGTCGTCCGCGCACTGGCGAAGGGGGACGATGAAGCCCTGCCGCACCTCCCGCGCGGCAGGGCTTCGTCACATGTCGAAACGTGATCTCTGTCACACCCGATAGAGGGTGTAACAGTCCACGATCGGGTATCGATGTGTCAGGTGACCCCGCGATGCTGTCGGACCCCCGACCTGGCAGCACCGCGGGGTTTCCCATGTCCGGCCCCGTGCCCGGCTAACCCGCCGTGGCCGAGCCGTTCCAGGTGTCGTCCCGTCTGCGGGCGCGCCTGATCATCACTGCATCCCCCTGCGTGTTCGTCGTCCCCCAATGGACCACTCCATCGTGCCATCGGGGTACGACAGTTTCGTGAACGTTTGCTGAGAGCATGACCCGATGACGCCCCCGCTCCTGGTCGTGGACGCGGCCAACGTCGTCGGCTCCGTGCCGGACGGCTGGTGGCGCGACCGCGCCGGCGCCGCCGCCCGCCTCCGCGACGACCTCGCCACCGTCGCCGAGCAAGGCCTCCCCACCCTCCCCGGCCCCCTCGACGTCGTCCTCGTCGTGGAGGGCAAGGCCCGTCACGTCGAGTCGATCCCCGGCGTCCGCGTCGTGCCGGCCCCGGGCGACGGCGACGACACCATCGTGGAAGTCGTGAGAACCGAATCCACCGACCGCCCGTGCACCGTGATCACCGCCGACCGAGCCCTCCGCGCCCGCGTGACAGCCCTCAACGCCACCGTCCTGGGCCCGAGGACAATCCGCCGCCCCTGACCGCGGACGCCCATCCGGGCCAGGCGTCGGGCTCCAGCTCGCGGAGCCACCTCACGAAGTTGTCCAAGCAGGTCAACCGCTCCGGCTCCAGCGGGTCGGGGCTGAAGTGCATGACCTCGTCGCGCACGACGCGCACCTCGTTCAGCGCTCCGATGAACACCTGCCGGTTGAGCTGTGTGACGCCCCAGTGGTCGTCCTCGCCCGCCTTCCGCGCTGAGGTCCCGCCTCGCAGGAACCGGTCCGCGGCCGGCCTCACGACTTCCGGTACACCTCGCGTCGATGCGCCACTCTCACGATCGTCACCAAGACCTTGGTGTCCTCGACCTGGTAGATCACCCGGTGGTCGCCGACCCGGATGCGCATCACGCCCGCGGGCCGGCCGGCGAGCGCACGACATCCCGGAGGGCGGGGATCGGCTCCCAAGGTCGTCACTGCCAGGACGATCCTGCGCCCGGTCTGCTTGTCCAGCTTGCGAAGCTCCCGCAGGGCGGCAGCGGTCCACTCGATCTCATACGCCACGGGTCAGGCGTCACCGAACTCGGCGAGCACGTCGTGGTGCGGAACCCGCGGCTCGGCGGAGGCGAGTGCCTCCCGCGCGGCGGCGAGGTCGGCTTCGTCCTCCGCCGCTTCGAGCCGTCGGAGGTCTTCCATCGAGACGACGGCGGCGACCGGGCGACCGTGCCTGGTCAGGACGGCGCGTTCGTGGGCGTGCTCGACCCTGGAGACGAGGTCGCCGAGCTGGTCTCTCGCCACGCTGATCGGCATCTCACTCATCCCCAGATAGTACAAAATGGGGAAGCGCGGGGGAAGTCGTCGAATCGACGCGGCGGCCGCTCTCTTTTGCCCACATCGTGGACACCGAAATACGTCGGTGTGCGAGTCGTGTTGACTCCCGGCGTGACGACCGCACAACGCCGCCGTGCCCGCGTCCGCGCCCCCGAGCTGGTGGGCCGCGGGTGGCTCAACACGGGCGACCGCGAACTCAAGCTGGCCGACTTGCGCGGCAAGATCGTCCTGCTCGATTTCTGGTCCTTCTGCTGCATCAACTGCCTCCACGTCCTGGACGAGCTGCGCCCCCTCGAAGCCGAGTTCGCCGACGTCCTCGTCACGATCGGCGTCCACTCGCCCAAGTTCGTCCACGAGGCGGAGTCGGCGGCGCTCGCGGCGGCCGTGGAGCGGTACGAGGTGGAGCACCCCGTGCTGGACGACCCCGAGCTGACGACGTGGCAGAACTACGCGGTCAAGGCGTGGCCGACGCTCGTCCTGGTCGACCCCGAGGGGTACGTGGTGCACGTCGCCGCCGGCGAGGGCCACCTCGACGCGCTGCGCCAGGTCGTCTCCGAGCTCGTCACCGAGCACGACGCCAAGGGCACCCTCCACCGCGGCGACGGCCCGTACGTCGCCCCGCCGCCACCGGCCACCGAACTCCGTTTCCCCGCCAAGGCCATCCTGACCAGGGACAACACCCTCCTGGTCAGCGACTCGGCGCACCACGGCCTGGTCGAGCTGGAGACCGACGGCGAGACCGTCATCCGCCGCATCGGCACCGGCGAGCGCGGCCGCCGCGACGGCCTCGAACCCACCTTCTCCGAACCCGCGGGCCTCGCGCTCCTCCCCGAGGACGTCGCCGCGCGGGTCGGCTACGACGTCGTCGTCGCGGACACCGTCAACCACCTCCTGCGCGGCCTGCGCCTGGACACCGGCGAGGTCACCACGATCGCGGGCACGGGCGAGCAGTGGCGCGACGGCGCCACGGACGGCCCGGCCGACGAGATCCACCTCACCAGCCCGTGGGACGTCACCTGGTGGGAACCCGTGGGCGGCGTCGCCATCGCGCTCGCCGGCAACCACACGCTCGGCCTGTTCAAGCCCGTCGAACGCCGCCTCGAGCGCCTCGCCGGCACCACCGTCGAGGGCCTGCACGACGGCCCGGCCGACCAGGCGTTCTTCGCCCAGACGTCCGGCCTCGCCGCCGACGGCGACCGGCTCTGGCTGGTCGACAGCGAGACGTCCGCCCTGCGGTGGCTGGACGCCGACCGCACCGTCCACACCGCCGTCGGCAAGGGCCTGTTCGACTTCGGCCACCGCGACGGGCCGGCCGACCAGGCGTTGTTCCAGCACCCGCTGGGCGTGACCGTCCTGCCGGACGGCCAGGTCGCCGTCGCCGACACCTACAACGGCGCCATCCGCCGCTACGACCCGGCGACCGGCGAGGTGTCCACGCTGGTCACCGACGTCGCCGAGCCGTCCGACGCGGTCCTCGTGGACGGCGAGCTGGTCGTCGTCGCCTCCGCCGCGCACCGGCTGGAACGCCCCGTCGCGCCCGGCGCGCGCCTGGTCAGCGGCGACGCCCACCAGGTGCGCCGCCCGCCGTCGGTGATCGCGCCCGGAGAGGTGGAGCTGGCCGTCGTCTTCACCCCGCCGACCGGCCAGAAGCTGGACGACCGGTTCGGGCCGTCGACCCGGCTGGAGGTCACCAGCTCGCCGCCGGAACTGCTGGTCGAGGGCGCGGGCGTGGGCACGGACCTGGTGCGCGTGCTGCGCGTCGCCGACGGCATCGCGGAGGGCGTGCTCCACGTCGTCGCGCAGGCCGCCAGCTGCACGGACGACCCGGCCGTCGAGCACCCGGTGTGCAAGCTGGCGCGACAGGACTGGGGCGTCCCGATCCGCGTGGTGGCCGGCGGTCCACACCGGCTACCCCTGATGATGGGTGGTCTCGACGAGGGCATCTAGACTCTGCTGGTGCCCGATGTCAAGCTCCAGATCCAGATGCTCCACGACCGCGTGATGGTGCGGATCTCGCCGGAGGACGGCGAACGTCGCAGCAGCGGTGGCATCGTGATCCCGGCGACGGCCCAGATGGCGAAGCGCCTGGCCTGGGGCGACGTGCTGGGCGTGGGCACGAACGTGCGGCACGTCAAGGTCGGTGACCGCGTGCTGTTCAACCCGGAGGACCAGTTCGAGGTCGAAGTGCACGGGCAGACCTACCTGGTGATGCGGGAACGGGACGTGCACGCCACCGCGACCGAGCAGACGGACCACGGGACCGGCCTTTACCTGTGATCCGCCCGACCGTGATCGACGCGTGACGACGGCCGGGTAATCGTGACGCGGTCGGGTAAGCAGTCCCAGGACCTTGCGAGAGGCAAGAGGGGGAGCGGTGCCGGAGAACCAGCGACCGGAGTACGACGCTGAGCGGACCACGGCCATGGAGCCGGTCCGCCCGTCGGGCACCGCCTCTGAGCGCACGACGAAGATCCCGGCGAGTTCGCTCAACGAGGCGGCGTGGCCCCAGGAGGAGCCGGACGGCGAGCCCGAGGCGGCGACCGTCCGGAACGTCCCGCACCCGTCGAACGGGTCCCAGGACCCGCCGCGGAACGGTCAGCAGAACCCGCCCGCGAACGGTCAGCAGAACGCCACCGGGAACGCGCCGCAGAACGCCCAGTCGGACGCCACCCAGTACGTCCGGCCCGACGCGCGGCAGGACGCGACGCAGTACGTCCAGCAGGACGCCACGCAGCACCTCCCGCAGGACGCGTCCCAGCAGCCCACGCAGCACGTCCCCCAGCCCGGCACCCCGCCGCGGGGCGTCCCCCAGCCGGGCACCCCGCCGCAGGGCATCCCGCAGCCGGGCACCCCGCCGCGCGGCATCGACGCGACCAGGGCGATCACCACCCCGCCCGGCGGCTTCGACCGGCCGTCCCCGGCGGAGGCCACCACGGTGTTCGCCGCGCCGGTGACCCCGCCGGAGCCCGACGCCACCGTCTACGGCCCGGTGATGGTCGACAACACCACCGAGGCCGACGAGGCCGACGCTCGCCGCAAGCGCTTGCGCAAGGGCGGTCTGATCGCCGCCGCCGTGTTCGGCGTGCTGGTCGTCCTCTACGGCCTGGACATCCTCATCTCCGGCGGCGACGTGCCCCGCGGCGTGACGGTCGCGGGCGTGGCCGTCGGCGGCCTGAGCCACGCCGAGGCAGAGCAGAAGCTCCGCGACGAGATCGGCCCCCGCCTGGCGGCGCCGGTGAAGGCGCGCGCCGGCGACGTCGAGACCGAGATCGACCCGAAGGCGGCCGGCCTGGAGCTGGACTGGGCCGCCACGCTGGACCGCGCGGGCAGCCAGCCGCTGTCCCCGATCACCCGCGTGACGTCGTTCTTCACGTCCCGCGAGGTCGGTTTCGCCACGCGCACCGACACGGCCAAGCTGTCCGCCGCGCTGGAGGGCCTGCGCGCCCAGACCGACCACGAGCCGGCCGAGGGCGCCATCCGCTTCGAGGGCGCCACGCCGATCGCCGTCGACCCGAGGCAGGGCCAGAAGCTCGACGTGGCCGCCGCGTCGGAGAAGGTGCTCGCGGACTGGGCGGACGGCGGCACGGTCGAGCTGCCGGTCGCCACCACCCCGGTCAAGACGACCAAGGAGAGCGTGCAGAAGGCGCTGGACGAGGTCGCCAAGCCCGCCACCGCCGCGCCGCTGATCGTGCAGGGCGAGGGCAAGGACGCGACGCTCACGCCCGAGCAGCTGGCCACCGTGCTGGTGTTCGAGCCCGCCGACGACGGCAGCCTGACCGCGAAGGTCGACAACGCGAAGCTCGTCGAGCACGCCGGTCCGCAGCTGAAGGACACGGAGAAGGAGGGCAAGGACGCCCAGATCGTGTTCGAGGGCGGCCGGCCGGTCGTGAAGGAGTCCGTCGACGGCCGCGGCATCGACTGGGACAAGTCCCTGACCACCGTGCTCGACGTGCTGAAGCGCGACAACGACCGCGCGATCAAGGCCGAGTACAAGCACACGCCCGCGAAGGTGACCACCGAGCAGGCGAACAAGATGGGCATCAAGGAGGTCATCGGCGAGTTCCAGACCGGTGGCTTCGTGCCCGCGTCCGGCACGAACATCCGCGTGGTGGCCGAGAAGGTCAACGGCGCGATCGTGAAGCCGGGCGAGACGTTCAGCCTCAACGCCCACACCGGCCCCCGCGGCACCGCCCAGGGCTACGTCGAGGCGGGCATCATCGAGGACGGCATCCCCGGCAAGGCGGTCGGCGGCGGCATCTCGCAGTTCGCCACGACGCTGTACAACGCGGCGTACCACGCGGGCATGAAGGACGCCGGGCACAAGGAGCACAGCTACTGGATCTCGCGGTACCCGAAGGGGCGCGAGGCCACCGTGTTCATGGACGGCGCCGGCAACAGCCTGATCGACATCAAGTTCACCAACCCGGACGAGACCGGGGTGGCGATCCAGACGATCTGGACCCCGTCCTCGATCAAGATCGTGCTGTGGGGCACCAAGAACTACGACGTGACCGGCTCGACCAGCGCTGAGTTCAACCACACCCAGCCGCAGGAGAAGAAGGTCAACAGCCCCGACTGCAAGGAGAGCCCCGGCGCGCCGGGCTTCTCGGTGACGGACACCCGCACCATCACGGACCGCCGCACGGGCCAGTCGCGGCAGGAGAGCCGGACCGTCCGGTACGACCCGCAGTACAAGATCATCTGCGAGAAGCCGCCGGGCGGCTGAGCAGGTCCGGCCCGCGCGGCCGGGGGTTCGCGGTGGCCACGACCGGGTATCACCCGATCGTGGCTACCACTGGTGAGGTGCGGAGACATCCGGCCGTGCAGGTGCTCGGACGGGCCGGGATGGTCTGTTACGGGCTCGTCCACGTGCTGCTGGCGGCGTTGACCGCGCAAGTCGTCCTGGGTGACAGCGGGGAGCGGACCGACCAGAAGGGCGCCGTCTCGGCCCTCGCCCAGACGTCGGTCGGCCCGATCCTGCTGTGGGTGCTGGCGCTGGGCCTGTTCGCGTTCGCGGGCTGGCAGCTCACCATGGCCGTCTCCGGCTACGGGTGGGTGACCAAGAAGCGCAAGCGCGTGTACCGCAAGTGCGGCTCGGTCGGCCGCGCCGTCACGGGGATCGTCATCGGCATCGCGGCGATCGGCTACGCCACCGGGTCGTCGCAGAGCAACTCGACCGAGCAGTCCCAGACGTGGACGGCGCGCGTGCTCGCGCTGCCGTTCGGCCAGGTCCTCGTGGGCGCGGTGGCG
Organism: Saccharothrix hoggarensis; assembly: GCF_052936025.1. The sequence continues at coordinate 7,439,075 of NZ_CP193624.1, read as the reverse complement.
TTGTTCGTGATCGGCCTCGGCGTGGCGGTGGCCCGCAAGGGCGTGAAGAAGTCGTTCGAGGACGACCTCGACATGTCCGACCTGCCCCCGGCGACGCGCGGCTGGGTCGAGCGCCTCGGCCGGATCGGGTGGATCGGGAAGGGCGCGTCGTACGTGCTCATCGGCATCCTGGTCGGGTTCGCGGCGATCAACGCCGACCCGTCCGAGTCCGGCGGGATGGACAAGGCGCTGCACACGTTGGCGGCGCAGCCGTACGGGCTGTTCGCGCTGGCCGTGATCGCGATCGGCTTCCTGGGCTTCGGCGCCTACTGCTTCGCCGCCGCCAAGGCGCACAAGGGCTGAGCACGCCGGAGGGCGGCACCCGTGCTGGGGCGCCGCCCTCCGGCGTGTCCGTCGTGCTTGAAGCGTTCGCAACCGCCCCGAACGACGCTCAGCACGCCGTCCCTCAGCACGCGTCGGTCAGAACGACGCCTCGTCCACGTCCATCAGCGCGTTGTCCGTCGCCTCGGCGATCTTGCGGCGCGCGGTCAGCTCCGGCAGCACGGACTTCGCGAAGAACGACGCCACCGCGACCTTGCCCTCGTAGAACGCCTTGTCCTTGGCCGACACCTGGCCGTCGAGCTTGCCCAGCGCCACGTCGGCCTGGCGCAGCAGCAGCCAGCCCACCAGCACGTCGCCCGCGGTCATGAGGAGGCGGACGGTGTTCTGGCCGACCTTGTACAGGTTGCGGACGTCCTCCTGCGAGCTGGTCAGGAAGCCGACCATCGCGCCGAGCATGCCCTGGAGGTCTTCGAGCGCCTGCTTGAGCAGCGCCCGCTCCTCCTTCAGGCGACCGTTGCCGCCCTCGTTGTCGAGGAACTTCTGGATCTCCCCGTTGAGGAAGCCGAGCGCCTGGCCCTTGTCGCGGATGATCTTCCGGAAGAAGAAGTCCAGCGACTGGATGGCCGTGGTGCCCTCGTACAGCGAGTCGATCTTGGAGTCCCGGATGTACTGCTCGATCGGGTACTCCTGCAGGAAGCCCGAACCGCCCAGGACCTGCAACGACTGCGCCAGCTGCTCGTACGCGCGCTCCGAGCCGACGCCCTTGACGATCGGCAGCAGCAGGTCGTTGACCTTCTCCGCCAGCTCCTTGTCCGGGCCGCCCAGGGCGATCTTGTCCTGCTGCGTCGCGGTGTACAGGTAGACCGCGCGCAGGCCCTCGGCGTACGCCTTCTGCAGCATCAGCAGGCGGCGCACGTCCGGGTGGTTCGTGATGGTGACGCGCGGCGCGGTCTTGTCCGTCATCCGGGTCAGGTCGGCGCTCTGCACCCGCTCCTTGGCGTACGCCAGGGCGTTGAGGTAGCCGGTCGACAGGGTGCCGATGGCCTTGGTGCCGACCATCATCCGGGCGTACTCGATGACCTGGAACATCTGCGCGATGCCGTCGTGCACCTCGCCCAGCAGCCAGCCCTTGGCGGGCACGCCGTGCTGACCGAACGTCAGCTCGCACGTCGTGGACACCTTGAGGCCCATCTTGTGCTCGACGTTGGTGACGAAGGCGCCGTTGCGCTCGCCGGTCGACTCGCCGGTCTCAGGGTCGAAGTGCCACTTCGGCACGAGGAAGAGCGACAGGCCCTTGGTGCCGGGCTTCGCCTCGATGCCGGGGCCCTCGGGGCGGGCCAGCACCAGGTGCATGATGTTCTCGGTCATGTCCTGGTCGGCGGAGGTGATGAACCGCTTCACGCCGTCGATGTGCCAGGTGCCGTCGTCCTGGAGCGTGGCCTTGGTGCGGCCCGCGCCGACGTCGGAACCGGCGTCCGGCTCGGTCAGCACCATCGTGGCGCCCCAGCCGCGCTCGATCATGATCTCGGCCCAGCGCTTCTGCTGCTCGGTGCCGTTCTTGTGGACGACCGAGGCGAAGTTCGGGCCGGCCAGGTACATGTAGATGGCCGGGTTCGCGCCCAGGATCAGCTCGGAGGCCGCCCACTGGACCGAGGGCGGGATGCCGAAGCCGCCCAGCTCGTTGGGCAGCGAGAGGCGGTACCACTCGCCGTCCCACACCGCCTGGTAGGACTTCTTGAACGACTCCGGCAGCGTGGCCGAGTGCGTCTTCGGGTCGAAGACGGGCGGGTTGCGGTCGGCGTCGGCGAAGGACTCCGCCAGCGGCCCGACCGCCAGGTTGTTGAGCTCGGCAAGCACGCCGCGCGCGGTGTCCTCGTCGGACTGCTCGAACGGCCCCGTGCCGAGGTGGTCCTGCACGTTGAAGACCTCGAAGAGGTTGAACTCGAGATCCCGGACGTTGCTCTTGTAGTGACCCATCTCGTCGCTCACTCCATGCTGGTCGGGGCGGTCCCCTACTGACCGGTAACAACAGGGTATTACCTGTCAGTAACCTCGGCAAGGCCGACCGACGCGGTGTGGCGAACCAGACGGGTCACGCGCGGGCCGCGCCGCTGGCCAGGAGCCCGGCCTGGTAGGCGAGCGACACGGCGTGTGTTCGGTCCCGCGCACGCAGCTTGCGCAGGATGTTCTTCACGTGGGTGCGCACGGTCTCGACCGAGACGTACAACTCGTTCGCCACCGCCTGGTTCTCCAGGCCGTCCGCGATGAGCTGGAGCACCTCGTACTCCCGCCGCGACAGCGACCGCCGCGAGCCCGCCTCCGCCGCGGGCGTGAACCCGGCGGCCAGCGGCGCCAGCGTCGGGTCCAGGTACGTCCGGTCGACGTGCGTGCGGGAGATGGCCTGGAGGACCTCGCCGATCTCGCCGGCCCGCGGCACGAGCCCGCGCACGCCGCACGACAGGGCCGTGCGCACGAACTTCGCGGTCCGGTGCGGCTCCCGCACGAGGGAGATCACGACCAGTGTCGGATCGCCGCCGGTCAGCAGGGTGGCCAGGTGGCCCTGCGGGTCGAGCATCGAATCGACCAGCAGCACGTCGGGGCGCAGCCGCTCGTGCATCCGCACCGCGGTGTGCAGGTGACCGGTGGCGCCCAGCCAGTGCATGGCGGGCGTGCGCCGCACCACGGCGGCCAGTCCCTCGCGGAACAGGGGCACGGGGTCGACCAGCGCCACCCCGGGGCCGGGGGGACGCCGCTCCGAGCCGACCACGGGCGGACGCGGGTTGAGGACGGTTCGCATGCCGGTGCGACCTCGCGGCCGACCAGCCATGACGCGATTCGGCCGCACTACTTTCCGTATATCAGCGGCTTCAGCGTTCACGTTTCTGAACAACAGTCACGAATGTGACTCAATGAACGCCCGCGACCTTCCGCCGGCGGCAACAGCCTCGTAAGACCTACGTCACACACCCATGTGGGACGCCGCGCACCGCCGCCCCGTAACACGCGCTGCCACCCGTGGGCCGAGCACTCGTGGAGGCCTCATGGACACCCTCGACTGGGTCGTCGTCGGCGGGTACTTCTTCGTGATGGTGGCCATCGGCTACTGGTCACGCGGGCGGATCAAGAACATCGCCGACTTCTTCACCGCGGGCGGCAGGATGCCCTGGTGGCTGTCCGGCATCTCGCACCACATGTCGGGCTACAGCGCGGTCATGTTCGTGGCCTTCGCCGCCGAGGCCTACCGCCTCGGCCTCACCGTCTACATCTGGTGGGCGCTGACGATCGGCCTCGGCGTCGGCATCGGCGCGTTCCTCTGGGCCGGCGCGTGGAACCGGCTGCGCTCCAAGCACGGCGTCAAGTCGCCGCTGGAGTACCTGGCCCGCCGCTACAACGTGCCGACGCAGCAGATCATGGCGTGGGCGGGCGCGGCGCTGAAGGTCGTGGACATCGCCGCCAAGTGGGTCGCGGTCTCGCTGCTGCTCCAGGGCTTCGCGGGCGTCCCCATCTGGCTCGGCATCACGATCGTCGGCGTCGTCACGATGGTCTACTCGGTGATGGGCGGCCTGTGGGCCGACGCGCTGACCGACTTCGGCCAGTTCATCATCCAGGGCCTCGCGGGCATCGCCATGTTCGTCGCGGTCGCCGCGCACTTCGGCGGCCTCGACTTCATGTGGAAGATCTGGGACCAGCTGCCCGAGTCGCACTCCGACCCGCTGTCCGGCCAGTACACGCTGATCTTCTTCATGGCGCTGTTCCTGATCAAGACGCTGGAGTACAACGGCGGCATGTGGAACCTGGCGCAGCGCTACATGGCCGCGCCGTCCGGGGCCGCGGCCAAGCGGTCCGCGTTGCTGTCCAGCGTGCTGTGGCTGGTCTGGCCGCTGATCCTGTTCTTCCCGATGTGGGCGGCGCCGCTGATCGTGCCGGGCATGGAGGGCAACGCCGAGCAGGCCTACGTCGAGATGGGCAAGCTCATGCTGCCCGCGGGCATGATCGGCCTGGTGCTGGCCGGGTTCTTCTCGCACACCATGGCGATGGTGTCGTCGGACGCCAACGTGATCTCCGCGGTCATCACCCGGGACATGCTGCCCAGGCTGTGGAAGGGCGTGACGCGGCTCAGCGAGCCCGCGCAGCTGCAGCTGGCGCGGATCACGACGTTCGCGTTCATCGGGCTGAGCATGACGATCGCGTTGACCGCCGACACGAAGGGGTTCGTGCTCAAGGTCGTGATCGCCCTCGTGGCGGCGACGATGGGCCCGATCGCGATCCCGCTGATGCTCGGCATGCTGCCGTGGTTCAAGAAGGTCGGCCCGACCGCCGCGACCAGCTCGGTGATCGGCGGACTCGGCACGTGGGCCGTCCTGTACGTGATGCAGCAGAACAAGGTCGAGTTCGTCACCCAGGCCGTGATCGTGTCCTGGCCGCTGCTGGTGTCGCTGCTGCTCTACCTGGTGGTCGGCCTGCTCATCAAGCCCGAGCCGTCCGAGGAGCGGGCGGCGCTGGTCGACTCGCTGCGGGCCGACCCGGAGGAGGAGAAGGTGTCCGCCCGGGCCTGACGGTGTGCCGCGTTCCCGCGGGGAACGGTCATCCCCGCTGTGCGGGTGCGCCTCGCGCCCGCACAGCGGGGTGACGGGCAACCGGCGACCGCGGGGCGGGTAAAGCGGTTGCCGCCGCTCCTGCGGTCGAGGGGTGGACCAGGAGATCCGGGACTTCTACGCGCGGGGCTTCGAGCGGGAACGGCTGCGCGGCGGCAACGGGCGGCTGGAGCTCCTGCGGACGCAGGAGGTCGTGCGGCGGTTCCTCGCGCCGCGCAGCCGGGTGCTGGACGTCGGCGGCGCGACCGGCGTGCACGCGGAGTGGCTGGCGGCGGACGGGCACGACGTGCTCGTGGTGGACCCCGTGCCGTCGCACGTGGAGGCCGCCGCGGCGCTGCCCGGTGTGTCGGCCGTCGTCGGCGACGCCCGCGACCTGCCCGACGACGGCCCGTTCGACGTGGTGCTGCTGCTGGGGCCGCTCTACCACCTGCTGGAGCGCGACGACCGGGTGCGGGCGTGGCGGGAGGCGTCACGCGTGCTGCGGCCGGGCGGGGTGGTGGCGGGCGCCGTGATCGGCCGGCTCGCGGCGCTGCACGACGGGCTGCGCAAGGAGTTCCCGCTCGACACGCGCTACCGGGCGCTCGTGGAGCACTCGATGGCGACCGGCGAGCACCTGCCGCCGGCGGACACGCCCTGGTTCACCACCGCGTACTTCCACCGTCCCGAGGAGGCGGCCGACGAGGCGCGCGCGGCCGGGCTGGACGTCGTCGGGACGTTCGGGTTGGAGGGCGCCGCGTGGATGCTGCCCAACGCCGACCTCGACGCCCTCTACGACGACCCGGTGCGCTTCGAGTACCTGATGTGGTCGTTGCGCGAGACCGAGTCGGAGCCGTCCGTGCTGGGTGCTTCGGCTCACCTGATCGCCGTGGCGGCCAAGCCGTGACGTAGTGTGGGCACTAATGATTAGTGCACAAAACGTCGAGGACCCGCTGGCCCTGGAACGGCAGGTCTGCTTCGCGTTGTCCATCGCGTCCAGGAACGTGGTGGCCCTGTACCGGCCGCTGCTGGAGCCCCTGGGGCTCACCCACCCGCAGTACCTGGTGATGCTCGCCCTCTGGGGCCGCGCGCCGCTGTCGGTGAAGGAGCTGGCCCGCCTGCTCGCGCTGGAGCCCGCCACCCTGTCGCCGCTGCTGAAGCGGCTGGAGGCGATCGGGTACGTCACCCGGTCGCGGGACGCGGCCGACGAGCGCCAACTCGCCGTCACGCTGACCGCGACCGGTGCGGCGCTGCGCGAGCGGGCGCTGGCGATCCCGCCCGCCGTGGTCGAGAAGCTGGGCATGTCGCTGGACGAGCTGCGCGACCTGCACTCCGTGCTCACCAGGGTCATCGCCGCGTCGGAGCGGACGTGAGCGGGCGGCCCGGCCCGCACTTGCGGCTCTGGTACCTGCTCGGCGGCAGGCTCCCCCAGCGCCACCGCGAGTGGGTGTTCCGGCAGGCGACCAAGCCGACGTGGCTGGCGTGGTTCACCGTGCGGATGTTCCTCCAGGTGCTCCCGCTGACCGTGGCCATCACCCTGGCCCTCGTGCTCGGTCTCGGCTCGCCGCTGCCCCTGGCCATCGCGTGCGGCTCGCTGGGGCTGGTCGTGGGCGTGTACTTCGGGGTGTCGTACGCGATCGAGAGCACCGACCACCGGATGACGAAGTACGGCTACCCGGCGGGCGCGGCGGCGGCCGTGCGCAAGGAGCGGACCAAGCGCGACCAGGAGCGCTACGCGCAGGTGTGGCGCGCGGACCGTGCGGCGGAAAACGACTCCTGACCTCCACGTCCGATGTCGTAGCGTCGGCCGGCGTGGAGTGGCAGAGAGCGGTGGCCGCGGCGTTCGGCCTCGGTGACGTGGTCGAGCCGTGGACGCCGGTGGCGGGCGGGCGGTCGCACCTGATGTGGCGGCTGCGCACGTCCCGGGGCACGTGGGCGGTCAAGCGGCTGAACCGGTCGCACGAGGACTGGTGGATGCGCGACTACCGCGTGGCGGCCGCGATCCAGCTCGACGCGTGGGCGAAGGGCTTCCCCATGCCGCGCCCCGTGCACCCGCTCGAACCGGTCGCGCCCCTGCTGGCGACGTGCGGGTAGGTGACGAGGTGGCCGGCTACCTGGTGCACGAGTGGCACGACGGCGCCCCGTTGACGACGGACGCGGCGGACGTGGCCGAGTGGGTCGGCGCCACCCTCGCGTCCCTCCACCGCCTCCCTGCCGCCGGCCCGCCCGAAGGGCGACCCCACCCCGTGTCGGAGTGGCGGGAGTGGCTGGACGAGGCGCCGAACGACTTCACCGACGCCGTGCGGGCGTACCTGCCGGACATCGCCGAGGCGGGGCGGATCGCGGTCGAGACCGCCGACCTGACGCCCGTCGCCACGCACCGGGACGTCAAGCCGGACAACGTCCTCCGCACCGCCGCGGGCCCGCTGCTCGTCGACTGGGACGGCGCCGGCCCGGACCGCGCGGAGTGGGAGATCACCCGAGCCGCCCTCTACTTCAGCCACCTGGGCGAAGACCAAGCCGCCTTCACCACCGTCCTCGACGCGTACGAGGCAGCAGGCGGCCACCGTCCTCCTGCGTCCCCCACAGCCTTCGCGGGCCTGCTCCGCACCTACCTCGGAGGCGCCGCCTGGATGGTGTGGCGGGCCCTGGGCCACCGCCCGGTGACGCCCGCCGAACGGGCGGCGGCACACACCCACGCCCTGGAACTGCTGGCCGACCTGCGCACGTCCCTGACCAACCTCCCCACCTGGACGTCCCGCCTGCGCTGACCCCCGTGCCGCGAACGCGACGAAGGCCCAGGTCGACGCGACCTGGGCCTTCGTGGTGGAGCGGGTGACGGGAATCGAACCCGCCTCTACAGCTTGGGAAGCTGTCGTTCTACCAATGAACTACACCCGCGTGGTGCGTGCCCGATCATACACAAGCCGGTGGCCGCGCGGCCGGGTGCTGTCACCTAGGCTGTGCGGGTGCTGCTCAGTGACCGCGATCTGCGCAAAGAGGTCGACTCCGGCCGGTTGGTGCTGGAGCCGTTCGACGACGTCATGGTGCAGCCGTCCAGCATCGACGTCCGCCTCGACCGGTTCTTCCGGGTCTTCAACAACACCCGGTACACCCACATCGACCCCGCCATGCAGCAGGACGACCTCACCTCGCTGGTCGAGCCGGCCGACGACGAGCCGTTCGTCCTGCACCCCGGGGAGTTCGTGCTCGGCTCGACGTTCGAGCTGGTCACCCTCCCGGACGACCTGGCGGGACGGTTGGAGGGCAAGTCGTCGCTGGGACGCCTCGGCCTCCTCACCCACTCGACGGCCGGCTTCATCGACCCCGGCTTCTCCGGCCACATCACGCTGGAGCTGTCGAACGTCGCCAACCTGCCGATCACCCTCTGGCCCGGCATGAAGATCGGCCAGCTCTGCCTGTTCCGGCTGAGCAGCGCCGCGGAGTTCCCGTACGGCTCGACGCAGGCGGGCTCCCGCTACCAGGGGCAGCGCGGGCCGACGCCGTCGCGCGCCCACCTGAACTTCCACCGCACGGACACCCGCCGCTAGAGCTCCAGGTCCCCGTACCGGGCCAGCACGCGCGACCGCAGCTCCGGATCGGTCCGCGGCACGGGTTCGAGGAACACCTCGTCCAGGTCGGGGTGCGCGGCGCGCAGTTCGGCGTCGATCCGCACGCACGCCCGCTCCAGGTCGGCGGCCCCGAGCGCGTCGTCGAAGTCGAGCCGCGCGCACACCAGCACCCGGTCCGTGCCGACCGCCATCGTCAGCAGGTCCACCACCTGCTCCACCTCGGGCGCGGCCCGCAGGTCGGACCACACCGCCCGCACCAGCACCGGGTCGGCCTGCCTGCCGATGAGCAACCCCCGGTTGGTCGACGCCAACGTGTACGCGGCGAACGCGAGCAGCACCCCGATCGCCAACGACGCCACGCCGTCCCACACCGACGACCCGGTCACGTGGTGCAGCCCGAGCCCGCCGAACGCGAGCAGCAGCCCGACCAGCGCGGCCGAGTCCTCCAGGAACACCGTCTTCACGGTCGGGTCGTCCGACATCCGCAGGAACGCGGCCACCGTCCGCCCCTCGGCCCGCGCACCCCGCCGCACCTGCCGCGCGGCCTGCGTCCACGACACCGACTCCAGCGCGAACGCGATGGCCAGCACGACGTACCCGACGACGGGGTTGCCCTGCTCCTCCGGCGCGCCGAACACGGTCCGGAAGCCCTCGTAGAGCGCGAACACCGCACCGGACACGAAGATCGACACGGCGGCGAGCAGCGACCAGAAGTAGCGGTCCTTGCCGTACCCGAACGGGTGCCTGCGGTCGGCGGGCCGGGTCGAGCGCCGCAGCGCCGTCAGCAACAGGGCCTCGGTGAACGTGTCGGCGACCGAGTGCCCGGCCTCCGCCATCATCGCCGCCGAGCCGGTGATCACGCCGGCGATCGCCTTCATGACCGCGATGGCCAGGTTCACCGCCAGGGCGAGGAGAACGGTGAGCGTGCTCTCGCCGCCCTTCGACGGGTCAGGTGCCATGCCCCGACGTTAGGCCGCACGGCCGGGACCCGCCCGGCGTCGTCGTGTCTCACCCGATCGGAGCACTGCCACCGCTAGCCTGCCGCATGGGCATTTTGGTGCACGTACTGCTGACGGCGCTGGCGGTCTGGGTCGCCACGCTCGTCCCGGGCATCGACCTGGAGGGCGGGTCGACGCCCGCGAAGATCGGCACGCTGATCGGTGTCGCGCTGCTCTTCGGTCTGGTCAACGCCGTGGTGAAGCCGCTGGTGAAGTTCTTCGGCTGCCTGTTCTACCTGGTCACGCTCGGCTTGATCGGCCTGGTCGTGAACGCGCTGTTGTTCTGGCTCACGGGCTGGCTGGCGGGCGAGCTGGGCCTGCCGTTCGAGGTGAGCGGCTTCTGGCCCGCGTTCTTCGGCGCGATCATCGTGGCCCTGACGAGCTGGGTGCTGAACCTCGTCTACGACCGCGTCACCGACCGCGACTGACGAACGACGACGCCCCTCGGTCCGAAGAGGACCGAGGGGCGTCGTGCGTCCACAACGGACTAGCTGGACGCGGCCTTGTCCTCGTCCGGCAGCGGGGTGCCGGTCGGGGTCTCGTCCGTCGGGACGTCGCCGCGCTCCCTCTCCTTGCCCCGGCGCACGGCGGTCAGCAGCAGCTGCGCCACGTCCACGACCTCGACGTGCGAGCCCGCGGCCCCCTCGTTCTGACGCGCGGTGACGCCGTCGGTCAGCATCACGCGGCAGAACGGGCAGCCCGTCGCGATCTTCGACGGCGCGGTGCCGAGCGCCTCGTCCACGCGGTCGAGGTTGATGCGCTTGCCGATCCGCTCCTCCATCCACATGCGAGCGCCACCGGCGCCGCAGCACATGGACCGCTCCTCGTGGCGCGGCATCTCGCGCAGCGTCGCGCCCGACGCGCCGACCAGCTCGCGCGGCGCCTCGTAGATCTTGTTGTGCCGGCCCAGGTAGCACGGGTCGTGGTAGGTGACGTCCTCCGCGACCTCGGCCACCGGCACCAGCCTGCGCTCGCGCACCAGCCGGTTGAGCAGCTGCGTGTGGTGGACGACCTCGAACGTGCCGCCGACCTGCGGGTACTCGTTGGCCAGCGTGTTGAAGCAGTGCGCGCACGTCACGACGATCTTGCGTTGGCCGGGCGCGCGACCGTCGAACACGGTGTTGAGCACCTCGACGTTCTGCTGCGCGAGCATCTGGAACAGGAACTCGTTGCCCGCGCGCCGCGCCGGGTCGCCGGTGCAGGTCTCCTCCGGCCCGAGGACGGTGTACTCGACGCCCGCGGTGTGCAGCAGCTCGGCCACGGCCCGCGTGGTCTTCTTCGCCCGGTCCTCGAACGCGCCCGCGCAGCCGACCCAGAACAGGTACTCGGCGTCACCCAGCTCGCCGTCGAACACGGGCACCTCGAAGTCGAGGCCCTCGGTCCACGCCAGGCGGTCCTTGGCGTTCTGGCCCCACGGGTTGCCCTTGTTCTCCAGGTTCTTGAACATGCCGCCCAGCTCGGACGGGAAGTTCGACTCGATCAGCACCTGGTAGCGGCGCATGTCGACGATGTGGTCGACGTGCTCGATGTCCACGGGGCACTGCTCGACGCACGCGCCGCACGTCGTGCACGACCACAGCACCTCGGGGTCGATGACGCCCAGCTCGTCCGCGCCGCCGATCAGCGGCCGCTCGGACTCGGCCATGGCCAGCACGTCGATGGACTCGAGGCGCTTCTTGTAGTCCTCGTACTTGTCCTCGGTGAGGCCGACCTCGTCGCCCGCCATGTCCTTGGAGCCGCCGGCGAGCAGGTACGGGGCCTTGGCGAACGCGTGGTCGCGCAGCTGGGTGATGACCAGCTTCGGCGACAGCGGCTTGCCGGTGTTCCACGCCGGGCACTGGGACTGGCAGCGGCCGCACTCGGTGCACGTGCTGAAGTCCAGCCAGCCCTTCCAGGAGAAGTCCTCGACCTTGCCGACGCCGAACACGTCCTTGTCGGGGTCGGCTTCCTCCAGGTCGAGGACCTTGCCGCCGCTCATCATCGGCTTGAGCGCGCCGAGCGCGACGCCGCCGTCGTCCTCGCGCTTGAAGTAGATGTTGAAGAACGCGCTGAACCGGTGCCAGGCCACGCCCATGGTGAGGTTCTTGGCGACCACGATCAGCCAGATCATGCCGGACAGCAGCTTGGTGAACGCCATGATCGAGACCCAGTCGGGGCTCGCGGGCAGGATCGTGGACAGCGGCCCGGTGACGAACGACGACCACAGCGGCGGGTCCTCCAGGCCGGAGGCCTGCTTGAACGCCTTCACGCCGAGGATGCCGAGGCCCTCGATGATCACGACCGCTTCGACGAAGTAGGCGGCCTTGAAGCTGGAGCCCGCGAACCGGGACAGGCGGTCGGCGCGGCGCGGGTGGTTGAGCTGGCGGATGATCGCCAGCGCGACGCCGCCGACCACGGTGCCGATGCCGAGCAGCTCGACCAGCAGCAGCCACAGCGACCACGTGCCGATGATCGGCCAGTGGAAGCCGGGGTCGAACATCTCGCCGTAGGCCTCGAACAGCACCGCGGAGCCGATCAGGAAGCCCCACATCACCATCCAGTGCCAGGGACCGACGTGGCGGAGCTTCATCATCCGGGTGTGGGCGACGAACTCCACGAACAAGGTCCGCAGGCGGGGCACGACCGGCCCGTTGCGGGTCGAGTCCGGCTGGCCGAGGCGGATGATCTTGATCATCCGCAAGACACCGGCGACGAACAGACCCCAGGCGAACACGCTGACGGCGACGCCGATGGCGCCGAGGGTGAGCTGGAGGGCTCCCATTGTGGTGGCGGCCTTTCTCGTCCGTTCTCCTGGCTGGGCAGCCTACGCCCGATTACTCACCGGTAACCACTTGGACGTGGTCGATCACATAGGCGCGTTAGGGTTGTGGAACGGGTGTTCAACTAGTTGGGGGCGGCGCGTGCTGGTGTACCTGGTGCTGGCGGTGGCGATCGTGGGCGAGGTCACCGCCACGGTGTTCCTCAAGCTGTCGGAGGGGTTCAGCAAGCCGATCCCGTCCGTCGTGGTGGTCTTGGGGTACCTGGTGGCGTTCGGCGCGTTGAGCAAGGTGCTCCAGCTCGGGATGCCGATCGGCGTCGCGTACGCCATCTGGTGCGCCTTCGGGATCGCCGCGGTCGCGGGCGCCGGCGTGGTCCTGTTCCAGGAGCCGGTGAACGCGACGATGGTGGTCGGGCTGCTGCTGGTGATCGCCGGGGTCGTCGCCATCGAGGTCGGCAGCGGTGCCGCCGCCTGACGGCCGGGCGCGGCCCCACGGCGAGCCCCGGCCTGGCGGCGGGGTGACCGACGGCGCGGTGACCGACGGACGCCGGGTCCGCGGCGAGCGGCGTCGGCGGGCGATCCTGGAGGCCACCCTCCGGGTCGTCGAGCGGGACGGCGTGGCCGGCGTGAGCCACCGGTCGGTCGCCCGCGAGGCAGGCGTGCCGACCACGTCGACCACCTACTACTTCGCGACGCTGGACGACCTGCTGATCGCGACGCTGACGTGGTCGGCCGACCAGATGGCTTCGAGTTTCCGCAAGGTGCCGCCGACGCAGGCCGCGGTGGCCCGGTTCCTGGCCGACGCCGTCGGCGCCCACCGCGGCCGGACGCTGGCCGAGTACGAGCTGTACCTCCTGGCGGCACGCCGGCCGGAGCTGCGCCCGGCGGCCCGGCGGTGGCTGGAGCTGATCACCGAGGCGGTCGGTCCCTGGGACCCGGTGGCGCTGCGGGCGCTGCTCGCCGGCGTCGACGGGCTGCTGATCCAGGGGTTGATCGCGGAATTCCCCCCAATGGCGCAGGATTTCGAGCCCGTCGTGTCCCTTCTGATGCTTGGCGGATGACCTTCGCGCGGGACACTGTGGCATGAGGTTCGCCGGTCGTGAGTCGTGGCAGGTGTCGCACGGGACGAATCAGACGGTCAACACCGCTCTGTTCATCCGCGACACGCTCGCGCTCTCGGTCGACACCGTGCCCGAGCTGCCCGGGCTCGACCCGTCGGTGCCGGTCGTGGTGCCGTCCGGGGTCGACCGCGCGGCGGCGGCCGAGGAGTGGCTCGGCTGGTGGGCCGACGTGCTCGACCACGCCCGCACCGAGATGCCCGGCACCGCGCCGGACGACCCGAACGGGCAGTCGTTGCAGGTCAGGCCCGCGTTGCGGGCGGCGGTGCTGGCGTTGGGCGCGGCGGCGGCGGTGTACGACGAGCAGCACGCGACGACCCGCGGCGCGCTGCCGATCGGCGAGGTCGTCCGCGGGGTGGAGGGTCGGATCGGGCGGTACGTGCGGCCGTTCCGGCTGGTGATCACCGAGGTGCCCGTGCAGGGGCTCGTGTGGGAGCGGATGACCGAGTCGCACGTGATCGCGTCGCAGCGGTTCCTGAGCGACCCGGCCCGCTCGGCGCCCGCGCTGCGCGCGGTGGTGGAATCCCTCGCCTGACCCGCCCGGCGCCCACCTGCGTCCCGCCCCGGCCCCCCGCCCGCACGGATCAGCCGCGGTCGCGCCGTCGACCGGCCTGCGGTCCCGCCGCTGATCAACCGCGGTCCGTCGTCGGTCGCCGGGGTAGGGCCAGCCCCCGTACCGGGTCGGGGGTCTTCCTGGTGGGCCGGTCACCCCGCCGCGCCTAGCGTGAACGGCGACAACCTTGACGCCTGAGGGGGCAGCGGTGGCAAAGCGGATCGCGTTGGCGGCCGTAGTGGCGGTGGCCGCGGCGGTGGCGCTCACGTCGTGCGTGCGGCTCGTGCAGCAGAGCTTCGACGACCAGCACGAGGTGACGGGCCAGGTCACGGAGGTGCGGCTGGCGAACGGCGCGGGCGACGTCGTCCTCCGCAGCCGGGACGGGGCCACCCGGACGGAGGTCAAGCGGCGCGTCCGGTACGCCAAGGACCACGACAAGCCCAGCGGCGACTCGCACCGCCTGGACGGCTCCACGCTGGTCCTCGACGGCTGCGGCGACCGGTGCTCGGTGGACTACGAGGTCGTCGTGCCGTCCACGGACGTCCGCGTCACCGGCGAGAACGGCTCCGGCAACGTCCACCTCGAGGACGTGGCCTCGGTCGAGGTCGAGGTCGGCTCCGGCGACACCACGGTGCGCCGCGTGTCCGGGGTGGTCCGGCTGGTCAACAACTCGGGCGACATCGACGTGGCCGACGTGGCCGGCGACTTCACCGGCCGGATCGACTCCGGCAACTCCCACCTGTCGAACATGCGCGGCACGGTGACCGTCGACAACGGCTCCGGCGACGTCCACGTGCGGATGGGCGCCGCCCTGTCGGTGCGCGCCGAGTCGGGCAGCGGCAACGTCACCGTCCAGGTGCCCAGGAGCGGCGCTTACAAGGTCGACGTGGACGCGGGCAGCGGCGAGCAGGCGATCGACGTGCCGAACGACCCGAACGCCTCCGCCGAGCTGCTCGTGCGCGCCGGCAGCGGCGACGTGAGGATCGAAGCGACCTGAGCGCACCACCCCGCCGGCTCGCCCTCATCGGCCCCGGTCGGGCGCACCTCGCGTGCCGCCCGACCGGGGCCGACGGCGTTCCCGGACCCGAGCGGGTGTCCTGAATCACGCCCGGCGGGGAACACCCGAACCGCCCCGTCCGTTGGACAGGCAGAAAGATTGAGCCGGGTGGACTCAAGTCCTCCGGGGCCGGCTAAACTTGAGCCGGTACCGCTCAACGCGGGGCTCTTACAGACGCACTACCAGGAGGAATCCAAATGGCGCGAGCGGTCGGCATCGACCTGGGGACGACCAACTCCGTCGTCGCGGTTCTCGAAGGTGGCGAGCCGACGGTGATCGCCAACTCCGAGGGGTCGCGCACCACCCCGTCCATCGTCGCCTTCGCCAAGAACGGCGAGGTGCTCACCGGTCAGCCCGCCAAGAACCAGGCGGTGACCAACGTCGACCGGACGATCCGGTCCGTGAAGCGGCACATCGGCACGGACTGGAAGACCGACGACATCGACGGCAAGAGGTACACGCCGCAGGAGATCAGCGCGCGCGTGCTGATGAAGCTCAAGCGCGACGCCGAGGCGTACCTGGGCGAGGAGATCACCGACGCGGTGATCACCGTCCCCGCCTACTTCGAGGACGCGCAGCGCCAGGCCACCAAGGAGGCCGGCCAGATCGCGGGCCTCAACGTGCTGCGCATCGTCAACGAGCCCACCTCCGCCGCCCTGGCCTACGGCCTCGACAAGGGCGACAAGGAGCAGACCATCCTGGTCTTCGACCTCGGTGGCGGCACGTTCGACGTCTCGCTGCTGGAGCTGGCCGAGGGCGTGGTCGAGGTCAAGGCGACCTCCGGTGACAACCACCTCGGCGGCGACGACTGGGACCAGCGCATCGTCGACTGGCTGGTCGAGCGGTTCAAGCAGACCAACGGCATCGACCTGACCAAGGACAAGATGGCGTTGCAGCGCATCCGCGAGGCCGCCGAGAAGGCCAAGATCGAGCTGTCCAGCTCGAACAACGCCTCCATCAACCTGCCCTACATCACCGTGGACGCGGACAAGAACCCGCTGTTCATGGACGAGACGCTGTCGCGCGCCGAGTTCCAGCGCATCACCAACGACCTGCTGGAGCGCACCCGCGCGCCGTTCAACAACGTGATCAAGGACGCCGGCATCAGCGTCGGCGACATCGACCACGTGGTGCTGGTCGGCGGTTCCACCCGCATGCCCGCGGTGGCCGAACTCGTCAAGGAGCTGACCGGCGGCCGTGAGCCGAACAAGGGCGTGAACCCGGACGAGGTCGTCGCGATCGGCGCCGCCCTCCAGGCCGGTGTGCTGAAGGGCGAGGTCAAGGACGTCCTGCTGCTCGACGTCACCCCGCTGTCCCTGGGCATCGAGACCAAGGGCGGCGTGATGACCAAGCTCATCGAGCGCAACACCACGATCCCGACCAAGCGCTCCGAGATCTTCACGACGGCCGACGACAACCAGCCGTCCGTCCAGATCCAGGTGTTCCAGGGTGAGCGCGAGTTCGCCCGGGACAACAAGAAGCTCGGCATGTTCGAGCTGACCGGCCTGCCGCCCGCGCCGCGCGGCGTCCCGCAGATCGAGGTCACCTTCGACATCGACGCGAACGGCATCGTGCACGTGTCCGCGAAGGACATGGGCACGGGCAAGGAGCAGCGGATGACGATCACCGGCGGCTCCGCGCTGCCGAAGGACGACATCGAGCGGATGATCAAGGACGCCGAGGCGCACGCCGAGGAGGACAAGCGCCGCCGCGACGAGGCCGAGGTCCGCAACCAGGCCGAGACGCTCGTCTACCAGACGGAGAAGGTCCTCAAGGAGAACGAGGACAAGATCCCCGCCGAGGTCAAGGACAAGGTCACCGCGGCCATCGCCGACACCAACGAGGCGCTCAAGGGCGAGGACATCGCCAAGATCCGCACCGCGGTGGAGAAGCTGGCCACCGAGTCCCAGGCCATCGGCCAGTCCCTGTACGCCAACGCCGGACCCACGGCCGACGCCGCCGGCGCCGCGGGCGGTGCTACCGCCGGCGACGCGCCCAAGGCCGACGACGTGGTGGACGCGGAGATCGTCGACGAGGACGAGAAGAAGTGACCCAGCACGAGGAACAGCCCCACGTGGTGGTGCGCGACCGCAGGCGCGTCGACCCCGAGACCGGCGAGGTGCGCCCCACGTCGCCCGAGGACGCGGTCGACGCCCAGGCCGCCGACGCGCCGGTCGGGTCGGAGGGCGGCAAGCACGCCGCCCCCGACCAGCCGGAGCCGGACGCGGCGCAGGCCGTCGCCGACGACCCGACCGTCGAGCTGAAGGCACAGCTGGACGAGCGGACCGCCGACCTCCAGCGGCTGACCGCCGAGTACGCCAACTACCGCAAGCGGGTCGACCGCGACCGGGAACTGGTGATCGCCACGGCCAAGGCGCAGGTGGCGGGCGAACTGCTCGCCGTGCTGGACGACATCGAGCGGGCCGGCGCGCACGGTGACCTCACCGGCGCGTTCAAGGCGGTGGCCGACAAGCTGGTCGGCGCGCTGCACGGCACCGGTCTGGAGCCGTTCGGGCACGAGGGCGAGGAGTTCGACCCGTCCGTCCACGAGGCCGTCCAGCACGGCACCTCGCCGGACGTCAGCGGGCCGACCGTCACCGCCGTGCTGCGTCGCGGCTACCGGTTCGGCGAGCGCGTGCTGCGGCCCGCGCTGGTCGCGGTGACCGACCACGAGCCGGCCGCCGAGCAGCCGGTCGTCGAGCAGTCGGGCGCCGAAGAGGTCGTCGAGAAGCCGGTAGAAGAGCAGCAGCAGGACTGAGGAAGGGGGCGGCGTCCGTTGAGCGCTCGCGACTGGATCGAGAAGGACTTCTACCGCGAGCTGGGCGTTTCCTCCGACGCCTCGGCCGACGAGGTCAAGAAGGCGTACCGGAAGTTGGCGCGGGAGCTGCACCCCGACGCCAACCCCGGTGACGCCAAGGCCGAGGCCAGGTTCAAGGCGGTGTCCGAGGCGTACGGCGTGCTCTCGGACCCCGCCAAGCGCAAGCAGTACGACGAGGCCCGCCGCCTCTTCGCCGGAGGCGGCGGGTTCCCCGGCGGTTTCGGGACGGGCGGCGGCTTCGACGTCGGCGACCTGTTCGGCCGCCAGGGAGCCCAGCAGGCCGGCGGCATGGGCGGGCTCGGCGACCTGCTCGGCGGGCTGTTCAACCGCCGGGCGGGCGGCTCGGCGTCCGCGACCAGGCCGCGTCGCGGCGAGGACGTCGAGACCGACGTGCGGATCGACTTCACCGAGGCCGTCAAGGGCGCGACCGTGCCCATGCGCCTGTCGAGCCCCGCGACCTGCGGCACGTGCGCGGGTTCCGGCGCGCGTCCCGGCACGTCGCCGCACACCTGCACCAACTGCGGCGGGGCCGGTCTCGTCACCCGCAGCCAGGGCGCGTTCGCGTTCTCCGAGCCGTGCGCCGACTGCCGCGGCACCGGGCGGATCGTGGACGACCCGTGCCCCGAGTGCGGCGGCGACGGCGTGAGCACGAAGACCCGGACGCTGACCATCCGCATCCCGCCGGGCGTCGACGACGGGCAGCGGATCAGGCTGGCCGGGCAGGGCGAGCCGGGGCGCAACAACGGGCCGGCGGGCGACCTGTACGTGCGGGTCCACGTGAACCCGCACCCGGTGTTCGGCCGGTCGGGCAACGACCTGACCGTGACCGTGCCCGTGACGTTCCCCGAGCTGGCGCTGGGCGCGACGTTGACCGTGCCCACGCTCGAGGGCAAGGTGACCGTGAAGGTGCCCGCCGGCACGGCCAGTGGCCGGGTGCTGCGGGCCAAGGGCAAGGGCATCGCCAAGCGCGACGGCCAGGTCGGCGACCTGCTCATCACGCTGAACGTGGCGGTGCCGAACAACATGGATGCCGCAGCCAGGGAGGCGTTGGAGAACTACGCGTCGGCGACGGCGAAGCACGACCCGCGCGCGGAGCTCAACGCCCTGTTGGAGAAGAGGTCGGTGTGAGCTTCCCGTTCCCGCCCGGCACCGACGAGGACACCCCGTTCTTCGTCATCTCCGTGGCGGCCCAGCTGTCCGGTCTGCACGCCCAGACGCTCCGGGCGTACGACCGGCTGGGTCTGGTGTCGCCGGGTCGCACGTCCGGTGGTGGTCGTCGGTACTCGATGCGCGACATCGTGCTGCTGCGCGAGGTGCAGCGACTCTCCCAGGAGGAGGGCGTCAACCTCGCCGGCATCAAGCGGATCATCGAGCTGGAGAACGAGGTCGGCGCGCTGCGCGCCAAGGTCAACGAGCTGTCCGAGCAGCTCGCCTCGGCGATGGCGGCAGCCGAGCACGCCGCCGCGTCGGTCCACGCCTCGTACCGCCGTGACCTGGTGCCCGTACGTCACGAGACGGCCCTCGTCGTGTGGAAGCCGAACTCGAAGCGCTGACCGCGCCGTGGGCCGGGGCCGTGCCGCCGCGGACACACAATCGGGTGATCATCGCCCGAATATGTACGGAAACACTGTTACCGCCCCTCGGTAGCAACGAGGACCCCCGCGACACCGACCCGACCACCCAACGCCGGCCCACCCCACCCCCGTGACCGCCGCCGACCGGGATCGCGCCGATCGGGTCCGTGCGACACGGCGGTGAACGCCACACTGGGCACGTGGATTACGTCTTCGTGCACGGCACCACCCAGTCACCGGCGGCGTGGCGACCCGTCGAGGACCTGCTCCGCAGCCGCGGCCACCGCACGGTCGCCGTCGACCTGCCCACCGACCGACCCGAGCTGCGAGCCGTCGACTACGCCGCGATCGCCCGCGCCCAGGCGGGCGACATGCTCGCCCCGGTCCTGGTCGGCCACTCCGGCGCCGGCCTGCTGATGCCCGCGATCGCCCACGCCGTCGCCGCGTCCCACCTCGCCTGGATCGCCGCGGTGATCCCCGGACCGGTGTCCCTGGCCGACGAGCTGGCGGCCGACGCGGGCGAGATGTTCCACCCGGAGTGGCGGACCCTCACCGAACCGCCCACCGCGGACCCCGTGGTGGCGGCGTACTTCCTGTTCCACGACTGCGACCTGGCGGGCGTGCGCGCCGGCCTGCGGACCGTGCGCCTGTTCTACCCCGCCGCAACGTACCGCGAGGTGCACCGGCTGCCCGACCTGCCGTCCACCTACGTCCTGCCCCGCGACGACCGCACGCTGCGCGCGTCGTGGATGCGCCGCGCCGCGCGCGAACGGCTCGGGGTCGAGGCGATCGAGGTCGACGGCGGGCACTGCCCGCAGACCAGCAGGCCGCAGACCCTGGCCGCCGTGCTCGGCACCCTCTGACGGCCCGACCCGACCTGTCCTACCGACCCGACCGACCCGACTGGACCCGACTCGGCCCGACTAACCCGGCCCGACTGACCCGAGCCGATCCGACTGACCCGATCCGATCCGATCCGACCCGGCCACCTGACCCGAGCCCCGCGTGACGTGCGTGCGCGACCCAAGCCCGCGTAACCGCGCCCCGTGGGCGACGTCGGTCAGTCCAGGGTGAACGGGTCGTACTTGATCCGGTCCAACGGCGTGCCGGCGACGAGCATCCGGGACACCGTCGCGCGGATCATGGACGGCGAGCCGCAGACCAGCACGTCCCGCTCCTCCCACGCCCCGTACCGGGTGACCACGTCGGCCAGCGTGCCCTGCTCGACGCCACGCGCGCCGGGGTCGGACTCCAGCACCGGCACCACGGTCAGCCACGGGTTCGTCATGGCGAACCGCTGGAGGTTGTCCAGGTCGTACAGGTCCTCGCGGGTCCGGCCGCCCATGAACAGGTGCACGCGCGGGTTCTCGCCCCACTGCGCCATCTCGTCGATGATCGCGTGCATCGGCGCGACACCGGTGCCGCCGGCGACCATCAGCACGTCACGCCCGGCCTTCCGGTCGACGCTGAGCCGACCCATGGGCGGGCCGATGCGCCAGACGTCGCCGGGCTGCGTGTGGCCGACGATCGACCGGCTCACCCACCCGCCCTCGACCGACCGGATGTGGAACTCGATGATGCCGTCGTCACGGGGGGCGTTGGCGGGCGTGAAGTACCGCCACAACCGCGCCCGCTGGGGCGTCTCGACGCTCACGTACTGGCCCGCGCGGTAGCCGACGGGGTGGTCGGGCTGGAGCCGCACCACGGCCAGGTCCCAGCTCACCCGCTGGTGGTCGAGCACGGTGGCGTGCCAGTAGGCCGGGCCGTCGTCGGCGGCCGCCGCCTCCTGCATGGCGCGCGCCATGATCGTGTACGCCTCGGCCCAGGCCATCTCGACCTTCGGCGTCCACGCGGGGCCGGCGAACTTCTTCACCGCCGCGAGCAGCGCCGTGCCGACCGACTCGTAGTGCACGTTGACGACGCCGAACTTGCGGTGGTCCCGGCCGAGCTGGCGCAGGAACGGGATCAGGTCGTCGGGGCGGTCCACCATCTGCACGACGTGGACCAGGGCGCGCAGCAGGCGGCTGCGCTGGACCTCCATGTTCACGGGGAACATCTCACGGGTCGCCGGCGCGAGGCTGAAGAGCATGCCGTAGAAGAACTTGGCTACCTCTTCGGCGCGCGGCTCCACCACCGCGAAGCTCTCCCGGATCATCCGCACCATTGCGGTGACGCCAGGAGGAGGTTCTCGGTGTGGGGGGCTCGGGATGGGGCTCAACACAGCGTTCGCAGTCATGGTCCGGGCGCAGTCTCCACGTTTCTGGCGGCGCCAGCAAGGGCGCTACGTCCTCGTCAAGCTTCCATCCCCGACGAAGGGACACTAACCCGCCAACTGGCCGGTCGACTCCTTGATGCCACCTTCGAGTGCAGTGCGGTTACGGACGGTCGCAGACCGCTCCCGCGAACGGGTGGACATTCCCTTCCACGTATACCGAATGCGCGCCCTCCAGCGCACCCGCAGGCGCACGTCCGCGCGCACGAAAGCGCACGTCACCGTGCGGAGGAGGTGCGGGAGCCCGATCCTGGCACCCGCACGGCCCAGTGCCCGCACCTCCCGCCGCCGCCCGGCGCGGCACGTTTCACCCCAGTGGCGGCCGGCGGACCGCACGGCTGCGGTGGGCCGTCGTCACCTGTGGATTCCCACCTGCGGATTGTGGACAACCGGGCCGTGAGTGTGGACAACCCGCTACGACATGTGGGTGACGGGCGTCAGGACTGCGCCGACCGCTCCGCCGTGCCGCGCTCCACGCAGAACTCGTTGCCCTCCGGATCGGCCAGGACGACCCACCCGGTGCCGTCGGGCCGGCGGTGGTCGGCGACCTGCGTGGCGCCGAGCCCCAGCAGGCGCTCGACCTCGGCGTCCCGGGTCGTGTCGGGCTGGAGGTCGAGGTGGACGCGGTTCTTCACCGTCTTGCCCTCGGGCACCTGGATGAAGAGCAGGCCAGGGCCGTCCGGAAGCGCGACGAGCGCTTCGGGGTCGCCGGGCTCGTCGTCGTCGGAGATCGGGTGGCCGGTCACCTGGCTCCAGAAGCCGGCCAGCGCGTACGCGTCCTTGCAGTCCACGGTGATGTGGCGCACGAGTGAGGTCATGCGCCGATCGTCATGCGTCGGCGGACCGGCCGCACCCGAGTTTCGCCGAGCCGCCCCCCGACCGGCCGGCGTGTGCCACACCACACGAGTTCCACTAGGTTGAGCGGAACTGGCTCAACTTGTCTGACGTTGAGCGGGATGATGGCCGACGCGGGAACGCCGGCCGCGCGCAGGAAAACACCGACCGAGGTGAGGAATGGACGCTTTCAACCCGACCACGAAGACCCAGCAGGCCGTGTCCGCCGCCGTGCAGGCGGCGACCATCGCGGGCAACCCCGATGTCGGCTCGGTCCACCTCCTCGGCGCCCTCCTGGCCCAGGGCGACGGCCTGACCGCGCCGCTGCTGTCCGCCGTCGGCGCGGACCCGAAGCAGGTCCACAAGGAGCTGGAGCAGCTGACCAGGGCGCTGCCCGCGGCCAGCGGGTCGTCCGTGTCCGCGCCCCAGTTCTCCCGCGACGCCGTCCGCGTACTCGGCAAGGCCCAGGAACTCGCCACCGAGATGGGTGACGAGTACGTGTCCACCGAGCACCTGCTGGTCGGGCTCGCCCACCACGGCGGCCAGGTCGCCGACCTGCTCCGCCGCCACGGTGCGACCCCCGAGGCACTGAAGGAGGCGTTCGGCAAGGTCCGCGGCTCGGCCCGCGTCACCAGCCCCGACCCCGAGGGCACCTACCAAGCGCTGGAGAAGTACGGCGTCGACCTGACCGAACGCGCCCGCAAGGGCGAGCTGGACCCCGTCATCGGCCGGAACACCGAGATCCGCCGCGTCGTGCAGGTCCTCTCCCGCCGCACGAAGAACAACCCCGTCCTGATCGGCGAGCCCGGCGTCGGCAAGACCGCCATCGTCGAGGGCCTGGCCCAGCGCATCGTGGCCGGTGACGTGCCCGAGTCGCTGCGCGGCAAGAAGGTCGTCGCGCTCGACCTGGGCGCGATGGTCGCGGGCGCGAAGTACCGCGGCGAGTTCGAGGAGCGGCTGAAGGCCGTGCTGAAGGAGATCACCGACTCCGCCGGCCAGGTCATCACGTTCATCGACGAGCTGCACACGATCGTGGGCGCGGGCGCGACCGGCGAGTCCGCCATGGACGCCGGCAACATGATCAAGCCGATGCTGGCGCGCGGCGAGCTGCGCATGGTCGGCGCGACCACGCTGGACGAGTACCGGGAGCACGTCGAGAAGGACCCGGCCCTGGAGCGCCGCTTCCAGCAGGTCTTCGTCGGCGAGCCGTCCGTCGAGGACACGATCGGCATCCTGCGCGGCCTCAAGGACCGGTACGAGGTGCACCACGGCGTGCGCATCACCGACGCCGCCCTGGTCGCCGCCGCGACCCTGTCCGACCGGTACATCACCGCCCGCTTCCTCCCGGACAAGGCCATCGACCTGGTGGACGAGTCCGCGTCCCGCCTGCGCATGGAGATCGACTCCCGGCCCGTCGAGATCGACGAGGTCGAGCGCGCCGTCCGCCGGCTGGAGATCGAGGAGATGGCGCTGGCCAAGGAGTCGGACGCGGCCTCGGTGGAACGCCTCGCCGCGCTGCGCGCCGAGCTGGCCGAGCAGCGCGAGACGCTGGCCGGGTTGACCGCGCGCTGGCAGAACGAGAAGGGCTCGATCGAGAAGGTCCGCGACCTGAAGGAGCAGCTGGAGCAGCTGCGCGGCGAGTCCGAGCGGGCCGAGCGCGACGGCGACCTGGGCCGTGCCGCCGAGCTGCGGTACGGGCGCATCCCGGCGCTGGAGAAGGAGCTGGAGGCGGCCACCCGCACCACGCAGGACGCCTCCGTGATGCTGAAGGAGGAGGTCGGCCCGGACGACGTGGCCGACGTCGTGTCCGCGTGGACGGGCATCCCGGCCGGGCGGCTGCTCGAAGGCGAGACGGCGAAGCTGCTGCGCATGGAGGACGAGCTGGCCAGGCGCGTCGTCGGCCAGGCCGAGGCCGTCCGGGTCGTGTCGGACGCGGTCCGGCGCACCCGTGCGGGCGTGGCCGACCCGGACCGGCCGACCGGCTCGTTCCTGTTCCTCGGGCCGACCGGCGTCGGCAAGACCGAGCTGGCCAAGGCGCTGGCGGAGTTCCTGTTCGACGACGAGCGGGCGATGATCCGGATCGACATGAGCGAGTACTCCGAGAAGCACTCGGTGGCCCGCCTCGTCGGCGCGCCCCCCGGCTACGTCGGCTACGACCAGGGCGGTCAGCTGACCGAGTCGGTCCGCCGCCGGCCGTACTCGGTCGTGCTGCTCGACGAGGTCGAGAAGGCCCACCCGGACGTGTTCGACGTGCTGCTGCAGGTGCTGGACGACGGCAGGCTCACCGACGGCCAGGGCCGCACGGTGGACTTCCGCAACACCATCCTGGTGCTCACGTCGAACCTCGGCTCGCACGTCATCGCGGACGCGACGCTGGACGAGCGTCAGCGCAAGGACGCGGTGATGTCGATCGTCCGCACCCACTTCAAGCCCGAGTTCCTGAACCGGCTGGACGACGTGGTGGTGTTCCACTCGCTGGCCACCGAGGAGCTGACGTCGATCGTCGACATCCAGGTCGACCGGTTGGCGCGGCGGTTGGCGCAGCGGCGCCTGGCGCTGGACGTCACGCCCGCCGCGCGGGAGTGGCTGGCCCTGAACGGCTTCGACCCCGTGTACGGGGCGCGGCCGTTGCGGCGGCTGGTGCAGTCGTCGATCGGGGACCAGCTGGCGAAGGAGCTGCTGGCCGGCGAGGTGCGTGACGGCGACACCGTGCGGGTGGACGTGCTGGACGACCAGTCGGGCCTGATCGTCGGCCGGTCGTGAGCTGATCGCCGCACCGTCGTCCCGGGCCGTGGTCGCGGACCCGTGGTCGTGG
Source organism: Saccharothrix hoggarensis (assembly GCF_052936025.1). The sequence continues at coordinate 7,413,814 of NZ_CP193624.1, read as the reverse complement.
ACCCGTGATCACGGGTCCGGACCCTGCAATACGGTGTCGGCCATGAACGTGGGCGGTTGGTTGGCCGACACCCGGACGTCGTACGACACGGTCGCGAACAGCTACGCGGACCTGCTGCGCGACGCCCTGGCCGGGTACCCGTACCTGAGGTCGGCCCTGGCGCTGTTCGCCGAGATGGTGCAGGCGGAGGGCGGCGGGCCGGTGGCGGACGTGGGTTGCGGGCCCGGGTACGTCACCGCCCACCTGCGCGGGCTGGGCGTCGACGCCTTCGGCATCGACCTGTCGCCGGGCATGGTCGAGGCGGCCCGGCGCGATCACCCCGGCCTGCGGTTCGAGGTGGGTTCGATGACGGACCTGGACCTCGCCGACGGGTCGGTCGCCGGGCTGCTCGCGTGGTGGTCGTTGATCCACGTGCCCGATGGCGGGGTGCCGGCGGTCCTCGCGCACTTCCGGCGGGTGCTGCGTCCCGGCGGGCCGCTGGTGGTCTCCTTCCACGTCGGCGACGAGACGCACCTGAAGACGGAGGGCTACGGCGGCCACCCGATGAACGTCCACATCCACCGCCGTCGACCCGAACGGGTGAGCGCCTGGCTCCGCGAGGCCGGGTTCACGGTCGAGGCGGAGACGCTGCTCGACCCGCACGAGGACCGACCGGCCGCGATCGTCTTCGCCCGCCGTCAGCGCTAGCGCGGGCGCCGGGTGGTCCCGTGCGCCCTCGGGTTCCACCACCGCCGGAAGGGGCGACACGCCCAAGCGGTCGGGGGTCGGGTGTGGACGACCGGGACGGGTGCGGACCGCGGGGGAACGCGCACTGCCAGTCGTCGCCCGGCCCGCGATCCGGGTAACAGCTTGATCCGTTTGCGCGAACCACGAGCCAAGTGATCTTCGTTTGAGCACCGCCGCCCGCTACGCTCGCACCGTGGGCATACCGGCGTGGGTCTGGTTCACCGTCGCCGCGGTCGCGGGCGTCGCGGGGTTCGCCCTGCTCGCCACCGACCGGGCGCAGCGAACCGCGCGTAACCGCGAACGCCGCCGCTGGGCGGCGCTGCGCGGCTGGCAGTTCGAGGAGACCGACCACGTGCTGCCCACCCGCTGGGAGAGCGGTGCGATCGCCTACTACGGCACCGGCGTGGCCAAGGACGTCGTCGCGGGCTCCACCTTCACCGCGGACGGCCGCCGCCAGGTCTACGTGCTCGACCACGAGACCAACGGCAAGGTCAACTCCGTGCTCGTCGGCGTCCGCTGCCGGCGGGCGTTGTCCGTGGTCATCGAGCTGTGGCTGCCGAGCGTGCCGTTCCAGCGCGACCAGATGCCCGACCTGCTCGGCCCCGTCGGCTCGCGGTACGCGTTCGTCAGCGAGCTGCCCGCCGCGCGCAAGCTCATCACCCCCGACCTGGTGGACGCCGCCGAGGAGATCGGCGCGGACGTCACCGTGGTCTGGCTGGAGGACGACTGGGTGCTGGCCGCCGCGCCCCCCAACTCCACCCCCGCCCGCCTGGAACGGCTGCTGCGCGACCTCGGCGAGCTGGCCGACGTGATCGACCCGTTCGAGGCGGACCCCGAGTCCGACGCCGGTGGCGAGGTCCACCGCCCGCAGTTCGGCCGCAAGCCGTGACGCCGCCGACCGCCCTGGTGACCGGCGCGTCGTCCGGCATCGGCGCCGCGTTCGCCCGCAGGCTCGCCGCCGAGGGCCACGACCTCGTGCTCGTCGCCCGATCGGTGGACCGGCTGGAGGAGACGGCGGCCAAGCTGCGCGCCGCCCACGGCATCACCGCCGAGGTGCTGCCCGCCGACCTGGCCACCGAGGAGGGCCGTGCCGCGGTCGAGGGCTTCCTGGCCGCGCGCGAGGTGGACCTGCTGGTCAACAACGCGGGCTTCGCGATCTCGTCGGAGTTCTTCGCCGCCGACCCGCGCGAGCTCCAGTCCCAGCTCGACGTGAACGTGACCAGCGTGCTGCGCCTGACCCGCGCGGCGCTGCCCGGCATGGTGGCGCGCGGACGCGGCGCGGTCGTCAACGTGTCCAGCGTGGCCGGCTTCCTGCCCGGCCGCGGCACCACGTACAGCGCCGACAAGGCGTGGGTGACGGCGTTCTCCGAGGGCATGGCGATGGCCACGGCGGGCACCGGCGTGCGCGTGCTGGCGCTGTGCCCCGGCTTCGTGCGCACCGAGTTCCACCAGCGGGCGCGGATCGACATGTCGAAGACGCCCGACCTGCTCTACCTGGACGCGGACCGCGTCGTCCACGACTGCCTGGCCGACCTGCGCGCGGGCAAGCCGCTGTCCATCCCGGGCGCCCAGTACAAGGCGATCACGCTGTTCGCCCGCCTCGTCCCGCGGGCGCTCGTCCGGCGGTTGGCGTCGCGCGCGGCCGGCGGCCGAGGACGCACGTAGATCGTCGGGAACCTGAACCCCGTTCCACCCGTCCCACTGCTCTAGTGGGAACAGGGAGGAACACCGTCCATGGGCGAACAGTTCAAAGTGGAGCCGCCGGAGCTCCGCGGGTACAGCGAGTTGCTGACCCGCAACGCGCAGCACTTCCTGACGATCAAGGAACACGCGATCTCCAAGGGCGGTGACACCTCCGGGTTCACCGGTCTGCTGTCGCTGCTGCAGCCCATCGTGACCGGTGTGGCGTCCCTGTACGGGGAGACCCTCGACTTCGCGAACGAGATGATGACCAAGGAAGCCGACGGGCTGAACAAGGCCGCCGACATGTACGAGAAGAGCGAGGAGATGGCGATGAGCCTCCTCGACCGCGTGCTGGCGCAGCTCCACACCGTCGCCGAGGCGCCCTCGCTCGGAGGTGGCCGATGACCACGTACGCGGACGTCGAGGACCCGTCGGTCGCGCTCAGCGCGGCGGCGGAGAACCGGCCCGGTCGCCAGTCCACCAAAGAGCTGATCGAGAAGGCGGGCTGGAAGATCCAGGGCGTCAACTGGATCTACGAGCAGGTCACCGGCGAGAACCTGCTCGACGCGCTAATCAAGCCGCTGCTCGGCGACTTCGAGAAGATCGACGAGAACGCCAACGCGTGGGACCGCGTCGCCAAGGCGCTGGACTCGGTGCGGCACAACGTCGACGCGGGCGCGGAGCAGCTGTCGTCCCACTGGGACGGTGACGCGGCCAAGGCGTTCGAGACGCGCATGGGCACCATGTGGGTGATCGCCATCGAGGCGGACTCGCAGGTCGCGCGGATCATCGGCAACCAGTTCCGGTCGACGGCGAGCACGTGCCGCACGGCGTGCGGGTTGGCGTTGACGCTGCTGGACATGCTCGTCAGCAAGCTGATGGAAGCCGCGATGACGGCGTGGATCCCGGTCGTCGGCTGGGGTCGTGCCGTGTGGATGGTGTACGACGCGATCCAGATCGTCGACGCCATCCGAAAGATCATCATCTCCATCCAGACGCTGATCGAGGGCGTCCAGGGCATGATCGACGGCGTCGTCGCGATGGGCACCGCGCTGTCCAAGCTGAAGGACGTGCGCGACGTCAGCGACCTGCTCGACGTGGTCGACGGGTACCAGGACGGCAAGGAGAAGTACGACAACGGCGTGGCCGCGGCGAAGTCCGGCGCGCTCGGCGTCGCGATGGGCGGCTACAGCCTGGGCAAGGCGGGGGTCGCGGCGAACGGCCGCAGCCAGCCGCCGCCGGGCTCACCGGCGCCCGCTCCGGCCGGCGCGAGCTCGGGCTCCGGTTCGGGTTCCGGTGGGGGTGACGGGCAATGACGTTCCCGTACGACAAGGCACGGCTGGACGCGCTCGTCGCCGACGTGGAGCAGCGCATGGCCAACGTCGAGCAGACCGCCCGTGAGGCGAGCCAGGTGCGGATGCGGTCGCGCGGGATGACGCAGGCGGACTTCGCGGAGATCTCCCGGTACGCGAACAGCCCCGGCGCGCCGCGTGAGCTGAAGGACCTGGCGCGGCGGGTCGACGCGGGCGAGATGTCGTGGGAGGACATCGCGTCCGGGCGCGCGCTGGACGACGAGGGCGTGCAGCGGGCGTTGCAGACGGGCGTCCCGGACCTGCAGCGCGCGTACACCGCGATCCAGGAGGGCGACGACCCCGAGGACGTGATCTCGGCGGGCACGCCGCGGCCGGGTGGTCGTGGGGATGACGACGACGAGCCGAACCGGTTCACCGAGGACGCCTGGTAGTCGCGGGTGCGGTCAGGTCGAGGGCGCCGGGTGTGAGTGCGGTCGTGGCTCACACCCCGGAGTTGTCCACAGGTTCGACCTGGCCGAACCGAACTGTCGGAGTTGTGGTGCAGGATAAAAGCAGGGGTCCCCTGGCGGGGACGCCTGCGTAGCCGGCGATTGGCGCTGTGGGGCTCGGCGGCACTTGCCGCTGCGGGCTCGGCAGCCCTTGCCGCTGTGGGGGTCGGGCTTGCCACCGCGGGCTGAGCGGCAGTTGCGCTGTGGGGGCTCGCCGGCGCTTGCCACATTGGGTTCGGCGGCGCTTGCCACTGCGGGTTCACCGCTGGGTCGGCGCGGCGCGTGTCGCCGCAGGCTGTCCTTTAGCGACACCGGCCGTCACCGGCGACGCGTTCTCCCGCCACGTGAGCGGGCAGGTGAGTTGGCGTGGACCGGGGCCGACCAGGTCCCGGGTGGGTGGTCAGGTCAGGGTCGGGAAGTCGAAACCACCGCTGCTCGTGTGGGTCGTGCCGACACCGCGCACCACGTCGTACGCCACGGCCGCCGCGATGGCGAGGGAGCGCACCGGGTCGGGGGTGCCCGGGCGGAGGTTGAGCACGTCCCGCCGCACCCGCCGGCCGTCGCGCTTGGCCAGGGCGCCGGGGCTGAACGACGCCACCTCGTGCAGCAGGCACAGCCGCTGCCCGGCCGGGTCGAGCAGGGCGTACGCGCCGTGCCCCTCGTGCCGCACCGCACCGATCACCGCGCCGTCGGGCAGGCTCACCCGGGTCGGCGGCTTGCCCGCGCCCTTGCGGATGTGCAGCGCCTGCCGACCGTGGTGCGTGAGGACCAGGTCGAACCCCGTGCGGCCGGAGAACGCCGTCGCGCGCAGCAGCTTCCGCAGCGGCCCGAGCATCCTGCGCTCGCCGACCGTCGCGATCGGCGCGCCGTGCCCGTCGTAGACGTCGCTCCGGTACTTGGTGCTCACCAGGTGGCGCAGCACGCCCCAGGGCTGCTCGATGATCAACGTGTCGGTGCCGGGAAGGGTCACGGTGTGCCAGCGTACGGCCCGGTATGACACTCTTGGCAGCCGTGCGAACTGATGTGGTTCTGGACCCCGCCGCGAAAGCCGAGCTGGCGCGGTTGGTGAGCGAGTTGGCCGTGGTGCACGGCAAGGTGACGCTGTCCTCGGGCGCCGAGGCCGACTACTACATCGACCTGCGCCGGGCGACGCTCCACCACGCCGCCGCCCCGCTGATCGGCACGCTGCTGCGGCAGCTCACGGCCGACTGGGACTACGTCGCGGCGGGCGGGCTGACGTTGGGCGCGGACCCGGTGGCGTGCGCGATGATGCACGCCGCGGCGGGCGCGGGCGAGGTGCTGGACGCGTTCGTGGTGCGCAAGGCGGCCAAGCAGCACGGCATGCAGCGCCGCATCGAGGGCGTCGACGTCGCCGGGCAGCGGGTGCTGGCGGTCGAGGACACGTCCACCACCGGCGGCAGCGTGCTGACCGCCGTCGAGGCCCTGCGGGAGGGCGGCGCCACGGTGGTCGGCGTCGCGACCGTCGTGGACCGCGGCACGGGCGCGCGCGAGGTGATCGAGGAGGCCGGCCTGCCGTACCGCTACCTGCTGGACCTCACCGACCTGGGCCTGGCCTGACATGACCGCCCTGGTCCTGCTCCTGGCCGTCGTGGCGATCCTCGGTGCCGGGGTCGCCGTGGGGTTGTCGCGGCGCAAGCGCAACCCGTTCACGAACCAGCAGTTCGTGAACGAGTGGGAGCAGCGGATGCGCGCGCTGGAGGCGTCCCTCGGCTGGCGGTTCGTCGCCGAGGACCAGGGGTTCCAGGAACGCGTGCCGCAGATCGGCCGGATGCTGGAGGCCGACCGGAGCCGGGTGAAGTTCCAGCTCGTCGGCCACTGGCGCGGGGTGCCCGTGCTGGCGGTCGAGGTGGTGTTCCGCGCGGACAACGTGGTGACGTCCGAGTACCGCACGTACACGGTGGTCGTCGTGCCGCGCCCGATGCCGGGGCCGTGGGTGCTGATCAGCCCCCGCAACGACTCGGTGTGGGGTGTGTTCGAGCAGTTCGTCACCACCGGCGACCCGGCGTTCGACGCCCGGTACGAGGTGCGCCGCAAGAACCCCGCCTTCGCGCCCGCGCTGCTCAACTCCGGTCTGGCGCAGGCGTTGCTGCACGACCCCCGGGCCAACGGCGTGGCGATCGCGTTCGACGAGCACAACCTCGCCGCCGCCGTGCCCGGCCCGCTGCTGCAGGCGCCGTTGGGGCACCTGGCGGACCTGCTGCTGGACGTGGCGGGCCGGGTGCCGTGGCAGGCCCTTCCGCGGGGTTGACCACGGCGGCCGCCATGCCGCCGCGACGCCGTGCCGCCGCGATGCCCGGAATTTCACGGGCGCGTGATCGTTCCCCGGCCTACTCTGGGTTCCGGGAGGTCGCTATGGTCGCGGGCGCGTTAGCCGAGCTGGTCATGGTGGCGCACTTCGGTGTGCTGGTCTTCCTGGTGGTCGGGGGTTTCCTGGCCTGGCGCCGGCCGAGGGTGCTGTACTTCCACCTGGCGATGGCGGCGTGGGGGCTGCTCGTCGTCGTGTTCCCCATCGCGTGCCCGCTCACGTGGCTGGAGAACGCGTTGCGGGTGTCCGCGGGCCAACCGGAGCTGGCGACCGGGTTCATCGACACCTACATCGACGGCGTGCTGTACCCGGAGTCGGCCGCACGCCCGGTGCAAGTCCTGGTGGCGGTCGTCGTCATCGCGTCGTGGGTCGGGTACTACCTGAGACGACGCACCTCGCAGGGCAGCCCGACGCGGGGCCGACCCGCCTGATCCCGGCCGCCGCGGGTCGGTCATCATCGCCCGATGCGAGTGGTCCTCGAGGGGTTTCACGCGGTCAAGCACGCGTTGCGGTTCGGGGCCGTGGTCGGCCGGCTGGTGGTGGTCGACCTGGAGGGGGCGCTCGGGTTGGCGCGGTCGCACGCGCCGGACCTCGTGGACCTGTTCGAGGCGCGCGCCGAGGTCGTGGGGGCGGCGGGGTTCGTCGAGGTCGTCGGGCGGTCGCACCCGACCGGGGTCGGGGGCCTGGCGGAACGGCCGGCGGCGGTCTTCGGGGGTCGGACCGCGCCGCTGGTGCTCTTGGACAACCCGCGCAACCTGGGGAACTTCGGTGCCGTGATCCGGGTCGCGGCCGGGTTGGGGGCGGGTGGCGTGGTGTCGTTGGGCGACGTCGACCCGTGGCACCCGAACGTGCTGCGGGGCAGCGCGGGGCTGCACTTCGCGCTGCCGGTGGGGCGCTTGGGCGGGCTCGGCGAGGTCGAGGAAACGGTGATCGCCTTCGACGCGGGCGGGCGGGAGCTGCGGGACGTGCGCATCCCGGACGACGCCGTGCTGGCGTTCGGGTCCGAGCGGCACGGGCTGTCGGACGCGGTGCGGGAGCGGGCGGACCTCGTGGTGTCGCTGCCGATGCGGCCGAAGGTGTCGAGCTACAACCTGACCACGAGCGTCGCCATGGGCCTGTACCACTGGGAGCTGTTCCGCCGAGCTTCTTGATCGGTTGAGTGGGCACCCTGGTGGGGTGACCACGCCCAAGATCCGCGCCGCCCGCGCCGGCGTCGCCGAACGTGCGGTCGAGTCCCGGCACCTGCGCCGGGTCTGGGGCCTGCCCGGCACGGCGCTCGGCGCGGTCGCGTGGCCGGTCGACTGGCCGGGCCGCCTGCACGTCCGGTTCGGCTACTGGTGGCAGGCGCACCTGCTGGACTGCGTGCTCGACGCGCAGCTGCGCGCGCCGAGCCCGGCCAGGGCGGCGTTGGTCCGGCGGCTCGTGCGCGGCATCCGGGTGCGCAACCTGGTCGGGTGGGTCAACGACTACTACGACGACGTGGCGTGGCTGGGGCTGGCGCTGCTGCGCGCCGAGCGGGAGGTCGGCCTCGCCCGGCCGAAGGCGCTCGCCACGATCGCGGACCGGCTGCGGGGCGGGTGGACCGACCACGGTGGCGGCGGCATCTGGTGGAAGCGCCACGACGACTTCAAGAACGTCCCGGCGAACGGCCCGGCCGCGATCCTGTTCGCCCGACTGGGTGATCGCGCCGACCTCGGCCGCGCGAGGTCCATTGTGGACTGGATCGAGGACGCCCTGGTGGACGGGGAGACCGGGCTGCTGTGGGACGGCCTGCACGTCCACCCCGACGGCACCGTCCGCGAGATCGAGAAGAACTTCTACACGTACTGCCAGGGCGTGGCGCTCGGCGCGTGCGTGGAGCTGGGCTCGGCGGCCTACCGGGACAAGGCGGCGCGGATCATCACCGCCGTGGACGAGCACCTCGCCGCGGACGGCGTCCTGCGCGGGCACGGCGGCGGCGACGGCGGGCTGTTCGGCGGCATCCTCGCCCGGTACCTGGCCCAGGCCGCGCTGCGGCTCGACCGCCCGGAGGCGGCGCGGGCGGCGGACCTCGTGTTCCGGTCCGCCGACGCGCTGTGGGCGAACCGGGCGGCGGTGGTGAGCGGGCCACTGTTCGGCCCGGACTGGTCGGAGCCCGCGAAGGAGCCCCGCCCGGGGCGGCCCGAGCGCGACCTGTCCGTCCAGCTGGGCGGGTGGATGGCGCTGGAGGCCGCCGCGCTGCTGGAGCGCAACGGGATCACGCCGACCGAACGCTGAGCGGCACGCGGGTCGGTGGCACGGGGGTCGGTGGCACGCGGGTAAGCGGCGCGCGGGTCAGTGGCAGCCGCACGACCGGCGGTGGCGCAGCTCGGGCGGCAGCCGGATCGTCTCCGGCGCCCGGTCCGGGTCCGCGATGCGCGCCAGCAGCAGCCGCACCGCCGTCCGCCCGATCTCCTCCACCGGCTGCGCCATCGACGTCAGCGGCGGGTCGACCAGCTCGGCCCACTCGACCTCGTCGTACGTCACCAGCGCCAGCTCCGAGCCGATCCGCACGCCGCGCGCGCGGGCCGTCCGCAGCACGTCCATCAGCACCTGGTGGTCGCTCACCACGACACCCGTGACGCGGCCGAGCAGCGGGTCCAGCGACGGGCGCACCAGCTCCTCGTCCCACGCCAGCCCGGCGCGGCCGAGGCCCAGGCGGTAGCCGAGCACCCGCTCGTCCGTGGTCGCGACGCCGGCCGGGCCGGACACCAGGCCGATCCGCCGGTGCCCCAGCTCCGCCAGGTGCCGCACCAGCGCCGACGTGGCCTGCACGTTCTCCGGGCCGACCTGGTCGACGTCCTGCGCCACGGTCAGCCGGTCCACCAGCACGGTCGGCACGCCGAGCCGGCGCAGCTCGGGCAGCGCGGCCGATCCCGACGTGGGCGTGAGCAGCACCCCGTCCACCCGTCGCGACCGCAGCATCCGCACCGCCGCCTGCTCGGACTCGGCCGTGTCGCGGGTGTCGATCAGCACCAGCGTGTAGCCGGCGCGGGTCGACTCGCTCTCGATCGCCGCGATCAGCTCGGCGAAGTACGGGTGCGACACCAGCGACACCGCGAGGCCGAGCGACTTCGTGCCGCCCGTGACGAGGGACCGGGCGATGGCGTCACCCGTGTAGCCCGTCTCCTCGATCGCCTTGAGGACCCGTTCCCTGGTGGCGTCCGCGACGGACCTGGTCTCGTTGATCACGTGTGAGACCGTGGTGATGGAGACGCCGGCGATACTGGCGACCTCCCGCATGGTGACCATGGACTCGTCCCCGTTCGGGCTGGCGCAAGCGATTGCGTGGGGACTTTACCGGGTGAGAGGGTCGGGCCGTGCCTTCTGTGCTGTGTGTCGGGCTGACGACCGTGGACGTCAGCCAACGGGTGGTGGAGTTCCCCGTCCCGGGGCAGAAGGTGCAGTCGCTGGGCGTGCACCTGGCACCGGGCGGTCCGGCGGCGAACGCGGCGCGCGCGGTGGCCGCGCTGGGGAGCCGGGCGGTGCTGCTGACCGCGTTGGACGGCGAGCTGGGCGGCTTCGCGCGGTCCCGGCTGCACCCGGTGGAGGTCCACTCGGTGGGCGGCGGTGGTCCGGCGCTGAGCATGGTCGCGGTGCGCGAGCGGGACGGCGAGCGGACCGTCATCTCGCGCAACGCGGCAGGCTCCGACGTGCCGGCCGACGTGGACCCGGCGCTGGTCGAGGCGGCGGACGTGGTGCTGGTGGACGGCCACCTCGGGCCACTGGCCCTGGCCGCCGCACGCCACGCGAGACGTGCCGGCGTGCCGGTGGTGCTGGACGCGGGCAGCTGGAAGCCTGTGCTGGACGACCTGCTGCCGCTGGTGGACGTCGCCGCGTGCTCGGCCGCCTTCGAGCTGTCCGAGGACGAGGTGCACGCCCGGGGCGTGCCGCTGGTGATCCGCACGCACGGTCCGGGGCCCGTCACCTGGTCGCGCGGTGGTGCCACGGGCGCGCAACCGGTACCTGTTGTCGAGGTGCGCGACACCAACGGCGCGGGCGACGTGTGGCACGGCGCGCTGGCGGTCGCGGTCGCCGAGGGACGGGACGTGGACGACGCCGTCCGCTGGGCGAACGAGGTCGCCGCGGTGCGGGTGCGCCACACCGCGTGGGACTGGGTGGAGGAGCTGGGACGGTGGCGGGACAGCGGGTGAAGTTCGACGAGCTGGTCGACCGGGCGCGGCTGCTGGTGGACACCGGCGAGCGCAAGCTCCTCGGCATCGGCGGCGCGCCGGGCTCGGGCAAGTCGACGTTGGCGCGCCGGCTGGTCGACGCGCTCGGCGACGACGCCGCCCTGGTCGGCATGGACGGCTTCCACCTCGCCCAGCGCGAGCTGGACCGCCTCGGCATCGCCGACCGCAAGGGCGCGCCGGACACGTTCGACATCCCGGGGTACGTCGACCTGCTCGGCCGGCTGAAGGCGTGCGGGCCGGACGTCGTCTACGCGCCCGAGTTCCGCCGGGAGATCGAGGAGCCGGTCGCGTGCGCGGTGCCGGTCGACCCGTCCGTGCCGCTCGTCGTCACCGAGGGCAACTACCTGCTGCTCCAGTACGACAAGTGGAAGCGCGTGCGGGTCGTGCTGGACGAGGCGTGGTTCCTGCTGATCGACGAGGAGCTGCGGGTGGCGCGGCTGATCGACCGGCACGTCCGGTACGGGCGGTCCGCGGAGGACGCGCGCGAGCGGGTCCTGCACGGCACGGACCACGTGAACGCGCTGATGGTGAACGCGTCGAAGTCGGCCGCCGACCTGCTCATCACCGAGGTGCTGTGACGGGCACGCCCGGTCACTGCGTGGTGGCGGGCAGGGCCTCGTCGTCCACGGGCTTCTTCATCTCCTGCTTGTAGCGGTACAGGCCGTAGGCCGTGCCGCCGACGAAGAACGCGATGCTGACGACCACCGCCGCCGTCTCCAGCCACGGCACCGCGGTCAGCAGGCCCGCGCCGTAATAGCCGGCGAGCACCAGCGTCGGCACCCACGCGATCGCGCCGATGGTCGTGGCCAGCATGAACCGCTTCGGGTCCATCCGCGCCGCGCCCGCGATCATCGGGGCCAGCGTGCGCACCCACGGGATCCAGCGGGCCAGCACGATCGCCCAGAAGCCGCGCCGGTCGAGGAAGTCGCGGGCCTTGGCGAGGTTCTCCTTGTTGAGCACCTTGCCGCCGCGACGGGCCAGCAGGCGCGTCCCGGTGTGCCTGCCGATGTAGTAGCCGATCTGGTTGCCGACGACCGCCACCACCAACGCGGCCAGCGACAGCAGCCAGGCCGACAGTTCACCGTCGTGCGACGCGAGCACCACACCGGCGGCGAACAGCAGCGAGTCACCCGGCAGGAACAAGCCGAAGATGAACGCGCACTCGAAGAAGATGAAGCTCAGGGTGATCAACCACACGGCCAACGGGCCTGCGGAATCGAGGTCGATGAACCCTGCGGCTTCGGTCGTCGCGGACAACACCACAGGGGCAGCCTACGTGGGACCGGCGGGTCGCCTCGGCGACATGGCGATAACGCCTTGCCGAAGCCTTGGCGTCGTGGCGGACCGTGCGGGCCCGAACACGTGCTGGAGTGATCACCGGTCGCGGGGTTAGCGTGGGGAGATGGAGTCACTGCTCGCCGAACTCCGCTCCGCCGTCGGCGCCGACGCGGTGCTGACCGACGTCGACGTCACCGCGAGCTACCAGCGCGACATGATGCCGCTGGCGCCCTACGGGCAGCCGTTGGCGGTGGTGCTGCCGACGTCGGCGGAGCAGGTGCAGGCGGTCGTGCGGGCCTGCGCGGCGGCGGGGACGCCGATCGTGCCGCGCGGCGCGGGCAGCGGGCTGTCCGGCGCGGCCAACGCCATCGACGGCTGCGTGGTGCTCGTGACCACGAAGATGAACGCCATCGTCGAGATCGACCCGGACAACCGGCTGGCCGTCGTCGAGCCGGGGGTGGTGAACCTCGACCTCCGCGGCGCCGTGGAGAAGCACGGGCTGTTCTACCCACCGGACCCGTCCAGCTACGACTGGTGCACGATCGGCGGCAACCTCTCCACCAACGCGGGCGGGCTGTGCTGCGTGAAGTACGGGGTCACGACGGACTCCGTGCTCGGCCTCGACGTGGTGCTCGCGGACGGCGAGCTGCTGCGCACCGGCAGGCGGACCGTCAAGGGCGTCGCCGGGTACGACCTGACCAAGCTGTTCGTCGGCAGCGAGGGCACGCTCGGCGTCATCACCCGCGCGACTCTGGCGCTGCGGCCCCTGCCGCAGGCCCCGGCGACGCTCGTGGCGGCGTTCAACAGCACCGCCGACGCGGGCGCGGCGGTGAGCCGCGTGGTGACCGAGGGCATCGTGCCGTCCCTGATGGAGATCATGGACCGCACGTCCATCCGGGCCGTCGAGCAGTACCTCAAGACCGACCTCAACGCGGACGCGGCGCTGCTGCTCTGCCAGTCCGACTCGGGCGGTGAGGCGGGCCGGCGCGAGCTGGCCGCGATCGAGCAGGCGTGCGTCGCGGCGGGCGCCGAACTCGTCTACGCGACGGAGGACCTGGGCGAAGGGCGTGACCTGCTGACGGCGCGCCGGGCCGTGCTGACGGCGCTGGAGGTCTACGGGGCCTGGCTGACGGACGACGTGTGCGTGCCGCGGACCCGGATCGCGGACCTGATCGCCGGGTGCGAGCGGATCAGCGAATCGGTCGGGCTGCGGATCGCCGTCGTCGGCCACGCGGGCGACGGCAACATGCACCCGACGATCGTCTACGACCCGTCGTCGGCGGACGAGTTCGCGCGGGCGCGGCGGGCGTTCGACGAGATCCTCGCCCTCGGCCTGGCGCTCGGCGGCACCGTCACCGGCGAGCACGGCATCGGCAAGATCAAGCGCGAGTGGCTGGAGCGGGAGATCGGTCCGGTGGGCATGCGGGTCCACCGCGAGATCAAGCGGGCGCTGGACCCGGCGAACCTGTTCAACCCGGGGTCGATGTTCTCCGTCTAATGGCCGCTGCTCCGCAGACGGCGGCTCGGTGTAAATGGCCGCTGCTCCGCAGACGGCGGCTCGGTGTAAATGGCCGCTGCTCCGCAGACGGCGGCTCGGTCGCCTGGAAGTCGGTCGTTCGCCCCTCATTTTCTGCGATCGGAAAGCGTGATCGCAGAAAATGAGGCGCGAACGACCGACGCGACCTCGCGAGGGGTGCGGTTGGGAGATCGTGGACCGGCGTTGCGGGCGGCTAGTCGATGCGCTTGATCTGCTGGGTGCTGTCGTCCACCAGGTCGATGACCTGGGTGATGTCGGCCGCCTCCTGGGCGAGCAGCGACTTCTTCTCCCGCCGCGCCTTGATGACCTCGATGATGATCGGCACCACGGAGAGCAGCACGATCAGGATCAGCATCATCTCGAGGTTGTCGCGCACGAACTGGATCTGGCCGAGGAAGTAGCCGAGGACGGTCAGGCCCGCGGCCCACGCGATGCCGCCGATCAGCGAGTACGTGAAGTACTTGCGCGGGTCCATCCGGCCGACGCCCGCCATGGCGGTGATGAACGTGCGCACGATCGGCACGAACCGGGCCATCACGATCGCGCGGGCGCCGTACTTGTCGAAGAACTCGTGCGTCTTGTCGACGTACTCCTTCTTGAAGATCTTCGACTCGGGCTTGTTGAACAGCGCCGGCCCGGCGCGGTGGCCGATCCAGTAACCCACGACGTTGCCCAGCAGGGCGCAGGCCGTGAGCAGGAGGCACACCAGCCACAGCGGGTAGTCCAGCAGCCCCGAGGCCACGAACAGGCCCGCCGTGAACAGCAGCGAGTCGCCCGGCAGGAAGAAGCCCACCAACAGGCCGCACTCCGCGAAGACGATGAAGCACAGCCCGACCAGCATGTACGGCCCGAGTCCCTGGAGCAGGATCTGCGGGTCCAGCCAGTCCGGGCCGAGGGCAACCGTGGAGGTGAGTGCGACCGTCACGGGTGCCAAGGTACAGGCTCAGCGGAGCGTGATCACCGCCACGACCGTCCCGGCGGCCAGCCCCAGCAGCACCGAGAGCAGCAGCACCCAGCCCGCCCCCAGCGGCGTCCGGGCAGGTCGGGAGGGCCGGGACGGCGTGACGGGGTGCGCGCCGGAGCTGGTGGCCTGCGCGCGGAGGGCGTCGGCCACCAGCTTCTCGTGGTCATCGGGCACGTGGTCAGTCTTTCACCCACGCGCCCCGGCTCATCACCTCGCGCGGCTTCAACTCGGTGTCCAGGACCACCAGGTCGGCGGCCAGACCGGCCCGCAGCTCGCCGGTCCGCCCCGCCAGCCCCAGCAGGTGCGCCGGACGGGTGGCGGTGGCGTGCACCGCCTCCTCGATCGTGAGGCCGCACGACGCCACCGCGTTGCGGAACGCCGCGTCCATGGTGAGCGTGCTGCCCGCGAGGGACGCGCCGCCGGCGAGCGTCGGCACGCCGTCCACCACGCGCACCTCCAGGCCGCCCACGTCGTAGACGCCGTCACCCACGCCCGCCGCCGCGATCGCGTCGGTGACCAGCACCGTCCGCCGCACGCCCGCGTGCCGCGCGGCCAGCCGGACGGCGGTCGGGTGCAGGTGCACCAGGTCGCAGATCAGCTCGACGGTGACGCGCTCGTCGTCCAGCAGCGCGCCGATCGGCCCCGGCTCGCGGTGGTGCAGCGGCCGCATCCCGTTGAACAGGTGCGTGGCGACGGTCGCGCCCGCCTCGACGGCCGGCCGGATCTGCGCCTCGGTGGCGTCGGTGTGGCCGATGGCGGCGAGGACATCGTTGTCGACGAGGTGGCGCACGGCGTCCACACCGTGCTCCAGCTCGGGCGCGATGGTGATCATCCGGACGGCGCCGCCGCCCGCGTCGAGCAGCGTGTCGATCGCGCCGCGCTCCGGTGGGCGGAGGATGGCCGGGTCGTGCGCGCCGCAGCGCGCGGCGGACAGGAACGGCCCTTCGAGGTGGATGCCGGCCACCACGCCGTCGCGCACGAGCTCGGTCAGCGCCTTGACCTGGTCGGCGAGCTCCGGGACCGGCCGCGACACCAGGCTGGCGATCAGCGTGGTGGTGCCGTGCCGGCGGTGCGCGTTCGCCGCCTTGATCACCCGGGCCGGGTCCGCGCTGGTGAACGCCTCACCGCCGCCACCGTGGCAGTGGATGTCCACGAACCCCGGTACCAGCCACCCCCCGTTCACGTCCGTCGTCGGACCGTCCGGCGCCGCCCCCTCGCCCACGGCCGCGATCAGGCCGTCGCGCACCGCGACCCAACCCTGTTCGAGCACCCCGTCAGGCGTGACGACCCGACCACCGGTCAGGGTCACGTCCACGGGTCCACCCCACGTGCTCATCTCTCCTCCAGCATGTCGATGGCCAGCAGCGCGGCACCGAGGCACCCGGCCTCGTCACCCAACGCCGCCAGCCGCAGTTCCGGGCGCCGCTGGAACGTGGTCAGCTCGTCCAGTCGTGCGCCCAGCGGGTCCGTCAGCAACGGGCCCGCCAGTGCCAGGCCGCCGCCCAGCACCACGGCTTCCGGTCCCAACAACGCGGCTACCAGCAGGATGCCCCTAGCCAGCGCGTCCACGGCCTCACGCCACACGTCCGCCGCGTCGGTGTCGCCCGATGCGAGCAGTCGGGCCACCTCCGCCGCGCCGTTGACCTGGCGGTTCGTCCGCTTCGTGTAACGACGGGCGATCGCGGCGCTGCTCGCGCGCGCCTCGACGCAACCCGTCTGGCCGCACCCGCACGGGTCACCGTGGCCGACGTCCACGTGCCCGACCTCGCCCGGCGCGGACGAGACCCGGCCGTCCAGGACGAGGGCCGCGGCGATGCCGGTGCCGATGGGCACGATCACCGCGTTGGCGAGGCCGCGCGCGTTGCCCTGGCGGAGTTCGGCCAGGCCACCGGCGCGGACGTCGTGGCCGAAGGCGGTGGGCAGGCCGGTGGCCGCCTCGACCTCCTTGCGGAACGGGTGGTCGCGCCAGCCGAGGTTCGCGGAGTAGACGCCGACGCCCGCGGCCTCGTCCACGATGCCCGGCACCACGAGGCCGACGGCGTCGACCGGGTGGTCCGCGGAGGCGCGCAACTCGTCGACCAAGGCGGTCACGTCCTCGACCACGGCGTCGCCCGTGGGTCGGGTCGGACGGCGCCGCTGCGTCACCGGCCGCACCCCGGTGGGGGTGCCGGTGACCAGGGCGGCCTTGGTCTCTGTTCCGCCGACGTCGACGGCTATCACGTGTCTGGTGCGCGCCACGAGGACCGATACTGCGGCATGTGACCGCCATTGGTCTATACCAAGTACCGGATTGGACTCGTCCGGGGTGACGCCGGGGCCCGTCCGGGTGCCTGGCGGGGGTCTGACGCGTGCCTGAGGGGGCCAGACCGGGGCGTGACCGGGGTCGGCCGCGGGTGCTCGGCGGAAGCGCGGGTGGCGGTTCGGGGCGAAGGCTCGGCCGCGACTCGGCAGGTTCGAACGGGGCTCGGCATGTGCCGGCGAGGTGCGCCGGGCCGGCGAGAGGTGCGTCCCGCCGGTGAGGCACAGCGCCCGGCGGGGTCGCGGTCGGGCGGACGGTCTAGTTGCCGGCCATGATCTTCTGCAGGGCGTCCAGCGCCCGGCTGGCGGTGCTCTTCACGGTGCCCTTGCTGATGCCGGTGGCGTCCGCGATCTCCGCCTCCGACAGGTCGCCGTAGTACCGCAGCACGAGCACTTCCCGCTGCCTCGGCGGCAGCTGGGACAGGGCCGCCACGACCGCCTGGTGCTCCGCCGTGAGCATGGCGAGGCTCTCCGCCGACCGAGCGTTGGCGACGTGCGGCGGGGTGTAGTCGCGGGCCGTCTTGCGACGCCGCAGCACGCTGCGCGAACCGTTCACCACAGCCGTCCGCAGGTAGCCGACGGCCGCTTGCGCGTCCCGCAGGTTGGTCCAGTTCCGGTGCAGGCCGGTGAACGCCTCCTGCACGACGTCCTCCGCCGTGGCGGGCTCGTCGACCAGCAGCAGCGCCAACCTCACCAGCCGCATGCGGTGCTGGCGGTACAGGTCTTCCAGGGTGAGGGGACCGGTCGGCGCCGGTGCCACGCCGTCCTGGATCCGCAGGTTCGTCAGCGTGTCCTGCACACGCGCGATGCCGCCGCTGTTCCGATCGGGACCGACCACGGAAAAGACGTTACCCCGTCACGGGGTAGCTTCGGCGCGGCGTCGCACAACGAAGGGGGCTTCGATGGCTCGGTTCGCGGTCGAGTTCGTGTACGGGGACAACCAGGAGGAACGGCTGGCCGTCCGGCCGGCGCACCGGGAGTACCTGTCCACGCTGGTGGAGCGCGGTGCGCTGCTCGTCGCCGGCCCGTACGTCGACCAGACCGGCGCGTTGCTGGTCTACGAGGTCGCGGACGAGGACGAGCTGCGGGACGTGATCGCCGCCGACCCGTACACGCACGCCGGTGTGGTGGCGGAGACGCGCGTGCACGAGTGGCAGACGGTGATGGGCGCCTGGGTCTAGCGGACGGTCCGGCTAGCGCTTCTCGGCGGCGGTGCCGCCGGGGCCGACGAGGCCGGACAGGTCCCGCTGGGCCATCTCGCGGTCGGCGGCGGGCACCGACTTCGGTGCCTGCCGGTCGACCACCTTCGGAGTGAACGCGCGGAACAGCTTCAGGCCGCCGACCCACCCCGGCACGTGCACCGCCTTGGACCGGCGGGTGATGGCCCGCACCACGGCCTTGCCCACGTCGGAGACCGGGTACTTCTTGCCCGCCAGGCCCGGCATGCCGCTGCGCAGCGGTCCGAACACGGGGTGCCGGTCGGCGCTGTTGACCATGTCGGTGGCGATCCACGAGAAGTAGGCGACGCCGACGTCCACGCCCAGGTGCCGCACCTCGGCGCGCAGGCTGTCCGCGAACGCCTCGCAGCCCGCCTTCGCCGCCGAGTAGGCCGCGTTGCCGGGGATGTGCACGATCGCCGCCAGCGACGACACGACGAGGCAGTAGCCGCGGCTCGCGATCAGGTGCGGCAGGCAGGTGCGCACGGTCCGCCACACGCCGAGCAGGTTGACCTCGATGACCCGCTCGAACGCGGCCGGGTCCATCGACCGGACGAACCCGGTGGCGGCGATGCCCGCGTTGGCGACGACGACGTCGATGCCGCCGTAGTGGTCCACCACGCCGTTCACCGCGGTCTCCAGCGCCTCCCAGTCGGTGACGTCGGCCTCCCACGCCCTGCCGCCGCACTGCTCGGCCACCTGGCGCAGCTGGTCGCCCTCCAGGCCCACCAGGGCGAGCTTCGCGCCCCTCGCGGCCAGGCGCCGCGCCACCTCCGCGCCGATGCCCCTGGCCGCGCCAGTGATCAGGACAACCTTGCCCGCAACGTCCACGGTGACCTCCTCAGGCTGCTGTGCCGGGAGGCCACCGTAACGCAACTTACCGCCAGTAAGCTACTGGGGAGTTAAACTTCGCTCGCCGTGCTCAGGGCGGCGATCTCGTCCGCGGCGAGCCGCAGCTCCAGCGCGGGCAGCAGCTCCGCGAGCTGGTCCACCGTGCGGGCCGACGCGATGGGCGCGGCCACCGTCGGCTGGTCCGCGAGCCACGCCAGGGCGACCGCCGCCGGGGTCGTGCCGCGGCCCGCGGCGACCTCGTCCAACGCCGTCAGCACGCGCAGGCCGCGCTCGTCGAGGTACCGCGACGCGGCGGCGGCCCGGGCGCTCTCCACCGTGACGCCCGGCCGGTACTTGCCGGTCAGGAAGCCCTTCGCCAGGCCCCAGTACGGCGCGGAGGACAGCCCGTGGTCCGCGACGGCACGCGACAGCTCGCCCTCGTACGACCGGTCGACCAGGTTGTAGGCCTGCTGGAGCGCGACGAACCCGGCGAACCCCTCGCGCTCGGACACGGCGAGCGCGGACGTGAGCCGGTCCGCGGTGTAGTTCGACGCGGCGATGTGCCGGACCTTGCCCGCCCGGACCAGCCGGTCGAACGCCGCCAGCGTCTCCTCCTGCGGCGTGCCGGGGTCGTCCTTGTGCGCGTAGTACAGGTCGATGTGGTCGACGCCGAGCCGGCGCAGCGAGTCCTCGGCGGCTCGCTCGATCGTGGCGGCCTTGAGGTCGTCGAGCCCGGCGAGCATGCCGACCTTGGTCGCGACCACGACCCGGTCGCGGTTGCCCCGCGACCTCAGCCACCGGCCGATGATCGTCTCCGACTCGCCGCCGGTGTGGCCCTCGGCCCACGCCGAGTACGCGTCCGCGGTGTCCACGAAGTCGCCGCCGGCCGCGACGTACGCGTCGAGCACGGCGAACGACGTCTCCTCGTCGGCGGTCCAGCCGAAGACGTTGCCACCCAGGCACAGGCGCGACACCCCGAGGTCGCTGGTTCCGAGTTTCGTCATGGCGCAGACCCAACCGGACGACGTCGGCGAGCGGGGAACCGGCGAGTCAGGACTAAATGGTGGGCCGGGGTGGTTGGTCCCGACAGCGCCTAGTTCGTGGGGAGACGAAATGACGGTCGAGTTGGGCAGGTACGGCGTGTGGGGCCTCGTGTCGCGGTGGGCCGGGCGCGAGGAGGCCGCGGCCGAGCTGGAGGAGCTGGGCTACGGCACCGTCTGGCTGGGCGCGTCACCCGACGGCAGTGTCCTGACCACGGTCTCCGCGCTCCTCGACGCCACCGACGAGATCACCGTGGCGACGGGCATCCTCAACGTCTGGACGACGCCGGCGGCCGAGGTCAACGACGGCTACCGGGCGTTGGCCTGGACCGACCGGTTCCTCGTCGGCATCGGCGCCGGGCACCGCGAGCTGGTGGGTGAGGTGTATCACAGCCCTTACCAGAAGCTCGTCCACTACCTGGACGAGCTGGACGTGCCGCGCGACCGCCTCGCCCTCGCCGCCCTCGGCCCCCGCGTGCTCCGGCTGGCGGCCGCGCGCACCAGCGTCGCCCACCCCTACCTGGTGACGCCGGAGTACACCGCCCACGCCCGCGAGACCGTCGGCGCGGGCGTGCTGCTCGCCCCGGAACAGCACGTGGTGCTGGAGGAGGACCCGTCGCGGGCCCGTGAGCTGGGACGGGAGGCGCTGTCGTTCTACCTGGGACTGCCGAACTACACGAGGAACTGGCTGCGGCACGGGTTCACCGAGGACGACCTGGCCGGCGGCGGCAGCGACCGGCTGGTGGACGCGCTGGTCGCGTGGGGTTCGGTCGAGACGGTCGCGCGCAGGTTGCGCGAGCACCACGAAGCGGGCGCCGACCACGTGGCCATCCAGGTGGTCGGCGCCACCGATGAGCTGCGGGGACTGCGCGACCTGGCGGCCGCGGTCATCGACGAGCCGGTCCTCGGCTAGCTCGTGGGCCGGCCGGTCGTGGGGCCGGCCGGTCCGCCGTCAGCTGTCGGAGACCTCGACGCCGCGCCAGAACGCGACGTGGCCCTTGATGTTGGCCGCCTCCGGCTTGGGCTCGGCGTAGTACCAGGCGGCGTCGGGGTTGTCCTGCCCCTCCACGTGCAGCGTGTAGTAGTTGGCGGTGCCCTTCCAGGGGCAGATCGAGACCGTCTCCGACGGCCTCAGGTACTGGGCGTGCACCGACTCCAGGGGGAAGTAGTGGTTCCCCTCCACCATCTCGGTTTTGTCACTCTCGGCGATGATCTCGCCGTTCCATCGTGCGATCGCCATGCGTCCACTATGCCGGTGATCAACTTCTCTCGCCGGCCCTGCCCGTAGGATGCTGCCGACACCGCGTTCCGGGCACCCGAGGAGGACCACCGATGCCCATCGCAACCCCCGAGGTCTACGCCGAGATGCTCGACCGCGCGAAGGCGAACGAATTCGCCTACCCCGCGATCAACGTCACCTCGTCCGAGACCCTCAACGCGGCCCTGCGTGGATTCGCGGAAGCCGAGAGCGACGGGATCATCCAGGTCTCGACCGGCGGAGCCGAGTTCGCCTCCGGCACGAAGGTCAAGGACATGGTGACCGGCGCGGTTGCGCTGGCGGAGTTCGCGCACGTGGTCGCCGAGAAGTACCCGGTGAACATCGCGCTGCACACCGACCACTGCCCCAAGGACAAGCTGGACGGCTACGTCCGACCGCTCGTCGCGATCAGCCAGGAGCGGGTGGACCGCGGGCTCAACCCGCTGTTCCAGTCGCACATGTGGGACGGCTCGGCCGTGCCGCTGGACGAGAACCTGAAGATCGCCTCGGAGCTCCTCGACCTCACCGCGAAGGCCAGGATCATCCTGGAGATCGAGGTCGGCGTCGTCGGCGGCGAAGAGGACGGCGTCGCCCACGAGATCAACGAGAAGCTGTACACCTCCCCCGAGGACTACCTGAAGACGGTGGACGCCCTCGGTTCCGGTGAGAAGGGCCGCTACCTGGTCGCGGCGACGTTCGGCAACGTGCACGGCGTGTACAAGCCGGGCAACGTGAAGCTGCGCCCGGAGATCCTGAAGCAGGGTCAGGACGTGGTGGCCGAGAAGCTGGGCCTCCCGGCCGGCTCCAAGCCGTTCGACCTGGTCTTCCACGGCGGCTCCGGCTCGCTGCTGGAGGAGATCCACGAGGCCGTGTCGTACGGCGTCATCAAGATGAACATCGACACGGACACGCAGTACGCGTTCACCCGTCCGATCGTCGGCCACATGTTCACGAACTACGACGGCGTGCTGAAGATCGACGGCGAGGTCGGCAACAAGAAGGCCTACGACCCGCGGTCGTACCTGAAGGCCGCCGAGCAGGGCATGGCCGCCCGCATCGCCCAGGCGTGCGAGCACCTGAAGTCCTCCGGCCGCATGATCGCCGGCTGAGTCCCCCGCACGACGTGAACGGCCCCCTCCGGGTTCTCCGGAGGGGGCCGTTCCCCGTGGTCGGCGTGCGTGGTCGGCGTGCGCGCGGCACGCGGGGTCAGGCGGTGACCAGCGGTCGTCCGGGGCTCTGCCCCACCTTGGCGCGGTCCGCGGCGACCCACAGCACGGCCAGCACCACGAACGTCGCCGCCGCGGACGGGTAGCTGATCGGCGGTGCGGCGTCCACGGCCTGCTGCGCCCAGATCCCGCCGTAGCCGAGCCCGGTCACGGCGGCCGAGCCGAGGACGGCGGCCACCGGCGCGGGCACCCGGCCGAGGTGCGCGGCGTCCACGGCGAGGCCGATGAGCAGCAGGAACAGCGGCACGGTCGACAGCGGGAAGTCGGCGCCCGCGAGCAGCGGCCAGATCAGGCAGCGGTAGGCGACGTACCCGCCGGCCACCGCCGTCGCGGACCACCGGGCGCCGAGCGTGCGGCGGGCGACGACGAGCACGAGGGCCGCCGGGACGAGCCCCCACACCGGGTAGACCCAGTCGGGGATCGGCAGCGAGAACTGGACGATCGACTCGCGGTCGACCGGGCGGCCGATCTGGTCGGCGGCGAACTGCAGCAGGATCGGCTCGGCGTACGGGTCGCCGCGGTCCCACGAGGCGATCTCCAGCACGCCGTACTCCTGGTGCTGGTTCGGGAACCAGACGTTCTCCAGGAAGAAGAACCACAGCGCGGCCAGGCCGAACCACCGCCACCGGCCGTGCGGGTACAGCGTGATCCAGCCGCGGATCGCGCCCACGAGCATGATCGCGGTGCCCAGGTACAGCAGGGCGTGCGACCCGCTCCACGACGTGATGTCGAGGCCGTTGATCCGGTGGTTGATCAGGTCGATCGGCAGGGCGATGAGGAAGATCCCGGTGCCCGCCTGCATGAACCACAGCGCGTGCTTGTCCACGCCGTAGCCGGTGTAGGTGTGGAACAGGGTCAGCCCGACCACGATCACCGTGCCCACGGTGTTGATCAGGTGCGGTGGCGCGAGCTCGTCGCGCAGCCACTTGAAGTGCCAGGCCACGTCCCACGACGAGCCGATCAGCTTGAGCAGCAGACCGGCCAACCAGAGCCGGTAGACCGCGCTGACGAGAGCCGGTGGCGTCTCGCGCCCCGGCTCGCCCCGCTCCCAGTACTGGTCGCGGAAACGTGCGACGCGCTTGGATACCCCCGTGTTCACCCGCCCATGATGCGTCTCGACAGGATTCCCTGGAAGGGCCGCCCGCCCTGGTATTTCCCTGAACGACCCCTAAGGGACGTCGACGACCAGCTCCTTCCGGGGTGCGTTCATGCGAACGGGTGAGGGGCGTTGCTCCGCTCGGTCGTACCCGGAAGGGTGCGGGTCTGAGAGTTCGCTGAGAACCCGAGGAGCGCTTTCATGGGCAAGAAGGTCGTGGCGGGCATCATCGCCTCCGCGCTGGTGCTGGCACTGGTCGCTGCGGTGGTGCGGGTCTTCCTAAGCTGATCGCATGGAGAACCTGCTCGGTCCCGAACCCACGTTGCTGCCCGACCGCCCGGAGGCGCAGGCCGCCGCCGAGGCGGGCACCGACCCGGCCAAGATCGTCCGCGCGTACCCCGACTTCAGCGAGGCGTGGGCGCTGCTCGCCGAGCGGGCGTTGCAGACCGGCGACCCGGTCGCCGGCTACGCGTTCGCCCGCACCGGCTACCACCGCGGCCTCGACCAGCTGCGCCGGTCCGGCTGGAAGGGCCACGGCCCCGTGCCGTGGTCGCACCGCGCCAACCAGGGCTTCCTGCGGGCCCTCGCCGCCCTGGCCCGTGCCGCCGACGAGATCGGCGAGGCCGAGGAGTACGAGCGCTGCAAGAAGTTCCTCGCCGACAGCGACCCGGCGGCCCCCGCCGCCCTCGGCCTGAGCTGACCCCGTGGGGGCCGTGCGCGACGAGGTGGCGCGCAGGCTGAGGCGGTGGCAGAGCACGGCCCTGCCCATCGCGCAGGCCGCGCTCGCCGCCGGGCTGTCCTGGTTCGTCGCCACCGAGGTCGTCGGGCACGCGCACCCGTTCTTCGCGCCGATCGCCGCCGTCGTCTGCCTCGGCGTCTCGCTGGGGCAGCGGCTGCGGCGCGTCGTGGAACTCGTCGTCGGCGTCTCCGTGGGCGTCGGCGTCGGGGACGTGCTGATCTCGCTGATCGGCTCCGGGCCGTGGCAGATCGCGCTGGTGGTGGCCCTGGCGATGTCGGCGGCCGTGCTGCTGGACGGCGGCGCGGTCATCGCGCTGCAGTCCGGCTCGTCGGCGGTGCTGGTCGCGACGCTGCTGCCGCCCAGCGCCGGCGGCGGCCTCGACCGGATGGTCGACGCGCTGGTCGGCGGGGTGGTGGGGCTGGCCGTGACGGCGTTGCTGCCGGCGAACCCGCTGACCGTGGCGCACCGGCAGGCGAAGGTCGTGTTCGGCGAGCTGACCGAGGCGCTGCGCGGGATGGCGAAGGCGGTGTCCGAGGAGGACGCCGTGCAGGCCGCCGGGGTGCTGGCGCGGTTGCGCGGCAGCCAGGAGGCGGTGGACGAGTTCGCGGCGGCGTTGAAGACCGGCGGCGAGATCGCCACCATCGCGCCGATCCGGTGGCGCAGGCGGCACGAGCTGGGCCGGTACGGGACGGCCGCCACGCCCGTGGACTACGCGCTGCGCAACACGAGGGTGCTGGCGCGGCGGGCGCTGGCCGCGCTGCGGGACGGCGAGCGGATGCCGGACGTGCTGCCCGACGTGCTGCGGCGGTACGCGGACGCGGTGGACGTGCTGCGGGCCGAGCTGCAGCGCGGCGACGAGCCGAAGCTGGCGCGCGCGGCGATCCGGGACGCGGCGGCGCCCGCCACGTGGCGGCGGATGGGCGGCGAGGGCTTCTCGACCAGGGTGGTGCTGGCCCAGGTCCGGTCGGTGGCCGTGGACCTGTTGCAGGCCACCGGTTTGTCGCGGGTGGAGGCGAGGGAGTCGTTGCCGCCCCTGACGCGCGCCGACTGACGCGCGCGGGGCGGCAACGGCTCCGCTAACCCTCCGGTCGGTTCAGGACGCCGAGCAGGACGTCGTGCACGGCGTCGTGGTCGCGCGGGTCCGCCAGCCGGCAGGACGCGCCGGTGATGGCGTACCACTCGTCCGCGCCCTCGTAGCGCACCGTCGCGCGCAGCTCGCCGTCGGCCAGCGTGGTGCGCAGCTCCAGGGGCCCGGTGATCACGCCGACCTCGTCGGTCATGACGCCGCCGGGTCCGGGCACGAACGGGGACGAGCGGTCAGCCATCGGTCGTCAGCACCTCCCGAGCATGCTCTGCAGTGCAGACTTCTCCGCCGAGTTCACCGTCAAACCCCAGTTGTGCTTGGAGCGGACCCACATCTTGGCGTAGGTGCACCAGTACGTGGTCAGCGGCGGCTTCCACAGCGCGGGGTCCTGGTCGCCCTTGGCCTGGTTCACGTTGTCCGTCACGGCGATGAGCTGAGGGTTGCCCAGGTCGTTGGCGAACGACTGGCGGCGGGCCGTGGTCCACGACGACGCGCCGGAGCGCCACGCCTCGGCCAGCGGCACGACGTGGTCGATGTCCACATCGGACGCGAGGCTCCACGTCGCGCCGTCGTACGGGCTGTACCAGCGGCCCGACGTGGCGGCGCAGGCGGAGTCGGTGACCACGTTGGACCCGTCGCGCTTCAGGACCGTCTCCCGGGTGTTGCAGGCGCCCGAGATCGTGATCCAGTGCGGGAACTTGTCCCGCGAGTACCCCGTCATGGAGCCCTCGGAGGCGACCCGGAGCGCGGCCAGCTCGGAGAGGGCGGTGGTGGTGCTCGGGATGTTCGGCGGCGTGGCCTGGGCAGGGGTGACCAGGCCGACAGCCAGCAGACCAGCCAGGAGCAGGGAAAGAGCCGGAAGTCGCAGGAATCGGGAGAATCGCGCGGCTTTGTTGACCATTGACATAATTCCGACCTTCCTAGTTGGAAGCTGTCGGAATTAACCTTGGGTCAATTCTCCTTCCGTTACAACGCCTTCGAGTGACACCTGAATGGCGAAGGAGGAAATTCCTCAGTCACTAGAGCCCGCGGACCAGGCGCAACTCCTCCGTGTGGCGGTACCAGGTCCACTTGCCCATCGGGCGCGGGTGCGCGATGCCGTCCGAGTTCACCTGGACGGGCAGGCAGCCGAGTTGGAAGGCGCGTGCCGACGTCGTGGTGACCTTGCGGGTGAACAACCTCTTGTTGATCACGTGGACCAGGAGGCCGAGCCCGCTCTCCGGGTCCGGGGTGACCTCCAGCCGGGTCGCCTGGCCGCGCAGCACCACCGTGTCGTCGCCGTAGCCGACGCCGCGCACCGGGCCGAGCGAGCCGAGCCCCACCAGCACGCCGCCCACGTCGTCCCGGATGAGCGGGACGCGGTCCGCGTCACCCGACAGGGCGAGGTCGAGGGCGCGGCCGGGATCGGTGGGCAGACCCCACAACCGGGCCACCTCGGACCGCGGGTCGGCGGGCACGAACCCCACCGGGACGTCCGCCAGCCGTTCGGTGCGCAGCAGCCGCAGCACCACCGCGTTCAGGTCGGCGTCCGTCCCGTGGACGACGAGACGTTTATCACCCAATTCGGCGACAACCGGGTCTACCTCGGCCTTTCCGGGCCGTGCGGCCACTTGGCGTACCGCGAAACGGTCACCGTCCGTGATCATTGGCGACTGCGCGTTTCCGCAGGCCAGCACGATTCCGCGCACCTTCATCTCCTGGTCTACCCTCAACAGCCGTCCATTGACGGCTCGGCCGTCGCAGGCATTCGGCTCTTACCCGTCCAACCGCTTGGAGTTTCACATGCCGGCCGTCGTGCTGATCGGTGCCCAGTGGGGCGATGAGGGCAAGGGCAAGGCAACCGACCTGCTCGGTGACCGGGTGCAGTGGGTCGTCCGCTACCAGGGCGGCAACAACGCCGGGCACACCGTGGTGCTGCCCGACGGGCAGAAGTTCGCCCTGCACCTGATCCCCTCCGGAATCCTCACGCCCGGCGTGACCAGCGTCATCGGCAACGGCGTCGTGGTCGACCCCGGCGTGCTGCTCGAGGAGCTGGCGGGCCTCGACGAGCAGGGCGTCGACACGAGCCGGCTGATCATCTCCGCCGACGCGCACCTGATCATGCCGTACCACGTGGCGATCGATAAGGTCACCGAGCGCTACCTGGGCAAGGCCAAGATCGGCACCACCGGCCGCGGCATCGGCCCGTGCTACCAGGACAAGATCGCCCGCGTCGGCGTGCGCGCCCAGGACCTGCTGGACGAGAAGATCCTCCGGCAGAAGGTCGAAGCGGCGCTGGACTTCAAGAACCAGGTGCTGGTCAAGGTCTACAACCGCAAGGCGCTCGACCCGGAGCAGGTCGTGGACAGCGTGCTGGAGCACGGCACGAAGTTCACCTCCCGCATCGCCGACACCCGCCTGCTGCTCAACGAGGCGCTGGACCGCGGCGAGACCGTGCTGCTGGAGGGCTCGCAGGGCACGCTGCTCGACGTGGACCACGGCACCTACCCGTTCGTGACGTCGTCCAACCCGACCTCGGGCGGCGCGAGCGCCGGTTCCGGCATCGGCCCGACGAAGATCACCACGGTGATCGGCATCCTGAAGGCGTACACGACGCGCGTCGGCTCGGGCCCGTTCCCGACCGAGCTGAACGACGACATGGGCGAGCACCTGCGCAAGACCGGCGGCGAGTTCGGCGTGACGACCGGGCGTTCGCGGCGCACCGGCTGGTTCGACGCCGTGATCGCCCGGTACGCGGCGCGGGTGAACGGCATCACCGACTACTTCCTCACCAAGCTGGACGTGCTGTCCGGGCTGGAGAAGGTGCCGGTCTGCGTCGGTTACACGATCGACGGCGAGCGGGTCGACGAGATGCCGATGACGCAGACCGACGTGCACCACGCCGTGCCGGTGTACGAGGAGCTGCCGGGCTGGTTCGAGGACATCAGCCACTGCCGCACGTTCGAGGAGCTGCCCGCGAACGCGCGCGCGTACGTCGAGCACCTGGAGCAGATCTCCGGCGCCCGGATGTCCGCGATCGGCGTCGGCCCCGGCCGCGACCAGACCATCGTGCGCCACGACATGCTGGGCTGACCACCCCGCGCGAAGAACCCCCGGTGCCGACGCAATCGGCACCGGGGGTTCTTTCGTTATTCGGGAGTCGTTGACTTCCCCGCCACGGCCAAAACTCGGACCCGCTGATCAGCGCGTCCGATGTCTTCCGCCCGCCGCGAGAAACCCGTGTCGATTTCCTTGGCGGCCGTGGTCACGCGCTGGGAATCGGTGTCCGGCACACGCCCGCCGCGGGACGACGCGAATTGCCCGTGGGCTCCCGCTTCGAGTTCCTGGTGGCGTTCCGCCTGGCCCGGCGGGGCCTGCTCGCCTGACACCACCGGGGGACGCCTTGGCGGGCGTCCCCCGGTGGTCGTCGGTCAGCCGTTGCGGGCTTCCACGGCGGTGTCCGGGTTGTCGGCGAACACGCCGTCCAGCCCGGTGGCGTAGAACTTCGCGTACTCGCCGAACGCGTTGCCGTACGCGGCCGGGTCGGTCGACGTGCGGAAGTCCGCCGGCAGGAACGCGTTCTCGTTGCGGAACGTCCACGCGTGCACGATCAGGCCGCGCGCGTGCGCGTCACGCACCAGCGTCGTCGGCTGGCGCAGGAAGCCCGCCGCGTCCCGCGGGATGATCCGGTCCTTCGCCGCGCCGATGCCGGACGCGTAGGTGCGGATCTCGCGCAGCCCCTCGGGCGTCACCAGGTCGCTGTAGGTGCGCTTGTCGCCCGCCTTGACGAAGTCGTACGGCGCGCCCGACCCGTTGATCAGCTGCACCAGCGGCACGCGCAGGTGCGCCTTGAGCTGCTTGAGGTTCGCCACCTCGAACGACTGCACGTACACCTTGGCGTTGGGCCGGTTCAGGCCCGAGCGGGTGAGCACGTCGACCAGGCGCGGCTCCAGCGGGAGGCCGATGTCCTGGAAGTACGTGGGGTGCTTGGTCTCGGGGTAGAGGCCGATCTCGCGGCCGAGCTCGCGGGACAGCCGGCGGGACAGGTCGACGACCTCCTCCAGCGTCGGCACCTCGAACCGGCCGTCGTACAGCGTGTTGCGCGGCCGCACCTCGGGGATGCGCTCCTTGGCCCGCAGGGTCTTCAGCTCGGCGAGCGTGAAGTCCTCGGTGAACCAGCCGGTGATCGGCGTGCCGTCGATGACCTTCGTGGCCCGGCGCCCGGCGAACTCCGGGTGCGCGGCCACGTCCGTGGTGCCGCCGATCTCGTTCTCGTGCCGCGCGACCAGCTTGCCGTCCTTGGTGACGACCAGGTCGGGCTCGATGTAGTCGGCGCCCATGCGCGCCGCCAGCTCGTACGCCGCCAGCGTGTGCTCGGGCCGGTAGCCCGACGCGCCGCGGTGGCCGATCACCAGCGGGCCCTTGCGGGACGACGCCACCTCGGGTTCACCGCTCGCCGACCCCGATGGCAGCACCACCGCCCCGGCCACCGCGAGCGCCGCGAGCGCCGCTCCGACGATCTTCGTCCGCATCATCGCCGACCTCCTCAGAGATTCCTGACGCGCGGCAGCCTCGTCGCGCACCGCGACGTCCTGGACACCGTAGGGCGAAGCGAAGACCACGTCACGGTGAACGCGTAGTGGGTGTTCGGTCCTTCGTCACTCCCTGGATATGGCCGCTTCCTCCAGGTCGAGTTCCCGCAGCACCCGGATCAACACCTCGTCGTCGATCTGCCCCTCGTCACGCGCCCGCACGAACACCTGGCGCTCGGCCGCGAGCATGGTCCGCCGCAACCTCCGGTACGTCGCGGCGGGGCTCTCGTCCTCCTGCCGGCCCAGCCGCTCCCACGCCGCGTTGCCCCGGTGCTCGGCCATGATCCGCAGCCGTTCCACGATGTGCTCGGGCGTGTCCCCACCGCCGTCGCCGACGACCTCGTCCAGCCTGGCCACGGCCGCCCGCGCCGCCGCGTGCTGCACCTGCGCCTCGGCCAGCGCGTCGGTCCGCTCCTCGTCGCCGCGGACGCCGAGCTTGCGGATCAGGTACGGCAGCGAGAGCCCCTGCAGCAGGAGCGTGCCGACGGTGACGACGAACGCGCAGAACACGATCACGTCCCGGCCGGGCAGGTCCAGCGGCAGCGCGCTCGCCGCGGCCAGCGACACCACACCCCGCATCCCCGCCCACGACAGCACGGTCACGCCACGCCACCCCGGCGCCCGCTCGCGCTCCCGGACGCGCCTCGACAGCAGCCGGGGCAGGTACGCCGCCGGGTACATCCACACGAACCGCACCAGGATCGTCGCCGCCAGCACGGCCGCCGCCGCCCACGCCAGCCCGGCCGTGATGTCCACGTCCCGCACCACGCTGTTCAGCTGCAAGCCGATCAACGCGAACACGAACGACTCCAGCACCACGTCCACCGAACGCCACACCGCCGTGTCCTGCAGGCGCGTGTAGTACGAGCTGCGCGGGGCGTTGTGGCCGATGTAGAGCCCGGCGACGACGACCGCGAGCACACCGGAGGCGTGCAGCTCCTCGGCGAAGATGTACGCGCCGAACGGCACCAGCAGGCCGAGCGCGCTCTCCAGCACCCCGTCGTCCAGCCGCTCCCGAATCCAGCGCACCGCCCACCCGATGGCCAGCCCCACCAGCACGCCGCCACCCGCGCTGATCACGAACGTCCGCGTGCCGTCGAGCCAGGTCGCGGTCGCGCCCGCCGCCGCGGCCACGGCGACCTTGTAGGCGGTCAGCGCGGTCGCGTCGTTGATCAGGCTCTCGCCGGTCAGCAGCGTCATCGTCCGGCGCGGCAGGTTGAGCCGCCGTCCGATCGCGACGGCCGCCACCGCGTCCGGCGGCGCCACCACCGCCCCGAGCACCAGGGCCGCCGGCAGGGACAGCTCCGGCAGGACGAGGTGCGCGACCCAGCCGACGGCGATCGTCGTGGCCAGCACCAGGCCCACCGCGAGCAGTCCGATGGGCCGCAGGTTGGCGCGGAAGTTGTGGTACGAGCTGTCCAGCGCGGCCGAGTACAGCAGGGGCGGCAGCACCAGGACCAGGATCAGCTCCGGCTCCAGCGCGAACTCGGGCAGGCCGGGGATGAACGACACCGCCAGGCCGACGCCCACCAGCACCAGCGGGGCCGACCAGTTGAGGCGCTTGGCCGCCGCCGTCACGAGCAGCGCGCCGACGAGCAGCAGGAGCAGTCCGGGTCCGTGCATGGCGCAATCTTGCGTGATGATGACGGGTATGACCTGTCCTCACGTAGCGGACCTGCCGGCCGCGGTGGCCCCGGACAACGCCGAGGGCTGCGCGGACTGCCTCGCCGCCGGCGAGCGCAACTGGGCCCACCTCCGGATCTGCCTCACCTGCGGCCACGTCGCGTGCTGCGACTCCAGCCCGCGCCGGCACGCGACGGCGCACTTCGGCGCGTCCGAGCACCCCGTGGTGCGGTCGTTCGAGCCGGGCGAGGACTGGCGCTGGTGCTACGTCGACTCCCGGATCGTGTGACGGGCGTCTTTACAGTCCCTTTAGACGGTGGGGCTATGGCTGTGACCTGTGGCACAAGTAGCTTCGGTTGCGCTCGATCCAGCGCGACACGAAGGAGTGCGCGTGCCGACCAAGCCGCAGGTCGAAGTCGATGAACTGATCGCCGAGTACGACGAGGAGCGCCCGTCGCGCGCCTTGTCCCGGCGGTGGGAGCTGGGCGTGTGGGTGGCGGGCCTCGCCATCGCGCTGCTCGTGCTCAAGCAGGTGTTCTGGCCGTTCGGCAAGGGCAGCCAGTACTACCTGGTGATCTTCCTGGCGGTCACGCTGCCGCTGGTCTTCCTCTGCTACCGGCCGCGCGGCCGGCGTGGCGAGGGCGACGACCCCGGCGTCATCGACTGGGTGGCGGCCGCCCTCGCGTTCGTTGCCGGCTCGTACCCGCTGTTCGGCGGGTTCGACGCGTTCCTCGACCGGCAGGGCCAGCTGACCCCGGTGGACGTGGTCGCCGGGTCGGTGCTGCTGGTGCTGATCCTGGAGGCGTGCCGGCGGACCACCGGCTGGGTGCTGCCGATCGTGTGCGTCGCGTTCATCGCGTTCGCCTACTACGGGGGTTTCCTGCCGCCGTCCTGGGACATCTCCCACGCGGGCGTGGACTTCAGCCAGATCATCAGCGGCTTCTACAACGCCGCCACCGGGTTCTACGGCACGCCGCTGGACGTCGCCGCCACGTACATCGTGCTGTTCACGATCTACGGGTCGGTGCTGAACGCGTCCGGCGCGGGCACGTTCTTCGTGGACATCAGCTTCGCCGCGTTCCGCAAGTCCCGGACCGCGCCCGGTCGCACCGCCGCCACCGCCGGGTTCCTGCTCGGCACCGTGTCCGGCTCCGGCACCGCGACCACCGTCTCGCTGGGCGCGGTGACGTGGCCGATGCTGAAGAAGGCCGGGTACCCCAAGGAGAACGCGGGCGGGCTGCTCGCCGCGTCCGGCATCGGCGCGATCCTGTCCCCGCCGACGCTCGGCGCGGCGGCGTTCATCATCGCCGAGTTCCTGGAGACGTCCTACCTCCAAGTGCTGATCTGGGCGATCCTGCCGACGCTCCTCTACTACCTGGGCATCGCGCTGGCCGTGGAGATCGACGCCCGCAAGTTCGGCGCCAAGCCCGTGGACATCGACTCGCCGAGCCCGTGGGCGCTGCTCAAGCGCGGCGGGTACCACTTCCTGTCCCTCGCCGTGATCGTCGTGTTCCTGGCGCTGGACATCCCGGTGTTCTCCGCCGTCGTCTACGCGACCGGTGTCGCGGCGGTGTTCGCGCTGATCGCCAAGCGCGGCGACGTGCGGGAGTGGCTGCGGGCGATGGCGGACTCGCTGTCGTCGGGCGTGCGGTCGGCGCTGCCGGTGGTCGCGGTGTGCGCGGCGGCGGGCGTGATCACGTCCACGATCACCAGGACCGGGCTGGGCCAGGTGCTGGCGTCGGGGCTGGTGGACCTCGCCGCCGCGGTCTCGTCCAACCCGACCGTGGTCCTGTTCGTCACGGTGGTGCTCGCGGCGGTCGCGGTGAGCCTGCTCGGCCTGGCCGTGCCGGTGACCGCGTCGTTCATCATCTCGTGGGTCGTCATCGGGCCCGCGCTGGTGCAGCTGGGCGTGGCGCCCGAGGAAGCCGCCATGTTCATCTTCTACTACGCGGTGCTGTCCGAGGTGACGCCGCCGACCGCGCTCGCCGCCGTGGCCGCCGCCGCCATCACCGGCGGCGACGTGATGAAGACGATGTGGCGGACGTGGAAGTACACGCTGCCCGCGTTCCTCGTGCCGATGGCGTTCGTGCTGACCGACAACGGCGCCGGGCTGCTGCTGCGGACGTCGTTCGTCGACGCGCTGTGGGTGTTCGCCGCCTCCGCGCTGGGCGTGGCCGCGTTGGCCGTGCTCACCGGCGGGTGGCTGTTCGGTCTCGCGCGGTGGCCGGAGCGCGCGCTCTGCGCACCCGCCGCCGTGGCCCTGCTCTACCTGCAACCCGTGACCGTCGCCGTCGGCCTGGGGTTCCTCCTGGCCGCGGTCGCGGTGCACGTCGTCCTCCGCCGTATGACCACCTCGGGAAAGGAACAGCATGCGTAGCTGGGCGTTCAAGGTCGCCGTCGGCGTGCTCTCGGTCGGCCTCGTCGCCGCCGGGTGCGGCGGCAAGCGCACCCCCACCGACACCGGGAGCGACAACGCCGGCGCACCCGCCTGCGAGGCGGCCGACGGCCGGCTCACCATCGCCACCGGCAACTCCGGGGGCGTCTACTACGTCGTCGGCGGCGGGCTCGCCAAGCTGATCAGCGACAACACCAAGCTGAAGGCCACGGCCGCCGAGACCGGCGCGTCCGTGCAGAACATCCAGCAGCTCGTGGCGGGCGACTACGACTTGGCGTTCTCGCTGGCCGACACGGCGGCGGACGCGGTCGCGGGCAAGGGCGCGTTCGACGGCAAGCCGCAGCAGGTGCAGGCGCTGACCAGGCTGTACCCGAACTACACGCAGGTGCTCGTGCGCACCGACTCCGGCATCAACTCGGTCGCCGACATGCGCGGCAAGCGGATCTCCACCGGGTCGCCCAAGTCCGGCACCGAGGTCATCGCGCAACGGCTGCTCACCGCCGCCGGGCTCAACCCCGAGACCGACGTGCAGGCGCAGCGGCTCGACCTGGCCAAGACCGCCGACGGGATGAAGGACGGCAGCATCGACGGCCTCGTCTGGTCCGGCGGCCTGCCCACCGCGCAGATCACCGACATCACCACGTCGTTGAAGGACAAGGTCAAGTTCATCGACATCACGCCGCAGCTCGACGCCCTGAAGAAGATCAACCCGGTGTACGACCGGGGCACCATCCCGGCCGCCACCTACGGGCAGGCGGAGGGCGTGGCGACCGTGGCCGTGCCGAACGTGCTGCTCGTGCGCTCGGACTTCCCGGAGGCCAACGCGTGCGCCATCACCAAGCTCATCTACGCCAAGAAGGCGGACCTGGAGGCGGTGCACCCGGCGGCCAAGGACATCCGCGAGGAGAAGGCCGGGATGACCGACCCGGTGCCGCTGCACCCCGGCTCGCTGGACGCACTGGGCGGCTGACCGGCGGGGTCATCTAGGCTTCCCCACCGTGCGTGTCCTGGTCATCGGGTCTGGCGCCCGTGAACATGCCCTTGTCCTCGCTTTGTCGCGGGACCCTTCGGTGATCGCGTTGGCCTGTGCGCCGGGCAACGCGGGCATCGCGGGCGTCGCCGAGACCTACGGGGTCGACGTCACCGACGGCGCGGCCGTCGCGGCGCTGGCCAAGGAGTGGAACGCCGACCTCGTCGTGGTCGGGCCGGAGCAGCCCCTGGTGGCGGGTGCGGCGGACGCCGTGCGCGCCATCGGCATCCCCTGCTTCGGCCCGTCCGCCGCGGCGGCCCGCATCGAGGGCTCCAAGGCGTTCGCGAAGGACGTCATGGCCGCCGCGGGCGTGCCGACCGCCGTGTCGGAGGTCGTCGACAACCCGGCCCGGCTCGACTCGGCGCTGAACCGCTTCGGCCCGCGGTGGGTCGTGAAGGACGACGGCCTGGCCGCCGGGAAGGGCGTGGTCGTCACGTCCGACCGCGCCGCCGCCCGCGCGCACGCCATGACCCTGCTCGACCACGGCCACCCGGTGCTGCTGGAGTCGTTCCTCGACGGTCCCGAGGTGTCGCTGTTCTGCCTGGTGGACGGCTCGTCCGTGGTGCCGCTGCTGCCCGCGCAGGACTTCAAGCGCGTCGGCGACGGCGACTCGGGCCCGAACACCGGCGGCATGGGCGCGTACTCCCCGCTCCCCTGGGCATCACCCGACCTGGTGGACACGATCGTGGCGACCTGCGTCCAGCCGGTCGTCGACGAACTGGCCCGCCGCGACACCCCGTTCACCGGCCTGCTCTACGCGGGCCTGGCCCTCACCTCCACCGGCCCGCAGGTCATCGAGTTCAACTGCCGGTTCGGCGACCCGGAGACCCAGGCCGTCCTGGCGCTCCTCCGCACCCCCCTGGCGGGCCTCTTCCACGCCGCCGCCACCGGCGCCCTCGCCTCCGCGCCGCCCCTCGACTGGGCCGACGGCTACGCCGTCACCGTCGTGATCGCCGCCGAGGGCTACCCCGGCCGCCCGCGCACCGGCGACGTCATCACCGGCGCGGAAGCGGACGGCGTCCTCCACGCGGGCACCCGCCGGCGCGAGGACGGCGCCGTCGTCTCCACCGGCGGCCGGGTCCTGTCCGTGGTCGGCACGGGCGCGACCCTGGCCGACGCCCGCACCGACGCCTACCGCCGCGTCGAGGCCGTCCACCTGACCGGCTCCCACCACCGCACCGACATCGCCCTGCATGCGGCGAACGGCGAGATCGACGTCCCCTGACCGTCACCCGGCTCGACACCCGACGGCCGGTCGGACTTCGTCCGAAAAGCCCCCGCCGCGGTCCCGTGAAGCCCACGGGAACCGCGGCGGGGGCTTCTTCGTCCAACCTCAGACCCGGCTCACGTGGTCGTTGGTAGCCTCGGACCGGGATCGACTCGTCACCGACCGTACGGGGGTAGGGCGTCATGGCAGAGGAGAACGGCCTCCTGGGAGCCGTCGCCGCCGTGGGGGGGACCATCGGCAAGGCGGTCGGCGACATGTTCGCAGCGGAGAAGCGGCTGAACGACACGGTGGCCTCCGGCCCTGGCACCGGCCAGCAGTTCGAGGTCACCAAGGAAACGGTCCTCCAGGCCGGCAAGATCATCAACGATCAGGCACTGGTGCTCGCGGCCACTCTCCGCGAGAGCGAGCGCGACCTGATGGTGGACCTGCCCCCCGGTTCAGACCCCGTCAACCAGAGCATCGCCGCAGCGTGGAACTCCCGTTTGGCAGGCGACGAGAACACCTACGCCGGCCGGGTCGAGCAGTACGTCAAGAGCTTGCTCAACCTTGCGGGTCAGCTGCGCGAGGTCGCGCGTCAGTACGGGTTCACCGAGGACGAGGTCACGGCGGCTTTTGGGGCGTCCGGTGCGAAATAGGGTTCGACGTGGTGTTGTGCTCGCCGTCGCGGCGGGTCTCTTCCTGGTCGGCTGTACCCAGCAGGAACCGGGCGACCCACGCCCAGGGGGCACCACCACCGGCGAATCGACGTCCGACAGCTCCTCGACCCCGACGACCAGCCGCTCATCCCGTCCGAAGGAGATCAAGCTCGACGGGGTGGATCCGTGCAAGGTGTTGACGGCCGACCAGATGAAGCAGCTGTCCGTCGTGAAAGCCCAGGCGGACGAGGGCAACCTGAGCGGCATCGGCAAGTATCCGCTCTGTGACTACCACACGAGGTCTGCTCCGGTGTTCGGGTATGGCGTCGGTCTTGTGACCAATGGGGGCATCGAGCACTGGCAGGGCAACGGGAACGTCGACGTCAACCGCACCGAGGTGAGCGGTTATCCGGCTGCCCAGTTGGTGCTCAGCGGCACGGACAACGTCATGTGCTCCATCGCGGTCGACGTCGCGGACGGGCAGCAGCTCGTCGTGGACTTCAACCCGCTCGGTGACGAGTTCACGCAGGACGAGATGTGTCAGAACGCGAAGAAGGCGGCTGAGCTGGCGCTCGTCACCTTGCCGACTCTGGTGTGAGGGGGAAGCCAATGGGTTACCGAGAGATCACCGACTTCCGGTTCGAGGGTTACGACAACCAGGCGCTGGCCACCCTCGTCCAGCAGTTCCAGGCGGGTGACGCCGCGCAAAAGTTCAGCGACGCCTCGCACGCGCTCCGCCAGTTGTCCGCCAGCCTCGCCGAAGTGGACGAAACCCTGCGCACCGAGCTGAAGAAGCTCGGCATCGACTGGCAGGGCGCCGCCGGCGAGCGGGCCAACGAGAAGACCACGGTCATGGCCGACTACGCGTCGGAAGCCGATGAGGCGGCCAGGCAGAACTCACAGGCGACCGCCGTGCAGGGCGCCAACCACAGCCAGACGCGGAACGGGATGCCCGATCCGCAGCAGTTGCGCGGTGACACGGACACGAACCTCGTCGACGACGTCGGCGGCTGGTTCGGGTACGAGACGGATCACGCCAAAGAGGTCAAGCAGACGCAGGCCGCGCGCGAGCAGACGATCCGCGGGCTCGACCAGTACACCGAGGCGAGCCGCGACGCGCTCAACCAGTACCAGGGCATGACGAAGCCGCCGCAGTTCGAGGTGACGACGGCGTCCAGCGTGAGCACGCCCGTCGCGCCGGTGGTGCCGCCCGGTGGTGGCGTGCCGCCGACGATCCCCGGCGGGACGCCCGGCTTCCCCGGCGGCTCGGGCCAGCTGCCCGGCGGCGGCTCGGTGCGCCTGCCCCCGCAGCTGCCCGGACACCTCCCCGGACACCTCCCCGGACACCTCCCCGGACACCTCCCCGGCGGCTCGACGACGGGCCTCATGCCGAACACCCCGCCCGGCAGCCCGGTGCTGCCGCCGGTCGCGCTCGGCAAGAGCGGTCCGTCGAACCTCGGGCTCGGGCTCGGCCTCGGGTTGACCGCCGGGCTGGGGTTGGGGCTCGCGGCGACGCAGGCCCGCGGCGCGCGGGTGGTGCGCAACGGCCCGTCCACGGGCACGCCCGGCGGCGGCAAGGCGCCCGACGGCCCGGCCGGCGGCAAGGGCACGGGCACCGGCGGCACGGGTGCGGGCGGCGGCAAGGGCGGCGTCCCGGGCATGCCCGGCGCGTTGACCGGCAAGCCCGGCATCTCGGCGACGATCGGCGCCATCGACCCCGACGAGCGGGTGGCCGGGCGCGGCGCGGCGGGTGCCGCGGGCGTCAAGGCCGGTGCGGGCGCGTCGATGCTGCAGCCCGCCGCGTCCGCCAAGGGCGGTCCGGGCGAGGAGGACGGCGAGCACGTCCGCAAGTACGGCGTCGACTCCGACGACGTGTTCGGTGACGAGCGGATGGTCGTCCAGTCGGTCATCGGCGACGAGCCCGAGAAGAAGTGAAGTGAGCGGCACGGTTGTCCTGTCGACGCTCGAGTTCGACGTCGCGTGGGAGGGGGAACGGCTCGCCCGGCGCAACGTCGCGCTCGACGTGCCGAGCCCCGGCACCACGCACACCGAGCGGGCCGTGCTGGTCGACCAGGCGTGGGAGTCGCTGGCGGCGCGCGGGTTGGCCGGGAACCGGCGGTTGACGCCGGAGCTGGCCGACGCGTTCGCGCTGCTGGCGAACCCGCAGGTGTCGATCGACCTCTGGATCTGGGTGGACCGCCGCAAGATCAAAGGCCTGGCGGCGGCCTCCGGTGACGAGGGCATGCTCGCCGTCGTGGACGGCGACGAGGTGTGGTTGATCCAGTCGCGGGCGAGCGCGCTGGCCGAGGCCGCGGTGTCGGTCGCCGGTGAGGTGCCCGCCGGGTACGGGCGGTCGATCAGCCTGCCGAACGACGTGCTGCGCGCGGCGTCCGACGAGGCCGGTCGGGACGCGGAGAAGCTGGTTCTCGCGCTGGAGCGGCACGGGTTGGCGCTGCACGAGGCGCAGGAGCTCGCCGGCATGTGCGACGGGATGAGCACCCGCGGCCAGTTCGGCGCGGAACGCGCGCAGCGCGGCGGTCCGCCCGCCCGCGCCGGACGCGTCGTCGCCTGGCACGACACGCCGTCCGGCCGCTACCTGCACCAGGTCCGGCCCAGTTCGGACGGTCGCAACTGGAGCACCATCACCCCGATCGACAACGCCCGGCTCGCCGGCTGCGTGTGGGAGTTGCTGCAAGAGGTCTGAGTTCACCACCCGATACGGAACCCGGACGTCTTCCGCGACGTCAGTTCGGGTGCGGGCCTGGGGGGCCGGAGCAATGCCCGCCGTCGTCCGGGAGTGACGTCTGGTGACCAATGCGACCCTCAGCGCCACCGCGTTCCGCACCGCGTGGGAACACCTCGACCTCGGCGCGATGCCGATCGTCCTGCACGTCCAGGACGATCCCGCGCCGTGGAGCCACCTGACCGCCCAGGGCCTCGCCCGCGGCGGCGAGCTCGACCCGTGGCTGGGCGCGGCGTTCAAGCTCATCGCCTACCCGCCGCGTTCGGCGGACCTCCGGTTGGGGATCGGCCGGTCCGCCGTGCGGGCGTTGGCCGCGTCCGCCGGCGGCAACGGCTCGGTGGTCGCCGTGCTGACCCGCGACCTGCTCACGGTGCGCGAGGTGGCCGCCGACCTGCCGACCGCGCTGGTCGCGCTGCTGCCGAGACTGCCGGACGGCCGGGTCGGCGGGCCGGACCTGCGCGGCCAGTTCGGCGCCGCCGCCACCGACCGCGGCGGGCGGCGCAGACGTGCGGCGGACGTCGTCGACTTCCACGGCCCGGTCGACCCGGACGTGCTGCGGGCGCGGGTCGCCGCGCTGCTGGACGAATTCCCGGCATAGTCGGGGTGTGATCAACGGTTTCCCCCTACAGTCGGGGAATGGCGGTCACGAAGTTCAACGCCGAGGCGATGGAGCACTGCCGGAGCACGGTCGGCACGCAGGCGGGGCAATTCGGCGCGGTGGGTGACGGGTTCTCCGGTCATTACGCCGATCCGGGCATCTTCGGTGAACTGGCGAGTTCGGGCGCGCTTTCCGCGGCGGCGTCCGAACTCGACCGGAAGGCGGGCGCCGAGTTCGCCGCCGCCGAGTCGCTGCTCGGGAAGGTGGAGCGCGCGATCGACGCGGTGCAGCAGTCCGTGGTCGACGTGGAGGCCGCCAACGTGGACTCCTTCCGGGTGGTGTGAGCTGATGGGAGCGGTGGACGAGGTCGCGGGCCTGCCCGGCGGGCAGGCCGTGGCGCGACTCGCGGAGAAGGTGGCCACGGCTCGGCCGGACGCGGTGAAGGAGATCGCGAACCGGTGGAAGCAGGCCGCGACGAAGGCCGCCGAATGCGGCAACGCGGTGCGGCAGTCGGTCGTGCGGTTGGACGGCGCGTGGCAGGGCGGGTCGGCTGACGGATTCGTCGCGTACATGGACGGATTCGCCAAGAGCGGGAATTCGCTGACCGACGCTGTGACGGCGGCGGCCGGTGATGTCGAGGCCGCCGCGGTGGCGTTGGAATCGGCGAAGTCGTCGGTCGAGCGGATTTGCGAGAACCTCCTCAGCCGGGTGCGGCAACTGCGCCGCGACGCCCACGGCATGCCGCAGGAGGACGTCGACTCCGCCATCCGGGGCATGTGCGCGGAGGCGGCGGCCGACGCCCAGCCCGTGATCGACCAGGCCGAGGAGGCCCTCGGCGCGGCTCTGGGTGCGTTGAAGGGCCGGCCGGGTTCGATCACGCCCGCGTTCTCGACCATGGCGGAGCCCGACGCCCAACCCTTCACGCCCGCGCCCGGTAAGCCGATCGAGTGGCTGCCCAGCCCCGAGCCGGCGGGGGCGGGCGGCACGACCGCGCCGTCGTCCACGGACTCGCAGCGCCCAGGCGCCACCCAGTCCGGCCCGCCCCAAGGCGGTCCGTCCCCGTCGGGCTCCCCCGGCGGTTCGTCCGGCGGCGAGACCGGCGGCGGTGGTGGCGGAGGTGGCCTGGGGCCCAGCGGCGGCCCGCCCCTCAGCGGCCCGCCACCCGGCAACGTCGAGGAGTGGATTCGCGAGGCGATCCGCATCCTCCAGGCCAACGGCATCCCGGTCACCGAGGACTACATCGACGAGATCTGGACGATCATCGAGAAGGAGTCGGGCGGCAACCCGCACGCCCTCAACGACTGGGACTCGAACGCCGCGAAGGGCACCCCGTCGAAGGGGTTGATGCAGTGCATCGACCCGACGTTCCAGGCGCACAAGCTGCCGGGGCACGACGACATCTGGAATCCGGTCGACAACATCATCGCCGGCGTCCGCTACACCTTCTCCCGCTACGGAGGCTTCGACGGCCACCCGGGCCTGAAGTCGATGGCGGGCGGAGGCGGCTACCAGGGTTACTAGCCGACCGGACCCGGCAGGCCACCAACCCGGCGGGCCGGCAACCCAGCTGGCCGGCGGGTAGGGCGTTGGGCTGGGTCTGGTGGCGTGCCCGCAGGTGGGCGGCGGGGCTGCGTGCGCTGGGTGCGGGTGGATCGGTGGCGGGAGTGAGGGCAGGGGTCCTGGTTCGGTAGGTGGTGGGGTGGGTTGGGGACCTGGGTCGGTCCATTAGCCTGACCTGCATGGTTGGGGTTGCTGCTCGGGCTGATGTGCCTCCGTTCCACGTCATGGAGGTGCTGTCTGCCGCGGCACGGCGGCAGCGCGTGGTGGGGGACGTCGTCTCCCTCGCGGCCGGGCAGCCGTCCAGCCCTGCCCCCGGCCCCGTGCTGGAGGCGGCGGCGCGTGCGCTGCGCGAGCAGACGTTGGGCTACACCGAGCAGCTCGGCATCGTCGAGCTCCGGGAGGCCCTGGCCGGGCACTACGAGCGGCAGTACGGGCTGGACGTGTCGGCCGACGACCTCGTGGTGACCACCGGCTCGTCGGGCGCGTTCCTGTTGGCGTTCCTCGCTTCCTTCGAGGCCGGCGACCGGGTGGCGCTCGCCCGCCCCGGCTACCCGGCCTACCGGAACATCCTGCGCGCGCTGGGGTGCGAGGTGGTCGAGCTGCCGTGCGGGCCGGAGACCCGCTTCCAGCCCACGGTGGCGATGCTGGACGAGGTGGGGCCGCTCGACGGGCTCGTGGTCGCCAGTCCCGCCAATCCGACCGGCACGGTGCTGGCGCCGGACGAGCTGGCCGGGTTGGCCGCGTGGTGCGGCGAGCACGGCGTCCGGCTGGTCAGCGACGAGATCTACCACGGGATCAGCTACGGGTCGCCCCTCGCCTGCGCGTGGGAGACGTCGCGGGACTCCATCGTGGTCAACTCCTTCTCCAAGGCCTTCGCCATGACGGGGTGGCGGTTGGGGTGGATGCTGCTGCCGCCGGACCTGCGCCAGGCGGTGGACCGGCTGACCGGCAACTTCACGCTGTGCCCGCCGGCGCTGGCCCAGCACGCGGCCGTCGCGGCGTTCGAGCCCGAGTCGTACGCGCAGACCGAGCGCCTGGTCGAGGGCTACCGGCACAACCGGGACGTGCTGCTGAAGGGCCTGGCCGACCTCGGCATCGAGAAGGTGGCCCCCGCCGACGGCGCCTTCTACGCCTACGCCGACGTCTCGCACCTCACCGACGACTCGATGGACTTCTGCCGCCGCCTGCTGGACGACACGGGCGTCGCGATCGTGCCGGGCATCGACTTCGACCCCGTGCGCGGGCACGAGTTCATCCGGATGTCCTTCGCCGGGGCCGCCCACGACATCGAGGAAGCCCTGCGGCGGATCGGGCCCTGGTTGTCATCACCATGATGACGTTTGTACTCCCGATCCGGCCGCCGCGGGGGAACTGATCGTCGAAGCCACTCGTTCGGGTGGCATGGTGCGGATAATCCTGTGGCTGCTCGCGGCCTGGCTCGTGATCACCGTGGCCGGCGCGGTCATCAAGGGCGTCTTCTGGCTCGCGATCGTCGGCGGCGTGCTGTTCCTCGGCACGGCCGCGTACGGCGCGATCAAGAGCAGCAAGCGCCCGAAGGGCATCAAGGGGCCGTGATTCGGCCCTGACGACCACCCAGGCGTCCCGCGAGCTGGAAAAACACCGACCCGACCCGCACTATGGGTCGGTGTTCGAGACCGATGAACGCCGCCTCGCCCACTGGGAGCGGCGCGCCGAGTGGCCGCTGACGGGCCTCGCCGTCCTCTTCGTGGTGGCGTACGCCTGGCAGGTCCTCGACGACCGCGCGACGCCCGGCCTGCACACCGTGCTGGAGGTGGTCCTCTGGCTGGTCTGGCTGGTGTTCGCGGTCGACTACGTCGCCCGCTTCACGCTCGCCGGCGACAAGCGCAAGTTCTTCGTCAGCCACCTGTTCGACCTGCTCGCGGTCATCCTGCCGATGGTCCGCCAGCTGCGCGTGCTGCGGCTGATCACCGTCCTGAAGCTGCTCAACCACCGGTTCGCGGGCAAGTTCCGGCAACGCGTCGGCGTCTACGCGGCCGGCGTGACGGTCCTCGTCGGGCTGTGCGCGTCACTGGCCGTGTTGGACGCGGAGCGCCACCACCCCGACGCCACCATCACCACGTTCGGCGACGCGACGTGGTGGACGCTCACCACGATCTCCACCGTCGGTTACGGCGACCGCTACCCCGTCACCTGGGAGGGGCGCCTGGTCGCCGCGCTGCTCATGATCGGCGGCATCGCCCTGCTCGGCGTCATCACCGGCACGATCGCCTCCTGGCTGGTCGAGCGGCTCAGCGGCGTCGAGGACACGGTGGCGGAAGCCGAGCAGGTGACGCTGGCCGAGCTGCGCCTCGTCCGGGAGGAGCTGGCCCAGCTGCGCGCGGAACTGCGCGCCACCGACCGGGGCTAGGCGGACAGGTCCAGCACCTCCCGGGCGTGGAGCGCGCCCTGCCACCGCACGCCGGACAGCCCCGCCGCGATCGCGCCGTCGACGTTGACCTGCCGGTCGTCGAAGAACACGCAGTCGCCCGGCGCCACCCCGATCCGCTCCGCCAACGCGGTGAAGATCCGCGGGTCCGGCTTGGCGACGCCCAGGTCGCCGGAGAACACGAGGTGCCGGAAGTGCCTGGTCCACGGCTCGCGCTCGGCGGTCCGCGCGAACGACACCGGCGCGTTGGACAGCAACGCCAGCGGCACGCCGCCCGCCGCCAGCTCCTCGATCAACGCCACCACCGCCGGGTCGACCCGCAGCCACCCGCGCGTGTCGACCTCGGTCAACCGCGCGGCCAGCGCCGCGTCCACCGGCACGCCCACCGCCGCGCCGACCGCGCGCCAGTAGTCCACGTCGGACTGGCCGCGGTCGTACGCGTCCCGCGCGCCCCAGTAGCCCCGCGCGAACTCCTCCACCGGCGCCCCGAGGAGCGCCGCCAGCGACGGCAGCTCCCCGGTCGGCTCGCTGATCACCTCGCCGTAGTCGAACACCACCCAGCGCACGTCAGCTCGCCGACCCGATCCGGCGCAACGCCTCCGCCACGTCGTCCGCGCTGACGTCCCGGTGCGTCACGAACCGCACCTTGCCCGACATCGGCCCGGCGAAC
The DNA here is from genome assembly GCF_052936025.1 of Saccharothrix hoggarensis. The sequence goes on along the minus strand of NZ_CP193624.1, from coordinate 7,369,039 downwards.
ACGCCGAGGTGCCGCAGCCCGGTCAGCGTCACGTCGAGGTCCGGCACGCCGGCCAGCACGATGTTCGTCTCCGGCTCGTCCACCTGCCAGCCCAGCTCGCCGAGGCCCTGCGCGAGGGTGCGGGCGTTGGCGTGGTCCTGCGCCAGGTCGTCGATGCGGTCGAGCCCGACCAGGCCCGCCGCGGCCAGCACGCCGCCCTGCCGGACGCCGCCGCCGAGCATCTTGCGCACCCGACGGGCCTCCGCCACGAACGCCGTCGACCCGGCCACCATCGACCCGACCGGCGCGCCGAGCCCCTTGGACAGGCACACCTGGACGGTGTCGACGCCGACGGTCAGCGCCGCGGGCGGCAGTCCCAGTGCCACGGCCGCGTTCCACAGCCGCGCGCCGTCGAGGTGCACCCGGAGGCCGGTTTCCCGTGCCGCCGACACCAGCAGGGCGTGCTCGTCGGGCTGCGTCACCGACCCGCCGGAGGCGTTGTGCGTGTTCTCCAGGCACAGGAGCGTCGTGCGGAGGGCGTAGTACGGCCCACTGGCGCCGGCGGCGGCGCGCACGGCGTCGGGCGACGCCCGCCCCGGCCCCGCGTCGCACTCCAGCGGGTGCGGCATCCCGCCGGCGATCCACGCGACCGTGCCGAGTTCGTTGTCCAGCACGTGCGCGCCGCGCGGCGCGAGGAACCGGTCGCCGGGCCGCAGGTGGACGGTGAGCGCGATCAGGTTGCCCATCGACCCCGAGGGCACCCACAGGGCCGCGTCCACGCCCAACAGCTCCGCGACGCGTTCCTCGAGCAGCCTCATGGTGGGGTCGTGGTCGAGCACGTCGTCGGCGACCTCGGCGCCGGCCATGGCCCGTCTCATCGCCTCGTCGGGCTGGGTGACGGTGTCGGAGCGGAAGTCCAGGGGTGCGAGCTGGGTCACGAATGGATCACATCACACCTGGCAAGCCCTGACCGCGTCGTGCCCCCGGTACCACGATGGGGGGTGACGCAAGTCTCGGAGAACCGGCGTGCAACCGTGGGAGCCACCCATTCCGTCCGGTAGGTGCAAGCACGACGAGCGGAGAGAGTCCGCGTGGATCAGCGCGACGAGCAGGAGTTCGCGGAGTACTTCGCCGCCCGCCGGGAGGCCGTGCGCCGAACGGCGTTCCTGCTCTGTGGTGACTGGCACCGGGCGGACGACCTCGCGCAGACGGCGTTCGTCGCGTTGCACCGCAGGTGGCGCAAGGTCCGGGACAAGCAGGCCCTGGACGCCTACGTCCGCCGGTGCGTGGTGCGCGCGGTGATCGACGAGTCGCGGCGGCCGTGGCGGCGGGAGCGCTTCGTGGACGAGGTCCCGGAGACGCCCTCGGGCGACGGCGAGATCGCGGACTCGGTGGCCACGCGCGAGGCACTGGTCGCGGGCTTGCGGCGGGTGCCGCCGCGCCAGCGCGCGGTGCTCGTGCTCAGGTTCCTGGAGGGCCTGGACGTCGCGGCGACCGCCGAGGCGCTCGGGTGCTCCGAGGGGACCGTGAAGAGCCAGACCTCACGGGGTCTGGAGGCCCTGCGCGAGGCGCTGGGCGACACGATCGACGATTTGCGGCCCGCGTCGTGAGCAGGAGGTGGAGGTAGGTGGACGAGCACAGGCTCGCGGAGCTGTTCCGCGACGCGACCCGTGACGCGCCGCCCGCGTCCTTCGACGTGGCGGGTGTCCGGTCGGCGTCGGCGCGGGCGACCGCGCGGCGGCGCTCGGCGCTCGCGCTCGGCTCGACCATGGCGTTCGTGCTGGTGCTGGGCGGTGTCGCGGCCTCGACCGACCTCCTGTCGAGCCGGAACGGCAGCACGGACAGCGCCGCGGCGGGTTCCGCTCAGGACGTCTCGTCCCCTAACGTGCCCAGTCTCAACGCGGCCGAGCCCGACGGGCCGCGGCAGGAGGCGTCGCCGGACCGCGGCGACGAAGGTTCCACCAAGAGCATCCCCGGTGACTCGTCTACGCAGGGGGACGACCCATCGGGGAGTGCCGACCGCCCGCCGGTCGGCAGCGCCCAACGCGGGTGCGTTGAGGTGGACCGGGAGCTCGCCGTCGCCCTCGCCGACGAGCTCCCGGTCGCCAACGGCGTGGAGCCGTCGACACCGGACGCGAACTGCCCGGTCGAAGCCCGCGGCGCGGCTTTCGCGGTGCGCGACGGCGACGTCCACGGCACCGTGTCCGTCGTGATCGCCCCGCCCGGCGCGCTGGGGCTGGCGCCGGACGGGAACGTGCAGGTCCGAACCGCGAACACCCCCGGCGGCGACCAGTTGCACGTGCTGAGCCGGCCCGACGAGGGCTCGACGGCGGTCCCGTTCGCCGGTGAGCTGGAGTCGATCGCGCAACGGCTCGCGGCCCGGTTCTGACGACCCGACCCACCATTCTTGCACGGACGTACCACTAATTTGGTACGCTTGTGCCAGAACGGGGAGGTGGTCGTCATGGCGTGGGCCGTGCTCATCGTGTCCGGCGTGTTCGAGGCCGGCTGGGCCGTCGCGCTGAAGCTGTCCGACGGCTTCAGCAGGCTGTGGTGGACCGTGGTGTTCGCGGTGTGCGCGCTGATCAGCTTCGCCGGCCTGGCGTGGGCGATGAAGCAGCTGCCCGCCGGACCGGCGTACGCGGTGTGGACCGGGATCGGCGCGGCGATCACCGCCGTCGTCGGCATGATCTGGCTCGGCGACGGCGTCTCCACGCTCAAGCTGGTCTCGATCGGCCTGATCGTCAGTGGTGTCATCGGCCTCAACCTGGCCGGTGGCGGGCACTAGTACCTTTCCTGCAATGACAGCCGCAACGCCGAAGGGCGAACGCCGGCGCCAGGCGCTGGTCGAAGCCGCCGCCGGCCTCCTGGTCGACGGCGGCTTCGACGCGATCCGGCACCGCGCCGTCGCCGAGCGCGCGGGCCTGCCGCTGGCCTCCACCACGTACTACTTCGACTCGCTCGACGACCTGATCACCGCCGCGCTGGAGCACCACGGCAAGGCCGAGCTCGCGTACGGCAAGGCGCGCCTGGACGAGCTGGACCCGCGCGAGTGCGGCGGCGACGCGTTCATCGAACTCGTGCTCGACCTCCTGCTCGGACCGCCCGGCGACGGTGACGCGGAAGCCGTGCTGCTGCGCTACGAACGCCTCGTCGCCACGGGTCGGCGGCCGTACCTGCGGCCGTTGATGCGGACGCTGTCCGGCGAGCTGCACGCCCTGCTGTTCGACATCTTCACCCGCGCCGGCCAACCGGTCACCCGCGAACGCGTCGAGGAGCTGATCGCGCTGGTCGACGGCGCCGTCGTGAACGCGCTCATCGAGATCAGCCCCGACCCGAGGGCGGCCGCCCGCCGGATGCTGCGCAAGTCGTTGCAACCCCGCTGACCCCCGACCGCGTTGGTAGGAGTGGGGGAGCGGAGGGGGATGGCATGCGCAAGGCCGACGAGCAGGGCTTCCGCGAGTTCGCGGTGAGCCACGCCGCTTCGCTGCGGCGCACGGCGTACCTGTTCTGCGGCGACTGGCACATGGCCGAGGACCTGATGCAGGCCAGCCTGCTGAAGCTCTACCAGGCGTGGCACCGGATCGAGTGGCGCGACACCGCGTCCGCGTACGCCCGCAAGGTGCTGCTGCGCACGTGGCTGGACGAGAAGCGGCGGCCGTGGCGGCGGGCGGAGCAGCGCGACGGCGAGGTGCCGGACGTCGCCGACTCGGCCGCCGACCCGGAACGGGCCGGTGAGCAGCTGTGGGCCCGCGACCTCGTGCACGCGGGGCTGCTGCGCGTGCCGCCGAGGCAGCGGGCCGCCCTCGTGCTGAGGTACTTCGAGGACCTGCCGGTGAGCGAGGTCGCGGTGGCGATGGGGTGCTCCGAGGGCACGGTCAAGAGCCAGACCGCGCGCGGGCTCGTGGCGCTGCGCGCGGCCGTCGAGGAACTGGAGCGGGGGGCGGTGGTGGCGTCGTGAGCGAGGCAGACCTGCGGGAAGGCCTGCGCGCCGCGGTCGGCGACGAGCCGCCGCTGGACTTCGACCCGGACGAGCTGATCCGCCGGGCCGAGCACCTGCGCCGGCGTCGGCGCGCGCTCGTGGCCGTGGGGGTGGCGACGCTCGCCCTCACCGGGACGGTGCTGTCCCTGCCCGGGGTGCTCGACCGGCGGCCGGCGGGGATCGACGCGGCGGAGGCCCCGGTGTTGACGACCGCGGTGTCCCCGCCACCGGCCGCCGTGCCGCCGCCGCAGACGGTCGCGCCCCAGACGGTCGCGCCGCGGACGACCGTCACCACGCCGGTGATCACCGACGCCTCGACGCGGTACCTCACCGACTACCTGACCAAGCGGTTCCCCGACGTCGTGCCGGGCGTGAAGGTCGTCGGCGTCGACTTCACCGACACGCACAAGCAGGCCCGGGCGGGGTACCTCACCGGCCTCGTGCGCTTCGTCGACGGCGCGGGCTCCAGCGCGGTGGCCGTGCAGCTCAGCGTGCCGCCGGCGCGGGTGACCCGGGACCAGTTCTGCGCCACGGTCGTGTGCGACGAGCCGCGGCGCGAGGCGGACGGCAGCCACCTGGAGTTCGCCACGTCCACCGACCCCGAGTCGAAGATGACGACGCACACCGTGGCGCACTTCCGCGCCGACGGGTCGGTGGTGCAGGTCAGCGGCTACAACCACGACCCGACGCGGGTGGGCGCGCCGCGGGCCGAGGTCGCGTTGGCGCCGGAGCAGATGGCGCGGCTGGCCACGGACCCCGGCATCACCCTGCGCTGACGGCGGCCGGCGCTCCCCGCCGTCCGGCCCGCCGCGCGCGCGAAATATGCTGGTCACGTGACGGTCAAGCCCCGCATCGCCAATGTCCTCGCCGGTCGCTACGCCTCCACCGAGCTGGCCACGCTGTGGTCCGCCGAGCACAAGATCGTGCTGGAGCGGCGGCTCTGGCTCGCGGTCCTGCGGGCGCAGGCCGAGCTGGGCGTCGACGTGCCCGCCGAGGCCATCGCCGACTACGAGCGCGTGGTCGAGCAGGTCGACCTGGCGTCCATCGCCGAGCGCGAGCGGGTCACCCGGCACGACGTCAAGGCGCGGATCGAGGAGTTCAACGCCCTCGCGGGCCACGAGCACGTCCACAAGGGCATGACCTCGCGCGACCTCACCGAGAACGTCGAGCAGTTGCAGGTCCTGCGGTCGCTGGAGCACGTGCGCGGCAAGACGGCTGCCGTCCTGGGCCGCCTCGCGCAGCGCGCCGCCGAGCACACCGACCTCGTCATGGCGGGCCGCTCGCACAACGTCGCCGCGCAGGCCACCACCCTCGGCAAGCGCTTCGCGTCCGCCGCCGACGAGGTGCTGGTGGCGTTCCAGCGGCTGGACGAGCTGATCGCCCGCTACCCGCTGCGCGGCGTCAAGGGCCCGGTCGGCACCGCCCAGGACATGCTGGACCTGCTCGGCGGCGACCAGGACAAGCTGGTGGAGCTGGAGCGGTCCGTCGCGGGCCACCTCGGCTTCGAGAAGGTGCTGACCAGCGTCGGCCAGGTCTACCCGCGGTCGCTGGACTTCGACGTCGTCTCCGCGCTCGTGCAGCTGGCCGCCGGCCCGTCGTCGCTGGCCAAGACGATCCGGCTGATGGCGGGCCACGAGCTCGTCACCGAGGGCTTCAAGCCGGGCCAGGTCGGCTCCAGCGCGATGCCGCACAAGATGAACACCCGGTCGTGCGAGCGGGTCAACGGGTTCGCGGTGATCCTGCGCGGCTACCTGTCGATGGTCGGCGAGCTGTCGGGCGACCAGTGGAACGAGGGCGACGTGTCGTGCTCGGTGGTGCGCCGCGTGGCGCTGCCGGACGCGTTCTTCGCGTTCGACGGGCTGCTGGAGACGTTCCTCACGGTGCTGGACGAGTTCGGCGCGTACCCGGCGGTCGTCGCCCGCGAGCTGGACCGCTACCTCCCCTTCCTCGGGACCACGAAGGTGCTGATGGCGGCCGTGCGCGCGGGCGTCGGCCGGGAGACCGCGCACGAGGCCATCAAGGAGAACGCGGTGGCGGTGGCGCTGGCCATGCGCGAGCAGGGCCTCGCCGAGAACGACCTGCTGGACCGGCTGGCCGCGGACGACCGCCTGCCGCTGGACCGGGCCGCGCTGGACGCCCTGCTCGCCGACCGCCTCTCGTTCACCGGCGTGGCGGAACAGCAGGTCGCCGCCGTGGTCCGCCAGGTGGAGGACATCCTCGCGAAGTACCCCACCGCCGCCGGCTACGCCCCCGCCCCCATCCTCTAAGCGCGCCCGCGCACCACGCCCAAACCGCGTGCCGACAGCACCACGCGCGAGGTCGCGTCGGCCGTTCGCGGCTCATTCGCCGGCGATCATGCTTTTCGATCGCCGGCGAATCAGACGCGAGCGGCCGACCTCCAAGCGACCGAGCCGCCGTCTGCGGAGCAGCGGCCATGTGCACGGTCGCGTCGGTCGTTCGCGGCTCATTCGTCGGCGGTCATGCTTTTCGATCGCCGGCGAATCAGGCGCGAGCGGCCGACTTCCAGGCGACCGAGCCGCCGTCTGCGGAGCAGCGGCCATGTGCACGGTCGCGTCGGTCGTTCGCGGCTCATTCGTCGGCGGTCATGCTTTTCGATCGCCGGCGAATCAGGCGCGAGCGGCCGACTTCCAGGCGACCGAGCCGCCGTCTGCGGAGCAGCGGCCATGTGCACGGTCGCGTCGGTCGTTCGCGGCTCATTCGTCGGCGGTCATGCTTTTCGATCGCCGGCGAATCAGGCGCGAGCGGCCGACTTCCGGGCGACCGAGCCCGCGACGCCGGAGGCGGCGCAATCCAACACAGTCAAGCCCGTTCCCACGCCAGGCGGTTGCGGCGGGTGCGTTCGCAGACCAGGTCGCGGCCCGTGGGGTCGATCGCGGTCGCGCCTTCTTCGGTGCAGGGGAAGCCCTCGATCGCCACCTGGTCGAACTTCGGCGGGGTGGTGGTCGTCACGGCCGGCGGGGGCGCGGGCTGCGGCTGGACCTGCACCGGGGGTGGCGGCGGCGGGGGTGGTTCGGTCGTGCCCGCCACAGTCGTCGGCTCCGGCGTCGTGGTGGTCGTGACCGGCCGCACCGAGATCTGGGCCACCGCCGGGATCGACGTCACGGGCGCCGAGGAGCTGGAGATCGTCGGGAGCACCACCGGCTCGGGGCTCGCGGCCGGCTTGCCGCACGCGCCCACGAGGAGCAGCACGAGCAGCCCGCCGCTCGCCGCGACAGGCGCCACTGATGCCTTCGGATGGACCACGGCAAGCAGAGTAGGGGCCGGCGGTCCGATACCCCAAGTGGCCTCTCCCGAGCGGCCTAGAGGCGGCCCGCGTCGATGACCCTCCGGAGGAACTGCCGGGTGCGCGGGTGCACCGGCTCGCCGAGCACCTGCTCGGGCGGTCCGGATTCGACGAGCCGGCCGCCGTCGAGGAACACGACGCGGTCGGCCACCTGCCGCGCGAACCCCATCTCGTGGGTCGCCATGAGGATCGTCCGACCGTTGCCGGCCAGCTCCCTGACCAGCGCCAACACCTCGCCGACGAGTTCCGGGTCCAACGCGCTGGTGATCTCGTCCAGCAACAGCAGGCGCGGCGAGTAGGCCAGTGCGCGGGCGATCGCGACCCGCTGCTGCTGCCCGCCGGACAACTGCTCGGGGTAGCTGCCCGCCCGGTCCGCGAGCCCGACCCGTGCCAGCAGCTCGTGGGCGTTGCGCTCGGCCTCGGACCGCGGCACGCCGTGCACGACGCGCGGGGCCAGGGTGATGTTGTCCAGCACGGTCATGTGCGGGAACAGGTTGAACGCCTGGAACACGATCCCCATGCCGCGCCGGGCGACGTCGGCGTCCACCCGCGGGTCGGACACGTCGACGCCGTCCAGCAGCACCTGGCCGTCGTCCAGCTCCTCCAGCAGGTTGACGCACCGCAGCAGGGTCGACTTGCCCGACCCCGACGACCCGATCAACGCCACCACCTCGTGCTCGCGCACGTCGAGGCTGACGCCGTCCAGCACGGTGGCGTCGACGTAGCGCTTCACCATCCCGCGCACGCTGAGCACCGGTTCGGTCATCGTCCCCCCTGACGGCGTTCGACGCGCCGGCCCATCGCGTCGGCGAACCGCGCCGTGGGCACCGCGAGCAGCACGAACAGCAACCCCGCGACGACGTACGGGGTGAAGTTGAACGCCCGCGCCTGCTCGATCTGCGCGGCCCGCACCGCGTCCACCGCGCCCAGCACGGAGATGAGCCCGCAGTCCTTCTGGAGCGCGACGAAGTCGTTCAGCAACGCGGGCATGACCCGCCGCACGGCCTGCGGCAGGACCACCAGCCGCATGGTCTTGCGCGGTCCGAGGCCGAGCGACCGGGCCGCCGCGACCTGCGACGGGTGCACCGACTCGATGCCGGCGCGGAACACCTCGGCCACGTACGCGGTGTAGGCGAGGACCAGGGCGGCGCCGCCGAGCACCACGAAGTCGTTGGGCACGCCCGTCAGCCGCAGCGCGGGCAGGCCGAACCCGACCAGGTACAGCAGGATGATCAGCGGCAGGCCGCGGAACAGGTCCACGTACACCGTGGCCAGCGCGCGCAGCGGGAACCACACCGGGCCGCGCAGGGTGCGCAGCGCCGCCACGCCCAGCGCGAGCACGAGGATCAGCGCGCCGCACACCACCAGCACGCGCAGGTTCAGCCACAGGCCCTCGAGGATCGCGGGCAGCGAGCGCCACGCGATCTCCAGGTTGAAGAACGACTGCCGCACCCGCGGCCAGCCGGGCGCACCGGTGACGGTGAGCCCGGCGGCGACGGCGAACACGACGGTCGACAGCAGGGCGACCAGCGTGGACCGCCGCGAACGGGAACGCTTGTACGCCAAGCGTTCCCGCTGCAGCTCGCTCGTCACTTCAGCTCGGGTGCTGTGCCCGCGGCCGACAGCCATTCCTGCTCGATCTTGGCGAGGGTGCCGTCGGCACGCAGGTTCTCCACCGCCGTCGAGACGCACGCGGTCAGCGGGCTGCCCTTGTCGAGGACGATGCCGAACTGCTCGGGCTTGCCGTCGCCGGACGGGATCTGGCCGACGATGTGCCCGTCGTCCAGCTCGGCCGACGTGATGTAGAACGCGGTCGGCAGGTCCACCACCAGGGCGTCGATCTGCCCGGCCCGCAGCGCGGCCTTGGCGTCCTCGTTGGTGTTGTACACGGCCACGTCCTGCTCGGGCTGGAGGCGCTTGGCGGCGTCGAAGCTGGTGGTGCCGACCTGGGCGCCGATCTTGACGGACTTCAGCTCCGCCAGCGTCTTCACCGACGCGGCCTTGGACGACTTCAGCGTCACCACGGCCTGGTCCACGTCGTAGTACGGCGCGGAGAAGTCGACGGCCCGCTTGCGCTCCTCGGTGATCGAGAACTCGTTCAGGTCCATGTCGTACGTCTTCTTGCCGGGCTGGATGGCCGCGTTGAACGGCACCCGCGTCCACACCACGTCGGTCTTCGCGTAGCCCAGCTCCTCGGCCAGCGCGTACGCCACCGCAGACTCGAAGCCCTTGCCGTTGGCGGGGTCGTCGTCCACGAACCACGGCTCGTACACCGGCTGGTCCGTGCCGAACGTGATCTTACCCGGGGTCAGCGTCGGCAGCTTGTCCTTCGTGCAGGAGACGCCGTCGACCTGGTTGGTCGGCGGCGCGGTCTGGTCCGCGGGGGCGCAGGCCGCCGCGAGGAGGGCGGTCACGGCGAGTATCAGTCCGGGTGCACGCATGGGTGGAATCTTGCCGCAGGTGGGAAGGGGGGCCCATGAGCTGGGACAAGTAGGCTTCGGACGTGCCCAAGCTCGCTGACTACCGCCAGGTCGCCGCAGGCAAGGTCCGTCAGATCCACGAAGTGGACGACGACCTGCTGCTGTTCGTGGCGTCCGACCGGATCTCCGCCTTCGACCACGTGCTCGTCACCGAGATCCCCGACAAGGGTCGGGTGCTCACCGCGATGAGCGTGTTCTGGTTCGAGGAGTTCGCGGACCTGGCGCCGAACCACCTGGTGGCGTGGGACGACCCGCGCATCCCCGCCGAGGTGCGCGGCCGCGCGCTGCTGGTGCGGAAGCTCGACATGGTCCAGGTGGAGTGCGTGGCGCGCGGCTACCTGACCGGTTCCGGGATGGTGGAGTACCGGCGCGACGGCTCGGTGTGCGGCGTGCGGCTGCCGTCGGGCCTGGTCGAGGCGTCCGAGCTGAGCCCGCCGATCTTCACCCCGGCGACCAAGGCCGAGCTGGGCGCGCACGACGAGAACGTGTCGTTCGCCGAGGTCGAGGCCCAGGTCGGGGCGGAGCTGGCCGGCCGGCTCCGGGACGTGACGCTGGAGGTCTACGGCGCGGCGCGGGAGTTCGCCCGGTCGCGCGGCGTGATCCTGGCCGACACGAAGTTCGAGTTCGGCCTGGACCGGTCCGGTGCGCTGGTGCTCGGCGACGAGGTGCTGACCCCGGACTCGTCGCGCTACTGGCCGCTGGACGGGTACGAGCCCGGTCGCGTGCAGCCGTCGTTCGACAAGCAGTACGTGCGCGACTGGCTGACGTCGGACGCCTCCGGCTGGGACCGCGCGTCGGACGCCCCGCCGCCGCCGCTGCCCGACGACGTGGTGGCCGCGACCCGCGCCCGGTACGTCGAGGCGTACGAGCGGATCACCGGGCGGTCGTTCGCGGACTGGCCGAGTCCGGAATAGTTCGCCGGCTCCGCACCCGGCCGTCACCTCGTCGTAGAGCGGACGACACGCCGGTGGTGCGCACTGGGTGGCATGGTCGCCGACCTCGTGGTTTCGCTGTCCGGCATCGGGCCGAGCACGCTCGCCCGGTGCGCCGACCTCGCCGCCGAGCTCGACCGGCGGCACGTGCCGCTGTCGTTGCTCCTGGCGCCGCGCAAGGCCGTGCCCGGCCCCGCGCTCGACTGGGTGCGCGACCGCGTCTCCGCCGGTGACGCGCTCGTGCTGCACGGTTTCGACCACCAGCCCGACCCCGCCCGCCGGGCCGGGTCGTCGCTGCGCAGGCGGGCCGAGTTCTCGGCGCTGCCCGCGCACGAAGCCGGCCTGCGGCTGGTCGCCGCGCGGGCCGCGCTGGCCCGGCTCGGGTTGACCACGGACCTGTTCGCGCCGCCGGGCTGGCTCGCGTCGCCCGGCACCGTGGTCGCCCTGCGCCGGCACCGGTTCGCCGTGTGCGCCGACATGGCGGGCGTGCGCGACCTGCGCAGCGGCGAGGTCCGGACCGGGCGGGTGCGGATGGTGGGCGAGCACTGGGGCTACCTGCTGAGCACGGGTCGGGCGGCCCGGCGCGGCGGGCTCGTGCGCATCGGGGTGGACGCCGCCGGGCTGGACCGGATCGGGCTGCGCGAGGTGCTGCTGGAGGCCGTCGACGTGGCCCTGCACCACGGCGCGTCGCCCACGACCTACAGCTCGACCGCCTCGCCGCGGGGCAGCACGACCACCTCGACGCCGTCCGGCGCGGTGCCGACCAGGACGCGGTAGAACACCTCGGTCTCCGCCAGGAGCCCCTGGTGGATCGGCACCGCCTTGCGCGGCGCGACCGCGGCCAGGAAGTCCGCCGCGTCTGACACCTTCAGCCACGGCGCGGCGGTGGGCAGCCCCAGGACGTCCACGCGCTGCTCCGGTACGGTGAGCGAGTCGCCGGGGTGGTAGAACGCGCCGTGGTCGACCAGGTAGCCGACGTTCACCGGCAGCTCGATCCTCGGGTGGATGACCTCGTGCGGCGCGTCCACGACGGTGACGACCGTGCCGCCGAACTCCAGCGCGTCACCGGGCGCGACGACCTCCGCGCCGTCGAGGTCGTACGGCGCGACGAGCCGTGCGCCGGGGTTGGCGGCACGCAGGCCGGGCAGCTTCGCGGTGTCCAGGTGGTCCGCGTGCTCGTGGGTCACCAGGATCGCGTCCAGGCCCTCGACCTGCTCGAACCCGGACGAGAACGTGCCGGGGTCGAACAGCAGCCGGGCCGCGCCGGTGTCGACCAGCAGGCACGAGTGTCCGAAGTGGATGATCAGCACGTGGCCTCCCGCGGTCGGCTGTGCGGACCGTTCTACACGGCTCCCCCGCCCACCGCGACGAGAAGCGCGTCCTCCACCTCCGGCGGCAGCCCGGCGCGGCGGGGCCGGTCCACGCCGAGCCCGCGTTCGTACTCCAGCGTGGCCACCGCCGTGTCGGCGGTCGGGCGGACCCGCAGGCCGGCGGCGAGCGCGGGGCCCGCGTCGCGGAACATCAGCGCCCGGTGGCTCGGCGGCAGCCACAGCGGCAGCGACCGCGGCCCCGCCCACGGCGTGACCTCGTGCCGCTGGAGGACGTCGTCGGGGACGCGGACCAGTTGGGTGCCCTGCGGCGCCACCGCGCCCGCGATCTCGCCGAGGACCAGGGACAGCGGGTTGGCCGGCCCGATCGCGTCGTAGGTGCCGGTGACGCGCTGCTCGGCGGCGTCCACGATCCACGCGGCGAGGTCGCGCACGTCGACGTGCTGCGCGGGCTGGTCGGGCGCGTCGGGCACGGCGACCCGGCCACCCTTGGCCAGCCGGTTGACCCAGTACCCGAACCGGTCGCTCTTGTCGCCGGGGCCCGTGATCAGGCCCGCGCGGACGATGAACGCGTCGTCGCCGCGGGCGTCGCGCACGGCGTTCTCACTGGCCACCTTGATCGCGCCGTAGCGGTCGGGCGACATCGGCGCGTCGTGGTCGTCCTCCAGCGGGGCGAGCGTGGCCGTGCTGCCGGGCGTGGAGTGGTCGGCGTAGACCGAGCAGCTCGAGACGAACGTCCAGTGGTCGGCGGAAACCGATCTCAGCGCCCGCCGGACCCACGTCACGGACATGGTCGCCAGGTCCACGACCGCGTCGAAGCGGGCGCCCTCCAGCGGGCCCAGGTCGACGTCCCGGTCGACGACGACGTGCGTCGCGCCCGCGGGCGCCTGGCCGGACTGCCCGCGTGCCGCGCACACCACGTCGTGACCCCGCCCGACCGCCTCGGCGGCCGTCGCCTTGCCCAGGAAAACCGTGCCTCCGAGCACCAGGATGCGCATGATCCCCACCTTCCGTCCCCACCGGCCGCCCCGCCAGCCCGTCCGCGCAAGGCGAACGGGGGTGGTCCCAGCGGAGGCCGGGACCGGTGGGGCACGCGAACACACGTTCGGGCGGGATCGTTCCAGGTGGACGGGACGGGCGCCGATAGACCTCCGTGAGTGTGCACGTCTTCGTCGACGAATCCCGCCGCAACGACACGTACCTGCTCGCGGCGGCCATTGTGATCCCGTCGGACCTGCGCCGACTGCGCACCCTCCTGCGGGGACTGCTCCTGCCGGGCCAGCGCGAACTGCACTTCAAGAAGGAGACGCCGCAGCGGAGGAGGGCCGTCCTCTCGCAACTGTCGCAGGCCGGCGCCCGCGTCGCCGTCTACCGGCGGTCGTGCTCGGAGGGGCCGGAAGCCGCCCGGCAGGCATGCCTGGCCCGGCTGACCGCCGACGTGCTGGAGCTGAACGCGAGCCGGCTGGCGCTGGACTCGCGCGAAGATCGCGACGTCCTCGACGTGCGCACGATCCGGGCCGGGCTGGGCAAGTTCCCCAGGGCCGCCCTGCTGGCCTACGAGCACCTGAACGCCGTCTCGGAACCGCTGATCTGGATCGCCGACGCGGTCGCGTGGTCCTACGGGGCCGGCGGTGACTGGGCGCGGCGCGTGGAGGGGATCGTCGTACGGATCGTCCGCCTCGACGAATCGCCCTAGACAGCGCGAAACCCAGCCGTCGACCGTCCGGACGTTGGCTGGGCCCACTTCCTCGGCCTACGAGGCCTTGGCGAGACCCAGATTACCAGACACCCACCCGAGATGACCTTGTCACGATCGGGTGATCCGAGGTGAACGTGTGCCGCCCACCACCTGTGAAGTTGATGAACACCCAGGTCAGGTAGGCTCTGCGAGTACCGCCAGCCCTCCTAGCTTGGAGCAGCCTGTCGTGGCCCGAGTCGTCGTCGACGTCATGCCGAAGCCCGAAATCCTCGACCCGCAAGGACAGGCGGTGGCCAACGCGCTGCCCCGTCTCGGGTTCGACGGAATCACCAGTGTCCGCCAGGGCAAGCACTTCGAGCTGGAGGTCGCCGACGACGTCGACGACGCCACGCTCGCGAAGATCGCCGAGACGTTCCTCGCCAACCCGGTCATCGAGGACTGGGTCGTGAGGCGGGTCGAGGCATGAGGGTCGGTGTGATCACCTTCCCCGGCACCCTCGACGACGTCGACGCGGCCCGCGCGGTCGAGTACGCGGGCGGGGAGGCGGTCAAGCTCTGGCACGCCGACCACGACCTGAAGAACGTCGACGCGGTCATCGTGCCCGGTGGGTTCTCCTACGGCGACTACCTGCGCTGCGGCGCGATCGCCCGGTTCGCCCCCGTCATGCAGGAAGTGGTGGACGCGGCGAAGAAGGGCATGCCGGTCCTCGGCATCTGCAACGGCTTCCAGATCCTGTGCGAGGCTCACCTGCTGCCCGGCGCGTTGATCCGCAACCACAAGCTGCACTTCGTGTGCCGCGACCAGTGGTTGAAGGTCGAGAACAACGCGACCGCGTGGACGTCCCGGTACGACCAGGGCGCCGAGATCCTCGTGCCGCTGAAGTCGGGCGAGGGCGGCTACCAGGCCGACCGGTCCACCCTGGACGAGCTGGAGGGCGAGGGCCGGGTCGTGTTCCGCTACGTCGGGGAGAACCCGAACGGCTCGCGCAACGACATCGCCGGCATCACGAGCGCCAACGGCCGCGTCGTCGGCCTCATGCCGCACCCGGAGCACGCGATCGACGCGCTCACCGGCCCCACGGACGACGGCCTCGGCATGTTCCTGTCCCTCGTCGACTCGGTGGTGAAGGCCTGATGACCGTCGACACCGTCAAGAACGCGGAGAACACGCCCGACCAGGAGCAGCCCTACAAGGAGCTGGGCCTGAAGGACGACGAGTACGCCCGCATCAAGGAGATCCTGGGCCGCCGCCCCACGGACGCCGAGCTGGCCATGTACTCGGTGATGTGGAGCGAGCACTGCTCCTACAAGTCGTCCAAGGTGCACCTGAAGTACTTCAGCGAGACGACCACCGACGAGATGCGCGAGAAGATGCTGGCGGGCATCGGCGAGAACGCGGGCGTGGTCGACATCGGCGACGGCTGGGCGATCACGTTCAAGGCCGAGAGCCACAACCACCCGTCCTACGTCGAGCCGTACCAGGGCGCGGCGACGGGCGTGGGCGGCATCGTGCGCGACATCCTGGCGATGGGCGCGCGCCCGCTGGCCGTGATGGACCCGCTGCGGTTCGGGCCGGCCGACGCGCCGGACACCCGCCGCGTGCTGCCGGGCATCGTCGCGGGCGTCGGCGGCTACGGCAACTGCCTGGGCCTGCCGAACATCGGCGGCGAGGTCGTGTTCGACGCGACCTACGCGGGCAACCCGCTGGTCAACGCCCTGTGCGTGGGGGCGATGCGGGTCGAGGACCTGCACCTGGCGCACGCCTCGGGCACCGGCAACAAGGTCATCCTGTTCGGCGCGCGGACGGGTCTGGACGGCATCGGCGGCGTGTCCGTGCTGGCGTCCGAGACGTTCGACGACTCGGCGGGCGCGGGCAAGCGCAAGAAGCTGCCGAGCGTGCAGGTGGGCGACCCGTTCACCGAGAAGGTCCTGATCGAGTGCTGCCTGGAGCTGTTCGCCGAGCGGATCGTCGTCGGCATCCAGGACCTGGGCGGCGCGGGCCTGGCCTGCGCGACGTCGGAGCTGGCCAGCGCCGGTGACGGCGGCATGCACGTCTACCTCGACCGGGTTCCGCTGCGCGCCACCGGCATGACGCCGGCGGAGATCCTGTCCAGCGAGTCGCAGGAGCGCATGTGCGCGGTCGTGCGGCCGGAGGACCTGGACGCGTTCATGGCGGTCTGCGCGAAGTGGGACGTCATCGCGACCGAGATCGGCGAGGTCACCGAGGGCGACCGGCTGGTGATCACGTGGCACGACGAGGTCGTGCTGGACGTGCCGCCGCGCACCGTCGCGCACGAGGGCCCGGTGTACGACCGGCCGATCGAGCGCCCGGCCGACCAGGACGCGCTGCAGGCCGACACCCCCGACCGGCTGCCCAAGCCGGCGAAGGACGAGCTGCTCGACCTGGTCAAGACGATGGCGGCGTCGCCGAACCTGGCGTCGAAGCGGTGGGTCACGCAGCAGTACGACCGGTACGTGCGCGGTGGCACGGTGCTCGCGCAGCCGTCCGACTCGGGCATGATCCGGATCGACGAGTCGACCAACCGCGGCGTGGCGCTGTCCACCGACTGCAACGGCCGCTACACCAAGCTGGACCCGTACGCGGGCGCGCAGCTGGCGCTGGCCGAGGCCTACCGGAACGTGGCCACGACGGGCGCGACGCCGGTCGCCGTCACGAACTGCCTGAACTTCGGCTCGCCGGAGGACCCGGCGGTGATGTGGCAGTTCGAGCAGGCCGTGAAGGGCCTCGCGGACGGGTGCGTCGAGCTGGGCATCCCGGTGACCGGCGGCAACGTCAGCTTCTACAACCAGACCGGTTCGACGGCGATCCTGCCGACGCCGGTCGTGGGCGTGCTGGGCGTGATCGACGACGTCCGCCGCCGCATCCCGACCGGGATCGGCGCGGAGGCCGGCGAGACGCTGCTGCTGCTCGGCGAGACGCGCGAGGAGTTCGGCGGCTCGGAGTGGGCGCACGTCGTGCATGGGCACCTGGGCGGCCTGCCGCCGAAGGTGGACCTGGCGCGGGAGAAGCTGCTGGGCGAGGTGCTGGTGGCGGGTTCGCGCGACGGCATGCTGTCCGCCGCGCACGACCTGTCCGACGGCGGCCTGGCGCAGGCGCTCGTGGAGACGTGCCTGATCGGCGAGGTCGGCGCGCGGGTGTTCCTCGACGGCGACCTGTTCACCGAGCTGTTCAGCGAGTCGACGGCCCGCGTGCTGGTGGCCGTGCCGCGCACGGAGGAGCTGCGGTTCACGGACATGTGCACCGCGCGCGGCCTGCCGTGGCGCAAGGTCGGCGTGGTGGACCCCGAGTCCGACGCCCTGGAGATCCAGGAGCTGGGCTCGCTGCCGCTGGCCGAGCTGCGCGAGGCGTGGGAGGGCACCCTCCCCGCGCTGTTCGACTGACGTGGGTGGTGGCCGGCCGGGGTGCGGAGTCCCCCGGCCGGCCACCGTCACCCGCGGGCGGACGTCAGCCGTTCGCCAGCGCCTGGAGGCGGTCGTAGGCGCCGTTGAACTGGTTCTGGTCGATCGGCGAGGACGAGTACTGCCAGAACGTGTAGATCGACCACGCGTACGGCAGCGTGCCGACGGTGGACGAGTAGCGGGCGACCCACAGCGGGTTGGTGGAGCTGAAGTCGCCGCTGACGCACTGGTTCCACCAGCTGGTCGACGTGTAGATGACCGGCCAGCGGGACGTGCGGGCGTGGTAGCGGTCGCTGAACGCCCTGATCCACGAGGTCATGCTGGCCTTGCTGAGCCCGTAGCAGGTGGAGCCGTACGGGTTGTACTCCATGTCCAGCGCGCCGGGCAGGGTCTTGCCGTCGCGGGACCAGCCGCCGCCGTTGTTGACGAAGTAGTCGGCCTGGGCGGTGCCGGTGGACCGGTCGGGCAGCGCGAAGTGGTAGGCGCCGCGGATCATGCCGATGTTGTAGGAACCGTTGTACTGCTGGGCGAAGTACGGGTTGCGGTAGCCGGTGCTCTCGGTCGCCTTGACGTAGGCGAACCGCTTGCCCTGGCCCCACCAGTAGGCCCAGTCGACGTTGCCCTGGTGGCCGCTGACGTCGATGCCGTACACGACGGCCTGGGCGCTCGGGTCGGTGTTGATGACGATGCGCTGGTCGCCGCGCCCCTCGTGCTTGGCGATCTGCGAACCCATGGCGTGGTCCTCGACCACCGGTTCGGCCTGGGCGGTGCCCGTTAAGGCGACCAGCCCCAGGCTGATGGTGGCGAGGAGAGCGGTGGCGGAGCGTGCGAACGTGTTCATCGGTGACTCCTTGAGCCAGTGCAGGGTGTTGACTCGATGGGCAGTGTGCTGCACCGCTAACCAATTGGCCAGGGTTCCCGTGAATTAGTCACGAAGACGGAGCAACACGTCTACCCGAGTGCGATCCCGCGCGACTGCTCGTCGTTGCCGTTGAAGGGGTTCCGGTCGCCGGGGGAGCGCCCGGCCGCGTGCCACCGCCAGTCCCACCCGCGTGGAACAGCCGAGGACGTCGGCGTGCGCTGACGGGTGTGCGTCGCCATCCACACCCCCGTTCGGTCCGCGGTGCCGGCACGTCTGCCTGATCGTGCGGCCATCCGCGCCGTTCCGCATCCGGGGGACGTCACCCGTCCAGACGCGCCAGGTCCTCCTCGGACAGCTCGAGGTGCACGGCGTCGGCCGAGTCGGAGATGCTCGCGGGCCGCGACGAGCCGGGGATCGGCACCACCTGCGGCGCCTTGGCGAGCATCCACGCCAGGCACACCTGCTGCGGGCTGACCCCGTGCGCGCGGCCGACCTCGGAGAACGCGGCGAACCGCGCGCCCAGCTCACCGGCCGAGCCGATGCCGCCCAGCGGGCTCCACGGCAGGAACGCGATGTCCAGCTCGGCGCACAGCTCCAGCTCCGGCTCGCTGGACCGGAACGCGGGCGAGAACTGGTTCTGCACGCTCGCCAGCCGGCCGCCCAGCACCTCGTTCGCCTCCCGGATCTGCGCCGGGTCGAAGTTCGACACGCCCGCGAGCCGGATCTTGCCCTCGTCCAGCAGCTCGGCCAGCGCGCCCACCGACTCGGCGGTCGGCACGTCCGGGTCGGGCCGGTGGAACTGGTACAGGTCGATCGCGTCCACGCCGAGCCGGCGCAACGACGCCTCGCACGCCGACTTCAGGTACTCGGGCCGCCCGTTCAGGCCCCAGCCGCCGCCGGGGGTGCGGGTGTGGCCGCCCTTGGTGGCGACCATGACGCCGTCGACGCCCTTCAGCGCCTCGGCGATCAGCTCCTCGTTGTGCCCGAAGTCGCGGTCGTCGGCCGAGTACGCGTCCGCGGTGTCGATCAGCGTCACGCCCTTGTCGAGCGCCGTGCGGATCGTCTCCAGGGCTTGGGCGCGCTCGGGGCGGCTGTCCAGCGACATCGGCATCGCGCCCAGGCCGATGGCGCTGACCTCGACTCCTCCGATCCGGCGGGTGAGCATTCCGCGTACCTCCGTGTGTGGTCGGTGCTCCGGACGGTCCGGTGTCAGTCTTGCCGCACCGGGTCCTGGAGGCCGGCCGGGACGTGGCCGGCGCCGGTCAGCCGCCACCCGGTCGGGTCGACGCGGAACGCGGTGTCGGCCAGCACCTCGAGGGCGCCGACCTGCTGCTCCGGCGGCTTCGGCGTCACGTGCAGGAACGTGCCGACGGCCGCGCCCGAGAGGTTCAGCTCGCCGTGGAACGCGGTGTCCTGCAGCGAGAGGCCGCCGTGGAACCTCGCCGCCCGGAAGTCCGCGCGGCCGTGGAACGCCGCGCCGGAGAACAGCGCGGGCTTGCTCAGCGAGACCTCGCGGAACGCGGTGATCCCGTAGAACTGGGCCCGCCGCGCGACGAGCCGGCCGAACCGGCGGCCCTCCAGCCGGAAGTGCACGAGCTTCGCGCCGGTCAGGTCGAGGTGGTACTGGGACTCGTCCGGGTCGCCGCCCCACGGCAGGAGGTCCGTGATCAGCCGTTGCGCGGTCATCCGGACCGTCATCTCGTGGTCCTGCTCGGGCGCCACGTCCCGCTCGGGCTTGCCGAAGAACGCCTGGTCGGGGTCCTCCGGCTTCTCGTCGATGGAGCCGTGATCGAACGGCCGGCGGAGGTAGGCGCACAGCACGCTCAGCACCGTCTGCTTGTACCTCGGCGTCGTCTGGGCGAGGCCCGCGAGCACGTGCATCGCGCCCACCCGCACCTGGTCGGCCTCGTTGCCGAGCAGTTCGACGGCGCGGGCGAACCGCTCGTCGGCGACCTTCTCGCTCTCCAGCTCGTGCCGCGCCTCCTCGGTGCGCCGCCGCCGGTCGTTCAGCCACAGCGCGTACAGCGCGACGATCGCGCCGCCCGCCAGCCCGCCGGTCTTGATCGCCTCCGCCTTCGGCTGCCTCGGGTCGACCAGCAGCAGGACCGCCGTCGTCGTCACCGCCACCAGGACCGAGGCGAGCACGCTCGCCACCAGCAACCCGCGTCCCCGCACGTCAGCTCCTGACCAGTCCGGCGCCGCCCTCGCGGCGCTCCACCACCCAGCCGTCGGGCAGCGCGTTCTCGTGCTCCAGCGACACGTGCATGCCGTGCGTGCGGGCCACCGCCGGTCGGGCGAGCGCCAGGTTGACGCCGGCCTCGAACCTGGCCTTCTCGAAGTCGATCGGCCGGGCGAACTCGCAGCCCTCGAAGTTCACCCGACCGAGGAACCGCGACTCGGCGAACTTGTTGCCGCCGAGGAACCTCGTCCCGGCGAAGTCCACGGTCTGGGCGGCGCTGAACCGGCTGAACCACGCGTCGCCGTGGAAGACCACGTGGTGCAGGTACAGCCGGCCGGGGCTGGTCGCGGCGGTGAAGTAGGCGTTGCCGTGGACGACGGTGTGGTGGAACGAGTTCGACTCGATCAGCCTGGCCGAGCGCAGCAGCAGCCCGCCGACCTGGCGCCGGGACAGGTCGAAGTACTCGAGGTAGGCCCTGGTCAGGTCGAGGTTGTAGCGGGGCGCGTCCGGGACGTCGGCCGGCGGCAGCAGGTCGGCGATCAACCGCTGCGCGGTGAGCCGCACCTCCAGCTCGCGCTCGTCGCGGTCCAGGCCGCCGTCGTCGAGCTCCTCCACCTCGAACGGCCGCCGCAGGTAGGCGCACAGCACGTCGAGCACGGTCTGGGCGTACTCCGCCCGCGAGCGCGCCAGGCCCGCCAGGGCGTGCATCGCGCCCACCCGGACCTGCTCCGCTTCGTGACCGAGCAATTCAACCGATCGGGCGAATCGTTCGTCGGCGACCCGCGACCGGTCGTGTTCGGCCCGCGCGTCCTCCAACCGCTGCCGGGCCACCTCGACGAGCTGCCGGTCCTCGTCGGTCCGCCGCCGCCGGTCGTTCAGCCAGAGCGCGTACAGCGCCACGATCGCGCCGCCCGCGAGGCCGCCGGTCTTGATCGCCTCGTTCTTCGGCGCACCGGGGTCTACCAGGAACAACCAGCCGGTGACCAGCAGGAACGCGCCGATGGAACCGGTGAGCGTCGGCAGCAGGAGGCTGCGCTCGCGCCGGTGCCGGACCACCAGCAGCACGGCGGCGGCCACCACGACGACCGCCCCGACGATCCACACGTGCTTCACAAGGCGGTCATTCTTCACGGTGATCAGTTCGGCGGAGGGCGATTCGGAACTCGCGGCAGACGGACGGTGTGCTAACTCACCGGATTGGCCCATGATGTGGGGGTCACCGCAACGGTGGGACACGAGTGGACGTCGAGGAGAGAACGGTGGACGGCGTGGAGCGGCCTACCTGGGCCCCGGGCGACATCGACCTGGGCCGCCCGAGCATCGCGCGGGTCTACGACTACTGGCTGGGCGGTGCGCACAACTTCGCCATCGACCGCGCCGTGGGCGACAAGGTCCTCGCGGACGTGCCGGTGCTCAAGAGCATCATCCTCAACCACCGGGCGTTCCTGCGGCGCGCGGTGCGGTACATGCTGGCGCGGGGCGTCCGCCAGTTCCTCGACCTGGGCTCGGGCATCCCGACCGTGGGCAACGTCCACGAGATCGCCCAGGCCACCGACCCCGGCGCCCGCGTGGTGTACGTCGACATCGACCCGGTCGCGGTCGCCCACAGCCGGGCCATCCTGACCGGGAACGAGCTGGTCGGCGTGCTGCAGACGGACGTGCGGGACGCCCAGCGCGTGCTGAAGTCGCCCGAGGTGGAGGGCCTGCTCGACTTCGACCGGCCGATCGGCGTGCTCATGGTCGCGCTGCTGCACTTCGTGCCGGACGCCGAGAACCCCGGCGGGATCGTCGCCGACTACCGGGACGCCCTGCCGTCCGGCAGCTACCTGGCGATCTCGCACGCCGGGTACGAGGAAGGCGAGTGGGACCCGGCGTGGGACGACGCCAAGAAGGTCTACAACAAGGGCGTCAGCGAGATGTGCTTCCGGCCCAAGCGCGAGGTGCAGGCCCTGTTCGACGGGTTCGAGCTGGTCGAGCCGGGGGTGGCCCGCTTGCCGCTGTGGCACCCGGAGTCGCCGGACGACGTGGACGAGGGCGCCGCGCACTTCCTCAGCTTCGGTGGCGTCGGGCGGAGGCCCTGATGAACGGCCGGGAAGCCGATCCCACGGACGGCGCAGCTGTCGACCTCGGTCGGCGACCGGCCGTATCCTCTCGGTTGTGGCGGTAGGCCGGCGGACATGACGGAACAGGTTGACCATCGGGTGGCAGCACCGGGCCGATCGAACCTCGACCCCGCCGTACTGGCCGGGGCGGAGGCGTTCGCCCGCACCTGGGCCACCGCGGTGATCGGCAGCAGCTACGTTCCCATGACCAGGGCCGAGGTCGCCGAGCACCTCCAGGCGTTGACCGAGGTGCTGGTCCACGCGCTGCACGCCAGCCCGTTCCGCACCGCGCCCGGCTACGAGATCGGCGCCCGCCTGGTCGAGGCGCACTTCACCGGCACCGACACGCTCGGCCGCACCGTGCAGCTGCTCGGCGACGACCTGCTCGGCGAGCTGGGCATCCCGCCGGACGAGCTGATGCGGTCGCGGCTGGCGGCGTTGCAGGGCGCGCTGGCCGCCGGGTACGCCCGCGCGCTGCGGGAGCGGACGCTGGCCGAGCAGGAGGCGATCCGCGCGGCCGTGCTGGACGCCCGTGACCAGGCCGAAGCCGCTCTGCGCGCGTCCGAGGCGCGGTTCCGGGCGATGTTCACCGAGGCCGCGATCGGCATCGGCATCGCGGACATCGAGGGCCGCATCCTCGACGTGAACCAGGCGTTGCAGGACATGCTGGGGTTCAGCGTCGAGGAGATGCGGCAGTACAACATCCGCGACCTGATGCACCCCGAGGACGGCGGCAGCGTCTGGCGGCTGTACGACCAGCTCACCGCGGGCGAGTGCGACCACTACCGGGCCGAGAAGCGGTTCCGCCGCGCCGACGGCGAGCAGGTGTGGACCCACCTCACCCTGTCGCTGGTGCGCGACGACCACGGCCACCCGCAGTACCAGGTGGCGATGATCGAGGACGTCACCGACCGCCACCTGCTGCAGAACCGACTGCGCTACCAGGCGTTGCACGACCCGCTGACCGGCCTGCCGAACCGGGCGCTGTTCCTGGAACGCCTCGGCCGCGTGTTCAACAACCGCGCCCGGCAGCGGGCCGGCCTCTGCTACCTGGACCTCGACGGGTTCAAGGTGATCAACGACAGCCTCGGCCACGACATCGGCGACCAGCTCCTGGTCGAGGTCGGCCGGCGGCTGGACCACTCGGTGTCCGGCGAGGGCAAGCTGGTGGCCCGGATGGGCGGCGACGAGTTCGTCATCCTGGTCGAGGGCTCGCAGGACACGCAGGACATCGTGGACGTCGCCGACCGCGTGCTGCGCGAGCTGGAGTCGCCGATCCGCATCGGCGGGCACGAGCTGACGGTGTCCGCGTCGATCGGCATCGTGGAGCGGGCGCTGGCCGGCACCACGGCCGCCGACCTGATGCGCGACGCCGACATCACGCTGTACTGGGCGAAGGCCGACGGCAAGTCGCGCTGGGCGCTGTACAACCCGGAGCGCAACGCCAAGGAGGTCGCGCGGTTCACGTTGTCCGCGACGATGCCGGCGGCGTTGGAGCGGGACGAGTTCTACGTGGACTACCAGCCGCTGGTGCGGCTGGAGGACAGCACGGTCGTGGGCGTCGAGGCCCTGGTCCGGTGGCAGCACCCGGAGTTCGGGCGGCTCGCGCCGGACCGGTTCATCGAGCTGGCCGAGGAGACCGGGCTGATCGTGCCGCTGGGCCGGTGGGTGCTGCGCAAGGCGTGCGAGCAGGCGCGGCGGTGGCTGGAGGAGTTCGGCGACGCGGCGCCGTTCGTCAGCGTGAACCTGGCCGTGCGGCAGTCGCGCGACCCGGAGCTGGTGCGGGACGTGAAGCGCATCCTGGACGAGTGCGCGCTGCCGCCGCACCACCTCCAGCTGGAGCTGACCGAGAGCGCGATCATGGGCACCGCCGACGAGCCGCTGGAGGCGCTGCGGGCGTTGTCGGACATGGGCGTGCGGATCGCGATCGACGACTTCGGCACCGGCTACTCGAACCTGGCGTACCTGAAGCACCTGCCGGTGCACGAGCTGAAGATCGCGGGCTCGTTCATGGAAGGCCTGCGCGCGGCGGACGAGGAGGACGCGGTGGACGTCCAGATCGTCTCGACGCTGGTCCAGCTGGCGCACGCGTTGCAGCTCGGCGTCACCGCGGAGGGCGTGGAGACGCCGGCGCAGGCCAAGCGCCTGCACCGGATCGGCTGCGACACCGGCCAGGGCTGGTTCTTCGCGAAGCCGATGAAACCGGAGTCGATCGACGAACTCCTCCGCCGCTAGGCGCCCTTCCGCACTTTTCGGGGTGGCGGTGCTCCGATCTTCACTCTTTCGAGTTAAACGGGAGCATCGCCTTGTGCTCACGGTAATCGGCGAGCACGCTTGACCGAGCGGTGAAAACGCACATCAACGGGGGCGACCGGTCGGTCGGTCGGCGGTGGGTCGTGTAAGGCCGAAATTCTTGCCGTTCACCTTGTCGGAACTCCCCGTCGGTGCTCACGATGCCCGATTCACGGAGGATGTGGGGGCAATGGACATTATCAACGCACGATTGACGGCTTCGCAGAACGGCGACCGGTGGACGCTCGTGACCAGCGTCACCGAGACGTTCACCCCGCAGGAGATCAGCGCGGGCTGGGAGTTCGAGGACTGGGCGTCCGTCTGGGAGTGGGACGACTCCGACCACGACTTCATCACGAACTTCGGCGTGACCAGATTCCGTCCGGCCTCGTTGAGGGAATCATTCTCGTGGACCTGGTCGAACGTGCCCGGAGATGTGCTCGACACGGAACTGGGCGGTGAAGAAATTCGCGTGCAGGTGTTCCTCCGGAATTTCTCGACCGGCTCCGCGGCGATCCACCGGTTCACCCCGATCCTGCAGATCTCGCCCGGCTAGGTCACGCCGGCCGCGTCAGCTCACGCCGCGTCACGTCAGGTCGACGACCACCTTCACGTCGTCCTCCTCCTTGGCCAGCGCGTCCGTGAACCGGTCGAGCGGCAGGCGGCGGGTGATCAGGCCGTGCAGCCACGGGCGGCTGGCCTCGGACAGCGCCTCGGCGGCCGCGCGGTAGTCGGGCAGGCCCGCGTTGACCGTGCCGACGACGGTCCTGTTGCCCATCACGATCCCGTCGAACACGCTCGGGTCCAGCGGCACGGGGTCGTGCTCGCCCGCGATGCCCGCCAGCACGGTCACGGACGCGCGGCGCGCGCACTCCCAGATCAGCGGCGCCACGCCGGTGCACTCGACGGCCACGTCGACGTCGGCGGTGACCTTGGCGAGGTCGGAGTAGTACGTCGCGCCCAACGTGGTGACCAGGTCGGGCTTGCGGCCGTCGGTGACCCGGTCGACCACGTGCACCTCCAGGCCCCGCTGCACGCCCAGCAACGCCGCCAGCAGCCCGATCGGCCCCGCGCCGGTGATCAGCACCGACCGGACGGGCAGGTGGGACCGCTCGGCGGCGGCCGACGCCCGGGCCCACGCCTTCGCCACCACCGACGCGGGCTCGGTCAGCACGCCCGCGTCGCCGAGCGTCGGGTCGAGCTTGACCGCGAACTTCGGCGGCACGGTCCACCGCTGCATCCCGTAGCCGTCCAGCTCCTTGATGCCGCGCTCGGTGTACTTGCCGTTGCGGCAGAAGTCCCACGCGTCCACCGCGCACGCCGCGCACGGCTCGGGGTCGGGCCGGCGCACCACGCCCGCGACCAGGTCGCCGGGCGCGAACTCCGGCGTGGGGCTGCTGATCACCCGGCCGAGCGACTCGTGGAACGGCACGATGGCATCGCGGCCGGGCGGCAGCACGCCGAACCCGTCGCGGATGATCTCCACGTCCGTGCCGCACATGCCCACCAGCAGGCCCTCGACCAGCAGTTCGCCCGGCCGGTCCGGGTCGGGCCGGTCCACCACCCGCGACGCCTCCGGCCGGCCGGGCACGACCTCCGCCGCCCTCACGCCGCACCGCCCCGGTGCCGCTCGTCGCGCGTGTGGCCGCCGTGCAGCACGGCCGCGCTGTTCACCAGCGCCAGGTGGCTGAACGCCTGCGGGAAGTTGCCGCACATCCGCCCCGTGCCCGCGTCGTACTCCTCCGCCAACAACCCCACGTCGTTGCACAGGTCGACCAGCCGGTCGTACATCGCCAGCGCCTCCTCGCGTCGCCCGGCCAACGCCAGCGCGTCGACGTACCAGAACGAGCACGCCAGGAAGCTTCCCTCCACACCGGCCAACCCGTCCACTTCGGACTCGCCGACGCCGGTCTCGTACCGGTCCACCAGGTCGCCCCGCTTGAGCACGCCCGCGATGGCGTCGATCGTGCCGAGCACCCGCGGGTCGTCGCCGGGCAGGAAGCCCACCGCCGGGATCAGCAACGTGGCCGCGTCCAGCTCCGTGCCGCCGTAGTACTGGGTGAACGCGCCCAGCGACTCGTTCCAGCCCTTCGCCAGCACCTCCGCGTGCACGGTGTCGCGCAGCTCGCGCCACCGGGCCACCGGTCCGGGCAGGCCGAACTCCTCCACCGCCCGCACCGCCCGGTCGAACGCCACCCACAGCATCACCCGCGAGTGCGTGAAGTGCCGGTCCGGCCCGCGCACCTCCCACAGCCCCTTGTCGGGCCGCTCCCACACCTTCTCCAGGTGCCGCATCATGCCGCGCTGCATGGCCCACGAGTCCGGCGTCTCGCCCAGCCCGCGCTCCCGCGCCAGGTGCAGGGCGTCCATCACCTCGCCGTACACGTCGAGCTGCAGCTGCCGGTAGGCCGCGTTACCGATCCGGACCGGCCGCGCGCCCCGGTAGCCCGGCAGCCAGTCCACCTCCCACTCGACCAGGTGCCGCTCGCCGCCGATCCCGTACATGATCTGGAGGTCCGCCGGATCGCCCGCGACGGCGCGCAGCAGCCACTTCCGCCACGCCAGCGCCTCGTCCGTGCAGCCGAAGTTGTCCAGCGCCAGCAACGTGAACGTCGCGTCGCGCAGCCAGCAGTACCGGTAGTCCCAGTTGCGCTCGCCGCCGAACGTCTCCGGCAGCGACGTCGTCGGCGCGGCCACGATCCCGCCGGTCGGCGCGTACGACAGGCCCTTCAGCGTGATCAGCGACCGCCGCACGACGTCGGCGTGCGGCCCGTCGTACCCGATCCGGGACGACCAGGCGAGCCAGAACGCCTCCGACCGCGCCACCTCGGACAGCGCGTCCACCGGCGCGGGCGGCTCGTCGGGCGAGTAGGCGAACTCCATCACCCAGGACAGCCGCTCGCCGGCGGAGACCGTGAACACCGCCTCGTGCGCCCGCTCGCCCGGCACCCGGTACGGCAGGCGGTCGCCGTACAGCGCGACGGCGGACGGCCCGGCCACCGCGAGCACGCACTCCTGCCCGTCCCGCTCCGCGCGCCGCACCCACGGCACCGAGTCGGCGTAGGCGAACCGCAGCACCCACCGCAACGTCATCTCGACCTGCCCGGACACGCCCTCCACCACCCGCACCACACGGGTGTCGGCGTCCCAGTGGTCCTGCTCCGGCGGCATGGTGTCGATCAGCCGCACGGCGCCGTCGACGGTCTCGAACTCGGTCTCCAGCACCAGGCTGCCGTCCCGGTAGGACCGCCGCACCGACACCACCTCGCCGGTCGGCGCGATCCGCCAGTGGCCGTCGTCCTCGGTGCCGAGCAGCCGCGAGAAGCACGACGGCGAGTCGAACCGCGGCATGCACAGCCAGTCGATCGACCCGTCCACCCCCACCAGTGCCGCCGTCCTCAAGTCCGACAGCAGCGCGTAGTCCTCGATCCGTCCCGGTCCGGTGTCTCCCACCCCGACGAGGCTACGGTCCCGCGCCGCGCCGTGCGCATCGTGAAGGCGGCGTCGCGCGGGCGGCCCGGCGCGATCTTCGCTTCCTCCCCGCCGGTTCCGCGGCAATCGACCTTGTGGGTGACCCCGATCCGATACGTTGGCCCCATGCGCCGTGTCGTGCCGCTCATCGCCGTCCTGGCCCTGCTCGGGGGCTGTTCGCAGACCACGGACGGGTCCGCGACCCCCGGCGACTCCGGGTCCACGTCCACCGGGCGGACGTCCGGGTCGGACGAGCCGACGGGCTCGCGCGAGCCGTCCGGGCAGCCGTCGGAGCAGCAGTCGAAGCGCCCGAAGACGATCGACATCTCGGCGCTCGACCCGTGCACGCTGTTGACCGACGCCCAGCGCGCGGAGTTCGGCATGGACCGCCCGCCGCGGCTGGAGGACGAGGCCGACAAGCCGGGGTGCAGCCTCAGCCGCGAGGACCGCAAGTTCTCCATCGGCATCTACCTCAGCCGCACCCAGGGCATCGAGGTCTACACCGACCCGCCCCGGCCCGGCGCGACGACGTTGGAGGTCGGCGGCTTCCCCGCGGTGATGGTGGAGGCGGACACCAGCCTCGGCCTCGGCTGCTCGATGATCCTCGACGTGGCGGACGGCAAGTCCGTCGACGTGATCGCCCACAGCCTCGGCGACACCGACGTGAAGGGCCTGTGCCAGGTCGTGCAGCCCATCGCGGGCGCCGTGATGGCGAACCTGAACAAGTAGAACTACCTCTTCGCAGAGGGAACCGCTGACCCGCGTCACGCATCAGAGCTAAAGTCGTCCCGGATGCACACGCTGGGGTTTGTGCAGCACTGAGGAGGGGTGTGCCGTGTTCATCGCGGATGGTGGTGGTGGGGGATCGACGCCTGCGACGCTGCCCGACTACAGCGGGTCGCAGCGGAAGCTGAGCGTCGAGCCCTCGGCGATCCCCGCCACTCGCAAGGTGTTCTCGGACGCGCTGGACAAGCTCGACGAGAAGTTGACGCGGGTGTTCGGCCAGCTGGAGGCCAGGGCGTGGGCGGGCGACCCGGTCAGCTCGGAGACCGCGGAGCGGTTCAACCAGCGCACGTTCCAGGAGGGCGACTCGGCCGGTCTGGCGGCCCTCAAGGCATACCGCGAGCAGCTCAAGGGCGTGGTGGACCAGCTCACCGCGATCGAGGCCGACTACCGGCGCGTCGAAGGCGACAACACCGCGTCCTGGGGACGCGTCAACAACGGCTGACCTGTGACCAACGCACCCGAGGGGGGCGAGCACGATGGGTGATCACCGCTGGCGCGGGTATACCCACCCCGATCTGCACCGCATGATCAACGAGGGGCCGGGCGTGGCCGCGTCCCGTCCGCTCGAGGACTCCTGGAAGGCGTTGTCGGAGACGCTGACCGACATCGACGCCTCCATCCAGGACGGTCTGGCCAAGCTCGGCGCGAGCTGGGAGGGCGAGACGGCCGACCAGACCACCACCGCGCTGTCGCCCCTCGCCGCGTGGGCCGCCGACGCCCAGCAGGGCTCCAGCACGATGGAGACGTCCGCCCAGCTCCAGGGCGAGTACATCGTGGACGCCCGCAAGGAGATGCCCGAGCCGGTCCCGGTCACCACCGAGGCGCCGTCCACCGGGGACAAGGTCCTCGGCGCGCTGGGCGGCCCGTTCGGCATGATGCACGTCATCCAGCAGCAGCAGGACCACGAGCGGCAGGAAGCGGCGCAGGACAACGCCGAGGCCAAGGCCGTCGAGGTGATGAACAACTACCAGTCCAGCAGCGAGTGGAACGCCGACACGCTGGGCACGTTCGTCCCGCCGCCGAAGGTCGTCATCGACACCCCGCCGCCGGCCGGCGCGGGTGAGTACAACAACACGACCGTGAACCCGACCACCACGCCGACGTGGACGCCGCCGCCGTCGGAGAGCGGCACCACGAAGACGTCGTGGGCGCCGCCGCCGACCGGCACCCCGGTCGCGCCGCCGCCGACGTTCACCGGCCCGACCGGCACGACCGGCACCACGCACACCTCGTGGGTGCAGCCGCCGACCGGCACGCCGACCCCCGTGCCGCCGCCGGTCAACCCGCCCGTGAACACGCCGGTCAAGCCGCCCGTCATCGGCACGCCGCCGATGTGGACGCCGCCCAAGCCGCCGACCACGACCACCTCGGTCCCGCCGAGGGGTCCGTCCGTGCCCACCGGTCCCGGTCGTCCCGGCGTGCCGACCGGTCGCGTCCCGGGCATGCCCGGCGTGCCCGGTGGCCCCGGCGGTCCGGGAGGCCCCGGCGGCCCCAACGGCATGCGTCCCGGCATGCCCGGCCCGGGTGGCATGCCCGGTCCCTGCGGGATGCCCGGTGCCGGCGGGATGCCCGGTGGCAGCAACGCGGCCGGCCTCGCCGGTCGTGGCGGCGTGCCGGGCGCGGGCGGTTTCGGTCCGGGCGCCGGCGGCCCCGGCGCCGCGGGTCGTCCCGGTGCGGTCGGCGCGGGCATGGCCGGTGGGATGGCCGGCGGCCAGGGCGCCAACGGCGAGGACGACATCGAGCACAAGGTCGCCGACTACCTCGTCGAGACGACCGACGTGTTCGGCGACGACCGGCTCGTCGCGCCGCCCGTGATCGGGGAAGTGCCGCAATAGTGTGAACCCTCCGGTGCACGGGCCCGCGTCGACCACGGCGCGGGCCCGTGTCCGGCGTTCAGGACGGGGATTTCGGTGACGTACTTCGGGGGGCCCGCGGAGCGGGAGCCGATCACGCTCTCCGCCGAGGAGTTCGACGTGCTCTGGGAGCGCCTGGACCTCGGGCAGATGCCGCTGGTCATCAAGGTGCCGTCGCCGGGCAAGACCCACGCGGAGCGCGCCGAGCTGGAACGGCGGGTCTGGCACGGCATCGCCGCGCGCGGGCTCGGCGGGCCGACCGGCCTGCACTCCGAGCTCGACTACCTGCTGCGCCTGTTCAACCGGCCGGAGCGCGAGGTCGACGGCCGGGTGTGGATCGGCAAGAGCGTGCGGGTGCTGGCCGTGGCGAACGGCGACTACGGCGCCGTGGCGACGTTGACCGAGAACCGGCTGGAGTTTCGGCGCGCGGCGGGCAGCGGTCTGGCGTCCGCCGTGCTGGGAGCGCTGCCCGCGCACCCGGCCGGCACCGGGCACTCGGTGACCATGCCCAGCGCCGACCTCGAAGCGGCGGTGAAGAAGTCCGACGGTTCGCCCAAGAGCCTCGAGAACTCGTTGCGGGAGCACGGCGTGCGGCAGGAGGACGCCACCACGCTGGTGAAGATGTTCACCGGGCTCGTGCACACCGGCAACTTCGGCGCGGCGGCCCGTGACAAGTACGGCAAGCGGTGCCGCCCGGACCGGGTCGTCGCGTTCTTCGACACCGAGGAAGGCCGCTACCTGCAGCAGCGGCGGGCGTCGAACGGCACCGAGCCGTGGAGCACGTTCACGCCGACTGACTCGCGGCGGTTGACGCACCAGGTCGAGGAACTGCTCGCGGAAGCCGTGCGCGCCGCGAAGCTCTGAAACCTTCGCTGTACCTCGTTTTTGGCAGTTTTCGTCCTTTGTGGACTTTGCGGGCCCGTCCGGTGGGACGCTGGGTGCGTGGTCGGCGTTAACCTGAGCGGATGCCGTCGAAGCCCGTTGACCCCCAAGAGGTGCGTGCCGCGGTCGAGGCCGTGCTGCCCTGGCTCCGGGGCGGTTCCGACCAACCGGAACGCCCGGTCCTGGCCGCCGCCGTCCGCCTCAGCCTGAGGACGCTGGAACAGGTCGCTCCCGGTCGCAGCGTGGAGGTCCGCGTGCCGCCGTTCGCCGCCGTGCAGTGCGTGGCGGGCCCCCGCCACACCCGCGGCACGCCGCCGAACGTCATCGAGACGGACCCGCGCACGTGGCTGGAACTGGCCGTCGGCAACCTCGACTGGACCACCGCCGTAGCCACCGCCCGCGTGACCGCCTCCGGCAGCCGGGCCGATCTCTCAACCCTCCTCCCGGTCCTGCGCTTCTAGCTAAGCTCGGCCACGTGAAGGCGTTCAAGGCGTGCGTCGCCGTCGTCGCGGCGGGAGTCCTCCTCGCCGGGTGCGGCAGCGAGTGGGAGGAAGACGTCCGCTTCAAGGTCACCCGCATCACCCCCGAGCGCGAGGTGACGCCGGGCAACATGGCGCCGCCGCACGTCGTGCTCGCCCTGGACCAGGACGACCCCGACGGCCTCGTGCCGCTGACCACGGCCGGAGCCGACATCGACCAGTTCCCGGACGGGATCGAGGCCGGCGACGTGGTCGTCTGCAAGGTCCGGCAGGTCGAGGCCAACAACCTCGACGGGCTCGGCGCGGAGACGACCGTCGGTCCCTGCCGGGCCGCGTGACCAGGACTGCGAATCAGGACCTCGGATCTCCGCTTCTGGCTAAGCTCGGCCGTGTGAAGGCGTTCAAGGCGTGCGTCGCCGTCGTCGCGGTCGGAACCCTCGTCGTCGCGTGCGGAAGCAGCGAGTGGTCCGGGGACGTCCGGTTCAAGGTCACCGACATCAAGCCTGATGAAACCCTCGTCTCCGGTGCGACCTGGCCCGGCCGGGTCTCCCTCGACCTGGACCAGGAACAGCCCGACGGGGCCTCGCCGATCTCAGCGGCGTGGACGAGGCTCGACAAGGTGCCGGACGGAACCGCCGTCGGCGACGTGCTGGTCTGCACCGTGAACCAGCGCGATGACAGCAAACTCGACGACGCCGAGGCGGTTCAGGACATCGGACCGTGTCGGAAGGCGTGATCCGTCAGAACCACGAACCCACGGTGCTGTCCCACGCGTTGCCGACACCCTCCACCACGTCGCGGCCGACCTCCACCACGTCGCCGACACCGCCGACCACCACGTCGAGCGTGTCGCTGACGACTTCCTTGCCCGTGTTGACGAGCCCGGTGCCCGCGTCGGACCAGTTGCCGTTCCACGCGTCGCGACCGGCGTTGTAGAGCCCGGTCCCGGCGTCGACCGCCAAGTCCGCCGCGCCAACGGCGGTGCCACCGACGAAGTCCACGACCGGGCCGACCACCGGCAGGTGCGAACCCGGCAGGGACGGGCCGAGCGGGTTCTCGTCCCACTCCTGCTCGGTCACCGAGGCGCCGTCGCCGGTCGCGATCTTGGCGAGGTTCTGCACCGACTCGGAGCCGGGGTCGTAGTAGGCGGTGTGCGCCCCGCCGATCATGGCGGAATCCGTCGTCCCGAAGGTCTTCGCGCCGAAACGGTCGTCGTACGGGCCGACCGACGAACCGTCCTCGGTGAACCAATTCGAACTCGTGCCCTGCACGACGGGGTCGTGCTCGGTCGCGCCCACGTAGACGTGACCGGGACCCGCCGAGAGCTGGTTGACGTTCGACGCGCCGACGCCGGGCGAGCCGACGAACGCGATGTCGTCCGCCGCGAGGCCGTTCATGCCGGCGTAGCCGACCGTGGTGGAGCCGTAGGAGTGGCCGATCACGGTGAGGTGCTGGTGGTTGCCGGCGGCCTCGGCGGCGGCTCGGTAGCCGTTCACGTCGGCGACGAGGTTCGCGCCGCCCTCGCGGGCCTGTGCCGGGTTGTCGACCTCGCCGACCGCCCAGCCGGGCGCGTCGTAGCCGAGCCACTGGATGGTGGCGTTGCCGTCAGCACCCATCGCTTCGCGAAGGTTGGCTGCCTGCCCCACGGAGAAGCTGTCGAGGGTCGAGCCGGTACCGGGGACGGCGACCGCCAGGTTCTTCGCCGTGTCGGGGTCGCCGTACGCGATGGCCATGCCGCCGTCACCACGCGGGCCGTACGGGTCGTAGGCCAGCACCCTGACGTCGCTTTCGCTCCACCCCTTCTTGCCGGCGATCTCGCTCGCCTGGTCGACGCTCTTCTGCGCCTTCTCCGCGTTCTCGGCCTTGGTGGCGGCTTCCTGCCGCTGCTCGCTGAGCGACGCGTACTCGGCGTCGTTCATGAGCTTGGTCATGTCGGCGGAATTGCTCGGGTCGAGACCCAGCTCCCGCGCGCGCTCGGCCATCTGGGCGTTGAGCTGGTCGCGCTGCGCGCCGAAGCGCTGCATGTCGTCGGCGATCCGAGCGCGGTTGGCCTGGTCGAGGACGCCGGACGGCAGGCCGCGGAGTTGGCCGAGTTCCTGGAAGTTGCTGCGCAGGAGCTCGTCCTGCTGCTCCTTCGTCAGCGACTTCCACCAGGCGGCGACCTGGCGGGGGTCGGTGCCCGGCCCCGGCACGGTGGCGTTGGTGCGCATCGCGGCGACGGCGGTGCCCCACCCGGCGTCCTTGCCCGCAGTCTCCTCGAAGCCCGGCCGCACCTTGGTGAGCGCGGCGGCGTACGAGCGCAGGACGCGTTCGTAGCTCGTCTTGACGTTGTTCAGCTGCTCGTTGACGCGGTTGGCGAGGTCGCGGGTCTGGGCCTCGTCGAGCGCGGGCGAGCGGCCGCGCCAGAAGTCGATCAGCTGGTCGGCGCTGCCGCGCATCTGGCCGTACGCGCGGGAGGCGGCCTGGACGATGTCGGCGCCTGCCCCGAGCCGTTCACCGGCGACGGTCGCGGACTTGGCCGACAGGTCGGCGCGGGCGCCGAACTTGGCCGCCGAGTCGCCCTGCCAGGTGGACGTCGCCGTGCGGCCGCCGGTGGTGACGGACTCGCGGGCGCGGCCCACCGCGCTCATGGCGCCGGTGATGGGGTCGGCCGCGGCGGCGACGCGGCCGGCGTCACCCGCCGCGAGCCGGGCGTACAGGACCTCGGGGTCGGTGTAGCTCACGCCATGCCCCCCTCGATGCCGCGGAACGCGGTGTGCGAGTCCTCGTCGGCGCGCTGGTAGGCGTCGGCGTTCTCGGTGAGGCCGTCGCCGGCGTCGCGGTACCAGGCGCTTCCCCGGCGCAGGTCGTCCGACTGCTCCCCGGACCACCTGGCCAGCGCGTCGACGAACTCCGCCGCCGCGGGCACCTGCCCCAGCGCGTCGGCGTCCAGCCTGAGCATCGAGATCAGCTCAGCGCCGTCACCCGTCGCGTCCGCGCCCTCGTGGAACTGCTTGGACGCCGCGCGCAACGTCTCCGGTTGCACACCGAACACGATTCCCCACCCTTCGTGCCACCAGCCGCTGGGAATGCGACGCGCGATCATCATCCCCGGTTCCCCCGACCAGTGGGCCGACGAGGTGAAGTGACCTGCGGTCAAACGACGATCGCGAAATCACTCGAAGGTGATCTTGCGCACGTCGAACAAGCGTTCGACCATGAACGCATGACCTACATCGTGTCCGCGCTGGACCTCCGCGGCGTCCTCCTGCAAGCGCTGGGCCGAGGCGCGGTGGTGCTGGTGCTCCGCCTCCTGGCCTCCTTCAGCCGGCTCGCGGGTCCACGCCCGCGCCACCGCGCGAAATCGTCACTGCGAACCCGTTGGCAGCGTTGGCAAGCGCTCCTCGCCGGGCGTCCGCCCACCGCGCCGTCGGCCGGTCCGGACCGCCGGGCGAAACCTTCGCGCGCACCGCACCACCGGCCGCGGCCGGGGTGCCGGCCGCGCGGGCGCCCCGAGCCCGTCGCCGACGCCTGGCCGACCCGAGACTTCGACCTCGATCCGCCATTCGGGTCACCTGAGCCGTTGGCGGTGCCGCCGGCCGTGCCGGTCGAGGCGTGGCAGGACGTGGGCTGGGGGCCGGACGAGCCCGAGCCGCCGTCGGGTGCGTCGGGCGTGTCGGGCTCGTCGGCGGACGCGTGGGGCGGTGAGGGCCGGGGGTCGTCCGGGCGCGGGCCGCGCTTGGTCGCGTTGATCGACGTGTTGCGTGACGGCGGACGGGGGTCGGCTGGGTCCGGGCTGTGGTGGGGCGCGTCGGTCGATGCGTGGCGAGACGCGGGATGGGAGCGGTCCAAGCCGCGGCCTGTCGGATCGGCTGTCGCGTGGCCTGAGGCGACCTGGGCGTCGTGGGAGCCGGAGCCGGTTGAGCAGGCCGTCGGGTGGCCCTGGGAGGGCTCGGGTTCGGGTCGACCAGAGCCGGTCGCCGCGTGGAGTGACGTGGGCCGGGAGTGGGGCGAGGCTGACTCCGGTGTGCCGGTCGACCCGTGGGGAGACGCGGGCCGGGAGTCGGTGGGCGGGGAGTCGGTGGAGCGGGTGTCGGTGGGGCGCGAGTTCGTGGAGCCGGGCTTGCTGGGGCGCGAGTTCGTGGAGCCGGAGTTCGTGGGGTACGAGTTCGTGGAGCGTGAGTTCGTGGGGTACGAGGTGGAGCCGGAGTCGGTGGGGCGGCACGCGTTGCGCGAGGAGCCGGTGCGTCAGGCGGCGGACGAGGTGGGGTTCGCCGTGCCGGAGCGCGCGGTGGACCCGGCGCCGGTGCCTGTGCCGAAACACGCGGCGGCACGCGCACCGGAGCCCTTGCCGAAGCGCGTGCCCGCGCCGGTCCCAACGCCGGCCGAGATCGCCTGGATGGACCGGGCCGCCATCCTCGCCGGCGTCGAGATGGTGGACTCGTGGGAATTCCCGGCTTCCCGCGTCGGGGCGCACGCCCGTGCGGCACGATGACCGCACCGACGGACGCGACCGGGGAGGCTGCACGTGCCAGGAGGTTGGACCACCCAGCGGTGGACCGAGGTCTTCACCGCGCAGGCGGCGCTGTTCCGGGCGGCGGTCGGCAAGGCCGATCCCACCGCCAAGGTGCCGAGCTGCCCCGGCTGGACCTTCACCGAGCTGACCCTGCACGTCGGTCGGTTCCTGGAGACATCCCTGGAGTACCTCCGCACCGGCAGCACCGTGCAGCTGCGGCTGCCGCCACCGCCGGCGGACGTGGCGCCGTTGGAGTACCTGGACGCGCAGCTGGCCAAGGCGGCCGACCTGCTCCCCGCCATCCCCGGCAACCGGACCGCGTGGACGTTCTCGCCCGCCGCGCCCGACCTGGCCTGGGTGTGGCACCGGCGCATCGCGCACGAGCTCGACCTCCGCCGCTGGGACGCCCAGGCCGCCCTGCGTGAGCTCGTGGTGGGCGACGCCGACTTCGCCG
Source organism: Saccharothrix hoggarensis (assembly GCF_052936025.1). The sequence continues at coordinate 7,332,061 of NZ_CP193624.1, read as the reverse complement.
TCGACGGCATCGACGAAGCGCTGACCACGCTCCTCGCCGCCAAGTACGCGACCGACGTGCCGCCGACCACCAAGGGCACCGCGCTCATCCAGCTCACCGACGTGCCCGAGGCGTGGGTGGTGACGTTCGCCCCCGGCGTGGTGCCGGAGGTGCGGGCCGCGTGGCCGGGTGAGGAGACCGACCTCCAGATCACCGGGGAGGCGCAGATCGTCCACTACGGGTTGTGGGGCCGTCTTCCGCTCAAGCGAACCGGCGACGACCAGGTCTGGCACGCCCTGAAGCTCGACTGAGGGTGCGTTTGGTCACGTGACGGGGGTCCGCAGGGGGGTGGTTGCACCCCCATGCGCCTTACACTCGACGGTGCAGCCCGACCTCGTCGCTAGGGAGCACTGGTGGTCACCGACCAATCCGCATCCGGCCGCACTGACCACGAACCACAAGAGGAGCGCGAACCCCGCGAGGAATGCGGTGTGTTCGGCGTCTGGGCACCCGGCGAAGAAGTGGCCAAGCTCACCTACTTCGGCCTGTACGCCCTCCAGCACCGCGGCCAGGAGGCGGCGGGCATCTCGGTCGGCGACGGCAGCCAGGTGGTGGTCTTCAAGGACCTCGGCCTGGTCAGCCAGGTGTTCGACGAGCAGGTGCTCCAGTCGCTGCGCGGCCACGTCGCCGTCGGCCACTGCCGCTACTCCACCACGGGCTCCACGACGTGGGAGAACGCGCAGCCGACGTTCCGCACCACGGCCACCGGCTCGGGCCTGTCCCTCGGCCACAACGGCAACCTGGTGAACACCGCCGAGCTGATGGCCCGCGCCCGCGACCTGGGCGTCGACACCAGCCACGGCGCCACCACCGACTCCGACCTGGTGTGCGGGCTGCTGGCGGCGCAGGCCGCCGACATCGGCATCGAGCAGGCGGCGATGCAGCTGCTGCCGACGCTGCGCGGCGCGTTCTGCCTCACGTTCTCCGACGAGTCGACCCTCTACGCGGCACGTGACCCGCAGGGCGTGCGGCCGCTGGTGCTGGGCCGGCTCGAACGCGGCTGGGTCGTCGCCAGCGAGACGGCGGCGCTGGACATCGTCGGCGCGTCGTTCGTCCGCGAGGTCGAGCCGGGCGAGCTGATCGCGATCGACGAGAACGGCCTGCGGTCCAGCCGGTTCGCGAACCCCGAGCCCAAGGGCTGCATCTTCGAGTACGTCTACCTGGCCCGCCCGGACACCACGATCGCGGGCCGCTCGGTGCACGCGACGCGGGTGGAGATCGGCCGCCGCCTCGCCGCGGAGCACCCGGTGGAGGCCGACCTGGTCATCCCGGTGCCGGAGTCCGGCACGCCGGCCGCCATCGGCTACGCCCAGGCCAGCGGCATCCCGTACGGCTCGGGCCTGGTCAAGAACGCGTACGTGGGCCGCACGTTCATCCAGCCGTCGCAGACGATCCGCCAGCTGGGCATCCGGCTGAAGCTGAACCCGCTGCGCGAGGTCATCCGCGGCAAGCGCCTGGTCGTGGTGGACGACTCGATCGTCCGCGGCAACACGCAGCGCGCCCTGGTGCGGATGCTGCGCGAGGCCGGCGCGGTCGAGGTGCACGTGCGGATCGCGTCGCCGCCGGTGAAGTGGCCGTGCTTCTACGGCATCGACTTCGCCTCCCGCGCGGAGCTCGTGGCGAACGGCCTGGACATCGACGGCATCCGCCGCTCGGTCGGCGCGGACTCGCTGGGTTACGTCTCGCTGGAGGAGCTGGTCGCGGCCAGCGAGCAGCCGAAGACGCGCCTGTGCTGCGCCTGCTTCGACGGCGACTACCCGATCCCGCTGCCCGACGACGCGCTGATCGGCAAGCACCTGCTCGAGGGGATTCGGGGCGTCGCGGGCTCGGCCGCTCCCGTCCTGACGAACGGGTACGGTGCCGAGGACGCCCTGCAACGGCCCTGAGCGCCGCCAAGCCGGGCGTGCGCCCGGAAACCAGATGCCCTGAAAGTTGGAGCACAGAGACGTGACGGACAGCGCCAAGGCGACCTACGCCGCAGCTGGGGTAAGCATCGAAGCCGGCGACGAGGCGGTGGAGAAGCTCAAGCCGTGGGCGGCGAAGGCGCAGCGTCCCGAAGTGCTCGGCGGCATCGGCGGCTTCGCGGGGCTGTTCCAGCTGAAGCTGGACCGCTGGAAGGAGCCGGTGCTGGCGGCGTCGACGGACGGCGTCGGCACCAAGATCGCGGTCGCGCAGGCGATGGACAAGCACGACACGGTCGGCATCGACCTGGTCGCGATGGTCGTGGACGACCTCGTGGTGTGCGGTGCGGAACCGCTGTTCATGCAGGACTACATCGCCATCGGCCAGGTCGTCCCGGACAAGATCGCGGCCCTGGTGAAGGGCATCTCCGAGGGCTGCGTGCTGGCGGGCTGCGCGCTGCTGGGCGGCGAGACCGCCGAGCACCCCGGCCTGATGGGCGCGAACGACTACGACATCTCCGGCACGGGCGTCGGCGTGGTCGAGGCGTCGGCCATGCTCGGCCCGGACCGGGTGCGCGCGGGTGACGTCGTGATCGCCATGGGCTCGTCCGGCCTGCACTCGAACGGGTACTCCTTGGCGCGGCACGTGCTGCTGGACATCGCCCGGATGCCGCTGGAAGGCCACGTCGAGGAGTTCGGCCGCACGCTCGGCGAGGAGCTGCTGGAGCCGACCCGGATCTACGCGAAGGACTGCCTGGCGCTGGCCGCCGAGGCCGAGGTCCGCACGTTCGCGCACGTCACCGGTGGTGGCCTGGCCGCGAACCTCGCGCGCGTGCTGCCCGAGGGCCTGCGCGCCGAGCTGAACCGGGGCACCTGGACGCCCGCTCCCGTGTTCGCCCTGATCGCCCAGCGCGGTCGGGTGGAGCGCGAGGAGATGGAGAAGACGTTCAACATGGGCATCGGCATGGTGGCCGTGGTGGCGCCGGAGGACGTGGACCGCGCGCTCGCCGTGCTCACCGCCCGCCACGTCCCGGCGTGGGTGCTCGGTGACGTCGTGCGCTCCGACGAGCCCGGCGCCGTCCTGGCGGGCGACCACCCGCGCTTCTAGTCCCCGCGCCGAGAACTCGGAGGCAACCTCCGGCGGTCGCCGCGCCGTACTAAGCGGCGACCGAGGAGGGGCCGAGTGGAACGCGATCGCGAGTTCGGTGAGTACGTCGACGCCCGCGCGCTGGTGATGCGCAGGACGGCGTACCTGCTGTGCGGTGACTGGCACCGCGCCGAAGACCTGGTGCAGACCGCGCTGACCAAGTTGTACGTCGCCTGGCCGCGCGTGCGCCGCGACGGCGCGATCGACGCCTACGCGCGCAAGGTGCTGGTGCGCACCGCGATCGACGAGTCGCGACGCGGGTTCCGCAGCCGGGAGACGGTGGTCGACGCGGTGCCGGACACCCCGGTGTCCGGTGCGGCGCCCGCCGACCTCGACGTGCGCCGGGCGCTGGCGCGCCTGCCGCTGGGGCAGCGCACCGTCGTGGTGCTCCGCTACTGGGAGGACCTCAGCGTCACCGAGACCGCTCGGCTCCTCGGCCGGACCGAGGGCACCGTGAAGAGCCAGGCGGCGAAAGGCCTCGCCGCGCTGCGCGAACTTCTCGGTCGCCACGTCTTCGAGGAGCAGCGATGACCGACATCAAGCAGACCCTGGCGACGGCGTTCGAGGACGAGCCGCCGCTGACCATCGACCGGGCGGCGATCCTGAGGTCCGGCCGCCGCAAGGCGATCTTCCGCCGCGGGTGCACGGGGGCGGCCGTGCTGGCCACCGTCGCGGCCGTGTGCGTGCCGGCCATGCTCGGGTCGGGAGGGGGAGGCGGTGTCGCCCAGGTCGGGGCCGGGGGGTCTTCGACCACGGCGCCGGTCGGGAGCAGCGCCCCGGCGAGCAGCACCGCGGCGACCGGCTCGACCCCCTCGTCCGCGACCGGCGGCCCGTCCACCACGGGGGTGACCACCCCGCCGGACCGGACGTCGTTCCAGCCCGAGCCGCCGCCGAAGCCCACGTCACCGCGGCGTGCGGCCGAGCTGACGTCGCTGCTGGCGTCGTCCGGCGTGATCCCGGCGGACGCCCGGTCCGCGCGGTACGCCGACTACCCGGCGGGCCCGTGGGAGTTCGCCGCCGACGCGGCCGGGTACGAGGCGATCGCCGACGTCACGACCGCCGCCGGCCGCGGCCGCGTGATGGTCAACCTCGGCGGTGGCGAGGGGCCGCGGTGCGACCCGGGGCTGAACACGGCGAAGTCGACGTGCGAGCTGAAGGTGGTCGACGGGCAGCCCGTGGTGGTGCTGGCGCAGACCAGCGACGACCTGCACCCCGTCACGCTGGTCTCGGCCTCGCTGCGGAAGGCGGACGGCACCGTCGTCGAGGTGAGCGCCATGAACGGCAACGTCGAGAAGACCGGCCTCACGGGTCCGAACCCGCCGCTGACGGTCGAGCAGCTGGTAAAGATCGCGACGTTGCCCGGCCTGACCTTCTAACCTGGACGGCGTGGCCGAGGACTTGGTGGTGACGAGGACGCTGGTGGTGCCGGCGGCCGAGTTGCGCGAGCGCTTCTCCCGGTCCTCCGGTCCCGGCGGCCAGGGCGTGAACACGGCGGACAGCCGGGTCGAGCTGAGCTTCGACCTGGCTGCCTCGCCGTCCGTGCCGGAGTTCCTGCGCGCCCGCATGCTCGCCCGGCTGGAGAAGCGCCTGGTCGACGGCGTGGTCACGGTGACCGCGAGCGAGCACCGCGCCCAGCTCCAGAACCGCATGGCGGCCCGCGAGCGGCTGGCCCGCATGCTGCGTGACGCGGCCGCCGCCCCACCGCCGGTGCGGCGCAAGACGAAGCCGACCAAGGGCTCGCAGGAACGTCGGATCGCGGAGAAGAAGCGCCGCGCCCAGACGAAGAACGGCCGGCGCGGCGGCGGTTGGGACTAGGGTTCCGGGGCGTGACCGAGCCGGACTTCCTCACCACGACCCGCACCTCGTACGACACCGTCGCGGTGGACTACGCCGACCTGGCGCGCGACATGCTCGCCGACAACCCGGCGGACCGGGCGGTGCTGGGGCTGTTCGCCGAGCTGGTGGACGGCCCGGTCGCGGACGTGGGCTGCGGTCCCGGCCGCATCACCGGTCACCTGCACGGGCTCGGCGTCGACGCGTTCGGGATCGACCTGTCGCCCGGCATGGTCGACGTCGCCCGCCGCGAGTTCCCCGGCCTGCGGTTCGAGGTGGGGTCGATGCTCGACCTCGACCTGCCGGACGCCTCGCTCGGCGGCGCGCTGGGCTGGTACTCGGTGATCCACGTGCCGTGGGACCTGCACCCGGCGGTGTTCGCCGAGTTCCACCGCGTGCTCGCGCCCGGCGGGCTGCTGCTGCTGGCGTTCCACGTCGGTGACGACGTGCGGCGGTTCGAGCACGGCTACGGGCACGACATCCTGTTGGACTCCTTCCGGATGCGGCCGGAGCGGCTGCTGGAGCAGTTGGCCGACACCGGGTTCGAGCCGCACACCCGAGTGGACCGGCAGCCGATCCAGGACGAGAAGGCGCCGCAGGGCTACCTGATCGTCCGCAAGCCCGCCGCGGCCTGACCCGCCCCGCCCCGACCTGGCCTGACCCGCCCGGCCTGACGCGCCCCCGGCCCGGCCTACGCCGGCAGCAGGCCCGCGAGCAGGGCGTCCAGCCCGGCCTTGATCGCCGCCGGGTCCAGACCCCGGTGCGAGACGAGGTTCGCGGCCAGCGGGGAGAGCAGGGCGTCGGCGGCGAACGCGGCGTCGACGTCGGGGCGCGCCTGCGCGATCAACAGGGTCAGGTGCCGGTGGTGGGCGTCGTAGGCGCCGCCGAACCGGGCGAACGGACCGGCGGTCTCCGCCATGAGCAGCAGGTCGAGCTGGGCGGTGGTGCGGTCGACCAGCGCGTGCAGGAACGCGCGGACGCGGTCGGCGGGCGGCGCGCCGGGGCCGACCGGCGGCGGGCCGGACAGGAACGCGGCCTGGAACTCGCGCTCGGAGGCGTCGATGAGCGCGTGCGCGAGGCCCGCCCGGTCGCCGAAGCGCCGGTAGAGCGTGCCGACGCCGACCCCGGACGCGGCGGCGACCTCGGCCATCGCCAGGCCCTCGATACCGCGTTCGGCGACGATCTCGGCGGCGGCGGCCAGGATCTTCGCCCGGTTCTTGGCGGCGTCGGCCCGCTCCCGCGTCACCCGGGCAGCCTAGCGCCTCGACATCCGGAACCGATTCCGCTTAAGCTGAAGCGGAACTCGTTCCGGATGCTGGAGGCGACATGGGGGAACTCGACGGCAGGACCGCTCTGGTCACGGGCGGCAGCCGGGGGATCGGGGCGGCGATCGCCACGCGGCTGGCTCGCGAGGGCGCGAACGTCGTGATCACGTACGCCCGGGCGGAGGACCGGGCGCACGAGGTGGTCGAGCGGGCGCGGGCGCTCGGCGTCGGCGCGCTGGCGGTCCGGGCCGAGGCGACCGACATCGACGCGCTGCGGGACGCCGTGGCGCGCACCGTCGCCGCGTTCGGCGGCGTGGACGTCTTGGTCAACAACGCGGGCGTCGTCGCGCACGGGCCGGTCGAGGACGTGTCGCCGGACGAGGTCGACCGGGTCCTGTCGATCCACGCCCGCGCCGCATTCCTGCTGGTCCAGGCCGTGCTGCCGCACCTGGCGCCCGGCGGCCGGATCGTCAACATCGGCAGCAGCCTGGCCGAACGCGTGCCGTACCCAGGGTGGGCGCTGTACGCGATGAGCAAGTCGGCGCTGATCGGGCTGACGAAGGGCCTGGCCCGCGACCTCGGCCCGCGCGGCATCACGGTCAACCTCGTGCACCCCGGCTCGACCGACACGGAGATGAACCCGGCCTCCGGGCCGGACGCCGACGCCGAACGCGCCTACACCGCGCTCGGCCGGTACTGCGACCCCGAGGACGTCGCCGCGACCGTGGCGCACCTGGTCGGTCCCGGCGGGCGCAACGTCACCGGCGCGTCCTTCCTGGTCGACGCGGGGGCGGTGGCGTAGCCGTGGCCTGGTTGCTCCTGGTCGGCGCGGCCCTGCTGGAGGTCGTGTGGGCCACCGCGCTGGGCCGGTCCGACGGCTTCACCCGCCTGTGGCCGACGGTCGTCGGGGTGACGGCGGCGGTGGTCAGCTTCGTGCTGCTCACGATGGCGATGCGCGACCTGCCCGTCGGCACGACGTACGCGGTGTGGGTGGGCCTCGGCACGGTGGGCGTGGTGCTCGTGGGCGTCCTCGCGCTGGGCGAGAGCGCGTCACCGCTGCGGCTCGCGTGCCTGGCCCTGATCGTGGTCGGCGTCGTGGGGCTCAAGCTCGCGTGACCACCGGGGCGGTGGTGGAGCGGACCACCAGCGACGGGTGCAGGAGGTGGCGGACGGGTTCCTCCCGTTCGCCGCGCACCCGTTGCAGGAGCGCTTCGGCGGCGAGCCGGCCGAACTCGTTGCGCGGCTGGTCGATCGTGGTCAGCGAGACGTGCCGCAGCGCCGCCAGCGAGGTGTTGTCGTAGCCGACCACCGAGACGTCCCGCGGCACGCGGAACCCGGCCTCCTCCAAGGCGGAGATCGCGCCGACCGCGTTGAAGTCGTTGCACGAGATGATCGCGGTCGGCATGTCGCCCAGCAGCGACCGCACCGCCCGCGCGCCGGCCGCGTCCGTGTACTCGCTGCCCACCACCCGCGGCACGAGGCCGTGGGACGCCATCGCGGTCAGGTACCCGCGCCGCCGGGGCGCGGCCTGCGTGCCCTCGCCGCCGTCGAGGTGCGCGATCCGCCGGTGCCCCAACGACACCAGGTGGTCGACGGCCAGCGCGATGCCGCGCTCGCCGTCGTCGTTCACGGTGTCCACAGTGGCCAGTCGGGACGACCGCGCCACCAGCACCACCGCCGTCTGGTCCGCGGCCTGGCCGATGTCCGCCGCCGGGACCACGGGCGACAGCAGCGCCAACCCGGCCGGCCGGAACGACAGCAGGCTCCGCAGCGCCCGCCGCTCCCGGGCCGGGCTGCGCCCACCGGTGTTGATGATCAGGTCGAAGCCCTCGGCGTTCGCGACGGCGTCGAGCCCGTCCACGACCTCGGCGAAGAACGCGTTGTGCAGGTCGGACACCATCACGCCGAGCACGTGGGACGTCCGGCTGGCCAGTGAGCGGGCCATGGCGTGCGGCGAGTAGCCCAGCTCCTCGGCGGCCTTCAGCACGGCGGCCCGCCGCTGGTCGCTCACCTTCGGTGATCCGCGCATCACCAGCGATACCAGCGCGCGGGACACGCCGGCCCGCGCCGCGACGTCCTCCATCGTGGGCCTGGCCATCCGGATCTCCCCTCTCCCGGGCCGCGCCGGACGTCACGGGCGGACAACGCGCTCTTGACACCACTGTGACGGACGCTACAGCCTTAGAGCGCTCCAACAAATAGAGCGCTCTAACGATAAAGCGCCTCTACCAGGACGGAGACCAGCGGGATGCGCATCGGAGTTGCCGGAGTCGGCCGCATCGGCACCATGCACGCCACCAACCTGGCCACCCTCGACGAGGTCGACGAGGTGCTGCTGTTCGACCCGGTGCCCGGACGCGCGGCGCAGGCGTCCGCCGGCCTCCCCGGCAGCCGGAGCGTGGACGACCTCGACGCGCTGCTCACCCACAGCGACGGCGTCCTGCTCGCCACGCCGACCACCACGCACCCCGACCTGCTGCGCGCCGCTGTCGCGGCCGGCGTGCCGACGCTGTGCGAGAAGCCCATCGCGAGCCACCTCGACGAGATGCGCGCCCTGGTGGACGACGTGGAGGCGTCCGGCGTGGAGGTGCTGGTCGGGTTCCAGCGCCGGTTCGACCCGGCCGTGTCCGCCCTGCACCGGCGCGTCCGGGCGGGCGAGGTGGGCGACGTCTACCTGGTCCGGGCGCTCGGCAACGACGCCCGGCCGCCCGACTTCGGCTACCTGCCCCAGTCCGGCGGCATCTTCCGCGACCTGCTGATCCACGACCTCGACGCCGTGCCGTGGCTGGTCGGCGAGCCGGTGGTGGAGGTGTACGCGTCGGGTTCGGTGCTGGTGGACCCCGCGTTCGCCGCCGCCGACGACGTCGACAACGCCGTGGTGCTGCTGAAGTTCGCGGGCGGCGCCCACGCCACGCTGTCCGGCGGCCGGCACGACCCGCTCGGCTACGACCACCGCATCGAGGTGCTGGGCAGCCGCGACTCGCTGGTCGTCGGCCTCGACCCGCGCACGCCGCTGACGTCGCTGGAACCGGACGGGCCGAAGGCCGCCGCCGACGCCTACCCCGGCTTCGCCGAGCGCTTCCACCGCGCGTACGTCAACGAGGTCGCCGTGTTCACGCAGGTCGTGGCGGGCACGGTGGCGAACCCGTCGCCGGCGCGGGAGAGTTTGATCAGCCTGCGGCTCGCCGAGGCCTGCGAGGAGTCACGGCGTTCCGGTGCTCCTGTTCGGATCGAGACGGAGGTGGCCGCGTGAAGATCGCCGGTGCGCCGATCTCCTGGGGCGTCTGCGAGGTCCCGGGGTGGGGCAGGGTGCTCGACCCGGGGACCGTCCTGAACGACATGGCGGCGCTCGGGTTGCGGGCTACCGAACTCGGTCCGCCCGACTACCTGCCGTCCGATCCGGACGCCCTCAAGGCCCTCCTCGACGAGCACGGCCTCGCGCTCGTCGGCGGTTTCCTCGCCGTGCCGCTGCACACCGGCGACAAGTCCACTGTGGACGAAGCGGACCGGGTGGCCGCCCTGCTCGCCGCGGCGGGCGCGGAGGTCCTGGTGCTGGCCGCCGCGACCGGCCTCGACGGCTACGACGAACGTCCCGCGCTCACCGACGACGAGTGGCGCACCCTGATCGACACGGCCGCGCTCGTCCGCGACCGGGCCGCGGGGCACGGCCTGCGCACCGTCCTCCACCCGCACGTCGGCACGCACGTCGAGCGCACCGCCGAGGTCGAGCGGTTCCTCGCCGACTCCGACCTGCCGCTCTGCCTGGACACCGGCCACCTCCTCATCGGCGGCACGGACCCGGTCGACCTGGCCCGCCGCTTCCCCGAGCGGATCGGGCACGTGCACCTGAAGGACGTGCGGGCGGACGTCGCGGCCACCGTGCGCGCCGGGGACCTCGGCTACACGGCCGCCGTGCAGCAGCGCATGTACGTGCCGCTGGGCGACGGCGACGTGGACGTGGCGGCCCTGGTGGCGTTCCTGCGGGACGCGGGCTACACCGGCTGGTACGTCCTGGAGCAGGACACGGCGCTCGGTGACGACAGCCCGCTGGACACCCCGGTGCGGGACACCGCGCGCAGCCTCGCGCACCTCACCCAGTTCACCGCCTAGCGAAAACCCAGCGAGGAGAGACGATGACGTCCACTCGAAAGGCCCTGCGCGCCACGGGCCCGGCCCGGCTCGGACCGGTCCGGCTCGGACTGGCGCTGACCGGGCTCGCGCTGCTCGCCGCGTGCAGCGGTCCCGGCGCGGACACCACCACCGCCACCACGGACACCGGCGCCGCCCAGGCCCCGACCGGCGACCTGCGCGTCGCCGTCATCTCCCACGGCACGGCGGGCGACGCGTTCTGGAACGTGGTGAAGAACGGCGCCACGGACGCGGGCAAGCAGCTCGGCGTGACGGTCGACTACAACTCCGACGGCGACCCCGGCCGCCAGTCGACGCTGATCGACAACGCGGTGTCGCAGAAGGTCGGCGGGATCGTGGTGTCGATGGCGAACCCGGACGCGCTGAAGACGTCGATCGAGAACGCGGTCAAGGCGGGCATCCCGGTCATCACGATCAACTCGGGCTCGGACAAGAGCGCGTCGTTCGGCGCGATGGCGCACGTCGGCCAGGAGGAGAGCGTCGCGGGCGAGGAAGCGGGCCGCAAGCTCAAGGAAGCGGGCAAGACCAAGCTGCTGTGCGTGATCCACGAGGCGGGCAACGTCGGCCTCAACCAGCGCTGCGACGGCGCGCGCACCGGGTTCGGCGGCACCGTCACCAACCTCCAGGTGGACATCAACAACCCGACCGACGTGGAGTCCCGGATCAAGGGCGCGTTGCAGACCGACCCGTCGATGGACGCGGTGCTCGCGCTGAACCCCCAGGTCGCGGTGTCCTCGGTGAACGCGGTCAAGGGCGCGGCGGCGAAGGCGTCGGTGGCGACGTTCGACCTCAACGCGGACGTGACGGCCGCGATCAAGGCCGGTGACGTGCTGTTCGCCGTGGACCAGCAGCAGTACGAGCAGGGCTACCTGCCGATCGTGATGCTGAAGCTGTACCGCGACAACGCGAACACCGTCGGGGGCGGCAAGCCCGTCCTCACCGGACCCGGTTTCGTCGACAAGTCCAATGTGGACAAGGTGGCCGAGTACGCCGCCCGCGGCACCCGCTGAGGAGGACGGCGGTGACTCCAGCGCCCGGCACCCCGGCACCCGAAGCCCCAGCGTCCGCGACCGCGCCGCCGGACGAGCGGGTCGGCTCGCCGCGCCCGCTCGACCGGCTGGTCGTCCGACCCGAGATCGGCTCGCTGCTCGGCGCCCTGCTGGTGTTCGTGTTCTTCTCGGTGGCGACCGAGCGGTTCCTGAGCACCGGCGGGGTGGCGACCTGGCTGGACGACGCGTCCACGCTCGGCATCATGGCGGTCGCGGTGGCGCTGCTCATGATCGGCGGCGAGTTCGACCTGTCGGCCGGCGTGATGACCGCGTCGACGGCGCTGGTCACCGCCATCCTCGCCACCCGGCTCGGCTGGAACGTGTGGCTCGCGCTGCTCGTGTCGCTGGCGTTCGCGCTGGCGGTCGGCGCGCTGAACGGGTGGCTGGTGATGCGCACCGGGCTGCCCAGCTTCATCGTGACGCTGGGGACGTTCCTCGCGCTGCAGGGCCTCAACCTCGGCGTGACGCGGCTCGTCACCGGGACCGTGCAGGTGTCCGGGATGCGGTCCGCGGACGGCTACTCGTCGGCCGGGTACCTGTTCGCCTCGACGTTCACCATCGGCGGCACGTCGTTCTTCGTGTCGATCCTGTGGTGGGTCGTGGTCACGGTGGTCGCGGCGACCGTGCTGGTGCGCACGCGGTTCGGCAACTGGATCTTCGCGGTGGGCGGCGCGGCGGTGTCGTCGCGGGCGGTCGGTGTGCCCGTGGTGCGGACCAAGGTGCTGCTGTTCATGACGACGGCCGGCGCGGCGTGGCTGGTCGGGTCGATCAACATCCTGCGGTTCACGAGCGTGCAGGCCAACCAGGGCATCGGGCTGGAGTTCCAGTACATCATCGCGGCCGTCATCGGCGGGTGCCTGCTGACCGGCGGGTTCGGCTCGGCGGTCGGGGCGGCGATCGGCGCGCTGATCTTCGGCATGGCCCGGCAGGGCATCGTCTACGCGAACTGGAACTCCGACTGGTTCCAGCTGTTCCTCGGCGTGATGCTGCTGGCGGCCGTGCTCGTCAACAACGCGCTGCGGCGGCGGGCGGAGAGGGTGCGGCGATGAGTTCACTCCTCGAGGTGCGCGGGGTCGGCAAGAAGTACGGCAGCGTGATCGCCCTGCGGGACGTGTCGACGGTCGTCAACGCGGGCGAGGTGACGTGCGTGCTCGGCGACAACGGCGCCGGCAAGTCCACGTTGATCAAGGTGCTGGCCGGGGTGCACCAGCACGACGAGGGCGAGTTCCTGGTCAACGGCGCGCCGGTCCGGTTCTCGTCGCCGCGCGAGGCCCTCGACGAGGGCATCGCCACCGTCTACCAGGACCTGGCCGTGGTGCCGCTGATGAGCGTGTGGCGGAACTTCTTCCTCGGCTCGGAGCCGACGGTCGGGTTCGGGCCGTTCCGGTTCCTGGACCGGCGGCGCGGCCGCGAGGTGACGCGCTCGGCGCTGGCCGGCATGGGCATCGACCTGCGGGACGTGGAGCAGCCGGTCGGCACGCTGTCCGGCGGCGAGCGGCAGTGCGTGGCGATCGCGCGGGCCGTGCACTTCGGCGCGAAGGTGCTGATCCTGGACGAGCCGACGGCCGCGCTGGGCGTGAAGCAGGCCGGCGTGGTGCTGAAGTACGTGGCGCAGGCCCGCGACCGCGGGCTCGGCGTCGTGCTGATCACGCACAACCCGCACCACGCGTACCCGGTCGGCGACCGGTTCCTCCTGCTCAAGCGGGGCCGGGCGCTGGGGACGTACGACAAGTCCGGCATCACGCTGGAGGAGCTGACCAGGCAGATGGCCGGCGGCGCCGAGCTGGACGCCCTGGCGCACGAGCTGCGCGGTGTGGACGGATGACAGCCGAGGGGTTCGACACCGACGTGCCCGCCGTGGAGGTGTTGGCGGTCGGCCGGGTCGGGGTGGACCTCTACCCCGAGCAGAGCGGCGTGCCGCTGGCCGAGGTGCGCACGTTCGCGAAGTCCCTCGGCGGCACGGCGACGAACGTGGCCGTGGCGGCGGCCCGGCTCGGCCGGCGGGCGGCGGTGCTGACCAAGGTCGGCCCGGACGGGTTCGGGCCGTACGTGCGCTCGGCGCTGGAGTCGTTCGGGGTGTCGTCGCGGTTCGTCGGCACCGCGCCGGACCTCCAGACCCCCGTGGTGTTCTGCGCGCTCGACCCGCCGGAGGACCCGCCGCTCCTGTTCTACCGCGCTCCCCTTGCGCCCGACCTGTCGCTGACGGACGACGACGTGCCGTGGGACCTGGTGACGACCGTGCCGCTGCTGTGGGTGACCGGGACGGGCGTCTCGGCGTCACCGGCCCGGGAGACCCAGCGCCGCGTCCTGGAACGCCGGGCACGGCGGACGCACACCGTCCTCGACCTCGACCACCGGCCGATGTTCTGGCCGGACGTGCCGACCGCGCGCCGGGAGATCGGTTGGATGCTCGACCACGTCACGGTCGCCGTGGGCAACCGGGCCGAGGTGGAGGTGGCGGTCGGCACGGCCGACCCGGACGCGGCCGCCGCCCGCCTGCTGGCGCGCGGCGTGGAGCTGGCGGTGGTGAAGAAGGGCGCCGAGGGCGTCCTGTTCGCGACGGCCGCCGGCTCGTGGACCGTGCCGCCGCACCCGGTGGACGTGGTCTGCGGCCTCGGCGCGGGTGACGCGTTCGGCGGCGCCCTGGCCCACGGCCTGCTGGCCGGCTGGGAGCCCGAGCGCACCGCCCGCTACGCCAACGTCGCCGGCGCCCTGGTCGCGGGCCGGCTGGCGTGCGCCGACGCCATGCCCACCCCGAGCGAGATCGAGGACCGCCTGTGACGTCGCCGCCGAGGGTGATCACGGACGAGCGGTGGTCGGCGCTGCTGGACACCAGGGCGACCGACCCGTCCGCCGTCCGCCGCGCGTACCAGGCCCGCGAGCGCCGGACCCGGCTGCTGTCCGAGCAGGGCACCCTGTTCCTGGTGGCGGCCGACCACCCGGCCCGCGGCGCGCTGGGCGTCGGCAGCGACCCGCTGGCCATGGCCGACCGCCGGTCCCTGCTGGACCGGCTGCTCACGGCGCTCGCGAACCCGGCGGTGGACGGGGTGCTCGGCACGCCGGACGTGATCGAGGAGCTGCTGCTGCTCGACGGCCTGCACGGGAAGGTCGTCATCGGCTCGATGAACCGCGGCGGCCTGGTCGGCGCGGACTGGGAGATCGACGACCGGTTCACCGCCTACGACCCCACCGCGATCGCGGGCAGCGGCCTGGACGGCGGCAAGATGCTGCTCCGGCTGGTGGACTCCGACCCCGGCACCGTGCCCACGTTGGAGAGCTGCGCGGCGGCCGTGTCGGCGCTGGCCGAGCGCGGCCTGATGGCGATGGTCGAGCCGCTGCCGTACGCGCGGGACGAGGCGGGCGACTTGGTGCTGCGCAAGGACGCCGCCGCGATGGCGCGGGCCGGGAGCGTCGCGGCCGGCCTCGGCGTGACGTCGGCGTTCACGTGGCTGAAGCTGCCGCCGTCGTCGGACGAGGTGCTGGACGCGACGACGTTGCCGGCGCTGGTGCTGGGCGGCGTGCCGTCCGCGCGGCTGAGCGACGACCTGGCGTCGTGGGGCCGGTCCCTGCGCCACCCGACCGTGCGGGGCCTGGTCGTGGGCCGGGCCCTGCTCTACCCGCCGGACGGCGACGTCGCCGCCGCGGTCGAGGCCGCCGCCGAGGTGCTGCGCGCGGCGAAGGGGGTTGAGGCATGAGCTGGCACCGGCCGCTGGGCACGTTGTCGCACGGGGAGAACGCCGTCGAGCTGACGCCCGACGCGGCGGGGTGGGAGTACGCGGGGTTGCGCGTGGTCCTCCTGCACGCCGGCGGGGAGGCGACGTTCGACACCGGCGAGCACGAGGCGTTCGTGCTGCCGCTGTCGGGCGGGTGCGCGGTCGAGGTCGACGGGGAGCGGTTCGAGCTGGCGGGCCGGGACTCCGTGTTCACCCGCGTGACCGACTTCGCGTACGTGCCGCGGGACGCGCGCGTGCGCTTGTCCACAAAGGACGGTGTCGAGGTGGCGCTGCCGACGGCCCGGTGCGAGCGCAGGCTGACGCCCAGGTACGGCCCGGCGGAGGACGTCCCGGTCGAGGTCAGGGGCGCGGGCAACGCCACCCGCCAGGTCACCAACTTCGGCGTGCCGGGCGTCTGGGACCACGCCGACCGGCTCATCGCGTGCGAGCTGATCACCCCGGACGGCAACTGGTCGTCCTACCCGCCGCACAAGCACGACCACACGTGCGACGTCGTCAACGAGGAGGTCTACTACTTCCGCATCGCCGGCCGCGACCAGGTCACGCCGTCGCGGGAGGGCTTCGGCCTGCACCGCACCTACACCGACGACGGCGAGGTCGACGAGGACGTGGTGGTCCGCGACGGCGACGTCTTCCTGATCCCCCGCGGCTACCACGGCCCGTGCGTCGCGGCGCCCGGCTACCCCATGTACTACCTGAACGTGCTGGCCGGGCCCGGTGACGAGCGGTCGATGGCGTTCTGCGACGACCCCGCGCACACCTGGGTCCGGGACACCTGGCCGGGGCAGCGGCTCGACCCGCGCTGTCCCGTCACGACCGCCGGAGGACGGGTGGGATGAGGCTCACGACGGCGCAGGCGCTGGTCCGCTGGCTGCTCGCGCAACGCACCGAACTGCCCGACGGCGCCGAGGGGCCGCTGTTCCCCGGCGTGTTCGCGATCTTCGGCCACGGCAACGTCCTCGGCCTCGGCAACGCGCTCGAAGAGGCGCGGGAGGAGCTGCCGGTCTGGCGCGGCCACAACGAGCAGGGCATGGCGCTGGCCGCGGTCGGCATCGCCAAGGCCACCCACCGCCGCCAGGTCGGCGTCGCCACGTCGTCCATCGGTCCGGGCGCGCTGAACATGGTCACCGCCGCCGGAGTCGCGCACGCCAACCGGCTGCCGCTGCTCCTGCTGCCCGGCGACACGTTCGCCAACCGCGCGCCCGACCCGGTGTTGCAGCAGGTCGAGCACTTCGGCGACCCGACGACGACGGTCAACGACGCGTTCCGGGCGGTCAGCCGGTACTTCGACCGGATCACCCGGCCCGAGCAGCTGCTCAACACCCTGCCGCAGGTGACGCGCGTGCTCACCGACCCGGCCGACTGCGGACCGGCGGTGCTCGCGCTGCCGCAGGACGTGCAGGCCGAGTCGTTCGACTTCCCCGAGGCGCTGTTCGCCCCGGTGGTCCACCGCCCGACGCGTCCCCGCCCGGACACCCGCGCCCTCGCGTCGGCCGCCGACGTCCTCCGCGGGGCCCGCAGGCCGTTGCTGGTCCTCGGCGGCGGCGTCCGGTACTCCCGCGCCGCCGGCCGCGCGATCCGCTTCGCCGAGCGGCACGCGATCCCGGTCACCGAGACGACGGCGGGCCGCACGCTCGTCCCGCACGACCACCCGCTGCACGCCGGGCCGCTCGGCATCACCGGCTCCACCTCGGCGAACGCCATGGCCGCCGAGGCCGACGTGGTGCTGGCCGTCGGCACCCGCCTGCAGGACTTCACCACGGCGTCGTGGACGGTGTTCGCGCCGGGCGTCCGGCTCGTCTCGCTCAACGCCGCCCGGTTCGACGCCGTCAAGCACGGCGCGCTGTCGGTGGTCGCGGACGCCGACGAGGGCCTGCGCGAGCTGACCGACGAGCTGGGCGCGTGGCGGGCCGGCGAGGCGTGGGCCGCGCGGGCGGCGGAGGAACGGGCGAAGTGGGACGGGTACGTCGACGGGCTGCGCGCGCCATCGGGCACGCCGACGTACGCGCAGGTGGTGGGCGCGGTCAACGACCTGTCCGGGTCGGCCGACTACGTGCTCACGGCGTCGGGCGGACTGCCGGGCGAGCTGATCGGCGGCTGGCGCGCGGTCGGCGAGGCGACCATGGACGTCGAGTACGGCTTCTCGTGCATGGGCTACGAGCTGGCCGGCGCGTGGGGCGCGGCGATCGCCCGGCCGGACGGCGTGGTGACCTCGCTGCTCGGCGACGGTTCCTACCTGATGCTGAACTCCGAGCTGTTCTCGGCGGCGTTCGCCGGGCACGGCTTCGTGGCGGTGGTGTGCGACAACGACGGCTACGCCGTCATCCACCGGTTGCAGACCGGCCAGGGCGGCGCCGGGTTCAACAACCTGTACGACGACGTGCGGACCGCGCACGCCCGACCGCCGCGCACCGATTTCGCCGCGCACGCCGCCGCGATGGGATGCGCGGCGTTCCCGGTGGACGACCTGGGCGGTTTTCGCGACGCCTACCGCAAAGCCCGCGAGGTGGCGAAGACCGAACACCGCCCGGCCGTGGTCGTGATTCGCACTCACCCGTCCGCGTGGACCGACGCGGGCGCGTGGTGGGAAGTCGGCGTGCCGGAAGTCGCGCACCGCCCCGGAATCACGGCCGCGCACGACGACGTGGCCGCCGGTAAAGCGAAGCAGATCCGCTATCTCTGACGGCGCCTCGGGTTTTCAGCCCTTGGCGTCCGGGTCGCGGTGGTGGACCGGGCCGTAGTGTGAACCGCGCTGGTCGTTGCGGTCGAAGTTCTGGATCATCCCGGCGTTCTGGGTCGTCACGCGGGCGTTGCGCCCGGCCTGGACCACGGTCGACGCGCCGGTCGCCACCGCGTGCTGGTTCACCGTCGACGGCCCGCGGTCGACCGGCGCGGCGGGCACCGCGGCCGGCGCCTCCGCGAGCGACGCGGCCGGCACGTCGGCGGGTGCGTCGTCCAGCACCAGCGCGTGCACGTCGCCGCCGGGGAGCCACATCCACGCGTGGCCGTGGAACGCCTTCACCCGCACCTCGACGCGCCGGAAGTCCTCCACCCGCAGCGTGGTGTACCCGGCCGCGACCAGCGACGTGAACACCAGGTCGGACAGCACCACGACCAGGTCGGCGTTTGGCGACTGCTCCAGCGCCGCGTGCGCGGGCTCGCTGTTGAGCAGCCTGCTGACCAGCACGGCGTCCTGGCCGGGGACGCCGTTCGCGCCCTCGACGGTGGTGCCGAAGTGGATCGCCATCCGCAGCCGGAGGCGGGCGTGCGGCAGCCGGTACTCGTTGGTCGCGGCCAGCTCGGCGTTCAGCGCCCGCACGTACCGGTCCACGACGTCGTTCTCGCGCGTGGCGGGCGGCAGCACGGCCCACTCCTCGTCGCCCTTGGCCTGCCGCCGCCAGGCGGAGCGGTCCAGGCCGGCGGCCTCGCCCGCCCGGTCGAGGCTGCGCACCAGCTGGTCCTGCAGGTCGCGCTGGAGCCGGTCGTCGGCCGACCCGTAGCTCCTCAGGTCACAACACACCAGCAGACCGCGCTGGAAGCTCATGGGTTCGGCCTTTCGACGGATGGGGAACCGCACACAGTCACTGTGGAGTACGACATCGGCGCGAAAACCGCAGAACGGCGGTCTCGCGCTCAGAACCCCGCGAATTTGCGCAGATTCGCCAGATCGGGCACCAGCACGTCACGCCTCAGGTGACTGACCACCACCCCCGCTTTGCGCAGATCGGAGAACGCCTTCTCGGCCGTTCTGGGCTTCATCCCGGCGATCGAGGCGAGTTCCACCTTGGTCAGGGGAATTCCCAACGTCCAGCCGTGGGCCTCTTCGCGCCCGTACGTCTGCACCAATTCGGCCAGCACCCTGGCCACCCGTTCGGCCGCCGGGTGGGACAGGAAATCCCGCCGGCGCTGGTTCGCCCAGCGCAGCCGGTCGTTGATCATCCCTATCAATTCGACGAACACGTCGTTGCGCCGGTGCAGGAAGCCCATCAGCTCACCGCTCGTGATGAGCTTCGCGACCACGTCGCCGCACGTCACGACGGTGGCGGAGCGCGGCTTCTGGTCCAGCGCCGCCATCTCGCCGACGAGGTCGCCCGCGACCCGGATCGCGAGCAGCGCCGTGTCGCCGGTTTCGTCGGTCGTCTGCACCTTGACCACGCCGTCGAGCAGGAGTAGGACGTGAGTGTCCTTCGCATCCTGTTCTATGACCTCGCGGTCGGCCGCGTACCGCACGACCGTGCCGATGTTCAACAGCTCTTGTCGGGTGTTGTCTCGGAGTCGACCCAGGAGGCTGTTGCTGGGCCACCCTGGATCCGGGGTCATCGTGGACGGCATGGGCAGCATGTGGATCCTGTTACTGTCGTGGCCGGCGGGAACTTCCCATGAGCCGACCGGCATCGGGCGGCAAGTGATGGTCTCCCCGAACGTGCTGCGGACAGTACACCCGAATGGGCGTAACTGGGGCCCACTTGTTCGGCGTTTTGCGCACCGCCTCCCCACTGAAGATCACGTGCGAATGCGCGCGCAATACCGAATCGAATGGAATTCCCCAGCTCCCGCGACGTGGGACGGGTCTCGACGGGGAACAAGCGGTCCGGTCCGGGCCTTGAACCCGGTGACCCGACCGGGGTCTCGCAGACGTACCCGAACACACCGAGGAGACCTGTGTGAGCATGCTGTTCACCCCGCTGGACCTCCGCGCCGTCACCCTGCCCAACCGCATCGCGGTCAGCCCGATGTGCCAGTACTCCGCGCGGGACGGCCACCCGGACGAGTGGCACCTCGTGCACCTCGGCTCGCGCGCGGTCGGCGGCGCGGGCCTCGTGCTCACCGAGGCGACCGCCGTGCAGGCCGTCGGCCGCATCTCGCCCGAGGACACGGGCCTGTGGGACGACGCCCACGTCGCGTCGTGGCGGCCGATCGTGGACTTCATCCACGCCCGCGGCGCCGTCGCCGGCGTCCAGCTCGCCCACGCCGGCCGCAAGGCGTCGACCTACGCGCCGTTCGCCTCGCGCAGCGGCGGGGTCGCGGACGCCGACGGCGGCTGGACGCCCGTCGCGCCGAGCGCCGAGGCGTTCCACGAGAGCTACCGGACGCCGGTCGAGCTGGACGTCGAGGGCATCGCGGGGGTCGTCGCCGACTTCGCCGCCGCGGCGAGGCGCGCGGTCGAGGCCGGGTTCCGGGTGGTCGAGGTCCACGCGGCGCACGGCTACCTCCTGCACGAGTTCCTCTCGCCGCTCAGCAACCACCGCGCCGACGCCTACGGCGGCTCCCTGGAGAACCGCACCCGGCTGGCCCGCGAGGTCACCGCCGCCGTCCGCGAAGCCGTCGGCGAGGACGTGCCGGTGTTCGTGCGCATCTCCGCGACCGACTGGGTCGAGGGCGGCTGGACGCCTGAGGACAGCGTCGTGCTCGCGCGCGACCTCGCCGACGCGGGTGCGGACCTGATCGACGTGTCCACCGGCGGCAACGTGCCCGCGGCGGACATCCCGGTCGGCCCCGGCTACCAGGTGCCGTTCGCCGAGACCGTGCGACGGAAGGCCGACGTGCCCACCGGGGCCGTCGGCATGATCACCGACGCCCGGCAGGCAGAACAACTCCTCGCCGACGGCTCAGCCGACCTGGTGCTGCTGGGGCGGGCGTCGCTGCGCGACCCCTACTGGCCGTTGCACGCGGCACGGCAGTTGGGGGTGCAGGTCAACCCGCCTCAGCAGTACGCCAGGGCGTTGTAGGGCCCGCTGCAAAGGTTGGGCTGCCGGTGGTGAAACCGGCAGCCCAACCTCAGCAGCGGGTGTGATTCGTCAGCGACGGTAGTCGTCGTAATCGTCGTCCGACGGGTCGTCGAAGCGTTCTTCGCTCCGGCGACCAGCAGCGGACTCGCCGCCGGACAGCTCGCGTTGCAAGGCGTCGACGTCGATGTTGTGAGAGCTGTATTTGAGCTCCCGCGCCACCTTGGTCTGCTTGGCCTTCGCTCGGCCGCGCCCCATGGCTCGACCCCCTCGCACAGGGACGGGGGCGGCCGGGGGAACGGCGGCCCCACTCGTCTCGACAACTAGTTCCTGGTAACTACCGTACCGTGTCGAAGGGGTTCCCCGCGACGCGGTAGGCGTGACACGTGCCGCCAAATCTCAGCATGGGAGGATGCGCGGGTGCCTCGACCGTTCGTCGCCTACCTCAGGGTGTACGAACCGCTGTCGGCTCTTGACGCACCGTTGGCCGATCAGGTGCGAAAAGCCCTGGACAACGGGGTGTTGAGCCGTGCGGACGTCGGCGAGCGCGAACGGGAGCTGTGGTTGCGATCACAGCTGGCCCGGCCGCCTCGCCTCCTGCCCGGTGAGCGGTCGGACGGCAGCGTCGCACCCGACGCGCCGTTCGACGTGATGACCATCAGCCCCGCCGAGGTCCCGGGCGAGGTGGGCCCCGGCCCCCTGGTGTGCCCGCTGGACCTCCGAGCCCGCTCGGCCGCCGCCCTGGTCGGCTTCCTCGCCACGTCCACCGGACCCCTGCGGGACGAGGCCGTGTCCGTGGAGGCCGAGGCGATCCGCTCCCGCGCGTCGGCGGTGATGGCGGAGCTGACCGGCGGGGCGGTGCACGTCATCTCGACCACGTGGACGGTGCCGCTGCCGTGGTTCGCCCTGGTCGAGCCGGAGGCCCGGCGGATCGTGCTGGCGCCGCGGGAGGACCCGGAGCGCCAGGTGTCCTGGCGGGTGTCCATGGCGGACGCCCGGCAGCGCGTGGCGCGGGCGCACCGCGTGGTGTCCGCGTCCCTGGGCGAGGCGGGCCCGGCGAAGGTGCTCGCCGACACCGGCCGCTGGCTCGACCACTTCGCGCCGGGCTCGGCGGTGGAGCTGGACTACGGCGGTCTCGTGCAGCTCATCGACGACCAGGACCTCCTCGAGGACAGCTCGGCGGCGGACGTCAACGCGATCGTGGACGCCCTCGAAGCCGGTGACGCCGAGGAGGTCGCGGTCCGGTACGAGCGGCTACGGGAGTTCTGGGGCGAGCTGGCGCGCCGCGAACGGCACGGCTAGCAGCACGCGGGCGCCCGCGGCCGCCGCGGCGGCCAGGAGCAGGGCGGCGGGCCAGCCGACGCCCACCGCGACCCACCCGGCCAGCGGCGGCGTGACGGTGGCGCTCAGGTAGTTGGCCGTGTTCTGCATGCCGAGCGCGATCCCGGTCCGGCCGGGCGGGGCGAGCTCGCCGGCGGCCGTGATCGCGACCCCGTTCCAGCACAGCGCCAGGGCCGCCGTCGGCACGAGCACCGCCGCGAGCAGCCACACCGGCGCCCGGTCCAGGGCCGCGCAGAGCGCGAACCCGACCGCGACCAGCACGCTCAGCGCCTTCAGCGGCTGGACCCGGGTGGCCGACCGGTCCGACCACACCCCGACCGCGAGCCGGCCGAACCCGCCCGCGACCTGGGCGGCGGCGAACAGCCCGGCCGCCACGCCGACCGCGACGCCGCGGTGGTCGTGCAGGAGTTCCACCATCAGCGCGGCGGCGGTGAACTGCGGCACGACCAGCAAGCCGCTCGCCGCGCTCAGCCGGACCAGGTCCCGGTCCTTCAGCACGACCCCGTGCCGACCGCTGCCGGAGCGCACGGCCCACGGCGGCTCCCTGATCCACAGCGCCACGGCGAGCGCGACGAACCCCGTGAAGCCCGCCAGCGCCAGGAACGCCACCGGCACCCCGGCCCGCAGCGCGACCACCGGCAGCACCACGGCGGCCAGCGCCGCGCCCAGCGGGGTGGCGGTCTGCCGCAGGCCCATCGCGAACCCGCGGCGCTCGGCCGGGAACCAGGTCAGGACGGCCCGGCCGCCGGCCGCGTTCACGCTCGCCCCGAACAGCCCCACGCCGACCAGCGCCACCCCGGCGACCACGGCCCCGTCGAACGCGGCCAGGGCCAGGCAGAGGGCGGCGCCGACCCCGCCGATGGTCATGACCAGCCGCTCGCCGTGCCGGTCCGCCGCCGCGCCCCAGGCGACGAGGGTGAGCATCGTGCCGAGGTTCACCGCGCCGAGCAGCAGCCCCACCTGCGGCAGCGACAGCCCGAAGTGCTCGCGCAGCTGCGGGGTGATCGCGGGCAGGCCGAGGAACACCGCGGCGTTGGCGCCCTGCGCGACCGCGCCGACCGCGAGCACCACCCACCGGTACCTCGGCGGCGCGGATGCGTCTTGTGCCATCAACCGGCCACGCTAGGCGGCCGGTTCAGATCATGGGACTGTGATCCCAGATCCTGGTACGCCGTCGGGGCGGGCTACTCCTTGGTGCGGCCGGGGTTGGTCGGCCAGCCCCGCTCCGCCGCCAGCAGCTCGTCCACCGAGGCGCTGCCGCTCTGGTACCGGCCGGCGATCTCCGCGTTCAGGAAGTCGACCACGGCCTGCACCTCGCGCCGCCGCGCGGAGACCGAGGCCTCCTCGCCGATGAACACCCGCAGCGCCAAGGTCAGCTTGTCGTCCGAGAGCGCGCTCACGTCCGACAGGTCGACGTCCGACACGAGCGCCTCGACGTGCCGCCGGTGCGCTTCCGCCCGGGACGGCTCCTGCGTCTGGTACCGGCCCAGGCCGGTGGCCGGCCCGACGGCGTTCGACGCCAGGATGGTGGCCAGCTGGTCCACCACCGCCGAGCCGCCCGACGTCCGCCGCTCCTGCTCCGCCCGCACGATGTCGATCCGCGCGTGCAGGAGTCTCCGGAGGTAGGACAGGTCGGTCTCCTCCTGCGCCGCCTCGTCGCGCAACGCGCGCACCTCGGCGAGCGGGAGCCGCTCGACCCCCTCGGTGTAGTCGGGAGCGAGCACCCGGTCGATACGTCGGCGCCCGCCAGGACGCACCTCGATCACGTACTCATCCTGCGGTAGTTCGTGTCCACCCGCCAACACAAACCTGCTTCCAAAGTTGTCTCAAACCTGTACCGGACTGCGCACGCCCAGCAGGGCACGCGCGTCCGCGGGCGACAGCGGCGGTCGTTGGGCGATCTTCGCCAACCCCGCCGCACGTGCGACCAGCTGCGCGTTGTCCCGGACCGGCTGGCCCTTCGCGTACGTGATGGTGTCCTCCATGCCCACCCGCAGGTGGCCGCCGGCGGCCAGCGCCGTCAGCATCACCGGCAACGTGGTCCGCCCGATGCCCGTCGCCGAGAACGACGCGCCGTCCGGCAGCAGCCGCAAGGCCGCCACCAGCGTCTCCGCGTCGCCCGGCATCCCGCCCGGCACGCCCATGACCAGGTCGACGTGCACCTTGCCGCCCGCGGGCAGCCCGTGCTGGTCCAGCAGCCGCCGCAACGACGCCAGCTGGCCGATGTCGAAGATCTCGTACTCGGGGACGATGCCCCGCTCCTGCATCCCCTTGTGCAGCGCGACGACGAACTCCCAGCGGTTCAGGAAGACGTCGTCGCCGAAGTTCACCGTGCCCATGGTGCAGGACGCCGAGTCGGGCAGGGCGTCGAGCACCCGCAGCCGGTCGGCCTCCGGGTCGGTCACCGCGCCACCCGTGGACAGCTGCACGATCAGGTTCGTGCGCTCCCGCAGGGCCGCGACCGTCTCCTTGAGCAGGCCGAGGTCCAGCGTCGGCCTGGTGTCCGCGCCGCGGATGTGCACGTGGACCATCGCGGCGCCGACCTGCTCGCACGCCTCGGCCGTGCGGACCAGTTCCTCCAAGGTGACCGGCAGCTGGGGGACGTCGGCCTTCGCGTGCTCGGCCCCGGTGGGGGCGACGGTGAGCAGCGTGCCGTGGGATCCGGGTCGGGACATGCCGTGATCCTGGCACAGAACCCGCCCCCGTCACCGCTCCGGCGACCCGTCCGGGGCGCGGAACCGCAGGCAGGGGCGGTCGCCGGTTTTCCGGTCCGGAATCAGCGGCCGAGGTTGCGCGCCGCCTCGCGGCCCAGGCCGGGGGTGTCCGGCGGCACCGAGTCCGGGTCGACGGTCGCCTGCACCCGCCGGTCCTCCGCGCCGACCAGCAGCTCCGTCTCCGGCGACACCGACCGCTTGACCAGCGCCAGCACGATCGTGCCCAGCTCGTGGTGCAGCGCCACGCTGCCGACCCGCCCGACCACCCGGTCGTCGACCAGCACCGGGTCGCCGGTCTCCGGCTGCACCTCGCGCGACCCGTCCAGGTGGAGCAGCAGCATCCGGCGCGGCGGACGGCCCACGTTGTGCACCTTGGACACCGTCTCCTGGCCCCGGTAGCACCCCTTGTCCAGGTGCACCGCGGAACCGATCCAGTTCACCTCGTGCGGGATGGTCTTCTCATCGGTGTCCACGCCGAGCCGCGGCCGCAGGGACTCCACCCGCAGCGCCTCGAACGCCCAGCTCCCCGCCGGACGCGCGCCCGCGCCCGTCAGGTCCTCCCACCACCGCGCGAGACCCGCCCGGGGGACGACCAGGTCCACGGCGTCCTGCCCCGGCCACGGCATGCGGCGCGCGAAGCCGCCCTCCAGCGCGACGACGCCGTGCGGCCCGCCGGGCAGCGGCAGCCCCAGCTTGTCGAACAGCGCGGGCACGTCCGGCCCGACCACGGTCAGCACCGCCAGGTCGGCCGACGCGTCCCGCGGCTCCACCTTCGACCAGAACACCATCCTGGTCAGGTAGGTCAGCAGGTCGGCGGCGCGCGACGACTCCGTGTCGAGGTAGGCGACACCGCCCGTGTTCGCCACCACGGCGTGGTGCTCGACGCGGCCCTGCACGTCGAGGATGAGCATCTCGGTGCCCTGGTCCTCGCCCAGCGCGGTGAAGTGCTGGCTGGTCAGCGAGTGCAGCCAGGTCAGCCGGTCGTCGCCGGCCACCGCGATGACGGCCCGGTGCGAGCGGTCGAACACGGCCACCGACCGGGCCGCCGCGCGCTGCTCCGCGAACGGGTCGCCGAAGTGCCACGGCACGCCCTGGTCGGGAGCGCCCTCGAACGGCGCGATCGCACCCGGTGCGGTCAACAGCGGAGAATTCACTCGGACTCCTTCTGGGCACTTCCGGCCAGGCATTCGCGGCACGTGCCGGACAGCGCGAGGTGGCTCGCATCCAGTTCGAACCCGTACTGCCCCCGCAGTGTTCCCCCGAGTGGCGAGAGCAGCTCGCACGGCACCTCGTCCATCCGCCCGCACCGGTGGCACACCAGGTGCACGTGCTCGTGCTCGTCCACCGAGTACGTCGGCGCGCCGTGCCCGAGGTGCGTGTGCCGGACCAGGCCGAGCCGGTCCAGCAGGTCGAGCGTGCGGTAGACCGTGGTGATGTTGACCGTGGGGGCCGTGACCTGCACGCGTTGGCAGATCTGCTCCGGTGTCGCGTGCCCCAGCTCGCGCACGGCGTCCAGCACGAGCTGGCGCTGGGGTGTCATCCGCATGCCCCGTTCGTGCAGTGTCTGGCGAAGGGCCTGCGGCGCGCGGGCGGTGTCCACGAATCCGATGGTAGGCCGTGAGTAGGCTCGCGGTATGCGCGTGCTCGCACTACTCGACGGAACCCTGGCCGACCCCGACGCGCCGCTGATCCGGGTCGACGACCTCGGGCTCGTGCGCGGCGACGGCGTCTTCGAGACGATCCTGGTCGTCGACGGCAAGCCCCGTGAGCTGGGCCCCCACCTCGACCGGCTGGCCCGTTCCGCGGCGATGCTCGACCTGCCCGAACCGGACCGGGCCGCGTTCGAGCGGGCCTGCTCCCTGGTGCTGGGCAACTGGACCGGCGGCGCGGAGGTCGCGCTGAAGCTCGTCTACACGCGTGGCGTCGAAGGCGGTGACGGCGCGCCCACCGGCTTCGCCCTGGGCATGGACATCTCGCCCAAGGTGCTGGCCCAGCGCGCCGAGGGCATCGCCGCCGTCACGCTGGACCGGGGCATCGAGCCCGGCCTCGCCGACCGGGCGCCGTGGCTGCTGCTCGGCGCGAAGTCGCTGTCGTACGCGGTCAACATGGCGGCGCTGCGCGAAGCCGAGCGGCGCGGCGCGGCAGAGGTCGTGTTCACCACGTCGTCCGGCTCCGTGCTGGAAGGCCCGACGTCCACGCTGGTCATGGCCCGCGGCCGCACCCTCACCACGCCGCCCGCCACCCTGGGCATCCTGCCCGGCACCACGCAGGCCGCCCTGTTCAACGCCGCCAAGCGCGCCGGCTGGACCACCGAGGTCCGCCCGGTCGCCGTGGAGGAGCTGTACTCGGCGGACGGCGTGTTCCTGGTGTCGAGCGTCCGCAAGGTCACCCGCGTGCACACGCTGGACGACAAGACCCTGCCGGACTCGACCGACCTGCACACCCGACTGGCGGAGCTGTACGAGTCGGAGTACTGAATCTGATCGCGCCGCCTCCGGCGTCGCGGCTCGGTCGCCCGGGAGACCGACGCGACCCTGCCTTTGGCCGCTGCTCCGCAGACGGCGGCTCGGTCGCCCGAACGACTGGGTCTAGACCAATCGCGTCCGTTCAGCCCTGCGGCGAGAACCGCAACCGGGTGCCCGGCCTGGCCTGCCCGAGCAGCGGGAGCGCGTGCGCCGGCACCACGCCGATCACCGGGTAGCCGCCGGTCGTGGGGTGGTCGGCGAGGAAGACGACCGGCAGGCCGTCCGCCGGGACCTGCACCGCGCCCGTGACCAGGCCCTCGCTGGGCAGCTCGCGGCCGACCCGGCGCGGCGTGCGGCCGAGCGCGGTGCCGGTGAGCCGGATGCCGACCCGGTTGCCGCGGTCGGACACCGTCCACCGGCCCGCCCGGAGCTGGTCGGCCGGGCAGTCGAACCAGTCGTCGCGCGGACCCAGGACGACCGGCACGTCCAGCTCGTCCGGCACCCGCAGGGGCGCCAGGACGTCCACGCCCACCGGCACCCCGGTCGGGTCGCCGAGCGGCACCTCGTCGCCGGGGCGCAGCGGCGCGGGGCCGAGGCCGGACAGCAGGTCGGTGGACCGGCTGCCCAGCTCGGGTGGGACGGCGACGCCGCCGGACACGGCGACGTACGACCGGAGGCCGGTCCGCGGCGTGCCCACGGTGAGGGTGTCGCCGGGCGCGAGGTGCAACGGCGAGTCGCGCGCCACGCCGTTGACCAGGACCGCGGTCGACGGGCCGGTCACCGCGACCGTGCAGGAGGCGTTGGCGCGCAGCACCAGGCCGCCGAGCAGGACTTCGAGGCAGGCGGCGTCCTCGGCGTTGCCGACCAGGCGGTTGGCGAGCCTGAGCGACGGCGGGTCCAGCGCGCCGGAGGGCGGGACGCCCAGGTGCGCGTGCCCCGGTCGGCCCAGGTCCTGGACCAGCGCTTGCGGCCCGGTGCTCAGGATCGTGACCGTGCGGGGGCGAAGGGCGCGCGCCGTCATCGGGTCGCCTCGAACCGGACGCGCTGGCCGGGGGCGAGCAGGGCCGGCGGGTCGCGGCGCGGGTCGAACAGCGGCGCGTCCGTGCGGCCGATCAACCGCCACCCACCGGGCGTGGCCAGCGGGTAGGCGGCGGTGAACTCGCCCGCGACGGCCACCGACCCCGCCGGGACCTTGGTGCGCGGCGAGTCGAGGCGCGGCTGGCGCAGCGGTTCGGGCAGGCCGGTCAGGTAGGCGAAGCCGGGGGCGAACCCGCAGAACGCGACCTGGTACGTCGTGCCGGAGTGCAACGCGACCACCTCGGCCGTTGTGAGACCCGCGGTCTCGGCGACCAGGTCCAGGTCCGGCCCGTCGTAGCGGACCGGCAGCACCACCTCGGTCGACGGCGCCTCGACGCGCCGGCCGGGCTCGACCGCGTCGAGAACCCTCCGCACCGCCTCGATGCCTCCGGCCCTGGTCACGACCAGGACCGTGCGGGCGGCCGGCACCAACTCGACGACCTCGGGCAACCGCGCCGCAGCCACCGCGGCGCGCACGGCCTCCACCTCGTCGAGCGACCCAACCTCGACGAGCACCGCGTCAGCCCCACACCGCCGCAACCGCATAACAACAGCCTAAAGGAGGATTGTTGAACAATCCAACCCAACCCCGAACCAATCGTCAACCACGCCCCGAGAGGCCGCGCCAACTACCACTCGGCCGGCGACCACACGCCGCGAGGCCGCGTCGGTCGTTCGCGACTCATTCGCCGGCGATCACGCTTTTCGATCGTCGGCGAATCAGGCGTGAGCGGCCGACTTCCGGGCGGCCGAGCCGCCGTCTGCGGAGCAGCGGCCATTCAACACAGCTCAGCCCACGTACCTCTGCAGGTGGGCTGACGTGTGGGGCTGGAGGGGCTGGCCGACCATGGCCCGCTCCTCCACGTACGCCAGGTCGCCGTTGTTCACGATGCCGTACAGCCGCTGGGCCGCGGTGACGTCCTTGGCGGTCGCCGTGCGGATCACCGCGTCGGTCCCGAACTCCCAGGACGTCTGCGTGCGCGGCTTGCCGTAGTACAGCTCCACGATCCCGGTGTTGTGCGTGATCAGCACCTCGATCGTGTCGTCCGCCTGCGGGCGCCAGAAGCCGGTCTCCCGCGCCGCCTGGCGGATCACCGCGCCCTTCTCGTCCAGCAGCCAGGACCGGGCCTCGTAGTAGAGGAACGGCCGGCCGTCGTGCGCGAACGTGATCTGCTGCCCGTACCGGTACGGGCCGTCGATCGTCGGGTACACGACCTCGCCCTCGCCGCGCCACACGCCGACGAGCGGCAGCAGCGCGAGGCACGCGTCGTGCAGGGAGGGGCCGGAGCGCAGGTTCGCCGTGTCCGCCGGGATCGGCAGGTCGTCGAACTGCGGCAGGTTGCGCGCGCCCGTCACCGACGCGCGCGAAGCGGCGGCCCGGACGGCCGCGTCACCACTGCCCGGAACGGGCCCGTTGTCGCTCACCGCTGGTCGGAGTACAGCCGGTACACGACGTACCCGGCGAACCACACGACCAGCAGGGACACGAGGACCAGCAATCCTGTGAAGAAGTGTTCCACCCGCCCAGTTTAGGCACCTGCCCCGCAAAGCCGCCGACCCCGGTGGCGAACGCCACCGGGGTCGGCGAGAGGTAGCGCCGGGACGGACCCGTGCGCTCCCCTGGTCTCAGGCCACCGCGACCTCGACCGGGTGGACGCCCGGCCCTTCCGCGTTGACCGACGCCTGCCCGTTGCCGGACCGGTGCAGGGCGCGGATCGTCCAGGTGCCGGGCGCGGCGAAGAAGCGGAAGTCGCCGTCCGAGGAGGACACGACCTCGGCGGTGAACTCGCCGGACGAGTCGAGCAGGCGCACGAACGCGCCACCGACCGGAGCACCCTCCGAGCGGACCTTGCCGGTCAGCACGACCTCGTTCGCGCCGACCTGGATGTCAACGCCCTGCTGGGGCGCGCCGCAGCCGTCCAGGCTCATGTCAGGCCTCCTTGCCGGTGCCGAGCTCGACGGGGACGCCGATGAGCGAGCCGTACTCGGTCCAGGAACCGTCGTAGTTCTTGACGTCCTCGTGGCCGAGGAGCTCGTGCAGGGCGAACCAGGTGTGGGAGGAGCGCTCGCCGATGCGGCAGTAGGCGATGGTCTTGCGGGAACCGTCGAAGCCGGCCTCGCCGTAGATCTCGGCGAGTTCCTCGTTGGACTTGAAGGTGCCGTCCTCGTTGGCGGCCTTGCTCCACGGCACGTTGATCGCGCTGGGGATGTGGCCGGCGCGCTGCGCCTGCTCCTGGGGGAGGTGGGCGGGGGCGAGGAGCTTGCCGGAGAACTCGTCGGGGGAGCGGACGTCGACGAGGTTCTTGTTGCCGATGGAGTCGACGACCTCGTCGCGGAAGGCGCGGATGGCGAGGTTCTGCTCCTGGGCGGTGTAGGTGGTCTCGGGGCGGACCACGACCTCCTTGTCCAGGGGGCGGCCGTCGAGTTCCCACTTCTTGCGGCCGCCGTCGAGGAGCTTGACGGACTGGTGGCCGTAGAGCTTGAAGTACCAGTAGGCGTAGGCGGCGAACCAGTTGTTGTTGCCGCCGTAGAGGACGACGGTGTCGTCGTTGGCGATGCCGCGCGAGGAGAGCAGCTTCTCGAAACCGGCCCGGTCGACGAAGTCGCGGCGGACGGGGTCCTGGAGGTCCTTCTTCCAGTCGATCTTCACCGCGCCCGGGATGTGACCCCCGTCGTAGGCGGTGGTGTCCTCGTCCACCTCCACGAACACCACGCCGGGCGTGGTGAGGTTCTCCTCGGACCAAGCGGCCGAGACCAGGACGTCTTCACGGCTCATCGAGCTGCTCCCATTTCTTCGTTCTTACTGCGACGGTGTCGACTGGGGTCGGGCGAGCGCGGGCGCGTAGCGGCGCAGGAGCAGGAACATCTCGCAACCGAGGCACAGGCCGAGCGCGGCGTTGAGCAGCGCGGCGACCAGTGCCGCGGCGGTCGCGGCGACTCCCAGCGCGGTGAGGCCGGTGGCGTAGCCCACCGTGCCGACCAGCGCGAAGACGAACCCGACGCCCTGCGCGAACCGCAGCGGGGCGGCTTCCTCGCGTTCGGTGGTCGGGGTGAGCCTCGGCTGGACGGCGAACCGGTAGACGTGGCCCCACGGGTTGAGCTTCAGCGAGATGAACGCGCACATGCCGAACAGCACGGTCTGCGCGGCGAGCAGCCGCCACGACCCGGTCAGCAGCACGACCGCGAGGATCGCGGTGGTGATCCAGGCGCTGAATCGCGGACCACGCGGGTCCACGGGGACATCTTTCGGCACGGCGACCTCCTGACGTTGGACAAGACTGGGCAGTCCGTCTTCAGGCGGTGTTAGGGGCAAGCGCACACGTCCGTCAAGGGCGTGCGGTCTGCCAGGGCCGCCCGGTCAGCGCGCCGCGCGACACAGGCTGCTGCGCACGCGGCACAGGTCCACCGCGAGTCGCTTGGTCAGCAGCGTGGTCATGCGGTCGAGGGTAGCCGTTCATCCCTTCTGTCGGGAGTGGCGTCCATCAGGTGGGAGTTCCCAGGTTCACCCGATCGGTCCAGGCAGGTGTGGGCGCAACGCCGCGAGCAACGTGTCGCCCTTCGGCACGCCCCCGACGCGCAGCAGCTCGGCGCCGGACGGGTCCAGCGCGAGCGTCGTCGGCGCCCGCAGCACGCCGAGGTCGGCCGCCACGTCCGGCAGGTCGGTGACGTCCAGCTCGACGTGCCGCAGCCCTTCGGTGCGGCGCGCGAGGTCGGCCAGCAGCGCCTTGGTCTGCCGGCACGTGGTGCAGAACGTCGTGGACAGCTGCACCAGGGTCACCGGCGCGGCCGGGTCGAGCAGGTCGCGGACGGGGCCGGGCAGGACCGGGGCGGGCGGGACGGCGCCGGGCACGACCGCGCGGGGGGCGGCGAGGCGCACACGACCGTTGCGTGCACGCAACACCACGCCGACGACCGCCACCACCGCCACCGCGCCCAGCAACGCCCAGAACCCGGTCATCAGCCGCCGCCCTGGTCCAGTGGGATGTCGTTGATGGAGCCTTCCAGCGTGAACGCGCCGCGCTCCACCTTGACCGCGGTCGGCGTCACCGTGAAGGGCAGCGCGCCCGGGTCGATCGTCACGCTCAACGCCTGCCGGACCACGCTCAGCACGGCGTCCAGGCCGGCCAGCGACGTGTCGTCCAGCTCGACGTCCTGCATCGCGATGACCACCTGGCCGTCGACCAGCGACACCGTCCCGAACGCCGAGATCCGGAGCTTGCGGCCGGCGACCGTCGTGGTGCCCGACAGCTTCACCGCGGCCACCGTCGGGTCCGACGCCTTGGACACCGCGGGCTGCTCGCCGGCCGGTTCGACGGCCTGCTGCGCCCTGGTGTCCGGCTCGATCACCATGTCGGTGAACGGCGTGACCTGGTTGACCAGCCGGTTCAGGTCGTTCGCCTTGATCTTGACGCTGCCCTTGACCTGGTCGATCTTCGCGCCGCGGGTGTTGCCCGACAGCAGGTCGGACAGGCCGATGCGGGTGTGGTGCAGGTTCGCCCGGATCTCCAGGTCGCGCAGCTGCTCGCGCACCGGCACGCCGGTCGCGCTGATCTCGATGTCCTTGTAGTCGCCGGCGAGCGCCTGCGTCGTGAAGGGGAAGCCGTTGATGCGGACCGACGGGTCCTCGCTCAGCCCGAACTTCTCCCGCATCTTCTGCGCCACCTGGTACTCGCCCGCCGCGGCCAGCCCGAAGTCGGCCGCGACCAGCAGCCCGCAGAGGACGAGGGCGGCGATGATCAGCTTGCGGCCCCGCGGGGGGCGGCGCTTGGTCGTCTCGGTCCCGGTCATGATCCTTCTGCGTTCGGTCGGGGGTGGGCCGGTCGGGAGCGCTCGTCCAGCCAGGTCGCGATCCGGTCTACCAGACTCGGCGTCATCGCCGACTCCGCGTGGCGGACGCCGGGTTCCAACCACAGCTCCGCCGCGCCGCCCGCCGCGCGGTGCAGCGCGACCGCGTGCGCGGGGCCGAAGTAGTGGTCCTGCTCACCGTGCACGATCAGCAGCGGCGTCGGCGTGATGCGGTGCACCACCTCCAGCGGGCTCTCCGGCGCGATCGTCCACGGCGCGCCCAGCCGCACGCCGAGCGCCCGCGCGGCCAGCCTGCCGTGCGGCTGCTCCAGCAGCCAGTGCACCCGGCGCATCGCCACCGTGTCGCGCACCCACCAGCGGGACGGCGCGCTGACCGCCGCGACCGCGTCCGGGCGGTCTTCGTGCAGGCCGGCGTGGCGCAGGGCGATGGACGCGCCCATCGAGAAGCCGACCGTCGCGACCCGCCGGTACCCGAGGTCGCGGGCGAGCGAGACGCCGGCCGCCAGGTCGTGGATCTCGTCGCCGCCGACGGTGGACCGGCCGGCCGAGCGGCCGTGGCCGCGGAAGTCCAGCGCGACGACGCCGCCGTGCCGTGCGAACCGGCGCAACACCCGCGTCACGAACGGCTTCCGGACGTGGTTGGTGAAGCCGTGGCCGACCACGAACGCGAGGTCCGTCACGGCCGATGTGGATCTCACGTGTACCCCGTGCAGGAGGACAGCGTCATGTGACATGGATGTAACAGGCGTGACGCTTGTGGAAACAACTGTGACTCTGACCTGTTGACCTGGGTCTTTCGTGGTGTGCACCGGTATCGTCTCCGTCATCCGCAGGCAACGGGGCCCGGTCACCGTACTTCGCTGTGCCTGGTCGGTGACCACGCACCGGCCGAACGAGAGGGCGCCGCGATGAGCATCGACGTGCTGCTGCTGACCACCGACTCCGACCCAGAGGCGGTGCTTCCCGCGCTGTCGCTCCTCCCGCACGAGGTGCGGCCGCTGCGCCCGGAGGTGTCGGCGCTGCTGGAGGCCGGCCCCCACGACATCGTCCTGGTCGACGCGAGGACGGACCTGGCCGCCGCGCGCAGCCTGTGCCGCCTGCTCGACTCCAGCGGCGTGGACGTGCCCGTGGTCGCGGTCGTCACCGAGGGCGGTCTGGTCGCGGTCAACTCCGACTGGAGCGTGGACGAGATCCTGCTCCCGACCTCCGGCCCCGCCGAGGTGGACGCCCGGCTGCGCCTGGTGCGCTCCCGGCGCGGCGCCACCCAGCCCGGCGGCGACGGCTCGCTGCAGCTCGGCGAGCTGGTCATCGACGAGGCGACCTACACCGCGCGCCTGCGCGGCCGGCCGCTCGACCTCACCTACAAGGAGTTCGAGCTGCTGAAGTACCTGGCGCAGCACGCGGGCCGCGTGTTCACCCGCGCCCAGCTGCTCCAGGAGGTCTGGGGCTACGACTTCTTCGGCGGCACCCGCACCGTGGACGTGCACGTCCGACGGCTGCGCGCCAAGCTGGGCCCCGAGCACGAGTCCCTCATCGGCACCGTGCGCAACGTGGGCTACAAGTTCGTCCGCCCGCCGCGCCCGGGCAGCGCCCGCCGCCCGGAGCACGCCGTCGACGTGCCGGACACGACGATCGACGAGGCAGAGCTGATCTTCCGGTCCTAAGGATCTCTCGGGATCGTCCCGAGTAGGTTTTCCCCGTGGACTTGAGCTGGTTCGAGGAGTTGTCCCCCCGGCAGGCCGACGAGGTGTCCGGCCTGCTCGGGGATGCCCGGGCGGCCGACGGCGTGGCGCCGGTCGGCGAGGCCGTCGTGCTGCGGCTGCGGCCGGAGGCCCGGGGCAGCAACCACCTGCTGGCCCGTGACGGCGACGTCCTGGTCGGCTACCTGCACCTGGACGTGTTCGGCGACTCGGACGGCAACAAGGTCGCCGAGCTGGCCGTGCACCCGGAGCACCGCCGCCGCGGCGTCGGCTCCGCGCTGGTCACGGCCGTCGCCGAGCGCGCCGAACCCCTCCGGGTCTGGTCGCACGGCGGTCACCCCGGCGCCGCGGCGCTCGCCGCCAAGCTCGGCTACCGCAAGGTCCGCGAGCTGCTGAGGCTGCGCCGACCCCTGGACGACGACCTGCCGCCGTCCGTGCTGCCCGAGGGCGTCACGCTGCGCACGTTCGTGCCGGGTCGGGACGAGGCGGCCGTCGTCTACGTCAACCACCGCGCGTTCGCGTGGCACCCCGAGCAGAGCGCGATGAGCATCGAGGACGTGCGGCTGAAGGAAGGCGAGCCGTGGTTCGACCCGGCCGGGTTCCTGCTGGCCGTCGACGCCGACGAACGCCTCCTCGGCTTCCACTGGACGAAGAAGCACACCACCGACCTCGGCGAGGTGTACGTGGTGGGCGTCGACCCGGACGCGCAGGGCGGCGGGCTCGGCAAGGCCCTCACCCTCGCGGGCCTGGCGCACCTCCGGGACACCGGTCTCACCGAGGTGATGCTGTACGTCGAATCCGACAACGCTGCGGCACTGGCCGTGTACGGGCGGTTGGGGTTCACGCGCTGGGACTCGGACGTCCAGTACTCCCGGTAGTGACAAACCAGTCACGTCATGCAAACGTGCAGGTCACGGGACACCCAAAAGGCGGTGTACTCGGTCACCTCCCGTGTGGTGTTCACCTGTCGTTCACCTTCTCCTGGGCACCTGTCCACCCTCGCTACCTACCGTCCGTGTCGAGCGGCGGAGGTTCGCCGCGAAACTCGGTTTCGTAGCTGGAGGACCCAGGTGAAGACCAAGCGACACGGCGCCGTTCTCGGCCTGATCGCGGCCGGTGCGCTTCTGCTCACCGCGTGCGGCAGCGACAACAACGCCCCCACCGGCTCGACCAACTCGGCGGCGGCCGGCGAGTCGTCCACCCCGGTCGAGTGCGGTGGCAAGTCGAAGCTGAGCGCAGAGGGCTCTTCGGCTCAGAAGAACGCGATGGACACGTTCGTCCAGGCTTACCAGCAGAAGTGCCAGGGCGCGGACCTCGCGTACAACGCCTCCGGCTCCGGCGCGGGCGTGAAGCAGTTCATCGGCGGTCAGGTCGACTTCGGCGGCTCCGACTCGCCGCTGTCCGAGAGCAAGGGCGAGGTCGCCGGCGCGGCCGAGCGCTGCAAGGGCAACCCGGCGTGGAACCTGCCGCTGGTCTTCGGCCCCGTCGCGCTCGGCTACAAGCTGGAGGGCGTCACCGACCTCACGCTGAACGGCGAGGTCGCCGCCAAGATCTTCAACGGCGCCATCAAGAAGTGGAACGACCCGGCCATCGCCGCCCTGAACAGCAGCGCCAAGCTGCCGGACAAGGACATCAAGGTCGTCTACCGCTCGGACGAGTCCGGCACCACGGACAACTTCCAGAAGTACCTGAAGGCCGCTTCCAAGGGCGCGTGGACCCAGGGCGACGGCAAGCAGTTCAAGGGTGGCGTCGGCGAGGCCAAGGAGAAGTCCGCCGGTGTCGCGCAGGCCGCCGGTTCGGTCGACGGCGCCATCACCTACGTCGAGCTGTCGTTCGCGCAGGACAACAAGCTGTCCCTCGCCAAGATCGACAACGGCGCCGGCCCGGTCGAGCTGAACGACGCCTCGGTCGGCAAGGCCATCGACGGCGCGAAGATCAAGGGCTCCGGCAACGACCTGGTGCTCGACCTCGACTCGATCTACGGCTCCACCGAGGCGGGCACCTACCCGCTGCTGCTGGCCACGTACGAGATCGTCTGCTCGAAGGGCTACGACGCCGACACCGCGAAGGCCGTCAAGGCGTTCCTCACGGTGGCCGCGACCGACGGTCAGGCCGGCCTCGCGGCCGCGGGTTACGCTCCCGTGCCCAAGGCCTTCCAGGAGAAGCTGCTGACCGCCATCAAGGCGATCGCCTGACCAGGCCGGCACACTCTCCGGGAACGCCATTGCGATGAACAACCGCACTGTGGCCCCAAGCCCCGCGGGCACCGGTTCGACCGGTGCCCGCGCGGGCGTTCCGGCCGCTCGACCCGACTCGGAGGCTCCGATTCCCCCGACCACGGAAGCCGACAAGACCCACGTCCGGCCGGGTGACCGGATCTTCGCAGGCCTGGCCACCGGGTCGGGCGTCTTCATCGTGGTGCTGATCGCGGCGATCGGCGTCTTCCTGCTGCTCCAGGCCATCCCGTCGCTCGCGCTGGACCAGGTCAACTTCCTGACCAGCCGCGAGTGGTCGACCGGCGACGTCAACAACATGCGGTACGGCATCCTGGACCTGCTCCTGGTGACCGTCGTGTCGTCCGCGTTCGCGCTGGTCATCGCGATGCCGATCGCCCTGGGCATCGCGCTGTTCCTCACCCAGTACGCGCCGCGCCGGCTCGCCCGGCCGTTCGCGTACGTCATCGACCTGCTGGCCGCCGTGCCGTCGATCATCTTCGGCCTGTGGGGCCTGCTCGTGCTCGGCCCGGTGCTCACGCCGATCGGCGAGTGGCTGACCTCGAACCTCGGCTGGATCCCGCTGTTCGCCGAGGGCAACGTCAGCATCGAGCTCGGCGGCACCATCTTCACCGCCGGCATCGTGCTGGCCGTGATGATCCTGCCGATCATCACCGCGGTCAGCCGCGAGGTGTTCGACCGCACCCCCGTCACCCACGTCGAGGGCGCCATCGCGCTGGGCGCCACCAAGTGGGAGGTCGTGCGGACCACCGTGCTGCCGTTCGGCAAGGCCGGTTACGTCAGCGCCTCCATGCTCGGCCTCGGCCGAGCGCTCGGCGAGACGATCGCGTTGACGATCATCCTCAGCGGCACCGGCGCGGCGTTCGCGTGGAGCCTGTTCGACGGCGGTGCGACGTTCGCGTCGAAGATCGCCCTGGCGGCGCCCGAGTTCAACGACCCGCGCACGGCGGGCGCCTACATCGCCGCCGGTCTGGTGCTGTTCGTGCTCACCTTCGGCGTCAACGCCATCGCCCGGGCCATCGTCGCCGGTCACAAGGAGTACGAATGACGACCGACACGGCGGACCTGAACCGCCTCGCCACGCCGCCGACGTTCCAGAGCGTCAGCGGCGCGCGCAAGTTCAAGAACGGCGTCGCCACCGCGCTCGTGTACGCGGCGTTCCTGATCGCCATCGTGCCGCTGATCTGGGTGCTGTACGTGGTGGTCCAGCGCGGGTTCCCGGTGATCCTCGACGGCGACTGGTGGCAGAAGTCGTTGTCCGGCCTGCTGTCCCGGCAGCAGGGCGGCGGCGTCTACCACGCGATCTACGGCACGCTGGTGCAAGGCCTGGTGTGCGGTCTGCTGTCCGTGCCGCTCGGCCTGTTCGTCGGTGTGTACCTCGTGGAGTACGGCGGCCGGTCCAAGCTGTCGCGCACCACCACGTTCATGGTCGACATCCTGACCGGTGTGCCGTCCATCGTGGCCGCGCTGTTCATCTACACGCTGTGGATCACGTACTTCGGGTTCGGCCGCAGCGGTTTCGCGGTGTCCCTCGCGCTGGTGCTGCTCATGGTGCCGGTGATCGTGCGGACCACCGAGGAGATGCTGAAGATCGTTCCGGACGAGCTGCGCGAGGCGTCCTACGCGCTCGGCATCCCCAAGTGGAAGACGATCGTGAAGGTCGTCATCCCCACGGCCCTGTCCGGCATCATCACCGGCATCATGCTGGCGCTGGCCCGCGTCATGGGCGAGACCGCGCCGGTGCTCGTGCTCGCCGCGTACGCGCCGTACATCAACTACAACCTGTTCGACGGCCCGATGGCGTCGTTGCCGCTGCTGATGACCTCGGAGCGCAACAACCCCACGCAGGCCGGCTTCGAGCGGATCTGGGGTGCGGCGATCACCCTGGTCATCATCATCACGCTGTTCAACCTGCTGGCTACCGTGATCTCGCGGTGGCTGGCTCCGAAGACGAAGTGAGCGGGCGGTCATGGCCAAGCGCATCGACGTGAAAGACCTCAACCTCTTCTACGGCAAGTTCCACGCCGTGGACGGTGTTTCGCTTGCCGTGCCGCCGAAGAACGTGACGGCGTTCATCGGCCCGTCCGGTTGCGGGAAGTCCACCGTGCTGCGGTCGCTGAACCGCATGCACGAGGTGGCCCCCGGCGCCCGGGTGGAAGGCACCGTGCTGCTCGACGGGGAGGACATCTACGCCTCCTCCATCGACCCGGTGCAGGTGCGGCGGACCATCGGCATGGTGTTCCAGCGCCCCAACCCGTTCCCGACGATGTCCATCCGCGACAACGTCGTGGCGGGGCTCAAGCTGGCCGGCGAGCGGAACAAGAAGAAGCTCGACGAGGTGGCCGAGCGGTCGTTGCGCGGGGCGAACCTGTGGAACGAGGTGAAGGACCGCCTCGACCGGCCGGGCGGCGGGCTGTCCGGTGGTCAGCAGCAGCGGTTGTGCATCGCGCGGGCGATCGCCGTGCAGCCGGACGTGCTGCTGATGGACGAGCCGTGCTCGGCGCTGGACCCCATCTCGACCCTGGCGATCGAGGACCTGATCACGGAGTTGAAGAAGGAGTACACGATCGTCATCGTGACGCACAACATGCAGCAGGCGGCGCGGGTCAGCGACCAGACCGCGTTCTTCAACCTGCTGGGCGTCGGCCAGCCCGGTCGGCTGATCGAGGTGGACGACACGGAGAAGATCTTCTCCAACCCGAGCCAGAAGGCCACGGAGGACTACATCTCCGGCCGTTTCGGCTGAGCCCTGGTCTCTTGCGGAGCCCTCCCACCCTCGTGGTGGGAGGGCTCCTGCGCGTTCCGGCGGCCGGGTTGTCGGCCGTGGCGGTCGAAACCAAGACGCTGACCTGTTGCTGTCGGTATCCGGACGTTCCGGATCAAGCAGTTCGCGGCCGGTAGTCATGTGGACTTCACGTACTTCGGCCCGTGCGCGGTGATCGAGTCGGTGGCCTGCGCGGTTCCGGCTCACGGCGCTCGACAGGACGACCGCGATCCGTCGACAGGTACGGGCCGACGGTGGTTCCGGCGTTGGTGAAGCAGCCCGCCAAAGCCCTCTCACCTGCGAGGGGAGGGCTCCGACGCGTTCGGGTGACCTGGGGAACCAGGCGCTCGCCCGTGCCGTCAAAATCGAGACATGGTCCTCCTTCCGGAGGTACCGTGACGGTTGGGATCGGCAGACTCGCAGGGGGTAACCGTGGCGGCGGAAGGTGCGTGGAGCGCACAGTCCATGCAGGCTATGACGGCCAACATGGTGGGGCTGAAGCAGGCCGCCGAGTCGGGTTCGTTCGCCATCAGCCAGGAGGGCGCCGAGGCGTACCTGAAGGCCATCGACAGCGCCCAGCGGGATCTGCAGCGGATGGACGGCGCCCTGCAGATCCTCCGCCAGGAGACGAAGCTCGGCACCAGCCCGGACGGCACGGCCATGGCCCGCTACAACCAGGAGAGCGTCGAAGGCGGCGCCGGGACGGCCGGCATAGTTCCGGCGGTCGAGCAGTTGAGGGTCGCGCTGGAAGAGGCCCGCTTGGCGCTGCAGAAGGCGATCGAGAACTACCGCGAGGTCGACAGCTCGAACGCCGGCACCTACAACCGCTACTGAGGTGGAAGACAGTTGATCAAGGGATTGTCGGCTCGCGTCGTCCTGACGGTGGTCGTGCTGGGCGCGGTCGTCGCCGGGTGCTCCACCAAGGAGCCGGGTGACGCGTCGGCTGTGACCACCACTGCCACGTCAACGACCACCGAAAAGGCCTCGCCGACCACGAGCACCAAGCCGTCGAACGGTGCGGACTCGCTCGCCGACTTCGACGAGTGCGAGGTGTTGAACTCCATCGCCTCCCAGCTGAACCTCACCGACGTCGAGGAGGGGATCGGCGACACGTGTGGTGCCAGCGTCTCCGCCTCGGCGTCCGTCACGATCAAGGGTCACCCTGACCTCGGCGTGGACGACGTCGTGCCGGGTGGCCAGCAGTCGGACATCACCATCGGCTCGCGCAAGGCCAAGATGGTCAAGCAGTCGACCACGCAGACCTCCTGCCTGATCGCCGTCGAGGCCACTCCGACCTCCAGGGTGGACGTCGCGGGGTCCGCGAACGCGTCGCTGGACGAGTCCTGCGCCGCCGCTACCGCGGTCGCCGAAGCCATCGCATCCAAGCTGCCGAAGTAACCCGAGGGGGGAGAACGTTGTGACGCCGCCGAACTCGCAGCCGCCGTACGCACCGCCGCCGCCACCGCCGCAGACGCACGGCAGCACCCAGGCGACCCAGGTCACCTACGCGGGGCAGACCGAGGAGCAGTTGCGCGCGCAGTACGAGCGCGAGCGCGACGCGAACCCCGGGGTCTTCGGCTACCTCTCGACGTTCGACGACTACCTGCGCTACAAGCAGCAGTCGGCGCAGTACCAGGCCACGCAGGAGAAGCAGCTGGAACAGGTGGTCGAGAACTACCGGCCGCCGCTGACCCCGCCCGGCTCCCACTACATGGGCTACGACCACAAGGTCCTCAAGGACATGGTCACCACGAACATGGCCCCGAGCACCGCCAACGAGCAGGGCGAGGCCTGGACCAAGATCGGCAACACGCTCGCCGAACTTCAGTCCAACCTGACGAGCGCCACCGCGGCGAGCAAGGGCGCCTGGCAGGGCGCGGCGGCGGAGTCGGCTCAGGGGTACTTCACGAACGTCGCCAACTGGTCCGGCAACGCCGCCCAGGGCGCGCAGCTCACGGGCAACAAGCTCTACGCCCAGAGCACCGCCGCCGAGCAGGCGAAGAACGCGATGCCCGAACCGGTCGAGTTCAGCACCGCCGACGCCTACAAGATGTTCTTCTCCGAGCCCAACCCGTTCAAGTGGGCGGAGACGATCGACCAGATCGAGCAGAAGTTCGAGGAGAAGCAGCAGGCCCACGAACGGGCCGCCGAGGTCATGACGACCATGTCCACGAGCTTCCACGAGTCGGGCTCGACGATGCCGGCCTTCTCGCCTCCCCCGCCGATGCAGGGTGGCGGCGGTACGGGCGATCCCAACCAGCCAGGCCCAGCCGAGATCGGCGGCCGGCC
This sequence comes from Saccharothrix hoggarensis, assembly GCF_052936025.1. Next base: position 7,289,828 of record NZ_CP193624.1, on the reverse strand, counting down.
GACCCCGCCCGGCGGCATCGGGACGGGTACGGGCACCGGGACCGGAACGGGGATGGGCACGGGAACGGGCACCGGCATCGGCGACCCCGGGTCGCTCGGCACGGGTGGCAGCACGCACCAGTCCGGGTTGAACGGGCCCGGCACCGGTGGCGGCAACACGAACCTGCCCGGACCCGGCGGCGGTGGCGGCAACAACAACCTGCCCGGTGGCAACCCCGGCGTCTACCCGCCTGGCGTGTACCCGCCCGGTGGTCCCGGACGGCCGGTTCCGCCCGGCGGCCCGCGCGGGCCCGGTGGGTCGGGCAACCCCAACGGGCCCGGCGGCGCCCCTGGACGTGGCGGCGGACCCGGCGCGGGTCGCATGCCCGGCGGCCCCGGTGGGCCTGGCGGCATGGCCGCGGCCGGCCGCGGTGGCATGGGCGGCATGGGCGGCATGGGCGGGTTCGGACCTGGTGGCAGCTCGGCCGCGCTCGGTGAGACGGGACGGTCCGGCGCGGGCGCCGGCGCCGGCGCCGGCGGGTTCGGACCGGGTGGCGCGGGCGCGGCGGGACGCGGTGGCGTCGGCGCGGCCGGCATGGGCGCGGGCATGGGCGCCGGTGGCGGGCGCGGCCAGGGTGACGAGGACAAGGAGCACAAGTCCGCGTCGTACCTGGTCGAGACCGAGGACGTCTTCGGTGACGGCACCATGGTCGCCCCGCCGGTCATCGGCGGGTGAGCGTGTTCTCGTTCGCCCTGTCCTACGCGGCGGCCGACATGCTCTGGGAAGACCTGAAGCTCGGCAGCCGCCCGTACCCGTTCGAGTTCCCCTACCTCGGGCACACGATCGACGAGCGGCGCGGCATCCGCAACGCCGTCTACCGCGACCTGGAGTCGCGCGGCCTGGCCCACCGCGGCCGGGCCGCGCCCCAGGTCGAGGAGGCGCTGACCTTGTTGGTGCGCTTCGACTACTCGCTCAACGCGGTCGCGTCGCTCGACGCGCGCAACGTGGAACGCCAACTGCTGGCCCGCGCCGGCGCGGCGGGTGAGAACGCGGTGCTCGCCGTGATGGACGACCGCCAGATCAAGGTGCAGACGTTGCGCGCGCCCGCGCTGGTGCGCGCGGTCGTGGACCTCGTCCCCGGCTCACGCCCCGGCCCCGGCCAGTCGATCACGGTGCCGATGCCGACGTCGGCGCCGCCGCCACCGCCGCGCCGGGACGAGGACTTCGGCAGCACCACGTTCACCCGGGCGATGGCGCCGCGTTCCACGGCGTCCAGCCAGGTCCGGGCGCTGGAAGCGGTGTTCGAGCGGCCTCGGCTGCGGGCCGGCCAGTTCGGCGTCACGGTGCGCGGCAGGCACGGCCGGGAGCAGCGCGCGCCGCAGGTCGCCTGGTTCGACAACGACCAGGGCCGCTACATGTCGCAGACGCGGCAGGGGCCGGACGGCCAGAAGTGGCTCACCCACGCCCCCGCGGACAACGCGCGCATCGCCGCCCAGCTCACGCAGGAGCTGAACGGCCTCCTCACCTAGCCGGCGGAGCCGGTCGGACCCCCGACCGGCTCCGCCGCGGGAGATTTCAGCTGCCGTCGCCGCCGCCGTAGCCGGGCATCCGGCCGGTGACGACGAAGACGGTGCGCTTGGCCACCGACACCGCGTGGTCGGCGAAGCGCTCGTAGAACCGGCCCAGCAACGTGGTGTCGACCGCGGACGGCACGCCGTGCGCCCAGTCCTTGTCCATGATCACCGTGAACAGGTGCCGGTGCAGGTCGTCCATCGCGTCGTCGGCGTCCTCCAACGACCGGGCCCGCGCCACGTCCTGCGTGCGGATGATGTCGGTCGCCTCGCGCGCCAGCTCCACGGCGATGCGGCCCATCTCGGCGAAGTACGGCCGGACGGTGTCGGGCAGCACCTGGTTCGGGTGCCGGCGCCGGGCCGCCTTCGCCACGTGCAGCGCCAGGTCGCCCATCCGCTCGACGCTCTCCGCCGCGTGGATCACCGCGAGCACGATCCGCAGGTCGGTCGCGACGGGCGCCTGCAGCGCGAGCAGCGCGTACGCCTGGTCCTCGATGTCCGCGCGCACGTCGTCGATCTTGGCGTCGTCCCCGATCACCTGCTCGGCGAGGGCGAGGTCCGCCCCGAGCAGCGAGGCGGTCGCCCGCTCCATTGCGTCGCCCGCCATCCCGCACATGTCGGCGAGTTGGTCGGCGAGTTGTCCGAGCTGGTCGTGGTAGGCCTCACGCATGGGCGTCAGCCTACGTGCAGGTCATCGCGGTAGCGACCCGCCCTGGTGAACCGGGGGTGAACCCGGAACGTCCAGTCGGGCTCACGCGCACGGGTCCTTGCCGGCGTTCACGACGGGGATGTCCGTGGGCGTCGGGGTCGTGCCGGCTTCGCCCCCACCGGCCTGCGGCGCGCGGATGACGCCGTCCCAGCCCGGCCCGATCAGCAGCTGGACCGCGCCGCCCATGTAGGTCTCGTACACCAGCGTCGCGCCGGGCACGGACGCGCCGAGCGTCGCCGCGGCGTCCTCGCCACCGGGCCCGTACTTGATGACGGTCTTGTCGGTGGCCGGGGCGTCGCCGGAGATGACCACCTTGTACCCCAGCTCCCGAAGCTCGCCGGTGGCGATGCGGGCCGCGCCGGCCGCGTCCGGGTCGCCGTTGCGGACCTGGATCTGCAGGCCGTTGTGGTCGACGACCTTGCCCTGCTTGGGGCCCGTCGGCTGCGCCTGGGCCTGGTTCGGGTCGGCCGGCGTGTCGTCCGGGGTCTCCTCCGGCAACGGCGTGCCGTCGATGATCGCCTGGAACAGCTTCTTGGTCTCGGCTTCCTTCAACAACTCGAGGTTGTCGTGGGTCTCCAGCGTCTCGCCCTCGGCCGTCTCGTGCGGGACCGTGACGAAGCTGACCCGGCCCGCTTCGAGGCTCTGCAACGACTGCGCCAACGTCAGCATGTCGTTCACGCCGATGTTCTGGCCCACGGTGGACGCGGCGAACGCGTTGAGGAAACCGTTGAGCTTGCCCGGGTTCAGCAGGATCTCCGACGACAGGGCCTTGCGCAGCAACGCGGACAGGAACTGCTGCTGCCGGGCGACGCGGTCGAAGTCGGTCTTCGACTCGCCCTCGACCTTGCGGGCGCGCACGAAGTCGAGCGCCTTGGTGCCGTCGACCTCGTGCCGGCCCGGCTTGTCGAAGATGACGCCGAGCTCTTCGTCGTCCATCGGCTTCTGCACGCACACCTCGACGGTGCCGATGGCGTCGACCATCCCCTTGAAGCCGTTGAAGTCCACGCTGATGAAGTGGTTGATGTCCAACCCGGTCAGCTCGGTCATGAACGCGCTGACGCACTTGGGCCCGCCGACCGCGTACGGCTCGTTGGCCTTGACGTTCTCGGCCCGCTCGAACTGCTCGCCGGTGTACTCGCCGGTGGCGGGGTCCCAGCCCTCGCACGTCGGGCGCGTGATCAGGAGGTCGCGCGGCACGGAGACGACGACCATGCGCTTCCGGTCGGCCGGGATGTGGGCCAGCATCAGCACGTCCGAGCGCGCGCCCGGTTCGGCGCTCACGTCGCCGACGCCGTCCTGCGGCTTGGCGCCCGCCCGGCTGTCCGAGCCGACGATGAGGAAGTTCTCGTCGCCGTGCTGCTTCTCGGCCTGGTGGACGGCGGCCGAGTTCGAGTTCAGCGCGTCGATCTCGGTGATCTTGCTGTCGATGTAGAGCATCGCGGCCCAGCCGAGGCCCGTGGACACGAACACCAGCACGGCGGCCGTCAGCGCGACGGCCTTGACCGTGCGGACGATCTTGCTGTGCTTGGCGGTGCGGCCGCGGCGGCGCGGGCCGTCCTCCTCGGGGACGTCGACCGGGGACGCGTACTCGGTGGCGTCCTCGTCGTGGTCGGCCTTCCACGGCATGAGCTTCTGGCGGCGCTCCTTGCGGATGCGCTCCTGCTCGGCGAGTTCGTCGTGGACGGCGGAGAAGCGGGCCAGGGTGTGGTCGACCTCGCGACGCTTCTTGACGTCGTCGCTGATCGCTTCCATCTCGGTGGTGAGGCTGGCCGGGTCGATGGCCTCGCGCGGCTCGGGCCCGGCGGCGCCGAGGCGGTCGGCGATCACCACGGGCGCCTGGCCGGGCGCCGGCACCGGTGCGGGTGCGGGTGCGGCGTCGTCGGCGAACCTCCGGCCGGCCACCGGGCCGCCGCCGTCGGGGTGACGTCGGCCTGCGGGGTCTTCCACCGGAGGCCTGCCTTCGGCGAGGCGACGCGGGCCGCTGCCGTCGGGGAGGCGTCGGGCCGCCGGGTCGTCGACCGGCGCGCCGGGACGCGGACCGTCGGCGAGGCGTCGGGGCGCGTCCGGGCCTTCGGCGGCGCGGCGCGGGTCGGCGAGGTCTTCGGGCCGGGGCCGACCGGGGCGCGGACCGCCGGTCACGTCGTGCGGGCCGCTGCCGTCCGCGAGTCGGCGCGGACCTTCGCCGGCGAGGGCTTCCGGGCGGGGCCGCGGGCCGCTGCCGTCGGCGAGGCGACGGGGGCCCTCGGCGGGCGGCACGACGGGACGGGGGCGTTGGCCGGTGCCCTCACCGGGGCGCGGTCCGTCCGCGAGCCGCCGTCCGATCCCCTCCGGCGCGACTTCGGGGACGCGGCGGCCGGGACCGGCTTCCTCCGGCCGGGGACGGCGACCGGTGCCCTCGGCCGGGTGGCGCGGGGCGTCGGCCTCGTCGGGCCTCGGCCGCGGACCGCTGCCGTCGGCGAGTCGGCGTGGATCGCCCGCCAGGTCCTCGGGACGGCGGGCCGAGCCGCCCTCCGGCCGTCGCGGGTCGACGGCCGGGTCTTCGGGGCGCGGGCCGGCGGCGGGACGCCGTGGTGCGCCTGGGAGGTCTTCCGGGCGGGGGCGCGGGCCGCTGCCGTCGGCGAGCCGTCGACCCGGTGGGGTGCCGGGGAGGTCTGCGCGCGGACGTCGGCCGGTGTTGTCGGCGAGCCGCCGGGGTGCCGCGGGTGGGTCCTGGGGAGCGCTGCCGCGGGGGGTGTCGAGGTCGTCCGGCCTGCGCGGCCCGGCGTCGGGGCGGGGGCGGCCGTTCGCGGGAAAGCGCCTGCTCGCCTCGGCGGCGGACTCGCCCGGCGGCCTGGGCCCGGTGGCCGGACGTCCCGGCTCGGCGTCGTTCGGACGGCCCGCGTAGCCGTTCGCGGGGCGGCGGGCCTCGGGGGACGCGGCGCGCCGGCCGTCCTCCGGGTGGGGGCGCGGGGTTCGCGTGCCCGTGCCCTCCGGCGTCGCCGCGAAGAAGTCGTTCGACGTCGGCGGTGCGGGTCGCCTGCCCGCGGGCGGCGCGCCGTTCGCGGGCCTCGGGCGGGCGGTGTCGGCGGGCACGGCAGGCACCGCGGGCGCGGGTGGCGGCGCGTAGTCCGGCGGAGCCTGCCTGCGCGGCGGCTCCGGGGCGGCGCGGCGGCCGGTGCTCTCCGCGGCACGCGTGCCGTTCTGCGGCGGGGCGGGTCTGCGGGGCGGCTCCGGCTCGGGCGCGGCGCGCCTCCCGGTGTCCGACGGACCGGGCGGGACCGGCCGGGGGATGTTGGTGCGGCTGTGCTGCTCCAACAAGTCGGACACGCTCAGCCCGCCGCTGTCCAGCGACCTGCGGCGACGGCCGGTCGGCTGGTCGTCCTGAGAGGCCTGGTCACCTCCGGGTCCGGGGCCGCCACGGCGGGGCTCGTCGGGCACCCGGTCTCCCTTCAGCTTCGGTCACTGGTGGGTCGTCATCACGAGTTGACGACAGCAAGGACACATTGGTTGCACCAACGGCGTGTCACTTGCCTTGGCGATACTACGGATGACCGCCAGTCCTGACGACCACTCCCGGTGATACAGGGGTCGCCAGTACTCGGTTGCGCGCAGCAGCCTACGTCCGAAAGGGTGAGCAGCCCTTAGGTGTCAGTAACCAGCTACCCGCGACTCGGCGATTCCACGTCGCCCGGAAGCGGGACCGGCGAGCCGCACCCGACCGCCCTCCCGATAGGCGACGGCGTTCCGTCCTGACTGCTTGGCCGTGTACAGGAGGCTGTCGGCGCGCAGGAGTTGCTGCTCCGGTCCGACCGGCGGACGGGCCGGCGACTCGGCGGCCGGCGGCTCATAGGCCAATCCAATGCTGACGGTCACTCGCAAACCCGGCGCGAGGGAAGCCCAGGCGTGACGCTCGACACGCAACCGGGCCGACTCGGCGATCTCCACGGCGGGCCCCGCGTCGAGGCCGGGGAGCACGAGGACGAACTCCTCGCCGCCGTACCGGGCGCAGAACGCGCCCTCCGGCAGCTCCTCCTGCAGCAGCTCGACCACGCGTTGCAGCACGCGATCGCCGAGCAGGTGCCCGAACGTGTCGTTGACCTGCTTGAACCAGTCCAGGTCGATCAGCGCGATGGCCAGCCCCGGCGCCGTGCCGCCCCGCTCGGCGACCATGCCGACCAGCCGTTGGTCGAGGTACCGGCGGTTGTAGCTGTGGGTCAGGCTGTCCCGGAGGCTCTGCTCGCGGGCCTCGGCGTGCTCGCGGCGCAGCCGGTCGACCTCGCGCCGCAGCTGCTCGGGCACCTGCGGCGGGTCGTCCTGGTCGGCGTACACCAGGTCGAACGCGGACCGCAGGTGCTGGTACGCCTGCCGCCACTGGCCGCGGGAGGCGAGCAGCGTCGCGATCGACTCGTGCAGCTGCACCAGGCCGGCGCCCTCGTGCTCGGACGTGGGCATCACCCCTCCGGGTTGGCCGTCGCCGGGCCGGCCGTCGCGGTCGAACTCGGCGACCTCGGGTCGCAGTGCGGTCATCGCGCTCACCTCCCTCCTTGCCAAGGTGTCGTCTGATACGAGGCGACGCTTGAGCCGGCAGGACGCGTCACAGAGGGATTTCCCTCTACTGGTTGACCGTGCACTGCTCCGAACTAGTGACGTTTAGTGATCAACATGCCTCAGCGTGTGCTGAGCGTGGTCGACCGCGCTCCACCACGCCTGACGGAGGAGGGTCAGTTGACACAGGGGGCGAAGCCGTACGCCTTGCCGTTGAGGAGCACGACGTGCTGCGAGCCGATTTGCTGGCCGACCGCCGTGCCCTCCTGCACCACCGTCAACGTCACCGCGACGACCAGCACGACGCCACGCGGGTGCTCGTCCTCGCCGGGCGGCGTCCACGTCGGGTCGAGGCGCAGCGTGGACATCGTCGGGTGCACCTCGATGGTGCCGCTGGGCAGCTCGCAGTCCCCGTCGCGGAAGTCCGGGTGCTGGGTGTCGGTGAGCAGTTCGCGCTGCTCGGACGTGCCCTGCCCGCCCGCCTCGTTGAGGTCGGCGAAGTAGCCCGACACCAGCTCCCGCTCCACGTCGGTGACCTGCAGCGGACGTGCCACGCCGGTCACCGCGCCGCCGCACGCGGCCAGGAGGAAGGCGCACGCCGCCGCGGTCAGGCCGCGCACGACCACGTCAGCCACCCGAGTGCAGCTCGTCGGCGCCGACGGGCACCGTCGCGTCCTCGGGGTCGTCCAGCCAGCCTTCGGGCAGCACGACCTTGCCGGGCGAGCCCTGGCGGCCGCGCGGCTCGTCGGCGTTGTCGGGGAACTCCAGCGTCGGGTCGAGCCTGCCGACGAGGTCGTCCAGCTCGGCGAGCGTCGACACCATGGCGAGGCTGCGCCGCAGCTCCGCGCCGACCGGGAAGCCCTTCAGGTACCAGGCCATGTGCTTGCGCAGGTCGCGCAGGCCCTTGTCCTCGCCGAGGAAGTCCGCGAGCAGCGCGCCGTGGCGGCGCAGGATGGACGCCACCTGGCCCAGGCGCGGGCCCTCCGGGATCGGCTCGCCGCGGAACGCCGCCTGCAGCTCGCCGAACAGCCACGGCCGGCCCAGGCAGCCGCGCCCGACGACGACGCCGTCGCAGCCGGTCTTCGCGACCATGTCGAGCGCGTCGCGGGCGCTGAAGATGTCACCGTTGCCGAGCACCGGGACGCTGGTCACGGCCTCTTTCAGGCGGGCGATGGCGGACCAGTCGGCCTGGCCGGAGTAGCGCTGGGCGGCCGTGCGCGCGTGCAGCGCAACCGCTTGCGCCCCCTCGTCCTCGGCAATGCGCCCGGCGTCGAGGTAGGTGAGGTGGTCGTCGTCGATGCCGATGCGGAACTTGACCGTCACCGGCACCCCGGCGGGCTCGGCGGCACGCACCGCGGCCCGCACGATCTGCCGGAACAGCTGCCGCTTGTACGGCAGCGCGGCCCCGCCGCCCTTGCGGGTCACCTTGGGCACGGGGCAGCCGAAGTTCATGTCGATGTGGTCGGCGCGGTCCTCGCCGACGATGATCCTCGTCGCCTCGGCCATGGACTTCGGGTCCACGCCGTAGAGCTGCATCGACCTCGGCCGCTCGTCCTCGCCGAAGGTGATCATCTGCATGGTCTTCGAGTCGCGCTCGACGATCGCCCGGGCGGTGATCATCTCGCAGACGTAGAGCGACGTGGGGCTGCCGAACTCGCGGCAGAGCTGTCGGAAGGCGACGTTCGTGATGCCCGCCATGGGTGCGAGCACGACGGCGGGATCGACCAGGTGGCGGCCGATCTTCAGGGGCTTGGTGGCGTGCAGCGCGGTGGACATCGCCCTCCATTGTCACCCAGCCGCGGTAGTGGCGGTCGCCACGTCGCCGTACCGCTGTGCGGGGCAAGTGGGTATTGCCCACATGTCCCACGCCGCGTACTCTCACGGGAGACCAGGCACGATGCAAGGAGGGCGCATGTCGGTACTCGACGACTTTCGGCCCGTTGCCGAAGTGACCGCCGACGAACGTGCGCGAGTGGCTGTCGGCAAGGCCGGTGCGCACAAGAACGACCGCTACGCGGTGTCCGTCAACGCCGACGGTGCGATCTTGCTGACCCCGTTGGCGAGCATCCCGAGGCGCGAACTGATGGTCTGGGAGAACGACGACCTGCGGGCTTCGTTGTTCCGTGGTCTGGCGGACGCGGCCGAGGGCAACGTGCGGCGCCTGGACTGGATCACCGCCGACGACGAGGAATCCGAAGACGCGTGAGTGCTCCACCGTTCGTACTGCTGTACACCCGCGAGGCGGAGAAGGTCGTCGAAGGTCTTCGGTCGAAGCAGCAGTACGCGCCGAAGCTCAAGAAAGTGCGCAAGGCGCTTCGGCTGCTGGAACAGGCCGGGCCGCGTCACCCCGGTCTGCACTCGCACGACTACCAGTCGGTGCTGGGGCCGGGTGGTGTCACGTTGTGGGAGTCGTACGTGGAGAACAAGACGCCATCCGCGTGGCGCATCTGGTGGATCTACGGTCCGGATGACGGCCAGTTGACCATCGTCACGATCGGTCCGCATCCGTAGGGGCGCGGCGGTACTTCGACCCGTTGTCAACGTGTTGACAACGGGTCGAAGTACGTGTCGATGTGGTCGGCGCGGTCCTCTCCGAAGGTGATCATCCGCATGGTCTTCGAGTCGCGAATCCCTGCGGACGGCCCCGGTGCCGGGTGGTGGAGGGCGGGCGACGTCAGAACGGCACGGTGAGGCAGCCCAGGCGTGCGCCGGCCGTGCCCGCGTGCCCCGGCTCGGTGTGCGTGTGCTCCTCGTGCAGCACGATCGACGCCGGCCGCCGTTCGCCGAACTCCCAGTCGAGGCGGGCGTAGGCGAAGCCCTGCCCTCGCCCGTCGGTGGTGAAGTCGAGCCAGATCTCGTTGCGCGGGTTGGCGAACGCCGGGTCGGTCGCCCCGCCCTGGACGTGCTGGTAGTGCGGTCCGGCGTCAGCCGGCGCCGCGCCGCACGGGTTCACGTGGGCGTGCGCGCCGTAGTCGCGGTCGGGCAGCAGCCCGGTGGCGCGCATCAGCACCACCGTGCCGCCGTCGACGGAGGAGGAGACGACCGAGGCGCGGGCGCCGACCGGCACGCGCGGGTCGTAACTGATCAAGGTCCCGGTGACGGCGGGGGTGAAGGAGGCGGCGAGGGCGAGGGCCACGGCGAGGTGCATGACACCTGCCTATCGGGCCGGCCGCCCCCGTTCCAGCCCCGTCACCCGTTCCAGTGGCGGACCACCCCGCCACCACCCACGTCCCCTGGCCCGAACGCTTGAAGATCGCAGGCCGCGGGCGACGTGCCCGCCGGTCTTGCGACCCACGGGTTCACGCCGACGCGGAGTCCGAATAGGAATGAACCGACCCGCCGGGTTATCGAGTGGCCACCCGATTTGTGCGGCAAAACGTGGCGGCGGCTCTGGGAGGCGACACCTCCAGGCGGTTGACCTGGGGGTTTGTGGGCCGCAAGGGACTCGAACCCTGAACCCGAAAGCTGTGGATCTTCCCTGCTGTTTGTCTGCCGATGCCTTCAGATATCCATCGCTAACTGCAAGATTTCCAAATTTAAACCACCACTTTGGATCGAACGACGCGGTCCTCTGCCGTCATTAATCAGGAGTAATCGGGGGGCGATCTCGCTGTCGGAGCTGCCCATCGCGCCAACTAGCGCCCGCGATGCTCGGTCACTGACAGCTCGTGGCTGCTGTGAGGCCTTTGTAGGTGCTGGCGGCATCACCGCGTCAGACACTTGACCGCGAGGACATCGGGATAACTACCTTCGCCGGTCGGGCGGCCTCGGATGGGCAGGTTAATGATCGTTCACCTGCGGGTTATTCGCTTTCGCGCGTAGCGTGTGGCCCCAACTGCACTTGTCACCGGTTCGAGTGACGTCTGACCAAGAGTGTGGTGGGTCGAGCGGTGCTGTTCGAGACCTTTGATCTGCATCTAAGGGCGTTCGATCACAAAAGTCTAGGTCATCTAGGTCCCTAACCGGCTCACCGCCCGGTCGCGAGCAGGATGGTTCGGCTGCAACCTGTGACACGGAAGACTAGCTACGTCTGTCGGAGGTGTTGAAGGTGGACCCAGAACTGGCACGCGTACTTGTGTCCGGCGGCGCTGGCGTTATAGGTGCACTGGTGGGCGGCGGCGCAGCAGTCTTTGCACAATGGCTGGTGTCGAAGCGACAACATAAGCTGGCGCGTGACCAGTGGCTCCGCGATCGATCCGACTGGCTACGCGAGCGGCGTGCTGACACCTATGTAGGAGTACTGGGTCAATTTCGCACTATCGACCATTACCACACTAAACTAATCAAGCTTTGGGACAGCGGGCAGGATTTGCAGGCTGAAGCAAGACCTGCACTGGATAGTACGGTAACCGATAAGGTTAACGCGTATGCTCCGAAGGGCGTACGCGATGCACTCTTCGCTGCAACTGACGATGATCGCGCTTTTACTGCATTGCTGACCGCAGGGCACACAAAGGATGGTGAACCTTCGGGATCTCCTCACGTCGCCGATACTCCGGCCGGTAAAGCTTATCTAAAATTTCGGGCGAGCCACGGACGTCTTGCCGACCTCATTCGTCGCGCCATCGCGGGTGAAGACGCTACCGCAGGCAGTATCACCCCTTGAACCACTCCCGACTCTGACACGTGCAGGTGCAGCTGGTTCAAGGCGTCCACAGCAATGACCTTCACGCCGCCACCAACCCTCACGCTTGGAAGTGCCTCTGCGGACCGAGGTCGACCTTCGTCCAGTGAGGTGCTGGCCGGTGCCGCCGATAGTGGTCGTTGCGGTCAGGATTACGGTCAGCCGCACCGTGCGCGCCTACGCCCTATGTCGTAGGCCAGCCCGCGAGCTGGTCGATGCTGCTAAGGCGTGGAGCTGTCCGGGCGCGGCAGTCGAGCGCCTCGACCACCAAGCCGGTCTACCACTCGGCACTCGTCCCGATCTGCTACCTCGAGATTAGAACGGGTCTGCTGTCGTCACCTGTCGTGTTCTGCGGACGTCTGCCCTGACCTGCCTTGATGTCCTATCTTGCCCGAGCATCGCCAACTGTCCGCAGTGGTCATCTGCTGTAGTTTTCAGGGTAAGGCTTGGAGACGATCTGGAAGCATGAGTGCTCGTCAACGGCCACAACCTGGTAGCCAGCCTCGGTCGAGTGGCCTCTGCAGGCGGCCATCGACGCGGACACCCGCCTGGTGATCGCCACCGGCGATCCGAAACCGGGCAACCGCAACGACTGCACCGTCTACCTCGACTCCGGCATCGCCGACGTACTCGACGGTCGGCCCGTCATGGCCGACGGCGGCTACCAGGGCAACCCCGAAGTGATCATGCCCTACCGCAAACCCCGCGACGGCACCGTGTTGGCCGACTGGCAGGAAGACCTCAACACCGTCCACCGGTCGACCCGGGCCCGGGCCGAACACGCCTTGGCCCGCATAAGAACTGGACCATCCTGCGCGACTACCGGCGCGCCGCCCACACCCTGCGCGACACCGCCTCTGGCATCGCTCGCCTCCACAACCTCGCCCTCACCGGCTCGCTGACGCGACCTTGGGTGAGGTGGAGCCAGGTTGCCAGGGTGGCTTACGGCACCGTGGGACTCTGGGCCTGGCGGTAGGCGCGGAAGACCTGGCCGATGCTGCGGGACTCACCAGCGGTCCGCGAGGGCCGAGTAGTAACCAGGGGGCACGGTGGCCGGCGAAGACAAGTGGACTGATGACGACTGGCGGGACACGCGCACCGTGGCCGAGTTGCAGCTTGCCCGCATGGAAGAACTCAGCGGCGGTGCAACACGGGGCGCTTGACGCCAACCCGGACGTATACATGGGGTGGCGGTCGCCGGGGCGTGCCGGAGCGGATGCGCTCACCGCTGTGATCAGCACCGACGGCGAATAATTCGGGCGTAAGTGGGGGATTCGGGCTCCTGCCCAATTCCCCGCTACCGCTTTGACCAGCGCTTTTGGTGGGCCGCCAGGGACTCGAACCCTGAACCCGAAGATTAAAAGTCTCCTGCTCTGCCAATTGAGCTAGCAGCCCGTGACGACAGCTTACCGACGACTCGACCCACCGCCGGCACGGGTCGTCGGGTCGGCGGTGTGGGCGCTGTCACGTGCGAACGGGGCGGTGGGGTGGGGCGGTGGACGGGCGCGCGGGGCGGACGGGCGGGCTACCGTGGGGCGGGTGCGGGTGGCTACTTGGAACGTGAACTCGGTCAAGCAGCGCGTGCCCCGGTTCCTGCCGTGGCTGGACCAGCGGCAGCCCGACGTGGTGTGCCTCCAGGAGACCAAGCTCGCCGACGAGGCGTTCACCGCGCTCCTCGGCGACGAGCTCGCCGGCCGCGGCTACGAGGTGGCGGTGCACGGCGAGGCCCGGTGGAACGGGGTGGCCATCCTGTCCCGGGTCGGGCTGGACGACGTGGTCACCGGGCTGGCGGACGGGCCGGGGTTCCCGGAGCCCGAGGCGCGGGCGGTGGCGGCCACGTGCGGCGGGGTGCGGGTGCACTCGGTCTACGTGCCGAACGGGCGGGCGCCGGACTCCGACCACTACCACTACAAGCTGGCGTGGTTGGCGGCGTTGCGGGACGTGGTGGCGGCCGGGCCGGAGGGCGTGGTGGTGTGCGGCGACGTCAACATCGCGCCCGCCGACGCCGACGTGTTCGACCCCGCGGCCTACGTCGGCCACACGCACGTGACGGGGCCGGAGCGGGACGCGTTGGCGGCCCTCCAGGCGACCGGGTTGCGGGACGTCGTGCGCGACCGGTGGCCCACCGAACGCGTCTTCACCTACTGGGACTACCGCGCCGGCATGTTCCACCAGGACCTCGGCATGCGCATCGACCTGGTGCTGGCGTCCGACCCGGTGGCGGCGCGGGTGCGGGCCGCCTGGGTGGACCGGCACGCGCGCAAGGGCACCGGGCCGAGCGACCACGCGCCGGTGATCGTCGACCTGGACGAGGCGCCCGACGGTGACATCGGGCCGGTGGTCCCGCCGCCGTCCGCGCCGCGCACCCGGAAGTCCGTGAAGCTGCCCCAGTCGTAGCGGACGGACCTCAACCGGCCAGTTCGTCGCGTTCCAGGTCGGCGCTCCACGACGGCGACCGGGGTCGCAGGGCGAGGGCCACGCGCAGGACGGCGTCGCGGACGGCGGTGCCCCGGCGCACCCGCGCCAGCCGGTTGAGCTGGAGTGACCGCCTGGCCAGGAGTCGCGTCGCCCGGCGGCGCTGGGCGTCGTACGCGCGCAGGCCCGCGTCGACGTCGCCCGCCAAGCACTCGGCGAGCACCACGCCGTCGATGATCGCCTGGCACGCGCCCTGTCCGAGGTCGGGCGTCATGGCGTGGGCGGCGTCGCCCAGCAGCGCGACCCGGCCCTGCACGTAGCTCGGCAGCGGCGCGAGGTGGAGCAGGTCGTGCCGCAGCACGTCGCCCGCCGCGGCGAGCACGCGCGGGATGGGGTCGTGCCAGTCGGCGAACACGTCGAGGTCGTCGTCGGGACCGGTCATGGCGTACCAGTTGGTGCGGCCGTCGGCCTGGGGCGTGAGGCCGAACTTCACGCCCCTGCCCCACGTCTCACCGCCGGCGGCGACGGGGACGTCCACGGTGCCGCGCCACCCGACCGCGCCGGAACGGCGCACCTCCGCGTCGAACAGCGCCCCGCGGACCCCGCTGTGGATGCCGTCGGCGCCCACGACGACGTCGCAGCCGTCCGCGCACCCGGCCAGGTCGGCGGTCGCGCCGAACCGGATCACGCCGTCCGGCAACGCCCCGGCGAGCACGCCGAGCAACGCGGGCCGGGTGAGCAGGTGCACCGAGCCGGCGTCGAGGGCGCCGATCACGGTGCCGTCCGGCTTGCGCAGCGTGCCGTCGGGCTGTCGCCGGCCGACCCGACGTGCGGCGTCGCCCAGCCCGAGGCGGTCGAGGGCGCGGAGTGCGTCCGGCCAGATCCCGAGCCCCGTGCCGACGTCCGGCAAGGCCGCCGAACGCTCGTGGACGACCACGTCCCAGCCCCGCCGCCGCAAGCCGACGGCCGCCGCCAGGCCGCCGACCCCTCCGCCGATCACCACCGCGCGTCGTCTGCCCATGCCGGCCACCGTACTACAGCTGTAGTGAGACTTACTACGGGTGTAGTGTGACGGCGATGACCAGGCAACGGCAGGTGCTCGACGCCGCGATCCACGTGCTCGGCACCGGCGGCCCGCGCCAGCTGACGCACCGCGCCGTCGACGCCGCGGCCGGGCTGCCGCAGGGCTCGACGTCCAACCACTTCCGCACCCGCGACGCCCTGGTCACCGCCGTCCTCGGCCGCCTGCTCGAACGCGAGACCGTCCTCTGGGGACGGTTGGCGGGCGACGTCGGCACGCCTGACGCCTTCGCCGCGGCGGTCGGCGAGCTGGTCCGGCGCCTGGCCGAGGACCGCGTCATGACCCTCGCCCGGCACGCGCTGTTCGTGGAGGCGGCGCAGCGGCCGGAACTGCGCGGTGACGTCGACCGGGCGCAGCGCGAGATCGCCGGCTGGGCGCTGCCGCTGGTCGCGCACCTCGGCGCGCCCGACCCGCCCGCCGCCCTCGCCCTGCTGCTCGCCGTGATCGACGGCCTGCTGGCGAACCACCTCGCCAACCCCGACGCGCACTTCGACCCCACCGCCGCCGTTCGCACGGTCCTGCGCGGCATCCTGGCGGACTGACGCCGAGGACTCGCGACGCCTCGACCCCGCGACCCCGCGACCCCAATATCCAGCGACGCGGTCCCGAGCCGCGGCCGCACGTCCGGGCGGGCACTGATCGAGGTGGTTCGACCGCGCTGCGTGATTCCGCCCAAGTGGCGCCCCGCACCGGGATAAGGTCCCGCGAAAGGGGGGCACATGGGGGAGTTCTTCGCCGCGGCGCTGGGATTCCCGGTTGTCGTGCTGAGCATCCTGCTGGTGGTCGTCGTCGCCTACTGGCTGCTCGTCGCGTTCGGCGCGGCGGACGCGGACTGGGTCGAGCTCGACATCGGCGGGGTGCCCGCGACGGTCGGACTTTCCCTCCTGGTCGTCCTCTCCTGGTTCGCGTGCCTGGTGGGCGCCGTGCTGCTCACGCCGTCGACGCTCCTGGGCGCGGGTGTGCTGGCAGGTTCGCTGGTGGTGGGCCTGGTGCTGACCCGGCTGGTGATGGCGCCGCTGAAGCGGCTGTTCCCGAGCGACCCGCCCGCGTCACGCCTCGACTTCGTCGGCCGCCCGTGCGTCATCCGCACCGGCCGGGTGACGCAGACCTTCGGCCAGGCCGAGGTCACCGCCGCGGACGGGTCGTCGGCCCTCGTCCAGGTGCGGCAGGCCGGGCAGGACCCGCTCCGCGCGGGCAGCGAAGCCCTGATCTTCGACTACGACGCCGACGGCGAGTTCTTCTGGGTCGCGCCCATCTGGGCCGGACCCACCCACACACTGGGGGACCACTGATGGATGTGATCACCACCGGGTTCGGCATTCTCGTCGCCGTCGTCCTGGTCGTCGTCATCGGCCTGCTGATCCTGATCAGCCGCCTGTTCCGGAAGATCGACCAGGGCAAGGCCCTGATCATCTCCAAGGTGCGCAAGGTGGACGTGACGTTCACCGGCGCCGTCGTCCTTCCCGTGCTGCACCGCGCGGAGATCATGGACATCTCGGTGAAGACCATCGAGATCCGCCGCGCCGGGCAAGAGGGCCTGATCTGCCAGGACAACATCCGGGCCGACATCCGCATCACGTTCTTCGTGCGCGTCAACAAGACCGTCGAGGACGTCATCAAGGTCGCCCAGGCCATCGGCACCGCCCGCGCGAGCGACGAGCAGACGCTGCAGGAGCTGTTCAACGCCAAGTTCTCCGAGGCGTTGAAGACGGTCGGCAAGCAGCTCGACTTCATCGACCTCTACACCAAGCGCGACGAGTTCCGCGACCGGATCATCCAGGTCATCGGCACCGACCTCAACGGCTACAGCCTGGAGGACGCGGCGATCGACTACCTGGAGCAGACGCCGATGGCGCAGCTCAACCCGTCGAACATCCTGGACGCCCAGGGCATCCGCAAGATCACCGAGCTGACCGCGATCGAGCACGTCCGCACGAACGAGTTCACGCGGCACGAGGAGAAGGAGATCACGCGCCAGAACGTCGAGGCGCGCGAGGCGATCCTGGAGCTGGAGCGCCGCCAGGCCGACGCGGAGATCAAGCAGAAGCGCGAGGTCGAGACGATGCGCGCCCGCGAGGAGGCGGAGATCGCCAAGGTGCAGGCGGAGGAGCGGCTGAAGGCCAACACCGCCCACATCCGCACCGAGGAGCAGCTGGGCATCCAGACCGAGAACAAGGCGCGCGAGATCGCCGTCGCGGAGAAGAACCGCGAGCGGGTCATCGCGATCGAGACCGAGCGCATCGAGAAGGACCGGCTGCTGGAGGTCATCGGCCGGGAACGGGAGACCGAGCTGTCCCGCATCTCCGCGGACAAGGAGGTCGAGGGCGAGAAGCGGGCCATCGCCGAGGTGGTGCGCGAGCGGATCGCGGTCGAGAAGACCGTGGCCGAGCAGGAGGAGATCATCAAGCGGCTGCGCGCGGTCGAGGAGGCCGAGCGCGAGCGCCAGACGTTGGTCATCCACGCCGAGGCGCAGGCCCAGCAAGGCCTGGTGAAGGACATCAAGGCCGCCGAGGCCGCCGAGCAGGCCGCGAAGTTCAAGGCCCGCGAGGAACTGCTCCTCGCCGAGGCCCGGCAGCAGGCCGCCGAGCTGGACACCCGCGCCATGATCCGCCTCGCCGAGGGCAAGCAGGCGGACGCGGCGGCGAGCGGCCTGGCCGACGTGCAGGTGCGCGAGCGTGACGCGGAGGCGATCGAGAAGGTCGGCCGCGCGGAGGCCGTGGTGGACCGCGAGAAGGCGCTGGTGGAGGCCCTGGCGATCCGCGAGAAGCTGAAGGGCGAGGCCGAGGGCCTGGCGGACAAGGCGGGCGCGATGGCGGCGCTGGACGGCGCCACCCGCGAGCACGAGGAGTACCGGCTCCGGCTGGAGGCCGAGAAGGAGATCCGGCTCGCCGGGATCGACGTGCAGCGGCAGGTGGCCGAGTCGCAGGCGAAGGTGCTCGCCGCGGGCCTGGAGAAGGCCGACATCGACATCGTCGGCGGCGACAGCATGTTCTTCGACCGGATCGTCGGCGCCATCACGGTCGGCAAGCAGGTGGACGGGTTCGTCGGCCACTCGGACGTGGCGCAGGCGCTGGCCGGGCCGTGGCTGGACGGGTCGGCGAGCTTCACCGACGACGTCGGCCGGCTCCTCGGCTCGCTGAGCACCGGTGACGTGAAGAACCTGACCGTGTCCGCGCTGCTGCTCAAGCTGATCAACTCCGGCGGGCCGGACGAGGCCAAGCTGCGCGAACTGCTGGCCGCCGCGCAACGCCTGGGCGTGGCCGAGCGGCCGGTCGCCTCGCTGTCGTGACCACTGTCGCGGAGACGGGGCTCGACGCGGGCACCTACGAGGTGCTGCGGGTCCGGCTGGCCGAGCAGGCCGCCGGGCTCGCCCGCCGGGCGGAGGCGCTCAACGCGCGCCGGTTGGAGGTGTTCGGCAGCGCCGAGCTGACGCTGCTGGGCACCGAGCGCATCCGCACCGAGCACAACTGCGTGCCGCGCGACTGCGTTCCCCTCTCCGTCGCCGAGGGGCGGGGGTCGCAGGTGGCCGGGCTGATGCTGTTCGGCTACAACGTCTTCATCGGCCTGAAGCCGGAGACGACGGTCGACGACGTGTTCTCGCTGCACCGCTTCACCCGCGACGGCGACGCGTTCCGGTTCGAGGACGCCGGGGACGACGAGCTGCCCGGCCTGCTGCGCGACCCGCGGTTCGAGCGCGACTTCGCCGAGCTGTACCGGTACTACCGGGACACCCGGCTGATCCAGCTGCGCCGGGTCGAGGGCAGGCTGCTGGCCGTGTTCCAGACGGGCGCGCGGATCGAGGACATCCGGGTGCTGCGCTGGCAGGTCGGCGTGGACGGCACCGTGGAGTACCTCGACAACCGGGGCGAACGGGACCACGTGTTCCCGCCGTCGCACGACTTCGAGTGGGTCGCGACCGGGCGCGAGCACCACGTGCTCGGCCGCCACCCGCACATCTCCATCGAGGACGAGGTCTTCGTCGAGACCATCAACGGCGACCTCACGATCAAGGTGGAGAACAACACCGAGACCGGCGAGGGCGTCTACCGCGAGCCGGTGGACGAGCCGCTGCAGTCGCTCGCCGACGGCGAGGTGCACTACGCGCGGGTGGGGTCGCTGATCCTGCTCCGCGTGCGCCCGTACAACGAGACCGCGTGGCGCCACCTGGTGTTCAACACCCGCACCCGGTCCGTGGTGCGGCTGGACGGCATCGGCCAGGCGTGCCAACGGCTGCCCGAGGACCAGGGCCTGATCTTCCCCGGCGGCTACTACCTGGCCACGGGCGTGAACAAGACGTTCGACACGGTGGTGGACGAGCTCGAGTTCGAGCGGGTCATCCGCTCGACCAACGGCGAGGACGTGCTGTACGTCTTCCACGCCCGCCGCGACGGCCGGTCGCTGCTGCTGCCGTACAACGTGATCCGCAAGGAAGTGGCGAACCCCCTGTCGTGCCACGGGTACTCGCTGTTCGACGACGGCACGCTGGTCGTGTTCCGCGCATCCAGTGACGAGCCGACCCGCGTGCACCCGATGCAGGTGTGGCAGACGCCGTACCTGTCGGACGCGTACGCGGCCGCGCAGCCCGTCGGCACGGGCCCGCTGGAGCGGGTCGGCAACGCGGACCTGGTGCGCGGCATCTCCGACTGCCTGTCGGTGAGCCGCATGGTGGGCGAGATGGCGCCGTCCGTGCCCGTGTTCGAGGACCTGATCGCCTCCTGCACCAGGGTGTTCGACGCCTACCACTGGCTGGGCGAGGCGGAGCTGGAGGACCTGCGCACCCCGTTGACGCAGGTGCGGGCCACCGCCGAGCAGGTGCTGGACGAGTTCGAGACCGTGCAGGCGTTGACCGACCAGGCCGCGACGGCGTTGGCCGACGCGGACGGGGAGGTCGCGTCCCTGGTCCGGCGGGTGCGCGGCGACGTGCCGACGACGGCCGACGCGTGGGTGCGGCAGCTGGCCGACCTGCGGCGGGCGCAGGGCCACCTGGTGACGTTGAAGGAGCTGCGGTACGTCGACGTCGCCCGCATCGACGAGCTGGTCGCGGGCCTCGGTGACGAGCTGGGCGCCACGGCGCGGCGGGCGGTCGAGCACCTGCGCCGCGACGACGCGTTCACCGGCTACCACGAGCAGGTGGCGGGGCTGGTCGCCGAGGCGGAGGCCATCGGCACGGTCGCCGAGGCCGCGCCGGTGGTGGAGGAGCTGGGCGAGCAGCAGCGCGGGCTCGAAGTGCTGACCGAGGTCGTCGGCTCGCTGGACATCGCCGACGCCACCGTGCGCACCTCGATCCTGGAGCGCATCGGCGAGGTGCTGGGCGGCCTGAACCGGGCACGGGCCACTGTGGACGGTCGCAGGCGCGCCCTGCTGGCCACCGAGGGCCGGGCCGAGTTCGCCGCCGAGTTCGCGTTGCTGGGCCAGGCCGTCACGGGCGCGCTGGCCGCCGCCGACACCCCGCGGCGCTGCGACGAGCAGCTGGGCCGGCTGCTGCTGCAGCTGGAGAACCTGGAGGCCCGGTTCGGGGAGTTCGACGACTTCCTGACCCGCCTCGGCGACAAGCGCACCGACGTCTACGAGGCGTTCTCGTCGCGCAAGCAGGCGCTGCTGGACGACAGCGCCCGCCGCGCCGACCGGCTGGCCACCTCTGCCGACCGCATCCTGGCGAGCGTGACCGGGCGGGTCGCGTCGCTGGCGTCGTTGGACGAGGTGAACACCTACTTCGCGTCCGACCCGATGGTGGCGCGGGTCAGGTCGGTCGCGGACGAGCTGCGCGCGCTGGGCGACCAGGTGCGCGCGGAGGAGCTGGACGGCCGCGTGCTGGCCGCGCGGCAGGAGGCGGGACGCGCGCTGCGCGACCGGCTGGACCTGTTCGACGGCGAGACGATCCGGCTGGGCCGGCACCGGTTCGCGGTGAACACCCAGCCGGTCGACCTGACCCTGGTGCCGAAGGACGGCGACCTGGCGTTCGCCATCACCGGCACGGACTTTCGCGCGCCGGTGCGCGACCCGGAGTTCGCGGACACCCGGCCGTTCTGGGAGCAGCCGCTGGTCTCGGAGACGGCGGAGGTGTACCGGGCCGAGCACCTGGCCGCGTCGATCCTGGCCACGCACCCGCTCGACGCGCTGCACGCCGCCGTCACCGAGGACCGGTTGCCGGACCTGGTGCGCCAGGTCGCCGAGTCGCGGCTGGACGAGGGGTACGAGCGGGGCGTGCACGACCACGACGCGGCACGCGTCCTCGACGTGCTGCTGCGCCTGCACGCGGGCGCGGGCGTGCTGCGGTACCCGCCGGCCGCCCGTGCCGCGGCCCAGCTGTACTGGGCGTCGGCCGACGAGCGGGAGCGGGAGCTGTTCGAGCGGCGCGCGACGTCGCTGGGACGGGCGCGCACGGTGTTCGGCCACACCGCGGCGATCGACGAGCTGTGCGCGGAGCTGTCCGAGCGGGCCGGCGACCCGTTGGCGGGCGAGTACCTGTTCGAGGAGTTGTGCAGCGCGCCGTCCGGGTTCGCGACGAGCGCCGGGGCGCGGGCTCTGGTGGACGAGTTCCACCGGGCGTTGGGCGGGCGCAAGGAGTTCGACGAGGACTTGCGGGCCTTCGACGACCTCGCGGTGCGGCGGCGGCTCGTGGAGGGCTGGTACGAGGCGTTCCTGGCGGGCCGCGCCGAACCGGACCTGCCCGAGGCGGTGGCCCTCGAACTGTGCCGCGACCTGCCCCGGCACGACTCGTCGGCGCAGTTGTTGGCCACTGTGGACGGTCTGCTCGGCACGCACCCCCGGATCACCGACCGGAAGCTGGAGCTCCGGCTGGACGAGCTGCTCACCCGCACCCGCGCGTTCCGGGAGCTGCGCGTGCCCGCCTACCGGGCGTACCAGCGCCGGCGCAACGAGGTCGTGGCCCGGGAGCGAACCCGGCTGCGGCTGGACGAGTTCCGGCCCAAGGTGATGAGCGCGTTCGTCCGCAACCGGCTGCTGGACGAGGTGTACCTGCCGCTGATCGGCGACAACCTGGCCAAGCAGCTCGGCGCGGCGGGCGACGACAAGCGCACCGACCAGATGGGCCTGCTGCTGCTCATCTCACCGCCCGGCTACGGCAAGACCACGTTGATGGAGTACGTCGCCCACCGCCTCGGCCTGGTGTTCGTCAAGGTCAACGGCCCGTCGCTGGGCCACGACGTGACGTCGGTCGACCCGGCGGACGCGCCGAACGCCACCGCCCGCCAGGAGGTCGAGAAGATCTCGTTCGCGCTGGAGGCGGGCAACAACGTCCTGCTGTACCTGGACGACATCCAGCACACGTCGCCGGAGCTGCTGCAGAAGTTCATCTCCCTGTGCGACGCGCAGCGGCGGATGGAGGGCGTGTGGGACGGCCGCACCCGCACGTACGACCTGCGGGGCAAGCGGTTCGCGGTGTGCATGGCCGGCAACCCGTACACCGAGTCGGGGCAGCGGTTCCGCATCCCCGACATGCTCGCCAACCGCGCCGACGTGTGGAACCTCGGTGACGTCCTGTCCGGGCGCGAGGACCTGTTCGCGCTGAGCTACGTCGAGAACGCGCTCACCTCGAACCCGGTGCTCGCGCCGCTGTCCACGCGGGACCGCGGTGACGTCGAGCTGCTCGTGCGCATGGCGCGCGGCGAGGAGGTGCGGGCGGACCGGCTCGCGCACCCGTACACGTCGGTGGAGCTGGAGCAGGTGCTGTCCGTGCTGCGGAAGCTGTTGCGGGTGCAGGAGGTCGTGCTGGCGAACAACCAGGCGTACATCGCCTCGGCCGCCCAGTCCGACGCCTCGCGCGTCGAGCCGCCGTTCCGGTTGCAGGGCTCCTACCGGAACATGAACAAGCTGGCGGAGAAGGTCGTGCCGGTGATGAACGACGCCGAGCTGGCCGCCGTGATCGACGACCACTACGTCGGCGAGGCGCAGACGTTGACGTCGGGCGCGGAGGCGAACCTGCTGAAGCTGGCCGAACTGCGGGGCACGCTCACGCCGGAGCAGGCGGCGCGCTGGGCCGAGGTGAAGGCCGGGTACGTCCGGGCGCAGGCGTTGGGCGGCTCGGACGACGACCCGATGAGCCGGGCCGTCGGCGCGGTGGGCCTCCTGGCGGACCGCGTGGGAGGCGCGCTGGACCGCCTGGCCGAACGCTGACCCGCGTCGCCCGGCCGACGCGGATCGGGCGGCGCGGATCGGGCGCGGCGGATCGGGCGCGGCCGACGTGGCGTCCGTCGCCGCCCCGGCCGGGCGCCGCCCACCGGTCCGGTCGGCGGCGCCCGGTCAGTCCGCTCAGTCCGCGCGTTCGCAGGCGATGCCGTCGCGGTCGCGGTCGAGGTAGTGGCGGTCCCGGCCCACCACCTCGATCCGGCTGACGCCCTGCTCGTGCATCCACTCGCACTTGAGCCACACACCCGTCGGGAAGTGCCGGGGCACGCACACGCCGTCGGTCACGTACGACGGGTCGCAGTTCTCGTCCGCAACCGTGCTGGACGGCGTCGTGCTCTCCACGGTGCTCGACGTCTCCGGTGGCGGCGGTGGTGGTGGTGGTGGCGGCTCGGTCACCGTGGTGCTCGTGGCGACCGGCGGCGGGGCGGGACGTGGCGCGGGCGGCGCGATGTGCACCGCGGTCGCGGACCGCGCCACCTCGATCTTGGTGGTGTAGGAGACGCTCAGCACCCCCGGTCGCACCGGTCCCGCGTCCACCCGCCGCGCGTCGACCGGGCGCGGTCCGTCGACCGACAGGGCCAGCGCCACGACCGCGCCGGCCGCGGACAACAGCACCACGCCGGCGAAGGCGACGCTCCTGCCACTGCTCATCCCGCACCCGATCCGACGCTCCACGGTGTCACGTGGAATCGTTTCCGCTGCTGGAGGCGTTACGCCCCGGAGGTCGTCAGCCGCTCACGTCCGGTCCGGCGCGGTGCGGCTCGATCCGGATCACGACGCGCTGCTCGGCCACCATCGCGGCCCGGTACTCGTCCCAGTCGGGGTGCTCCCCGGAGATCCGCCGGTACAGGTCGATCAACGGGTCCATCGCCTCCGGCAGCGACACGACGGTCGCGGTGCCCTCGATCTGCAACCACTCCCCGAAGAACCGCTCGGTGAAGAAGCACAGCGCGGCCCGCGGGTCCTTGCGCAGCTGGCGCACCTTGTAAGCCGTCTCGCGGGTGCTGATCACCACGCGGCCCTCGTCGTCGACGGTCGCCAGCACCGGTGACATCTGCGGCGAGCCGTCCGAGCGGTTGGCCGACAGCACGGCGCGCGGGTTGCGGCGGATGAAGTCCCTTGCGCGATCCAGATCCATGCGCACCATCTTGGCCCTCGGCGACGCGCGGCGTCTGTGCCACGATCGAAAACATGGATGTCGGGCTGCTCGGACCGGGAACGGTGACGTGGCAGCTGCACGCCGACCCGGCGATGTGGGTCGCCGGCATCTCCAGCCTGTACCTCCAGGCCCTGCACCCGCGCGCGGTCGCCGCGGTGGTCCAGAACTCGAACTTCCGGCAGGACCCGCTGGGCCGGTTGCTGCGCACGGCCAACTTCGTCGGCACGGTCAGCTACGGCTCGACGGAGGAGGTCCGGCGGGCCGCCGCGCACGTCCGCGGCGTGCACCGCTCGCTCCGCGCGAAGGACGCCGCCGGCCGGAGCTTCCGCGTCGACGACCCCGAGCTGCTGCTGTGGGTGCACTGCGCCGAGGTGCACTCGTTCCTCACCGTGCTGCGCCGCGCCGGCTACCGCCTCACCGACGCCCAGGCGGACCGCTACTACGACGAGCAGCGCCGCACCGCCGCCCTGGTCGGCCTGCACGAGGACGAGGTGCCCGGCAGCGCCCGCGAGATGGCGGACTACTTCGCCGCCGTGCTCCCCGAGCTGCGCCGCACCGAGGACTCCGAGGTGGTGTACCGGTTCCTGCACCGCCCGCCGGTGGGCGGCGTGCTGCGGCTCGGCCTCGACGCCTACGAGCCGCTGCTCGGGCACCTGGCGTACTCCGTGCTGCCCCCGTGGGCCATCGCCCTGCACGGCCACCGCCCGTACCCCGAACCGGCCGCCACGGCCATCCTGCGCGCCGTCCGGGCCGCGGCCCTCCTGGTGCCCGCGCCGATCCGCTGGGGCGTGCCGGAAGGACATGTGAACAAGGCCATCCACCGGCTCGGCGTCCGCGTGGCGCCCCGCCGCGCGCAGCTGCCGTCCTAGCTGCCCGGACGTCGCCGCGCCCGCCCCGGACCGCAGTCATCCGACTCACAGCTCCCGTTACGCTGAACGGGCTAGCGCACTGGGCCGGTGAGACCTTCGTCGCATCATGAGCTCTGCTCGGTTTGCTTAGCATGACCAACGTCCGGCGCGCCGATCCGTGCCGCGTTCCCGAGCACCCCGAGAGGTCCGCACCTCATGCTGTTCCGAAGACTGCTGCCCGCGACCGCGCTGGTGACAGCCCTGACCCTGACCGCGGCGGCGTGCGGCGGCGCCGGTGACGACACCCTCGCCGGCAAGGCCGACGACGGCGAGCTGACCATCGGCATCCGGTTCGACCAGCCGGGGCTGGGCCAGCGCAGGCTCGACGGCAAGTTCGTCGGCTTCGACGTGGACGTCGCCAAGTACGTGGCCGCCCAGCTCGGCGTCGACGAGTCCGGCATCACCTGGAAGGAGGCGCGCTCCGCCGACCGCGAGCAGCTGATCGCCTCCGGCGAGGTCGACTTCGTCGTCGCCACCTACTCGATCACCGACAAGCGCAAGGAGCAGGTGTCCTTCGCGGGTCCGTACTTCCAGACGGGCCAGGGCGTGCTGGTGCGGATGACCGAGGACGAGATCCGCGGCCCGGAGACGTTGAACGGCAAGAAGCTGTGCTCGGTCACCGGGTCGACGTCCGCGCAGAAGGTCAAGGACCAGTTCGCGCAGGACGTGCAGCTGGTCGAGTACGGCCAGTACAGCGACTGCGTCATCGCCCTGCTGGCGGAGAACGTGGACGCCGTGACGACCGACGAGGTGATCCTCGCCGGGTACGTGGCGGAGAACCCCGAGCTGCTGAAGCTGGTCGGTCAACCGTTCACCACCGAGCAGTACGGCGTCGGCCTGGCGAAGTCGGACGCCAAGGGCCGGGCGGACGTCAGCGCGGCCATCGAGAAGATGGTCGGCTCCGGCGAGTGGCGGTCCGCGTTGGAGCGGAACATCGGGCAAGCGGGCGTGCGACTGCCCGATCCGCCGAAGGTGACCGAGAAGTAGATTCCCAGTGGACCAATGACTTCGGAGTGGTAGTGCTCCGGGTGGCCAACCGATACGCTCGGCAACGCAGGCCGTGGTTTCTGTGTTCGTGTCTCACGCTCGCGGAACGACACGCGGGCGTGCCGCCTCCGCTCCGGTTGGTGGGGGAAACGCCCCCGGACGGCCGGGGTTGCACGGTGCAGCCCCAAGCTTCCCTGCGATGGAGGCAGGTACATGGCACTGGGCACTGTCAAGTGGTTCAACTCCGAAAAGGGCTTCGGCTTCATCGCGCAGGAGAACGGCGGGCCGGACGTCTTCGTGCACTACTCGGAGATCCAGGGGCAGGGATTCCGCACCCTGGACGAGAACCAGCGGGTCGAGTTCGAGATCGGCCAGGGCACCAAGGGTCCGCAGGCCCAGAACGTGCGCAAGGTCTGATCGCGGCGGGACCGTCCGGGCGGAACCGCTCGGGCGGACGGGTCGTCGCGTGACAACAGGCCCCCGACCGGGATGGTCGGGGGCCTGCGCGTTGTCGTGCTGCTGCCGATCGGCGGCGGCTAGAAGCCGCGCTGGCGGGCTTCCCACTCCAGTCGCTGCATGACCCACTCGGTGGCCAGCGCCTGCGGGGACGTCTGCCGCTCCGCGGCCAGTTCCTTCAGCTGCTCGTTCGCCATGAGCTGGAGGCGGAGCTGGTAGACCTGCGCGTTGCCGAAGCTGGTGCCGGCGGTGGTCTCCGCGTCCGCGGTCTCCGGGGCGAGGGCTGCGAGGTACGACGTCAACTCGTCGTCGGGCAGCGTCTCGTCCTGTTCGGACGCGGGAGGGCGATGCCGGCCGGACTTCGACCGTCCAAGGGATCCAAGAGGCACCGCGCAACGATAACGGTTGGATTGCGGAGTCGCCCGAAGTGTGGCCTGGGTCACAGATGTGTGCATGGAGAGGCCCCCGCGCCAGGGGGAGGAACGCGGGGGCCGGAGGGGATCTCCACAGGCGCTGACCGGGGGTGTGTCAGCAATTCGGATTCTTGCACGCGCACGTGGGCATGGGGAGTGGGTTGACCCGAAATCTTCAGCGGGCCGATCACCGGAACCGCTGGCCGGACCCCCTGTGCGGCCGGATGGCCGACGCCGGTGGAGGCCGCCGCTAGGGGGTCTTCGGGTCGTCGGGCGGCGGCTCCAGGTTGGTGATCTCGCCCTCCAACCGCTGCACCAGTTCCTCGAGCCCCGCGAGCATCCCGTCGAGTTCGCTCATCTTGTCGTTCATGAGCCGGTCGATGTCCGCCTCGATCGCGGACAGCGAGAGGCTGCCGAACAACTCCTGCGGGTCCACCGGCCCACCCGCGCCGGGCCCGCCCGCCTCGCCCGCACCGCCGCCGGGCGCGTCCTCGGCCCCGGTCGGCCCGGACCCGCCAGGCCCGGCCGCCCCTGGCTCGGGGGCGGGCTCGGCCGGTCGGGGCTCGGTGGCCCCGGTGGCCCGACCGGGCGTCTCGATCGGCTGCTGTTCCGCCGCGGGCGGGCCTGCCGGTGGCGGTGTGGCGGTTGCGTCATCCGCCACCGCGGGTTCCGGCGTCTGCCCCGGTACCGGTTCGGTCATGGGTTGCACCCTCCTCGTTCGCGTCAAGCACATCACGCGACGCTTGACACCAAGTGGCCTACACGGAAAGTGACGCTCCGTCGCCTGTGAATCACTCTGCGGGGGGCTGCGGCGGTTCGACGGGCTCGCTTAGCCTCGCGCCAACCTCAAGTCGGGGAGGCGTCATGAGCGGGTCCCTAGAAGTACGTCAGTTCCTGTGGAACCAGGACGACACGATGTCCAGGCCGGGTGGCGGTGGGGTGCCTGCCCAGCGAACCGGTGAACCGTCGCGGATCTCGGACGAGCAGGTTCACCGGGCCAGGTTGTCGGTGGCCAGGGGCGCGACGAGCGCCGAGGACTGCCGGTTGCTGCTGGACATGCTCGGCTTGTCGCCGGGCGAGGACGGGGGCGTGCCACCCGTGCAGAGGTAGGGCACGCGGCCGACGGCCCCTCCGCGACCCGCGCCCGTCCAACCCCGGGAGCGCGTCGACGCAGGGGCCGTCCGGCATGTCGAGGGTTCTCCGCCGGGGTCTTCCGCAGCACTGCGGAGACCTCGGGTGTTGCTGCGTAACGCTGTTATGTGACACCGTTATGAAATGCGGTCGACTTCCGAGCTCACCCGGGAACAGGTCGTCAGCCTGGGTGGGCGGTTCATGACCTCGCCCGAACTCGCCGCCCGCGAGCACGCCTCCGGCCTCCCGCCCCGCACGCTCTACTTCCGCGGGCGCACGGCCGTGCTCGGCGACCCGGTCCCCGGCGTGGTGGCGTCCGTGATCGGCATCTTCCCGGAGTGGCTGGTCGAGACGGCGATCGTGCGCGGCTTCCCCGCCGACCGCGCCATCGACGCCTACCTCAACGCCTGCTGGGACTGGTCGCGCAACCACCTCGGCGCGGTCGCCGAGCCGGACCGGCTCGCGGACCTCGGCTTCGCGGTGGTCGACGGCGCGGACCCCTCCGGCCTGCCGCTGTTCCGCGGCTGGCGCGACGCGGCACGTCCCGACGACGGCCCGGCGCGCCTCGGCCACGTCCTGATGGTGCTGCGCGAGCTGCGCGGCGGCCTGCACTTCGCCGCGCTGCGCGCCGTGGGCCTCGGCGTCCCGCAGGCCGTGGCGGTGGACCCCGGCGGCGGGCGCGGCCGGCTCCGGCGCACGGGCTGGCGCCCGGACGAGGCGGAGGCGCTGCTGGCGTCCGTCGCCGACCGCCCGGACCTGGCGGCGCGGTGGCGCGAGGCGGAGCGGCTGACCGACGAGCGGTTCGACGAGGCGCTGGCCGTCCTCGACGACGCGGAACGCGCCGAGTTCGCCGATCGGCTGCTCGCGGTGGTCCCGACGGCGGACCCCGCAGCGGCCCCGTCGGCCCCGACATCGGCCCCGACGACGGGGTGAACCGTCCCCAACGGGGGTGGAATCGCAGGTCAACACGTTGTGCCACCCCCGTTTTGGAGGTGTGCACTCCTGTGCCCTATGCTTACGATGCTTCCACCGGACAGCGTGGAGGGCCTGGGAAGAAGGTGGCCCAACGGCTACCGGAGGAACTGGGTCCCCATCGTCTAGCGGCCTAGGACCCCGCCCTTTCAAGGCGGTAGCGCGGGTTCGAATCCCGTTGGGGGCACGTAGTACCGTTGTGCAGCAGTACGAGCAAGGCCCAGTGGCGCAGTTGGTTAGCGCGTCGCCCTGTCACGGCGAAGGTCGCGGGTTCGAGTCCCGTCTGGGTCGCAAGGCAGTTCGGCCGGTTGGTCGAGCCGCTACCTGGCCAGGTAGCTCAGTTGGTACGAGCGACCGCCTGAAAAGCGGTAGGTCGGCGGTTCGACCCCGCCCCTGGCCACCAGCCTTCGAAAAGCCCTTCGCCTCCCGCGAGGGGCTTTTTCTTTGCCCGCACGAATCTCGGTGATCCCGGCGCCGATCCTTCGGCGCCGAATCAACCGGCGCCGGATCAACCGCCGCCGAATCCGATGACCGCCAACGCCTGGTCGTCGTGCACTTTTGCCCGACGCCACTTCGTGCGATCCACGTCACCCACTTCCGCCGCGCGGATCTCGTCCAGCACCGCTTCCGGGCCTTTCCGGGAAGTGATGTCCAACACGGCTTTCCAGTCGGCGAACAACCCGTACTCGTCCACCCCGCACGACACGCCGTCCGTCGCCATCACCACGGCCCGCACCCGGTCGCGCGGCCAACTCGCCCGGACGGCGCGGAGCGCGGCGGCGGGGTCGGCCTCGGCCACCCACCAGCCGTGCTCGCGGTTGCGCCAGTCGGTGATCCGGTCGACCTTGCCCCGCAGGTCGCGCAGGCGGGTGTCCGTCACCACCTCGGCGCCGGCGTCGGTGAACACCACGACCGGGCTGTCCCCGAGCACCAGCACGTCCACGGCGGTGTCGGTCCACCGCGTGATCGCGACCGTGCTGGACGGCGAGTCGCCGGGCGTCAGGTCGTGCCGGCGGGCCAACCGGTCGATCGCGTCGGCCAGCACGTCGGCGAGGTCGCCGGTCAACCTCCCGGACGCGGCCAGCTCGTCGGCGAGGTGGCGCGAGTGCCAGCCACCGTCACGGACGCGCGGGGTCGGCGACGTGGCTCCGTCCAGCAGCACCACGGCGTTGGCGAGTCGGACGACGCGGTCCTCGGTGGGGCGCGGCAGGCCGTCGAGGCCGAGTCCAGGGCGTTCGGCGGTGGTGATCTCCGGCATCGACGTCGAGCCTAGTGTGTCAACCGGGGTTGACAACCCGGCGGGTGTCAACCAAAGTTGACGGCATGACTGAAGCGACCGAGCTGGCCTCGGCGGCGGGTGACCGGGACCCCAGGGTCGGGCTTCGAGCGGTGAGCGCGTTGCGCCGCCTGCTCGAAACGCTCGAAGCGGTCCAGGTGCGCAACGCCCGCGCCCGCGGCTGGTCCTGGCAGGAGATCGCGGCCGAGCTGGGTGTCACCCGGCAGGCCGTCCACAAGAAGCACGGGGGAGACCGATGATCGGGGAACGGTTCACCAGGTCCGCCCGCCGCACCGTCCACGAGGCGGTGACGCAGGCGGAACGGCTCGACGCGCCGGAGATCGGCCCGGAGCACCTGGCGCTCGCGCTGCTCGACTCGCCGGTGCTCGCGGAGTTCCGGCTTGGCCGCGACGACGTGGTGGAGGCGTTCACCGCGGCCCGGCGCAAGGGCGGGCTGAGCGACGCCGACACCGCGGCGCTGCGGGGGCTGGGCATCGACGTGGACGAGATCGTCGCGTCGGTCGAGCGGTCGCACGGCGAGGGCGCGCTGGCCGTCGCGCCGCCACGGCGCCGGCGGCGGTTCTTCGGCAACCACCGGCCGTTCACGCCCGCGGCGAAGCGGGTGCTGGAGCGGAGCCTCGTCGAGGCCCGCGACCTCGGCCACCGCACGCTCCGCCAGGAGCACCTGCTGCTGGCGCTGCTGTCGAACGGAGGGCTGGTGGCCGAGGTCCTGGGGGCGCGCGGCGTGAGCTACACCGAGGTCAGGAAGCGGATCGGTCCATCCAGGTGACCAGGGGGAGGAACGCCTGGGTGAGCGGTCCGATCGCGAGGGCGTAGAGGACGGTGCCCACGCCGATCGTGCCGCCGAGCAGCCAGCCGATCGCCAGCACCAGCACCTCGACCACCGTGCGCACCAGGCGCAACGAGGTCCCGGTCCGCGCGCAGAACCCGGTCGTGAGGCCGTCGCGCGGGCCGGGGCCGAGGCGGGCCCCGATGTAGACGGCGGCTGCCAGGCCGTTCAGCACGATGCCGGCGACCAGGAACAGCACGCGCGGCACCATCCCGTCCGGCGTCGGCAGGAGCCACAGGCTCACGTCCACCGCGACGCCGATCACCACGACGTTGCTCACCGTGCCCACGCCCGGCTTCTGCCGCAACGGGATCCAGCACAGCAGGACCACCGCGCCGACGAGGGCGGTGATCGTGCCGAACGACAGTCCGGTGATCTTGGTCAGGCCCTCGTGCAGCACGTCCCACGGGTCGAGGCCGAGGGTCGCCCGGATCTGGAGCGCCATGCTCGCGCCGTAGAGCCACAGCCCCGCGAACAGCTGGGGCACGCGGCGGAGCGGCGAGACGGTGACCGAAACCTGGGTGAGGGCGGCGAGCATGTGGCCATCCTCAGCGTTGATTGGCCTTGTATTCCAGAGCCAATTCACAATAATTGGCCTTATGAACGCTGACGTCCCACCAGGTGGACGTATATCCGGCCTTCGTCTGGCCCGACTGCTGGGTGAGTGGCGTCGCGGTGGCGCACGTCACGGCTCGGCCGACCTCGCGGCGGCGGTGCGGCTGCTCGTGCTCGACGGTCGGCTGCCCGCCGGCACCCGCCTGCCCTCCGAGCGCGAGATGGCCGAGGCGCTGCCGGTGAGCCGCACGATGATCACGGCGGCGCTCGACCAGTTGCGCTCGGAGGGGTTGGTCGCGAGCCGGCGGGGCGCGGGGTCGTGGATCAGCCTGCCCACGGGGATGTTAGGGACCGTTCCGGACACGCCGTTGGTCGGCCACAGCATGGTCGACTTCGCCCGTGCCGCGCCCCCGGCGCTGCCCGGCGTGCTGGCCGCGTTCGACAACGTCCGGCGCTACCTGCCCGAGCACCTCGCCGACCACGGCTACTACGAGCACGGCCTGCCCGAGCTGCGGCGGCGCATCGCCGACCGGTACGCGGCCCGCGGCCTGCCCACGTCACCGGACCAGATCGTGGTCACCAGCGGCGCCCAGCACGCGCTCGCGCTGACCCTGCGCCTGCTGACCGGTCCCGGCGACCGGGTGCTGGTCGAGCAGCCCAGCTACCCCAACGCGCTCGACGCGATCAAGGCCGTGTCCGCGATCCCGGTGCCGGTGGCCATGACCGACACCGGCTGGGACCTGCCCGGCATCGCCGCCGCCCTGCGCCAGGCCGCGCCGCGCATGGCGTACGTCGTGGTGGACTTCCACAACCCGACCGCGCACCGGCTCGACGCCGAGGGCCGTGCCGAGCTGGCCGACATCGCGCGCCGCGCGCGCACCCCGTTGGTGGTGGACGAGACCGTCGCCGAACTGGACCTCGACGGCGACCCGCTGGACGGCCCGCCGCCGATGGCCGCGTTCGCCGAAGACCTCGTCGTCACGCTGGGGTCGGCCAGCAAGTCGCACTGGGGCGGCCTGCGGATCGGCTGGATCCGCGCGTCGACCGAGGTCGTCCACCGCCTGGTGTCCACCCGCACCGCGCTCGACCTCGGGTCCGCGGTGGTCGACCAGCTGGTGCTGGCGGACCTGCTGGCCGACCCGGAACCGGCGTTGCGGGAACGGCGCGCGCAGCTCGCCGTGCAGCGCGACGTGCTCATGGACGGCCTGCGCGAGCACTGCCCCGGCTGGCGCTTCCGCCGGCCGGCGGGCGGGCTCAGCGTGTGGTGCGAGCTGGACGCCCCGGTGAGCACCCGCGTGGCGGTCGTCGCGCAGAACCACGGCATCCGCCTGGCGCCGGGATCGCGGTTCGGCGCGCACGGCGGGTTCGAGCGGTGGTTGCGACTTCCCTACGTGCAGCCGGTCGACGTGCTGCGGGACGCGGTGCGGCGGTTGGGGCTGGTCGCCGCGTCGGTCTCCGGGGTCGGGCTGACCGGCGAGTCCGACGTGGCGGTGCCGGTGGCCTGATCGGCCTCGCCGTCGGGTTCCGGCGCAGCCCCTCGATGGCCGGAACCCGACGGTGGTCCGTGGACCTGCGGCGGGGACGCTCCAGGGATTGGCGTCCCCTGCCGCAGGTTCCCGTTCGGTCCCTCCGCCGCGGGGGCAGCGCGGTGGTGGGACCTGTACCCGTTCCTGCCAGGGCGCGGTCGGCAGGACGGGGGCCTGTGGTCGTGCTGATCACTGGTCGACGTCGCGGTGTCGTGTGATCACGGACTTCGGTGATCGCTCGATCGCGTGACCGGTGGATCGCTTCAGTGCGGGGTGTGTGAGAAGTGACTGGTCAGACGGGTGCGTTCACGTGTGCTGAAGGCACACGGGTGCCGTCTTCCTCAGTCGGGTGACGTGCTGGGCAGCCCGGGGATGCTGCCGGGGGACCGTCCGTCGTCCCGCCGTTCGACCGACCACGCGGCCGACGGCTTCGGGTTCGACTGGGCCGAGAAGGACGCGAGGAGGCCACCTCGGTGGCCGCCGCCGCTGTCCGCGCTGCTGCCGGACGACGCCGTGGGCGCGCTGGGCGCGGGCGCCTGCTTCGGGGCGGGCGCGGGGGCGCTCGGCTTGGGCGCCGCCCAGATCACCTCGGAGTCCGCGGTGACCTCGTCCGCCGCCGACGACGTCGCGTCGAGCGGTGCGAGCGGCAGGGCGGCCACGCGGGCCGCCGCGGTCTCGTCCGCCGTCGCCGTCGGGACGCTCGGCGCGGGCGCCGGGGTCAGGGCGGCTTCGGCGGCGGCGCGGGCGGCTGCCTTCGCGGCCACCTTCGCCTCGTACATCGGGGCGGGCATGGTGTTGGACACCGACCCGGAGTGGCTGTAACCCGAACTGCTGGAACCGGGGTGCGTGTACTCCGAGTCGTCGGAGTACGGGTACCGGTCGTCCTCGGGGTACGGGTAGGCCTCGGCCTCGCCGGAGTAGCCGCCGGAGTAGCTGCCCGCGTGGTCGCCCGACGGCCCGCCCGGGAACCCGGACATGGCCACGACCGCCGGGAACGCGGCCTCCGGCTCGACCGCGGACGCGGCCAGGGGGTTCAGGTCGACCGTGAAGAGGTGGAACTCCGGGTCGCGCGCGATCTCGTCGGCGCCGGCCTGCGCGGCCGCCGGCACGAGGGCCTGCGGAAGGGACTCCGGCAGGCCTTGCGGAAGAGCCCCGGGGAGGGCGGAACCGGCCGACTCGGCGGCGGGCGCGGCTTGTGGCAGCACGTCGTCCAGCAGGCCGGCCGGCACGCGGAGGTCGTCGAGCGCCACGGTCAGCGCGTCGAGCGGCTGCGCCACCTCGTCGGCGTGGTCCTCGTCGGCCGCGGCGGACCCGGCGCAGACGAGCCACGCCGCCGTCGCCAACCCGCCCGCGGCGAGCGTCCTGAGCAGCAGCGATCCGCTGCGGCGCACCGCGTCGGAGACTGCCACCGTGGATCACCACCGTTCCGGGTACGGCGAACGGGACGGACCGTTCGAGGTCGACGTTCTGCTATGTGTAGCACTGGTTACGGGATTTTCGAACGTTCTCCGGCGGAACCCACTCGGAAGGGCGGTGCGGTGCGGCTGTCCGGGTTGTTCCGCCGGTTCGCGAACACCGTCCGTTG
Organism: Saccharothrix hoggarensis; assembly: GCF_052936025.1. The sequence goes on along the minus strand of NZ_CP193624.1, from coordinate 7,254,958 downwards.
TGGTCACGGGCTCCTGGCGCGAGTCCGGAAGTCCGCTGTGGACGCGGAAGTCGTGTCCCGTGTGGACGGCTGAGCGGCGGTTTCGTGGTCGGGGTCGGCGTTAGACCATTCGGGTGTCGACCGGTCGGGCGGCACCCGGTCACCCCGCGCCGACGCACACGAAACCGAGGTCACCGTGCCGGGCCTGGGCGTCCGCAAGCGCTTGCGCGGGCCGGGCCAGGTGGGCGTGCAGATCGATCATCAGGCTCACCACCCGGTCGTCCGGCACCGCCCGCACGCTCTCCACGACGACCCGCGCGCCGCGCCGCAACAACACCCGCGCCAGGCCGGACTCGCACGCGGACAGCACCACGACGGACGGGACCCTCGGCAAGGCGTTCAGGTCGTGCCCGTACAGCGGGCCGTCGTCCAGTCGCAGGTAGGAGAACAGCTCGCCCCGGCGGACGCCGTGCGCGGCCACGTGCGCGACGTCGGCCCGGCCCATCCCGCGCAGCGCACCGTCCACTGTGGACTGCATGCGGCCGCCGTGCGCCCGGCGCAGCACCTCCACCTCCCGGCGCGCGTGCCGCAGCCGCGGCCCGGCGACCCAGAGGCGTCGCGACACCGCCAACGGCCGGGAGTCGGCCCGGTGCCGGCACCGGACCGAGGGAGCCACCGACACCGCCCGCCCGCGAGCCGACGGCAGCGCGGCCCACGGCATGCGTTCGAGCTCGGGACTGGGCACCACCACGACGGGACGGTCGCCCGCCGGCCACAGCAGCCGGTCCAGCCACGCGACCGCGTGCGGCGGCGTGCCGAGGGACAGCGACCGGACGTACCGCGCGGCGGTCCTGGCCTCGCCGAAGTCGTGCACGCGCGACCGACCGCCGCTGATCGACACCGCCGCGAGCCGGCCTCGGTGGCTGAGGAAGACCAGCACCGCGTGATCCTCCAGAGTGCCCAGGACGTCGGTCAGCGGGACGTGGGCGCCGGGGGTGCGTTCCGGTCGCCGGGCCAGGCGGTGCTCGTTCCACCGCACCGCCGACAGCGCGTCCCCCTCGGCCAACGCCCGGTCGAGTTCGACGTCCACCAGGTGCGCGTCCAGTGGTTGCGCGTCCAGGGGCGCGTTGGGCTGCCAGGTCTCGACGGGGGTCATGCGACGAACCACGGGGTGGCGTGGTCGCCGTCCGGGCGGCGCAGGACGAACTTCACCGGGCCGTGCGGCACGTGGTCGACGTGGAACCAGCCGGCCGGGTCGATCGGCGCGGTGGCCTCACCGCCCGGCCACCGCACCGCGGCGAGCCCGCCGGCGTTCGCGGGCGTCAGGCCGGTGACGTGCAGGCCGTCCGCGCCGGGGTCCAGTTGCAGGTCCAGGCCGGTGAAAGTGAGCGTGCGGACGCCGGCGCAGCCGCGCATGCCGGGCGGGTCGACCCGGGCCGTGTCGCTGAGCAGGCGCAACGAGGCGGCGTCGGTGCGCTCGTCCAGCGCGGAGAGCGCGCGGGCGGCGAGGGCCGGTGGCGGCGGGTCGAGGTGGTCGACGAGGTGGGCGAGGGCGTCGAGGAGGTCGCGGTCGGCGGTCATCGGGCCACCTCGACGCCGATGCGGCGGCGCAGGACGGCCAGGCACCGACCCCTGGTCGCGCCCAGGCTGTTGACCGGCACGCCGACCGCCGCAGCGACCTGCGCGAACGTCAGGTCCGGCGCGAACGCCGCCAGCCGCAGGATCTCCCGGCACCGGTCGGTCAGCGTCACGTACGCGCGCCAGAGCCGCGGGCCGGCGTCGCCCGCCAGCGCTGTGTCCTCGGGCGACAGCGCGTCGTCGGGCACGTCCCCGAGGTCGTGCACCACCCGTTCCCGGCCACGCAGGCGCAGCACGGTCAGCGCTTCCCGGCGCGCGGTCGTGACCAGCCACGCGCCGAGCCGTTCGGGTCGCTCGATGCGGGCCAGGTTCTCGGCCAGCGCGAGCCACGCGGCCTGGCAGACGTCGGCCGCGTCGTCGGGGCTCAGCCGGTGCGAGCGGGGCACCGCCCAGACCAGGCGGGCGTACCGGCGGACGATCTCGTTCCACGCGGACGCGTCGCCCGCTCGGGCGCGGAAGATCAGCTCAGTGTTGGTCGGTTCTGGCATGCACCGAGAGAGCACCGCTCCTGACCTGGGGATACCGCGCCGAATCCGCTGCCGCCCGATGGTGTGGTCGAGGGAACCGGTGATCGTTTCCGTGCGTCGGTGAGGGGCTACTCGGTGCGCAGGCTGCTCGGCTGGATCGCCGACCGCAGCGCCGGCAGCGTGCACAGGGACACCACGAGGACGACGACCGCCGCCGCGGCGACCGTGGTGGCGATCTCCGTCCAGGCCAGGCGGAACCGGTCGGCGGGCGCGACGAGCCAGGCCGTGCCGAGGCCGATGGGGATGGCCAGCCCGATGCCGAGCGCCGCGGGGATCGCCGACTGCCACAGCGCGGACAGCGCGAGGACCTTCGGCGGCACGCCGTTCGCGGCCAGCACCGCCGTGGGCCGGCGGCGTTCGAAGACCTGGTCCACGGCCGCGGCGGCGAGTCCGATCACGGCGAGCAGGGTGAGCAGCACCGAGCCGCCGATCACGCCGCCGCGCAGGGACGTGAACAGCTCGACCTGCCCCGCGCCGAACGGCCGGCGCAGCACGACGCCGCGGTCCGTCCGGCTCGTGGCGGCCAGCAGCCGATCGCCGAACGCCTCGTCCGGGTCGCCCCGCACGACGAGCTCGTACGGCGGGATCGCGGCCAGCACGGGGTCCGAGCCACCGGCCACGACGAGCCCGTGCGGCCGGTCGAGGCCGGGGTGGGCCTCCGGGGCGTCGGGCACCACGGCGTACCGCGGCACCACCCACGGCTGCCCGTTGACCAGGAGCCGGGTGCCGGGTTCCGGGCCGACGTCGGTGCCGACCAGGTAGGCGGAGCCGTTCACGCAGTCGTCGACGTCGAGGCGTTCGGCGATCTCGGTGCAGTCGGTGCTGGTGACGACCGCGTCGCGGCTGGAGTGCAGGCGCACCTCGCTGACCTGGCGGACGCCACCGACCAGCGCGATCGCCTCCTCCAGCGGTCGGACGGAGGTGTGCTGCGGCACGAGCAGCACCCAGCGGCCGGGCGTGTCGGACGGCGGCTCGGCGGTGAACTGGGCCGCGACGCCGAGGAGGACCTGGAGCGTCAACGAGCCCGTCAGCACGACGACGACCCCGGACAACACGCGTGGTGTGCCCGCGTCGAAGCGGAGCGCGCGCAGGGCGAGGAGCGGTGCGACGCCTTCGGGTTCGAACCGGTGGGCGACCTCGCGGACGAGCCACGGCAGCACCGCGCCCGTGCCGGCGAGGACCAGCGCGATGCCCAGCCCGAGGACGGCGGCCAGGCGGGCGTCGCTCATCACCTCCCAGTAGCTGCCGACCACGGAGATCACCACGATCAGCGCCGCACCCGCGCCGATCAGCCCGAACCGCCACCACGCCCGGTGCCTCGGCAGCTCGACGGACCGGGACAGGCCGAGCGGGCCGACGTCCTCGGTGCGCACGGCGAGCAGCGCCGACACCACGGCGACCACCGGCACGCCGACCGCGATCACCGCGCCGAGCAGCGGGTCCGGGAGCAGGTCGGTGGGGAAGAAGCCGACCCCTTCCACCTCGATGAACCGGGCGAGCGGCCGTGCGGCGAAGAACAGCGCCACGCCGACGAACAGCCCGAGCACCGCCCCGGTCAACGTCTCGCCGCTCGCGATCCAGCGGATCTGGGTGCGTGACGCGCCGACCAGCCGGATCGCGGCCAGGCGTTGTTCCCGGCCGGTGGCGCCGAGGCGGGTGGCGACCAGGATGAAGATGCCGAGCGGGACGAGCAGCGCGCCGATCGCGGCGACCATCAGGAGCCGGTAGACGGGCAGGAGGGTCGCCGGGCGCAGGTCGGTGCCGAACCCGGTGGCCGACGTGGCGCCGGCCAGGTGCGCTTCGGGCAGGCCCGCGTAGAAGATCAGCGACTTGGGCCTGGGGAGGCCGGCGTCGGCGATCACGCCGATGACGCTCTCCGGGAAGCGGGCGCGGACCGAGTCCTCGGTGCGCATGAGGTCCAGCAGTTCCGGTGACACGACCAGCTCGCCGGGCCGGGGGATGCGGCCGACGCCGGGCGGTGCGGGCGCGTCGGGGTCGGTGGCGGCCAGCTCCACGCCGGTGATCAGCCGGCCCTGCCACGACACGCTGACGTCGCGCACCTTGAGCGTGTGGTCGCCCTTGGTCCACGTGACGGCGGCGGCCTGCACGCGTTGCGCCTTCGCTTCGCGGGCGGGGCCGATGGAGGCCGCCAGGAGCAGGACGGTGACGCCGAGGCCGACGCCCGCCGCGGTGAGCGCCAACCTGGCCCAGGACGTCCGGCTGCCCCCGACGGCCAGCCGGATGCCCAGGACCAGGTCGGTCGCCCACCTCATCGGAGCGCGTCCTGGGCGCTCCGGTGGCCCGCGCGGGGTGCTCCGTGGGGTTGCAGCATGGTGATCACATCTCTTCAGACGCAGCGGAGGCCCGCGGCGTGGCCTGGCGGTGCGACGTGACCGCGAATCCGCCGCGGCCCCGGTTCGTCATTCGGAGCGCAGGCCCAGCGCGCCGGTCGCCCGGTGCAGGGACGGCAGGGACAGGACGGTCACCAGGACCACCATCAGGGCCGAGACCCCGCTGAGGATGCCGATGCCCGGCCAGTCCAGCACCGTCGGCTGGGCGATGATCCGCAACAGCAGGATCGCCAGGCCGCCGCCCACCGCCACGGCCACGCCGAGCGCCAGGAGCAGCGGCACGGCGTTCTGCCACAGCAGCGACCGCGCGAGCGCGCCCTTGGGGACACCGCTCGCCGCCAGGACGGCCAGCGGCCGCCTGCGTTCGCGCACCTGCTCCAGCGCCAGCACCAGGAGGCTCGCGCCGGCCAGCAGGAGCGTGATCAGCGAACCGGCCAGGAGGGCTTGGCGGATGCTCTGGAACTCCCGCACCCGTTGGGACACGTCGGCCGAGCCGAAGTAGGACGCGTAGGCCCGCCACGTCATCGGCGCCAACGCGTTGCGCACGTGCTCCGCGATGTCCGGCTGGTCCGGGTCCACGAGCACGAGGACGGTGGCAAAGTCGGAGGTGACGGGCAGGTCGCGCACGGTGGAGGGCGTGACCAGCAGTCCCGACTGCACGTCCGTCACGCCCGGGCGTGGCCTGACCGCGGTGAACTCCGGGACAGTCCACTGTGGACCGGAGGTGCCGGTCTCGTAGTCCTGGATCACCACGACGCGCTGACCGGGCTGGATGCGCGTGCGCGCCGAGCTGCGCGCGAAGTCGGTGTCGACGTAGAACGCGTCACCGTCCCGGCAACTCGGCAGGTCCGCCTGCGCCCTCAGGGCCTCGCACGTGCCGACCAGCGCCGAGTCGTACTCGTCCGAGCCCCACGTCAACCCCAGCGACCGGGTCGGGTGCACCCGCTCCACCCCGACCGAGCGCGTCAGCAGGCCGACGGTCTGGTCGACCACCTCGGGCGACGCGTCCCGCATGCTGATCGTGATCCGGCTCTTGTCCGCCTCGGGGATCGGCCGGTCCACGATCTTGCTCTCGGCGCTCGCGAGCACCGATTGCAGGGCGATGCCGCCGGCCAGGACCACGGCCACGCCGCCGACGACGCGGGCCGCGGTGCCGCTCTCCAGCTGCAGCCTGCGGATCGCCAGCTGCCACGACGGCGCGCCGCCGCGCAGGCGGCCCACCGCGCGTTCCACCACCCACGGCAGCAGCGCCGGGATGGCCAGCAGCAGCATGAGGATGCCGCCGATCACGACCGGCTCCGACGCGTCGGCCCGCGTGCCACCGAGCGTGCCGCTCTGGCTGATCAACGCGCCCGAGCCGATGATGACGGGCATCAGCCGCCACCACAGCGCCCGCCGCACGGGCTTCGTCCGGCGCACCACGCCCAGCGGCTCGACCACCGTGTGGCGCATGGCGATCATCGACGTCACCACGGCCAGGACCGGCACCAGCACGAAGATCAGCACGGCGAGCGGCGGCGACGGGGTGAGGTCGCCGACGAACACGCTGAGCCCCATGATCCGGACGTGCTCCACCAGCTGCCGGGCGGTGAGGAACAGCGCCGCGCCGACGCCGAGGCCGACGAACGCGCCCAGCAGCGACTCCCCCGCCGCGATCCGCCGCACCCGCCGCGCCCCCGCGCCGACCAGCCGCAGCGCCGCCAGCCTGCGGTCCCGCTCCGACCCGGCCAACCTGGTGCTGATCCCGACGAACACCAGCACCGGGAACAGCAGCGCGACCACGCCCACCATGATCAGCAGCGACAGGACCGGGTCCAGCTCGCGCGGTCGCACCTCGCCGCCGAACGCGCCGATGGCGGAGCGCTCGTCGGCCTCCACGGTCGCGTCGCCCGCGTAGAACAGCAGGTCGTGCGGCGCGTTCAACCCGGCCTGGCCGACGACCCCGGCCACCCGCTGCGGCAGCCGCTCGCGCAGCAGGTCGCCCCGCGACGACTCCAGCAGCTCCGCGAGCGCGGGCGAGAGGAACACCTCGCCGTCGCCGGGCACCCTCGGCAGGCCCGGCGGCACCGGCGCGGCGGGCCCGCTGCCCTTCACGAAGTAGCCCGAGATGGTCTCGCCCCGGTACTCGGTGGTCCAGAACGCCGTGTGCAGGACGTCGCCCGCGCCCGGCCGGGCGTTGACCGGCACCGCGGCGGCCTGCCGTTCGGCGCGCTCGGACAGCACCGTCGTCAACGAGGCCGACGCCAGCAGCACGGCCACGCCGACGCCGATCCCCGCGCCGGTCAGCGCGAGCCGGACCCACGACGGGCGCCCGCCGCCCAGGGCCAGCCGGACGCCCAGCGCCAGGTCGGCGAACCACGTCCTCACCTGACCGGCTCCATCTCGCGCGACCGGCCGTCGCGCACCACGACCTCGCGGTCGGAGTACGCCGCCACGCGGGCCTCGTGCGTCACGAGCACCACCGCCGCGTTGGTCTCCTTCGCCGCGGTCACCAGCAGTTGCATCACCCGCTCGCCGTTGAGCGAGTCGAGCGCGCCCGTCGGCTCGTCGGCGAACACCACGCGGGGGCCCGTGACCAGCGCGCGCGCCACCGCGACCCGCTGGCCCTGACCGCCGGACGTCTCGCCGGGCCGCTTGTCCGCGACGTCGGCCACCTCCAGCCGCTCCAGCCACTCGCGGGCCCGGGACTCGGCCGCGCGCCGCTTCACCGAACCCAGCCGCAACGGCAGTGCCACGTTCTCCAGGCACGTCAGCTCCGGCACCAGCTGGCCGAACTGGAACACGAACCCGAAGTCGCTCCGCCGCAGCTCGCTGCGCGGCCCGTCGCCCATCGCGCTCAGCTCGACGTCGCGGTAGCGCACGGTGCCCCGGTCGGGGGTGAGGATGCCGGCCAGGCAGTGCAGCAAGGTCGACTTGCCCGAGCCGGACGGGCCCATCACGGCCACGACCTCGCCCGCGCGCACGCTCAGCCCGGCGCCGTCCAGCGCGGGCGTCGGCCCGAACGACTTGTGCAGGTCGACCGCTTCCAGCAACGCCTTCGCCGGCTCGCCCCCGGCCGCCTCGCCCGCCGGGGACAACGGGTCCACCCGGTCCGCCGCGTTCACCGGGACACCGCCGTCTTCAGCTGGCCGAGGCGGGCCGCGGTCAGCTCCAGCCAGCGCAGGTCCGCTTCGAGGTGGAACAGGGCGTGGTCGCAGATCAGCTGGTCGGCGAGGTCGCCGGCGGCCTTGCGCCGGGTCAGCTCGCGCATGGTGGCCAGGTGCGCGGCCCGCTGCACGTCGAGCACGTCGTCCGCGCTGCGACCGGACAGCAGCGCCAGCACGACCTTCGCGTAGAGCGTGTTCTGCAGGTAGGGCTCCGGCTTCTCCGGCGTGCCCAGCCAGTGCTCCACGTCGGTCACGCCCGCGTCCGTGATCGCGTACCGCTTGCGCTCCGGACCGTCACCCGCCTCGACCCCGGCCTCCTCGACCAGGCCGTTGCGGAGCAGGCGCGACAGCGTCGTGTACACCTGCCCGTAGTGCAGCGGCCGGTCCTGGCCGAAGCGCTCGTCGTAGGCCTTCTTCAGGTCGTAGCCGTGCCGCGGGCCCTTTTCCAGCAGGCCGAGCAGGGTGTGTCCGATCGACATGCGGCCGACTATACACACGGTGTATACACAGGGTTCATAGCCCGATCGGTGGAACGGTCGGGCAGGAGTCAGTGCGCGGTCGGGCTAACCGGTCACAGGCGTTTGACGGTTACTTCGCCACAAAGGGCCTCTTCGACGCCTACAGTGGAGGGGTGACTGGTCTGGCGGCCGGCTGGGACCACGCGGCTTTCACGCAGGGTCGAGCCGGCGATGCGGAACACGATGTGGAGCTGCTGCTCGCTTTCCTGAACACCCGAGATCTCGAACTCGGCACGGACGTCCTGGACAGCGCCGCTGCGTGGCGCGCCTGGGTCACCGAGCGCGGCCTGGGCCGCCCGGGCGACCCGGAGGAGGTCCGCGCGGCCCGGGCGTCGCTGCGGGCCTCGCTGGGTGAACGCCACGACGGACCCGATCCCACCCCCGCCGCGGGGCTGGTCCGGGTCGACCTCAGCCAGGGCGTGCCGACGATGTCCAGCACCGACGCCCTCGGCGCGGTGCTCGGCGCCGCGGCCCGGCTGGCCGTGCTCGGGTCCTGGGAGCGGTTCAAGATCTGCCAGGCGGACGACTGCCGCTGGGCGTTCTTCGACCGCTCGCGCAACCGCTCGCGCACCTGGTGCTCGATGCAGACGTGCGGGAACCGGGAGAAGGCGCGCAACTGGCGGGAACGGCGTGCGCTGAGCGTGACCTGAGCGTCGACGGCCCGCGCGTCGGGTGACGCGCGGGTTCCGTCGGCGTGGGCGTCGGACGTGGCTTCGCGTGGCCGCTGGAGGCGTGGGCATCGAGCGCGTGGGCGTCGTCGGCGTGAACGTCGGGCGTGTGGTTTCGGGCGCGCGCGTCTCGGCGGCCTGGCGGGTTCACGTCCCGGGTCAGACGACCAGCTGGCCGACCGTGTAGATCACCAGGCCCGCGAGCGCGCCGACGACCGTGCCGTTGATGCGGATGAACTGCAGGTCCCGACCGACCTGCAGCTCGATCTTGCGCGACGTCTCCTCGGCGTCCCAGCGCTCGACCGTGTCCGTGATCAGCGTGGTGATCTCGTGGCGGTAGTTGGTCACCACGTACCCCGCCGCGCCTTCGAGCCACCCGTCGACCTTCGCGCGCATCGACTCGTCCTCCACCAACCGGCGGCCGAACGACACCAGGCCCTCGCGCACCCGCGTGCGCAGCTCCGAGGACGGGTCCTCGGCCGCGTCGAGCAGCATCTTCTTCGCCGTGCCCCACGCGGACCCGATGAGCCGCTGCACGTCGGGGTGCTCCACGAGCTGCTGCTTGACCACCTCCGCACGTTGCATGGTCGCCGGGTCGGTCCGCAGGTCGCCCGCGAACTCGATCAGGAACTGGTCCACGGCCAGCCGCATCGGGTGGTTGACGTTCGTCTTCACCGCCCACGCGAAGTCCAGCAGCTCGTTGTACACCTTGTCGCCGAGCAGCGAGTCCACGAACTTCGGCGACCACGACGGCGCCCGGTCGGACACCACGCCCATCACCCGGTCGTAGTTGTCGCGCACCCAGTCGTACGCCCGGTCGCACACCAGGTCCACGAGCTTGTGGTGCGCGCCGTCGGTGAGCACCTGGCCGAGCAGCTTGCCCAGCGGCGGACCCCACGGCTGGTCGACCAGCCGCCGCACGAGCGCCTGCTCGACCACGGCCTGCACGTCGTCGTCCCGCAGCACGGTGACCGCGCCCTTGACCACGTTGGCCAGCTCGGACGTCACCCGTTCGGCGTGTTCGGGCTGCGACAGCCACTCGCCGACGCGCCGGGCGAACCCGACCCGCCGCAGCTTGTCCCGCACCACCGACTCGGACAGGAAGTTCGTCCCGACGAACGACCCGAGGGCGTCGCCGAACGTGTCCTTGCGGGTCGGGATGATCGCCGTGTGCGGGATCGGCAGGCCCAGTGGCCTGCGGAAGAGGGCGGTCACGGCGAACCAGTCGGCGAGCGCGCCGACCATGCCCGCCTCGGCCGCGGCGCGGACGTACCCGATCCAGGCCGGGCCCCCGTCCTCGAACAGCAGGGCGACGACGAAGATCACGGTCGCGGCCAGGAAGAAGCCGGTGGCCACGAGCTTCATCCGGCGCAGGCCCTGGCGCTTGAGCTGGTCAGCGGCGGTCAGTTGCTCCACGCCGTCATTGTCCGTGAAGATTCGGACTTGTGCGGGTACCAGCGCTAGTCCCCAGGATGCGGCCGTTCACGTCGACGATCTTCGCGGAGATGACCGCGTTGGCGAACCGCACCGGAGCGGTGAACCTCGGGCAGGGCTTCCCGGACACCGACGGCCCGGTGGGGATGCTGGAGGTCGCCAAGGCGTCCATCGACGCCGGGCTCAACCAGTACCCGCCCGGTCCGGGCATGCCGGAGCTGCGGCAGGCGATCTCGGAGCACCGGGCGCGGTACGGCACGCACTACGACCCGGACACCGAGATCCTGGTCACGGTCGGCGCGACGGAGGCCATCGCGGCCACCCTCCTCGGCCTGGTCGAACCGGGCGACGAGGTCGTGCTGGTCGAGCCCTACTACGACTCGTACGCGGCGTCGGTGGCGCTGGCGGGCGCGTCGCGGCGGACCGTGGGCCTGGTCGAGGAGCCGGGCACCGGCCGGCTTGGGCTGGACGTCGACGCCCTCCGCGCCGCCATCGGGCCGCGGACCAGGGTGTTGCTGCTCAACACGCCGCACAACCCGACCGGGACGGTGCTCAACCGGGACGAGCTGGCCGCCGTCGCCGCGCTGTGCGTCGAGCACGACCTCGTGGCCGTCACCGACGAGGTGTACGAGCACCTGGTGTTCGACGGCCGCGAGCACGTGCCGCTGGCGACGTTCCCCGGCATGGCGGAGCGGACCGTCACCATCTCCGGCGCGGGCAAGTCGTTCAACTGCACGGGCTGGAAGATCGGCTGGGCGTGCGGTCCGGCCGAGCTGGTCGGCGCGGTGCGGGCGGCCAAGCAGTTCCTGACGTTCGTGGGCGGCGCGCCGTTCCAGCCCGCCGTGGCGCACGCGCTGCGCCACGAGCTGGACTGGGTGGCGGACCTGCGGACGTCGTTGCAGGACAAGCGGTCCCGGCTGTCCGCCGGGCTGACCGACGCCGGGTTCGCCGTGCGGCCCAGCGAGGGCACGTACTTCATCACCGCCGACGTCCGGCCGCTCGGCTTCACCGACGGCGCGCAGCTGTGCCGCGAGCTGCCGGAGCGGATCGGCGTCGCCGCCGTGCCCGTGCAGGTGTTCGCCGACCACCCCGAGCAGTGGCGGCACCTGGTGCGGTTCGCGTTCTGCAAGCGCGACGAGGTGCTGGACGAGGCGATCGACCGGCTGCGGAAGCTGAGCGCCTGACCGGACCGCGCGTTCGGGCTAGACGAGTAATGCGTAAGTCGGTCAGTGGTCGTAGGCGGTCAGGGACCGGGTGACAGGTTGGCCGGTGGCTCGGTTGTGCCAGATGGCGGCGGTCAGGGCGAGGATGCGTTGGGCGATGCGGACTCCGACGCCGTCGATGGTGCGTCCGCCGTGTTGCTCCAGGTTCAACTGGCCCTTGAGCGTGTCGTTGACGGACTCGATGAGTTGGCGGATGGACTTGAGCAGTGGTTCGCCGGGGTGCGGCTTGCGGTTGCGGTAGGACGGTCGGATCAGTCGGACGCCGCGCTCGGCCAGGAACCGGTCGAGTTCGGCGGAGACGTAGCCCTTGTCGGCGATGACGAGCAGGCCGGGGCGGTCGTCGAGCAGGCGGGGTTCGTGGTCGCAGATCGCCATGAGCACCTGCCGCTCGTCGATCTTCGGGTCCGCCAACGCCCAGGTGATCGGCAGCCCGGCTGGGGTGCAGACCAAGTGCAGCCGCAATCCCCAGAACCAGCGCGAGTGGGAGCGGCAGAAGCCGTATTTCGCCCAGCCGGCCAACTCCGAGCGCTTGACCGTTGGCCGGGAGCGTCCGCATTCGACCGGGGTGGAGTCGACGATCCAGGTGGTGTCGGTCCACAGGTCGGTGTCGGCGGCCAGCCAGCGCGTGACCTGCTTGACCAGGGGTAACGCGGTGCGGAGGCGGCGGTTGTAGCCGGACTGGCCGGGCAGGTAGCGGAACGCGCCGGGCATCCGGGCGGGCAGGAACCGCAGCCATCGGGCCTCGGAGGTGAACCCGAGTAGCGCCTGGGCCACCGCCAGGGTGACCAGCTCGGCGTCGGTGAGCTTGGGCGGCCTGCCCATCCGACGCCCGCCGGCGAGGTGGTCGTCGATCTTCACGTAGAGTGCGGTGAGAAGGGTGTTCAGGTCGGTCGTCACAAACTGATCTTGAACACCCTTCGTCCGTCTACAGCCACCGCCTCGACTTACGCATTACTCGTCTAGGCGTCCGACCTGACCTCGGTGGCGGACGACGGCCGGGCGCCCGCCAGCCGGTCCTGCACCAGCCCGTGCCGGAACTGGTAGGCGGCCCCCGCCTGGCACAGCACGCCGAGCTTGCGCGCGTCCTCAAGGAAGAGCATCAGCTCCCACGGCAGCTTGCCGCGCAGCGCCAACCAGATCCGCGCCACCGTGAACCACCACCAGCGCAGGTGCAGCACGGACAGCGCGAAGCCGAGCATGAGCCCGGACGCCAGGCCGAGGCCGACCATGCCGGACTGCGTCGGCCCGAACACCAGGCCGGCGGCCGCGCCGAACACCACGGCCAGCACCAGCGACCCCGTCCACACCGCGATCCGGTCCCGCGTCATCGTCCACTTGGGACTCGACGGCTGGGTCAGCTCGCCGCTGCCGCCCAAGCCGAACCGCAGCGCCACCGCCACCGCGATGCCCAGGCCCACCACGAGGCCCGCGGACAGCCCGTACAGCGCGCCGAACACCAGCCCGGCCGCCGTGCCCAGCACGCCGCTGACGACGACGAGGCTGCGCCACACCCCGAGCCGGGGCTTCGGCGTGCGGTGCCCGGACGCGTACAGGGCGGCCACCGCGACCGCCAGCCCCGCGGCCAGCCCGGTGATCGGGGCGAGCTTCGGCGTGTCCGTCGCGTACGCCATCAGCCAGGCGACGCCGAACCCGCCGATCGAGCCGAGCGCGACCGCGCCGAGCAGCGCCAACCACATCGCGCCGACCGAGCGGCGCAGGTCCCACCAACCCAGTTCGCGCACGCCCCGCCGGCGCATCTCGCCCGCCAGGAACGCGAGCCAGCGGGTCGCCTTGTCCCGCGGCCACACCTGGCTGGCCTGCGCCTGGTGGGCCACCGAGCGGTCGCCGAACGCGCCGTTGACCAGCGCGTCGACCAGGTGGTCCTCGATGGCGCGGCGGTCCGGGAACCGGCCGCGGTCCAGCAGCTCGCTCGGCTCGCCGTACCCGTGCACGACGCCCGCCAGCCACACCGCGAGCGGCGTGGACAGCGCCTCGGCCAGCCGTCCATCCGGCTCGTCGCGCAGGTGCAGGAAGATCGGCTCCCAGCGGGCCGCCGTCATCGGGTCCGACACCGCGCGCAGGTAGCCCGCGATCCCCTCGTGGTCCAACGGCTGGAGCTGCACGACGTCCGCGCCGGCGACCGGGACGCCCGCCTCGGCGAACTCCTCCGGCCGGCTGGTCAGCACGAGAGGCTGCCGGCCGGGGAACGCCCGGTTGACGCGGTCCAGCGCGGCGGCGCGCCGTTCGGGCGGGAGCTGGTCGAGGCCGTCGAGCACCGGGAACACGCGGCGCTGCTCGACCAGCAGGTCGCCCGCGTAGCTGCCGTACAGCTCGGTGTTGCGCAGGGCCGGGTGGTCCTCGTACAGCCGCCGGGTCATCCAGGTGCGCACGTCCTCCGCCTCCGGGTCCCAGGTGGAGAGGGGGAGGAGGAACGGCACCGGGCCGCCCTCGTACCGGTCGAGCAGGCCGATGGTCAGCAGCATCGCCGTGGTGCTCTTGCCCGCGCCCGGTTCGCCGAGGACCACCATGCGGGGGTTGCGCCGGAACGCGCGCACGATCCCGTCGCTGTGCCCCGGCTCGCCCTCGAGGGCGGTCCAGTGCAGGTCGAGGAGGTGGTCGTCCAGGCCGCGGGCGCGGCACTCCTCGTTCCACTGCGCGTGCAGGGCGCGGGCGAGCGCGGTGGTGGCCGCGTCGAGGTTCTCGTCGGTGGCGAGGCCCGCGGCCCGTCGGCGGTGCAGCCACGGGTCCAGGGCGGCGAGCAGGGCCAGGAACCCGAGGGCCAGGCCGGTCAGCCACAGTTCGGGGTCGATGCCGTAGTCGGTGACGAACAGGCCGGCCGCGGCGAGCACGGCGGCCAGCACGCACCCCGTGAGCACGGCTCGCTGGCGAAATCTGGACACCACGGCATCATGACCCACCGGTCACCGCTGGTGCCGGTGTGGTCACCCCTGTGTCGTGCGTACTCTCGATTGTGTGATCTGTCCGAAGTGCCACGACCTGATGCGCACCATCAGCCGCGGTTCCGTGCACGTGGACCAGTGCGAGAACTGCAAGGGCGTCTTCCTCGACGGCGGCGAGTTGGAACAGATCATCGCCGCCGAACGCGCGCACTACGCGCAGCCGTACCGGCCGGGAGGCGTTCCGCTCGCCGCGCCGGGCGGGGTGCCGCCGTACGTCCCCGGTCCGCCCGTGCCGGTTCAGGTTCCTCCCGGGCCGGGTGTAACCGTCTCGGTGACACCCGATCGGGCGGTTCCCGTCCCGGCGGCCGAGGCGACCGCGGTCGTTCCGGCCCCGGTCGGCGATCGGGAGGCCGAATCCGGGCAGGCTCGGCACACGACCGGTGCACCGGTTCCGCAGCCCACCGCCGCCCACCCGGCAGAGGTGGGCGGGAGCGGGCAGTCGACGCGGGTGGGGCACTCCGCCGAGTCGACGCGGGTCGAGCCCGGCGACGATGCGCCGCCACCGGCCGAACCTGGCGCGGAACCGCCGACGCGGGTTCAGCGTCCGGCCGATTCGCCGGAGCAGGCCGAGGACGCCGACGGGCCGCCCGCCTACGTCGAGCCCGCCGCCGGTCCGCCGACGCAGGCCGAGCACGGTCCGCCGACGCAGGCCGAGCACGCCGGGCCTGCGACGCAGGTTGAGCCCGCTGGGCCTCCCGCGCAGGTCGAGCACGCCGCGCCGCCGCAGCAGGGAGAGCCCGCCCCGCCGCCGCCGCCGCACGTCGAACCGGTCCCGGCCGGTCCGCCGCCCCCGTACCAGCCGCCACCGCCCTACCAGCCGCCGCCCGGCACGCCCGGCGCCCCCGCCGGCGCGCCGCCCCCGTACCAGCCGCCGCCCGGCACCGTGCCCGGCCCGCCGCCGCCCGCGTACCCCGGCGGCTACTACGACTACCAGCACCCGCACCGCAGGCGGAGCTTCTTGGAGGAGCTGCTCGACTGACCGGCCGGGTCAGGTGGGCGGCCGGGTCGTGAGCGGCCACGTCAGGTCGGTGCCGTCGAGCGCGAAGTGCTGCTCGGTCGGCGTCGCGGTGAACGTGAACTGCCTGCGGCGGGGTTTGCCGAGCGCCTGCCACTGCCGGTAGGCGGCTTCGGCCTCGTCCCACAGCGCCCGCGGCCCGCCCTGGTCGACGACCGCGCCCCGGTGCCGGACCCACGACCCGTCGGGGTGGACCAGCCGGATCGGCTCGGCGGCGACGACCACGTCCGCCAGGACCAGCCCGGCGAAGAACTCGAACCCGCTGGACGGGTCCACGACGGCCCGCGACGGCAGCAGCGTCGTGCGGGAGGTGCGCGGCTCGGCGCTCACGGCGTCGACCAGCGCGTCGTCGGCCCACGCCTGGCGGTGCGCGCGCAGCGGCATGAACCGGCCGTCCTCCGGCAGCACGCGGCCGGTGGCCCGTCCGTCCCGCACGGTCAGCCGCACCAGCCCCGCGCCGATGGCCCGGTTGAACGTGGTGATGATCAGGCCGCCCGGCGCGGTCTGCGCGATCCACGCCGCCGGGATGCGCGACACCGCGCACGTGCCCAGGACGCGGTCGTACGGCGCGTTCGGCGCGTGCCCCTGCTCGCCGTCGCCGACCACGCACGTGGGCCGGTAGCCGGCGACGTCGAGGCGGGAGCGGGCCCGCGCCAGCACGCCGGGGTCGACGTCGATCGACGTCACGCGCGAGTCGCCGAGCACGTGGCAGAGCAGGGCGGCGTTGTAGCCGGTGCCGGTGCCGATCTCCAGCACCCGGTCGCCCGGCGCGACGGCCAGCGCCTCCAGCATGATCGCCATGATCGTCGGCATGCTGGACGAACTGGTGGGTACCCCCGGCGCGGAACCGGTGGCGAGTGCTTGCTCCCACGCGCGGTCGTCGCCGTTCAGCTGGGTCACGCAGACCTCGTTGCGGTAGACCAGCGCGAGGTGGTCGGGGTGGTCGGAGGTGATCGGCTCCCAGGCGCCGTCCGGGCGTTGGGCGAAGAAGCCCGGCAGGAAGACGTGGCGCGGGACCTGGCGAAACGCCTCGGCCCAGCGCGGATCGCGGAGCACGTCGGCGGCCAGCAGCGAGTCGACGAGCCGTCCGCGCAGGTTCGCCGCGACGTCCACGCCCACCACCGTAGCGCTGTGGGGGAGCACACGTCCGTGTTGCTAGCACTCCGCTTGCAACTGCTAGCACCTCCGCGTACCGTCGAATTCACGGATCGAGGAGGTGCCGCGAGAGTTGGACAAGTCCATCGACAAGGCGGTGGCCGATCTCGGCCGCGACATCGGCGAGTACATCCGCGAGCAGCGCAACACGGCCAAGATCTCGTTGCGGCAGCTGGCGAAGCTCGCCGGGGTGTCCAACCCGTACCTCAGCCAGATCGAGCGCGGTCTGCGCAAGCCGAGCGCGGAGATCCTGCAGCAGATCGCGAAGGGGCTGCGGATCTCGGCCGAGGCGCTGTACGTCGAGGCCGGGATCTTGGAGCAGCGCGAAGGCGGCGCCCTGGCGGACGCCATCGTCACCGCCCCCGACCTGACCGAGCGGCAGAAGCAGGTGCTGCTCGACGTCTACGAGTCGTTCCGGCGCGAGAACACCGCCGACGGAGCGGGCACGCAGGCGGTCGGCACCCGAACAGCCGGCAAGCAGACAGCCGACAAGCAGACAGCAGGCGAGCGGACAGCCGCCACCCAGACCAAGCCCGAGGAGTGATCTCCATGCCGAACCTGCCCACCACCGAGGAGTTGCGCAAGGCCGGCGAGCAGGCCGTCGCCGCCGCCCGCACGCCGCTGCTCGCCGCCCTCGGCGCCGGTGACCTGGCCGCCAAGGCCGTCATCGAGGCGCTGGGCAAGGCCCGCGAGCGCGCCGAGTCGGCCCGGACCGCCGCCGAGTCGGCCGACCTGGGCAAGGACCTGCGCGAGAAGCTGGACCCGGCGGAGCTGCGCAAGGTCGTCGACGCGTACACGCAGTCGGCGCTGAACCTCTACCAGTTCCTGGCCGAGCACGGCGAGCAGGCGCTGGAGAAGCTGAAGACCCAGCCGCAGCTGCAGAAGGCGCTCAACCAGGTCGAAGAGGCCGTCGAGACGGCGCAGAAGCGCACCGAGGCCGCCGCCGCCGACGCCCGCGTGCTGGCCGACGACGTGCTCGGCAAGGTGAGCCGCAAGACCCGGGTCGTCGCCGAGAAGGTCGCCGACGACCTGGACGACGCGAGCGAGAAGCTGGCGGAGACCGTGGTCGAGGTCGGCGGTGACGTCGCCGCGGAGGTGCGCGACACGTCCCGCAAGGCCACCGCCCGCGCCGCGTCGGCCAAGCCGGCCGCGACGAAGGCGACCCCGGCCACCGCCAAGGCCACCACGCCGAAGTCCACCGGCGCGTCGCCCCGCCCCACCGCGGCGAAGAAGCCCACCGACACCGGCAAGTGACCCGACCGGCACGGGGCGTCCCACCAGGGCCGCCCCGTTTCGGCTGTACCGGGACCGCGCCGCGCACGTAGGCTGGTGACGTGCTGCCATCGTTCCCGGCCTTCAGTCCCCTCTACCTGGACGCCTGGGTCATGTTCGCGGCGTACTACGCCGCGTTGGTCATGGGCGTGTTCGCGTTCGCGCACGCGCTCACGCAGCGCGCCGACGCGTACACGGCGGCCGAGCGCATGACCAAGCCCGCGTGGCTCGGCATCACCGGTGGTGGCGCGTTCGCGCTGCTGCTGTTCCACCCGTTCTCCGCCGGTGCCATGTTCTGGCTCGCCGGGCTGGTCGCGGTCACGGTGTACGTGGTCGACGTCCGGCCGCGGCTGATCGAGGTCCAGCGCGGCCCCCGGTGGTGACGCACCGGAGCTTCGGCTCCGGAGCGCCCGTCACGCTCGTGGGCCACGGCCTCGGCGCGACACCCGGCGAAGCACGCCTGCCCACGTCCGGTCTGCCGGGCACGAAGGTCGTGATCACCCTCCCGTCCCACGGCGACGCGCCGGACGCGCCCGAGGGCTACTGGAACTACCGGCGGATCGCCGCCGACCTGCGCGAAGTCGCCCGGCAGACGGGCGCGACGCGGGCGATCGGCGTGTCCCTGACGGCGGGCGCGCTCCTCGCGCTGCTGGCCGACGAACCTGACGCGTTCGACCGGGTCGCCCTGCTGCTGCCCGCCGTGCTGGACGAGCCGAGGCCCCTGCTGAGCCGCGAGGACGCCATCGCCGCAGTCGGCGGGCCACCCGACTACCAGGCCCAACGCCGGCGCGCGTTCGCGAGGCTGGACGGCGCGCTGGCCGAGCTGCCGGGTCAGGTCGCGGTGGCCGACCGGGCGGCGCTGGCACGCGTCACGGCGCCCGTGCTGGTGATCGGCGCGACGCGCGACCCGCTGCACCCGGAGGACGTGGCCAAGCAGGTCGCGGGCGCGTTCCCGAACGGCAGGCTGGAGCTCGTGCCGTCGTGGCTCGCGCACCGCGCCGACGTCCGCGGGTGGTTGTCCGACTTCCTGCGCGGGTAGCCGACAGGCATGGCCGAACCGAAGAAGATCGCTTTCCTGGTCGACACGGAGGGCATCGAGCAGGTCGAGCTGACCGACCCCTGGCAGCACGTCGAGAAGGCCGGCGCGGTGCCGCGCCTGCTCGCGCCCAGGTTGGGGCAGGTTCGGGCGTTCGACCACCTGACCCCCGCCGACTCGTTCGACGTCGACGTGCCGTTCGCGCACGCCGACCCCGACGACTACGACGGCGTGGTCATCCCCGGCGGGGTGGCCAACGCCGACTTCCTGCGGATGGACCGCGACGCCGTCCGGTTCGTCGTGCAGCACGTGGCCGCGGGCAAGCCGATCGCGTCGATCTGCCACGGGCCGTGGCTGCTGGTCGAGGCGGACGTGGTGCGCGGCAAGGCGCTGACCTCGTTCCCGAGCCTGGCCACCGACATCCGCAACGCGGGCGGCCAGTGGGACGACGCGGAGGTGAGCGTCTGCGCCAAGGGCGGCTGGACCCTGGTGACGAGCCGGAAGCCCGACGACCTGCCCGCGTTCAACCGCGAGGCGGTGAAGGCGTTCGGGCTGCAGGGCTCGTGACCGTCCCGGGCCGGTGAAACCCGGCGTCCGCGGGGATGTGCACCTCCCCGCGGACCCTAGAGGCGGGCCTCGGCGTACGCGGCCATCGCGTCGCGCACGTACTCGGCCAGGCCCTCGGCGTGCTCGTCGATCTGCGACGTGAACTCCGGCGCGTCGACGTACATGCGGCCCAGCCCGGTGTACGACTCCCGGTTGGGCGTCCAGCTGCGCTTCAGCCACGCGTGGTGCCGGTCGGTCACGTCCAGCGCCTCCGGCGCGTCGGCGGCCACGCCGGCCCGGAACAGCTCGGCGTACGCCGTCAGCACGGCCCGCCACTCCGCCAGGAACGCGTCCGCGTCGGCCCTCGTCCAGTCGCCCATCCGGCGCTTGCTCGCGTCGATGTGCTCCCGCACGCCCTCACCGTGGCGCTCCACGAGTTCCGCCTCGTAGCGGGCCTGGCGGTCGGCGTCGAAGCCGTCGAACAGCTCTTCCATCTTCATGCGGTCACCTCCTTCCAGTTCCTCGATCGTGCGGGACACGGTCCTGGCCAGCCGCGCCAGCCGTTCCTGCTCGGCGGCCAGCCGCCGCGCGTGGTTGCGCAGCACGTCGACCGTCCGGTGCCGCCCGTCCAGGACCTCGGCGACGGTGTCGAGGCCGAGACCCAGGTCGCGCAGCAGCAGGATCTGCTGGAGCCTCAGCAGCTGCTCGCGCTCGTAGTACCGGTAGCCGTTGCCGCCGACCCACGCCGGTGCGAGCAGCCCGATCGCGTCGTAGTGCCGCAACGTCCGCGAAGTCACCTTCGACATGCGCGCGACCTGTGCGATCGACCAGGCCATGACCGTGCTCCCTCCCTGTGCGGACCACGCTAGAGGTTGACGCAACGTCAACGTCAAGCCTGCCGGCAGGATGGTGGGCGTGTGGACCATCGCAGGCACCCTGACCCCCGTGCGCGCCCTCGACCGGCTCGACCTCGTGGCGGACCCGGTGGCCGCCGCGCTCAGGTCGCTGCCCGACGGCGGGCGGCTCGCCGTCGCCGAGATCGACCCGACGCTCGCCGACACGGCGGAGTTCTGCGCGCACTACGGCTCGCCGCTGGAGGCGTCGGCCAACTGCGTGATCGTGGCGGGCAAGCGCGGTGACGTCGTCCGGTACGCGGCGTGCGTCGTGCTCGCGACGACGCGGGCCGACGTGAACGGCGTCGTCCGGCGGCGGCTGGACGCGCGCAAGGCGTCGTTCGCCCCGATGGACGACGCGGTGTCGCTCAGCGGCATGGAGTACGGCGGCATCACGCCCCTCGGCCTGCCCGCGGACTGGCCGGTGCTGCTGTCGCCGCAGGTCGCCGCCGCGCCGGAACTCGTGATCGGCAGCGGCATCCGGGGCAGCAAGCTGCTCGTGCCCGGCGAGGTGCTGGCGAAGCTGCCGGGCGCCGAGACCGTGGACGGCCTGGCTGTGTGAATTGCTGTGTTGAATGGCGCCGCCTCCGGCGTCGCGGCTCGGTCGCCTGGAAGTCGGTCGTTCGCGCCTGATTTCCCGACGATCGGAAAAGCGTGATCGCCTGGAAATCAGGCGCGAACGACCGACGCGACCTCGCGGCGTGGTGGTCGCGGCGCGGCGGTGGGCGCGTCGGTGGTGAGCGCGGTCTGGTGGCGCGGTGGGCGCGGTGGGGCGTGTGGTCAGGCGGTGTAGTCGTGCAGGAAGGCGACTGCCTCGTCGGTGTCGTCGGTGACCAGGATCCAGCGCTCCGCCTCGCGGCCGCGGGCCAGGCGTTGGACCAGCGGCGCGGCCGGCACCTCGTCCACCCAGAAGTCCTTGCCCAGGAACACCATCGGGGCGGCCGGGCCGACCGATCCGTAGTGGTTCTGGCAGTAGTCCTGGAAGACCTCCTGCACGGTGCCCGCGCTGCCCGGCGTGTAGATGATGCCGCCGGTCGCGATGGTGAGCAGGCCCTCCTCGCGCACCGAGTTGGCGAAGTACTTGGCGTGCAGCTCGCACGCCGGGTTCGGCGGCTCGTGGCCGTAGAACCAGGTCGGGATGCCGATCGTGCGCGGCCGGTCGGAGGTGGGCAGGTCCGTCGGGCACGCGGCGATCCAGCGGCCGATCGACTCGGCGTCGTCGCCGAACCTCGGCGCCCTCGCCAGCTCCTTCAGCAGCGCGTCGTCCACGCCCGCCCGCACGCCCAGCGGCACGGCCTCCATCACGCCCGGACCGCCCCCGGTCAGCACGGTGAAGCCGGCCTCGCCGAGCGCCGCGCCCAGCGCCACCGCGCGCCGGTAGCCGTCCGTGTCACGGCCCAGCGCGTGCCCGCCCATCACCGCGACCGGCGCGCCGTGCAGCGCGTCCGCCAACGCGGCGGTGATCGCGTGGTCGTGCAGGCGCTCGGCCAGCGCGTGCAGCGGGTCCGGGTTGTGGCCCTGCGCGCGGCTGTGCTCGTAGATCAGGGCGTCCGGGGTGTCCGCGTAGGTCACCGGGTCGTCCGGGTCGAACCCGGCGAACAGCTCGGCCGGCGTGTAGAGCCGCGACCGGTACACCTCGTACGGCAGGTCGGGGATCGCGGGGAACACGAGCGCGCCGGCCGCCGCCGCGCGCCGCTGCGCCACGGGCGAGAGCGCGCAGCCGAGGAACAGCGCGCCGTCCATCGGCACGCGCAGGTCCACGTCGCTCAGGTCGAGGCCGATCAGCACGGCGTGCCGCAAGTCGTCCGCCGCGCGGACCCGGTCGGGGTCGGTGTACTCGGTGCGCACCGGCGCAGCGTACGTCCCGCGCCGGCTAGAAGATGACGGTTTGGTTCCCGTGCACCAGCACGCGGTCTTCGAGGTGCCAGCGCAGACCGCGGGCCAGCACGACCTTCTCGATGTCACGGCCCTTGCGGACCATGTCGTTGATCGAGTCGGTGTGGTCGACCCGGATCACGTCCTGCTCGACGATCGGCCCCTGGTCGAGGTCCGCCGTCACGTAGTGGCACGTCGCCCCGACCAGCTTCACGCCCCGGCTGTGCGCCTGGTGGTACGGCCGCGCCCCGACGAACGACGGCAGGAAGCTGTGGTGGATGTTCAGCGCCCGGCCCGCCCAGTCGGCGCACAGCTCGGCGGGCAGGATCTGCATGAACCTGGCCAGCACCACCGCGTGCGGCTCGTGCGCGTCGACCAGTTGCCGCAGCTGCGCGAACGCCGCCTGCTTGCCCTCCGGGTCGTTCGCCGGGAACGGCACGTGGTGGAACGGGATGCCGTGCGCCCTGGTGATCCCGGCCAGGTCGGCGTGGTTGCCGATGACCGCCGACACGTCCACGTCCAGCTCCCGCGACGCCACCCGGCCCAGCAGGTCGTACAGGCAGTGCCCTTCCCTCGACACCAGGATCACCACGCGCCGGCGCTCGCCGCTGTCCGTGACGCGCCACGAGCCGGGGTGCGCGCCGAGGTCCCGGGCGACGACGGCGAACCGGGTGCGCAGCTCGTCCACGTCGAACGGCAGCGAGTCCGCCCGCACCTCCTGGCGGGTGAAGAACCAGTTGGTGGTCGGGTCCGTGTGGTACGCGGCCTCCACGATCCACCCGCCGTGCTCGGCCAGGAACGAGGAGATCCTGGCCACGATGCCGGTGCGGTCCGGGCAGCCGAAGGTGATCACGTAGCGTCGTTCAGGCAGAGGCACGTCGGAAGTATCTACGGTCGTGGCAGCCCGTCCAGCAGCGACCTGTCACCCGATGCGATGGCGCCGCTCGGCCTGCCCCACACCGCCCGGTACAGCGCGTCGGCGGTGCCCGCGACGGTGGCGTCCTCGTCGGTGCCCGAGTCGGTGACCGGACCGACCCGCGGCGGCTCGCCGGGCGTGAGCCGCAGCTCCCAGGCCCGACCGGCGTCGGCGGCGTGGAACAGCACGCGACCGGACACCTCGACCGGCCGGCGCTCGGCGGCGCGCACCACCATGCGGGTCAGGTACTCGTCGACGCCGTCCGCCGCGAACTCCACGTCGAACAGCAGCGTCGGCACGTCGGCGCCGTGCCGGGCGTGCTCGGCGTCGAGCCGGTGGATCGCCGTCTCGTGCGCCTGCCGGCGCGACCAGAAGCCGTACTCGCGGGGACCGGTGAACGACCAGGCGGGGGTGTCCGGCGGCGAGCCGGCCAGCGTGTCGGCCAGCTCCGCGAGCGTGGCCTCCCCCCAGGCGAGCAGCTCGTCCCAGTCGGCGGGGCGGTCGTCGGCCGCGGGGCGCTCGCCGTCGGGCGGCGTGCGCAGCGCCCGCAACGCCCAGGAGTGCGTCCGCCCCAGGTGGTCGACCAGGTCGCGCACGGTCCACCCGGGACAGGTCGGCACCGGCGCGTCCGGTCCGGCGGCCACGGCCGCGGCCCGCAGGGCGGCGTACTCGGTCCTCATGTGCTGCACGAAATCCGCGTGGTCCACTCCGCACAGCCTAGGGACTGACGACGTCCCAGTGCAGCGTGACCTCGCCGAGCCGCCACCGCCTGCGGTCGTCCAGCACGGGCCAGCCGCGGTCGGCCAGCAGCCGCACGGCCTCCACCCACCGGGCCCGCGGCCCGTACGGCGCGAACGGCGCGGCCGTCGCCCAGCACGCGTCCAGCTCGCTGAGCAGGGCGTGCACCCTCTCGCCGGGCACGTTGTGGTGGATCAACGCCTTCGGCAGCCGTTCGGCCAGGTCGCCGGGCGTCTCCAGGTCCGCGGGCAGGCACGACAGCGTGAACGTCCGCGGTCCTTCCGCGGTCAGCGCGACCCAGCAGCACCGGCGGCCGATCTCGTCGCACGTGCCCTCGACCAGCACCCCTCCGGGCGCGAGCCGGCCGACCATGGTGTCCCACGCCTCCGCCGCCTGCTCCTCGGTGTACTGGCGCAGGACGTTGAACGCGCGCAGCAGCACGGGCCGGGCGCCGGCCAGCTCGAACCCGCCGCGCCGGAAGTCCAGCCGGGGCGGGTCGGCGACCTCCTTGCCGGCGGCGACGCGGTCCGCGTCCAGCTCCAGCCCGAGCACCCGGACGTCCGGGTTGACGGCGCGCAGCCGTGCCGCGAGCTCGACCGTGGTGACCGGGGACGACCCGTAGCCGAGGTCTACCACCAGCGGCTCCGGCCCGGACAGCAGGTCGCGGTAGGTGTGCGCCACCCACCGGTCGACCCGGCGCAGGCGGTTCGGGTTGGTGGTGCCTCTCGTGGGCAGGCCGAGCGCGCGCGCCCGGCCCGCGGCTAGGCGCGGCGTGCGAGCCATTCGGCGGTGAACTCGGTTTCCTTGTCGAGCAGCTGGGCGACCTGCTCGGCGATCAGCGCCTCCAGCTTGCCGCCCATGAGCGGGATGCCCACCTTGACCTGACCCACGAGGGTGAGTTCGCTCCCACTCGCGGTGTCGGCGAGCGTCACCGTGCCGTCCAGCCGGCCCGGAACGCCGTCCAACGTCACCTCGACCGTGCCCGCGCGGCCCGCCCCGGTCCACGACTCGGCGCGGTGGATCACGAGGTCGCCGCCCAGCAGGCCGCGGGCCATCGACGGCAGCCTGTCGGCCGGCACACCCTGCTTGAGCTGGTACGACGTGCTCTGGTCGGTGGTGGTGAAGGCGACCAGCTCCGGGTCCGTGCCACCCAGCGCGGCCAGCCGGTCGCGCAGGTACGTCTCGTCCACCAGCGCTGCGTACACGTCGCCCGCGGGCCAGCGGGACGTGGTTCGGTGCTCGATGCGGCGTGCCATGTCGCGGAGGCTACCGTTCTCGGTCGTGACCACCCCGCCCTCCAGTGCCCGTGTGCCGCTGGCCGAGTGCACCACGCTGCGGCTCGGTGGCCCCGCGGCCAGGTTCACGCGCGCCACCACAGCCGCCGAACTGGTCGAGACCGTGCGCGAGCTGGACGCGTCCGGCGAGCCGCTGCTGCTGCTCGGCGGCGGCTCCAACCTTGTCGTCTCGGACGCCGGGTTCCCCGGCACCGCGGTCCAGGTCGGTACGTCCGGCCGCCGGCTCGACCCGTTGGGCGACGGGCTGGTGCAGCTCACCGTCGAGGCGGGCGAGGACTGGGACTCGGTGGTCGCGGAGGCCGTGGCGCAGGGCCTGGGCGGGCTGGAGTGCCTGTCCGGCATCCCCGGCCTGGTCGGCGCCACCCCGGTGCAGAACGTCGGCGCGTACGGCGTGGAGATCGCGCAGGTCCTCACGTCCGTCGACCTGCTGGACCGGCGCACCGGCCGGGTGCACCAGGTGCCCGCGGACGGCCTCGGCCTCGCGTACCGCACGAGCGTGCTGAAGGGCACGGACCACGCCGTGGTGCTGCGCGCCCGGTTCGCGCTGACGGCAGGCGGCCAGTCCGCGCCGATCCGGTACGGCGAGCTGGCCCGCGTGCTGGGCGTCGCGCCCGGTGACCGGGTGCCCGCCGACGCGGCCCGCAAGGCGGTGCTGGAGCTGCGGCGCGGCAAGGGCATGGTGCTCGACCCGACCGACCACGACACGTGGAGCGCGGGCTCGTTCTTCACCAACCCGCTGCTGGACGACTCGACGTTGGCAGGCGTGCTGATCCGGATCGCCGAGCGGCTCGGACCGCACGTGGACGTCCCGACGTACCCGGCGGGCCACGGCCACTCGAAGCTGTCGGCGGCCTGGTTGATCGAGCGGGCGGGCTTCACCCGCGGCTACCGCGGCCGCGGCGACCGGGTCGGCCTGTCCACCAAGCACACGCTGGCGCTGACCAACCGGGGCGGCGCGTCGACCGAGGACCTGCTGGACCTGGCCCGCGAGGTGCGCGACGGCGTGCGCTCGGCGTTCGGCGTCGAGCTGCACCCGGAGCCCGTGCTGGTGGGCTGCGAGATCTGAGGGCCCGACGGCACGTTGCCCCGTCCCCCTGTGACAGCGCTGACCGGTTGAAGGGCGTGCAGACGCCCGACCGCCGTCACGACGTGGGGAACGGGGCAACGATGTGCTTCCGCGATCAGAAGAACCGGACCCGCTCCAGTTCGGCGCCCTCGCCGTCCCTGACGTAGATCGCCCCACCGCGATCGTTGATCTCCTCCAGGTATGCGTACACCTGGAGGGCGCGGTTGATCGTGTCCGTCTTGCTGTCGCCGCTGCGGCCGACCACCTCGTCCAACGCGCGCACCGACCGAGGGGTCAAGTTCACGCTGACCCGTTCCAGGGCAGTTCCATGTCCTCGTGACGAAGATTTGGAATGTTCCCGCTCTGCGAGAGCCTCATCCTTAGCGGACATGTGTAACACCCTTCCCGCCCCCTGCTGCCGAGTGAACGACGTGAAGCCGTTCCTTTCCAGGGCCTCCGGCCAGTACGGGAAGCCCTGATCTTCTCCCCTGCCCCGCCCCGGTTGCCGCCAGGGTGGGACCCGTCGTGGGCCCGGGTAGTCCTCCATGATCGTCCCAAGCCGTCGGACGTGTAGTCAGTCTTACTAGGGCTGCGGGTCATGTCAAGATGATGTACATGTGATGTAACCCTATCGTGTGCTCCTAGGGGCCATAACATGATGTTCAAATGTGGCTATTGTGTGCCTCTTGTGGGGGTGTCAGGGGGGCGTCGATTGTATGGTGCGCTACGCTGCTCGTCCGCAGACGCCCTTCCGCGCACGTCCGCCTCGAGTAGCAAGGGACCATGATGACCAAGTCGTCGACGACGACCGGTAACGACGAGCTGCCGGGCACCGGCGCACCCACCGACCGGTCGGACATCCTCGTTGACCGTCAGGCGCTGGAGGTCGAGTTCAACCTGGACGGGTTCCGCTTGGCGGGGAGGAGTCAAACCTCGTCCGGTTCGCGGTTCGCCGTGGCGGCCTCGTTGACGATGGCGGTCATCGGTGGCGCGGTGGCGGCGGCCGCGGTCGCCGTCGTGGGCCACCTGTCCGGGATCGCTCCGGAGTTGAACTACGCGGTGGCCGTCACGGCCTTGGCGGGTGTCGTCCTGGCGTACATCCTGCTGATCCGCACCCCCAGGTCGGCCACCCTGGTGAACAAGAGGACCGGACAGGCGGAAGCGGAGCTGCCGGTCCGGCCGCTCCCCGCTCGGCGCCCCAAGCGGCGTCGGCCGCGTCGGCGTTCCGGTCGGAGATGAGCGGCGGACGAAACTCGGTGTGGCGAAGGGCGGCGACCTGGTGGTCGCCGCCCTTCCGCGTCCCAACCGCGCGAACGGGTCAAGTCGGCACGACGGTGATTCGGATATGACTTTGGGTGATGGTCCTGCGGACTGCACAGCGGGGCTCGTTCGATGCGAGCGCGCAGGGCGAGCTGGGAGTATGGTCTACAGCACTTCGGCGAGTGGTCCCTGGCGAGACATGCATCACCCATCCGGGCATTTGGTGTGAGGCAGCCTGATTACGTACGGTCTACTCGACCGGTTGTGACCGGTTGCACTCCCGAAGCCGCTCCGAGACTTGCCGAGTTCCGGGGCGGGCGGCGGGAGGGCGACTTGGGCGCCTGGTGAGGCGGCCAGTCACTCGGGGGAGTCAAACCCTCTGCAGGGCTTGACTCCCCAGGCGCCCAGCGGTGCGTGCCCCGGCCCCAGAACCTGTGCACGCATCGCGCCTCTCGGCTGTTCGCGGTCGAGCCGGGCCGGTTGACAGTTGCCGCTGTCAGCCGGCCCTTTCGTCGTGCCGTGAGCCCTATCGTTCTCCGATCGCCGTTCATTACCGCCGAACGGTGGAACGGTTTCGAGACGTCACGATAGCCAACGTTTCTGATTCCCCACCGCTCGCTTCTTCGGATAGTGACTCAGGTCACCACCCTCGGTCTTTCGATGTGGTGGCGAATAGTCGGCTGTTTTCCCAGCCAGCGGGTTTGCGGCGGCGAAATCTGACACTGTTACGCTATCCACTTAGGACTGAAGTGGTCTGGACCAAGATCGTGTGAAACTTCGGTCGGGGCGACCGGTCCCTGCGGTTTCGACGGCTGACGCCGCGCTTGGAACCCAGCGCCGGCCACGAGGTGGAACGGCCGAACGGGTGACTCCGTGTGACGAATCCTCACTGCGCGCGTTTCATGGAGGTAGAGGCACCCGTTGGAGGTCGTCATGGCCTACCCGGACGACGAGCGCGCGGTCATCAGGCCGATCAAGAGGCTGGTTGAGGACGACTTCCTGAGCCGGCCCGGTGTCGTGGGTGTCGACCTCGGGGAGAAGACCGTCGCGGGCCGGGCGACGGGCGAGCCGGCGATCGTGGTCTTCGTCCGCCACAAGGGCCCGGCCGCGCAGTTCGCCATCCCGCCGGACGTCCTCGGCGTGCCGACGGACGTGGTCGAGGACTCGTTCGCGCCGCACCACACCATCGCGTCGCCGGAGAGCGTGAGCGGGGCCGAGCGGCACGAGCTGCTGGTCGGCGGCATCGGCATCGGGCCGAGCCGGGCGATCCGGTTCGTCCCGCCGGACGTCCCGGAGGCCGACGACTACGTGGTGGCGGGGACGTTGGGCGCGCTGGTCACGCCGCGCCGTCGGCACCTGGTGATGGCGTTGACGTCGTTCCACGTGGCGTGCGTGGACGACGCCTGGGCGGTCGGCGACCCGATGGTGCACCCGTCCCGCGTCGACGGCGGGCACCCGGTGCACGACCGGGTGGGCGCGCTGGCGCGGGCGGCGCTGTCCGGCAGCGTGGACGCCGCCGCGATCATGCTCACCACCCCGCACGTGCGGCCCGAGGTGGTCGGCCTCGGGCCGGTGCGCGGCTGGGCGGACGCCCGGGTGGGGCAGCGGGTGCGCAAGCGCGGCCGGACGACGGCCGTCACCGAGGGCGTGGTGGCCTCCACCGACGCCGCCGTCACGCTGGACTTCGGCGTCGGCATCGGCGTCCGCACCCTGCGCGACCAGATCCGGGTCGAGTCGCCCCGGTTCGGCGACCACGGCGACTCGGGCGCCGTCCTGCTGGACGACGCCAACCACGTGGTCGGCCTCTACCTGGGCGGCAGCCGGGACCGGGTCTTCGCGAACCCGATCGGGCCGGTGCTCGACCAGCTCGACGTGGACCTGATCACTCCCGGTGCACCCGCGCCGCGGAGGCCTGGGCGCGGGGCTTGAGCACGATCTGGTCCAGGTTGACGTGGGACGGCCGGGTCACCGCGAACGCGATCACGTCGGCCACGTCGTCCGCGGTCAACGGCGTCACGCCCTGGTAGACGGCGGCGGCCCGCTCGGCGTCGCCGTCGAACCGGTTGACCGAGAAGTCCGTCTCCACCATGCCGGGCAGGACTTCCGTCACGCGCACCGGCTGCCCGAGCAGCTCGCCGCGCAGCGTCCGGTGCAGCGCCGACTGCGCGTGCTTGGCGGACGTGTAGCCGGAGCCGTTGTCGTAGGCCTCGTAGGCGGCGACCGACGTCACCGTGACGACGTGCCCGTCGCCGGAGGCGATCAGCTTCGGCAGCAGGCCCTTGGTGACGCGCAACGTGCCGAGAACGTTCGTCTCCCACATCCAGCGCCAGTGGTCCTCGTCGGCGTCGGCGACGGTGGCCAGGCCCCGCGCGCCGCCGGCGTTGTTGACCAGGACGCGGGCTTCCGGCACGGCGGCCAGGAACGCCTCGACCGACGGGGCGGACGTGACGTCGAGCTCGACGGCGGTGCCCTCGACCTCGTCCGCGATAGCCTTGAGGCGGTCGATCCGCCGGGCGCCGAGCACCACGTGGAAGCCCTCGGCGGCGAGCCTGCGGGCGGTGGCCTCGCCGATCCCCGCGCTGGCTCCGGTCACGACTGCGATAGGACGGTTCACCCGGCCGATCTTATTCGGTGCGACATCGTGTGATGCGGATCACTCGCACCGTGAGCCCCGTGGGACGTCCTTCCACCGGGAGGTCGAAAGTGCACAGGAGATGGGTGGCCCTGCTGGCCGGCGCGGCTCTGCTCGCCGGGTGCTCGGCGAGCGTGGAACAGGGCACGGCCAAGCCCGCCGGCGGCGACAACCCGCCCGTGGCCACGTTCGCGACCGTGCCGGCCGACGGCGCCAAGGACGTTCCGGTCAACGTCCCGGTGCGGGTCACCGTCGCCGACGGCGCGATCGACGAGGTCGCCGTCACCAACCCCGAGGGTCAGGCGGTCAAGGGCGCGCTCGCCGACGACCGGAAGTCCTGGGCCACCACCGAGCCGCTCGGCTTCGGCAAGAGCTACACCTACGCGGGCAAGGCCACCGGCGCCGACGGCAGGCCGGTCGAGCTGAAGGGCGCGTTCACCACCCTCAACCCGGCCGCCCAGGTCCGGGCCACCCTCTTCCCCGGCGACGACCAGACCGTGGGCGTCGCCGTCCCGATCAAGGTCGAGTTCGACGTCGACGTCGCCGACCGGGCCACCGTGGAGCGGGCGCTGACCGTCACCAACTCGGCGGGCGTCAAGGGCAGCTGGGCCTGGCTCAGCTCGCGCCAGGTCCACTACCGGCCGGAGAAGTACTGGCCCGCCAACACGCGGGTCCACGTCGAGGCGAAGCTCTACGGCGTGCACTACGGCGGCGGCGCGTACGGCCGCGCGGACGTGACCAGCGACTTCACCATCGGCCGCAACCAGGTCGTGAAGATCGACACGCCGACGCACCAGCTCGTGGTGCAGCGCGACGGGCAGACCGTGGCGACCTACCCGGCGTCGTTCGGCAAGGACGCCGACCCGGAGCTGACCACGCCCAACGGCACGTTCGTCGTGATGCAGAAGGACGAGCAGTGGAGCTTCGACAACCCGCGCTACGGCTACACCAACGTGATCAAGAAGTGGGCCGTGCGGTTCTCGAACCACGGCGAGTTCATCCACGAGAACAACGACAACGCGGCCAACATCGGCAAGAACAACACCTCGCACGGCTGCGCCAACCTGCTGGAGGCCGACGCCAAGGCGTACTACGACAGCGCGCTCGTCGGCGACCCGGTCGAGGTGACGGGCTCGATCACCGCCCTGCCCGCCCAGTTCGAGTGGTACGACTGGCAGATCCCGTGGTCGCAGTGGCAGACCATGAGCGCGCTGTGACGTTCGCGGCGCCCGGCCTCCGCGTTGTGATCTGAGCAGGCCGGGGAAGTGATGGGATGACCCGAGCGTTGTTCTAGATCGTGCAGACATCTCTCCTCACCGCTGAGGGCGTGCGGCTCTCGGTTCGCGAGTCGGGCCCGGTGGACGCGCCGGCGGTCGTGCTGGTCCACGGGTGGGCCCAGTCCGGGGAGGTGTGGTCGCCCGATCCGACGTCGCGCTCGTACGCGCCGGACCTGCGCGGTCACGGCGCCTCGGAGATCACCGAGGGCGGCTACCGCGACTCGGCGTCGTGGGCGGCGGACCTGAAGGCGGTGCTCGACCACGTCGGGCGGCCCGCGGTGCTGGTCGGCTGGTCCTACGGCGGCCTGGTGATCACCGACTACCTGCGCGCGCACGGCACGGCCGGGGTGTCCGGGCTGGTGCTGGTCGGCGCGATCACCGAGCTGGGCCGCGGCCGGCCCGGCGGGGCGACCGGGCGGCTGGTGGAGGCCACGCTGGCGCCCTCGCTGTCGGAGGACCCGGGGGTGGCCGTGCCCGCGCTGGCCGAGTTCTGCCGCGACCAGGCGCCCGGCCTGCCCGGTGAGCTGGTCCAACGCCTGCTGGGCACGGCGCTGCGCGTGCCGCCGAGGGTGCGCCGCGACATGTTCCGCCGTGACGTCGACAGCGCCGCCGTGCTGAGGGCCGTCGACAAGCCGACACTGGTGGTGCACGGCACCGCCGACGAGGTGGTCGACCCGGCCGCCGGCGAGTACGCGGCGGCCCTGATCCCCGGAGCCGACTTGCGCCGTTACGACCGCACCGCGCACGCGCCGTTCCTCGAACAGCCCGAGCGGTTCGCCGCCGACCTCGCCGGTTTCGTCGCGGAGGTGTCCCGGTGAAGCGGGTGGCGGTGCTCTCCGTGCACACGTCGCCGCTGGAGCAGCCCGGCACGGGCGACGCGGGCGGCATGAACGTCTACATCGTGCAGACCGCCACCCGGATGGCCCGCCGCGGCATCGAGGTGGAGATCTTCACCCGGGCCACGTCGTCGGAGCTGCCGCCGGTCGCCGAGCTCGCGCCGGGCGTCAAGGTGCGGCACGTGGTGTCCGGCCCGTTCGAGGGCCTGAGCAAGGAGGAGCTGCCCGGCCAGCTCTGCGCGTTCACCGCGGGCGTGCTGCGGGCCGAGGCGCGGCACGAGCCCGGCCACTACGACGTCGTGCACTCGCACTACTGGCTCTCCGGGCAGGTCGGCTGGCTCGCCCGGGAGCGGTGGGCGGTGCCGCTGGTGCACACCGCGCACACCCTCGCCAAGGTGAAGAACCTGGCGCTGGCGGCGGACGACACGCCCGAGCCGCGGATGCGGGTGATCGGCGAGGAGCAGGTGGTCGCCGAGGCCGACCGGCTCGTCGCCAACACCGAGGTCGAGGCCGCGGAGCTGGTCAAGCTGTACGACGCCGACCCGGGCAAGGTGCTGGTCGTGCCGCCGGGCGTGGACCTGGAGCGGTTCACGCCGGGCGACCGGGACGCGGCGCGCGCGGCGCTGGGGCTGCGGCCGGACTCGGTCGTGCTGGCGTTCGTCGGGCGCATCCAGCCGCTGAAGGCGCCGGACGTGCTGCTGCGGGCCGCCGCCGAGATGGTGGCGCGTGATCCGGGCCTGCGGTCGCGGCTCGCGGTGCTGGTCGTCGGCGGGCCGTCCGGCTCGGGCATGAAGACGCCCGAGGAGCTGGTGCGGCTGGCCGCCGAGCTGCGGATCTCGGACGTCACGCGGTTCCTGCCGCCGCAGGGCGGCGCGGCGCTGGCGCAGGTCTACCGCGCGGCCGACGTGGTCGCCGTGCCCAGCTACAACGAGTCGTTCGGCCTGGTCGCGCTGGAGGCGCAGGCGTGCGGCACGCCGGTCGTCGCGGCGGCCGTCGGCGGGCTGCCGGTGGCGGTGCGGGATGGTGTGTCCGGCGCGCTCGTGGACGGGCACGACCCGGCGGCGTGGGCGCGGGTGCTGTCCGACATCGCGCTGCACGCCGGTCGTCGCGAGGAGCTGGCCGGCAACGCGGTGTGGCACGCGCGCCGGTTCTCCTGGGACCGGACGACTGAGTCGCTCCTGGCCGGGTACGCCGAGGCACGTGATGTGTTCCGCGAGGAGGTCTTCGCTTGAGCCGGCAACTGGACGACCTGATCAGGTCCACTTTGGACGAACGGGAGCTGCGCTACGACCGCAAGGAGCCGGGCAGGTTCTTCGTGACCCTGCCGGGCACCAAGAAGCTCCAGACCAACTGCTGGCTCGTCGTCGGCAGGCACGCGCTGGTCGTCGAGGCGTTCGTGTGCCGCAAGCCGGACGAGGCGCACGAGGACGTCTACCGGTTCCTGTTGCGGCGCAACGCGAAGCTCTACGGCGTGCACTACACGATCGACACGACCGGTGACATCTACCTGGTCGGCCGGGTCGCGCCGCACGCCGTGACGCCCGACGAGCTGGACCGGGTGCTCGGGCAGGTGGTGGAGGCCGCGGACGGCGACTTCAACACGCTGCTGGAGATCGGGTTCGCGGGCGCCATCCAGCGCGAGTGGGACTGGCGGGTGTCGCGCGGCGAGTCGCTGGCCAACCTCCAGGCGTTCCGGCACCTGGTGTCCGAATCGTGATCGCCCGCGCGCAACTGCGGTAGGGGCGGCTGCCGTCCACCTGGTGACGTTGGACCAGGGGAGGGCAGATGGGCAGACGGGTGGGGTTGGCGTTCGCCGCGTTCGCGGTGGTGGCGCTGGCCGGGTGCGCGGCGACGAACTCGTCGTCGGGTTCGGCCGACCAGGCGGCGGTCGCGCCGCAGCAGGGCGCGCAGACGCCCGGCGGGATGCCGAAGCAGGAATCCGCGGGCCAGGGCCGAGCCCAGGACCAGGGCCAGGGCCAAGCGGGTGAGGCGCGGCAGGCCGGCACGTCGGCCGAGCAGAACCGCCAGCTCGTCCGCACGGCGACGGTCGACCTGCGCACCGGTGACGTCGCCTCGGCGTTGGCGCGGGTGAAGGACCTCGTCCTCGAGCAGGGCGGGTACTCGGCGCAGGAGAGGTCGCAGCACGACCAGGCCTCGGTGACGGTGAAGGTGCCCGGCGACCGGCTCGACCCGGTGCTGGAGGCCATCGGCCGGCTGGAGGGCGCCGAGGTCGTCAAGCGCGAGCTGCGCACCGACGACGTGACCGAGCAGGTCGTGGACATCGAGGCGCGGATCGCCAACCAGCGGGCCAGCGTCGAGCGGGTGCGCGGGCTGCTGGAACGGGCTTCCACCACGTCCGAGATCACCGACATCGAGGCCGAGCTGACCGAGCGGCAGTCCGAGCTGGAGTCGTTGCAGCGCCGGTACGAGACGCTGAAGGGCCAGGTCGCGATGGCGACGTTGACCGTCACCTTCTCGTCCAAGGGCGCGCCGCCGGTCGTCGTGGAAGAGGAGGAGGCCGGGTTCCTGTCCGCGTTCACGGGCGGCTGGCGCGCGTTGGTGACGGCTTTCGGCTGGCTGGCCGTGGTGGTGGGCGCCGTGCTGCCGTTCGCCGTGGTCCTCGGCGTGCCCGCGTTCGGGTACCTGTGGTGGCGCCGGCGCCGGAAGGGCGCGGTCACGCCGTAGCACCGTTCGGAGTAACGCTTTCTGACGAAAAGTCTACTGAGAGCAACACGGCGCGGGAGCGCGGGGCGGCTTGGGAGAGAGGGGGAGTCGCGAGCTCAAGCCGCCCCGCGTCAGTCCCCGCTGCGGTGCGTCCGGGCGGGGGGAGCCCGGATACCCACGCGGGCCGCGGTTCGACGGGGGGATTGCAAACCGCGGTTCGTGCCGCGCAGGTCGTCGGAGTGCGTGGGAGCCGACCCGCGGGGCCTTGCCAACTTGGCAGATGGCCGGCGATCACCACAAGGGCCAGGACTACTCCATTCGTGTGCTATTAGCCGAGTTAAGTAACGCTCTAGCGTCACCGCCCACCGCCTTGACCGGCGATGTGGCTTGACTCACGATGGCGGGATCACGGCCCCCGGATGAATGAGGCAGCCGCATGGTCTTCCGCAGTCCGTTCCCCGATGTCGAGGTCCCGGACGTCTCCCTGCACGAGCTGTTGTTCGCCGACCTCGGGACGCGCGCCGACCGCGTGGCCCTGGTCGACGGCGCCTCGGGCGCGTCCCTGACCTACGCCCAGCTCGCCGGCGCGATCGACCGCCTGGCCGCAGCGCTGGCCGCCCGGGGGATCGGCAAGGGCGACGTGGTCGGCATCCTCAGCCCGAACACCCCGTACTACGCCGTCGTGTTCCACGGCATCCTGCGGGCCGGCGCCACCGCGACCACCATCAACGCCCTCTACACGGCGGACGAGGTCGCGCACCAGCTCGCCGACGCGGGCGCCCGGATGCTGTTCACGGTGTCCGTGCTGCTGCCGAACGCCGCGCCCGGCGCGGAGAAGGCGGGCGTCTCCGACGTGGTGGTCCTCGACGCCGCCGAGGGCTACGAGAGCCTGTCGTCGTTGCTGGCCAACGCGGAGCCCGTGCCGGAGGTGGCGATCGACCCGGCCGAGGACGTGGCCGTGCTGCCGTACTCGTCCGGCACGACCGGCCGCGCCAAGGGCGTGATGCTGACGCACCGGAACCTGGTCGCGAACATCGTCCAGTGCGGGCCGCTGCTGAAGGTCGGCGACGACACCAAGATCCTCGCCGTGCTGCCGTTCTTCCACATCTACGGCATGCAGGTGCTGATGAACAACGGCCTGCACGTGGGTGCGACGGTCGTGACGCTGCCCAAGTTCGACCTGCCCGAGTTCCTGCGGGTCATCCAGGACCACCGCACCGACCGCGTCTACATCGCGCCGCCGGTGGCCGTGGCGCTGGCCAAGCACCCGCTCGTGGACCAGTACGACCTGTCCGGGATCGACACGATCTTCTCCGGCGCCGCGCCGCTCGACGTGGACCTCGCGGCGGCGGTCGCCCAGCGCCTCGGCTGCCGCGTGTCCCAGGGCTACGGCATGACCGAGATGAGCCCGGTCAGCCACGCCATCCCGGACGGCCGCGACGACATCTCCGTCGGCACCGTCGGCGTGATCGCGCCGAACATGGAGTGCCGGTTCGTCGACCCGGCCACCGGCGAGGACGTCGGCGTCGGCGAGCGGGGCGAGCTGTGGTGCCGCGGCCCGAACGTCATGAAGGGGTACCTGAACAACCCCGACGCCACGGCCGCGACGTTGGACGCCGACGGCTGGCTGCACACCGGCGACGTGGCCGTGATCGACGAGGACGGCCTGGTCAGCATCGTGGACCGGGTCAAGGAGCTGATCAAGTACAAGGGCTACCAGGTGCCGCCGGCCGAGCTGGAAGCCCTGCTGCTGACGCACCCGGCGATCGCCGACGCCGCCGTCGTGGGCGTGCGCGACGAGGACGGCGAGGAGGTCCCGAAGGCGTTCGTCGTCCGCCAGCCGGGCGCGGAGCTGGACGCGGCGGGCGTGATGGAGTTCGTGGCGTCCCAGGTCGCGCCGCACAAGAAGGTGCGGGTGGTCGAGTTCATCGAGGCGATCCCGAAGTCGGCGTCGGGCAAGATCCTCCGCAAGGACCTCCGCGCCCGCGAGGCGAGTGCGCCGGCAGGCTGATCGGCGCGGCCGACGACCACCCGATGGTGTTGATGTCCGCCGCTCGCGGTGCCGGGGCGGCGGTGCGCCACAACCATGTCGTGTGCAAAACCCGGCACACACATCGGAGAACACACGCATGCGCATCCTCGGAAG
Source organism: Saccharothrix hoggarensis (assembly GCF_052936025.1). The sequence goes on along the minus strand of NZ_CP193624.1, from coordinate 7,217,892 downwards.
GCTGGCCGTCGCGGCCGGCGCCACGGCCGCCGTCCTGCTCGCCGCCCCGGCGGCCAACGCCGCCACCGACACCGACCTGAAGCACCTCGCCGAGGTCGTCGGCCAGGGCGAGACCAGGGCCGTGCCGCTCCCCGCCGTGGGCGGCCTCGTCAACAGCGTGCCGATCGCGAACCAGGTGATCAGCAAGCTCGTGGGCGGCCTGGTGAACAGCTCGGGGGCCAGCGCGATCGGCGGCTGACCGACGGCTGATCGGGTCGGGTCGGGCCACCTCGGCCCGGCCCGGCCGCTGCACCGATCAAGCCCAGCCCCACCACCCGCGTGAGCAGGCGCGGGGCATCTGGCAGGCTGAGGGTCATGGCTGTCGGAACCCTGGTGCTGCTCCGCCACGGCGAGAGCGTCTGGAACGCGGAGAACCTGTTCACCGGTTGGGTGGACGTCCCACTGTCCGAGAAGGGCGTGAACGAGGCGAAGCGCGGCGGCGTGCTGCTGCGCGAAGCGGGCGTGTTGCCGGAGGTGGTGCACACGTCGCTGCTGCGCCGCGCCATCGGCACCGCGAACCTCGCCCTCGACGCGGCCGACCGGCACTGGATCCCGGTGCGCCGGGACTGGCGGCTCAACGAGCGCCACTACGGCGCGCTCCAGGGCAAGAACAAGAAGCAGACCCTGGAGGAGTTCGGCGAGGAGCAGTTCATGCTCTGGCGCCGCTCGTACGACACCCCGCCGCCGCCGATCGAGCCCGGCACGGAGTTCAGCCAGGACGCCGACCCGCGCTACGCGGACCTCGGGCCGGACCTGCCGCTGACCGAGTGCCTGCTCGACGTGGTCAAGCGGATGATCCCGTACTGGGAGTCGGCGATCGTGCCCGACCTGCGGGCCGGCCGGACGGTGCTCGTCGCGGCGCACGGCAACTCGCTGCGCGCGCTGGTCAAGCACCTCGACGGCGTCTCCGACGAGGCGATCGCGGGCCTGAACATCCCCACCGGCATCCCGCTGCGCTACGACCTCGACGACGACCTCAAGCCCGTCACGCCCGGCGGCCAGTACCTCGACCCGGACGCGGCGGCCGACGCGATCAAGGCCGTGGCCAACCAGGGCCGCTGACACCGACCGGCTCCACCACTCGACGGCGGTGCGCGCGCACGGGGACCACCCCGGCGCGCGTGCCGCCGTTTCGCCTTTCCGGCCCCCGGCACGCCCTCGGCACGTCCCTCGGCACGTCTCGGCGCGCCCCCGGCACGTCCTCTGCGCGTCACCTGGCGGAGAACCGGGTGTCCGCGGCGCGGCACCCGTCCGAACGTCCCCGGCCCGGTTGGACACGATTGGGTGAACGACGGTCGTCCGGCGGGAAAACATCGGTCCCAGACGGTGTCACAGGAGTCACGAACCGGCTTCGCGCACTAGGCCACACCGGCCCTGACCTGCTTACGATGCGCTTGTGACCGCAACGGGTTACCTCGTCCTGTCGATCGGCGCTCTGCTGATCGGCGGCGTGGCGTTCCTCGCCGGACGCGCCACCGCGCCGCGACAGAGCCGCCCCAAGGGCCTGACCGTGGCCGACCTGATGGCCAGGGTCGTGCACTCCTCGCCCGACGGCATCGTCGTCCTCAACGGCTTCGGCGACGTCGTCCTGCACAACGCCCGCGCCGAGGAGCTGGGCGTGGTGCGCAACAACCGGGTGGACGACCGGGCGCGCCAGGCCGCCGAGATGGCCCGCCGCAACGGCGGCGTCGTCGCCGTCGACCTGTCGTCGCTGGAGGTCATCAAGGGCCGCCAGCCGCAGGCCGTGCACGCCACCGTCAAAGTGCTCACCGAGGGTTTCGTCGTGGTCGACGCCACGGACGAGTCCGAGTCGGTGCGGCTGGAGGCGACCCGGCGCGACTTCGTCGCCAACGTGAGCCACGAGCTGAAGACCCCGGTGGGCGCGCTCGCGCTGCTCGCCGAGGCGGTGCTCGACGCGGCGGACGACCAGGAGGAGGTCCGCCGGTTCAGCGCCAAGATCATGCAGGAGGCGACCCGGCTCGGCACGCTGGTCACCGAGCTGATCGCGCTGTCCCGGCTGCAGGGCGCGGAGAAGCTGCCGGAGCTGAGCCGGGTCGAGGTCGACGTGGTGATCACCGAGGCGCTGGGCCGGTCGAAGCTGGCCGCCGAGTCCGCGGGCATCGCCATCACCACCGACGAGCCCAGCGGCCTGGAGGTCGAGGGTGACCGGACGTTGCTGGTCACCGCCCTGAGCAACCTGCTGGACAACGCGGTCGCGTACTCGCCGCCGGGCAGCCCGGTGTCGGTCAGCCGCAAGCTGGTCGACGGGTTCGTCGAGATCGCGGTGACCGACCGCGGCATCGGCATCGCCGAGGACCAGCAGACCCGCGTGTTCGAGCGCTTCTACCGGGTCGACAAGGCCCGCTCCCGCGCGACCGGCGGCACGGGCCTCGGCCTGGCCATCGTGAAGCACGTCGCGAACAACCACGGCGGCGAGGTGAAGCTGTGGAGCCTCCCCGGCACCGGCTCGACCTTCACGCTGCGCATCCCGGCTCATCCCGACGAGGACGAGCCCACCGCTGACCTGCCCAAGCAGGAGCTGACCAGCCCCGTCCCGAGCGGCGCGGGCAGCAAACCCGGAGGAGAGCTGTGACCAGGGTGCTCATCGTGGAGGACGAGGAGTCCTTCGCCGATCCGCTCGCCTTCCTGCTGCGCAAGGAGGGCTTCACCGCGGCGCTCGCGGCCACCGGCCAGGAGGCGTTGGAGGAGTTCGACCGCAACGGCGCCGACATCGTGCTGCTCGACCTCATGCTCCCCGGCATGAGCGGCACGGACGTGTGCAAGCAGCTGCGCGCGCGCTCCGCCGTGCCCGTGATCATGGTCACGGCGCGGGACAGCGAGATCGACAAGGTCGTCGGGCTGGAACTGGGCGCCGACGACTACGTCACCAAGCCGTACTCGGCCCGCGAGCTGATCGCCCGCATCCGCGCGGTGCTCCGCCGCGGCGGCGAGTCCGAGGAGCTGCTGCCGCAGGTCCTGGAGGCGGGGCCGGTCCGGATGGACGTCGAGCGGCACGTCGTCACCGTGGACGGCGGCGAGGTCAGCCTGCCGCTGAAGGAGTTCGACCTCCTCGAGTACCTGCTGCGCAACGTCGGCCGGGTGCTGACCCGCGGCCAGCTGATCGACCGGGTGTGGGGCGCGGACTACGTCGGCGACACGAAAACGCTGGACGTGCACGTCAAGCGGCTGCGCTCGAAGATCGAGCCCGACCCGTCGACGCCGCGCCACCTCGTCACGGTGCGCGGACTGGGCTACAAGTTCGAATCCTGAGAACCCCGACCAGGTACGGTGCACCGCGTGCGCCTAGGGGTGCTTGATGTCGGGTCCAACACCGTCCACCTCTTGGTGGTGGACGCTCATCGGGGTGCCCACCCGACGCCGATGAGTTCGGAGAAGTCCGTGCTGCGCCTCGCGGAGCAGCTGGACGGCTCCGGCATGCTCGGGCGGGAGGGCGCCGACCAGCTGGTGCGCACCGTCGCCGCGTCCAAGGCGGCGGCGGAGCGACTGGGCTGCGAGGACCTGATGGCGTTCGCCACGTCCGCGGTCCGCGAGGCGGGCAACTCGGCCGAGGTGCTCGACCGGGTGCGCGCCGAGACCGGCGTCGACCTCCAGGTGCTGACCGGCGAGGAGGAGGCGCGCTACACGTTCCTGGCGGTGCGCCGCTGGTACGGGTGGTCGGCGGGCCGGCTGCTGTGCCTCGACATCGGCGGCGGCTCGCTGGAGCTCGCGATCGGCGTGGACGAGGAGCCGGAGGAGGCGTTCTCGGTGCCGCTCGGCGCGGGCAGGTTGACCCGCACGCGGTTCCGCAACGACCCGCCGACCCGCGCCGAGATCGGGGAGACCACCGAGTGGCTGGCTGACCAGCTGGCCCCGGTGGCGAAGAAGATCCTCCGAGTGGGTACACCCGATCGGGTGGTCGCGACCTCGAAGACGTTCCGGACGCTGGCCCGGTTGACCGGCGCCGCGCCGTCGTCGGCCGGTCCGCGGGCCCGGCGCGTGCTCACCGACGCGGGCCTCCGCCAGCTCATCGCGTTCATCTCCCGCATGTCAGCGGCCGACCTGGCCGACCTCGAAGGGGTCAGCGCCAGCAGGGCGCACCAGCTCGTGGCGGGTGCTCTGGTGGCGGACGCCACGATGCGAGCCCTGTCACTCCCCGAGCTGGAGATTTGCCCCTGGGCCTTGCGGGAAGGTGTCATCCTGCGTCGTCTGGACCACACTGATGGTTCACACCAGGACACCCCGTCGGACCGCACCCGCCGGACGGGTGACACTGGACGGACTGGCCGCCACGGGGCACGGTGGAGTTGATGAGTCGAGAGAGCGAGTCGGAGCAGACCCAGCGCACCGTCGCGGAGTTGCTCGCCCAGTACGGCGGGGGCTCCGGCGAGGTGACGCCGCGTCGGCGACGCCGCCGTGCCGAAGAGGCCTCGGACACGGCTCCCCAGGCCATCATCGACCGGGTCAACTCGGACAGCGGTCGGCTCCTGCCGATCCGCGACGAACCGGAGCCGCCGCCCGCCGCGCCGCCCCCGCCGCCACTGCCGCAGCGGCAGCGCCCGGCGGAGCGCGCCGTCGAGGCCGAGCGCACCGCCTACCAGCCACCGGTCACGCCACCGCCCCCGCCGCCGATGTCCCGGCCGGAGCCGCCCGCCGCCCGCCTCGACCCGCCGCCGACCCGTCCCGACGCGCCCGCCGCACGCCTGGAGCCGCCGAAGGCCGAGCCGGGCAGACGGCGCGCGCCGGACGTCGACCCGGCCGAGGAGACCACGGTCGTGCCGCCGATCGTGGCGGACTTCCCGGCTGAGCCGTCCCGGCCCAAGCCGCCGAAACCCCAGGTCGCGCCGGAGCCGTCGCGGTCGAACCTGGTGCGCCCCGCGCCTGGCGCCGGCAAGCCTCCCGCCGGCAAGCCGCCGGTGGTGAAGCCGCCCGCGCGCGAGCCGGTGACCGAGGTGCTGCCGCGCATCCCGGACAAGCTCACGCCGAACGTGCCGCTGGAGTCGCTGCCGACCGAGTCGGTGCTGATCGTGCCGCCCGCGCCGCCGAAGCTGCCGGACCCGCTGCCCGACCAAACCGCCGACGACTGGTTCGGCGACGACGACGAGCCCGGCGCGACCGCCGAGCCGGAGAGCACCCAGTTCCACCCGTACGTCGACCTCGACGAGGACGACGAGGACGACTACGACAGCCGCCGCGACTTCCAGCGGCGCGACTTCGACGACGAGCCCGCCGGCCTGGCCGACGTCGACGTCGACGTCGAGGACGAACGGCCCGCGGACCGCTCCGCCGGCAAGGAGTGGCTGGTCATGGTCGGCCAGCTCGCCGTCGGCGTGATCGGCGGCGCGGCGCTGTGGCTCGGCTTCAACTTCCTGTGGAGCACGGCCGCGCCCGCCGCGCTGGTCGTGGCGCTGGGCGTGACCGTCGGACTGGTGATGATGGTCCGCAAGATCCGCCGCGCGGACGACCTCCAGACCACCATCCTGGCCGTGCTCGTCGGGTTGATCGTGACGGTCTCCCCGGCCGCGATGCTCCTGGTGAAGTCTTGATCCCGGTCGGCCTGTCCACCGCGGCCGTGTGGCCGCAGCCCGCCGGCGCCGCGTTCGAGGCCGCCGCCGACCTCGGCTACGACGGCGTCGAGGTCATGGTGTGGGCCGACCCGGTGAGCCAGGACGTGAACGCGCTCCGGCGCCTGGCGAAGAGCAGCGGGGTGCCGGTGCTCGCCGTGCACGCCCCGTGCCTGCTGATCAGCCAGCGCGTGTGGTCGCCGGACCCGGCGGAACGGCTGCGGCGCAGCGTGCGGGCCGCGAGCGACCTCGGCGCGCGGACCGTCGTGCTGCACCCGCCGTTCCTGTGGCAGCGCAAGTACGCGGACGGGTTCGCCGACCTCGTCGCCTCGCTGGAGGACTCCAGCGGCGTCGCCATCGCGGTGGAGAACATGTTCCCGGTCCGGCGCCCCCTCGGCCGGGGGCGGTCCGTGCAGGTCACGGCGTTCCGGCCGTCGATCGACCCGACCGACGTCGGGCACCGGAACTACACGCTGGACCTGTCTCACGCGTCGGCCGCGCACACGGACGTCATGGAGATGGCCAAGCGCATGGGCGACGGGCTCACCCACGTCCACCTGGCCGACGGGTCCGGCCTGCCGAAGGACGAGCACCTGGTGCCGGGCCGCGGCAACCAGCCGTGCGCCGAGCTGCTGTCCCACCTGAGCCGCACCGGCTTCTCCGGCCAGGTCGTGCTGGAGGTCAACACCCGCCGCGCCCGCACCACGGCCGAGCGCGCCGAGCTGCTGGCCGAGTCCCTGCTGTTCGCCCGCCTGCACCTCTGACGCCGCCGGCCGGCAACCGGGCGTCCACGCGCCGCGCGCCGCCGTGCCCGCGAAGTCACCTCCGCTGACGCCCGGCCCAACGGCTAGGGTCTTGATCGTGAATCCGTTGCGCACGTTGGTCCTCGCCGCCGCGGGAAACGACGCGGTGCGCCGGGTCGTCGCGAGCGCGCCCGTCAGCCGCGACGTCGTGCGCAGGTTCGTGGCGGGCGAGACCACCGCCGACGCGATCGACGCGACGAGCCGCCTGGTCGGGCAGGACGGGCTGCGCGTCACCCTCGACCACCTGGGCGAGGGCACCGCGGACCGCGGCACGGCGGAGCGGACCGTGCGCGCCTACCTGGAGCTGCTGGACCAGCTGCACGACCTGGGCCTGGCCGCCGACGCCGAGGTCAGCGTGAAGCTGTCCGCCGTGGGCCTGGCCCTCGGCGAGACGTTGGCGCTCGACAACGCGTCCCGGATCTGCGCCGCCGCCGAGCAGGCGGGCACGACGGTCACCGTCGACATGGAGGACCACACCACCACCGACGCGACCCTGCGCGTGCTCGCCGAGCTGCGCCGCCACTGGCCGTGGGCCGGCGCGGTGCTCCAGGCGTGCCTGCGCCGCACCCTGGACGACTGCCGCGAGCTGGCGGGCACCCGCGTCCGGCTGTGCAAGGGCGCGTACGCGGAGCCCGCGTCGGTGGCCTACGTCGACCCCCACCAGGTCGACCTCAACTACGTGCGCTGCGCCAACGTCCTGCTGGCCGGCTCCGGCTACCCCATGTTCGCCACCCACGACCCGCGCCTGGTCGAGATCGTCGGGGAACGCGCCCGCTGGCACGGCAAGTCGGTCGAGGACTTCGAGTTCCAGATGCTGTACGGCGTCCGGCCCGGCGAGCAGCTGCACCTCGCCGCGGAGGGGCACGTCGTGCGCGTCTACGTGCCGTTCGGCGAGCAGTGGTACGGGTACCTGGTGCGCCGGCTCGCCGAGCGGCCGGCCAACGTCGCCTTCTTCCTGCGCTCGCTGGTGAGCCGTTCGTGAGGAGCCCTGTGTCCTTCTCGGTAGCCAGTGCGGTCCGCCCCCTGGGCGACGGCACGTACACCGCGTCCCTGCCCGCGGAGTGGACCGTCGGCCCCAAGCCGCACGGCGGGTTCCTGCTGGCCCTGGTCTCGCGGGCGGCGGTGGACAGCGCCCGCGCGGCCGTGCCCGCGGCCGACGACCTCGCGCCCCTCGCCGTGAGCACGCAGTTCCTGCGCGCGCCGGAGGTGGGGCCGGTGCTGCTGCGCACGCAGGTGCGCAAGGCGGGCCGGACGGCGACCGTGGTGACGTCGACGCTGGAGCAGCGCGGGCGCAGCTGCGTGGAGGCCGTGGTGACGGTCGGGCGGATGCCGACGGCCGCGCCGGACTACGTCGACCTGCCGGACATGCCCGCCGCGCCGCCGATCGACGCGATCGACCTGGCCTCGATGGGCGCGGGCGGCGTGTACAAGCTGGGCTCGGTGTGCGACGTGCGGCTGGACCAGGAGGGCGCCGGGTTCCTGAAGGGACGCGTCGGCGACCCGCTGGTGCTGCGGCTGTGGGTGCGCCCGCTGGCGGAGCGGCCGGACCCGTACTTCGCGCTGGTCGCGGGCGACATCTCGATGCCGGTGACGTTCAACCTCGGCCGGTTCGGGTGGTCGCCGACGGTGCAGCTCACGGCGTTGCTGCGGGCCAACCCGGCGCCGGGGTGGCTGCGCGTGCGGGTGTCGTGCAGCGCGGTGCACGGCCAGTGGTTCGACGAGGACGCCGTGGTGATCGACTCCGCCGGGCGGCTCGTGTGCCAGGCGCGGCAGCTGGCGCTGACCCCGGCCGTCTGAGCGCCCGGTCCGGGCCGCCGAACCTCTGACCTGCGCCGCCGAACCCCCGACCACCGGATTTCGGCTTGTGGAGGCGTGGCAGGCTTGGCGCATGACGACCATCGCCGTGCTGGGGGCTGGCAAGATCGGGGAAGCCCTGCTGTCCGGGCTGCTCCAGGGGGGCCGCAAGGCCGATGAACTGCTGTTCACCGAGAAGCACCCGGACCGGGCCGCCGCGCTGACCGCCCGCTACGGCGTCGAGGGCGTGGACGTGCCCGCCGCCGCGCAGCGGGCCGACGTGCTCGTGGTCGCCGTCAAGCCGCAGGACATCGAGCCGCTGCTGGACGAGCTGGCGCCCGTGCTGAAGCCAGGCACGCTCGTCGTGTCGCTGTGCGCGGGCCTCCCGACGGCCCTGTACGAGCGCAGGCTGCCCGACAGCACGCCGGTGGTCCGGGTCATGCCGAACACGCCGATGCTCGTCGGCGAGGCGATGAGCGCCATCTCCGCCGGCCGGTACGCCACCGACGACCACCTGAACCTGGTCGAGGAGCTGCTGACCACGGTCGGCCAGGTCGCCCGCGTGCCGGAGAGCCAGCAGGACGCCGTCACCGCGCTGTCCGGCTCCGGGCCCGCCTACTTCTTCTACCTGGTCGAGGCCATGATCGACGCGGGCATCCTGCTCGGCATCCCGCGCGACCTCGCCGGTCGGCTGATCATCCAGTCGGCCGTGGGCGCGGCCACCATGCTGAACGAGGGCGACCAGCACCCGGTGATCCTGCGCGAGGCCGTCACGTCGCCCGCCGGCACCACCATCATGGCCATCCGCGAGCTGGAGAAGCACGGCGTCCGCGCGGCGATGCTGGCGGCCATCGAGGCGGCCCGCGACCGTTCGGTGGAACTGGGACGCGACCACCAGGCGGACTGATACCGCCATTGGCCGTCGCACCAGTCCCACGTGTCCCGTTACCCTCAGAGGAGCACGTGCGTGTCGAACCGTCGGTGGGGAAGCCGACGGCACGACGCGTGTCGAAGGACGCGGTGATCCATGCCTGCGGAGGAGAAGTCGCTCGGTCAAGTCAGATTCATGACGGTCGCCGAGGTCGCGCTGATGATGCGCGTGTCGAAGATGACGGTGTACCGGCTGGTTCACTCGGGTGAGCTGACGGCGGTGCGCGTGGGCAAGTCGTTCAGGGTGCCGGAGAAGGCGGTGCACGAGTACCTGCGCAACGCCTACTTCGACGCCGGGTGAGAGCCGGTGCGGGCGGGCGGGTAAACTCATAGGCCGTTCGTGCCTGGTGTCGGCGCGCCCACTTGACGGGTGTCTCCACCGGCGCGTGGAGACCACCAACGTCTAGTAGTGAAGGAACCCGCATGGGCTCGGTCATCAAGAAGCGCCGCAAGCGCATGTCGAAGAAGAAGCACCGCAAGTTGCTGCGCAAGACGCGGGTTCAGCGCAGGAAGCGCGGCAAGTAACCCCTGCGGGTTCTCGCACCGCCAGTCCCCGGCCAACCGGCCCGGGACTGGCGGTGTTGTCGTTCCAGGGCCCCTCGCGCGGCTCCACGACCACCGCGCGCGGCGCCGGCCCGCACCCCGCCATCCGGGTGATTCACCGGTAGAGGCGTGGTGACCTGCGTCAAGACCGCGTTCCGCCGGCGATCGCGACTTCGGCAACCCGGCTAGCATCGTGCGAGTCGCACCACCCGCGCACAGGGAGTCGCATGGCGCCCAAGGTCGTTCTCGTCACCGGTTGCAGCCGCTACCTCGGCGGCCACCTCGCCGCGCGCTTCGCGGCGAACCCGGACATCGAACGCGTGCTCGGCGTGGACACCGAGCCGCCGTCGCGCGACCTGCTGCGGCGCATGGGCCGCGCCGAGTTCGTCCGGGCCGACATCCGCAACCCCCTCATCGCGAAGGTCATCGCCACCGCGCACGTCGACACGGTCGTGCACGCGTCGGTGACCGCGAACCCGGCCGGCCCGACCGGCCGGACCGTGATGAAGGAGATGAACGTCATCGGCACGATGCAGCTGCTGGCCGCGTGCCAGAAGTCGCCGCACGTGCGCAAGCTGGTCGTGAAGTCGACCAGCGCGGTCTACGGGTCCAGCTCCCGCGACCCGGCGGTGTTCACCGAGGACATGGGCCCGAAGGACCTGCCGTCCAGCGGGTACGCCAAGGACGCGGTCGAGGTCGAGGGGTACGTGCGGGGCTTCGCCCGGCGCAGGCCGGACGTCGACGTGACCGCCCTGCGGTTCACGAACTTCATCGGCCCCCGCATCGACACCGTCCTGACCAGGTACTTCGCGCTGCCCGTCGTGCCGACGGTGCTGGGGTACGACGCCAGGGTGCAGCTGCTGCACTCCGAGGACGCCCTGGCCGTGCTGGAGCGCGCGGCGCTGCACGACCTGCCCGGCGTGTACAACGTCGGCGGTGACGGCGTGCTGCTGCTCTCCCAGGCCATCCGCCGGGCGGGGCGCGTGAACCTGCCCGTGCCGAGCGTCGCGGTGCCCACGATGGGCCGGTTCTTCCGCGGCGCCCGGCTGGTGGACTTCTCCCCGGACCAGATGCGGTTCCTGAACTGGGGCCGGGTGGTGGACACGACCCTGCTGAAGCGGGAGTTCGGCTTCACGCCGAGGTGGACCACCCAGCAGGCGTTCGACGACTACGTGAGCGGTCGCGCGCTGCGCCCGCTCATCGACCCGGAGCTGGTGGCGGCGGTCGAGCGGCGCGTGCTCGACACGGCGGCCAGGTTCCGCTAGACGGCACGCCGGCGGAGTCGGCAACCAGACGGAGGAGGTGGACACGTGGCAGAGGCGCGGGTGATCCCGTTGCACGGTGCGGACCGGGAGGCTCCCCGACGACGGCGGGGGTCGGCGGAGCACGCGCGGGCCGCGGCGGCGTCGCTCGCGGAGCCGACGGCGTCCGGGCCCGAGTCGTCGGGGCCGGAGTCGTCCGGGCCCGAGTCGTCCGGGGCCGAGTCGTCCGGGGCCGAGTCGTCCGGGCCCGCGCGGGAGCCGTCGCAGGGGGCGCACGCCGCGGAGCCGACGCGCGCGGGCTGGGAGGACCGCCTGGCGGAGTTCGTGGGCTTCGCCCGCCGCCGCCTCCAGGGCGACTACCAGGTGGACGAGTTCGGGTTCGACCCGGACCTCACCGACCACGTGCTGATGCCGCCGCTGCGGCCGCTGTACGAGAAGTGGTTCCGGGTGGAGACGATCGGCATGCACAACGTGCCGGGCGAGGGCGGCGCGCTGATCGTCGCCAACCACTCCGGCACCCTGCCGCTGGACGCGACGATGACCGCGTTCGCGCTGCGCGCCGACCACCCGAAGCACCGCCACCTCCGGATGCTCGGCGCGGACCTGGTGTTCAAGACGCCGGTGCTCGGCGCGTTGGCGCGCAAGTCCGGGCAGACCCTGGCGTGCAACCCGGACGCGGAGCGGCTGCTCACGTCCGGACAGCTCGTCGGCGTGTGGCCGGAGGGCTTCAAGGGCATCGGCAAGCCGTTCAAGGACCGCTACAAGCTCCAGCGCTTCGGACGGGGCGGGTTCGTCTCGGCGGCGTTGAACACCGGCGTGCCCATCATCCCGTGCTCGATCGTCGGCGCCGAGGAGATCTACCCGAAGATCGGCGACATCAAGGCGCTGGCCAGGCTGTTCGGCTTCCCCTACTTCCCGGTGACGCCGTTCTTCCCGTGGCTGGGGCCGCTGGGCGCGATCCCGTTGCCGTCGAAGTGGTACATCGAGTTCGGCGAACCGATCCGGACCGACGTGTACGGCGAGCACGCGGCGGACGACCCGATGCTGGTGTTCAACCTGACCGACCAGGTGCGCGAGACGATCCAGCAGACCCTCTACCGGCTGCTCACCCAGCGCCGCAACGTCTTCCTGGGCTGAGCCCCGGGCGGTGCGCCCGCCGGCGTGGTCAGCGGTCGCGGCGGCGGTAGGCCAGGGTGGCGGCCACCGCGCCGGCCAGGGCGCCCGCGCCCAGCACGGACGGCACGCCGATCTTGGCCGCCTTGCGGCCGGTGCGGAAGTCGCGGATCTCCCAGCCGCGCTTGCGGGCGGTCTCGCGCAGGCCCGAGTCCGGGTTCACGGCGACCGCCGTGCCGACCACCGACAGCATCGGCACGTCGTTCACCGAGTCGGAGTACGCGGTGCAGCGGCGCAGGTCCAGACCTTCCTTCGCGGCCAGCGCCCGGACCGCGTGCGCCTTCGCCCGGCCGTGCAGCAGGTCGCCGACGAGCCGCCCGGTGTAGATGCCGTCCGTGTGCTCCGACACCGTGCCGAGCGCGCCGGTCAGGCCGAGCCGCCGGGCGATGATCGTCGCGAGCTCCACGGGCGTCGCGGTGACCAGCCACACCCGCTGCCCGGCGTCGAGGTGCATCTGCGCCAACGCCTGCGTGCCGGTCCAGATCCGGTCGGCCATGAGCTCGTCGTAGATCTCCTCGCCGAGCGAGATCAGCTCGGCCACCGACCGGCCCGCCACGAACGACAACGCCTGCTCGCGCGACGCCGCGACGCTCTGCGGGTCCTCGCGGCCGCCGACCCGGAACTTCAACTGCTGCCAGGCGAACCCGGCGAGGTCGGAGTTCTTGAAGTACTTGCGCGCGGCCAGGCCGCGGGCGAAGTGGAAGATCGACGCGCCCATCATCATGGTGTTGTCGACGTCGAAGAAGGCGGCGGCGGTGAGGTCGGTGGGCGCGCTCCCGGCTGGCCCGACCACCGCCAGCGCGGCTTCGGCCGAAGCCTCGCCGGCCAGGGCGGCAAGCCTCTCCCGCTCGGCCGAGCCCTCCACCACACGCCTTTTCACCACGTCAGCGCCTCCCGCGGTCCGATGGTGGACAGGGTAGCGATCAGCCGCCGAGGCCGGGCAGGGGCAGCGACGGGAGTGTCACTGTGGGCAGCGGGAGGGGCGGACCGGGGGACGTGGTGGTAGGCGACGGCGCGGGCGTCGACGGCGCGGTGGTCCGCGCCGGCACGCCGTCCGACGTGCTCGTGCCGGGTGTGGCGCCGGGCGCGGGCGGCACGACGGCCGACGCCGAGCCCAGGTCCGATGTGGACGGTGGCGCGGTCGGCGACGTGCCGGGGGCGACCGGCTGGGCCGCGCACTCGCCCTGGTCCGGCACCGGCCCCAGCTCGTCGACCTGCCCCGACGTCACCGACGCGCACGCCGTGCGGGCGTGCAGCGCCGACGCGCGCTCGGCGATCCGGTGCAGCAGGTCCAGCGACGTCCCGGCCCGGTCGGCGGCCTCGGCGGGCAGCGACCCGCGCAGGTCCGCCAACCGGGTCGCCTGGGAGGCAGCCCAGTCGCGCAGCTCCTCCAGGGTGCGCTGGTCCGAGTTCGACCCGAGCGCGGCCAGCACGCGGGAACCGGCCGCGGCGTCGGCGTCGAAGTCGGTCAGCGCGGTCAGGTAGCCGCCGAGCGGGCCGCCGCCGCTGTCGCGGTAGCGGTCGACCAGCGTCTCCAGCTCCGCGACGCGGGCGGCGGCGAACTCCAGCCGCTTGTAGCCCTTCGACTGCTCGTCGAAGGTGAGGCCGAGCGAGGCCGACTCGGCGGTGCGCTTGACGCCGTACAGCGCGTCGCCGGGCAGCGCGTCCCGGCTGAGCAGGAGGCTCATCCCGGTCAGCGAGAACACCAGGCACAGCGCCGCGGCGAGGGCTACCGCTAATCGCCCGCGCGCTCCGCCGCGCGGCCTGCGCTGGTCGAGGCGGGCGGGGTCCAGCTTGGTCGGCGGCGTCGCGCCCGCGCCGAGCACCCTGGCCCGCATGCGGGCCTTCGCGGCCTCGTCGGGCCCGACGGTGGTGGCGGCTCTCCGCAGCAGCGCCACGACGGCGAGTTCGGCGGCGAACGCCTCGTCCTCGGCCCGAGCCGGGTCGGCCGCGTCACGGCGGGCCTGGCCACTGCCGGCGTCACCGTCGGCCGGGTCGCGGCGGGCGGGGTCGCGGTCGGCCACGTCACGGCGGGCGGGGTCGAGGACGGCCGCGTCACCGTCGTCGGGGCGCGCCGGGTCGGGATGCGCGTCGACCGCGCGGGCGAACTGCTCGCGCTGCCTGTGACGCCATAGCGGCGTGATCCCTCTGCCTACCATCCCGCGTGGCCAACCATCCCGCACCGTTTCGAGCGATCCTGCCCCAGTAACGAACCGGGAGGTCCCGGGGTTACGCGAGCACGAGCGGTGCGACGGTGATCACCGCAGCCAGGAGGGCAGCAGTTGGGCCAACCGGCGCACCGCTCGGTGCTGTAGGGCCTTGATGGCGCCCTCGTTGCGGCCCATCCTCGCCGCCGTCTCCGCCACGGACAAGCCCTGGATGAACCGGAGGGTGATGCATTCGCGCTGGTCTTCACCCAGTTGGGCGACGCAGCGGAGGAGTTCGGTGTTGGTCGCGTCGGTGAGGACTTCCTGTTCCGGACCGTCCGTGACCTCGCGGTTGTCCGCGAGTTCGGCGGTGGTGACCTCCAGCCGGTAGCGGCTGGACTTCACGTGGTCGAAGACGATGTTCCGCGCGATCGTGACGAACCAGGCGCCGACGTCGCGGCCCTGGTAGCTGATCGACCCGATGCTGCGGAGGGCGCGGAGGAACGTCTCGCTGGTGACGTCCTCCGCGAGCGTGCGGTCGCCGACGCGGAAGAGCACGTACCGGTACACCACGTCGACGTACCGGTCGTAGAGCGCGCCGAAAGCGTCCGTGTCGCCGCCCTGAGCGGCGCGGACCAGGCTCCACGGCTCACCGGCCGCGCTGCTCTCCACGCTCTCGATCGTGCTCGACTGCCCTCCCGCACTCCACTTCGAGCGGAGCGTCCGGTTGGTTCGGACGGAGTTCTCGCGTGCCCTGGCGGTCATCGGCTCGCGGCACCTCCACAGAGTCGCCGTGCCGGCAGCATACGTGTTGTTACTCCGTAGTAGGTAGCGGCAAGTGGTCTCGAATCTGCGACGCGAACGGAGGCTGTGCGTGACGCCACCGCCGCATGACAGACTGCGCTGAGGTCCGCTGTGGTTCACCAGGAGGTCACGTTGGCCGCTTCCGCAAGCAACATCGCCGACCTGGTTCGCGGCTCCGCGCACCGTGGACCCAAGCACGTCGCACTGGTCGATGTCACGACTGCGAACAGCTACACCTGGGACGAATTCGACGCCGCCGTGGACGGCGAGGCGCACCGGCTGGTCCGCGCGGGTGTCCAACCGGGCGACCGGGTCGTCGTGCGGCTGCCCACCGGTCCCGCGTTCTGCGTCGCCGTGTTCGGGGTGCTCCGCGCGGGTGGCGTGCTGGTGCCCGCCGGCGCCGGCCAGCCCGTCCGCGAGCTGCAGCGGCTCGTCGCGGACAGCGGCGCGAAGCTGCTGGTCGGCGACGGCGCCGGCGCGGACGTCGAGGTGCTGCCCCCGCCCGCGATGGAGCCGGGCGAGGAGTTCGCCGCCATCGGCTCCGGCGACGACCTGGCCGTCCTCGGGTACACCTCCGGCACGTCCGGCTCGCCGCGCGGCGCGATGCTGTCGCACCGGGCGCTGCTGGCCAACGTCGAGCAGTGCGCGTCGCTGCGGCCCGCGCCGGTGACGGCGGGCGACCGGGTGCTGCTGGCGCTGCCCCTGTTCCACGTCTACGGGCTCGGCCCCGGCCTGCTCCAGGTCGCGGGCGCGGGCGCGACGGCCGTGCTGCTGGAGCGGTTCGACCCGGACCAGGCGCTGACGGCGATCCGCGAGCACCGGGTGACCACGCTGGTGGGCGTGCCGCCGATGTACGCGGCGATCCTGGCCCAGCCGGTCGAGCGGCTGCGCGAGGACCTGGCCACGGTCCGCCTGTTCACGTCCGGCGCCGCGCCGCTCGCGCCCGGCCTGCTGGACGCCGTGCGCGACGCGGTCGGCCTGCCCGTCTACGAGGGCTACGGGCTGACCGAGACGGGGCCGGTGCTCACCACGACCCTGGCGGGAGGCGCGCCGAAGCCGGGTTCGGTCGGCCGCGCGCTGCCCGGCGTGGAGGTGCGACTGGTCGACACCGACGGCCGGCCGCTCGACCTGGACGAGGACGAGCCCGGCACGGGCCTGGTCGCGGCGAGGGGCCCGAACCTGTTCAGCGGGTACTGGCCGGACGGCGCGCACGGCCCGGACGCCGAGGGCTGGTTCCGCACCGGCGACGTCGGCTACCTCGACGAGGACGGCGACCTGCACCTCGTGGACCGGGCGGGCGACCTGATCATCGTCAACGGCTTCAACGTCTACCCGCACGAGGTCGAGCAGGTGCTCGCCGAGCTGGACGGCGTGGCGGAGTCGGCGGCGGTCGGCGTGCCGGACGAGCGGACCGGCGAGTCCGTGAAGGTCGTCGTCGTGCCCGCCGAGGGCGCGGAGCTGACCGAGGACGCGGTGAAGGACCACTGCGCCGGGCGGCTGGCGAAGTTCAAGGTGCCGACCGTGGTGGAGTTCGCCACCGCGCTGCCGCACTCGCCGACCGGGAAGCTGGCGCGGGCCCGGCTGCGGCTGCCCCTAGCCTGAACGCCGTGAGCCACCACGTGACCTTGATGAGCCGGGTCGACTGCCACGCCTGCGAGCAGGCCAAGGCGGACCTGGAGCGGATCTGCGGCGAGCTGGGCGTGCCGTGGGACGTCCAGGACGTCGACGCGGACCGCGAGCTTCGCGCCGAGTACGGCGACCGGGTGCCGGTGATCCTGGTCGACGGCGAGGAGCACGGGTACTGGGAGGTCGAGGAGGACCGCCTGCGCGCCGCCCTCGCCTGACCGCCGGGCCGCCGGGCGAGGTCTCCGGGGGTCGGGTCGGCGGGCGCGGCGCGGGGTCGGATTACCGGCCGCTTACGGATTCGGTGAACCGGATCGGGCCGGGTGTCGAATCAACCCCATGAAGCGCTGGACCGCCGCCCTCATCGGAATCCTCGGCGTGGCCGCCGCCCTCGCGGCCGGACACCTCGTCGCGGGGGTGGTCGGGCCCTCGGCGTCGCCGTTCCTCGCGGTGGGCAACACCGCGATCGACTTCACGCCGAGCTTCCTCAAGGACTTCGCGGTCCGGACGTTCGGCACCTACGACAAGCTCGTGCTGCTGCTCGGCATGGCGGGCGTGCTGCTGGCCCTGGCGGCCGTCGCGGGGCTGCTGTCCCGCCGCTCGCCGCTGCCGGGCACGGTGCTGGCGGTCGGCCTCGGGCTGCTCGGCGTCGGCGCCGTGCTGTACCGACCGGACCTGGGGCAGCTCGGCATCCTCGCGCCCGTCGCGAGCCTGGTCGCGGGCGTCGTCGTGTTCCGGTGGCTGCACCACGCGGCCACGGCGCCGGCCGCCGCGAACGGCGGCAGGCGCACGTTCCTGATCGCCTCCGGCGCGACGGCGGTCGGGGCCGGCCTCGCGGGCCTCGGCGGGCAGTTCCTGGGCGGCCGGGTGGACGTGGAGGCGTCGCGCCGGGCCGTCGGCGAGCTGAAGCCCGCCACGCCCGCGCCGCCCATCCCGGCGGGCGCGGACTTCGCCGCCGAGGGCACGCCCCGCTTCCTCACGCCGAACGCCGACTTCTACCGGGTCGACACGGCGCTGAGCGTGCCGCGGCTGCGCGCCGAGGACTGGGTGCTGCGCGTGCACGGCCTGGTCGACCGCGAGCTGAACCTCCGCTACGACGACCTGCGCCGCCGTGACCTGGTCGAGCGCACCGTCAGCATGGTGTGCGTGTCCAACGAGGTCGGCGGGCCGTACATCTCCACCGCGAACTTCGTCGGCGTGCCGCTGCGGGACGTGCTGCTGGAGGCGGGTGTCCGCGACGGCGCGGACCAGCTGTTCTCGACCAGCGTCGACGGCTGGACGGCCGGGTCGCCGGTGGACGTCGTGCTGGAGGAGGACCGGGGCGCGCTGATCGCGCTGGGCATGAACGGCGAGCCGCTGCCGCTGGAGCACGGGTTCCCCGCGCGCCTGGTCGTCCCCGGCCTGTACGGGTTCGTGTCGGCCACGAAGTGGGTCGTCGACCTGGAGCTGACGACGTTCGCGGCGAAGCGGTCGTACTGGCTGCAGCGCGACTGGGCGCAGAAGGCCCCGGTGAAGGTGATGTCCCGGATCGACCGCCCCGAGGGCCTGTCCACGGTGTCCGGCCGTGTCGTGGCGACCGGCGTGGCGTGGGCGCAACCCACCGGCGTGGCGAAGGTGGAGGTGCGGGTCGACGGCGGCCCGTGGCGGACCGCCGCGCTGTCCGCCGAGGTCAACGGCTCGACGTGGCGCATGTGGCGGGTCGAGCTGGACCTCCCCGCGGGCGGCCACACGATCGAGTCACGTGCCACGGACAAGGCCGGGCTCACCCAGCCGCAGGCCCGGCTCGCCCCGATCCCGGACGGCGCGACCGGGTGGCACTCGATCTTCTTCACGGTGCGCTAGGACGCTCGGACAGGTTTTTCCGAAGTGGGTCGAACCGGATCGTCAGTCACGCCGAAGGTCTTAGTGACTACCGAAAAGGTAAACACCGAGGAGTGATCCCAGTGCGGAACCCCAAGCTCGCCATCGTCGGCGCCATCGCCGCAGCCACCCTCTCGCTCGCCGCCTGCGGTGGCGGCGGCGACACCGCGTCGTCCGGCGGCGGCGCCACCACGACGACCGAGGCGGCGCCCACCACCCCGGAGAGCACCCCCTCCGAGACCGCCATGGCCGACGGCGTGACCAAGACGACCGACGTGTTCGGCCCCGGCTGCGCCCAGGTGCCGAGCGACCCCGCGAACAAGGGCTCGCTCCAGGGCATGGTGACCGACCCCGTCGCCACCGCCGCGTCCAACAACCCGCTGCTCACCAAGCTCGTCGCGGCGGTCGGCGCGGCCGGCCTCGGCGACACGCTGAACAGCCAGAAGGCCATCACGGTGTTCGCGCCCTACGACGGCGCGTTCGCCGAGCTGGGCGACGCGAAGTTCGCCGAGCTGGCGGGCCAGCCGGCCGTGCTGGGCGACATCCTGAAGTACCACGTGGTCGGCACGCGCTACGACGCCAAGGGCCTGGAGGGCGCCGGCTCGGTGGACAGCCTGCTCGGCCAGAAGCTCACCATCGCCGGCAGCGGCGACACGATGACCGTCAACGGCGCCCCGGTGCTGTGCGGCAACATCCCGACCGCGAACGCCACCGTGTTCGTCATCGGCAAGGTCCTCACGCCGCCCGCCGCGTGAGCTGACGCACGGATTCACCCCATGGTGAGCCGCGTCCCCCGTATCCACGGGGCGGCGCGGCTCACTTGTTCGACGGGGGGATGTCCATGGGGGAGCACCACGCCGTCACCCGAGCTGACGAAGCCGCCGGGGTCCGGCGCATCAACTTTGTGCAAGCGTTCACAAGCGGTACGGTGGGCGCATCACTCCGCTGGTGGCGGTACCCGGCGGGTCAGTGCGACGGATGTCGAGGAGTACCAGCGTGGCGGCTCAGCGGGGCGAGGGTGACGGTGTCGTGACCCGCCCACAAGGGTCCAGCCCAGCGGGGTCCAGGCCGGTCGGGTCCAGCCCGGAGAGGTCGAGCCGGGACGGGGCGAGCCGGGACGGGGCCGAAGCGCCCGCCGACGTCCGGGAGCGGGCACGCGCGATCCCCGAGGCGGCGGTGGCGCGGCTCGCGGTCTACCTCCGCGTCCTCTCCGGCATGGCCGAGCAGGGTGTGACGACCATCTCCAGCGAGGAACTCGCGGGCGCGGCCGGCGTCAACTCGGCGAAGCTCCGCAAGGACCTCTCCTACATCGGCTCGTACGGCACGCGCGGCGTCGGGTACGACGTCGAGGTGCTGGTGAGCCACATCGAGCGCATCCTCGGCCTCACCCGCAAGCACTCCGTGGCGGTCGTCGGGATCGGTAATCTTGGTCACGCGCTGGCGAACTACGGCGGCTTCCCGAGCCGGGGCTTCCCGGTCGCCGCGCTGTTCGACATCGACCCCGACCTGACGGGAGTGCCGGTAGGCGGCATCCCGGTCGACCACATCGACGACATCACGTCCGTCTGCGCGGAACGCGAGGTGTCGATCGGGGTCATCGCGACACCCCCGCAGGCAGCTCAGGCCGTCTGCGACCGTTTGGTATCCGCCGGAGTCCAGTGCATCCTGAACTTCGCACCCGTCGTGCTCCAAGTGCCGGACTACGTCGAAGTGCGCAAGGTCGACCTGGCGGTCGAGATGCAGATCCTGTCGTTCCACGTCGCGCGGCGGGCTGACGAAGCCGCCAGTGACGTGGTCAACGGCATCGGTGTGGACGGGGTGGTGATTCGCCCGTGATCGTGCGGGTAGTGAGCCGAACGGTGGTGGCGGTCGCATGAGCGTGCTCGTCGTCGGTCTGTCCCACCGGACCACCCCGGTTCCCGTGCTGGAACGCGTCGCCGTGGCCGACGCCGACCGCGGCAAGGTCCTCGACCAGCTGCTGAAGTCGCCGAGCGTGTCCGAGGCCGTGCTGCTGTCGACCTGCAACCGGGTCGAGGTGTACGCGGTCGTCGAGACGTTCCACGGCGGCATGAACGAGGTCGTCGAGGTCCTGGCCCGCCAGGCGGGCGCGGAGCCCGCCGAGCTGTTCGAGCACCTCTACGTGCACTACTCCGCCGCCGCGGTCGAGCACCTGTTCTCCGTGGCGGGCGGCCTCGACTCGATGGTCGTCGGCGAGGCCCAGATCCTGGGCCAGCTGCGCAACGCCTACAACGCCGCCGACGAGGCGGGCGTGGTCGGCCGCACCCTGCACGAGCTGGTCCAGCACGCGCTGCGGGTCGGCAAGCGCGTGCACACCGACACCGACATCGACCACGCCGGCGCGTCGGTCGTCTCCGAGGCGCTGCGGGACGCGGACGACGCGCTGCGGCGCGCCTCGGGCGGCGCGGCGGGCCTCGACGGCCGCAAGGCCCTCATCGTCGGCGCCGGGTCCATGGGCGGCCTGGCCGCCGCCCACCTGCGCCGCGCGGGCATCGGCGAGGTCGTCATCGCCAACCGGACCGCCGCCAACGGCGCGCGCCTCGCCACGGCGCTGCGCGCGGACGGCGTCCCCGCCACCTCGACCGGCCTCGACCGGCTGTCCGACGAGATCGCGAAGGCCGACGTGCTGTTCGCCTGCACCGGCTCGGTCGGCACGGTCGTCGGCGCCGAGCTGATCGGCGACCGCGAGCCCGACCGGCCGCTGGTCGTCTGCGACCTCGGCCTGCCCAAGGACGTCGACCCGGCCGCGGCGCTGCTCGACGGCGTCCGCGTGGTCGACCTGGAGACCCTCCAGCGCAGGCTGTCCGACGCCCCGACCGGGCAGGGCACGCTGCGCGCGGCGGAGATCGTGGCCGAGGAGGTCCGCGCCTACCTGGCCGGGCAGCGCTCGGCCGGGGTCACGCCCACCGTGACGGCACTGCGCAAGCGCGCCGCCGAGGTCGTGGACGCCGAGCTGCTGCGGCTCGACTCCCGGCTGCCCGAGCTGGACGGCGCGGTGCGCGACGAGCTGGCCAAGACCGTGCGCCGGGTGGTGGACAAGCTGCTGCACACCCCCACCGTGCGGGTGAAGGAGCTGGCCGCCGCGCCGGGGGGCGCCGGCTACGCCGAGGCGCTGCGCGAGCTGTTCGGGCTCGACCCGCAGGCGCCGTCCGCCGTCAGCACACCCCATTCGACGCAACCCAAAGGTGAGAAGCGGTGAACCGCACCCTGAGGATCGGCACCCGCGGCAGCGCCCTCGCGCTCGCGCAGACCGGCCACGTGGCCGACGCGCTGCGCGCGGCGGGCGCCGACGTGGAGATCGTCACGATCTCCACCCCGGGCGACCGCTCGTCCGCCCCCATCGCCGAGATCGGCATCGGCGTGTTCACCTCGGCGCTGCGCGACGCGCTGGCCAACGGTGAGATCGACGTGGCCGTCCACTCGTACAAGGACCTGCCCACCGCCCGCGACCCGCGCCTGTCGCTGGCCGCCGTGCCGCCCCGCGAGGACCCGCGCGACGCGCTGGTCGCCCGCGACGGCCTGACCCTGGGCGAACTGCCCACCGGCGCGAAGGTGGGCACCGGCTCGCCGCGCCGCGCCGCGCAGCTCGACGCGCTCGGCCTCGGCATCGAGGTCGTCCCGTTGCGCGGCAACGTCGACAGCCGCATCCGCAAGGTGGCCGACGGCGAGCTGGACGCCGTCGTGCTGGCCCGCGCCGGCATCGCCCGCCTCGGCCGCACCGCCGAGATCACCGAGACCTTGGAGCCCATCCAGATGCTCCCCGCGCCCGCACAGGGCGCCCTCGCAGTGGAGTGCCGGGTCGACGACGTCGACACCGAGCACCTGCTCCAGTCCACTCTGGACGATTCGGCCAGCAGGGCCGCTGTCGCCGCCGAGCGCGCCTTGTTGGCCGCGCTCGAAGCGGGTTGCAGCGCGCCGGTCGGCGCACTGGCCGATGTGGTGGAAGACCTCAGCGACGAGGGGGACGTGGTTCTCCGCCTGTCCCTGCGCGGGGTCATGGCGACGGAGGACGGCGACCTCCTCCGTGCGTCCGCCACCGGTGACTTGACCGCAGCAGAGGAACTCGGCCGCGCGCTGGCCGCCGAGTTGCTCGACCTCTCCGGCCACGCCACCGCGTCGCCGGCGGGGCGTAGTTGATGGGGAGTGCCCTGATGACCCGCGCACGCAAGACCCCCGGCCGAGTCGCGTTCGTCGGCTCAGGTCCGGGCGACACCGGGCTGCTCACGGTCCGGGCCCGAGACCTGCTCCACAAGGCGGAGCTGGTGGTCACGGACCCGGACGTCCCGGCCGAGGTGGTGGCGCTGGTACCCGACGGCGTCGAGGTCCGGCCCGCCGTGGGCGACCCCGCCGACGTGGCGAAGGACCTGGTCGCCGAGGCGAAGAACGGCCACGCCGTGGTGCGGCTGGTGGCCGGTGACCCGCTGACCCAGGACTCGGTGGTGAAGGAGGCGCAGGCCGTCTCCCGCACCACGATCGCGTTCGACGTGGTGCCGGGCGTGCCCGCCGGCACCGCGGTGCCCGCCTACGCCGGGGTGGCGTTGGGCGCGGTGCACACCGAGGCCGACGTCCGCGGTGTCGTGGACTGGGCCGGCCTCGCCGCCGCGCCCGGCACGCTCGTGCTGCACGCCACCGGCGGCCACCTCGCGGAGGCCGCGTCCTCGCTGGTCGAGAACGGCGTGGCGCCGCAGACCCCGGTCGCGGTGACGTGCGACGGCACCGGCTTCGGCCAGCGCACCGTCGACACCACGCTGGCCTCGCTCGCCGCCGACGCGGGCGACCTGGGCGGCCCGCTGGTCGTCACGGTCGGCGCCGCGGTCGCCGGTCGTCCCAAGCTGTCCTGGTGGGAGTCGCGGGCCCTGTACGGCTGGCGCGTGCTCGTGCCGCGGACGAAGGAGCAGGCGGGCGCGATGAGCGACCGGCTGCACTCGCACGGCGCGATCCCGGTGGAGGTGCCGACCATCTCGGTCGAGCCGCCGCGCAGCCCGGCGCAGATGGAGCGCTCGGTGAAGGGCCTGGTCGACGGCCGCTACCAGTGGGTGGTGTTCACGTCGACGAACGCCGTCCGCGCGGTGTGGGAGAAGTTCCGCGAGTTCGGGCTCGACGCCCGCGCGTTCTCCGGCGTGAAGATCGCCTGCGTGGGCGAGTCCACGGCGGCGAAGGTGCGCTCGTTCGGGATCATCCCCGAGCTCGTGCCGAGCGGCGAGCAGTCGTCCGAGGGCCTGCTGGCCGACTTCCCGCCGTACGACGACATCCTCGACCCGGTCGACCGGGTGCTGCTGCCGCGGGCCGACATCGCCACCGAGACCCTGGCGGCGGGCCTGCGGGAACGCGGCTGGGAGATCGACGACGTGACGGCCTACCGGACCGTCCGGGCGGCGCCGCCGCCCG
The DNA here is from genome assembly GCF_052936025.1 of Saccharothrix hoggarensis. Next base: position 7,193,947 of record NZ_CP193624.1, on the reverse strand, counting down.
CGGACACCCGCGAGATGATCAAGTCCGGCGGGTTCGACGCGGTGTGCTTCACCTCGTCGTCCACGGTCCGGAACCTGGTCGGCATCGCGGGCAAGCCGCACGCCCGCACGCTGGTGGCGTGCATCGGGCCGCAGACGGCGGAGACGGCGCGCGAGTTCGGCCTCCGGGTCGACGTGCAGCCCGAGGACGCCAACGTCCCGGCCCTGGTGGACGCCCTGGCGCAGCACGCCGCGAGGTTGCGGGCGGAGGGCGCGTTGCCGCCGCCGCGCAAGACCAAGCGCCTGCGCCGCTCGTAAGAAGCTCGAAGTGAGTCGGGGCCGCCTTCGTGGCGGCCCCGACCTCGTTCCAGGGAGTACCGCCGTGTTCCCAGCCCACCGCCCCCGCCGCCTGCGCACCACGCCGGCCATGCGCCGCCTCGTCAGCGAGACGACCGTGCGACCGCGCCAGCTCGTGCTGCCCATGTTCGTCAAGGAGGGCGCGGACGCGCCGACCGAGATCAAGAGCATGCCGGGCGTCCTCCAGCACACCCGCGAGTCGCTGCGCAAGGCCGCGGTCGAGGCGGTGCAGGCGGGCGTCGGCGGGCTGATGCTGTTCGGCGTGCCCGCCGAGCGCGACGCGGTCGGGTCCGGCGCGACCGATCCGGACGGCATCCTCAACGCGGCGCTGCGCGACCTGCGGTCCGAGCTGGGCGACGCGACCGTGCTCATGTCGGACTGCTGCCTCGACGAGTTCACCGACCACGGCCACTGCGGCGTGCTCACCCCCGACGGCGCCGTGGACAACGACGCCACGCTGGAGGTCTACGGCGAGATGGCCGTGGCCCAGGCGCGCGCGGGCGCCCACGTGGTCGGCCCCAGCGGGATGATGGACGGCCAGATCGGGTTCATCCGCGCCGCGCTGGACGAGGCCGGCCACACCGACACCGGCGTGCTCGCCTACAGCGCCAAGTACGCGTCGGCGCTGTACGGGCCGTTCCGGGACGCGGTCGAGTCGCAGCTCCAGGGCGACCGCAAGACCTACCAGCAGGACCCGGCGAACGTCCGCGAGGCGTTGCGCGAGGTCGCGCTGGACCTCGCCGAGGGCGCGGACATGGTCATGGTCAAGCCCGCGCTGCCGTACCTGGACGTGGTCAAGGCCGTCGCCGAGGTGTCGGACGTGCCGGTCGCCGCGTACCAGATCTCCGGCGAGTACGCGATGGTCGAGGCCGCCGCCCGCAACGGGTGGATCGACCGCGAGCGGACCGTGCTGGAGACGCTCACGTCGATCCGGCGGGCCGGCGCGGACGTCGTGCTGACCTACTGGGCCGTCGAGGCGGCGGGCTGGCTGGACCGCGGATGACCTCGCCGATGACCTCGCCGAAGAAGTCCAAGCCGCCGAAGCCCGTGCCGCCGAAGTTGATCGACCTGGCGCGGTGGCTGTTCGTCCTCAGCGCCGTGGTCGGCATGACCCGGTTCCTGGTGCAGCTGTCCGACCGGGAGATGCTGATCCGCGAGCTGCGCGCGCGGCAGCCGGAGCTGGGCCAGGACGAGCTGGACGCGGCGGCGACCGGCGGCATCGTGTTCGGCCTCCTCATCGCCGCGGCGTTGGTGCTGGTGTACACGCTGCTGGCGAACCGGATGGCGTCCGGGCGGAACTGGGCGCGGGTGCTGCTGACCGTGCTGGCGGGCGCCGGGATCTTCCTCGGCTTCGTCCGGCTCATCGCCGTGGGCTCCGGGTTCGCGACGGCGTTCGGCCTGGTCGTGAGCCCGGTCGACCTCGCGTTCGGCGTGGTCACGATGGTCATCGACGGCGTGGCGGTCGTCTTGATGTACTTGCCATCAGTTTCCGGGTATTTCAGATCAGTGCGTTCGGTCAGCGCGAAGCCACCACAGGTAGCTAACGGATTGTGATTTCCGGTCGACGGGAACCCGTATCACTCCTACGGTCCCTCGCATGACCACTCCGAACGACCCGTACAACCAGGGCGGCCAGCCGCAGCAGCCCGGCGGCTACCCGCAGCAGCCCGGCGGCTACCCGCCGTCCGCGCCGCCGCTGAACGAGAGCGAGCTGCGCGCGCCCGCCCGGCCGAAGTCGGTCGACACCGCGTACATGCTGTGGCTGGTCGCCGCGGGTATCGGCATCATCAGCAACCTGATCAGCTTCCTGACCGCCGAGGAGATCGCGCGGGAGACCCTGGAGGCGGCGGGCCTGCCCGCCACGTCCGTCGAGCCCAGCTACGGCGGCACGGTCTTCAGCCTCATCCTCACCGTGGTGTGGATCCTGGTCGTCATGCAGATGCGCAAGGGCGCGAACTGGGCCCGCATCCTGCTGACCGTGCTGGGTGGCCTGGCCGTCATCGGCAACCTGCTCAGCCTGCTCCTGATCGGCATCCTGTTCAGCATCGGCTTCCTCGGCGTGCTCCAGGCGCTGTTCGTGGTCGTCTCGCTGGTCGCGATCATCGGGGCCATCGTGTTCATGTTCAAGTCCGACTCGAACTACTACTTCAAGGCCAGCTGACCCCACGAGGTCACAGGTCCGCTGTCCACCGCCTGTCGCGGTGGACAGCGGACCCCGCCCGCCCTAGCGTTTTCGGGCGTGACGACCCCTCAGGACCCCGAGCACCTGCCACCGCAGCAGCCGTACGCGCCGGGGTCGCCCCCGGTGGGCGGGTACGGGCAGGCCGGCGGTCCCCCCGAGGCGCCGCAAGCGCTGTCGGAGCCCAAGGAACTGCGCCTGTCCTTCTGGCTGTGGATCACGGCCGCGGCCCTGGTCGCCCTGACGTCCCTGCTGGTGATGACCCAGCGCGAGTCGGCCACCGAAGCCGCCCGTCGCGCCGGCGGCACGCAAGGCCTCACCGAGGAGCAGTTCCAGGCCGCGGTGACCGCGTCCCTGCTGTTCCTGCTCGTCCTCGGCCTGGTCATGGGCGGTCTGCTGGCGTTCTTCGCGGTCAAGGCGCGAGCCGGCCGCGGGTGGGCTCGGGTCGCCCTCACCGTGCTGGGCGCGCTCGTGTTCGTCTACAACGTGCTGGGCTTCTCCCTGCTCGGCCTGCTGACCGGCCTGGTCGTGGCCGTGGCGATGGTGACGCTGCACCTGCCCGCCACCAAGCAGCACTTCGACGCCGTCAAGCGGGCCGGATGACCGCGCAGCCACCCTCGGTGGTGCGTGCCGCGGTGGGCACCTGGTTCGCGCTCGGCGCGTTCGTGCTGCTCACCAACGCGTACCTGTGGTTGCGCCGGGGCTCGTTGGAGGACGCGGCCCGGCGCGCGGGCGACGACCCGGCGGTCGTGACCGCCCTGCTCACCCAGCTCACCGTCGTCGCGGTGGGGTTCGCGGTGGGCTACGGCCTGTTCGGCTGGCTGCTGAAGCGGGGCAGGCGGTGGGCGCGGGGCGTGCTCACCGGTGTCGCCGTGCTGCACGTGCTGTGGATCGTGCTGCCGGGCGCGAGCGCGGTGAACCTGGTGACGTTGTTGCTCCTGGCCGCCGGTTTGGCGCTCACGTGGCTCCCCGGTACGGCACAGTGGGTGAAGCAGCACTAGTCCCTGCGGAGAGCACATGTCCGAGCCCGACCCGTTCGCCTCGCCCTACCACCAGGTCCACCTGCCGGGAGAGCCGAAGGCGCCCCTGCCACCCGGTCACGGCTGGCCCGCGCCGATGCCGTCGGCGGACGGACGTGACGTGCCGCTGCCCCGTCCGGCGACGATCACCGGCGCGTTCTGGTCCTGGATCGCGGGCTCGGTGCTGGTGGTGCTCGTGCTGCCGGGCCTGATGTACACGGGGTTGGACCTGCTGGCCGCCGACATCGAGCGCGACTCCGTCGCCCAGGGCGACCCGGTGACCCCCACCGGCGCGTCCTTCATCGCGCGGTTCGTGCCCGTCATGGTCCTGTTCGGGTTCGCGGTGCTGTCCGTGCCGTACGTGATCGCCGCGTTCAAGCTGCGGTCCGGGCGGAACTGGGCCCGCGTCCTGCTGGCGGTGCTGGGCGGGTTCGGCGTGGTGTTCGCGCTGCTGGTGCTGCTGATGTTCGCCTCCGGCGACATGCCGTACGTGCACTGGGGCGTGGGCTTCGGGTGGTCGCTGGCGCACCTCGCGGCGTGCCTGCTCGGCCTGGTGACGATGTTCCTGCCGCCGTCCAACGCCTACGTGAGTCGGTGACGAGATGACCCAGCCGCCGCCCGAACAGCCTCCTGGGCGACCCCTTCCGGGTCAGCCGTTCCCGGGTCAGCCGTCCCCCGGCCAGCCGTTCCCGGGTCAGCCTTCCTCGGGTCAGCCCTTCCCGGGGCAGGCGTTCGGCGCGCCGCCGTTCGACCCGTACGGGCAGCCGGTGCAGCCCGTGCACTACCCGCCGGCGCAGCCGCGGTACCCGCAGGCCGGGCCGCACCACCAGTCGGCCCAGCCCGCGTACCCCGGGCAGATGCGCAGCGTCGACCACCTGACGACGGCCGTCGCCCGGCCCCGCGTGGTCATGGTGGCGTTCACGTTCTGGGTGCTGGCGGCCCTGTCGTGGCCGCTGGGCACGGTGCTGCGGTCGATCGCCGAGGGCGGGTTCGTCCCCTGGTTCGGGACGGTGATGACGCTCTTCTTCACCGGCTGCGTCGCGATCGCCGGCGTGTGGGCCGCGGTGCTCTTCCTGAACGGCAGCTACCACGCGCGGGTCGGTCTGTGCGGCGTGTCCATGGTGATCGGGGTCCTGGCCCTGGCCACCGCGATCGTCGCGGCCCGGGACGGCGACACCGAGGTGCTGTCGTGGGTGGTGATCGTGGCGCGGCTGGTGCTGCCCGCGGTGGCGGCCGTGTTCAGCTTCCTGCCGGGGACCAGGCACTACTTCGCGGGGAACGTGGGGTAGTGGACCAGCCGACCCTGTACGCCGAGCCCGGCGCGTCCTGGTGGCCCCTGCTGTGGGGCCCGCTGTTCGCGCTCTGCGGGGTGGTGGTCGAGGCCGTGACGGGCTCCGTGCGGCCGTCCCTGTGGATCGTGGTGGCGCTGCTGCTGGCCCTGCCCACGGCGCTGTGGGTGCAGGGACGGCGGCGCCTGCACGGCGTGCGCCTCACGCCCGTCGCCCTGCACCAGGGCCGGGAGGAGCTGGCCGTCCGGGACGTCGCCGAGGTCGCCGGCGTGGAGCCCCGGGCCGGCGCGAAGGTGCTGGGCGGCGGCTGGGACGTGCCGCGGGGCACCGAGGCGGTGCCGATCCGGCTCGTCGACGGCACGGTGGTGACGGGCTGGGCGCGGGACGCGGACGCGTTGCGCGCCGAACTGGCGAAGCTGCTCACGGCGCGTGGTGACGCGCGGTCCGGACCCGGCGCGTGAGAAGCTGAGGACGTGACTGCGGCCACCGTCGACACCGAGACCGAGCCGGACCCCGCCGTGCCCGCGCTGCACCAGCCGAAGCGGGGGCTCATCGCGGTGGGGGAGGTGGTGCTCGCCGCGCTGCTCGTCGCGGCGGCGGTGTGGTGCTGGAACCGGGGTGTCGTGCACTACAGCTACCCGGTGGACGGGCGCGCGCCGCTGGAGTCGACCCGGCTCAGGGGCAACTGGATCGGCGCGTCCGCGGCCCTGGCCACGGCGGCCGGCGTGCTGCTGCTCGACGCCCTGCGCCAGACCCTGCTCGCCGTGCGCACCCGTGGTCGGGAGCAGGTCGAGGAACCCGACGTGTGAGACTGGACCCCGTGACAGCGACGCGATCCCAGGAACTGTTCGAGCGCGCGACGGCGGTGATCCCCGGTGGCGTGAACTCCCCGGTCCGGGCCTTCCACTCGGTCGGCGGCACGCCGAGGTTCATGGTCCGCGGCGAGGGCCCGCACCTGTGGGACGCCGACGGCAACCGGTACGTCGACCTGGTGTCGTCGTGGGGCCCGATGATCCTCGGGCACGCCCACCCGGACGTGGTCGAGGCGGTGCGCGCGGCGGCCGTGCACGGCCTGTCCTTCGGCACGCCGACCGAGGGCGAGATCGAGCTCGCCGAGGAGATCATCGACCGGGTCGCGCCCGTGCACCAGGTCCGCCTCGTCAACTCGGGCACCGAGGCCACGATGAGCGCGATCCGGCTCGCCCGCGGGTTCACCGGGCGGCGCAAGGTCGTCAAGTTCGCCGGCTGCTACCACGGCCACGTGGACGCGCTGCTCGCCCAGGCCGGGTCGGGTGTGGCCACGCTGGGCCTGCCGACGTCGCCGGGCGTCACCGGCGCGCAGGCCGCGGACACCGTCGTGCTGCCGTACAACGACATCGAGGCCGTCCGGCGGGCGTTCGCCGAGCACGACGGCGAGATCGCCTGCGTGATCACGGAGGCCGCGGCGGGCAACATGGGCGCGATCGCGCCGAAGCACAACGCCGAGCTGAAGGAGCTGTGCCGGGCCAACGGCGCGCTGCTCGTCATGGACGAGGTCATGACCGGGTTCCGCGTGTCCCGCGCCGGCTGGTACGGCATCGAGGCCGTCGAGGGCGACCTGTACACGTTTGGCAAGGTCATGTCGGGCGGCCTGCCCGCGGCGGCGTTCGGCGGCCGGTCCGACGTGATGGCGAAGCTCGCCCCGGCCGGCCCGGTCTACCAGGCGGGCACCCTCTCCGGGAACCCGGTCGCGGTGGCGGCGGGCCTGGCCACGCTGCGCGCCGCGACGGACGACGTCTACCGCACGCTGGACGCCAACGCCACGCGCCTGGGCGCGCTGTTCACGGCCGCGCTCACCGAGGCGGGCGTCCGGCACCGCGTCCAGTTCGCGGGCAACCTGGTCAGCGTGTTCTTCACCGGCGACGAGGTCACCGACTACGCGGGCGCGCAGGCCGCCGAGACGTGGCGGTTCCCGCCGTTCTTCCACGCCCTGCTGGAGCGCGGCGTGTACGCGCCGCCGAGCGCGTTCGAGGCGTGGTTCGTCAACGCCGCCATGACGGACGCTGATTTCGACGTGATCGCGGACGCCCTGCCGCACGCCGCGCGCGCCGCCGCTGGGGCGACACGGCCGGAGGCGACACGGTGAGCCGGAACACCCCTCCGGGCGGCGGGACCCGGACCGTCGTCCACATGCTGCGGCACGGCGAGGTCCACAACCCGACCGGCATCCTGTACGGCCGCCTGCCCGGCTTCAAGCTCTCCGAGCGGGGCCAGAAGCAGGCGTTGACGGTGGCCGAGCACCTGGCCGACCACGACATCGTCCACGTCGTGGCGTCGCCGCTGGACCGGGCCCAGCAGACCGCGTCGCCGATCGCCGACTCGCACCGGCTGGAGCTGGCCACCGACGAGCGGCTGATCGAGGCGGACAACCAGTTCGAGGGCTTGAAGGTGGCCGTCGGCGACGGCGCGCTGCGCTCGCCGTCGCACTGGCCGAAGCTGGTGAACCCGTTCCGGCCGTCGTGGGGTGAGCCGTACCTGGAGATCGCGCACCGGATGCTCGGCGCGGTGCAGCGGGCCCGGTTGGCGGCGGAGGGCCACGAGGCCGTCTGCGTGTCGCACCAGCTGCCGATCTGGACGTTGCGCCGGTTCCTGGAGGGCAAGCGGATGTGGCACGACCCGCGTCGCCGCGAGTGCTCGCTGGCGTCGTTGACGAGCCTGGTGTTCGAGGGCGAGCAGCTGGTCCGGGTGGTCTACACCGAGCCGGTCGGCGCGACGAGCCCGCGGGTGACCGGGGCATGAGGGCGCGGACCGCGGTCGCGGCGCTGGTGGCGGCGCTGCTGGCGCTCACGGCGTGCACGACCGGTGACGACGCGGTGGTGGCCGGCGGGGAGTTCCAGCTCGTCGCGCCCAACGGCGAGACGAAGCTCCGCTACGACGGCGACGAGCGCAAGGGCATCAAGGGCCTCACCGGGCCGAGCCTCATGGAGGACGGCAAGACCATCTCGCTGGACGACTACGCGGGCAAGGTCGTGGTCGTCAACATCTGGGGCGCGTGGTGCCCGCCGTGCCGCACGGAGGCGCCGGAGCTGCAGAAGGTGCAGGACGAGGCGGGACCGCTGGGCGTGCAGGTGCTCGGCGTCGACGTCAAGGAGAACTCGACCGAGGGCCCGCGCGACTTCATGCGGAACCGGCAGCTCAGCTACCCGTCGATCTACGACGAGTCGGGGCGCGCGATGCTGTCGTTCCGGGGCCTGCCGCCGAACACCGTGCCGTCCACGTTCGTGCTGGACAAGCAGCACCGCGTGGCGGCGGCGTTCCTGGGCGGCGTGATCGCGTCCGACCTGCTGCCGCTGGTGAAGGAGCTGTCCGCGGAGGCGTGAGCCGTCAGCGCAGCTCGGGCACCTTCGCCCGGAGCGCGGCGGTCATCGCGTCCCGGCCGACGAGGTTGAACTCGCGGCCGAGCGTGCGCATGATCGAGTCCTCGGTGGGCCGGTACAGGCCGCGCCGGTGGTACCGCGCGCCCTCGAACGCGCTGACCACGCCGCCGTCCGGGGACGGTTGGCCGAGGTGGGCGGACCACTTCGCGCCGGTCGGGTCCGCGGTCACGTTGACCTCGGTCGGCTCGGCGCCGCTGTACCGGTCGTACGGGTAGTCGTACTCGTCGGCGAGCCCGCCGATCGAGTGCCCCAGCTCGTGCACGGCGATCTGCCCGGCCTGCTCGTTGCCGCCGGCCGCGGTCGCGACGCCGCCGCCCGCGCCGCCGTACTTGGCGGTGTTGCCGAGCGCGACGACCTGGTCGGCCTGCGGCGCGAGGGCGGCGAACTGGGCGGCCTTGGTCTGGTTCACGCACAGCAGGCGCTCGGTCTGGGTGTCCCGGCCCTGGCAGAAGAAGCCCATGTCCAGGGCGGTGTCGCGGGCGGAGCCGAGGGCGGGGTCGTGGTCGACGCCGGACTCGGCGGACACGACGTCGACCTGCCACACGTTGAAGTACTCCTTGTAGGACTTGAACGGCTCCACGGCGGACAGCTCGGCCCACTTGCCCACGACGTGCGCGTGGTAGTCGTCCAGGTCGTCGGCGGTGTAGCCGTCGCCGACGAAGACCAGGTCGAACCGCTGGTCGGGCGCGCCGGTCTCCTGCACCGGCACGACGTCGGCGACCAGGGCGGCCTCCGCCGCCCTGGCCTCGACCGCGCGCGGGACGGCGGTCTGCGTGATCGTGCCGTCCGGCGAGAAGACCTCCACCCACTCGAGGTCGGCCTCCGCGGCGCCGCCGGGCAGGGGGGCGGCGACGACGGCGAAGGCGACGGCCAGCGCGGGCAAGGTCAGCCGGTGTGCGCGCATGACGTCACGCTATGAAGTGGGCTGCTCACCCACTAGGGCGGATGGTCGGGTTTAAACATTCACTCGGACGGGTAACCCAGTCCGTCCGTGACCACCTGGACCACCGGGTGGTCACCCAGGGGTCACCTGTCTGCGCCTGTGATGTGGGTCGCCCATAAGGGATACCGGTTCACCGCGTCAAGTGGGGCCTACCTACCCTGGACCCGTGAACCCGACCGATCTGGCCACCTCGGGTCCGATCCTGCTCGCGACCGGCGTCGCGGTGCTGGCGGGGGCGATCTCGTTCGCCTCGCCGTGCGTCGTCCCGCTGGTCCCCGGCTACCTCGCGTACCTCGCGGGGCTGGTCGGCGCCGAAGCGCCCGCCGTGGCCGGCGAGGAGCGGGCGAAGACCGGTCGCTGGCGGGTGGCCGGCGCGGCGCTGCTGTTCGTGCTCGGCTTCACGGTCGTGTTCGCCCTGACCTCGTTCGTGGTGCTCGGGCTGACCGACCTGTTCTGGTTCCAGGGCGACCTGCTCCAGCGCATCGGCGGCGTCATCACGATCGCCATGGGCCTGGTGTTCATCGGCCTCGTCCCCGCCCTCCAGCGCGACGTCCGCGTGCACCGCACGCCGAGGGCCGGGCTGTTCGGCGCGCCGCTGCTCGGCGGCGTGTTCGCGCTCGGCTGGACCCCGTGCCTCGGCCCGACGCTCGTCGGCGTGCTGGCGCTGGCCCGCGGCACGGAGGTCGGCTCGACCACCGCCCGCGGCGCGGTGCTCGTGCTCGCCTACTGCCTCGGCCTCGGCCTGCCGTTCGTCCTCATCGCGCTCGGCGCGCGCTGGGCGGTCCGGACCACCGGCTGGCTCCGCGCGCACGTCCGCCAGGTGCAGGTGTTCGGCGGCGTGCTGCTCATCGCGGTCGGCGTCGCCCTCGTCACGGGCCTGTGGGGCGACTTCGTCGGCTGGCTGCGCGACGCCGTCGTCAACGACCTGAAACTGCCGTTGTAGTGAGCGCTGTCCTCGCCTTCCTGCGCAACACGTGGCGCGGCCTCACGGCCATGCGCACCGCGTTGACCCTGCTGTTCCTGCTCGCGCTCGGCGCGATGCCCGGCGCGCTGCTGCCCCAGCGGTCGCTGAACGCGCAGAAGGTGGACGAGTACATCGCCGAGCGCGGCTGGTGGGGCCGGTTCCTCGACGACCTCCAGTTCTTCGACGTGTACGCCAGCGCCTGGTTCTCCGCGGTGTACGTGCTGCTGTTCGTCTCCCTGGTCGGCTGCCTGCTGCCGCGCACGTGGGAGTACTTCAAGCAGATGCGGGCCAAGCCCGTGCTCACCCCGCGCAACCTGGCCCGCATGCCGCACCACGCCGCGGCCGACACCGACGTGGGCCCGCAGGCCGTCGTCGCGCACGCCGAGCGCCGGCTCAAGGGCTGGCGGCTGGTCGCCGCCGAGGAGCCGGACGGCGCCCGCACCGTCAGCGCCGAGCGAGGCTACCTGCGCGAGACCGGCAACCTGGTGTTCCACTTCTCCCTGCTGGGCCTGCTGGTGGCGTTCGCGCTGGGCAAGATGTTCGGCTACGAGGGCCAGGTCATCGTCCAGTCGAACGGCGGCCAGTTCTGCAACTCGGGCGTCTACAACTACGACTCGTTCCGGCCCGGCCTGCGCGTGGACGGCACGGAGCTGAGCCAGTTCTGCGTCCGGGTCGACGACTTCGACGCCACGTTCCTGCACAACGGCCAGGCGGAGGACTTCCTCGCCGACATCCGGTACCAGTCCGGCGCGGACCTGGAGACCGGCACGTGGCGGCCGTACCCGCTGAAGGTCAACAGCCCGCTGCGCACCGCGGGCGACCGGGTCTACCTGCTCGGCCACGGCTACACGCCGCTGTTCACGGTCACCTTCCCCAACGGCCAGACCCGCACCGGCGCCACCCAGTGGCGGCCCGTCAACCAGGTCACGCTGGCGTCCGAGGGCGCGACGAAGTTCGACCCGCCGGACGTGCCGGACGCCGAGCAGCGCCGCAAGAGCCAGCTCGCGATCACCGGCCTGCTCGCGCCGACCGCCGCGTTCCGGGGCGAGCTGCTGGACTCGGCGTTCCCGGCGGCGAACGACCCGGCGGTCGCGATCGACGTCTACCGCGGCGACCTCGGCACCGACTCCGGCCGCGGCCAGTCGATCTTCTCCATCGACCGCAAGATGGTGGAGGACGGCAAGCTCGCCAAGGTCGCCCGGCAGAACCTGAAGCAGGGCGAGCAGCTGACGCTCGACGACGGCACCGTGATCCGCTTCGACGGCGTCCGCGACTGGGTGTCGCTGCAGGTGTCCCACGACCCGACGCAGGTGTGGGTGCTGGTGTTCTCCGTGCTGGTCATCCTGGGCCTGGCCGTGTCGTTGAGCGTCAAGCGCCGCCGGATCTGGGTCCGGGCGACGCCGCGCGAGGACGGGCGTACGGTGGTCGAGGTCGGCGGCCTCGCGCGCACTGATCAGGCCGGGTACGGCGAGGAGTTCACCTCCCTCTCCCGCGACCTGCTCGCCTACAAGGAGGAGAGCTGATGCCGGTCAACGCGACCCTGGCGACGTACAGCGACTGGACCTACGGCGCCGCCGTGGCGATCTACTTCCTCGCCGCGGTGCTGTACCTGTGCGAGGCGGCGTTCGCCCGGCCCGAGAAGGCACGGGAACGCGAGCTGGTCGCGGCGGGCGGCACGTCCGGTGGGACCCCGACGTCCGGTGGGACGCCGACCGGCGGCGTCCAGGCCGACGGCACGTGGACGCCGGGCCGGGTCACGCGGCCGGAGCTGTCGCGCGCCGAACGCCTCGGCCGCATGGGCCTGGCGCTGACCTTCCTCGGCGCGGCGCTGCACGCCGCTTCCCTGGTGCTGCGCGGTTTCGCGACCGAGCGCGCGCCGTGGGGCAACATGTACGAGTACGGCTCGCTGCTGACGCTCGCGGCCGTGGTGACGTGGCTGGTGCTGGCCCGCACGTTCCCGGTGCGCAGGCTCGGCGGGTTCGTGCTCGTGCCGATCGTGGTCCTGATGTTCCTCGGCGGCACCGTGCTGTACGCCGACGCCGCGCCCGTGCAGCCGGCGCTCCAGTCGTACTGGCTCGTGGTGCACGTCTCCGTGATCTCCGTGTCCAGCGGCGTGCTGCTGGTGCCCGGCGTCGCCAGCGTCCTGTACCTGCTGAAGTCGTCGGGCAACGGTCGGTTCCGCAAGCTGCCCGCCGCCGATGTGCTGGACCGCCTCGCCTACCGCAGCACGGTGTTCGCGTTCCCGCTGTTCACCATCGGCATCATCTGCGGCGCGATCTGGGCCGAGGCGGCGTGGGGCCGGTTCTGGGGCTGGGACCCCAAGGAGACGGTGGCGTTCGTGTCGTGGGTGGTCTACGCGGCCTACCTGCACGCGCGGGCCACCGCCGGGTGGCGGGGCCGTCCGGCCGCCTGGGTGAACTCGCTCGGCTTCCTGCTGACCGTGTTCAACCTCTTCTTCATCAACCTCGTAACGACTGGGCTGCACTCGTACGCGGGCGTCGGCTGATCCCGTAGACCGGGGCTTGCGCGGTGTCGTTCGCCCACGTCGAGCACGTGGGTGAGCGCACACCCAGTGTCGTGGAACCACTGGTCGCCGACTACCGTCGGACGCGTGGGGTCGGGGAGGTCTCGATCCGCTTCGCTCAGGGAGGACCCCAGCGGTGACCGGTCGCTACGAGAATCCTGAGCCGTCGTGGCAGCAGCAGACCGGAGGGGAGGGGCAGCAGCCCAACCCGAACCAGTCGGGCGGCTACCAGGTCGAGCCGGGATCGGGTGCCCACTACGTCGATCCCCAGACGGTGTACCTCGACCCGTCGCAGTCGGGTCCGGTGACCGGTCCGCCGTCCGGCGGGTTCCCGGCGCAGTCCGGTCAGTACCAGGCCCCCGGTCAGCAGTCCGGTCCGTACCCCGTGTCGGGCGGCCAGTCGGGTCCGTACCAGGTGTCCGGTGGCCAGTCGGGCCCGTACCCCGTGTCGGGCGGCCAATCCGGTCCGTACCAGGTGTCGGGCGGGCAGTCCGGCGCGTACCAGGTGTCCGGTGGCCAGTCCGGCGCGTACCAGGTCCAGGGCCAGCAGCCCGGTCCGTACCCCGGCCAGGGGCAGCAGTACCAGGGCGGGTTCCCCAACAACTTCCCGCAGAGCGTCCAGCCGCAGCAACCGCCGCGCGCCAACGCCAACGACATGTCGTCGCAGCAGCTGATCAAGCGCGCGAAGCGCCCGCCGCAGTCCGGCTGGCGCAAGACGGTCCACACGGTCACCGGCGGTCTGGTGAACCTGGGCGAGAGCCCGGCGGACGTCCGGCGGCGCGAGCTGATCTCGCGCATCAACCAGCCGTTGCGCGGCTGCTACAAGATCGCGATGCTGAGCCTGAAGGGCGGCGTCGGCAAGACCACGACGACGACCACGCTCGGCTCGACGTTCTCGTCCCTGCGCGGCGACCGCGTGATCGCGGTGGACGCCAACCCCGACCGCGGCACGCTGGCGCTGAAGGTGCCGCGCGAGACCACGGCGACCGTCCGGCACCTGCTGCGCGACGCCTCGAAGATCACCCGGTACAGCGACGTCCGCGCGTACACGTCCCAGTCGCCCAGCCGGCTGGAAGTGCTGGCGTCCGAACAGGACCCGGCGGTGTCGGAGGCGTTCAGCGACCAGGACTACCTGCGCACGGTCGCGTTGCTGGAGCTCTTCTACAACATCGTCCTGACCGACTGCGGCACCGGCCTGATGCACTCGGCCATGAAGGGCGTGCTGGACCAGGCCGACTCGCTGGTGCTGGTGTCGTCCGGCTCGGTGGACGGCGCGCAGACGTCGGCGGCGACGCTGGACTGGCTGGACGCCCACGGCTACCGGGACCTGGTCGCGAAGTCCGTCGCGGTGATCAACTCGGTGCGGCCGGGCTCGGGCAAGGTCGACCTGGACAAGCTGGCCGCGCACTTCTCCCAGCGCTGCCGCGCGGTGGTGCGCATCCCGTTCGACTCGCACCTCGAAGAGGGCGCGGAGATCGAGCTCGACAAGCTCGGCCCCGAGACCCGGCTGGCGCTGCTGGAACTCGCCGCCACCGTGGCCGACGACTTCCCCACCCGTTCGTGACGGCGGGGCCTCGTCGAGAGGCCCCGTCACGTCACTCTTCGTCGTCCGGTTTCTTCTTGCGCTGCTCACCGAGCTTGCGCAGGAAATCGGGATCGTCGTCCGGCGCCACGAAACGACGGCTGGGGGCGGTGTTGACCCGATCCGGTCCGAACGCACGCCACAGCAGCACGGCGATGGTGAGCGCACCGATCACCGCGAGCAGGTAGAGCATGGTCGCCACCTCCTTTGCCACGAGATTACCCGTGTCGTGGAGGTGCACGTCGGCGGCGCCGAACGGGTTCGGCCGCCGCCGGATCGGGCCGCCGCCGGACCGCTCAGCGCCGGACCGCCCAGTGTCAGCCCGCTCAGTGCCGGACGGGCTCGGTCGCCTCCGTGGTCAACTGGGTCAGCAGCTCCTGGACCTCCGACTCGCGGAACCGGCGGTGGCCGCCGGGCGTGCGGATGGAGCCGATGCGACCCGCGGTCGCCCAGCGGGTGACGGTCTTGGGGTCGACCCGGAACAGGTTGGCCACCTCACCAGGTGTGAGCAGCCGTTCCCCCGGTTGTCCCTGCGTCACGCTCACGGTCATCCTCCCCGATGGTGAACAGACGTACCGGACGCATCGTGGCATCACACCCTTCGGGTACTCGAACGCTTGGGTGATGGTAAAGAGGTAGTAAGGGACGAAGCGCGCGGTTCGGACATCGCGGCGCGTGACCTACCCTGTGACCGGTGGACGCTCTTGATCGCCAGATCATCGCCGCCCTGCGCGAGAACGGCCGGGCCACCTACGCCGACCTGGGGCGCAAGGTGGGACTCTCGGCCTCCGCCGTGCACGAGCGGGTGGGCAAGCTGGAAGCCACCGGTGTGATCGTCGGCTACCACGCCGTCGTAGACCCGAGCGCCGTCGGCCTCGGCGTGACCGCGCTGGTCAGCATCCACCCGACCGACACCGCGGACGACGACGAGCTGGCCGTCTCGCTGGCCGAGCTGGTCGAGGTGGAGTCGTGCTACCGGGTCGCGGGCGACGAGTCGTTCATCGTCAAGGTCCGGGTCGCCACGGTGGACGACCTGGAGCGCTCGCTCGGCCGGCTGCGGCGCATCCCGGGCGTCGCGCGCACCCGGACCACCGTGGTGCTGTCGACCCGGTTCGAGGGCAGGCCGAACACCGCGGCGGTCGACCCCGCGGGGGACGCGTAACCTGGGTAACCGTGCACCTGGGTCGTGATGTGACGCTCTACATCTGCGCGCGCCTGGGCATGGTCGCCGCGGTCACCGCGCTGCTCGTGCTCGTGAACGTGCCGCTGCTGGTCGCCCTCGCCGTGGGGGTGGTCGTGGCGCTGCCGCTGTCGCTGTTCGCGTTCCCCGGCCTGCGCACCCGGGTCGCCCAAGGGCTCGAAGCCAGGCAGGCCGCGCGCCGCGCCGAGCGCGAGAAGCTGCGCGCCCAGTTGCGCGGCGACACGTCCACCCAGTCCTAGGCCCGTCGCCGGGTTGCGATCCCGGTCGCCCGGAAGGCCCCCAGGTCACGATCCCGCTCGCCCAGGACGCCCCCGGGTCACGCCGGTTTCGTCCACCGCTTCCCCACGCCTTGTCGCGCATGCCTTGTCGCGCACGACGTTGACCGCACTTCGCGTACGTGTGCGTGCATCCGGCCGCCGCGGTGTGAGGCGTTCGCCGCCGTCGTCACCCGTCCCGGTCAGCACGGGCCGTCGCAGGTCAACCGTTTGGCCGGTGTGAACGTTCCGGTTGGAACGTAACGTTGTGAACGGCTACCGAGTGAATCGGTGGCTGTCGGCGCCGGCGGTCCCGGGGTCTCCGCGTGCACCACCCCTGGCGGACCGGACCGGTGCACCCCCTGCACACCTCCCTGTGAAAGGGCTGCCCTGTGACTCGTTCCCGTGTCGTCCGATTAGCCGGCGCGCTCGTCCTCGCGCTCGGCCTCGCCACCCCCACCCTGCCCGCCGCGGCGTCCGACCTCGCCGCGACGTCGTCCGTCGACGCGCCCCGCGTCTCCGCCGGCATGGCGCAGGCCCTCGGCCGCGACCTCGGCCTGACCGCCGACCAGGTCCGCACCCGCCTCGCCCAGGAGGAGCGGGCACGCGGCGTGGAGACCGTCGCGCGCAAGGTGCTCGGCTCCGCCTACGCCGGCAGCTGGTTCGACGAGCGGTCGGGTGAGCTGGTCGTCGCCGCCGTGGGCGCCACCGCGCCCGCGCTCGACGTCAAGGTCGTCCCGGCCGTCCACACGCTGGCCGACCTCGACTCCGCCAAGGCGGGCCTCGACCGCCTCGCCGGCAAGGCCGCGCCCGCCGCGGTCAACGGCTGGTACGTCGACGTGCGCACGAACACCGTGGTCGTGACCGTCAACCGCACCGAGCTCGACCACGCCGCCCGCGCGTTCGTGGACCGGGCGAAGGCCACCCACGGCTCCGTGCGCGTCGTGGAGGAGGACCACTCGCCCCGGCCGCTGGCCGACGTCGTCGGCGGCTGGCCGTACTGGATCAACTACGCCGGCCGCTGCTCGATCGGGTTCGCCGTCCACGGCGGGTTCGTCACGGCCGGCCACTGCGGCCGTCCCGGCAACACCGCCAGCGACGGCAACGGCGCCGTGCTCGGGTCGTTCGCGGGCTCGTACTTCCCCGGCTACGACTACGCGTGGGTGCGCACCAACGCCGGCGTGAACCTCTGGGGCTACATGGAGGGCTACGACGGCTACTGGTACTACGTGCGCGGCTCGGCGCAGGTGCCGGTCGGCTCCGGCATCTGCCGCTCCGGCTCGACCACCGGCATGTGGTGCGGCTCGATCGTCGCCCGCGGCCAGACGGTCAACTACCCGCAGGGCGTCGTCTACAACCTGACCCGGACCACCGTGTGCGCCGAGCCCGGCGACTCCGGCGGCTCGTGGCTCAGCTCGAACCAGGCCCAGGGCGTGACCTCGGGCGGCTCGGGCAACTGCTCGTCCGGCGGCGTCACCTTCTACCAGGAGGTCAACCCGATCCTGTCCGCTTACGGGCTGTCCCTGGTCCTGAGCTGACACCGCGACGTGCCGGGCGGGTCGCGAACCAGCCCGTCCGGCACGTCACCCCTCCGAACGCCGACCGCCGAGCGTCAACCCCGAGCGTCAACGTCGAACGTCAACCCCGAGCGTCAACCTTGGGCGTCAACCTTGGGCGTCACCGCGCGAACGCCGTCACGGCCTCGTCCGCCAGCCGCGTGATCTCCTCGCGCAGCTCCAAGTCACCCAGCCAGTGCCCGGGGATGGCCTCGACGCCGTCCCGCGCGCCCAGCAGGTTCCCGCACAGCGCGCCGGTCGAGTCGCTGTCACCGGAGTGGTTGACCGCCAGCAGGAGCCCGTCCGCCAGGTCCCGCGCGGCCAACGCGGTCAGCACCGCGATCGCCAACGCCTCCTCGCCGACCCAGCCGCCGCCCAGCGCCGTCTCGATCACCTCCGGCGTCGGCCGCACCCCGCCCGTGCCCAGCTCGACGGCCAGGTCGAGCAGCCCCAGCTGCTCCTCGTGACCGGTCCACGTGACCAGCTCGGCGCGCGCCACGTCGACCGCGGACGGCAGCGGCACGCCCGCCAGCACCTGCTGCACCAGCACCGCCAGCACGCCCGCCGACAGGTAGCCGCTGGGGTGGCCGTGGGTGAGCGCGCCGACCGCCGTGGCCAGCTCGAACACCTCGCGGACGTCGTCCGACCACAACGCCACCGGCGCCGCGCGCATCACCGCGCCGCACCCCTTGGAGTCGTTGATCGGGGCCTCCACGGTGCCCAGCACGCCGGAGCGCAGCGCGGTGAGGCACGTGGTGCCGGGCGCGCGGCGGTCGTGCAGCGCGGGCACGTCGAGCAGCCACCCGTCCCGCGCCACGGGCGGTCCGCCCTGGGTGTGCAGCCACCGGCCGTACGCCACCCGCACCTCGTGCACCGGGTCGCTGCCGCGCTTCTTCGCCAGCAGGAGCCCTTCCAGCGTGAACAGGGTCATCTGGGTGTCGTCGGTGATCGCGCCGATCCGGCCGTAGGCGGGGGCGTAGTCGGTGAGGCCGGACGGGCCGAACCGGCCCCGGATGCGGTCGATCCGGTCGAACTCGATCGAACCGCCGAGGGCGTCGCCGACGGCGCCGGCGAGGAGGCTGCCGCGGAAGGAGCCGCTCGGAAGTGAGGTCACGTCGCAGAAGTTATCGTGCCGGACGTGACCTCCTCGGTAGACCGATGCAGTTCCCGCACCCGGGAATGGGTGTGCGAGGCCGTCCGCATCATCGAAGCGGACGCCAACCGCAGCGCCGACACGCACCTGCTGCACTTCCCCCTCCCACCGGAGTGGGGGATCGACCTGTACCTGAAGGACGAGTCCACCCACCCCACCGGCTCGCTCAAGCACCGCCTGGCGCGGTCGCTGTTCCTGTACGCGATCTGCAACGGCTGGGTCGTCGGCGGCACGCCGGTGATCGAGGCGTCGTCGGGCTCCACGGCGGTGTCCGAGGCGTACTTCGCCCGGCTGCTCGGGTTGCCGTTCATCGCCGTCATGCCCCGGTCCACCAGCCAGGAGAAGGTCGCGCTGATCGAGCGCCAGGGCGGGCAGTGCCACTTCGTCGACGAGCCGGGCGCGATCTACGACGAGTCCCGGCGGCTCGCGGCCGAGCTGGACGGCCACTTCATGGACCAGTTCACCCACGCCGAGCGGGCGACGGACTGGCGCGGCAACAACAACATCGCCGAGTCGGTGTTCCAGCAGATGGCGCTGGAGGCCGCGCCCGAGCCCGAGTGGGTCGTGGTCGGCGCGGGCACCGGCGGCACGAGCGCCACCATCGGCCGGTACATCCACTACCGCAAGCTGCACACGCGGCTCGCCGTCGTGGACCCGGAGCACTCGGTGTTCTTCGACGCGTGGCGCGACGGCGACCTCGGGCTGACCGGGACGCGGGGCTCGCGGATCGAGGGCATCGGCCGGCCGCGGGTGGAGCCGTCGTTCATCGGCGACGTGATCGACCGGATGATCAAGGTGCCGGACGCGGCGTCGATCGCGACCATCCGGCACGTCGAGGAGGTGCTGGGGCGGCGCGTCGGCGGGTCGACCGGCACGAACCTGTGGGGCGCGTTCCAGCTGATCGCGGAGATGCGGGCGTCGCGGCTGCGCGGGAGCGTCGTGACGCTGCTGTGCGACGGGGGCGAGCGGTACGGGCACACGTACTACGACGACGCGTGGGTGGCCGCGCAGGGCATGGACCTGGAGCCGCACCTGGTGACGTTGACGGAGTTCCGGGCCACCGGCGCCTGGTCGCGGTGAGCCGTTCGGGGTCGGTCCGGCACTTCGTTCGGGGTTCGGGGGAACGCGCGGCGGGTGTCGTGCGTCGCAGCGTGGATCGGCGCGTGGGAAGGGGTGTGCGGTGAGCGCGTGGCGTACGGCGGAGGTGCTCACGGCCGAGGACGTGCTGGCCAGGTCGGTCGCCGACGCCGACAAGGCGATGCGCGAGGCGGCGAGGCTGCGGTACCCGCGGGTGGAGCCGTCGGCCGACGACGTGCGGCGGGTCATGGCGTTCGCGAAGTCGAACGCGGCGTCGCCGGAGCTGCAGGCCCTGCAGCGGCGGATCTCGGGCGGCTACCTGAGCTGGCGGCAGGTCCTGATGGGCGAGGCGGCCGGCGACCGCGGCGTGAAGGCGGCGCTGGAGGCGGACCGGGAGGCCCTGTCCGCCCTGTGCCGCGGCGAGGAACCGCGGGTCGTGAAGCCGACGCCGAAGCCGCGTGACGACGAGGAGCCGATGAGCTTCACCGAGGACGCCTGGTAACCGTTCCGGGGTCCTCGACCGTTCGCCGTCACCCCCGGCCGGTCAGGAGTCCCGGTCCTCCGGGTGGACCACGATCGCCTGCAACGACGTCCGCAGCTGCTCGGCGGCCCGCGGGCTGAGCGACGCGAGGAACGCGCGCTCGGCCTCGTCGGTCGCCTCGGTGGCCCGCCGGAGGGTGTCCTGCCCGGCCTCGGTCAGCCCGACCACGTTGCGCCGCCGGTCGTCCGCGTCGGGGTGACGTGACACCAGTCCCTTGCGCTCCAGCGCGTCCAGCAGCGCGACCATCGTCGTGCGGTCGATCCCGAGCCGCTGCGCCGCCTGCTGCTGCGACATCGGCTCACGGCCGGCGAGGGTGAGCAGCACCCCCAGCTCCCGCCCCTCGATGCCGTGCGGCGCCAACGCCTCCCCGGTCAGCTCGGCCATCCGGTGGTGCGCGTGCTTGAGCAGGTAGACGAGGTTCCTGCGCAACTCGGGCCCTGGCCCGTCGTTCCTTGCCACCCGCCGATCCTATCGCTAGCCTGATCGTCAGTAGAGCTGACAATCAGCTCAACGACAGAAAGGCGTGGCGATGATCCTGGTCACCGGCGGTCTCGGTTTCATCGGCTCCCACACCGTGCGCGCGCTGCTCGACCTCGGCGAGGGCTGCGTGCTGGTCCAGCGACGGGCCGCCGACGTGCCCGCCGACCTCGTCGACGAGCGGGTCGTGGTGGAGCGGGCCGACGTCACCGACCGGGCGGCGCTGCTCGACGTCGGCGCCCGGCACGACATCACGGGCATCGTCCACCTCGCGGGGTCGATGCCGTGGCCGCCTGGCTCCGCCGAACCGGTGGAGGCGACGCGCACGGCGATCGGCGGCCTGCTCAACCTCGTGGGAGCCGCCCGCGCCTGGGGCGTGGCGCGCGTCGGCGTCGCGAGCACGATCGGCGTCTACAGCGGTCTGGCCGTCGAAGGGCCGCTGCGGGAAGACCTGCCGCTGCCCATGACCTCGCCGCACCTGATCCCGACGTTCAAGAAGATCGGCGAGCTGCTCAACGACCACCTGGCCGACGCCACCGGGATCGAGATCGTCAACTACCGGATCGCCGGCATCTGGGGACCGCGCGAGCCCCACGGCCCGCTGTTCTTCGCCGCGCCCGAACTCGTCCACGCCGCCGTCCGCGGCACCGAGCCGGACCTGTCGCCCCTCCACGGCCCCGCGCACGCGGAGGACGCGCTCGACCTCTGCTACGCCAAGGACTGCGGCCGGGCGATCGCGCTCCTCCAGACCGCGGACCGCCTCGGCCACCGCACGTACAACGTGGCGTCGGGCCGGCCGACGTCGAACGCCGAGATCATCGCGGCGATCAAGGCGATCGTGCCCGACGCCCGGGTCGACCTGCCCGCGGGAGGTTCCGGCCGCCGGACCTGGCTGGACATCGGCCGCCTCCAGCGGGACACCGGCTACCGGCCCGCCTACGACACCGAACGCGCGGTCGCCGACTACATCGCCTGGCTGCGCGCGGGCAACGAGCGCTGAGCGGGCGTCAGGCGCCGATCACCAGGGCGGCCGGGACGGCGACGCCCCACACCAGCATCGCGAGGCCCGTGTCGCGCAGCACGGGGATCAGGTCGCGGCCCTTGCCGCCCTTCACGACCCGGCGCACGCCGAGCGCCACGAGCGGCAGGGCGAGGAAGCCGATCAGCGCCAGCGGGACGCGCAGGCCGATCGCCAGCGTGATCAGGAACGGGATCGCGACCAGCGCCAGGTAGAGGCGGCGGGAGTCGCGGTCGCCCAGCACGGTGGCCAGGGTGCGCTTGCCCGCCCGCACGTCGGTCGGGATGTCCCGCAGGCTGTTCGCGATCATCACGCCGGTGGAGAACGCGCCCATCGCGACCGCGCCGCCGATGCCGATCCCGGTGACCTCCCCGGTCATCACGTACAGCGTGCCGAGCACCGCCGCGGGCCCGAAGAACAGGAACACGGCCACCTCGCCGAACCCCGAGTAGCCGTACGGCTTGCGGCCGCCGGTGTAGAACCACGCCGCCGCGAGGCAGACCGCGCCGAACAGCACCATCCAGTACTTGCCGGACAACACCACCAGCACCAGGCCCGCCGCGGCGGCCACGCCCAGGGCCGCGAACGCCGCCGCGCGCACCGCCCTGGGGTTCGCCGCACCCGAGCCGACCAGCCGGAACGGGCCGACCCGGTCGGCGTCGGTGCCGCGGATGCCGTCGGAGTAGTCGTTGGCGTAGTTCACGCCCACCTGCAGCGCGACCGACACCAACAGCGCCAGCAGCGCCAACGTGAGGTCGAACCCGTCGATGTGGTGCGCGGCGCCCGCGCCGACCAGCACCGGCGCGATCGAGTTCGGCAGCGTGCGGGGGCGGGTCCCCGATACCCACTGGGCGACTGTGGCCATGCCGGACATCCTCCGACATGGTGCACGGGGACCCGCTCCCGGGTGCTGCCGATCAGCAGGCGGTGGCGCCCGTGACGCCGGAGACGTACGCCCGGGCGATGTACTTGCCCGTGGCGATCCGGTACCAGATGTTGGACGTGCCCTGCGTGCCCGTCACCGACTGGCCGGTGACCTGGCACTCGACGCGCACCTGGGCGTAGTTGGCGGCCAGGCCGACCTGCGCGGCCGTGGAGGTCGCGCCGCTGCGGACGTTCAGCGGGTCGCCCGCGGTGCGGACGAACCCGGCCGGGCCGGAACCGGTCCACGAGTAGGTGACGGTGACCCACGCGTTGTCGGTCAGCTGGAGGCCGTCCCAGAACGTGCCGTCGGCCAGGTCGATGCCCGCCGGGTTGGCGACGACGCGGCCGAACTGGTCGCGCCCGCCGTTGTAGCCGTCCTGGTAGGCGGCCTGGGCCTGCGGCTTGCCCTGGGGCAGGTCCTTCCACATCTCACGGGTGGACGACGGGTTCCAGTAGTCGTCCTTGGTGTTCCACGGGCCGACGTCCCACACCGGCGCCCACTCGCAACGGCCGTTGGCCGCGCACACCCGCACGCTGTACGTGCCGGTGCCCTTGGCGGACAGGCCGCGCCGCGACGGCAGGGCGACGAAGTGGTCCCGGCTCACGATCACGTGCCCGTTGGCGGTGGTGCCGCCGACCAGGCCCTCGCGGGTCGCGAAGATCCGGTACGACCGGCCGGCGGCCTGGGCGGTGACGTCCTCGGCGGCGCGCGTCGTCGTGAACGCCCGCAGGTCGAGTCGGCTCACCTCGGGCGACGCCTGCTCGGCCGTCAGCGCGAGGCGGACCTGCACGGTCGTCACCTCGGTCGGCAGCACGGCGGGCGCCTCGGGGCGGGCCTCCACCCACTCGGTCCACTGGTCGTCGCCGAGCGCGCCGCGCACGTCCACGGCGACCTCGGCGCCGGCCGGGACGTGGCTCTTCACGGACGCGGCCACGGCGTTGACGGGGGCGTCGAGCGTGCGCGGTTCGAGCTGCAGGAAGCCCGTGCGCACGGCGGCCCGCGCGCTGGCGGGCGTCGGCGCGGCGCGGTCGAGCCGCACCGTGCCGCGGTGGCTGGTGACGCCGTTGTCGTCGGCGTTCACGGTGGACAGGTCGGCCCGCCACTCGGCGCCGCTCGCGGCGGCGGCGGGTGACACGACACCCGCGGTCAGGACGGTGGCGACGGCGAGCGGTATCAGGTAGCGCCTGGTCATCGCAGCACTCCTCGTCGGACACGCGGTGCGGAGGGGACCGCGGCAGGGCCGCGCGTCACGGCGTGCCGAGCCAATCGCCTGCCGTGGTTAGCTGTCAACCAACAAGAAAGCCAACACGGCAGAAACTCACCCGAACGAGCTAGCGACCGCCCTCCGATCCACCTTGCCCGGACCGCGTTGTGGCAGCTCCGGCACGAAGACGAGCCGCTTCGGCATGGCGAACCGGCCCACCGCCTCGCCGACCGCCGCGCACAGCCCGGCCGCGTCCGGCGGGGCCGCGGGGTCGTCCGGCACCACCGCGGCGGCCACCACCTGACCCCACTCGGGGTCGGGCAGCCCCACGACGCACGCCTCCCGCACGCCCGCCTGCGCGGTGAGCACCCGTTCGACCCGGTCCGGCGCCACGTTCTCGCCGCCGCTGATGATCACGTCGTCGGCGCGCCCCAGGACCTCGAGCGTGCCGTCCGCCCGCACCCGTCCGAGGTCGCCGGTGCGGAACCACTCGCCGAACCGCTCGCCGCCCTGGTAGCCGAGGGCCAGCACCGGCCCGCCGACCTCGATCCGGCCGTCGACCAGCCGGACGCGCACGCCGTCGAGCGGGCGCCCGTCGTAGACGCACCCGCCGGACGTCTCGCTCATGCCGTACGTGGTGACGACCCGGACGCCCAGCTCCCGCGACCGCTCCAGCAGGGCGGGCGGGGTGGCGGCGCCGCCGATCAGGACGGCGTCGAACTCGCGCGCCGCGGCCAGGCCCGGTCCCTCGGTGGCGACGAGCCGGGCGAGCTGCGTGGGCACGAGCGCCGTGTAGTGGCGGCCCGGCGTGGCCAGCAGGGGCCGCGCGGCGGCGGCGAACCCGGAGGCGCGGAAACCCGTGGCGAGGTCCACGACGCCGGGTTCGGCGCCCGCCACGACCGAGCGGACGAGCACCTGGATGCCCGCGATGTGCGTGGTCGGCAGGGCCAGCAGCCACGTGCCGGGGCCACCGAGGCGGGCGTGGGTCAGCTCGGCCGAGGACGTCAGCGCGTCGGCGGTGAGCAGGACGGTCTTGGGCTCGCCGGTGGACCCCGACGTGCCGACCGCCAGCACGGCGTCGGTCTCCCAGCCCCGCGGCGGCGGGGGCGGCACGTCGGTCGGCTGCGCCACCAGGACGTCGGAGGCGTGGCCGGTCAGGGCGTCGCGGAGTCGCTCGAAGGTGATCATGGGCGGTCAGTAGTGGTAGGGGTAGTCGGACCAGTCCGGCGGGCGCTTCTCCAGGAACGCGTCCCGGCCCTCCACCGCCTCGTCGGTCATGTAGGCGAGGCGGGTGGTCTCGCCGGCGAAGAGCTGCTGGCCGACCAGGCCGTCGTCGATCAGGTTGAACGCGTACTTGAGCATGCGCTGGGCGGTCGGCGACTTGCCGTTGATCTCCTTCGCCCACTCCAGCGCCGTCGACTCCAGCTCGGCGTGCGGCACCACGGCGTTCACCGCGCCCATCCCGTGCATGTCGTCGGCGCTGTACGTGCGGCCGAGGAAGAAGATCTCGCGGGCGAACTTCTGGCCCACCTGCCGCGCCAGGTACGCCGAGCCGTAGCCGCCGTCGAAGCTGCCGACGTCCGCGTCGGTCTGCTTGAACCTCGCGTGCTCCGCGCTCGCGAGCGTGAGGTCGCACACCACGTGCAGGCTGTGCCCGCCGCCGGCCGCCCAGCCGGGCACGACCGCGATGACGACCTTCGGCATGAACCGGATCAGCCGCTGGCACTCCAGGATGTGCAGCCGGCCCGCGCGGGCGGGGTCGACGGTGTCCGCCGTCTCGCCGGACGCGTACTGGTAGCCGCTGCGGCCCCGGATGCGCTGGTCGCCGCCCGAGCAGAACGCCCAGCCGCCGTCCTTGGGCGACGGGCCGTTGCCGGTGAGCAGGACGCACCCGACGTCCGAGCTCATCCGGGCGTGGTCCAGCGCGCGGTACAGCTCGTCGACCGTGTGCGGCCGGAACGCGTTGCGGACCTCGGGCCGGTTGAACGCGATGCGCACCGTGCCCTGGTCGACCGCGCGGTGGTAGGTGATGTCGGTGAAGTCGAACCCCTCGACCCGCTTCCAGCGGGTGGGGTCGAACAGCTCGGAAACGCCCTGATCTGCCACGCGGCGACAATAGGCCCGAGGCGCCGACCACGGCGGCGGCGGCTCGCCGGGTCGGTGCCCGATGTGACGAGCCTGAGCGACAATGAGCGGGTGAACCCGTCCACCGCGCAGGCCAGGGTGCTCGTCGACGAGCTGATCCGCAACGACGTCCGGCACGTCGTGCTGAGCCCCGGGTCGCGCAACGCCCCGCTGTCCTTCGCGCTGCACGAGGCGGCCGCGGCGGGACGCCTCACGCTGCACGTCCGCGTGGACGAGCGCACGGCCGGGTTCCTGGCCCTCGGCCTGGCCCGCGGCGGCGGCCACGTCACCGCCGTGACCTGCACGTCCGGCACGGCCGTCGCGAACCTGCACCCGGCGATGATGGAGGCCCGGCACGCCCGCGTCCCGGTCATCGCCCTCACCGCGGACCGGCCGGTCGAGCTGTACCGCACGGGCGCCAGCCAGACCGTCGACCAGCAGCGCGTGTTCGGCCTGGACACCCTCCAGTTCCCCATCGCGGAACGCCGGGACGGACAGAACGGCCTGTGGCGCTCGCTGGTGTGCCGCGCCGTCGCCACGGCCGAGGCCGAGGGACCGGTGCACGTCAACGTCCCGTTCCGGGAGCCCCTGGTGCCCGACCGGGACGCCGACTGGCCGGAAGCCCTCGACGGCCGCCCGTTCGACATGCCGTGGACGCGCGCCGCGCCGCGCACCACCACCTCGCTGCACCCCGCCGACCACCTGGGCCCGCGCACGCTCGTCGTCGTCGGCGACACGGGCCACCGCCCCGCCGACCAGGACGTCGCCGAGCTCGCCGAACGCGCCGGCTGGCCGGTGGTCGCCGAGCCGACCGGGCACGGCCTGCGCCACGGCACCCTCCTGCTCAACGCGGGCGACCTCCCCGAACACCTGACGCCGCAGGCCGTCGTCGTGGTGGGCCGGGCGACCCTCTCGCGCGGCGTGCTGAAGCTCATCGCCCGGACCCCGGTCGTGCACGTGCTGTCCGACGACCTCGACTGGCCGGACCCGCGGTTCGCCGCCACGCACGCGTCGACCGGCCTGGTCCTCGGCGAGCACGAGGTGGACCACGACTGGCTCACCGCCTGGCAGCACGCGGACAAGGCCGTCGCCGACGTGGTGGACGACCTGCTGGCCCGCGAGCCGTGGCCGACCGGCCCGCACGTCGCCCGCGACGTCGTCGCCGCCCTCCCGCCGGGCGCGAACCTCTACCTCGGCTCGTCCAACCCGGTCCGCGACGTCGACCTGGTCGCCGAGCCGCGCCGCGACGTCACCACGTTCGCGAACCGGGGGGTGGCGGGCATCGACGGCAGCGTCTCCACCGCCGCGGGCATCGCGCTCACCCGCGGCCCGACGTACGCGCTGATCGGCGACCTGACGTTCCTGCACGACGCGAACGGCCTGCTCATCGGCCCGCACGAACCGCGACCGGACCTCACCATCGTCGTCCTCAACGACGACGGCGGCGGCATCTTCGCGTTGCTGGAGCAGGGCGCGCCGGAGCACGGGCACGCGTTCGAGCGGGTCTTCGGCACGCCCCACGGCGTCGACCTGGCCGCGTTGTGCGCGGCGCACCACGTGCGGCACACCGAAGCCCGGACACCGGAGGAGTTGCGTCGCGCGCTCGGCCGCCCGGACGGCGTGAGCGTGGTGGAAATCCGGGCGGAACGGCATGAATTGCGCGATTTGCACACCCGGTTGAAAGCGGCTGTGTCAACCGCGTCCCATTAGCGGAAATCCTACCGACGGGGGTACAGCCGGATGGGGTGTCGGACTAGCTTTCCGGCATGTCCCTGAGAGCGAAGCTGACCCTCGGTACCGCCGCCGCGGCGTCCCTGCTCCTGCTGGCCGGCACGGCGACGGCGGCCCAACCGGGAGCACCGGGCATCGGCGACCCGTACTACCCGAACGCGGGCAACGGCGGCTACGAGGTCTCCCACTACGACATCAGGCTCAACTACCAGCCGGCGAGCGACAACCTCTCCGGGACGACGACGATCCTGGCCAAGGCCACCGAGGACCTGACCCGGTTCAACCTGGACTTCCTGCTGAAGGTCGGCTCGGTCCGGGTCAACAACAAGGTCGCCGGGTTCACGCAGGACGGCGGCGAGCTCGTCGTCGACCCGCGCGCCACGCTGCGCCGCGGCTCCCACGTGACCATCGTCGTCACCTACTCCGACGTGCCCTCCACCCACGCCGTGGACGGCTACACGTCGTGGAAGCGGACCCCGGACGGCGCGCTGGCGATCGACCAGCCGGACATCGCGCCGTGGTGGTTCCCGAGCAACAACCACCCGACCGACAAGGCCACGTTCGACGTGTCGGTGGCCGTGCCGACCGGCGTCGAGGTGATCTCCAACGGCACGTTCGCCGGCACCGCCCAGCAGATCAACGGCTGGACCCGCTGGCGCTACCGCAGCCTCCAGCCGCAGGCGACGTACCTGGCGTTCGTGGCGATCGGGCAGTTCGAGATCCGCCAGTCGACCGCGCCGAACGGCCAGCCGGTGCTGAACGCCTACTCGGAGCGGCTGGGCGCGGACTACAGCGCGTCGGTCGCGAGCATCGAGCGCACGCCCGAGGTGACGGAGTACCTGGAGGGCCACTTCGGGACGTACCCGTTCGAGGCGCAGGGCGGCGTGGCGACGCCGGGCATCGGCTTCGCGCTGGAGAACCAGACCCGCTCGACCTACGACGCCGCGTTCTTCCGCCGCGGCGCGAACACCTACGTCGTGGCGCACGAGGTGGCGCACCAGTGGTTCGGCGACTCGGTGTCCGTGCAGGGCTGGAAGGACATCTGGCTGAACGAGGGCTTCGCGAGCTACGCGGAGTGGCTGTGGTCGGAGCACGTCGGCGAGGGCACGGTCCAGGAGAACTCGGACTACGTCTACGACCTGTACCCGGCGGACAGCCCGTTCTGGCAGGTCCTGCCCGGTGACCCGGGCGCGCCGAACCAGTTCCACAGCGCCGTCTACGACCGCGGTGCGATGACCGTGCACGCGCTGCGCGCCGCGATCGGCGAGGAGGCGTTCTTCGAGCTGCTGCGGAAGTGGCCGACGGAGAACCGCAACGGCAACGTGTCGACCGAGGAGTTCATCGCGTTCGCGGAGCAGCTGTCGGGCAAGCAGCTCGACGAGCTGTTCCAGACCTGGCTGTTCACGCCGGGCAAGCCGGCCGTCGCGCCGGGCGCGGAGGGCTCGTTCTCGGCACGCGCCGCCACGCCGGAGCCGAAGGCGTTCAAGAAGATCCAGGAGACGCGCGAGCTGCTCGCGGGTCACCACCACTAGGCACGACCGCGCGCGGGGCCGTCCTCACACCGGGGGCGGCCCCGCGCCGCTGTCCACGGGCAGGCGTCCACCGGTCGTGACGGGGTCACATGCCTTCGAGGGCTTCCCGGAACGGCAGCATCTTGGCGTGCGCCTCGCGCACCTCGGAGTCCGGGTCGGACTCGGCCACCAGCCCGCAGCCGGCGAACAGGCGGGCCGTGCGGCCGTCCACCTGCGCGCACCGCAACGCGATGCCCAGCTCGCCGTCGCCGTTGCCGTCGATCCAGCCGACCGGGCCGGAGTAGCGGCCCCGGTCCATGCCCTCCAGCTCCTCGATGACCGCGATGGCGTCGAGGCGGGGCGTGCCGCCGACCGCGGCCGTGGGGTGCAGCGCCGCGCCCAGCGCGAGCAGCGACGGCGTGCCGCTCAGCTCGCCGATCACGTCGCTGGACAGGTGCGAGACGTTCGGCAGGCGCAGCACCGACGGGCCGTCGACCGACATGGTCGCGCAGAACGGTCGCAAGGTCTCCACCAGCGACGTCACCGCGTACTCGTGCTCGTCGCGGTTCTTGCCGGACGACAGCAGCGCGGCGGCCAGCTCGTCGTCGGACATGCCGTCGTGCGGCCACGTCGTGCCCGCGAGCACGCGGGAGTCGACGACGGACCCGCTGCGCCGCAGCAGCAGCTCGGGGGTCGCGCCGATCAGGCCGTCCACGGCGTACACCCAGCACTCGGGGTACCGCCGGGCCAGGCCCTCCAGCACGAACCGGTGGTCGATGCCGACGTCGGCGACGGCGAGCAGGTCGTGCGCGAGGACCACCTTGTCCAGCTCGCCGGCCCGCATCCGGTCGACGGCGGTGCGCACGGCCTCGCGGTAGCCCGTGACGGACACCTGCCCATCGGCGTACTTCACCTCGGACGGCCGGCGGATCGGCTGCACGCGGCGCGCGCCGCTGCCGCCGATGGTGGTCAGCCACGTGCGCCCGTTCCGGCGGCCCACCACGACCTCCGGCACGACCAGCACCGAGTGGCCGGGGCGGTCCGAGAACGCCATGCTGACGAACGCGACCGGGCCCGTGCCCGGCACGCCCACCTCGTCGTCCACGTCGAGGTCGTCGGTGAAGTCGCGCCACCAGCGGTCGGCGTCGGCGAACCGGTCCGGCCCCGACACCTCGAAGCGGGCCGCCTCACCCCACCCGACCAGGCCCGATCCGTCCCTGACCCAGCTCAGCGCGCCGGTCGGTGCGGGCAGCCTGCCCAGCAGGTCGTCGCCCGCGACGCGCCTGGTGTGCACGCGCAGCCGCTGTCGGGTCCGCGAGGCAGGAGCTGAGGTCACCCGTCGAGGGTATGGACTCATCGCTGAGATCCGGAGCGGAGGCCGCCCTAGACTCCTCAGTTGTGGTGGACGACGCAGTGCGGACGGGTGCCCGCCCGAGGGTTCGGCTCCTGCTCAGCCGGTCGTTGCCGGTGCTCGGCGCGGTCGTGACGCTGATCGGGGTGATCCTGCTCGCGGCGTGCTGGCGCGACGACCTGATGATCGAGAAGCGGCTGGGCAAGGCGACCGCCGAGGTGGTGTCCGTCTCGTTCCAGCGCACGGTGGTGCGCTTCGCGACCGCGGACGGCGCGGTGCACAGCCCGCAGCAGGGCGTGCTGTACCCGGAAGGGCTGGAGCCCGGCCAGCTGGTGCGCATCGAGTACGACACGGCCGACCCGGAGGTGGCGCGGGTGGCCGGTCGGACGGCCGTGCTGGCGCTGCTGCCGATCGGCACGTTCCTGCTCGCCGTGTGGGCGGTGCTGTTGCCGCTGGTCTGGTGGCTGCGCCGACGGTTGTGAGCCCGCCCGCCACCGGTGCGAGCCCGTCCGGCCACCGGTTGTGACAGTTCTCCTCAAAATCGGCCTTCAGGTGTAACATCGGGTGCATGGACCTGGAGGAACGGTTCGAGCGCACCGTCGCGTCCGAGCAGCGCGTCGAGCCGCGGGACTGGATGCCCGACGGCTACCGCAGGACGTTGATCCGGCAGATCGCGCAGCACGCGCACTCCGAGATCATCGGCATGCAGCCGGAGGGCAACTGGATCAGCCGCGCGCCGTCGCTGCGCCGCAAGGCGATCCTGCTGGCGAAGGTCCAGGACGAGGCCGGGCACGGCCTGTACCTGTACTCCGCCGCCGAGACGCTGGGCGCCGACCGCGGCGACCTGACCGGGAAGCTGATCGCGGGCAAGCAGAAGTACTCCTCGATCTTCAACTACCCGACCCTGTCCTACGCCGACGTCGGCGTGATCGGCTGGCTCGTGGACGGCGCCGCGATCTGCAACCAGGTGCCGCTGTGCCGCACGTCCTACGGGCCGTACGCGCGGGCGATGATCCGCATCTGCAAGGAGGAGTCCTTCCACCAGCGGCAGGGCTACGAGCTGCTGATGACGATGATGGCCGGCACCGACGCCCAGCGCGCGATGGTGCAGGAGTCCGTGAACCGCTGGTGGTGGCCGTCGCTGATGATGTTCGGCCCGCCGGACGCCGAGTCGTCCAACACCGAGCAGTCCATGAAGTGGCGCATCAAGCGCAACACCAACGACGAGCTGCGGCAGAAGTTCGTCGACATGACCGTGCCGCAGGCGGAGAAGCTGGGCGTGACGCTGCCCGACCCGGAGCTGAGGTGGAACGCCGAGCGCGGCCACCACGACTTCGGCCGGCCCGACTGGGACGAGTTCTGGCAGGTCGTCGGCGGCAACGGGCCGACGAACGCGCAGCGCGTCGCGCACCGGCGCAAGGCGCACGAGGACGGCGAGTGGGTCCGCGCCGCCGCCGAGGCGCACGCCGCGAAGCGCGCGGCCCAGGGGCAGGAAGGTGCGGCATGAGCTCGTCGTGGCCGTTGTGGGAAGTGTTCGTGCGCGGCAAGCGCGGGTTGAACCACGTGCACGTCGGGTCGCTGCACGCGCCGGACGCCGAGATGGCCGTCCGCAACGCGCGTGACGTGTACACCCGGCGCAACGAGGGCGTGTCGATCTGGGTGGTGCCCGCGGCCGCGATCACCGCGTCGTCGCCGGACGAGAAGGACCCGTTCTTCGAGCCGAGCGGCGACAAGGTGTACCGGCACCCCACGTTCTACGAGATCCCCGAGGACGTGCCGCACCTATGAGCTTCGACAACGCGTACGAGTCCCTGATCGACCACGAGGACACGCACTGGGCGTTCGGCACCGGGTTCTCGGAGGCGCTGGCCGGCGTCGACCGCGACGTGCCCGACGTGGACCGCGCCGACCTCGCCGCGTACTGCCTGATGCTCGGCGACGACGCGCTGGTCCTGTCCCAGCGGCTGGCCGAGTGGTGCTCCCGCGCGCCCGAGCTCGAAGAGGACGTCGCGCTGGCCAACATCGCGCTCGACCTGCTCGGCCAGGCCCGGCTGCTGCTGACCAGGGCGGGCGAGGTCGAGGGCGCGGGCCGGGACGAGGACGCGCTGGCGTACCTGCGCGACGAGCGCGACTTCCGCAACGTGCACCTGGCGGAGATCGAGTGCGGGCCGTTCGCCGGCGGCGACTTCGCCACCACGATGGCGCGCCTGCTGGTCTTCTCGTCGTGGAAGGTCGCCCAGTTCTCGCGGCTGCGGACGAGCGCGGACCCCGTGCTGGCGGCCGTCGCGGCCAAGGGCCTGAAGGAACTGGCCTACCACCGCGACCACGCGGCGCAGTGGGTCGTGCGGCTCGGCGACGGGACCGAGGAGTCCCACCGGCGGATGCGCGCCGGGCTGGAGCGGGTGTGGCCGTTCCTCGACGAGCTGTTCGCCACGCACCCCGTCGAGTCGCGGCTGCCCGGCGTGGCCGTGACGTCCGCCGAGCTGCGATCCGAGGTGGACGACGTGCTGGACGCCGTGCTGTCGGCG
This sequence comes from Saccharothrix hoggarensis, assembly GCF_052936025.1. The sequence goes on along the minus strand of NZ_CP193624.1, from coordinate 7,161,045 downwards.
GCGGGCCTGCCGCGGCCGGCCGACGTGCCCGCGGCGCGCGTCAACGGGCTGGCCGGGCGCGACGGCGTGCACACCGAGGCGTTCGGCTACCTGCTGGCCGAGATGCAGCACCTGCACCGGTCGCTGCCGGGGGCGAAGTGGTAGCCGGGACGGGCACCGCGTTCGAGGTCGCGGCGAGCGTCCGCGACCCGGAGCTGCCCGTGCTGACGCTGGCCGACCTCGGCGTGCTGCGCGACGTCACCGAGGAGGACGGGCGGGTGTCGGTGACGATCACGCCCACCTACTCGGGGTGCCCCGCGCTGGACGAGATGGGCGCCGACCTGCGGCGTTCGCTGCTGCGGGCCGGGTTCACGTCGGTCGACGTGCGGCTGTCGCTGTCACCCGCGTGGACCACGGACTGGATCACCGAGGACGGCCGCCGCAAGCTGCGGGAGGCGGGCATCGCGCCGCCGTCCCGGCTCGGCCCGCGCCCGGCCGGCCCCGTGCCGCTGAACCTGACCCCGCCGTCGCGGCGGGTGGCGTGCCCGCGCTGCGGGTCGCACCGCACGTCCGAGGTGTCCCGGTTCGGGTCCACGGCGTGCAAGGCGCTGCGCCGGTGCGCGGACTGCGCCGAGCCGTTCGAGCACGTGAAGGAGATCTGATGGCGCGGCCGGTGTTCCACAAGCTGACCGTCGCGTCGGTCGAGCAGCTGTGCTCGGACGCCGTCGCGGTGACGTTCGACGTGCCGCCGGCGCTGGCCGCGGAGTTCGCCTTCAAGCCCGGCCAGTACCTGACCCTGCGCAACGGCGACGAGCGCCGGTCGTACTCGATCTGCGCGCCCGAGGGCGGCCCGCTGCGGATCGGCGTGCGGAAGGTCGACGGCGGGCTGTTCTCGTCCCTGCTGGTGGACCGGGTGCAGCGCGGCGACGTGCTCGAAGTCCTGCCGCCCCTGGGCAACTTCACGCCGTCCGGCGGGGCGCACCACGGGCTGGTCGTCGCCGGGTCCGGCATCACGCCGGCGCTGTCGATCGCCGCGTCCGTGCTGGCGTCCGGGGCGCGCGTGACGCTGCTCTACGGCAACCGGCGCGCGGACACGGTGATGTTCGCCGAGGAGCTGGCGGACCTGAAGGACCGGTACCCGGCGCGGTTCCAGCTCGTGCACGTGCTGTCGCGCGAGCCGCGTGACGTCGAGCTGTTCACCGGCCGGCTGGACGCGGACAAGCTGCGGGCGCTGTTCGCCTCGGTCGTGCCGTGGGCCGACGTCGACCAGTGGTGGCTGTGCGGGCCGTACGGGATGGTGCGCGACGCGAAGGCCGTGCTGGAGGGCCTGGGCGTGCCCGCGACGTCCGTGCACCACGAGCTGTTCTACGTGGACGAGCCGCCGCCCCCGCCGCGCCGTGCGGCCGAGTCGTCCACCGCGTCCGCGACCGCCACCGTGATCCTCGACGGCCGGACCACCGTCGTGCCGCTGCCGGCGGACGTGCCGATCCTCGACGCGGCGCAGCGGGTGCGGGCCGACCTGCCGTTCGCGTGCAAGGGCGGGGTCTGCGGGACGTGCCGGGCGCTGGTCGTGTCCGGCGAGGTGGAGATGCGGCGCAACTACGCGCTGGAGCCGCGCGAGGTCGAGGCCGGGTTCGTGCTGACGTGCCAGTCCTTGGCGGCGAGTTCCGCGGTAACCGTCGATTTCGACGCCTGATCTGGCACATTGTGCACATGGGACGGGCGGCGCTGTTGGGCTTCCTCATCGGCACGGTGCTGATGACGGTCCTGATCGCGGCCGGCGTGTCGACGTCGGACCCCGACCCGCGCGGCGTCGCCGAGCTGTTCGGCGTCTTCATCGCGTCCACCATCTTCGGCGTGGTCATGGGCGGGCTGCCCGGCACGCTCGTCGGCCTCGTCGTCGGCGCCGTCCGCCGCCGCGGCCGGCCGGGCCTGCCCCCGCCACCCCACCTGTCCCACCCGCTGCCCCCGCCTCCGCCCCGCGCGAACGACCGCTGGTCGGCGATGGTGGGCCGGTGCGAGCTGTCCGTGCAGCGGGTCCGCGCGGCCGTGACCACCGTGCCCCCGTCCCCGGCGCGGGACTGGCTGGAGCGGATCGCGGCGCAGTTCGACGGCGAGCTGCCGGGCGTCCGCCGGATAGCCGACCTGGGCCGCGCCCTGGCCGCCGACCAGAACCACCCGGTGGCCCACCGCCTGGCCGCCGCGGTCCGCGACTTCACCGCCTTCGAGGACGAGGTGGGCCGGGTGGCCCTCCAAGTCCTGGACCGCCCGACCCTCGACGCGGTCCGCACGCACCTGGAAGTGCTGGAACAGCAACTACCCCACCTGGGCGCCGTGTAAGCCGAACGCAGCAGCGCGTTGGTCCTTTGGGATCATCTCGCCATGTGGCACGCATTCCTGGACGAGTCCCGCCGTGGTTCCACGTACCTCGTCGCGGTGGTGGTCGTTCACGGACGTGACTGCAACGAGGCTCGTGCGGCGATGCGTCGGCTGACCAAGCCGGGGCAGCGACGGGTCCACTTCAACGACGAGAGCGACCGCCGTCGCCGTGAACTCCTCGCCCGGATCGCGGATATCGGCCTGCGGAGCCGCGTCTGGCACTGCCGTGAAGGCCACGACGTGGCGGCGCGACAGGTGTGCCTCAGCGCGGTTGTGCCGAAGATGATCGACCTGGGCGTGTCCCGGTTGGTGCTGGAGAGCTGCCAGCACCAGGACGCCAAGGACCGCAAGACGCTGGCGGAAGCCGTGCGCAAGGCGGGCGGACGGTTGAGCTACGAGCACTTCCGGCCGACCGAGGACGCGCTGCTGTGGGTGAGCGACGCGGTGGCGTGGTGCTACGGCGCGGGTGGCGAGTGGCGGCGACGCGTCGGCGTGCTCCTCGACGACGTCACGGATGTGAACCGGTCCTAGACAGCGCGAAACCCGGCAACCGGTCGTCCGGCCGGTGAACCGGGTCCACTTCCAAGCCCTACTGGGCCTGGCGGGACCGACTTTACTAGAGGTTGATCGTGTGCGGCAAACGGACCAATGAGCTCATGCCCGCGGGGCCGGGCGGGCGCACGTCCTCCGAACAGCGCGAAGCCCGGCAACCCACCGTCCGGAGGGTGAACCGGGCTCACTTCCGACGCCTACGGGCCTCGGCGGACGGCAGCATGTTGTGCCGTCGCCGAGTCGGGCAAACGGACTAGCGCGCCGTCGACGCCTGCCACCAGCCCAGCACTTCCTCCGCCACCTCCGGCATCGCCACCAGCAGGCCGTCCACCGGCAACGGGTCGTCCTCGCCCCTCCGGTCCAGGACGGCGGCGCCCGACTCGACCGCCAGCGCCACCGCGCCGGCCACGTCCCACTCGTGGTAGCTGTGGAGGACGGCCGCGGCGGCGTGGCCGAGGGCCACCTGGGCCACGGCGAGGGCCTTGGAGCCCAGGACGCGGACGCCGGTGCCGGTGGTCGCCGCGCGGGAGATGAACTCGCCCATGCCGGGCCACGGGCCGGTCCGCGTCATCTCCGTGCACACGATCGAGCTGATCGCCTGCCCGCCGAGCTTCACCGGCGTGCCGTTCGCCCGCATCCCGCGCCCCCGCGCGGCGGCGTAGATCTGGGCCCGGTACGGGTCCGCGACGACGCCCACGACCGGCCCCCAGCGGTCGACCAGGGCCAGGCTGTACGCGCACCACGGCACGCCGGCCACGTAGTTCGCCGTGCCGTCGACCGGGTCGACGACCCACCGGAACTCGACGTCGCCGGCGACGTCCTCGTCCACGTTCTCGCAGAACACGGGGATGTCGGGGAACTCGGCGGTGAGCACGCGCCGGGTGTGCCGCTCCAGCGTCCGGTCCGTGTCGGTGACCCAGTCGAACGGCGACGCCTCGTCATCGGACCGGGCGCCCCGCCCCGCGGTCGCCATGATGACGTCGGACGCGTCGTTGGCGAGTCGGCCCGCTATCTCCAGCGCGATCGACACCAGGCCGGGATCGACGGGCTGCGCGGGTCGGGACGACAAGACGGTCATGCCGCCCTAGTGTCACCGCACCGAGTGACCGCGACACGTACACGAGGTGAAGCCACGGCCAACGTCAACGGCGACGCGAGGAGTTGGCCGGCCGTTCGCCGACCTGTCACGCCGCCGTGTCCTTGGCACCGCAAGGTGATCGGCGTGCGCGTAGCGATCGTCACCGAGAGCTTCCTGCCCCAGGTCAACGGGGTCACCAACTCCGTCGTCCGCGTCCTGGAGCACCTCCGGGCGCACGGTCACCAGGCGCTGGTCGTGGCCCCCGGCGCGGGCGCCGACGACCACTTCGGCACCCCGGTGGTCCGGGTGCCCGCCGTGGACCTGCCGCGGTTCAGCTCGCTGCCGGTGGGCGTGCCGACGCGCAGGGTGCTGACCGCGCTGGCCGACTTCCGCCCGGACGTGGTGCACCTGGCCAGCCCGTTCGTGATGGGCGCGCGGGGACTGTCGGCGGCACGGCGGCTGGGCGTCCCGACGGTCGCGGTCTACCAGACGGACGTCGCCGGGTTCGCCGGCCACTTCGGCCTGGGCCTCACCGCCCGCGCCGCCTGGCGGTGGACGCGCCGGCTGCACGCCCAGGCGGACCGCACGCTGGCGCCGTCGAGCTGGGCCGTGGCGGCGTTGGAGGAGCACGGCGTGCCGCGCGTGCACCGGTGGGGGCGCGGGGTGGATGTCGACCTGTTCCACCCGCGCCGACGGGACGACGCGTTGCGCGCCGAACTCGCGCCGGGCGGCGAGCTGCTCGTCGGGTACGTGGGCCGGCTGTCGCCGGAGAAGCGGGTGGACCGGCTGGCCGCGCTGAGGGACCTGCCGGGCGTGCGGCTGGTGCTGGTCGGCGAGGGGCCGGAGGAGGCGCAGCTGCGCCGCGACCTGCCGGGCGCGGCGTTCCTCGGGTTCAAGACCGGCACGGACCTCGCCACCGCCTACGCGAGCCTCGACGTGTTCGTCCACACCGGCCCGCACGAGACGTTCTGCCAGGCCGTGCAGGAGGCGTTGGCCAGCGGCGTGCCGGTGGTCGCGCCGGACGCGGGCGGCCCGCGCGACCTGGTGCAGCCCAACACCGGCTACCTGTTCGGCGACGACGAGCAGCTGCGCCGGGCGGTGGTCGAGCTGGCCGACCCGCTGCGCCGCCGCCAGTACGGCCAGGCGGCCCGGCGCTGGGTGCGCGGCCGCACGTGGTCGGCGGTGTGCGACGAACTCCTCGGCCACTACGCGGCCGTCCTCGACGTGCCGTTGCGCCGTGCCGCATGAGACCGGGCAGGCATGAGACCGGGCAGGCATGAGACCGGGCTGGCATGAGGACCGGGCGAGCACCAGGGGACCGGCAGGCATGAGGATCGGGCGCGCATGAGGATCGTCCAGCTGGCCAACTTCTACGGCCCGCGCTCCGGTGGCCTGCGCACGGCGCTGCACCACCTCGGCGGCGGGTACGCGGCGCACGGGCACGAGGTGACGCTGGTCGTCCCCGGCCCCGCGCACGCCGACGAGGCGCTGGCGCCCGGCGTCCGCCGCATTACCTTGCCCGCCCCGCGCATCCCCGGCACCGGCGGCTACCGCGCGGTGGACCCGTGGCGCGTCCGGACGCTCCTCGACCGCCTGGAGCCCGACCGGCTGGAGGTGTCGGACCGGCTCACGCTGCGCGGCATGGGCCGGTGGGCGGCGGCACGCGGGGTGCCGAGCGTGGTCATCTCGCACGAGCGGCTGGACCGGCTGCTGGAGCAGTTCCTGCTGCCGAAGGCGTTCGCGCGGCGGGGCGCGGACTGGGCGAACGCCCGGATGGCCGCCTCCTACGACACGGTGGTGTGCACGACGGAGTTCGCGCGGGAGGAGTTCGACCGGATCGGCGCGCGCAACGTCGCCCGCGTGCCGCTGGGGGTGGATCTGCGGACGTTCACCCCGGCCCGGCACGACCGCTCGCTCAGGGCGGACCTGGCGCGGGGCGCGGACGCGCTGCTCGTGCACTGCGGCCGGCTCTCGCCGGAGAAGCACGTCGAGCGCAGCGTGGACACGGCGGCGGCGCTGCACGCGGCGGGGCACAACGTGCGGCTGGTCATCGCGGGGGACGGGCCGCGGCGCGAGGCGCTGGAACGGCGGGCCGCCGGGCTGCCGGTGACGTTCCTCGGGTTCGTCGGCCGGCGGACCGAGGTCGCGGACCTGCTCGCCACGGCGGACGTGTCGCTCGCGCCCGGCCCGCACGAGACGTTCGGCCTGGCGGCCTTGGAAGCGCTCGCCTCCGGCACGCCGGTGGTCGTCTCGGCGTCGTCGGCGCTGAAGGAGATCGTCCGGCCGGGGTGCGGCGCCGCCGTGGCGGACCACGCGCCGGCGTTCGCGGGCGCCGTGAGCGCCTTGCTGGACGACCCGGAGCCGGCCCGCCGCTCGGCCGCCCGCGCGCGGGCCGAGGAGTACCCGTGGCAGGCCGCCGTGGACGGCATGCTGGCCGCCCTGAAGGTCTCCTAGGCAGGTCAGGCAGGGTGTTCGCCGGCCGCGGGCGGACGGAATGCCGCTCACAGGTCGCGTCCCTTACCCTTCCCCCATGTCGCGTGCAGGTCTGGACAAGAACCCCCGCGAGGTCGCCGAGATGTTCGACGGCGTGGCCAAGGGCTACGACCGCACGAACTCCGTCATGACACTGGGGTTCGACCGGCGCTGGCGGGAGTGGAGCAGGCGCGTCCTGGACGCGCGGCCCGGCGAGAAGGTGCTCGACCTCGCCGCCGGCACGGCCGTCTCGACGGTCGAGTACGCCGCCTCGGGCGCGTGGTGCGTGGCGGCCGACTTCTCCCTGGGCATGCTCCAGGGCGGCGCGCACCGCGCGGTGCCGAAGGTCGCCGCCGACGCCCTGCGGCTGCCGTTCGCGGACAACGCCTTCGACGCCGTGACGGTGTCGTTCGGGCTGCGCAACTTCAACGACACCGAGGCCGCGCTGCGCGAGATGGCGCGCGTGGTGCGACCCGGCGGCCGGCTCGTGGTGTGCGAGGTGTCCACGCCGACGTTCCGCCCGTTCCGGTTCGTCTACATGCGGTACCTGCTGCGCCTCCTGCCGTTCATCGCCAAGGTCGTGTCCTCGAACCCGGTCGCCTACCAGTACCTCGCCGAGTCCATGCGCACGTGGCCGGACCAGCGGGCGCTCGGCGAGATCGTGGCGCGCGCCGGCTGGGAGGACGTGGCCTGGATGAACCTCACCGGCGGCATGGTCGCGCTGCACCGCGGCACCAAGCCCGCCTGAGCCCGCCCGGGCGCGGGGCGCACCGGAGCCGACGGGGAGCCGACCGGAGTCGACCCCGAAGCCGCCCGAACTGGCCCCGAACCGGCCTGGACGCACGTGTTCCCACCGGCCCCCGCCGCCGGCGGCCACGCGTCGAGCCTGCTCAGCGGCAACCCTCAGCAGCCCGCAAGTAGACTCGCCGTGGACTTTGTGAACACGGGCACAAGGAGCGGGGATGACGACTCCCAGCCGCCGCAAGGCAGGCGAGGACGCCGAGGTGATCGTGGTCGGTGCGGGCCCGGCGGGCTCGACCGCGGCCACCTACCTGGCACGCGCGGGCCTGGACGTGGTGCTGCTGGAGAAGAGCGCCTTCCCCCGCGAGAAGGTCTGCGGCGACGGCCTGACCCCGCGCGGGGTCAAGCAGCTCATCGACCTCGGCATCGACACCCGCGAGGAGGCCGGCTGGCTGCACAACCGCGGCCTGCGGGTGGTCGGCGGCGGCGTGACGCTGGAGCTGGACTGGCCGGAGCTGGCGACGTTCCCGCCCTACGGCGTGGTCCGGCCCCGCCAGGACTTCGACGAGATGCTGGCGAAGACGGCCGTGCAGGCGGGCGCCCGGCTGCACGAGCGGACCACCGTCACCGGCGCGGTCGTGGAGCACGGCCGGGTCGTCGGCGTCACCGCCAAGCAGGGCCCGGACAAGACCGAGGTGACGTTCCGCGCGCCGCTGGTCCTGGCCTGCGACGGCGTGTCCGCGCGGCTCGCGCTCAGCGTCGGCATCCAGAAGGACGACGCGAAGCCGATGGGCGTCGCGGTCCGCCGCTACTACGCGAGCCCGCGCACCAAGGACGACTACCTGGAGTCGCACCTGGAGCTGTGGGACCGGGCGAACGACGTGCTGCTGCCCGGCTACGGCTGGATCTTCGGCATGGGCGACGGAACTGTGAACGTCGGCCTCGGCATCCTCAGCACCTCCAAGGCCTACGGGACCACGGATTACCGAGCGCTCCTCAAGAGCTGGCTCGACGGCACGCCCGAGGAGTGGGGCTTCCGCGAGGAGAACGCCACCGGCAAGATCGGCGGCGCGGCCCTGCCCATGGGCCTCAACCGCAAGCCGCACTACCGCGACGGCCTGCTGCTGGTCGGCGACGCGGGCGGCATGGTGAACCCGTTCAACGGCGAGGGCATCGGCTACGCCATGGAGTCGGCGCGGATCGCCGCCGAGACCGTCGTGCAGGCCCTGGCCCGCCAGGGCGCGAGCCGGGAACGCGCGCTGCGCGGCTACCCCGTGCGCATCGAGCAGGCCCTGGGCAGCTACTACCGGCTCGGCAACATCTTCAGCAAGCTCATCGGCAACCCGGTGATCATGCGCACCGCGACCAAGTACGGGTTGCCGAGGAAGACCCTGATGAGGCTGGTCCTGAAGCTGCTGGCGGGGCTTTACGACCCGAAGGACGGCGACTCGTTCGACCGCATCATCACGGCGGCCACAAAGCTCGCCCCAACGGCCTAAACGGGCTCCTCTAACCGACGCAGCGCCGACCTGGGGGTCGGCGCTGTTTCGTTTCCGGTGTGGCCCCGTTCACGCACCGGTCGGTCAACTGTTGATCTGCACCGTAAAAGACCAGGTCAGCGCCTATGACGGGGGTGCCCGTCACGCCTCTGTGTGACGTTCTACACTGACCCTCAGGTCTTGTGAATCAGTTCACAACCGGCTGAGATGCCTTGTGAAGTGTTTCACAAGCGACCTGCGGATTGTTAGGCGCGCCTAACCTCCGGAGGCGGCAAGAACACCCTTTAGGGTGCGCAACGGTCGGCGGTGCACCACCACCGCGACGCGAGGAAAGGACGACGGAGAGTGCTGGACCCTTACCTCCCCCTCGTATTGATGTTCGCCCTCGCCGCGGCCTTCGCGCTGTTCTCGGTGACGGCCGCGCCGTACATCGGACCCCGCCGCTACAACCGCGCGAAGCTCGACGCCTACGAGTGCGGCATCGAGCCGTCGCCGCAACCCGTGGTGGGCGGTGGCCGCATGCCGGTCGCCTACTACCTCACGGCGATGCTGTTCATCCTGTTCGACATCGAAATGGTGTTCCTCTACCCCTTCGCGGTCTCCGCGGACCGGCTCGGGCTGTTCGGCCTGGTGGAGATCGCCCTGTTCGTCGCGACGGTCGGCTTCGCGTACGCCTACGTGTGGCGTCGCGGCGGCCTCGACTGGAACTGAGGGGGAAGACCAGTGGGTCTCGAAGAGAAGCTCCCGAACGGCATCCTGCTCGCCAGCGTGGAGAAGCTGGTCAACTGGACCCGCAAGTCCTCGCTGTGGCCCGCCACGTTCGGCCTGGCGTGCTGCGCGATCGAGATGATGACCACCGGCGGCCCGCGCTACGACCTCGCGCGGTTCGGCATGGAGGTCTTCCGCGCCTCGCCGCGCCAGGCGGACCTGATGATCGTCGCGGGCCGGGTGACCAACAAGATGGCCCCGGTGCTGCGGCAGATCTACGACCAGATGCCCGAGCCGCGCTGGGTGCTGGCCATGGGTGTGTGCGCCTCCAGCGGCGGCATGTTCAACAACTACGCCGTCGTGCAGGGCGTGGACCACGTCGTGCCGGTCGACATGTACCTGCCGGGCTGCCCGCCGCGGCCGGAGATGCTGATCGACGCGATCCTCAAGATCCACGCGAAGATCATGGACGAGCCGCTGGGGGCGACCCGGGCCGCGGCGCTGGCCGAGTCGGGCCGGACCACGGACCTGATCCCGTCCTCCCAGCGCTTTGCGAAGAAGTGAGCGGCATGGCAGACGAGACCGGCCCTGACAAGAACGAGGTCGAGAAGACCCCCGGCGCCGACACCCCGCAGGGCGGCGGCCAACCGGAGGCGCTCAGCTCGGCGAGCATGAACGAGGCCGACCACGAGGAGCACCTCGCGCGCGGCGGCCTCGTCGCGGGCAAGGCCCGGCAGGGCATGTTCGGCATCTCCGGCTCCGGCGACACCTCCGGCTTCGGCGGGCTGCGGCTGCCCGCCCACGTCGCCGCGCCGTCCGAGCGGCCCTACGGCGGCTGGTTCGACGAGGTCGCCGACGAGCTGCTGGGCGCGATCCGCGAGCGCGGACTGCCCGCCGACACCGTCCAGCAGATCACCGTCGACCGCGACGAGATCACCTTCTACCTGCGCCGGGAGAACCTGGTCGAGGTGGCGCGCATCCTGCGCGACGACCCGGCGCTGCGGTTCGAGCTGTGCAGCTCGGTGTCCGGCGTGGACTACGGCGTCGACGTGCCGCAGCGGCTGCACTCCGTCTACCACCTGACGTCGATGACCTACCGCCGGCGCATCCGGCTGGAGGTCGCGGTCGACGTGGACGACGCGCACATCCCCAGCCTGGTCTCGGTCTACCCGACCGCGGACTGGCAGGAGCGCGAGGCCTGGGACATGTTCGGCATCGTCTACGACGGCCACCCGGGGCTGACCCGGATCCTCATGCCGGACGACTGGGACGGCCACCCGCAGCGCAAGGACTACCCGCTCGGCGGCATCCCGGTGGAGTACAAGGGCGCGGAGATCCCCCCGCCAGACCAGAGGCGGTCCTACTCATGACCGAACGGCTTTCCGACGTGACCACGGGCACCGACACCAGTGCCGCCGGCCGCGACAGCGACTCGTACGACGCCAACGAGCGCGCCGCGAACCCCGACGCGTACGCCGGCTCCCGCCAGACCACCGAGGGCACCGTCTACACGGTGACCGGCGGCGACTGGGACGAGGTGCTGGCCGAGGCGGCGGGCGACGAGCGCATCGTCATGAACCTGGGCCCGCAGCACCCGTCGACGCACGGCGTGCTGCGCCTGGTGCTGGAGCTGGAGGGCGAGACCGTCACCCAGGCCCGCAGCGTCATCGGCTACCTGCACACCGGCATCGAGAAGAACGTCGAGTACCGCAACTGGACCCAGGGCGTCACGTTCGTGACGCGCATGGACTACCTGGCCCCGCTGCACAACGAGGCCGCGTACTGCATGGCGGTCGAGAAGCTGCTCGGCGTCACGGTCCCGCAGCGGGCGCAGACGATCCGCGTGCTGCTCATGGAGCTGAACCGGATCAGCTCGCACCTGGTGGCGCTGGCCACCGGCGGCATGGAGCTGGGCGCGCTGACCGGCATGACCGCGGGCTTCCGCGAGCGCGAAGAGGTCCTGCACCTGCTGGAGTTCCTGACCGGCCTGCGGATGAACCACGCGTTCATCCGCCCCGGCGGCCTGGCCCAGGACCTGCCGGAGGGCGCCGAGCAGCGCATCAAGGACTTCATCAAGGTGATGGACTCCCGGCTGCCGGACTACGACAAGCTGCTCACCGGCCAGCCGATCTGGCGCAACCGCCTCGCGGGCGTCGGCTACCTGCCGGTGGACGCGTGCCTCGCGCTCGGCATCACCGGCCCGATCCTGCGGTCCGCCGGCCTGCCGTGGGACCTGCGCAAGGTCCAGCCCTACAGCGGATACGAGAACTACGAGTTCGACGTCCCCACGTCGAACGCCGCCGACTCGTACGCCCGCTACCTGCTGCGGCTGGAGGAGATCCACCAGTCGCTGCGGATCGTCCGGCAGGCCGTGGACAACCTCGTACCAGGCCCGGTCATGGTGGAGGACGCCAAGATCGCGTGGCCCGCGAAGCTGACCATCGGCTCCGACGGCATGGGCAACTCGCTGGAGCACGTCCGCAAGATCATGGGCCAGTCGATGGAGTCCCTGATCCACCACTTCAAGCTGGTCACCGAGGGCTTCGCGGTGCCGGCGGGCCAGGTGTACGTGCCGATCGAGTCGCCGCGCGGCGAGCTGGGCTACCACGTCGTGTCCGACGGCGGCACCCGGCCGATGCGCGTGCACGTGCGCGAACCCAGCTTCGTGAACCTCCAGTCGATGCCCGCGATGTGCGAAGGCGGCATGGTCGCCGACGTCATCGCGTCGGTGGCCTCTATCGACCCGGTGATGGGTGGTTGTGACCGATGAGCACTTCCGAAGAGGTCTACGCGGCCTCGCCGCTGGACCCCGTCGAGACGCAGCGCCTGGTGACCGAAAGCCCGGTCGACACGAGCGTCTTCGACCAGGCGACCGTGGACCGGGCGCGGGCGATCATCGCCCGCTACCCGCAGGCCCGGTCGGCGCTGCTGCCGATGCTGCACCTGGTGCAGTCGGTCGAGGGGTACGTCAGCCAGGCCGGCATCACGTTCTGCGCCGACCAGCTCGACCTCAGCAACGCCGAGGTCAGCGCGGTCGCGACGTTCTACACCATGTACAAGCGCCGCCCGTGCGGCGAGCACCTGGTGAGCGTCTGCACGAACACGCTGTGCGCGGCGCTCGGCGGTGATGCGATCTACGCCAAGCTCAAGGACCACCTGAAGGTCGGCCACGAGGAGACCGCGGGCGAGCCGGGCACGCCGGGCTCGATCACGCTGGAGCACGCCGAGTGCCTGGCCGCGTGCGACCTCGCCCCGGTGCTCCAGGTCAACTACGAGTACTTCGACAACCAGACGCCGGACGGCGCGCTGGAGCTGGTGAAGTCCCTGCAGGCGGGGGAGAAGCCGCACCCGACGCGCGGCGCGCCGCTGACCGACTTCCGGCAGGCGGAGCTGCAGCTCGCCGGGTTCTTCGAGGGCCGGGACGCGGACCTCGACGGGCCGTCGGCCGCGCCGGAGACGGTGCGCGGGGCCAAGATCGCCGCGGAGCACGGGTGGACCGCGCCGGCCATGCCGGAGCACGCGGAGTTCCCGCCGCTGCCGGAGAAGAAGTAGGTAGGGGAGCTGACGATGGTCGACAACCTGACTCCCGTCCTGACGAAGCGCTGGCTGTCACCGCGCTCGTGGACGCTGAAGACCTACGAGCAGCTGGAGGGGTACACGGCGCTGCGCAAGGCGCTCAAGGCACACCCGGACCAGCTGATCCAGCAGTGCAAGGACTCCGGGCTGCGCGGTCGTGGCGGCGCGGGCTTCCCCACCGGCATGAAGTGGGGCTTCATCCCGCAGAACGACGGCAAGCCGCACTACCTCGTCATCAACGCCGACGAGGGCGAGCCGGGCACCTGCAAGGACATCCCGCTGATGATGGCGGACCCGCACTCGCTGATCGAGGGCATCATCATCACCTCGTACGCGATCCGGGCGAACTTCGCCGCGATCTACGTGCGCGGCGAGGTGCTGCACGTGATCCGCCGGCTGCACGCGGCCGTGCGCGAGGCGTACGAGGCCGGGTACCTGGGCAAGGACATCCTCGGCTCGGGCTTCGACCTCGACGTCGTCGTCCACGCGGGCGCGGGCGCGTACATCTGCGGCGAGGAGACGGCGCTGCTGGACTCGCTGGAGGGCAAGCGCGGCCAGCCCCGGTTGAAGCCGCCGTTCCCGGCCACCGCGGGTCTGTACGCGTCGCCGACCGTGGTGAACAACGTCGAGACGATCGCCAGCGTGCCGTACATCGTCAACGGCGGCGCGGACTGGTTCCGCACCATGGGCCGCGAGCGCTCGCCCGGCCCGAAGATCTTCTCCCTGTCCGGCCACGTGGAGCGCCCCGGCCAGTACGAGGCCCCGATGGGCATCACGCTGCGGGAGCTGCTGGACCTGGCGGGCGGCATGAAGGACGGCATCCCGCTGAAGTTCTGGACGCCGGGCGGCTCGTCCACCCCGCTGTTCACCGCGGACCACCTGGACGTGCCGCTGGACTTCGAGGGCGCGGCCGAGGCGGGCTCCATGCTCGGCACCACCGCGTTGCAGATCTTCAACGAGACGGTGTCCGTGCCGTGGGCCGTCATGAAGTGGACCGAGTTCTACAAGCACGAGTCGTGCGGCAAGTGCACGCCGTGCCGCGAGGGCACGTACTGGCTCGTCCAGATCCTCCAGCGGATGGTGCGCGGCGAGGGCACGGCCAGTGACATCGACACGCTGCTGGACGTCTGCGACAACATCCTGGGCCGCTCGTTCTGCGCCCTGGGCGACGGCGCGGTCAGCCCGATCACCAGCGGCATCAAGTACTTCAAGCACGAGTTCCTGGCCCTGTGCGACCAGAACTCGAAGAATCAGACGGGCACCGTGCTGGCGGGAGCAAGCGCATGACGATCGCGCCTGAACAGAAGGCCGAGCTGGTGGTCCCCGAGGGCCACGTCAAGCTCGTCATCGACGGCGTGGAGGTCGTCGCGCCCAAGGGCGAGCTGCTGATCCGCACCGCGGAGCGGCTCGGCACCGTCATCCCCCGGTTCTGCGACCACCCGCTGCTGGAGCCCGCGGGCGCCTGCCGGCAGTGCCTGGTCGAGGTGGAGATGGGCGGCCGGCCCATGCCGAAGCCGCAGGCGTCCTGCACCATGACGGTCGCCGACGGCATGGTGGTGAAGACCCAGCTGACCTCGCCGGTGGCGGACAAGGCGCAGCAGGGCGTGATGGAGCTGCTGCTCATCAACCACCCGCTGGACTGCCCGATCTGCGACAAGGGCGGCGAGTGCCCGTTGCAGAACCAGGCGCTGGCGCACGGCCGGTCCGACTCGCGGTTCCACGAGCACAAGCGGACGTTCCCGAAGCCGATCCCGATCAGCACCGAGGTGCTGCTCGACCGCGAGCGGTGCGTGCTGTGCCAGCGCTGCACCCGGTTCTCCGCGCAGATCGCCGGCGACCCGTTCATCGAGCTGCTGGAGCGCGGCGCGCAGCAGCAGGTCGGCGTGGCGCAGGAGAAGCCGTTCCAGTCGTACTTCTCCGGCAACACCATCCAGATCTGCCCGGTGGGCGCGCTGACCAGCGCCGCGTACCGGTTCCGCGCCCGGCCGTTCGACCTGGTGTCGACGCCCGGCGTGTGCGAGCACTGCTCGTCCGGTTGCGCGACGCGCACCGACTGGCGGCGCGGCAAGGTCCAGCGCCGCCTGGCGGCCGACGACCCGCAGGTCAACGAGGAGTGGACCTGCGACAAGGGCCGCTTCGCGTTCACCTACGCCACCGCCGAGGACCGCGTCCGCCGCCCGCTGGTGCGCGACCGGGCCACCGGCGAGCTGCGCGAGTCGTCGTGGACCGAGGCGCTGCGGTACGCCGCCGAGGGCCTGGCGAAGGCGCGCGACGGCAAGGGCGTCGGCGTGCTGGCCGGTGGCCGGCTCACCGTCGAGGACGCCTACGCGTACTCGAAGTTCGCCCGGATCGCGTTGCGCACCAACGACGTCGACTTCCGCGCCCGCGCCCACTCGGCGGAGGAGCTGGAGTTCCTGACCAGCGCCGTCCTCGGCACGAACCCCGACAACGGCGGCGTGACGTACGCGGGCATCGAGTCCGCGCCCGCCGCGCTGCTGGTCGCGTTCGAGCCGGAGGAGGAGTCGCCGATCGTGTTCCTGCGGCTGCGCAAGGCGGCCCGCAAGAACCGGACGAAGGTCTTCCACCTGGGCCAGTTCACCTCGCCCGCGGTGGAGAAGACGAACGGCGTGCTGCTGGCGTGCGTGCCCGGCGGCGAGCCCGCCGCGCTGAACGCGCTGCCCGAGCACGCCGCCGACGTGGTGGACGAGCTGGCCAAGCCGGGTTCGGTGATCCTGGTCGGTGAGCGCGCCGCGGAGGTTCCCGGCCTGTTCTCGGCGGTCGCCGCGCTGGCCGCGCGGACCGGGGCCAAGGTCGCCTGGATCCCGCGCCGCGCCGGTGAGCGGGGCGCGCTGGAGACGGGCCTGCTGCCGACGTTGCTGCCGGGCGGTCGCCTGGTGGGCGACGCGGCGGCCCGCGCCGAGGTCGAGCAGGCGTGGGGACTGGAGCCGGGCGCGCTGCCCGCGCAGGCCGGCCGCGACACCACCGGCATCCTGACCGCCGCCGCGAGCGGTGGCCTGGACGCGCTGGTGGTCGGCGGCGTCGACCCGTTCGACCTGCCGGACCCGGCGCTGGCCGAGCGCGCGCTGGAGCTGGCCGGTTTCGTGGTCAGCCTGGAGCTGCGGCACAGCGCGGTCACCGCGCACGCCGACGTCGTGCTGCCGATCGCCCCGGCGGTCGAGAAGGCGGGCAGCTACCTCAACTGGGAGGGCCGCGTCCGCCAGTTCGGCACCACGATCGAGGGCACGGGCGCGCTGCCCGACGGCCGGGTGCTCGACACGCTGGCCGTCGAGATGGACGCCGACCTGTTCACCCAGACCCCGGCGGCGGCCGCCGCAGACCTGGCCCGGCTCGGCGTCGCGACGACGAGCGCCACCGCGCCGACCGTGCCCGCGCCACTCCTGCCGCAGCCCAAGGAGGGCCAGGCGGTCCTCGCCACGTGGCGGCGGCTGCTGGACAACGGCTCGCTGCAGGACGGCGAGCCGAACCTGGCGGGCACCGCCCGGCCGGTCGTGGCCAAGCTGTCCGCGGCCACCGCGCAGCGCCTCGGCGTCCACCCCGGCGGCGAGATCGCCGTCGCCACCGACCGCGGCGAGGTCGTGCTGCCGGTCGAGACGGCGGACCTGCCCGACGGCGTCGTGTGGCTGCCCGGCAACTCGGGCGCGGTCACCGTGCGGCGGAACCTGGTCGCCGGTCACGGCTCCGTGGTGGCGGTCGCGCCCGCGGTCACGGGCGTCGCGGAGAAGATCACGTCGTCGGCGCCGGCCGCGGGCTCCGCCGACGCCAACACCTCGCCCGTCGGAGGCACGGCATGAGCAGCGCTGAACTCCTCGCCGACGATCCGCTCTGGCTGATCCTCGTCAAGGTCGTCGGCATCTTCGCGTTCCTCGTGGTCATGACCCTGTTCATGATCAACTGGGAGCGCAAGGTGGTGGCCCGGATGCAGCAGCGCCCCGGGCCCAACCGGGTCGGCCCGAACGGCTGGCTCCAGTCGCTCGCCGACGGCCTGAAGCTCGCCTTCAAGGAGGACATCCGCCCCGTCCTCGCGGACAAGTGGGTCTTCTTCCTCGCCCCGGTGATCTCCTGCATCCCCGCGTTCGTCGCCTTCTCGGTGATCCCGCTGGGCGGCGAGGTCTCCATCTTCGGCGAGCGCACCGCCCTCCAGCTGGTCGACCTCCCGGTCGGCGTGCTGGTCGTGCTGGCCTGCTCCTCGCTCGGCGTGTACGGCATCGTGCTGTCCGGCTGGGCCTCCGGCTCGCCGTACCCGCTGCTGGGCGCGCTGCGCTCGGCCGCGCAGGTGATCTCGTACGAGATCGCGATGGGCCTGTCGATCGTCGCGGTCGTCATGCACTCGCACTCGCTGTCCACCGCCGAGATCGTCGACGCGCAGAGCAGCGGCTGGTACTTCTACCTGCTGCCGGTCAGCTTCCTCATCTACGTGTGCTCGATGGTCGGCGAGACCAACCGCGCGCCGTTCGACCTCCCCGAGGCCGAGTCGGAGCTGGTCGGCGGCTTCCACACCGAGTACAGCTCGCTGAAGTTCGCGCTGTTCTTCCTGGCCGAGTACGTCAACATGGTGACCGTCTCGGCCCTGGCCACCACGTTGTTCCTCGGCGGCTGGCGGTTCCCGTTCGTCGGCGACGACCACGTCCTCAACAGCGGCTGGTTCGGCCTGCTGTGGTTCGTGATCAAGACCCTGGCCTTCCTGTTCCTGTTCATCTGGCTGCGCGGCACGCTGCCCCGCCTGCGCTACGACCAGTTCATGCGGCTGGGCTGGAAGTTCCTGGTCCCGATCGCGCTGGTCTGGTTCGTCGCGGTGGCGTTCGCCCGCTACCTGCGCCAGGAGTGGGAGGCCCAGGGCGGTCTGGAGACCAGCACCGCGCTGATGGTCATCGGCGGGTTCCTCGCCGTGGTCCTGCTCATCGCGTTCCTGCTGCCGGACAAGCGGGAGGAGCACGACCCCGACGCCGTGCCGGTCACCGGCGGCGGCTTCCCGGTGCCCCCGCTGGACCTCCAGGTCCCGAAGTCCCCGCCGCGCCGGCAGGTGCCGGTCGCGCAACTGCCGACGACCGGCGATCAGGCGCAGGAACCGGCAGCGGTACCCGCAGCTTCACAAAAGGAGGCCAGCGATGGGCGTGTTTGATCCCGTCAAGGGCTTCGGCGTCACCTTCGGCACGATGTTCAAGAAGGTCGTCACCGAGGAGTACCCCGAGGTCAAGAAGGTCACCGCGCCGCGGTTCCACGGCCGCCACCAGCTCAACCGGCACCCGGACGGGCTGGAGAAGTGCGTGGGCTGCGAGCTGTGCGCGTGGGCGTGCCCGGCGGACGCGATCTTCGTCGAGGGTGGCGACAACACCGAGGAGGCGCGGTACTCCCCGGGTGAGCGCTACGGCGCCGACTACCAGATCAACTACCTGCGCTGCATCGGCTGCGGCCTGTGCATCGAGGCGTGCCCGACCCGCTCGCTCACCATGACGAACGAGTACGAGCTCGCCGACGACGACCGGCAGAAGCTGATCTTCACCAAGGAAGACCTGCTCGCGCCGCTGCTCGCCGGCATGGAGCAGCCGCCGCACCCGATGCGGCTCGGCGAGAACGAGCAGGACTACTACGTGAACGGTCCGCAGCTGGCCGCCCAAGGGGACAAGGCCCAGGCCGAGCAGGTTCCGGGAGCGGGTCGATGATCTCCTCCCTCCTGGCCCAGCAGCCCGACGCCGTCCAGCGGGCGGTGGACACCGTGACCACCGGCGAGGCGGTCGCGTTCTGGATCCTCGGCCCGCTCGCCCTGGCCGGCGCGCTCGGCATGCTCTTCGCCCGCAACGCGGTGCACTCCGCGCTGTGGCTCGTGCTCACCATGCTCAGCCTCGGTGTGCTCTACATGGTCCAGCAGGCGCCGTTCCTCGGCTTCGTGCAGATCATCGTCTACACCGGCGCGATCATGATGCTGTTCCTGTTCGTGCTGATGCTGGTCGGCCGGGACAGCTCGGACTCCGTGGTCGAGGTGCTGCGCGGGCAGCGGCTCGCGGCGGCCGTCATCGGCGTCGGCTTCGCCGGCATCGTGGTCGCCTCGGTCGCCCGCGCGCTGACCGACGTGCAGCCGGTCGGCCTGGCCGAGCAGAACACGCGCAACGGCGGCAACGTCGCCAACATCGGCGAGGCGCTGTTCACCGACTACCTGTTCCCGTTCGAGCTGACGTCCGCGCTGCTGATCACGGCGGCGGTCGGCGCGATGGTGCTCGCGTTCGCCTCGCGCACCGGCAAGGACGCCAAGAAGACCCAGCGCGAGCTGGTCGAGGAGCGCTTCCGCGGCGACCGCCCCGGTTCGCTGCCCGGCCCCGGCGTGTTCGCCACCGCCAACTCGGTGGCCACGCCCGCCCTCCTGCCGGACGGTTCGGTGGCCGCCGAGTCCCTGTCCGAGCTGATCGAGACGACCGCCAAGGACCGTCTCGAAGACGACGTCGCGGAGGTGTCCGGCACCGGGCACCAGCCCGACGCGCGCGCGCTCAAGGGAGAGTCGTCGTGACCCCTACGTACTACCTGTTGCTGTCCGCGCTGCTGTTCAGCCTCGGCGCGGTCGGCGTACTGGTGCGGCGCAACGCCATCGTGGTGTTCATGTGCGTGGAGCTGATGCTCAACGCGGTGAACCTCAGCCTGGTCACGTTCGCCCGCATCAACGGGCAGCTCGACGGCCAGGTGATGGCGTTCTTCGTGATGGTCGTCGCCGCGGCCGAGGTCGTGGTCGGTCTGACGATCATCATGGCGATCTTCAAGACGCGTCGCTCGGCCTCGGTCGACGATTCCAACCTGCTGAAGTACTGAGAGGTCCACGGTGACGGAACCTGTTGCCGCCAGCGGGATCGGCAGTCTCGCCTGGTTGTTGCTCGCCCTGCCGGCCTTCGGCGCGCTCGTGTTGCTCGTGGGTGGCAAGCGCACCGACAAGTGGGGTCACCTGCTGGGCTGCGCCACCGTGATCGCCGCGTTCGCGTACGGGGTCGCGCTGTTCTTCTCCACGCTGGGCCTGAGCCCGGAGGAGCGGACCACCGAGGTGCACCTGTTCGACTGGGTGCCGGTGAACGCGCTGAACGTGGAGTTCGGGCTGCGCCTCGACCCGCTGTCCCTGACGTTCGTGCTGCTGATCACCGGTGTGGGCGCGCTGATCCACATCTACTCGATCGGCTACATGGCGCACGAGGCGGGACGGCGGAAGTTCTTCGGCTACCTGAACCTCTTCGTCGCCGCGATGCTGCTGCTGGTGCTCGGCAACGGCTTCGTGACGCTGTACTTCGGCTGGGAGGGCGTCGGTCTCGCGTCCTACCTGCTGATCGGCTGGTACCAGCACAAGCCGGAGGCGGCGTCGGCCGCGAAGAAGGCGTTCCTCATGAACCGGGTCGGTGACCTGGGCCTGGCGATCGCCATCTTCCTGATGTTCAAGACGTTGGGCACCACCCAGTACACCGAGGTGTTCGCCCGCGTCGGCGAGTTCTCGTCGGCCGAGGTCCTGGCCATCACGT
Source organism: Saccharothrix hoggarensis (assembly GCF_052936025.1). Next base: position 7,140,553 of record NZ_CP193624.1, on the reverse strand, counting down.
TGCTGCTGCTGCTCGGCGCGTGCGGCAAGTCGGGCCAGTTCCCGCTCCAGGCGTGGTTGCCGGACGCGATGGCGGGCCCGACCCCGGTCTCCGCCCTGATCCACGCGGCGACGATGGTCACCGCGGGCGTCTACCTGATCGCCCGCGCGAACCCGATCTACAACCTGAGCGCCGACGGCCGCCTGGTCGTGATGATCATCGGCGGCCTCACGCTGCTGATCGGCTGCATCATCGGCTGCGCGTACGACGACTTCAAGAAGGTGCTGGCCTACTCGACGGTCAGCCAGATCGGCTACATGATCCTGGCCGTCGGCCTCGGTCCGGTCGGCTACGCGCTGGGCATCATGCACCTGCTCACGCACGGCTTCTTCAAGGCGGGCCTGTTCCTCGGCGCCGGTTCGGTCATGCACGGCATGAACGACGAGGGCGACATCCGGCGGATGGGCGGCCTGGCGAAGAAGATGCCGATCACCTTCGTCACGTGGACGCTCGGCTACCTGGCGCTGATCGGGTTCCCGTTCCTGTCCGGCTACTTCTCCAAGGACGCCATCATCGCGGCGGCGTTCAGCGAGCCGGGCTGGCGCGGCTGGGTGTTCGGCGGCGTGGCCGCGCTGGGCGCGGGCATCACCGCGTTCTACATGACCCGCCTGCTGTTCCTGGTGTTCCTGGGCAAGCCCCGCTACACCGGGCTGAAGTCCGCCGACGGCCGCGAGTACCACCCGCACGAGTCGGGCCTGTCGATGACGGTGCCGATGATCGTGCTGGCGTTCGGCTCGATCGGCGCGGGCTTCTTCTTCGAGTCCAACCACAACCTGGCCGGCTGGCTCACGCCGTCGCTCGGCGAGTTGCGGGAGCAGCACGGCGTGCTCTCGCACGGCGTGGTGAACATCCTGGTGCTCGGCCTGTCCGCGCTGGGCGTGCTCATCGCGTTCCTGCTGTTCGGCCGCGGCACGCAGCCGGTGGAACGGCCGCAGCGGGTGTCGTTCCCGGTCCGCGCCGCGCGCGCCGACCTGTACGGCAACGCGGTGAACGAGGCGTTGTTCGCGCGGCCGGGCACCTGGCTCACCCGCGCGCTGGTGTTCGTGGACAACAAGGGCGTCGACGGCCTGGTCAACGGGTCGGCGGCGCTGCTGGGCGGTAGCTCGGGCCGGCTGCGCAGGATGCAGACCGGGTTCGTGCGCTCGTACGCGCTCTCCATGCTCCTGGGTGCGGTCTTCGTCCTGGGCGCGCTGCTGATGGTGAGGTTCTCGTGAGCTGGACGCTGATCGCGCTGCTCCTGCTGCCGCTGGTCGGCAGCCTGGTGGTGGCGTTCCTGCGGGGCAACGACCGGGTGGCCAAGACGGTCGCGCTGGCGTTCTCGCTGGTGGAGCTGCTGTTGGCGGTGCTGGCGTGGACGGCGTTCGACCCGGGCGGCGAGCGCTTGCAGCTCACCAGCTCGGCCGAGTGGATCCCCGCCTTCGGCGTGCGCCTGTCGTTCGGCGTGGACGGCATCGCGCTGGTGATGATCGCGCTGATCGCGTTCCTGGTGCCGATCGTCATCGGCGGCTCGTGGGCGGACAAGCTGCCCGAGGGCCGCAGCGCGGGCGGGTTCTTCGCCCTCCTGCTGGCCATGCAGACCGGCATGGTCGGTGTCTTCGCGGCCACCGACGTGTTCGTGTTCTACGTGTTCTTCGAGGCCGTGCTGGTCCCGATGTACTTCCTGATCGGCCGCTTCGGCGGGCCCAACCGGCAGTACGCGGCGATGAAGTTCTTCCTGTACTCGCTGCTCGGCGGCCTCATCATGCTGGCGTCGGTGATCGGCCTGTACGTCGTCAGCGCGGACAAGATCGGCCAGGGCACGCTCGACTGGGCCACGCTGGTCACGGTGACGCGCGACCTGCCGCTGTCCACGCAGATCTGGCTGTTCCTCGGCTTCTTCGTCGCGTTCGCGATCAAGGCGCCGCTGGTGCCGCTGCACACGTGGCTGCCGGACGCCGGTGCGGAAGCGCCGGTCGGCGCGGGCGTGCTGCTCGTCGGCATCCTCGACAAGATCGGCACGTTCGGCTTCCTGCGCTACTGCCTGCCGCTGTTCCCGGCGGCCAGCAAGGAGCTCGCGCCGCTGGTGCTGATCCTCGCCGTGGTCGGCATCCTGTACGGCTCGCTGCTCGCGGTCGGCCAGTCCGACATGAAGCGGTTCGTGGCGTACACGTCGATCGCGCACTTCGGCTTCATCGCGCTCGGCATCTTCGCGTTCAGCTCGCAGGCGGGCACGGGCGCGGTGCTGTACATGGTCAACCACGGCATCTCGACCGGCATGCTGTTCCTGGTCGTCGGCATGGTGATGGCCCGCGGCGGCTCGCGCCTGATCGAGGACTACGGCGGCATGGCCAAGCTGACCCCGGTGCTGGGCGGCCTGTTCTTCGTGGCCGGCCTGTCGTCGCTGGCGCTGCCGGGCACCAACTCGTTCGTCAGCGAGTTCCTGGTGCTCATCGGCTCCTACCCGAACGAGCCGGTGTACACGATCCTGGCGGCCATCGGCATGGTGCTCGCCGCGCTGTACGTCCTGTGGCTGTACCAGCGCGTCTTCCAGGGCCCGGTCCGCGGCACGGCGCTGCTCGACGCGGTCGGCGGCCCCGGCGCGGCGGTCGACCCGGAACGGGCGTCGGTGCCGGACCTGAACAAGCGCGAACTGGCCGTGCTCGCGCCGCTGGTGGCACTGATCTTGGTGCTCGGCTTCTACCCGAAGCCGGTGTTGGACGTGATCACCCCGTCCGTCGGGGCGACGCTCAGCGAGGTCGGGGTGGCCGACCCGGTCGCGCAGGAAGGCAAGTGACGTGACGACGTTCCTCTCGCAGAACGTGGAACGGCTGCAAGCCCCGGAGATCGACTACGGGGCCGTCGCGCCGTTGCTGATCGTGCTCGGCGCGGCCTGCCTCAGCGTGCTCGTCGAGGCGTTCCTGCCCAAGGCCCAGCGCTGGCCGAGCCAGGTCGTGCTGACCCTGCTCACGCTGGCGGGCGCGGGTGGCGCGCTGGCGCTGCACGCGTCGGCCGACGGCACCGCCCCGCAGGGCAAGCTGACCCTGGCGGGCACCATCGCGGTCGACCGCCCGGTGATCTTCCTGTGGGGCACGCTGCTGCTGCTCGGCCTCGGCGCGGTGCTGCTCATCGCGGACCGGTCCGTCGAGCCGGGCGGCGCGTTCGTGCCGGAGGCGACGCCGAGCGGCGGCGTGTTCCGGACCCGCGCGCTGGCCGGTCGGCTGGAGATGCAGACCGAGGTCTTCCCGCTGACGCTGTTCGCGCTCGGCGGGATGATGGTCTTCGTCGCGGCGAACGACCTGCTCACCATGTTCATCGCGCTGGAAGTGCTGTCGCTGCCGCTGTACCTGATGTGCGGCCTGGCCCGCCGTCGCCGCCTGCTGTCGCAGGAGGCCGCGGTGAAGTACTTCCTGCTCGGCGCGTTCGCGTCGGCGTTCTTCCTGTACGGCGTGGCCCTGCTGTACGGCTTCGCGGGTTCCGTGAAGCTGGCCGACATCGCCAACGCGACGACGGCGACGGACCGCTCCGACACGCTGCTCTACGCGGGCTTCGGCCTGCTGGTCGTGGGCCTGCTGTTCAAGGCCTCGGTCGGCCCGTTCCACGCGTGGACGCCGGACGTCTACCAGGGCGCGCCGACGCCGATCACGGCGTTCATGGCCGCCTGCACGAAGGTCGCCGCGTTCGGCGGCATCCTGCGCGTGTTCTACGGCGCGTTCGAGGGCTCCAGCTGGGAGTGGAACGGCGTCCTGTGGGGCGTGGCCATCGTGTCCATGGTCATCGGCGCGATCCTCGGCCTGACCCAGACCGACGTGAAGCGGATGATCGCGTACTCGTCGGTGGCCCACGCGGGCTTCCTGCTGGTCGGCGTGATCTCGCTGAACGACCAGGGCCTGTCCGGCACGATGTTCTACCTGCTGGCCTACGGCTTCACCACGCTGGCCGCGTTCGGCATCGTCACGCTGGTGCGCACCGGCGACGGCGAGGCCACGCACCTGTCCCAGTGGGCGGGCCTGGCCAAGCGGTCCCCGGTGGTGGCGGGGGTGTTCACGTTCCTGCTGCTCGCCCTCGCCGGTCTGCCGCTGACCAGCGGGTTCGTCGGCAAGTTCGTGGTGTTCGCGGCGGCCGTGGAGGCCCGGATGGCGCCCCTCGTGGTGATCGCCCTGGTGGCGAGCGCCGTGGCGGCGTTCTTCTACCTGCGGGTCATCGTGCTGATGTACTTCAGCGAGCCGGCGGCCGACGGCCCGACGGTGAGCGTGCCCGGCGCGTTCACCACGGTCGCCATCACGCTCGGCGCGGCGATCACGCTCGTGCTGGGCGTCTACCCGTCGTTCGCCCTCGATTGGGCGGGTGCCGGCGCGTTCATCTTCTAGCGGTACGTAGGCTCTCTAGCCGTGACCAGTAGCGAGCGGGCGGGGACGGGGTTCCGGTTGTCGGACCCCGTGCTCGCGGAGGTGGTTCAGGACGGGCTGGCCGAGGTGGAGCAGCTCCTGCGCAAGGTCGTGCAGAGCGAGTTCCACCCGGTGATGGAGACGTCCCTGCACCTGGTGACCGCGGGCGGCAAGCGCATCCGCCCGCTGTTCACCATCCTGTCCGCCCAGTTCGGCACCGAGTGGGACCGCGACAGCGTGCTGAAGGCCGCGGCGGTGGTCGAGCTGACCCACCTCGCCACGCTCTACCACGACGACGTCATGGACGAGGCCACGATGCGCCGCGGCGCGGAGTCGGCCAACGCGAAGTGGGACAACAGCATCGCCATCCTCACCGGCGACTACCTGTTCGCGCACGCGTCGGCGCTGGTCGCGGACCTGGGCACGGGCGCGGCGCGGATCATCGCGGAGACGTTCTCCGAGCTGGTGACCGGCCAGATGCGCGAGACGATGGGTCCGCGCGCGGGCGAGGACCCGGTCGCGCACTACCTGACCACGATCGCCGAGAAGACGGGTTCGCTGATCGCCACGGCGGCCCGGTTCGGCGCGATGTTCTCCGACGTCACCCCTGAGCAGGTGGACGCGCTGCGCGCGTACGGCGAGGTCATCGGAGCGGCGTTCCAGATCTCCGACGACGTCATCGACATCGCGTCGCCGTCGGAGGAGTCGGGCAAGACGCCCGGCACGGACCTGCGCGAAGGCGTGAAGACGTTGCCGATGCTGTACGCGCTGGAGGACGAGCCGGGCTCGCGGCTGGCGAAGCTGCTGGCGGGGCCCATCACCGACGACGCCGAGGTGGTCGAGGCGTTGGAGCTGCTGCGGGCGTCGAGCGGGCTGGTGCGGGCGCGGCGGACGCTGGACGACTACGCGGCACGCGCTCGGGCGACCCTGCACGTGCTGCCGGCGGGTGCCGCGCGGGACGCGCTGGAGTCGGTCAGCGACTACGTGGTGACCCGCTCGCACTAGGCGGGTCCGGCCTGGTGGCCGGCCGCCGGGGCAGGTCGGGGCAGGTCAGGGCAGGTCGGAGACCGGCAGGCGGCGGCGGACGCGGACGGCGTCCACCGTGAACACCGCCAGGGCGAGCCAGACGAGCCCGAACCCGAACCAGCGGGACGTGGGCATCGGCTCGTGCATGACGAACACGCCCCACGCGAACTGCAGCACGGGCGCCAGGTACTGGAGCATGCCCATCGTCACCAGCGGCACGAGCCGGGCGCCCGCGCCGAACAGGATCAGCGGGATCGCGGTGACGACGCCCGTCGACACGAGGATCAGCGCGTGGCCCCAGCCGTGCGACTGGAACGTCCCGGCCGGTCCGAGCCAGATCAGGTAGCCCACGGCGATCGGGGCGAGCACCAGGCTCTCCGCGGTGAGGCTCGCCGTCGCCTCCAGCGGCACGGTCTTCTTCAGCAGCCCGTAGACGCCGAACGAGCAGGCCAGCGCCAGCGAGATCCACGGCAGCCTGCCGTAGTCGACGGCCAGCACGACGACGGCGGTCACGGCGATCGCCAGGGCGGCGTACTGGGGCAGGCGCAAGCGCTCGCGCAGCACGAACACCCCGAGCAGCACGCTCACGAGGGGGTTGATGAAGTAGCCGAGGGCGGCTTCCACGACGTGCCCGGTGTTGACCGCGTGGATGTAGACGCCCCAGTTGACCGCGATCAGCGCGCCCGCCGCCGTCACCATCGCCCAGCCGCGCCCGGACAGCCGCCGGATGCCCGCCCACCGGCCCAGCACGGCGGTGACGACGGCCATGACGACCAGCGACCACGCGATCCGGTGGGCCAGGATCTCCACGGACCCGGCCGGCTGGAGCAGCGGCCAGTACGCGGGCACGATGCCCCAGAGGAAGTACGCGCCGACGCCGAAGGCGATCCCGCGGTTCGTGCGGTTGACTTCCGTCGGAACAGCGGCGGAGTTGGTCAACGGCGGCACAAGGGCTACTGTACGCCAGCCGTTTTGGCTGGTCAGTTGCTCCAAGTGGCCTACTATCGAAGCCTGGTCGCAGGTCTGGCCGGCCCCACGCGCCGGACCGGGTGGTCAGGGTAGTTTTGCACCGCTTCCCCAACTGGGTGAATGCCCGGAAGCGGAGCGTGTCGGGGTGTGTGACAAGCAGCAGTGGGAGGGTCTCCCGTGAGTTCGCTCTTCGGGCAGGTGTGGCTGTGGAGCCTGCTGTCCTTCGTGGCAGGCGTCGCACTGACCTGGCTGGTCATGGTGCGCCCGGCCAAGCGGGAGCTGGAAGACCTGGAGGAACGCCTCCTCACCTCGCCGCGGCCCACGTCCTCGGGGTCGTCCTCGGGGTCGTCGCCGGCCACGTCCCGGTCGCCGGAGCAGCCGGACGAGTTCGACAGCTGGCACGTCGACCCGCCCCGGTCGCCGGCGGACGAGGCGCTCACGCCCTCGCGCCAGGAGACGCCCGAGCGCCCGCGCCACGAGGCCGCGGCCGAGCCCGTGCGCTACGACGTGTCCAACATGAAGCTCGACCAGCGCGACGCGTACCAGGACGAGCTGGACGACGAGCACCGCCCCCTGTCGGACTTCGAGGAGCGGCACGACGCCCCGGAGCCCGACGTGGACCGCCCGCGCAGCCTGTTCGAGCGCCTGGCGCCGGAGACCGACGACCGCGACGGCCACGAGCCCGCGTCCCGGGGCCGCCAGTACGTGCCGGACGAGGAGCCGGAGCTGCCCGTCGAGGAGACCCGCCTCATGCCGGCCGTGCCGGTGGCGGAGGTCGCGCCGCCGCAGGACGAGCCGACCGCGCCGCCCGAGGTCGAGGTCTTCCACCCGCGCGAGGTGTGGCGGGAGGAGCCGGTCCGCGAGGTCTACGACGAGGACGAGGTCCCGAGCGGTCACGTGGAGGAGGACGAGCCGGAGCGCCGGCCCGCGTCCGCCGAGGAGACGGCGCTCATCCCGGCCACCGCGCTGGCGCAGGCCATCGCCGAGGTGGACGACGAGCAGCGGCGTGCCGAGGACCCGCAGGTCTGGCCCGCGCACGACCTGACGGGCCACTTCGCGCCCGTGGACGTCGACGCCTCCCGCGCCGCGCGCGAGGAGGAGGGGCCGCGGACCGACGTCATCCGTGCCGTCGTCGAGCCCGCGCCGGTCGAGTCCCGCCCGGAGGTCGGCGAGCCGGGGTCCCGCCGCCGGTCGCGCGCGCCCGAACCGGCGGACGCCGAGCCCGCCGTGGCGACCGAGCCCGAGGTGACGCGCCCCGCGCCGGCGGAGGGCCGCCCCACCGGCTTCCAGCCGACCGAGAGCTGGTCGAGCGAGCCCCGGCCCGCGGGCTTCCCGCCGTCGCGGACCGAGTCGGAGCCGTCGCAGCCGTCGCAGTCGCGTTCCGAGGAGTCGCAGCCCACCGGCTTCCAGCCGCCCGCGCCGCGGCTTCCCGAGCCGCAGCCGGCCCAGGCCCGTTCCGACGAGTTCCAGCCCGTCGAGTTCCACGCCGCCGCGACCGGCTCCGCCGAAGCCCCTGCCGACGCCGAGCCTGCCGACGCCAAGCCTGCCGACGCCGAGCCGGCCGAGCCCAAGGCGTCCGAGTCGCAGCCCGAGTCGAAGCCCGCCGAGGGCAAGCCGGCCGAGCCCAAGCCCGCCCAGCCGAAGCCGGGCCAGGCGAAGCCCGCCGAGGTGAAGAAGGACGAGCCGGCACGCCCGCGCAGCCTCTTCGAGCCGCTGCCCGACGACGAGGTGCTGGAGCCGGAGCCCGAACGGCCCCGCCCGGCGCCCCGCCCCGTGGGCAACGACCAGCCGTTCGTGCCCACGCTCGCGCCCGAGCTCCTGGCGGGCAACCCCGTGCCGATGACCGGCGCCGGCCTGCCGCAGCGCCCCACCCGCCAGGCGGGCACGCCGCGCACGCCGTCGCCCGCCCCGCTCGCGCCGAAGCCGACCACCCCGCCGCCGGCGGCGGCGCGTCCGGTGCGCCCGCGCCCGGTCGGGTTCAGCCCGAGCACCGGCGGCAGGCCCGCCCCCGGCACGACCCGCTACCAGGGCCAGCAGGAGGGCTTCAACCCGCGCTCGCCGTTCGGCCCCGGCTCGGTGCTGCCGAAGTCCGACGGCAAGGCGCCCGCGCCGGAGTTCCAGGTCAAGGCGACCTTGACCGGCCGCCGCTACTTCACCAACGAGTCGGCGAACTTCCGCGAGACCCGCGCGGACGTGTGGTTCCGCACCACGGCGGACGCGGAGAAGGCGGGCTTCCGCCAAGCGCCGTAACGACTTCCCCGGGGAGGGAAAGCGAGAGGACCCCTGTTCCGGGAGGCGGAACAGGGGTCCTCCGTTGTTCGGCGGGACCTGTCGGGCGTCAGCCGACCACGGTCCACGTGTCCTTGCCGTGCAGCAGCGCGCCGAGGTCGGCGGGCTTCGCGGCCTTCGCCTGGTCGACCTGTGCGCGTGCGGCGTCGTCGTAGGTGGTGCGTGCGGTGTTGCGGAACACGCCGGTGACGGTGTGTTGGAGGTCCTGGGTGGACAGGCGGGACAGGGCGAAGGCGAGGTTGAGGTCGGTGGCGTCGTGGACGACGATGTCGTCGGGGTTGACGTCGGCGGTGTTGGCGACGGCGAGGCCGAATCCGTCGCGGACGACGGCGTGGTCGCCGCCGCCGAAGGTGATGGGTTGGCCGTGGGTGACGTTGATGATGCGGCGGGCGGCCTCGTCGTCGTCTTTGAGGACGTCGAAGGCGCCGTCGTTGAAGATGGGGCAGTTCTGGTAGATCTCGACCAGGGCGGAGCCGCGGTGTTCGGCGGCTTGTCGCAGGACCTCGGTGAGGCCGGCGCGGTCGGAGTCCAGGGCGCGGCCGACGAAGGTGGCCTCGGCGCCCAGGGCGAGGGAGACGGGGTTGAAGGGGTGGTCCAGCGACCCGTGGGGGGTCGACTTGGTGATCTTGCCCTCTTCGCTGGTGGGGGAGTACTGGCCCTTGGTCAGCCCGTAGATGCGGTTGTTGAACAGCAGGATCTTGAGGTTGACGTTGCGGCGCAGGGTGTGGATGAGGTGGTTGCCGCCGATGGACAGGGCGTCGCCGTCGCCGGTGACGACCCACACCGACAGGTCCGGTCGTGCGACGGCCAGGCCGGTGGCGATGGCGGGGGCGCGGCCGTGGATGGAGTGCATGCCGTAGGTGTTCATGTAGTACGGGAAGCGGGAGGAGCAGCCGATCCCGGAGACGAACACGATGTTCTCGCGTTTGAGGCCGAGGGTGGGCAGGAAGGACTGCACGGCGTTGAGGACGACGTAGTCGCCGCAGCCGGGGCACCAGCGGACTTCCTGGTCGGACTTGTAGTCCTTGGCCTTCTGGGGTTGGTCCGCGGTGGGCACGCCGACCAGGCCTCCCAGGGCCGGCAGCCCGAGATCGGTCGCGGTCATTCCGACACTCCCTTGATCACGTCGACGAGCACGTCCTGCAGTTCCTCGGCCTTGAACGGCAGGCCCTGGACCTTGGTGTGGCTGATGGCGTCGACGAGGTATTTGGCGCGCAGCAGCAGCGCGAGCTGGCCGAGGTTCATCTCCGGCACCACGACCCGCTCGTAGCGGGCCAACACCTCGCCCAGATTCTTCGGGAAGGGGTTGAGGTGGCGCAGGTGCGCGTGCGCCACCGGCATCCCCAGCTTCCGCACCCGCCTCGCCGCCGCGCCGATCGGCCCGTACGACGATCCCCAGCCGACGACGAGGACGCGGGCGTCGCCGGTGGGGTCGTCGACCTCGACGTCGGGAACGGTGATGCCGTCGATCTTGCGTTGGCGCAGGCGGACCATGTGGTCGTGGTTGGCGGGGTCGTAGGAGATGTTGCCGGTGCCGTCGGCCTTCTCCAGCCCGCCGACGCGGTGCTGCAGCCCGGCGGTGCCCGGCACCGCCCACGGCCGCGCGAGGGTCTCGGGGTCGCGCAGGTAGGGCCAGAACGTGCCGTCGGGGGCGTTGGGTTCGGTGGCGAAGCCCACCGACAGGTCGGGCAGGTCCTCCACGTCGGGGATCAGCCACGGCTCGGAGCCGTTGGCGATCGCGCCGTCGGACAGCAGCAGCACCGGGGTGCGGTAGACCAGCGCGATCCGGGCGGCCTCCATCGCGGCGTCGAAGCAGTCCGACGGCGAGCGCGGCGCGACCACGGCGACGGGGGACTCGCCGTTGCGGCCGAACATGGCCTGCAGCAGGTCGGCCTGCTCGGTCTTGGTGGGCAGGCCGGTGGACGGGCCGCCGCGCTGCACGTCGATCACGATCAGCGGCAGCTCGGTCATCACCGCCAACCCGATCGTCTCCGACTTCAACGCGATACCGGGCCCGGAGGTGGAGGTCACGCCGAGGGCGCCGCCGTAGGAGGCGCCCAGGGCCGCGCCGATGCCGGCGATCTCGTCCTCGGCCTGCAGCGTGGTGATGCCGAAGTTCTTGTGCCGGGACAGCTCGTGCAGGATGTCCGACGCGGGCGTGATCGGGTAGGTGCCCAGCACCACCGGCAGCCCGGACCGCTGCCCCGCCGCCACGATCCCGTACGCCAACGCCGTGTTCCCGGTGATCTGCCGGTAGGTGCCCGGGGCCAGCCTGGCCGGGGCGACCTCGTAGGTGACGGCGAAGGACTCGGTGGTCTCGCCGTAGTTCCAGCCCGCCCGGAACGCCAGCACGTTGGCCTCGGCGATCTCGGGTTTGCGGGCGAACTTCTCCCGCAGGAACCGCTCGGTGCCCTCGGTCGGCCGGTGGTACATCCACGACAACAGGCCCAGGGCGAACATGTTCTTCGCCCGTTCCGCGTCCTTCTTGCCCAGCCCGGTGCCCTCCAGCGCGCCGATGGTCAGCGTGGCCATCGCGACCTTGTGCACCTGGTAGGTCTCGGTGAGGGTGTTGTCCTCCAGCGGGTCGGCCGCGTAGCCGACCTTGACCAGGTTGCGCTTGCTGAACTCGTCGGTGTTGACGATCAGGATCCCGCCCTTGGGCAGGTCGTCGATGTTCGCCTTCAACGCGGCCGGGTTCATCGCCACGAGCACGTCCGGCCGGTCACCGGGGGTGAGGATGTCGTAGTCCGCGAAGTGCAGCTGGAAGCTCGACACACCCGGCAGGGTGCCCTGAGGCGCCCGGATCTCGGCCGGGAAGTTCGGCTGGGTCGCGAGGTCGTTGCCGAACGCGGCCGCCTCCGACGTGAACCGGTCGCCCGTGAGCTGCATGCCGTCACCGGAGTCACCGGCGAACCGGATCACCACGCGGTCGAGCTTGCGGACCGTGCCGGTCTTCTCCGGAGAATCACCTGGCGCGGCGTCGTTACCAACGTCGGTAGTCATGTCCTACGCCGATCCCTTTCCTCACACCCGCTGCCGGGGCTGATGCCCCTCCCCCTCCGCGAGGGTAGTCGTGCCCGTCCCCGTGCCGGTTTCCGCCGTACCACTCTGCGGGACGCTTCGTCCCACCTGGTGCGCAGGTCGTCCACAGGACGGCAACCGGCCCGTACCGGCCGGTAACTGTTACCGAAAGTTACATGTAGTGCGCGCCCCTGTCCAGGTCATTCGCGGCTGCTGATCCTCGCCTTCATGGCCGCGAGCTTGGCCTGGAACTCTGGTGTTCCGATCGAGGCCACCTGAGGCCTCAGCTCCGCGTCCACGGCCTGAGCGTGGTCGGCGAGGTCCGCGGTGGTGCGCATCGACGCCCTGATGGTGCGGACCAGGTCCCGCGACGCTTCGGCCGAAGGTCGCGCCAGTTCGACTGCCGAGGCCACCAGCTCGTCGTGTCCGCCGTCGACCCGTTCCCAGGCCAGGCCGTGGGATACCGCCGCGTCGGCGTCCAAAACCTGGCCGAACAGCGTCATCGCGGTCGCCGTCTGCGGTCCGACCAGGCGTTGCAGCATCCACGTCATCCCGCCGCCGGGGTGGATGCCGAGCTGGAGGAACCGCGCGTCGAACCGGGCCTTCGCGTTGACGACCCGCACGTCGCACGCCAGCGCCAGGTTGAGGCCCGCGCCGACCGCCGCGCCGCCGACGGCCGCGATCGTGGGCAGCGCGCAGTGCGCGACCGCGAGGAAGCCCGCGTAGATGCGCCGCAGGCCCTCTTCCCGCGCCTCGCCCAGCGCCGTGAGGTCCGCGCCCGCGCAGAACGCGGGCGGCGTGCCCGTCACCACGACCGCGTTGACGTCCCCGTCGTCCTCGCACGCCTTGACGGCCGCGACGAGCTGGTCGGACAGGTCGAACGTGAGCGCGTTGCGCCGCTCGGGGTCGTGCACGGTGACGACCGCCACGCGGTCGGAGCGTTCCAGGAGCACCTCGGCCATGCGCGCGACTCTAGGGGGCCGGTGGGCGGTCGAGGAGTCGGGACAGCACGACGGTGGAGACCGTGCGGTCGATGATCTCGACGGCGCGCAGCCGTTCCAGCGCGGTCTCCAGGTGGTGGATGTTCGCCGCGCGCAGGTGCACGATCGCGTCCGCCGCGCCGGAGACGGTGTAGGCGGCACGGACCTCGGCCATCGACTCCAGGCGTTGCTGGATGTCGTGCGGGGCCACGTTGCCGCGGCAGTGCACCTCCACGAACGCCTCCGTGCCCCACCCCAGCTGCTCCGGGTCGACGACCGCCGTGAAGCCGCGCAGCACGCCCGTGTCCAGCAGTTTGTCGACCCGTCGCTTCACCGCGGGCGCCGACAGGCCGACCTCCTTGCCGATGTCGGCGTAGCTCGAACGGGCGTTGGCCATCAGACGCGAAATGATTCGCTGGTCGATCGTGTCCACACGCAACATTCTGCCCTAACAGACGCAATATAGCGGCGTTGTTCGCGGGTCAGATGGCCATCTACATTTCGATCCATGACCTCGGTTTCCTTCGCGGGCCCCGGTGACGAGCCGATCGTGCTCGACGTCGCCACGCCCGCCGCGCAGGTGCGCGTGCCGACCACCCGTCGGTACCTGATGTGCCCGCCCGCGTACTTCACCGTGGAGTACTCGATCAACCCGTGGATGGACCCCACGCAACCGATCAGCACGTCCCTCGCGATGGAGCAGTGGACGGCCCTGAAGGAGACGTACGAGCGACTCGGCCACCAGGTCGAGGTGATCGAGCCGCAGCCCGGCCTGCCCGACATGGTGTTCTCGGCCAACTCCGGCACCGTGATCGACGGCCAGGTCCTCGGCTCGCGCTTCCGGGCGCCCCAGCGCGCCGCGGAAGCCGACCACTTCCGCCGCTGGTTCCTCACCAACGGCTACCGGTCCGTCGTCATGCCCGAGCGCACCAACGAGGCCGAGGGCGACTTCACCTGGACCGGCAAGTACCTGCTCGCGGGCACCGGTTTCCGCACCGACCCGCTGGCCCACTCCGAGGCACAGGAGGTGCTCGGCGTCCCGGTGATCTCCCTCCAGCTCACCGACCCGCGCTACTACCACCTCGACGTCGCGCTCTTCGTCCTGGCCGACGACCTGGTCGCGTACTACCCGGACGCCTTCTCGCCGGGCAGCCAAAAAGTCCTCCGCCGCCTGTTCCCGGACGCCGTGATCGCGACCGGGACCGACGCGGCCTGCCTGGGCCTCAACGCGGTCTCCGACGGCCGCCACGTCGTCCTGCCCGTCGAGGCCACCGACCTGGCGGACCAGGTGGCACGGCGCGGCTTCGACCCCGTCTTCGTGGACATCTCGGAGCTGCGCAAGTCCGGCGGCGGCCCCAAGTGCTGCACGATGGAACTGCGGGACTGACCGGAACTCCTGTCGCCTTCGGCGCCGGTCAGCCCGGTGGGTCCGGCTGACCGGCGCCGAAGTCCGGTCGCGTCCACGTGGACGGTCACCACCGGCACGTGGTGGGAACGCCCGCGCTACGGCGTGCGGCCGGTCAGGCCGAGGACGCGGTCGATCAGCGGCGCATCGGACGGGACGGGGACCTCCGGGCCGTAGAGACCCATCTCACGGCCCATCGCGGCCGTTTCGACCAGGTCCGCGTGGACGAACTCCAGCAGCTCGCGGTCCCACGTGGGCGACTGGCCGGTGGCGCGGGCCAGGTCCCAGGTGTGGACGACGGTCTCGCCGAGCACCATCGCGCCGATCATGGTGGCCGGCAGCTGCTGCGGGCTGCCCACCGACGTCGTGCCGGTCCACGCCTCCGGCTCGCTCCACGCGGCGGCGGTGGACTTCAGCCCGGTGGCCAGGGCGGCGGCCCAGTCGCCCGTCGTGAGGTCCACGTCCGCCTCGGACTCCGCCGGCGGCGGCACGGGCTCCTTCCGCGCGGCGCCGGCGAGGGACGGGCCCCAGAACAGCAGGTGGTTGACGAGTTGCCGGACGTTCCAGTCGGGGCACGGCGTCGGCGCGCCCAGCTGGTCCGGCTCGACGTTGTCGACGACCTCCAGCGCGGTCGCCACGGCTGAGTTGATCAACTGCTCACGGGACATGCCGCCACCGTACGAACACCCGCGGCGGGTGTATTGAACAAACGCGACATACGCTCGGGCGCGTGAGGGTGGGCGCGGGGCGTGACCGGAGGGACGAGCGAGAGCTCGCGTGGCATCGGCACCAGCGCCACGAGTTCCACCAGCCGTCGCCCGACCTGGCCGCGCACGTGGCGCGGTACTGGGTCGTGGAGTGGGACTACGACCGGCCGTACCGCCAGCTGGTCGTCCCCTACCCGAACGTGCACGTGACGTTCGGCGACGGCGCCGCCGAGGCGCACGGGGTGTCCAGCGGCCACGTCTTCAAACAGCTCGACGGCACGGGCCGCGTGTTCGGCATCGCCTTCCGCCCCGGCGCGTTCCGGCCGTTCCTGAAGGCGCCGGTCCAGTCCCTCACCGACCGGTCCGTCCCCGTGTCGTCGCTGTTCACCGGCCTGCCCGAGGGCGACGACGTGGCGGCCGTCGAGGACTGGCTCCGCCGCAACCTGCCGGAGCCCGACCCCGCGGCGCGCACCGCGACGGAGGTCGTGGACCTGATCGTCGACGACCCGCGGATGACCAGGGTGGACGTGTTGGCCGACGAGGTCGGCACGAGCGTCCGCCGCCTGCAACGCCTGTTCGCCGAGCACGTGGGCGTCGGCCCGAAGTGGGTCATCCGCCGCTACCGCCTGCGCGAGGTGACGGCGCGGATGGAGGCGGGCGGCCGGATCGACTGGGCCGTCCTCGCCGCCGACCTGGGGTACGCCGACCAGCCGCACTTCGTCCGCGACTTCACCGCCATGTTCGGCGAGACGCCCACCCGGTACGCCGAGCGCTACTCGCCGCCGGACGGCGCCTGAGAAGGCCCCACGCGAACGCCGTGCCGTCCCGCGGCTCGCCGTGCGGTCCGCGGCTCGCCGTGCGGTCCCGCGAACGCCGTGCCGAGCGTCGTGGCCGCGTGGTCGACGTGGATCAACGCGGCAGCGGCCCCGAACGTTCCGCTCGCGCCCACGACAGCACGGGGGTGTCACCCAGAGGGATGATCTTCCTAGCGGCGTGGCCCTCCACGGTGCTCCGATCGACGGCACTCGCTGTCGACCAAGGTAGGGAGCGCGCCATGAACGACCTCGACGCCCAGCGCCCGTCGCCGCAACCGCCGCAGGAGCAGGAGGTGCCCGTGGAACGGCCGAAGCCGCAGGTCCCGAAGCAGCTGACCGGTCTGGAGTGGCTGGTGCGCCAAGCCGAGCGGCGGCGCGGGGAGCGCTAGTCGGCCACCTCGCGCTGGAACGCCGCCCACAGCAGGTTCAACGGGTGGTCGGCCGGGAACTTCGCCCGCTCCTCCTTGCGGGCGAAGACCCCGACCAAGCGCTCCAGCTGCGGCTTCCGGTCGTTCTTCAGCTCGACGACCCGCAGGCCCGACCCCTCGCGCAGCTCGTTGTTCGCGGCCACCACGCCCAGGCCGGACGTGACGATCATGCAGCCCTCCACGAGCCCGGACCGCAGCAGCGACATCCCGTACTGGATTTCGTCGATTTCTGCCGCGATGTCCAATTCGTTCCGGTAGTCCGATCCGAACCAGCCGCGCAGGAATTCGGCGATCAGCCCGTCACCCGGCACGACCAGCGGCAGCTTCGGCAGCTCCCCGGTGCCCACGCTCGCGCCGAGCCGGCTCTCCGGCAGGTTCGTGAGCAGCGCCAACCCGCCCCGCCGCCACTCGATCACGTCGAAGTCGTCGAACCCGCTGCGCCGGCCCGCGTGCGTCACGACGCTCCCGCACACGATGTCGACCTCCTTCGACTCGAGGCTCGACCAGATGTCCTTCGTGCGGATGTGCACGACCTTCAGCTCCACGTCCCGCCGCCGGAAGTCGTCCGCCACGTGGTGCCACGCCTTGGCCAGCGCGTCGAGCATGAACCGCGTCGTGCCCACGGTGACCGTCGTGCCGAGCTTGCGCCGGCACTCGTGAATCGAATCGAGCCACTTGGTCAACGTGGTGCGCGCCAATTCGACCAACGCCTCGCCGGTCGGTGTGATCAGCACGTCTTTTCCCCGGCCCTGCTTGACGACGAGCGGCTCGCCGCACAACGACTTGAAGTTGCGGTTGAGCGTGTCGATCTGCTTCTGCACGCTGGACTGCTCGCGACCGAGCACCCGGGCCGCGCGCAGGGCCGACCGCGTCTCGTACACCGCGATCAACGTCCTGAGCTGGTCCAACGTGGTGTCCATCAGCAACGGCGAGGTGTGCAGGAGCCTGCTGAGCTGGTTGCCCGCGGGCAGGAGCAGTTGGGCCGAGGTCGACATGCAGGGGCCTCTCGGGTCGGGTCGTGATGTTCTACCGATTAGTTGTACTGAACTTGACCGCACTTCGTCATGAAATTATCCGAAGATCTTGTCGGATTTCCCTGGACAGGTATACGCGATCCGTAAGAGACTTCTGGCGCAACCACGTGAGAGTTCGCGCGGGAGCAATCGTGGGGGGTAATGGGGGGTTGGGGGCCCGCCGGGCAGCAGCCCGGCGGGCCCCCACGTATTAACCTCACGTGGGTGACGGTTTCCACCTTGGACTGGGGCACGACGTACCGGGTCACCGTGCTCGACCTCGGCCTCGCCTGCTGCGGCGTGGAGGTCATGGCCGCGCTCGAGGGCCACCGCCCGGAACACCTCGCCGCCCTCGGCGTCGACACGGTGCACGCGGCGGGAGAAGCGCACGTGCTCGTCGTCTCCGGCACGGTCACCGACGCCATGCTGCCCGCGGTCGTCGCCACGTACGAGGAGATGCCGGAACCCCGGTACGTGCTGTCCGTGGGCGCGTGCAGCAACACCGGCGGCCCCTACTGGGACTCCTACAGCGTCACCAAGGGCATCGACCAGGTGCTGCCCGTGCACGTCGCCGTGCCCGGCTGCCCGCCCCGTCCCGAGGCCCTGCTCGACGGCCTCGCCGCGCTGCACCGGCTCGTGTCGTGAGCGCCGCCTCCGAGGCCCTCGCCTCCCGCATCCCCGACGCGCTCGTGAAGACCGCGTTCGGGCAGACCACGGCCCACGTGCCGGTGGACGGGTGGCTCGACGCCGCCCGCCACGCCCACGGCCTCGGCTGCACGCAGTTCGACTGGCTCGGCGTGGAGGACGCGGGACGTCCGGGCGCCGTCGGCCAACGGCACGCCGTGCTCCTGCACGTCCTGCACCCGGACACCAAGGACGGCGTGCTGCTGCGCGCCGAGCTCGGCCCGGACGACGTGCTGCCGAGCGTGGCCGGCCTGTGGGCGGGCGCGGCGTGGCACGAGCGCGAGGCCGCCGAGATGTTCGGCATCGCGCTCGCCGACGGCCAGCCGGCCCACCTGCTCCTCCCGGACGGCTTCGGCGGCCATCCGCTGCGCAAGGACTTCGTGCTGGCCTCCCGCGTGGTGCGGCCGTGGCCCGGCCGGCTCGAACCGGGCGAGGACGGCACGTCCGCCCCCAGCCGCAGGCGCGCCGCCCCGCCCGGCGTCCCCGACCCGTCGTGGGGCCCGCGCCGCGAGACGCCCGCCGCGGCCGACCACCCAGCCGACAGTCCGACGGAGGAACCCCGTGGCTGACCTGCCCCCGCGCACCCGCGGCGTCATCGCGCTGCTGGAGGCCAACTGCACGGTGTGCATGATCTGCGCCCGCGAGTGCCCCGACTGGTGCATCCACATCGACTCCCACACCGAGGTCGAGGAGCAGCCCGGCTCAGCCCGGCCGCGGGCCCGCAACGTGCTGGACCGGTTCGCCATCGACTACGGCCAGTGCCTGTACTGCGGGATCTGCGTGGAGGCGTGCCCGTTCGACGCCCTGCACTGGGCGCCCGACTTCTCCTACCCCGGCACGGGCGACCTGGCCGGTGACGGCGCCGTCGCCGAACTCGTCCACGAACGGGACGTGCTGGGCACGTGGGTCTCGCACGTGCCGCCACCGCCGCCGCTCGACGCGGGCGCCGAACCCGCCCCGGAGACCACCGCCACACGCCCGGCGCGCCCCGGCGCCGGAACCCCTCGCCGGCCGGGCGCGTTGAGGGAGGGGAAGTAGGACAGCCGGAGGCGACGACGTGCACAAGCACTACAACGCGCTGAAGACCGCGTTGCTGCTCGGTGCCATGAGCGGCCTGATCGTGGCGATCAGCTCGCTGTTCGGGCGAACCGCCCTGGTCATCGGCCTGGTGCTGGCACTGGGCGTCAACGCCTACGCGTACGTCAACTCCGACAAGCTCGCGCTGCGCGCCATGCGGGCCCGACCGGTCTCCGAGGTCGAGCAGCCCGCGATGTACCGGATCGTGCGCGAGCTGGCCATGACCGCACGGCAGCCCATGCCGCGCCTCTACATCAGCCCCACCGTCGCGCCGAACGCGTTCGCCACCGGCCGCAACCCGCGCAACGCCGCCGTCTGCTGCACCACCGGCATCCTCGAACTGCTCGACGAGCGCGAGCTGCGCGCCGTGCTCGGGCACGAGCTGTCACACGTCTACAACCGCGACATCCTCATCTCGTGCGTGGCGGGCGCCTTGGCGAGCGCGGTCAGCGCGCTGGCGAACCTGGCCGTCTTCGCGGGCGTCTTCGGCGCCGGTGACGACGAGGACCGCCCCAACCCGTTCGCCGTGCTGCTCATCGCCGTGCTCGGCCCGATCGCCGCGGCCATCGTGCAGCTGGCCGTCAGCCGGTCCCGCGAGTACCAGGCCGACGAGTCCGGCGCCGAGCTGACGGGCGACCCGCTGGCGCTGGCCTCGGCGCTGCGGAAGCTCGAACTCGGCACGGGCGCCGCGCCGCTGGCCCCCGAACCGGCCGTCGTCGCCCAGTCGCACCTGATGATCGCGAACCCGTTCCGGGCGGGGGAGGGCCTGGCCAGGCTCTTCTCCACCCACCCGCCGATCGCGGACCGCGTGCGCCGGCTGGAAGCCCTGGCCCGCAAGCACTGACGGGGAAGACCCGGCCCGCGAGCACTGACGCGTCCGACGCCTACCGCCGACAGCTACCGCCGACGCCTACCGCACCTCTTGTGCGACGTTCATCACGTACTGACCGTAGCCGGACTTGGCCAGCTTCTCGCCCAACGCGTAGCACTCGTCCGCGCTGATGAACCCCATCCGCAGCGCGATCTCCTCCAGGCACGCGATGCGCACGCCCTGCCGGTGCTCCAGCACCTGCACGAACTGACCCGCCTCCAGCATGGAGTCGTGCGTGCCGGTGTCCAGCCACGCGAAACCGCGGCCCAGGTCCACCAGCTGCGCCCGACCTTCCCGCAGGTAGGTCAGGTTGACGTCGGTGATCTCCAGCTCGCCCCGCGACGACGGCTTCAGCGTCCGGGCGATGTCCACGACCTGGTTGTCGTAGAAGTACAGGCCGGTGATGGCCTTGTTCGACCGCGGCCGCGCGGGCTTCTCCTCGATCCCGACGAGCCTGCCGTCCGCGTCCACCTCGCCCACGCCGTACCGCTCCGGGTCCTTCACCGGGTAGCCGAACAGCACGCAGCCGTCCAGTGTGGCCGCGTGGTGCTGGAGGAGCTTCGAGAAGCCCTGGCCGTAGAAGATGTTGTCGCCCAGGACCAGCGACACGTCGTCCTCGCCGACGAAGTCCGCGCCGATGACGAACGCCTCCGCGAGCCCGTTCGGGTGCGCCTGCTCGGCGTAGGAGATCTCCAGCCCGAACTGGGAGCCGTCGCCGAGGAGGCGGCGGAACAGCGGCAGGTCCACCGGCGTCGAGATGAGCAGCACCTCGCGCACGCCCGCCAGCATCAGCACCGACAGCGGGTAGTACACCATCGGCTTGTCGTACACCGGCAGGAGCTGCTTCGACACCGCCTGCGTGATGGGGTGCAGGCGGGTGCCGCTGCCACCCGCGAGGACGATGCCCTTCACCGGTAGTTGGTGAACTGGAGCGCGATACCGAAGTCGGAGTTCTTGAGCAGGGCGATGACGTCCTGCAGGTGGTCCTTCTTCTTGCCCGAGATGCGCAGCTGGTCGCCCTGGATCTGCGCCTGCACGCCCTTCGGGGCCTCCTCGCGGACCTTCTTCGCGATCTCCTTGGCCTTCTCGCTGGAGATGCCCTGCACGACCGTGCCGGTCACCTTGAAGACCTTGCCGGAGAGGGCCGGGTCGCCGATCTCGAAGGCCTTCATCGAGATGCCGCGCTTGACCAGCTTCTCCTGGAAGACGTCGATCGCGGCGCGGCAGCGCTCCTCGGTCTCGGACTGGAAGGTGATCGCCTCCTCGCCCGACCAGGACACCTGCGTCCCCGTGCCGCGGAAGTCGAACCGCGTGCTCAGCTCCTTGGCGGCCTGGTTGAGCGCGTTGTCGACTTCCTGGCGGTCGACCTTGCTCACCACGTCGAACGACGGGTCTGCCACGTGCCCGGTACCTCCGCGTCAGTGTGTCTGGAACCGCCGGGAAGCCTACCGGGGAACCCGGTTGCGCATGCCCCCACGGGCTTATGTATTGTCTCCACCGCACCCGGCGCCACCGGGGGCGGGGCGGGTTGCCCGAGCGGCCAATGGGAGCGGACTGTAAATCCGTCGCGAAAGCTACAGAGGTTCGAATCCTCTACCCGCCACATCACCGAGAAGACCCCCGTGACCGGTCAGAACAGGTCACGGGGGCTTTCTCGTCTCAGGGGGATGGTCCTCGACCCGGGGAGGGGTTGTGCGGGCTTGGTCTTTGTTGTCGGTCGGTGAGTACAGGCACTTCCAGGGCAACACCGGATACGCCGACGTCCTCGGCTCGACCTACGTGTTCGACTCCACCGTCACGTACGCCGACAAGGTCCGCGAAGGGCACGTGGTCGTCCTGCGGAACCGCGAGGTCGCGCTCGGTGTGGCCCGGGTGGAGGGCATCGAGGTCCAGGACGGGCTGGAGAAGATGCGGCTCGTCTGCCCGGCCTGCAAGCGCACGAAGTTCAAGAAGCGGGCCGTGGCGAGCCCGGCGTTCCTGTGCCAGAAGTGCCGGACGAAGTTCGATACTCCCGAAGCGGTGCAGGTGCCCATCACGCGGTACACCGCCCACTACGGCAGCACGTGGCGCGAACTGCCCGGGGTGACCGTCGAGCGCCTGCGCGCGATCGCCTTGAACCAGTCCAAGCAGCAGTCGATCAGCCCGCTCGACCCGAACCGCGTCGTGGACCTGCTCGCCGAACTGGCGGTGCCGCTGCCGCCGTCGAGCACGCCTCCGTCACCCTCGTCGGAGTTGCCCGCCGGGCACCGCGTTGAGCTGGTCCGCGTGCGCACCGGGCAGCAGGCGTTCCGCGCCGCACTGCTCCAGCGGGACGGTGAGGTCTGCGCGATCACGGGTCCGTGCCCGAAGGAGGCGCTGGAGGCGGCGCACCTGCGGCAGTTCGCGGTGCACGTGGACCACAGCACCGACGCGGGCATCCTGCTCCGCGCGGACGTCCACTCGTTGTTCGACCGCGGGATGATGGCGGTGAACCCGTCGAGCAAGCAGGTCTGCCTGGCGCCGGCGTTGCGGGTGTACCCGATGTACGCGCAGTTGGAAGGCCGGCCCACGTCGTTGGCCGGAGTGGACCTCGACGCGGTGCGCCAGCACTTCACCGCGGCGGCCGCCACCTGGCGCTGACGTAGGTGAGGCCGACGCGCAAGCGCTTCCTCTCGCTTGCGTGCCGGCCTCGCGATGCAGCATAACCCATATCGAACGCATGTTCGAGGGTTAAGCGATCGCGGCTCTTCCCTCGTCCGTCAGCTCCGCGTCCGCGCGCTCGTCCAGCCGCACGGCTCGGCGCGCCCGCAACAGCCCCGCGCGCACGAGGTCGTGCGTGGCCATCTGGTCGCAGCACGGCAGCCCGTCCACGTACAGGTCCGGCTCACGTCCCCCGGTCAACTGGGCCCGACCTGCGGCTACGGCGCGGAGCATGGCTTTCGCGCGTCCGGACAACTCCTTCACAACGGTCATGGCGACCCCCTCGCCCGTCTTGGCCATACCTGCTTCCTCGTCTTGTAGGAGGTCCGGACCTGTACTTCGAGTACCCCTCCCGCAGCACTTCACTCGGGTGGACGCACCGGCCACCACTCTCCCCTCCGACGCCGTTCGGTCCACGTCGCCACGCCGACCGGTTGCGCTGTTCAGCCCAACCGAACTACCCGCGACCGGTCGGCGCTCCGATCGACCCGCTGCCGCCCGTTCGCCGGGCACCGCCGCCCCCGGCACCGAGACTGGATCACATGAGCGAACTCCTCATCGCCCTCACGGCCCTCGCGACCGGCGTCGCCCTCGGCCTGGTCGTCCGGTTCCCGGGACGGCGTCGCTCGTCCGCCCAAGCCCGCCGCGCCGCCACGACCACCGACACGGCCACCGCCACCGGCACGGCCAGCGCCACGCGCGAACTGCTCCACGCCGCCGACGACCTGGAGTACGGCCTCAACGCCGTGCTGAACTTCGGCCCGCTGTCGCTGTCCGAACTGGCCTCGGTCGACCTCGCCGCGAAGCTGGACCGGGTCGCCTCCACGGGCGAGGTGCCGAAGGCCGTCCTGGCCGCGTTGCGGGCGCACACCGAGAAGATCGCCCTGCACCCCTACCCCGAGCAGCGCGACCTGCTCACCGCGGTCGGGGAGGACGAGGCCGCGGTGTGGCTGGCGCTGCGGGACGCGATCGGCAGCGGCGCGGCGCAGCACGTCGCCGCCACGGAGGCCCGGCGCGTGCTGGAGGAGATCAGGACGGGACCGCGGCCGGACGCACGGCCCGTCGAGAAGCAGCTCGTCGACGCCTGACCGCGCGACCGCTCACGAACGGCGGGCCGGGCGGCGCTGCCAGGTCGTCCACAGCGGCCGGTAGCCGTGGGAGTACCAGAACGGGGTGGACAGCGGGTTCGGCAGGGCGTGGTGCAGCAGGGTCACGCCCACGCCCGCCGCGTCCAGCCGGTCGTGCGCGTGGTCGGCCAGGGCCGCGCCGATCCCGCCGCCCCGCGCGTCCTCCCGCACGCCCAGCAGCCCGATGTACGCCACGGGCCGCACGGACGTCCGCCCGGCGATCCAGTCCGAGTGACCCGGCAGGTCGTAGTACAGGCAGCCGACGACCTCGCCCTCGTGCTCGGCGAGCCACGCGCAGGGCTCGTCCCGGTCGAGCAGCGACGCGATGTGCTCGCGCAGCCGCGCCGCGGTGGACGGCCGGGCGTTGACCATGCCGAACCGGCCGTCGAACCGCACGGTCTCCAGGTTCAGCTCCACGGCGACGTCGACGTCCGCCTCCGTCATCGCCCGGATCTTGGCCGTCGAACCGCCGTCGCGGCCGCGCCCGGGCAGGCGTGCGGCGACCACCAGCAGGGGCGCGAAGCCGTGCCGCACGAGCACCTCGGCGGCCGTCACGGCACGGCTGGGCACGGTCACCACCGCGGCCGTCTCATGGTCGTCGGTCCCGGTCAGCGCCCAGTGCCGCAGCTGGTCGTCGAGGTCGGCGTGCGGGTGCCAGGTCAGGGAGTGCGTGCGCAACGCGCCCCACGTGGCGCCCAGGGAGTCCTCGGGCAGCTCGGCGAACGCGTACGGGTCGTCCACGGTCGGGAAGTGGGGCAGCAACGCGTCGGGCAGCAACGGGTCCACGACCTGAACCTAACCCGTCGGGACCGTACATTGCCCGACGTGGAGATCTACGTGGTCGACGCGTTCACGGACCGCGCGTTCGCGGGCAACCCGGCGGGCGTGGTGCTGTTGGACGGGCCGGCGGACGACGCGTGGATGCAGGCCGTCGCCGCCGAGATGAAGCACGCCGAGACGGCGTTCGTGCGGGTGGCGGACGGGGACGGGCCGCTGCCGCTGCGCTGGTTCACCCCGGTCGCCGAGGTCGACCTGTGCGGTCACGCCACCCTCGCCACCGCGCACGTCCTCGGCGGCAGCCGCCGCTTCGCCACCCGCAGCGGCGTGCTCACGTGCGCCGCCGAGGACGGCTGGGTGGAGATGGACTTCCCGGCCGACCCCGCCGAGCCGATCGCGATGACCACGACGCTGCGCGCCGGCCTGCCGGGCGTGACGGTGAAGGCCGTCGCCCGGGCCGTGTCGGACGTCCTGGTCGAGGCCGCCTCCGCCGACGAGGTCCGCGACCTCCGCCCGGACTTCGCCGCGCTCGCCGAGGCGCCCGGCCGGGGTGTGATCGTCACCGCACCCGGCGACCGCCCCGGACTGGACGTGGTGAGCCGCTGCTTCTACCCCACCTACGGGGTTCCGGAGGATCCCGTAACCGGTTCCGCGCACTGCACGCTCGCCTCCTGGTGGGCGCCCCGGCTCGGCCGCCCCCACCTGCTGGCGGAGCAGGCGTCGGCCCGTGGCGGGCTGGTCCGGGCCACCCTCGACCAAGATCGGGTACGCCTCGCCGGCCAGGCCGTGACCGTCATCCAGGGCCGACTGATCGTGTGATCCGATCTGTTACATCTGGTGGCAATCCGCTACACGACCTGCCATTTCATCCCCCGACCGGGGTACATTGGGAGCCTTGGAGGGGTCCTGGTCGGTGTTCGGGACCCCTCAGTCACGCCCGGAGCCCGTAGGCCGCGACCCGGCCACCGCGACGACGGCCGACGAGGAGGCTGGATGTCCGACCACGCGTCGGCCACGGCGCCGAGCGCGCCGACCCGGTCCACGAACCGCGCGTTCAGCGTGTTCGCGGTCCTGCTCCTCGTCGCGGGCGCGCTGTCCGCGTTCGCCGTCGGCACGTGGCTGCCGGACTCCGCCGAACTCGACCCGCTGTGGACCGGACCGCTGCTCGTGGTCGGGTTCCTGCTCGCCGAGCAGCTCGCCATCAACGTCGACGTCCGCAGCGGCGTGGCCTGGACGATCTCGTTCACCGAGATCCCGCTCGTGCTCGGCCTGCTCGTCGCGCCGTTCGAGATCGTCCTCGCCGCGCACGTCGTCGCGGGCGTCGGCACGCTCCTCGGCCGCCGCGTCCTCGACCGGGCCGTCTACAACGCGGGCCTGATGTTCATGGAGATCTCGGTCGCCTTCGCGGTCGCCGAGTGCGTCAAGCGGGTCCTGGGCACGGAAGGCCCGTTCTGGGCGGGCGCGTTCGTCGGCACGATCGCCGTGCCGCTGCTGGCCAGCGTGCTCGGCCTGTCCGCGCTGCGGATCATGGGCAAGGGCATGCGGGTCGCGCCGAGCCTGCGCCTGGTGCTCCAGACCCTCGTGGTGGCCCTGCTGAACACCTCCGCGGGCCTCGCCGGCTACGAGATCGCCACCAAGGCGCCGTGGGGCGGCCTGCTGATCGGCCTCGTCTTCGCCGGCATCACCGCCATCTACCTCGCCTACTCGGGACTGCTGCGCGAGCAGCGCGACCTGGAGGCGCTCAGCGAGGTCTCGCTGCGCGTCGCCCGGTCCGGCCGGCACGCCACCGGCCCCCGCGGCGCGACCCCGGACGACGACCACGGCCAGGCCGAGGACGACGAGTGGCAGCTCATCGCGGAGCGCATCCGCGAGCAGCTCAACGCCAACCGCGTGGTCCTCCGGCTGCGCACCGACCCGCAGTCGCCGATGCGCACCCTGGTCGCCGGCGAGCCGCTGCCGCCCGGCCTGCGCCGCGACGACCCGCGCGTGCTGCGCGAGGACGCCATGCTCCAACTCCCCGGCGCGCAGGTCCGGTACTTCCGCATCGTCGACGCCGGCGAAGAGGTCTCCGAGGCCCTGACCCGCCGTGACGCGCAGGAAGCGCTCGTCGTGCCGCTGCGCGGCGCCACCCAGCTGCTCGGCGCGGTCGAGGTGCACGACCGGCTCAGCCGGTGGCGCGGCTTCGGCAAGGCCGACATCCAGCTCCTGCGCACGCTCGCCAGCCACCTGTCCACCGCGGTCGACAACCGGCGGCTCCTCGCCCGGCTGCGCCACGACGCCTACCACGACCCGCTGACCGGCCTGCTGAACCGGCCCGGCTTCCGCGAGGCCGCCACCGAGCCGATGCGCCAGGCCGACGCGGCCGTCGTGGTCCGGATCGACCTCGACGTGCTGTCCACCGTCTCCGACGCGCTCGGCCAGGCCTGGGGCAACCGGATGGTCGTCGCCGCCGGCCGCCGGCTGCGCGACGAGCTCGGCCCCGAGGTGCCGCTGGCCCGGCTGGAAGGCGGCGCGTTCGCCGCGCTCCTGCTGGACCGGCAGGCCGAGCGCATCCAGGAGATCGCGGAACGGCTGCGGGCCGCGCTGTCCGTGCCGTACCCCGTCGACCGGCTCACCGTCGAGGCGGGCGCGGTCGTCGGCTGGGCCACCACCGGCGACTGCGAGGTCGACGAGCCCGACCCCGACGCCCTGCTGCAGCGCGCCGACGTCGCGGTCCGCGCGACCAGCGAGAACGAGCCGCTGCGCCAGTACGCGCCGAGCATGGGCCAGATCTTCCTGCGCCGCTTCCAGCTGGTCACCCAGTTCCGGTCGGCGCTGGAGAACGGCCAGATCTCCGTGCACTACCAGCCGAAGGTGGCCCTGCCGAGCCGGCAGGTCGTCGGCGCCGAGGCGCTGGTCCGCTGGAAGCACCCGGAGTTCGGCCGCGTCGACCCGGACGAGTTCGTGCCCGCCGTCGAGGCCACGGGCCTGGTCGACGTGCTCACCGACTTCGTCATGGACAAGGCGCTGGAACGGGTGCGCCGCTGGATCGACCGCGGCCTGCGGATGTCCATCGCGGTGAACCTGTCCGTGCGGACGCTGGCGGACGAGGAGTTCCCCGACCGCGTGGCCGCCGCGCTGGCGCGCCACGACGTGCCGCCGGAGCTGCTCACGTTCGAGCTGACCGAGTCGGGCGTGATGGCGGACCCCGAGCGCGCGCTGCCGGTCCTGCGCCGGTTGCACGCCATCGGCGTCGTGCTGGCCGTGGACGACTTCGGCACGGGGTACTCGTCGCTCGCCTACCTGCGCCAGCTGCCCGTGGACGAGGTGAAGATCGACAAGAGCTTCGTGCTCGGCATGGGCACCGACCTCGGCGACATGGCGGTGGTGCGGTCGATCGTGGAGCTGGGCCACTCGCTGGGCCTCATCGTGGTCGCCGAGGGCGTCGAGGACGACGCCGCGCGCGACCAGCTGGTGGGCATGGGCTGCGACGTCGCCCAGGGCTACCTGATCTCCCGGCCGCTGTCGGAGGACCGCTTCGAGGCGTGGCTGCGGGCGCGGACCGTGCAGGTGAGGGGCGCCCGGGATGAGACGGTGCTCACCTTGGTCCACTGAGGGGCACCCCCGATTTCCATCCTGAGGCGGCACTGTTGTAGAGTTCTCCTCGCTGCAAGAGCAACAGCAAGCCCCTTTAGCTCAGTCGGCAGAGCGTCTCCATGGTAAGGAGAAGGTCTACGGTTCGATTCCGTAAAGGGGCTCAACAACTGGCCGCGGTGCTCATGCATCGCGGCTGCGTTGTCTCAGCGGTGTAGCTCAGTTGGTAGAGCAAGCGGCTCATAATCGCTGTGTCGCCGGTTCAAGTCCGGCCACCGCTACTCAGCTAGATCCCCGCCAGGCGGTAAGCCCGTACTGGGGAATCGGGGCACACGAGCTCTAGGAAGGCAAGGACCGTGGCTGCAACCGACGTACGCCCCAAGATCACCCTCGCGTGCGAGGAGTGCAAGCACCGGAACTACATCACCAGGAAGAACCGGCGCAACGACCCGGACCGCCTGGAGATCAAGAAGTTCTGCCCGAACTGCAAGACGCACCGCGCTCACAAGGAAACCCGCTGAGCAGGTAGTCGCGGCAGGCGGCACCAGCGCTTCCGACGAGGCCCGTCCCGGAATCCGGGGCGGGCCTCGTCGCGTCGCGACCGCCGCGTATAACCTCCTCCGGTGCCTCTCGACCAGTCGTTCGCCGGACGTTCCTACCCGCCGTCGCCGCCCTACGAGGTCGGCCGCGAGAAGATCCGGGAGTTCGCCGACGCGGTCGGCGAGTCGAGCCCCGTGCACCGCGACCCCGAAGCCGCCCGGGCGGCCGGGTACGCCGACGTCATCGCGCCGCCCACGTTCGCCATCGTGCTGTCGCTCAAGGTCAACGACGTGCTGATCGACGACCCCGAGCTGGGTCTCGACTACGGCCGCGTGGTGCACGGCGACCAGACGTTCGTCCACCACCGCCCGATCACCGCGGGCGACCGGCTCCGGGTTGCCCTGCACGTCGACGGCGTCACGTCCCGCATGGGCAACGACATGCTGGCCCTGCGCGCCGAGATCGCCACCGAGGCCGGCGAACCGGTCACCACCGCCAAGTCCACGCTCGTGGTCCGAGGGGAGGACGCGTGATCCGCGCCGCCGCGGGGGTGTCGGTGGGCGACGAGCTGCCGCCGCTGACGCTCCGCATCACCCGCGCCGACCTCGTCCGCTACGCGGGCGCGTCGGGCGACTTCAACCCGATCCACTGGAACGAGCGGTTCGCCCGCGAGGTCGGCCTGCCCGGCGTCATCGCGCACGGCATGCTCACCATGGGCCTGGCCGGCCGCATCGTCACCGAGTGGGCGGGCGACCCCGGCGCCGTCGTCGAGTACGGCGTGCGCTTCGGCCGGCCCGTCCCGGTGCCCGACGACGACGAGGGCGCGCTCGTGGAGGTCACCGGCAAGGTGACCAAGGTCCTGGACGACGGGACGTTCAAGGTCAACGTGACGGCCTCGTTCGAGGGCAAGTCCGTGCTCGGCGGCGCGTCGGCGCGGGTGCGGCTGCCCTAGCGGCCCCAGGACCGCCCGAACGCGCCGCCCCGGTCCGAACCAGGCCCGGCGCCGCTCGGCCGCCTAGAAGCCGCACAGGGCGCTCGTCCGCGCGCCCGTGGCGGTGGCCGAGCGGCGCACCGCGTCCGCCACCGTCACCTCGCACGCCACGTCGCCGCCGTCCGGCCCGATGGTGACCGTGAGCACGCCGTGGTCGGGCTCGTCGCCGGTCACCAGCTCCATGCGCCACGGCAGCGACGTCAGCTCCTCGCGGCGCGTCTCGTCGCCCCGGAACGTCGAGTACGTGACGGTCGCCTGCGCGGCCGTGCCGCTGACCTGGAAGACGATCCGGACCGGCGGTCTCGGCGCGCTGATCCACAGGGCGAGGGCGAGCGCGCCCAACACGAGCACCGCCGAGGCCGTGATGACCGGCCACCTGCGGCCGGGGCGCTCGGACAGCTCGGACTCCGTCATGGGCTGCGCTCCTCGGGTGAAGATCGGTGGGACTGAACGGACCATCGGAGTACTTCTACCGATGGTTACCCGGCTCACCCAAACGAGCTACGCAGCGTGAATACCCACAGTCAGTGCCGGCGGGACGTTCGCCCCAGGTGGGCGGCCCCGGAACGCCGAAGGGCGCCCCACGATCGTGGGACGCCCCTCGAACGAGATGCGGTGGGGACTACTTCACCTCGGCCAGCAGCTCCGCCATCCGGGTCACGCCGGTCTTCAGGTCGTCGTCGCCCAGGGCGTACGACAGCCGCAGGTAGCCGGGGGTGCCGAACGCCTCACCGGGCACCACGGCCACCTCGGCGTGCTCCAGGACCAGCGCCGCCAGGTGCACCGTGTCGGTGATCGTGGCGCCGCGCAGCTCCTTGCCGATCAACGCCTTCACCGACGGGTACACGTAGAACGCGCCCTTCGGGGTCGGGCACTCCACGCCGGGGATCGCGGACAGCAGGTCGACGATCGTGCGCCGACGCCGGTCGAACGCCTCGCGCATCTCGTGCGCCGCGTCCAGCGGCCCGGACACGGCCTCCAGCGCGGCCCGCTGCGACACGTTGGCCACGTTCGACGTCAGGTGGGACTGGAGGTTCGCGGCGGCCTTCACCACGTCCGTCGGGCCGATCAGCCAGCCGACCCGCCAGCCCGTCATCGCGTACGTCTTCGCCACGCCGTTCAGCACGATCGTGCGGTCCGCCATCGCGGGCACGGCCACCGGCAGCGACACCGACTCGGCGCCGTCGTACACCAGGTGCTCGTAGATCTCGTCCGTGATGACCCACAGGCCGTGCTCCAGCGCCCACTCGCCGATCGCGGTGATCTGCTCGCGGCTGTACACCGAGCCGGTCGGGTTCGACGGCGAGCACAGCAGGAGCACCTTCGTCTTCGGCGTCCGCGCCGCCTCCAGCTGCTCCACCGTGACCAGGTAGTCGGTCGACTCGTCGGCCGTGACCTGCACCGGGACGCCGCCGGCGAGCGTGATCGCCTCGGGGTAGGTGGTCCAGTACGGCGCGGGCAGCAGGACCTCGTCGCCCGGGTCCACGACCGTCGCGAACGCCTGGTAGACGGCCTGCTTGCCGCCGTTGGTGACCAGCACCTGCGCGGCGGTGACCTCGTAGCCCGAGTCGCGCTTCGTCTTCGCGGCTACGGCCTCCCGCAGCTCGGGCAGGCCGGCGGCGGGCGTGTAGCGGTGGTTGCGCGGGTCCGAGCACGCCGCCTGAGCTGCGGCTACGATGGCCTCAGGGGTCGGGAAGTCGGGCTCGCCGGCCCCGAAGCCGATCACCGGTCGTCCCGCGGCCTTGAGTGCCTTCGCCTTCGCGTCCACGGCGAGGGTGGCGGACTCGGCGATGCCGCCGATCCGCTGGGAGATCCGCGGGTGTTCGGAGGTACTGGTCCCGGTGGTCGTCTCAGGCGTGCCCATGCCGCCAATCGTGGCAGATCGCACCAACGAGTTGGCGCTCGGCACCCCCTCTGACCGGGCCAGTTGGAAGGAGTGGCACCTGGTGCCGTATGCTTCCGGACTTGGAACGTCCAGTCGCTGCCTCACGGGCCACGTGAGGAGGGTGCGGGACGTCTCCAGCCAGGGGGTTCTGGTCCCAGAACCCCAAAGGGGTGTAGCTCAACTGGCAGAGCAGCGGTCTCCAAAACCGCAGGTTGCAGGTTCAAGTCCTGTCGCCCCTGCGTCGAAGCGCGATGGTGAGCGGAGGACGGCATGAGCGAGGGCCGCGAGCAGGACCAGCCGGACGAGCGCGAGAGCGCGTCCCGGCCGGTTACCGCCGCAGCGCGGCGCGAGCGTCGTGGCTCCGCGCGCCCGGCGGGCCGCAAGGACTCCGCGGAGGCGAAGAAGTCGGCCGAGGCCGACTCCGACGCCGAGGAGGCCAAGAAGGGTCGTCCCACGCGCTCGCGGACGGATTCGGAGAAGCGACCGGGTTTCTTCGCCCGGATCATCCGGTACGTCCGTGAGGTGGTCAGCGAGCTGCGGAAGGTCATCTGGCCGACCCGCAAGCAGATGGTCACCTACACCGGAGTCGTGTTGGTCTTCGTGGCCTTCATGGTGGCGTTGGTGTTCGGCCTGGATTCGGCCTTCGCCTGGGGCATGTTCAGGGTGTTCGGCTGAGCCGATCACCTGCCGCCCCCGGTGGCGGCGGACATGTGATGCATGAAAGGAAGCGAGACCCACAGTGACCTCCGAAAACGGCGGCGTTGACGCCCGGGAGCTGAACGACCTGACCGACGAGCAGGACTTCGACGGTGGCGTCGAGGACGTCGAGCAGGCGGAGGCGACGGAGGACACCGAGGAGTCCGCGCCCGCCGAGGGCGTCTCGTCCGCCGACGAGTCCGCTGACTCCGACGACGAGACCGCCGGCGAGTCCGACGACGTGGCCGCGACTGCCGAGGGCGACGCCGCCGAGGTTGTCGACATCGACGCCGAGCCCGTCGACCCCGCCGAGGAGATGCGCGAAGCACTGCGGCGCGCGCCCGGCGACTGGTACGTCGTGCACTCGTACGCGGGCTACGAGAACAAGGTCAAGACCAACCTCGAGACGCGCATCCAGACCCTCGACATGGAGGACTACATCTTCCAGGTCGAGGTGCCGACCGAGGAAGTCACCGAGATCAAGAACGGCCAGCGCAAGCAGGTGCAGCGCAAGGTGCTGCCCGGCTACATCCTGGTCCGCATGGAGCTCAACGACGCGTCGTGGAGCGCGGTGCGCAACACGCCGGGCGTGACGGGTTTCGTCGGCGCGACGTCCAAGCCGTCGCCGCTGACCATCGACGAGGTGCTGAAGTTCCTGCTGCCCCAGGTCGAGCAGAAGCCCGCCGCCGGCAAGAAGACCGCCGCGACCCCGGCGAAGTCGACCGTCGAGGTGGACTTCGAGGTCGGCGAGTCCGTCACCGTCATGGACGGTCCGTTCGCCACGCTGCCCGCGACGATCAGCGAGGTCAACGCCGACGGGCAGAAGCTGAAGGTCCTGGTGTCCATCTTCGGCCGCGAGACTCCGGTCGAGCTGTCGTTCAGCCAGGTCTCCAAGATCTAGCCAGGACAACACAGACTCCGGTTCCCGTCCGGAAGGACGGGCGCCGGCAGCCACGCTGCGGCTGGCAGGGCCGCGCGCGGACACCGCAATAAAGGAACTGAGATGCCTCCCAAGAAGAAGAAGCTCGCAGCTGTCATCAAGCTGCAGATCAAGGCCGGGGCCGCGAACCCCGCGCCGCCCGTCGGCCCCGCGCTGGGTCAGCACGGCGTCAACATCATGGAGTTCTGCAAGCAGTACAACGCCGCGACCGAGTCGCAGCGCGGCACCGTCGTGCCGGTCGAGATCTCCGTGTACGAAGACCGCTCGTTCGACTTCAAGCTCAAGACCCCGCCAGCCGCGAAGCTGCTGCTCAAGGCCGCCGGTGTGGAGAAGGGCTCGGGCGAGCCGCACCGCCTGAAGGTCGCCAAGGTGACCATGGACCAGGTGCGCGAGATCGCGCAGAACAAGATGGTCGACCTGAACGCCAACGACGTGGACCAGGCGGCGAAGATCATCGCCGGCACCGCCCGCTCCATGGGCATCACGGTCGAAGGCTGACCCTCCACTTTTCGCAAGTCGTGGGAGAGCCACGCGCTGGCTCGCACCACAACTGATCCACTTTAAGGACAGAAGCATGAAGCGCAGCAAGGCGTACAAGAACGCTGCTGAGCTGGTTGACCGGGAGCGGCTCTACTCGCCGCTGGAGGCAGCCAAGCTCGCCAAGGAGACTTCCAAGGTGAAGCTGGACGCGACCGTCGAGGTCGCGATCCGGCTCGGCGTCGACCCGCGCAAGGCCGACCAGATGGTCCGCGGCACCGTGAACCTGCCGCACGGTACGGGCAAGACCGCCCGCGTGATCGTCTTCGCCACCGGTGACAAGGCCGCCGAGGCCGAGGCCGCCGGTGCCGACGCGGTCGGCTCCGAGGACCTGATCGAGCGCATCCAGGGCGGTTGGCTCGACTTCGACGCCGCGATCGCCACGCCCGACCAGATGGCGAAGGTCGGTCGCATCGCCCGCATCCTCGGCCCGCGCGGCCTGATGCCGAACCCGAAGACCGGCACCGTGACGCCCGACGTCACCAAGGCCGTCTCGGACATCAAGGGCGGTAAGATCAACTTCCGCGTCGACAAGCAGGCCAACCTGCACCTCGTCATCGGCAAGGTGTCGTTCGAGCCCGAGAAGCTGGTCGAGAACTACGCCGCCGCGCTGGACGAGATCCTGCGCGCGAAGCCGTCCGCCGCGAAGGGCCGGTACCTGAAGAAGGTCACCGTCTCCACCACGATGGGCCCCGGCATCCCGGTCGACCCGAACCGGACCCGGAACCTGCTGACCGACGAGGCCACCGTCTGACCTCGGCACGTCACGGCACTCCCGAAGCGCCCCTCGGCCTCCCGCCGAGGGGCGCTTCGGCGTTTCACGGGGTGACGCAGTCCGCGGGCTCGGCCTCGTAACCCGTGATCACCCACGTCTTGTTGGCCTGCGCGGTCAGCACGAACCGGCCGAGGCGCGGACCGTCCCGCACCTCCAGCGCGCACGAGCTGACCTCCACCGAACCGCCCGCGGGCGTGCCGCGCATCGTCGACGGGAAGCCCACCTGCCGGTAGTTGCTGACGTTGCCGACCTGGTCGTGCAGCCCGCGGACCGCGGCCTGGCAGTCCGGGGTGCCGAACGCGTCGGCGAACGCCTTCTCCGCCTCGTCCTCGCTGAACAGCAGGCACGCGCGGCCGGCGTCGCCGGTGCCGACGTGCTTGTAGAACAGGGCCACCGTGCCCTGGAGCCCGTACGGCGTCTGGGGCGCGATGACGTTGCCCTTGTCGCCGCCGCTGTCGACCGCGACGCTGCCGGGGTCGTCGCCGCCGAAGTACTGGTTGTAGAAGTAGGACGCGACCAGCAGCACGATCACCAGGTAGACGAGGCGGCGGACGAGCTTGCTGCCCAGCAGCACCTTCCAGAGGGGCGTGCGCGGCGGCCCGGCCTGCGGTGGCGGCGCCGCCGGCCCCGGCGCGTACCCCGGAGGCAGGGCGGGCGTCCCACCCGGCGGTGGTCCCGGCGGCAACGCGGCGCCCGGCCCCCATCCCTGGCCCTGCTGGTTCTGCTGACTCTGCTGGAAGCGCTGGAACTCCTGGAACCGCTGGAATTCCTGGAACTCCTGGTACTGCCGGAGCTGTTCGGGGTCCAGGTCCGGTGGCGCCTGCGGGTTCCGCTGGACCTCACCGGGCTCTGGGGCCTCACGGCGCTCTCGCGGCTCTTCGGTCACGGGTCACATCATGCCGATTTGGAGCGGCCGCGACACATCCCGTACTCTCGACGACGGTTCACCAAAGACCGCTGGTCATCCTGGTCGCTCGTCGGCTGGGAACGAAGGTCCCGCGAAGCGGGCGGCCCGCGCAGGAGAACGAGGAAGACCGAAGCGCTCACGCGCTCGTCACGCCCCGTGCTGCTGCGCAGGGGCGTTTTTGCTTTGCGCGGTCCTCTCGGCTCGATCGGCGTCACCAAGCCCAGAGAGGAGGCGATCATGGCGAAGCCCAGCAAGGTTTCGGCCGTCGCCGAGCTCACGGACAAGTTCCGTGGAAGCTCGGCCGCTGTCGTGACCGAGTACCGCGGCCTCTCCATGGCGCAGCTCACCACGCTGCGTCGCGCTCTCGGCGCGGGCACCACGTACACCGTTGCGAAGAACACGCTGGTCAAGCGTGCCGCTGAGGACGCGGGCATCGAGGGCCTCGAGGCCCTCCTCGTCGGTCCGACGGCCATCGCCTTCGTCGAAGGCGAGCCGGTCGACGCGGCGAAGGCCCTGCGTGACTTCGCGAAGGACAACAAGGCCCTGGTCATCAAGGGCGGCTACATGGACGGCCGCCCCCTCTCGGTCGACGAGGTCACCGCGATCGCGGACCTCGAGACCCGTGAGGTGCTGCTCGCCAAGCTGGCGGGCGCGATGAAGGGCAACCTGGCCAAGGCTGCGGGTCTGTTCCAGGCCCCCGCTTCCCAGGTCGCTCGCCTGGCTGCTGCCCTCCAGGAGAAGAAGGCCGCCGAGGCGCCCGCCGCCGACGCTGCCGACGCTCCGGCCGAAAGCTGATCACACCCAGACACTCCGCGTCCCGGCCGCAGTTCGGGCGTTGATAGAGAAAGGACCGCCATCATGGCGAAGCTCAGCACCGACGAGCTGCTCGACGCGTTCAAGGAGATGACGCTCCTGGAGCTGTCGTCCTTCGTGAAGCAGTTCGAGGAGACCTTCGAGGTCACCGCGGCCGCTCCGGTCGCCGTTGCCGCCGCCGGCCCCGCCGGCCCGGCCGCCGCCGAGGTCGAGGAGAAGGACGAGTTCACCGTCGTCCTCGAGGGCGCCGGCGACAAGAAGATCCAGGTCATCAAGGTCGTCCGCGAGGTCGTCTCGGGCCTGGGCCTGAAGGAGGCGAAGGAGCTCGTCGAGTCCGCTCCGAAGCCGCTCCTGGAGAACGTGGCGAAGGACGTCGCCGACGCCGCCAAGGAGAAGCTCGAGGCCGCCGGCGCCAAGATCTCGCTCAAGTGATCTAGCACCACCAGCCGCGACGAGGGCGGGCACCCACACCGGGTGCCCGCCCTCGTCGCGTTTCGGCACCAGGCCGAGCCGCCGTCCGCGGAGCAGGGGCCGTCCCACACCTTTACTCATCTGAGACCCCGTTAGCCCAACTGGTGAGTAACCGCGACGGGGCCGTCTCGTTGCACCGGTATGACGCCGGCCTGTCCGGCGTCTGGCGTTGATGCCGGTGACCAGGAGGTGCGATGGGCGTCGAGGTGGTCGTCGAGGGTTTGACCAAGTCCTTCGGCAAGCAGACCATCTGGCGGGACGTCACGCTCACCCTCCCGCCGGGTGAGGTCAGCGTGATGCTCGGACCGTCGGGCACGGGCAAGTCCGTCTTCCTGAAGTCCCTGGTCGGCCTCCTGAAGCCGGAGCAGGGCAAGATCATCATCAACGGCACGGACCTGGTCCGCTGCTCGGAGCACAAGCTCTACGAGATCCGGAAGCTCTTCGGCGTCCTCTTCCAGGACGGCGCGCTGTTCGGCTCGATGAACCTCTTCGACAACGTCGCCTTCCCGCTCCGCGAGCACACCCGCAAGACGGAGGCCGAGGTCCGGCGGATCGTCCTGGAGAAGATGGAGATGGTCGGCCTCGTCGGCGCGGAGAAGAAGCTCCCCGGCGAGATCTCCGGCGGCATGCGCAAGCGCGCTGGCCTGGCGCGGGCGCTGGTGCTGGACCCCGAGATCATCCTCTGCGACGAGCCGGACTCCGGCCTCGACCCGGTCCGCACCGCCTACCTGAGCCAACTGCTGATCGACCTGAACGCCCAGATCGACGCCACGATCCTGATCGTCACGCACAACATCACCGTGGCCCGCACGGTCCCCGACAACCTCGGCATGCTCTTCCGCCGCGAACTGATCATGTTCGGCCCGCGCGAGGTGCTGCTGACCAGCGACGAGCCGGTCGTCGAGCAGTTCCTCAACGGCCGCCGCATCGGCCCGATCGGCATGTCGGAGGAGAAGGACCAGGCGACGATGGCCGCCGAGCTCGCGCAGCGCGACGCGGGCCACTCGGACGGCTCGCCGGACGAGGACGTGCGCGGCGTGGTGCCGCAGCTGGAGCCGACGCCCGGCCTGCCGCCGCGCGGCGCGGTGCGGCGGCGCAAGGACCGCGTGATGAGCATCCTGCACACGCTGCCGCGCGAGGCACAGCAGGGCATCATCGCGAGCCTCACGCCCGAGGAGCAGCGGCACTACCGCGTCCTGGCGGGCGCCCAGCCGGTGACGCCCAGCCCGTGGCCGCGGCACGGGGGCGTCCTGTGACGGCGCCCGCGACGTTCCCCGGCGCCGGCGCGCTGCGCGAGACGGGACAGATGTTCGCGCTCGGCATCGACGTCGTCCGCAGCACGTTCCGCCGCCCGTTCCAGCTGCGGGAGTTCATCCAGCAGTGCTGGTTCGTGGTGAGCGTGACCGTGCTGCCGACGGCGCTGGTCTCGATCCCGTTCGGCGCGGTCATCGCGTTGCAGATCGGCTCGCTGACCCGGCAGATCGGCGCGCAGTCGTTCACCGGCGCGGCGAGCGTGCTGGCGATCATCCAGCAGGCGAGCCCGATCGTGACGGCGCTGCTCATCGCGGGCGCGGGCGGGTCCGCCATCTGCGCGGACCTGGGCTCGCGCAAGATCCGCGAGGAGATCGACGCCATGGAGGTGCTGGGCGTCTCGCCGATCCAGCGCCTTGTCGTGCCGCGCGTGCTGGCCGCGATGGTGGTCAGCGTGCTGCTGAACGGCATGGTGAGCGTCGTCGGCGTGATGGGCGGCTACTTCTTCAACGTGATCCTGCAGGACGGCACGCCGGGCGCGTACCTGGCGAGCTTCAGCGCGCTCGCGCAGCTGCCGGACCTGTGGATCTCCGAGATCAAGGCGTTGATCTTCGGGTTCCTGGCGGGCATCGTGGCGGCCTACCGCGGCCTGAACCCGGCGGGCGGCCCGAAGGGCGTGGGCGACGCCGTCAACCAGGCCGTGGTCATCACGTTCCTGCTGCTGTTCTTCGTGAACTTCGTGCTCACCACGATCTACCTCCAGGTCGTCCCGGCGAAGGGGAGCTGAGATGGCCACGATGAACGACCGGTTCCGCAAGGCCGCCAACGCGCCGCTGGCGGTGCTGGACACGTTCGGCGACCAGCTGTGGTTCTACCTGCGGGCGCTGGCGTGGACGCCGCGCACGCTGACCCGCTACCTGCGGGAGACGCTGCGGCTGCTGGCGGAGGTGAGCTTCGGCTCGGGCGCGCTGGCGGTCATCGGCGGCACGATCGGCGTCATGGTGGGCCTGTCGGTGTTCACCGGCACGGTCGTGGGCCTGCAGGGCTTCACCGCGTTGAACCAGATCGGCACGTCGGCGTTCGCGGGGTTCGTGTCCGCGTACTTCAACACCCGCGAGATCGCGCCGCTCGTGGCGGGCCTCGCGCTGAGCGCCACGGTCGGCTCCGGGTTCACCGCGCAGCTGGGCGCGATGCGGATCTCCGAGGAGATCGACGCGCTGGAGGTCATGGGCATCCCCAGCCTGCCGTTCCTGGTCACCACGCGGATCATCGCCGGGTTCGTCGCGATCATCCCGCTGTACGTGATCGGGCTGCTCACGTCGTACCTGGCGGCGAGGTTCATCACCGTCGAGTTCTACGGGCAGTCGGCGGGCACCTACGACCACTACTTCAACCTGTTCCTGCCCCCGGTGGACGTGCTCTGGTCGTTCGGCAAGGTGCTCGTCTTCGCGGTCGTGATCATCCTGACGCACTGCTACTACGGCTACCGCGCCAGCGGCGGCCCGGCGGGCGTGGGCGTCGCGGTCGGGCGCGCGGTGCGCACGGCGATCGTCACGACGGCCCTGCTGGACTTCTTCCTCAGCATGGCGATCTGGGGCACTACGACGACGGTGAGGATCGCGGGATGACCCCCGAGCCCTTCGCCGCGGAGGCGGCGACATGATCAGGCGCAGGCTCCTGGGCGTCGCGTTCCTCGCGGTCATCGCCCTCTTCCTCACGCTCACGGTGGCGCTCTACAACGACGCCTTCACCCAGGTCGTGAAGGTGACGCTGCAGACGGACCGGGTCGGCAACCAGCTGCAGCTCGCGTCGGACGTGAAGGTCCGCGGCATGATCGTCGGCGAGGTCAGGGGCATCCGGACCTCGGGTGACGGCGCCGAGCTGGAGCTGGCGCTCGACCCGGAGCAGGTCCGGCACATCCCCGCCAACGTGTCCGCGCGGCTGCTGCCGAAGACGTTGTTCGGCGAGCGGTACGTGAACCTGGTGCTCCCGGACGACGCCGACGAGCCGCTGGCCGACGGCGACGTGATCGCGCAGGACCGCTCCAGCAGCGCCATCGAGCTGGAACGGGTCCTCGACGACCTGATGCCGGTGTTGCAGGCGGTGCAGCCGGAGAAGCTCGCGACGACGTTGACCGCGATGTCGCAGGCGTTGGAGAACCGGGGCGAGCCGCTGGGCGAGACGCTGGTCCAGCTGGACGCCTACCTGGGCGAGTTCAACCCGCAGCTGCCCGCGCTGAAGGACGGCATCAGCCGGCTCGCGGACGTGTCGAACGTCTACGCGGACGCCGCGCCCGACCTGGTGCAGGCGCTCAGCGACGCCACCGTCACCAGCCGCACGATGGTCGAGCAGCGCGAGAACCTGCTGGCCATGTACGGCACGCTGACCACCACGTCGCTCGACCTGAACAACTTCCTCGCGGTGAACCGGAACAACCTGATCCAGCTCGCCGACGTGAGCCGGCCGACGCTGGAGCTGCTGGCGAAGTACGCGCCGCAGTACCCGTGCCTGCTGAGGGGCCTGGCCGAGTTCAAGCCGATCATGGACCAGGTGTTCGGCAAGGGCACGAACGAGCCGGGCCTGCACATCACGCTGGAGGTCACCGCCGACCGCGGCAAGTACGAGCCGGGCAAGGACGAGCCGGAGTACGCCGACAAGCGGGGACCGCGCTGCTACGACATCGTGCCGCGGCCGAACCCGTTCCCGCAGTACCCGCCGGAGGGCCCGGTGAAGGACGGTTCGACGGCACCGCCGCCCGCGCGGGTCGCGAACGACGGCGTGCTGCCGCCCGCGACGGGCGTGAACGGCATGGGCGGCACGACGTCGCCGTCGTCGTTCGGCGGCGTGCCGTCGCTGGCGAACTCGCCCGAGGAGCAGGAGTTCCTGGCCGCGCTGCTCGCGCCGGAGTTCGGGATGACCAGGCACGAGATGCCGAGCTTCACGGCGTTGCTGCTCGGCCCGCTGTACCGGGGTGCGGAGGTGACGGCATGAGGTCCCTGGCCGCGCCGCTGATCAAGCTCGGCGTGTTCGCCGCGATCACGATCGTGGCCACCACGCTGCTCGCGGTGACGATCTCGAACGTGAACTTCAACGGCGCCACCGGGTACACGGCCCGGTTCACCGACGTGACGGCGCTCAACGAGGGCGACGACGTGCGCATCGCGGGCGTCCGGGTCGGCCAGGTGGACGAGATCCGGGTGGTGGACCGGCGGCTGGCGGAGGTGGAGTTCTCGCTGGAAGGCGAGCGCACGCTGCCCGCGTCGGTCACCGCGACGATCAAGTACCGCAATCTGGTGGGGCAGCGGTACATCGCGCTGGAGCACGGCGTGGGCGACGCGTCCGCGCTGAAGCCCGGCGACGTGATCCCGGTCGAGCGCACCAAGCCCGCGCTCGACCTGACCGTGCTGTTCAACGGGTTCAAGCCGTTGTTCCAGGCGTTGAACCCGGACGACGTGAACCAGCTGTCCGGTGAGATCATCAAGGTCCTGCAGGGCGAGGGCGGCACGATCGACAGCCTGCTGCGGCACACGGCGTCGCTGACGTCCACGCTGGCGAGCCGCGACCAGGTCATCGGCGAGGTGGTCGACAACCTGAACGCCGTGCTCGACACCGTCAACTCGCGCACCGAGCAGGTGTCCACGCTGGTCACGACGTTGCAAGAGCTGACGACGGGCCTGGCGGGCGACCGGCAGCCGATCGGTGAGGCGATCACCGCGCTCGGCGACCTGACCACCACCACGGCGGACCTGCTCAACCAGTCGCGGCAGCCGTTGAAGGACGACATCGCGAACCTCGGCCTGGTGTCGCAGACGTTGGCGGACAACGAGGCCGTCGTCGAGGGCGTCATCCAACGCCTGCCGAACAAGCTGGAGTCGATGTCGCGGACCGCGTCCTACGGCTCGTGGTTCAACTTCTTCCTGTGCGAGGGCTCCGGGACGGTGTCCGTGCCGCCGATCCTCAACGACCCGATCACGATCACGCCCTTGCCGGTCACGCAGCCGAGGTGTCGCCCGTGAAGACCGAACGGAACCCGGTGACGGTCGGCGCGGTGAGCCTCACCGTGATCGCGTTGCTGCTGCTGTCCGCCTTCTACTCGGACGACCTGCCGATCATCGGCGGCGGCACCACGTACTCGGCGGAGTTCACCGAGGCCGCGGGCCTGGTGCCGGCGAACGAGGTGCGCGTCGCGGGCGTGAAGGTCGGCAAGGTCACCAAGGTCGAGCTGGACGGCGACAAGGTGAAGGTGTCGTTCAAGGTCAAGGACGCCTGGGTGGGCGACCGCACGACCGCGACGATCCGGATCAAGACGCTGCTGGGGCAGAAGTTCCTGGCGCTGGACCCGCAGGGCTCGCAGCCGCTCGACCCCGGCGACCCCATCCCGCGCGAGCGCACGCTGTCGCCGTACGACGTGCAGGAGGCGTTCAACGGGCTGGCGACCACGGTCGGCCAGATCGACACCGCGCAGCTCGCGGAGAGCTTCCAGGTGCTGTCGGAGACGTTCCAGGGCTCGGCGGAGAGCGTCCGCGGCGCGCTGGACGGCCTGTCCGCCCTGTCGAAGACGATTTCGTCGCGGGACGAGCAGCTGGCCCGCCTGCTGGCCAACACGAGCCAGGTCACCAAGACCCTCGCCGACCGCAACGAGCAGTTCGAGAAGCTGCTCGCGGACGGCAACCTGCTGCTGGAGGAGCTGCGCAAGCGGCGGGACGCGATCGGGGCGCTGCTCACCGGCACCCGTGAGCTGTCCCGGGAGCTGTCCGGCCTGGTCGCCGACAACTCCGCGCAGCTGCGGCCCGCGCTGGAGCAGCTGGACCGGGTGGCCACGATGCTGCAGCGCAACCAGGACACCCTGAACCGGAGCCTGGCGCTGATGGGGCCGTTCTACCGGGTGTTCGCGAACACCCTCGGCAACGGCCGCTGGTTCGACACGTACATCTGCGGCCTGCTGCCGCCGTCGGTGAACCTCGGCGTGGTCGGCTTCAACGAAGAGGGCTGCCTCCCGCCGGGCGTGCAGCGGCAGCCCGCCAACGGCCAGGCTCCGGCCGTGCCCGCTCCTGCCGGGGGAGGTAACTGACGTGGCGACGACGAAGGCCGGCCGTGACCTGGCCAGGGCCGTGGCGATGGCGTGCGTGCTCGCGATCGTGGCCGCGGCGGCGATGTGGTGGCTGTTCACCGACGCCGACCGCCGCAAGGTGACCGCGGTGTTCGGCGCCGCGGTCGGCGTGTACCCAGGATCGGACGTCCGGGTGCTCGGCGTGCGGGTCGGCACCATCGAGGAGGTCGAACCGCAGGGCCGCCTGGTGAAGGTGGTGATGTCGCTCGACCGCGCGGTGAAGGTGCCCGCGGACGCGCAGGCCGTCGTGGTCGCGCCGAGCGTCGTCAGCGACCGGTACGTGCAGCTCGCGCCCGTCTACACGGGCGGCGAGGTGATGGGCGACAACGCGACCATCCCGCGCGAGCGCACCGCCACCCCGGTCGAGCTGGACGAGCTGTACGCGAGCCTCGACAAGCTCACCTCCGCGCTCGGCCCGAACGGCGCGAACAAGGACGGCGCGCTCTCGGACCTGCTCGACGCGGCGGCGAACAACCTCCAGGGCAACGGCCAGGCGCTCGGCGACACCGTCAAGCAGCTCGGTGACGCCACCCGCACGTTGTCCGGCTCGAAGGACGACCTGTTCGGCACCGTGGACAACCTCCAGAAGTTCACCGGCATGCTGGCCGCGAACGACAGCCAGGTGCGCGACTTCAACCGGCAGCTGGCCGAGGTCGCCGGGTTCCTCGCCGACGAGCGGGAGAACCTGGGCGGCGCGCTGAACGAGCTGGCCACGGCGCTCGGCCACGTGCAGGGCTTCATCCAGGACAACCGGGCCGTGCTCAAGTCGAACGTCGACAAGCTCGCCGGCATCACCCAGATCCTCGTGGACCAGCGGGCCGCGCTGGCCGAGACGCTCGACGTCGCGCCGCTGGCCCTGGGCAACCTCCAGAACGCCTACAACGCGGCGTCCGGCACGCTCGACACGCGGGCCGACCTCAACGAGCTGAACCAGCCGCCGATCGTGCTGATCTGCAAGCTGGTCCAGGGCGTCGAGCCGGGGCGCGTGCCCGGTCCGCTCGCCGACGCGTGCCGGCAGCTGGAACCCGTCCTGAGCGGCGCGGTGCCGCTGAAGACGCCCGCCGAGGTGCTGACCGACATGTCCCAGGGCAGGGTTCCGCTGCCCCTGCCGCTCGCGGGGGTGCCCCAGTGAGGCGAATCGCGGTGCTCGTGGCGAGCGCGCTGGTGCTGACCGGCTGCGGCTCGGGCGGCTTCGACGGCGTCTACAACATGCCGCTGCCCGGCGGCGCCGACGTCGGCGACCGCCCGTACGAGGTGAAGGTGCGGTTCAAGGACGTGCTGGACCTCGTGCCGCAGGCGGGCGTGAAGGTCAACGACGTGCCGGTCGGCCGGGTGGACCGGGTCGACCTGGCCGACGACGGCTGGACGGCCGAGGTGACCGTGCTCGTCAACGGCGACGTGCGGCTGCCCGGCAACGCGGTGGCGCGGCTGCGGCAGTCGGCGCTGCTCGGCGAGAAGTACGTGGAGCTGGCCGGGCCCGCCGAGGGGCGTGAAGAGGGCACCCTGGGCGCGGGGTCGGTCATCCCGGTCGAGCGGACCAACCGCAACCCCGAGGTCGAAGAGGTCTTCGGCGCCTTGTCCATGCTGCTCAACGGCGGTGGCATCGCCCAGCTCCAGGACATCAGCCGCGAGCTGAACGCGGCCATGGAGGGCAACGAGCCGGAGATCCGGTCGCTGCTGCACAACCTGAACACGCTGGTCGCCGACCTCGACGCGCACAAGGGCGAGATCACCCGCGCGCTGGACGGCCTCAACCGCCTCGGAGGCACCCTGAACGCCCAGCGCGACCAGATCACCGGCGTCCTCGACGGGCTGGAGCCCGGGCTGAAGGTGCTCAGCGAGCAGCGGACCCAGCTGGTCACGCTCCTGCAGTCGCTGGACACGCTGTCCGACGTCGCGGTGGACACGG
This sequence comes from Saccharothrix hoggarensis, assembly GCF_052936025.1. The sequence continues at coordinate 7,095,884 of NZ_CP193624.1, read as the reverse complement.
TGAACAAGTCCAAGGACGACATCGTGGCCGACCTCAAGGCGCTGACGCCCACGTTGCAGAAGCTCGCCGAGGCGGGCACGAACCTGCCCAACGGGTTCGAGCTGCTGCTCACCTACCCGTTCCCGGACGCGGCGGTGGACGGCATCAAGGGCGACTACACGAACCTGTACGCGGACATCGACCTCAACCTGGGCACGATCGTGGACAACCTGGGCCGGTCGCGGCAGTCGCCGCTGCCCCACCCGCCCGCGCTGCCCGGCATCGACGGCCACGCGCCGTCCCTGCCGCTGCCCCTGCCCCACCTGCCCCTGCCGGGCGTGTCCGGCACGTCCGGGCTCGGCGACGTGCTCGGCGGACTGCTCGGAGGTGGGCGGTGATCCCCGGCAAGGTCAAGGTCCAGATCGGCGCGTTCGTGCTGATCGCGCTGCTCGGCGTGAGCTACGTCGGCGCACGGTACGTCGGCCTCGGCCGGTTGTTCGGCGCGACCGGGTACGTGGTGACGATGCAGCTCGCCGACTCCGGCGGCGTGTTCACCAACGCCGAGGTGACGTACCGGGGCGTCGCCGTCGGCCGGGTCGGGCAGATGCGGCTGACCGCCGACGGGCTGGAGGTCGACCTCGACATCGACCCGAGCGCGCCCCCGATCCCCGCCGACCTGGAGGCCGTGGTCGCGAACCGGTCCGCGGTGGGCGAGCAGTTCGTGGACCTGCGGCCGCGGGTGGAGGACGGCCCGTACCTGGAGGCGGGTTCGGTCATCCCCGAGTCGTCGACGAAGACCCCGCCGCCCGTCGACACGCTGCTGACGAACCTCGACTCGTTCGCCAAGTCCGTGCCGACGGAGTCGCTGCGGACCGTCGTGGACGAGCTGGACCTGGCGTTCAACGGCACCGGGCCCGACCTGCAGGTGCTGCTGGACAACACCAGGTTGTTCACGCAGGCGGCGACCGACCACCTGCCGCAGACCAAGGCGCTGATCAACGACGGCCTGGTCGTGCTGAACACGCAGGCCGAGCAGGGGAGCGCGATCAAGTCGTTCTCCACCGACCTGCGCGCGCTGGCCGAGCAGCTGAAGAACTCCGACGCCGACATCCGGCGCCTGATCGGGGTGTCGCCGCAGGCCGCCGAGCAGGTGTCGGCGCTGCTGCGCGAGTCCGGCCCCAACCTGGGCGTGGTGTTCGCCAACCTGCTCACCACCGGGAACATCCTGGTCACGCGGCTGGACGGGCTGGAGCAGATCGCCGTCACCTACCCGATCGTGGTGGGCGGCGGGTTCTCGGTGGCCAAGGGCGACGGGACGGGCGCGCACTTCGGGCTGGCCCTGAACGTGTTCGACCCGCCGCCGTGCACCGTCGGCTACGAGGGCACGACCATCCGGCAGGGCACCGACACCGCCCCGGTCGAGTTCAACACCCAGGCCTACTGCGCGTTGGCCCGCGGCAGCGCCACCAGCGTGCGGGGCGCCCAGAACGCGCCTTACGGTGGCAGCCCGACCACGCCGGCGGGCAACGAGACGTCGCAGCCCGGTCGGGAGCCCGCGTCCGGTGACGCCGCCGCGGAGCCGCCGGTGTTGACCAGCCTGGGGCAGCTGCTCGGTCTGCCGGGCTGAGGAGGGACGGATGGACGTTCGACGGTGGGCCCTGCCGGTCGCCGCGCTGCTGGCGGTGCTGGCCGCGGGGTACGCGGTGTGGGCCGGTGTGTCGTGGTGGAGCGCGTCGTCCAACGACTCGGTGGCGTTCTCGCGGGAGCGGGAAGAGGTGCTGCGGGTCGGGCAGGTCGGGATCGCGAACTTCACCACGCTCGACTACAAGAAGGTCGACGAGGACCTGGACCGGTGGCTGGACACGTCCACCGGCGAGCTGCGCTCGGAGATCGAGACCGGCCGCGCCACCCGGAAGAAGCAGATCGAGGACGCCCGGACGGTGACCGTGAGCCGGGTGCTCGACGCGGCCGTCACCGAGCTGGACTCGCGGGCCGGCAAGGCCCACCTGATCGCCGTCGTGGAGACCACGGTGACGCCGGAGGGTGGGCAGGCGGTGAAGAAGGTCAACCGGTACCAGACGGACCTGACCCGCACCGATGCCGGTTGGAAGCTCAGCGCGCTGGGGCCGGTCGCGGCCGGCGGCGCGTGACCCGAGGAGATGACGTCAGTGCCACCGTCCCGCCGCCGCCCCGTCCCGACCACGCCGACCACCCGGCCGCGCGTCGCCGGCCTGCGCAAACGCCCCGAGCACGGCGCGGTGCCCGCCAAGCCGGAGGGTGACGTCGAGGGCACGCCGGTCGCGGACGCCGAGGTGCAGGACACCGAGGCGCAGGACGTCCGCCCGGAACGCGAGACCGCCGAACGCGACCAACCCGCCCCACGCGGCACCACGCGCGCCGAAGACGAGGACGAGCGCGCCGACGCCGAATCGCGGGCCGCCGACCTGCGCGACGCCGAAGCCGCCGCCGACCTGCGCGGGACCGACGCCACCGACCGCGCCACCGACCTGCGTGGCACCGACCACACCGACGACCTGCGCGAAGCCGACCTGGGCTCCGACGACCGGCCGGCCGCGTCCGACCGGGTTCCCGGCCTGATCGAGCCGGGCGAGGGCGTGGCCGAAGACGAGCCCGCCCCCGCCCCGCGCCCCCGCCCGAGCGGCCGCCGCAAGCGCACCGGCGAGGCCGTCGCCCCGAGCGTGCTCGACGACGTCCAGCCGCGGCGCGCCACCGCCGACCACGCCACGTCCGACCGCGCCACCGCCGACCGGGCCGCCAAGACCCGGCGCCGCGCGTCCGACGGCGACGAGACCTCCAGCCTCCGCACCGGCCTCGCCCTGCCCGTCGCGCTGGTCGTGCTGGCCGCCCTCCTGGCGGGCCTCGGCTACTGGTTCCAGCACCGAGCGGGCCAGGTCGACTACAACGAGGCCCTGGTGGACAGCGCCGGCACGACCGAGGTCGCCGGGCAGACCCGCGAGGCGGTCGAGAAGGCGTTCTCCTACAACTTCGCCGACGTCACGGCCACCGAGAGGGCCGCGAACGAGCTGCTGGTCGGCAAGGCCCAGTGCCAGTACAACGCGATCTTCGACCCGGTCCGCAAGCTGGCGCCGGAGCAGAAGCTCGTGGTCACGGTGAAGGCCGTCTCCAGCGGTGTGACCTCGCTCGACGGGGACCGCGCCACCGTGCTGCTGTTCCTCGACCAGGTCACCACCCGCACCACCGACAACCAGACCGGCGGCGGCATCGCGATGATGCGGGTCGGCGCGCGGAAGGTCGACGGCCGGTGGAAGGTCGACAACATGGAGATGTTCGGCCAGACCGGCGACCAGGCGGCCGAGACCGGCAAGTGCTGACGGGACGGCCCTCGGAGGCCGCTCCAGGCGTCCACTGAGGACCGCACGCCTACTTTAAGCCCGCGCACAACGTGATCTGCATCACAATTCTAGCCGGGTGACCGAACGGAATCGCCACCATCTCCCTTCGGGGCGCGAACACCCGCCAAACGTTCACTGATGCTCACGTACATGTATTTTCGCAGGTCACAGCGGTAACTCCGAGTTATCGCCGCTTGCGCCAGTGGAGTGATCGCCGCGTGGCATCTTGACTGTGGGCGTCGGCGGGGTCACTCTGTCGGTGAGCACGAGAAAGGTCCTTCCAGGTGCCTCTCGACAGTTGCCGCGCGCGTGGCTAGACTGCTCCTTTGCGCTGCCCTCTTTCCGTTTGCCCTTCGCCGAGAGCTGGATTGCCGGGCATCGCCGCACCCTTGACAGCCGTGCCAGTTCCGCTGACTGGCCAGCTACCTGTCCCTGGAAGGACGCATCTTGGCGATCTCTCGCGCGACCAAGGCCACTGCTGCGACCAACTCCACGTCGGGGATTCCCGGAGCGCCGAAGCGAGTCTCTTTCGCGAAGATCCACGAACCGCTTCAGACGCCCAACCTGCTCGACCTGCAGATTCAGTCGTTCGAATGGCTCACCGGCGACGAGGCGTGGTTCCAGCGCCGCGTCGACGAAGGTGACGAGGCGCCGACGGGCGGCCTCGAGGAGGTCTTGAACGAGATCTCCCCGATCGAAGACTTCTCCGGCTCGATGTCGCTCTCCTTCTCCGACCCGCGCTTCGACGAGGTCAAGGCCTCGACCGAGGAGTGCAAGGACAAGGACATGACGTACGCCGCCCCGTTGTTCGTCACGGCGGAGTTCACCAACCACACCACTGGCGAGATCAAGAGCCAGACCGTGTTCATGGGTGACTTCCCGATGATGACCGACAAGGGCACGTTCATCATCAACGGCACCGAGCGGGTCGTGGTTTCCCAGCTCGTCCGCTCGCCGGGTGTCTACTACGACACCGCGATCGACAAGACGACCGACAAGGACGTCTTCAGCGTCAAGATCATCCCGTCCCGGGGTGCCTGGCTGGAGTTCGACGTCGACAAGCGCGACACGGTCGGTGTCCGCATCGACCGCAAGCGCCGCCAGCCGGTGACCGTGCTGCTGAAGGCCCTGGGTTGGACGACCGAGCAGATCCGCGAGCGCTTCTCGTTCAGCGAGACGCTGCTGACGACGCTGGAGAAGGACCACACCGCGGGCACCGACGAGGCGTTGCTCGACATCTACCGCAAGCTGCGCCCGGGCGAGCCGCCGACGAAGGAGTCCGCGCAGGCCCTCCTGGAGAACCTGTTCTTCAAGGACAAGCGCTACGACCTGGCCAAGGTCGGCCGGTACAAGGTCAACAAGAAGCTGGGCCTGAGCACCCCGATCACCACGGGCGTGCTGACCGAGGACGACATCGTCACGACGATCGAGTACCTGGTCCGCCTGCACGCCGGTGAGACGTCGATGAAGCCCGGCGACGTCGAGGTGCCCGTCGAGGTCGACGACATCGACCACTTCGGCAACCGCCGCCTGCGCACCGTCGGCGAGCTGATCCAGAACCAGATCCGGGTCGGCCTCTCCCGCATGGAGCGCGTCGTCCGCGAGCGCATGACGACCCAGGACGTCGAGGCCATCACGCCGCAGACCCTGATCAACATCCGCCCCGTCGTGGCGGCGATCAAGGAGTTCTTCGGCACGTCCCAGCTGTCGCAGTTCATGGACCAGACGAACCCGCTCGCGGGCCTGACCCACAAGCGCCGCCTGTCCGCGCTGGGCCCGGGCGGTCTGTCCCGTGAGCGCGCCGGCATGGAGGTCCGCGACGTCCACCCGTCGCACTACGGCCGCATGTGCCCGATCGAGACGCCGGAAGGCCCGAACATCGGCCTGATCGGCTCGCTGTCCTCCTACGGGCGGGTCAACCCGTTCGGCTTCATCGAGACGCCGTACCGCAAGGTCGTCGACGGCCGGGTCACCGACCAGGTCGACTACCTGACGGCCGACGAAGAGGACCGGTACGTCAAGGCCCAGGCGAACGCGAAGATCGATGAGGAAGGCAACTTCCTCGAAGAGAAGGTCCTCGTCCGCAAGAAGGGCGGCGAGGTCGAGATGATCGACCCGTCCGACGTGGACTACATGGACGTCTCGCCGCGCCAGATGGTCTCGGCCGCGACCGCGATGATCCCGTTCCTCGAGCACGACGACGCGAACCGCGCCCTGATGGGCGCGAACATGCAGCGCCAGGCGGTGCCGCTGCTGCGCAGCGAGTCCCCGCTGGTCGGCACCGGCATGGAACTGCGCGCCGCGGTCGACGCCGGTGACGTCGTGGTGGCCAAGAAGACCGGTGTGGTCGAGGAGATCTCCGCCGACTACGTCACGGTCATGGCCGACGACGGCTCGCGGCAGACCTACGGCCTGCACAAGTTCCGCCGCTCGAACCAGGGCACCTGCATCAACCAGAAGCCCATCGTGAACGAGGGCGACCGGGTGCAGACCGGCCAGGTGCTGGCCGACGGCCCGTGCACCGAGAACGGCGAGATGGCCCTGGGCAAGAACCTGCTCGTGGCGATCATGCCGTGGGAGGGCCACAACTACGAGGACGCGATCATCCTGTCGCAGCGCCTCGTGCAGGACGACGTCCTGACCTCGATCCACATCGAGGAGCACGAGATCGACGCGCGGGACACCAAGCTGGGCGCCGAGGAGATCACCCGGGACATCCCGAACGTCTCCGAGGAGGTCCTGGCCGACCTCGACGAGCGCGGCATCATCCGCATCGGCGCCGAGGTCCAGCCCGGCGACATCCTGGTCGGCAAGGTCACGCCCAAGGGCGAGACCGAGCTGACCCCGGAGGAGCGCCTGCTCCGCGCGATCTTCGGCGAGAAGGCGCGCGAGGTGCGCGACACGTCGCTGAAGGTGCCGCACGGCGAGTACGGCAAGGTCATCGGCATCCGCGTGTTCAGCCGCGAGGACGACGACGAGCTGCCCCCCGGCGTGAACGAGCTGGTCCGCGTCTACGTCGCCCAGAAGCGCAAGATCCAGGACGGCGACAAGCTCGCCGGCCGCCACGGCAACAAGGGCGTCATCGGCAAGATCCTGCCGGTCGAGGACATGCCGTTCCTCGAGGACGGCACCCCGGTCGACATCGTGCTGAACACGCACGGCGTGCCGCGTCGTATGAACATCGGCCAGGTGCTGGAGACCCACCTCGGGTGGATCGCCAAGCAGGGCTGGAGCATCAACGGCGACCCGGACTGGGCGAAGAACCTGCCGGCGGAGCTGTACGACGTCGAGCCGGGCACTAAGACCGCCACGCCGGTCTTCGACGGCGCGCGCGAGGACGAGATCACGGGCCTGCTGGGCTCGACGATCCCGAACCGCGACGGCGAGCGGATGGTCAAGGAGAACGGCAAGGCGGTGCTCCTCGACGGGCGCAGCGGCGAGCCGTACCCCTTCCCGGTGTCGGTCGGCTACATGTACATCCTGAAGCTGCTGCACCTGGTCGACGACAAGATCCACGCCCGTTCGACCGGCCCGTACTCGATGATCACGCAGCAGCCGCTGGGTGGTAAGGCGCAGTTCGGTGGTCAGCGGTTCGGTGAGATGGAGTGCTGGGCGATGCAGGCGTACGGCGCCGCCTACACGCTCCAGGAACTGCTCACGATCAAGTCCGACGACGTGCTGGGCCGCGTGAAGGTCTACGAGGCCATCGTCAAGGGCGAGAACATCCCGGAGCCGGGTATCCCGGAGTCCTTCAAGGTGCTGCTCAAGGAGCTCCAGTCGCTGTGCCTCAACGTCGAGGTGCTGTCTTCGGACGGCGCCGCGATCGAGATGCGCGACGGCGACGACGAAGACCTCGAGCGTGCGGCCGCGAACCTCGGCATCAACCTGTCGAGGAGCGAGTCGCCGTCCGTGGACGACGTCGTCAACTGACCCTCGCCGGTCACCGGGGCCGCCTGCCCTGGCAGTCAGGGCAGGCGCCCGGTGACCGAACCGCCAGCTCCCACGCAGTACCGAAATCAAAAAGGGGAAGAGAGTAGACGTGCTCGACGTCAACTTCTTCGATGAGCTCCGCATCGGTCTCGCGACCGCGGACGACATCCGCCAGTGGTCCTACGGCGAGGTCAAGAAGCCCGAGACCATCAACTACCGCACGCTCAAGCCGGAGAAGGACGGCTTGTTCTGCGAGAAGATCTTCGGTCCCACCCGGGACTGGGAGTGCTACTGCGGCAAGTACAAGCGCGTCCGCTTCAAGGGCATCATCTGCGAGCGCTGCGGCGTCGAGGTGACCCGCGCCAAGGTGCGCCGCGAGCGGATGGGCCACATCGAACTGGCCGCGCCCGTCACGCACATCTGGTACTTCAAGGGCGTCCCCAGCCGGTTGGGCTACCTGCTCGACCTGGCCCCCAAGGACCTCGAGAAGATCATCTACTTCGCGGCCTACGTCATCGTGGGCGTGAACACCGAGCTGCGCCACAACGACCTGCCGACGCTCGAGAACGAGATGCAGGTCGAGCGCAAGCGCGTCGAGAACCGCCGTGACGCGGACGTCGAGGCCCGTGCGCAGAAGCTGGAAGCCGACCTGGCCGAGCTGGAGGCGGAGGGCGCCAAGTCCGACGTCCGCCGCAAGGTCAAGGAGGGCGGCGAGCGCGAGATGCGCCAGCTCCGCGACCGCGCCCAGCGCGAGCTGGACCGGCTCGACGAGATCTGGTCCACGTTCACCAAGCTCGAGCGCGCGCAGCTGATCGCGGACGAGATGCTGTACCGCGAGCTGTACGACCGCTACGGCGACTACTTCACCGGCGCCATGGGCGCCGAGGCCATCCAGAAGCTCCTGGGTGACTACGACGTCGACGCCGAGGCCGACGTGCTGCGCGAGACGATCCGCAGCGGCAAGGGCCAGAAGAAGCTCCGCGCCCTGAAGCGGTTGAAGGTCGTGGCCGCCTTCCAGGCGACCCGCAACAACCCCCAGGGCATGGTGCTGGACTGCGTCCCGGTCATCCCGCCGGACCTGCGCCCGATGGTGCAGCTCGACGGTGGCCGCTTCGCCACGTCCGACCTGAACGACCTGTACCGCCGCGTCATCAACCGCAACAACCGCCTCAAGCGACTGATCGACCTCGGCGCGCCCGAGATCATCGTCAACAACGAGAAGCGGATGCTGCAGGAGGCCGTCGACGCGCTGTTCGACAACGGCCGCCGCGGCCGGCCGGTGACGGGTCCGGGCAACCGGCCGCTGAAGTCGCTGTCCGACCTGCTGAAGGGCAAGCAGGGCCGGTTCCGCCAGAACCTGCTCGGCAAGCGCGTCGACTACTCGGGCCGTTCGGTCATCGTGGTCGGCCCGCAGCTGAAGCTGCACCAGTGCGGCCTGCCCAAGCAGATGGCGCTGGAGCTGTTCAAGCCGTTCGTCATGAAGCGGCTGGTCGACCTCAACCACGCGCAGAACATCAAGTCCGCCAAGCGGATGGTGGAGCGCGCGCGCCCCGCCGTGTGGGACGTGCTCGAAGAGGTCATCACCGAGCACCCCGTGCTGCTGAACCGCGCGCCCACGCTGCACCGGCTGGGCATCCAGGCCTTCGAGCCGCAGCTGGTCGAGGGCAAGGCCATCCAGCTGCACCCGCTGGTCTGCGAGGCGTTCAACGCCGACTTCGACGGTGACCAGATGGCGGTCCACCTGCCGCTGTCCGCCGAGGCGCAGGCCGAGGCGCGCGTGCTGATGCTGTCGTCGAACAACATCCTCTCGCCCGCGTCGGGCAAGCCGCTGGCCATGCCGCGTCTGGACATGGTGACCGGCCTGTACCACCTGACCCGGCACAAGGAGAACGACCTCGGCGAGGGCCAGGCGTACTCCTCCCCGGCCGAGGCGCTGATGGCGTTCGACCGCAAGGTGCTGGGCCTCCAGGCGATGGTCAAGATCCGGATCACGGACAAGAACCCGCCGAAGGGCCAGGAGCCGGAGGGCTGGGAGCCCGGTCAGCCGTGGCTGGCCCACACCACCCTCGGGCGCGTGCTGTTCAACGAGGTCCTGCCGCAGGACTACCCGTTCATCAACGAGGTCATGCCCAAGAAGCGGCAGGCCATGATCATCAACGACCTCGCCGAGCGGTACCCGATGGTCACCGTCGCCCGGACGCTGGACAAGCTGAAGGACGCCGGTTTCTACTGGGCCACCCGGTCGGGCGTCACGGTCGCGATCTCCGACGTGCTCGTGCCGCAGGCCAAGCAGGGCATCCTCGACGAGTACGAGAAGCTCGCGGACGCGGTCGAGAAGCGCTACCAGCGCGGTCAGCTCTCCCACACGGAGCGCAACAACGAGCTGGTCAAGGTGTGGACCAAGGCGACCGAAGAGGTCGCCGAGGTCATGGAGGCCAACTTCCCCGAGGACAACTCGATCCGCATGATCGTGATGTCGGGCGCGGCGGGCAACATGACCCAGGTCCGCTCGCTCGCGGGTATGCGTGGTCTGGTGACCAACCCGAAGGGCGAGTACATCCCGCGGCCGATCAAGAACTCGTTCCGCGAGGGCTTGTCGGTGCTGGAGTACTTCATCGCCACGCACGGCGCCCGCAAGGGTCTGGCCGACACCGCGCTCCGCACGGCGGACTCGGGCTACCTGACCCGTCGTCTCGTGGACGTCTCGCAGGACGTCATCATCCGCGAGGTCGACTGCGGCACCACGCGCGGCGTGAACATGACGGTCGGCGAGCGGCAGGGCGACAAGGTCGTGCTGGCCGAGTTCGCGCAGACCAGCGTGTACGCGCGGACCATCGCCGAGGACATCACCGACGCCGGCGGCAACGTCGTGCTCAACCGCGGTGACGACCTGGGCGACCCGGCGCTGGCGACCTTGGTCGAGGCCGGCGTGACCCGCGTCAAGGTCCGCTCGGTGCTGACCTGCGAGTCCGCGGTCGGTGTGTGCGCGTCCTGCTACGGCCGCTCGATGGCGACCGGCAAGCTGGTCGACGTCGGCGAGGCCGTCGGCATCGTCGCCGCGCAGTCCATCGGTGAGCCCGGCACGCAGCTGACCATGCGCACGTTCCACCAGGGTGGTGTGGCCGGTGACGACATCACCACCGGTCTGCCCCGTGTGCAGGAGCTGTTCGAGGCTCGTGTGCCGAAGGGCAAGGCGCCCATCGCGGACGTCGACGGCCGGGTGCGCATCGAGGACGGCGACCGGTTCTGGAAGATCACCCTCATCCCGGACGACGGGTCCGAGGAGATCGTCTTCGAGAAGCTGTCGAAGCGTCAGCGACTGGCCAACACGGCCACCGGTCCGCTGCAGGACGGCGACCACGTGCACGTGGGCCAGCAGCTGCTGGAGGGCACGCCCGACCCGCACGAGGTGCTGCGCGTGATGGGTCCCCGCGAGGCCCAGCTGCACCTGGTGCAGGAGGTCCAGAAGGTCTACCGGGCCCAGGGTGTGGCGATCCACGACAAGCACATCGAGGTCATCGTCCGGCAGATGCTGCGCCGGGTGACGATCATCGACTCGGGTGCGACCGAGTTCCTGCCGGGCTCGCTGGTCGAGCGCGCGGAGTTCGAGTCGGGCAACCGGGCCGTGGTGGCCGAGGGCGGCGAGCCCGCCGCCGGTCGTCCGGTGCTGATGGGTATCACGAAGGCGTCGCTGGCCACGGACTCGTGGCTGTCGGCGGCCTCCTTCCAGGAGACGACGAGGGTCCTGACCGACGCCGCCATCAACGGCCGGTCGGACAAGCTCATCGGCCTGAAGGAGAACGTGATCATCGGCAAGCTGATCCCGGCCGGCACCGGCATCAACCGGTACCGGAACATCCAGGTGCAGCCGACCGAGGAAGCGCGTGCGGCGGCGTACGCCATCCCGAGCTACGACGACGGCTACTACACGCCGGACGTCTTCGGCACGGGCACGGGCGCAGCCGTCCCGCTGGACGACTACGACTTCGGTCGCGACTACCGCTGAAGCAGCTAGTCGGCTAGTCGGCTGAAAGGCCCCCGGAGCCTCCCGCTCCGGGGGCCTTTCGCATGCCTGGGGGAAGAACCGCGGTGAGCCGTCAGGTGAGGCGGCGGCGGGACTTGGCCAGTGAGCGGGCGCGGGCGACCAGGTCGTCGACCAGGTCGGCGTCGGCGATCGGGGGAGTGGCGTCCGAGCAGCACGGCGGCTTGGTGCGCTTCTCCGTGAGCTTCGGGCGGACGCCCGCCAGCGCGTACAGGGTCTCGTAGAGGTCGCGGCCGGGGTCGTCGTCGTGCGGGCCGACGAGCATGATCCACGCCGTGCGCGGGGACGGGAAGGCCACGACCACGCGGTCGGTGCCGCGGAGGTGCTTCACGCACAGGCGGGGCAGGGGCTCCGGGCCCGTCACGCGGTACCCGAGCGCGGCGCAGCCGCTGTGCGACAGCTCGTCCAGGAACCGGTCGTAGGCGACCCTGGCGGCGCCGCGCAGACCGGCGGCCTGGCCGGCGGCGACCGGCGTTTCGACGACCTTGATCAGCGAACCACGCGTCCTTCGCCGCGGTGCATCTGCTCCAGGCTCGTGGCGAGGTCGTCCCGGTCGAGCAGGGCCGAGTCGCTCAACCGGCGGTGCACCTCGTCCAGCAGGGCGCGGTTCTTCCCGGCGCGCCTCAGGTCGGACACGACGTGCAGCACCTCGTGCAGCCGCACGGCGTCCAGCAGCATGCGGGGCTCCTGGCTGTGGATGGCCAGCACGCCCTCGCGCGCCCACGCCTTGACCGTCTTCTCGGTCAACTCCAGCAGCTCGCCGGCCACCACGGGCCGCACGGGAGGCGCGGTGCGCAGGGCCTTCGCCACGACGCCGTGCAGCTTGCGCCGCCGCTCGTCGTCCTCGGACAAGCTCGACGCGACCTCTTCGATCTCCTCGATCTGGTCGAACAGGTCACGGATGCGCGCGGCCTCGGTGGCGACGGACATGACGGCCCTCCTCCGGTCACTACCGAGTATCACCCTGTTTTTCGGCAGTGGCAACGGTGGCCCCGCGCACCGCGCGCGGGGCCACCGACCCGAAGATCAGGACGAGAAGAACAACCCACCCAGACCGCGGTGCTTCCGGTGGCCGTAGTGGCCGCCGTAACCCGGCGCGGCGCCCCAGCCCGGCTGCACCGGCTGCTGGACGTAGTGGACCTGCGCCGGCGCCGGAGCGGCGGGCGGCGGGGGCGGCGGGGTCGCCATCTGCTGCTCGAGGCGAGTGATGGCTTCCAGCTCGCCGTAGTCGAGGAAGACCCCGCGGCAGCCATCACACTGCTCGATGTGCACGCCCATGCGGTCGAAGGTGCGCATGTTCGCATGACACTTGGGACACTGCATCGTGTGAGCCTCCTGCTCTTGACGCGATGTGCCCGATATTAGCCGCGCGGAATGGGTTCGTGTGTCGACACGATCCGGGCACACGCCTCGATCAGCGCTTCCTGAGCATCGTTCAACTCGTTCCCGTCGCGCTCCGCAGCGGAAAGAGCACGCGCCGCCATCTGGACGACCAGCGCGCGCGCCGGCGCGTCGAGCACCGACCACGGGTCCTCCCGCGGCACGCCCACGCCGCCCGCGTCCAGGTACGACCCGAGCAGGCGGCCCCACGCGTCGGCGTCGAGCACCCCCGCCGCGTGCAGCGCGGCCGGCCGGGCCAGGTCCCACGCCGGGTCGCCCACACCCAGGTCGTCCACGTCGATCAGCCGGTAGCCGTCCCGCCACACCAGCTGCCCCAGGTGCCAGTCGCCGTGGATCAGCGTCGTCCCGGAGTCGGCGAACCGCGGCAACGTCGCGAAGGCCCGCCGGACCAGCGCCGCGGCGGGCGTGTCCACCGTCAGGTCGCGCACCGCGCGCTCCATCCGCGACCGCGCGCCGGCCACCGGCACGGGAGGCGCGAAGTCCGAGGCGGTGAACCGGTGCAACGCCGCCAGCATCCGCCCGGCGGCCTCCATCGGCAGGTCCTCGGGCTCGCTCTGCGGCACCGGCGTGCCCATCGGCCACGCCGTGACGACCCGCCCCAGCACCACCGCGGGCGCCGACCGGGGCGTCAGCAGGAGTTCGGCCAGGCGGGGGTCGGCGGCCAGCCGCAGCCGGGCGGCGAGCACCGCGAGGTCCGTGCCGCGCTCGTGGGCCTTCAGCACCACGTCCGCGACCCGGACCACCACGACGTCGCCGCGCACCGCGAGCACCTCGGGCGAGGCGTCGGCGGCCACCAGGGCCGCCATGCCCGCGATGAGTTCGGAGTTCACCCGACCAGTGTGACCCGGCTCAGGCCTTGGTCAGGCAGACGGTCGTCGCCGGCACGCTGTACACCCTCGACTCGGCGCCCTGGGCGCACTGCTTCGCGTCCGCCTTGCCCGACACGACCTCGGCCACCTTCAGCACGCCGCCGCCGCACGTCACCTTCTCGTACAGGCTGGCCCGCCCGAACGGGGTGAGCTTCAGGCACTCGCCCTCCCGGACGTTCAACATGAAGCACTGGTACGAGACGCGCTTGTTCTTCCGCGTCCCGCCGGTGCGCGCGGGGTAGTAGTCGCCCTCGGGGCACTCCGCGTTCACGCCGCCCGCGTAGGCCGCCTGGCGGTAGGACGCCTTCGGCGACGCGCAGTCGGCCTTGGCCATCTCCACGCCGCCGCGCGCGACGCTCTTCGGCTGGGCGCAGTCGCCGGTCTTGGTGCCGGTCCGCGAGACGTAGAAGAACAACCCGCCGATGACCAGCAGGAACACCGCGCCGACGATGACGCTGATCTTGGTGACCTTGCGCCGCTTGCTCGGCGGGGTCCGCATCTGCTCCTGGAACGTCGGGTCTTGCGAGATGAAGGCGCTCACGGCGTCCCCTTTCAGATGGAGAGCTTGCGGTCGACGTCGGCGGCGTTCGGCGGCTCGTCGGTGACCATGTCGTAGACGTCCTTGCCGCTCTCCACCACCGCGCCGCCCAGCGTGGCCCCCGCGTTGCCCAGCGCGTCCTTGCCGAACTGCTGCGCGGAACCCTTCCAACCACCCGGCCCGATGATGTTCCCGGCGCCGTCCTTGCCGAGGAACGTCTGCATGGCGTCCTTGCCGGCGAACTTCTCCGCCGTCGTCCGCCACCACTTCGGCCCGGCGAGCCGTCCGGTGAGCACCTTGAACACCCGGCCGATCTTCGTCAGCACGGCGGTGACCCGCTGCACGATCCGCGACACCCGGCTGACCGTCACGCCCACCTGCACGGCGGTCGCACCGGCCGCCGCGACCTCGGACGCGCCCAGCGTGGGCACGGCCGCCGCCTGCGCGGCCAGCCACGTGATGATCAGCCACTCGACGAGGCTCGCGATCAGGTCCATGACCAGGTCGTACGCGGTCTTCATCAACGCCGCGCTGCCGGTGAGCAGCGTGACGATGCTCTCCGCCTCGCCGCCCGTCTCCATGATCCCGACGGCGAACTCGCCGAGCCGTTCCCGGCTCGCGTCGGCCGCCTGGCCCTGCCAGCTCGCCAACCCGGTCTCGACGGTCCCGGCGAACTTCTCGGACAGCGCCTTCAGGTCGGTGGCGACCTTCTCGAAGTGCTGCGCGGCCAGCTTCAGCTGCTCCTCGTCGCCGGTGACGAGCTTCAGCGCGTCGTCCAACGGCTTGATCAGGTCGACCAGGAAGCCGAGACCGAACGTGAGCAGCGAGTGCAGCGGGTCGGCGATGATCTCCGCGGCGCTCGGGAACTCGCCGAGGAACGCCTGGATGTCGCCGACGGCCGCCTGCACCTCGGCCGGATTTCCACTGGTCAGGCCGCCGAGGGCGTCCCACGCCTTGGCTCCCGCCTCGACCGTCCCGCTCTCGCTGACCGGCTTGAGGAAGTCGCCGTCCTCGCTGGTCCAGTAGTTGTCGTCACGAACCTCCTGCTCGGTGCCGACCGCTTCGAGCGTCTCCCCGGCCACGTCATGCCCCCGATCCGACCGACGGCGGCCGCGACGCGTCGCCGAGCTGCCTGCCGATGTCGTCCAACGCGTCCGCGACGGCCTGGTTCACGTCGCGGTAGTGCTCGCCGGTCAACGACAGCCGGTCGCCCAGCTTGCCCAGGTTCTCGGTCATCTTCGCCATGTGGTCCAGGAACGCGTCGGTCAGCTCCACGTAGTCGCCGTACGTCAGCGCCTGACCGAGCAGTCCCCACGAGATCTCGGGCACGATCGCGGCCTGGGCCGCTTCCTTGATCTTCTCCGCCTCGGCCGAGAGGCCGTCCACCGCCTTGCCGCAGGCGATGATCGCCTCGGCGTCCACACCGAATGCCATGTCGTCCCTCCTCAGCGCAGGATCGAGCCACCGAAGTCGTCGTCCGGGTCGTCGTCACGCGGTGGTGGCGGGGCGGGACGACGTGGCGGCGCGGGCGGCTGGGGCGCCGGTGGACGGCCGGGTGACGGCGGCAGGTGCGGCGGCGACAGGTGCGGCGGCGGCACGTGCGGGCGCGGTGGCGGCGGAGGCGGCATCGGCGGGCGCGCGTTCGCCTGCTGGAGGAATGACGCGCCGGGCGCGGGCGCGTTCGGCGGCGGCGGTGGCGGGGCCTGCTCGGCCGGGTTCACGCCGAACACGTCCTCCTGCACCTTGTTCACCCGCGCGACGATGTCGATCTGGTCGCCCGCGAACTCCTGCACCACCTCCGCCGACCGGCGCGCCGACTCGGCGACGGCCTGCTGGAGCGTGCTCATGATGGTGCGGGACAGCGCGTGCGGCGGGATGCGCTGGGCGTCCGGCTGGAGCTGGACGTCGAGGATGGAACCACCCGGTCCGGCGACCACGCTCACCACTCGATCGGGTGAAACGGCGGTCACGCGAAGCTGCGCCATCCGCTCTTTCATGTTCTGATAACCCGCGAGACGCTCTTCGGCCTTGCGGCCGGCCTCCTCGAGCGCGCGGGCGTGAAGGTCCGACACGGACCGACCCCCCGTGGTTCGTCGACTTGCGTGCTCTGTTTACTCGATCAGGCCGGGTGGCGGACCCGTTTTGACCCGTGGGAAGCAGGCGGGGTATCTTTGGTACTCGTGCCCGACCCATGTCGGGCCGCTCCGCGTGCCTACGCGCCAGTGGTGCTGGAAAGCCGGCCGCGGTGACCTCCACGCGTAGGGGCATCCTGGGATGTCGCCTGCGGACCTGGGGTACGGCGTTGCCCGTTCAGCTTGGCTGAAGGCGGCGACACGCCCGACCTCGGGTGCAGAGAGGGACCAAGTAAACAGGGCTCGTCGCCCACGCGGCGGGCACGTAAAGGGAAGAAGCAGCCGGCGTATGCCAACGATCCAGCAGCTGGTCCGCAAGGGCCGGCAGGACAAGGTCGCCAAGCAGAAGACCGCGGCGCTCAAGGGCAGCCCGCAGCGGCGCGGTGTGTGCACCCGCGTCTACACGACCACGCCCAAGAAGCCGAACTCGGCTCTGCGCAAGGTCGCCCGCGTGAAGCTCACGAGCGGCATCGAGGTCACGGCTTACATCCCCGGTGAGGGCCACAACCTCCAGGAGCACTCGATGGTGCTCGTGCGCGGCGGTCGTGTGAAGGACCTCCCCGGTGTCCGCTACAAGATCATCCGCGGTTCGCTCGACACGCAGGGCGTGAAGAACCGCAAGCAGGCTCGCAGCCGGTACGGCGCGAAGAAGGAGAAGAGCTGATGCCCCGCAAGGGACCGGCCCCGAAGCGGCCGCTGATCTCCGACCCGGTCTACAGCTCTCCGCTGGTGACCCAGCTCATCAACAAGGTGCTGGTCGACGGCAAGCGCTCCGTGGCCGAGCGGATCGTGTACGGCGCCCTCGAGGGCGCCCGCGACAAGACCGGCACCGACCCGGTCGTCACGCTCAAGCGCGCTCTGGACAACGTCAAGCCCGCGCTCGAGGTGAAGTCCCGCCGCGTCGGTGGCGCCACCTACCAGGTGCCCGTCGAGGTGAAGCCGGGTCGCTCGACCACGCTCGCCCTCCGCTGGCTGATCACCTTCTCCCGGCAGCGCCGTGAGAAGACCATGATCGAGCGCCTGATGAACGAGCTGCTCGACGCGAGCAACGGCCTGGGCGCGAGCGTCAAGCGCCGCGAGGACACGCACAAGATGGCCGAGTCGAACAAGGCCTTCGCCCACTACCGCTGGTGACGTGACGCCCGGCGGGTTGCCGACAGTGGATCCCACTGGGCAGCCCGCCTGGCGCCTCCCAGCCCTAGTGAGCCTGCTACCAGCTAGCTCAAGACAGGGGAAGACACCCGTGGCACAGGACGTGCTCACCGACCTGGCCAAGGTCCGCAACATCGGGATCATGGCCCACATCGACGCGGGCAAGACCACGACGACCGAGCGGATCCTGTTCTACACCGGGATCAGCTACAAGATCGGCGAGGTCCACGACGGCGCCGCGGTGATGGACTGGATGGAGCAGGAGCAGGAGCGCGGCATCACGATCACGTCGGCCGCGACGACGTGCTTCTGGAAGAACCACCAGATCAACATCATCGACACGCCGGGCCACGTCGACTTCACCGTCGAGGTGGAGCGCAACCTCCGCGTCCTCGACGGTGCCGTTGCCGTGTTCGACGGCAAGGAAGGCGTCGAGCCCCAGTCCGAGCAGGTCTGGCGCCAGGCGACCAAGTACGACGTCCCGCGCATCTGCTTCGTCAACAAGATGGACAAGCTGGGCGCGGACTTCTACTTCACCGTGCGGACGATCCAGGAGCGCCTCGGCGCGAAGCCGCTGCCGATCCAGATCCCGATCGGGGCCGAGAGCGACTTCATCGGCGTCGTCGACCTGGTCGAGATGCGCGCGCTGACCTGGCGCGGCGAGGTCCAGAAGGGCGAGGACTACACGGTCGAGGAGATCCCGGCCGACCTCGCCGACAAGGCCGCCGAGTACCGCGAGGCGCTCGTCGAGGCCGTCGCCGAGACCGACGACGCCCTGATGGAGGCCTACCTCGGCGGCGAGGAGTTCACCGTCGAGCAGATCAAGGCCGGCATCCGCGCGATCGTCAAGAACCGCTCCGCCTACCCGGTGCTGTGCGGCTCGGCGTTCAAGAACAAGGGCGTCCAGCCCATGCTCGACGCGGTGATCGACTTCCTGCCGGCTCCGCTGGACCTCCCGCCGGTCGAGGGCACGCTGCAGGACGGCGAGACGCCGGCCTTCCGCGCGCCGAAGACCGAAGAGCCGTTCTCCGCGCTCGCGTTCAAGATCGCCGCGCACCCGTTCTTCGGCAAGCTCACCTACATCCGGGTCTACTCGGGCAAGGTCGCCGCGGGCACCCAGGTCATCAACTCGACCAAGGACCGCAAGGAGCGCATCGGGAAGATCTTCCAGATGCACGCCAACAAGGAGAACCCGGTCGACGAGGCCATGGCCGGCCACATCTACGCCGTGATCGGCCTGAAGGACACCACCACCGGTGAGACGCTCTGCGACCCGCAGGCGCCCATCGTGCTGGAGTCCATGACCTTCCCCGAGCCGGTCATCCAGGTGGCGATCGAGCCGAAGACGAAGGCCGACCAGGAGAAGCTGGGCACCGCGATCCAGAAGCTGGCCGAGGAGGACCCGACGTTCCGGGTCAACCTCGACCAGGAGACCGGTCAGACCATCATCGCCGGCATGGGCGAGCTCCACCTGGACATCCTGGTGGACCGCATGCGCCGCGAGTTCAAGGTCGAGGCCAACATCGGCAAGCCCCAGGTGGCGTACCGGGAGACGATCCGCCGCAAGGTGGAGAAGTACTCCTACACCCACAAGAAGCAGACCGGTGGCTCCGGCCAGTTCGCGAAGGTCCTCATCGACCTGGAGCCGCTGGAGAAGACCGAGGACGGCGCTCTCTACGAGTTCGTCAACGCGGTCACCGGTGGTCGCATCCCCCGGGAGTACATCCCGTCGGTGGACGCGGGCGCCCAGGACGCGATGCAGTACGGCGTGCTGGCGGGCTACCCGCTGGTCGGCGTCAAGGTGACCCTGGTCGACGGCGCCTACCACGAGGTCGACTCGTCGGAGATGGCGTTCAAGATCGCGGGCTCCATGGCGCTGAAGGAAGCCGCCCGCCAGGCGAGCCCGGCCATCCTCGAGCCGTTGATGGCCGTCGAGGTCACGACGCCCGAGGAGTACATGGGCGACGTGATCGGCGACTTGAACTCCCGCCGTGGCCAGATCCAGGCCATGGAAGAGCGCAGTGGCACCCGCGTCGTCAAGGCGCTGGTCCCGCTGTCGGAGATGTTCGGGTATGTCGGCGACCTGCGGTCCAAGACCCAGGGTCGCGCGAACTACTCGATGACCTTTGACTCCTACGCCGAGGTTCCCGCGAACGTCGCGAAGGAGATCATCGCGAAGGCGACGGGCGAGTAACCCCAACCGGAGCACCGCAGCACCACGCGGGCTCTCCGGGGGGATGCCCCGGGGTCCGCACAACCGACCCTGACGTGAAGCCCGGCGGACAGCAATCCGCCCGCCGGGCTAAGCAATAGAAGTCCAGGAGGACATTCCAGTGGCGAAGGCGAAGTTCGAGCGGACGAAGCCGCACGTCAACATCGGCACCATTGGTCACATCGACCACGGTAAGACGACGCTGACCGCTGCGATCTCCAAGGTCCTGCACGACAAGTACCCGGACCTGAACCCCTTCACGCCGTTCGACCAGATCGACAAGGCGCCGGAGGAGAAGCAGCGCGGCATCACGATCTCGATCGCGCACATCGAGTACCAGACCGACAAGCGCCACTACGCGCACGTCGACTGCCCCGGTCACGCCGACTACATCAAGAACATGATCACCGGTGCGGCGCAGATGGACGGCGCCATCCTGGTGGTCGCGGCGACCGACGGCCCGATGC
The DNA here is from genome assembly GCF_052936025.1 of Saccharothrix hoggarensis. The sequence goes on along the minus strand of NZ_CP193624.1, from coordinate 7,075,788 downwards.
CGCAGACCAAGGAGCACGTGCTCCTGGCCCGCCAGGTCGGTGTGCCCTACATCGTGGTCGCCCTGAACAAGGCCGACATGGTGGACGACGAGGAGATCCTGGAGCTCGTCGAGCTCGAGGTCCGCGAGCTGCTCTCCGAGTACGAGTTCCCCGGTGACGACCTGCCGGTCGTCCGCGTCTCCGCGCTGAAGGCGCTGGAGGGCGACGCCGAGTGGGGCGAGAAGCTCATCGGCCTCATGGACGCCGTGGACGAGAACATCCCGGAGCCCGAGCGCGAGGTCGACCGGCCGTTCCTGATGCCGGTCGAGGACGTGTTCACCATCACCGGTCGTGGCACCGTGGTGACCGGTCGTATCGAGCGCGGCATCATCAAGGTCAACGAAGAGGTCGAGATCGTCGGCATCAAGGAGACCTCGAAGAAGACGACGGTCACCTCGATCGAAATGTTCAAGAAGTTCCTCGACGAGGGTCGCGCCGGCGACAACGCGGCGCTGCTGCTCCGCGGCATCAAGCGCGAGGAGGTGGAGCGCGGCATGGTGATCGTGAAGCCGGGCACCACCACCCCGCACACCGAGTTCGAGGCGCAGGTCTACATCCTGTCGAAGGACGAGGGTGGCCGCCACACGCCGTTCTTCAACAACTACCGTCCGCAGTTCTACTTCCGCACCACCGACGTGACCGGCGTCGTGACCCTCCCCGAGGGCACCGAGATGGTCATGCCGGGCGACACCACGTCGATGTCGGTCAAGCTGATCCAGCCGATCGCCATGGACGAGGGTCTGCGGTTCGCCATCCGCGAGGGTGGCCGCACCGTGGGTGCGGGCTCGGTCACCAAGATCATCAAGTGATCTGGCTCTAATCACACCCCCCGATTTGGTCTGCGCACCCACGTGTGCGACCATTGACGGGTTGCTCGTCGGGGCGGCCGGTTCGAGTTCTGGACTCGGCCGCCCCGTCACGAGTGGGGTTCGATCGAGCAAGACAATCCCACAGGTTTCATCAGTGGGACCGGTCTATGCGCAAGGGCGCGACACGCCCGACCGCGTGGACCGGGCACCGTGACACCGCTCGGTGTCAATCCTGAATAGGGGGCGGAGCGCGCCGGAGGTCCCGTGACCTCGTGCAAGGTGCCCGCACCGCAGCGGTACTAGAAGCAGAGGAACGGCAAGCCATCATGGCGGGACAGAAGATCCGCATCCGGCTCAAGGCCTACGACCACGAGGCGATCGACGCGTCCGCGCGCAAGATCGTCGAGACCGTGACGCGCACCGGCGCTCGGGTCGTCGGGCCTGTGCCGCTGCCCACTGAGAAGAACGTTTACTGCGTCATCCGCTCGCCGCACAAGTACAAGGACTCGCGCGAGCACTTCGAGATGCGCACGCACAAGCGTCTGATCGACATCCTCGACCCGACGCCGAAGACGGTGGACGCGCTCATGCGCATCGACCTGCCGGCGAGCGTCGACGTCAACATCCAGTAAGCGTTGGACGCGGCAGTGTTGATCCCATTTGGGGCGGAGAGTAACGAGACCCATGTCTGACAGGCAGGTTAAGGGCCTCCTGGGCACCAAGCTCGGCATGACTCAGGTCTTCGACGAGAACAACCGGATCGTTCCGGTTACCGTCGTCAAGGCCGAGCCGAACGTGGTCACCCAGGTTCGGACCCAGGAGAACGACGGCTACTCGGCCGTGCAGCTGGCCTTCGGCGCGATCGACCCGCGCAAGGTCAACAAGCCCGTCGCGGGCCACTACGCCAAGGCGGGCGTCACGCCCCGCCGGCACTTGGCGGAGCTGCGCACCACGGACGCGTCCGAGTACACGGTCGGCCAGGAAGTCACCGCCGAGGTCTTCGAGGCCGGCGCGGTGGTCGACGTGGTCGGCACCAGCAAGGGCAAGGGCACCGCGGGTGTCATGAAGCGCCACGGCTTCCACGGCCTCGGCGCGAGCCACGGCACGCAGCGCAAGCACCGCTCGCCGGGCTCCATCGGCGGGTGCGCCACGCCCGGCCGCGTGTTCAAGGGCCTGCGCATGGCGGGTCGCATGGGCCACGTCCGTGTGACCACCCAGAACCTCAAGGTCCACCGCGTGGACGCCGAGTCCGGTCTGCTGCTCATCAAGGGCGCCGTTCCCGGCCCCAAGGGCGGCACCGTGTTCATCAAGACTGCTGCGAAGGGTGGTGCCTGATCATGACTTCCGTTGAGATCCGCACCCCGGCCGGCCAGACCGACGGCTCCGTCGAGCTGCCCGCCGCGATCTTCGACGCGCAGGCGAACGTGGCTCTGCTGCACCAGGTCGTCGTGGCCCAGTTGGCCGCGGCCCGCCAGGGCACGCACGCCACCAAGACCCGCGGCGACGTCCGCGGTGGTGGCAAGAAGCCGTACCGGCAGAAGGGCACCGGCCGCGCCCGTCAGGGCTCGACCCGCGCGCCGCAGTTCGCCGGTGGTGGCGTCGTCCACGGCCCCCAGCCGCGTGACTACAGCCAGCGCACCCCCAAGAAGATGAAGGCCGCCGCCCTGCGCGGCGCCCTCTCCGACCGGGCGCGCGCCGGCCAGCTCCACGTGGTGACGAGCTTCGTCGAGGGCGACACGCCGTCGACCAAGGCGGCCCGCAAGGTGCTGGAGTCGGTCACCGAGGCCCGCCGCGTGCTGGCCGTGCTGCTGCGCACCGACGAGGTTTCGTGGGTCAGCCTGCGCAACCTGCCGCACGTGCACATCATCGCGCCGGACCAGCTCAACACCTACGACGTGCTGGTCAACGACGACGTGGTGTTCACCAAGGACGCGCTGGACGTGTTCCTGGCGAGCAAGGCCCAGCACGGGCAGGGCTCCGCCGAGGCCACCGCCGAGTCGTCCGAGGTCGACGAGGAGGCCGCGAAGTGATCCCCGACCACCGGGACATCCTGCTCGCGCCGGTCATCTCCGAGAAGTCCTACGGGCTGCTCGAGGAGAACAAGTACACCTTCGTGGTGGCTCCCGGCTCGAACAAGACCCAGATCAAGATTGCCGTGGAGAAGGTCTTCGGCGTCAAGGTCGTCAGCGTCAACACGATCAACCGGCAGGGCAAGCGCAAGCGCACCCGCACCGGTTACGGCAAGCGCAAGGACACCAAGCGCGCCATCGTGACGCTGTCCGCCGAGAGCAAGCCGATCGAGATCTTCGGCGGCCCGGCCGCCTGATGACGACGAGGACTGCGTAGAGATGGGCATTCGCAAGTACAAGCCGACGACCCCCGGTCGTCGCGGTGCGAGCGTCTCCGACTTCGCCGAGATCACTCGGACGACGCCGGAGAAGTCGCTGGTCCGCCCGCTGCACGGCCGCGGTGGCCGCAACGCGTCGGGCAAGATCACGACGCGGCACAAGGGTGGCGGCCACAAGCGTGCGTACCGCCTGATCGACTTCCGCCGCACCGACAAGGACGGCGTGCCGGCCAAGGTCGCGCACATCGAGTACGACCCCAACCGCACCGCGCGCATCGCGCTGCTGCACTACTTCGACGGCGAGAAGCGGTACATCATCGCGCCGTCCAAGCTGCAGCAGGGCGACGTCGTGGAGAACGGCCCCAAGGCCGACATCAAGCCGGGCAACAACCTGCCGCTGCGCAACATCCCCGTCGGCACGGTGATCCACGCGATCGAGCTCCGCCCCGGCGGTGGCGCGAAGATCGCTCGCTCGGCCGGTGCGAGCGTGCAGCTCGTCGCCAAGGACGGCCCCTACGCCCAGCTGCGGATGCCCTCGGGCGAGATCCGCAACGTGGACGTCCGGTGCCGCGCCACGGTCGGCGAGGTCGGCAACGCCGAGCACCAGAACATCAACTGGGGCAAGGCCGGCCGCATGCGGTGGAAGGGCAAGAAGCCCACCGTCCGCGGTGTCGCCATGAACCCGGTCGACCACCCGCACGGTGGTGGTGAGGGCAAGACCTCCGGTGGTCGCCACCCGGTGAACCCGGCCGGCAAGCCCGAGGGTCGAACCCGCCGCCGCAAGCCAAGCGACAAGCTCATCGTCCGGCGTCGTCGCACCGGTAAGAAGCGCTGAGCAGGGAGGGAGTGAAGGATGCCTCGCAGCCTTAAGAAGGGCCCCTTCGTGGACGACCACCTGCTCAAGAAGGTGGACGTCCTCAACGAGTCGGGCAAGAAGACCGTCATCAAGACCTGGTCACGCCGGTCGACGATCATCCCCGACATGCTGGGCCACACGATCGCGGTGCACGACGGCCGCAAGCACGTGCCGGTGTTCGTGACGGAGGCGATGGTCGGGCACAAGCTCGGCGAGTTCGCCCCGACCCGCACGTTCAAGGGCCACATCAAGGACGACCGGAAGTCGCGCCGTCGCTAGGCGACGAACTAGAGGAAGAGCAAGGGGAAGCAGCGATGAACGCCCGTAACGAAGCCGAAGCGCCGGAGTTCCCGCGCGCCGTGGCTCGGGCTCGCTACGTCCGTGACACGCCGATGAAGGTGCGTCGCGTCGTCGAGCTCATCAGGGGTCGTAGCGCCAGCGAGGCCCTGGCCGTGCTCCAGTTCGCGCCGCAGGCGGCAAGTGAGCCGGTCCGCAAGGTGCTGCAGAGCGCCGTGGCCAACGCCGAGAACAACCTGTCCCTGGACCCCGACACCCTGTGGGTGTCGAAGGTCTACGTGGACGAGGGTCCGACCCTCAAGCGGTTCCGTCCGCGCGCCCAGGGCCGCGCCTACCGGATCCGCAAGCGGACGAGCCACATCACCGTCGAGGTGGAGAGCCGTCCCAAGAAGACCAGCGCGAAGGGAAGTGCTCGGTAGTGGGTCAGAAGATCAACCCGCACGGCTTCCGGCTGGGGATCACCACCGACTGGAAGTCCCGCTGGTACGCCGACAAGCAGTACGCCGAGTACGTGGCCGAGGATGTCAAGATCCGCAAGCTGCTCTCGCGCGGCATGGAGCGTGCCGGCATCTCCAAGGTGGAGATCGAGCGCACCCGTGACCGGGTTCGCGTCGACATCCACACCGCCCGGCCGGGCATCGTCATCGGCCGCCGCGGCGCGGAAGCCGACCGCATCCGCGGTGAGCTGGAGAAGCTCACCAAGAAGCAGGTGCAGCTCAACATCCTCGAGGTGAAGAGCCCCGAGTCGGACGCGCAGCTCGTCGCGCAGGGCGTGGCGGAGCAGCTGTCCAACCGCGTCGCCTTCCGCCGCGCGATGCGCAAGGCCATCCAGTCGGCCATGCGTTCCCCGCAGGTGAAGGGCATCCGCGTGCAGTGCGGCGGTCGTCTCGGCGGCGCCGAGATGTCCCGCTCCGAGCACTACCGCGACGGCCGCGTGCCGCTGCACACGCTGCGCGCCGACATCGACTACGGCTTCTTCGAGGCCCGCACCACGTTCGGCCGGATCGGCGTGAAGGTGTGGATCTACAAGGGCGACATCGTCGGTGGCATCAGCGCCAAGCGTGAGCGTGACGCCGCCCCGGCGGCCGACCGCGCGCCGCGTCGTGACCGCGACCGTGCCGACCGCCCGAACCGGGCGCGTCGTTCCGGCGCCAGCGGCACCACCGCGACCAGCACCGAGGCCGGCCGGGCCGCTGCGGGCGACCAGGCCGCCGCGCCGACCGAAGAGAAGACGGAGGGCTGAGTCGTGCTCATCCCGCGCAGGGTTAAGCACCGCAAGCAGCACCACCCCGGACGGTCCGGTGCTGCCAAGGGCGGCACGAGGGTCACCTTCGGCGAGTTCGGCATCCAGGCTCTGGAGCCCGCCTACGTGACCAACCGGCAGATCGAGTCGGCTCGTATCGCCATCACCCGGCACATCCGCCGTGGTGGCAAGGTCTGGATCAACATCTTCCCGGACCGCCCGCTGACCAAGAAGCCGGCCGAGACCCGCATGGGTTCCGGCAAGGGCTCGCCGGAGTGGTGGGTGGCCAACGTCAAGCCGGGTCGGGTGCTCTTCGAGATGAGCTTCCCGAACGAGGCTGTGGCCCGCGAGGCGCTGCGTCGCGCGATCCACAAGCTCCCGATGAAGTGCCGCATCGTTACGCGTGAGGGTGGTGAGTTCTGATGGCAGCGGGTACCACCGCTTCCGAGCTGCGTGAGCTCACCGAGGAAGAGCTCGTGCTGCGCCTGAGGGAGGCGAAGGAGGAGCTGTTCAACCTCCGCTTCCAGATGGCCACCGGGCAGCTCGACAACAACCGCCGCCTGCGCACGGTCCGGCACGAGATCGCCCGGATCTACACCGTGATGCGGGAGCGGGAGCTGGGCCTCTCGGCCTCCCCCGACGCGGTTTCCACTGGTGAGGGTGCGGCATGAGCGAGAGCAACGAAGTGACGACCGAGGTGCGCAACGACCGCAAGGTCCGCGAGGGCTACGTCGTGTCCGACAAGATGGACAAGACGATCGTGGTCGCACTGGAGGACCGGAAGAAGCACGCCCGGTACTCGAAGGTCCTGCGCTCCACCACCAAGGTGAAGGCGCACGACGAGCAGAACACCGCCGGTGTCGGCGACCGCGTCCTCCTCATGGAGACGCGTCCGCTGTCGGCTACCAAGCGCTGGCGCCTCGTCGAGATCCTCGAAAAGGCCAAGTAAGCCCAAGAAACTGGCCCAGCAGCACCGGGTGCAGCGGACCGAGCCCGTCAGGTCGGAAATCTGGCGGGCCAGGAATGGTCAAGGAGTAGGTAAGTGATCCAGCAGGAGTCGCGGCTACGCGTCGCCGACAACACCGGTGCGAAGGAAATCCTCTGCATCCGTGTTCTCGGTGGTTCGGGCCGCCGCTACGCGGGCATCGGGGACATCATCGTCGCGACGGTGAAGCAGGCCATCCCGGGTGCCGGCGTCAAGAAGGGCGACGTCGTCAAGGCGGTCATCGTCCGCACCGTCAAGGAGAAGCGCCGTCCCGACGGCTCTTACATCCGGTTCGACGAGAACGCCGCGGTGCTCATCAAGAACGACAACGAGCCGCGGGGCACCCGCATCTTCGGCCCGGTCGGTCGTGAGCTCCGCGACAAGAAGTTCATGAAGATCATCTCGTTGGCGCCGGAGGTGCTCTGATCATGAAGGTGAAGAAGGGCGACACCGTCGTGGTTATCGCCGGCAAGGACAAGGGTGCTCGCGGCAAGGTCATCATGGCCTACCCCGCTGAGAACCGCGTCCTGGTCGAGGGCGTCAACCGCATCAAGAAGCACACCCGGATCACGCAGACCCAGCGCGGCGCGCAGTCGGGCGGCATCGTGACCCAGGAGGCCCCCATCCACGTGTCCAACGTGATGGTGGTCGACTCGGACGGCAAGCCGACCCGTGTGGGCTACCGGACGAACGACGAGGGCAAGCGGGTCCGCATTTCCCGTCGTAACGGGAAGGACATCTGATGACCACCGTTGAGAAGACCATTCCGCGGCTGAAGGCCCGCTACCGCGAGGAGATCGTCGCCTCGCTGCGCGAGCAGTTCGAGTACGCCAACGTCATGCAGATCCCGGGCGTGGTGAAGGTCGTCGTCAACATGGGTGTCGGCGACGCCGCCCGTGACGGCAAGCTGATCGAGGGCGCCGTCAAGGACCTGTCGATCATCACGGGCCAGCGGCCCGAGGTCCGCAAGGCCCGCAAGTCCATCGCGCAGTTCAAGCTGCGCGAGGGCATGCCGATCGGCGCGCGCGTCACGCTGCGCGGCGACCGCATGTGGGAGTTCCTGGACCGACTGCTGACGATCGCGCTGCCCCGTATCCGCGACTTCCGCGGCCTCTCGGGCAAGCAGTTCGACGGCAACGGGAACTACACGTTCGGCCTGAACGAGCAGTCGATGTTCCACGAGATCGACCCGGACGCCATCGACCGTCCCCGCGGTATGGACATCACCGTGGTCACGACCGCGACCAACGACGAAGAGGGCCGGGCGCTGCTGAAGCTCCTGGGCTTCCCGTTCAAGGAGAACTGATCATGGCCAAGAAGGCGCTGATCAACAAGGCCGCGGCCAAGCCGAAGTTCAAGGTGCGGGGTTACACCCGCTGCCAGCGTTGCGGTCGCCCGCACTCGGTGTTCCGCAAGTTCGGCCTGTGCCGGATCTGCCTCCGCGAGATGGCGCACCGGGGCGAGCTGCCCGGTGTGAGCAAGTCCAGCTGGTAAGTCCGGCTCGGCGGCAGGTTTTTTTGAGACTCATCACTTCGCTGTAGGCCCGTCCACGACCAGCCGGCCGCAAGGTCGGCTCGGACCCTGGCTGGGGAACCGCAGCGAGAAAGGTTGACCAGGTCACCATGACGATGACCGACCCGATCGCAGACATGTTGACGCGTCTGCGGAACGCGAACTCGGCTTACCACGACAAGGTCGTGATGCCGCACTCGAAGTTGAAGGCCAGCATCGCCGAGATCCTCAAGCGCGAGGGCTACATCGCGAGCTACCGCGATGAGCAGGGCGACGTGGCCAAGAACCTGGTTATCGAGCTGAAGTACGGCCCGAACCGGGAGCGCAGCATCGCCGGCCTCCGCCGCGTGTCGAAGCCCGGTCTGCGCATCTACGCGAAGTCGACCAACCTGCCGAAGGTGCTGGGCGGTCTGGGCGTCGCGATCATTTCGACCTCTGGCGGTCTGATGACCGACCGCCAGGCCAACAAGTCGGGCGTGGGCGGAGAAGTCCTCGCCTACGTCTGGTGAGGAAGGGGGACTAGGCAATGTCGCGCATCGGAAAACTGCCGATCACCGTCCCCTCCGGGGTCGACGTGAACATCGACGGCCAGGCTGTGAGCGTCAAGGGCCCGAAGGGCACCCTGTCGCTCAACATCGCTGAGCCGATCATCATCGAGAAGGCCGAAGACGGCACCCTCGAGGTGAAGCGCCCGAACGACGAGCGTCGCAGCCGCTCGCTGCACGGCCTGTCGCGCACCCTGGTGCAGAACATGGTCGTCGGCGTGACGCAGGGCTACGAGAAGAAGATGGAAATCCACGGCGTCGGTTACCGCGTGGCGCTGAAGGGTTCCGACCTGGAGTTCGCGCTGGGCTACAGCCACCCGGTGAAGGTGGAGGCCCCCGAGGGCATCACCTTCGCGGTGGAGACCCCGACCCGCTTCTCCGTGGCCGGCATCGACAAGCAGCTCGTGGGCGAGGTCGCCGCCAACATCCGCAAGCTGCGCAAGCCCGACCCGTACAAGGGCAAGGGCGTGCGCTACGCGGGCGAGAAGATCCGCCGCAAGGTCGGAAAGACGGGTAAGTGACATGAGCGAGACTGCAACGAAGCGCAAGCCGGTGGGCAAGGACATCTCGACCACTCGCCGCATCGCCAAGACCCGCCGTCACTTCCGCCTCCGCAAGAAGGTCAGCGGCACGTCGGAGCGCCCGCGCCTGGTCGTGCACCGGTCGTCGAAGCACATCACCGTGCAGATCATCGACGACCTCGCCGGCCACACCCTGGCGGCAGCCTCCTCCGTGGAGGCGGACGTCCGGGCGATCGACGGCGACAAGAAGGCTCGCGCGGTCAAGGTCGGCCAGCTGGCCGCCGCGCGTGCCAAGGAAGCCGGGATCACCCAGGTCGTCTTCGACCGCGGCGGCAACGCCTACCACGGTCGGATCGCCGCTCTGGCCGATGCCGCCCGTGAGGCGGGGCTGGAGTTCTGACAATGCACATCTTCGGAATTGAGAGGGACGCCTGATGCCAGGACGCACGCGTCGCGAAGGCGGCGGAGGCGAGCGCGGTGAGCGTCGCGACCGTCGTGACGGCGGCCGCGGCGGCGCGGCCCAGGAGAAGACCCCGCACCTGGAGCGCGTGGTTGCGATCAACCGCGTGTCCAAGGTCGTGAAGGGTGGTCGTCGGTTCAGCTTCACCGCCCTCGTCGTGGTCGGTGACGGCGACGGCATGGTCGGTGTCGGCTACGGCAAGGCCAAGGAAGTGCCGGCGGCGATCGCCAAGGGTGTGGAGGAGGCGAAGAAGAACTTCTTCCGCGTCCCCCGCATCGCGGGCACGATCCCTCACCCGGTGCAGGGCGAGAAGGCGGCCGGTGTGGTGCTGCTGCGTCCGGCCTCGGCCGGTACCGGTGTCATCGCCGGTGGCGCGGTCCGCGCGGTGCTGGAGTGCGCCGGTGTCCACGACGTGCTGAGCAAGTCGCTGGGCTCCGACAACGCCATCAACATCGTGCACGCCACGGTGGCGGCCCTGAAGGGCCTTCAGCGTCCCGAGGAGGTGGCCGCCCGCCGCGGTCTGCCGCTCGAGGATGTGGCTCCCGCCGGCATGCTCCGTGCCCGTGCAGGGGCGGTGTGACCATGGCCCAGCTCAAGGTGACCCAGGTCAAGAGCAGCATCGGTACCAAGCACAACCACCGTGAGTCCCTCCGGACCCTGGGGTTGCGCAAGATCCGCCAGTCGGTGGTCCGCGAGGACACGCCGCAGGTGCGCGGCCTGATCCACGCCGTTCGCCACCTGGTGGTCGTCGAGGAGGTCCAGTCGTGACCATCAAGATCCATGACCTGCGTCCGGCCCCCGGCGCCAAGACCGCGAAGACCCGTGTCGGTCGCGGTGAGGGCTCCAAGGGCAAGACGGCCGGTCGCGGTACGAAGGGCACCGGCGCGCGGAAGAACGTTTCCCCGCGCTTCGAAGGTGGCCAGATGCCGCTGCACATGCGCCTGCCGAAGCTGAAGGGCTTCCGCAACCCGTTCCGCACCGAGTACCAGGTGGTGAACGTGGGCGACCTCGCCCGGGTGTTCCCGGACGGCGGTCGGGTGGACGTGGACGCACTCATCCACGCGGGCCTGGTGCGCAAGAACCAGCTCGTCAAGGTCCTCGGCAACGGTGACCTGAACGGCGTCAAGCTGGACGTCGTGGCGAACAAGTTCTCCGGCAGCGCGGTCGACAAGATCGCCGCCGCCGGTGGCACCACCACCGTGCTCTGAGCACGACGCACGCAAGGCATTGCCGAAAGGCCCCCGGAGCCTCCCGCTCCGGGGGCCTTTCCCTTGCCCCGGACCACCACGTCTCTACGGTTGCCGCTGGGCGCCCGTGAGCCTTCGGCGGGCAGAGGCCGCGCTCACGCCGGCGGGTGGGCGTCACAACGGTTCCGCTGCGCGGGCTGGTGCCGCCCGGCTGTCGTTACGGACCGTGCCGCCCGGTGAGGCTTCGGGGGTTCTGTGCCGGCGCTGCTCCGGTGGCGCTGCGGGTTCTTCGCCCGTGCCGCGCGGCCGTGCTTCGCAGGGGTCCCCGCCCAGGGGATCCCCTGTTCTTGATCCTGCCGGCCGGCACCGACAGTTCCTCCGCGTTGTGGTCGGGCCTGTGGACAACTTCGAGCAGCCCGGCCCCGATCCGCCGCCGGCCGGCACCAACAGCCCACGCAACGCGATTGGTCCTGTGGACAACCGGTGGACAACTGTCCCGCTCGCGGATTCTTGACACTTGCCGGCATCGCCCGGCGGGTGGTGGGACGGACGTTCGCCCAAGGCGTAAAACCGGTTGGCGGCCGGGTTAGCGTGCACGCATGTGGCCGGCCTTCTTCTTCGGCGCCTCGCTCCTGGTCGCGTTGACCCCTGGCGCCAACAACCTCCTGGGCATGCACCACGCGGTCCACCACGGGCCGCTCAAGGCCGCTACGGCGCTCCTGGGGCGTCTTGCGGCCTTCTCCCTCATGGTCGCGGCGGTGGTCGCGGGCCTGGGGCCCATCCTCGCCGCCAGCCACACCGCGCTGACCGTCATCAAGTGGGCGGGCGTGGCGTACCTCGTCTACCTCGCCGTGCGCATCCTGACGACCAAGGACACCACCGAAACGCCAGCCAGGCAGGGCACTCCGCTGCGCAAGGAGTTCGTGGTGGCGATCACGAACCCCAAGGCGCTGCTGATCTTCACCGCCTTCGTCCCCCAGTTCGTCGACCCCGCCCGCGGCCCCATCCCGCTCCAGCTCGCGACGCTCGGCGCGATCTACCTGGCGGCCGAGGCCGTCGCCGGGACCGCTTACGTCGCGCTGGGCGCCGGCATCCGCCGGGCAGGGCTGACCCGGCGGGCCCGGGCGCGGCTCGACAAGGCCACCGCGGGCGTGCTGCTCGGCATGGCCGGTCTGCTGGCGACGAGCCGAACTTGATCCATTCGGGGGCTTGCGGGCCGCCGTAGTCGATCAGGTACGAAGTGTGAAGGACGACTGGCTACGGCAATCGGCCAAGCGGCTGTTAAAGTCGCGGGCTGAACCCGGATGCCCTCCGGGTCGGTCGCGGCTACCTGTCGCTTCCGCCACCGTCGGCAAGGAGTCGACGGCACGTCCGCAAGACTGTGCCGGCAACAAAGCCGGTACCGCAGGATGCCGACCCCAGTGGGGCGGCAACGCTGATGGAGGTTCGCGTGCTCGGCGCATTCCGCTCGGCTCTCGCGACGCCGGACCTACGCAAGAAGATCCTTTTCACACTCGGGATCGTCGTGGTGTACCGGTTGGGCGCGACCATGCCCGCGCCGGGCGTCTCCTTCAAGAACGTCAAACAGTGTGTCGAGTCGGTCGACCAGCAGGGGATCTACTCGCTGATCAACCTGTTCAGCGGTGGCGCACTGCTGAACTTGTCGATCTTCGCGCTCGGCATCATGCCGTACATCACGGCGAGCATCATCATCCAGTTGCTCACCGTGGTGATTCCGCGGTTCGAGCAGCTGAAGAAGGAAGGGCAGGCGGGTCAGGGCAAGCTGACCCAGTACACCCGCTACCTGACCATCGCGCTGGCGGTCCTGCAGTCCACGGGCATCATCGCCCTGGCCGTGCGCGACCAGCTGTTCGCGAACTGCGAAGTGCCGGTCATCCCCGACGAGAGCATCTTCAACCTGGTCGTCCTCGTGGTCGTCATGACCGCCGGCACCAGCGTGATCATGTGGCTCGGTGAGATCATCACCGAGAAGGGGATCGGCAACGGCATGTCGCTGCTGATCTTCACCGGCATCGCGGCCCGCGTGCCGATCGAGGGCAAGATCATCTTCGACCGCGGTGGCCTGACCTTCTTCCTGGTCTGCGTCGCGGCCCTGCTGATCATCGCCAGCGTCGTCTACGTCGAGCAGGCGCAGCGCCGCATCCCGGTCCAGTACGCGAAGCGCATGATCGGCCGCCGGATGTACGGCGGCACGTCGACCTACCTGCCGCTCAAGGTGAACCAGGCCGGTGTCATCCCGGTCATCTTCGCCTCGTCGCTGCTGTACCTCCCCGATCTCATCTCCAGGCTGACCGCCTCCACCGACGGTTCCGCTCCTGGCTGGTGGGAGACCTTCGTGCAGACGCACCTGGTGACCCAGTCGAGCCCGGTGCACATCTCGCTCTACTTCCTGCTGATCGTCTTCTTCACCTACTTCTACGTCGGCATCACGTTCAACCCGGACGAGCGTGCGGACGAGATGAAGAAGTTCGGTGGGTTCATCCCGGGCATCCGACCGGGTCGTCCCACCGCCGAGTACCTCCGCTTCGTGTTGGGGCGGATCACGCTGCCCGGCTCGCTCTACCTGGGCATCGTCGCCATCCTGCCGAACCTGTTCCTCGACCTCACCGGTCAGGGCCAGAACCAGAACTTCCCGTTCGGCGGCACGGCGGTGCTGATCATGGTCGGTGTCGGCCTCGACACCGTGAAGCAGATCGAGAGCCAGCTCATGCAGCGCAACTACGAAGGGTTCCTCCGCTAGTGCGACTCGTTCTCGTCGGCCCGCCCGGAGCGGGCAAGGGCACCCAGGCCGAAATCCTCAGCAGCAAGCTCGGCGTGCCGCACATCTCCACCGGGGACCTCTTCCGCGCCCACATCAGCCAGCAGACGGACCTGGGCAAGGAGGTCCAGGAGTACCTGGACTCCGGCGAACTGGTGCCGGACGAGGTCACCAACGAGATGGTCCGGGGCCGGCTCGCGCAGCCGGACGCCGCCAACGGCTTCCTGCTCGACGGCTTCCCGCGCAACACGGCCCAGGCGGCCGTGCTGGGCGAGATGCTGGCCGTCGACGGCCACGCGTTGGACGCGGTGCTCGAATTCCGGATCGACGAGGACGTCGTGGTGGAGCGCCTGCTCGCCCGCGGCCGCACGGACGACAAGGAAGACGTGATCCGGCACCGCCAGCAGGTGTACCGGACGGAGACCGCGCCGCTGCTCGACTACTACTCCGACATCGTCGTGACGATCGACGCCGTCGGTGAGGTCGAAGAGATCAGCGAGCGCGCTCTCCGCGCGTTGCGCGACCCGAAGTGAGCGGTGGACTTGTCGGTGCGTTGCGTCGAATCGTCCCCGGTCGGGACCGCATGATCGAGATCAAGAGCCGCGGCCAGCTGGAGGCCATGAGGGCCGCCGGCCTGGTCGTGGCCCGCACGCTGGCCCTGGTCACCTCGCACACGAAGGCCGGGGTTAGCACCGCGGAACTGGACGAGCTGGCGGAGCAGAGCATCCGAGACGCCGGCGCGATCCCGTCGTTCAAGGGCTACCACGGGTTCCCGGCGTCGATCTGCGCGTCCGTGAACGAGCAGGTCGTCCACGGCATCCCCAGCCGCACGCAGGTGCTGGCCGAGGGTGACCTGATCTCGATCGACTGCGGCGCCATCCTCGACGGGTGGCACGGCGACTCCGCCGTCACCGTGGCGGTCGGCGAGGTGACGGACGCGGAGCTGAAGCTGTCGGACGCCACCCGCGCCTCGATGCTCGCGGGCATCGACGCCGCGGTGCCGGGAGGTCGGCTGAGCGACATCTCGTTCGCGATCGAGTCGGCCACGATCCTGGCCGGCGAGGAGCACGGGGTCGAGTACGGGATCGTCGAGGGCTACGGCGGCCACGGCATCGGCACGAAGATGCACATGGACCCGTTCCTGCCGAACTACGGCAAGCCCGGCAAGGGGCCGCGCCTGAAGGTCGGCATGGCGATCGCGATCGAGCCGATGCTGACCCTGGGCACCGAGCGGACCGTCGAGCTGGACGACGGCTGGACCGTCGTCACGGCGGACGGCTCGCGCGCGGCGCACTGGGAGCACTCGGTGGCGATCACCGACGACGGGCCGTGGGTCCTCACCGCCCTGGACTGAACCTCCGCGACATCCTCCGACGCCGGTGGCCCCGAACCTGGGACCACCGGCGTCGGCGTTGCGCGGGTCCTGGTGGCTTTGGGGACCGCCGGGTTTGGGAGCCGCCGGGTTCGGGCAGCTCGACCGCGGCGCGGTGGTTGCGCGAGTTGTCCACAGGTGGCGCCCGGTGGCCGGGGACTGTCGGTGCTTCGTGGCAGGATCAAAAACAGGGATCCCCTGGGCGGGGACCCCTGCGTGAGCCTTCGTGGTGCGCATCGGCGGTCGTGGCGGTCGCGGTGAGCACCGGCGGGCGCGGTGGCACGGCGGGTGTGGCGGCGTGGTGAGCACCGGCGGGCGTGGCGGTGTGGCGGGTGCCGGCTGAAGTGGGGGGTTAGCCCCATTCTCCGGGGCGGTGGGCGCGGCCACGATGGCACGGTGACGCATCCTGTGCGGCCCGAGGACGTGCGAGCCTCCGACGCCGAACGCGAGCTCGTCCAGCTGTGGCTCCGCCGCGCCCACGCCGACGGCAGCCTCGACCTCGCCGAGTTCGACGCCAGGGTCGTGCGCTCCTGGCAGGCCAAGACCCGCGGCGACCTCGCGCTCCTCGTCGCCGACCTGCCGGTGAGCCCGGCCCCGCCACCGGCCCCGCCACCGCCACCGGTGAAGGCGCGCGGCGGCGGGCGGAAGGCGTTGCGGGTCCTCACGACTATCTGGCTGGCCGTGAGCGCGTTCAACTTCGCCCTCTGGCTGCTCGTGAGCCTGCTCGTCGGCGACGGGTTCGCGCACCCCTGGTTCCTGTGGATCGCCGTCCCGGCGGGCGCGGTGCTCGGCGTCGTCCGGCTGATGACCGACGACCATCGGTAACAGTGTTATAGTAGACGGCGAGGAGGTGGCGCCGTGCAGGACCCGTTCACCAGGGCGGCTGATCGCGACCGGGCCGCGGTCGCCGCGGAGCTGTCCCGCGCCCACACCGAGGGCCGGCTGACGCTGTCGGAGTTCGACGAGCGGACCCGCGCCGCGTACGAGGCCCGCACGTACGCCGAACTCACGGCCCTCACCGCCGACCTGCCCCGCGTGTCACCCGAGCCGGTGAAGCGCCGCGTCGACGGGGTGACTAAGGTCGTCACCGGCGCCTGGTTCGCCGCCAGCGCGATCAACTTCCTCATCTGGGGAGTCATCAGCCTCGCCGTCGGCGAAGCCCTCCACCCCTGGTGGATCTGGGTGGCGGGCCCGTGGGGTCTGGTCCTGCTGGCCGCCCACCTGGCCCGATTTGGGCGTTCGAGCTGACCCGCGTACTATGGACAGGTGGCGCATTCGTCGCGCCGGTTCCGTCATGCCCGGGGATCTTCGTCCCCGGAGGTGGCAGGGTTCGCAAGGGCCTGGAGGAGTCGGGGTGCCGCGTGCCCGCACTCCGGAAGTAACACCCACCGTCACGAAACGCGGAGGACATGGGCAAGAAGGACGGGGCCATTGAGGTCGAGGGCCGCGTAGTCGAGCCGCTTCCCAACGCGATGTTCCGCGTCGAGTTGGAGAACGGTCACAAGGTCCTGGCACACATCAGCGGCAAGATGCGTCAGCACTACATCCGCATCCTCCCTGAGGACCGGGTTGTCGTGGAGCTCTCGCCCTACGACCTGTCCCGCGGGCGCATCGTCTACCGCTACAAGTGACCTCCGGCGCGCCCCAGCACGGGCGCACCGGCTGACGCAGGAGAAGCTCAGGCGTGAAGGTCCAGCCGAGCGTCAAGAAGATCTGCGACAAGTGCAAGGTGATCCGCCGTCACGGTCGGGTCATGGTGATCTGCGAGAACCTGCGCCACAAGCAGCGCCAGGGCTGAGCAGACCCCCTGCACGAGTCGGGTCTTCACCGGACGCGACACCGAGTAAGCCTCCTCGCACCTGCCGCCGGAACGTCGGCGGCACACCCCCGGACTCCAGGCCGGGGCCGGGACACCGGTCGTGAAAGCGACCGGAACTGACACAGCGAGTCAGTCCCGGGACCGGGCGAGGAGCAGACCTGGAGCGACACCACTGTTAGGAGCAAGCGCCGTATGGCACGACTCGCTGGCGTAGACCTCCCCCGCGAAAAGCGGTTGGAGATCGCGCTGACCTACATCTTCGGCATCGGGCGCACGCGGTCCAAGGAAGTCCTGACCGCGACCGAGCTGTCCCCCGACCTCCGGGTCAAGGACCTCGGTGACGCCGACCTGGCGAAGCTGCGGGACTACATCGAGAACAACTTCAAGGTCGAGGGTGACCTCCGCCGCGAGGTTCAGGCCGACATCCGCCGCAAGATGGAAATCGGCACCTACCAGGGGCTGCGCCACCGTCGCAACCTGCCCGTCCGCGGGCAGCGCACCAAGACGAACGCGCGCACCCGCAAGGGTCCGAAGAAGACCGTGGCGGGCAAGAAGAAGGCCGGCAAGAAGTAACCTCGCGTCTAGCAAGTAGGAGTTCACCCAGAAATGCCACCCAAGTCCCGCACGGGCGCCGGGGTCAAGAAGGTCCGGCGCAAGGAAAAGAAGAACGTCTCGCACGGCCAGGCGCACATCAAGAGCACGTTCAACAACACCATCGTGTCCATCACGGACCCGCTGGGCAACGTGATCAGCTGGGCCTCCGCCGGCCACGTCGGCTTCAAGGGCTCGCGCAAGTCGACGCCGTTCGCGGCGCAGATGGCCGCCGAGAACGCCGCCCGCAAGGCCGCCGAGCACGGCATGCGCAAGGTGGACGTGTTCGTGAAGGGTCCCGGCTCCGGCCGCGAGACCGCGATCCGTTCGCTGCAGGCCGCCGGCCTCGAGGTCGGCACCATCCAGGACGTGACCCCGCAGCCCCACAACGGCTGCCGCCCGCCCAAGCGGCGCCGGGTCTGAGGCACGGGGAGGAGTAAGACAACATGGCTCGCTATACCGGACCGGCCACTCGCATCTCGCGCCGTCTCAAGGTCGACCTCGTCGGCGGGGACCAGG
This sequence comes from Saccharothrix hoggarensis, assembly GCF_052936025.1. The sequence continues at coordinate 7,057,907 of NZ_CP193624.1, read as the reverse complement.
CGTTCGAGCGTCGTCCTTACCCGCCCGGCCAGCACGGCCGCGGTCGGATCAAGGAGTCCGAGTACCTGCTGCAGCTCCAGGAGAAGCAGAAGGCTCGTTACACCTACGGCGTGCTGGAGAAGCAGTTCCGCCGCTACTACGAGGAAGCGGTTCGCCGCCCCGGCAAGACCGGCGAGAACCTGCTGCAGATCCTCGAGTCCCGCCTCGACAACGTGGTGTACCGCGCGGGTCTCGCGCGCACCCGTCGTCAGGCCCGCCAGCTGGTCAGCCACGGTCACTTCATCGTGAACGGCCACAAGGTGAACATCCCGAGCTACCGGGTGTCGAAGTTCGACATCATCGACGTGAAGCCGAAGTCGCTGCCCACGCTGCCCTTCGAGGCCGCGCGTGCTTCCTTCGGCGACCGGCCGATCCCGGCGTGGCTCCAGGTCGTGCAGTCCAACCTGCGCATCCTGGTCCACCAGCTGCCGGAGCGGGCGCAGATCGACACGCCCGTCACCGAGCAGCTGATCGTCGAGCTCTACTCGAAGTGATCCTCCTGGAGGGGCCGTCCGCGGCCCCTCCAGTCGGGTCCCGCGGCGGTACGGAATGGTGTGCCGCCCGCGTTTGCCGGTCTCCGCGACCGGTCTCCACGACGTCAAATAGCGGGCGTCGGGGTAAGAGAGGAAGAACCCAGTGCTGATTTCCCAGCGCCCCTCGCTCAGCGAGGAATCGGTCAACGAGACCCGCTCCCGGTTCGTCATCGAGCCGCTGGAGCCGGGCTTCGGCTACACCCTCGGCAACTCCATCCGCCGCACCCTGCTGTCGTCCATCCCCGGCGCGGCCGTGACCAGCATCCGCATCGACGGTGTGCTGCACGAGTTCACGACCGTCCCCGGTGTGAAGGAAGACGTCACCGACATCATCCTCAACCTCAAGGAGCTGGTCGTCAGCTCCGAGGAGGACGAGCCGGTGACCATGTACCTGCGCAAGCAGGGGCCGGGCGCGGTGACCGCGGGCGACATCGTGCCTCCGGCCGGTGTCACCGTGCACAACCCCGACCTGCACATCGCCACCCTGAACGGCAAGGGCAAGCTGGAGATCGAGCTCGTGGTCGAGCGCGGTCGCGGCTACGTCCCCGCCGTGCAGAACAAGCAGGCGGGCGCCGAGATCGGCCGCATTCCCGTCGACTCGATCTACTCGCCCGTCATGAAGGTGACCTACAAGGTCGAGGCCACCCGTGTCGAGCAGCGGACCGACTTCGACAAGCTGATCCTCGACGTCGAGACCAAGCCGTCGATCACGCCGCGCGATGCCGTCGCGTCCGCCGGCAAGACGCTGGTCGAGCTGTTCGGCCTCGCCCGCGAGCTGAACGTCGACGCCGAGGGCATCGAGATCGGCCCCTCGCCCGCCGAGGCGGACACCATCGCGGCGTTCGCGATGCCGATCGAGGACCTGGACCTCACCGTCCGGTCCTACAACTGCCTCAAGCGCGAGGGCATCCACACCGTGGGCGAGCTGGTCTCGCGCAGCGAGGCGGACCTGCTGGACATCCGCAACTTCGGCGCGAAGTCGATCGACGAGGTCAAGATGAAGCTCGTCGGTCTCGGCCTCGCGCTGAAGGACAGCCCTCCTGGGTTCGACCCGTCGGCCGCCGCGTCCGACTACCCGGCCGAAGGCTGGGGCACGGACACGACCGTGGACTCCCACGACGACGGCCAGGACTACGCGGAGACCGAGCAGCTCTGAGGTCGCTTAGCGGCCGGGCCGGAGCAGAGGATCAGAAAGAAATCCGAGGAGCAATTCGATGCCCACCCCCACCAAGGGACCCCGTCTCGGGGGCTCGCCGGCCCACGAGCGGCTGATGCTGGCCAACCTGGCCACGTCCCTGTTCACCCACGGTCGGATCACGACCACCGAGGCCAAGGCGAAGCGGCTGCGCCCGTACGCCGAGAAGCTGATCAGCAAGGCGAAGGTCGGTGACCTGCACAACCGTCGCGAGATCCTGAAGGTGATCCGCGACAAGGACATCGTGCACAAGCTGTTCGCCGAGATCGGCCCGCAGTTCGCCGACCGCCCCGGTGGCTACACCCGCATCACCAAGACGATGCCGCGCAAGGGCGACAACGCGCCCATGGCCGTCATCGAGCTGGTCGCGGAGAAGACCGTCACCTCCGAGGCGGAGCGCGCCCGCAAGACCAAGTTCGCCAAGGACGAGGCCCCCAAGAACGAGACGGCGGCCGCGACCGAGGAGACGAAGTCCGAGGACGTGCAGGACCAGGACGCCGAGGCGCCCGAGTCCGCCACGAAGGACGCCGCCGAGGAGCCCGCCGAGGGCGCCGAGGACGCGTCCGACGACGAGGCACCGAAGGCCGAGAAGAAGGACGAGTCCTGACGGACGCGCACTTCACCGACGAGCCCGTCGCCCCCGCTGGGGACGACGGGCTCGTTCGTGTGCGACTGGACCTGGCGTACGACGGCACGGACTTCTCCGGCTGGGCGCGGCAGCCCGACCGGCGCACGGTGTGCGGCGTGCTGGAGGACACCATGTCGACGGTGCTGCGCGAGGACGTGCAGCTGACCGTGGCGGGCCGGACGGACGCGGGCGTGCACGCGTCGGGGCAGGTGGCGCACGTCGACCTGCCGTCCGGCGTGGACGTCGCCGGTTTGCCGAAGCGGTTGGCGCGGGCGCTGCCCGCGGACGTGCGCGTGTTCTCGGCGCGGGTCGTGCCGGCCGAGTTCGACGCGCGGTTCGCCGCGTTGCGCCGGCACTACGAGTACCGGGTCACGGACGCGCCGTTCGGCGCGCACCCGTTGCGGCGGCTGGACACCCTGGCGTGGCCGCGTCCGCTGGACCTGGGGGCGTTGAACGAGGCGTCGCGGTTGCTGCTGGGGGAACGGGACTTCTGCGCGTTCTGCCGGCGGCGCGAGGGCGCGACGACGATCCGGGAGCTGCAGCGCCTGGAGTGGGTGCGGGACGGTGACGTGCTGACCGCGTTCGTGTCCGCGGACGCGTTCTGCCACTCGATGGTGCGCAGCCTGGTGGGGGCGCTGCTGGCGGTCGGCGAGGGGCGCAAGCCGGTGGGCTGGCCCGCGTCGCTGCTGTCGCTCACCGCGCGGTCCAGCGAGGTGACGGTGGCGCCGCCGCACGGGTTGTCGCTGGTCCGGGTCGACTACCCGGCGGACGACGAGCTCGCCGCGCGGGCCGCGGTCACCCGGAACGTGCGCGTCGCACCGACCACGTGAGCCACGCCGCCGCGCCGAGCGGGATCTCCGCCAGGTAGGTGAAGAAGCCGAACAGCAGCACGCCCGCGACGGCCGGCGCGGCGGGCGTGCCGAGGCTGACGAGCAGCGCGATGGTGCCGTTCTCGGTGAGCCCGACGCCGCCGGGCGTGATCACGGCGAGGGTCAGCAGCCGGCTCACCGCGAACGCCGCCACCGTCGGGCCCGGTCCCAGGTGGACGCCCGCGGCGGCCAGGCAGCACCACAGCAGCAGGCCCTGGAGCAGCAGGTAGCCGAGCATGCCGAGGGTCATCCGCCGCCAGCCGTCCCGCACCACCCGGCCGGTCTCCCGGCGCAGCCGCAGCAGGAACCGGGTGGCGCGCCCGCCGAGCAGCCGGCCGAGCCACCGCAGGCGCAGCAGCACGACGACGGCCAGCAGCAGCCCGCCGGCCGCCGTCACCGTCGCGAGCAGGATGCCGTGGCCCAGCACCGCCGCGCCCTGCACGGCCAGCGCGAGCGCCGGCAGCGCCACCCGGAACAGGGCGTTCCACAGGCCGCTGACGATCGCGGACGTGGTGATGGCGCGCGCCGAGTGGCCCCAGCTCGCCGCCATGACCGCCGTCACCGCCACCCCGGCCGCGCCGCCGAACGGCAGGACGTTGCTGATGGCGCTGCCCGCCGCGTTCAGGCTGAACGCCTGGGTGCGGCGCAGGCCGGGCAGTGAGCCGGTGAGCACGGAGGTGTAGGTCCAGAGCCCGGCCAGCCAGAGGGCGGTCAGCCCCAGCACCGTGCCGGGGCCGATCCGGCGCACCTGGTCGCCGACCGCCGTCCACGCCACGCCGCCGACGGCGGGCACCAGTGCGACGACCAGCCACGCCGCCAGGCCGAGGGACGCCAGCGAGGCGGCGACGCGGAGCCGGCGGACGGGGGTCCGCCGGACGTGGGACGACTGCCTCACCGGGCCCGCAATCGTTTGCGCTCCACGTACCACTCGGTGCCGAGGACCAGCTTGAACAGCGGCGACGGCAGGGTGAGCAGGGCGGCGAGGGTCCGGGTCGACTCGCCGCCGGTGGTCTGCGTGGCGTGCGCGGCCATCGCGGCCCGCTTCACGTGCGCGTACCGCCGGACGTCCACCGAGTGGGTGATCTCGTCGCGGGCGGTGAAGGCGTGCCGGAACGGGTCGAGGTCGAACCTGCGGGCCAGGCGCGCCACCCGCAGTCCGCGCAGCAGGGACGTGCGGTCGACCGTCGCCTCCCACACGCGGGGCGTGCCGGCCAGCTCGGCGGCCAACGCGCCGACCCGGTGCACCTGCACGTGGTCGGGATGCCCGTAGCCGCCGGCGGGGTCGTACGTCGTCAGCAGGTCGGCGCGTTCCTCGTGCAGGAGCTCGGCCAGCCGTTCCGCGGCCTCGGCGACGTCGGCGCGGGCGAAACCGCGCCGGCCGTCCAGCCCGGAGTCGCGGTAGCCCAGGAACTCCACGCGCGCGCACCCGAGGACGCGCGCGGACTCGTGGGCCTCCCTGGTGCGGACCGCGCCGAGGTCGGTTCTCGCCGCGCTGAGCCCGCGTTCGCCGGCGGTCGCGACGACCAGCACCACGCGGTGGCCCTCGCGGGCGAGGCGCGCCATCGTGCCGCCGGTCAGCAGGGCTTCGTCGTCGGGATGGGCGTGGAAGAACACGCAGGTTCGGCTCACGGGTGCAAGAGTGTCAGTTGGTCCGTTCGGCGGCTTGACGGGAGCGCGAGTGTCGATCATCCACGTCTCCGACTGCTTCCTGCCGCGCCTCGGCGGGATCGAGGTGCAGGTCGCCGGACTGGCCCGCGCGCAGGCCGCGAACGGGGCCGAGGTGCACGTGGTGACGGCCACCAGGCTCGCGTCGGACGGCGCCGGGTACTCGGTGCACCGGATCGCCGTGCGGCTGCCGTGGGACGTGCCCGTGCACCCCAGGGCCGGCACGTGCCTCGACCGGGTGCTCGCCTCGCTGGAGCCGTCGGTCGTGTACGTCCACGTCGGCGCGATCTCGCCGTTCGCGTGGTCGGGGGTGCGGTCGGCGTCGCGGCTGGGCGTGCCGGTGGTCGTCGTCGTGCACAGCCTGTGGGACCCCGTGGTGCAGCGGTGCTACCGGGTGCTGGACCGGTTCGCCTCGTGGAGTTCCGCGCCGGTGGCGCTGGCGGCGGTGAGCCGGGTGGCGGCGGAGCGGGTGCGGGCGGTCGTGCCGGGCGTCCCGGTGGGCGTGGTGCCGAACGGGATCGTGCCGTCGTCGTGGCGGCGCGCCCCGACGCGGCGGCCGGACGGTGCGGTGCACGTCGTGTCCGTGGGACGGCTCGCGGCGCGGAAGGAGCCGATGGCGTTGCTGCGGGCGCTGCGGGAGGTGCGCGCCGACGTGCCGCTGCGGGCGACGGTGGCCGGGGCGGGGCCGGAGATGGCCGTGCTGCGCCGGTACGTCGAGCGGAACGGGATGGGGTGGGTGAGCCTGCCGGGCCGGCTGGACCGGCGGGCCGTCGGCCGCCTGCTCGCGGGGGCGGACGTGTTCGTCAACGCGGCGGCGCGGGAGGCGTTCGGGCTGGCGGCGCTGGAGGCGCGGACGGCGGGCGTGCCGGTGGTCGCGCGGCCGGGGACGGGCGTGGCCGACTTCGTGCGCGACGGCGTGGAGGGCGTGCTGACGGACGATCTCGCCGGCGGGATCACGCGCCTGGTGCAGGACCGGGGGGAACGGCTGCGGATCGCGGCGCACAACCGGGCGACCGAACCGGTCCACTGCACGTGGCCGCGGGTGCTGGAGGCGTTGCAGGCGTGCGCGACGCGGGTGTGAGGGTCAGACGCCGAGGTCGCCCAGGTCGACGGTGATCGGGAGCGGCGCGGCGTTGATCGTCACCGGGCCAGGGGCCCGCACGGTCTGCGCCACCACGTAGCGGTCGCCGTCGAGCCGGTGCGCGGTGAGCCTCAGCTCGTGCAACTCGGTCTTCTGGTCGACCGTCCACACGAACGGCACACCGGCGGAGGCGTATCCGGCCATCTTCGCCTCGCGCTCGGCACGCGGGTTGCCGGGCGACCAGACCTCCACCGCCAGCAACAGCGCCTCGGCCGGGAAGACCACGCCCGTCGGCCTGTCGACGATCGCGACGTCGGGGATCAGCCCGGTGCGCAAGGTCGAGGAGATCTTCACGTTCACGGCCGGCACGGCGCGCAGGTTCCGGTTCCCGCCGGCGTTGACCGCGCCGCGGATCTGCACTCCCAGCTCGAACGCGATCAGTTGGTGCCGGAAGGAGGGTGCGGGTGACACGTGGAGATGTCCCTGGATCAGCTCGGTGCGCGACCCGTCCTCGGAAGGAGGAAGGGCGAGCCAGTCTTCGACCGTGGTCGGGCCGATCGGGTGCTGCAGAGCTGCGGACACGGGTCCACCTCCAGGATCGACTCGATTATGACCCTGCCACAGTCCCACCGGGGCGACGCCGTCCCTGATCAGGTGAAACGTGGAGCGGCCCCTCACCGGCGGAAGTGGTGAGGGGCCGCTCGTCGTGCGACTGGTCCGGTGAGCCTTCAGAGGTCGAGGGTCCAGGTGTCGATGTAGCCGGTGTCCTGGCTGTACGCGTCGCGCACGCGCAGCTGCCAGGTGCCGTTGGCGTTCTCCGCCGACAGGTTCACGGTGTACGTGGCGTCGACGTTGTCCGCGCCGTCCGAACCGGACTGCACCTTGAGCTGCTTGACCGCGCCGCTCGGCGTGATCAGGTCGATGATCAGGTCACCCCGGTACGTGTGCTTGACGTGCACCTCGACCGTGGAGGTCGCGCTCGCCTTGCCCGCGCAGTCGGTGATCGAGATCGGGCTGGACGCGGTGCCCAGGTCCGGCACGGCGACGTCGGTCGCGTTCGTCCTCGGCGCGCAGCCGGTGGGCGGCGGGGTGGTGGAGCCGGCCAGGCGGAGCAGCTTGTTCGGCGAGCCGGTGCCCGCGTTGCCGACCACGCCGCTCGTCGCGCCGTTCACCAGGGCGTCCCGCACCTGCTGCGGGGTGGCGGTGGGGTTCGCGGCCAGGTAGACGGCGGCCGCGCCGACCACGTGCGGCGTCGCCATCGACGTGCCGCTGATCGTGTTGGTGGCCGTGTCGTTGGTGTACCAGGCCGACGTGATGGAGGAGCCCGGCGCGAAGATGTCCAGGCAGGAGCCGATGTTGGAGAACGACGACCGGGCGTCGGTGTTGGTCGTGGAGCCGACCGTGATGCCCTCGGTGGTGCGCGCCGGGCTGGTGTTGCACGCGTTCGCGCCGTTGTCGTTGCCCGCGGCGAGGCCGTAGGTCACGCCCGACGCGATGGAGTTGCGCACGGCCTGGTCGACGGTGGCGTCCGCGCCGCCGCCGAGCGACATGTTCGCGACGGCCGGCTTGACCGCGTTGGCGGTCAACCAGTCGATGCCCGCGATGACGCCCGCGTACGTGCCGGAGCCCGCGCAGTTCAGCACCCGGACGCCGACCAGCTTGGCCTTCTTCGCCACGCCGTGCCTGGCGCCGCCGACGGTGCCCGCCACGTGCGTGCCGTGGCCGTTGCAGTCGGTCGCGTCGCTGTCGTTGTCCACGGTGTCGCGACCGCTCACGGCGCGGCCGCCGAAGTCGGTGTGCGTGAACCGGATGCCCGTGTCGATGATGTAGGCGCTGACGCCCTCACCCTCGTTCGGGTAGGTGTAGGAGTTGTCCAGCGGCAGCGCGGCCTGGTCGATCCGGTCCAGGCCCCACGACGGGGTCGGCGCCTGCGTGCCGGAGATCGACACCTCGCCGTCCTGCTGCACGTACGCCACCGACGGGTCGGCGGCGAGCTTGCGGGCCTGCACCTCCGTCATGGTGGCCGAGAAGCCGCGCAGCGCGCTGGTGTACGTGTGCTTCACCTTGGCCCGGTACTTGCCGCTCAGCGTGCCCACGCTGCTCGCGTTCATGTCCTTGAGCACGACGATGTAGCTGTCCTTCACGGCGTTCGGCGCGCCGAGGCCGACGATCTCGCCCTCCGCCGCCGCGGACGTGAAGGTGGTCAGCGCGGCGGTGACGGCGAACGCCGTGCCCGTGGCCAGCCCGACACCGGCCAGCCGTTTCGTCCAGGACGCGCGAACGTCTCCCATGTCAGGGGTTCTCCTCTTTCGCAGGGTGGGTGTCCGGCCGGCGTCGCCCCCGAGACCGGACGGACACGGTGAGTTGTTCCTAGTTCGCGCTGCCGCCGGCGCGCAAGAATTTGTCGGGAACAACCGACGATCGACTCGTACACAGTTTATTCAAGCTGTGAACGAATTGGTGCGCCGAGTGACTGGCCCCTCATCGAAAAATGTGCCCCCGGACATTGTCCGAGGGCACACCGGGCCTGCCGGGAAGTGGTCGCCGGTCAGTCGCCGCGGCGGACCGCGCCGAGGATCTGCTGCTCACCGGGAGTGGTGACCAGGCGCAACGGAAGCCACAGGTTCGTGCCGAGCGCGATCACCTGGTCGTCCTTCAACGTGGTGAGCTGGTGCGCCATCTGCGGTGGGAGGCGCCAGATCTGGCTCGCCAACTGCGCCTGCCCGACCGGGAGCCGCTGGAGCAGGACGAGGTCCGCGGAATTCGCGGTGTTCGCCGCCTGCGGGTGCAAATAGGGCAGGACGTACATCGTGGTCTGCCACGGCGAGCGCGGCGGGAACAGCTCCTGCGGCACGTGGCCGCCGTCGTGCACGACCAGCAGCGGGCTGTCCTCGGACGGCCGGGGCAGCTCCACCGGGCTCAGCCGGCGCAGCTGCACCAGCGGCGAGGGGCGGCCGTCCGGGCCCGCGCCCGCCGCCCGCACCACCGGCTGCCAGGCCGCCGGGCGGCCCGTCGCGATGGTGATCCACGCGCCCGTCGCCATGGCGCGCAACGCGATCTGGCGGGCCAGGTACAGCCCGCCGACGACCACCATGCGGGTGGGCGCGGAGCGCAGCACCGAGATCGTCAGCGGCTCGCCCTGCAGGCCGGAGCCGAGCACCATGCCGCCGCGGTCGCCGGACGGGCTGACCACGTCGAGCATCTGCGGCGACACCAGGAACTCCGGCGCCACGCCCTTGCCGCGCGAGTCCATCAACCGGGAGTTGCTCACGCCACACCTCCGAGGGGCAGCGTCGCGGCCAGCCCGGCGACCTGCAGGCCGTTCAACGGGGTCAGCGTGATGTCCAGCTTGTCGGCCAACGCCTTCAGCCGGTCGTCCGCGCGGTCCAGTTCGGACGGCGTCCGCGCGCTCACCCGCACCATGCCGCGCAGGCCGACCTGGCCCTGCTCGCTGCTCGGCGAGATCGTCATGGACAGCGTCGAGGACAGCGCCCGCACGCCGGTCAGCGCGTTCAGGTTGTTCCGCATGCCCTTGGCGGGCCAGCCGGTGATCGCGTAGCTGGCGTGGCCGACGCCGCCCGCCGTCACGCCGGACCACTTCTCGCGCAACGACACCGAGGTGTTGGACCCGGCCACCGACGTGAGCTCGGCCGCCGAGATGCCCGCGCGGATGAGCTCGTCCGGGTCGAGCGGGCGGATCGACACGCCCGTCGACTCCAACGCGTTGCGCACGCGGGACAGCGCGCCGATCAGCGCCCGGTGCGCGCCGACGACGCCGCCGCCGCGTTCCCGGATCGCCGCCGCGCACCGCCGCGGGTCCAGCCGCACGGCGATCCACGTGGTCCGGCGGGCCGCCGCGGGCAGCGGGCCGAGCACTTCGAGGTACGAGTTGAGCGCGGGGGAGTTCACCGGCAGCGCCGCGCTGCCGGGGTAGCAGTGCCAGATCACGGAGATCGCGTCGAGGACCACGCCGCGGTCCTCCAGCGTCGGCGCGAGCGCGCCCAGCGGCAGCGACGGCGCGCTGCCCACCGCGGTGATCAGACCGGGGGCCGGGTCGACCAGCAGCACTGCGGTCCACGCGCCCTGGTGCCACGCCATGCCCAGCGGGCGGCGCTCGTGGTCGACGCCGCGGGCCACCACGAGGTCCGGCACGGCCAGGCGCAGCAACGCCACCCGGGGGTCGTCCGGCCCGATGACCGTGGACTCCTCTTCGGACGGAGGCTTCATCTCGACCGGGCCGCTGCGCTTGGCGGTGCGGGAGTGCGAGCGGAAGTTGAAGCGCACGATCAAGCCGATCCACTGGGTCAGCCAGCGACCGCGGGACCGGGTGAACGCGAGGATCAGCGCGATGAGGACGATGCCGCCCGCGACGTACATCGGCACGGGCTTCACGCCGTCACCCGTGGCGCCGATCGTCAGCAGGACCAGGCCGATCGCGACGCCGACCTCCAGCACCACCAGGTTGGCGACCGGCAGCGAACCCAGGCTCGCGCCCGCCGTGCGTCGGCGTGCCCGGAGCACCGCGGCGCGCACGGCGCCCCCGGCGGCCTGCGCGCGCGCCATGGCGGGGTTGGGTGGGCCCGGATGTGGGGTGGTCACGGACATCCGCTCTGGTTCTCTTTCCGTCGGCGTGCGCCGGGTGGGACCGACCGGGTCTGACCAACCCGCACACGGACCACCCGCCGTCCGGCTATCGTGCAGACCGTACCGCGACTGGGAGAGCAGCGAGCCGAGAATGGCATCAACACCCACCACCAAGTCACAGGTCCAGGCCTACCGCTTCGTGCTGCGCCGGATGCAGTCCGCCCTGGTGCGCAGAGACGCGGTGATGCTGCACGACCCGATGCGCACGCACTCGCGTGCGACCGCGGTGGGCGTCCTGCTCGGCGTCATCGGCCTCATCGGCTTCCTCATCTTCGGCTTCTTCTCGCCGGACCCCCAGGTCGACGACCAGACCCAGATCGCCATCTCCAAGGAGACCGGCCAGGTCTACGTCGTGCGGCAGGGCAAGCCCAAGACGTTGATCCCCATGACGAACCTCGCGTCCGCGCGGCTCCTGCTGTTGCAGATGCAGCAGCCCGACAAGAGCCAGGCGGCGGTCGCGGGCAGTGACGCGGCGGCGGGCCAGCTCAACCAGGGTCCGCAGGTGGCGGGCGGCGAGCCGAAGCTGGTCACCGAGAAGGCGCTGGCGAAGCTCGCGAAGGGCCGGTTGACGGGCATCCCCGACGGCCCGGACGTGCTGCCGGCGCCGGAGGCCCGGATCGGCTCCGACTGGTCCGTCTGCGACACCCTGGCGCTGGACGAGTCGCTGAACGACCCGGCGGCGCCGGGCAAGTTCACCACCACCGTCCTCGCGGGCTACAGCGGCGGCGGCGAGCTGCTCGACGGCAACCGCGCCCTGCTGGTGCGCGCGGGCACCGACGACAAGCAGGCGTACCTGATCTACAAGGCGCCGCAGAACTCGAAGATCACGTCGACGTCGACGGTGCGGGCCAAGGTCGACCTGACCAAGCCGGAGATCCGCACCGCGCTGAACCTGAGCCAGAAGAACCCGCGCGCGATCAGCACGGGCCTGCTCAACGCGATCCCCGAGGCGAAGCCGCTGGTGGCGCCGGACATCCCCGGCCGCGACCAGCCGGTGACCTACGTCAGCGGGGTGAACCTGCAGGTCAGCGACGTCATCGAGGTCCGCCGCAGTGGCGCGGACCCCGAGTTCTACGTGGCGCTGAAGGAAGGCCTGCAGAAGGTGAGCCGCGCGGCGGCCGACCTCATCCGCGCGACGTACGCGCAGGGCGCCGAGCCGAAGCTGGTGGACATCGCGCGGATCAACAACGCGCAGACCGCCGACCAGCTCGACTTCGCCGACTACCCGCCGGACGTGCCCGAGGTGCTGGAGCCCAACCAGAACAACCGGGTGATCTGCCTGGGCTGGCAGGCCCAGAACGTGAACGCGGACAACAAGTCCCAGCACACCAAGGTCACCATCGCGCCGTCGCTGCCGATCCCGTCCGACGTGGTGCCGGTGGAGATCAACCAGGTCGGCGCGACCGGCGAGGTCGTCAGCCAGTTCGCGATGGCTCCGGGCAAGGCGGCCGTGGTGCGCAGCGCGACGTCCACCCAGGACTTCGCCAGCGGCCCGATCCACCTCATCACCGGCCGCGGCGTGAAGTACGGCATCCCGGACGTGCTGACGGCGGGCGCGCTCGGGCTCGGCGCGGACGGCTTCGCGCCGGGGCCCGAGTCGATCCTGCGGCTGCTGCCCAACGGGCCCCAGCTCAACCGGAACGACGCCTCGCGCAGCTGGGACTCGATCCCCGTGCCGAAGGACAACGGCCTGCTGCCCGAGGACAAGGCCAAGAAGCAGGGCGGCTGAGCCGTGCGGACTCCCCGTGACGGAACCGGCACGGGCCGGTTCCCGTCATAGGGGGCAGGAGGTGTCCGGGTGAACGAGGTCACACGCACGCCCGTGGCGGCAGCCGTGGGCGCCCACCGGGTGTCGGTCGACCCGCGCTGGCTGGAGCTGTACGCCAAGCGCGTCGACGAGGCGGCCGAGGAGCTGTCCAAGGCGCGGGACGCGCTGCGGGACGCGCCGGTGCGCGAGCGGAGCTTCGGCGAGCTGGGGCGGACGCTGCGCAACGCGGAGGCGTACCGCCGCGCGTCGGAGATGCTGAACCACCAGCTGGACCGCGCGTGCGAGGTGCTGACGTCGGCGGGGCAGGGCCTGCACGAGGTGGCCGAGCACTACGGCGCCCAGGACGACGAGGCCGTCGCGTTGATCAAGAACGCCGACCGGCGCTGACGGGGTGGGTGGGCTGATGCGGGGCAAGGACGGCAGGCAGATCGCCGCCGAGGTCGGGCCGGAACTGGACTACCTGTCGGGGATCAGCCGGCGGCTCGGCGTCCGCGACCTGGTGGCGGACTACTTCGCGCCCGTCGTGGGCGACTGGAACGACCTGCACGACGAGGCGGAGCGCTGGCGCAAGGCCGGGCTCGTCGCCGAGCACGTGACGCGGGACCTGACCAAGCCGCTCGGCAAGCTCGACTCGGCGTGGCAGGGCAAGGACGCGGACTCGTTCGTCGAGCACATGCAGAAGGTCGGGCTGGCAGGGCACGACATGTCCGACGCGATGCACGCGATGGGCGAGGCGCTGGACCAGACCGCCGAGGGCCTCCGCGGCATCGTGGAGGACATGGCGCGCGTGTACGCCGACGCGGCCGACGCGGTGTCCGGCGCGGCGGCGCTGCCGGTGGACGGCGACCGGCGCGTGGTGGAGGCACTGGACGAGCTGCACGACCCGGCGAAGGAGCTGCACGAGTCGGTGCGCGACGTGCTGGAGGCGTTCCTCCGGCTGTGCGACGGGGTGTCCGGCGCCGAGGGCTTCGCCGGCGTGAAGATGGAGCACAAGTACCCCGAGCAGAACTGGACGTTCACCGAGCCGCCGAAGGCGACGGTCCCGCAGACCCCGACTCCCGAGACGAAACCCGCCGCCACCGGCAGTGCCCCAGCCTCCGGCGGCGGCAGCGTCCCGGGCGGTGGCGGCGGCGGCGTCCCCGGCGGAGTTCCCGGTGGTGGTGGCGGCATCCCCGGTGGCGGCGCACCCGGTGGCGAAGCCCCGGAACGCATGCAGCAGGGCGGTTCGACCGGCGTCTCCGAACCCCGTCCCGTGGAGCCGGGCGCCCGCCCGGCCGCCGCCGCGGCGGCCGGCCACGGTCCGGCCGCGCCCGTCGGCGGCGCCGGGATGATGGGCGCCGGGATGATGGGCGGCATGGCCGGCGCCCCGCAGCAGGGCGGCGACAAGGACCACAAGGCGAAGGTCCAACTGGCCGGTTCCACCGAGCAGGTGTTCGGCAAGCCCAAGAAGTCCGCCCCGCCGGTCCTGGGCGAGGACTAACAGCCCCGTTCGCACGGCGAGGACTAACCGCCCGCTCGCACCGAGCCCAAGTGTCCTGAACGGAGGACACACCCCGCGAGGTCGCGTCGGTCGTTCGAGACTCCTTTCCCGCCGATCACGCTCTTCGATCGGCGGGAAACGAGGCTCGAACGACCGACTTCATGGCGACCGAGCCGCGACGCCGGAGGCGGCGCCATCAAATTCACACCCGTTTGGCCCGGTTCCGGTTGACCGTGTGGACGATGAACATCGTCAGCAGGAGCAGCCCGACGCCCGCGCCGGTCCCGGCCAGCGCCACGATCATCGGCGTGCTGCTCGGCGGGTTCAGCGGGTCGAGGCTCGTCATCAGCTGCTCGGGCGTCGCGGGCTTCGCGCCCGGCCGCTCGGACGGCAGCTCGGCGGTCAGCGCGGCCACCGGGTTGATCATCCCGTAGCCGATCTTGTTGTCCCGCCCGGTGGGGTTGCCGGGGTGCTGCGCGGTGGCCTTGATGCGGTCCATCACCTGCCGCGCGGTCAGCTTCGGGAACCGCTCGCGCACCAGCGCCGCCACGCCCGCCACGTACGGCGCCGCGAAGCTGGTGCCCTGGATCGGGCTGAGCTGCCTGTTCTCGTTGGCGTTCGCGTCGGTGAGGCCCTGGCCGTTCGGGTCGAGCGTGACGATGTCCTCACCCGGCGCGGCCACGCTCACCCACGGGCCCCACACCGAGAACGTCGACACCGCGCCCACCGAGTTCATCGACGCCACGGACAGCACGTCCTCGGAGTACCAGGGCGGCGACGCGACCACGTTGACGTCGTTCGGGTTCTGGTTGTCGTTCTGGAGCGCGCAGCCGCTCTCCGCGTCGATGTTGCCCGCCGCGGTCACGACGACGACGTTCTGGCTCACGGCCCAGTGCACGGCGGCCTGGAGCTCGCGCTCGCCGGTGCTCGGCTCGGTCGGCGGGGCGCACGCGGTCAACGAGATGTTGATGACCTGCGCGCCGTCCTTCACGGCCGCCACGATCGCCTTCGCGAGCGTGTCGACCTTGCCCGCGGACGCCCGGTTGTCGACCTTCTTGGGGTCCTCGAACTTGTAGTAGTCGCTGGTCTGCCGGTAGGCGATGATCTGCGCCTCGGGCGCCGCGCCGACGAAACCGGTCTCGTCGTCGCGGCTGGCCGCCGCCACGCCCGCGACCTCGGTGCCGTGGCCGTCGCAGTCGACGACACCGCGCTCGCCGGTCTCCACGTAGTCGCCGCCGGGGATGACCCGGCCGGCGAGCCGCGGGTGTTTCTCGTTGACGCCGGTGTCGATGATGGCGAGCTTCACGCCCTTGCCGGTGGCGAAGCGGTGCGCCTCTTCCAGGCGCAGCTGCATCTGGCCCCACGGCTTGTTGGGGATGCGCCGGTCGCCCGTGCCGGAGGTGATGCAGTTCTTGTGCTTCTTGTAGTCCACGTCCTCCTGGGGAGGCTCCGGGTTGCGGAGGTACTTCGCCAGGTCGACGGGCGGCGGCTGGGAGTTCGGCCGGCCCGCCGGGGGCGTGGTCGTGGTCGGCTGCGCGTGCGCGCCGGGCGCGGTCACGAGGGTGACCGCGACCGCGGTCAGCGCGGCGATCTTGCGGATGCGCATCACGGCCTCACGCGGGGATGAGCTGGCGCATGGCCACGTAGAGGTCCATCACGGCGAGCGCCAGCGGCAGGACCGCGGCGATCAGGATGGCCTCCAGCACGTCGACCGTGCGCCGCAGCACCGGCGAGAACTTCTGGTTGGGGAAGATCACGCCGAGCACCAGCGCGCCCGCGCCGACCACCACGAGGGTGCCGAACACGTACAGCAGCCGGTCGCCGGGCGAGGAGTCCACCAGCCACCCGAGCAGCACGCCGGCGCCCGCGACCATGCCGCTGGCCAGCAGCGCCACGGCCTGCGCGCCGTTGGCGTAGGCCCGGCCGCGCAGCAGCAGCACCAGCGTCACCACGATCGCCAGCAGCGGGCCCCAGATGGAGCCGTCGCCCGCGGCGATGACGGCGAACAGCGCGGCGATGCCGCCGCAGCCGACGATCATGCCGGTCAGGTACTCGTGCGCGTTGGCCGTGCGCCGCTCGATGACGGAGTACTCCGGGAAGCCGGTGTCCTCCTTCAGGTCCTCGGCGCTGCCCGGCACGGTCGGCAGCGGCAGCTTGGCCAGCTGGATCGTCAACCGGGGCAGCATCGACAGGGCGGCGAGCGAGACGGCCGCGGTGGCCGCCGCGATGCCCTGGACCGGGTGGTCGACGAAGATGCCGACGAGGAACGCGAGGCCGCTCAGCGCGCCCGCCGTGGCGGCGGCGATGAACACCGTGATGCCGCGGCCGATCAGCATGATGGCGGCCGAGGCGAAGATCAGCACCAGCACGCTGGCCAGCAGCAGGCTCGGCCGGCCCAGCGGACCGGGCACGATGTAGAGGCCGGCGACGTACGCCATCGGCAGGCCGCCCGCCGCCGCGATCAGCACGCCCGTGTCGGTCGCCCCGTACGCGCGCGCCACGACCGCGCCCGCGGCGAGCGCCGCGATGGCGATGACGCCCGCGCAGATCGCGGGCCACAGGTTGTCGCCGCCCGCGAACGGACCGGACATCAGCACCGCGATGGCCGCCGTGACGAGCGCCAGCGCGCCCGCCAGGTGGCCGTACTTGCGGGCCGTGTCCTTGGTCCACGGGCGGAAGCTGTCCGGGTCGGACTCGGCGATCGCGTCGACCACGTCGTCGTACAGCGGGGGCGGGGGGTTCTCGTTGCGCTTGCGCAGCTGGAGCAGCTCGCCGTCGACCACGCCGAGCGAGGCGAGGGTGCGGCTGGGGTCGAGCGGGCTGTCGCCCAGCTTGGCCAACGCCCACCCGCCGTGCCGCACGCCACCGTCCGGAGTGGCCTCCTTGGCCATGTCCAGCAGCATGGGCAGCAGGTCGGCCACCGCGACGTCTGCGGGCAGCGCGACGTCGATACGCGTTCGCGGCGCAACCACCGTCACCCGGCTGAACACCGTCGTACCGGTCGCCACCAGCGCCCCCTAAGTCCTGATGAGTGTCTGCTTGTGGTTCCGACCCGACCCTATTGGTCCGGTCGGACGTGCCACGGGCCGCCCCGGAGCACCGGGTGCAGTATGGCCGCCGCGGGCGTCGAACCAGGGCCGTTCCGCGCAACACGTTGGACGCGGATTTGCCGGACCCCCCTTCGTGGGCCGATCCGATGCGCCATAGTGTCGGTTGCCGCGGGTGGCGCCAGTCGCCGGCGGCCCGCCACCGTCACCCGGTCCGCCGGGTCGGGCGGATCGCAACGGGATCGACGCTGAAGAGGTGCCTGTCAGGTGAGCACGCTGCAGTTCAAGCGCACGGCACGCCTCGCCGCTCCCCGCCCGCCAGGCGGTGAGGTCCACCTGGAACCGCCGCCCGAGGTGCCCCGGGTCATCCCCGGCAACATCATGATGAAGGCGATGCCCGTCGTCATGATCGTGTCGTCCGTCGGCATGATGGTGCTGATGTTCAGCTACAGCGGGCGCAGCCCCGCTGCGATGATCATGCCCGGCATGATGCTGGTCTCGACCATCGGCATGATGGCCGGTGGCATGGGCGGCGGCAAGGGCCAGAAGAAGGCCGAGATGAACGAGGACCGCAAGGACTACCTGCGGTACCTCGGCCAGATGCGGGACCGCGCCCGCGAGGCCGCCAACGAGCAGCGCGCCGAGCGCGAGTGGGTCCACCCGGACCCCCAGATGCTGTGGTCCCTGGCCACCACCCGGCGCATGTGGGAGCGCCGGCAGAACGACCCCGACTTCTGCCACCTGCGCGCGGGCCGCGGCTCGCAGCGGTTGGCCACCCGGCTCGTGCCGCCGCAGACGGGCCCGGTCGAGGAGCTGGAGCCCATCGCGACGCTGGCGCTGCGCCGGTTCGTGCGCGCCCACTCGCTCGTGCCCGACCTGCCGATCTCCATCGCGCTGCGCGGCTTCGCCGCCGTCGGCCTCCTCGGCGAGATCAACGAGAAGCGCGGCCTGGCCCGCGCCCTGCTCGCGCAGATGGCCACCTTCCACTCGCCGGACGACCTGCTGATCGCCGTCGTCACCACCGGCCGCACCAAGGCCGAGTGGGAGTGGATGAAGTGGCTGCCGCACGTGCAGCACCCGTCGATCATCGACGGCATCGGGCAGATGCGGATGATGGCCGGCTCGCTGGCCGAGGTCGAGCAGATGCTGGACGAGCAGCTGCGCGACCGGCAGCGGTTCACCCGCAACGCGCCGCCGCCCGCCGACCAGCCGCACATCGTGATCCTGATCGACGACGGCGACGTCACCCGGGAAGAGCAGATCATCCTGGAGGAGGGCCTGGTCGGCGTCACCCTCCTCGACCTGTCCGAGTCGCTGGGCAACCTGACCGCGCGCCGCGGCCTGCGCCTGGTGATCGAGGACGGCAAGCTGGGCGCGCGCAGCGCGAGCGGCGTCGAGTGGTTCGGCTCGCCGGACTGGCTGAGCGTGGTCGAGGCCGAGGCGCTGGCCCGGCGGCTGTCGCCGTACCGGATCGGCGGCGTGGAGGCGGGCGGCAGCGACGAGGACCCGCTGTCGATGAGCAACAACCCGCCGCTGCTGGAGTTCCTGGGCATCCCCGGCGACCCGATGACGTTCGACGTGCAGGCCGCCTGGCGGCCCCGCCCCGTGCGCGACCGCTACCGCGTGCCGTTCGGCATCGGCGAGTTCGGTCAGCAGGTCGAGCTGGACATCAAGGAAGCCGCGATGGAGGGCATGGGCCCGCACGGCCTGTGCATCGGCGCGACCGGTTCCGGCAAGTCCGAGTTCCTGCGCACGCTCGTGCTGGGCATGCTGGCCACGCACTCGTCGACGTCGCTCAACATGATCCTGGTCGACTTCAAGGGTGGCGCGACGTTCCTCGGGCTGGACAAGGCGCCGCACGTCGCCGCGACGATCACCAACCTGGCGGGCGACCTCACCCTGGTCGACCGCATGAAGGACGCCATCGCCGGCGAGGTCTCCCGGCGGCAGGAGGTCCTCGCCAAGGGCAACTACAAGAACGTCTGGGACTACGAGAAGGCGCGCGAGAACGGCGCCGACCTCGACCCGCTGCCGGCGTTGTTCATCTGCATCGACGAGTTCTCCGAGATGCTGACGGCGAAGCCGGACTTCATCGACATCTTCCTCCAGATCGGCCGCGTCGGCCGGTCGCTCCAGATGCACATGCTGCTGGCCTCCCAGCGGCTGGAGGAAGGCAAGCTGCGCGGCCTCGACACGTTCCTGTCGTACCGGATCGGCTTGAAGACGTTCTCCGCCGCCGAGTCGCGCGCCGCGATCGGCGTGCCGGACGCGTACGAGCTGCCGCCCATCCCCGGTTCCGGGTACCTGGGCGTGCAGGGTTCGCCGCTGACCCGGTTCAAGGCGCTGTACGTGTCCGGCCCGTACCGGCCCGCCGGTCTCCAGGTCGCGGGCCCGTCCGCGCCGGTGACCAGCGACAAGCGGCCCCGGTACTTCGTGCCGGACTACATCGAGATCCCCAAGGAGCCGGTCCGGCCGCTGGAGCCGGTCAAGCAGGAGAAGAAGGAAGAGGACAGCAACGAGCCGTCCGAGCTGGAGGTCATCGTCGAGCGGCTGGTGGGCCAGGGCCCGCCGGCGCACGAGGTGTGGCTGCCGCCGCTCAATGAGCCGCCGTCGCTGGACACCCTGCTGCCGCCGCTGCAGGCCACCGAGGACCGCGGTCTGACCGCGCCCGGTTTCTTCTCCAACGGCAAGCTCCAGGTGCCGCTCGGCGTGGTCGACAAGCCGTTCGAGCAGCGGCGGGACCTGCTGTGGGCCGACTTCTCCGGCGCGGCGGGCCACGGCGCGATCGTCGGCGGTCCGCAGTCGGGCAAGTCGATGATGCTGCGCAGCCTGATCACCGCGATGGCGTTGACGCACACCCCCGAGGAAGTGCAGTTCTACTGCCTCGACCTCGGTGGCGGCACGCTCGCGTCGCTGGAGAACCTGCCGCACGTCGGTGGTTTCGCCAGCCGGTTGGACGTGGACAAGGCGCGCCGGATGGTGGCCGAGCTGTCGGGCCTGATCTCGGAGCGCGAGCAGCGGTTCCGCGCGCAGGGCATCGACTCGATGGTCGAGTTCCGCAACCGCAGGCGGCGCGGCGAGATCCGCGACGACAACTTCGGTGACGCGTTCCTGCTGGTCGACGGCTGGATGAACTTCCGGCAGGAGTTCGAGGCGCTGGAGCCGATGGTCCAGGCGCTGGCCGCGCAGGGTCTGTCGTACGGCGTGCACGTGGTCGTGGCGGCGAACCGGTGGGCGGAGATCCGGCCCGCGATGAAGGACCTCCTCGGCACGCGATTCGAGCTGCGCCTCGGTGACCCGAGCGAGTCCGAGGTGGACCGGAAGGTCGCGGTCAACGTGCCGCCCGGCCGGCCCGGTCGCGGTCTGTCGCCGCAGAAGCTGCACTTCCTCACCGCGCTGCCGCGCATCGACGCGTCGTCGGACGCGGAGAACGTGGCGGCCGGCGTGCAGGACATGATCGCCAAGGTGAACGCGGTCTGGCGCGGCAAGCGCGCGCCGCAGGTCCGCCTGCTGCCCGACCTGCTGCCGCACGCCGAGTTCATGGCCCAGGTCCAGCAGCAGCGGCCGAACCGCGGCCACCTGGTGCCGATCGGCGTCAACGAGGACGAGCTGGCCCCGGTGTACCTGGACTTCGACGCGGACCCGCACTTCATGTGCCTGGCCGACGGCGAGTCCGGCAAGACCAACCTGCTGCGCACGATCGTGCGCGGCATCATGAACAGCTACACCTCCACCGAGGCGCTGATCATGCTGGTCGACTACCGGCGCACCATGCTCGGCTACATCGAGACGGACCACCTGCTGTCGTACGCGGTGTCGTCGGCGCAGCTCACGGACATGATCAAGGACGTCCGGGGCTCGATGAACGGCCGCCTGCCCGGTCCGGACGTCACGCAGGAGCAGCTGAAGAACCGGTCCTGGTGGAAGGGCCCCGAGCTGTTCGTCGTCGTGGACGACTACGACCTGGTCGCGCCGCAGGGCGCGGCGAACCCGCTGCAACCGCTGGCGGAGTTCATCCCGCAGGCCAAGGACGTCGGCCTGCACATCGTCGCGGTGCGCCGCATGGGTGGCGCGTCGCGGGCGATGTACGACCCGATCCTGGGCAAGCTGAAGGAGATCTCGGCGCCGATCCTGGTGGGTTCCGGCTCGAAGGAGGAAGGCGCGATCGTGGGCAACCTCAAGGCGTCGCCGCAGCCTCCCGGCCGGGGCACGCTGGTCACCCGCAAGCTGGGCCAGCAGCGCATCCAGGTGGCGTGGATCGACCCGGACTGACCCGGTCCGACCGCTCGGCACGACGAGGGGGCCCCGCTTCGGCGGGGCCTTCCGCGTTGACGGGCCTTCGCGTTGGGGCGACCTTCCGCGTTGGCGGGGCCTTCCGCGTTGGCGGGGCCTTCGCGTTGGCGGGGAAGGTCCGCGGCCGGCTTGGCGGGGGAGCGCCCGGCCGGCCGCGGACCGTGCCGTCACCTCCGGGCACGCCCGCTCGGGGCGGCCGTCCCACCTGCGTCGACGGCGGTACCCCCCGCTGTCGACTGCCGTCGCGCCGTGGGGTCGGTGGGTCGGTGACCGGGTGGAACTGTGCCCCAGGGCGCTCACACTTGACTCACATGTGCCTCTCCGCTGTCGGACGACTGCCCTATGCTCTGGCCGGCCCAATGCCCAACGGGTCGCGGGAGCGGTCCCAGGAGGAGGGGGAGGCGCGTGGAGACGGAGTTCAAGGTGCTCGGCCCCCTCGAAGTGCGGCACCGCGGGGAGCCGGTCGCGGTCCCCGCCGGCGGCGCCCGGGTGCTCCTCTCGGCGCTGCTGCTCCACCACAACCGGGTCGTGCCCGCGGACGACCTCGTCGACCTGCTGTGGGAGAACGGGCCGCCCAACCTCGCCCGCGCCCGGTCGTCCCTGCACATGGCCGTGCTGCGGCTGCGCCGGTCGCTCGGTCCGGCGGACGTCGTCGGCACGGCGAGCGGCGGGTACGTCGCCGAGATCGACCCGGACGCGCTCGACCTGCACCGCTTCCGCGAGCTGATCGCCGCCGGGCGGTTCGGCGAGGCGCTGGACCTGTGGCGCGGCGAGCCGCTGTCCGACGTGCGCTCCGACACGCTGCACCGCGACCACGTCGCGCCGCTCGCGGAGGAGCGGCTGGCGGCGCTGGAACGGCGCGTGGACGCCGACCTCGCCGCGGGCCGTGCCGCCGACCTCGTCGCCGAGCTGCGCGCGCTCACCGGCCGGCACCCGTTGCGGGAGCGGTTCTGGGCGCAGCTCGTGCACGCGCTGCACGGGTCCGACCGGCGGGCGGAGGCGCTGGCCGCCTACGCGGAGGTGCGCGAGCTGCTGGCCGAGGAGCTGGGCGCGGACCCGGGGCCGAGCCTGCGGGAGGCGCACCGCGTGGTGATCGCGGACGGTGAGCCGGACGTCGTCGTGCCGCACCAGATCCCGGCCCACCCGGCGCACTTCGTCGGCCGGGACGACGAGCTGGACCGGCTCACGGCGCTGCTGGACCGGTCGGCGGGCGCCGCGGTCATCTCCGCCGTCCGCGGCACGGGCGGCATCGGCAAGACGGCGCTGGCGCTGCGCTGGGCCGAGCGGGTCGCCGACCGGTTCCCGGACGGCAGGCTGTACGTGAACCTGCGCGGGTTCGACCCGGCGAACGCGCCTCTGGACGTCGGCGAGGCGTTGCGGGGGTTCCTGGAGGCGCTGGGGGTGAAGGCGGAGCGCGTGCCGACCCGCCCGGCGGACCAGGCCGCGCTCTACCGGTCCAAGCTGGCCGGCCGGAAGGTGCTGGTGGTGCTCGACAACGCGCGGGACGCCGACCAGGTGCTGCCGCTGCTGCCGGGCGGGACGAGCTGCTTCGTGCTGGTCACCAGCCGCAACCAGCTCGGCGAGCTGGTGCGGGTCGGCGCCGTGCCGCTCACGCTGGACGTCATGCCGGACGTCGAGGCGCGCCGGCTGGTGGAGCGCGTGGTGGGCGTGTCGCGGACGGGTCAGGAGCCGGCGGCGGTGCGGCGGCTGGTCGAGCTGTGCGGCGGCCTGCCGCTGGCGCTGGCCACGGTGTCGGCGCGGGCCGCCCTGAACCCCGGCTTCCGGCTCGCGTCGCTGGCCGACGAGCTGGCCGACGAGTGGGGCCGGATGGCGGGCCTCGACGCGGGCGACGAGCAGGGCGTGCGGGCGGTGCTGTCGTGGTCGTACCGGGCGCTCTCGGCGCGGGCGGCCCGGATGTTCCGGCTGCTCGACGTGCACCCCGGTCCGGTGATCTCGGTGCCGTCGGCGGCGAGCCTGGCCGCCGTGCCGACCGCGGAGGCCGCGGCGGCGCTGGCCGAGCTGGCCCGGTTGCACCTGCTCACCGAGGTCGCGCCCGGCCGGTTCGCGTTCCACGACCTGCTGCGCGCCTACGCGGCGACCGAGGCCGACGCCGACCCGCCCGAGGAGCGGGACGCGGCACGGGCCCGCGTGCTCGGCTTCTACCTGCACTCCGCGTTCAACGCGGTCAAGCGCATCCACCCCCAGCGGGACACGAGCCCGGTGCGGCTGGAGCCGCTGCCGCCGGGCGCCGTCGCCCACGAGCCCGCGGACGACCCGGCGGCGTGGCGCTGGATCGACCTGGAGTACCCGGTGCTCCTGTCGACCTCCACCCGTGCGGCGGAGACGGGGCACGGCCTGCTGTCGTGGCACCTGTGCTGGACGCTCGGCACGGTGTTCGACCGCCGGGGCCAGTGGCACGACTGGCTCGCGATGCTCGGCGAGGCGGAGCGGTACGCGGTCCGGGAGGGCGACGGCCGGGCGCTGGCGACGATCAAGCACCACTCCAGCGTCGCCCTGCAGATGACCGGCGACCCGGAGGCGGCGCGGGCGGCCTTGGAGCAGGGCCTCGTGCTGTTCGAGGGCCTGGGCGACCGGCGGGGACTCGGCGACGCGCACCGCGGCATGGCGTTCCTGTGCGAGAACGCGGGCGATCCGCGGGCCGCCCTGGAGCACGGGCAGCGCGCGCTGGAGCACTACAAGGCGGTGGGCTTCCCGTTCGGGGTCGCGGGCACGATGAGCGCGATCAGCCTCTACCACTCGCACCTGGGCGACTACCCGAAGGCGCTGGAGATGGGACACCGCGCGCTCGAACAGCAGCGCGCGCTCGGGCACACCTACGGCGAGGCGAACGTGCTGGACAACATCGGTTGGGCGCACCACCGGGCGGGCGACCACGGCGAGGCGGTCGGCTACTTCCGCGAGTCGGCCGACCTGTTCCGCAAGAGCGGGTCCGTGGTGCTGGAGGCGCAGGTGCTCGTGCACCTGGCGGAGGCGGAGGAGGCGTTGGGCGACGTCGGCGAGGCCCGCCGCGCGCTGGCCCGCGTCATGGGGCTCGCCGGCAGCCTCCAGGAGTCGTTCGTGGCGGACGTCGAGGCGCGGCTGTCCCGGCTCGACGACACGGCGCCGGGCGGGCGTCCCGGTTCCCGGGCCGTGGCGGCCACGTGATCAGGTTCAACGTCCTCGGGCCGCTGGAGGTGTGGCACGGCGGGCGGCGCGTCCCGGTGCCGGCCGGGCGGGCCCGCCTCCTGCTCGCGGTCCTGTTGCTGCGGGCGAACCAGCCGGTGTCGGCCGACGAGCTGGTCGACCGGCTGTGGGACGGCGAGGCGCCCAACCCGGACCGCGCCAAGGCCACGTTGCAGATGGTCGTGCGGCGCCTGCGCCAGGCGTTGGGCGAGGCGAACGTGGTGCGCACGACCACCGGCGGCTACCTGGCCGACCTGCCGCCGGGCGCGCTGGACCTGCGCGAGTTCCGCGACCTGGTCGCCGAGGGCCGGTTCGCCGAGGCGCTGGAGCTGTGGCGGGGCACGCCGCTGTCCGACGTGGCGTCGGACTCCCTGCACCGCGACGAGGTCGAGCCGCTGCTGGAGGAGCGCCTCGGCGTGCTGGAGCGCCGCTTCGACGCCGAGCCGGCCGCCGGTCTCGGCCCCGACCTCGTGGCCGAGCTGCGGTCGCTGACCAAGCAGCACCCGCTGCGGGAGCGGTTCTGGGCGCAGCTGTTGACCGCGTTGCGCGCCTCCGGCCGGCGCGCCGAGGCGTTGACCGCGTACCTGGAGATGCGGGCGGTCCTCACCGCCGAGCTGGGCGTCGAACCGGGGCCGGAGCTGCGGGCGCTGCACGCGGAGCTGCTGGCCGAGGACGACGGCGGCGCGCCGGCCGTCCGCCTGCGCGACCACCTGCCCCGCGACCTGCCCGACTTCACCGGGCGCGCCGAGGAGCTGGCGACGGTCGCCCGGGTCGCCGAGCGCGGGCTGGTGTGCGCGGTGGACGGCATGGCCGGCGTGGGGAAGACCGCCTTCGCGGTGCACGCCGCGCACCTGCTCGCCGACCGGTACCCCGACGGCCGGTTCTACATCGACCTGCACGGCTACACCGAGGGGCGGCAGCCGCGGGAGACGCGCGACGCGCTCGCCGTGCTGCTGTACTCGCTGGGCGTGCCGCGCGAGCGCGTCCCGGTCGGGCTCGACGAGCGGGTGGCGCTGTGGCGCTCGGAGATGGCCGGGCTGCGGGCGGTCGTCGTGCTGGACAACGCGTTCGACGCGGTGCAGGTCCGCGCGCTGCTGCCGTCCGCGCCGGGCTGCCTGGTGATCGTGACGAGCAGGCGCAGGCTCGTCGGTCTGGACGGCAGCCACGCGTTGTCGCTGCCGGTGCTGCCCGGCCCGGTCGCCGCCGACCTGTTCCGGCAGGTGGCGGGCCGGTCCACGTTGGACGCCGCCACGCTGGCCCGGCTGGTGGAGCTGTGCGGGCACCTGCCGCTGGCGATCCGGCTCGCGGCGGCCCGGCTGAACCACCGCGCGGCGTGGACGGCGGAGTACCTCATCGACCGCATGCGCGACGAGCGGCGGCGGCTGCGCGAGTTCGCCGCCGACGACCGCGACGTCGCCTCGGCGTTCGCCGTGTCCTACCGGACGCTGGACGACGTGCAGCGGCGCGTGTTCCGGGCGCTGGGCCGCCACGTCGGCGAGGACGTCGACCGGTACTCCGGCGCGGCGCTGTCAGGGCTGCCCGCGGACGTGGTGGACGACGTGCTGGGCGCGCTGGTCGAGGTGAACCTGGTGGAGGAACCCCGCCAGGGCCGGTTCCGGCTGCACGACCTGGTCCGCCACTACGCGCAGGAGACCGCCGAGCCGGACGACGCCGCGGTGGTCCGGCTGCTCGACTACTACCTGGCCGTGGTGAAGGCGGGCGACGAGGCGCTGTACCCCAACCGGGCGCGGCTGCCGGTGCGCGAGCCGGACGCGTCGCTGGAGCTGCCGGGGTTCACCACGGCGGGGCCGGCCGTGGAGTGGTTCGAGGCGGAGCGCGAGAACATCGCCGCCGCCGTGGGCCACGCCGCCCGCCACGGGCTGGACGAGCACGCGTGGCAGCTGCCCTACCTGCTCTGGGGCTTCTACTACCACGGCGGCCACGTCTCGGACTGGATCTCCACCCACGAGACCGCCCTCGCCGCCACCGAGAGGCTGGGCGACGACCGGGCCCGCGCGCGCGTCCTCAGCGGGTTGGCCGGCGGGTACTGGGCGTCCGGGCGGAACGAGGAGGCGCTGAGCCAGTTCCGCGAGGCGTACGACCTGATGGAGGCAGACGGCGACCACGTCACCGCCGCCGTCCTGCTGGGCAACATCTGCGCCTGCCTCGACCACATGGGGCGGCACGAGGAGGCGCTGGAGCACGGGGAGCGCGGCGCCCGCATCCAGATGGAGAAGGGTCAGCTGGCCAACGTCACGCTCACCCTGTGCAACGTGGCGTCGTCGTTGATGAAGCTGGGCCGGCACGAGGAGTCGATCGAGCGCTACCGGGAGGCGATCGCGGTGAGCGTGCAGGTCCGGGACGAGCACGCCGAGGCCGCCGCGTTCATGGAGATGGCCCAGCCCCTGAGCGCGCTCGGCCGGGAGGACGAGGCGCTGGCGGCCGCCATGAAGGCGCTGGCCGTGCTGGAGCGGCTGGCGGACGCGACCGGCACGGCCGAGGCGGCGACCATCGTGGCGGAGATCCACCGCAAGGAAGGGCGGCTGGACGAGGCGCTGGACTACTTCCGGCGCACGCTCGGCACCCTGGACCAGGCGACCATCCCGTGGTCGCACGCCGCCGCGCTGGCCGGCATGGCGGACGTGTTCGACCGGCGGGGCGACCGGGCGACGGCCGTGGAGCACTGGAAGCGGGCGATCGACCTGTACGAACGGCTCGACAGCGACCGGGCGGAGGAGCTTCGGGCCAGGGTCGGGCAGGACGGCTGACCTGCGCGTCCGGGCGTCCCGGCCCCGTCGTGCCGACTCGCGCCGAGCCCGGTGGTTCGTAGACTGGCACCGCAGGGGAGGGGTATGGCGACCGGGTCAACACCGCCGGCGCTCCCGGGGGGACTCCGGGCGCGGCGGCCGTCGGCACGTCCCCCGCGCCGGGTCGGCGACCCGCCCGTGACGCGGTTCAACGTCCTCGGACCGCTGGAGGCGTGGCACGACGGCGTGCGGCTCACGATCCCGGCCGGACGGGCGCGGGTGCTCCTCGCGACGTTGTTGCTGCGCGCCAACCAGCCGGTGCCCGTGGACACGCTGGCCGACCGGCTGTGGGAGGACGGCGCGCCGGGCCCGGACCGGGTCCGGCCCACGCTGCAGATGGTGGTCCGGCGGCTGCGCCAGGCGCTCGGCGACGCGAACGTGGTCCGCACGACCACCAACGGGTACGTCGCCGAGGTCGACCCGGACGCGCTGGACCTGCACCGGTTCCGGGCCCTCGCGGCGGACGGGCGGCACGCCGAGGCGCTCGCGCTGTGGCGCGGCGACCCCCTGTCGGACGTGCGGTCGGACGTGCTGCACGCGGAGGAGGTCGAGCCGCTGCTGGAGGAGCGGCTGGTCGTGCTGGAACGCCGGATCGAGGCCGACCTGGCGGCCGGCCGGTTCGGCGACCTGCTGCCCGAGCTGCGCTCGCTGACCCGGGCCCACCCGTTGCGGGAACGGTTCTGGGGCCAGCTGGTGCTCGCCCTGCACGGCAGCGACCAGCAGGCGGAGGCGCTGGCCGCGTTCCGCGCGGTGCGCGACCTGCTGGCCGACGAGCTGGGCGTCGACCCGAGCGAGTACCTGCGCGCGGTGCACCGGACCGTGCTGTCCGGCGACCCCGAGCCGGCGCCCGCGCTGACGCCGTGGACGGCGCTCTGCCAGCTGCCGCCGGACACGTCCGACTTCATCGGGCGCGACGACCTGTACTCGGAGGCGGCGGCGCTGCTCGTCGGCGACCCGTCCGGCACGGCGGTGCCGGTGGTCGCGATCACCGGCGCGCCCGGCACGGGCAAGAGCACCCTGACGATCCGGATCGCGCACGCCCTGCGGCGCAGGTTCCCCGACGGCCAGCTGTTCGTCCGGCTCGACGGCGCGGGCGGCGACCCGCGCGACCCGGCCGAGGTGCTGGCGGAGCTGCTGACGGCGGTCGGCCTCAACCCGTCGGCCATCCCGGACCGGCTGGAGGCGCGCGCCGCCGCGTTCCGGTCCCGCGTCGCGGACCGCGCGGTGCTGCTCGTGCTGGACGACGCGGCGGGGTTCGACCAGGTCAAGGACCTGTTGCCGGGCACGGCGAGCGGCGCCGTGCTGATCAGCAGCCGGCACCAGCTCGCGGGCTTGCCGGGCATCCGGAGCCTGCGGGTGCCGCCGCTGGCCGCCGCCTCGGGCGTCGCCCTGCTGACGCGGATGATCGGCCCGCAGCGCGTCGCGGAGGAACCGCGCGCCGCGGTCGCGATCGTGGAGGCGTGCGGCGGGTTGCCCCTGGCGCTGCGGATCGTGGGCGCGCGCCTGGCCGCACGCCGGTCGCTGCCGCTGGCCACGCTGGCCGCCCGGCTCGCCGACGAGCGCCGCAGGCTCGACGAGCTGGCCGCGGGAGACCTGGAGGTCCGGGCCAGCCTGGCGCTGAGCTACGAGGCGCTGCCGCCGGACGCGGCGCTGGCGTTCCGCAGGCTGGGCCTGCTCGGCGCGTCCGACGTGGCGTCCTGGGTGGTTCGGGCGCTGACCGGGCTGGACGACGTGGAGCCGGTGGTGGAGCGGCTGGTCGAGGCCAACCTCCTGGAGGAGGTGGGCCGTGACGCCACCGGCGAGCCGCGGTACCGGCTGCACGACATCCTGGCCGTGTACGCCGCCGAGCTGGCCGCCGCCGACGAGGGCGGCACGGCGGCCCTGCGCGACTACCTCGCCGCGCTGACGGCGCTGGCGGACGCCGCGTGCCGGCGGCTGACCGTCACCGTCGACGAGGTCCCGCTGGACCGGGTCGAGCCGTCGGACGCGCTCACGCCGCGGGAGGTCGCGCGGCTGACCGCGGACGGCGTCAAGTGGCTGCTGATCGAGCAGGTCCAGCTGGAGCGCGCGATCGAGACGGCGAGCCGCCGCGGCTGGGGCGTGGTGGCCACGGACCTCTTCCTGCGCACCATGAGGTACCTCGACGTCTACATCCCGCACGACCGGGTGGTGGAGCTGGCGGGCCTGGCCCGCGACGCCGTGCGCGCCGACGGCGAAGCCGCCCTGGCGTGGCGGATGGAGTACCACCGCGCGCTGCAGCTGCTGAAGAGGTCGATCGAGGACGACGTGCTGCGCGTGCTGGAGGAGTGCGTCGACGGCTACCACCGGCACGGCGACCCGGTCGGCGAGGCGCTCGCCCTCGCCACGCTCGCGCACTACCGCCACATGCAGGGCCGGGAGCCGGCGCTCGACCTGGGCCGCCGGGCCGTCGCGGTGGCCCGCCGCAGCGGCTCCCGGACGGCGTACTGCTCGGCCGTGCGGGAACTCGCCCTGCTGCTCGGCGAGTCCGGGCACTACGAGGAGTCGTTGGCCTACTTCGACGAGGCGCTGGCGATCTGCCGCGACCTCGGGCTCACGCTGCCCGAGGTGCAGGTGCACTACGGCGTCGCCCGGTGCGCGCTGGACAACGACGACCTGGACCGCGCGGTGGCGGCGGCGGCGCGGGCGATGGAGCTGCTCGACCTGATCGACGACCCCCGCGGCGCCGGCTACGTCACGAGCCTCGCCGGCCGGGTCGCGGTGGCCGCCGGCGACCACGCCGAGGGCGTGCGGCTCGCGGCGGGGGCGTACCGGCAGTTCGTCGAGATCGGCGAGGCCATCGGCGCGGCGAACGCGGTCGCGTCGATGGCCGAGGGGTACCTGGCGCTGGACCGGCCCGAGGACGCGGTGCGCGTGCTGGAACCGGCCCTGCGGGAGTACCGCGACGTCGGCGCCGCGCGGGCGGTCGAGCGCATGGAGGCCGCCTTCGACCGCGCCGCGGAGGCGATCGCGCGACCAGCCGACGGACCGTCGGCCTCGTGGGGTATGCATATGCAGGCCCGCCCCGGCCGACGAGGGGATGACGGATGAGCTTGCACGTGGCGGTGGACTTCGGCACGTCCAGCACCTGCGTCGCGATGTCCCTGCACGGCCGGGAACCGCAGGTCGTCGTGGTCGACGGTCAGCCGATCGTGCCCTCGGCGGTGTTCGCGGCGGCCGACGGCACGCTGTTCGTCGGCCAGGAGGCGGAGCGCCAGGCGGCCGTCGACCCGTCCCGCTACGAGCCGCACCCCAAGCGCCGCATCGACGAGGGCGAGCTGCTGCTCGGCACCAGCGTGCTGCCCGTGGTCGACGTCGTGCGGGCCGTGCTCACGCGCGCCGTGGACGAGGCGCGGCGCGTCGCCGGCGGCGCGCGGGTCGACCTGCTCGTCCTCACCCACCCCGCCGACTGGGGCGCGATCCGCACCCGCGTGCTGCTGCAGGCCGCGCGGGGCCTGGGCCAGGAGATCCGGCTGGTGCCCGAGCCGGTGGCCGCGGCCGTGTTCCACTCGGCGACCCACGCCATCCCGGACGGCGCCGCGCTCGCCGTGCTCGACCTGGGCGGCGGCACCGTCGACGCCAGCGTGGTCACCCGCCAGGGCAGCGCGTTCCGGGTGCCCGCGACCAAGGGCGACCCCGCGTTCGGCGGCGCGGACATCGACCAGGCGTTGCTGGAGCACATCGGCTCGCTGGTCGCGCCGGGCGACCCGGACGCGTGGCGGCAGCTCGTCGAGGGCCGCGAGATGGCCGACCGACGCAAGCGCCGGGTGCTGCGCCAGGACGTGCGCGGCGCGAAGGAGACGCTGTCCCGGCACGCCTACACCGACGTGCCGATGCCGCCGCCGTTCCCCGACGCCCACGTCACCCGGACCGACCTGGAACGCCTGATCGCCGCCCCGCTCACCCGGGCCGCCGCGCTGGTCGTGGCGGTGGTGCGCGACGCCGGGCTGGACCCGCGCGGGCTGGCCGGCGTGTTCCTGGTCGGCGGGTCGAGCCGCATCCCGCTGGTCGCCCGGCTGGTGCTGGAGCAGTCCGGCGTGGTGCCGACGAGCATCGACCAGCCGGAGACCGTGGTCGCGCGGGGCGCGCTGCGGGCGGTGAGCGCGGACCCGCTGCGCACCGGCGCGCTGCCGGCCGGCCAGGGCGACGTCACGCAGAAGCTCACCGGCGACCAGACCCGGAAGATCACCCGGCGGATCACGCCGCCGTCCGGGTTCCCGCAGCCGGGCTTCTTCCCCCAGCCGCCCCCTCCGCCTCCTCCGCCCCCGCGCAAGAGCAGGCTGCCGGTGCTCGTCATCGCCGTCGTCGCGGTGTGCGTGGTCGTCGGCGCGTCGGTGGCGTTCCTGCTCGCGCAGGGCGGCGGCGCGACCGGCGGGACGACGCCCACCGCCGCGACGACCACCCCGTCGGCCACCGCCGAGGGCCGCACCATCGCCCAGTACGACTACAGCTTCACCGCGCCGGTCGGCTGGCAGCAGACCGGAGGCGACGTCGAGACCCGCAAGGTGCTGATCAAGCCGGAGGCGCCGGAGTCGGAGCTGGACGTCATCGCGGTGGAGGAGCGCAAGCTCGACTACGACGCCACGCGGGACCGGGGACGGGCCGAGACCGAGTTGCGCGAGCAGTACGACCAGCGGTCGAACGTGTCCGACTTCGACCCTTCCGCGCGCTTCGCGGACAAGGATGTCGTTTACTACCGGGAAGTGGCGGGCCCGGCCATCATCGACTGGTACGTCCTGTTCCAGGACGACGTCCAGGTCAGCGTCGGGTGCCAGTACCCGGAGGACGGGCCCGACCGGGTCCGCGCCGCGTGCGGGCACGTCGTCCGCACGCTGACCGTGACCAGCTGACTGTGGGGAATGTGATGACCGGCATCCCGGAGGCCTTCGCCCGGTTCCGCTCCGACCTCGACGCCGCGGTGACCCGGGGCCGGCGCGCGGCGGCCGCCGCCGGCGCGAAGACCGCGGCCCAGCGCGACCGCAACCGCGAGCTGGCCGAGCAGGCCCGCGCCCGGCAGGTGAAGCCGGACCGCAACGCGCCGACGTCCGAGGACGTGCGGCGGGTCGCCACCGGTTTCCGACAGCACCGCGGCCTCCCCGTCGAGGACCTGCCGCCCGCCGCCGAACTGCTCGCGCCGGAGAAATCGCGCGAGCAAACGGACGCGAATGCAAATGAAGCCCCGCCTCGACCCGTGCTCGGTTCCCGCGCGGTGGCCGGCCCGAGTGGCCAACTGCCCCCCGAACGTGGCGATGACGAGGACTTTTCGCACGCGCGAATCCTCTACTGACCGCGGTTCCGCACCCGGTGCGTTTACAACCGCAACGACTTCCCGAGAAGTCGCGACAGTGCGGAACCGCCCGTGGCATGGTCTGCGTCGTAAGAGGCGTACGAACCAAGTACGGACGCCTGAACGCTACGACCAAGGGGGTCGCACCCAATGTCTGGTTACGCAACCGGAATTCCGGAGCTCCAGAACGCCGCCAAGGACATCATGTCCACGAACGAGGCCGTCCAGGGCACCCTGAACAACCTCCGCAACACCATCGACTCGGTGAGCGGCGCGTGGAAGGGCTCGGCGGCGGACGCGTTCAACAAGCTCATGGAGCGCTTCAACGACGACGCGGCCAAGCTGCAGGAGGCCCTCGTCTCGATCGCCGAGCAGATCACCGGCACCACGCAGACCTACGTGCAGCAGGAAGAGGAGCAGGCGCAGGAGATGTCGCAGATCGCCGGTCGTCTCGGCGGCTGATCCAGCGATTTCCTTTTCGCTCGCCCCCTGTTTCACCGCATTTGACCCAATTGTCTCGGACTTGAGTTTCAAGGGGAATCCATGAACGACATGATCAAGGTGAACTTCGCGGCCCTCGCCACGGCCGCGGGTGACATCGCCTCCCAGGCCAACCAGGTGCAGCAGGCCCTCGACGACCTGAAGAGCCGCATCGACCCGGTCATCGCCCAGTGGGAAGGTGCCTCGTCCGGCGCCTACGCCGAGGCGCAGGCCAAGTGGAACACCTCGGCCGCCGACCTCCAGCAGGTGCTGGCCTCCGTCGGCGCCGCGGTCGCGTCGGCCAACGACGCCTACAACGCCGCCGAGCAGAAGAACAGCGCGCGTTGGTGAACCGCGTCACTCTCGTGTGACCCCTCCGCGGGCCCCGGAATCCTCGAGGATTCGGGGCCCGCGCACGCGTTTCCAGCCGGCCCAGGCCGGTCGTGGACCGGTGGACGACGGGTCGAGGGACGGCTCCCACCACGGTTTCACCGGGTTCGGGAGGGGCCGTTTTGACCCGCCCCGACCCCAACCGGTATCTTCCTACGTTGTTGTGCGGTAACTGGTGCGCACTGTGCGTACCTCGTGTTCTGGTCCTCTGCCCACCTGGGGTCTCTGGCCTGAGCAGCCGCCGCAATGACCCCAGACGCAAGTGACGACGAGGTAGACCCGTGCGCACGTACAGCCCGAAGCCCGGCGAGGTGACCCGAACCTGGCACGTGATCGACGCCCAGGACGTGGTGCTCGGTCGGCTCGCCACCCAGGCCGCGACGCTGCTGCGCGGCAAGCACAAGCCGACTTACGCCCCACACGTTGACACCGGTGACTTCGTCATCGTCATCAACGCGGACAAGGTGGCGTTGACCGGCAAGAAGCGTGATCAGGAGTTCGTGTACCGGCACTCCGGTTTTCCGGGCGGCCTGAGCCAGCGCTCGTTCGGCGAGGTGCTCGACACCCGCGCCGACCGGCTGGTCGAGAAGGCGATCAAGGGCATGCTGCCCAAGAACCGCCTCGGCCGCGCGATCGCGGGCAAGCTCAAGGTCTACACGGGCCCGAACCACCCGCACGCTGCGCAGCAGCCGCAGCCGTTCGAGATCAAGAAGGTCGCCCAGTGACCGAGCAGCAGACCGAGGACAGCGACGTGACCACCCCTGAGGCCGAGCTCGACACCGTCGAGACCGACGTCGTCGAGACCGAAGCCGCCGTGGCCGAGGCCCCCGAGGCCGAGGCGGAGACCCCGGAGGCGGAAGCCACCGAGGCCACCGAGGCCGAGGTCGTCGAAGAGGCGCCCGCGCCCGTCGTGCGGCACACCCTGAACGCGGGTGCGCACCACCTCGCGCAGACCGTCGGCCGCCGCAAGCAGGCGATCGTCCGCGTGCGGCTCCTCCCCGGCACCGGCAAGTTCACCCTGAACGGGAAGTCCCTCGAGGACTACTTCCCGAACAAGGTGCACCAGCAGCTCATCCGCGAGCCCCTGGTGACGACGGAGAAGCCGGAGACGTTCGACGTCATCGCGAACCTGCGTGGCGGCGGCACCACCGGCCAGGCCGGCGCGCTGCGCCTCGCGATCGCGCGTGCGCTGATCGCCGTCGACTCCGAGGACCGCCCGGTCCTGAAGAAGGCCGGCTTCCTCACCCGTGACCCGCGGGTCAAGGAGCGGAAGAAGTACGGTCTGAAGAAGGCCCGCAAGGCGCCTCAGTACAGCAAGCGCTGACCTTCACCCGGTACAGCGAGCACGATCCTGCGGGAGCAGTCAGTTCTTCGTCGAACTGCTGCTCCCGCAGTCTTTTTTCCCGATAGTCCGGTCGTCGGCGCCGTCGGCGTCCGGTCGGTTCACCATGGAGGTCACGGCGATCATGGCTCGGCTGTTCGGCACCGACGGCGTACGCGGTCTCGCCAACGCGGACCTGACCCCGGAACTCGCGCTGTCCATCGCCGCGTCGGCGGCACGCGTGCTGGCCGAGCACGACCGCTCGCACCGCCCGGTCGCGGTGGTCGGCCGCGACCCGCGGGCCAGCGGCGAGATGCTGGAGGCGGCGGTGGTGGCCGGCCTCACATCGGCGGGCGCGGACGTGCTGCGCGCGGGCGTGCTGCCCACCCCGGCGGTCGCCTACCTGGTGTCCGCGCTGGGCGCCGACGTCGGCGTGATGATCTCCGCCTCGCACAACCCCATGCCGGACAACGGCATCAAGCTGTTCGCCGCGGGCGGGCACAAGCTCCCCGACGCGGTCGAGGACGAGATCGAGCAGAAGATGGGCGTCCGCGACCACCGCCCGACCGGCGCCGGCATCGGCCGGGTCCGCGACGTCGAGGACGCCGAGGGCCAGTACGTGCAGCACCTCGTGAAGGTCACGCCGCACCGCCTGGACGGCCTGAAGGTCGTGGTGGACTGCGCGAACGGCGCCGCGTCCGTGGCCGCGCCCGACGCCTACCGCCGCGCCGGCGCCGAGGTGGTCGAGATCCACACCGCGCCCGACGGCCTGAACATCAACGACGACTGCGGCTCGAACCACGTCGCGAAGCTGCGTGCCGCGGTGGTCGAGCACGGCGCGGACCTGGGCATCGCCCACGACGGTGACGCGGACCGCTGCGTCGCGGTCGACGCCGACGGCAACGACCTCGACGGCGACCAGGTCATGGCCGTGCTGGCGCTGGGCATGAAGGAGAACGGCGAGCTGACCGACGACACGCTGGTCGCCACCGTGATGAGCAACCTCGGCCTGCACCTGGCCATGCGCGAGCACGGCATCACGCTGAAGACGACCGCCGTGGGCGACCGGTACGTGCTGGAGGAGCTGCGCGCGGGCGGGTTCGCGCTGGGCGGCGAGCAGTCCGGGCACGTGATCCTCCCGGCGCACGCCACCACCGGCGACGGCCTGCTGACCGCGTTGCGGCTGATGTCGCGGATGGCGGAGACCGGCCGGCCGCTGGCCGAGCTGGCGGGCGTGATGCGCAGGCTGCCGCAGGTGCTGATCAACGTGGTCGTCGCGGACAAGGCGGCGGTGGCGAAGGCCGCGGCGGTGAACGAGGCCGTGGCCGCGGTGTCGGCGGAGCTGGGCGAGACCGGTCGCGTGCTGCTGCGGCCGTCCGGCACCGAGCAGCTGGTGCGGGTCATGGTGGAGGCCGCCACCCACGAGCTGGCCGAGTCCGCCGCGCAGCGGTTGGCCGGTGTGGTTTCCTCGGTGCGCTGACGCCGATCGGGGGGTGTGCCGGTGATCATCGGACCCAGGACGCTGCTGATCGTCCTGTTCGTGCTCGTGGTCGGCGTGGTGGGGCTGGTCGTGGTGTCCACGAAGAAGGCGCGGGCCAGGCAGCAGCAGGGCCACCCGTACCCGCCGCAGGGGCCGCCGGGCTACGGCCCGCCCCCACCCGGTCACGGCGCACCTCACGGCGCACCTCACGGTCCGCCCGCACCCGGTCACGGTCCGCCGCAGCCGGGTTACGGCCCACCTCATGGCCAGCCGGGCCAACCGCAGCCGGGCTATGGGTCGCCGCAAGGTCAGCCGGGCCAACCGCAGCCGGGTTACGGCCCGCCGCAAGGTCAGCCGCAACCGGGTTATGGGCCGCCCCAGGGCCGGCCGGGCTACGGCGCACCCCAGGGTCAGCCCGGCCCGCCGAATCACGGGCCGCCGCAAGGCCCGCCCGGCCAACCCGGTTACGGCCCGCCGCCGCGGTGACGTGCCGCCGTGGTGACGTGCCGGCGTGGGTCGCGGAATCGTGAGCGATGTCCCCCGGACGTGCCGGAAAGTGGCGAAGGGTGGTTTGCTCGGGCAACCGCAATTCGCGGTTCGCGCACTGCGGGCCGGTTCGAGCCGGCACCCTGTTCGCCGGAACCGGATCAGGCTTTCCGGCGTCTGATCCGGGAAGACGGGGAGGCATTCGATGGCGGGCTTCGGCGTTGGGCCGGGTGAACTCCAGAACGCTGCGAAGCAGTACGAGGACCACAGCGCGGACATCATCCAGCTGAAGAACTCCGTGACACCGGGGGTCGGCGCGGGTCAGGTGGGGCGCAAGTTCCGGGGCACCGAGACGAAGTACAAGGTCTACTTCGACCGCCTCCAGGCGAGCATGGAGACGTTCGGTCGAGAGGCGAGCAACGTCGCGCTGCGCCTGAAGGACGTGGCGAAGACGTACGAGAGCAACGAAGCCGCCACCAGCGACCAGTTCAAGGGGTGACCGGGTGGCCGACCAGAACGAGATCAAGCAGCTCCTCGACGACCCCAACGTCACGCCGGAGACGAAGAAGGAACTGGTCCGCGCGCTGGCGGGCGCCGGTGGCAGCGAAGAGGACGTGCGGCGCTACGCCGAGGCCAACGGCGTCGACGTGCCCAACGACCCCGGTTTCTGGCAGCACACGGGAGGTGTGCTGCTCGCGCCGGTGACCCTCGGCGGGAGCGTCGCGTTCAACGCGGGGCAGGAAGCGCGCCACGGCTCGTGGACGGTGGAGGGCGGCGAGGCCGACAAGCTCGTCGGCAAGGCCAAGGAAGAGCGCGAGCTGGGCAGCACGCAGAAGGTGCTCAACGAGACGGGCGACTTCCGCACGTCCGACGAGCTGCTGGACGCCGGGGCGCCCGGCCTGCGGTTCTTCGAGAAGTTCATCCCGATCTACCAGCAGGCGGCGCCGCTGGCCGGTCACAACGGCCAGGCGCCCGACCTCAGCACGTACGTCTACCGGAACTACGACGAGGTCCGCGAGATCGACTTCGGCAAGTTCCGCGAAGACGCCGACAAGATCAACAAAGCGGTCGCGAGCCTCGACAACCACCAGAACGGGCTCGGCACGGCGTGGAACGGGCTCGCGTCCTGGGAGGGGCAGGCCGCGCAGGCCGCCAACCAGTACAACAGCAAGTTCCTCAACACCGCCGGCACGTTCATCCAGGACACCAAGAACGCGCCGGGAACCATCGTGACCGCTGTCGGCACGATGCAGCAGCAGGTCAAGGAGTACGCGCAGCACGTCCACGACATGTACTCCGAGCAGTGCGGCGGGCTGTCGGTGGACGAGGCGAACAAGCAGATCCGGATGGCCCGCGGCGACATCAACGAGAGCGACTTCAGCCTCGGCGACTGGTTCTCCGGCATCCCGGACATGCTCGTCGGCGGCGCGATCGGCATCGTGCTCGGCGGTCCGGTCGGCGGCGTCATCGGCCAGTTCATGGGGTGGGCGGACCACGCCAAGGAGGTCCGGCAGCGCCTGATGGACGAGGCCAAGCAGAAGCTGCGCGGCCTGTGCCAGGAGTTCGACACCAAGAAGCAGGCGTTCGACGGCTACTGCCAGGCGGTGCAGACCGGCGTCCAGAGCTCGTACGACACGATGTTCAGCCAGCTCGAAGGCCAGATCAAGGACCAGCCGTTCGGCCAGGTCGGCGACCCGCCCGCGTTCAGCGAGGACGGCGGCGCCCGGGACAAGGCCAAGGACCCCGGCGGCGGCACGCCCGGTGGCACCCCTGGCGGCGGCACGCCCGGCGGCGGCACTCCCGGTGGCGGCACCCCTGGCGGCGGCACCCCTGGCGGCGGCACACCCGGCGGCGGCACGCCGGAGATCCCGAAGCCGGAGAACCCGCTCGACAAGGACGGCGACGGCAAGCCCGACGTGCCGGGCGACCTCGACGGCGACGGCAAGCCGGACGACCTCGACGGCGACGGCAAGCCCGACGGCAAGCCGGACGGCCTGAAGGGCGAGGAGGCCCCGGAGACCGTCACCATCAAGAGCGGCGCCAACGAGATCAAGGTCACCGAGCCGGACGCCAACGGCCACGTCAAGATCACCATCGACACGCCGCAGAGCCCGCCGAAGACCTACGACGTCGACTTCAGCAACAACCCGGACGCGGCGAAGGCACTGATGGGCCAGAACGGCGGCGCGGCGCTGGCCGGCGCGCTGGCGGGAGCGACCGCCGGCGGCGCCACGGGCGCGGCGGGCGCCGTCGGTGGCCAGGGCGGCGCGGTCGGCGGCACCGGCACCGGCACCGGCAGTGGTGGCGGCGACGGTGCGATCCCGGTCGAGGCGGGCGCGGACGGCAAGGCGCTGATCGAGCTGGACGGCCTGGCGGTCACCGCCGAGGTCGACCCGCTGACGGGTGAGATCAACCTCACCGTGGACGACGGCGAGGGCGAGCCGCAGGAGTACGGCGTCGAGTTCGGCGAGGACGAGGCGGACCGCGGCGTGGCGGGCATCCCCGGCATGGACAACGCCGTGCCGCTGCCCGCGGACCTGCCGGGCGACGGGGCACCCGGTCGGGCGGAGCCGTTGATCGGCACCATGCCGGCCGACGCCCCCGGCTTCACGGAGCCGGGCTTCACCGAGCCGGTGACGACCATGCCCGCCGAGGGTGGGGTCGCGCCCGCCGGTGTCGGCGAGCCGGTCACGACGATGCCGGCCGGGGCGGACCCCGGTTTCACGCCGGGCTTCAGCGAGCCCGTCACGACGATGCCCGCCGCCGCGGACCCCGGTTTCACGCCGGGCTTCAGCGAGCCCGTCACGACCATGCCCGCCGCGGCCGACTCCGGCTTCGCGGGTGGCGCGTCCTCGGGACCGGGCTTCCAGGGTTCCGCGCCGCGCTTCGAGCCCGGCTTCGCCGCCGGGTTCGACCAGGGCCTCTCCCAGGGCTTCGGGCCCGTGAACACCGAGGGCACCACGTCCACGTCGGGGGCCTCGGTGCTCGGCGGCGGCCCGAGCGGCTTCGACGGCGCGGACTCGGTCCTCGGCGGCTCGTCGTCCGGTTCGGCGGAGAGCCCGTGGAGCAGCCCGTCCAGCGGCTCGGCGGACCACGGCCTGGCGGACACGAACGCGTCCCAGGCGGGCCAGCCCGGCTCGGCCACGCTGCCGTCCATGCAGGACGGTCACAGCGCGGGCCAGCCCGGCGGCATGGCGGGTGGCATGGCCGGCGGCATGATGGGCGGCGGCATGGCCGGCGGCGGTCAGCAGCAGGGCGGCGGGGACGACGAGCGCAGCCCGAGCCAGTGGCGGACCACCGGGTCGCTGTTCGACGACGACCTGAGCCTCAGCCGCGTCCAGAGCGTGCTCGGTGACGAGGGAGGTCGGTAGCGGGTGGGCGTCATCGTGGTCGACCCGAAGGTGCAGGCGGCGTTCGAGGAGCAGGCCGCCCGGTTCCGGCGGGCCAACGCCGAGGTCACCGGCGCGCTGCGGGACAGCCAGGCGCGCCTGGCGGCCGAGGCGAAGGAGCGGGACGAGCGCCTGGCGGCCGAGCGGGCCGCGCTGAAGGAGAAGGCGCAGCAGTTGGCCGCCGCGGGCAGTCAGCCGCCGCAGCGCAAGCCGCAGTGGGAACGCGGGCCGCAGTCGTCGGGGGAGTTGGCGCTGGGCCCGGAGGACGACGAGCCGGACACGGCGGCCGTCCCGGTCGCCCCGGCTCCGCCCTACGCGCCGCCGCAGCCGCCGCCGTCGTTCCCTCAGCCCCCGTCGCCGCCGCCGGCGGCCCACCGTCGTCGGGCCGCGCCGGTCAACGACGATGACGACGACCTCAGCGGGCAGAGCTGGCTCAGGTGAGCAGCGGGAAGGGCGCCACCGAGGTGGCGCCCTTCCCGCCGTCGCGGTCGCGGTGGGGTCAGCGGGCGACGAGCGCGCCGCGCCGGTAGCTCAGCAGCGCGCCCTTGACGTCGCCGTCCAGCAGCGCGTCCCACTTCTTCTCGCCCTTGAGGGTCCGCAGCAGGAACGCGGTGGTCAGGGCCCGGGCCAGCTTCTGCGCCGCCCGCTCGCCCTTGCCGTCGAGCAGCAGCTCGCTCCAGTGCCGCCCCTCGGCGAACCCGAGGTGGCTGGTCTTCGGCAACGACCGCAGCTGCACGGGCCCCTGCCACGCCTCCGCGATGGCCTCGGCGTGCCCCACGGGCGGCGCGATGCGGTCCTCGCCGCCGGCCAGGTGCAACCCCGGCACGGTGACCCGCCGCGCGGCGTCGAGGGCCGACGGCCGGGTCTCGGATGCGGCGAACGTCACCACG
This sequence comes from Saccharothrix hoggarensis, assembly GCF_052936025.1. The sequence continues at coordinate 7,016,934 of NZ_CP193624.1, read as the reverse complement.
GCCCGCACGCGCGGGTCGTCGGCCGCCGCGAGCACGGCCGCGCCGCCGCCCATGGAGTGGCCCGCCACGGCGAGCCGCTCGGCGTCGACGCTGATCCCGCCGTCGCCCAGGCGCACGCCGGTGCAGATGTCGAGGGTCGTCCGGAGGTTCCCGGCGAGCAGCCGGGAGGACATCAGGGGGCCGCGCTGGGTGCCGGGCGCGGCGGCGACGAAGCCCCACGACGCCAGGTGCCGCAGCAGCGCCCGATAGCGGTTGACCGGCTGCAACCAGCCGTGCCCGAACGCGACGGCGGGCAGCCCGAGGCCGCTCGCGGGCGTGTAGACCAGGCCCGGTAGGCCGACCAACGCCAGGTCGCCGCGCAGCACCTGGTGGTCGCCGGGCCTGCTGAGCTGGTCGAGCACCTGCTTCGCCGAGTAGCCGCTCACCGCGTGAACGGTAGTCGATCGCGTCGCCGCCGCGCATGTCCCGATTGGTCTACACCAATTGTGGGTGTGACCTGGGCAAACGCGGAAGAGTGGCCCTTTCGGGTTACGGCCCTGGTCTAGTTACTCTGTGCGGCGTGTGCGGAATCGTGGGATACGTGGGACACCGCTCGGCGCTCGACGTCGTCCTCGACGGGCTGCGGCGGCTGGAGTACCGGGGCTACGACTCGGCGGGCGTCGCCGTGCTCGACGGCGACGGCGGCCTGGCCGTCGAGCGCAAGGCCGGTCGGCTGACGAACCTGGAGGCCCGCCTCGACGAGGTCGGCCGGGAGGGCTTCGCGGGCACCGCCGGCATGGGGCACACCCGCTGGGCGACCCACGGCGCGCCGATCGACCGCAACTCCCACCCGCACCGCGACGTGACGGGCCGCGTCGCCGTCGTGCACAACGGGATCATCGAGAACTTCGCCGCCCTCCGCGCCGAGCTCGAAGCGGCCGGCACCGAGATGGCCAGCGACACCGACACCGAGACCACGGCGCACCTCATCGCCCGCGCGTACGACGAGGGTGACACCAAGGGCGACCTCGCGGCGAGCGTGCGCGCGGTGGTCCGCCGCCTCGAAGGCGCGTTCACCCTCGTCGTGACGCACGCCGAGCAGCCGGACCTGGTCGTCGCCGCACGCCGGTCGTCGCCGCTGGTCGTGGGCGTCGGCGAGGGCGAGACGTTCGTCGCGAGCGACGTGTCCGCGTTCATCGAGCACACGCGCGAGGCCGTCGAGCTGGGCCAGGACCAGGTTGTGGTGATCGACCGCGCCGGCTACACCGTCACCGACTTCGACGGCGAGCCCGCGCAGGCCAAGCCGTTCACGGTCAACTGGGACCTGTCGGCCGCCGAGAAGGGCGGCCACGAGTACTTCATGCTCAAGGAGATCGAGGAGCAGCCGGAGGCGCTGGCGAACACGCTGCGCGGCCACTTCCGCGACGGCCGGATCGTGCTGGACGAGCAGCGCCTGTCCGACCAGGACCTCCGTGACGTGGACAAGGTGTTCGTCGTCGCCTGCGGCTCGGCCTACCACTCCGGCCTGGTCGCCAAGTACGCGATCGAGCACTGGACGCGGCTGCCCGTCGAGGTCGAGCTGGCCAGCGAGTTCCGCTACCGCGACCCGGTGCTGGACCGCGACACGCTGGTCGTCGCCGTGTCGCAGTCCGGCGAGACCGCCGACACGCTGGAGGCCGTCCGGCACGCCCGGTCGCAGAAGGCGCGCGTGCTCGCGGTGTGCAACACGAACGGCGCGCAGATCCCGCGCGAGTCCGACGCCGTGCTCTACACGCACGCCGGGCCGGAGATCGGGGTGGCGTCCACGAAGGCGTTCCTCGCCCAGATCGCCGCGAACTACCTCGTCGGCCTGGCGCTCGCGCAGGCGCGCGGCACCAAGTACCCGGACGAGGTCGCGCAGGAGTTCCACCAGCTGGAGGCGATGGCGGACGCCGTGCAGAAGGTGCTCGGCACGGTCGAGCAGGTGCGCGCGCTGGGCCGCGAGCTGGCCGACTCGAAGGCCGTGCTGTTCCTCGGCCGGCACGTCGGCTACCCGGTGGCGCTGGAAGGCGCGCTGAAGCTGAAGGAACTCGCGTACATGCACGCCGAGGGCTTCGCGGCGGGCGAGCTGAAGCACGGCCCGATCGCGTTGATCGAAGAGGGCCTGCCGGTCGTCGTGGTCATGCCGTCGCCCAAGGGCCGCGCGGTGCTGCACTCCAAGCTCGTCTCGAACATCTCGGAGATCCAGGCGCGCGGCGCCCGCACGATCGTGATCGCCGAAGAGGGCGACGAGACGGTTCGCCCGTTCGCGGATCACCTGATCGAGATCCCGGCGGTGTCGACGTTGCTGCAGCCGCTGATCTCCACCGTGCCGTTGCAGGTGCTGGCGGCGGAGATCGCGCGCAGCCGCGGCTACGACGTGGACAAGCCCCGCAACCTCGCCAAGTCGGTCACCGTCGAGTAGGGCGCCGGAGAGCAGGACACCGGAGAGCAGCACGCCGTCGAGTAGGGCGCCGCGGAGTAGGGCAGGCTTGGCCCATGCGGGGTCTGTGGACGGCGGAACGGGTCAGGGCGGCGGAGGAACGCGTCATGGCGGTCGTGCCGCCGGGCGCGCTGATGCGGCGGGCGGCGTTCGGCGTGGCGGTCGTCGCGGCGGAGCTGCTCGCCGGCCGGCGGCGGGTCGGCTTGCTCGTCGGCGCGGGCAACAACGGCGGCGACGCGTTGTGGGCCGGCTACTACCTCCGCAAGCGCGGTGTGGCCGTGTCCGCCGTCCTGCTGTCCCCTGATCGTGCGCACGCCGAGGGCTTGGCCGCGTTCCGCCGCGTCGGCGGTCGGGTGGTGTCGAAACTGGCCGACGTCGACCTGGTGATCGACGGGATCGTGGGCCTCTCGGCGCGCGGACCGCTGCGCCCGGACGCCGCCGAGCACGTCGCGAACCTCGACGCCCCCGTGCTCGCGGTGGACCTGCCCAGCGGCGTCGACCCCGACACCGGCGCGATCACCGGGCCGGCCGTGCGCGCGCACACCACCGTCACGTTCGGCTGCCTGAAGCCCGTGCACGCCCTGGCCGACTGCGGCGACGTGCGGCTGGTCGACCTCGGGCTGGACGACGAGCTGGGCGGCCCCGACCTGATCGAGCTCGACGTCGACGATGTCGGCCTGTTCTGGCCGGTGCCGGGCCCGGAGGACGACAAGTACACCCAGGGCGTCACCGGGATCGCCGCCGGTTCGGCCACCTACCCCGGCGCGGCCGTGCTGGCGACCGGCGCCGCGCTGCTGGCCACGTCCGGCATGGTCCGGTACGCGGGCGCGGCGGCCGAGGACGTGCGGGCCCGGTGGCCCGAGGCCATCTGCACCGGGTCGATCACGGACGCCGGCCGCGTGCAGGCGTGGGTCGTCGGTCCCGGCCTCGGCACCGGGCTGGGCGCGGAAGCGGTCCTGCGCGCCGTCCTGGAGGCCGGCGTGCCGGTCTGCGCGGACGCCGACGCGATCACCATGCTCGCCAACAACCCGGACCTGTGGGACGCGCGCGACCCCGACACCCCGCTCGTGCTGACGCCGCACGACCGCGAGTACGAGCGGCTGGTCGGGCCCGTCGGCCACGACCGGGTGGCCGCCGCCCGCCGGGCCGCCGAGAAGTTCAACGCCGTCGTGCTGCTGAAGGGGCACGCCACCGTCGTCGCCGGGCCCGACGGCCGCGTCCTCGTCAACCGCGCCCGCTCGTCGTGGGCCGCGACCGCCGGATCGGGTGACGTCCTGTCCGGCGTGCTGGGCTCGCTGCTCGCCGCCCGGCTGGACCCGGTGCTCGCCGCGGGGTGCGCCGCGAAGCTGCACGTCCTGGCCGCCGACCTGGCCGCCGACGGCGCGCCGATCCCCGCCGGGGCCCTCCTGCGCGCCCTCCCCGACGCCATCCGCGCCGTCCGCCCGCTCTGACCCGGCACCGCGAACCCGCGTGGGGGCGCTGTGTCACCATGAGCGGTGTTATGGCTGCTCCCCGCGCTGAGGTCGTGATCGACCTCGACCACCTCCGGCACAACGTCGCGCACCTCGACGGCCTGGCCGCGTCCGCCGACACCATGGCGATCGTCAAGGCGGACGGGTACGGCCACGGCGCCGTGGAGATCGCGAGAGCGGCCGTCGAGGCCGGCGCCACGTGGCTCGGGTCGTGCTCGCTCGCCGAAGCCCTCGCGCTGCGCGCGGCCGGCCTCACCGTGCCGATCCTGGCCTGGCTCGACCCGCCCGGCACGGACTACGCGCCCGGCGTGGAGCAGGGCGTGGACCTCTCCGTCTCCTCGATCGCGCAGCTCGACGACGTCGCCGCCGCCGCCGCGAGGGCCGGCCGCACCGCCCGCGTCCACCTGAAGATCGACACCGGGTTGTCGCGCAACGGCTGCCCGGCCGCCGGCTGGGCCGAGCTGGTCGAGCGGGCCGCCCGCACCCGCACCGTCGAAGTTCACTCGATCTGGTCACACCTGGCGGTCGCCGACGAGATCGGCCACCCCGCCACCGACGCCCAGGCCGAGCGGTTCGACGACGCGTACCGCGAAGCCGTCGCCGCGGGCCTCGACCCGCGCCGGCACCTCGCCAACTCCGCCGCCCTCATCACCCGCCCCGACCTGCACTTCGACCTCGTCCGGCCGGGCATCGCGATCTACGGCCTCAACCCCGTGCCGGCGCCGGCCGACCTGCGCCCGGTGATGACGTTCCGGTCAACGGTCGCCCTGGCCAAGCGCGTCCCGGCCGGCGAGTCCGTGTCCTACGGCCTGAGCTGGACCGCGAAGGCCGACACGAACCTGGCCCTGGTGCCCGTCGGGTACGCCGACGGCGTGCCGCGCAGCCTCTCCAACCGGATGGACGTCTGGCTGCGCGGCCGGCGTCGCCCGATCGTCGGCCGGGTCTGCATGGACCAGGTCGTGGTCGACTGCGGCGACGACGCCGTGGCCGAGGGGGACGAGGTCGTGCTGTTCGGACCCGGCGACCGCGGCGAGCCGACCGCCCGCGAGTGGGCCGACACCACGGGCACCATCGACTACGAGATCGTGACCGGCATGTACCGGCCGCGCGTGGCCCGGACGTACACCGGCACGCGCGCGGCGGCGGGCGTCGGCTCCGGCGACGGCGCCGGTCCGGCGGCGGAGGTCACCGCCCACGCGGCCACGGGGACACCCCGGTGAACACGGTGTGGAAGGCCGTCGGGTGGGCCGGCGGCATCCTCGGCGCGGCGGCTACCGGCGTCGCCGTCGGCGTGGCCGCGAACCAGAAGAAGGTCACCCACGACCGCCTGGCCGCCGACCCGCTCGCCGACGAACCACTGGGCCGCCTCACCCCGACCCGCGAGTCGACCGTCGCGGCGGACGACGGCGTGCCGCTCTCCGTCGAGGAGGTCGACCCGGAGGACGGCGGCAAGCCCGACGTCACCGTCGTCCTCGTGCACGGCTTCGCGCTGGACCGCCGCTGCTGGCACTTCCAGCGCCGCGATCTGGCCCCGCTGACCGGGCCGCGCGTCCGCCAGGTCCTCTACGACCAGCGCAGCCACGGCCGGTCCGGCCGGTCCACCGCCGAGGGCAGCACGATCGACCAGTGCGCCAGGGACCTCGACGCGGTCATCCGCTCGATCGCGCCCGACGGCCCGCTGGTGCTCGTCGGCCACTCCATGGGCGGCATGACGATCATGGCGTTGGCGGAGCAGCGGCCCGAGCTGTTCGCCGAGCGGGTGCGCGGCGTCGCGCTCGTCGGCACGGCGGCGGGCGCGGTCGGCGGCGCGGGCCTGCCGAAGTCGGTGCTGTCCCGCTACAACCCGGTGACGCTCGGCGTCGGCCGGATCGCGGGCCTGCAACCCGGTCTGGTGGAGTGGGTGCGGCGGCGGGCGACGACGCTGACGTGGAGCGGCATCCGGGCGTTCGCGTTCGGCGACCGCAAGGTGAGCCCGTCGCTGGTCGACCTGATGGAGCAGATGCTGAGCCGCGCCACGGTGCAGGTGCTCACCGAGTTCCTGGAGACCCTGGGCACCCACAACCGGTACAAGGCGCTGGCCGGTCTGCGGCACTGCGAGGTGCTGGTGATCAGCGGCGACGCGGACAAGCTGACGCCGTTCTCGCACGCCGAGCGGATGGCCGAGGAGATGCCGCACGGTGAACTGGTCCGCGTGTCCGGGGCGGGCCACATGCTGATGTTGGAACAACCCGACCTGGTCACCGGGCACCTGGTCGGTCTGGTTCGGCGCAGTGCCGCCGAACGGTCGGAAAGCGGGCAGCGGTGGTGGCGACGAGCGTGAGCGTGACGCTCCCCGAGGTGGGGGACACCGAGGAGTTCGGGCGCAAGCTGGGTGGTCTGGTGCGGGGCGGTGACCTGGTGCTGCTGTCCGGCCCGTTGGGCGCGGGCAAGACGGCGCTGGTGCGCGGACTCGCGGCCGGGATGGGCGTGGCGGGTCGGGTCAGCTCCCCGACGTTCGTGATCGCCCGCGTGCACGACCCCGCGCCGGGCGGACGCGGCGTGCCGCTGGTGCACGTCGACGCCTACCGGCTCGGCGGGCACCTGGACGAGCTGGACGACCTCGACCTGGACACCGACCTGGTGGACGCGGTGGTGGCCGTCGAGTGGGGCGAGGGCGCGGCGGAGCGGCTGTCCGAGGACCACCTGCTGATCAGGCTGGAACGGCGGGACGACGACGTGCGGATCGCCCACCTCCACCCGCACGGCGCGTGGGTGGGGCGGGAACTGCCGGCCTGAATTGCCGCTGCTTCGCAGGCGGCGGCTCGGTCGCCATGAAGTCGGTGGTGTTGGATTGCCGCTGCTTCGCAGGCGGCGGCTCGGTCGCCATGAAGTCGGTCGTTCACGCCTCATTTCCCGGCGATCGAAAAGCGTGATCGCCGGGAAATGAGGCGCGAACGACCGACGCGACCTTGCGGGGTGGTGGGGTGGTTGGGAGGGTCAGCGGTCCGTGATGCCTCGGACGACGCCCAGTTCCACCAAGTCCTGGGGGCGTAGGCGGAGGTCGTCGGCCAGTGCTTCCACGTCGTCGCGCTTCAGGATCGCCGCCGCGAGTTCCGGCGCGATCACCGAGAAGTACGCGTCCGGCGTGATCCACGTGTGCTCGGGCGACGACAGCGCCAGCGCCCCGCCCGACCCGCCCTCCCCGATGACGAGCGTGGTGATCGGCACGCGCGCCTCGGCGACGGTGGCGAACAGCTCGGCGATGGCCGCACCCACGCCGGCGCGCTCGGCCGCCGCGTCGTTGGCCGCGCCCGGCGTGTCGACCAGGGTCAGCACGGGCAGCGCGAACCGCTCGGCCAGCCGGATCAGGCGCGCGGCGGTGCGGAAGCCGGCCGGGGTGGTGGCGGTGCCGGTCTGCGCGGCGAACGCGATCGCCCGCCCCATCCGCAGCCCGATGCCGCACAGCATCCCGGGGTCGACGCCGCCGGCACGGTCGCCGCTGATCGGCACCCGCTCGTCGAAGTAGTCGTCCAGGTACGCGCGGGCGCGGGGACGTTCCGGGGCACGCGCCCGCAGCACCGCGCCCCACCCGCTGTCGGGCAGCTCCTGGGCGCCCAGGGCGCGCGGCACCTCGGCCGGCACGGCGTCACCGCGGGTCAGCACGTCGAGGATCGTCGCCACGGTCGAGTCGACGTCGTCCGGCGGCACGACCAGGTCCACCGTGCCGGCCGCGAACTGGCCCTCCGCCGTGTAGGCGGGGTCGTCGGACGGCCGCACCCTGCTGCCCGCGAACCCGACCTGCGCGCCCGACACCGCGACCACGACGTCCGCGCCGGCGCCCAGCGACGCCCACAGGCCACCGGTGGTCGGGTCGCACAGCACCGACACGTGCGGCAGCCCCGCGGCCCGGTGCACCGCGCACAGCCGCGCCACGCGCTGGAGCTGCCGCAACGACAGCATCCCCTCCTGCATCCGGCTGCCACCGGTCGCGATCATCGACACCACCGGCAGGTGGGCGGCCCGCGCCGCGGTGAACGCCTCCTCGATCACCGCGCCGGTCGCCGTGCCGACGGACCCGCCCAGGAACCGGAAGTCGAACGTGATCACCACGGCGTGCCGGCGCCGCCGCCACGACACGGACTCCGCGCCACCGGACCGCTCCCGCGCCCGCGCCAGCTGCGCCTCGTACCCCGGCCACCCGAGCGGGTTCACCGCAGCTCCCGCTTCAGCACCTTGCCCATGTCGTTGCGCGGCAACGACTCCACGAACCGCACCACCCTCGGCCGCTTGTGCGGCGACAGCAACCGGGCCACGTGCTCGCTCAACGCCTCCGCCGCCGGCGCGTCGCCGCGCGCGACGACCCACGCCACCACCCGCTCGCCCAGGTCGTCGTCCGGTTCGCCGGTCACCGCCACCTCGGCCACCGCCGGGTGCTCCAGCAGCGCGTTCTCGATCTCGCCCGCGCCGATCTTGTACCCGCCGCTCTTGATCAGGTCCGTGGCGCGCCGGCCGACGATCCGCAGGTACCCGTCCGGCTCGACCACGGCCAGGTCGCCGGTCCGGAACCAGCCGTCGCGGAACGCGTCACGGGTGGCGTCCGGCCGGTTCAGGTACTCCAGGAACAGGTTCGGCCCGCGCACCTCGACCTCGCCGGGCTCGTCGCCGACGACCCGCACCTCCACGCCGTCCAGCGGCAGGCCGACGGTGCCGGGCCGCCGGTCGCCGTCCGCGCGGACGCTCGTGTTCATCAACGTCTCGGTCATGCCGTACCGCTCGACCACCCGCCGGCCGGTCAGCCGCTCGATGCGCTCGTGGACGGTCGCGGGCAGCGCCGCCGAACCCGACACCAGCAGTCGGGCCTTCGCGAACGCGCCCGCGTGCTCCGGTTCGGCGGCGATCCGGTGGTACATCGTGGGAACGCCGAACAGCATCGTGCCGCCGGCCGCCAACGCCTCGGCGGCCTTCGCCACGCTGAACGACCCCAGGTGGTGCACGGTCCCGCCGCGCCGCAACGGCCCGAGCACCCCCACGCCGAGGCCGTGCACGTGGAACAGCGGCAGGCCGTGCACCACCACGTCGTCCGCGGTCCACGCCCACGCCTCCGCCAGCGCGTCGAGGTTCGTCGCGAGCGCCCGCCTCGGCAGCACCACGCCCTTCGGCGGGCCGGTGGTGCCGCTGGTGTAGACGATCAGCGCGGGCGCCTCGCCGTCCGGCTCCGGCAAGTCGACCGGTTCCCCGCGCGGCAGGTCGCCGTCCACGACGAGGTCCGGCGCGCTGTCGGCGAGGATGTGCGCCAGCTCCCGCTCGCCGACCTTCGGGTTCAGCGGCACGACCGGCACACCCGCGATCAGCGCGCCGACGACGGCCACGCACGTCTCGGGCGTCGGCCGGGCCCACACCGCGACCCGCCGCCTGCCCGCCAGCCCGTGCGCGACCGCCCGCGCCTCGCGCGCCAACTCCTCGTAGGTCAGCTCCCGCCCGGGGAACCTCAGGGCGACTCTCGGCGACGGCGAGGCCAACGCTGGCAGCAGCATCCCCTTACAGTGACCGGCCGCGGCGCCGTGCGCATCACAAGTGTGGTTCGAGCCACGCCAGCAGGTGGATCTTCGGCCGGGCGCCCACGGCCTGCGCGACCAGCACGCCGTCCCGGTACAGCTGGAGCGTGGGCGCGGACATGATCCGCTGGTCGCGCGCGGTGCGCGGGCTGGCGTCCGTGTCGACCTTCACCACGGTCAGGTCGTCCCGCTCGCGGTCGATCTCGGCCAGCACGGGCTCCAGCATCCGGCACGGCCCGCACCAGTCGGCGCGGAACTCCACCAGCACGTTCCCGCTGCTCACGGCCTCGGTGAACTCGTCGTCCGTCAACGTCCGCACGGTCTGCTCCTCTGCTCGGCTTCCCGGAGTTGCGCGCGCACCTGGTCGCGGACCGCGTGGAGGCGGGCGATGCACTCGTCCAGCTCGGCGACCTTGCGCCGGTACACCTCGACGGACGCCGCGCAGGCGTCCCCGGTGCTGTGGCCGTCGCGCAGGCACTCCACGAACGGGCGGGTGTCCTCCAGGGCGAACCCGATGCCGGCGAGCGAGCGGATCTCGTTCACCAACCGCAGGTCGTCCTCGTCGTACTCCCGCTGCCCGTTCGCGCCGCGCCGCGCCCGCAGCAGGCCGAGGGACTCGTAGTACCGCAGCGCACGGGTGGTGGTCCCACCCCGCCGCGCCAGTTCTCCGATGCGCACGGGCCGATCCTCCGCCTTGACGTCGACGTCAAGTCCAGTGTGGCTCACGCCACCCGATACCCTTGTCAGTTGTGCTGGTGCTCGCCCTGGACACCGCCACTCCCGCCGTCACGGCCGGAGTGGTGGAACTGACGCCCGATTCGCCGCCGCGCCTGCTCGCCCAGCGGGTGACGGTGAACTCGAAGGCGCACGGAGAGCTGCTCACCCCCCACCTGCTGGAGGCGTTGGCGGAGGCCGGGCACGCGCTGTCCGACCTCGACGCCATCGTGTGCGGCTCGGGCCCGGGGCCGTTCACCGGCCTGCGCGTCGGCCTGGTCACCGCCGCCGCCCTCGGGCAGGCGCTGAACCGGCCCGTGTACCCGGTGCCGACGCCGGACGCCATCGCGCTGGACGCGCTGGCCCTGGCGGCCGACCCGGCGAGCGGGTCGCCGGCGGGCAAGCCGCTGCTCGTGGCCACGGACGCGCGCCGCAAGGAGGTGTACTGGGCGGCCTACGACGCGGCCGGCCGGTGCACCGACGGCCCGCACGTGGACCGGCCCGCCGACCTCGTCGGCAAGCTGCCCGCCGTCGCGAACGCCACGGGCGAGGGCGCCGAGGTGTACGCCGACGTCCTCGGGCTGCCCGTGCTCGGGGCGCGCTACCCGTCGCCGGTCTCCCTGGTGGCCGCGGCCGCCGGCGAGCTGCTCGCGGGCGCCCGCCCGGCCGCCCTCACCCCGCTCTACCTGCGCCGGCCCGACGCCGTCGAGCCGGTCGGCCGCAAGCGGGTGACGAGGGCGTGAGCGCGGGCACCGTCACGATCTCGCCTCTGCGCCACGAGGACGTGCCGCGGTGCGCGCGGATCGAGCACGAGCTGTTCCCCGGCGACGACCCGTGGAGCGAGGACGCGTTCCGCAGCGAGCTGGACAACGGCAACTTCTACGTCGGCGCGTACGTGGACGGCGTCCTCGTCGGGTACGCGGGCCTCGGCCTGACCGACTTCGAGTGCAGCGTCCACACGATCGCGGTCACGGCCGGGTACCAGGGCGGCGGCGTCGGCAGGACCCTGCTGCGGACCCTGCTCGCCAAGGCCGACGAGGCGGGCCTGCCGGTGTTCCTGGAAGTCCGGACGGACAACGTCCCCGCGATCAACCTGTACCTGGCGCACGGCTTCGAGCACCTCGGCCTGCGCCGCCGCTACTACCAGCCGTCGGGCGCCGACGCGTACACGATGGGAAGGCCCGCGAACCGTGACTGACCGGCTCATCCTCGGTATCGAAAGCTCGTGCGACGAGACCGGTGTCGGCATCGTCCGGCTCGGCCCGGACGGCTCGATGGAGCTTCTCGCGGACGAGGTCGCGTCCAGCGTGGAGGAGCACGCCCGGTTCGGCGGCGTGGTCCCCGAGGTGGCGTCGCGGGCGCACCTGGAGGCGATGGTCCCGACCATGCGCCGCGCCGTGGAGAAGGCCGGGATCGAGCTGCGGGACGTGCACTCGATCGCGGTCACCGCCGGTCCGGGGCTCGCGGGCGCGCTGCTGGTCGGCGTGTCGGCGGCGAAGGCGTACGCGGCGGCGTTGGACAAGCCGCTCTACGGCGTGAACCACCTGGCCGGCCACGTCGCCGCGGACACCCTCCAGCACGGGCCGCTGCCGAAGCGGTGCCTGGCGCTGCTGGTGTCCGGCGGGCACTCCCAGCTGCTGCTGGTCGAGGGCCTGGCCGAGCGGATCACCGAGATCGGGTCCACCGTGGACGACGCGGCGGGCGAGGCGTACGACAAGGTCGCCCGGCTGCTCGACCTGCCCTACCCCGGCGGCCCGCCGATCGACAAGCTCGCCAAGCAGGGCAACGGCTGCGCGATCGCGTTCCCGCGCGGCCTGACCGGGCCCCGCGACTCGAAGTACGACTTCTCGTTCTCCGGCCTGAAGACCTCCGTCGCGCGGTGGGTGGAGAAGCAGGAGCGGGCGGGCGAGGAGATCCCGCTGGCCGACGTCGCCGCGTCGTTCCAGGAGGCGGTGGCCGACGTGCTGACCGCGAAGGCCATCCGGGCGTGCCAGGACTTCGGCGTGGACACGCTGGTGATCTCCGGCGGCGTGGCGGCGAACTCGCGGCTGTCCGGCCTGGCGGCCGAGCGGTGCGCCGAGGCGGGCATCGAGCTGCGCGTGCCGCGGCCCCGGCTGTGCACGGACAACGGCGCGATGATCGCCGCCCTGGGCGCGCACCTCGTCGCGGCCGGCGCGAAGCCGTCCTCGCTCGACCTGTCCACCACCCCCGGTCTCCCGGTCGGCACCATCCAGATCCTCTGACACCCGGCGGTCAGGCCGGTTCGCCCTCCCGGCGCACCGGTTCCGCCACCCGCACGTCGACGCCCTCGGCGTGACCCGCGTCGAACGCCGCCGCGAAGCCGTCCGCGCCCAGCACCGCGCGGGCGGCGGACGTGATCCGGTCCACGTCGCCGCGTTCGGCCGCCGGCAGCGGCACGCCCACCGACTCGCGTGCCGCCGCGGCCGCCCCGAGCAGCCGGGCGGCCTCCGCGGCGTCGCCGGCCAGCGCCTTGGCGCCCGCCACGCCCTCCAGCGCCAACGCGACCGCCCGCGGGTCGCCCACCTGGCGGGCCAGCGCCAGCCCCCGTGACTGCACCTCCAGCGCCCGCGCCGCGTCACCGCGCAGCTCGGCCACGAACCCCAGCTCGGCCAGCACCAGCGTCGCGCCCGCCTCGAACCCGACCCGGCGGTGCCAGTCGAGCAGCCGGGTCCAGTGCGCCTCGGCCTCGTCCAGCCGCCCCTCGCGCCGCGCGCCCAGCGCCAACCCCGTCTCCGCGTACACCTCGCCGGGCGCGAACCCGTGCTCGGCCGCCGCACGGCGTGCCCGTTCGTGCAGGTCGCGTGCCTTCGCGTAGTCGCCGGTGGCGAGCGCGACCCGGCCGAGCCAGGACAGCTTGTACGACACCTCGGGCCACGACTCCAGCTCCTCGGCCACCCGCAGGCCCTCCCGGTGCACGGCCTCCGCCCGCGCGAGGTCGCCGGCCAGCTGCGCGAGCACGCCCAACCCGAACGACGCCTTCAGCTGCCCCCACCGTTCACCCAGCCTGGTGAACAGCTCGGAGCTCCGCCGGGCCGACGCCCACGACCGGTCCAGCCGGCCGCGGGCCAGGGCCTGGCTGACCCGGTCGCTGTGCGCGGACGCCACGCCCCACTCGTCACCCAGCTCCTCGAACGCCTCCAGCGCCCGGTCCGTCAGCTCCTCGGCGGACGGCATGTCGCCGACGGTCGACAGCACGTACCCCAGGAACCACCGGGCGCGCGCCCGGTCGAGCGGGTCGGCGATCTCCGCCGTGCCGGCCGCGGCCGCCGGGTCGACGGGCTCGCCGACCAGCACGCCGAACCCGGCCCGCCACGCCGCCGTCACCGGATCGGGGGACGTCATCAGCCGCAGCCCCTCGCGCAGCCGCCCGCGCAGGAACCAGTACCACGTCAACGCCCTGGCCAGCCGGGCGGCACCGGCGGGCTCCAGCACGTCGTGCGCGGCCCGGAGGTTCGCCGTGTCGGCGTCCAGCCGGCGCAGCCACCGCAGCTGCCCGGCGGTCCGCAGCTCCCGATCGGCCCGTTCCGCCAGCGCCAGGTGGAACTCGGCGTGCCGCCGCCGGACCTCGTCGAACTCGCCCGCCTCGCGCAGCCGTTCCCGGCCGTAGTCGGCGACCGACTCCAGCAGCCGGAACCGCGGTTCGCCGCGGTGGTCGGGGGCGACCACGAGCGACCGGTTGACCAGGCCTGCCAGCACGTCCGCCACCTCGTCGGCCGCCACGGCGCCACCCGCGCACACGGCCTCGGCGGCGTCCAACGCGCACCCGTCCACGTGCACGGACAACCGCCGCAGCACGGTCCGCTCGGCGTCGCCGAGGAGGTCCCAGCTCCAGTCGATCATCGCCCGGAGCGTGCGCTGCCGGGCGGGCGCGTCGCGGTGACCGGTGGCGAGCAGCCGGAACCGGTCGTCCAGCCGGTCGAGCAGGGCGGTCACGCCGAGGCCGCGCACGCGGGTCGCGGCCAGCTCCACCGCGAGCGGCAGGCCGTCGAGCCGGCGGCAGATCGCCTCGACCGCCTGCGTGTTGTCCGGCGTGACGGCGAAGCCGGGCGCGGCGGCGGCAGCGCGTGCCGCGAACAACGCGACGGCGGCGTCGACGTCGAGCGGCGGCACGGCCCACACCACCTCGAACGCCAGGCCGAGCGGTTCCTGGCTGGTGGTGAGCACCCGCAGGCCCGGCACGGCGCGCAGCAGGCGGGACACCAGCGCGGCGACCGGCTCGACCAGCCGCTCGCAGTTGTCCAGCACCAGCAGCACCTCACGGCCCCGCAACGCCTCCACGAGCCGGTCCACCAGGTCGTCGGACCGACCCCCGGCGAAGCCTCCCGGCGCGTCCTCGCGCACGCCGAGCACGTCCGCCACGGCGTGCGCGACCTGCTCGTCGCGCCCGACACCGGCCAGCTCGACCAGCCACACCCCGTCGCCGACCGCGGCCCGCCGGGCGACCTCCACCGCGAGGCTGGTCTTGCCGACCCCTCCCGGCCCGGTGAGCGTCACGAGCCGCGACCGGCCGAGCAGGCCGCGCACGCCGTCCACCGCGTCGTCCCGCCCGACCAGGTCGGTGACGGGCGCGGGCAGGTTCGTGCGCGGGCCGCCGGCGGCGGGGCCCAGCGCCGGGTCGTGGTTGAGGATCGCGTGGTGCAGGGCGGCCAGCTCGGGGCCCGGCGCCAACCCCTGCTCGTCGGCCAGCAGCCGGCGCAGCTCGGCGTAGCTCTCCAACGCCTCCACCTGACGCCCGGCGCGGTAGAGCGCCCGCATGTGCAGGCCGCGCAGACGTTCGCGCAACGGGTGCCGGGCCACCTCGTCGGCCAGGTCGACCGCGCCCGCCTCGGCGAACTCCTCCAGCGCGGCGAGCCGCTCCTCGGTCCAGCGCGCCGTCACCGCCGCCAGGAACGGCGCGTCGGCGAACTCGGCCAACGGCTCGCCGCGCCACAGCGCCAGCGCCTCGCCGAACCGCCCCGCGGCCACCAGCTCCCGGAACCGCAGGAGGTCCACAGTGGACGCGTCCACCCGCACCGAGTACCCGGCCGGCCCGTGCGCGACCAGCTCCCGCCCGCCCGGCTCGGCCGCCTCCAACGCCCGCCGCAGCTGCGAGACCTTCGTCTGGAGCGTGTTCACCGGGTTGCCGGGCGGCTCGTCGCCCCACAGGTCGAACGCCAACCGGTCCGCCGACACCGGCCGCCCCTCGTGCGCGAGCAGGTCCGCCAGCAGCGCCCGCACCTTCACCTCGGGCACGCGGACCTCCGCGCCACCCGCCGTCCACACGGCGAGCGGCCCCAACACCCCGAATCTCACGCCCGGACCGTAACGGGGCCGCCCGCGGCCGACCCCCAGCGGACCCGCAGCGAACCGTGCGCGGCCGGCGGCACCGTGGGATTCACACGAAGGAGTGAGACACCGCATGACTGACAAGACCCCGTTGACCCTGATCGGGCTCGGCCCCATGGGCCAGGCCATGGTCACCAGGCTCCTCGCCGCCGGCCACCCGACCACGGTCTGGAACCGCACCCCCGCCCGCGCCGACGCCGTCGTCGCCCGAGGCGCCGTCCGGGCCGCCACGGCCGCCGACGCCGTCGCCGCGAACCGGCTGATCGTCCTCAGCCTCACCGACTACGCCGCGATGCACGACATCCTCGACGGCACGGACCTCGCGGGCCGCGTCGTCGTCAACCTCAGCTCCGACACGCCCGCCGAGACCGTGCGGGCCGCCGCCTGGCTGGCCGAGCGGGGCGCGGAGCTGCTGGTCGGCGGCGTGATGGTGCCCGCGCCGCTGGTCGGCGACGAGTCCGCGTACGTCTTCTACAGCGGCCCGCGCGAGGTGTTCGACCGGTACGCCGACACGCTGGCCGTCATCGGCAGGCCCGACTACATGGGCGCGGACCACGGCCTGGCGCAGCTGCTCTACCAGGCCCAGCTGGACGTCTTCCTCACCTCGCTGGCCGCGATGCTGCACGCCACCGCCCTGGTCACGTCGGCGGGCCTCACGGCCGAGGCGTACGCGCCGTACCTCACCGACGTGGTGTCGTCGTTCGCGATGTACGTCGCGGAGACGGTCCGGCACGTCGACACCGGCGAGCACCCCGGCGACCTCGCCAACGTGGCCATGATGGGCGCCACGGCGGCGCACGTCGTGGGCGCGAGCGAGGCCGCCGGGGTCGACGCCGGGTTGCCCGAGGCGGTCCGGTCCCTCTACGACCGCGCCATCGCGGCGGGGCACGGGAAGGACAGCTGGACCGCCCTGGTCAACGTCCTGCGCGGCTGATCACACCGGGTTCAGGCCGGGGTTGCGGTCCTCGACCACGAACGACTTGAGCGTCGTGGCCTCGGCCCCGGCCGTGCGCACGTGCGGCAGCGTGCGGAAGTCCGCCCGCATCTCCTGCGCGGTGAACTTCGTCCGCACGTACCCGCGCCGCCTGCTGTGCAGCTTGATGTGCGGGTTGTTCCGCAGCTGCACCTGGTCGACGGTGTCGTTGCCGTCGCCGCCGGACGTCACCGACGAGCACACGAGCTCGGTGCCGACGGTCCGCGACGCCGGGTCGTTCCAGTCCAGCTTCACGTCCGCCGCGTAGTGCGCGTGCACGTCGCCGGTCAGCACGACGGCGTTGCGCACGCCCGCGTCGACCCACCCGCGCGTCACCCGGTCGCGGGACGCCAGGTAGCCGTCCCACCCGTCCATGGAGACCTCCTTCACCGGGCCGTCCTTGCGGTCGCGCTCGGCGAAGAACACCTGCTGGCCGAGCACGTCCCAGCGCGCGCGGGACCGGCGGAACCCGTCGAGGAGCCACTCCTCCTGCTCGGCGCCGGTGATGGACCGGGTCGGCAGGGCGGCGTCCGCGCACGTCTTCCAGCCGTCGCCGCACGCCTGGTCGTCCCGGTACTGGCGGGTGTCGAGCATGTGGAAGTTCACCAGCCCGCCCCAGCCGAGCCGCCGGTAGAGCTGCATGTCCGTGCCGTTCGGGCGGGCGCCGCGCCGCAGCGGCATGTTCTCGTAGTACGCCCGGAAGGCCGCCTCCCGCCGTGCCGCGAAGTCCGGGTCGGGCTGCTCGGGCACGTCGTCGGCCCAGTTGTTCTCGACCTCGTGGTCGTCCCACACGACGACCCACGGCGCGACGGCGTGCGCGACCTGGAGGTCGGCGTCGGTCTTGTACTGCGCGTGCCGCAGCCGGTAGTCGGCCAGCGTCCGGGTCTCCGGCCCGACGACCGTCCGCACGTCCGCCGCCTTGGCCGCGTACTCGTACTGGTAGTCGCCGAGGTGCAGGACCACGTCCGGGTGGTCCTCGGCCAGCCGCCGGTAGGCGGTGAAGTAGCCCTCGCCGTAGTGGGCGCACGACGCGAAGCACATGGTCAGGTCCTGCCCGAGGACCCACGGCTCGGGCGCGGTCCGGGTGCGGCCGACGGGGGACAGGTGGCCGTCCACGCGGAACCGGTAGTAGTACTCGCGGCCGGGCCGCAGGCCGAACGGCTCCACGTGCACGCTGTGGCCGTTCTCGGGCCGGGCGGGCTGCACGCCGCGCCGCACGACGCGCTGGAAGCGCTCGTCCTCGGCCAGCTCCCAGTGGACGGGGACGACGCGGTCGGGCATGCCGCCCAGGCCGTCCTCGTTGAGCGGACGCGGCGCGAGGCGCGTCCACAGCACCACGCTGTCGGGCAGGGGGTCGCCGGAGGCCACGCCCAGGGTGAAGGGGTCGTCGAGCTTCGGGAAGCCCGCACCGGCGGTCGCCGCGGCCGCGAGGGCCGCACCGCCGATGAGCAGGGAACGTCGGGTCACCGTGGTCATGCGCCCACCGTGACCCAGCATGGTGGCGAACGGGTGAACACCGGCATTACCCCGGGCATCCAGCTCTCCGCAGTCCAGCGAGGGCTCGTCCGACGAGGGCAGGCCGGACGTCACCGCGGACCGGTGCGCCCGAGCTGGTCCGGATCGGCGTGCGCGCGCGGTTCCGAGCGGTTGCGGGCCGCCTCGCGGACGTCGCCGGACCGGGTGCCCGGAAGGAGTGACGGGGGCTCGTTGAAGCGTTGGCACTCGCCTGGGTAGAGTGCTAGATGCACGGCACCAGCAACCGCCCCGACCCCCGCGACGGCGGGGTGGCAGGAGCCGTAAACGCAACCTGCCAACGCTTTCGACGACCGTGGAGGTCAGCCCGGTGAGCGTGAACATCAAGCCGCTCGAGGACAAGATCGTCGTCCAGGCCAGCGAGGCCGAGACCACGACCGCTTCCGGCCTCGTGATCCCGGACACCGCGAAGGAGAAGCCCCAGGAGGGCAAGGTCCTCGCGGTCGGCCCCGGCCGGATCGACGACAAGGGCAACCGCGTCCCGCTGGACGTGGCTGTCGGTGACGTCGTCATCTACTCCAAGTACGGCGGCACCGAGGTCAAGTACAACGGCGAGGAGTACCTGATCCTCTCCGCCCGCGACGTGCTGGCCGTCATCAACTGACGCTCGGCTGACACGCAAGGCGCCCCGGCGAACCCCATCTCCGGGGCTTCCCGGGGCGTTTCGCATCAAGAGAGGCGTAGGCAATGCCCAAGCAGATCAGCTTCGACGAGGACGCTCGTCGGGCCCTTGAGCGCGGCGTGAACAAGCTCGCGGACACGGTCAAGGTGACCCTCGGTCCGCGCGGCAGGCACGTCGTGCTCGACAAGAAGTTCGGCGGCCCCACCGTCACCAACGACGGCGTGACCATCGCGCGCGAGATCGAGCTGGAAGACGCGTTCGAGAACCTGGGCGCGCAGCTCGCCAAGAGCGTCGCGACCAAGACCAACGACGTGGCCGGCGACGGCACGACGACCGCGACCGTCCTGGCCCAGGCCATGGTGCGGGTCGGTCTGCGCAACGTCGCCGCGGGCGCGAACCCGATGTCGCTCGGCGTCGGCATCCAGGCCGCCGCCGAGGCGGTCGTGGACGCGCTGAAGGCCAAGGCCACCCCGGTCAAGGGCCGCGACAACATCGCCCAGGTCGGCACCGTCTCGTCCCGTGACGAGTCCATCGGCGCCCTGCTCGGCGAGGCCATCGAGAAGGTCGGCGAGGACGGTGTGATCACCGTCGAGGAGTCCTCCTCGATGGCCACCGAGCTCCAGATCACCGAGGGCGTGCAGTTCGACAAGGGCTACGTGTCGGCGCACTTCGCGACCGACCTCGAAGCCCAGGAGACGGTGTTCGAGGACGCCCGCATCCTGCTGCACCGCGAGAAGATCTCGGCCCTGGCCGACCTGCTGCCGATCCTGGAGAAGGTCGCCGAGTCCGGCAAGCCGCTGGTCATCATCGCCGAGGACGTCGAGGGCGAGGCGCTGTCCACCCTGGTGGTCAACGCCCTGCGCAAGACCCTGCGCGTGGTCGCGGTCAAGGCGCCGTACTTCGGCGACCGCCGCAAGGCGTTCCTGGACGACCTCGCGGTCGTCACCGGCGCCCAGGTCATCGCGGCCGAGGTGGGCCTCAAGCTGTCCGAGGCCAACCTCGACGTGCTGGGTTCCGCCCGGCGGGTCGTCGTGTCGAAGGACAACACGACCATCGTCGACGGCGGCGGCGCCAAGGCCGACGTGGCGGGTCGCGCGGAGCAGCTGCGCCGCGAGATCGAGGCCACCGACTCCGACTGGGACCGCGAGAAGCTGCAGGAACGGCTGGCCAAGCTGTCCGGCGGCATCGCGGTGATCAAGGTCGGCGCGGCCACCGAGACCGAGCTGAAGGAGCGCAAGCACCGCATCGAGGACGCGGTGAACGCGACCAAGGCGGCGGTCGAGGAGGGCATCGTCCCCGGCGGCGGCTCGGCCCTGGTGCACGCGGCCAAGGTGCTCGACGGCGGTCTGGGCCTGTCCGGCGACGAGGCGACCGGTGTCGCGATCGTCCGCGAGGCCCTGGGCTCGGCGCTGTTCTGGATCGCCGCGAACGCGGGTCTGGAAGGCGCGGTCGTGGTCAACAAGGTCCGCGAGGGCGACTGGGGCTTCGGCCTCAACGCCGCGACGCTGGCCTACGGCGACCTGCTCGAGGCCGGGATCATCGACCCGGTGAAGGTGACCCGTTCCGCGGTCACCAACGCCGCTTCCATCGCCCGCATGGTGCTCACCACGGAGAGCGCCGTCGTGGAGAAGAAGGAAGAGGAGCAGGCGGGCTCCGCCGGGCACGGCCACGGTCACGGGCACGGCCACTGACCAGCGGTATCACCCGGTAGCAGAGCGAACGGGAGGGGCGGCACCCGCGAGGTGCCGCCCCTCCCGCGCGTTCGGCGTCACGCAGGCGTCAACTGACGCTTGCGCGCCTTGATGATGCTGTCCCGCTCGGATTCCGAGAGACCACCCCAGATCCCGTACGGCTCCTGCACCGCCAGGGCGTGCCGCCGACACATCTCCAGCACCGGGCACGACAGGCACACGGCTTTCGCCCTGGCCTCCCGCCGCGCCCGCGCCGGTCCGCGCTCCCCGTCCGGGTGGAAGAAGAACGCGCTGTCCATCCCGCGGCACGAGCCGCGCATCTGCCAGTCCCACAGATCCGCGTTGGGACCGGGAAGCCTTCGGGTGTCCGCCATCGAGACCGCCTCCTTGGCCCATGGACGTGAACTGCTCCATTCGGCTTAACGATGATCCACCGTAGAACCGCGCCAAAACTTGTTCAAGGGGGTAGCAGGGCTTTTACCGGCAATTCATTCGATGGGTGATCGGTCGGCGGCCACCCCCGGAGTTGCCGGTGACGTCAGGTGAACGGACCATGTCACCGTGATGACGCCCCCCGACCACACCGGGACCGTGCCGGAAGGCGACCGGGAAACCGTTGCGGCAGAAGATGATCCGGCGCATTCGGTGACCCTCTCGGTGGCCGCCGTGGCCCGCCGCCTCGGCGTCGCGCCGGCTACTCTGCGCACCTGGGACCGCCGGTACGGGCTGGGACCCACCGATCACACAACCGGGCGACACCGCAAGTACGCGCCACTCGACGTAGCGCGCCTCGAACTGATGCAGCGAGCCCTGCTGCGCGGCGCGTCGTCCGCCGAGGCGGCCAAGTACGCCCTGTCCAGCACGGTCCAGGCCCGCACGACCACGCCGCCGTCGCTGACCGGCGGGTCGAACGGCGGGCCGGGCGGTGGCGGGCTGACCGGCGGGGAGCTGAACGGCGGAGAGCTGAACGGCTCGGCGTCCGGCGGCCGCGGCCTGAAGCTGGAGGCGGCGAACCGGCGGGCCAGGGGTGTGGGGCGGGCCGCGCTGGCGATGGACTCGGCGGCCGTGCAGACGATGCTCGCGGACGCGATTGAGGCGGACGGCCTGGTCGCGACGTGGGACGAGGTGATCCGGCCGGTGATGGCCGCGATCGCCGCCCGGTGGGAGCACTCCGGGGCCGGGGTCGAGGTGTCGCACCTGGTGGAGGAGTGCGTGCTGGCCGCCGTGGTGCGGGCGACGCCGGTCGTCGCGAACCCCCGCAACCACCGGCCCGTGCTGCTGGCGTGCATGCCGGACGAGCGGCACGCCCTGCCGCTGTACCCGCTGGCCGCGGTGCTGGCGCAGCGCGGTGTCGGCACGCGGCAGCTCGGCGCGGCCCTGCCCGCGGACGCCCTGGCCGCCGCCGTGCGCCGGACCGCGCCGGCGGCCGTGGTGCTGTGGGCCCAGCTGCCCCGCTACGCCGATCCGGGTGTGGTGACCTCGTTGCCCCGGACCAGGCAGCAGGTCCGCGTCTTCGCGGGCGGTCCGGGCTGGGAGCGCGGCGTCGTGCCGCAGCCGGCGGAGCGGATCAACGACCTCGCCTCGGCGGCGGACGCGGTGGAACGCGCCGTCTGCTGACCCCGTTCCCGATCTCCTCCGGCCGTCGACGACCGGGCCGTCCCGTGGTGGTTGGATGGGTTTCGGCTGGTCAGGTGGACGAGGGGGCGCGGTGGACGTGCGGCGGGCGGCGTTCGGCGATCAACCGGAGGCCCTGGTGTGGGCCGCGCTGCGCGGTGACGTCGAGGAGCGCTGGCTGGCGGCCGTGGCGCTGGGCGGCCAGGGGCACTACGCGGCGGCGGCCACCGTGCTGACCGAGCTGGCCCGGACCGGTGGGCTGTTCGGGTCGCTGGCGGCGTCGGCGCTCGCGTCGCACCGGCGGCAGCTGGGCGGGCACGCGGCCGCGAGGGTGCTGGACGGCCGCGCGCTCGCGACGGCGCCCGCCGGAGGGCGGTCCGACGACCCGGACGACGTGGACGCGGCCGGGGCGCGCGCGGACGCCCTGCTGGGCCTGGCGGCCGACGCGATCGGCGCGGGCCGGCTGACCGAGGCCCGGCGACTGCACGCGAGGGTGGAGCCACGCGGATGGCGCAGCCGGGTCCGCCACCAGTGGGTGGCCGCCGAGATCGAGTTGGCCGGCGGTCACGCGGAGCGGGCCGTCGGTCCGGCGGAGGTGGCGGCGGCGACCGCGCGCGAGGCCGGCGCGACGCGGCACATCCTCAAGTCCGACCTCGTCCTGGGGACGGCGCTCGTGGTCTGGGGGACACCCGAAAGCGTTGACAGGGGCGTCCGATTGCTGCACTGTGACCTAAATCACACTGACCAGAGAGGGCTTTTCTCGTTGCACTGGCCGACGGGGCTCGTGCTGGCAAACGTCCTGGCAGACCGCAGTATTGCGGACGCGGGAAACGTGAAGGACAGCTTCGAAAACGCTCTGAGCTGCGTGTTGCGCAGAGCGGACCCCCTCGGCCGACGTCTCGCCGTCCAATCCCCGTGGATCCCGAGTCCGCTGCTCCGTTCCGGGGAACCCCCGAACGCAGACCCTGAGACGAACTTCTTGACGGATTAAGCACCGGATCGTGTCAAGGTTCGGCCTCTAGCGTCCGATAGGGGATGTGGAACGTCACTCGGCTGCAGGAAGGAGTCCCCGTGACCACGGTCCTTATTTGCGACGACCGGCGCAGTGTGCGGGAGGGTCTCACCCGCGTGATGTCGGCTGTCCCCGGGGTTAGCCGCATCGACTGCGTAGCGCACGGTGACGAGTTGTTGGCTCGGTTCTCTCGGCAGCCGGTCGACGTCGTACTGGTTGGCACCCAGCGCGCCGTCCCGACCGGGGTCGAAGCGACCCGACGACTCGTCTCGGCCAACCCGCAGGCAAACGTCATCGTCTTCGGCGCGCCGGACGACGCGGGCAGCATCGCCGCGGCGATCGCCGCGGCGCCCGGGGCTACCTCCGCTGGGACGCCTCGCGCCCCGAGCTGGTGGCCGCGCTGGCGCACACCCTCGCGAGCACCAGCGTGCCCGCGCCGCGCCAGCCGTCGGACCCCGGCGTGCAGCTCACCGAGCGCGAGCTGCAGGTGTTGCGCGGGATGAGCCAGGGCAAGAGCAACGGGCAGATCGGGCGCGAGCTCTACCTGTCCGAGGACACGGTGAAGACCCACGCCCGGCGCTTGTTCCGCAAGCTCGGCGTGCGCGACCGGGCGCAGGCCGTCGCGCACGGCTTCCGGCGGGGCCTGGTCTCGTAGGGCCCCGTTAGGCGGGTCACAACGACACTCCTTCCTCCGGTCCGGCCCGGCGACGTGACCACGTCGCCGGGCCGGTCGCGCGCTCACGGCGTGTCGGCAGGTCACCGGGGGTGTCGGCACCCGTGGCTCAACTTCCGGTCGTGGGACCGGTACGGTGAGCATCACCGGTACGGGCGACGTCGATCGTCCCGTGCCGTTCGTTGTCGGTAGGCCTACGCGTAACACCAGGGCTGTTGTCTGCGATGACCAACTTGGGGGACGGACTGGACGCCGAAGTGGGCGCAGCCGTCGATGGCGACCGCCACGCGATCGAGCGGCTCCTGGCATCCATCCGACCCCTCGTGGTGCGGTACTGCCGCGCCCGAGTCGGCAGGCAGGAGAGGTCTTTCGCTTCGGCGGACGACGTGGCCCAGGAGGTGTGTCTCGCGGTGCTGACGGCCCTGCCCAGCTATCGCGACCAGGGTCGGCCGTTCTTGGCGTTCGTCTACGGGATCGCCGCGCACAAGGTGGCCGACGCGCATCGCTCCGCCGCCCGGAACCGGTCCGAACCGGTCCCGGAGGTCCCCGACGCCCCCGAGACGGAGGCCGGCCCGGAACAGCGCGCCATGCAGGGCGAGCTGTCCCAGCGGATGGCCCTGCTCCTGCGCGTCCTCCCCGAGAAGCAGCGGGAGATCCTGCTGCTCCGCGTCGTCGTCGGCCTGTCGGCCGAGGAGACCGCGGACGCGGTCGGCTCCACGCCGGGCGCGGTACGAGTGGCGCAACACCGCGCCCTCGCCCGCCTTCGCAAGACGTTGGCAGCGGAGGAGGTGGTTTGAGTGGCTGACCAGCACGAGAAGGGCAACGGAGAAGTCGTGCGCGGACGTGACGAGAGACCGCCGCATCCAGATGACACCCTGGTCGAGCCGGGGGACGACCTCGCGGGCATCCGAGCGGACGACGAGCTGCTCGACGCCCTCGGCGGGCGTGACGCCGAACCAGCCGACTCGCTCGTCAACGACGAGCTGAACGCCCTGCTGCTCGCGTGGCGGCGTGAGGTCGACCGCCCGCCTGTGGGCGAGCTGGTCGACACCGACACGGCGGTCGCCACGATCGCCGCCGCCCGGCCGCAGCCGCGGAGCAGGCACCGTTTCCTCATCCCCCTGGCGAGCGCCGCCGCCGTCCTGGCGATCGCGTTCACCGGCATGAGCCTGGTCGCGCGCGACGCCGAGCCCGGCGACGCGCTCTGGGGTCTGACCAGGGTCCTCTACTCGGACCACGCGCGGTCGATCGAGGCCGCCGTCGCGGTCCGCACCGATCTCGACACGGCGCGCGCCGCGCTGCGCGACGGCCGGTACAGCGAGGCGCGCGACGCGCTGGCGAAGGCGGAGCAGAGCCTGCCGTCGGTGTCCGCCGACGACGGCAAGGACGACCTGGTCCAGAAGCACGAGTCGCTGATGCAGGAGCTGACCAGCACCACGCCGTCGCCGAGCACGCCGGTCACGTCGGTCCCGCTCACGACGGCGCTGCTGTCGCCCACCACGACCAGCCCCAGCTCGCCGCCGCTGTCGACGACCCAGCCCGCGCCCACGACGACGGTGCCGACGACCACCACCGAACCGACCCCGACCTCGGACGGCACGGTGCCGCCGCCGCCCACGTCGGTCGTGCCGGGAGGCCAGACCAAGGGCGAGACCGTGACCCCCGGCGGGGGCACCACGGACGGGACCCGGAACGACACCCAGGGCAGCACCCAGGGCGGACCCGAGAGCTAGGCCGGAACCGCCCCGGAGCCCCACCTGTGACGAAGCCCGCCCCTCGCGTGGGGGCGGGCTTCGTCACATCGTCAGCGGGCGCTCTCGGTGGCCGTGACGCCGTCGGCGTAACCGCGGCAGTACTCCCAGCTCACGTAGGACGCCGGGTCCGGGTCGTACGCGGGCTCGTGCGGGCGCATCCGGCCGTCGGACAGCAGCTGCTCCAGGCTCGACCGCAGCAGGGCCCAGTCGTGGTAGTGCGGCTCCTCGCACTCGCCGCAGTCCACCACGATCCCCCTGACACCACGGGGTTCCAGCAGCGCCTGGTACACGGCGAGGTCGCTGAGGTCGCCGATCAACTCCGCCCGCTCGGCGTCGTCCATCGGCGGGTGGTCGTGTTCGTGGTCGGGTTCGCCGAGGGCCCGCGCCGGGTCCTCCGGGTCACCCGCGAACGGGTCTGGTGGCAACGCGTCGTGCGGCACGACCCCGCACGGTACCGGGCGGACCCCCGACCACGTCCAGATACCATGGGCTGACCCATCGCCGCCTGCGGGGAACATCGTCCACGGCGGCGGGATCACCGCACGACGGAAGGCAAGCCAGCCGCCATGACCAGCGAGCTCAACGCTGACGGAGTCCCGAGCAAGTTCGCCATGCTGGGACTGACCTTCGACGACGTACTGCTGCTGCCCGCCGAGTCGGAGATCATCCCGAGCGCGGTGGACACGAGCACCAGGCTGTCCCGCAACGTCACCCTGGGCATCCCGCTGGCCTCGGCCGCGATGGACACGGTGACCGAGGCCCGGATGGCCATCGCGATGGCGCGCCACGGTGGCATCGGCGTGCTGCACCGCAACCTGTCCACCGAGGACCAGGCCCGCCAGGTGGAGACCGTCAAGCGGTCCGAGGCGGGCATGGTGACGGACCCGGTGACGTGCACCCCGGACGACACGATCCGCCACGTCGACGAGCTGTGCGCGCGCTACCGCATCTCGGGCGTCCCGGTGACCGACCCGAGCGGCAAGCTCGTCGGCATCATCACCAACCGCGACATGCGCTTCGAGGTCGACCACTCGCGCAAGGTCAGCGAGGTGATGACCAAGGGTCCGCTGGTCACCGCCCAGGTGGGCGTGTCGGCCGAGGCCGCGCTGGGCCTGCTGCGCCGGCACAAGGTGGAGAAGCTGCCGATCGTCGACGGCGAGGGCAAGCTCCGCGGCCTGATCACGGTGAAGGACTTCGTCAAGACCGAGCAGTACCCGAACGCGTCCAAGGACCCGGACGGCCGGCTGCTGTGCGCGGCCGCGATCGGCGTCGGCGAGGACAGCTTCGCCCGCGCGATGGCGCTGGCCGAGGCCGGCGTGGACGTCGTGATGGTGGACACCGCGCACGGCCACCAGCGCAACGTGCTGGAGATGGTCGCGCGGGTGAAGAAGGAGCTGGGCGACTCGGTGGACGTGGTCGGCGGCAACGTCGCCACCCGCGCCGGCGCGCAGGCCCTCGTGGACGCGGGCGCGGACGGCGTGAAGGTCGGCGTCGGCCCCGGCTCGATCTGCACCACCCGCGTGGTCGCGGGCGTCGGCGTGCCGCAGATCAGCGCGATCTACGAGGCGAACCTGGCGTGCGAGCCCGCCGGCGTGCCGGTGATCGGCGACGGCGGCATCCAGTACTCGGGCGACATCGCGAAGGCCATCGCGGCCGGCGCGAGCGTGGTCATGCTCGGCAGCCTCCTGGCGGGCACCGCCGAGGCGCCGGGCGAGGTCATCCTCGTCAACGGCAAGCAGTTCAAGACCTACCGCGGCATGGGGTCGCTGGCGGCGCTGCGGGGCCGCGGCGACAACAGCAAGTCGTTCTCGCGGGACCGCTACTTCCAGGACGACGTGCTGTCCGAGGACAAGCTGGTGCCCGAGGGCATCGAGGGCCGCACGCCGTTCCGCGGCCCGTTGTCGCAGGTCGCGTACCAGCTGGTCGGCGGTCTCCGGATGGCGATGGGCTACACGGGGTCGAAGACGATCGAGCAGCTGCGCGGCAAGCAGCTGGTCCGGATCACGGCGGCGGGGCTCAAGGAGAGCCACCCGCACGACATCACGATGACCGTGGAAGCCCCGAACTACACGACCCGCTGAATCGGTTGGGCTAGGGTTCCCAGGTTCCGCTAGCTCCACGGAAGGACGAACAAGGTGCGCGATCTGGTCGAGATCGGCATGGGCCGGACCGCGAGGCGGGCCTACGAGCTGGACGACCTGGAGATCATCCCGTCCCGGAGGACGAGGTCGTCCAAGGACGTCTCCACGGCGTGGCAGATCGACGCCTACCGGTTCGAGATCCCGCTGATCACCCACCCCACCGACGCGATCGTGTCGCCGGGGACGGCGGTCGCGGTCGGCGAGCTGGGCGGGCTGGGCGTC
The DNA here is from genome assembly GCF_052936025.1 of Saccharothrix hoggarensis. Next base: position 6,989,193 of record NZ_CP193624.1, on the reverse strand, counting down.
CTCAACGCGGAGGGCCTGTGGGCCCGGCACGGCGACGTCGAGGAGGCCCTGTTCCGGCTGGTGCAGGCCGTGGAGGACACCGACGACCCGGCCGCGCCGGTGCGGGTGCTCCAGGAGCTGCACTCGGCGCCGGTGCGGATGGACCTGATCGCCGAGGCGATCAAGCAGGTGCGCGAATCGGGCGTGACGGTGGCCGTGCGGGTGAGCCCGCAGCGGGCCGCCGAGCTGACCCCGGACCTGCTCGCGGCGGGCGTCGAGATCCTGGTCGTGCAGGGCACGATCATCTCGGCGGAGCACGTGTCGCGCGACGGCGAGCCGCTGAACCTGAAGTCGTTCATCGCGGACCTCGACATCCCGGTGATCGCGGGCGGGGTCGGCGACTACCGGACCGCGATGCACCTGATGCGCACGGGCGCGGCGGGCGTGATCGTCGGCTACGGCTACACGCCGGGCGTGACCACGACGGACTCCGTGCTCGGCATCGGCGTGCCGATGGCCACGGCCATCGCCGACGCCGCCGCCGCGCGCCGGGACTACCTGGACGAGACCGGTGGCCGGTACGTGCACGTGATCGCCGACGGCGGCGTGCTGACCAGCGGCGACATCGCGAAGTCGATCGCCTGCGGCGCGGACGCCGTGATGCTGGGCGAGCCGCTGGCGGCGGCGTCCGAGGCGCCGGGCCAGGGCTTGTACTGGACCGCCGCGTCGGCGCACCCCTCGGTGCCGCGCAGCCACGTGTCGACGGGCGTCGACCAGGTGGTGGACCTGCGGACGCTGCTGTTCGGGCCGTCCGTCGACCCGCGCGGCGTGACGAACCTGTTCGGCTCCCTCCGCCGCGCGATGGCGAAGACGGGCTACTCGGACCTCAAGGAGTTCCAGAAGGTCGGCCTGACCATCCGCGGCTGAGCCCTCCGGCGAGGTCGCGTCGGTGGTTCGTGGCCGGCCCTCGGGCGATCACGCTCTTCGATCGCCGCAGGACCGGCCACGAACCACCGACCTCCAGGCGGCCTCGCCCGCCGTCTGCGAAGCAGCGGCAATCCAATGCCGGCCATCCAACACCGCAATCCACCACACCACTAGCCTGTTACCCGAAGTTACGCATAATCTGCTGTGCATGGGTGAACTCGCCGGTAACAACACCGACTACGACGTCGTGGTCGTGGGTTCGGGCTTCGGTGGCAGCGTCGCCGCGCTCCGCCTCACGGAGAAGGGCTACCGGGTCGCGGTGGTCGAGGCGGGCCGCAGGTTCGCCGACGACGAGTTCGCCAAGACGTCCTGGGACCTGCGCCGCTACCTGTGGGCGCCCGCGCTGGGCTGCTACGGCATCCAGCGCATCCACGCCCTGCGCAGCGTGATGATCCTGGCCGGGGCCGGAGTCGGCGGCGGGTCGCTGGTGTACGCCAACACCCTGTACCGGCCGCTCAAGCCGTTCTACCAGGACCGCCAGTGGGCCGACATCACCGACTGGGAGGCCGAGCTCGCCCCGTTCTACGACCAGGCGAGCCGGATGCTGGGCGTGGTGGAGAACCCGACCACGACGCCGTCGGACGTGGTGATGCGGAAGGTCGCCGAGGAGATGGGCGTCGCCGACACGTTCCACCCGACGCCGGTCGGCGTGTTCTTCGGCGAGCCGGGCAAGCCCGCCGAGGACCCGTACTTCGGCGGCGCGGGCCCGAGCCGGACCGGGTGCACGGAGTGCGGCGCGTGCATGTCCGGCTGCCGGGTCGGCGCGAAGAACACCCTGGTCAAGAACTACCTCTACCTGGCCGAGCGCAACGGCGCCGAGGTGCTGCCGCTGACCACCGTCACGGACCTGCGCCAGGCGCCGGACGGCACGTGGGCCGTGAGCACCCGGCGGACCGGCGGCAAGCTCCGCAAGGGCCGCCGCACGATCACCGCGGGCCAGGTGGTCCTCGCCGCCGGCACGTGGGGCACCCAGCAACTCCTGCACCGGATGAGGACATCGGGCGCGCTGCCCCGCCTCTCGCCCCGCCTCGGCGAGCTGACCAGGACGAACTCCGAGTCGATCATCGGCGCGGGGCGCTTCACCGTGGACGAGGAGCGCAACTTCAGCCAGGGCGTGGCCATCACGTCGTCCATCCACCCGGACGAGCAGACCCACATCGAGCCGGTCCGCTACGGCAAGGGCAGCAACGTCATGGGGCTGTTGCAGACCCTGGCCACGGACGGCGCGAAGTCGACGCCCCGGCTGCTGCAGTTCCTCGTCCAGGCGGTGCGGCACCCCATCCGGCTGGCGCGGCTGCTGTCGGTGCACCGGTGGAGCGAGCGGACGGTGATCCTGCTGGTGATGCAGAGCCTCGACAACTCGATCACCACGTTCACCAAGAAGGGCCTGTTCGGGCGCAAGCTGACGTCGAAGCAGGGCCACGGGCAGCCGAACCCGACGTTCATCCCGGCCGGGCACCGGGCGAACCTGCTGGCGGCGAAGCACATCGACGGCATCGCGGGCGGCACGTGGGGCGAGCTGTTCAACATCCCGCTCACCGCGCACTTCATCGGCGGCTGCCCGATCGGCGCGGACCCGGACCGCGGCGTGATCGACCCGTACCACCGGGTCTACGGCTACCCCGGCCTGTCCGTGGTGGACGGCGCGGCGATCTCGGCGAACCTCGGCGTGAACCCGTCGCTGACCATCACGGCGCAGGCCGAGCGGGCGTTCTCGCTCTGGCCGAACAAGGGCGAGCCGGACCGCCGACCCGACCAGTCCACCCCGTACCGGCGGTTGGCGCCGGTCGCGCCCCGGAACCCGGCCGTCCCGGCGCACGCTCCCGGGGCGTTGCGGCTGCCGATCGTGGAGGTCGGGCCGTCCTGACGTCGGCGGCCCTATGGTGGGTCGTGTGGCAACGAAGCCGTTCGCGTCCAGCGCCGACCTCGCGCCGAAGGACGAGGAGTTCGTCCAGCTCGCCGAGGGCGTCTACACCCTGACCGCCGAGGGCGACCCCAACGTCGGCGCGATCGAGGGCGAGGACTTCCTCGTCTGCGTCGAAGCCCGCGCCACGCCCAAGGCGGCCCGGCGCTGGCTCGACCGCCTCCGCGAGCACACCGACAAACCCGTCCGGTACCTGGTGCTGAGCCACTACCACGCGGTGCGCACGCTCGGCGCGAGCGCGTTCGACGCCGCCGAGGTCGTGGCCCACGAGAACACCAGGGCGCTGATCGCGGAACGCGGCCGGGCGGACTGGCTCAGCGAGTACGGCCGCATGCCGCGCCTGTTCGAGGAGCCCGAGGGCATCCCCGGCCTCACCTGGCCGACGTTGACGTTCTCCGACCGGCTCACCATCCCGCTCGGCGGCGACCGCGGCGAGGTGGAGCTGCGCTTCTGCGGGCGCGGCCACACGGCGGGCGACGTCGTGGCGTGGCTGCCGCACCAGCGCATCCTGTTCGCCGGCGACCTGGTCGAGTCCCAGGCGGCGCTCTACACGGGCGACGCGTTCCACGACGAGTGGGCCACGTCGACCCTCGACCGCGTCGCCGCGCTGGGCGCGGAGCAGCTCGTCGGTGGCCGCGGCGCGCCGGCCCGCGACCGCGCCGAGGTGGCCGCGGCGATCGCCCAGTCCCGGCACTTCCTCGACGAGCTGCGCCGCACGGTCGGCACGGTGCACGTCGGCGGCGGCACGGTGAAGGAGGCGTTCGAGGCCGCCCACGCCGCGCTCGCGCCGCGTTACGGGCGCTGGCCGATCTTCGAGCACTGCCTGCCGTTCGACGTGCAGCGGTACTGGGACGAGTGCGACGGCGTGGACTGGCCCCGCATCTGGACCGCCGAGCGGGACCGCGAGGTGTGGGCGGCGCTCCAGTGAGGCCCGTGCTGGTGGTCGGCGCGGGACCGGTGGGGCTCGCCGCCGCGCTGCTGCTGGCCCGCGCGGGCGTGCCGACGACGGTCCTCGAAGCCGCCGAGCGCCGCGGAGCCGTGGGCAGCCGGTCGATCTGCGTGCACCGGGACGTGCTGAACGTCCTCGAACGCGTCGGCGTCGGCCGGGCCGTGGTGGACGCGGGCGTCACCTGGTACCGCGGCCGGACCTACGTCCGCGACCGCGAGGTGCTCACCGTCGAGCTGCCGCGCGGCGCGGGCTTCCCGCCGTTCGTGAACACCCCGCAGACGACCGTCGAGCGCATCCTGGAGGCGAAGGCCCTGCGCGAGCCGCTGGTCGACCTGCGGTACGGCAGGCGGGTCGTCGGCCTCCGCCAGGGCGGCGGCGACGTCACCGTGTCCACAGTGGACGGTGAGTTCACCGGGACGCACTGCGTGGCCGCGGACGGCGCGCGGTCGACCGTCCGAGCCCTGCTGGACGTCCCGTTCGACGGGCACTCCTTCGACGACCGGTTCGTCATCGCCGACATCCGGGTGGACCTCGGCCACCCCGAGCCGGAGCGCCGCTTCTACTTCGACCCGCCGTGGCACCCCGGCCGCCAGGTCCTGGTGCACCCGCAGCCGGACGGCGTGCACCGCGTCGACTGGCAGGTCCCGGAGGGCTTCGAGCTCACCGACGAGCACGTCCGCGCCATCACCGGCGACCGCCCGCACGAGGTGCTGTGGCAGTCCACGTACCGCTTCCACCAGCGCCGCGCCGCCCGGTTCCGGGTGGGCCGGGTGCTGCTCGCGGGCGACGCGGCGCACGTGATGAGCCCGTTCGGCGCGCGCGGGCTGAACTCCGGCGTCTGCGACGCCGACAACGCGGCGTGGAAGATCGCCCTCGACCGGGCGGGCGAGGCGGGGCCGCGGCTGCTGGAGTCCTACCACGACGAGCGCGCCGCGGCGGCCGACGAGAACCTCCGCGTCACCGGCGAGACCATGCGGTTCCTGGTGCCGCGCACGGACGCCGAGCGCGCCCACCGCCGGCACGTGCTGGAGCACGGCCCCACCGACCGGATCGACTCCGGCCGGCTGTTCGAGCCCTTCCCGTACCGGGACTCGCCGCTGACCACCAACGGCGACGGCGCGCTCCGCCCGGACAGCCACCGCCACGGCCCCGGCTTCACCGTCGAGGACGGCGCGCTGATCCGCCCGGACGGTCACGTCGCCGCCATCCCGCCCGCCGACCTCGACCAGGCCCTCCGCCGGGCCAAGGGCTTCACCGCCGACGCGGGGCGCGCGTGAACCCCTCCGGCTTCAACGTCAGCATCTCCGCAGCCGGTAGTCGGTAGTCGGTAGTCGGTAGTCGGGAGAGCCGACCAGGTCGTGGCGCCGCAGCAGCGTGCCCAGCGCCAACGTCGCCTCGTGCACCGCGAACTGCCGATCAACGGCCTACTGCTGCTGGTGGCCGCACCTCGGAACGTCGACCCCTGAGCGGTCCGGTTGGCCGACCGAGGTTGGGTGACGCGCCACCAGGCACGGGCTGCCGGTGCGACAGGTCAGCGCATCACGGCGTGCGCGCCGTTCCGGCGGTGCGGCGCTTCGCGGATCGCAGGTAGCGCTCCAGTCCGTTGAGCTTCTGGTCGGCGATGAACGTCGACCGCTCGTTGATGATGAGGTCCTCGGCGTGCCGGATGCAGGCCCATGCGGAGTCGCCCCACGGATCGGCGACCTTGACCTCGACGGGGTTGTCGCAGGGGCTCGACAAGCCGAGCTGGCACGTCCGGGGGTGCTCGGCATCGAGGTGGTCGGCCGCGAGGTGGCGCAGCTGGCCCGCCAGCTTCGCCGACGCAGTGGCGTGTGGTCCGGAAGCCTCGTCCAAGCCGCGTTCGGCGCGCACCGCCTGGATGGCGGCCAGGCGCAACTCCAACTGGTCGGCGACGATCCCGGCAAGCGCGGTGAGCGTCGCGATCTGGGCCTCGGTGACCTCGCGGGGTTCGCGGTCGATCACGTTGACCGTGCCCAGCCGGTGCCCGTCGCCGGTGATGATCGGCGCGGCGGCGTAGAAGCGCAGGCCCAGCTCGCCGCGCACCAGCGGGTGGTCCAGGGTGCGGGAGTCGACCGCACCGTCGTTCACCACGTACGCCTCGTCCTGCAACACGGCCGAGGCACACAGGCCGGGCTCGGCGCCGATCTGCGTGACGCCCGACAGACCGTGGCAGGCCGCGAACCACACGCGGTCGACGTCCACGATCGTCACGGTCGCGATCGGTGTGCCGAAGACCTGCGCGGCCACACGGGCGACGTTGTCGAAGCTACCGTCGGCGGGCGCGTCCAAGATGTGGTAGCGATGGACCGCCGACAGACGTTCTGGATCGGTGTGGGAGGGCACGCCGGCAACGGTAACCGAGGATCACCGCAGGTCCGGGCCCCGGAGGCAACCTTGTGACCGTGCCGCGTGCCACGTTTGACCATCGACAGCAGTGGGTAGGAGCGTCGGATCGACGCGTTCGGTCAGCGCTCGACCAGTGAAGCCGGCACCGACCCAGCCGAGGTCGCGTGACGCAGCACCAGCGAGGTCGCGTCGGTAGGTCGAGCGTGGTTTCCGGTGATCACGCTCTTCGATCGCCGGAAACCACCCTCGACGTGCCGACCTCCCGGCGACCGAGCCGCGACGCCGGAGGCGGCGCAATCAGACACTGATTCCGGTCAGCACCATCGTGCGTTCCTCGGTGAAGTCCTCCATCGCCGACCGCACGCCCTCGCGGCCGGTGCCGGAGCCCTTCACCCCGCCGTACGGCATCTGGTCGGCCCGGTACGACGGCACGTCCCCGATGATCACGCCGCCGACCTCCAGCTCGGCCGCCGCCTCGAACGCCACCGTCACGTCCCGCGTGAACACACCGGCCTGCAACCCGTACTCGGTGGCGTTGGCCTGCTCGAACGCCTCGGCCACCGAGTCGACCACGGCGACCGCCAGCACCGGCCCGAACACCTCCTCGCGCCACACCCGGGCCGACGGCGGCACGTCCTGCACCACGGTCGGCTCCACGGACGTCCCCGAACGCCCGCCGCCGACGTGCAGCGTCGCGCCCGCCGCGACGGCCTCGGACACCCACTCCTCGACCCGCTTCGCGTTGTCCTCGTCGATCAGCGGACCGACCTCGACCTCCGGGTCGTGCGGGTCGCCGGTCTTCAGCGCCCGCACGGCGGCCACCAGCTTGGGCACGAACTCGTCGGCGACGTCGCGGTGCACCAGCACCCGCTGCACCGCGATGCACGACTGACCGGCCTGGTAGTTGCCGAACGTGGCGATCCGGGACGCGGCGAGGTCGAGGTCCGGCCAGTCCGGGCACACGATCGCGGCCGAGTTGGAACCCAGCTCCATCAGCACGTGCTTGCGCGGCGCCGCGTCGGCCAGCGACCAGCCGACCGACGTGGAGCCGGTGAACGAGATGATCGGCAACCGCTCGTCCGTCACCAGCGCCTTCATGTCCGCACCGCGCACCGGCAGCACGGAGAACGCGCCTTCCGGCAGGTCGGTCTCGGCCAGCAGCTCGCCGAGCAGCAGCGCCGACAGCGGCGTCGCGGACGCGGGCTTCACGATCACCGGCGCGCCCACCGCCAACGCGGGCGCGACCTTGTGCGCCACCAGGTTCAGCGGGAAGTTGAACGGCGCCACGGCGAGCACCGGCCCGCGCGGCACCCGCCGCACCACGGCCAGCCGGCCCTCGCCGCCCGCGTCGGTGTCGAGCCGTTGCAGGTCGCCGCTGAACCGGCGCGCCTCCTCGGCGGCGAACCGGAACGTGTTCACGGCCCGCTGCACCTCGATGTTCGCCCACTTCAGCGGCTTGCCGTTCTCGGCGGTGATCGTCTCGGCGATCTCCTCGGCCCGGTCGGCCAACGCCCGCGACACGTCGAGCAACGCCTTCGCCCGCACGTGCGCCGGTGTGCGGCGGAACTCCTTGGCGACGGCCGCGGCGGCGGCGACGGCTCGTTCCACCTGCTCCGGACCCGGCACGGCGACCGAGGCGACCTCGGTGCCGTCGAACGGGTGGTGGACGGTGATGGCTTGCACGCCCTGTTCGGCGTGTCCGGCGATCCAGCAGGGCCGTGGCTGGGGCGTGAACGCGTCCATAGCCACACCGTAGGCCCGGCGCGAGTGGTTGGACCTATCGATCTTGGAAGTGGGCGCGGACGTACTCCGCGTGGCCCAGGTAGTGGACGTCGTGGCGCTCTTCCCGCTGCCGCCGGAACTCCGGCCGTTCCCGGATCATCGCGACCATGTCGTCCAGCCGGGCGAGCACGTGCCGTCCCAGCCCTTCGGGTGACATGCCGTAGGCGTCGCAGAACAGCTCGGCCCGCCGCCACTGCTCGTCCGGCGTGCCGAACTCCGGCGAGAACGGCACCAGGCAGTAGGCCGTGTAGGCGACGTCCCACCAGCGCGGGCCGGGCCGCGCGCCGTCGAAGTCGAACACCCCGACCGGCAGCCCGTCGCGGAACACCATGTTGTACGGCGCGAGGTCGTTGTGGCAGATCACCTCGACGGGTGACAGCGCCGGGAACTGCCAGCCGTCCACCACGGCGGCCAGGTCGGCCGACGCGTCGTGCAGCCGCCGCGCCATCCGCGCCACCGCCGTCAACGTCTCGTCCGAGCGCAGCGGGACGGGCAGCGGCGGGTGGCCCACTTCACCCTCCAGGTACGACAGGACTTCGCGACCGCGGTCGTCCACGCCGCGGGGGACGGGCGAGATGCCAAGCGGCGCAAGGTGTTCCAGCAGCCGGTGCACGTTCGGCGTCCACGGCCCGGTGGGCCTGCGCACCGTCGACCCGACCCGCACGACCTCGTTGATGCCGCCTCCGGTGAGCGCTTCCTCCGTCACGCATGACATCCTTCACCTGCGCGGATCCGCCAGACGAGAGGTTTTTCCCCAGTGGCCGAGAGCAGCAACCGCCCTGTGCTGGTAGTCGACTTCGGCGCGCAGTACGCGCAGCTGATCGCCCGGCGAGTCCGGGAGGCGCAGGTCTACTCGGAAGTCGTCCCGCACACCACGCCCGTGGCGGAGCTGCTGCAGCGCGACCCGGCCGCGATCGTCCTGTCCGGCGGCCCCGCCAGCGTGTACGAGCCCGGCGCGCCCCAGGTCGACCCGAAGCTGTTCGAGCTGGACGTCCCGGTGTTCGGCATCTGCTACGGCTTCCAGGCCATGGCGGGCGCCCTGGGCGGCACGGTCGAGCACACCGGCACCCGCGAGTACGGCCGCACCGAGCTGGGCGTGCAGCAGGCCGGCGGTCTCCTGCACGAGGAGCTGCCCGCGAACCACCCGGTGTGGATGAGCCACGGCGACTGCGTCACGAAGGCCCCCGAGGGCTTCACCGTGACCGCGACCAGCGAGGGCGCGCCGGTCGCCGCGTTCGAGGACACCCGGCGCCGGTTCGCGGGCGTGCAGTACCACCCCGAGGTGGGGCACTCGCCGCACGGCCAGGAGGTGCTGCGCCGGTTCCTGCACGAGATCGCGGGCATCCGGCCGCAGTGGACGACGTCGTCCATCGTGGACGAGCAGGTGGCCCGCATCCGCGAGCAGGTCGGCGACGGCAAGGCCATCTGCGGCCTGTCCGGCGGCGTCGACTCGGCGGTCGCCGCTGCCCTCGTCCAGCGCGCCATCGGTGACCGCCTGACCTGCGTTTTCGTCGACCACGGCCTGTTGCGCGCGGGCGAGCGGGCGCAGGTGGAACGCGACTACGTGGCCGCGACGGGCGTGAACCTGGTGACCGTGGACGCCCGCGAGCGGTTCCTGGACGCGCTCGCCGGCGTCACCGACCCGGAGCAGAAGCGCAAGATCATCGGCCGGGAGTTCATCCGGGTCTTCGAGCAGGCCGAGCGCGACCTCAAGGCCGAGGGCGACTACCGGTTCCTGGTGCAGGGCACGCTGTACCCCGACGTGGTCGAGTCGGGCGGCGGCGCGGGCACCGCGAACATCAAGAGCCACCACAACGTCGGCGGCCTGCCGGACGACCTGCAGTTCACGCTGGTCGAGCCGCTGCGGGCGCTGTTCAAGGACGAGGTCCGCCGGGTCGGCACGGAACTGGGCCTGCCGGAGACCATCGTGCAGCGCCAGCCGTTCCCCGGGCCCGGCCTCGGCATCCGGATCATCGGCGAGGTCACCCAGGAGCGCCTGGACATCCTCCGCAAGGCCGACGCCATCGCCCGCGAGGAGCTGACCACCGCCGGTCTCGACCGGTCGATCTGGCAGTGCCCCGTGGTGCTGCTGGCGGACGTGCGCAGCGTCGGCGTGCAGGGCGACGGCCGCACCTACGGCCACCCCGTCGTGCTGCGCCCCGTGTCCAGCGAGGACGCCATGACGGCCGACTGGACCCGCCTGCCGTACGACGTGCTGGAGCGCATCTCGACCCGCATCACCAACGAGGTCAACGAGGTCAACCGGGTGGTCCTCGACGTGACGAGCAAGCCGCCGGGCACCATCGAGTGGGAGTAGTCCCCACGCACGCCGGAAGGGCCCGTCCTCCCCAGGACGGGCCCTTCCGCTTTCCCCCACACCCTTGACGGCACCCCCTGGCCCCGCACCCCGTGACCCCTCCGGCTCAGCGCCTCCGCCGCGCCGACCCCGCCAGCAGCCCGAGGCCGATCACCATGGCCCCGCCCGCCAACGCCCACCGCAGGTCGAGGAAGTCCGGCCACGTCGCGCCGTCGGACAGCATGTAGGCGGCGGCGACGAGCGCCGCGATCCCGAACACCAGCCCCACCACGTCGACGCCACGCTTCTCGATCGAGTCCCGGTCACCCACGGCTCACCACCACCTGTCCGATTTCGCTCCGCACGTCGAGCACGATCTCCAGCCCGCCCGGCCCGTCGGCGCCGTGGTCGGTGACCTCCTCGTGCCGGCTCTCGCCCTCCGACTCCTGGCCGAGGCACTGCACCGCGCCCAGGTCGGTCCGGCAGGTCACCGTCACGTCGGCGTCGGCGGGCACCGTCACCTCGGCGTTGCCCAGCCCGACCTCCACCTCGGTGGTCACCTTGCCCTGGTTCGGCAGCCCGGTCAGGTCGAGCACCACCTCGCCGATGCTCGCCGAGTACCGGTCCTGCACCTGCTCGACCGACGTCGGCTTGGCGTGGCTCGCGCCCACCTGGTCCGAGTCGACGCCTTCGAGGTCGAGCGACGTCATCGCCACCCCGACGAACGACAGCGGCACCACCAGCCAGATCAGCCCGCGCCCACCGCCGCCGCGCAGCGCGCCGAACAGCATCCCGGCGCCGAGCACGGCCACCAGCAGCCCGATGACGTGCGGCGCGGTGAACCAGTCCCAGCGCTCCGCCGACACCAGCGAGCCCGCCAGCACCACGAGCGCCAACCCGAACGCCACCGCGCCGACCCGCGACCTGCGCCGCACCGGGCGCGGCTCCGCGACCACCGGCTCCGCGGTCGCGCCGGGCTCCGGCAGGTCCCACGCGAACGGCGCCGCGCCCAGCGGGTCCCACGCGGGCGGCGTCACCCGCGCCGTCGCCTGCTCCTCCGTCGACACCTCGTCCCCCATGCCGAAAGCCGGCGTCGTCTCCGGTCGGTTGAGCTGCCCGCGCCCGCGGTGCAGCACGTAGATCGCGCCGATGGACAGCAGCACGCCGCCGACCATCGTGAAGCCGCCGTCGACGAAGAAGCCGGTCGCGGGGATCACCGCGAGCCCCAGCAGCACGGTCAACGCGGTCGGCGTCGAGCTGCGGCCGCGCCCGAGCAACGCCTCGGCGGCCGACACCTCGTCGTCGGACTGCGCCAGCCACAGCCAGCCGAGGAGGTAGACGAGCACCCCGGCGCCGTTGCACAGCGCCATCGCCACGAACGCGACCCGGACGATCACCGGGTCGATCTGGTACCGCCGGGCGATACCGGCGGCGACACCGGCGATCTTGCGACCGTCGTGTGGCCGCCTGGGCCTGCTGGCCCAGAAGTCCTTCAACGTCGCTTCGACGTCGGACGCGCTGATGTTCCCGCTCACGGTGACCAGCTTGCTCAACGCGGGCCGCCCGCACATCGGGGGCGCACCCTGAACCGCGCATCGGGTGGAACCCTGATGACCGCCCCCGACGGGCGTGTGACGATCGTCGGGTGAGTGTGGAGACGAAGGCCGTCGAGCCGGTGCGCCGCAGGCGGACGGGCCGGGTGGTCGCGGGCGTGGCCGGCGGTGTCGCCGACCACCTCGGCATCGAGGTGTTCTGGGTGCGGGCGGCGTTCGCCGCGCTGACCGCGCTCAACGGTGTCGGCGTGATCGCGTACGGCCTGCTGTGGTTGTTCGTGCCGCAACGCGCGGCGGACGAGCCGGAGGAGCCGCCGAACCCGCGGGAGCGGCAGCAGGCGCTCGGCCTGGTCGCGCTGGGCATCGCGGCCGCCGTGCTGGCCGGCCTGTTCTCCGGCCCGGTGAGCGGCTGGATCGCCGGACCGCTCGCGGTGGCGCTGGTCGGCGCGGCCGTGGTGTGGCGCGAGGCGGACGAGGCGCAGCGCCGGAAGTGGCGGGACGGCGCGAAGTCCGGCTTCCTCGGCACGGGCCGCAGCACGATCGTCCGCGTCCTGGCGGGTGTCGCGCTGGTCGCCATCGGCATCGGCGTGCTGCTGGTCAACAGCTACGGCATCGACCAGCTGCGGTTCGCGCTGCTCGCCGTCGTGGCCACGCTCGGCGGGGTGGCGGTGCTCACCGTGCCGCTGTGGATCAAGCTGATCAACGACCTCGGCGAGGAGCGCCGGGTCCGCATCCGCACCGAGGAGCGCGCCGAGATCGCCGCCCACCTGCACGACTCCGTGCTCCAGACGTTGGCGCTGATCCAGAAGCAGGCCGAGCAGCCGCGCGAGGTGAAGCGGCTCGCCCGCGGCCAGGAGCGGCAGCTGCGGGAGTGGCTGTACGGGCGGGTGGTCGAGGAGAACAGCCAGCCGACGACGATGTCCGCGGCCATCGCCAAGGCCGCCGGCGAGGTGGAGGACAGCTTCGCGCTCGCCGTGCAGCAGGTCGTGGTCGGCGACTGCGCGCTGGACCCGAACCTGTACGCGCTGGTGCAGGCGGCGCGCGAGGCGATGGTCAACGCGGCCAAGCACGCGGGCGTCGGCGAGATCAGCGTGTACGGCGAGGTAGAGCCCGAACGGGTCACCGTGTTCGTCCGCGACCGCGGCAAGGGGTTCGACCCGAAGACGGTGTCGGAGGACCGGCATGGCCTCGCCGACTCCATTGGGGGGAGGATGGAGCGGCACGGCGGCGAAGCCCGGATCCGCACCCGGCTGGGTGAGGGCACGGAGGTGCAGCTGATGATGCCGAGGAAGACCGCAGACAAGCGAGAGACGGGGGCCAGGACATGACCGTTCGGGTGTTCCTGGTGGACGACCACGCGTTGTTCCGCGCCGGGGTCCGGGCCGAGCTGGAGTCGATCACCGACGAGGTCGAGGTGGTCGGCGAGGCGGGCTCGGTGGGCGAGGCGGTCGCGGGCATCGGGCACCACCGCCCGGACGTCGTGCTGCTCGACGTGCACATGCCCGACGGCGGCGGCGCGGAGGTGCTGCGGCAGGTCCGCAAGTCGTCGACGGACGTGGTGTTCCTCGCCCTGTCGGTGTCCGACGCGGCCGAGGACGTCATCGCGGTCATCCGCGCGGGCGCCCGCGGGTACGTCACGAAGACCATCTCCAGCCAGGAGCTGGTGCGCGCGGTCGTGCGGGTCTCGGAGGGCGACGCGGTGTTCAGCCCGCGGCTCGCCGGGTTCGTGCTGGACGCGTTCGCCGACCGGCCCGGCGCGGCCCCGATCAGCGACCCGGAGCTGGACCTCCTCACGCCGCGCGAGCGGGACGTGCTGCGGCTGCTGGCGCGCGGCTACGCGTACAAGGAGATCGCGTCGGAGCTGTTCATCTCGGTGAAGACGGTCGAGACGCACGTGTCGAGCGTGCTGCGCAAGACGCAGCTGTCGAACCGGTACGAGCTGTCGCGCTGGGCGTCCGACCGCCGGCTGGTCTGAGGCTCCGGCGTCAGCCGAGTTCCGCGGACCGGACGATGAGCAGCCTGCCCTCGACGGGCTCGACGACCAGTTCGTACCGCCCGGCCGTCTCGACGCCCGCCCGCACGAACGTCACCCGGACGTGGACGACGAACCGGCTGCCGTCCTGCGACGACACCGCGATCCCGTCCGCGCCGACCTGGTCGTACGCGCCCCACGTCCGGGTGTACTGCTCGAACGTGGGCCGGTAGGACAGCGCCAGGTTCTGGTACGCCGTCGCGGGGTCCTCCGGCAGCGCCTCGTAGTGGCGGCGCACCAGCTCCGTCGCATCGCTCGCCGTGGGCCCGGGCGCCGGCGGCGCGGCGGAGGAGTCCCTCTGGGACACGAGGTAGGCGGCGGCCGCGCCGCCCGCGAGCAGCAGCGCCAGCGCCGCCGCGACGGCGAGCACCAGCCAACGGCGTCGCGTGCGCCGCACGGGCGCCTGGCCGTCCACGGGCGGCGTGGCGGCCTCGGAGGGTTCCCCCGGCGCGTCGACCTCCCGAGGGCTCCCGGGGCCGCCTGCGGGGGCCTGGGCCGCCTTGCGGCGTCGTTCGCGCGGCACGGGCGGCTTGACCGCCTCACGGCGCCCCGACGACTCCTCGGTGAGCAGTTCGGCGGCCTCCGCGGCGGCCGGGCGGGCCTCCGGGGCGGTGGCGAGCATCCTGGTCAGCACGTCGGTGAGCGGTCCGGCGCGGGTCGCGGGCTCGACCTTGCCCAGCGCGGCCCGGTAGAGCAGTCCGAAGCTGTTGTCGCTGAGGCCGTAGGGCGACTGGCCCTCGGTGGCCGCGTACAGCGTCGCGCCCAGCGAGAACACGTCGGACGCCGCGTCCGGCTGCTCGCCGCGCGCCACCTCGGGCGCGAGGTACGCGGGGGTGCCGGTGATCATGCCGCTGCCGGTGAGCGTGCCGTCGCCCGCGGCGCGGGAGATGCCGAAGTCGGTGAGCTTGACCGTGCCGTCCTCGCCGATGAGGACGTTGGACGGCTTCACGTCCCGGTGCACGATGCCCGCCGCGTGGGCCGCGGCCAGCGCTCCGGCCAGCCGGCCGCCGATCCGGGCCGTCTCGGCCGGGCTCAGGCCACCGCGCGCCGCCAGCACCGCGGCGAGGCTGGGCGCGGGCACGTACTCCATGACCAGCCAGGGCCGGTCGTCCTCGAGCACCACGTCGAAGATCGTGACGGCGTCGGGGTGCTGGAGCCGGGCGGCGTTGCGCGCCTCGCGCATCGCCCGTGCCCCGGCCACCCGGGCCTCCTCGGAGGTCACGTCCGGCCGGCGGAACTCCTTCACCGCCACCTCGCGGTCGAGCAACTCGTCCCGCGCCCGCCAGACCACACCCATGCCGCCGCTGCCGATCGGCTCGACCAGCGCGTACCTACCGCCTACCGTCCCCCCGGACCGCGTCACAGCCTGGAGGTTAGGCGATGAGGTCAGTTGGTCGAGACCAACTTGGCCAGTTCGCGGTCGAAGTCGATCCACAGGTCCTCCTCGCCGGGCTGGACCACGTCGTAGGTGAGGTCCAGGAACTCGGCGATGTCCTCCGCGTCGGCGGAGAGGATCGCGAAGCCCGTCGGGGCGTTCAGCTCCACCAGGACCCGCTCCGGGTCGTCGGCGGCAGGCCGGACGAGGATGTCGCCCTCGCCCGACGCGGTGAGCAGGCCGTCCGCGAGCAGGTCGCGGGCGAAGATCCACTCGACCTTGCCCTGGCCGGTGTGGAACAGCACGGCCACGGCGTACGGGTCCTCCGGCTCGTAGTGGAGTTCGGCCCCCACCGGCGCCGGAGCCACGCCCGGGACGAGGAGGTGGAACGTCGTCGCGATGGTGATGCTCTCGTTGCTCATGTCCTGAGGGTTCCCTTCCGGAGTCGTCCCTTGCATTGAGGAGACGTCCGAGAAGGCGATTCGGGACGTGGTTCGCGTGAACACCACGCGATCGGGGGAGACCTGCGTCTCAAGACCACCCATTTGCCCAGGACAGCTGTCTCAACTGGCCGTACCGGCGAGTAACAGGCGGTTAGCGCAGGTCACTTGAGCGTAGTCACGGGCTTCTCCGGCAGCGGCACGATCGCCGTCGCGGGCTGCATCCGGGTCAGCGCGACGCCGACGAGCACCACGACCATGCCGACCACGACGCGGACGTTGAGCGCCTCGTCGAGGAACAGCGCGCCGAGCAGCACCGAGACCACCGGCAGCAGGTAGCCGACCATCGTGGCGTTGGTGGGGCCCTCGTCCTCGATGACGCGGTAGTTGAGGACGAATGCCACGCCGGTGCCGAACACGCCGAGGATCGCCACCGCCACGAGCGGCTGCCAGGACAGGTGCACCGGCTGCAACCCCGCCACGGGCACCACCAGAGCCGTCATGCCGGCCGCGGCGACGAGCTGCGTGGACGAGATCTGCATGGGCGTGAGGCCGCGGCCGGACACCTTGCGGCCGATGTAGGCGTAGCTCACGGCGTACGAGGCGGCGGCGGCCAGGCACGCGAGCGCGCCCCAGCCGGCCAAACCCGCCTTCTGCCACGGCGCGAAGATGAGCAGCACGCCGGCGAAGCCGAGGCCGAGGCCGACGAACCGGGCCGGGTTGCGCTGCCGCTCGGTGCCCAGGGCGAGGCCGATGCCCAGCGCCCACAGCGGCGTGGTGGCGTTGAGCACACCGGCGACACCGGAGTCCACGGTTTCCTCGCCCAGGGCGAACAGCGCGAACGGCACGGCGCTGCCGAACAGCGCGGCGAAGCCGAGGTGCAGCCAGGAC
The DNA here is from genome assembly GCF_052936025.1 of Saccharothrix hoggarensis. Next base: position 6,972,618 of record NZ_CP193624.1, on the reverse strand, counting down.
GTCCGGTCGCGGGGCAGCCGCTGCTTGTTCCCGTACACGAGCACGACCAGCACCGTCGCGCCCAGGACGGTGCGGACGAGCGTGATCTGGATCGGCGAGAGGCCGGTCAGGGCGATCTTGATCCACAGGAAGCTGGAACCCCAGAGCAGGGCCAGGACACCCATCCTGATCAGCGTGCCAGGCTTGTTCACGGGCATACCTTGCGCGATGCGAAGCATCAGCACAAGTGAAATCAACTGCACGACCTTTAAGCACAGCTGTAAGGTGGCGTCATGTTGGACGTGCGACGCATGCAGGTGCTGCGGGCCGTGGTCACCACCGGCTCCATCACCGCCGCCGCGGTGAACCTCGGGTACACGCCCTCGGCCGTCAGCCAGCAGGTCGCGGCCCTCGAACGGCAGGCCGGGCTGCCCCTGCTGGACCGCGTCGGGCGGGGCGTGCGGCCGACCGTCGCGGGCCGGGTGCTCACCGAGCACGCCGCGCACATCACCGACCGGCTGGTCGAGGCCGAGGCGGCGCTTGCCGACCTCCGCGCCGGCCGCACCGGACGGCTGCGCGTGCGCTACTTCGCCACCGCGGGCGCGGCCCTCGTGCCGCCCGCCGTGGCCGCGTTCCGGGCCGGGCACGCCGACGTCCAGCTCGACCTCAAGCTCACCGAGCCGGACGACCCGATGGTCGAGGTCGAGGCGGGCCGCGCCGACGTGGCCATCGTCGTGCACCACCGGGACACCGAGCCGCCGCGCGGCGTGCACGTCGTGCACCTGCTCGACGACCCGTACCTCGCCGTGCTGCCGCGCGGCCACGAGCTGACCCGCAAGCGCGTCGTGGACCTCGCCGACCTGGCGGACGAGCAGTGGGTGGACGCCGTGACGCCACCCGGGCCGTGCCGCGACATCGTGGTCGACGCCTGCGCGGGCGCCGGGTTCGCGCCCAACGTCGTGGTCGAGGCGGACGACTACCCGACCGCCCAGGGCTTCGTCGCGGCCGGCCTCGGCGTGACGATCGTGCCCAAGCTCAGCCTCGGCGTCGTCCACCCCGGCGTGGTGATCCGCAAGCTGCGCCGCCCCGAGCCGACCAGGACCATCTGCGCCGCGATCCGGGAGGATGGCGTCGGCTCGCCCGCCGTGACCAGCCTGCTGGACGCGCTGAAGGCCGCCGCGACCGCCTGACCGGGCCGACCGGGCCGACCGCCTGACCGGCGGCCAACGGGCGCGGGCCTACGCCTTGGCGAGCAGCTGCTCCTTGGAGATCAGCAGGCTGTCGTGGTCCCACTTCAGGACGACGAGCTTGCGCTCACGGCTCACCGTGCCGTCCTTCATCGTGAACGTGAGGTCGACCTCGTAGGCGAACGACTCGTTCACCCTCATACCGGTCACCTCGACCGACTTCACGAGCTTCCACCAGCCCGCGTAGCCGTCGGGGCCCCCGGCCGCCGCCTGCATGTCGGCGGTCAGCCGGCTGAAGCCCTCGTCCACGCCGTCCGGCAGCAGGGCGAAGTAGTCGCGGATCGCCTGCTCCTGCTGCTGCGCCGTCGGCTCGCCGGTGACCTTGGGCGGCGCGATGCTCGTCCTCTTCGTCGACGACGTCGACGGCTCGCCGCCCGCGGCCTGCGCCGTGGTCGTCGTCGTGAGGTCCTGCGCCTGGCCGTCGGAGCCGCCGCCGTTGGACAGCACGCTCGCCAGCAGGATGCCCACCACGGCCGCGCCCGCGATGGCGAGCGCCGTCACGACGGCGGACCGCTTGCTCTTCAACGGGCCGGCGGCGGGCCTCGGCGCGCCGCCCGGACGGGCCGGGGGCGCCGGGTTGTGGCTCGCCTGCCGCTGCGGCGCGGGCGTCGGCACGGGCGCCACCCTGGTCGCGGGCGGCGGGTTGTTCGGGGTCGCCGGGCGGGCCGCGGGCACCGGGGTGCCCTGCCACGACAGCGGGTGGCTCTGCGGCATCGCCATCGGGAACTCCGGCGCGGCCCGGCCCGCCGCCACCGCGGCCAGCGCCTCGCGCGCCTCCGCCATCGTCGGCCGGTCCTCGGGCTCGGCGCGCAGCAGGCGCATCAGCAGCGCGGTCAGCGGACCGGCCTGCTTCGGCGGCACCACCTTGCCCGACGCGACCTGGTGCAGCAGCGCGATCGTGTTCTCGTTCAGGCCGAACGGCGGCGCGCCCTCGATCGCCGCGTACAGCGTCGAGCCCAGCGAGAACACGTCCGACGGCGGGCCGGGGTCGTAGCCCTTGGCCACCTCGGGCGCGAGGTAGGCGGGCGTGCCCGCGAGCATGCCCGTGGCGGTGACCGTGACGTCGCCGGTGGCGCGGGAGATGCCGAAGTCGGTGATCTTCACCGTGCCGTCGTTGCCGAGCAGGATGTTGCCCGGCTTGATGTCGCGGTGCACGATGCCCGCGTTGTGCGCGGCGGCCAGCGCCGACGCGACCTGCGAGCCGATCGAGGCCACGTCGCGGGGAGGCAGCGTGCCGCGCTCCGAGAGCGCCGTGGACAGGCTCTTGGACGGCAGGTACTCCATCACCAGCCACGGCTGGCCGTCGTCCTCCGCCACGTCGTACACCGCGATCGCGTGCGGGTGCTGGAGGCGGGCCGCGATCCGGCCCTCGCGCATGGCCCGGCGCTTCGCCTCGTCGGTGTCGGCCTCGGCCAGACCGGGCTGGAGGAGCAGCTGCTTCACGGCGACGGTCCGGTGCAGGCGCTCGTCGTGCGCCTGCCAGACGATGCCCATCGCTCCGCTGCCGATCCGCCGGCCCAGTCGGTAGCGGCCGGCAACCAGGCGGCCATCGTCGCTCACGGCGTGCTCCCAGTAGCTGCTAGGGCTTCAATCAGTGGCGAACGACAAGACGCCACTAGGACAAGAACGTTGCGTCACCCGATGGGGTTCGGCCCCACCTTACGAGGTCCATCGCCCTCAGGGCACCGCGCCGCCGCTGGGCTGCGTCGTCGTGGTGGTCGGGGGCTGGCTCGAAGGCGGTGGGCTCGGGGCCGTGGTGGTGGTCGTGGTGGTCGTGGTGGGCGGCGGTGGCGTGGTCGTGGTGGTGGTCGTGATCTGCGGCGGCGGGGTCGTCGTCGGCTGGACCGTGACCGTCTCGGTCTGCACGGTGGTGGTCAGCGGCAGCTGGCTGGTCGTCGTGGTCGGCGCGGGCGTGGCCGAGCTGGAGTCGTCCGCGGGCGGCGACGACGGCTCCTTCTGACCGCCGAACAGGTCCAGCGCGACGACCAGCAGGAAGCCGAGCAGGAGCAGCGCACCCAGCACCACGGCGGTGATCACCAGCGGCCGGTTGTCGTTGGTCGACGACGGCGGCGGCGGCACGACGGCCGCGTTCGCGCCGGAGCTGCGCGGGCCGGGGCGCACCACGCGGGTGCGGTCGGCGTCCAGGACCGTCGTGGCGCCCGCGCCCGCGACCACCGGGGCGAAGCCCGACGAGCCGGCCGGCAGCAGGCCGGTCAGGCTGGGGTCGCGGCCGTGCGCCACGGCGTTGAGGAGGTCCCGCGCCTGGGCCATGGTGGGCCGGTCGGCCGGGTCGTAGCTGAGCAGCCGCAGCAGCACGTCCATCAGCGGGTGGTCGACCGTCGGCGGGTTGATCCGGCCCGCGGCGACGGCGTGCAGCACGCCGAGCGTGTTCTCCGACAGCCCGAACGGCGGCTCGCCCTCGACCGCCGCGTACAGCGTCGAGCCGAGCGAGAAGACGTCCGAGGCGGGCGACGGGTCCTGGCCGCGCGCGATCTCCGGCGCGAGGTAGGCGGGGGTGCCCGCGATCAGACCGGTCTTGGTCACCGTGACGTCGTCGCTGGCGCGCGAGATGCCGAAGTCGGTGATCTTGACCAGGCCGTTGTCGGCCAGCAGCACGTTGCCCGGCTTCACGTCCCGGTGCACGATCCCCGCGGCGTGCGCGGCGGCCAGCGCGGCGGCGGCCTGCATGCCGATCTGGGCGACCTCGATCGGGTCCAGCGGACCGTGCTCGGCCATCGTGTCGGCCAGGCTGTACGACGGCAGGTACTCCATGACCAGGCACGGAGCGCCGTTCTCCTCCACCACGTCGTACACGGCGATGGCGTTGGGGTGGTGCAGCTTGGCGGCGATGCGGCCCTCGCGCATGGCGCGCTGGATGGCCTCGTCCTGCTCGGTGGCGTCGAGGCTCGGCTGGAGCAGCAGCTGCTTGATCGCCACGATGCGGCCGAGGCGCTCGTCCTGGGCGCGCCACACGATGCCCATCGCGCCACTGCCGATCCGGTCCAGGAACCGGTAGCGCTCGGCGATGACGCGATCGTCGTTGCTCACCGGACCACCTCGCTGGGGCGCTGCGTGACCGCGGCAAGGGCAGCAGGTCTCACGCTCGGGCTCCTCGTCGTGCGGATCGGTGCGCGGAACAGGCTAGGCCACCGCTCGCCCGCAGAGCCTACCCCGGCCGTGACGACGGCTTTCGGACCGTTGCGCGGGTCACGTGAGCCGAGGGGTGACCGGGAAGGGATACCTGATACCGGGGCGTAGGGACACCCGTTCGCACGAAGATCGCCGGATTTGCGGCCGAACGGCCCAGTCGCCGCCCTGGCCGCGCCCGGCGGCGCCGGGCGCGACGTGCCCGGACACGCCGGACGGTCCACCCGGGTGTCCCGAGTGGACCGGTGCGGTGCGGGTGCGGTCAGCCGGCCGGGGCGAAGAAGTCGAACCCGCCGATCGGGTTCAGGATCCCGCCCAGGTCGAGTTCCACGCCGATGCCCGTGCCGGGTTGCCCGGACGGCGGCGGGGTGCTCGGGTTCGAGGACGACGGCGGGGTGGACGACGACGGCGGCGTGGACGAGGACGACGGGGGCGGCGGCGTGCTGTCGCTCGGCGGCGCGGGCGTCGTGGTGCTCGTGCTGGGCGGCGGGGTCGTCTGCTGGCTGCTGCTCGGCGTCTGCGACGTCGGCTGCTGCGTCGTCGTCGACGTCGTGGTCGTCGGCTGCTGCTGCTGGGTGGGGTCCTGCTGCCTGCGCGGCGCCGGCGTCTGCTCGGGCGCCCGCTCCGGCGTCGTCGTGGTGGTCTCGGCCTGCGCCTGCTGCGTCTCCTGCTGCTTGGTGGCAGCGGCGGCGCCGAGGTCCTTGGTGAGCGTGTTGGTGGCGCGCGCGGCGGGCCGGGCGTCGAAGCGCACCTCGGCCAGCGGCCGCTCGTCCGGGGACGACATCAGGTTGGACGCGGTGAACGCGACGGTGCCGGCGAGCACCACGCCGCCGCCGGCCATCGCGACGAGCTTCGGGACGGAGAACCCGCCACCGCGCTCCTCCTCGCCGGCGCGCCCCTCGCGGCGCAGCAGCTCGGTGATGTGCAGCTCGCGGCCCGACAGGTTCGCGGCGGCCGACAGCTTGGCCGCGGAGAAGCGGACGGTCTCCTCGTCATCGGTGATCCGCGGGATCGGCTGCGTCTCCGCCTCGCGCCTGGCAAGCAGTTCGGCGACCGACAGCTTGGCCGTCGAGCCATCCTGCCGACGGCGTTTGTCGTCGTTCGACACCGCTGGACACCCTTTCCCGGGGAAGCACTGCGCTACTGACCGGGATCATGGATACCGAATCGTGACCGTCTACGTAACCCCTTTGAGTGAAGTTTCCTCCACAACTACTGATCTTTTGCACACTGAGTGAGGTTCACAGCAAGATCGCTACGGAGAGTCAACTCCGTTGGGCCGATAGAACCTCGGTCGCCACAATGCGGGGGACAGTCGTGTCGGTCAACCAGAAAACCTGCTCGACGCGCATCCAGCGACCCGTGCGCTCCTGCATCGAGACGACCGCGACCACCGCCCCGTCGGGCCGCAAGGCGGCCGACTCGATGGTGATCGCCTGCACCTGGCCCCACGAGGAGACGAACCCGTGCGCGTCGCCGCCGAGGAGGTCCGGCGACAGCAGCCGGGACGCGTCCGCGGGCTTGGCGGGCAGCAGCTCGTAGAACCGCCGCACCACGTCCACCTGGGGTTCCGGCCCGACCGCCACGGACGGCGGCGGCACGACGGACGACCCCGCCGCGGACGGCGCTGCGGCCGGCGGCAGGACCTCGTCGACGGGGACGGGCGCCAGGACGGGCTGCTGCCCGCCGCCCAGCTCCGCCGACAGCACGTCGGGACGCAGCGCGGACGAGCCGTTGATCGGGGCCGGCGCCTGAACGCTCGCCTCGCCGGGACCGGCGGGGCGGTTCCCCGCCAGCACCGAGGCCGCCGCGACGGACGCCAGCAGGACGATCGCCCCGGTGGCCACGCCGGCGAGCTTCGCCGCCCTGGTGGCCCTCGACCGCGCCGCCCGCGGCGGCTCGACCGCGAGCGGGTCGACCGGCGGGACGTGCGCGGGGACGTGCTCACAGGGCGGGATTCGCAGTGGTGTCGGCTGTTTCCGGATCAGCTCGGCCACGGTGACCGAACCGGCTCGGTTGTGCCTGCGACCGCTCGTCGTAGGGCGCTGCACTGGCGACTCCCTCGTCGTGTCGTCGCCAAGACTCGTACCGTGCCCGACCAGCGAGAAGCCAGCTCAGCGGGGGACTTCACCCTTTCGTGGCGACCAGTGGTCAAAACCCGTCGCTCGAACGGACGAAGGGTGACGCAGAGGTGCGCGCCTCGGTGGTGATCGGGGGCGGTCCCGGGGCCGCTAACGGCCGTCCGCGGGCCGTTCCGCGTCGATCAGCGGCACACCGTCGGTGGTGAAGACCAGCTCGCGCTTCTCGGTCGTCGTCGACCCGTCCTTGTGGGTCAGCTGCAACGTGCTCACCGTGATGCCCTTCGACGGGTCGACGGTGATCGCGGTCACCTCGACCAGCGACACGTCGGCGAACCTCTGCTCCAGCACGGCCTCGCCGGTCTCCCGGAACGCGTCGGACACCAGGGACATCGCGGAGTCGGTGTTGGTGGCGACGCCCTCGTAGAACACCTCGGTGCTGGTCGCGATCTCGTCCGCGTCCACGACCGGCCCGGTGTCGCCGGGAACCGTGGTGACCTGCGGCGACGTCGGCGTGCCGGGGAGGGCGGGAAGGCCCGGCGTGCCGGGGCTGCCCGGCACGCCGCCGGTCTGCCCGGTGGACGGGCTGCCGCCCGCCGTGCGGTCGCCCGCCGCGACGCGGAGGCCGTCCGCCACGGCTCGGCCAGGCTCGCGGCCGCCCGGCGCCGCCCCCGTCGTCGTGGTGGGGGCGGGGGTGGCGAAACCCGTCAGCAGCGGCACGTCGGTCGGGTAGCCGGGCATCCCGATGCGCTCGACCGGGTTGCTCACGCCGACCAGCTTCGCCGCCGCGATGGCGAGGCCGACCAGGACTCCCGCCGACGACAGGACGGCGAACCAGGCGGCCCGCTTCCACGTGCGGGGCGGCGTCACCGAGGCCGGCACCAGGCCGATGTTGAACTTGCGGAGCCCCATCTCGTCGGTGTCGACGAGCGGGTCGGGCGGCGGTGGCGGCGGGGTGTGCGGGGCGGTCACCGTCCGCCGGACCGGCGGGGGCGCGGGTGGTGGTTCGGGCGGCAGCGGCAGCCGCGCCGGCGGCGTGTGCTCCAGCTCGCCGCCCATGGGCAGCCAGATCGCCGCCCCGTCCTCCAGTCGATGCCGGCCCGGCCGTGCTGGTTCCCCGATGTCCATGCTGTGCAGACCCCTCCCGCCCCCTGGCCTGACGGCCCTCGCGGATTTTCACCTGGTGGGCTGAACCGACGCGGGGAATGGGGGTGGGACGCCGAGGACCCCGCCGCCGGCTCAGGGTAAGCGGAGAGTCGGGGCGGAGCCGGGCAGATCAGCCTTGTGGCCGCAAGCGCCACACGGAAGTGTGAATCTCCTAGCTGCCGCTGTTCAGCCGCTTCCGGGTGCCCTGGAGGGCGTTGCCCGCGGCGAGGCCGGCGCCGCCCGCGATCAGCGCGCCGATGATGTCGCCCGAGGTGCCCGAGCCGACGGTGATCAGCAGGCCCACGAGCGCGATGATCGTCGTCACCCCGGCGACGGTCCACCGGCTGCGCACGTACTGCGCGATCGGCGCGCCGGCGGCGCGCTTCGACTTGGCGGCGGTGCCGAGCATCGCGAGGTAGCCGTCGTGCGCCAGCGTGGCCAGCACACCGAGGATCGCGATGATGCCCGTGACGAGACCGATGATGACTCCCATGCCACCAGTGTGCACTCGATCAAACCCGCTGGACCATCCGTGATCGCCCTGATATCCCCCTGGAATGGAGGTCTACTGGCACGACGCCTGCCTCGGGCACGACACGGGCTCCGGGCTGTGGGAGCTGCCGGGCCGGTGGGACTGGCTCGACGTGCCCGAACCGCACCCGGAGAACGCGGCGCGGCTGCGCACGTTCCGCCACGCCCTTGAGCGCGGACCGGTCGCGCCGCACCTGACGTGGGCGACGGGCCGGTTCGCCACCGACGAGGAGCTGTCCCGCGTCCACACCGCCGCCTACCTGGCCGAGCTGCGGGCGGCGTGCGAGGCGCGCACCGCCGTCGAGGTCAACACGGTCGTCGGCCCCGGCTCGTGGGACGCGATCCGCGCCGCCGCCGGCACCGCGCTGGCGGCGTACGAGTCGGTCGCCGCCGGCCGCACCCGCCTGGCGTACGCCCTGGTACGCCCGCCCGGCCACCACGCCCAACCGGGCCTCGCCGACGGGTACTGCCTGGTCAACAACGCCGCGCTGGTCGCCGAGACGGCCCGGCGCGCGGGCCGCCGGGTCGCCGTCCTCGACTGGGACGTGCACCACGGCAACGGCACGCAGGAGGTGTTCCGCGACACGCCCGACGTGCTCACGATCTCGGTGCACATGCGCCACGGCCCGTGGGGCGCCAACCACCGGCAGACCGGCTCGCCCGCCGAGTCCGACGCGTCCAACATCAACGTCGAGCTGTCGCTCGGCGCGGGCGACACCGCCTACCGGCGCGCGCTGGCCGAGATCGCGTTCCCGGCGCTGGCCGAGTTCGGCGCGGACCTCCTGGTCTGCGCCTCCGGCTTCGACGGCTCGGCGTTCGACCCGAACGGCAGGCACAACCTCACCGCCGACGGCTACCGGTCGATCGGCCGTGCGGTGGCCGGGCTCGGCCTGCCCACCGTCCTCACGCAGGAGGGCGGGTACCTGCGCGGCTACGCCGCCCTGTGCCTGCACACCCTGGTGGAGGGCCTGCTGGGGCTGGACCTCCTGGCCGACCCGCTGGCCTACGTGCCGGACGACGCCCAGCTGGTCGACGTGGACCTGGCCAGGGCCAGGTCCACGCTCCCCACCTGGGACTTCGCCCGCGTCACGGCCCGCTAGCGGACGGCCGACGCCCGAGCCCTACCGGCCCAGGGGGCCGCGGCCGAGCTTCAGCAGGATCATCGCCAGGTCGCGGCCCTCGGGACCGAGGTCCTTGTAGCGGTTGATGACGTCGATCTCGCGGTTGTGCACGATCCGCGTCCCACCCGCGGCCATCCGGGCCGCGCCGATGATCTTGGAGACCTCGACCCGGCGCTTGACCAGCCGCAGCAGCTCGGCGTCCAGGTGGTCGATCTCCTGGCGCAGCGCGTCGATGTCCTGGGCGGTTCCGGTGCTGTTCATCGTGACGACCTTCCGACTCTGGGGGAGTCCCAGCCCTGGCAGCAGCGAAGCCCCGGGGTCCGAGGACTCCGGGGCTTCGTGGGTGGCTTGTCGGCGCTAGCGGTCCACGGGAGCCGGAGTCCGGATCCCGTAAAAAAACTCGAAGTGGGCCATGCGCACACGCCCATCATGCCACAGGGCACGGGCTGTCGGGGTCAACCGGTAACGTGGACAGGCGATGAGCGCCTTGTTCGACTTGCCTGCAAGTCCCCCCGCCTCCCGGTCCGCGCGGCTGCTCGAAGACCTCAACCCGTCCCAGCGCCGGGCCGTCGAGCACTCGGGCGCCCCGCTGCTGGTCGTCGCGGGTGCGGGCTCGGGCAAGACGCGCGTGCTGACCCGTCGGATCGCCTACCTCCTCGCCGAGCGGAACGTGCACCCCGGCGAGGTCATGGCGATCACCTTCACCAACAAGGCCGCCGCCGAGATGAAGGAGCGCGTGTCCGACCTCGTCGGCGCGCGGGCCCGCTCGATGTGGGTGTCCACGTTCCACTCCATGTGCGTGCGGGTGATGCGCCGCGAGGCGAAGACCCTCGGCATGTCGTCCAACTTCTCGATCTACGACTCGGACGACACGCGCCGGCTGATCACGCTGGTGGCCCGCGACCTCGACCTCGACCCGAAGCGCTACCCGGCCCGCACGCTGGCGATCCACATCTCTAACCTGAAGAACGAGCTCGTCGACGCCGCCACCGCGAAGGAGCGGGCGACCAACGACCTGGAGCGCCGCGTCGCCGAGGTCTACGAGAGCTACCAGCGCCGGCTGGGCGAGTCGAACTCGCTGGACTTCGACGACCTGATCATGCGGACCGTCGAGCTGCTGCAGGACCACCCGGACGTGGCCGAGCACTACCACCGCCGGTTCCGGCACGTGCTCGTCGACGAGTACCAGGACACCAACCACGCGCAGTACACGCTGGTCCGAGAGCTGATCGGGACCGGCGAGGACGGCGTGCCGCCGGGCGAGCTGTGCGTGGTGGGCGACGCGGACCAGTCGATCTACGCCTTCCGCGGCGCGACGATCCGCAACATCGTGGAGTTCGAGCGCGACTACCCGCAGGCCACCACGATCCTGCTGGAGCAGAACTACCGGTCCACGCAGACCATCCTGAGCGCCGCGAACGCGGTCATCTCGCGCAACCCGAACCGGCGCGAGAAGAGGCTGTGGAGCGACCTGGGCGACGGCGAGAAGATCGTCGGCTACGTCGCGGACAACGAGCACGACGAGGCGGCGTTCGTCGCCCGCGAGATCGACCACCTGGTCGACAGCGGCGAGGCGAACAACGGCGAGATCGCCGTGTTCTACCGGACCAACAACCAGTCGCGCGTGTTCGAGGAGATCTTCATCCGCCTCGGCCTGCCCTACAAGGTGGTCGGCGGCGTCCGGTTCTACGAGCGGCGCGAGGTGCGGGACGCGCTGGCGTACCTGCGGGCGCTGTCGAACCCGAACGACACGGTGTCGTTGCGGCGCATCCTCAACGTGCCCAAGCGCGGCATCGGCGACCGGGCCGAGGCGTGCGTGTCCACGCACGCGGAGCGCGAGCGGATCAGCTTCGCGGCGGCGCTGCGGGACGCGGTGGCGGGCAAGGTGCCGCTGCTCAACCCGCGGTCGCGCAACGCGATCGCCGGGTTCGTCGAGCTGATGGACGAGCTGGGCGTGCTGGTCGACCGCGGCGACGACGTGGCCGACATCCTCGAGGCGGTGCTGGAGAAGACCGCCTACCGGGCCGAGCTGGAGGCCAGCGAGGACCCGCAGGACCACACCCGGGTGGAGAACCTGAACGAGCTGGTCACGGTGGCCCGCGAGTTCACCGAGCTGGGCACGGCGGCGCCGGTGGCCGACGAGGCCGTGCCGCCGGACGAGGGCGTGCCCGCGGAGGGCTCGCTGGCGGCGTTCCTGGAGCGCGTGTCGCTGGTCGCGGACGCGGACTCGGTGCCGGACGCGGAGTCCGACGGCGTGGTCACGCTGATGACCCTGCACACCGCCAAGGGCCTGGAGTACCCGGTGGTGTTCTGCACGGGCTGGGAGGACGGCGTCTTCCCGCACCTGCGCGCCCTGGGCGACCCGACGGAGCTGGCCGAGGAGCGCCGGCTCGCGTACGTGGGCATCACGCGGGCCCAGCGGCGGCTGTACCTGTCGCGGGCGCTGGTGCGCTCGGCGTGGGGCCAGCCCGCAGCGAACCCGGCGTCGCGGTTCCTGGACGAGATCCCGGCCGACCTGGTCGACTGGCGGCGGGTGGAGCCGAAGCGCTCCGCGCCGTCCGCGCCGACGTCGTGGGGCCGGGGTTCGGGGCCGTCGCGCCCGGCGCCGACGAACGCGGGCTGGAAGGACACGCCCGCGGTGAAGCTCGACGTGGGCGACCGGGTGAGCCACGACAAGTACGGCCTCGGCCGCGTGGTGGCCGTGGACGGCGCGGGGCCCCGTGCGACCGCCACGATCGACTTCGGCGGCGCGGGGACCGTGCGGCTGATGCTCATCGGCGGCGTGCCCCTCGTGAAGCTCTGAGGGCCGCTCAGCGGTCCGTCGTCCACCTCCGGCGGGCGGCGGACCCGGGGTATTTCCTTGCATGCGCATGCATTCTCGACCACAATGCCGGATCGTGGACCAAGTCATGTCGAAGTCGGTCGGGATCTGCACGGACATGGACGACGCGCGCCAGTGGGACCACCGGGCGGGGTGCGAGGTGCGGACCGTGCTGGAACGCGTGGCCGACCGGTGGACGCTGCTGACGCTGTCGTACCTGGCCGAGCGCTCGCACCGGTTCGGCGAGCTGCGGCGCAAGATCGACGGGGTCAGCCAGCGCATGCTGACCGTGACGCTGCGCCAGCTGGAGCGCGACGGCCTCGTGCTGCGCACCGTGCACCCGACCGTCCCGCCGCGCGTGGACTACGAGCTGACGCCGCTGGGCGCGAACCTGCACGAGACCGTGCAGGTGCTGAGCGCCTGGTCGGACCGCCACGAGGCCGAGATCGCGGCCGCCAGGGCGGCGTACGACGCCAGGGCCGGCGCCGCGTGAACCGTTCACCCGATCGGGTTCTGAACCAGGGTGCAACCCGGATGCGGTCCGCGCGTCTTTAGGGGTGTCACCAGCGGAATGACCGGGTTCGGGGGGAGCCGGTCAGGGGGAGGCCGCTGGTGGCGAGGGGAATGAGGGGGATGAGTAGGGCCGGTGACCGCTGTCGGGGGCGGTGACCGCAGGGGGGTGCCCTCCGGGGGGAGGGTTTCCACGGCGAAAGGCCGGGCCGCTTCGGCGGTCCGGCCTTTCACGTCGTCGCAGCGTCGATCGCGGCGCCGGGTGACCGGACGCCGGTGGTCGAACGCCGATGCCCTAGACGCTGATGCCCTGGGCGTTCAGCCAAGTCAGCGGGTTGATCTTCTTGCCGCCCGGGTTCCAGACCTCGAAGTGCAGGTGCGGGCCGGTGGAGAAGCCGCGGTTGCCCATCCGGGCGATCTGCTCGCCGGCGCGGACCCGCTGGCCCTTGCGGACCGAGTACGTGTCCACGTGGCCGTACACGGTGATCGTGCCGTCGGGGTGCTCGACCTTGACCCACAGGCCAAAACCGCTTGCCGGACCGGCCTCGATCACGACACCATCCGCGGCGGACAGGATCGGCGTGCCGATGGGGCCCGCGATGTCGATGCCGTAGTGCATCTCGCCCCAGCGACCGCCGAACCCGGACGTGAAGTCGCCGACGGCGGGACGGGCGAACTTGGGTCGCTTCGCCTCGGCCTCGGCGGCCTCGATGTCCTCGGTGATCTGCTGGCTCTTGACGAGCTTCTGGGCCTCGGCGGCGGGGTCGACCGTCTTGGCGACGGGCAGGACCTGCGGCGACGCGGGGCCGGTGCCGCCGACGCCGAACGCGGCCGCGCCTTCGGCGGCGTTGGCCAGCGGGGTGATCTCGTCAGCGGAAGCGGGCGAGTCGGAGCCGAGCGCGTGGAGCGTTTGTCCGGCGCCTGCGGCGGCGAACGCGCCGACAGCGACGGCTGCGACCACGATCCGGCCGCGCAGCGCTGAAGGCGGTGGTGGAAGCCGGTGCGTGTTCACCGGGCGCGCCGAGGCACGGACTACCGCCTCGTCGAGCACAGCAGAACTCGTATGGCCGCCGGGGGAGCGGTGTTGAGACAAAACCTGGCCTTCCGTCTTCGGGGAGTCCGGTCGGACACCGGGCGGGGGATCCCGGTTGAGCCGGTCGGGGTACCGACTCGTCGTCCTGCTTGTGACCAGACCGTGACAACGGACCGGGGGACAGTAACGGCGCGGAGCCCTTAAGGGCAATCCCCGATGGTGATGTCTACCGTTTAGCGGTCAGTGCGACCCACGTGTGTGTGAGCCGTGACGCTGGGTCATGAGGGAGCTACGCAAACCCCGTGCGTGCAGGCACGATGGGGTGATCCTGGTCGTCATCCGAACGTGTGATGGCGCTCACTACTGTGTGCAGTGTGCGCGGGTCCACCGGTAGTGAGAGGTGACCTGAATCACGTATCTGGTGCTCCTCCACGACCAACGCGGGATGGGCCAACCGGGCGTTCCGCTGCGGGATGATCACCTGGTCCATCTCGCTCCACACCACGACGAACTTCGTGCGGCAGGGCCGGGACGGTTCCGCCAATTCGGACAACAGCTCCGAACCGGGCCTCAACTGCCTGGTCAACGACGTGGGCAGGAGGTAGGCGGCCAACGTGCCGCCGTGGGGCGTCCCCAGGGTGACGAGCGTGCGCACGCGGGCGTCCCCGTTCAGGCGCTGCACGTAGTACCGGGCGATGAGACCGCCCAGCGAGTGGCCGACGACGTGCACCCGGTCGGAGCCGGTCTGCTCGCAGATCCGCTCGACGTGCTCGGCGAGCAGGGCGGCCGAGCGGCGGACGTCCCCGGTCAACGCCGTCAGCACGCTGTAGTTCACCGCGTGGACGACCCCGAAGCCACGCCTCCGCAGCGCCCCCGACAGCACTGCGAAGGCGGACCTGTTGTCCCCGATGCCGTGCACCAGCACGATCGGGGTGCCCGCCGCGTCCATGGCCGAAACCACCAGTCCCCGCTGGCGGGGCGGGAGGCCGTCGGTCCGGTACGCGCGGAAGTGCCCCTCGGGCCGCAGCTGCTCCTCGACCACGCCCCACGGGTAGAGGACGGTGTGCGCCGCCAGCCAGGCCGCCTCGACCGCCACCGCGCGCACCCCGCCGGGCGACGCGACCGCGCGCAGCACGGCGCCGGACGCGTCCAGCACCTCCCCGGCCACGCTCGCCCAGGACGCCGCGAGCCGCCGCACACCACCCATGTGGCCGAAGGTAAGTGATGCCCCCACCAACCGGGTGTACCCAACGACGAATCCCCACAACCCCGTGGCGAGGCCGTTACCTGGCGCTACGCCCCGGCGGCGCCGCCCCGCGCCGCCCAACCCTCGTCCGCGGCGCTGTTTTGCTAGCGTCCGAGCGGTGATCCGAACCGCTGAACCGGTCTCGCCGACACCCACGAGACTGCGGGCGGCGGTCGGGGTGGCCGTGCTGGGCTCGGCGCTCACCGCGGCAGCCCCGGCTGTCGGGGTGGTCGACGCGCCCCCGGCGTTCACGGCGTGGCCGCTGCTGGCGCTGCTCGCCCTGCTGCCCGCGGCCCTCGCCGTCGTGTTCCTCTCCCGCGGCCAGGAGCTGACCGCCGCCGCGGCGCTCGTCGCGCCCGCCGTGTTCGCCGTCGGCCGCCTCCTCAACGACCTCCAGGTCGCCGTGAACCCGGTCGCGGCCTCGCGGCCCGAGCTGTTCCGCCCGGTAGACCTCGCCGCGCCCAGCCCGACCGCGGGCGCGTGGCTGCTGGTCGCCGGGCACGTCCTCGTGATCGCCGCGGGCGCGCTGGCCGTCGCCACGCTCGGGGCCGAGCCGGACGTCCGCAGCGAGCACGCCACCTTCTTCGTCCCCGCCACGGCCGGCATCGTGGCGGGCATCGGCCTGTTCGCCGCGCCGTTCACGTCGACCGACGCGCTGATCCCCGGCCGGGGCCCGTTCGAGTCGCCGACCCTGCCGATGGCGGGCGGTCTCCTCGTCACCCTCGCCGCGCCCGCGCTCGCCGTGCTGGCCGCCAGCGCCACCACCAACGAGGCGCGCCGCGGCGGCCTGCTCGGCCTCGCCGCCGTCCTGCTCGCCCTGGCGCTCCCGCCGATCGCCACGGGCCTCGCCGCCGACCGCGTCGGCCTGGCCGTCGGCCCGTTCCTCGTGCTGGCCGCCGCCGTCGCGCTCGCCTGGCCGCAACCCGCCCCCAAGGCGGACTCCGGACCGCACGACGTCGTCCTGCCCGGCACGCGTCGGCTGCACGTCATCGCCGCGGTGCTCGGCCTGGTCGCCGCCGCGTCGGCGGCCGTGAGCGCGTCGACCGCCCAGCTCGTGCTGCCCGCCGGGTTCCCGCCGCCCACGGACTACGCGGCCCGGCTGCTGTGGCCCGCCGCCGTCGTCACGGCCGTGCTCGCCGCCGCGCTGCTCGCCAAGGCGTCCGTCCGGCCCGCCTTCACCGTGGCCGCCGCGACGATCCCGATGGCCGCCCTCGCCGCGCTCGACGCCGTCTTCGCCGCCACGCGCATCAACACCGTGCAGCCGGGGACCGGTGTGTGGTTCACCGTCCTGGCCCTGGTCGCCATCGCCGCCGCGGCGGTCACCGCGGCGCTCGCCGGCGCGGTCGAACGGGACGAGACGGGCACGGTCCGCGCCCAGCCGCCGCTGCCGCTCATCGCGACCACCCTGCTCGCCGTGCTGTTCGCGCTCGGCGCGTTCGGCCTGCCCGTCCTCCGCGCGCCGGACTACGTGCCGATCGGCGCGTTCGGCCTGCGCGTCGGCTCGTGGGGCCTGCTGCTCGCGCTGGTCGCCGTCGTCGCCGCCGCCGTGATCGCCCTCAACGCCCGCCCGGGGCGCGGCGCGGCGCTGCTGCTCGGCGCGGCCGCCGTGACGGGCGTGCGCGCGCTGGAGTACCCGCTCACCGCCGCCCGCGCCGCCGAGGCCGCGCCGGGGCCCGCGCTCTGGCTCGCCGCCTCCGCGACCGGAGCGTTCCTCATCGCCGCCGCGCTGCGCACGGCCCGCTGAATCGGTCATCCCATCACCGGCCCGCCACGGGGTGGTGATCGACCTCACCACGTCTATGACGGACTTCACGGGCGTGGGATGCGGTGGAGTCCGGGCTGGTCGATAGTGTCTTCCGCAGCCGCGTCGCCGGTCCCCCCACGGCTGTGCCGGCGTTCCAGGTGATGCCTGGTACGTGTTGGCACCAGGCCCCAGCCTGGAGCGCCGGACCCCAGAGGACCGCACCGAGGACGCGGTGTCCGACACCGACGTCGCAGGAGACCCGAGTGGACCTGTACGAGTACCAGGCGAAGGACCTCTTCGCCGCCCACGACGTCCCGGTACTTCCGGGCGACGTGGCGACCACCCCCGCCGAGGCCAAGGCCATCGCCGAGCGCTTCGGCCAGACCGTCGTGGTCAAGGCCCAGGTCAAGACCGGCGGCCGGGGCAAGGCGGGTGGCGTCAAGCTCGCCGAGACGCCGGACGAGACCGAGGTCAAGGCCGAGGCGATCCTCGGGCTGGACATCAAGGGTCACATCGTCCACCGCGTGCTGGTGACCCCCGCGTCCGACATCGCCGAGGAGTACTACTTCTCGTTCCTCCTCGACCGCGCGAACCGCACGTTCCTCGCGATGGCGTCGGTCGAGGGCGGCATGGACATCGAAGAGGTCGCCGCGACCAAGCCCGAGGCCCTGGCCAAGGTGCCCGTGGACGCGATCACCGGCGTCGACCGCGCGAAGGCCGACGAGATCGTCGCCGCGGCCAAGTTCCCGGCCGAGGTGGCCGACCAGGTCGCCGACGTCATCGTGAAGCTCTGGGAGACGTTCGTCTCCGAGGACGCCACGCTGGTCGAGGTCAACCCGCTGGTCCGCGACCCCGAGGGCAAGATCGTCGCCCTCGACGGCAAGGTCACGCTGGACGAGAACGCGTCCTTCCGCCACCCCGCCCACGAGGCGCTCGTGGACAAGCAGGCCGAGGACCCGCTGGAGGCCAAGGCCAAGGAGAAGGGCCTCAACTACGTCAAGCTCGACGGCCAGGTCGGCATCATCGGCAACGGCGCCGGCCTCGTGATGTCCACGCTGGACGTCGTGGCGTACGCGGGTGAGAAGCACAAGGGCGTCAAGCCCGCGAACTTCCTCGACATCGGCGGCGGCGCGTCGGCCGAGGTCATGGCCAACGGCCTGGAGATCATCCTCCACGACCCCGACGTGCGTTCCGTCTTCGTGAACGTCTTCGGCGGCATCACCGCGTGCGACGCGGTCGCCAACGGCATCGTGGCGGCGCTGGGCATCCTGGGCGACGAGGCCACCAAGCCGCTCGTGGTCCGCCTCGACGGCAACAACGTGGAGGAGGGCCGCCGCATCCTCGCGGAGGCCAACCACCCGCTGGTCACCGTGGTGGACACTATGGACAACGCGGCCGACAAGGCCGCCGAGCTCGCGGCTGCGGGGGTCTGACGATGGCTATCTTCATCACCAAGGACAGCAAGGTCATCGTCCAGGGCATGACCGGCGCCGAGGGCACCAAGCACACCAAGCGGATGCTGGCGTCCGGCACGAACATCGTCGGCGGCGTGAACCCGCGCAAGGCCGGCGAGAAGGTCGACTTCGACGGCAACGTGCTGCCCGTGTTCGGGTCCGTGGCCGAGGCCATGAGCGCCACCGGCGCCGACGTGACCGTGATCTTCGTGCCGCCGGCGTTCGCCAAGGCGGCCGTGATCGAGGCGATCGACGCGGGCATCGGCCTGGCCGTCGTGATCACCGAGGGCATCCCGGTGCACGACACCGCCGCGTTCTGGGCGCACGCCGTCGCGACCGGCAACAAGACCCGGATCATCGGCCCGAACTGCCCCGGCCTCATCAGCCCCGGGCAGTCCAACGCGGGCATCATCCCGGCCAACATCTCCGGCCCGGGCAAGATCGGCCTGGTGTCGAAGTCCGGCACGCTGACCTACCAGATGATGTACGAGCTGCGCGACTTCGGCTTCTCCACCGCCATCGGCATCGGCGGCGACCCGATCATCGGCACCACCCACATCGACGCGCTGGCGGCCTTCGAGGCCGACCCGGACACCGCGGCGATCGTGATGATCGGCGAGATCGGCGGCGACGCCGAGGAGCGGGCCGCGGCCTACATCAAGGAGAACGTCACCAAGCCGGTCGTCGGCTACGTGGCGGGCTTCACCGCGCCCGAGGGCAAGACGATGGGCCACGCGGGCGCGATCGTGTCCGGTTCGGCCGGCACCGCGCAGGCGAAGAAGGAGGCCCTGGAGGCCGCCGGCGTCAAGGTCGGCAAGACGCCGAGCGAGACCGCCGTGCTCATGCGGGAGATCATGCAGTCGATCGGCTGACATTCGCCCGTTCGTGCCACAGACTGAGGGCCACCTCCCGCGCGGGGGTGGCCCTCGGCTCGTCCCACGGTTCGGCGCGCACATCCGGGGGAACCACGGGAGTCCGGTCGTCGTCGGAGAGTGTGCATCGGCTAGCGTTCTGTCGACCCGAAGTCAGTACCGCGTCAGTACCGCAGATGTCCGCAGATGGAGGAGACCGCACCATGTCCCAGCCGTACGGCGCCCCTCAGCAGCAGCCGGGTCCGGCGCAGCCGGCGGTGGGCGTGAACCTGAACCTCATCCTGCCGCTGGTCGCGGCAGGCCTGGCGCTGATCGCCTACCTGCTCGCGTTCGCCGACGACGTGCCGTCGTCGGAGTACCTGTACGCGGCGGGCATCCTGGCCGGCCTGTCGGTGCTGCCGAAGGCGCCCAAGGGCCTGCTGTACGCGGCGGTCCCCTTCGCGCTGATCCCCACGCTGGGGCTGCTCCAGGGCCTGATCACCACCGAGGGCGACGTCCAGGGCATGCAGATCGTGCTGCTGATCGTCTCGCTGCTGCTCGCGGCGGCCGTCGTGATGAGCCTGCTGCTGGAGACCGGGATCGTGAAGCTCCAGCCGAAGGCCGCGAACGTCTACGGCCAGCCGGGCGGCTGGAACCCGCAGTCCGGTGGGTTCCCGCAGCCGGGCCAGCAGCCGCAGCAGTTCGGCCCGCCGTCCGGCCAGTTCGGCCAGCCGGTCGCGCCGCAGCAGGGCCAGCAGCCGGGCCAGCCGCAGCCGACGTCGTACATGCCGCAGCCGGGCCAGTTCGGCCAGCCCGCGCCGCAGCCGGGCCAGCAGCCCGGCCAGGGCACCCCGCCCGGCGGGTTCGGCGGTCCCCAGCAGGGCTGAAGTCACGCCGTGAGAGGGGTGGCACCGGTGATCCGGTGCCACCCCTCTTCTCGTGTCCGGCGTGCCGCGCCCGAACGGCCCATCGCGACTGAGACAGTGGGAGGATGTCGGTGCAGCAAACGACTTCGCACGGCGTCGTGACGGACTCCGTCCGGCCGCCCGAGTTCTCCCGCGCCGAACGGCTGCGGGTGCTCACGATGACCGCCGTCGGGTCGGTGGTCGTCGGCTACGCCGCCGTCGCCGCGCTCCTCGCGCTGGTCTCCTCGACCGCCGCGCACGCGTCGTTCTCCACCACGGGCGTGCTCACCGCCGCCGCGCCGGGCTGGCTCGTCGCGCACCACGTGCCGCTGCGCTTCGACGGCGGGCAGCTCGGCCTGCTGCCGTTGCTGCCGACGGCGCTGGTGATGCTGCTGGTGTACCGGGCGGCGGCGAGCGCGGCCGACCGGTTGGGGCTGTTCGAGCCGTTGCAGGCACGGTCGGTGGTGTTCGGCATCGCGGGCACGCACGCCGTGGTCGGTGGCGTGATCGCGTTCCTGATGGGCGAGGACGGCCCGGTGCGCGGGACGCCCGCGGTGGCGTTCTTCGGCTGCGCGGCGGTGTCCGGGGTGGCGGCGGTCGCCGGCGTGGCGCAGCGGTGCGGCCTGGTGGAGGTCGTGTTCGAGCGGATCGACCCGGTGGCGCGGCGCGGGCTGCGGGCGGGCGCGTCGGCGTTGTTCGCGCTGGCCGCCGCGGGCGCGTCGGTGCTGGCGCTGGGCCTGGTGTTCTCCTGGTCCACCACCGCCGTGCTGTTCGACCAGACCGGCGGCACCATCGGCACCGGACTCGGCATCTGGCTGCTGTGCCTCGCGTACCTGCCGAACGCGGTCGTCGGCGCGCTGTCGTACGTCGTCGGCTCGGGGTTCTCGATCGGCTCGGTGGTCGTCGGACCGCTGGAGTTCGCCGGCGGTCCCGTGCCCGCCGTGCCGCTGCTGGCCGCGTTGCCCGAGGAGCAGTTGGGCTACCTGCCGCTGGTGCTGGTGCTGCCCGGTGCGGTCGGCGTGCTGGTCGGGTGGTCGCTGCGCGACGCCGCCGAGACGCCCCGGTCGCGGCTGCGCGCGGTGCTCGTCGCGGCCGTCACGGCGGGCGTGGGCGTGCTGGTGCTGGCCGCGATCTCCGGTGGCGCGCTGGGCAACGGGGTGTTCAACCCGGTGACGATCCCGGCCGGGCTGCTGGCCGTGCTGACCGTGGGCTGGCTCACCGTGCCGGGTGGCATCGTGGCCTGGTTCGCGGGCGCCCGGCCGCCTCGCGTGGTGGAGCCGGAGGTGCCGGCGGTCGCCGACGTTGAGGACGTCGAGGAGTCCGCGGACTTGGCGGACTCGGCCGACTCGGCTGACTCGGCTGGCTCCGCGGAGGACTTCACCGAGGACGACGACTACGACGAGTACGAGGACGAACTCGAGTACGACGACGAAGCGGAAGAGCTGGAAGACGAGGCCCAGGAAGAAGAGGAAGACGAGGCCCAGGAAGAAGAGGAAGACGAGGACGACGGCGAGGAGTACGACCACGACCTCGACGAGTACGACGACCTCGAGGAGTTCGAGGACGAGGTGGCCGACGCCGACGAACCCGTCGACGGCGACGGTGTCGACGGCGATGACGTCGACGGCTCGGCGGACTCCTCCGGCGCGGCTGACCCGGATGACCCGGACCTGGCCGACAAGCCCCGGTAGGCAACGCATAGGCTGCGCCTGAGCTGCTGTGACAGTCCCCAGCAAGGAGAGCACGCTGAGCGCCGCGACCACACTCCGGCTTCCCGTCCCCGCCAGGGTCGTCGTCCTCGTCTCCGGTTCCGGCACCCTGCTCCAGGCGCTGCTGGACGCGGCGGCCGACCCCGGATACCCGGTCGAGGTGGTCGCCGTCGGCGCGGACCGCGACGGCATCGAGGGCCTGAGCCGCGCCGAGCGCGCCGGCGTCCCCGGCTTCGCGGTCAAGCTGCGCGACCACGCCGACCGCGCCGCGTGGGACACCGCCCTGGCCGACGCCGTCGAGGCGCACCGGCCCGACCTGGTCGTCTCCGCCGGGTTCATGAAGATCCTCGGACCCGCCTTCCTGGCCCGCTTCGGCGGTCGGATGGTCAACACCCACCCCGCGCTGCTGCCCGCCTTCCCCGGCGCGCACGGCGTCCGCGACGCCGTCGACTACGGCGTGAAGGTGACCGGCGCGACCGTGCACCTCGTGGACGGTGGTGTGGACACCGGGCCGATCCTGGCCCAGGAGGCGGTCGTCGTCGCCGATGACGACGACGTCGAAAGCCTGCACGAGCGCATCAAGGTGGTGGAGCGGCGGCTGCTGGTCGACGTGGTCGCCCGCCTGGCCCGCGAGGGCTGCACCGTGAACGGACGAAAGGTGAGCATCCCGTGACCACTCCTGCCGAGAGGCGACCGGTTCGTCGGGCCCTGATCGGGGTGTCCGACAAGTCGGGGCTGCTGGAACTGGCCAACGGCCTGCACGCGGCCGGGGTCGAGATCGTCTCCACCGGCGGCACGGCGCGCACGCTGGCCGACGCGGGCGTGCCGGTCACCCCGGTCGAGCAGGTCACCGGGTTCCCGGAGGTGCTGGACGGCCGCGTGAAGACGCTGCACCCCGGCGTCCACGCGGGCCTGCTCGCCGACACCCGGCGCGACGCGCACGTGGAGACGCTGCGCGAGCTGGGCATCGAGCCGTTCGACCTGCTCGTGGTGAACCTGTACCCGTTCACCCAGACGGTGGCCTCGGGCGCGTCGGCCGACGAGTGCGTCGAGCAGATCGACATCGGCGGGCCGGCGATGGTGCGGGCGTCGGCGAAGAACCACGCCAGCGTCGCCGTCGTCGTGGACCCGTCGCGGTACTCGTGGGTGTTGGAGCAGGTCGACGCCGGCGGGTTCACCCTGGCGGACCGGCAGCGGCTGGCCGTGGACGCGTTCCGGCACACCGCGTCCTACGACGTGGCCGTGGCGTCGTGGCTGGGCAGCGCGGTCGCGCCGGACGACGAGGGCTCCGGCTTCCCCGGCTGGGTCGGCGCGACGTGGGACCGCAAGCAGGTGCTGCGGTACGGCGAGAACCCGCACCAGCGGGCGGCGCTGTACACGCGGGGTGACGGGCGTTCCGGGCTGGCGACGGCGGAGCAGCTGCACGGCAAGGAGATGTCCTACAACAACTTCGTCGACGCGGACGCGGCGTGGCGCGCGGCGTGGGACCACGAGCTGCCGTGCGTGGCGATCATCAAGCACGCCAACCCGTGCGGCATCGCGGTGTCCCGTGTGGACGGTCCCGGTGCGATCGCCGAGGCGCACCGCAACGCGCACGCGTGCGACCCGGTGAGCGCGTTCGGCGGCGTGATCGCGGCGAACCGCGAGGTCACCGTCGAGATGGCGGAGCAGGTCGCGGAGATCTTCACCGAGGTCGTCATCGCGCCGTCCTACGCCGACGGCGCGGTGGACGTGCTGACGCGCAAGAAGAACATCCGCATCCTGGTCGCGCCGGAGCCGACGCGGGGCGGGGCGGAGATGCGCGCGGTGTCCGGCGGGCTGCTGCTGCAGACCGTGGACACGATCGAGGCCGAGGGCGACGACCCGACCAAGTGGACGTTGGCGTGCGGCACGCCGTTGGACGAGGAAGGCCTGGCCGACCTGGCGTTCGTGTGGCGGGCGTGCCGCGCGGTGAAGTCGAACGCGATCCTGCTGGCGTCCGGCGGCGCGACCGTCGGTGCGGGCATGGGTCAGGTCAACCGGGTCGACGCGGCACGGCTGGCGGTCGCCCGTGCGGGTGAGCGGGCGCGGGGTTCGGTGGCGGCGTCGGACGCGTTCTTCCCGTTCCCGGACGGGCTGGAGGTGCTGCTGGAGGCCGGTGTGCGTGCCGTCGTGCAGCCCGGCGGGTCCGTGCGTGACGCCGAGGTGATCGCGGCGGCCGAGGCGGCCGGCGCGACCGTGTACCTGACCGGGACGCGCCACTTCGCGCACTGAGTGCTCGGGGAGGGCTCCTCGTCCGCGTTCATGCGCGTTCATGCGCGTTCATGCGCGTTCGTGCGCGTTCGTGCGCGGGATGAGGAGCCCCCTCCCGGCTCACTGCTCCTTCGCGACCAGTTCCTCGGCCGTCCTGCGGACCACTGCCTCCGCGTCGGCCGGCGGCATCGGTGAATCGCCCAGGACGCCCTTCTCTCGGCCCGAGTACGTGATGTTCCAGACCACGTCGTCCTTGCGCACGACCACCTTCACGTCGAGCGTGTCGCGTGGCGTCGGCTCGATGATGATCAGCGCCTCGTCGCCGAGGCCGTCCACCGCTTGGTCTGCAGGCCCTTGGCGAACCCGACCGCGTCGTTGTAGTTGCTAGGACGACGACGGCGACCACGATGCCGGTGACCACCCCGTTGCGGCTCTTCTTGGGCTGGTGCCCGGGCGCCCCGTACGCGGGCGACCCGAGCCCCTGCGTCCCGTGCCCTTGCGCCACGTGTCCCTGAGCCGCGGGCCCAGGCCGGCCCGTCCCCGCCGCTCCTGCCCACGATCCTGGTTGGACTGGCGCCTGCGGTGGGTAACCGAGTGGCGCGGAGGCGGGCTGTCCGCTGTGGCCGAAGCCGCTGGGCCGATGCGCCTGCTGGTGCGGTGGCTGCTGGTGCGGTGGCTGTTGGTGCTGCTGGGGCCGGTTCTGAGGTGTGTTCACGGTTCCCCGTGGTTGCCGGTGTGTCGGGGGCAGCGTGCCTGCCCTGATCCGGAAGCCACTCGATCGGGGACGTGTCCGGCATTGACACCGGGTGGCTCCCTCGGGATAAGATCACAGCGTCGTTCGAACAGATGTTCGATGTTCGACAGACAGGTCGCCGACTTCCCACGGCGATCCGCGCACAGGGGTGCGCGCGGATCAGTGGTGAGGAGGGTGGGTGTCCAGGTCGGCAACGGCGACGCTGACCGCGCTCGGGGTAGGCGCGGCGGGCGAGCTGACCACGGCACTTGCCCGGACTCTGCCGGTTCGCGGGGAACTGGCGGAGCTCCTCCCGTGGGGCGGCCTGCGGCGGGGCAGCACGGTGTCGGTGCGTGGTTCGACATCGTTGCTGCTCGCGCTGGTGGCTGAGGCGACAGCGGAAGGGTGCTGGGCGGCCGTTGTCGGTCTGCCGCGGTGTGGGGCACTCGCGGCGGCCGAACTTGGGGTGGCCGTCCATCGGCTCGCTCTGGTCCCTCGTCCTGGGAGGGGCCAGAGCGAGGTCGAGAAGACCGTGGCGGCGCTGCTCGACGGCTTCGACCTGGTAGTGGTGGCCACTCCGGTCACCGAGGCGACCTCGCGCAAGCTCTCCGCCCGAGCCCGCAACCGCAAAGCCGTCCTGCTGCCGTTCGCCGTCTCCTGGCCGGGCGCCGACGTGGAGCTGACGGCCACCTCAGGCCACTGGACAGGTCTGCACGCGGGCCACGGCGTCCTCTCCGCCCGGACCGTGGCAGTCCAGGCAACCGGCCGCGGCGCCGCCGCAAGGCCAAGGAAAGCCACCCTGTCCCTACCCACCCCGAACGGCCCAACCCCACCGCGCCGCAGCGCGCCGATCCCGACGCCCACCAGCGCACCGTCCACACCACCCGGCACCACTCCGACCGCAACCCCTGACGGCGGCGGCCTCACCGCAATCCACACCGGCGAACCGCCAACACCCCCAACCCGACCAGCCCTAACCCCAGTCCTCCCTCCAACCCCACCGGCAACCGCAGCGCGGCCTCCGGCGCGGGCCGAACCCCCGCCCCGGCCGCCTGCCCCGCCCTCGGCCCTGCCTCCGGCTGCAGCCCCGGCCCCGGCGCGGGCCGAACCCCGGCCTTCGGCTTCAGCCACGGCCCAGGCCCCGCCCTCGGCTCTGGTCCCGGCCCAGGCCCCGCCCTCGGCTCTGGTCCCGGCGCTGGCCCAGGCCCAGGCCTCGGCCCTGGCCCTGGCCCCGGCTCTGGTCCCGGTGCCGGTGCCGGCTCTGGCCCCGGCTTCGGCTCTGGCCCTGGCCCCGGCTTCGAATCTGGCTGCGGTGTTGGCTTCGGCTCCGGCTTCAGCCCTAACCCCGCCCTCGCGCCGGCCTCCGGTTCTGACCCTGGCCCAACCTGCGGCGGGGGCTGTGGCAGCGGACTGGGCTCCGACTTGGGCCTCGGAAGCAGCTCCGGTCCCGGACCTGGCCTCTGCATCCGCGCTGAACCTGGTTTTTGGGCCGGTGTCGGTGTCGGTGTCGGTTCCGGGCGCGGGTGCTGGTGTGGGCGCGGATATGGGTGCCGGCGCGGGAGTGGGCGTGGCGGCGGCTTCGCTCCCGGTTGAGGTGGTGTGAGCGGTGGGGTCTCGGTACACGCTTGCCGTTTGGTGTCCTGACTGGCCGGTGGTGGCGGCTTCCGCGGAGGCCGCGTTGCAGCCGCACGTGCCTGCCGCGGTCGTCAGGTCGGGTGAGGTCGTGGCCTGTTCGGCGGTCGCGCGGGCCGAAGGGGTGCGGCGGGGGATGCGTCGGCGGGCGGCGCAGGGGCAGTGCCCCGAGCTGGTCGTCTTCGACTACGACGAGGTGCGTGACGCCCGCTTCTTCGAGCCGGTCGCGGCGGCGGTGGAGGAGTTGGCGCCGGGCATCGAGGTGGTCCGGCCGGGACTGGTGGTCGTCGCGGCGCGAGGTCCGGTCGGCTACTACGGGTCCGCCGAGCAGGCCGCCGAGCGCCTGGTCGACCACGTGGCGGTGCGTGCCGAGGTCGAGGCGCAGATCGGTTTCGCCGACGGGCTGTTCGCGGCGACCCTCGCGGCGCACCGCGGGCTGATCGTGCCGCCCGGCAAGACGCGAGAATTCCTCGCACCGCTGGGCATCCACGTGCTGGACCAGCCCGCCGAGGGCCGTGCCGAACGGGCGGAACTGGTCGACCTGCTGCGCCGTCTCGGCCTGCGCACCCTCGGCGCGTTCGCCGCCGTCCCCGAACGGGACGTCGCCACCCGCTTCGGCCGCCAGGCCGTGCTGGCGCACCGGCTGGCCGCCGGGCTGGAGGAACGGCCACGTTCACGTCGCAAGCCACCGCCCGAGTTGTCGGTGACCCAGCACTTCGACCCGCCGGTCGACCGGGTGGACTCGGCGGCCTTCGCGGCCAAGGGCCTCGCCGAACGCCTGCACACCGGCCTCGCCGATCGCGGCCTCGCGTGCACGCGCCTCGGCATCCGGGCCACCACCGAGAACGGCGAGGAACTGCGCCGGGTGTGGCGCTGCGCCGACCCGCTCACCCCGCAGGGCATCGCGGACCGGGTCCGCTGGCAGCTCGACGGCTGGCTCACCCGCGCCCGCCTCACCTCCGGCATCCACGTGCTCCAGCTCGACCCGGAAGAAGTGGTCGACGCCACCGCGCTGCAACTCGGCCTGTGGCCGGGGGCCGGACAGGACCAGGGCGAGGCCGCCGAACGCGCGGCGCGCGCGATGGTGCACGTCCAAGGTCTGCTCGGACCGGACGCCGTGCTCACGCCCGTGCTCGGCGGTGGTCGTGGCCCCGTCGAACGGGTGCGGCTGGTGCCGTGGGGCGACGAACGCACCCCGGCGGCCGACCCGGACCAGCCGTGGCCGGGGCAGCTGCCCGCGCCGTCGCCGGCGACGGTGTTCGCGGAGCCCGAGCCGGTGGCGCTGTTGGACGAGTCCGGCGCGGACGTCGTGGTCACCGGCTACGCCGAGCTGGTCGTCCCGCCGCACCGGATCGTGCACGGCGGCCAGGCCCGGCGGGTCGTGGCGTGGTCGGGGCCGTGGCCGGTGGACGAACGCTGGTGGGACAAGGACGCCGCGATGCGCGGGGCACGGCTGCAAGTGCTGGGTACCGCGCCGGACGGTGGGGAACTGGCCTTCCTGCTGATCCGCGCGGGCGGGAAATGGTCGGTGGAAGGGGTGTACGACTGATGAGCGGTGACTTCTCCGAACGCGACGACCGCGGTGGACGTGACGACAGCGGCTTGGCTGGCTGGTTCGACGCCTGGTTGAACGACCGGGTGGACGGCCGGCCTCACAGCCAGGCGGCCGGCCAGGCTCGCGATCGCGCGGACAGGCAGGTGGACGGTGGAGCGGATGACTGGTCCGCCCGCCGCGAGGTGCCCGGACAACGCGGCGGCGGCGGCGAACCGGCCTACCCGGCGAGCTTCGGCTGGACGCCACCCTCGATCACACGACCGACCTCGCAGCCCTGGCAGGCGCCGGCGACCCCGCCGGGTTCGCTCCCGCCGCACTCGGCGGCTCAGTCGGGTTCGCCGGCCCTCCCGGGCGGTTCGCTTCCGGCGATCTCGTCGGAGGCGGTGCCCAGGGCCGAGGCGGTGTCCGGGGCCGGGGCGGTGTCCGAGGCGGTGTCCGGGGCTGGGGTGGTGTTCGGGGCGGCGGTGTCGTCGGTGTTGATCCCGTTGCCGCGCCGTGCGGGGGATGACTTGATCTGATGGGCTGGAACAACCCTCCTGTCCGCTGGTCGGATCTGGAACGCGCGCTCTCCGGGAAGCCTCAAACGCCTGACGGCGGCGACAGCCCGGCGTGGACGCGTCACCGCGACCGCTACGAGGCGCCGACCGACTTCGCGGTCAAGGTCGACGAGTTGGGTGCGACCCGCTCCCGCGTCCCGTACGTCGAGTTGCACTGCCACTCCAACTTCAGCTTCCTCGACGGCGCGAGCCACCCGGAAGAGCTGGTGGAGACGGCGCAGCAGCTCGGGCTGGACGGCGTGGCGTTGACCGACCACGACGGCATGTACGGCGTGGTGCGGTTCGCCGAGGCCGCCAAGGAACTCGGCGTGCGCACGGTGTTCGGCACCGAGCTGAGCCTCGGCCTGTCGGCGCCGCAGAACGGCGTGCCCGACCCGGAAGGCGAGCACCTGCTCCTCCTGGCCACCAACCGCGACGGCTACCACGCGCTGTGTCGCACGGTCACCACCGGTCAGCTCGCGGACGGCAGCGAGAAGGGACGGCCGGTCTACCACCTGGACGAGGTCGTCGCGGACACGCGGGACGACTGCGTCGTGCTCACCGGCTGCCGCAAGGGCGCGGTGCGCCGGGCGTTGGCGCGCGAGGGTCCGGAGGCGGCGTTCGCCCAGCTGCGCAGGCTGGTCGACCTGTACGGCCCGGACCGGGTGTTCGTGGAGCTGACCGACCACGGCTACCCCGAGGACGGCCCGCGCAACGACCTGCTGTGGGCGATGGCGCACGACCTGCGGTTGCCGACCGTGGCGACCAACGCCGTGCACTATGCCGTGCCCGCGCGCGGCCGGTTGGCCGCGGCGATGGCGGCGGTGCGGGCGCGCCGCAGCCTGGACGAGATGACCGGTTGGTTGCCGCCCGGCCGCACCGCGTGCCTGCGGTCGGGTGACGAGATGGCTCGCCGCTTCGCCCGGTTCCCCGGCGTCGTGCACCGCGCGGCCGTGCTCGGCATGCAGTGCCAGTTCGACCTGAAGCTCATCGCACCGCAACTCCCGCCGTTCCCCGTGCCACCGGGGAAGGACGAGAACAGCCATCTCCGCGAGCTGACCTACGCGGGCGCGGCCCGTCGCTACCGCTCGATCGGCGAGAACCCCAGGGCGTACCGGCAGATCGAGCACGAGCTGAAGATCATCGAGGAGCTGAACTTCCCCGGCTACTTCCTCGTGGTGCACGACATCGTGGACTTCTGCCGACGCAACGACATCCTCTGCCAGGGTCGCGGCTCGGCCGCGAACTCCGCGGTCTGCTACGCGCTGGGCATCACGAACGTCGACGCGGTCCGCTTCGACCTCCTCTTCGAACGGTTCCTGGCCCCGGCCCGCGACGGTCCTCCCGATATCGACCTCGACATCGAGTCCGACCGCCGCGAGGAGGTCATCCAGTACGTCTACGGCAAGTACGGGCGACGGCACGCCGCGCAGGTGGCCAACGTCATCACCTACCGCGGCCGGTCGGCGGTCCGGGACGTGGCGCGGGCGCTCGGCTACTCCGTCGGCCAGCAGGACGCGTGGAGCAAGCAGATCGACCGCTGGGGTCCACTGAGGTCCACAGTGGACGAACCGGGCATACCGCGTCCGGTGTTGGAGCTGGCCGCCGAGCTGGAGAACTTCCCGCGCCACCTGGGCATCCACTCCGGCGGCATGGTCATCTGCGACCGGCCGGTCAGCGAGGTGTGCCCGGTGGAGAAGGGCCGGATGACCGACCGCACGGTGTTGCAGTGGGACAAGGACGATTGCGCCTCCATCGGGTTGGTGAAGTTCGACCTGCTGGGCCTGGGCATGCTCTCCGCTCTGCACTACGCCATCGACCTGGTGCGCGAGCACGAGGGCGTCGACGTCGACATCGGCGACCTCGACCTGGAGGACCAGCGCGTCTACGAGATGTTGCAGCGCGCCGACTCCGTCGGGGTGTTCCAGGTGGAGAGCCGCGCCCAGATGGCCACCCTGCCCCGCCTCAAACCGCGGACGTTCTACGACCTGGTGGTCGAGGTGGCACTGATCCGCCCCGGCCCGATCCAGGGCGGTTCGGTGCACCCCTACATCCGTCGCCGCAACGGCCGGGAGAAGTGGGACTTCGACCACCCGTTGCTGGCGGGCGCGTTGAAGAAGACCCTCGGCGTGCCGCTGTTCCAGGAACAGCTCATGCAGATCGCCGTCGACGTGGCCGACTTCAGCCCCGCCGAGGCCGACGAACTGCGCCGAGCCATGGGCGCCAAACGCTCGACGCACCGCATGGAACGCCTCCGGGAACGCTTCTACGAGGGTGCCAAGGCCAACGGCGTCGGGCAGGAACTGGCCGAGCGGATCTACGCGAAGTTGTTGGCGTTCGCCAATTTCGGCTTCCCGGAGAGCCACGCGCTCAGCTTCGCGCACCTCGTGTTCGTCAGCGCCTGGTTCAAGCTCTACCACCCGGCCGCGTTCTGCGCGGCCCTGCTGCGTGCTCAGCCCATGGGCTTCTACTCCCCTCAATCACTCGTCGCCGACGCCCGCCGCCACGGCGTGCGCGTGCTCGGACCTGATGTGAACGCCAGCCTCGCGCACGCCACCCTCGAACTGGTTGACGGCGAGCAGGCCGTGCGCATCGGTCTCGGCGGTATTCGGACCATCGGTCAGAAGGTCGCCGAAACCGTGGTGGAGCGACGGGAATCGGGATCGGGCCCGTTCCGCGACATGGCCGACTTCGGCGCCCGGGTCCGCCTGACCACCCCGCAGGTCGAAGCCATGGCCACCGCGGGCGCGTTCGGCTGCTTCGGCATCGACCGGCGTGCCGCGCTGTGGTCGGCGGGAGCCGTGGCGAAGATCCGCCCCGACCGCCTGCCCGGCACCGTGGTCGGCACCGACGCCCCCGCCCTGCCCGGGATGGACGAGGTCGAACTCGCCGTCGCCGACGTCTGGGCGATGGGCCTGTCGCCGGACAGCTTCCCGACCGAGTTCGTGCGCGAGCGCCTGACCAGCCTCGGCGCCCTGGCGACCGCTGACCTGGCCAAGGTGCCCAACGGCACCAAGGTGCTGATCGGCGGCGCCGTCACCCACCGCCAACGCCCCGCCACCGCCGGCGGCGTCACGTTCCTCAACATCGAGGACGAGACCGGCATGGTCAACGTCGTCTGCACGACCGGCCTGTGGGCACGCTACCGCCGGGTTGCCCGGTCGAGCCCTGCGCTGCTCGTGCGGGGCGTGGTCGAGTCGGCGGAAGGGGTGATCAGCATTCGTGCGGAGCGGTTGCAGCACTTGGACCTGCGCATACCTTCCCGGTCCCGGGATTTCCGGTGAGTCGGTCGCGCGTGCCGCGTCGTCGTGGGGGTGGCGAAGACGCGGGTGGGCGGGCGTTGGGACGTTGTGGCGGAGTGGGTAGTGGGACGCGCCGGAGGTCCGTGGTGGGGCGGAGGTGTGCGTTCCGGCGTTGGCGGGGCGCGCCCTGTCTTCGTGAGGCAGGCGAAGACGCGGGTAGGGCGGAGGTCCGGCACACCAGTGGTGGCTGGGTTGGGTTGTCGCGGTGGCGCCGGCGGTGAGCGATTTGGGCGTGATTGGCTGCGGAGGTCAGGCGGTGTCCGCCTTGGCGTAGGTGGTGAAGACGACGCCAGTGTCGAAGGTTCGGGTCGACGCCTTGGCGAACCGGGCGGTCGGGAAGTCGCCGGCGAACAAGGGGATGCCCTTGCCGAGCACGATCGGGTGGATTTTCAGGACCAGTTCGTCGATCTCGGGGAGCAGGGCGGCGGCCAGCCTGCCGCCTCCGCACAGCCAGATACCCAGGCCGGACTCCGCTTTCAGCTCGCGCACCTTCGCCAGCGGATCGGCGACGACCTCCACGTCGTCGGGGGTGGTGCTGAGGCGGCTCGACGCGACGAATTGGCGTAGATGTGGGTACGGGCTCGGCCGGCCGCCCGGGACTTGATAGGTCGCCCTGCCCATGAAGATCGTGTCGAAGGTGCGGTTCGGTGCGTCGATGCCCATGGCCTCGCGCATCTGGACGGGCAGGGTGTCGGGGTACTCCTCGATGAGGGCGGTCATGTGGTCGCCCTCGAACAGGAAGTCGCCGAAGCCGCCCTTCGGGTCGGCGATGAAGCCGTCGAGCGAGGTGGCGACGAAGTAGGTCAGGGTTCGCATGGGAGGGGTTCCTCTCTTGGTTGGACCACTCCGACTGTAGTACTATGGTCGTAGTGGTTGTCAAGGAGGATCTATGACGAGTAACCCGACCAGGCGTACGGCGCTGGTCAACGCGGCGATCGAGGTGCTGGCGCGCGAGGGTGCGCGGGGGTTGACGTTCCGCGCCGTCGACCAGGAGGCGGGCGTGCCCAACGGCACCTCGTCGAACTACTTCGCCAACCGCGACGACCTGCTGCGACAGGTCGGGGAGCACGTGCACGTCCGGCTCACGCCCGACGCGCGGCGGCTGGCGGAGACGATGGCCGCGCCGAAGGACAAGACCCTGGTCGAACGGCTGCTGCACGAGCTGCTGGAACGGCTCCAGACCGACCGGACGGGCTACCTGGCGCTGCTGGAGCTGCGGCTGGAGGCGACCCGGCGGCCGGAGCTGCGGGCCGCGCTGACCAAGACGATCAGCGAGAACCTGGAGGAGAACGTCCGCTTCCACCTGGACGCGGGTCTACCCGGCGACCGGACCACGGTGGTGTCGCTCTACCTGGCGATGAGCGGGCTGATGACCGAGCACCTGACCCTGCCCGGTGTGCTCCCGGAGGAGGAGATGACGCATGTGATCAAGGCGCTGGTCGACCGCACCTGAGCCCCGCCGGGGCGTGAAGTCGTGACCGGGCGCGGGTCGGCGACGAGGCGGTGGTCGGCGACGGGATGCCGGGCGCGGTGAGGCGGCGGTCGGGACGGGACGCCCGGCGCGATGAAGGGGTGGTCGGGACGGGACGCCCGGCGCGGCGAGGCGAGGCGGCGGTCGGGCCGAGGCGCTGGTGTGGGTCGGCGAACGTCCGGGCGAAGTGGCGGGTCAGCGGTCCAGCGGGCCGCCGATGATGGTCATCGCCACCACGATCACCGAGAAGCCCAACCCGCTGTACAGCAGCGCGTCGACGCTCCGGCTCCGGATCGCGATCAGCCCCGCCTGCTCGTCGGTCACGAGCACCCGGAGCAGCGCCGCGATCAGCAGCGCGGCGCCGATCAGCACCGCGCCCTGACGCCAGTGGTACTGCACGATCCGCAGGAGGCCCAGCACGACGACACCCAGCACCAGCGCGAACGGCAGGTGCCGCCCCGCCGCGGACCGCCAGCGCTGCTCCGGCAACAACTCCACCGCTTCCGCCTCAGGCCGTCGCGAGAGTGCGCTCGGCCGCCTCGACCGTGTTGGTCAGCAGCATCGCAATGGTCATCGGACCCGCGCCACCCGGGATCGGGGCCAGGAACCCCGCCACCTCGGCCACGGACGGGTGAACGTCGCCCACCAGTCCGGCCTCGGTCCGGGTGATGCCGACGTCGACCACGGCCGCACCGGGCTTCACCATGTCCGCCGTGATCAGGCCGGGGCTGCCCGCGCCCGCGATCACGATGTCCGCCCGCCGCACCTCGGCAGCCAGGTCCTTGGTGCCGGTGTGGCACAACGTCACGGTGGCGTTCTCGGTGCGCCGGGTCAGCAGCAGCCCGATCGGCCGGCCGACCGTCACGCCGCGACCGACCACGGTCACGTTCGCGCCGGCCAGCGGCACGTCGTAGCGGCGCAGCAGCTCCACCACGCCGCGCGGCGTGGCGGGCAGCGGGCCCTCGCCGCCGAGCACGAGCTTGCCCAGGTTGACGGGGTGCAGGCCGTCGCCGTCCTTGCGCGGGTCGATCCGCTCCAGGATCGGGTTCGGGTCGAGGTGCTTGGGCAGCGGCAGCTGCACGATGTACGCGGTGCACGCCGGGTCGGCGTTCAGCTCGTCGATGACCTCTTCGAGCTGCTCCTGCGTGATGTCCGCGGGCAGGTCGCGCCGGATCGAGGTGATGCCGACCTTGGCGCACGCCAGGTGCTTGCCGCGCACGTACGAGTGCGACCCGGGGTCGTCACCGACCAGCACGGTGGCCAGGCCCGGGGTCACCCCCCGCTCGCCCAGCGCGGCGACGCGCGCGCGCAGGTCTTCGAAGATCGCGTCCCGGGTGGCCCTGCCGTTGAGGATCGTCGCAGTCACGTGCCTCATCCTCTCATCACCGGCGTCGGGCCCCGCAGTCAACGTCGCCGGGGCCGGGCCGCGACCACCACCGCGAGCAGCGTCAACGCCGTGCCGACGACGGTCGCCGGCGACAGACGCTCACCGGCGGCGGGAGCGATCACGTCCACCGCGAGGGCGCCGACGAGCTGCCCGGCCACCTGGCACAGCCCCACCAGCAGCACGCCCAGCCGCCTCACCGCCAGCACCGCCGTGCCGATGGTCACGACGCCCAGCGCCCCGCCCGCGTAGAGCCACGGCTCGCTCGGCGCGGTGGACGGCAGCCCGCGCAGCGCCACGTCCACCGCGCACACGACGAGCAGCACGACCGTCCCGACGCCGAAGTTGACCAACGTGGTCACGCGGGTGCTCTGCGCCGCCTCCCGGACCAGCCCGTTCACGGCCTGCTGCCAGCCCAACCCGATCCCGGCCACGGCGGGCAGCAGCGCGAGCCACAACGCGGACGGGTCGCCCACCTCGTCCGACACCGCCACGGCGACCGCCACCACGGCCAACGCCGCGCCCGCCACCCGCGGCCCGGTCAACGGCACCCGACCGGCCGGCCCGACCCCCGCCCGGTCCACCGCCAAGCTGCTCACGGCCTGCGCGCCGACGACCGCCACGGTGAACACGGCCACGCCGAGCGCCGTGATCGTCAACCCCTGCGTGGCCACGAAGAACGCCCCGCTCGCCCCGCCGACGCACTGCCACCAGCGGATGCGCCCGGCGCGCAGTGCCGACCGCAGCCGCGCCAGCCCGGCGCGACCGGCGGCCGTCGTCGGCACGCCCAGCGCCAGCAGCGCCATCCCGCCGCCGAACGACACCAGCGCGGCCAGGAACCCGTCACCGAACGCGTGCCCCAGCTCGCCGTTCAACCGCCCCTGGACCGCCAGGAACGCCCCGCCGACGAACGCGACGAGCGCAGCCACGAGCCGCATCCGGTCACCCAACCCGGACGGCCTTCCGATCGCGCACCCGGCTCGCCAGCAGCACGCCGAACAGTGCCGCCGCCGTGCTGGCACCCGCCGCGGCGGCCGGCCCGAAGTGGTCCAGCAACGACCCGGCCAGCGGCAACGCCAACGCCGAACCCGCCGTGGTGAACGTGCCCATCCAGCCGAACGCCTCCGCCTTGCGGTCGTCCGGCGCGAGCCCGCTGATCCGCTGGTTGTTGGCCGCGATGGCCGGCGCGATCGCCATCCCGCCCACCCCCAGCACCAACCCGACCAGCCACACCGACGACGGTTCCAGCACCGGCGGCAGCACCAGCACCAGCGGCGCCACGCCCAGCGCCATCAAGAGCATCCGCCGGGTGAACCGCGGCTGCCCGGTGAGCCCGCCCGCGATCAGCCCGCCGACCGTCGACCCGACGCCCCACACCGCCGTCAGCACCCCGGCGACCGCGGGCGAACCCAGGTCACGCGCCCACGCGATGATCACCATGTCGATCGACACCAGCGACGCCACCAGGCACAACGCCGTCAGCAGCCCGAGCACCAGCGAACCGTCGCGCAGCAACGTCCGCCCGCCGTGCCGCGCCTGGTCCGACACCGGCCGGTCCAGCCCCGCCCGGCGCAGCGCGCCACCGAACCCGAGCGCGCCGAGCACCGCCAGCACGCCGCACATCCACAGCGCGACCTGCGCGTTCCACACCGCCACGACGGTCGCGGCCAGCGCCGGGCCGACGATGTACATGACCTCCTGCATGGACGCCTCGACGGTGAACACGGCCGACTGCGCCGGACCCGTCGCCAGCCTGGGGAAACTCGCCCGGCTCATCGCCGTCACGGGCGGTGTGGACAGGCCCGTCAGGAACGCCACCGCCACGGCCACCGGCCACGTCCCGCTCGGCGTCACCGCGGGCAGCACGCCCAGCACCGCGATGCCCACGCCGTAACCCGACGCCGTGACCAGCAGCAACCGCCCGGCCGGGCTCCGGTCCGCCGCACGCCCGCGCAGCGGCCCCGCCACGCCCATGCCCAACGTCAACGCGCCGCCGACCACCCCCGCCACCGCGTACGAGCCGGTCCAGCCGGCGATCAGGAACGACACCGCCAACGGCGTCGCGGGCAGGTGGATGCGGCCGACCAGGGACCACAGCAGCAGCCACGGCAGGTGGGGGATCGCGGCGAGTTGCCGGTACGGGCGGAGCACGGTGCCACTCTGCCCGCCACCCCCGACAATCCGACGCCGAATATCCGTGGGAACCCTGGCGGCTCCGTTAGCGTCAGCACTTCTGGACGCGCACACGAGGGGACAGCTGTGACCGATCCGACCGGACGACGGGCCGAGCTGGAGGCGCGGAACGCGGCCATGCGCGAGCAGGTCGACTCCCTCCTGACCGAGCTGCAGAAGAAGACCGCCGAACTGCGCGAGACGCAGGCCAAGGCCATGGCGATCACGGCGACGGCGGTGTCCAAGGACGGCTCCGTCCGCGCCACCGTCGACTCCGCCGGCGCGCTCACGTCACTGGAGTTCTCCGCCAACGCCTTCGAGCGCACCACCCCCGACAAGCTGGCCCGGATCGCCACCGAGACCGTGCAGCAGGCCGTCGCCAAGGCGCGGACCGAGCTGAACGAGGTGCTGGCGCCCGCGCAGCAGGGCGCGAGCATCGACCTGTCGGAGATGCTGCCCGGCGTGCCGTCCCTGGCCGACCTCATCCCCAAGCCGCCCGTCGTGCCGCAGACGTCGACGCCGCCGCGCCGGCCCGCGCCACGTCCCGACGATGACGACGGCGACAGCATCATGGACAGGAGTGGCTGGTGACCGGCTTCGACGTCAGTGTTTCCGGCCTGCGCCGCGGCGCAGGGCAGTTCGGCGCGGCGGGTGACTCGCTGGACGGCGTGTTCCAGGCGTTGAACTCGGCGTTGCAGGCCGAGGGGCAGTGCTGGGGCGGTGACGAGTCCGGGCAGGCGTTCGCCAAGCAGTACGTGCCGAACTCCCAGGCGACGTTGGAAGCCTTCACGAACCTCGCGCAGGCCCTCGGCGACATCCGGACCGGCGTGGACCAGACCGCCGACGCGTACGAGGGTTCCGACCAGGGCAACGCGACCGGGATCTCCCGGACTTACTGAGGGGCACTGCGGTGGGTATCGAGATCCCGGGCGAGGTCACGTGGCTCTTCCCGATCGTGGTCGGGCAGAGCTGGCCGGAGGGCGACGAAACGGCGTTACGGCGGATGGCCGACGCCTACCGCACCGCCGCCGAGGGCGTGAAGTCCGTCATCGACGAGGGCAACGGCGCGGCGTCCACCGTGACCGCGAGCCAGACCGGCGAGGCGGCCGAGAGGTTCCAGGAGTACTGGGCGAAGTTCGCCGCGGGTGACGACTCGTACCTGCCCAAGTTGCAGAAGATCTGCGAGCAGTTGGCCGAGAGCTGCGACAACACCGCGCTGGAGGTGGAGTACACCAAGCTGTCGATCATCGCGTC
The DNA here is from genome assembly GCF_052936025.1 of Saccharothrix hoggarensis. The sequence goes on along the minus strand of NZ_CP193624.1, from coordinate 6,934,825 downwards.
GCTGATCGTGCTGGCGATCGAGATCGCCGCGCTGATCGCCGCGGCGTTCGGCACGTTCGGCGCGTCGACCGCGGGCATCCCGATCGCGCAGCAGGCCACGCGGCTGATCGTGCAGTTCACGTTCCGGCAGCTGATCATCGCGATCCTCAGGGAGGTCGCGATCTCCGTCGGCATCGACGCGGCCATCCAGGCGGTGCAGGTGGCGCGCGGCGACCGGACGTCCTGGGACTGGGGCAAGACCACCGAGGCGGCCGTCTCGGGCGCGGTGTCCGGCGTGGTCGGCGGTGTGTCCGGCGGGCTGAAGTTCGAGGGTGGCGGGCTGGCCGGGCAGGCCGCCGTCGGCGCCACGCGCGGCGCGGTCGAGGGCGCGGTGTCGACGGTCGGCACGGCGGCCGCGATGGGTCAGGACATCTCCGCGCGGGACGTGCTGATGGGCGCGTCGGCCGGCGCCGTGTCGGGCGGGATCGGCGGTGCGAAGGACGGGCTGACCGTCGAGCCGCCGCGGGTGAACGTGGGCGGGCCGGACGGCGGGCCGCCGAACGTGGGGCCTCCGCCGGGCGGTGTTCCCGGTGGTGTGCCGGGTGGTGTTCCGGGCGCGCCGGGCGGTGCGCCGGGTGGCCAGTCCGGGCCGTCGGTGAACCGTGACGGCCTGAACCGGCCCGCCGGGGCGACGTCGACGTCGTCCGTGGCCGCGCCGCCTGCTCCCGGTCCTTCGGTGAGCGCGCCGCCGACGATCGGCGGGGACTCGTCGCCCGGTGGGTCGTCGTCGGGTGGACCGGCTCCTTCTTCTTTTGGCGGCAACACCGGGGGACGTGGTGGCGCTTCGGTGCCGACGTCTCCCGCCGGTGGTGGGACCGGGCCTTCGATCGGCAGCCGGCTCGGCTCGGCTCCCGGTGGAGCGCCTGCCGGTCCCGCCCCGGCGAGTGCTCCGGCTCCGCAGTCCGCGCCCGGTGGGTCGGCTGCTCGGACTTCCGGTGGGTTCCCCGGTGGGATGCCGCCCAGCGGGGTGCCGTCCGGTGGGCCGGTGCCCGGCGGGTCGTCGTTCACGCCGGGGACGGGTGGGTCTTCTTCGCCCAACGGGTTGAGCTCTGCTCCCGGTGGGACGCCTCAGGGTGGGCCTAGTGCTCCTGGGGTTCGGCCGGGTGGGCCGATGCCTGGTGGCGGCGTGCCCCTTGGCGGAATGCCGGGCGGTCCTCTGGGCGGCGGTCCGCTGCCCGGCGGTTCCGCGCCCGGCGGTGCGATGCCCGGTGGAGTCGCGCCTGGCGGGTCCATGCCGGGTGGCGCCGCTGCCGGTGGTGTGCCGGGTGGTTCGGCTTTCGGTGGGTCCACGCCCGGTGGTTCGGTGCCCGGTGGTTCGGTGCCCGGCGGTGGGTTGCCGGGTAGTGGGACGCCTGGTGTCGGGACGTCGGGTGGCGCGGTTCCTGGTGGCGGCCTGCCTGGTCAGGGTGGCGCGGTTCCCGGTGGGTCTACGCCTGGCGGGCCTGTTCCGGGTGGTGCGGTTCCCGGCGGTGCCAGCCCTGGTGGTTCGGTGCCCGGTGGTTCGGCGCCTGGTGGCGTTGCCGCCGGTGGGCCCGCTCCTGGTGGTGCGCACGTTGGCGGGCCTGCCGGTGGTGCGTCGGTTGCCGGCGGTGTGATCGCGGGCGGGGTGCCGGTTGGCGGTGCCGTGGCTGGCGGGTCTGCGCCGGGTGGGTCTGCGCCGGGTGGGCCTGCGTCCGGTGGCTCTGCGCCCGGTGGGTCGGGTTCCAGCGGTGGGCCGGTGTCGGCGGGTGGGTCTGCGCCCGGTGCCGCGACCACGGGTGGTGCGCCTGCGGGTGCGGCGCCCGCCGGTGGGAGTGCGGGGCCGGCGGCGGGTGGGTCGGCTCCTGGTGCGGGCTCTGCGGGCGCTGCGGGTCCTGCGGCGTCGAGTGCCGCGGCTCCGGCTGCTGCCGGGACTTCCGCGCCTGTCGGCGGTGGGGCTGCACCGGCGGCCGGTGCGACCCCGGCCGGTGGAGCCGGCGGTGGTGGGCGTGGGCCTGCCGCGCCGGCGGCGGGTGGATTCGCGCCCGATGGGACCACCCCTCCTGCCTCGGGTTCGTCTGCGGGCGGGCGGGATCAGAACGCTCGTGGGAACGACGCGGTCAGCGCCAGTTCGTTGACCGGGGTGCCGGTGCAGCCGTCGCCCGCCGCCGCACCGGTGTCGATGCCGGAACAGCGTGGTCCGGCGTCGTCCGCGCCGCCGGCTGCCGCGCCGCCGTCGCCCGCGCCTCAGCCTGGTGGGTTCGGACCCACCGGCCAGCAAGCCGGGAGCCCCGCGGCACCGGGTCGGTCGGACGGTCCGGCACCGGCACGCACGCCTGAGCCGACGGCTCGTCCCGCGGCGCCGACTTCAGCCGCGCCGACGTCAACGCCGACGTCCACGCCCACTGCCGCGCCGAACTCGCCGGCACCGGCTTCCCGTGGCGGCACGGAGGGTCCGGCTCCTGCGTCGCGTGGTGGAGATCCGTCTCCGACCGGCGACCGGGCGACGCCTGCGACCGACGGTCCCAATCCGGACAGCACCCCGACCGACAGCACTCCGACCGACAGCACCCCGACTGACGGCACGGCGTCCGACAACCAGCCGGCTGACGGCCCGACGACCGACAGCACGCCGACCGACGGCACCGACAGCACGGACACCGACGGCGCCGACCAGCCCACGGAGTTGGTCGGCGAGCCCGGTGACGAGCACTCCCCGGCGGCCAGTCACGAATGGCCCGCAGAAACCGAAACCGCAACCGGGACCGACACCGACACTGGCACCGGCACCGGCTCGGACCCGTTCCCCAACAAGAACGTCTGGGGCCTGCCGGCAGGCGTCGTCGAGGGCTTCTCCCACAACGGCGACTACCACTCCGTCCACGACAGCACGGGCCCCACGGACCAGTCCGTCGGCACGTATGACCAGCGCGCCGCCGCCCTCATCGAGCCGACCTACCAGCCCTACGGCCCGTACGGCGACTACCAGTCGTTCCGCGACGCCCACTCCCACCCGGACGGCAGCATCGCCTGGCCGCCGAACCAGGGCGCGGACGGCCCGCGGGTCGTCGTGGAGCTGCCCGCCGGCACGGTCCTCGACCGCTTCGGCAGCCCCAACGGCGACTTCCTCTCGCCCCTGCGCCCGGACGGTCAGGCGTACGGGTTCGGTGAGCGCGCGATCATGCCGGACAGCCTCGGCAAGGGCTACCACGTCTACGTCCTGGACGCGCCGCTCACGGTGGAGCTGGCGCCGGTCGCGCCCGCGTTCGACCAGAGCGGTGGGGCGCGGCAGCTCCAGCCGGTCCTGGACGCCAACCTCGCCGACCCGGCCACGGGTCAGATGAGCGTGCAGCGCCTGCTGGACCTGGGCGTCATGCGCGAGGTGGACGTGCCACCGGCCGACGGCCGCGTGCTGCCGCCCGACTTCGGCACGTTCGACCGCGACGGCAACGTGCTGACGCCGGAGACGGCGAGCGTCGCGGACGCCCGCGACGGCGCGTTCGACAACTACGCGCCCGCCGACCCGCCGGCCACGCTCACCCCGAACCCGGACCTCGGCCCGGTCGCGCACCAGGGCCCGATCCCGCTGGGCGAGGTGTCGCAGCGCGTCGACCAGGCGATCCGCAACAGCCAGGTCACCGATTCGGGCGTCGCGCTGCACACCGAGGACCGGTTGCGCGACCTGTCGAGCCGCATCCCGGCGAGCGACGGGCACGTCGTCCTCGACATCCACACCGCCGGCGACGGCGTCCGCATCGGCGACACGCACTACACCCGCGCCGAACTGGTCGAGCTGATCAACAACCACCCGGAGCTGGCGGGCAGGCCGATCATGTTCGTCGGCTGCGACGCGGGCGCGGGCGGGGAGAACAGCCTCGCCGCGCACGTCGCGCGGGAAACCGGGCAGCGCGTGATCGCGCCGGACAGCCTGGCCTGGTCGGACCGGCACGGCAACGTCTACGCCAGCTCCCCGAACGACGCCGGCACCGGGCCGCGCATCCCACCGGACGGCGGCTGGCACGCGTTCGAGCCGGACGGCACGCACAGCCCGGCCGGCGAGAACGGGATGCCGCCCGGCCACGAGCCGAAGGGTGACCTCGCCGCCGACGACCAGGCGCACCGCGGCCGGCTCGACATCGAGCCGCAGGTGCAGCAGCCGTGGTCGGCGCCGGAGACGACGCACGAGCGGGACGTCCGGCTGCGCGACGACGAGTCGTACTTCCGCGCCGGGCAGGACCTCCCCGCCGACACCCGGATCACGATCCGCGGCGAGGACGGCGCCGTGCGCACCGTCGTGCACGTGGACGCGAACGGCGCGGTGCACGTGGACGCGATCGCGCCGAACACGCGGCACGGCGAGAACCCCGAGGTGCGCAACCCCGCGCCGAACGCCCACTACCGCGTGGAGCTGGGGCACCGGCACGACGTGTTCGTCGCCAACGCCGACGGCACCCGGCAGACCACCCAGGACTCGATCAAGATCGGCGACCGGGTCGTCCCGATCGAGCGCGCGGTGATCATCGAGCCGGTCCCGGAGCCCGCGAACGGCCGCCAGGCGATCGACCGGGACCACCCGCTGGCGCCGCGGCCGGGCGAGGCGTTCACCGCCCGCGCGGACCTCCCGCCGAGCACGCGCATGGAGGTCCACGACACCGAGGGCACGTACCGCGGCACGGTGCAGACCGACGCGGACGGCAAGCCGAGGTGGGTGGCCGCCCCGGACTACCTGTCGAACGACACCCGCAACCCGGAGGTCCAGCACACCTCCCAGGGCACGAACTACAACATCGACCGCGGTCCGCTGCACCAGGAGTTCACCACGGACTCCCAGGGCCACCCGCAGCACGCCGTCGACCGGACCGAGCCGACCACGACCCGCCAGGCCCCGGTCACCGGCCTCGGGCAGGGCGAGCCGTTCAGCCGGCCGGGTCAGGTGCACGACTCGAACACCGAGTACCTGGTCAGCGACGAGCACGGCCAGCGGCGCGGCCGGTTCCTCACCGACGAGTCGGGCCACGTGGTGTTCGAGGACACCCACTCGGGCCAGCGCAGCCGCGTCAACGCCGAGATCGCGCAGGCGCCGGCGCACGCGCAGGTCACGTCCGATGGCTTCTACGGCCTCGGCCGGGCCGAGCAGCCGGTCCGGACCTGGCCCGCGCCGGCGAACGGCCAGGTCGAGCTGGCCGTGCAGCGCACGAAGACCGACGACGGGTACGTGTACTCGGTGAAGGTCGTCAGCGGTGACACCAGCGGCTGGACGCCGGAGCAGCGGGCCGCCGTCACGCGCCCGTACAACAACGCCGACCCGTTCGCGGCGCGCGCCGACCTGCCGCCGAACACCCGGTTCGTGCTGGACGACCACAAGAAGCAGGGCTACGGCACGTTCCAGACCGGTGACGACGGCACGACGTCGCACGTCCACACGTTCCGGCCGTTCAGCCCGGACCTGAACAACCCGCTGCCGAACGCGGTGCTGGTCGCGGACAACGACATGTGGCGCGGTCGCACCAACGGCGACGGCGAGACGGTCGCGACGACCGGCCGGCCGGACCTGCGGTCGGGTGGCGCGATCCGCCGCGACGGCAGCGCCCAGCTCGACGTCGGCGGTCACGGCGAGGTGGACGCGGACGGCCGCAAGCTGTCCGACGGCGGCCACCACCAGGGCAACGAGACCGGCGGTCCCGGCGAGGCGGCGAACCAGTCCAGCCAGCAGCGCGACCAGAACCAGGGCAACGGGCGACCGGCGTTCACGACGGAGGAGACGTGGCACCGGATGGAGCGGGACCGCGCGAAGTTCCTGAAGTCCGGCGGTACGGTCGAGATGATCGACACGTTCGCCCTGCGCGACCCGCTGCAACGCCACCCTCACACGTACCAGACGCGGTGGCGTGTGACGCTCGCCGACGGCACGACCGAGATCTACGTCAGGAGCTACCCGAATGAGCACAACGCAGCCCTCTGGCCGGCCGACTTCTGAGCAGCGCCACGACGAGCTGCTCCAGCACATCGGCGGCATGCTGCTGGACGCTGCTCCGGACGGCTTCCGGCGGATCGACGTGCTGGTGCGGATGACGGTGGCCGTGCAGGACGTGACGCTGAAGGTCTACCTGCCGGACGGGACCACCCCCGAGGTGTTCCCGCCGGACGGCCTGAACGCGGCGTTCCAGGAGATGCGCCAGGTGCTGTACCAGCCGGGGCGCGGCACGTGGTTCTCGGCGCGGTGCGTGGTGAACGCGCCGGTCCGCATCGACATCACCTACAACTTCGACCACGACCCGCGGTTCGAGCCGCCCGTGCCGGCCGCGGACTTCGCCCGCGACCTCCAGGTCTTCCCGCGTGACGAGGCCTACGTCCCCGACTGGCTGCGCGCCAAGCTCGTCGAGGCGGGCGCGGGCCCCGAGTCTGTGAGCACCGAGGAGCAGAACGCATGACCGCGCCGCAGTTGGACGTCGAGGACCAGAACGCGATCCTGGGCTCCGTCACCACCCTGCTGGTGCAGCGGCTCCCCGGTGACTGGGAGCAGCTGTTCGTCGACTTCCGGATGGTGGGCCGCCACCTGGAGACGCAGGTGTCCGGGCTGACCATGTACGGCTCGTCGTTCGACTGGGAGCTGCCGGAGGAGGCGCTGCCGTTCTTCGTGCAGCTGCGCGACGGCATGGCGCGGCCGGGTCACGGCACGTGGCTGTCGATGAAGTTCCACCTCGTGCACCCGGACACGTACTCGGCGGAGTTCGACCGGGACCACGAGCCGGACTGGACGCGGCCGCCCGCGCCGCACCACTACGTCGAGGAGCTGGAGACCTACCCGCGCGACGACCGCGCGATCCCGGCGTGGCTGCGGGAGCGGGCCGGGCTCGGACCGGCGACGGCCGACGTGTTCGCGGCGCCGCTGTTCGACGCCGTGGACCCCGACGGCGGCCCGCTGCACCACCGGCCCGCGGTGCACCCGCAAGAGCTGGACGACGTGCTCGCGTACCTGGAGAGCGCGCCGGTCGTGCTCGCCGCGCGGTCGTACGGGCCGGACGCGTTCAAGCCGGACGCGACGCCGTCCGTGCCGCTGTCCTTCCACACCGACGGCACGTGGGTGTGGCCGGGCGGCGTGGCGTACTACCTGCGCAACCACAACGTGCCGCCGGTGCCGCAGCTCGTGCAGCACATCCGGGACAACAACTACGCCGTGCCGGACGTCGCCCCGGAGGCGGAGGACGCGGCGGCCGCCGTCGCCACCGGTCAGGCCGCGGGCGCGCCGCTGCCCGAGCACCAGCCGCGGGTGGTCTCCGAGGTCGACCAGCGCGCGCTGGACCAGCTCAAGGCGCGGCTCGACCACTACGGCGTGCCCGAGTCCGAGTACGGCATCGTCGAGCCGAAGCCGGACGCGTTGGTGATCGAGCCCGCGCCCGGCCGGTCGGGCTGGCAGGTCCAGTTCTGGGACGCCAGCCGCGGCCCGCACGGCCGTCCGCGCGTCTACGAGCACGCGGTGGACGCGGCGAAGGTGCTGCTGGCGGAGCTGCTGTGGCGGGCGGAGCCGGGCGCGTCGCGGCCCGCGGGCGCGGACGAGGTGCGGCCGGTCGCGGACATCCAGCCGCTGCCCGACGAGCCGCCGTTGTCGCTGTTCCGCGACCGCGAGGACGTGGTCCTGCCGGTCGGCGTCGAGCTGGACCGCTTCGGCGCGGAGACCGGCAACCTGGCCTACGAGGCGGGCACCGCGTTCGGCAACCGATCGTTGCCACCCGATTGGCTGAACCGCCGGTACCACGTGTACCGAGTGCAGAAGCCGGTGCCGGCGCTGAAGGGCGTCGCGGTGCCGTGGTTCGGCCAGCCGGGCGGCGGCACGGGGTACTTCCTCGCCCGCGCGGTGCGGGAACTCCTGGCCGACGGGAGCCTGGTCGAGGTGGCCGCGGCGACGGTCCGGCAGCCGCAACAGGGGGTCTGAGGGCTGTCGCAGCGCGTCATTAGTCCGTTCGGCTCAGCGGGGTCACGTGCGGGCACGGTGAGTCGCGGGGGAAGATGGTCCACGTGTCCGAGCTGAAGCCGCTGAACCCGACCGAGCAGGATGCGCTGGTCAAGCAGATCGGCCTGACGCTGATGCGTGCCGCTCCGGAGGAGTGGCGTCACGTGACGGCGGAGTACCGCGCGACCGGCCGGTACTTCGAGCTGGCCGCCGAGGTGCGGTCGGCCGACGGCGCCGTGCGCGCGTGGTCGCCGCCCCAGGAGGTCGCCGGCCTGTTCTCGCGGTTGCGCGCGGGCATGTACCGGGACGGCCGTGGCAGCTGGTCCAACGCCCGGTACCAGCTGGACCACCCGTCCAGCTACAACCTGGACTTCGACCGCGCCGAGCCGTCGTGGACGACGCCACCGCCGCCGCAGGCGTACCTCGACGAGATGCGGTTCTTCCCGCGCACCGACGACAACGTGCCGGACTGGCTGCGCCACCGCATCCAGCAGGCCACGCCGCCGCGCGACCCCCAGGCCCCGCCGCCGCGCGCGTTCCGCACGGCCCGCGTGTTCGACGGCGCGGGCCCCGGCGGACGTCCGTCGGTGAACCGCCCGCCGGTCGCCGACACCGACCGCGACCTGCTGCTGAGCTACCTCGACCGGGCGCCGGTCGCGGTGATCGGGCGCGGGTTCGACGCGGACGTGCTGAACCCGGACGCGCCGGCCGTGGTGCCGGTGGCGTTCCAGACCGACGGTCACTGGATCTGGCCCGCCGCGGTCGGCTACTACCTGCGCGCCTACGGCGTGCCGCCGGAGCCTGAGCTGGTGGAGCGGGCCAAGGCGCAGGACTTCGTGCTGCCCGAGGTGACGGAGGAGGCGCGGGTCGCCGCGGCGGCGAACCTGGGTTCGCCGGCCGCGCCGCAGGGCACCGTGCTGCCGGTGGCCGAGCCGCCGGAGGCGCCGGTCGAGGTGGGCGCGACGGTCGCCGCGCCGCTGCCCGACGTGACCGCCGCCGGTGACGCGCCGGGCGCGGCGGTGGACGTCGAGGAGACCGCGAACCTCACCGAGCTGAAGCCCGAGGTCATCGAGTACGCCCAGGACGGGCCGCCCTACCGGGTGCGGTTCGACGAGGACGGCCCGGTGATCGACGACCGGTACCGCCGCGAGTCCTACGTGGAGGGCATGGACCTGTTCGCGCCCGCCGCGTACGAGCGGGAGCTGACCGACACCCAGACCTGGAACCCGTTCACCGACGAGGAGCCGGACCCGGAGCCCGCCGAGGAGACCGCCGAGGTCAAGGCGGTGACGGGCGAGCCGGCGGCCGACCAGTCGGCAGCCGAGCCGCACCACGCCGAGCCGCATGGGGTCGACCCGCATGGGGTTGAGTCGCACCACGCCGAGCCGCACCACGCAGAGCCGCACGAGGTGGAGCCGTACCGGGTCGAGCCGCACCGGGCGGAGCAGCCGGCCGCCGCGACGGAGGTCACCGCCGAGTTCGAGGTCGACCCGGACCGGCTGTACGCGCCGGAGGGCGAGGGGCAGCCGTACGCGGAGCACGACGAGTCGAGGTTCGCCGAGCACGACGAGCCCCGGTTCGCGGAGCAGGCCGGGCCGCAGTTCGCCGCGCACGATGGCGGGCGGTTCGGCGAGCCCGCCGGCCACGACACCACCGGGCACGACACCACCGGGCACGAGGCCCCGGACCAGGGCTTCGCCGAGCGCGACACGGCCGATCACCACCCGGTCGGAGATCACGCGGCAGGGGATCACGCGGCCGACGATCACCGGGACCACGGCGTCGCTGACCAGGGCTTCGCCGACCAGGGTTACGCTGACCAGGGTTACGCCGAGCGCACAGAGTCCCGGTTCGAGGCCCAGGACGACCCGCGCGCCGAGGACGACCACGCCGAGGCCCGCGACCTCCGGGACGACGACCACGGCGAGCACGACGACCACGCGCACGGCGAACACGATGACCACGACGAGCACGAAGAGTCACGGTTCGCCGAGCAGCCCGCGCCCCCGGCGTACGTCGAGCAGCCCACGCAGTACGCCGACGCGGTCGAACTGCTCGACGACGTGAGCCCGCCGCCGGGCCAGGCGCCCGTTCCCGCGCCCGTGCCGGTCCCCGTGCCCGCACCGCCCCAGGCCGAACGCCCGGAACGGCCCCAGGAGCAGACCCGGGAACGGCCCCACGCCGAACGGCCGAAGATCACCCCGCCGCGCCAGGTCACGCCGGACGAGGAGCGCGAGCTGTCCGGCCTCCGCCGCGCGTTGGACGAGCTGGACGTGCCGCCCGCCGCCTACCGGTTCGGCGAGCCCGCCGACCGCACCTGGCTGCTGCGCGTCGAGGGCGAGGACTGGGAGGTGTCGTGGTTCGACCACGGCCCCACGAACCCGGTCCGCTTCGACCGGCTGGAAGACGCCGCCGCCTACCTGGTGGGCAGGCTCGTGCTGACGAACCGCCGCGCGCCGCGCCCGGCTCCGATGCCGCCACCCCCGCCGCCGCAGCGCCCGCGTCCGCCGATGAACAACGGGTTCCGCGCGGAGCCGCCGCGTCCGCCCGGCCCGCCGCCGCGCCCGCCGGTCGACCAGCAGGGGCCGCCCGCCCCGGCGGTCGCCGCACCGCCCACGCCGCCGGCGCAGCCCGCCGCGGCCACCCCGGAGGCCAAGCCGCAGCGCAGCTGGCCGATCAACCCGATGAACGGCGAACCGCCGCTCACCCTGTTCCGGCACAAGAAGATGGTGGAGCTGCCGATCGGCCTGGAGGTGGACCGCTTCGGCGACGGATCGGGCAACCTCGTGTACGCGGCGGGCACCCCGTTCCCGGAGCGCTCGCTGGTGCCGTCGTGGATCAACCGCCCGTACCGGGTGTACCGGCTGCGCCGGCCGGTCGAGGCGTTGACCGGCATCGCGGTGCCGTGGTTCGAGCAGCCGGGTGGCGGCACCGCCTACCTGATGCCGAAGACGATCGAGGACATGCTGGCCGACGGCGTGCTGGTCGAGGTCGCCAACCAGGAGGCCCCGACCCACTGAGCTGGCGCCCAGACCGCGCCGACCCGGAACCCGCCGACCCGGAACCCGCCGACCCGGAACCCGCCGACCCGGCAGGCGGGTCTACGAGACCCGCAGACCGTGCGCGGCGGCGAAGGCGACGGCCGTGTCCAGGTCCACCCGCGCACCGCGCAGGGTGGCCTGGACGAGCCCGTCGGCGTCCAGCCGCGTCCCGCGCAGGTCGGCCCCTTCCAACCGGCAGCCCAGCAACCGGGCCCCGGTCAGGTCGGCGTCGCGCAGGTCCGCCTCCCGCAGGTCGGCGCCTTCGAGGTTGGCCTCGCGCAGCCGCATCCCGCGCAGCGACGCCTTCGGCAGCACGGCCCCGGACAGCCCGGCCAGCGTGAGATCGGTCTCCTTCACCGTGATCGGCCGCATCGCGCAGTCCACGAACACCGACCCGAGCCACGAGCACGACGTGAACGTGGTCGACGCGAGCACCGCGCGGGTGAACCGGCAGGAGCGGAACGCGGTGGCGGTGTGCGTCGACTCGCCCAGGTCGGTCCGGTCGAACGTGCAGTCCGTGAACGTGCAGCCGGACGTCGACACGCCGCGCAGGTCGGCCTCGGTGAAGTCGCACCGGACGAACGACCGCCCCTGCCACCGCTGCCCGTACATGACCGCGTCGGTGTAGTCCTCGTCGATGATCTCCTCGATGATGTCCACTGTCACACCTTGTCATCGTTCGCCAGTTGGTAACCTCCGACCTGCCGGGCAAACCGCCCGGTGCGCGGTCCCGGAGTAGAGACCGCCGCTGACAGGTCGTCAGCCTGCCTAGTGGTCGTGCCCGAGGACTGAAGCCACAACATTCGGGAAGGCACATGACCCGCACGCCCGTGAATGTCACCGTCACCGGTGCGGCCGGCCAGATCGGCTACGCACTCCTGTTCCGCATCGCCTCCGGCCACCTGCTGGGCCCGGACGTACCGGTGCGCCTGCGCCTGCTGGAGATCCCGCAGGCCGTCAAGGCCGCCGAGGGCACCGCGATGGAGCTGGACGACTGCGCGTTCCCGCTGCTGACCGGCATCGACATCACCGACGACGCCAAGACCGCCTTCGACGGCGTCAACGTGGCGCTGCTGGTGGGCGCCCGCCCGCGCACGAAGGGCATGGAGCGCGGAGACCTGCTGGAGGCCAACGGCGGCATCTTCAAGCCGCAGGGCGAGGCGATCAACGCGGGCGCGGCGGACGACGTGCGCGTGCTGGTGGTCGGCAACCCGGCCAACACGAACGCCCTGATCGCCCAGCAGCACGCGCCGGACGTGCCGGCCGCGCGGTTCACCGCGATGACCCGCCTCGACCACAACCGGGCGCTGTCGCAGCTGGCGAAGAAGCTCGGCGTGTCGGTCACCGACATCAAGAAGCTGACGATCTGGGGCAACCACTCGGCCACCCAGTACCCGGACCTGTTCCACGCCGAGGTCAACGGTCAGATCGCGGCCGAGGCCGTGAACGACCAGGCCTGGCTGGAGAACGAGTTCATCCCGACCGTCGCCAAGCGCGGCGCGGCGATCATCGAGGCGCGTGGCGCGTCCTCGGCGGCGTCGGCGGCGAACGCGGCGATCGACCACGTCCACGACTGGGTCAACGGCACCGCCGAGGGCGACTGGGTCTCGATGGCGGTCCCGTCGGACGGCTCGTACGGCGTGCCGGAGGGCCTGATCTCGTCGTTCCCGGTCACCGTGTCGGGCGGCGAGTACTCGATCGTGCAGGGCCTGGAGATCGACGACTTCTCCCGCGCCCGCATCGACGCCTCCGTGGCCGAGCTGGTCGAGGAGCGCGACGCGGTGAAGGCCCTCGGCCTGATCTGATCGTCCGCGCACCGAGCCGTACCCATGAGGGGGCCGCCGAGGGTGGCCCCCTCGTGGCATGTTGGTGGTCATGAACCAGTGGCCCGTGCCCACGCCCGAACTGCCCGCCGACGTCCACCCCGCGCTCGCCGCCACCGCGCTCGCCGCGTCCCGCGCCTACGGCGAGGCGCGCCGCGACTTCACCCGCGTGCAGCTGCGGGAGGAGGTCGCCGACGGCGCCGACGGCACGCCGACCATGCGCGTGGACGCGATCGTGGAGGCCGCGATCGCCGAGGCCGCCGCGGCGGCGGGCGCGAACCTGCTGTCCGAGGAGGCGGGCTTCCTGGACAACGGTTCCGCCGCGACCCTCGTGATCGACCCGGTGGACGGGTCCGCGAACGCCGCGCTCGGCGTGCCGCTGTCGTGCTTCGCGGGCGCGCTGGTGATCGACGACGAGCCGGTGGAGGCGCTCACCGTCTGGTTCGACACCGGCCGGGCGTGGTCGGCGCACGCGGACCGGCCCACGCCGTACCGCACGACCGGCCGCACGTCGCTCAAGGGCGCGTCGGTGTGCCTGATGCGCCCCAAGCGCGGCACCGAGGAGGCGTGGATGCGGGTGGCGAACCAGGCCGACCGCATCCGCGTGCTGTGCACGACGTGCCTGGAGGCGATGTTGGTCGCGGAGGGCTCGGTGGACGCGTTCGCCGACCCCGGTTCGGACACCCACCGGCTGATGGACCTGATCGCCGCCCTGGTGACGGTGCCCGCCGCCGGCGGCGCGCTGCTCGACCTGCGCGGCCGGCCGCTGACGTTCGACCTGGACCTGTCGCGCCGGTGGTCGGGCATCGCCGCCGCGACGCCCGCGCTGGCCGACGAGCTGATCACCACGATCCTCGGTTGATCGGAACCGGCGGAACGGGGAGCGTTCCCAGGTTGCCGTTTCGCTCACGCCGCCGCGCCGGCGCGCCGTTCGATCACGCGGATCGGTACCACCGCGCGGTTTCCGCGACCGCCTGCTCGTGCGGCGTGACGGGGAACCGGCCGAACGTCGCCTCGAACGCCGAGTGGTCCACGACCCACGGCGCGGTCCGCTGGTGCGCCAGTTCGCCGATGCCGCGCAGCCGCTTGTCGAACAGCGCGCCGAGGGTGATGACCCCGGACGGCAACGCCCGCGGCTTGCGCCCGTTGCCGAGCACGCGCCCGGCGAGGGCGATGAACTCGCGCACGGTCACCGTCTCGGCGGCCGGCGTGTGCCACACCCCGCCGTCGGCGCGCTCGTCGTCACCGAGCACGATCTGCGCGCGGGCGGTGTCGGCGAGGTGGGCGAACGTGTGCGGCACGTCCAGCGGGCCGAACCACATCGCGGCCTTGCCCAGCGCCATCGGCTTGACGACCAGCTCGCCGGGCAGCGAGCCGGCGCCGCCGGGGCCGTAGTAGTCCGAGGACCGGCCGATCGCGACCGGCACGGACGCCTGCCGCAAGCGCTTGCCCAGCTCGCTGCGCAGCTTCTCCTTCACCCCGATCGGGCGTTCCGGCGTGGCCTCGGTCAGCGGGCCCGTCACCGGCCCGTACGCGTAGAGGTTGTCCGCGTACACGATCTTCGCGCCCACGGCCTCGGCCGCCGCGACGGTGTTCTCCACCATCGTCGGCAGCATGGCGGCCCAACTCGGGTACGGCACGTTGGCGGCCAGGTGGACCACCGAGGCGCCCCGGACGGCGTCGAGCGTCGCGGCACGGTCCAGCAGATCGGCCCGGAAGTCTTGCGCGCCTTCAGGAATTCCACCCGAACGTGTTACCGCGCGGACCTCTCTGCCGTCCGCCACGAGTTGCCGGGCGATCTCCCGGCCGATGCCCCGCCCCGCTCCCAGCACGACCACCGTCATGACGCCCCCTCGGTACGAAGCTCTCACTGTTGTTAGAAGTTCTAACACAAGTTAGAGTGCTTCTGTCAAGGAGGTTCCGGGCAGTGGTCAACGCGCGTCGTGAGCGGTTCCGCGAGGAGACGAAGGACGAGGCCAAGCGCATCGCGCTGGAGCAGTTGGCGCAGCAGGGGATCGGGGGTGTCTCGGTCAACGCCATCGCCAAGCGCATGGGCGTGACCGGGCCCGCGCTCTACCGGTACTTCAAGGGGCGCGACGACCTGCTGACCGAGCTCGTGCGCGACGCGTGGCACGACCTCGCGGACGCGGTGGAGGCCGCCGTCGCGGCGGCCGAGGGCGCGGAACCACCCGAGCGGGTCCGTGCGTTCGCGGCGGCGTTCCGGGCGTGGGCGGTCGACGCGCCGCACCGCTACCTGCTGCTGTTCGGCACGCCGGTGCCGGGCTACCAGGCGCCCGTGGACACGATCGCGGCCGCGCACCGCACGATGAGCGCGTTCCTGAGCGTGCTGCCGGCGGCAGCCGGAGCGGCGGCGGGAACGCGGGACGAAGCCCGTGGAGGGCCCACGACCGAGCGCGCCGCACTGGACGCCCAGCTCGCGGCGTGGGCCGACTCACGCGGCGAGGGGTCCGTGCCCCCCGCCGTCCTGCTCACCGGCCTGCGGGGGTTCACCAGGCTGCACGGCGTGCTGAGCCTGGAGGTCACCGGCCAGTTCGGACCTATGGGGATCGACCCGGCGCTGGTCTACCGCGCCGAGGTCGAGTCCTTGATCCTGGGTGATTCCGAGGTCCGCGGCTCGACCAGGCTGTCGGGGCCGGGGTAGACCAGCCCTTCGTGGCCGTCGGAGAAGCGGACGAGGTACGGGGGCGCACCTTCCGAGCCGCGCACTTCCAGGATCTCGCCGATCGTCTCGTCGAGGCCCACCGCGCGGCTGTGGATGTGCAACCGGTCGCCTACTGTCGCGTGCATCTGCAACACCTCCGGTGCGTCACAGCGTAGAACTGTCCCGAAGGTACCGACAGCCTGACAATTCCGCTCAGGCGCAGGCGTTCGACAACTTCGCGACCTGGTCCAGCTTCTCCTGCGACCACGCGGCGAAGTTCGACGGGTCGAGGTCCTGGACCGTCACGTTGCTCATGGTGTCGGAGACACCCGTGATGGCGTCCTTGAGCGTCGTGTCCCCGGCCTTGGCGGCGAGGTCGTTCAGCTCCTGGGCCTTCTTCTGGGTCTCCTCCATCGCCTTCTGCGGGTCCGCCGTGTCCGGGGTGAAGCCCGCGAGCTTGAGCGCCTCGATGCAGAGCGTCGCCTTGTCGGCGGCCTGGTTGACCTGGTTGGCCGTGTCCGAAGCCTGCTGCACGGCCTCGCACCCGGACACCGCCCCGACGAGCCCCAGAGCCAGGAGGAAGGTGGCGACCGGACGACCTGCGCGCATAAGGGGCTCCCGTTTTTGTGTTGACCGTTTCGTCCGACTCTACCGACGCGCGTACAGCCGACGCACCACATCGTCGATTTCCGGTTCCACCACTACGAGGTCGTGCACCTCCGCGCGGGCCGCGACGGCCGCGATCAGCGCCGCCGCCGTGGTGTCGGACCGGCGGAACGCGAGGTGGTGTCGCAAACCGTTCAGCTCGGCGCGGGCGGACGTGACGCCGGGCAGGTCCGCCAACCCGGTGGCGGGTTTCTCCAGGTCCACGACCAGGACGCGGTCCGGGGCGACCTCGGCCCGCAGCCCGTCCAGCGGCCCGTCGGCGAGCACCGTGCCGCGGTCGATCACGACCAGGCGCGGGCACAGCCGCTCGATGTCGTCGAGGTCGTGCGTGGTGAGCAGCAGGGTGGTGCCCCGCTGGGTGTTCAGGTCGGCCAGGAATTCGCGCAGCCGTTCCTTCGATTCCAGGTCGAGGCCGATCGTGGGCTCGTCCAGGACGAGCAGTTCCGGACCGTGCAGCAGGGCCGCGGTGACCTCGCCGCGCATCCGCTGGCCCAACGAGAGCTGGCGGACCGGGGTGCCCAGGAACGGCCCCAGCTCCAGCAGGTCCACGCACTCCCGCAGCCTGGTCTCGTGGTCGGCGCGCGGCACCCGGTAGATGGCGCGGAGGAGGTCGAAGCTGTCCCGCAGCGGCAGGTCCCACCAGAGCTGGCTGCGCTGGCCGAACACGACGCCGATCCGCCGGGCCAGGTCGCGCCGGGACCTCGAAGGGTCCACACCGGACACTCGGACGTGCCCGGACGTCGGCACCAGGATGCCGGTGAGCATCTTGATGGTGGTGGACTTGCCCGCGCCGTTGGGCCCGACGTAGCCGACGGCCTCGCCCGCCGCGACGTCGAAGCTGACCGCGTCCACCGCGCGAACGGTGTGCTTGCGGCGCTTGAACCGGCCGATCTTCGTGGTGACCGTGAACTCCCGGCGCAGGTCGCGCACCTCGATCATGACCCAGTCCCTCGGTAGTGGCGGACGGCGGCCCGCCAGACGAGTCCGGCGGCGGTGGCCGCGGCGACGGCGACGAGCGGCGAGATCCAGCCCAGGAGCGCGGGGCCGCCCAACGGGTCGGGGCGGTCGAGCAGGGCGAGGCTGGGGTAGTAGGCGACGAACGCGCCGGGCACGACGAACGCGAAGAATCGTCGCAACCACGGGCCGTAGACGGTGGCGGGGTAGGAGGTGAACGCGTTGCTGCCGTAGGTGACCGCGTTGGCCATCTCCTGGCCGTCGACGAGCCAGAAGCAGACGGCGTTGGCCGCGACCCACACCGAGGAGAAGATCACCGCGCCGCTGATCGGCGCCACCACGACGAGCAGCGCGGTCCACGGCGACCACGCGACGTCGTTGTGCCCCAACGCGTACACCAGCACCACCAGGCCCGCGACGATCCGGCCGATCTTCCGCAGGTGCAGGTCCGCGGTCATCATCTGCGCGAGCGTGCCCAGCGGTCGGAGCAGGATGACGTCGAACCGGCCGGTGCGGATCTGCGTCGGCAGCTCGTCCAGTTGGCCCGCGACCAGGTCCGCGATGCCGAAGGCGGTGCCCGCGATCGCGTACATGAGGACGACCTCGTGCACCGAGAACCCGCCGAGCGCGCTGATCCGGTTGAACAGCACCAGGATGATCGCCAATTCGGTCAGCTGGCCGAACGCCTGCGCGACGCACTGGAGCGCGAACGACGTCCGGTACGACATCTGGCCGCGCAGCCGTGCGCCGACGAGCTTGGCGTACACGGCGG
Organism: Saccharothrix hoggarensis; assembly: GCF_052936025.1. The sequence continues at coordinate 6,916,959 of NZ_CP193624.1, read as the reverse complement.
TCTTGGTGGGGACGCCCTCAGCCACCCTGCACCACAACCTTGCGGACGGCGCGGTTCAGCACCAGGTGGCCGGCGGCGAGCACCGCGACGGCCCAGAACGCCTGGCCCGCCAGCAGCGGCCACGGCGAGCCGCGTTCGAGGAAGACTTCCACCGGCGCTTGCAGCATGGACGGGAACGGGGTGGACCAGACGACGGCCCTCGCCCAGTCCGGGAAGAACGCGATCGGCACGGCCAGACCGCAGAACAGCCACGTGAACGCGGTGTAGAGGGCCTGCGTGCCGCGGCTGTCGAGCAGCCAGAACGCGGTGGCGTTGAGCAGGAACCGCATGCCGAAGCTGACCGTGACGCCGAGCGCCACGCTGACCGCGAACACCGGCAGGACGCCCGGCGCGGGCCACCGGAACGGGAAGAACAGGGCGCCGAACGCGATGGGCGGCGCGAGCCGCACGACCACGGCGTACCCGGCGCGGCCGACGTCCTCGGCCAACAACGCCATCTGGAGGTGCCAGGGGCGGTAGAGGTCGATCACGACGTCCCCGGTGCGGACGCGCTCGGCGAGGTGGTTGTCGCCCCACAGGACGACGACGGCCATCAGGCCCTGGCCGAGCCACACGTACGTCGCGGTGGCGGCGACGTCGTAGCCCGCGATGGGCCCGGACGAGACCGCGGCGGTCAGGACGGCCAACCTGAGCAGGCCGAACACGACGTTCGTCGCCATTCCGGCGACCATCGCCTGTCGATAGGTGGAGTACCTTCGGAAACCGGCCAGCGCTAGATGGGCGTAGGCGCGCACGTCTACCCACCCTAGGAACGCCGGCAACCGGTTTTACGCCCGGCGCGCGGCCTGGGGGCGCGTCAGGCCCGCGCGGCTGCGGGAGTTTCAGGCCCGCGCGGCCCTGGCGGCGTCAGACGCCGTGCGGCCCTGGGGAGTCAGGCCTCGTGCGGCCCTGGGGGCGTCAGGCCTCGTGCGGCTTGGGGAGTGTCAGGCCCGTGCGGCCAGCCAGTCCGCGGCCCGCGACCGCAGCCCGTCGTCCCGGACGTGCGGGATGACCGGTTCCAGGGCGCGGGCGACCACCTTCTGGTGCCGTGCCGGGAGGTCGGTCTCGGCGAGCACGTCGGCCGCCAGCGCGTCCGGGTCCGCCGCCCACGGCCCGAGGGACCGGACCAGCCTGGCCCGCAACGCGAACCGGTTGGCGACCGCCCGTTCCCGCCGCACGCCGCTGCGCTCGCCGCCGTGCGAGGCCGCCAGCGCCACCGCCGCCCACGCCAGCCGGTTGGCGCCGGGGCGCTCGTCGTCGTACACGCGGCCCTGCGCCAGCACCCGGACCCACTCCCAGTCGTTCGGGTCGCTCATCGTCGCGCCGCCAGGACGCCGTCGAGGAGGCCGGGGTACAGCGCGTCGAGGTCGTCCCGGCGCAGCGTGCTGATCCGCGACGTCCCCTGCGGGCGGACGTGGACCACGCCGGCCTCGCGCAACGTCCGCACGTGGTGGGTGAGGGTCGACGCCGTCACGCCGAGGTCGAGCACGCCGCAGGACAGGCCCTGCTCGCAGTCGGCGAGGGCGCGGACGATCCGGAGCCGGACCGGGTCGGCCAGCGCGTGCAGGACGGACGTTATCCGGATCTCGTCCCGCGCCGGGTGGGCGAGCGTGGTGGTCATGCGGTCCACACTACGAGAACGGTCTTACTTTGATGATTGTCGTAGTACGGTGTCCGTCACATGAGGAGCTGCACGTCTCCCACGCCACGGCCGGACAGCTCCTCACCGCGTTCGCCATCGCCTACGCCGTCTCGTCACCGCTGTCGCTCGAGCCGCGCGACCCTCAGGACCCGCCGAACGCGCTGGTGGTCGTCTCACCGACGCCGACCGGCCCCGCCAGGCAGTGGAAGTAGGTCTCCTCGCCGTCCGTGAAGCCGACCGCGGTGAACTTCCAGCCCGACGTGTCCACGGTCGGCCGGGTGTTGGCCTTCATGGCGTCGGCCGTGCACACGCCGACGACCTCCGGAGCCTTGAGCAGCTCGTCGTTGTCCACGTCCGGGATGGGGCCGGAGAGCCAGCCGCCCGAGAACGCCTCCCAGTAGTGGTCCTCCGAGCAGTTCCCGACCCGCCGCGCCGACGCCGCCTGACCGCCGATCGAGACGATGCCGCGGTAGCACGTCGGCTCGGCGACGCAGTAGCCCGTCGCGCACTCCTCCAGGGAAGGCGGCGGCAGGACCGTGCCGGCGGTGGCGCCGGAGGACGGCCCCGCGGCGGCGTCGGAGGACGGCCCGGCGGTGGCGTCGTTCCTGGTCGCCCACCACCACGTGCCGATCGCGACGACGGTCGCCAGCGCGGCGGCCCCGATCACCAGCGACCACGGCTTCCTGGTGGGCGGCCGGACGTAGCCGGAGCCGTGCACCGGAGGTCCGACGGGCCGCAGCGCCTGTGCCGGTGCCTGTGCCGGTGCCTGTGTCGGCAGGGTCGGGCCGTCGGGCGCCATCACGAGGCGACTCAGGTCGTCCCGCAACCGCGCCGCGCTGGCCGTGCGACGTCCCACGTCGGGGTCGAGGGCCCGCACCAGCACGTCGTGCAGCTCGCGCGGCACACCGGGCACGGGCGGCACGGGGGAGCGCAGCACCTCGCCCAGGTGGTCGAACGAGTCGATCGGCCACGGCACCGGGCGCGGCGGCTTGCCGGCGAGCAGGTCGTACAGGGTCGCGGCCAGGGCGTAGACGTCGGCGGTGGGCGTGGGGGCCGCCATCGCGAACGCCTCGGGCGGCGCGTAGCTCGGGCTCAGCGCGTCACGGGTGACGGTGCTGGAGCCCTCGGAGTCCAGCAGCGCCGCGAGCCCGAAGTCGGCGAGCTTGGCCGTGCCGTACCGGTCGAGCAGGATGTTGCCCGGCTTGATGTCGCGGTGCAGCACGCCCTCCGCGTGGGCGGCGGCGAGCGCGTCCGCCAGTTGCACGCCGAGCTGCCGCACCCGTTCCGCGGGCAGCGGCCCGTCCCGCCGGACCACGTCCGCGAGCGACCCGCCCGCGCACAGCTCCATCACCAGGTAGGGCGTGCCCTGCGGGGTGAAGGCGGCGTCGTGCACCGAGACGACGTGCGGGTGCCCGGACAGCCGGGCGGCGGCGTGCGCCTCGCGCAGGAAGCGCCGCCGGTCGCGTTCGGTCTGCAGCACCCGGTTGTCGATCTTGACGGCGACGTCGCGGTTCAGCTGGACCTGCCGGGCGCGGTAGACGGTGGCGAAGCCGCCCTGTCCCAGCGGGGTGAGGTCGGAGAGTCCGGGCAACTGCACGCCGGGACTCTAGCCGTTGGCGACGGCCGCTTTGGCTGCCTTCTTGAACGCGCGCACCTCGGCCAGCGTCTCGGCGCTCGTGACGTCGGCGATGGACCGCCGCGAGCCCTCCTCGCCGTACGCCCCGGCCGCCTCCCGCCACCCGTCCGGGGTGACGCCGAGCTGCTTGCCCAGCAGGGCGACGAAGATGCGGGCCTTCTGGTCGCCGAAGCCGGGCAGCGCCTTGACGCGCCGGAAGACCTCCTTGCCGTCCGGCTTGCCCGCCTTCCAGATGTTGGACGCCTTGCCCTTGTAGTTGTCGATCACGTGCAGGGCCAGCGCGTGCACCCGCCGTGCCATGGAGGCGCCGTAGCGGTGGATCGCGGGCGGCTGCACGCACAGCTCCACGAACTCGTCCACATCGGTCTCCGCGATCTTCGTGATGCTGAACCCGTCCATCCGGTCCGCGATCTTGCGCGGGCCGGCGAAGGCGTGCTCCATCGGGAACTGCTGGTCCAGCAGGAGTCCGGTGAGCAGCGCGAACGGGTCCTCGCTGAGCAGCTTGTCGGCCTCCGGGTCCCCGGTCAGGCGCAGCTTCTTCGGCATGGCCACATCCTCCCACCCGGGACCGGCGATCCGCCCGGGATGGCGGTGGCGTCAGCGGTCGAACTCGGGGATCAGGTCGCCGATCAGGCGCAGGCTCGTCATGACGTCCTCGTGCTTCAGGTTGCCGACCTGGTGGAACGCCATCAGCCGGTCGATGCCCAGGTCGGCGTAGGCGCGCAGCTTCTCGCGGCACGTGTCCGGGCTGCCCACGATCAGCGAGTCCTGCTCGTTCAACGCGTCGAAGATCTCCTCCGGGTCCACGTCCTCGCCCTGCAGCACCCGGCCGATGACGACCTGCGCCCGGTTCGGGCCGGTGGACGTGGCGGCCTCCGCGCGGAGGAAGTCGCCGGTCAGGCCGCCGCCGGACGGGTCGTCCAGGAGCGACTGCTGGTGCCGCACGGTCTCCACGAAGGCGTCCGCCGCCTCGAAGAACGTCAGCGCCTTGACGGTGTACCAGGCAGCCGCGGCGACGGCGCCGTTGCGGACCGCCTGCTCGTCGGTCTCCGCGCAGTGGACGAACGTGAAGAACGCGACCTGGTTGTTGACGGTGGCGCCGACCGGCGACGTGCAGGCGTCGGCGGCGGCCCGGTACAGGCCGACCATGCGCCGCACGCGCTCGATCGACTCCCAGATGGTCGTCCCGAGCACGCCGACGCCGCGCCGACCGGCCTCCTCGAACGACGCCGGGCTCGCCGCCGCCTGCCACAGCGGCGGGTGCGGCCGTCGCAGCGGCTTGGGCACGATCGGCACGTCGTGGATCTCGAAGTCCTCGCTGGAGTGCGAGAAGCGCTCCGACGTCCACATCTTCGGGATCATCTCGAACGCCTGCTGCGTCTGCCGCCGCGCCTCCGCCGGGTCGACGCCGAACAGCCGCCACTCCGGCGCGGTGGACCGGGTCAGCCCGAACTCCAGCCGCCCGCCGCTGAGGTGGTCCAGCATCGCGGCGCGCTCGGCGACCCGGATCGGGTGGTTGAACCGCGCGGGCGCGAGCACGGCCGAGTGGCCGAGCCGGATGCGGGACGTCTGCTGCGAGATCGCGGCCAGCATCAACTCCGGCGCGGACGACAGGCTGAACTCCTCGGCGCCGTGGTGCTCGACCTGCCACCAGCAGCCGTAGCCGAGCGCGTCGGCGAGCCGCGCCTGCTCCAACGCCTCCGTGATGCGGGCGTGCTGGTGCCCGTCCTGCCACGGGCGCGGGTCCTGGATCTCGTTGAAGACGTCGACCTTCATCGGCCCGCTCCCTCGTGGTGGCTCCGCAGCAACGTAGCCCGCCGGGGGCCGCGCCGACATGGGCCATCCGGTTGACTGCTTAACCGGTTAAGCATCACCGTTGCACCACCGTCGCCACCGCTCCGAAAGGCCGCCACCTTTCGAGAGGCAGGACGCAGTGCGAACAGCGATGACGCTGGTGGCCCGACTGCTGGGTGACCCTCGCCCCGCCCGCGCACGCGGCGCCGCCACCCGTGACCTGGCCTACTGGCCGGCCGAGGCCTCGCCGACGGGCGACCCGTGGCGGACGATCGGCACGACGTGGGCGAGGAGCAGGCGCAGCGCCTCCCGGTCCACCGTCGCCGGGTCCTCGGCCAGCCAGTCGCCGATCTCCTCGACGAACTGGGCGGGCGTCATCGGCGGCACGACGGCGTCCGCCGGTTCCTCGGTGGTCACCTCGCCGGCGCGGCTCGGGTAGATGAGCAGCGCGGTCCGGATGTCCAGCCAGGGCAGCATCTTCCGGTACAGCGCGAGGCTGCGCGGCATCCGCATGCCGCCGCCCCGGAACGGGTGGCCGTTGCGCCACACCGTGCCGTCGTCCTCGGCCTCGTAGTGCCCCGGGAGCCACGACTTCGACTCGATCAGCACGAGCCGCCGCCCGCACAGCACGGCGTGGTCGACGTCGGCGAACACCGAACCCGGCCACGCCAGCCCGTGGAAGATCCGCACGCCGGGCAGCCGGGTCAGGTACTGGCTGAGCAGGTCGGCGGTGAGGTGCTCGCACGGGCGGTCGTCGACGGTCCCGTGCACGACACCGGTGTCGTGGTCGGACGTGAACGCCCGGTCGGCCCGGACCGCCGCCAGGTACCGCCGCGTCAACCGGAACGCGGCCGCGGCCGCGGCGGCGACCAGGAGCAGCCAGACGCCCAGCGCGAGCGGCGTGAAGTCGATGAAGACCACCGGCAGCAGCAGGAAGAACCACCCGCACACGGCGGCCAGCGCGGGCGCGTGGCCGGGACCGGCGGCCGGCACGTACCGGACGCGCTGGGCCACGTCGACCAGGTGCCACCACGGGATGCCGCCGAGGTCCACGACCGGCTTCGGAGGTACGAAGTCGGGATCCTCGCCGAAGTTGCGCAACCGGCCCGTGCGACCGGACCTCGGCGGCCGCGTCGGCGACGACGGTCGTGCGCCCGGTCGGGTGAACGACCAACCCCGGTCGTAGTCACGTCGGCGCGACGGATCACGGAGGGTGTCATATGCCTCTTGCAGCATGCGGAAGGTCCCGGAGGACCCGCCGGCGTCCGGGTGCATGACCTTGGCCAGGGAGCGGTAAGCGGATTTGATCTCCGCCTCGGACGCGTTGCGACCGACCCCGAGGAGTTCGTAGTAGTCGACCCCGCGCACGCGGCAGACCTTAGCGGCCCTGTCTCCGGACCCTCGGTCATGGTTAGGGTTGGGCGGAAGAGCCCGGTAGCGCAGTGGTTGTCGCGCCCTCCTTCACGGGGGGAGGACGCCGGTTCGAATCCGGCCCGGCTCGGGACCATGTAGCGCAGTGGTTGACGCGCCCTCCTCCGCGGAGGGAGGACGCCGGTTCGAGTCCGGCCTGGTCCGCTCGGTGTGAGGATGGCGGTCATGGGATCGCTGGAGCGGTTGCGCGCGCTGTGCCTGGCGTTGCCGGAGGTCACCGAACGGCTCAGCCACGGTGAGCCCGCGTGGTTCGTGCGCGACAAGAAGATGTTCGCCATGTTCGCCGACCGCCACCACGACGACCGGGTGGCGTTCTGGTGCGCCGCGCCGGCGGGCGCGCAGGAGGCGTTGGCGGGCAGCGAGCCGGAGCGGTACTTCCGGCCGCCGTACGTCGGGCACCGGGGCTGGCTCGGCGTGTACCTCGACGTGGACGTCGACTGGGCCGCCGTCGCCGAGGTCGTCCGCGACGCCTACCGCCAGGTCGCGCCACGACGGCTCGCCGCCCTGACCGAGTGACGGTCCGAGTTGCCGGGGTGCGCGGGCCGGAGCACGCTGCGGTCATGGCGACTTGCGACGTCTGCGGCAACGACTACTGGATGGCCTTCGAGGTCCGCACGGTCGGCGGCGGCGTGCACACGTTCGACAGCTTCGAGTGCGCGATCCAACGCCTGGCCCCGCGCTGCGAGCACTGCGACTGCCGCATCCTCGGCCACGGCGTCGAGGTGGAGGGCCGGTTCTTCTGCTGCGCGCACTGCGCCCGCAGCGCGGACCGCCTCGGCGCGGAGATCAAGGACACCGTCGGCGCCCACCCGGGCTAGTCGCAGGTGAGCACCAACCGGCCGTTGACGAACGTCGGCTGGAGGTCGCCGCGCGCGTCCACGCTCTTGACGCCGTGCGGCAGGACCTCCTCGATCGCGCTGAACGCGAGGATGTCCGACACGCCGTAGCGGCCGCGCAACGTGCGCTGGCCGGGGAACCGCAGCGCGCGGCCCTCCTTGCGGTCGCGGTGGGCCAGCACGGCCCGCAGCGCGCCGCGCTTGAGCTCCTCCGGACCGGCGAGCCGTTGCAGGGCGCCGTTGTGCACGGCGACGCCGTAGCCGCGCTCGATGAGCGTCGACACGGTGTTGTCGGACGGGTCGTCGGCGAGCCGGAACGACATCGCGTGCCTGCCCTCGACCGCGTGCACGCACACCAGCTGGGCGTGGAAGAGCAGCGACTCGTAGAGCGCGACCGCGACGGTGTCCGCGGTCGCCGGGTCCTCGTGACCGGCGTTGAGGCCGAGCCAGGTGGTCATCCGACCGCCTCGACAACGCTGTCGTGCGTGTGGTGGGGCACGAAGTCCTCCTCGGCGCGATCGGCGCGGGACGGGAATGCCGTCGGAGGCTAGTCCAATCGGGTGATGGAGTGGTAGCCGCCGAATGGCCGTTATCTGAAAACTAGATGGGGAGGAGGTCGAAACTTTCGAGGAACGGGAGCGCGCCCGCCTGCTGGAGCGCGGCGGCGGACAGCCAGACGCTCAGGATCGTGATCAGCGGGCCGACGACCGCCATCTCCACCGTGCCGCCGGTCTTCATCCGCATGATCTTCGGCGGGGCGACGGGGAACCACGTCTTGCCCATGAGCGGGATGGGCCACAGGATCGGGCAGCCCTGCTCGGTGATCGCGTCGCCGAGGTAGTGGGCCACGCAGCCGACGCCGACCGCCACGCCGCACGCCGCCGCGCTGGCGGGCGTCTGCGCCGTCCAGGCGATGCAGACGCCCGTGATGGCGGCCGAGACGACCGTGATGAGCAGGGCGTCCTTCTGCGGGCACCAGTCGTTCATGATCCCGCGCACGGCGAGGCCGGCGAAGACGAACATGAGCACCGGCAGGGCCCACTTCTGCGACTGCTGGACGACGGCCGTCGTGCCGACCGCGGCGGCCAGCGCGAACGCCAGGGTGTGCGTGAGGCCGCGGTGGCCGCCGTCCCGGTTGGAGTCCTTGCGGGTCCGGGTGGTGCGGTAGACGAACGAGCTGATCGTGTTGATCAGGGCCGACGCGCCCGCGCTGACCGGCCCGAACGTGCGCGAGATCGTGGACGACGGGTGGTCGAGGTCCGGCAGCAGGGCGGCGCCGGTGGCGAGCACCGCGCCCACCGCCCAGCTCTGCGGGGTGAGCTGGCCGATCGGGTGGCTCTCCGCGAGCGCGGTCACCGCGGACCAGGCCAGCAGGCCGCTCATGGCGTGGGTCGGACCCGTCGACAACGCTGCCCCCTGAAGATCACTCGATTGGGTGCGAGGTTAGCGGGCCGGGCGTGGCGGGCGCGCGCGATCCGCGAACGCGTGTTCGAGTGTCGTCCCCGTGCGGCGGCGCGGCGGCGGTGCTGGTTGTATGGGGCCCGAGAACACCCGTGCCACCTCGTCCGCGGCGTCCTGCCGGTGTGACGCCGTTCCCTTTTTGCGTCGAGGTGGACGCAAGCAACCCGACATAGCAGTACGCTTGTCTTGCTTGCATTGTCGCGAGAGGAGCGCCCTGAGTATGGGCAAGATCAAGGTTCAGGGGACCGTCGTCGAACTCGACGGCGACGAGATGACCCGGATCATCTGGCAGTTCATCAAGGACAAGCTGATCCACCCGTACCTGGACGTCAACCTCGAGTACTACGACCTGGGCATCGAGCACCGGGACGCCACCGACGACCAGGTCACGATCGACGCCGCCCACGCCATCAAGAAGCACGGCGTCGGCGTCAAGTGCGCCACGATCACGCCGGACGAGGCGCGGGTCGAGGAGTTCGGCCTGAAGAAGATGTGGGTCTCGCCGAACGGCACGATCCGCAACATCCTCGGCGGCGTCGTCTTCCGCGAGCCGATCATCATCTCGAACATCCCGCGGCTGGTGCCGGGCTGGACGAAGCCGATCATCATCGGCCGTCACGCCCACGGCGACCAGTACAAGGCGACCAACTTCAAGGTCCCCGGCGCGGGCGAGCTGACGATCACGTTCACGCCCGAGGACGGCTCCGAGCCGATCAAGCACGTGGTGGCCAACTACGGCGCCGACGGCGGCGTGGCCATGGGCATGTACAACTTCAACAAGTCCATCGAGGACTTCGCGCGCGCCTCGTTCTCGTACGGGTTGCAGCGCAACTACCCGGTCTACATGTCGACCAAGAACACCATCCTCAAGGCGTACGACGGTGCGTTCAAGGACATCTTCCAGAAGGTGTTCGAGGAGGAGTTCAAGGCGCAGTTCGACGCGGCGGGCCTCACCTACGAGCACCGCCTGATCGACGACATGGTCGCCGCCGCCATGAAGTGGGAGGGCGGCTACGTCTGGGCCTGCAAGAACTACGACGGCGACGTGCAGTCCGACACGGTCGCGCAGGGCTTCGGCTCGCTGGGCCTGATGACGTCGGTGCTGATGACGCCGGACGGCAAGACCGTCGAGGCCGAGGCCGCGCACGGCACGGTGACCCGGCACTACCGCCAGCACCAGGCGGGCAAGCCGACGTCCACCAACCCGATCGCGTCGATCTTCGCGTGGACGGGCGGCCTGAAGCACCGCGGCAAGCTCGACGGCACCCCGGAGGTGATGGGCTTCGCGGAGACGCTGGAGCAGGTCATCGTCGAGACCGTCGAGAGCGGCCGGATGACCAAGGACCTCGCCGTGCTCGTCGGCAAGGACCAGGACTGGCTGACCACCGAGGACTTCCTCGGCACGCTGGACGAGAACCTGCAGAAGAAGATGGCCGGCTGAGCCGAGCCCTTCCGGGTTGATCAGGGGACCGCTTCCGGGCGGTCCCCTGATGCGTTTCCGTAGCCGCCTCACCCGTTCGGTTTCCCGGTGGGGTGGATTCGGCGCGGGCCGGTACTGCCGGGCCGCCCGCCGCGCTATATCTGCACTTCAGCACTTCAGGCGAGGTGTCAGGAGGCGCGATGTTCGGGATTCCCGTGCGCGGTGCGGTCGTGGCCGGCGTGCTGGCCGCGGCCGGGCTGATGTACGTGGCCAACGACGGCAGGCAGCTGGGCCTGGAGGAGGTCGCCAACCGCGAGTGCAGGGTCACCGTGATCGCCGACATCCTCAACGTCCGGTCCGGGCCCGCCGACACGCAGCCGATCGTGGCGACCATGCGGCGTGACGCGGTGACGTCGGCCGAGCGGCGGGTCGAGAACGGCTTCCGGCTGCTGTCCGACGGGCGGTGGGTGAAGGACGAGTTCGTGACACCGACCTCGGACAGCGACTGCTCGTGATCTGACGGACTGCTCGTGATCTGATGGGCGGATGTTCTTCCAGTGGCGTTCGTTCCGCCGTGACGTGGTGACGTGCGCGTGCGAGCCGGAGTGGCCCGGCTTGCGCGCCGAGGTCGACGGGCACGAGGTGGCCGGTGTTCCGTCGCCGGAGGGCAGCAGCCCGTTGGTGCTGATGCTCGGCCTGGCCGCGTCGTGCACCGGTTGCGGCGCCTCGTACCCGTACGGCTGGGTGGTCGCCGAACGCGGCTAGGCTGCCGCCGTGCTGACTGTCTCGACGATCAACGTCAACGGGTTGCGCGCCGCCGCCAAGAAGGGCTACCTGGAGTGGCTGGCCGCGACGTCCGCCGACGTCGTGTGCCTGCAGGAGGTGCGCGCCGAGCCGGGGCAGCTGCCGGAAGCCGTGCGGTCGCCCGAGGGGTGGCACGTGGCGCAGGCGTGGTCGGAGGCCAAGGGGCGCAACGGGGTCGCGGTGCTGACGCGGGCGCGGCCGGAGGCCGTGCGGGTCGGGTTCGGCGCGCCGGAGTTCGAGCACTCCGGGCGGTACGTCGAGGTCGAGCTCGCCGACGTCGTGGTGGCGTCGCTGTACCTGCCCAGCGGTGACGTCGGCACGCCGAGGCAGGACGAGAAGGACCGGTTCATGGCCGCGTTCCTGCCGTACCTGGTGGAGCTGCGCGAGAAGGCCGCCGCCGGCGGGCGCGAGGTGCTGGTGTGCGGCGACTGGAACATCGCGCACCGGGCCGAGGACCTGAAGGCGTGGAAGACGAACCAGAAGTCGTCCGGCTTCCTGCCCGAGGAGCGGGCGTGGCTGGACCGGGTGTTCGGTGAGGCGCGGTACGTCGACGTGGTGCGCTCCCTCCACCCGGACGTGGCGGGCCCGTACACCTGGTGGTCGTACCGGGGCAAGGCGTTCGACAACGACTCCGGGTGGCGGATCGACCTGCAGGTGGCGACCGAGGGGTTGGCGCGCACGGCGACGTCGGCGGTGGTCGAGCGGGCGGCGACGTATGCCGAGCGGTGGTCGGACCACGCGCCCGTGACCGTGACCTTCGACTGGCCCGTCGCCGGCTGAGGTGCGGGTTCCCGCGAGCGGTGGCGGGGATCCCGGTTGGCGGCGACACGACGTTGCCTCGACTGCGTGGCGCTGTCGGTGGCCGGAAGTGTTGTGCGGCAACGGAACCGATCCACCCGACGATCGACTTCGCTCGTTCGGCCCCACTTCACCGCGAGTTCGTGACGCGCTCCCCGGATCGTGAGAAGTTTTCACCATCCGAGACGTGGGGAGCGGTCCATGGGTGGGATCAGCCGGCGGCGGTTCTTCCAGGCGACGGGTGCGGCCGGGGCGGTGTTGGTGTGGGGCGGGCCCGCTTGGGCGGCGACCACCGGCACGACGCTCGACGTCGCCGCCGCGGCCGCCGGGGGTTCGGGGTACCGAAGGCTCCAGGCCGGGCCCGGGTGGCCGGTCGTGGTGCGGGCCGACCTCGCGCCGCCGGGCGCGGGACGGGCCGACCGGCGGACGCCCCTGGCCTGCTTCGTGCAGTTCACCGACATGCACATGGTCGACACGCAGAGCCCCGCGCGGTTCGAGTACACGCACCCCGTCATGGGCGCCGGGGCGTTCCGGCCGCACGAGACGCTGGCCCAGCACACGTCCAGCGCGCTCGTCCGCAAGATCAACGAGGTCGGCGCCGGGCCGTTCACCGGCCGTCCGATCGACTTCATGATGACCACCGGCGACAACACCGACAACCACGAGCTGGTGGAGCTGGACTGGTTCCTCACCGTCCTCAACGGCGGCCGGATCACCGCCAACACCGGCGACCCGAGCGGCTACGAGGGCGTGCAGGACTCGGGCGCCAAGGCCTACTGGAACCCGCACTCGACACTCGTCGACGACTACAAGGCCGTCGGCTTCCCGCAGGTGCCCGGCCTGCTGGACGCGGCGATCCGCCCGTTCGAGAGCCCCGGCCTGCGCGTGCCGTGGTACTGCACGTTCGGCAACCACGACGACAGCGTGGTCGGCTCCCTGCCCGACGGCATCCCGCTGGTCGACGGCCTCTACACGGCGAGCCACAAGATCATGGGGTTCGCGGCCGACGGCGCCGCCCGCGTCGCCCGCGCCCTGCGCGACCCGGCGGCCCTCCCGGACGCCCTGGCCGTCCTCGCGAGCGGCGGGGGGCTGGTCCGCGCCGTCACGCCCGACGCCCGCCGCCGGCCGTTCACGACCGCCGCGTTCGTCCAGGCCCACCTCGACCCGCGCCACACCGGCCCCGGACCGCACGGCCACGGCTTCACCCCGGACAACGCCGACGGCGTCGACGTCTTCTACACGTTCCGCATCGCGCCCGGCGTCACCGGCGTCAGCCTCGACACCACGACCACCGCGGGCTTCGCCGACGGCTCGATCGGCCTGCACCAGTACCGGTGGCTGGAGCAGACGCTCAAGCGCGGCAGCTCCCGCTACTACGACGCCTTCGGCTTCCCGCGCCGCCAGGACGTCACCGACGAGCTGTTCATCCTGTTCAGCCACCACAGCAGCTGGACGATGGGCAACGTCCTGCCGGACCGCCGCCGCCCGCTCGACCCCCGGCTGGACGGCGACGCGCTCGTCGCGCTCCTCGGCCGCTTCCCGAACGTGGTGGCGTGGGTCAACGGCCACACCCACGAGAACCGGATCGTCCCGCACGGCACGGGCGACCGGGCGTTCTGGGAGATCAACACGGCGGCGCACGTCGACCACCCGCAGCACGCCCGGATCATCGAGCTCGTCGACAACGGCGACGGCACGTTGTCCCTGTTCACCACCCTGGTCGAGGGTGACGCGCCCTACCAGGCGGACTACGACGACTTCTCGCCGCGCGGCCTCGCCTCGCTGGCCCGCGAGTTCGCGTTCAACGACCCGCACGCCGGCGCGAACGCGGTGGGCGCCCCGACCGACCGCAACACCGAACTGGTCATCGCTGGGAGGTCGCCGGTTCGATGACCCGATGACGCGAGGCCCATGACGGGATGACGCGACAGGGCGGCAGGGAGGGAAGGGACGGCGGTCCGGTCGCGAGGGCGGGACGGTCCGTGCGCGGAGGGCGGGGCGGTCCAGGCGCGGGGCTCAGGGGCGGCGACACGCCGGGTGGGACCGCGACGACGCGCCGTGCCGCACATCACTCCGGACGTGATCAGGAATTTTCCGCACCTAAGGTCGTTGTCGTGGCCGTGGACATCTCGATCACCCCGCCGGAACCGACGCCGACCCCGTCGGCGATGCGACGCGCGTTGCGCCGTGCCGCCGACGGCGCGGTGCTGGACGTCACCGAGGCCGCGGTGCTGCTGCACGCCCGCGGTGACGACCTCGACGCGCTGCTGGACGCCGCCGGCCGGGTGCGTGACGCCCACCTGCTCGCGGAGGGGCGGCCGGGCGTCGTCACCTACAGCCGCAACGCGTTCATCCCGTTGACCCGCCTGTGCCGGGACCGCTGCCACTACTGCACGTTCGCGACGGTCCCGCACAAGCTGCCCGCCGCGTTCCTGGAGCGCGACGAGGTGCTGGACATCGCCCGCCGCGCGGCCGCCCAGGGCTGCAAGGAAGCCCTGTTCACGCTGGGCGACCGGCCCGAGGAGCGGTGGCCGCAGGCCCGGGAGTGGCTGGAGGCGCGCGGCTACTCGTCGACGCTCGACTACGTCCGGGCCAGCGCGATCGCCGTGCTGGAGGAGACGGGCCTCCTGCCGCACCTCAACCCCGGTGTGCTGAGCTGGGAGGACCTGCAGCGGCTGCGCCCGGTCGCGGCGAGCATGGGCATGATGCTGGAGACGACGGCCGAGCGGCTGTGGTCGGAGAAGGGCGGGCCGCACTACGGCAGCCCGGACAAGGAGCCCGCGGTCCGGCTGCGGGTCCTCACCGACGCCGGCCGGGTCAACGTGCCGTTCACGACCGGCATCCTGATCGGCATCGGCGAGACGGTCACCGAGCGCGCCGAGTCGCTGCTGGCCATGCGCGGCATCGCGCGCCAGTACGGGCACATCCAGGAAGTGATCATCCAGAACTTCCGGGCCAAGCCGGACACCGCGATGCGCGGCATGCCGGACGCCGACCTGCGCGAGCTGGCCGCCACGATCGCCGTGGCGCGGCTCGTCATGCCGTCGTCCACGAGCGTGCAGGCGCCGCCGAACCTGGTGGGCGGCGAGTTCGGGCTGATGCTGCGCGCGGGCATCGACGACTGGGGCGGCGTGTCACCGGTGACGCCGGACCACGTCAACCCCGAACGTCCGTGGCCGCAGGTCGACGCGCTCGCCGAGCGCACCCGCGAGGCGGGCTTCGACCTGCGGGAACGCCTCGCCGTCTACCCGCGGTACGTGACCGCGCCCGCCGGGCAGTGGATCGACACCCGGCTCACCGGGCACGTCGCCGCGCTGGCCCGCGAGGACGGCCTGGCCGACCCGGACGCGCCCGTCGTCGGCCGCGAGTGGCAGGAGCCGGACGGCGGCCTCGACACCTACGGCCGCGCCGACCTGCACACCGCCATCGACACCGAGGGCCGCACCGAGGACCGCCGGGGCGACTTCGACAGCGTCTACGGCGACTGGGCGTCCCTGACCGTGCCGAAGGCCGCCAACGCGGCCAACGCCGCCGAGCGGCTGCCCGAGGAGGCGGCCCGCGCGCTCAGGCTGGCCGAGTCCGACCCGGCCAGGCTGCTGGAGGACTCCGACGCGGCCCTGGCGCTGCTCACCGCGGACGGCGCGGCGCTGGAGACCATGACCAGGCTCGCCGACGAGCTGCGCGCCGAGGTGGTGGGCGACGACGTCACCTACGTCGTCAACCGCAACATCAACTTCTCCAACGTCTGCTACGTGGGCTGCCGGTTCTGCGCGTTCGCCCAGCGGGAGCGGGACGTGGACGCGTTCCGGCTGTCCGTGGCCGAGGTCGCCGACCGCGCGCAGGAGGCGTGGGACGCGGGCGCCACCGAGGTCTGCATGCAGGGCGGCATCGACCCGAAGCTCCCGGTCACCTACTACGCCGACGTGGTCCGCGCGATCAAGGCCAGGGTGCCCGGCATGCACGTCCACGCGTTCAGCCCGATGGAGGTCGTCAGCGCGGCGGCCAAGGCGGGCGTGAGCGTGCGGGAGTGGCTGACCGAGCTGCGCGACGCGGGGCTGGACACCATCCCCGGCACCGCCGCCGAGATCCTCGACGACGACGTCCGCTGGGTGCTGACCAAGGGCAAGCTGCCCGCCGCGACCTGGCTGGACGTGGTCGCCACCGCGCACGAGGTGGGCATCCGGTCGTCGTCCACGATGATGTACGGCCACGTCGACCACCCCGGCCACTGGCTCGGGCACTTCCGGGCGCTGGCGGCCCTGCAGGACCGCACGGGCGGGCTCACCGAGTTCGTCGGCCTCCCGTTCGTGCACCGCAACGCGCCGATCTACCTGGCGGGCGTGGCCCGTCCCGGCCCGACGCGCCGCGACAACCGCGCCGTGCACGCGTTCGCGCGGCTCGCCCTGCACGGGCGGGTCGACAACATCCAGTGCTCGTGGGTCAAGCTCGGCGACGAGGGCACCGCCGAGGTGCTGCGCGGCGGCGCCAACGACCTGGGCGGGACGCTGATGGAGGAGACCATCAGCCGCATGGCGGGCTCCGAGCACGGCTCCGCGCGCACCGCCGACCAGCTGCGGGCCACGGCGGCGCTGGCCGGGCGGCCCGCGCGGCAGCGCACTACGACGTACGGCCGAGTCGACGTGGTGGGGTAGGCCCCGCGCTCACCGGCGGACCGGGCCGTGGATAGTCTGCGGCCGGCCGCGGGTTTACCCGAACCGAACACCACAGCCCAACAGCTTCGGTAGGTTCGCGGCCGTCCGTCAACAAGGTTCACCCCCGCGGGTGGCACGGTGTTGGTGAGGAGGCTGGGCAGTGCGCGGTCGCGGTGCGGTCCTGGGCGTGGTCCTGGGCGCGGCGTCATCCCTGGTCGTCGACGGTGTCGCCCACGGGGCCGACGGTTCGGCCGCGGTGGCCGGCAGCGCGGTGGTGGCGGCTCCCGTCTCGCTCGAAGCGCCGGTGGGCATCGCCGCCGTGGCGCTCGGCGTGGTCGGCCTGGTGGCCGGCCTGGTGCGCCGGCGCAAGGCCGCGGTGGTGCGCGCGGCGGCCGAGCGGGCCGAGGTCCAGCCCGCCACCAGCGGCGTCTGATCGGCCTGGGAGAATCCTCCCGTGGTCGCCGAGAACCCTGCCGAGAGCCCCGCTCAGATCCCCGCCGGGAGCACCGCCGAGAACGCCGCCGGCACGTCCGCCGGGAACGCGGCCCCGGCGTCCCGCCCGCGCGTGCTGTCCGGCATCCAGCCGACCGCGGGCTCCTTCCACCTCGGCAACTACCTCGGCGCGCTCCGCCAGTGGGTGGCGTTGCAGGACACGCACGAGGCGTTCTACTGCGTCGTCGACCTGCACGCGATCACCGTCGAGCAGGACCCCAAGGTGCTGCGGCAGAACACCCGCGTGTCCGCCGCGCAGCTCCTCGCGCTCGGCATCGACCCGGACCGCGCCACGCTGTTCGTGCAGTCGCACGTGCCCGAGCACACCCAGCTCGCGTGGGTCATGCAGTGCCTCACGGGCTTCGGCGAGGCCAGCCGGATGACCCAGTTCAAGGACAAGTCCGCGCGGCAGGAGGCGCAGGTCGGCGTCGGCCTGTTCACCTACCCGATCCTGCAGGCCGCCGACATCCTGCTGTACCAGGCGCACCACGTGCCGGTGGGCGAGGACCAGCGCCAGCACCTCGAGCTGACCCGCGACCTCGCGCAGCGGTTCAACACCCGCTACGGCAAGACGTTCCGGCTGCCCGAGCCGCACATCGTCAAGGACACCGCGAAGATCTACGACCTGCAGGACCCGACGTCGAAGATGTCGAAGTCCGTGCCCGCGGGCGTGGTGGAGCTGCTGGAGGACCCGAAGAAGTCCGCCAAGAAGATCCGCTCCGCCGTCACCGACACCGGCCGCGAGATCGTGTACGACCCGGCCGCGAAGGCCGGCGTGAGCAACCTGCTGGTGATCTACTCCGCGCTGACGGGCCGGTCGGTCGAGTCGCTGGTCGCGGACTACGAGGGCAAGGGCTACGGGGACCTGAAGAAGGACCTGGGCGAGGTGTTCACGGAGTTCGTGACGCCGGTGCGGGCCAAGGTCGCCGAGTACCTGGCCGACACCGCCGAGCTGGACAAGGTGCTGGCGCGGGGCGCGGAACGGGCGCGTGCCGTGGCCTCGAAGACGCTGGCGCGGGCCTACGACCGGATCGGCTTCCTCCCGACTGGCGAGTGATCACCGCGCGGTCTAGCGTTCCCGTGTGGCGGAAGAGGCAGCGGCCAAGTCCGAGTCGAAGCTCGACCGGCTGCGCAA
Organism: Saccharothrix hoggarensis; assembly: GCF_052936025.1. The sequence continues at coordinate 6,898,819 of NZ_CP193624.1, read as the reverse complement.
GCGGCGTCCGTGGCTCGACCACTTGTTCCGCGCGAACGAGCGCTACTCCCAGCAGTACGGGGCGCACTACGCGGCGGCGGTGACGTACTTCAGCGTGCTGTCGCTCGTGCCCATGCTGATGATCGGGTTCGCCGTCGCCGGTTTCGTGCTGTCCTCGCAGCCCCAGCTGATGGACGAGCTGAAGACCGGCATCACCGAGGCGGTGCCGGGCACGCTCGGCAACACCATCAACGAGGTGGTCGACCAGGCGATCGAGTCCAAGGGCACGGTCGGCGTGCTCGGCCTGCTGACCGCCGCCTACTCCGGGCTCGGCTGGATGAGCAACCTGCGTGACGCGCTGACCGCGCAGTGGGGGCACGCCAAGGCCGACCTGCCGTTCCTGAAGACGGCCCTGAAGGACCTCGTGGCGCTGGTCAGCCTGGGTGTGGCGCTGGTCGTGTCGTTCGGCCTGACCGCGATCGGCGCGGGGTTCGCCGAGCTGGTGCTGCGGTGGGTCGGGCTGGACGGCGTGTGGTGGGCCGAGCTGATGTTGAAGATCGGCACGATCGTGCTGGCCCTCGTCGCGAACTGGCTGGTGTTCCTGTGGGTGCTGGCCAAGCTGCCGCGACGCCCGGTGGGGTGGCGCAGCGCGGTCAAGGGCGCGGCGGCGGCCGCGATCGGGTTCGAGCTGCTGAAGCAGGTCGGGACGATCTACCTGTCCAGCGTCACGTCGTCGCCGGCGGGCGCGGCGTTCGGCCCGATCATCGGTGTGCTGGTGTTCGCGAACCTGGTGGCCCAGTACCTGCTGTTCATCACGGCGTGGACGGCCACCGCGCGGGAGAACCTGGTCAAGGAACCGCCGCCGGCCCCGGCCCCCGCCGTGATCCGGCCCGTGGTGGAGGTGCGGTCCGGGCCCAGCCCCCGCGCCGCCGCCGGGCTGGTCGGCGCGGGGTTGCTGCTGGGCGCGTTGTTCCGGCGGCGCTGACGGCGCGGGCGCCGACGGCCGACGGCTCGGCCGGGCGGACGTCGAACGCCCGACGGCTTCGGCCGGGCGGCCGGTTCAGCTCCAGAACACGGCGATGCCGACGTTGAGGACGACCAGGCCCGCGAGGGTCGGGGTGAGCCACGTGGCGGGCCTCGGCTTGTTCAGGTTCACCGCGACCAGGGCCGCGATGGCCACCAGGACCAGCAGCTTCACGCCGATCTTGGCGTGGCTGTAGTCCTGGTCGGTCAGCGGGGCCAGGCCGACCAGCGCCACGCCCGTGAGCAGCTGCAGCGCGCTGCCGTGCAGCCAGCCCTTGTTGAGCGGGCCGTCCGCGCCGACCCGGCGCTGGACGAAGAACATCGCGACGAGCATGCCCATGCCGAGCAGGTGCAGGAACACCAGCAGTAGGCGCACGAACTCCACGGCGGAGCCTCCAGTGTGGTGGTTACTAGCTCTGGGTGTTTCGGGTGGCGCGCAGGCCGCGCACACCCAACACGCCGATGACCGTGCCGAATGTGAGCGACGCGACAACGAGCAGCAGGTGCACGGTGAAGAACGTGGTCGGGCCGCTGTCCCACGAGCGGGGGTCCTTCCAGATGTTGCGCAGGAAGGTCGGCCAGATGACCCAGGACCACACCCCGAAGGCAAGCAGGAAGACGGACATGCCGCGGGAGAGCTTCACCGGAGCAGTATCCGACGTGGCGGGTGCAGGTCACTCATCCGGGGTGGATAGCCTGGGCGGGTGCGTTCCTCCGCGTTCCGACGGCCCGTTGCCCTGGTCCTGGCTGCCTGCGCGCTGATGGCCACCGCGGTGAGCGCGGTGACCGCCGCCGCTCCGGCCGTCGCGGCCCAGCCGGCTTGCGAGAACGAGGTGTCACCGCCACCGCCGGTCGACACGTCCGAACAGGTGCCGCCAGGCGAGCAGCCACCACGTCCGCTCGAAGTGCCCGAGAGCCCCGTGGGCGGCCAGCGGCTCGGCGAGTGCGGCCTCGTGCTGCCGCCGAACGCGCAGCCTCTTCCCGACGGCATCACGGCGCAGAGCTGGCTGCTGGCCGACGCCGACAGCGGCGCCGTGCTCGCGGCGCTCAACCCGCACGGCAGGCAGCGCCCCGCGTCGGTCATCAAGGTCCTGCTGGCGATGGTGGTGGCCAAGGAGCTGCCGCCCGACGCGACCGTCGTCGCCACGCCCGAGGACCTCGCCCAGGAGTGCAGCTGCGTCGGCCTGCGCAACGGCGGCCAGTACACCGTGGAGCAGCTGCTCCAGGCGTTGGTGATGGCGTCCGGCAACGACGTGGCGCACGCCCTGGCCCGCAGGCTGGGCGGGGTGCCGTCCGCGATCCGGAAGATGAACGCCCTGGCGGCCGAGCTGGGCGCGCTGGACACGCGGGCCGTGACGCCGTCCGGGCTGGACGCGCCGGGCACGTCCACGTCGGCCTACGACGTGGCGCTGATCTTCCGCGAGGCGCTGAAGTACCCGGACTTCGTCAAGGCCGTGACGACCCAGCGGATGGACTTCCCGGCCGCGAGCGGCGCCGGGACCGTGCCGATCGTCAACGACAACCGCCTGCTCACCACGTACCAGGGCGCGCTGGGCGGCAAGTCCGGGTTCACCGACGACGCCCAGCACACCTACGTCGGCGCGGCGCAGCGCAACGGCAAGAAGCTCGTCGTGGTGCTGCTGCGCGGGCAGCAGCAGCCCGTGCGGATGACGGACCAGGCGGCCCGCCTGCTCGACTACGGGTTCGAACTGGAGCCCGCCGCGTCCGCGAACCCCGTCGGCCGGCTGGTCGAGGGCGCGCCCCAGGTGAAGAAGAAGACCACCGAGGCCCGGCCGACGCCGACCAGCGCGGGCGTGGGCGAGGTGGCCAACTCGTCGCCGGACGGCAGCCAACCGTCGGCCATGCAGACCGCGTTCGGCAACGTCGGCGGCCCGATCACGGCCGTGGCCGCGCTGGGCCTGGTGCTCGCGTTCGTCATGTACCTGCGCAACCGCCGCGCCAAGGCCGCCCGTGCCGCCCGCGCACGTCAGCAGGCGCCCTAGGCGGTCGAACCGCCCGCAGACGCGCCGAGGGCCCCTGAGCAGCAGCTCAGGGGCCCTCGGCGTGCGGTGGGGTCAGACGCGCTTGAACAGGAGGGCGCGCTTGACCTCCTGGATGGCCTTCGTGACCTGGATGCCACGCGGGCACGCGTCGGTGCAGTTGAACGTCGTCCGGCAGCGCCACACGCCGTCGATGTCGTTCAGGATGTCCAGCCGCTCCTCGGCGCCCTCGTCACGGCTGTCGAAGATGAACCGGTGCGCGTTGACGATCGCCGCGGGCCCGAAGTAGGAGCCCTCGGTCCAGTACACCGGGCACGACGTGGTGCAGGCCGCGCACAGGATGCACTTGGTGGTGTCGTCGAAGCGCTCGCGGTCGGCGATGGACTGCACCCGCTCGCGCGTCGGCTCATTGCCGTACGTGATGAGGTACGGCTTGACCGCCTTGAACGCCTCGAAGAACGGCTCCATGTCGACCAGCAGGTCCTTGTGGACCGGCAGGCCCTTGATGGGCTCGACGGTGATCGTCGTCGGCTTGCCCTTGGCGGCCAGCAGGTCCTTCAGCAGCACCTTGCACGCGAGCCGGTTCACGCCGTTGATGCGCATCGCGTCCGAGCCGCAGATGCCGTGCGCGCAGGACCGGCGGAACGTCAGCGTGCCGTCCAGGTACCACTTCACGTAGTGCAGCAGGTTCAGCACGCGGTCCGACGGGAGCGCCGGGATCTCGAACGAGTCCCAGCGCGGCTCGTCGTCGACCTCCGGGTTGAACCGGCGGACCTTCAGGGTGACGGTGATGGCGCCGTCCGGCACGGGGGGCTGGTTCCCGCGCGAGCCGGTGGACACTTCAGCGGTAGCGGTCATCAGTACTTGCGCTCCATCGGCTGGTACCGGGTGAACGTCACGGGCTTGTAGTCGAGCCGGATGTCGGCCAGCAAGCCGTCGCCCTGCTTGTAGTACATGCTGTGGCGCATGAAGTTCGTGTCGTCGCGGTTCGGGTAGTCCTCGCGGGCGTGGCCGCCGCGGGACTCCTTGCGCGCCAGCGCGCCGACGACGAGAACCTCGGCCAGTTCCAGGAGGAAACCCAGCTCGACCGCTTCCAGGAGGTCGGTGTTGAACCGCTTCCCCTTGTCCTGCACGGTGATCCGCTGGTACCGCTCCTTCAACGCCTGCACGTCGTGCAGTGCCGTCTTGAGCGTGTCCTCGGTGCGGTACACCGAAGCGTTGGCGTCCATCGTGGCCTGGAGCTCGGTGCGGATGTCCGCCACGCGCTCCTCGCCGTGCTCCGACAGCACCAGCGCGACCTGCGCCTCGACCTGCGCGGCGGGGTTCTCCGGCAGCTCGACGTGGTCGTGGGACAACGCGTACTCCGCGGCGGCGATGCCCGCGCGGCGGCCGAACACGTTGATGTCCAGCAACGAGTTCGTGCCGAGGCGGTTCGCGCCGTGGACGGACACGCACGCGCACTCGCCGGCGGCGTAGAGGCCCGGCACGACGCTGTCGTTGTCCCGCAGCACCTCGCCGTGCACGTTCGTGGGGATGCCGCCCATCGCGTAGTGCGCGGTCGGGTAGACCGGCACCGGCTCCTTCACCGGGTCGACCGCGAGGTACGTGCGGGCGAACTCGGTGATGTCCGGAAGCTTCGTCTCCAGCACCTCGGCGCCCAGGTGCGTGCAGTCCAGCAGCACGTAGTCCTTGTTCGGACCGGCGCCGCGGCCTTCCAGCACCTCCAGCGCCATCGAGCGGGCGACGATGTCGCGCGGCGCGAGGTCCTTGATGGTCGGCGCGTACCGCTCCATGAACCGCTCGCCCGAGCCGTTGCGCAGGATCGCGCCCTCGCCGCGGGCGCCCTCGGTGAGCAGGATGCCCAGGCCCGCGAGACCGGTCGGGTGGAACTGGTAGAACTCCATGTCCTCCAGCGGCAGGCCCTTGCGGAACACGATGCCCATGCCGTCGCCGGTCAGCGTATGCGCGTTGGACGTGGTCTTGAAGACCTTGCCGAAGCCGCCGGTGGCGAACACCACGGACTTGGCCTGGAAGACGTGGATCTCGCCGGTCGCGAGCTCGTACGCCACCGCGCCCGTGCACACCGGGCCGTCGGCCGTCTCGGTGAGGCAGATGTCGAGGACGTAGAACTCGTTGAAGAACTCGATGCCGTGCTTGACGCAGTTCTGGTACAGCGTCTGGAGGATCATGTGGCCGGTGCGGTCGGCCGCGTAGCAGGCCCGGCGCACGGCGGCCTCGCCGTGGTTGCGGGTGTGGCCGCCGAACCGCCGCTGGTCGATCTTGCCCTCGGGCGTGCGGTTGAACGGCAGGCCCATCTTCTCCAGGTCGAGGACCGCGTCGATGGCCTCCTTCGCCATGATCTCGGCGGCGTCCTGGTCGACCAGGTAGTCACCGCCCTTGATCGTGTCGAAGGTGTGCCACTCCCAGTTGTCCTCCTCCACGTTCGCCAGCGCGGCGCACATGCCGCCCTGCGCGGCGCCCGTGTGGGACCTCGTCGGGTAGAGCTTCGTGAGCACGGCCGTGCGGGCCCGCTGGCCGGACTCGATCGCCGCGCGCATCCCGGCGCCACCCGCGCCGATGATGACAACGTCGTACTTGTGGAACTGCATGGCTCAGGTACTCCCCGCGGCGGGTCAGTCGGTGATGTTCGGGTCGAAGGTGAAGATCACGTACGTGCCGAGGGCGATGATCAGCACCATCGAGACGTAGAGCAGCACCTTGAGCCAGAACCGGGTCGCGTCCTTGCGGGCGTAGTCGTTGATGACGGTGCGCAGGCCGTTGCCGCCGTGGATCTGGGCGAGCCACAACATGGCCAGGTCCCACATCTGCCAGAACGGCGAGGCCCAGCGGCCGGCGACGAAGCCGAAGTTGATGCGGTGCACGCCGCCGTCGAGGATGTTCATGATGAACAGGTGCCCGAGCACGAGCACCACCAGCGCGACGCCCGAGATCCGCATGAACAGCCAGCTGTACAGCTCGAAGTTGCTGCGGCGGGCGGCCGGGCGGCGCGGGGAGCGCGGCTTGTCGAGGATCAGCTCGCTCATGATCAGTGACCCCCACCGAGCAGGTCGGTAACCGTGCGGACCATCATGAAGTAGGTGCCGGGCACCATGACCAGGACCCAGACGCCGAGGACCGCCCAGAGCATCTGCTTCTGGTAGCGGGCGCCCTTCTCCCAGAAGTCGACCAGCATCACGCGGATGCCGTTGAGCGCGTGGTAGAGGACCGCACCGACGAGGCCGACCTCGAAGAGGTTGACGATCGGGTTCTTGTAGGTCTCGATGACCTTGTCGTACGCGTCCGGCGACACGCGCACCAGCGCGGTGTCGAGGACGTGCGCGAACAGGAAGAAGAACGTCAGCACCCCGGTGATGCGGTGCGCGACCCAGGACCACATGCCCAGGTCGCCGCGGTAGAGCGTTCCGCCCCCCTTAGAGGTGCCCGCCCGCTCGGGTGCGGTGGTGCCGGCCATGCGCAACGGCCTCCAGCGTCAGTGGTGGACTGGTCTCCGGTACGTGCGTACTCGGACCTTGACCCTCGGATGCTAGTCCCGCGCGGCGCACCCGACCCAACGGCCCGACCCGTCTGTGAGCGACGAGACACCGGCTCCCGCCTCCGGGTGAACTGGATCGGTTCACCTCACCGTTGCCGGTCCTGGGCTGTGCGGTCCCGGTCACGCAGCACCAGGTCCGCCCGCACGATCCGGCGGTCCGCTTCGGGGTCCTTCGCGCCCGGCGGCACCTCCCGTCCGCGCGAGATCGGCACCACCGGGATCTGGTGGCTGGTGAGCCGCGGCTCGTTCGGCGGCAGTCCACGCTGGACCTCCGCCAGCCGCCGGGCCACCTCGGCCCGGACCCACGCCGCCGCCACGTCCGCGCGCTGCTGACCCGTGCGGGTGGCGTGCAGGTGCGAGTTGCCGTAGCCGACGACGTGGAGCTCGGGCAGCGGCAGGCCGTTGCGGAACCGCCACAGCGCCACCTCGACCGTGCTGTTCGCGACACCGGTCAACATGCTCCGCACACCGTCCGGCAGGGCTTGCGAGCCCCGGGCGACCTCGTCCGGGTCGAGGTTCTTGCCCTCGGCGAGGTCGACGGAGGCGGTGGCCTGCCCGGTGTGGCCCAGGGTCACCGCGACCAACGGGTTCGCGAGCTGCATCTCGACGTGCGGGTCGTCGACGTGGCCCCACTTGTCGAAGAACGTCTGGCCCTCGGCCTTGCTGTACTGGTTGACGAACCACATCTGGCCCGGCTGCGGCAGGGCGTCGTTGCCGACGATGCCGGAGATCGCCTGGCGCGCGGCGGCCAGCGCGTTGTGCAGCGGGTACCGCTCGACGACCCGCGCGGTCTCCGGGTCCGTGGCGGGGTCGGCGAGGATCGCGCGGTTGTCGCGGATCGCCACCAGCGACTCGGCCAGCTTCCGGCGCACCGGGTCGGCGTCCGGGTCGGACGCCAGCGCGGCGTTGATGCGGTCGAGGTCCGGGCCGTGCGCCCGCAGGTTCACCTCGACCAGCCTGCTGAGGAGCTGCTGGCGGGCGCCGCCCTGGCGGACCGTCTCGATCGTGATCTGGCTCCGGTCGTCCGCGCTGTTCACCGCGACCGAACCGAAGTGGTAGCCCCAGACCCGGCCCAGCTGCGTGCCGCGGCCGTCGGCGGTCGGCCGGGCGTGGTTGAGGCCGAAGTTCGGCTCCGGCCTGCCGTCCGGTCCCGTGCCGGGCGAGGCGATGGACTGGATCACGTAAGCCTCGCCGGGCTTCGCCCAGGCGTACTGGTTGACGCCGAGCCGGCGCGCGGCCTCGTCCAGGCGGGCGCGGGCGGGCGTGCCGGGCTGGAGCGCCGAGCCGTACGCCGGTCCCACCATCGGGGTGGTGCCGGGGCGGTCGCTGATCGCCGTGACGACGGCCGCGGGGTCGACGGTCGCGTGCGGGTCGTGCGCGGCGACGGCCAGCGCCATCGCGAGACCGTGGAGGCCGAGCAGCTCCAGCGGGCCGCCGTCACCGGTCCGGCCCAGCGCCGGCACGCCGTCCGGGTCGGCCGGTCGCAGCACGGCCTGGCTGTGCGAGCCGCCGATGATGTCCCGCGAGAACTCGCTGCACACCCCCGGAGGCGACCCGGCGAACGTCGGCCGCACCATCACCAGCCGGGTCGTCGCGTCGCCCTGTCCGAAGTGGACCCGGTTGGCCGGCACCGCGACGAGGTCCAGCTTGCTGCCGGCCTCCTTCAGGCGCGCCCTGGCGTCCGCCAGCACCTCCGGGGTCGCGTAGAACTCCTTGAAGTGGCCGTCGCGGTCGCCGAGCGGCACCGCCACCGTGCCGTCCGAGGAGAACGCCAGCGCCGGCTTCGCCACCGGTTGGCGGACGATCTGCGGGACGATCGCCGGGAAGCCGCCCGTCCGCTGGAACGTCGGCTGCCGGTCGTGCCGGGTGAACGGCGGCACGACGCCGTCGGTCTCCACGACGTAGTCGGTGGTGACGACCGGGTGGGCGGTGCCGACCGACGCCGACTCGTCGAGGCTGAGCAGCGACGCCACGTCCGCGTCGACGTGCGCCGACAGCGCGTCCGCGTCCGGGCCGTCCTCGTACAGCTCGTAGAGGTCGGCCACGGAGTCGGTGTCGGTGTCGCCGTACAGGCCGTAGAGGTCGGCCACGGAGTCCGTGTCGCTGCCGCCGTACAGGCGGTAGAGGTCGTCGATGTCGTCGATGTCGTCGAGGTCGTTGATGTCGTTGACCGGGTCGTGGTCGGTCCGGGGGTCGGACGGTCCCGGGCTGTACGGCGGCACGGCGTCCGGCGAGCGGGTGAAGCCCTGCGGGTCGGGGGCGAAGGACTCCAACGCGCGCAGGCGGTTCTCGATCAGCCACAGGTTGCGCGGCTTGAGCGCGACGTCCCGCGCGTCGATGCCGGCGGTCATCGGGCCGTGGTCCGCCATGACCCGGCCCTTGCCCTGCTGGTGCTGGAAGATCGGCTTGACGGTGTTCGTCTCGAAGTACTCGTCGTGCAGGCCGAGGAAGTGCCCGACCTCGTGCGCCAACCGGCGCGCGTCGGTGTCCACCGGCCAGGTCAGCTGGTCGGCCCGGCCGTTCGGCGGCGCGATCGCGATCGTGCCGTGGGCGGCGGCGGGGTCGGTGGTGAACTCGACGGTGACATGGAACTGCTCGCCGCTGGGCAGCCGGTTCCCGTTGCGGTTGAACAGCTCCTCGACGCCCGCGCGTGCCCGTTCCCGGAGGGCCCGGAGCTGGTCCGGGGTGGCGTTGCCGGGGTCGAGGTAGAGCGAGACGGTGAAGTCGCGCACCGGGGTGCCGTTCACGTCGAACGTCCTGGTGTCGTACGCGATCGGGCCGCGCCAGGCGTTGAGGCGCACGCCGTCGGGGCCGATCGTGGAGCTGTCGAGGACGCCGCCGTCCTCGCCGCGCACCCGGCTGGTGATCGGGACGCCCGCCCTGACGTCGCGGATGTCCTTTGTAGACGCTTGGCGCTGCGGTGCGAACCAGGGCGCGGTGAGGGCCGGGCTGTGCCGCCAGTGCGGGTTGGCCAGCACGGGGTGCGGCGCCTGCGGGGCGGGTGAGGTGATCACCGTGGTCGTCGTCGGGGTTGGGGCTTGCGGTGCGGATCGCGGTGCGGTCCAGCCGTCCGGGCGCCGGAGGTCCCAGTCGACGCGGACGTCCGCGCCGGGCCGGCCGTCCGGGCTGATCCGGACGTCGAAGGCGGGGCCGAGGCGGGTGGCCAGGGCGTGCGCCACGACCTGGGCGCTCGCCCCCGACACCTCGACCGCCGGAGGCCGGTAGCCGAGCCGGTCACGGGTCACCTTCGCCTCGGCGAGGGCGGTGGCGAGCGTGTCGAGGCGTGCGACCTGCGGCCCGTCCAGTGGTGTGCCGGGCGGGAGGTCGAACGACACCTCGGGACCGGATCGGGTGGGCCGGGGTGCGCGGGGCTGGGCGGTCGCGGGAGCCGGTGCGGCCGCCGCCGGGGCGGACGGGGGCGCGGGTGCGGTGCCGGGGAGGGGTGGGGCCGGCGGTGGTGCCGGGGTTGCCGGCGGTGCGGCTGCGGGCTGCGTGCCGGGTGCGGGTGCGGTGGTGGGCAGCGGTGGGGCCGGCGGAGCGGTGGCCTGGGCCGTTGCCACGGCGGGTGTGGCGCCGGCGGTGGTGGCCGGTGTGGTGATGGGCAGGGGTGGCACCGGCGGTGTGGTGGGGAGGGTCGGTGCGGCCACCGTGGTGTGTGGCTGCGGTTGGGTTGCGTTCGTCGGTGCCGCGTTGGCCGGTGCGGCGGTGGTGGGGTTCGTCGGAGGTGCGGGCGGGGCGGGCGGTGGTGGCGGTGGGGTGGCGTTGTAGGTGTCGATCTGTTGGTCGACCTGGGCCTTGGCGTCCCACCAGGCTTGTTGGGCCTGGTCCGCCTTGACCCGCTCGGCCTCCAGCGCCTGCTCGACGCGGGCGATCTCGTCGCTGAGCTGCTGCCGCGCCCGCACGGCGGCGTCGTGGCGCTCCTGCGCCTCGACCCGCTGCTGGTCGGCCCGCCGCGCGGCATCCTGGGCGTTGACCAGGTCGGCCTCCGCGGTCGTCACGTCGGTCCGCGCGGTGCCGAGGGTGGTCAGCGCCGTGTTCAGGAGGGTTTCCGCGTCGGTCACCTGCTGCCGCACGGCGGTGGCGCGTTGTTGGGCCTGCTGCGCCGTCGCCGCGGCGACCTGGTGGTCGGCTTGGGCGTCGGTGAGGGCGCGGTGGGCGGTGTCGACGTCGCGTTGCCGGGCGTCGCGGAGGGCCTTCGCGTCGGCGACCTGGGTCTCCAGCACCGGACGCCGGGGGTCGGGGCCCTGCGGCGGGGTGTGGTTGGCCAGGGCTTGCTCGGCCGTGCGGAGGTCGGCTTCGGCGTCGGCGAGGCGCTGGGCGGCCAGGTCGTGGCGGGACCGGGCGTCGGCCACCGCGTCCGCGCTCATCCGCTCGTGCAGCTCGGCGGTCAACCGCGCGTTCTCGACCGTGACGGCGTCCACGCGCAGGTTCGCGAGTTCACCCTGCCGTGTGTCGACCAGAAGATTGGCCTGCTCACGCCGTGACTTCGCCCGCTCCAGCGCGGTCTCCAGCCCCGGCACCACACCGGCCGCGGTGGCCGCGGTGGTCGCGGCGGTGGTCAGTTCACCCGCACGGGTGGCGACGTCGTTGTCCGCACGGGTGATGTCGGGCGCCAGTTCGTTGATCTTCGCGACGGCCGCGTGCCGTGCCGCGTCGGACGCCTCCTCGGCCTTGCGCCACAGCTCCGCCTCGGTCTTGACGGCGTTCTGCGCCTCGGCCAGCGGCCCGTCGAGCGCCTTGCCGAGCACGGCCTCGACGTCGGGCGCGGTCATCCGGACCTCGGCCGAGTCGGGCACGGTCAGGTCGAAGACGGCCACCCCGCCGTTGTCCAGCCGTGCCACGACCCGGTACTCGACGTCGAACGCGACCAGCCCGGTCCGGCCGTCCGCCTTCAGGTTGCCGGTCCGGTTGGCGGACGCGCCGCCGGACACCGCGTCCGAGTTCTCGGTCGCGTGCCGCACCTCGACGCCGCCGGTGTTGAAGTTCACCACGGGATCGGTCGGCTTCGGGTTGGCCGGGTCCTGCGGCTGCTTGAGGCTGAACCCGCCCGCGACCGCGCCCAGCGACGCGTCACCCGTCTCGGTCGACTTGAAGTCGGTCGACGTCGCGGTGACCGACGTGGTCGGGTTCTCCAGCTTCACCCCGTCGCTGACAGCCGCCAGGCGCGGGTTCACCAGCTTGGGGTACACCTCCAGGTCCGCGTGCTGACTGAGCGTCAGCGACGCCTCGTCCAGGCCCACGACCAGCGGCGATCCCGTCATGCCGGGCAAGCCGGGCTGGAGCTGCTCGGAGCTGATCGTGGACAGCAGGGCGTTGAGCGACCCGGTGCCCTTGCCGGTGATGCCCGCGTTCGCGCCGGCGGCGGTCAGCGCCGTCACGGCCACCCGCCGCAGGTCGGTCACGCCGCGCAGGGTCTCGACCGACGAGCCCGGCGGCAGCGTGACGGGGTTGCCGGCGGCACGCCACGCCGTCAGCCGGTCGGGCCGGGCCTCGGCCGCGTCCCGCCGCACGTCGGTCGCCGTGTACGGGGTGCGGGCGGGCGAGCCGGTGGGCGGGGTGACGCGCTGGTTGTCCGCGTGCACCCGGATGCCCATCTCACGCGGTCCGCTGCTCGCGCGGCCGACGACGTGATCGCCCTTCTCCACCACGAGCTCGAACCGGATCGGCACGCCGTACCGGACGGCGGGCCCGGTGCCCGCGCGCAGGTTGCCCGCCTGGTCGGTGGTGGACGTCGTCGTGGACGTGGTCTTGGCACCGCCGATGTTCACGGCGGCGGCCACGCCGGCCGTGCCGGACAGGTTCGGGTTGGCGCTGCCCGGCTGGCCGACGCCCGGCAGCCGCAGGCCGGTGCCCCACGCGGTGGACTTCTCGCGCGTGTCGGCCGTCTTCCGCGCGGTGGCGACGGTGTGCTCCATGTCCACGCCGTCGTTCACGGCGTTGCGGAACACGGGTGTGCCGGTCGTGGCCCGCAGCACCACCTGGAACGTCTCCTTGCCGAACACGCCGGGCTTGTGCACCAGCAGCGGCACGCCGCCGTCCAGCGCGCTGTCCACGAGGGACGTCGCGCCGGTCGTGGACGCCAGGTCGACCAGGCGTTGGAGGTTGTGCATGGAGTCGTCCAGCACCGACTCCGGCAGCAGCTCCGGACCGAGTCGCCGCAGGTCCGCGCGCAGGTCGGGGACCAGGGTGGACAGGTCGGGCATCTCGTCGACGAGGCTGAGGCCGAGCGCGCCCGGCTCGTCCTGCGCGAGCATCCGCGGCGGCTCCATCGAGCCGAACGTCGGCGACGTGTGCCCCGGCAGCGGCGGCAGGAGCCCCATGCCGCGCGCGGTGTCCTCGCTGACGCGCACGAACACGCCGCCGGGCAGCGTCACGACGGAACCGGCCGTCCGCGGCGTGCCCTTGTAGAGGGTGTTGCCGGAACGGGACTCCGCGATGAGCGTGACGTCCGCGTCCATCTGCACGAGCACGGTGCGGGTCTTGGCGGCGGTGACCCGGTTGCGGTCCACGCTGCCCGCGACCTCGTTCGACCGGGTGGACGACCGCGCCCACGGCGTCCACTTGCCCACCCACCCGAGACCGCCCGCGCCCTTCGGGGTCGTCGTCGGCTTCATCGGCACGTTGACGCCGACCGTCGCGTCGACCGACTTGCTGTCGGTCTTGCTCGTCCCGGCCTTGTAGCCGCCGGTGCTCGCGTTCTCCGTGGGCGTCGAGTCCGAGATGGACACCAGGCGCGGGTTGCGCAGCTCGACGGACGTGCCCAGCGCGCCGGTGCGGTCGGTGACCCGGCGGCCGTACTTCAGCGAGCCCTCCTGCATGCCCGTGCGGATCAGCTTCGGCAGGTTCGCCTTGAAGCTCTCCGCGCCGTGCGACTGGTTGATCCGGTTGCGCGATTCCGTGCCCGGCACCGTCAACGACGAGTCGCCGTCCGCGGCCTGGTTCAGCACCCGGATGGCCTCCTCGACCACCGCGTCGGTGTTGACGACGGCCTCGACGTGCAGGATCTCCGGCGCGGCCGGCCGGGGCGCGCTGAGCAGGTCCTTGATCGACCCCGGGTTCGCGATCGGGGTGGCGGTCGGCGTGCCCGGCGCGAACACCGACGGGTCGGAGTCGAGCGTCGAGCCGTCGGACACCCACAGCGTCACCGGGCCCGCGATGGGCGGGAGGTTCTGCGCCACGTTCGCGCCGCCGCCCGTCCGGGCGACCGTGCGGGGCGCCGGCACCTCCCGGAACGGCGAGCCGGGCGTCACCCGCCTGACCCACGCGCGGCTGCGGCTGAACGTCGTGATCTCGACGTCGAACGTGGTGTTGTGGTCGAACACCTGCGCGTCGGCGCTGCCCACGTTGAGCGACGTGCTGTTCACCGTGGGGCCGGCGGTGGTCTTCGCGGTGGTGGAGCTGGAGAACTTCACGCCGGCCTGCGGCGCGGGCGTGAGCGTCGTCGTGCCGGACACCGCCGGGATGACGACCCGGCCCTCCACGCCGAGGTTCCAGCCCTTCTGGGTCGCGGTCGAGCTGTCCAGCCTCGGCCCGGTGGACGCCGAGCCGCGCACGTTGCGGCCGTCGACCTGGCCCACGTGGGTGCCCGGCGCGACGTTCGCCTTGATCCTGATGTTGACGTACTCGTTGGTCGCGAAGCCGCGCTTCTTCAGCTGCACCTGCACGCCCGAGCCCATCAGGCTGTCCATCCGGCCGCTCAGCGCCGCCCGCGAGATCTCCGCGTCGAGCTTGCGCTGGTTGGCCATCAGCTCGACCAGGTCGCCGTGCTTGACGCGGGTGGTGCGCGGGTCGGCGTTCGGCGCGTTCCACGTCGGCAGGAAGCCGCCGAGGCGGCGCAGGGCGTCCTCGACCTGCGTCTTCACCCTCGCCGCCGGCTCGAACGCGCCGACCTTGGCGTTGCCCGCGGCCAGCGACGCCGCCAGGTAGGGCGGTGCGAACCTCGTGCCCGCGGTGCCCGGCTTGGTCAGGTCCGGCGCGGTGCCCGGCGGCACCGGCAGCCCCTGCGCGGCGGCCTCCGGGACGCCGATCCGCTGGTAGGTGGTGACCGGGATGACCACGTTCGCGCCGTTGGGCGTGCGGACCTCGACCTCGGCGGTCACCTTGTAGAGGCCGATCTCGTTCTTGAGCTGGATGCCGGCACGGGTGCTCGTGCTCACGCCCGCCGACGAGCTCTCGGTCGTGCGCGCGGACACGCCGCCGACGACGCCCGCCGTGCCGCCCACCGCGCCGGGGACGATCGCGCCGCCGCCCAGGCCCGCGCTGATGTCGAAGCCGCTCTTGGTCGACGCGCTCACGGCGCCGCTCGTGCCGGACGTCTCGTGGACGCGCAGCTGGGAGTCGTTGGTCGTGCCGACGAGTTCCGCGGTGATCAGGTTCGCCCGCATCTGCAACGCCGACGCGTGCCCGCCGTGCGGGCTCACCAGGTCCGGCGAGGTGACCCACCCGCTGAGCATCGGGCCGAAGTTGTCGCGGATGGACGTCTCGTTGACGAAGTCGAGCACGGTGGTGCGGCCGGGCGAGCCGACCTGCGTGATCGACGGGTGCAGGTGCGCGGCGATGTCGGCGAACGCCCGCGCGGCGTCCAGGCCGGTGACGGCCTCGGGGACGGGGTGCTCCAGCCGCGCGCCCCAGCCCGGCGCGGGGGTGACCGGGGTCAGGGCCGGGTCGGGAGGGGTGAGGCTGGTCAGCTCGTGCGGGATGTGCAGCGTCACGTCCACGTCGCCGGCCGGGTCGCTCGCGACCGTGACCGGTCCGTGCGCCGTGCCGCGCGCGTCGGTGAGCGTGACCGTGTACGTCACCGGGACGGTGGCCCGCGTCGAGTTGTCACCCGAGCGGATGATCCGCTGGTCGGCGGCGGACGTCGTGGTGGTGGTCGACGTGACCGGTCGCGCCAGCGGCGCCTTCGCGCCGAGCGAGCCCGTCACGCCGACGCCCATGCCGGCCGCCGCCGCGACGCCGACGTCGTTGCCGGACGCGATGGTGCTCGTGGCCGACGCGGTGACGCCGCTGTTGGCCGCCATGTCCACCTTGGTCTTGGTCGGCGGGGTGGACGTCGCGGCGGCCTCGTCGACCGGCGTGGTCATCACGGCCTGCACGTGCGCGTCGAACCAGTCGCGGCCCACCTGCACCTGGAAGTGCCTGCCGTTGCCCAGGACCGACTCGAAGTCGCCGGTGATCGCGGACTCGATCGCGTCCACGCCGACCGGCTCGACGCCGGGGCGCCGCGGCAGCAGGCCGTTGACGGCGTCGGTGACCCGTGCCGCGCCGGTGACGTCCCGCGCCGCGACCGAGCCCAGCGCCCGGCCGCTCTGCGCGAACTCCGGCAGGGCGGGCAGCGACGGCAGCAGCGGGCCGGGCCGCGCGGTGTTCAGCGTGGTCAGCGGGATCATCGGCGCGGGCGTCGAGGCGAACGGGTTGCGGAGGCCGGGGAAGTGGGGCGTCTTGTGCGACGGCCCGCCGGTGTCCGCCGCCGGCGGCGTCTCGCGGTCGAGCTGGGCCTCGCTCTCGGGCGTGATGAAGTCCAGCCCGGACCACGTGGCGCGTGCCTCGGGGTCGACCCGCAGGTGGCCGTTGAAGGTGTTGGAGAAGTCGGCCCACGTCGTGTTGGGCGGCCACTTGCCGTTGGCCTTGAGGTGCTTCTCCAGCTGCGACTCGATGTAGCGCGGACCGGTGAGGGAGGCGGCGTTCTTGCTGAGGTCCTTGCCCACCAACGCGGTCTGGACGCTGTAGTCGTCCGGCTTGGGCAGGTTGTCGATCAGGCGTTGCAGGAACTGCGAATCGGGCGGCGACACGATCAGGTTGTTGTTGAACATGCCCGCGTCGTAGAGGTTGTCGACGACCCGCTGCAGGGGCGTCTTGCCCGCGTCGGCCTCGGTGGGCTCCGGCAGCTCGGCGACGTGCCGGTCGAAGGCCTCCTGGTCGCGCAGCAGCGGCGCGAGGAACGGCACGGCCGCGCCGGTGTTGGACATCTTCAGGTCCTGAGGCAGCTGCACCTGGCCCGGCGCGATGTCGACGTCGACGTACGCGCCGCCGCGCTTCTGGAGGATGTGGTAGCGGGCGATGTCGGACGCCAACGCGTACGCGCCCTTCTTCAGAGCCAGGTCCGACAGCTTCTTGGCGTTGCTGTCCAGACCGGGCACGACACTGCCGCCCGGCAACGGGTTCAGCAGCGACCGGTCGACCGGCCGTTGCCCGACGACGCCCGGGAACCGCGCTTCGAGGTCCGCGAGCAGCTGCCGGTTGCCCGGCTTGGCCGCGGCCGACGGGTCCGTCCACAGGCGCAGCTTCCAACCCGACTCGGCCGCCTTCGCCGCCCACTCGGTGATGTTGGCCTTCGCGGCGGGGCTCAGCTCGCCGCCCATCCAGACGAAGTGCAGCTTCTTGGGCACGGTGGCGTCCCGCCCGCCGCCCACGACCGCCGCCGGCGCGTCCGGCTCGTTCCAGCCCCACGGCTCCTTGCGGCCGAAGCCCGCGTTCGGCGACTTGACGTCCGGCGCCGGCACGTCCGCCCTGGTGTCCGGGGCGGTGGTGTTCGGGTTGACCGGGTTGTCCACCCGGCCCGTGTCCGGGTCGACCCGTGACGGCGTCATCACCTCGGGGTTCGGCCCGCGCTTGTCCACCAGCCACAGGTCACGCGGCATGACGTGCGCTTCCGGCTTGCCCGCGTTCGGGCCCATGATGCTGTTGTCGTTCGCGACGCGGCCCTTGCCGACGACCTCGGTCGTGCCGTCGAGGTGCGTGACCGTCTTGCCCGGCGAGTGCTGGAAGATGCTGGGGTTCTGGTCGGGGCGCTCGAAGTAGACGTCGTCGAGGCCGCCCGAGTGCCCGCCGATCTCGTGCGCGAAGTGCACCGGCTTGGCGTCCACGGGCAGTTCGAGCTGGTTGGGGTGGCTGCCCGGCGGGGTGATCGTGATCGTGCCGGTGGCCTCGTCGGGGTTCGTGGTGAACTCGATGTTGACGTTCAGCTGGTCGCCGCGCGGCAGCGCGAAACCCTTGTTCCAGAAGGTGTCGGCGCCCTTCTTGGCGTTGTCCTTGAAGTCCTGGATCTGCTGCGGCGTGAACGCGTCGGTGTTGTTCAGGAAGAGCTTGAACGTGCGGTCTTGCACGACGGTGTCCGGCTTGCCGTCCACGCCCGGGAACGCGATGCGGCGCGCCTCGTAGCCGATCTGGTTGCCCCACGTGGACAGCTCGAACTTCGGGCGGCCGTCCGGGCCGAAGGTGATCCGGCTGTCGTTCGTCAGGCCGCCGACGTCGGCGAAGTGCCGGACCGGCGGGACGTCGCCGCGCACGGCGTCCACCCGGTCGGGGCTGACCGGGGCGGGGTGCTTGGCCCAGGACGTGCCGGGGTCGCCGTGGTCCTTGCCGCTGTGCCGCCAGCTCTCGTCGTTGATGACCTGGTCGCCGTCGGGTCGCTTCGGAGCGGTGGTGGCCGGGTCCGGCGGTGTGGCGCCGGCGGGTGGCGCGTCGGCGGTGGGGAAGTTGGGCGTCTTCGTGGACGGGCCGGTGGCGTCCGGTGGCGGCGTCTCGCGGTCCAGCTGGGCTTCGCTCTCCGGGGTGATGAAGTCCAGGTTGCTCCAGGTGTCGCGTGCTTCCGGGTCGACCTGGAGGTGGCCGTTGGCGGTGTTGGCGAAGTCGGCCCAGGTGGTGTTGGCCGGCCACTTGCCGTTGGCCTTGAGGTGCTTCTCCAGCTGGGACTCGATGTAGCGGGGGCCGGTGAGGGAGGCGGCGTTCTTGCTGAGGTCCTTGCCGACCATCGCCATCTGGACGTTGTAGTCGTCCGTCTTCGGCAGGTTGTCGATCAGCCGTTGCAGGAACGGCGAGCCGGGCGGTGACACGATCAGGTTGTTGTTGAACATGCCCGCGTCGTAGAGCTTGTCCACGACCCGTTGCGTCGGGGTCTTGCCCGCGTCGGCCTCGGTGGGTTCGGGCAGCTCGGCGACGTGCCGGTCGAGGGCTTCCTGGTCGCGCAGCAGCGGGGCGAGGAACGGGACGGCCGAGCCCTTGGTCGACATCTTCGGGTCGGCGGGCAGTTGCACCTGGCCGGGGGCGATGTCGACGTCGACGTACGCGCCGCCGCGCTTCTGGAGGATGTGGTAGCGGGCGACGTCCGACGCGAGCGCGTAGGCGCCCTTGTCCAGCGCCAGGTCGACGAGCTTCTTCGCCTTGCTGTCGAGGGCCGGGACGACGCTGCCGCCGGGGACGGGGTTCAGCAGGGACCGGTCGACCGGCCGTTGCCCGACGACGCCGGGGAACTGCGCTTCGAGGTCCGCGAGCAACTGCTTGTTGCCGGGCGCGTCGGCCGCCTTGGGATCGGTCCAGAGGCGCACCCGCCACCCCGACTCGGCCGCCTTGGCCGCCCACTCGGTGATGTTGGCCTTCGCGGACGGGCTCAGCTCGCCACCCATCCAGACGAAGTGGAGCTTCTTGGGCACCGCAGCGTCCCGCCCGCCACCGACGACGGCCGCCGGCGGGTTGGGGTTGGGGGCCGGCGCGTCACCGGTGGTGCCCCGTGTGGTGTTGGGGGCGGTGGTGTTCGAGGTGTCGGGGGTGGCGGGGAAGTTCGGGACCTTGCGGGTGGTGCTGGGCGGGGCGGTCGGGCCGACCACGGCAACGACGACGTCCGGGGTGAGCGGGGTGACGCCGGTGGTCTGGTTCGGGGTGCTCGCCTGAGGGGGACGGTTCTGCGGGGCCGAGGTCGGGGCCGGGGCCGGGGGTGCCGGCCGTGTGTCGGCGGGCGGGTTCGCCGGCGCGGCGGGGGTGTTGGCCGGCGGGGCGCTCCCGGGTGGGGCGGCCGGGGGCGCGGTGTTGGGCGGAGTGGAGGTGGGGGTTGGTGAGGTCGGCGTGCTCGCGGGCGGCGGAGCAGCCGGAGGCGTGGTGGGCGCGATCGGTTGCGCTGTGGGTGGGGCGGGCGTGCCGGCAGGTGCCTGAGCGGCGGGTGGCTGTGTGGTGGGTGGCTGTGTGGTGGGCGCGGCGGGTGCGGTGACCGGCGGTGCGGCTGCGGGGGTGGCAGGCGCAGGCGGGG
Organism: Saccharothrix hoggarensis; assembly: GCF_052936025.1. Next base: position 6,879,243 of record NZ_CP193624.1, on the reverse strand, counting down.
GCGTGGTGGGCAGGGGCGGTTGCGCGGCGGGCGGGGCAGGTGAGGTGGCGGGCGGCGCGGTGTTGACGGCCGGGGTTGCGGGTCGTGGCGCGGGCTGGGTGTCGGGCGTTGTCACCCGTGCCGTTGCGGATGGCGGCGGCGCAGGGGTGTTGGGCGAGGTCACCGGGGTCGCTGCGGGCGCGGGTGCGGCGAGGGTGGCGGGTGGCACGGCCGGTGGCGCGGCTGTGACCGGCGGCTTTGCGGCCGGAGGCGCGCTGGCCGGCGGCGGGGTGGTGGTAACCGGCGGCGCGGCGGCCGGCGGCGTCGCGGTCGGCGGCGTCGTGGTCGGCGTCGTGGTGACCGGCGGCGTGGTGGGGCGCGCGGTCGGGGGTGTGGGGTTGGTCGGGGTGCTGGCTGGAGGGGTGCTGGTGGGGGTGGAGGTTGTGGGTGCGGGCGGTGATGGGGGTGCGGTGGGGCGTGGGGCGGGAGGGGGTGTGGCTGGGTCGTTCTTGGGCGCCTTGGTGATCGTGCCGTCGTCTGCGGGGAGCTTCGGGGCGTCGAACGTGCCCTTGCCCGGGCCGCCGGTGAACTTGCTGGAGCGGTCCGTCGACGGGGTCGCGGCGGGAGCACCCGCGGCCGGGGCGGCTGCCATCGGGGACAACGGCGGGGTGCCGGCGGGGGACGGGGCGTTGGACGTCGGCTTCGGGGTGGTCGACGGGGGTGCGGTGGCCGTGCTGGGGGCGTCGGTGGTCGGCTTCGGGGCCTGGGGCGGTGTCGAGGGCGAGGAGACCGGCGCCTTGCTGATGGTGCCGTCGCCCGCCGCGGCCTTGGGGGCGTCGAACGTGCCCTTGCCCGGACCGGCGGTGAACTTGCTCGAACGGTCGCCCGCACCCGAGGCACCCGGTGCGCCGGACGCCATCGGACCGCCTGCCATCGGGGGCGGCGTGGCGGTGGGAGCGCCGGACAGGGCGCTGGAGATGCTGCGCGCCGCCGTGTTCGCACCGGGCTGAGTGGACACACCGGTGCTCGGCGCCGGGCTCAACGTCGTGCCGCCCGCGGTGCCACCCGGGGTGCGCGAGCCGCCTGAACCGCCCGCCACGTTGCCGATCGGCCCTACGGGGGAACCGCCAACCCCGCCGGTCCCCTTCGGAGCACCCGGCGAGTTCGAGCCGGAGGCACCGGCCACGGGGGTGATGGGGCTGACCGGCGGCCCGGCAGTCCCCTTGGAACCACCGGGCGAGTTGGGTCCGGAAGCGCCGGGGACGTTGGTGATCGGCCCGACCGAAGGTCCGCCCAAGCCCTTGGGACCTGCCTGGGTGTTGGGTCCGGACGCGCCGGGGACGTTGGTGATCGGGCTGACCGGAGGTCCGCCGAGACCCTTCGAACCACCGGGCGAGGTGGGTCCGGAGGCGCCGGGAACGTTGGTGATCGGCCCCACCGACCGCCCGCCGGAACCCTTCGACCCGCCGGACGGATCAGGCCCCGAAGCGCCGGGCACCTTGTGCACCGGCGTCACGGCCGGTCCGCCGGGACTCTTCGCGCCACCCGAACCGTTCGGCCCCGACGCACCCGGCACCTTCTGCACGGGCGTCACGGCCGGTCCGCCGGGCCCCTTCCCGCCACCCGACCCGTCCGGGCCGGACGCGCCGGGCACCTTCTGCACCGGCGTCACGGCAGGGCCGCCGGGACCCTTCGCGCCCAGCGGCCCGCTGCCGGGCGAACCGGGCGGCCGCTGGGCGTTCGAGTTCGGGTCGATCTTGCTGAACTGGTCCTTGCTGAACTGGTCGTTCTGCACGTGCGTCTGCGCCGTGGCCCTCAGCCCCGACTGGACGTTGCCCATCGCGGTCGAGGCGTTGTTCGCCTGCTTCACCGACGCGTCGTTCGAGTTGTTCAACGCGGGCACGGCGACGATCCCGATCGGCCCCAGCGCGTTCGGCCCCAGCTTCAACCCCTGCAGCCCGGCCGAGATCGCCGCCAACCTCGACTGCAGGTCACCGGCCTTGCTCTGCAACCCCTGCATGGACGACTCGTTCATGCCGAACCCGGAGTTGCCCGTCGGCCCGCCCGACGAGGGCGGCGGGGACGGTGGTGGCGCGGACTGGTTGCCGCCCGAGGAGCTCGGGTTGCCGTCGACGCCACCACCGCGTGCCATGTTGCTTCTCCGGAGTTCTCAGGTGGGCAGTGCCGGGAGTGCAGTGCCGGGGGTGCGGGGGCCGGTAGTGCCGGGCCGGTAGTGCGGGGCCGGGACCGGCCGAGTGGTACCGAGCCGGCGGCGGCGCTAGCCGGCCTGGGCGGAACTGGTGGACGTCGCGTTCGGGTCCGGCTGCGAGTACTTCGACTGGAACGACTCGTAGCTGGACTTCGCCGCCTCACCGGCCGACTTCGCGTCGTTCACGGCCTGCTCGACGGTGGCGCCCGCCTGCTCGGCCTTGCGCGACGCCTCCTCGGCCGCCTTGATGTCGGCCTCGCTGCCCGACGCGAACGCCTTGGCGTTGGCCTCGGCCGCCGCCGCGTTGGCCGCCGCGAAGTCGGCGTTGGCCTGCGAGTACCGGGCGTTCGCCTCCTTCGCCGCGTCGTTCTTCGCCGCCATGTCGCTCTCGGCGGACGCGCGCGCGGGGTCGTCCGGGCCGGGGTTGTTGCGCTTGTACTCCTCGTAGGCGGCCTTGGCGGCCTCGTCGGCGGGCTTCGCCGCGATCAGCGCGTCGTTGCTGGCCTTGGCCGCGTCGGCGACGTCCCGGCTCTCCTGCGCGGACTTCTCGGCCAACCGGGCGGCGTCGGCGCGGGCGGTGTCGGCCTCGGCCTTGGCCGCCTCGTACTTGGCCATCGCGGCGTCCCGGCCGGCCTGGTCACCGCGTGCCGCGGCGGCGTTGGCCTCGGTGACGAACGCGTTGGCCCGGTCGTTGGCGTCGCTCGCCTTCTCGGCCGCCGCGTTCAGGTCCTCGTTGGCCTTCTTGGCCTCCTCGGCGGCCGCCGCCTCCGCCTCCTTGGCCTTGGTGTACCGCTCGTTGGCGTCCTCGGCCTTCTTGTTGGCGTCGGCGACCTTGTCGTCCTGCACGTCCTTGGCCAGCGCCTTGTCGATCTCGCGGTCGACGCCCTTCTGCGCCTTCCACGACTCGTAGCCGACCTCGGCGACGTCGGCGATGTTCTCGAACCGGTTCCAGCCCTTGCCGACCTTCTCGGTGATGTCGTCGAGGTTCTTGATCCGGCCCATCTGCCTGCCGAGCGCGGCGGTGACGCGGGCGATCCGGGACGCGATGTTCACGCCCAGCGCCACGGCCTTGCCGACCGCCACGCCGATGAACGCGACGATCGACGCGCCGAAGGTGAAGAACGCCGCCGCGGCCGCCGCGATCGCGCCCGCGAGCAGGGAGCCGAGCAGCTGGGCGATCAGGTCGCGCACGATGTCCCGCAGCACGGACACCAGCACGCCGCAGATGGCGACGATCTTGGCCTTCTGCTCGACCGCGTTGGCCAGGGAGTCCAGCTCCTGGCCCATCGTGTCCATGTTCTTCTGGAACGCCTCGGACGAGGCGCCGGTCCACCCGTCGAACGTGACCAGGCCCTTGCGGTGGTCCTCGGCCAGCACGCGCAGCTCGGCGGCCTGCTTCTTGGTCGCCTCGACGTTGGCGTTGATCTCGTCGGGGTCGCCCATCAGCTGGTCGAGCGGTTCTTTGAGGAACGACACGTGCTCGATGAGCCAGCCGATGCCCGCGCCCAGGATGGTGCCGAACGGGTCGACCGCCAGCATCGCCATCGACGACGCCGTGCCGATCGCCGCGAACGTGATGTCCAGCGCCTTCTCGGTCTCGGTCTCGGCGTCCTTGCCGATGGTGGTGATCATCTCGTCCCACGCCGAGATGAACAGGGAGCCCTTGAACTTGTTCTGCTCGGTGATCTCCATGCCGGGCGGTGAGGAGATCGGGGTCTCGGGGGCGGTCATGGTTCAGGCTCTCCTCGTCACCAGGGCTGGTTGTCGTCGTCCTCGTCGTCGACCGGGCGCGACGCGCGCACCGGCCGTGACGGCGGCTGCGCCGGCCGGCCCGGCGCGGGCGGCACGGCGGCGCGGACGGAGGGGGCGGCGCGGACGGGCTCGGGCTCCGGCTCCACCTCGGCCGGGCCGTAGTCGCGCTCGTGGTCCTCGGGCCCGTCGTCGTCGGGGATGGCGTCGCTGACCATCCGCATCGCCTCGGTGCCCTCACCCAGCGGCTCGAACGCGGCCATCACGTTCCGCGCGGCCTGCTTCTGCGCGACCCGGACCGTCTGCATGATCAGCGCGGTGAGCCGGGCGGAGCCGAGCTCGGTGGCGCGGTGGCCCAGCCGGATGTCGAGCAGACCCCCGTTCGGGCCGACCGTGACGGTCACCGCACCGTCCGGGCTGGACGCCGTGGCCTGGGAGTTCTCGAAGTTCTCCTGGAGGTCCGCCGACTTCCGCTGCAGGTCGGCCAGCTTGGCCTCGAAGTTGTCGAGCCACTGCTGGGGGTCCAAGGTCAACCTCCTGGGGTGGATACCGGTGCACCCTCGAGTCGACCGGAACCCGCCAACGCCGCCCCAACGCCCCACCAACGGGTGAGCCTGCGGTGTCCCGAACCCCCGCTCGCACGCCACCCGGCCCGTCCCGCGCCGGACCTCGGACCAGCGGTGATCGACCGCCGCGCCAGTCGGTCGGGGTAGTCGGCGAATCACGCCGAGTGGCGGCGCCGAGTGATCCCACCAACGATTAGGTCACGTGCGGACCGGTACGTGCGCAGGTCTCATTACTACGGGGTACGGTTCGCCACTCGGAAGCCCCGACGTCCAACCGTCGGGATTTGTCTGCTCCTCGATGAGCAGGGAGGGAGACGAGCCGTGCGTCGTCGAATGCGTGGCCTCGCGGTGGCCGCGATCGCGCTGACCAGCGTTCTGTCGATGGCCGCCTGCGCCAAGGACACCGGCGGTACCCAGCCGGGATCGACCAACACCGCCGAGGGCTGCAAGCTGGCTGACAAGCCGCCGGCCGCCGCCGCGACGTCCAGCGCCGCCACGTCGGACGAGAAGGTCGACGGCAGCGCGCTCAAGGTCGGCCTGGCCTACGACATCGGTGGTCGGGGCGACGCGTCGTTCAACGACTCGGCCGCGGCCGGCCTCGACAAGGCCAAGGCCGACTTCGGCATCGCGGAGGTCAAGGAACTGACCGCCGCGCCGAACGAGCCCGAGGACGCCAAGCAGACCCGGCTGCGCCAGCTCGCCGGCGAGGGCTTCAACCCGATCATCGGTGTCGGCTTCGCCTACGCCGAGTCGCTGAAGGTCGTCGCGCCGGAGTTCCCGAACGTCAAGTTCGCCATCGTGGACGGTGCGGTCGAGGGCGCGGCGAACGTCACGCCGCTGCTGTTCGCCGAGGAAGAGGGCTCGTTCCTGGCCGGCGTCATCGCCGCCTACAAGTCCAAGTCCTGCCACGTCGGCTTCGTGGGCGGCGTGGAGATCCCGCTGATCCAGAAGTTCGACGCGGGCTACGAGCAGGGCGCCAAGGCCGCCGCTCCGGACATCAAGATCGAGAAGAAGTACCTGACCCCGGCGGGCGACTTTACCGGTTTCCAGGACCCGACCAAGGGCCAGGAGGCCGCGACCGGCCAGGTCGAGGCGGGCGCCGACGTGCTGTACCACGCCGCCGGCGCGTCCGGCAAGGGCGTGTTCTCGGCCGCGAAGACCGGCAACGCGCTGGCCATCGGCGTCGACTCCGACCAGTACAACCAGAAGACGGTCGAGGAGTCGAAGGACGTCATCGTCTCGTCGATGCTGAAGCGCGTCGACGTCGCCGTGTACGACTTCGTCAAGGCCGTCGCCAAGAACGACCTGGCGAGCCTGCCCAAGGTGTTCGACCTGTCCGTGGACGGCGTCGGCTACTCCACCTCCGGCGGCAAGATCGACGAGAACCTGAAGGCCGTGCTCGAGGGCTACAAGGCTCAGATCATCGCGGGCAAGATCGACGTCAAGGACAAGCTGTAACCCCATCCGGCCTCCGGCGCACTGGGCCCTGCGAGCACACTCGCGGGGCCCAGTGCGTGGTTAGCCCCGGCGCAGCCGGAGATCAGACGGAGCTTCCATGAGCACTACCACCCCTGCCGTCGTCCTGTCGGGCATCACCAAGCGCTTCCCCGGTGTCGTCGCCAACAGCGACGTCCACCTGAGCGTGCAGGTCGGCGAGGTGCACGCGCTGTGCGGTGAGAACGGCGCGGGCAAGTCCACCCTGATGAAGATCCTGTACGGGATGCAGCAGCCCGACGAGGGCACCATCGAGGTGGGCGGCCAACCGGTCCGGTTCCGCACCCCGGCCGACGCGATCAAGGCCGGCATCGGCATGGTGCACCAGCACTTCATGCTCGCCGACAACCTGACCGTGCAGGAGAACGTCGTGCTGGGCGCGGAGTCGCTGCACGGCATCGGCGCCAAGGCCCGCAAGCGCATCCTGGAGCTGGCGGAGGCCACCGGCCTCACCGTCGACCCCGCCGTGCTCGTGGAACGCCTCGGCGTGGCCGACCGGCAGCGGGTGGAGATCCTGAAGGTGCTGTACCGCGGCGCCAAGGTGATCATCCTCGACGAGCCGACCGCGGTGCTCGTGCCGCAGGAGGTGGACGAGCTGTTCACCACCCTGCGCGGCATGCAGGAGCAGGGCTTCACGTTCCTGTTCATCTCGCACAAGCTGGACGAGGTCCGCGCGATCGCCGACTCCGTCACGATCATCCGCCGCGGCACCACGGTCGGCACCGCCGACCCGAAGGCGGTCAGCTCCCGCCAGCTCGCCGAGATGATGGTCGGCAGCGAGCTGCCCAGCCCCGAGACCCGCGAGTCCACCGTCACCGACCGCGTCGTGCTCAAGGTGGAGAACCTCGGCCTGGTCGCGGTGGAGGGCACCCGACCGGTGCTGGACGACATCGACCTGGTGGTGCGCGCGGGCGAGATCGTCGGCATCGCGGGCGTCGAGGGCAACGGCCAGACCGAGCTGGTCGAGACCATCATGGGCATGCGCAAGGCCCACCACGGCCGCGTGCTGCTCGGCGACCGCGACCTGACCAGGCTGGGCACGTTGGCGCGCCGCGAGGCGGGCATCGGCTACATCCCCGAGGACCGCCACCGGCAGGGCCTGCTGCTCACCCAGCCGCTGTGGGCGAACCGCATCCTCGGCCACCAGACCCGCCGCCCGGTGTCGAACGGCCAGTGGCTGGACCTCGCGGGCGCGAAGGACGACACGCGGCGCATCGTCGAGGAGTTCGACGTGCGCACGCCCGGCATCGACGTGGCCGCCGTCGCGCTGTCCGGCGGCAACCAGCAGAAGCTCGTGGTGGGCCGTGAGCTGGCCGGCGACCCGGTGCTGCTCATCGCGTCGCACCCCACGCGCGGCGTCGACGTCGGCGCGCAGGCGTTGATCTGGGACGAGATCAAGAACGCCCGCGCGCGCGGCCTCGCCGTGCTGCTCATCTCGGCCGACCTCGACGAGCTGATCGGCCTGTCCGACACGATCCGGGTCATGCTGCGCGGCCGGCTGGTCGCGGACGCCGACCCGGCCACGGTCACCCCGGAAGACCTCGGCAGCGCGATGACCGGCGCGGGCGCCACGAGCGCCGCCGTCGCCGAGCACGCCCCGGGCGGCGCGCACGCCCGCGGCGCGGAACTGGAAGGCGAGTAATGGGAATCTTGCGCGGCAAGCTGCTGCCGCCGGTCCTGGCGATCCTGTTCTCCGCCCTGCTGTGCGGCATCGCGCTGGTGGTGTCCGGCGCGAGCCCGCTGCGGGCGTTCGGGGTGATGCTGTCGCAGGTCGGTCAGGGCACCACCGCGGTGGACATCGTCAACAGCACCGGCACGTACTACATCGCGGCGCTCGCGGTGGCGATCGGGTTCCAGATGAACCTGTTCAACATCGGCGTCGAGGGCCAGTACCGGGTCGCGGCGGTCGTCGCGGCCGTGGTCGGCGGCTCGATCGCCCTGCCACCCGGCCTGCACGCCCTGGTGATCATCCTGACGGCCGCCGTCGCCGGCGCCCTGTGGGCCGCGATCCCGGCGATCCTCAAGGTCACGCGCGGCGTCAACGAGGTCATCTCGACCATCATGATGAACGGCCTCGCGCTCGGCCTCGCCGCGTACCTGATCGGCGCGGACGTGTTCGGCGAGCTGCGCGGCAACAACATCCGCACCCCGGAGATCCCGGAGTCCGGCTGGGTGCCCGGCATCCCGCTCGGCTCGTCCGGCACGGTGTTCGGCCTGGTCTTCCTGGCCGCGCTGCTGGGCATCGGCTACTGGGTGATGATGAACCGCACGCGGTTCGGGTTCGAGCTGCGGGCGTCCGGCGAGTCGTCCACGGCCGCCGCCGCGGGCGGTGTGAACGCCAAGAAGATGGTGCTGATCGCGATGCTCCTGTCCGGCGCCATCGCCGGCCTGGTGTCGATGCCCGAGATCCTGGGCCGCGACCACACCTACAACCTGAACTTCCCGGCCGGCATCGGGTTCTCCGGCATCGCGATCGCGCTGCTGGGGCGCAACCACCCCGGCGGCATCGCGTTCGGCGCGCTGCTGTGGGCGTTCCTGGACAAGTCGGGTCTCGCCCTCGACAACGTGGGCGTGCCCCGGGAGATCGTGACGATCATGCAGGGCGCGATCGTGCTGTCGGTCGTCGTGGCGTACGAGGTGGTCCGCCGGTTCGAGGTCGCCGCCCAACAGCGGCAGGTCGGTCGGCAGCTCGGAACGGTGGATGCGGCATGAGCACTTCGTTGATGAACCCCGCCGAGGCGCCGCTGGCCGTCCCGCCGCCTCGCAAGGCACGTCGCATCCCCGGCTGGGCCGTCGGCGCCCTGGGCGTGGCGGGCGCGGTCGTGCTGCTGTCCACCACGTCGTACCTGACCGGTGTGCCGCAGCTGACGTCCACCGGCACCATCCAGACCGCCGTGCGGCTCGCGCTGCCGATCCTGCTGGCCGCGCTCGGCGGCCTGTGGGCGGAACGCGCGGGCGTCGTGAACATCGGCCTCGAAGGCATGATGATCATGGGCACGTGGGGCGCGGCGTGGGCCGGCTACCAGTGGGGCCCGTGGGCGGCGCTCGTCGCGGCGGCCGTGTTCGGCGCGCTGGGCGGACTGCTGCACGCGATCGCGACCGTGACGTTCGGCGTCAACCACATCGTGTCCGGTGTGGCGATCAACCTGCTCGGGGCGGGCCTCACCAAGTACCTGTCCACGTTGATCTTCTTCCCGCTGTCGAACAACCCGCGAGAGTCGCCCGCGGTGCCGAAGTTCGACACCTACTCGGCGTCCGGGCTGTCCGACTGGCTCGGTCGGCTGGAGGCGCAGCAGCGGGTCGGCCTGTCGGACGTCGCCGGCATCCTGCGCGGCCTCGTCACGGGCGTGTCGCCGCTGACGATGCTGGCCATCCTGTTCGTCATCGGCAGCTACCTGCTGCTGTGGCGGACCCGGTTCGGGCTCCGGCTGCGGTCGTGCGGCGAGAACCCGGTGGCCGCGGAGTCGCTGGGCGTCAACGTCTACCTCTACAAGTACGTCGCGGTGATCGCGTCCGGCGCGCTGGCCGGCATCGGCGGCGCGGCGCTCGTGCTCAACCCCGGCCAGCCCGGCTACCTCGAAGGCCAGACCAACGGCCGCGGGTTCATCGGCCTCGCCGCGATGATCTTCGGCAACTGGCGGCCCGGCGGCCTGCTCGGCGGCGCGGCCCTGTTCGGGTACGCCGACGGGTTGCAGCTGCGGTCGGGCGGCAAGACGTTCCTGGCGCTGGTCTACGGCGCGGTGCTGCTGCTCGCCGTCATCGTGATCTGGCAGCTCGTCCGCCGCCGCTGGTTCGCCGCCGCGTTCGGCATCCTCGCCGCGGGCCTGCTGTACGCGGTGTACTACTCGGTGGACGAGGTGCCGAGCGAGCTGACCACCTACGCGCCGCACCTGGTGACGTTGATCGTGCTCGGGGTGGCGTCGCAGCGATTGCGCATGCCCGCGGCCGACGGCGTGGTGTACCGCCGTGGCTGACGTCGTCGTCGACTGGGAGCTGCTGCGGGCGCGTGCCGTCGAGGCCGCCCAGTCCGCCTACTGCCCGTACTCCGGGTTGCGAGTGGGGGCGGCGGCGGTGTGCTCGGACGGGCGGATCGTCGTCGGCTGCAACGTCGAGAACGCCGCCTACGGCGTCGGGCTGTGCGCCGAGTGCACGTTGGCGGGCCAGTTCTTCCTGACCGGCGGTGGCCGGCTGGTGGCGCTGGCCTGCCGCAGCGGCGCCGGCGACCTGCTGATGCCGTGCGGGCGCTGCCGCCAGGTGATCTACGAGCTGGGCGGCGGGGCCTGCCTGGTGGACACGCCGTCCGGGGTGCTGCCGATGACCTCGGTGCTGCCGGACGCGTTCGGACCGGAGGATTTGCCGTGACCGGGGCGACGGGGAACCACACCGCCGTGGACGTGATCCGGGCCAAGCGCGACGGCGCCCGGTTGACCGACGACCAGATCGACTGGGTGGTCGACGCCTACACGCGCGGTGCGGTGGCGGACGAGCAGATGTCCGCGCTGGCCATGGCGATCTTCCTGAACGGCATGGACACCGCCGAGACGGCACGGTGGACGCGCGCGATGGTGCGGTCCGGCGAGCGGCTGGCGCTGGACGTCGGCCGGCCCACCGTGGACAAGCACTCGACCGGCGGCGTCGGCGACAAGATCACCCTGCCGCTGGCCCCGCTGGTCGCCGCGTGCGGCGCCGCCGTGCCGCAGCTGTCCGGGCGCGGGCTCGGGCACACCGGGGGGACGCTCGACAAGCTGGAGTCCATCCCCGGGTGGCGGGCGCAGCTGTCCGTGGACGAGGTGACCGCGCAGCTGCGGTCGGTCGGCGCGGTCGTGTGCGCGGCCACGTCGGGTCTCGCGCCGGCGGACAAGAAGCTGTACGCGCTGCGGGACGTGACGGCGACCGTCGAGTCCATCCCGCTGATCGCGTCCTCGATCATGTCGAAGAAGATCGCCGAGGGCGCCGACGCGCTGGTGCTCGACGTGAAGGTCGGGTCGGGCGCGTTCATGAAGTCGCTGGACCAGGCGCGGGCGCTGGCGTCGGCCCTGGTGTCGATCGGCGTGGACCACGGGTTGCGGATCAGCGCCCTGCTGACCGACATGTCCGTGCCGCTCGGTCGGGCGGTCGGCAACGCGGTCGAGGTCGCCGAGTCGGTCGAGGTGCTGCGCGGCGGCGGGCCGGCGGACGTGGTCGAGCTGACCGTGGCCCTGGCGGAGGAGATGCTGTCGCGTGCCGGTGTCACGGCGTCGCCGGCGGACGTGCTGGCGTCCGGCGAGGCGTACGAGACGTGGGCGCGCATGATCCGGGCCCAGGGCGGCGACCCCGAGGCGCCGTTGCCGGTGGGGCGGCACAAGCACGTCGTCACCGCTCCGGAGGACGGCTACCTGACCGGCCTGGACGCCTACGCGGTCGGTGTGGCGGCGTGGCGCCTGGGCGCCGGCCGTGCCCGCAAGGAGGACCCGGTGCAGGCGGGCGCGGGCGTCCTGTGCCTGGCGAAGCCGGGCGACCGGGTCGCCAAGGGCCAACCGCTGCTGGAACTGCACACCGACACCCCGGACGCCGTGCCCGCCGCGCTCGACAGCCTGACCGGCGGGTACGCGATCGGCGACGCCCCACCGACCCGCGGCCCCCTCGTGATCGAGACGATCCGGGGCTGAGCTCTGCCTGACCCGTGCCTCCGGCAACTGTGTCGGAGGCACGGGCGCGGGCCTGGGTTCCGGCGGGTTGCCGTCTCGCGTTCCGGCGCGCTCGGGCGGAGTTCCAGGGGTTAAGTGCTTGCCCGCCGCCGGGCTACGGGCCGGAAGGCCGGCGGAATTGTCGGACCCCTCCGGCAGAATAAAAGCAGGGGTCCCCTGGGCGGGCAGGGTTCCGGCAAAGTCTTTTGTGCTGGTTGGGGCTGGATGAGAGCGGGCACGGCGCTCTGGTTGATCATGTGAGTGTCTAAGTCGCATGATCTTGGGAGTGCCGTGCCCGCCTTGTCATCCTGCCTGATGCCCGTGGTCGTGGACCGACTGGCCCCGATGCCGGTTGGGCAGGTCGTGGACCTGCGGGTTGTTCTTGACCGGGTGCCGGATCCGCGTCGGCGTCGGGGTGTGCGGCATTCGCTGGCCTCGATCCTGGCGTTGGCCGCGTCGGCGGTGGTGGCGGGTGCGCGGTCGTTCGCGGCGATCGCGGAGTGGGCGTCGGACGCGCCGCAGCAGTTGTTGCAGAGGCTCGGTGTCCGGTTCGACACCGGCCGGGGGCGGTTCGTGGCGCCGGAGGAGTCCACGGTGCGGCGGGTGTTGTCGAGGGTGGACGGTGACGCGCTGGACGCGGTGATCGGGGCCTGGTCGGACTCCCGGCTGCCCGACCGGGACCCGGCCGATCCGCCGCGGGCGGTGGCGGTGGACGGCAAGTCCGTGGCCGGCACGTTCGGCCGCGCCGGCGGCTCCGGGGTGCACCTGATGGCCGTGTTCCGCCACGACGACGGAACCGTGGCCGGTCAGCGGCAGGTCCCCACCGGCGGTGAGTTGGCCGGGTTCGCCCCGCTGCTGGACACGGTCGACCTGACCGGGACGGTGGTGACCGCCGACGCGCTGCACACCCAACGCGATCACGCCCGCCACCTGCACGATCGCGGGGCGCACTACGTGTTCACCGTCAAGACCGGCTGGCCTCGGGTCTACGCCCGACTCGATTCGCTGCCCTGGGACGACATGCCCCGCCTGGTCTTCGAGGAACAGGGTCACGGCCGCACCGAACTGCGCACCGTGCGGGTCGCCCCGCTCGGGGACCCCGGCTTCGGCGACGTGGACTTTCCCCACGCCCGCACCGCGTTCCTGGTCGAGCGCTACCGGACCTGCCACGCCACCGGCCGGCGCGGCGCCTACGCCGTGCTCGGAGTGACCAGCCTGACCGGCCGCGACGCCCACCCGGCCCGCATCGCCGACCTGCTCCGAGGCCACTGGAACATCGAGAACCGGCTCCACTGGGTCCGCGACGTCACCTACGGAGAAGACGCCTCCCGCATCCGCACCGGCAACGCCCCACGCGTCATGGCCTCACTGCGCAACCTCGCCATCAACGCCCTACGCCGCACAGGCCACACCAACATCGCCAAGGGGTTGCGCACCATGTCACGCAACCCCCGACGACCACTCCAACTCCTCGGAATCACCGACTGAACAGCACAAACGACTTTGCCGGAACCCTGCCCTGGGCGGGGACGTCTGCGAAGCACTGCGGGTGGAACCCGCGACATCACGGCGGCACACGAAGAGGCCCGGCCCGCGCACTGCGGACCGGGCCTCTCGGCTCACGCGATCAGGCGCCCTCGGCGATCAGGCGCCCTCGGCGGTCAGGTCGTCGTCGTCCACGTTGTTCCGGTTGTCGCCCGGCTTCGGCCCGTTCTTCCGGGTCCGCCGCTGCGGCCGGGGGAGGGCGGTGGGCGGCGGGGGCGGGGTGGGCGAGCCGCCGCCGAGGATCAGCTCCGCGAACGTCGCCATCGCCTCGTCCAGCTGGCCGCCGATGCGCAGCTCGGACTCCTGGTTGCTCTTGCGCACCATGGTGGCCATCGAGTCGGCGTCCGGCCGGGCGGACAGCGTGCCCTCGACCTTGGCGATGCCCTGCTCGACGACGCCGGACAGCTCGCCGAGGCGCGCCGCGAAGTCGTCCTCGACGGAGTCGAGGCGGGTGGTCATGGTGTCCAGGCGGGACGTGACCTGCTCCAGGCGCTGCGCCAGCGCCTCCAGGCGGTCCGTCGCGTCGACCTGGTCGCGGGTCTCGTCCAGCGCCGCGTGCAGCGCCTCGCGGGCCTCGTCCAGCTTGCCCGTCACGGTGCTGCGGGTGTCCGCGAGCGACGCGTTCAGCGACTCGCGCGTCTCCGCGATCGTCGCGTGCAGGCCGTCGCGCGTGCTGTTGAGGTTGTCGCGCGTCTCGTCCAGCTTGCCGTGCAGCGCGTTGGTCGTGTCGGTCACCGACCGCTGCAACGCCTCCCGCGTGCCGTCGAGGTGCTCGTGCACGCCCTCGTCGACCTCGTCCAACCGGCCCCGCAGCGCGGTCTCCAGCGCTTCGATGCGCTCGCGCAGCGGACCCGTGACGGCGGCCGGCACCTGCTCGACCTTGCCGTCCTGCTTGTCCAGGTGGCCGTCGAGGTCGTCCAGCCGCTTGTGGATGTGGGCGAGCTTGTCCTCCAAGCCGTCCATGCGGCCCGCGACACCCTCGAACCGGCCGGTCACCCCGTCGAGCCGGCCGTCGAGCTGCGCGAACGGCTTGGCGAGCTTGTCGACCAGCCCCTCGACGGCGCGCCCGATGCCCTGGACCGCCTGGTCCTGCGCCTCCAGCCGGGACAGCGCCTCGTCCAGCCGCTCGGCCAGCACGCTGACCTCGGTCCGGTCGGGCAGCTCGGACAGGCGCTTGCGAACGGAACCCAGCGACTCGAGCGGGGACATCCGTGCGTGGATCTCGTCCAGTGCGTCGAAGATCTGCTGCTGTTCGCTCTCACGGATCTCCGCGGCGCGCGTGAGCATGTTGCGCATCCGATCGAAGGACATCGTGGAGTTGTTGTTCTCGTTCACGGCTCGGGTGCCTTCGTCCAGGGGAGGGGAGACCTCCGGGAGCCTAGCCAGGTTGGGGCGGCGAGCTGTAGCGCCCCCCGGCGGGGACCGCCTGTCTCGGCCTTGCGTGTACTCCGTTCGAGTTACGGTGGCCGACCCTACCGGAGGGTAACCCGCAGCGGGCCTTCAACAGCGCGCCGTGAGCATCCGCCGTGTGAGTGACCTGTGCGCTGGTCACGGTTGCGGAAAGTTCTGCATCACGACTGCACAACGGCGAAAGCGGCCTCCAACCGAGTGGTTCTGGACACACCCGGTGACTCCGATGTGATCCTAGCGGCCGCAAGATCATTCCACACGGACCCGGCCCGGCGTGTCACCGGTATACCGTGACGACCATGCCGACCCCGCTTACCCAGGAGGCCCTCCGCAGCGCGCCGAAGGTGCTGCTGCACGACCACCTCGACGGTGGCCTCCGCCCCCAGACGGTGATCGAACTCGCCGACGCCTGCGGCCACCAGGGCCTGCCCACGACCGACCCGGTCGCCCTGGGCGCCTGGTTCCGCGACAACGCCAACTCGGGCTCCCTGGTCCGCTACCTCGAAGGCTTCGCGCACACGTGCGGCGTGATGCAGGACGAGGACGCGCTGGTGCGCGTGGCGTCCGAAGCCGTGCAGGACCTCGCCGCCGACGGCGTCGTCTACGCCGAGATCCGCTACGCGCCGGAGCTGTTCACGGACAAGTGCCTGAGCCTGGAGCAGGCCGTCGAGGCCGTGCAGGAGGGCTTCCGCCAGGGCGAGGCCGCGTCCGCGGGCCGGATCAGGGTCGGCACGCTGCTGTGCGCGATGCGCCAGAACGACGGGTGGCAGCGCATCGCCGACCTGGTGGTCCGCTACCGGGAGGCGGGCGTCGTCGGCTTCGACATCGCGGGCCCCGAGGCCGGGTTCCCGCCCAGCAAGGAGCTGTCCGCGTTCGAGTACCTGCGGCAGCAGAACGCCCACTTCACCATCCACGCGGCCGAGGCGGCGGGCGCCGAGTCGGCGTGGGAGGCCGTGCAGCTGGCGGGCGCGGAGCGGCTCGGCCACGGCGTGCGGCTGGCCGAGGACATCAAGGGCGACGAGGTCGGGCAGCTCGCCGCGTACGTGCGGGACCGGCGGATCGCGCTGGAGATGTGCCCGACGTCGAACGTGCACACCGGCGCCGTGCGGTCGCTGGCCGAGCACCCGATCAAGCGCATGGCCGAGCTGGGCTTCCGGGTCACCGTGAACACCGACAACCGGCTGATGAGCGACGTGTCGATGACCGGCGAGTTCGCCACCGTGGTCGAGCAGTTCGGCTTCGGCTGGGACGACCTGCGCAAGTTCACCGTCAACGCCGCGAAGGCCGCGTTCCTCACGCACGACGAGCGGCGCGCCCTGATCCAGGACGTGATCGAGCCCGCGTACGTCGCCCTCCAGCGGTAGGACGCCTGAACGACAGAGGTCGCGGGCTCCGACGGGGCCCGCGACCTCTTGTCTTGCTGTCCTTGCCGTGCGCGCTCAGCGGCACGACGACCGGCGCACGACGGCTAGTGCACCTTCAGCCGGTCCTCGAACGCCGCGACGAGGTTCCGCCACGCCACCTGCTCGTCGTCGAACGGCGCGCTCGGGGCCAACCGCGTGGGGTCGGGCTTCAGCACGTACGACACCAGCCAGCCCAGCCGCTCGGACTGGTTCAGCGCCACCTTCACGGTGTCGTCGTTCGCCCACTCGCCGGTGTCCTCCAGCAGCTCCACGACCAGGTCGAGCTGCGTGGGGTCGACCGCGTCCGGGCCGTCGGCGATGTCCTCGTCCAGGCCGGTGAGCACGTAGACGTTGTCCGGGTCGACCTGGACGTCCAGGTCGCCGCCGGTCGCCTTGGTGACCAGCTCGCCCCAGGTCGACACCTCGGCCAGGTCGTTGTCGTCGGCCTCCACGATGAACCGGGCCAGGGCGCGCGGCGACGTGAACACGTCGATCTTGCCCTTGCGGCCGAGGAACACCGGCTGGTCGTCGAGGTAGCAGCGCAGCGTGTAGTACTCGCCCGCCCCGCTGATGATCTTGATCGGGTCGATGCCGACCTCGCCCCAGAAGCCGACCGGCTCCTCGCCGTCCTCGTCGTCCTCGTCCTCGGTGTCGGCCGCCGCGGCGTTGGCCTCCTCGAACGCGGCCATCTCCTCCTGCGCGGCCTGGAGCGCGGTCTCGTCGACCTCCGGGGTGGTGATCACCTCGTCGATCGCGTCGAGCACCTCGTCCCACTTCTCGGCGACGACCTCGGCGATCTCGGTCCACAGCGCCTGACCCTCGCGGCCGGTGAACGGCAGCGTGCCCTGCGGGAGTAGCGAGAAGCCCTCCGCCGAGTCGAGGATCTCGTGCACCTTCTCGAGGTCGCACACGTCCGCCAGCGACCGCACGATCGACACCACGTCGGCCAGCTCGCCGATGACCCAGGTGTCGGGCTCCTCGGCGACCAGCTCCGGCACGCCGACCAGGTCGAACTGGTGGTTGTCGTCCGGCGACAGCTCACCGACCGACAGCGCGGGCACCACGTGCCACGCCGGGTGGTCGGTCAGGTCGTGCTCCTCGGCCTTGCGCACGAACGCCGCCAGGTGCGCGGCATCGGGGAACGCGTACAGGTCCTCCTCGTGGCCGAGGAATGCTTCCCACTCCTCGCCCTCTTCCCGCCAGCGCGGGGCCCACAGGGTGACCACATCACCCTGGGTGAGCCCCAGCTCGATCGGGACGATGTCCTGTGCCATCCGACCTCCCGGTCACGCCATGCCCCTTTGCGATGCGGGGGCAAGAGTACGGGGTCGATCACGCGCTACTGCCGTTGACCACGGAATGGGTCGGCGAAGTAGTCGTCGTCGTCCGTTTCCTCGGGCTCCGGACGGGGCGCGGGACGGTTCCCCTGCTGCCCCGCCCACGGTGGCGCGGGCTGTCCGGTGGGGCCGGTGGCGGTGGTCCCGGGCTCGGCGGGTGACGGGTGCGCGGGCCGTGGCTGGGCCCCTGACCAGCCGAAACTGCCCTGCTGGTGGGCAGGGCCGGGCCGGTTCGGCTCGACGGGGTGGCGCGGAGTGCCGGGTCGTCCGGGGTCGGCCGGGCGCGGTGGCGCGGCGGGTCGGCCCGGTTGCGCGTTCAAGTGCGGGCCGGGCCTGGCGGGTTCGGGAGGCCGCTGTCCGGCGAACGGCTGTGGTGCGGACCAGCCGGGATGGGCGGCGCCCGTCGACCGCGCGGCGCGCAGCGGCGGAGGGCCGGCGAACGCCTCCACCGTCATGGCCATGCTGTCGCCGAGCGACTTGGCCAATTCGTTGTAGCTCTTCTGCACGGCCGCGTCGGTCGCCAGCCGGGCCGTCTCGACGACCAGCCTGCCGATCGCGTCCGCGCCCTGCGCCAGCGCGTTCGGGTGCAGGTCGAGCGACGTCAGCTCACCCGTCGCGGTCGCGGTGGCCCGCGCCAGGCCGGTCGGGTGGTCGGCGGCGCCGGTGGTCCGGGCCAGGACCTCGGTCAGGCCTTCGGCCGCCGCGAGCCGTTCCTCCTGCGTCACCGCGAACTCCTCAGGTACGAGCCGCCGCCGAACCCGTCGTCGTCGGACCCGTCGTCCGGGCCGGGCTCGAACCCGATCTCCGCCAACGCCCGCACCGCCGCCGGGTCGGCCACCCGTTCCAGCGTCCGGTGCAGGCGGGACGCGGCGTCGCGGGACGCCCGCGCCGACACGCGCAGGATCTCGTCCGCCAACGCCCGCGGTCCCATCGTCAACGCCGCCGGCGACACCCGCACCTCCCGCGGTGGCCCGCCGGGCGCCGTGACGACCGTGACCGCGCCGTCCGGGGACGACGCCCGACCGAGCACGGGCCCGGTGCGCGCCACGTGCTCGGAAATCCGCCGCTCGGTGTCCGCGACCCGCTGGGCCGCCCGCTCCGCCTCGTCCACGTCCTCAGCCCGTCGGTCGGTAGAAACCCATGAAGCCCATGCCGCTGTTGCTGGTGCGGATCGGGTTGACCTGCACCGGGTCGCCCGCCTCCACCATCTGCCCGTTGCCGATCACCATCGCCACGTGCCCGTCCCACACCACCAGGTCGCCGGGCAGCAGCTGGTCCGGCGGCACGGACGCGCCCATCGCCTGCGACGACGCGGGCCGCGGGATGTCGAACCCGCCGCCCCCGTACGCCCACTGGGTGAGGCCGCTGCAGTCCGTGCCCTGCGGCGGGTTCGCGCCGCCCCACACGTACGGGGTGCCCAGCGCGGACAGCGCGTTGCGCACCGCCCGCGCGGCGGTCTCGTTCGGCGCTTCGGCGGAACTGCCGTCCGGCAGGTTTACGCCGACGCCGGTGCCGGGCTGCGGCGGGATGGCGACCGGCAGGCGTGGACCGACGGCACCGCCGCCGCCACCGCCTCCTCCGCCACCGCCGCCCCCTCCGCCCCCTCCGCCACCGCCGGCGCCACCACCGCCACCGGACGACGACTGGTTCCCGCCGTCACCACTCGTGGACGACGCGGACGACGCCGAAGACGTGGACGTGGTGCCGCCGCCCTCCGCGCCCAACGGGTCGCCGAGCCCGGCGAAGTCGGGGTGCTGCAAGCCCCGCAGCCGCGTGGCGACGTCGGTCAGCGCGGTGCGGACCTTGTCCAACTCCTGACCGGTCCGGCCCTCGTACTCGCGCGCCTTCGCGGTCACCTCGGCCGCCACCGCGAGCACGGCGCCGATCCCGCCGAACACCGACGACGCCGCGGCCGCCGCCAACCGGGGCCACGCCCAGCCGGTGAACTCGTCGATCAGGCCCTGGATCGCGGTCTTGCCGGAGTTCACCGCGTCGACCGCCGTCGTGGCGGCCTCCCGGGTGGCCGTCGCGTTGCGCGCCAACGTGCCCACGCCGCCCGAGAACGTCGAGACGCGCGCCTGGAACGCGTTCGCCTTCTCGCCGTACCAGTTCGCCAACGCCGCGTTCGCCGCGCCCGTGTGCCTGCCGTCGATCTCCGTCAACGCCGAGGAGGCCCGCCCGAACGCGTCGGCCGCGCTCGTCGCGCCGCCCGTGTCGCCCTCCAGCTTGGCCAGGTGGTCCTTCATGGGCTGGACCAGGCCCGCCAGGAATCCGCCGACGTCCACGTCAGACCCGGTAGGCCCGGTCGAGGTCGGCGCTGTTGCGTGCCTCCTGCTCCACGTACGCCTCGCCGGTCTGCCGCACGGCGGTCGCGAACGCCGCCAGCCCCGCCGACGCGGCGGCCACACCGTCCACTTGGGCCTGTGCCGCGGCCTGGAACGCCGCGCCCAGCCCGACCTCGTCCCCGACCCTGCCGAAGCTGCCCGAGGCCAACGACGTCGTGCCCGCCAACGTGGACGTGCCGACCGCGCCGACCTCGCTCGCCAGACCCGACGCCGCGCTGCCGTACGCCGACAGCGCCGCGGTGTCGACGCCGAAACCCTGTTCCACCCGAGTCCCCCTCTTGGTGCCGTGCGACCGCGATCCTGCCCCATCGGGAACCGCGATGTGCGGCGTTCGGCCAGATCCTGCCCCGATGGGCGGTACCACCGGAGGCGACGGCACCTGATCATGTGGTGGTGGGTGTTTTGCGCCATTGGGAGCGGATCGTGGCGTGGCTCGACCACCACGCCCCCTTGACCGGTTCGGCGTTCATCCCCCCGGAGGGCAACGCCGCCGTCGAGGCGCTGGCGCACGCGAGCGGGCTGGAGCCGCCGGACGAGCTCCGCGCGTGGTGGGCCGTCTGCGGCGGCACCGCGGACCTGGCGTTCGCCGAGGTGCTGCCGCCGTTCTACACCCCGCTCGGCCCGTCCAACTCGTTGCGCTCGTGGCGGTTGAAGGAGCGGTTCTGGCCCGCGGACCTCGACACGGAGGCGGGCACGGCGACGTCCGGCTTCCACCCGATGTGGCTGCCGATCGCGTTCGACGGGTGCGGCGACGCGTTGGCGGTCGACCTGAGGCCGGGCGTGCTGTCCGGGTGCGTGGTCGAGTGGGACCGCGAGGCGGGCGAGGTGCTGAAGCCCGAGTGGACCAGCCTGGACGAGATGCTGGACCAGGTCGCCACGGCCCTGGAGCACCGCGGCAGGCTCGGCCACTGCGAACCGCTCGTCACGACCGACGGCCGCCTGGGCTGGCGCACGAACTAGTGAAGGTTCGTCCTGGGCGTTGAACTCGGGTGTTCTGAACGCAGGACATGCGCGTGCTGAACGCAGGACTCGCGCGGTGATCACTCCGGTGGGTGAAATCCGGGCGTGCCGAGGTGTCGGGTCCGGGAAGTTGCTCTTGGCTGCTGGATGGGTGTCAAGGTCGACCTCACCAGGAGCCGGACATGCAGATCAGTCGCATTGGCGCGGTAGGCGCTGCCGTCGTTCTCGCCGTCGTCGCGATCGCGTGGGCGCCGAATGCGCAGCCGAGGCTCCAGGCCGAGGTGAACCCCGTGCGGCCGGTCGCGCCGAACGACGTGTACGCCGATCCGAGCCACGGGTTCCTGGTGCTGGTCGAGGGCGACGCCGGGCTGTACGAGAACGAGACGGAAGGCCCGGTCGCCGTGGGCGGCGACGTCCGCTTCCGCCAGTACAACGTGGGGCCCAACAACCCCGGCACCTACGTCCTGGCCCCTGACACCCAGCCGACCAGCTTCGTCGTGGGCGGTGCGATCGACTTCGCCGGGAGCACGGGCACGCTCAGCGTCCTGAACAACTCCTACGCCAAGATCGGTGACCTGACGGGCGCCGATGTGATCCCGTCCGGCGGCGTGACGTGGGTCGTGCCGGACGGCGCGGGCCCGAACACCTCACCGGGCGTGTCGATCCAGACCTCGCAGCCCGCCGAGTCGGTCGCGGGCGCGAGCGGGTTCGACTTCGCGTCGCTGTTCGCGACCTACCGGAGCCTCAACGCGGAGATGTTCGCGTGCCCGTCCACCGTGACGTTGACCGACCAGAACGGCCAGGGCCCGTGGAACGGCGCCGACCCCAACGCCACCCTCGGCCTCCAGCCGGGCCAGAACGTGCTGACCCTGACCCCCGAGCAGATCAGCACGCTGGACAACATCAACCCGCGCAACGGCTACCTCCAGCCCGGCGACCAGGCGTGGTTGATCATCAACGTCGACGTGTCCGGCGACTACACCTTCGACCCGCCGAACCCGAGCTGGCAGGGCAACGAGCCGTCGCAGCACGTGCTGTGGAACTTCACCACCTCGGGGACGATCACGCTGCCGCCGAACTCGCCCACGGTCTGGGGCACGATCTACGCGCCGAACGCCACCCTGGTCGACCTCAGCTCGTCCAACATCGAAGGCGCCGTGGTGGTCAAGGCGCTCGAGGCGGGCGGCGCGACGGGCGGCAGCGGCGGCGAGATCCACTACGCCCCGTTCGACAACATCGTCACCACCTGCACGAGCCCCACCACCACGACCACAACAACCACCACTACGACAACGACCACCACAACAACGACCACCACAACAACGACAACCACCGAGCCGACCACCACCACAACCGAACCCACTACGACGACCACCACGACGACCACTACGACCGAGCCCACCACCACGAGCACCACTACGACGACAACCCAACAACCCACCACCACGACCGAGCCGACCACCACGACGCAGCCCACAACGACCACCACGCAGCAGCCCACAACGACCACCACGACGCGGCCGACGACAACCACGACGCAGCCCACGACCACCACCGAGCCGACCACCACGACGACCGACACCACCGCCACGACGACGAGCGCCACCACGACGAGCGCCACCACGACGACCGGGACCACTACCGGGACCACCACCGGGACTACGACGACCGGCGTCACCACCGGCACGACGACCAGCGGCGCGACCAGCGGGACCACGAGTCGGCCGAGCGACGTCCACCCGACCCACCCCGGCCAACCGGGCGATGACGACCTGGCCGACACCGGAGCCCCGATCCGCGGCACCCTGGCCCTCGGCGGCCTCCTGCTGCTGACCGGCGCCGCCGCACTGGCCCTGACCAGGCTGCGCGACCGTCGGAGCTGACCCACCGGCCCGCGATCTCCGGTAGACTGGTAGTCGCAGCTCAGAGCACTCGCGGGAGGTGGCATGGCGGACGTCCACGACGTGGCCGCGGCCGTGCTCGACGCCACCGGGCCCGAGTCGCCGATGAAGCTGCAGAAGCTGCTCTACTACGCCCAGGCGTGGCACCTCGCCGAGCACGGCGAGCCGCTGTTCGACGCCCGGATCGAGGCGTGGCGGCGAGGTCCCGTGGTGCCCGAGGTCTACTACCGCCACCAGGGCCGGTCCGAGGTCTGCGCGTGGGAAGAGGGCGATCCGGGCAGGCTCACCGGACGTGAGTGCGCGGTCGTCGCGTCGGTGGTCGAGCGGTACGGCCACTTCACCCGGCACCAGTTGAGCGACATGGCGCACGACGAGGAGCCGTGGCGCTCGGCGCGCGGTGACCTGCCCGAGTCGGAGCCGAGCAGCGCGCCCCTCTCGCACGAGGTGATGGCCCGCTACTTCCGCAGGCTGACGAGCGGTGGCGAGGAAGCGATCGCCGAGGCCGTCGGCAGCGCCCGGCTGGAGGGCTTGGCCGTGCCGAACGACGTGGTGGCCACCATGCGTGCCGTCGCGGCGGGGGAGCTGACCGTGGACGAGGCGATCGCCCGGGAGATCGAGGCGCTGCGCCGGTAGTGGACGAAGACCCCTACCTGGACCCCGCGTCCGGGGTGCTGCGCAACAACCTGGGCCTGACCGACCCGGCCGAGTGCGACTTCGCCGAGACGCGGCTGAGCACGATGCGCGTCGAACAGCTCGCGATGGCGCCGCTGCCCGGCCTGTACGACTTGGCCCACCTGCGTGCCTTCCACCGCCGCATCTTCGGCGACTTCTACCCGTGGGCCGGTGAGCTCCGGCGGGTCAACATCGGCAAGTCGGCGTTGTTCGCCGCGTGGCAGCAGGTCGAGCCCTACGCGACCGGCGTGTTCGACGGTCTGAGGAGGGAGCGCTACCTGCGCGGCCTGCCGCGTGAGGCGTTCCTGGACCGGTTCGCGCACTACTTCGCCGAGGTCAACGCCGTGCACCCGTTCCGGGAGGGCAACGGGCGCGCGCAACGGGCGTTCTTCCGGCAGTTGGCGCGGGAGGCGGGCTGGAAGGTCGCCGTGCACACGCTGGACAGGACCGCGTTCATCGACGCGTGCGAGCAGAGCCTCACCCGGTCGGATGACGCGTTGCGCGACCTGTTCGACACGGTCTTGACCCCGGCCTGACCGGGTACCCGTGGCCATGACCAGCTACGAGCACCGGGCACCGGTCGAGATGGCCGCGGGAGAGCTGTTCGACTTCCTGTCGCGGCCCGGGAGCCTGCCCCAGCACCTGCCCGGTTTGTCCGGCTCCACCCCCCGCGTCGACCACGACCGCCGGCGCGTGTCCTGGGAGGAGGGCGGCTACCGGGGTGAGCTGACGGTCGTCGACGCCGGCGCGGGCCGCAGCGAGGTGACGATCGCCGTGGCCACCGAGGAACCCGGTGACGTGCAGCGGGAGCTGGAGGAGGCGCTCGCGGCCGTGGTGCACCGGGCCACCGCCGAAGCCGACGTCAAGGCCGCCTCGGAGCAGGACACCTGGTACTGATGTGATGCACGTCACTCTGCGGTGAGAACCTTTCCCGTGAACGGGGCGTCTTGCCGGGTGTGAACGAGGACCAGCTGGTCCGCGCCGTGGCCCGTGGCGACCGCGCGGCCTTCGAGGAGCTCTACCGCCGCACGTCGCCGTGGCTGGCCGTGCGCCTGCGCCGCCGGTGTGCCGACGAGCAGGTCGTGGCCGAGGTCAT
This sequence comes from Saccharothrix hoggarensis, assembly GCF_052936025.1. Next base: position 6,854,911 of record NZ_CP193624.1, on the reverse strand, counting down.
GCAGGAGACCTACCTGGCGGTGTGGCGTGCGGCGGGGTCGTTCGCGGGCGCGGCGGTCGACGGCACGGCGGTCGGGTGGCTGTGGACGATCGCGGCGCGGCGGCTGGTCGACGCGTTCCGCAAGCGCGCGCGCCAGGCCCGGCCGCTGCCCGCGGTCGAGGCCGCGCCCGCCGCCGCGCCCGCCGCCGAGGACGAGGTCCTGGCGGGCGCGTTGAGCGACGACGTCGGCGGCGCGTTGCGCGACCTCGCGCCGGAGCTGCGGCAGGTGTTGCAGGCGATGGTGCTGGACGGGCTGACCGTGCGGGAGACCGCGGTGCTGCTCGGGGTGCCCGAGGGCACCGTCAAGACCCGCGTCCGGCGCGCCCGGATCGCGATGCGGGAGGCACTGTCATGAGCGAGCACCCGAAGGCCGACTCGATCGCCCGGTACGCGTCGGGTGACGACCTGCCCGCCGACGTGCTGTGGGCGGTCGAGGCGCACCTGGAGGCGTGCCAGACGTGCCGTCTGCGGCTGGCCGACGCGGCTCCGCCGCAGGTCACGGTACTGACGGCGGCCGTGTGGGCGGGGTTGGAGCCGACCGCGACGCGGGCCGGCGCGCCGGCGGGCCGACGACGTCGGTTCGTCCGGTGGGCCACGCCGTCGTTGCTGCCGTGGCTGGCGATGACGGCGTTCGCGGTCCTGGCGGCGCTGGCGCTGGACGGCCTGCTGTCCGGGCGCTCGACGTCGTCCGCGGTGCTGTTGATCGCGCCGGTCGTGCCCGTCCTGGGTGTGGTCGCGGCCTGGTCGCGCGGCATGGACCCGGCGCACGAGCTGGTGGTGTCCACGCCCCGGGCCGGGCTGCAGCTGGTGCTGCGCCGCACGCTCGCGGTGCTGGCGGTCGTGCTGCCCGGGTTGCTGCTCGGCGGCTGGGCGACCGGCGCGTCGCCCGCGTACTGGCTGCTGCCGTGCCTGGCCGTCACGTCCGCGACCCTGGCGCTGGGCGGCGTGATCGGGGTGCGCCGGGCCGCCGTCGTCACCGCCACGTCCTGGACGGTGCTGGTGATCGGTCCGGCGGTGGTCGTCGGCGGCGAGCCCGGTGTGCTGACGCCGGCCGCGGCGCCGGTCTGGGCGGCGGTGCTCGTGGGGTGCGCCGCCGCCGTGTTCTTCAGGTCCGCGGCCTACGCGCGCCTGTGATGGAGGGGAAGCAGATGGCACGTGCGGTGAGCGCGGCGGAGGTCGCGCCGACGGGGTACGCCTGGCAGGTCGAGGCGCGGGGCCTGCGCGTGCGCGCGGGTCGCACGATGGCGGTGGACGGGCTGGACCTGCGGCTCGGCACGGGGGTGCACGGGCTGCTCGGGCCGAACGGCGCGGGGAAGACCACGTTGATCCGGTCGCTGGCGACCGTGGTGCGGCCCGCGTCCGGGACGTTGTCGGTGCTCGGCTCGTCGGTGTCGGGGCGGCCCGACCTGCGCCGGGTGCGTCGGTCGCTGGGCTACCTGCCGCAGGACTTCGGCTACTACAAGCGGTTCACGGTGCGCGAGTTCGTCGAGTACGTGGCGTGGCTGAAGGAGATGCCGAAGCGGGACGTGCCCGGCGCGGTGCAGCGGGCCGTGGAGCGGGTCGGGCTGGCCGATCGCGCCGACTCCCGGCTGAAGACGCTGTCCGGCGGCATGGTGCGGCGGGCGGGCATCGCGCAGGCGATCGTGAACGACCCGGAGGTGCTGCTGCTCGACGAGCCGACCGCCGGGCTCGACCCCGGTCAACGGGTCCGGTTCCGGGAGTTGTTGCAGGAACTGGGTTCCGACTCGTGCGTGGTCGTGTCGACGCACCTGGTCGAGGACGTCGCGGCGGCGTGCACGGACGTGGTGCTGATCAACAAGGGCCGGCTGGTGTTCCAGGGCACGCCCGACGACCTGGCCGCCGCGGGTGGGCCCGGCGACGTCGGCGACAGCCCGCTCGAACGCGGCTACTCGGCCCTGCTCGGTGGGGCGGGTGAGTGGTGAGGATTCTCGGGATCGAGCTCAGGCGGACCGCGGCGCTGGTCCTCGGCGCGCTCACGGTGCTCGTCGTGGTGGGCATGCTGCAATGGGGTCCGTCGATGAAGAACAGCGCCGCCTGGTCACGGCAGTGGTCGACGATGGCCGAGTGGGTCCGGTTCATGCTCATGATCGCCTGGCCGCTGGTGCTGGGCGGTGGGGCGTTGCAGGGCCTGCGGGACCGGCGGTCCGGGGTGGAGGAGCTGTTCGGCTCCACGCCGCGGCCCCGTGCCCAGCGGGTGGGGTGGACGCTCGGGGCGTTGGCGGCGGCGCTGGTCGCGGCGTACGCGGTGGTGCTCGCGGTCGGCGCGGCGCAGGTCGTGTCGGCGACGGACTACTTCCACCTCCGCTGGCTGCCGGTCGCGGTGGTGGGTGTGGTGGCCCTGGTGGCCGCGGCGGCGCTGGGCATGGGGCTGGCCAGGCTCGTGCCGTCCCTGTTGACGCCGCCGCTGCTGGCGGTCGGCGGGATGGCGCTGATGACCCTCGGGCTGGGCCCGACGGGGGAGGACACGCTCCGCTGGACGCTGCTGCTCCCGTCGTTGCCGATGCCGGTGACGGTGTACGCGTCGGTGCCGGGACCGGTGAGCGCGGTGCAGCTGCTGTGGTTCACCGGGGTGGCGCTGACGGGGTTCCTGCTGGTGGCGTCGCGGCGGCGGTGGGCGGGGCTGCTGCCCGTGCTGGTGGCCGGTGCGGTCGCGGCGCCGTTGATGCCGGCGTCGGCGACGGCGCGGGACGAGGTGGCGGCGGAGCTGGTGTGCGCGGAGCAACTGTGCCTGACGCGGGCGCACGAGCACGAGCGGGCGGCGTTGGCCGGACCCGCGCGGGAGGCGTTGCGCCTGCTGGCGAAGCTGCCGTCACCGCCGACGTCGGTGCGGGAGGTGGCGGCCGCGGTGCGGGGCAACCCGGAGCGCGGGCCGGAGTCGACGGAGGCCGTGTGGGTGAGCCTGGACGACTTCACCTACTTCCGCCGTGAACCCCCGACGCCCGAGCAGCTGACGGCGTACCTGGTGGCCGGCGCGGGCACGCGGACGTGCTACAGCGACCGCATCCCCCGTGAGGTGGGCCGGGAGGTGGCGGCGCGCACGGTGATGACGGCGTGGCTGACGGGCCGCGTCGAGCCGCTGCCCTCGTTCCGCCTGTGGTTGGGGGAGGAGATCGACGCGCTGACCGAGCGGGCGTGGGCGCACCTGCGCACGTTGCCCGAGCCCGTCCAGGCGGCGAGGGTCCAATCGGCCCGCGAGGTCCAGGCCGCGTGCGCCGGCGACGCCCTCGGTGTCCTGACCGGAGGTGCGGCGTGACGCGATGGGTGCTGCTCCACGCGCGGTCGCGGCAGGTGGCGGGAGCGGCGGTGGCCGTGGTGGTCGGGGTGGCGGTGCTCGCCGCGCTCGCCCAGCCGGACGGCAGCCCGCACCTCGCCGCGTTCGGCGCGGCGCTCGGGGTGGCCGCCGTCGCGGCCGGGCTCGGCGGGCACGACCTGGCGCTCGACCGCACGGCCGCGTTCGGCTGGCCGCCCCGCCGGGCCGCGCACCTGCTGCTCGGCGTCGGGATCGTCGCCGCACTGCTGCTCGCCGCCGGCCGGGTCGCCGACCCGATCGCCCCGGACGCCTTCGTGCTCCGCGACGTCCTCGGCCTCGGCGGCCTGGCGGCGCTCGGCGCGGTGCTCTTCGGCGCACGCGCCGCCTGGGCCCCGCCGGTCGGCTGGGCCGGCGTCACGCTCGTCGTCCCACCCACCGGCGACCACTGGCTCACCCGCCTGCTGACGTGGCCGGTGCAGCCGACCGGCACCACCTCCGCCACCACCACCGCGGTCGTGCTCGGCTGCGCCGGCCTGCTCGCCTACAGCTGGTTCGGCTGCCGCCGCTAGACGCCCATCGGGTGCCAGACCGTCTTCGTCTCCAGGAACGCCCGCAGGCGGGCCAGGTCGGGTTCGCGGGTGAAGTCCTCGGCCGGACGCGCCCGCAGCACGCGCTTCACCGTGCCCGCCGCCGCCCGCTCCAGGTCCGCCCGCGCGGCCTCCGGCGCACCGGTCAGGTCCAGCGCGTTCACGTCCGCGTGCGACGCCAGCCACGGCGCGATCTCCGCCGTCCGCCCGGTCAGCACGTTCACCACGCCACCCGGCAGGTCGGACGTCGCCAGCACCTCCGACAGCGTCACGGCGGGCAGCGGCCGGTCCTGCGAGCCGACGACCACGGCGGTGTTGCCGGTCGCGATCACCGGCGCCACCACGCTGATCAGCCCCAGCAGCGACGACTGCTGCGGCGCGAGCACCGCGACCACGCCCGTCGGCTCCGGCGTCGAGAACGAGAAGTACGGCCCGGCCACGGGGTTCGCCCCGCCCAGCACCGTGGCGACCTTGTCGGTCCAGCCCGCGTACCAGACCCAGCGGTCGATCGCCGCGTCCACGAGCGACTGCGCCTTCTTCGCCGCGACGCCCTCGCAGGCGGCGACCTCGGCGGCGAACTGCTCCCGCCGGCCCTCCAGCACCTCGGCCACCCGGTACAGCACCTGGCCGCGGTTGTACGCCGTCGCGCCCGACCAGCCCGGGAACGCCTTGCGCGCCGCCGCCACCGCGTCGCGGGCGTCCTTGCGCGAGCCCTGCGCGGCGTTGGCGAGGAACGCGCCCTTGGCGTCCACCACCGGGTACGACCGGCCGGACTCCGAGCGCGGGAACGCGCCGCCGATGTAGAGCTTGTACGTCTTCGCGACCGCGATCCGGTTCTCAGACATCGAGGTAGGCCTCCAGCCCGGTGCGGCCGCCCTCGCGGCCGAAGCCCGACTCCTGGTAGCCGCCGAACGGGGCGGTCGGGTCGAAGCGGTTGAACGTGTTGGCCCACACCACGCCGGCGCGCATCTTCTGCGCGGCCCACAGGATGCGGGACCCCTTCTCGGTCCAGATGCCCGCGGACAGCCCGTACGGCGTGTTGTTCGCCTTGGCCACGGCCTCGTCCGGCGTGCGGAACGTCAGCACCGACAGCACCGGCCCGAAGATCTCCTCGCGGGCGATCCGCATCGCCTGCGACACGTTGGAGAACACGGTCGGCGCGAAGTAGAAACCCTTGTCGGGCAACGGGCACGCGGACGTCCAGCGCTCCGCGCCCTCGGCGTCGCCGGACTCGACCAGCTGCTGGATCTTCGTCAGCTGCTCGCGCGAGTTGATCGCGCCGACGTCGGTGTTCTTGTCCAGCGGGTCGCCGACGCGCAGCGTGGAGATCCGCACGCGCAGCTTCTCCAGCAGCTCCTCGGCCACGGACTCCTGCACCAGCAGGCGGGAACCCGCGCAGCACACGTGGCCCTGGTTGAAGAAGATGCCGTTGACGATGCCCTCGACGGCCTGGTCGAGCGGCGCGTCGTCGAACACGATGTTCGCGGCCTTGCCGCCGAGTTCCAGGGTGAGCTTGCGGCCGGTGCCGGCGAGCTGCCGCTGGATGAGCTTGCCGACCTCGGTCGACCCGGTGAACGCGACCTTGTCGACGTCGGGGTGCGACGTGACGGCGGCGCCGACGTCACCCGCTCCGGGGAGGATGTTCACCACACCGGGCGGCAGGTCGGCCTGCTGGATGATCTCCGCGAGCACCAGCGCGGTCAGCGGCGTCGTCTCGGCGGGCTTCAGCACCACCGTGTTGCCGCACGCCAGCGCCGGCGCGATCTTCCACGCCGCCATCAGCAGCGGGAAGTTCCACGGGATCACCTGGCCGGCGACGCCCAGCGGCCTCGGGTCGGGCCCGTAGCCCGCGTAACCGAGCTTGTCGGCCCACCCCGCGTGGTAGAAGAAGTGCGCGGCGGCCGTGGGCACGTCCACGTCGCGCGACTCCTTGATGGGCTTGCCGTTGTCCAGCGACTCCAGCACCGCGAGCTCCCGCCCGCGCTCCTGGATCAGCCGCGCGATCCGGAAGATGTACTTGGCGCGCTCCGAGCCGGGCATCCTGCCCCAGACCCGGTCGTAGGCGCGGCGCGCGGCCTTCACGGCCTTGTCCACGTCCGCCGGCGCGGCCGTGCTGACCTCGGCCAGCACCTCCTCCGTGCCGGGGTTGACGGTCTTCAGCGGCTCACCGGCGCCCTCGACGAACTGGCCGTCGACGAACATCCGGTAGGTCGGCTTGAGGTTCGCGATGTCCCGCGACTCGGGCGCGGGCGCGTATTCCCACATGGTCAGTCCACCGTCACGTAATCGGGGCCGCTGTAGTGGCCCTCCAACTGGGTGCGCCGCTGCATCAGCAGGTCGTTGAGCAGCGTGGAGGCGCCGAACCGGAACAGGTCCGCGGTCAGCCACTCGGGCCCGGCCACCTCGTTCACCGCGACCAGGTACTTGATCGCGTCCTTGGTGGTGCGGATGCCGCCGGCCGGCTTCACGCCTCGTCTCTCACCCGTCTGGGTGTGCCAGTCGCGGACGGCCTGCAGCATCACGTGCGTGACGGGCAGCGTCGCGGCGGGCGACACCTTGCCGGTGGAGGTCTTGATGAAGTCGCCGCCCGCGAGCAGGCCGAGCCAGGACGCGCGGCGCACGTTGTCGTAGGTCGCCAGCTCGCCGGTCTCCAGGATGACCTTGAGGTGCGCGTCCCCGCAGGCGTGCTTGACCTGCACGATCTCGTCGAACACCTGCCCGTAGCGGCCGGACAGGAACGCGCCGCGGTCGATCACCATGTCGATCTCGGTGGCGCCCGCGTCCACCGCGAACGCGGTGTCCTCCAGCTTCACCTTCAGGCTGGACCGGCCGGACGGGAACGCGGTGGCGACGCTGGCCACGTTGATGCCGGTGCCCTGGAGCTCCTTGACCGCCGTCTCCACCATGTCGGGGTACACGCAGACGGCGGCGACCTTCGGCACGTCGGGGCGCTCCGGGTCGGGCCGGCGGGCCTTCGCCGCCAGCGACCGCACCTTGCCGTGCGTGTCCGCGCCTTCCAGCGTGGTCAGGTCGACCATGCTGATCGCGGTGTCGATGGCCCACATCTTGCCGGCCTTCTTGATGCTGCGGGTGCCCAGACCGGCCGCGCGCTGTTCGACGCCGACCTGGTCCACACCGGGCAGTCCGTGCAGGAACCGGCGCAGCGACGCGTCGTCGCGGACGGCGTCCGCGAGCGCCGGGGGCAGCGACGGCGATGTCGATGGAGCAGCCATGTCGCCGAGTCTAGGCGGAGTGGGACGGGCGTCCTAGTTGAGTCGGCGCGGGGGTGCGGCCGTTCGTCGGCGGGGCGTTCGGCCACCCGCGCGAGGTGAGCGCGAGGGTGAGCGAAGCGTGAGCGGCGGCTAGTTGCATCCACCCCATCGGCAACCGAAGGGGGCACCACGTGTCAGGACGGTTAACCAGAGTGCTGTTGGCGGCGCTGCTCGGCGTCGCGGCGTTCGCGGGGGCGGCGGAGGCGGCGGCGCAGCCGGCCAAGCCCGCCGACGACCAGTCGGCGCAAGTTCAGCCGGGGCAGGTCCAGTCGGGGCAGGTCCGGCCGGGGCAGCAGGAGCGGGAGCTGAGCGGCCTCGCCATCATCAGCCAGGCGCCCGAGGCCAACGGCAAGTGCCTCGACGTCTACAACGCGGGCGGCGGTCCGCAGATCCAGATGTGGTGGTGCAACGGCTGGAACAACCAGGACTGGGACATCGCCACCGGCCCCCACGGCTACTGGCGGCTGCGCCCGTACTCGAACCTGAACATGTGCCTCGACGCGTACAAGGGCCGGGGCGTGCAGGTCGTCCAGTACCGCTGTGACTCGACCAGGACCCAGGAGTTCACGCGCGAGGCCTACCAGGGCGCCTACCGGTACCGCTCGCTGAGCAGCCCGAGCCTGTGCCTGGACATCTACGACCACGGCCGGGGCACCACCGTGCAGATGTGGGACTGCCGGGACGTCCAGCACCAGTACTTCTACTGGCAGGGGCAGTAGCCGTCAGCGGCGGCGCAGCGGTGCCGTGACCTCGTCGTCCTCGGCGAGGCGGGGCGCGCGCTGCGCCGCCGTGCCCACGTGCAGCGGTTCGGTGACGTCGTCGACCACGACCGCCGAGGGCGCGTACCGGGCCGCCGTGCCGGTGCGCTTCAGCTTCTGCCACGGCAGCCGCGCGCCGGCGATGGCGGTGATCACGGACTGGATCACGACGAGGTACATGAGCTGCCGGTACACGACCGGCTGGAGGGCCACGGCCCACAGCGGGCGCAGGCTCTCCCGGTCCAGCCGGAACGCGATCACGGCGGGCACCAGCTGCAGGACCAGGAACCCGAGCCACGCCGCCGCGCCGCGCACCGGGTCGGTGAACAGGCTGAGCACGGCGAACACGTCGATCACGGGCGCCAGCACGGGCAGCACGACCTGGTACAGCGCGAGGTACGGCAGCCCGCGCCGGCCCAGCCGACCGCCCAGGCCGCGTTCCCGCACCGCGCCGCGGTGCTTCCACATCGCCTGCAACGTGCCGTAGCACCAGCGGTAGCGCTGGCGCCACAGCTGGCCGAGCGTGGCGGGCGCCTCGGTCCACGCGCGGGCCGACTCGCGGTACGTGACCGCCCAGCCCGCCCGCTCCAACGCCATCGTGAGATCGGTGTCCTCGGCCAGCGTGTCCTCCGGCACGCCCCCGACCTGCCGCAACGCGCTCAACCGGAACCCGCCGACGGCGCCGGGCACGGTCGGCATGCACTCCATGACGTCGTACATGCGCCGGTCGAGGTTGAACCCGATCACGTACTCGATGTGCTGCCAGCGGCCGAGCAGGCCGTCCCGGTTGCCGACCTTCGCGTTGCCCGACACCGCGCCCACGTCCGGGTCGGCGAACGGCTCGACCAGCTCGGCGACGGTGTCCGGCTCCAGCACCGTGTCGCCGTCCACCATCACCACGAGCTCGGTGCGGCAGTGCGCCAGGCCCGTGTTCAACGCGGCGGCCTTGCCCGCGTTGGCCTGCCGGATCAGCGTCACGCCGGGCAGGCCGAGGGACCGGACGACCTCGCTGGTGCGGTCGGTCGACCCGTCGTCCACCACGATCACCCGCACGTCCGCGGTGCTCGCCAGGATGGTGCGCAGGGTCGCCTCGATGCCCGCTTCCTCGTTGTACGCGGGCACGAGCACGGTCACGGGTTGGCGCGGCAGCCGCCGCGCGTGCCGGCCGACCCGCCGGGCCCGGCGCGCGTGGATGCCAGTGGTGCCGAGCAGCAGCGCCGCCCGCAGCAGCGCCAGCACGCTGGAGACGACGACCAGCCACGTCATCAGCTCGGTGGTCGCGGCGGCGGCGCGCACGGCCAGCGACACCGCCGTGCCCTCCGCCTGCTCCACGGCGCTCGCCGCGCGCGGCACCTGCACGCCCAGCGCGTCGCCGGCCGTGCGGAACTGGCGGCCCTGCTCGCGCAGCTTCGGGATCAGCTGTTCCACCGCCGCCACGGTCTGCGACCGGTCGCCGCCGCCGTCGTGCGCCAGCAGCACCACGCCGCGCCGGTCGGACGGGGTGCCGGCGGCCACGATCGCGTCGACGCCGGGGTTGCGCCAGTCCTCGGTGTCGTGGGTGGACAGCAGCACCAGGTGCCCGGACGCCACCATCCGCTCCACGGCGGCGAGGTCGTCGTTGTCCAGCGCGTCCGGGCGGGCCGAGTAGGGCGGCCGCACGAGGCTGCTCGCCCGCCCCGTCGCGGCGGCCACCACGAGCTGCGTCTGGCCCAGCTCCAACGCCGTGCGCGCCTCGCCGACCGTGCCGAGGTCGACGTGGGTGAACGTGTGCAGCCCCACCTCGTGGCCCTCGTCGGCCATGCGCTCGACCAACTCCGGGTGGCGCGCGGCGGCGACCCCGGTGACGAAGAACGTGGCCTTCGCGTTGTTGCGCCGCAGCACGTCCAGCACCTGCGGCGTCCAGTGCGGGTCGGGGCCGTCGTCGAAGGTCAGCACGACCGCGCCGTCCGGCACCGCGCGGGACGTCAGGCCGGTGCCGTCCGAGCCGATCAGCGGGCCGCCCGTGCGGACCGCGTCGGGCACCCGGTCCGCGGGACCGGCCGACGGCGCCTCGCCCTGCCCGACCCGCTGCACCACCAGGACGTCGAGCAGCAGGAAGGCGAGCAGGACCACCAGCGACAGCGCCAGCAGCAGCCAGTGCGCGCGTGGTGACGGAAGGTGGGCGCGCATCAGCCCTTGCCGGCGGACGTCGGCCGGTTCGCCGCGCCCGGCGCCTCGGACCGGCGGCCCTGGGTCGGCTTCTCGGTCTTCGGGGCGGCCGTGGTCCCGACCGTCGTGGTCGGCTCGACGTCGTCGGTCGTGGGGGTGGTCTCGGCGTCGGTCACCGGACGGGCGGGCCGCGCGGTGGTCGTCGTGGTGACGGCCGCGGTGGTGGCGACGACCGGTGTCTCGTCCTCCGGCACGGGCAGCAGCGCGGACCGGTTCACCGGGCCGCCCGCGAGGGCGACGGCGAGCAACGTCAGGTAGGCGAGCACGCAGGTCACGGCAACGCCGATGACGACGCGCAGGACCCATCGGCGGCGGCCGGACGGGTCGACGAACACGGGGCTGGTCATGGGCTCGCAGGGGACGGCGGCGGGGACGTCGAAGGGTAGCCGCCGGCCGTCCCCGCGACTAGCCCTCCAGCTCGTCGTGCCGCTGCTTGCCCTTCAGCTTCTTCTTCTTGGGGCGCTTGACCTCGACGGCGCCCATCATCGCGAAGCCCGTGATGCGCACGACCGGCCCGCCGGGGATGGTCGGCGCGCCCTTGTAGGTGAGGTCCTCGAACGCGCCCATGAAGCCGACGCCGTCGACCCGGACGGTGATGTCCTCGGGCACGATGATCTCCACGCCGCCCATGAGGGCGTAGGCGTTGATCGTGGTCTCGCCCTGCGCGAAGCGGGCCTTGGTCAGGTCGAGCTGGACGCCGCCCATGATCGCCACCGCGGTGTGCGTCGGCGGCACCACCCACTCGCCCCGCCGGTCCACGCCCGACCAGAACGCGAACGAGGCCGTCGAGCCGGGCGTCCCGCCGATGCGCGAGGCGGGCGCGTTGTGCTGGACGGGCAGGGGTAGCACGGCGGGCGCCGGCACGCCGAGGTCGGCGGTCAGCGGCACGAGGTCGCCGTACGTCTTCGCCGCGTACACCGCGCCCAGGCGCTCGTCCAGCTCGTGCAGGTCCAGGCGGCCCTCGCCGTGCGCCTGCTGGAGCACTCTGGCGACCTTCTCGCGGTCGGCGTCCGAGGCGCGCATCTGACGGGGGTCCGGCACCAGCTCGTCGCTCACGAGGGTGAGTCTAGGAGGACGCGGGCTTCGGGACGACGAGTCGGGCGGACGTCGTCGGGAGTCGGCGCGGAGGCGGCGGTCGGGAAGGGAATTCCGACAACGCGCCCGGAATCCGGCGTCGATGTCACCGAAATGGTCCTTGCCATTCGGCGCGGGCGACGTGAACCTTGGCGGTTCACCCATCGTGGAGGAGATGTGTCGCCACCCGTGTCGGCGAAGGACGATTGGCCCGCATCGACATTGCTGCACCGACTGCGTCCGGAATTCCGCGATGAGTTGCTGCGACTCGGTTCGGCGCGCGCGTACCCGCCGGGTGAATCGCTGCTCCGGTACGGCGACCGCGACAACCACGTGGTGCTGCTGCTGGACGGCGTGGTGAAGGTGGTAGTGGACTCCGCGGTGGGCAAGGAGGCGGTGCTGGCCGTCCGGGTCGGCGGCGACCTGGTCGGCGAGCTCGCGGCCATCGACGGCGGCGCGCGGTCGGCCACCGTGATCGCGTGCGGCCACGTCCGGACGAGGGTGGTCGGGCGGGTCGAGTTCGACGCCTTCCTCCGCCGTTCGCCCGACACCGCGCACGAGATCTCGCGGATGATCACCGAGCGGCTGCGCTGGTCGGACCGGCGCCGGGTCGACTTCGTGGCCCGGTCGGCGGCGGGACGGCTCGCCAAGGTGCTCCTGGAGATCGCCGACGGGTACGGGCGGGTCGTGGACGACGGCTGCGAGCTCGACGTGTCGCTGACCCAGGTCGAGCTGGGCTCGCTGGCGGGCCTGGCGAAGCGCACGGTGGAGAAGCACATGGCCGACCTCCAGGCGGCGAAGCTGATCGAGGCGCGTTATCGCCACATCAGGCTGCTGGACGTCGTGGGGTTGCGAGAAGTAGCCGGATTGTCCACGTGAATTCCGCCGTTGTGCGGAGTCATTGCACGGATCGCGTAACACAGTAGGGGTCGGCGTCACGCGGTGGCGTCGTTGGAGGCATTGCGCGGCCATCCAGGTGGCGAATCCCGGCGGACCGAACATCCGGCACACCGACGTGCCGAATTCGGTGTGCCCGAACGCGCCGGTCAGGTGTCGGAGGTGCACGACTCCTCATGGAGAAGAGATCAGCTCACGTTTCTTTCGTCATCGTCGACATCGAGCGTTACGGCCGGCGTGCGGACGACGACCAGCGCTGGTTGCGCGACCAGATGTACGGCGTGCTGCGGGAAGCGGTTCGGAAAGCCGGTGTCGACTGGGCCGCGTGCGAGACGCAGGACCGCGGCGACAGCGTCATCCTGTTCGTGCCGGCGAGCGTGCCGAAGATCGAGATCACCGAGACGTTCGTGGAGGGGCTGGACCGGGAGCTGACCCGCTACAACCGGCGCAGCGCGGAGTCCGTGCGGATGCGGATGCGCGTGGCGCTGCACGCGGGCGAGGTGAGCCGGGACGAGCGCGGCTGGATCGGCACCGAGCTCAACACCGCGTGCCGGATGGTCGACCTCCAGCGGGCGCGGGACGTCCTCGCGGCCAACCCGGCGGCGAACCTCGTGCTCGTCGTGTCGGACCTGTGGTTCACGTCGGTGGTGAAGCAGGACCCGGTGCTGGTCGACCACTTCCGGTTCACGCGGGTTCCGTTCGTGGCCAAGGAAGTCGACAGCCACGCGTGGGTCCACGTCCGCGGTGGGCACGTCGCGGCGGCCCAGCCCGAAGCCGCCGCCCCCGCGCCCGTCGCGCCTGAACCCGTTGCGCCCCAACCCGTCGCGGGAGCGGTCCAACCGGCCCAGCCGGTCCAGCCGGCCCCGGCCGGCGGCATCACCATCGGCGGCCACGTGCGGATGCGCGACGCCGTCCAAGGCCCGCAGACCAACCACTACCACGGCGAAGGACACCGATGAGCGAGCCGACGCCGCCGGGCCACCCGCCGGCCGCGGTCAAGGCGCCGGACCTGTCGACCCCCGAGCACCCCGCGCCGCCCGTCACCGAGCCGCCGTCGCGCAGCGCGGCCGACGTCGGCCTCGGCATCAGCGCCGCGGCGGCGAACCCCGGCACCTCCGCCGCGCGCAACGACCAGGTCCGCGAGGCCCGGCGCAGCTTCGGGCGGGACCTGCGGATCGACGGCGAGGCGTCCCTCCGCGACGCCATCAACGGCAACGTCTACAACGTCTTCCACGGCAAGCCGACGACCTCCGGCCTCGCCGCCATGCGGCTGGCCGCCGAGTTCCTGGCCGAGTGCCGGGAGACGTTCGTGCCGCCGTCCGACGCGACGGCGGCGCACTCGTGGGCGCAGCGGCGGCTGGTCATCCTGCGCGCCCCCGAGGGGTGGGGCAAGGAAGCGCACGCGCTGTGGCTGCTCACCGCGCACGAGCCGCCCGACGCGGTGCTGCGGCTGGACCCGGAGACCCGCCTGCGCGGGCTGTCCGCGAGCGACCTCGCCCGCTCCACCGGCTACCTGCTCGCCGACCTGCCGCCCGCCCAGGCGTCCGCGCTGACCGCGTTCGACCTCGAACGGCTGGCCGCCGAGGTCGCCCGGCTCGGCGGCCGGATGATCGTCACCGTCCGCCAGGAGACGACGTTCACCGACGGCGGGATCAGCCGGTACGTGGTCGACCTCGGCGCCCGCGTCGACCCGCGCGACGTCTTCGACAAGCACCTGCGCCGACGGCTGCGGGACCGGCCCGGCCTCGCGGACCGGCTGCTCGGCCGCCCGGACGTCCGGCAGCTGCTGGAGCGCGAGCTGACGCCCGACGTGCCGCTCGCCAAGGCCGCCGACCTGGCCCGGCTGATCGCCGACGAGGCCGACCGGCCCGACGACGTGGTCGCCGGCGTGCGGGACCGCCTGACGCGGTCCGACCAGCAGGACTTCACCAGCTGGTTCAACGGCCTGAACGACCTGCACCTCCAGTGCTTCGCGATCGCCCTGTCCATCTTCAACGGCCTGCCCTACGAGACCGTCGCCGACACCGGCCTCCAGCTGCACCGCAAGTTCGACATGGCCGGCGGCACGGCGGTGGCGACCAGGGCGGTCCCGGAGGCGGCCAGCCCGTTCGGCGACGGTCGGGCGAGCCGGTTGCGGACGCTGCGGGCGCGGGTCGGCAAGGCCGACGTGACCACGCCGTACGGCACGGTGACCGCCGAGGTGGTCCGGTACGCCGACGCGACGTTCCCGGTGCGGGTGCTGCGGCACGTGTGGCAGGAGCACGACCGGGCGCGCGGCGGCGTGATCGCCTGGCTGCGCGACCTGGGCGGGCACCCCGACCAGACGGTCCGCATCCGCGCGGCGACGGCGGTCGGCGTGCTCACCGCCATCGCGTACGACCACATGCGGCACGAGGTGCTGGCCCGGTGGGCGCGCAGCCGCGACCCGGAGCGCCGCGAGGCGGCGGCCATCGCCCTGGTGGGCCCCGCCGAGGACTACGGTCCCGCGCTCGCCGGCGCGGTGCGCAACCTGGTCGCCGAGTGGGCGCAGGGCAGCGCCGAGCTGAAGGCGACCGCCGCGCGGGCCTACGGCGCCAACACCGGGCTCGTGCCGCTGGACGTCGCGCTCGGGGCGTTGGAGAAGCTGTCCGGGGAGGACGACTTCGACGTCGTCGAGGCGGTGTGCCTGAGCCTGACCGACCTGGTCGCCGCGCGGGACGGCGCGGCGGCCGGCCCGGTGCTCGGCCTGATCCGCGTCTGGTCGGCCAGTCGGCAGGACCTGCGGCCCGTGGTGGCGCACCTGGCGTTCATGTTCGTCGCCGCGGACCTGGTGGTCGAGCGGCCGTCCGCGCGCGGTCCGGTCACCTGGCCGACGCTGCTGTGGTTGGCGTACTGCGACCGCGAGCTGCACCGCGTGCTCGCCGGGCTGTGGGGCTGGTCGCTGAACTCGGCCGAGTTCAGCGAGCTGGCGCTCACCGTGCTGGACGAGTGGGCGGCGATGGTGGAGCGCGACGAGTCCGCGCGACAGGCGTTCGTCGGGCTCGTCACGTCCGCGTGCGTGCACAGCCGGGTGCCCGCGCGCCTGCGCAGGCACGTTCCCCGGTGGACGAAACCGGATTCCAAGACCAAGGCCGAGCGCACCGCCAGGGAACTGCTCGCCGTGCTGCCGCAAGGGGTGACCCACAGGTGAACAACCCGCAACAGCCATCGGCCTTCCCGGCTCAGCCGCAGGCCCACCACGCCGTCCGGCTCGTGCACGCCCACGACGAGGTGCCGTCCTCGCTCTTCCGCAAGCGACCGCTGCAGCCCGCCGGGATCGCGGTGGTGTGCCTGCTCGCCGACGGCCGGCTCGTCCCGGCGCCGCAGCTGGGCGCGATGGGCCGCTACCGCAGGCGCTACGACGTGAACATCGCGGACCACTTCCACTCCGAGGCGGTGACGCTGCCGGCGCGCAACGACGCGTTCGAGTTCCAGGGCGTGATGGACATCGGCTGGCGCGTCACCGACCCGGTGAAGGTGGTGGCCCGCAACGTCGTGGACGGCCTCGCGCTGGTGCGGTCGACGCTGCTCGCCGAGATGCGCCAGATCAGCAGGCGCTACCCGGTGGAGCAGTGCGCGGACGCCGACGAGGAGGTGAACCGCACCCTCGGCGCGGGGCCGCGCGACCTGCCCGAGGGCATCACCGTGCACCGGTTCGCGGCGCGGCTCACGTTGGACGAGACGACGCGGAGGTTGTTGCAGGAGCACCGGAACACCGGCTACGAGAGCGAGATCGAGCAGCGGCGGATCGAGGCGACCCGCCGTGCGCTCGACGGCGACAACGCGCTCCTGGTGCTGCACCTGACCAAGCACAAGGAGGACACCGCCTCGCTGATCACGATGATCGCCCAGGACCGGCACTCCAGCGAGCAGCGTCGGATGGACCTCCTGCGCGACCTGGTCGAGCGCAAGATCATCCAGGACGTCGACCTGGACGACTTCAGCCGCACGCTGATCCAGCAGAGCACGACCTCGTTGGCGGGCGGCTACACGGGACCGCCGCAGCTCAACGGGCCGCGCGCGGTCGGCCCGGCGCCCGTCGTGAACGCCGTGCCGGTGGTCGAGGCCCCGGCCGTGAACGGACCGGCGGTGAACGGCCCCGGGGTGAACGCCCACGGGGTCGCCGCCCCGGCGCCGCAGCCCGGCCGATCCGGCCCGCAGGAGTCCAAGGGGAGCCCCAGCGGGGGCGTGACGGGGTGGAAGCCGGTTGGCGACAACAAGTAGCGGGCGGCCCGAGGGCGACCGGTCGAGGGACGGCCGGCCGGCGGGGGAGCGGTCCGGCGGGGAACGGGTTGCCGGAGAACGGTCGCCGGGGGAACGGTCGCCGGGGGACGTGCCGGCGGGCGAACGGGCCGGGGGAGCGTGGTCGACCTTGTTCGACCGGGTCTTCGGGCGGTTCTTCGGGACGCCGGGGCCGGTCGACGGCACGCACGCGGTGACACCGCCGCGCGGCGTGCCGCCCGTGGGCCAGCAGGGAGTGGCGCACGAGCGCGACCGGGGTCTGGACGCGGGCGTCGGCAAGACCCGGTCGCCCTGGTCCGCCGAGCGGCCGCCGCAGGGTGGACCGCTGCAGAGTGGACCGCCGCCGGGTGGATTGCCGCCGGCTGGATTGCCGCAGAGCGGGCTGTCGCAGAGCGGGCTGTCGCAAAGCGGACTGCCGCAGAGCAAGCCGGCGCCGAGCACCTGGCCGGCCAACGTGCCGTCCGGGCGGTCCCGAGTGGAGCCGTACGACCAGATGGCGCCGCCGACGGACCAGTTCCCGCACCGGTCCCACCCCAAGGGGCGGCAGACCACGCCCCTCGCGGTGTCCCCACCCGAACCGCCACCCGCCTTGCCGCCTGCCTTGCCTCCTGCCGGGCCGGCCAAGCCGACGCGCGACCCGGTGCGGGACTTCACCGCGGCCGACCCGGCGCTCATGGTCCCGCCCGTGCTCGGCGGCTCGCCCAAGGCCGCCCGGCTGCCGTGGTACCTGCCGGTCGAGCCGTCGCAACCCGGCCTGGCCGCCGACGAGGTCCGGCTGGGCGACCTCGACGTGCGCGCCGCGTCCGTCGTCGGCCCCGACCACCGCTGCACCGAACCCGCCA
Source organism: Saccharothrix hoggarensis (assembly GCF_052936025.1). The sequence continues at coordinate 6,837,703 of NZ_CP193624.1, read as the reverse complement.
CCGCCCGGCAGGACGCCTACCGGCTCGGCCGCGACGCGGCGGGCCGGCACCTGGTGGTCGCGGTGGCGGACGGCATGTCCGCGGCGGCCCGGTCCGACATCGGGGCCACCGTCGCCGTCCGGGCCGCGGTCGACCTGGTGCGCCGCCAACTGGACGCGGGCCGCCACCCGGAGGAGCTGGACTTCGTCGACCTGTTCACCACGGTCGCCAAGCACGTCGTCGGCGCGGCCACCCAGCTCGGCTGCGAGCCGGACGAGGTGCTGACCGCGTTGATCGTCGCCGTCGTGCCCACCGGACCCACCGGGCCGGGCGGCGAACGGCGGGTCCGGCTCGCCTCGCTGGCCGACGTGAGCGCGTGGCTGCGCCACGGGTCGCGGTGGGTGCGGCAGGCGGGTGCGGAGAAGCACGGCCTCGACCGCAACGCGTTGGACGCGTTCCTGCCGCACCACGCCCGCAGCGTCGTGGTGGAGTCCGCCGACGTGCCGCCGGGCGGGGTGCTGGCCGTGCTGACCGACGGCGTGGGCGACGTGATCAGCGACAGCACGGCCGGCGCGCGGTGGTTCGCCGAGCGGTGGCGGCGACCGCCGAACCTCGCGTCGTTCCTGCTCGACGTCAACTTCGAGGGTCCGGGTCAGCTGGACGACCGCACGGCGGTCGTCGTCTGGTGCGGGGGCCGGGGATGACGACGTCCAAGAGCTACTCGGCGGTGGTGGACCTCGGCACGCTCGGCCCGCTCGGCGAGCCGCTGAGCAAGGACGACGGCGAGTCGCTGGAGATCGTCCCGCTGGTCCGCGACCCGCTCGTGCTGTTCAAGCGCTACCGGCCGGAGCGGTGCGTGCCCGCCGAGGCCGAGCGGCTGGACCGGCTGATCGCGCTGCCGCGCAGGCTCGGGGCGGACGACGTCCGGCGGCTGCGCGAAGCGAGCTGCTGGCCGTTGTCGCGGGTGGTGCGGGGCACGGACACGGTCGGCGTGCTCATCCCGCGCGCGCCCACGAAGTTCGGCGCGGCCCTGACCAGCCTCACCGGCGTCGGCGACGTCAAGCCGCTCGCGGTCGACTGGCTGGCGAAGACGCCGGAGCAGCAGGCCACCCGAGGGCTGCCGCGCACCACGTTCGCGCAGCGGTTGCGGGTGTGCCAGGACATCGCGGCCGTCGCGGCGATCCTCGAACGGGAGTCGGTCGTCTACGCGGACTGGTCCTACGCCAACGCGTTGTGGAGCCCCACGGAGTTCCGCGGGTACCTCATCGACGTCGACGGGTGCTCGTTCGGCCAACGCCCGTGGGTGAAGACGGTGAACTGGGAGGACCCGCTCACCCCGCAGGGCGTCGACGTCGACAACTACACGGACCGGTTCCGCCTGGCGCTCCTGGTGATCCGCTGCCTCAGCGGCGAGCGCGACATCGCGCCCGCGCTGGAGGCCGTCCTGCGCGTGTCCGCCGCCGAGGGCAAGGCCGTGGTCGGCCAGACCCTCAACCAGGTGGTGACGGCGCGCCGGCGGACCGACCGGCCCTCGGTGGCCCGGATTCGCGACGCGTTGTCGCAGAGCGGGACGTCCGCGCCGGGCGCCGCGCCGGCCGACCCGAACGGTCACGTCGTGGGCTGGAAGCCGGTGGGACGCGCCGCTCCCGCCCGTCCCTCGACGCCGACGCCGGGGCAGACCCGCCCCGCTCCCGCCGCCCCGCGCCCGGCGGCGCCGTCCCGTCCCTCGACGCCCGCCCGCCCGGCCCCGTCCACCCGTCCGACCCCGTCCACCCGTCCGACCCCGAGCGTCCGCCCCGCCCCGGCCAGGCCCGCGCCTCCCGCGCCCTCGGGCGGGTCGTACTGGGGGATCGGCATCGTCGCGCTGGTCATCCTCGGCCTGATGGTCTGGGGGATCGTCGCGCTGATCGGCGCGATCTTCTGAGGACGACCACCACCACCGCCACCCGCCCGCCACGCCACGCCGCCGAAAGGAAACCCCGGTGACCGCTGACGCGCTCGACCAGGACTCCGTCATCAAGAGCAAGTGCCTGCCGACGTACCTCGTGTTCGACATCTCCGGCTCGATGAAGCCGCACGAGGCGCTGCTCAACGACACCCTCGAATTCCTCTACAACGTCCTCGTGGAGAACCCGCGCGTGTCGGAGTTCGCGCAGGTCTCGATCATCAGCTTCAGCACCGCGGCGCAGGTCGTGGTGGAGATGACCGACATCCAGGACCTCCGGGCCCTGCCCCAGTTCTCCTGCGGCGGGTCCACGAACTACAGCGCCGCGTTCGCCGCGGTCCAGCAGCGGATCGACCAGGACGTGCCCGCCCTGAACGCGGGCGGCAAGGGCGTGCTGCGGCCGGCGGTGTTCATGATGACGGACGGCGTCCCCACCGACCCCGGCTGGGAGGCGGCGTTCCAGAACCTCGTGGCGAAGAGCTGGCGGCGCCACCCCCACGTGATCAGCTACGGGTTCGGCGAGGCGCGGCCGGACGTGCTGGCCAAGATCGCGACCAAGGGCGCGTTCATCGCCGAGAAGAACACCGAGAGCAAGACGGCGATCACCGAGGCGGTCACCAGCATGCTGCGCACGCTCGTCGCGTCGGCGAAGGCCGAGCAGCTCCAGCTGCCGACCGAGGTCGAGGGCTTCACCACCATCCCGCTCGAATACATGGACTGACCGTGCGCGAGGACGAGCCGAAGGACGCCTACCAGGCCATCGGCCAGTTCAGCGGCTGGGTCGCCAACGCGGACACCAAAGCGGGGTTGTTGGCCACCGCGACGACGTTGCTGGGCGGAGGGTTGGCGAGCCAGCGCCACACGATCCGCGACGCGTTCCGGCCGTCGTCGCTCGCGGACTGGGTGAGCCTGGTGGCGATCTCGGTCGCGATGGTGGCCATCCTGGTCACCGCCATCGCGCTGGTGCTGGTGCTCGTGCCGAGGGCCAGGGTGGCGCGCCAGACGCGGTTCTCGCGCTTCTCCTGGCCCGCGGTGGCGGCCAAGTCGATGGACGAGCTGCTCGCCGAGGTCGACGCGAAACCGGCCGAGGAGGCGTGGTGGACGGCCCGCGACCTGGCGATCATCGTGCACCGCAAGGTGCGCTGGCTCCGGGTGGCGCTGTTCGGCTGGGTGATCGGCGCGCTCGGCCTGCTGGCGTGGGTGGTGGTGCTGAAGTGAGCTGATCCCGCGGCGGGTCGGGCTCGTCAGGCGGGTCGGGCTCGTCAGGCGGGTTGGCGGACCGGCAGGCCGGCGGCGCGGTAGATGTCGTCCACGACCCGCATGGTGGCGACCGCGTCGTCCGCCGTCGTCGGGAACGGCGCGCCGTGCCGCACCGCGTCCGCGAACGCGTCCAGCTGGTACTCGTACGACGGCCGGCGGTCGAACCGCTCGACCCGCCGGTGGCCCTTCAGCTTCACGGTGAGGCGGTGCCCGTGCTGCGGCGAGAACGGGTTGAACACGCGCAGCTCCCCGTTGGCACCCAACACCTTCGCCGACAGGCGCAGCAGCGAGCGCGACCACATCGACGTGACGACCGTGCCGGTGTGCCCGTCCGGGAACAGCAGCTCGGCGCGCATGGCCCGGTCGACGCCCTCGTCCTTCAGCAGCGCGCGGGCCGACTTCACCTCCGGCTCGCCGCCCAGGTACCGCACCATGTTCACCGCGTAGCACCCGGCGTCCATCAACGCCCCGCCGGCGAGGTCCAGCGAGTAGCGGATGTCCTTGAACCGCGGCAGCGGGAAGGACAGGCGCGCCTCGACGTGCCGCAGGTCGCCCAGCTCGGCGACGACCTCCGGCAACCGCAGCGCCAGCGGGTGGTAGCGGTAGTGGAACGCCTCCATCACCACCAGCCCACTGGCCCGTGCGGCCTGCGCCACGACGGCGGCCTCGTCGGCGTTGGCCGCGAACGGCTTCTCGCACAGCACGTGCTTCCCGGCCGCCAACGCCGCCAGCGTCCACTTGCCGTGCAGCGCGTTCGGCAGCGGGATGTAGACGGCGTCCAGGTTGGGATCGGCCAGCAGGTCGTCGTACGTGTCGTGCACGCGCGGAATCCCGTGGTGATCGGCGAACGCGCGCGCCCGCTCGCCGTCGCGCGCCGCCACCGCCGACACCTCGACCGACGACGAGGACCGCCCCGGCCGCACCAACGCCGCCGGCACGATCCGCGCCGCACCGAGAACCCCGATCCGCACGTGGTCGGCCATGCCCAGGAGCTACCCAGGCGAGCGCCGCGTCAACCCCGGTCGTGCCGCGGAGGTGGCGAGCCGTCGGGCGTCGCCCGCGCGTACCACATACTGTTCGACCATGGACGTCCTCGTTGTCGATCACCCACTGGCCCGGGCGCGGCTGACCACCATGCGCGACGCCCGCACCGACAACGCGGCGTTCCGCGCCGCGCTGCACGAGCTGACCGTGATGCTGGTCTACGAGGCCACGCGCGACCTGCCGGTGGCCGAGGAGCGGGTGCACACCCCGGTCGCCCGGACCGCGGGCTACCGGCTCGCCAACCCGCCGCTGCTGGTGCCCGTGCTGCGGGCCGGGCTCGGCATGGCGGACCAGGCGCACAAGCTGATCCCGGACGCGCAGATGGGGTTCGTCGGCCTGGCCCGCGACGAGGAGACGTTGCAGCCCACGCCGTACATGGAGTCGCTGCCGGAGACGTTGGCGGGCCGGCCGGTGTTCGTGCTGGACCCGATGCTCGCCACCGGCGGGTCGATGGCCTACACGATCCGGTTGCTGACCGATCGCGGCGCGACGGACGTGACGGCGGTGTGCGCGCTGGCCGCCCCGGAGGGCATCAAGCACCTGGAGGACTCGGGCCTGCCGGTGCGCCTGATCACCGCGAGCGTGGACGAGCGGCTGAACGACTCGGGCTTCATCGTCCCCGGCCTCGGCGACGCGGGCGACCGCCAGTACGGCGCCGTCCACTGACCGCGGCCGCCCCGCGAGCCGGACGCGTCGGCGTCGGCTCGCGGGGCGACCGGGCACGGGCTCAGGCCCGGATCACGTCAGGTCGGCGGCGTGGTCGGCGGCCCACTCGGCCAACGTCCGACCGCGCCTGCCGGTGACCTCCGCGAAGTCCGGCGTCACGTCGGCCGGCTCCTCGGCGTGCTGCGCCATGTACCCGAGCAGGTACTCGGCGACGTCCCACGGCAGGCCCTCGTCGCGGATCAGCGACGCCCGCGCCTGCCCGTAGGTCAGCCGCTCGAACCCGATCGGCCGGCCGAGCCCCCGTCCGATCGCCTCCGCCTGCTGCCGGTGCGTCAACGCCTCCGGCCCGCTCAGCGTGTACGCCCTGCCGGCGTGCCCGTCGTGCCGCAGCGCGTGCACCGCGACCTCCGCCACGTCGGCCTCGTGGACGGGCGCGCCGACCGACTCCGGGAACGGCGCCCGCACCACGTCCTCGGACTTGATCGTCCGCGCCCACACCAGCTTGTTGGTCATGAACTCGCCGGGCCGGACGTGCGTCCACGCCACCCCGGACCGCTCGACCACCTGCTCGACGTCGTGGTGGAGCTCGTAGCTGCCCGGCCGCTTCGCGGTGACCGCGCTGCTCGACAGGAACACCACCCGCCGCAGGTCGGGCGCGTGGTCCAGGAACGCTTTCGCGTGCGCCGCCGCGTCGTCGGACTCGATGGCGGCGAGCAGGAAGACCGCCGTCACACCGGTCAGCGGCAGCTCGGCCGGCCGGGTGAGGTCGCCGCCGACCACCTCCACGCCGTCGGGCAGGACCGCCTTCGCCGGGTTGCGGGTGAGCGCCTTGACCGGCACGCCCTCCGCCGCCAGGTGTCGGACGACCGCACCGCCGATGGTGCCGGTCGCCCCGGTGACCAGGATCGTCACGTGTTCCCCCAAGGTGTCGGTACTCAAGTTTGAGTAGCCGACGCTAGCGCCACCCCGGCCGGTCGCGCACATGCAAAATTTGCAGCGGGCCGAGTGTCTTCTTTGTTGCCAGATTGGGCCGTTCGGGCGTAGATGTGGTCTAGACCTCGTCACTACCGTGGTCCAGACCACAGCGGCAACGGAGCCGCCGCCACCGCGAGGAGAAGCATGTCGAGCAGGAGATGGGTGCTCCCCGCACTCCTGGCCACGGCGATGATCGTGTCGCTGGCGCCGCAGGCCGTCGCGCACGGCACGTCGAAGCGCACCGTCGGGTACTACACCCAGTGGAGCGGCTACGACCGCAACTTCCTGGTGCGCGACCTCGTCGCCAACGGCACCGCACCGCGGCTCACCCACCTGAACTACGCGTTCGGGTTCCTCGACGAGAGCGGCAAGTGCGTCAGCGCCGACCCGTGGGCCGACTACCAGCGGCCGTTCGGCGCGGAGCAGAGCGTCGACGGGACCGCGGACGTCGCGGGTCAGCCGCTGTCCGGCAACCTGAACCAGCTCAAGCAGCTCAAGGCCAAGTTCCCCAAGCTGCGCATCAACATCTCGCTCGGCGGGTGGACCGGTTCCAAGTACTTCTCCAACGCCGCGCTGACGCCCGAGGCGCGCGCCGCCCACGTGACGTCGTGCATCGACATGTGGCTCAAGGGCAACCTGCCCGGCGCCGCCCCCGGCGCGGCGGCCGGCGTGTTCGACGGCGTCGACCTCGACTGGGAGTGGCCGGCCTCCGAAGCCGCGCCGGGCAACGTCGTGCGGCCCGAGGACAAGCAGAACTTCACCGCGTTGCTGGTGGAGTACCGCAAGCAGCTCGGGGCGCTGACCTGGCGCACCGGCAAGCGCTACGACCTCACCGCGTTCCTGCCCGCCGACCCGCGCCAGGTCGACCGCGGCTTCGAGGTGGCCAAGGTCTTCGGCCTGCTGACGTTCGGCACGATCCAGGGCTACGACTACCACGGCGCCTGGGACCCGCTGACCAACCAGCAGTCCGCGCTGCGCACGCCGGCGGGCGACCCGACCGCGCCGCCGTTCAGCTCGCAGGTCGCCATCGACCACTACCTGAAGTCCGGCGCGCCGAAGGACAAGGTCGTGATGGGCGTGCCGTTCTACAGCCGCGGCTGGACCGGTGTGCGCAACGAGAACAAGGGCCTGTTCCAGCCCGCCACCGGACCCGCGCCCGCGACCTACGAGGCCGGGTACGAGGACTACCGCATCCTCAAGGCGCAGCTCTCCAAGTTCACCGTGCACCGGGACGCCAAGGCCGGGCACGCGTGGTTGTTCGACGGCACCACGTTCTGGACCTGGGACGACCCGGTCGAGATGAAGCGCAAGGGGCGCTACGTGGCCGAACGTCGCCTTGGCGGCGCGATGATCTGGTCGCTCGACGGCGACACCGCCGACGGCGAGCTGATCAAGGCGCTCACGAGCGGACTGTCCTGACAGGGACGGTCCACGGGGTCCGGGGAGGTTTCGCGGCGGCCGCCTCCCCGGGCCCCACCTTTCCGCCCGCTCGCCCCGTGCCGCTCGCTCAGCGGTTCCGCCAGCCGTCCGTGTGCGCACGCAGCGCGCGCTCGTAGACGGGGGCGATCTCGACGCCGGGCGGCAGGTTGCCGTTCAGCTCCAGGCTGACCAGCCCGTGCACCATGCCCCACATCGCCAGCGCGATCTGCTCGTGCGGCGCGGACACGAAGACGCCGCGCTCCACGGCCCGGCCGACTTCCCGCACGACCGGCAGGAACGTCCCCTGCGCCGCCTCCTTGATCTCGTCGGAGGGCTCGAAGTCCGGCACGACCTTGCTGAACATCACCAGGTAGAACTGCGGGTCGGCGAGCGCGCTCTCCCGGTAGGCGAGGCCGATCTGGACGATGTCCTCGACCGGGTCGTCCGTCTGCGGCACGGCCGCGAGCCGTTCACCGAATCGGCGGAACGCCTCCTCGTACACGGAGTTCAACAACGCCGGCTTGCCGCCGAACAACGAGTAGACGGCCGTGGTCGACGTGTTGACATCCGCGGCCAGCCTGCGCAAGCTCAGGGCCTTGGGCCCTTCGGCGGACAGCAGCTCACCCGCGCGTTCGAGCAGGCGGCCGCGCAGCGCGTCGTCGTGTGTCTTCGGTCGTGGCACCCGGGCATCGTATCGCAACAGTGTTATGAAACACGGCCTGGTCATCGTGGTATCAAGTTGGTACCGTCGATCGCATGGCGATGACTCTGCGTCTGAGCGACGAGGAGAACCGGCGGCTCGACGAGCTGGCCGCGGCCGAAGGGCGTTCGAAGCAGGAGGTCGTGCGCCTGGCGTTGGCCGAGCGCTGGGCCAGGCTGCAGAAGGAGGAGCAGCTGTCCGAGGTCCTCGGACGGGTGCTGCCGAAGTACCGGGGCCTGTTGGACCGCCTGGGCTCCGCCTGACCGGCGCCGACTGATCCCCACTGCCGCGGGTGCGGCATCCCGCACCCGCGTGCCGACGCGCGCCACACCTTCGGGTGATCGACCCGCCGCACCCTCCCCGTTCGAACACATGTTCGATAAGATCCATCCATGCAGCTCAACCGCTGTCATCCCCACCGTTCGCGCGGCCACCTCCGTGAACGGCCACGCCGACCAGCGGCGCACCGGTATCGTGCCCCGTTGAAGATCGGATCGCGTCCCGGTCGCGCTTCGGCGCACAACGCGGTCGACAACATCCTCGCCGCCGGTTCGGCGGGGAGGCGATACGGACCTGAGGCGGTGGGCAATGGCACCAGAGGCATCCCGGATGCGGCGTGGCCGCGCCGGAATCCCCGCCCTTCAGGACAGGGAGCGCGTCAAGCAGTGGTCAACTACCTCGACGCCGGCGACTTGCTCGTGCTGGCGACCGCCGTCACCGGCGGGGACCTGGTCGTGCGCGACTTAGGTCTCCTCGATTCCGCAGCCCACCGCCCCAGGGCCACAGTGCTGGGGGTCGAGGCTTACGACACGCTCTGGCTGAAAGCTTCCGCACTGCTCGACTCGATCGTCCGCACCCGCCCGCTGGCCGAGGGCAACTGGCGGCTGGGCTGGGTGGCCGCCGTGACGTTGTGCGACATCAACGGCTGGTGGATCGACGCGGAGGAGGACGAGGCGCTCGACCTCGTCCGGGCGCTGGGCCGGGAACAGATCGACGTCTCCGGCATGGCCGCCCACCTGGAGGCCTGGGGCATGCCCAAGGCCGACTGAGCCACCTGCCCGACCTGGGCCAGTCCTCGCCCGACCGGCTCACCTGATCCGGGGTCACTCGTCCCCGGCCCGCTCGCCTGGCCTGGGTGGGTGCGCGGGCACGGGTCCGGGCTGGTCAGGCGGGCGAAGCCCCGGCGTCGGGCCTGCCGCGGTCGCCCGGCGGAGGCGCCGGCGGTCGTTCCCGCGCGCCCTTCCCACCCGGCCCGCGGGCGGGACGACAGGTCCGATCACGGGCCGCGCCACCGGCCGCACCACGGGCAGATCCACGACCGGACCACACCGAGTACGCCGAATCGGGTTGACCTGGAGTGCACTCCAGCTCCTACGGTCGTCACCGTGACGTACTCGATCGCCCAAGCGGCCGAGCGCAGTGGGTTGTCGATAGACACGCTGCGCTACTACGAGCGGATCGGTCTGGTCGACCCGCCTGCCCGGGACTCCGGCGGCCGGCGCAGCTACAGCGACGACGACCTCGGCTGGCTGGTGTTCCTGACCCGCCTGCGCACCACGGGCATGCCCATCCGCATGATGCGCGAATACGCGCAGCTGCGGCACCGCGGCGCGGCCACCGCGGGCCGCCGCAAGCAGATCCTGTTCGAGCACCGCGCCTCCGTCCGCGAGCGCATCGCCGAACTCCAGTCCTGCCTCGAAGTGCTCGAGTACAAGATCTCGCACTACGAGCAGATCGAGCACACGTTCATCGAAGGGATCACCGCGTGACGCTGCTCGGCGAACTCCGCGTCGGCCCGCAGGGCCTCGGCTGCATGGGCATGAGCCAGTCCTACGGCGCCGGCGACGAGCGCGAGTCCATCGCCACCATCCACCGCGCCCTCGACCTCGGCGTCACGCTCCTCGACACCGCCGACGTCTACGGCGCGGGCGCCAACGAGGAGCTGGTGGGCCGGGCGATCAAGGACCGGCGCGACCGGGTCGTGCTGGCCACCAAGTTCGCCCTCGCCGACCCGGACCGGCGGCCGCGCGGCGACGCGGCCTACGTCAAGCAGGCCGTCGAGGCGTCGCTGCGCCGGCTGGGCACGGACCACATCGACCTGTACTACCAGCACCGCGTTGACCCGACCGTGCCGATCGAGGAGACCGTGGACGCGATGGCCGAGCTGGTCGCCGAGGGCAAGGTCCGGCACCTCGGCCTGTCCGAGGCGGGCGTGGCGACGATCCGGCGCGCGCACGCCGTGCACCCGATCACCGCGCTGCAGAGCGAGTGGTCGCTGTGGTCGCGGGACATCGAGGCCGAGGTGGCGCCGACGTGCCGCGAGCTGGGCATCGGGATCGTCCCGTTCTCCCCGCTGGGACGGGGTTTCCTCACCGGCCGCGTCACGTCCGTCGCCGACTTCGCCGACGACGACGTGCGCCGCACCCTGCCCCGGTTCGCCGAGGAGAACTTCGCCCGCAACACGGCGATCGTCGACGCGCTGCGAGCCCTCGCGGCCGAGCGCGGCGTCACGGCCGGCCAGTTGGCGCTGGCGTGGGTGCACCACCGGGGCGAGGACGTCGTGCCGATCCCCGGCACCAAGCGGGTGAAGTACCTGGAGGAGAACGTCGCCGCCGCCGACCTGCGGCTGAGCGCCGACGAGCTCCGGGCGGTCGAGGACGCCGCGCCCGTCGTCGCGGGCGACCGGTACCCGCCGGAGTTCCTCGAGCTGTCGAACCGGTGAGCGCGTCGAAGGGGGAGGACGGGATCGTGGAGAACCGCCGGTTGGGCGCGCTCGACGTGAGCGCGCAGGGGCTGGGCTGCATGGGCATGAGCGAGTTCTACGGCCCCGGTGACGAGGCCGAGTCGATCGCCACCATCCACCGGGCGCTCGACCTGGGCGTCACGTTCCTCGACACGGCCGACATGTACGGGCCGTTCACGAACGAGGAGCTGGTGGGCCGGGCGATCCGGGACCGGCGGGACGAGGTGGTGCTGGCCACGAAGTTCGCCGTCGTCCGCGACCCGGCGGCACCGCGCGCGGAGTGGGGCCTGCGCGGCGACCCGGAGTACGTGCGGCAGGCCGCCGACGCGTCGCTGCGCCGGCTGGGCACGGACCACATCGACCTGTACTACCAGCACCGCGTCGACCCGACCGTGCCGATCGAGGACACCGTGGGCGCGATGGCGGAGCTCGTGACCCAGGGCAAGGTCCGGCACATCGGCCTGTCCGAGGCCGGTGCGGCGACGATCCGGCGCGCGCACGCCGTGCACCCGATCGCGGCCGTGCAGACCGAGTGGTCGCTGTGGTCGCGGGACATCGAGGCGGAGGTCGCGCCGACGTGCCGCGAGCTGGGCATCGGGATCGTCGCGTACTCGCCGCTGGGGCGCGGCTTCCTCACCGGCCGCTACACGTCGAAGGAGGACTTCGCGGACGGTGACGTGCGGCTGACCCACCAGCCCCGGTTCGCCGAGGAGAACTTCGCGCGCAACCTCGCGCTGGTGGAGTCGCTGCGCGAGGTGGCCCGCGAGCACGACGTGACGGCGGCGCAGATCGCGCTGGCGTGGGTGCACCACCAGGGCGCGGTGCCGATCCCCGGCACCAAGCGGGTGAAGTACGTGGAGGAGAACGCCGCCGCCGCGGACCTCAAGCTGACCGACGCGCAGGTGGCGCGCATCGAGCGGGCCGTGCCCGCCGACGCGGTGGCCGGCACCCGCTACCCGGAGGCGGTCATGTCCTCGCTGGGCCGCTGACCGCCGGAGGGGCCGTCAGGGCAGCAGCAGCGAGTCAGGGCAGCAGCAGCGAGTCAGGGCAGCAGCAGCGAGTCGAGGAGGCTCCGGCCGGCCGGCCACGCGCCGGAGCCCTCCGCGGCGGTCAGGTGACCGACGTCGCCGAGCCGCCACCCGCCGCCCAGTGCACCACCGTGGGCACGCCGAGGCTGTGCGCGACCAGCACGGGCGGCTCCGCGCACGCCGCGACCGCCTCGTCCAGCCGCCGCACCCACGCGTCCCGCTCGGGCACGTGCCAGTCGTCCTGCGCGACCCGCGTGGCGCCGGGCAGCTCGGCCGCCCACCGCTCCTGCCGGCCACCGGGATCGGGCCCGAACCAGCCGTCCACGAACACCACCGCCACGGACGTCATCCCACCAGTCGGCTCACATCACCGTGGCGGCGACCGTCGCCCCGAGCTCGCGGCACCGCTCCAGCGCCGCCTTGTCCGGTGCGCCCGTCAACGACAGCGGCGCCGCCACGGGCTGCCACCTCAGCCCCGTCGTGATGTCTTGCAACGCCTTCAGCGCGCCCTCGACGCCGAGGTTGCCGTGCACGTACGCGCCGAACGGCCGGCCGACCGTGGCGTCCAGGCACGGGTAGTAGATCGTGTCGAAGAAGTGCTTCAGCGCCCCGCTGATGTACCCGATGTTGGCGGGCGTGCCGAGCACGTACCCGTCGGCGTCGAGCACGTCGGACGCCGTCGCCGAGAGGGCGGGCCGGCGGACCACCTCGACGCCCTCGATCTCCGGGTCCGCGGCGCCCGCGACGACCGCCTCGAACAGCTCCTGCATGGCGGGTGACGGCGTGTGGTGCACGATCAGCAGGCGTGGCACGCCCGACAGGCTGCCGGGACGCGGGGGAACGTGCAAGCTGGACGGGTCGGGTCGTGGGCCCGGCGGCGCCCGTAGCAAGATCCACAACGGGGGCGCGTGGAACCGGTCCGGCCCCCGCGCGTCCTAGTTGGTGACCGGGAGGGAGTCATGGAAACTCGCAGCATCGCCACGATCAAGCGCAACCGGCGGATGACCTGGGGCGCGGGGGTCGGCATCGGGGTCGGCCTGATCGGCCTGCCCCTCGTCTTCATCGCGCTGTGGCCGGGGGTCGACCACAGCCCGTGGGACGTCAACACGATGATCCTGGCGACCGGCGTGGCCCTGTGCACGATCAGCTACATCGCGGGCCGCATCTCGGTGGCCGCCGCCACGCAGCACCGGCGCAGCCCGGTGAGCCCGCCGTCCAGGCGGCCGTACCTGGTGGCGGGCGGTGCGCTCGTCGTCGCCGTGCTGTGCCTGCTGATCGCCCTGGCGTCCTGAGGCCCGCTAGGGCGCGGTGAGCAGCCGGGACACCTGCGCCCGCAGCACGGCCAACCGCGTGCGGGCGCGTTCCCGGGCTTCGGGCAGGTCGTCGGCCACCGGCTCCACGACCTCCAGGTACGCCTTCAGCTTCGGCTCGGTGCCGGACGGCCGCACGACCACGCGCACGCCGTCACGGGTGAGCCGCACCACGTCGGCCTCGGGCAGCAGGTCCTCGAACGCGAAGTCGGCGGGCGGCTCGGCCCGCAGCCGGGCCATCAGGGCGCCGATCCGGCTCAGGTCGGTGAACCGCAGCGAGACCTGGTCGGTCAGGTGCAGGCCGTGGTCGACGGCGAGCTGGTCCAGCGCGTCCAGCAGGGAACGGCCGGACGCCTTCAACCCGGCCGCCAGGTCGCACGCCACCACGGCCGCCGAGATGCCGTCCTTGTCGTTGACGTGGGACGGGTCGACGCACACGCCCAGCGCCTCCTCGTACGCGAACACCAGCCCGTCGCCCGCGCGCACCAGCCACTTGAACCCTGTCAACGTCTCCGCGTACCGGGCGCCGCGGGCCGCCGCGACCGACTTCAGCAACGACGACGACACGATCGTCGTGGCCACCAGGGGATCAGCACTGTCCACAGTGGACAGTACGAGCGAGCCGAGCAGCACGCCGGTCTCGTCGCCGCGCAGCATCCGCCACGACCCGTCCCGCTCGCGCACGCCCAGCGCGCACCGGTCGGCGTCGGGGTCCAGCGCGATGGCGAGGTCGGCCGACTCGGCGGCGGCCAGCTCCAGCAACCGGTCCGCCGCGCCCGGCTCCTCCGGGTTCGGGAACGACACGGTCGGGAAGTCCGGGTCCGGCACGGCCTGCTCGCGCACCACCCGCACGTCGGTGAACCCGGCCCGCCGCAAGGCCTCCACGGCCGTCGCGCCGCCGACGCCGTGCATGGGCGTCAACACCACCCGCAGGTCGCGCGACGCGCCACGCGGCAGCGACGCGACCCGTTCCAGGTACTCGTCCACCTCGGCGTCGGACACCGGCAGGTAGTCGTCCGACAGCGGCACGGACACGGCCGCCGGCACGCCGCGGATCGCCGCCTCGATCTCCCGGTCCTCCGGCGGCACGATCTGCGCCCCGCCCGCCAGGTACAGCTTGTAGCCGTTGTCCGCGGGCGGGTTGTGCGACGCCGTGATCTGCACGCCGGCGACGGCGTTGTGCCGCTTGACCAGGAACGCGAGGATCGGCGTCGGCAACGGCCCCGGCAGCGTCCGCACGGTGAAGCCGGCGCCCGCCAGCACCCCGGCCGCGGCCCGCGCGAAGTCCTCCGACCCGTGCCGGGCGTCCCGGCCGACGAACACCGTGCCGACGTGCCCGTTCGCCTTGAGCCACGCGGCGAGCCCGGCCGTGGTGCGGGTGACCACGGCCCGGTTCATGCCGTTGGGCCCGGCCCGCACGGGACCGCGCAGCCCGGCCGTGCCGAACGTCAGCGGTCCCGCCATCCGGTCGGCCAGCTCGTCGACGGCGGAGGCGTCACCGCCCATCGCCCGCGCCAGCACGCCCTGCAGCTCCAGCCGGGTCGCGGGGTCTGGGTCGTCGGCGATCCAGCGGAACGCCGCGTCGCGCAGGGCCGGGGTCAGGCTCATGCCCTGGTCACCAGCTCGCGCAGCAGGGCGCCCATCCGGCTCGCCGCCGCCTGGCCCGCCTCCAGCACCTCCTGGTGGTTCAGCGGCTCGCCGGTGATGCCCGCGGCCAGGTTCGTCACCAGCGACAGGCCGAACACCTCGACGCCCTCCGCGCGGGCCGCGATGGCCTCCAGCACGGTGGACATGCCGACCAGGTCCGCGCCCATCGCGCGCAGCATCCGGATCTCGGCGGGCGTCTCGAAGTGGGGACCGGGCAGGCCCGCGTAGACGCCCTCCTCCAGCGACGGGTCGATCTCGCGGGCCAGGTCGCGCAGGCGCGGCGAGTACAGGTCGGTGAGGTCCACGAACCGCGCCCCGACCAGCGGGGACGACGCGGTGAGGTTCAGGTGGTCGCTGATCAGCACCGGCTGGCCGACCGACATGCCCTGGCGCAGCCCGCCCGCCGCGTTGGTCAGCACGACCGTGCCGACGCCCGCCGCGGCCGCCGTGCGCACGCCGTGCACGACCTTGGCCACGCCCTTGCCCTCGTAGCCGTGCGTCCGACCGAGCATGACCAGCACGTTCTTGTCGCCGACCGGGACCGACCGGACGGTGCCGCCGTGGCCGACGGCCGTCGGGGCCTCGAAGCCGGGCAGGTCCGCCAGCGGCAGCTCCGCGGTGGGCTCGCCGATGAGGTCGGCGGCCGGGCGCCAACCCGAACCGAGGACCACGGCGATGTCGTGCCTGGCCACCCCGGTCCGCTCGGCCAAGGCCTTCGCCGCGTCGGTCGCCAGGGCCTCGGGGGTGGTGTTCTCACTGATGGCGGTCACGGCCGCGAGCCTAATAGCCGTCCGGTGGCGCTGCCCGCAGTGCTGCGGTCGGCCCGGCGTCGCGGTGGTCCAAGCTTGGCGCGTGGAGCAGCGGGCCTCGGCGTTCTCGGGATCGACGACCTACCAGGCGGGCCGGGACGTGCACGTCAACGCGCCGCCGTCCGCGATCCCCGGCCTGGCGACGCTGGTCGTGCCGGAAGAGGTGACGCACACCGTCCGCGGCCGGGACGGCCTGCTCACCGATCTCGCCGCGACGGTCGAGTCGGGTGGCCACGTGGTCGTCCTGCACGGCAACGGCGGCAACGGCAAGACGACCGTCGCCGTGCAGGTCGCCCGGCGCGCGTCCGTCGAGGTGTGGTGGGTGAACGCGGGCAGCGCGGCGAACGTCGCCGAAGGCCTCCGGGAGGTGGCGTTGCGCGCCGGCGCGGACGAGGCGGCCGTCCGCCACGCGTGGACGGGCGCCGGCTCCGCGCCGGAGGTGCTGTGGCGGGCCCTGGACGCCCGCGCCGAGCCCTGGCTGCTGGTCCTGGACAACGCCGACGACCCGCGGGTCCTCGCCCCGAACGGCGAGCGCGTCGCCTCCGGGCGGGGCTGGCTGCGCACGCCGAGGTCCACCGGCACGGTCCTGATCACGAGCCGTGACGGCCGCCGGTCGGAGTGGGGCGACCGCACGTTCGTCCCGGTGGGCGTGCTCGACGCCGCGGACGCGGCCCGCGTGCTGCTGGACCTGGCGCCCGAGGCGGGCGCGGAGCCCGATGCCCGCGCGCTGGCCGAACGCCTGGGCGGACTGCCCCTCGGCCTGCGGCTGGCCGGCCACTACCTGCGTTCCACCACCGAAGCGGTCCGGCTGCCGGGAGCCGTCCAGCCCCGCACGTTCGCCGAGTACCGGCAAGCGCTTGCGGAGGGCGCCGACCTGGGCGGACGGGAAACCTTGACGGGGACGTGGGAGCTGTCGCTCGACCTGCTCGCCAACCGCGGCCACCACCTGGCCCGTCCGCTCCTGCGCCTGCTGTCGACCTTCGCCCCGGCCCCGATCCCGGTGGCGCTGCTGGACGCGACCGTGCTCGCGGACGAGGACGTGTTCGCCGGCGTCACCGTCCAGCGGCTCACCGACGCGGTGGAGGGCCTGCGCGGTCTCGGACTGGTCGACCACCGGGCGGACGCGCTGGCGCTCCACCCGTTGGTGCACGACGCCGGCGACCCCCACGCGTCGGACTTCGCGGACCTCCGGCAGCGGATGATCACCGCCGCCACCGTCGGGTCGAAAACCCACGACCCCTCGACGTGGCCGTTGTGGCACGCGGTCCTGCCGCACTGCGCGCGAGTCGCGGACTCCGCGATGGACCTGCTGATCGACGCGGCCGTGTTCTGCCTGCAGGTCGGGTTGGCCGCCGACTCCGAGCGCCTGTTCCGACGGGTGCTGCGGGAGATGACCACGACGTTCGGCGAACACCACCGGGAAACCCTCTTGATGAGGTACACGCTGGCCAACATGGTCGCCTGGCGCGGTGAGGACGAGGTCGCCGCGGCCGAGTACCGCGCGGTGCTCGACGCGCAGCAGCGCACGCTGGGACCCGATCACGGTGACACCGTGGACACCCGGATCGCGTTGGCCCGCATCACCGGTGCGCACGACCCGGCGGCCACCGAGGCGCGGTTGCGCGCGCTCCTGGCCGTGCAGGCCGAAACCCTCGGCGCCCAGGACGAGGTGACGCTGGACACCCGCGCCGAGCTGGCCCGGGAGGTCGTGGCGCAGGACCGGTTCGCCGAGGCGCTGGTGATCTACCGCGAGCTGTTCGAGGCCCGCTGCGCCGTCCAGGGCGAGGAGCACCCGGAGACCATGGACGTCCGGCAGCACCTCGCCTCCGTGCTCTGCCTCGCGGGTGACGTCGACGGGGCCGACGCGGAGTTCCGCGCGTTGCTGCCCCAACAGTCACGGGTGCTCGGACCGGAGCACTCGAGCACCCTGCTCACCAGGGCCTCGGCGGCGATGAACCTGGCCCGCCGAGGTCATCTCGACCGCGCGGAGAGCGAACTGCGCGAGACGATCGCGCTCTGCGAACGGGTGCTGGGCCCCGACCACGTCCAGACGTCGCTCGCGCGCGACTCGTTGGACCGGGTGCGCGAGGCGCGCTAGTCGTTCACCCTGAACGTCGGCGCGATCGTGTCGAACAGCCGGCTCCGGCCCGTCTCCTCCTGCTCCGTCGGCACGACGACCTCCACCACCCACAGGTCCGCGCCCCGCGGCAGGACGCGGGAGTAGCGGCTGCGGCGCAGGTCCGGGCCCGGCGGTTCGGTGCCGCGAGCCAGGTCGGTGGCCCGTTCCACGGTCCGGTAGCTGTACTGGACGCCCGGCTCGACCCCGCCGGGCGGCACGACGTCGGTCGGCTCCAGGGCCTCGCCGAAGTACTGGTCCTCCGCCCACCGGGACCGCACCAGCTCCAGGTAGTCGTGGATCGTGTGGTTCGGGTAGTAGTCCGGGAAGCGCTGCACGGCCACCTCGTACAGCCCGTTCGGCGCGACCAGGTGCACGACCGTGCTCGGCAGGAGCCCCTTGTTGGTCCGCTGCTCCAGGAAGCTGGTCCAGTCGGGCCCGACCTCGATGGTGAACTCGGCGCCCTGCTCGCCGTTCGCGGCGGCGGCGGAGGCGGTGGTCGGGAGCAGGGACGGCGTCTCCGTGATCGCGGGCAGCGCGCGGGTGCTCGGCGACGGCGGCGGCAGGAGGGACGCCCCGGCCACCGCCCGCGTCACCGCGAACCCCGACACGCTGCCGATGGCGAACAGCACGGCCGCCGACAGGGCCACCACCGCGGTCGTCACGGGCCTGCGGGGCAGTTCGCGCGTCACCGGGAGCGGGCGGAGGAAGGGCAGCGGGCCGGGGTCGGCGGCCAGCGGGGTGTCCGGCGGGATCGGCGCCTTGACCAGCGGGACGGGCGCCTTGACCAGCGGCGGCCGCACGACCTCCACCACCGGCCGGGTCGCCGCCGAGTCGGGGAACACGTCGGTGCCCGGCTCGGGCAGCAGCGGCCGGACGAGGCGGCGCACCTCGGCCAGTGCCATCCGCTCCGCCGGCTCCTTCTTCATCAGGCCCGCGACCACCGGCTCCAACGCCCCGCAGGCCGACGCCGACGGCACGTCGCCGTGCACGACCTGGTTGATCGTCTGGAGCACGTTCGCGCCCTCGTACGGCTGCTGCCCGGTCATCGCCGCGAACAGCGTCGCGCCGAGCGACCACTGGTCCGCCGCGAACGACACCCGGCCGCCCGCCGCCACCTCGGGCGCGATGAACGCGGGCGTGCCCAGCGCGATGCCGCGGCTGGTCAGGGTGGCCTCGGCGACGTTGCGGGCGATGCCGAAGTCGGTGAGCTTCACCCGGCCGTCGTCGGCGACGAGCACGTTGCCCGGCTTGACGTCCCGGTGCGTGATCCCGGCGCGGTGCGCGGCCTCCAGCGCGGCGGCCACGGCGTCCGCCACGAGCGCGCCCTGCACGTCGGTCAGCGGCCCGCGCTGCCGCACCACCTCCGCCAGCGACGACGACGGCACCAGCTCCATCACCACGTACGGGTCGCCGTCGACCTGCACCACGTCGTACAGCGTCACCAGGTTCGGGTGGACCAGGGCGGCCGCCGACCGCGCTTCGCGCAGCGTGCGCTCCCGGAGCAGGTCGGCGTCGTCGGCGGGCAGGTCGGCGGGGCGCAGGATCTCCTTCACCGCGACGTCCCGGCGCAGCACCTCGTCGTGCGCGGCCCACACCGTGCCCATCGACCCGCGCCCCAGCACGTGCCGCAGGCGGTAACGCCCCGCGATGAGTCGGTCATGACCGGTGATCGGGCGTTCTTCCTCCACTGCGCCATCATTCACCAGCGTGGAAGACTGCCTTCTGCATCGTTCACGGCGGTGAACCTCACATAGCCGCCGTACTACTGGTGAGTAACACTGCGGAGCATGATGGAGCCGTCAGGCGAGTTGGCGCTGGCCGCCGAATTCCCCGCCCCCGACCGCGAGCAGTGGCTGGACCTGGTCCGCGGCGTGCTGCGGAAGTCGGGCGCGGACTTCGGCTCTCTGATCACCACCACCTACGACGACATCGACGTCCAGCCGCTCTACACGGCGGACGACCGGGCGCCCGACGCCGGTTTCCCCGGCCTGGCCCCGTTCACCCGCGCCGGCCGCCCCCAGGGCTCGGTCGACGGCTGGGACGTCCGCCAGCAGCACCGGGTCGCCGACCGCGACGCGGTCATGGCCGACCTCGAGAACGGCGTCACGTCGCTGTGGCTGAAGGGCCTCGACCCGGCCTCCTACGACGACGTCCTGGCCGACGTCTACCTCGACCTCGCGCCGGTCGTGGTCGACGCGGGCGCGGACTTCCACCGGGCCGGCCACGCCATGCTGCGGGTCTGGGACCAGCGGCCGGTGCTGCCCGGCGAGGTGCGGGGCAACGTGGGCGCGGACCCGTTGGGCGTGCAGGCGCGCACGGGGCGGCCCGCCGACCTCGCCGCGCTCACCGACCTGCTCGGCAAGGCCCGAGAGTTCCCCGCGCTGCGCGTCGTCGTGGTCGACGGCCTGCCGTTCCACGAGGCCGGCGGCTCGGACGCGCAGGAGCTCGGCGCGTCCCTCGCGGCCGGCGTCGCGTACCTGCGGCACCTCACCGACGCCGGGCTCGGCGTCGCGGACGCCGTGCGGCTGCTGGAGTTCCGCTACGCGGCGACCGCCGACCAGTTCCTCACCATCGCGAAGTTCCGGGCCGCGCGGCGGCTCTGGGCGCGGGTCACCGAGGTCGCGGGAGCGCCGGCCCCGCAGCTCCAGCACGCGGTCACGTCGCCCGCGATGATGACCCGCCGCGACCCGTGGGTGAACATGCTCCGCACCACCGTGGCGTGCTTCGGCGCGGGCCTCGGCGGCGCGGACGCCGTCACGGTGCTGCCGTTCGACGCGGCGATCGGCCTGTCCGACGACTTCTCCCGCCGCATCGCCCGCAACACGCAGTCGCTGCTGCTGGAGGAGTCGAAGCTGGCCGGCGTCATCGACCCGGCGGGCGGCTCCTGGTACGTGGAGCGGCTCACCGACGACCTCGCGCGCGCCGCGTGGGCGTGGTTCCGGGAGATCGAGGCCGCGGGCGGGCTGCCGAAGGCGTTCGACCTGGTCGCGGACCGGATCGCGGCCACGTGGGAGAAGCGCCGGGCGAACCTGGCCGACCGGTCCGACGCGATCACGGGCGTCAGCGAGTTCCCGAACCTGGCCGAGCCGCCGGTGGTGCGGGCGCCGCACCCCGAGGAGCCGGGCGGCGGGCTGCCGCGCGTCCGGTACGCGCAGGACTTCGAGGCGCTGCGGGACGCGGCCGACGCCGCGCCGGAGCGGCCCAGGGTCTTCCTGGCCACGCTCGGCCCCGTCGCCGCGCACACCGCGCGGGCCACGTTCGCCGCGAACCTGTTCCAGGCGGGCGGCATCGAGACGCCGAACGCGGGCGCGACGAAGACGGTGGAGGACGTGGTCGAGCGGTTCCGCGAGAGCGGCGCCCGGATCGCGTGCCTGTGCGGCAGCGAGAAGAGCTACGCCGAGCTGGCCGGTCCCGTCGCACGCGCCCTGCGTGACGCCGGAGCTGAGCGAATCCTGTTGGCGGGCAAGGAATCCGGCAGCCCGTTCGACGCGGAGATCGACGAGCACGTGTTCCTGGGCTGCCCGGCGCTGCACGTGCTGGAGCACACGTTCGAGGCACTCGTCACCCCTACCTCCAGCGGAGTCCAGCCATGATCCCCAACTTCGCCGAGATCGACCTCGGGGAGCCCACCGCCGCGACGGCCGCGCAGTGGCAGGCCGCGCTGCAGGAGGCGACCGGCAAGGGCGCGGACGCGCTGACGTGGGAGACGCCGGAGGGCATCGGCGTCAAGCCCGTCTACACGGCCGCCGACACCGAGGGCCTCGACTTCCTGCGCACGTACCCCGGCCTCGCGCCGTTCCTGCGCGGCCCGTACCCGACGATGTACGTCAACCAGCCGTGGACCATCCGGCAGTACGCCGGGTTCTCCACCGCCGAGGAGTCCAACGCCTTCTACCGCCGCAACCTCGCGGCCGGCCAGAAGGGCCTCTCGGTCGCGTTCGACCTGGCCACCCACCGCGGCTACGACTCGGACCACCCGCGCGTGGCGGGCGACGTCGGCATGGCGGGCGTGGCCATCGACTCGATCTACGACATGCGGCAGCTCTTCGACGGCATCCCGCTGGACCGGATGAGCGTGTCGATGACCATGAACGGCGCGGTGCTGCCGATCCTGGCGCTGTACGTGGTGGCGGCCGAGGAGCAGGGGGTGGCGCCGGAACTCCTCGCGGGGACCATCCAGAACGACATCCTCAAGGAGTTCATGGTCCGCAACACCTACATCTACCCGCCGAAGCCGTCGATGCGGATCATCTCGGACATCTTCGCGTTCACGTCGCAGCGGATGCCGAAGTTCAACTCGATCTCCATCTCCGGCTACCACATGCAGGAGGCCGGAGCGACGGCCGACCTGGAGCTGGCGTACACGCTGGCGGACGGCGTGGAGTACCTGCGGGCGGGTCGCGGCGCGGGCCTCGACATCGACGCGTTCGCGCCGCGCCTGTCGTTCTTCTGGGCCGTCGGCATGAACTTCTTCATGGAGGTCGCCAAGCTCCGCGCGGCGCGCCTGCTGTGGGCGAAGCTGGTCAAGGGCTTCGACCCCAAGTCGCCCAAGTCGCTGTCGCTGCGCACGCACTGCCAGACGTCCGGGTGGTCGCTCACCGCGCAGGACGTGTTCAACAACGTGGCCCGCACGTGCGTCGAGGCGATGGCCGCGACCCAGGGGCACACGCAGTCGTTGCACACCAACGCGTTGGACGAGGCGCTGGCGCTGCCCACCGACTTCTCCGCGCGCATCGCCCGCAACACCCAGCTGCTGCTCCAGCAGGAGTCGGGCACGACGCGGGTGATCGACCCGTGGGGCGGCAGCGCGTTCGTCGAACGCCTCACGCACGACCTGGCGCACCGCGCGTGGGCGCACATCACCGAGGTCGAGGCGGCGGGCGGGATGGCGCAGGCCATCGACGCGGGCATCCCGAAGCTGCGCATCGAGGAGGCCGCCGCGCGCACCCAGGCGCGGATCGACTCCGGCCGGCAGCCCGTGATCGGCGTGAACAAGTACCAGGTGGACGTCGACGAGCAGATCGACGTGCTCAAGGTCGACAACGCCGGTGTGCGCGCGCAGCAGCTGGCGAAACTGGCCCGGCTGCGCGAGGAGCGCGACCAGTCCGCTGTGGACGGCGCCCTCACCGCGCTGACCAACGCGGCGGGCGGCGACGGGAACCTGTTGGAGCTGGCCATCTCCGCGGCCCGCGCCAAGGCCACCGTCGGCGAGATCTCCGAGGCGCTGGGCAAGGTGTGGGGCAGGCACTCCGCGCAGATCCGCACGATCACCGGCGTGTACCGGGAGGAGGCCGGCGCTGTGTCCAACGTCGAAGCCACGCGCGAGGTCGTGGAGGCGTTCGCCGAGGCGGAGGGCCGCCGGCCGCGCATCCTGGTGGCCAAGATGGGCCAGGACGGGCACGACCGCGGCCAGAAGGTGATCGCGACCGCGTTCGCCGACCTCGGCTTCGACGTGGACGTCGGCCCGCTGTTCCAGACCCCGGACGAGGTCGCCCGCCAGGCCGTCGAGGCGGACGTGCACATCGTCGGGGTGTCGTCGCTGGCCGCCGGCCACCTGACGCTGGTGCCCGCGCTGCGCGCCGCGCTCGCCGAGGCGGGCCGCGAGGGCATCATGATCGTGGTCGGCGGCGTGATCCCGCCGCAGGACTTCGACGCGCTGCGCGAGGCCGGCGCGGCGGCGATCTTCCCGCCCGGCACGGTCATCGCCGACGCGGCGGGCGACCTGCTGCGCAAGCTGGCCGACCAGCTCGGCCACGACGACGTCGCCGCGGGCCGGCCGGGGCGCGATGGCTAGGCCGAACGACGTCGGCGAGTACGCCAAGGGCGTGCTCGCCGGCGACCGGGGCACGCTGGCGCGCGCCATCACGCTGGTCGAGTCGACCCGCGCCGACCACCGGGCGCGGGCGCAGGAGCTGCTGGTCGAGCTGCTGCCGCACTCGGGCAACGCGCACCGCGTCGGCGTCACGGGCGTGCCCGGCGTCGGCAAGTCGACGTTCATCGACGCGTTCGGCTCGATGCTGACCGCTCAGGGGCACCGGGTGGCGGTGCTGGCGGTCGACCCGTCGTCCACCCGCACCGGCGGGTCGATCCTGGGCGACAAGACCCGGATGGCCCGGCTCGCGGTGGACCCGGCGGCGTTCATCCGGCCGTCGCCGACGTCCGGCACGCTCGGCGGCGTCACCAGGGCCACCCGCGAGTCGATCGTGCTCGTCGAGGCCGCCGGCTTCGACGTGGTGCTGGTCGAGACGGTCGGCGTGGGCCAGTCCGAGGTCGCCGTGGCGAACATGACCGACTGCTCGCTGTTCCTCACCCTCGCCCGGACCGGCGACCAGCTCCAGGGCATCAAGAAGGGCGTGCTGGAGCTGGCCGACGTGATCGCGGTCAACAAGGCCGACGGGCCGCACGCGCTGGACGCCCGCAAGGCGGCCCGCGAGCTGGCCGGGGCGCTGCGGCTGCTGCGCCCGGCCGACGCCGTGTGGCACCCGCCCGTGCTGACGTGCAGCGGGCTGGACGGGACCGGGCTGGACGAGGTGTGGCGGCGGATCGGCGAGCACCGGGCGGCGCTGGAGGCGGCCGGCGAGCTGGCCGAGCGGCGGCGTCGCCAGCAGGTCGACTGGACGTGGGCGATGGTGAACGACCAGCTGCTCGCGAGCCTGCGCGCCGCGCCCGCCGTGCGCGCCGTCGTGCCGGAGGTCGAGCGGCAGGTGCGGGACGGCGAACTGACCGCCACGCTGGCCGCCGAGCGCATCCTGGCGGCGTTCCAAGACCGCGCCGGGGAGGCGTGACCAGGACCGGTGACCAGCGGTGATCCACCACGGGGCGTGCGCGCACGCTCACCTGACGTGCGTTGCCACCGGTTTGGCTGACCACTGACAGTGGTATCCACGACAGGCGGTGACTAGGCTTGGCGACCATGTGGCGATCTGTGCTCGCGGTGTTCCTCCTGGTGCTGGCCGGTGCTCTCGCCGTGCCGGGCACAGGGACCGCCGCGACGACATCGTCGCAGCTCGTGGTCGGGCAGACCGACTCCGTCGCGCCCGGCGGCACGATCGAGCCCGGCCCGGCCATCGACGCGCCGCAGGAGCCCGCCCCCGCCGCCACGGGGGAGACCCGCAAGAAGATGTGGCTCGGCGGCATCGCGGTGCTCCTGTTCGCCCTGGTGTACTGGCGGAACAAGAAGCGCTGGTCGAAGTGGCGCGCCGGGCGCAAGTCCGGCTGACTCCCACCAGGTGGGAGGCTCCAGGTGACGTGTAGTCGCCTTTTAGCATGGCCTGCGCAGACTTGATCGGTCTGACCGAAACTCGAGCACCGCTTGGCGCAGCCTCGCAACCGGTTGCCGGTTGATCAACCCGAGGTGCGTCGCGCTCAGCAGACCGTGATGCAGGATGGAAGCAAATGGGTACCGACTTCAAGATGAGCACGCGCTCGGCCGTCGAGCGGTACTCGAATGCGCTGGTAGGCCTCTCCCGCAGCATCCACGCCGAGCCCGAGCAGGCGTTCGCCGAGCACCGCAGCGCCGCCAAGGTCGCCGACCTGCTCGCCGCCGAGGGCTTCGAGGTCGAGCGCGGCGTCGCGGACCTGGAGACGGCGTTCACCGCGTCGTTCGGCTCCGGTGAGCTGGTGCTCGGCCTGTGCGCGGAGTACGACGCGCTGCCCGAGGTCGGCCACGCGTGCGGGCACAACGTCATCGCCGCCGCGTCCACCGGAGCCGCCCTCGCCCTGCGTGACGTCGCCGACGAGCTGGGCCTCACCGTCCGGGTGATCGGCACGCCCGCCGAAGAGGTGGGCGGCGGCAAGGTGCTGATGCTCGAACGCGGGGTATTCGACGACGTGGCGTTCTCGATGATGGTGCACCCGGCTCCGTACGAGGCCGTCGCCGCGCGCTCCCTGGCCATCACCGACGTCGAGGTCCACTACACCGGCAAGCCGTCGCACGCCGCCGCCGCGCCCCACCTGGGCGTGAACGCCGGTGACGCGATCACCGTCGCCCAGGTGGCCATCGGCCTCCTCCGGCAGCACCTCGAACCCGGCCAGATGGTGAGCGGCATCGTCACCCGCGGCGGTTCCGTGCCGAACGTCGTGCCCGCCAGCACGTCGGCCATGTTCGACCTGCGCGCCGACGACCTGGACTCCCTGCGCCGGCTGGAGGAGCGGATCAACCGCTGCTTCGAGGCGGGCGCGCTGGCCACCGGCTGCACCCACGAGGTCGTGAAGGTCTCGCCCGTGTACGCCGAGCTGACCCCCGACCCCTGGCTCGCGGACGCCTACCGGCGTGCCGCCGTCGAGCTGGGGAGGCATCCGATGAGCCCCGAGCAGGAGCTCAAGGAGAAGATCGGCAGCACCGACATGGGCAACATCACCCGTGCGCTGCCGGCCATCCACCCGACCATCGCCATCGACTGCGGAGACGCGGTGAACCACCAAATCGAGTTCGCGACCGCCTGTGCGTCGGCGTCCGCCGACCGAGCTGTGCTGGACGGGGCGCTCGCCCTGGCCTGGACCACGATTACCGCCGCCACCGACGGTGCGCAGCGCGCTCGACTGCTGGCAGGTGTGGCATGACGGTCCTGGACTCGCGTCTGCCGGAGGAGGGTGCCGAGGTGCTGTTGACCGATCACGGGGTCAGCATTGCCCCTGTGGATGATCCCGGTGAGGGGCGCGGCCCCTCGTGGCTGGACGACTGGCTGGCGGCGAACGCCTCCGAGGTCGTCGCCTGGCGCCGGCACATCCACGCGCACCCGGAGCTGTCGCGGCAGGAGTACGCGACCACCGGGCTGATCGCCGACGTGCTGCGCTCGGCCGGCCTCAAACCACGCGTGCTGCCCGGTGGCACCGGCATCGTCTGCGACGTCGGCTCCGGTCCCCGGTGCGTCGCGCTGCGCGCCGACATCGACGCCCTGCCGCTGCCCGAGAACACCGGCGTCCCGTACTCGTCCACTGTGGACGGCGTGGCGCACGCGTGCGGCCACGACGCGCACACCACCGTGCTGCTGGGCGCGGCGCTGGCCCTGGCGTCCGCCACCGAGCTGCCCGGACGGGTGCGGCTGGTGTTCCAGCCGGCCGAGGAGGTCATGCCCGGCGGCGCGCTCGACGTGCTGGCGGCGGGCGGCCTCGACGGCGTGGAGCGGATCTTCGGCCTGCACTGCGACCCGAGGCTGGAAGTCGGCCGCATCGGCACCCGGATCGGCGCGATCACGTCCGCCAGCGACATGCTGGAGCTGCGCCTGACCTCGCCCGGCGGCCACACGTCCCGGCCGCACCTCACCGCGGACCTGGTGCACGCGCTGGGCACCGTCATCACCGGCCTGCCGGGCCTGCTGTCGCGCCGCGTCGACCCGCGCTCGGGCACCGTGCTCGTGTGGGGCGCCGTGCACGCCGGAGAGGCGCCGAACGCGGTGCCGCAGGACGGCGTGCTGCGCGGCACGCTGCGCACCGGCGACCGCGACATCTGGGCCGAGCTGGAACCGCTGATCAAGGAGCTGGTGGGCGCGCTCCTCGCGCCGACCGGCGTCGGCTTCGACCTGCACCACCGCCGCGGCGTGCCGCCGGTCGTCAACGACCGCGAGAGCACCATGCTGCTCCGCGCGGGCGTCGAGGCGGCGCTGGGCGAGGACGCGCTGGCGGGCACCGAGCAGTCGTCCGGCGGCGAGGACTTCGGCTGGTACCTGGAGCACGTGCCGGGCTCGTTCGCGCGCCTCGGCGTGTGGGACGGCGTCGGCAAGCAGCGCGACCTCCACCAGCCCGGCTTCGACCTGGACGAGCGCGCCCTGCTGGTCGGCATCCGGGTCATGGTGCACGCGGCCCTGGCCGCCCTGGCCTGACTGGTCCCCCGGCGCCCGACCGGCTCAGTGCCGCTCGGGCACCGGGCCGCCGGCCTGCCGTGAGGCGGTCAGCCCGCGGTCGGGTCGGCCGCCCGCGCGGCACGCTCGATGGTCGCGCGGCGTTCCGCCCAGTGGGCCGCGTCCTGCCGCAGCGCCAAACCGTCGCCGTCCAGCCCCACCAAGCCGTCGACCTGTTCCCGCAGGATGTCGGCGTGCCCGGCGTGCCGGCAGGTCTCGGTGAGCACGTGGACCAGCATGGTGAACAGGGTCACCTCGGAGTCCGGCCACCACGGCACGTGCCCGGGCGCGTCGAGGTCGAGCGCGGTGATCGTGGCGTCGGAGTGCGCCCACACGCGCCGGTACCGGTCCACGACGTCGGCGCGCGTCTCGTGCTCGGTCGCCCACATGTCGGCGCGGCGGGCGTCCTCGTCGTCCCAGCGGGGGAGGGGTTCGGGGAACGGGCGGCCGAAGACCTCGCCGAAGTACCGGGCCTCCCACGTCGCCAGGTGCTTGACCAGCCCGAGCAGGTTGGTGCCGGTGAGCGTCATCGGGCGACGGGCGTCGTACTCGGAGAGCCCGTCGAGCTTCGTGAGCACCGCCTCGCGGATCCAGCGCAGGCTGTCGTGCAGGTGCGTCTTCGCGTCGCCGTCGGTCATGGGACCGAGCCTGCCAGGCCGCGCCTCAGCTCACCGGCTCGACGATCTCCGGCCGCGCCTCCGGCGCCGACGACCGCACGGCGTCCGCCGCCTGGTCGTCCGGCTCCGCCTGCGACGCCCGCTCCGCGTCGACGCGCGCCGTGTACACGGCCACCTCCTGCGCCACCCGGTCGTCGTCCCACCCCTGCACGCCCGCCATCAGCCGGGCCACCGGCAGCGCGCACTCCACGCCCCGGTGCGGGTACTCGATCGAGATCCTGGTCCGGCGCGTCAGCACGTCCTCCAGGTGCAGCGCGCCCTCGTGCGACGCCGCGTACACCACCTCGACCTGGAGGTAGTCCGGCGCGGCGGGCACGGGCTTCAGCAGCTCGGGGTCGGCCGAGTCCAGCACCTCGTGCACCAGCGAGCCGTACCGGTCCAGCAGGTGCCGCACCCGGTAGGGGTGCAGGCCGTACCGGGTCGCCAGCTGGTCGGCCTGGTTGACCAGGGCGTGGTACCCGTCCGCGCCGACCAGCGGCACCTTGTCCGTGATCGACGCCTGGATGCGGCCCGGCAGGTCGACCGCCGCCGCGTCCACGGCGTCCGCGCCCATGACCCGGTACGTCGTGTACTTCCCGCCGGCGATCGCGACCAGCCCCGGCGCGACCCGCGCCACGGCGTGCTCGCGCGACAGCTTCGACGTCGACTCGCTCTCACCGGCCAGCAACGGCCGCAGCCCGGCGTACACGCCCTCGATGTCGTCGTGCGTCAACGGCGTCGCGAGGACCGAGTTGACGTGCGTGAGGATGTAGTCGATGTCCGACCGGGTGGCCGCCGGGTGGGCCAGGTCGAGGTTCCAATCGGTGTCCGTCGTTCCCACGATCCAGTGATTTCGCCACGGGATCACGAACAGCACCGACTTCTCCGTGCGCAGGATCAGACCGGACTCGGACACGATCCGGTCCCGCGGCACGACGATGTGCACGCCCTTCGAGGCCCGCACGCGGAACCGGCCGCGGCTGCCGGACAGGCGTTGCAGCTCATCGGTCCACACGCCGGTCGCGTTGATCACGGCGTGCGCCCGCACGGACGTCTCCCGCCCGTCCTCCACGTCCCGCACCCGCACGCCGGACACCCGGTCCGCCTCCCGCAGGAAGCCCACGACCTGCGTGGACGTCCGCACGACCGCGCCGTAGTGCGCCGCCGTCCGGCCGACCATCATGGTGTGCCGGGCGTCGTCGGCCTGCGCGTCGTAGTACCGGATGCCGCCGACCAGCGCGGACGGCTTCAGCGCCGGCACCAGCCGCAGCGCGCCCGCCCTGGTCAGGTGCTTCTGCCCCGGCACGGACCGCGCGCCGCCCATGGTGTCGTACATGAGCAGCCCGGCCGCCGTGTACGGGCGCTCCCACCCGCGACGCGTCAGCGGGTACAGGAACGACACCGGCTTGACCAGGTGCGGCGCGAGCCGGGTCAACATCAGTTCGCGTTCCCGCAGCGCCTCGCGCACGAGCCCGAACTCCAGTTGCTCCAAGTACCGCAGCCCGCCGTGGAACAGCTTGGACGAGCGGCTGGACGTGCCGGAGGCCAGGTCGCGCGCCTCGACCAGCGCCACCCGCAGACCGCGGGTCGCCGCGTCGAGCGCGGTGCCCACGCCGACCACGCCACCACCGATGATCACCAGGTCGAAGGTCTCCGCGCCCAGCCGTTCCCAGGCCTCCTGGCGTTCGAGAGGTCCCAGCCGGCCTGCGGTGGCGGGGTGCTTGCGCGTAACCACTGACGCCTCCCTGATGCTCGACTCGACTGGTCCGACCAGGCTGACTCGACCACGTTACCCGCTGGTACGCCACCCGTGGACAACTGATCAGAGCGGAACTAGCGTCATCGGACATCGTGGGGTGGGCAGCGCCGCCGGACCCGGACCGTGCTGCCTCCTGTCATGGCGAGGAGGTCGGCGGATGAGCAGTGGCTCGATCTTCGTGTGGGAGATGCTGGGCACCGGGATCCTGATCCTGCTGGGTGCGGGCGTGGTCGCCAACGTGGTCCTGAAGGACACGCTGGGCAACGCCGGCGGATGGCTTCTGATCAACATCGGCTGGGGTTTCGCGGTCTTCGCGGGCGCCAGCATCGCCGCGCCGAGCGGCGCGCACCTCAACCCCGCGGTCACCCTGGGCCTGGCCATCGCGGAGAAGACACCCTGGGGCCAGGTCCCCGTCTACTTCGCCGGCCAGATGGTCGGCGCGTTCCTCGGCGCCGTGCTCGCCTGGCTGGCCTACAAGACCCAGTTCGACGCGCACGACGACCCGGCGGGCACGCGTGGCATCTTCTGCACCGGTCCGACCATCCCGCGAGCCGGCTGGAACGTCGTCACCGAGGTGATCGGCACGTTCGTGCTGGTCGCGTGGGTGCTGCTGAGCCCGGTCGCGCAGGAGTCGGACGGTGGCGTCCCGCAGCTGGGCAACTCCGCGCTCGGCTACGCGGGCGTCGCGTTCGTCGTCATCGGCATCGGCGCCTCCCTCGGTGGTCCCACGGGGTACGCCATCAACCCGGCGCGCGACCTCGCGCCGCGCATCGCCTACGCGATCCTGCCGATCCGCGACAAGGGCAGCGCCGAGTGGGGCTACGCCTGGGTGCCGGTCGTCGGGCCGCTGCTCGGCGGCGCGCTCGCCGCACTCCTGTACCTGGTTCTCCCGGTCTGAAAGGACTCCAGCGCATGACCAAGTACGTGGCCGCGATCGACCAGGGCACGACGTCGACCCGGTGCATGATCTTCGACCACTCGGGCCGCGTGGTCTCGGTCGACCAGAAGGAGCACGAGCAGATCTTCCCGCAGGCCGGGTGGGTCGAGCACGACGCCAACGAGATCTGGACCAACACGAGGCAAGTGGCGGCGGGCGCGTTGGCCAAGGCCGACCTCACCACCGCGGACGTCGCCGCCGTCGGCATCACCAACCAGCGCGAGACCGCGCTCGTCTGGGACCGGACCACCGGGCAACCCGTCTACAACGCGATCGTCTGGCAGGACACCCGCACCGACAAGATCTGCCAGGAACTGGCCGCCCTCGGCGGTGGCCAGGAGCGGTACCGCGACAAGACCGGCCTGCCGCTGGCGACCTACTTCTCCGGGCCGAAGATCCGCTGGATCCTCGACAACGTCGAGGGCGCCCGCGCCAAGGCCGAGGCGGGCGACCTGCTGTTCGGCAACATGGACACCTGGGTGCTGTGGAACATGACCGGCGGGGTGGACGGCGGCGTGCACGTCACCGACCCCACCAACGCGTCCCGCACGCTGCTGATGGACCTCGACACGCTGAGCTGGGACGAGGGCATCGCGGCGGACATGGGCATCCCCCTGTCGATGCTGCCGGAGATCCGCTCGTCGTCCGAGGAGTACGGCAAGGTGCGGGAGCGCGGCGCGCTCGCGGGCGTGCCGATCGCGGGCATCCTCGGCGACCAGCAGGCGGCCACGTTCGGCCAGGCGTGCCTGTCGCCGGGCGAGGCCAAGAACACCTACGGCACCGGCAACTTCGTGCTGCTCAACACCGGCACGGACAAGGTGATGAGCGAGAACGGCCTGCTCACCACGGTCTGCTACAAGATCGGCTCGAACGACCCGGTGTACGCGCTGGAGGGTTCCATCGCGGTGACCGGGTCGCTGGTGCAGTGGCTGCGCGACAACCTCGGCATGATCAGCACGGCGGCCGAGATCGAGCAGCACGCCCGCACGGTGGAGGACAACGGCGGCGCGTACTTCGTGCCCGCGTTCTCCGGCCTGTTCGCGCCGTACTGGCGGTCGGACGCGCGCGGCGCGATCGTCGGCCTGACCCGGTTCGTGAACAAGGGCCACCTGGCCCGCGCGGTGCTGGAGGCCACGGCGTTCCAGACCCGCGAGGTGATCGACGCGATGAACGCCGACTCGGGCGTGCCGCTGAAGTCGTTGAAGGTCGACGGCGGCATGGTCGTCAACGAGCTGCTGATGCAGTTCCAGGCGGACATCCTGGGCGTGCCGGTGATCCGGCCGGTGGTCAACGAGACGACCGCGCTCGGCGCCGCCTACGCGGCCGGCCTGGCGGTCGGTTTCTGGGAGTCGGAGGACGACATCCGGCAGAACTGGGCCCAGGACAAGCAGTGGGACCCGGCGATGGACGACGAGGCCCGCGCGAAGACGTACGCGCAGTGGAAGAAGGCCGTGACCAGGACCTTCGACTGGGTCGAGTGACCTCGACGCGTGGGAGGGGCGTTCGCTCCTCCCACGCGCCCGGCGGGTCAGGCCGTGCCGCCGCCGCCCGTCTGCGGTGCGCCGACCGGCTTCACCGGCACCTGCGGCTGGGGCTTCGGCTTCGGCTGCGGGTCGGGCTTGGGCGCGGGGTCGGCCGCCGCCACGACCGTGAACGACGCGCTCACCTCACCCTTGCCGCACGTCGCCCGTGCCTGGTAGGTCCCCGGCCGGTTCACGACCTGCCCACTGCCGACGTGGGACTCCAGGGTCGGGTCCACCACGGTGTGGATGGGCTCGACGAACCCGTCGGACCGGATCGGCCCGAGTGACCCGTCCTGGTAGCGGCAGGCGCCGTTCGGGACGCCGGCGGTGATCGTGCCCCCCGGCTGGAGGGTCGTGGGCCGCAAGGTCAGGACCGGCTCGAGCGACCCGGCCGGCTTCAGCGTGATGGAGCCGCCGTCCTGGTAGTCCTGGCGGGCGCACCTGACCCTGGCCGGGTACGTGCCCGGTTCGTCGATGAACTTCACCGGGCCGGAGTAGACGACGTTGCCGCCGTTGTCGCCGGTGGGCGACAACGGGCCGACCGAGGCGAAGGCATCCGACCAGATGCCCACCGGCGGCAGGGCTCCGCCGCACATGACGGTCACCGTGCCGCTGCTGCCGGCCTCCGCCGGGTTCGGGTAGCTCCAGCCCG
The DNA here is from genome assembly GCF_052936025.1 of Saccharothrix hoggarensis. The sequence continues at coordinate 6,804,693 of NZ_CP193624.1, read as the reverse complement.
CCGCGGACTGGGCCGACGCCGCGACCGGTGCGAACAGCACCGAGGCGGCCAGGGTTGTGGCGAACAGGATTCTCTTGCGCATCGTTGGTACCCCCTAGGCGAGCGCCGCGTAGACGATCACGTTGTCCCGGTAGCTCCGCGCGGCGCTGTCGAAGCTCCCCCCGCAGGTGATCAGCCGGAGTTCCGGGACGGCGGTGTCCCCGTACACCGCGTCCGTGGGGAACTCGTCCTTCGGCACCTGGTCCACCCGCCGCACGACGAACCGCAGCGTGCCCCCGTCCTCACGGGAGACGAGCACCTCGTCGCCGACCACGACCTCCCGCAACCGGTGGAAGATCCCCGGCTGGTTGTTCCCGTCGACGTGCCCGAGGATCACCGCCGGACCGACCTCGCCCGGTGTCGGCGCGTGCGAGTACCACCCGGCCTGCATCGGCTGCTCGATCGGCGGCACCTCCACCGTCCGGTCGGGGTTGAGCCCCAACGGGACCAGCGACGAGCGCGCGTCGATCCGCGGCACCCGCACCTCGGTCGGCGCCGACCGGGCCACCCCGACGGTGGCCGCCGGGGAGGTGGGTTCGGCCGGCGCGGTGGTCGAGGTAGCCGTGCCGGGGCCCGCGGCGTTCTCGGACGGCGCCGTGCCGGGCGTGGCGCACGCCACGAGCAGCACGGCGACCGGAACCAGGAGTGTGGCGCGGATCACCATGAAGGGGAGACGTGCGCCGACCCCGGCCGGTTGTCCCGGTTAGCCCATTCGGACTAGTCGAGGTCGTCGTGGCGCATGAGCTGGCGGCCCGCCTCGGTGATCGAACCCGTCAGCGACGGGTACACCGAGAACGTGGTGGCCAGGTCCTCCACCGTGAGCTGGTTCTGCACCGCCAGGGCGATGGGCAGGATCAGCTCGCTGGCGTTCGGCGCGACCACGACACCGCCGATGACCACGCCCGTCGCCGGCCGGCAGAACAGCTTCACGAAACCGCGCCGCAGGCCCTCCATCTTGGCCCGGGGGTTCGTCGCCAGCGGCAGCATGATCGTGCGCGCGGGCACCTCGCCCGAGTCGATCGCCTGCTGGCTGATGCCGACGCTGGCGATCTCCGGGTTGGTGAACACGTTCGCGGCGACGGTCTTCAGCCGGATCGGGCTGACGCCCTGGCCCAGCGCGTGCCACATGGCGATGCGGCCCTGCATGGCGGCCACCGACGCGAGCAGCAGCAAGCCGGTGCAGTCGCCCGCCGCGTAGACACCGGAGATGTTCGTCCGCGACACCCGGTCGACCGGGATGTACCCGCCGCGGCCCAGCTCGATGCCGATCTTGTCGAGGCCGAGGTCCGCGGTGTTCGGGACGCTGCCGACCGTCATCAGGGCGTGGCTTGCCTCGATCGTGCGACCGTCTTCCAGGTGAATCAGGACGCCGTCGCCGACGTTCTCGACCCGGTCCGCGCGGGCGTGCTTGACCACCGCCGTGCCGCGCTCGGCGAACACGTCCTCCAGCACCACGGCCGCGTCGGCGTCCTCGTGGGGGAGCACCCGGTCGCGGCTGGAGACCATGGTCACCTTCACGCCGAGTTCGGTGTACGCCGAGGCGAACTCCACGCCGGTGACACCCGACCCGATGACGGCCAGGTGCTCGGGCAGCTCGGGGAGGTCGTAGATCTGGCGCCACGTGAGCACCCGCTTGCCGTCCGGCTCGGCGCCGGGCAACACGCGCGGGGTCGCGCCGGTTGCGATGAGCACCACATCGGCCGGCAGGACTTCCTTCGTGCCGTCCTCGCCGATCGCCACGACCTCGTGCTGGGCGAGCCCGCGGGCGTTGTCGCAGAACTTCGCGACGCCGTTCACGATCCGCACGCCCTCGCGCTGGAGGCGGGCCCGGACGTCGGCGGACTGGGCGAGCGCAAGGCCCTTCACCCGTCCGTGGACGACCGGCAGTTCGACCGCCGCTTCGGCGTTGTTCGTGCGAATGCCCAGCTCACCGGCGTTGCGGAAGGCGCTGCGGCCACCCGCGGAGGCGATGAACGTCTTGGACGGCACGCAGTCGTAGAGGACGCAGGCGCCGCCGAGGCCCTCGCGTTCCACGATGGTCACGTCGGCCCCGTGCTGGGCCGCGACCAGTGCCGCCTCGTAACCTGCGGGGCCACCGCCCATGATGACGATGCGGGTCACGACACGTCCTCCTCGTGGTTGTCGGCGCTGGGGCAGCCGGGGACAACCGTACGCGGTCGGGTGTCGGAGTGCGTTGTCCGGTCTTCTGGTACGTCAGGGTGATCGAGAGGTCGCTAGGCTGTCGTCGTGCCGCTCTATGCCGCGTACGGGTCCAACATGGACCCGAACCAGATGATGGAGCGAGCCCCCTACTCCCCGATGGCGGGGACCGGGTGGCTCGCCGGATGGCGTCTGACGTTCGGTGGCGAGGACCTGGGCTGGGAGGGCGCGCTCGCCACCATCGTCGAGGACCCCGACTCGCAGGTGTTCTGCGTGCTCTACGACGTGAGCCCCCGTGACGAGTCCCGCCTGGACAGGTGGGAGGGTGCCCTGGGTCTTTACAAGAAGATCCGCCTGCGCGTCCAGACCCTCGAAGGATCGGTGACGGCCTGGCTGTACGTGCTGGACGCCTACGAAGGCGGCCTGCCGTCGGCCCGGTACATCGGCGTGGTCGCCGATGCCGCCGAAGCCGCGGGCGCCCCCGACGACTACGTCGCCGACCTCCGAACCCGTCCGTGCCAGGGGATAGGACCCTGATCCCGCAGTAGTCGGCCCGGATCACCGAACCCTCCGGTGGGACGTGCCCGGCCCACCGGCAGGCCGCCGGGTGGCCGGGTGGTCCCGCCGGACGGGCATGGGTCGCCGACGCCGTCACGCGTGGGGTCGCCCCGACGCGCGGGCTGACCGGCGGCCGCCCGTGGCGCGTCAGGCGTCCTGGGCCAGCTCTTCGAGGTGCTGGATCAGGCGGCGCGAGTCGACCGGCGAGACGGTGCTCCACGGCGGCAGGCCGGGCGCGGCGCGGCGGAGCTGGATGTACCGGCCGTGCGGATTGTCGAAGAACGAGACCACGTGCTCCGCCCGGACCCGCTTGCCCCACTTGTCGCGGTGCGCGGCCCCGAACTGGCCGCGGTTGCCCGCGTCGCGGAACATGTCCGCCAACGTGCGGGCGTCCTCCGGGCGGACGCCCTGGCCCCGCAGCGCGTTCTCCAGGTCGTCCGGCGTCTCCGCCCGGGCCGCGGCGGCGTCCAGGTCGGCGCTGGGCAGCGTGACGGAGTGGCCGGGGCCCGCGGGGAGCGGCGGCAGCACCGACAGGGCCTCGCGCGGCAGGCCCTCGCTGCTCGCGGCGCGCAGGGTGAGCTGCCCGTCGTCCAGCACGGCGAGCACGCCGGACTGGCCCTTGGCCGCCGCCAGCACGCGCACGCTGCGCCCGAGCCAGAGGCGGCCGTCCACCTCCCGCTGCGGCCGGTTCAGCAGGTGCAGCAGGTCTTCCAGCATCGGGTCGAGCGACACCGGCCGGCCGAGGCCGCGCCGGTCGAGGTCGGCCCACGCCTGCCGCTCCAGCTCCGCCCGCTCCGCGTGCGTCCTGCCGGGTGACGGCACCTTCAGCACCAGCGGCATGGTCTCCAGCCGCAGGTGCTCCCACAGCACGTCGAACTCCAGCGCCGAGATGGTGACCGGCTCGCGGAGGTCGTTGCCGCCGAGGTCCAAACCGAACGTCGTCATCAGTGGGTGGTGCTCTCCCCGATCACCGCAGGCGAGATGGTCCCGCCGACGCCGTAGATGTCGTCCGTCTGCCGAAGGTAGTCGGCGGCGTCGTGCGTGGCATCTTCTTCGTCGTCCGCGCCGCGAGGACCACCCAATCCACCGAACGGGTCGAACACGGGCTGGGCCGGGGCGGGCGTGCTGCGCTTGTGCACGGTGTCGTTGCCGCCGACCTGGCCCGCGCCGGCCAGCGTGCCGGTCGACCCGCCGGGGCCGGTCACCGCCGCGTGCTGCGCGTTGGCCGCCGCGAACGCGCCGAACTCCGCCGAGCTGGCCGACGTCGTGCCCACGGGCGCGGGCACGCCGGGGAGCACCTGCTGGTTGGCGGTGTTGTGCTGCTCGGTCGTCGTCGTGTCGGACTTGCGCCGGTCCTTGTCCTGGCGGCCGGCCGTGCCGCCGCCCGAGCCGGAGCCGGAGCCGGACGCCGTGCCGCCGATCACGCCACCGGGGCTGTACGGCGTCGAACCCTGGCCCACGGGCGCCGCCGCGGCCGTCGACGCCCTGGTGGACGTGGCCGGGGCGCCCGAGGACGACGTGCCGGTCGACGCGCCGCCGGAGGACGGCTGGGAGGCGACCACCGGGCGCGGGGGCGCCGCGGCGCCGGTGCGGCCGCCTCGGCTGCCGCGCCAACCGCGACCGCCGCCGTGGCCGCCACGCGGGCCGTTGTGCGACCAGCCCGACCCCGACACGGCGGCCGACTCGTTGCGCGTCACCTCGGACGCGCTGATCACGAGCTGCGGCGGCTGGTGGAACTGCGCCAGCGTGCTGGTGTTCGACACCGTGCTGGACGCGTACGTCGTCATGACCTCGCGCGCCCGCTGCTCGGCCGCGTTCTGGGCCTTCTCCTGGATCTCGTAGTCCGTCTGCCCGCCCACCAGGTTCGTGAGGGCGCTGACGAGCGCGTTGGGCTGCTCCGCGGTGACCTTCACCGGCGGCGGCATGTCCGCGCGGGCCTTGGAGATGTAGTCCGCCTGTAACTCCACCGAGGTCCGCATCACCTCCGCGCCGGCGCGGGCGTCGTCCGCCCACGCGGCCAGCGGGTTGATGCCCCTCCGCGCCTTCTCCGCCGCGTCGCCCTCCCACGTGGCGCCGGAGCGCAGCACGCCGGTGTGCAGCTCGGCGTTGATCTCGGTCAGCGCGGCCGAGACGCCCTGCCACCGTTCCATCGAGGCGTGCGACGCCCCCGGACCGGGGCCGGAGTTGATCTTCTCGTACAGCTCTTCGTGGCTGTAGCCGCTCCAGCGGTGTCCATCGGGCATGAACGTTCCCCTTGCCTGCGCCGGGTGCTCAGCGGCCGCCCTGCTGTCCCATCAACCCGGTGTTGTCGTCTTCGATGGACTGGTACTGCTGCTCGACCAGGGTGAGCGCGTCCATGGCCGACTTGAGCTGCCGCTGGTAGTTCTCCAGCGCGGTCAGCGCGGAGTCGCCCGATTCGAGCGAGCGCTCGTTGAACTTCTCCGCCGCGTCCTGGCTCACCGGGTCGCCGGCCCACGGGCGGACCCGCACCTCGGTGATGGCGAGCTCGATCTGCTTGTCCAGCTTGGTCAGCGCGCCCGAGAACGCGCTGCGCAAGCTGGGGATGGCACTCGGTTCGACGTTCAGCGTGTGCGACAAGGGCGGTGGTGAACCCGTGTCGGCTCCGTGACCGCGGTCTTCCGACGGCATGGACGACCTCCCCGCCTTCCTCGTCTCGTCGCGCATGGTCACTCTAGCCACAGGGTCCGACAGCGGGGAGTAGGTGGAACGCACATCCCCCGCACAGATCAGCGTCGTTGCCGCAAACCGGCTACCGCCGCCTCTGCCACCCGTTGCGCCCCCTGGCACAGGGTGTCCTGCTTTGCCGCCGTCTCGTTGCCGCCGTCGCGGAACAACACGTCCAGGAACTGCCCTTCCGCCACGTCCACCTCGACGTTGCACACGTTGTCCATCCCCGGCGTCCGCACGGTCAGCGCGGGGAAACCGGAGATCGTGGTCTCGGTGGCCTCGACCTGCGCGTTCTCGCTGAGCCACACGCCGACGCCCTCCACTGTGACGAGGGCCAGCCGGACCACGTTCCCGCTGATGTTGCTGCGCATGGTGCACGCCTTCGCGTTGCCGAAGCTCGTCTCCACGTAGGCGCTCGGCGCGTTGTCCAGGCTCAGCGCGACCCGCTGCTCCGCCGAGAGCACCGCGCACGGGTCCACGTCGTCCAGCGGGATCTCCTCCGGCCGGGGCGGCAGCGACAGCACCGGGGTCGTCGTCGCGGGCAGCGGTTCGTCCACCCGGCCGTCGGCCTTCTTCTCCGGAAAGGGCGTGCACGCGGCCAGCGCCAGCGCGGCCAGCGCGGCGATGATCATGCGAGCAGCCCTCATGAGCACCTACCGTAGCCGGGTCCACACGCCCTGTGGACCCCCGGCTGTGAAGCCGCACTTCTCGGCCACCCGGCGCGCCGCGCCGTCCGGTGGTCTGGCGGTGACGCGCGGGAGGTCGAGGAAGCCGAACCCGAACCGCAGCACGGCCTGCGCCGCGTGCGTCGCGATCCCCCTGCCGCGCAGGTCGGGCGTGGTCCAGCAGGTCAGCTCACCCGCCGCGGACAGGGCGACCTCGCCGACGGCCGTCCCGGTGAGCTGGTCGCACACGGCCCAGGAACAGCACTCGTCGTCCCGCCACTGGGCCGCGCGGGCCGCGACGTGGTCGCCGGCCGCCGCGAGGTCCGCGCACCGGCCGCCCGCCACCAGCGCCACCCGGTCGTCGATGCGGTCGTCGGCGCGGAGCTGACGCAGGTAGAACTCACCCGCGTTGATCTCGACGGCCTCCATGGCGCGCGAGACTAGTCGGTGACGAACCCGTCGTGGCGCGCGGCCAGTTCCTCGAGCAGGCCGCGGTGGGCCTGAGCGGGCTGGTCGTCGGGACCGGTGGTCAGCTCCACCACCCAGTCGGCGTCCTCGACGTCGTCCTCGCCCGCCAGCAGGTCCTTGTGCACCGCGCACGGCGACCAGCCCGCCGCCGCCAGCTCGCGGGCGGCCTCCTCGGCGTCGTCGCGGTCGTGCAGGACCAGCAGCAACGAGCCCGCCCCGTCCTCCGGCCGATCGCGCGCGCCGTCGTCCAGCAGGCCCCGTGACGCCAGGGCGCCGTGCAGCGCGGCGAAGTCCGGCGTGTGCACGGCGTCGAGGCCGATGGTCCGCGCCGCCGCCACGTTCTCCGCGTTGTCGTCGCAGAACAACGTGCCCGACGGCGAGTGCTGGAGCACCCGCAGCGCCCGGCGGAACGCCTCGGGCGACGGCTTCGCCACGCCGAGCCGGGCGGACGTCACGACGGCGTCCACCTCGCGGTCCAGCCCCAGCGCGGCCAGGTCGCGCGGCAGCCGGTCGGTCGCGTTGGACAGCAGCGCCACCCGGCACCGCGCCCGCACCCGCCGCACGAGCTCCAGCGCCTCCGGCACGACCTCGCCGGTCCGGGTCCACGCGGCCACCGCGCCCGCCGCCGCGTCCGGGGCGACGCCCACGGCGACCAGGTGCTCGCGCACCTCCTCCCGCCACTGCTCGTCGCCGACCCGTCCGACGATCGCGGGACCGGACAGCGCGAACGACACCCGCGCCAACGTGCCGCGGGGCAGGCCGAACCGGTCCTCGACCGGGCCGTCCGGTGGGAACCGCCGCAGCACGCCGTCCAGGTCGAGCAGCAGCAGCGACGGCGCGCTCACCGCCTGCCCATGCGGCCGATGAGCAGCCACACCAGCGGGATCAGCAGGAACACCAACGGCGTGCGCGCCACGAAGTACAGCGCCACGGCCGCCACCGCCACCCCGGTCAGGACGGCGCTGCTGACGCGGGGGTCGAGCTGGAACGTGCGCCGGACGGCCGGATCGGGCGGCGGCACGTGCGGCACGACCTGCGGGAACGTCGGTCGCGGCGCGGGCAGGTCGCCGAACAGCGCGTACAGCTCCCCGCGGGTCTTCGCGGTGGCGACGCGGGCGGAGCGCTCGCCGAACTCGTCCACGCTCAGCCGCCCCTCGCCGAGGTGCGTGCCGAGCAGTTCGAGCGCCTGCTCGCGCTCCGCGTCGCCGACCCGGATGTCCCGCTCGCTCACGCGGGTGAGCCTATTCCTTGATCTCGCACAGGACGGTGCCCTGGGTGACGGTGGCGCCCGGCTCGGCGGCCAGGCCCGTGACCACGCCCGACTTGTGCGCGGTGACCGGGTTCTCCATCTTCATGGCCTCCAGCACGACGATCAGCTCGCCCGCCTCGACCTGCTGACCGTCCTCGACGGCGACCTTGACGATCGTGCCCTGCATCGGCGCCGTCACCGAGTCGCCGGACGCCGCCGCGCCGCCCTTGCCGCCGCCGCGCTTGCGGGGCTTGGCCTTCACCGCCGTCTTGGCCGCGCCGCCGCCGCCACCGCCGCCGAACGCGAGGTCGCCGGGCAGCGAGACCTCGAGCCGCCGGCCGCCGACCTCGACCACGAGGGTCTGCCGCGGCTCGTCCTCCTCGGCCTCCGCGCCGTCGGTGAACGGCGCGATCGTGTTGTCGAACTCGGTCTCGATCCACCGGGTGTGCACGGTGAAGCCGTCCTCGTCGCCGACGAACGCCGGGTCGCGCACGATCGCGCGGTGGAACGGCAGCACCGTCGCCATGCCCTCGACGACCATCTCGTCCAGCGCGCGACGCGCCCGTTCGAGGGCCTGGGTGCGGTCCTCGCCGGTGACGATCAGCTTGGCCAGCAGCGAGTCGAACTGCCCGCCGATGACGGTGCCGTCCTCCACGCCCGCGTCCACCCGGACACCGGGGCCGGACGGCGCGGTGAACGTGGTCACCGTGCCCGGCGCGGGCAGGAAGTTGCGGCCCGCGTCCTCGCCGTTGATGCGGAACTCGATCGAGTGGCCGCGCGGGGTCGGGTCCTCGGTGAACCGCAGCACCTCGCCGGCGGCGATGCGGAACTGCTCCCGCACCAGGTCGACGCCCGCGGTCTCCTCGCTGACCGGGTGCTCCACCTGCAGCCGGGTGTTGACCTCCAGGAACGAGATCGTGCCGTCCACCGCGACCAGGTACTCGACCGTGCCCGCGCCGTGGTAGCCGGCCTCCTTGCAGATGGCGCGCGCGGACCGGTGGATCTCGGCGCGCTGCTCGTCGGTCAGGAACGGCGCGGGCGCCTCCTCGACCAGCTTCTGGTGGCGGCGCTGCAACGAGCAGTCGCGCGTGCCGACGACGATCACGTTGCCGTGCTGGTCGGCCAGGACCTGCGCCTCGACGTGCCGCGGCTTGTCCAGGTACCGCTCCACGAAGCACTCGCCGCGGCCGAACGCCGTGACGGCCTCGCGCACCGCGCTGTCGAACAGCTCCGGGATCTCCTCCAGCGTGCGGGCGACCTTCAGGCCGCGGCCGCCGCCGCCGAACGCCGCCTTGATCGCGACCGGGAGGCCGTGCTCCCGCGCGAACGCGATGACCTCGTCCGGGCCGTTCACCGGGTCCTTGGTGCCGGGCACCAGCGGCGCGCCCGCGCGCATCGCGATGTGCCGCGCGGTCACCTTGTCACCCAGGTCGCGGATGGCCTGCGGGGTCGGCCCGATCCACGTCAGGCCCGCGTCCAGCACGGCCTGCGCGAAGTCGGCGTTCTCGGACAGGAAGCCGTAGCCGGGGTGCACCGAGTCGGCGCCGGCGCGCTTGGCGACGTCCAGCAGCTTGTCCACCGACAGGTAGCTGTCCCCGGGCGTGCTGCCGCCCAGGGCGAACGCCTCGTCCGCCAACCGGACGAACGGGGCGTCCCGATCCGGGTCCGCGTACACGGCGACGCTGGCCAGACCGGCGTCCCGGCAGGCGCGGATGACCCGGACGGCGATCTCACCGCGGTTGGCGACGAGGACCTTGCGCAGCGACACGACGTCCTACCTCCTGGCAACGCTGGAACTGGAGCGGCAATGGTCGGGGAGTTTAGTGACCCCTCAGTACACCGTGACCGAGAGACACCTCACGCCTGGGTGGAACAATCGGCAATCGTGACACGCCCGCCCACAGCCGCGCTCGTGGTCGCCTGCGCGGCCGTCCTCACCACGGTCGCGGGGCTGGTCATCGCCTGGTCACTGCGCCCTCCGGCCCTGTCCGACGCCGGCGCCACCGCGCCGCAGGACGAATTGCGGTGCGGCACGACGACGTGTCGTTCGATCGTGAAACGGGAGGTCGGTGTCGATTCAGTGGAATTGCTGGTCGGCGAGGGCGCCGGCCGCATCCGCACCGCCGGCGCTTCGGGGCCGAACATCTTCGAGCTGACCATCGCGTCGTCGGGGGCGGAGATCACCGAGGCGTCGCTCCAGTGCGTGGACGCCGAGGTCGGCGTGTGCCTGGTGCGCGGGGAGGTCGACGGCGAGGTGCTCGGCGAGGTGCTGGTGCGCAGGTCGGGGGCGTGGTCGCGGGCGCAGGTGCCGTACGTCTCCAGCGGGGCGTACCTGGCGTTGCGCGACGTGGACGACGACACGGTCGCCGACGTGGTGGCGGTGCAGCGGGCGTGCCCGTCGGGTGACGACTGCGCGGGCTGGTTCGCGCAGGTCTTCTCGTTGGCCGAGGGTGGCGGTGAGCTGGGCTGCACGGCCGTCGTGGACGTGCCGGAGGCCCTGCCGGGCTGGCCGGAGGTCGGGCCGAGCCCGCCGGACCTCGGCTCGTGCGGCACCTGACCCCTGGGCCTCGGCGGGGTCGGTGCCCGGCCCGTGGACGTCGGGTGGTGCGGGAGTGAGCGGTGCGTGACTGGTCCGTGGGCCTCGGGCCGTGCCGTGTGTCGGGCCGCGTGTTGCCTGCGAACGCGAACGGCCCCCGAACGCGAACGGCCCGGGAACGCGAGCGGCCCGGGAACGCGAACGGCCCGGCCGCGGGAGGTGGCTCCCGCGGCCGGGCCGGTGTGTCGGACGTCCCGGTCAGGCGGGGACGGGGGTGCGGGGCGCGCTCAGCAGCGGCGGCTCGCTCGGGGCGTTCAGGACCTCGTCGTCGAGCAGGCCCTCGCCGCGGGCGACGAGCACCGGGACGGTGATCTGGCCGGTCACGTTCGTGGCCGTGCGGACCATGTCCAGGATCGGGTCGATCGCGTAGACCACGGCGACACCGGTGGCGATGACCTCCGGCGGCATGTTCACCGCGCCCAGGGTCAGCGTCAGCATGGTGAACCAGCCGGTGGTGCCGGCGGTCGCCAGGGCGCCGAACACGGCGACCGCGACGATGGCCACGTACTGCCACACGCCCAGCTGCACGCCGAACAGGTTCGCGATGAACACCGTGGCGATGGCGGGGTACACGGCGGCGCAGCCGTCCATCTTCGTGGTCGTGCCCAGCGGCACGGCGAACGACGCGTAGTCGTTGTCCACGCCGAGGTTGGCGGCGGTCTGCCGGCTCAGCGGCAGCGTCGCGCCCGACGAGCGCGACACGAAGGCGAACTGGATCGCGGTCCACGCCTTGCCGAAGAACGTCACCGGCGACACCCGGCCGACGAACCGCAGCAGCAGCGGGTACACCACGAACAGCACCAGCAGCGACCCGCCGTACACCGACGCGATCAGCGAGAACAGCGGCCGCACGAACGAGTTGCCGTACGTCGCGAACGCCGTCCCGATCAGGCCGAACACGCCGATCGGGGCCAGCAGCACGATCCAGCCGACGACCTTCTGGATCAGGTCGAACACCGAGCGGGTCAGCGTGACGAACGGCTCGGCCTTCTCGCCCAGCGCGTACGCGGCGAAGCCCACCAGGACCGAGATGAACACGACCTGCAGCACCTCGCCCTCGGTGAAGGCGCTGAACAGGTTCGACGGGATCAGGGTCTCCAGCAGCGTGCTCCACGAGCCGGGGTCGCGCGCGGCCAGCTTCTCCACGGCCGCCTGCGACGGCTGGACCTGCACGCCCGCGCCCGGCTTGAAGACCAACGCGATGGCGAGGCCGATCAGCACGGCGATCAGCGACGTGATGGCGAACCACAGCAGCGTCTTGCCGCCGAGGCGCGCCGCCCGGTTCGTGCCGAGCCGGCGCAGGCTCGTGATGCCCACCACGATCGCGGTGAACACCAGGGGGATGACGGTGAACTGCAACAGGCTGGTGAAGACGTCGCCGATGTGGCCGAGGGTGGTGGTCAGCCACTCCTGCTCGGCGCTCTTCGCGACGTACCCGGCGAGCGCGCCCAGCACGAGCGCGGCGAGGACGGCGACGCCGAAGACCTTCGGCTTGGTGTAACTGCGGACGAACGACATGGTTGCTCCGGGTGGGCGCAGGGGTGGGCGCACGGGTGGGCGCGGGGACGGACGGCGGGGCGTCAGCCCCGACAGCCCGCGCTCGTCCTGCGCCCGAAGTCGATGTGACGGCGGCGCGTCAGCAATTCACCCACGGCTCCCCCAACGCGAAAGACCTTCGAGGAGCTTCCCGGATCAGTGAAAATGTGACAACGGCTACCACATGTCGGACACCGCGACGCCGATCTCGCGCAGCAGCCGCCGGGTGAGCGGCAGGCTGATCCCGATCACGCTCGACGGGTCGCCGTCGATGCCGTCCACGAACCAGCCGCCCAGCCCGTCCAGCGTGAACGCGCCCGCCACGTGCAGCGGCTCGCCGGTCGCCAGGTAGGCCTCCAGCTCGTCGTCCGCCGGGCGGCCGAACCGGACCAGCGTCGCCTCGTGCCCGGCGGTCCGGTCCACCACCTCGCCGTCGCGCACCCGCAGCACCGCGTGGCCGGTCAGCAGCGTGCCGGTGGTGCCGGCCATCTTCTTCCAGCGCTCCCGCGCGACCTCCACCGTGCCCGGCTTGCCGTGCACCTCGCCGTCGGCGGTCAGCAGCATCGAGTCGCAGCCGACGACCACCGCGTCCGCGGCGACGTCGTCGTCGAGGCTCGACGCGATCGCCTCCGCCTTGGCCGTCGCGAGCGCCGTGACCAGCTCTTCGGGCGTCGGGTCGGTGAGCGAGGCGGCCAGCGCGTCCTCGTCCACGCCGGACACGCGGACGACGGGCTCGACCCCGGCGGCGCGGAGCACGGCCAGGCGGGCGGGGGACTGGGAGGCGAGAACGAAGCGCACGACGTGCAGCCTAGGACTCCCGCCGAAGCCCGTCGGACGACGCCGGTCGCGGGGGACGCGGGTACGTGGTCCCGAAGCCCGACCGCTCCCGCGACGACCTCACGGCGTCGTGGCGGGGGCCGTGCGTAGAACTACCGATGCGCGTGGTCCGGACCTTGGGCACGCTCGGGAGCGTGCAGCGTTTGGCTCTGGTGGTCCGCCGGATCGACCGGGGTCGAGGCCGGTACCGGTGGTTGTGGGTCGCGCCGGCCGTCTTGATCCTCGTCCTGACGGCACGGGTCGTCTCCACCGACCCGGTGGGGTACGGCGTGCCGTTCTGGCCGTTCGCGAACGGCAGCGACCGCGCCGAGCACCGGCTGATGGACCAGGTCACCACCGTCGCGCGGGCGTTGCGGCACGTCGACGCCGTGCCCGCCGCCGTGGCCGCCCAGGGCGTCGAGGTGCTGGACGCCCGGATCGGCGCCGGCACCGTGTGGATGCGCGTCCGCCTGCACGTGCCCGACGGGGTGCGCTGCCGCGAGGTCACCGTTCTGGGCGACACCGGCGTGCAGGTGAACTCCCGGCGGGTGGGGTGTTGAGGGTTGTGTTGAATTGCGCCGCCTCCGGCGTCGCGGCTCGGCCGCCTGGGAGTCGGTCGTTCGCGCCCTGATTTCCCGACGATCGGAAAGCGTGATCGTCGGGAAATGAGGACGCGAACGACCGACGCGGCCTCGCGACCGGTGGTCCCGTTGAGGGTCGTTGCCGGATGCGTGTGGGCGAATGTGGTGGGCGGGCGGAGTGCGGCGGTGTGGGGCGGGTGGGTCAGCCGGGTAGGGCTGAGGCTCGCCAGGCTCCTGGGCCGTGCGGTAGGGCGCGGCGGACCATCCTGGACGGGTCGGCCCAGGTGGAGCGGCGGGGGCGGTCCTCGGCGGTGGTGCCCGCCGAGGACAGGGCGGCCACCACCGCCGTGACGGCGGCCAGTTCGACGTCGTCCGGGTTGCCGCGCACGACCCGGAGGTGCGGTGCCCCGGTCACAGCGGGATGTTCCCGTGCTTCTTGGGCGGCAGCACCTCGCGCTTGTCGCGCAGCATCGCCAACGCCCGGGCGACGTAGGAGCGCGTGGACGACGGAGGGATCACGCTGTCAACATAGCCGCGTTCCGCCGCCACGTACGGGTTGCAGAGCGTGTCCTCGTACTCCTGCTGCAACTTCGCCCGCAGCGCGTCCACGTCCTCGCCCGCGGCCGCCGCGGCGGCCAACGTCTTGCGGTGCACGATGTTCGCCGCGCCCTGCGCGCCCATGACGGCGATCTGCGCCGTCGGCCACGCCAGGTTGATGTCCGCGCCGAGGTGCTTGGAGCCCATCACGTCGTACGCGCCGCCGTACGCCTTGCGGGTGATCACGGTGACCAGCGGCACGGTCGCCTCGGCGTAGGCGTAGATCAGCTTCGCGCCGCGCCGGATGATGCCGTTCCACTCCTGGTCGGTGCCGGGCAGGAAGCCGGGCACGTCCACGAACGTCAGCACCGGGATGTTGAACGCGTCGCAGGTCCGCACGAACCGCGCGGCCTTCTCGGAGGCGTCGATGTCGAGGCAGCCCGCGAACTGGGTGGGCTGGTTGGCGACGATGCCGACCGAGTGGCCGTCGACCCGGCCGAAGCCGACCAGGATGTTCGGCGCGAACAGGGGCTGGACCTCGAGGAACTCGCCCTCGTCCAGCACCCGGGTGATGACCTCGTGCATGTCGTACGGCTGGTTCGCCGAGTCCGGGATCAGCGTGTCCAGCTCGCGGTCGGCGTCGGTGATCGCGTCCTCGACGGGGCCGTGCACCAGGTCGTCCGGCGCGTCGAAGACCGGCGGCTCGGACATGTTGTTCGCGGGCAGGTAGGACAGCAGCTCCTTGACGTAGGAGATGGCGTCCTCCTCGTTGTCCCCGAGGTAGTGCGCGTTGCCCGACTTGGTGTTGTGGGTGCGCCCGCCGCCCAGCTCCTCGAAGCCGACGTCCTCGCCCGTGACGGTCTTGATCACGTCCGGGCCGGTGATGAACATGTGCGACGTCTTGTCGACCATGACCACGAAGTCGGTCAGCGCGGGCGAGTAGACGTGCCCGCCGGCGGCCGCGCCCATGATCAGCGAGATCTGGGGGACGACGCCGGACGCGGCGACGTTGCGGCGGAAGATCTCGCCGTAGAGGCCGAGCGAGACGACGCCCTCCTGGATGCGCGCGCCGCCGCCCTCGTTGATGCCGACGATCGGCCGGCCGGTCTTGATCGCCAGGTCCATGACCTTGACGATCTTCTCGCCGTAGACCTCGCCGAGCGAGCCGCCGAAGATCGTGACGTCCTGGCTGAACACGCACACCGGGCGGCCGTCGACGGTGCCGTAGCCGGTCACCACGCCGTCGCCGTAGGGCTTGTTGCGCTCCTGCCCGAAGTTGGTCGAGCGGTGGCGCGCCAGCTCGTCCAGCTCCACGAAGGAGCCGGGGTCGAGCAGCAGCTCGATCCGTTCGCGGGCGGTCTTCTTGCCCTTGGCGTGCTGCTTCTCCACCATGCGGGCCGAACCGGCGTGCACGGCTTCTTCGTTGCGCCGGTGCAGGTCGGCCAGCTTCCCGGCGGTGGTGTGGACGTCCGGCTCCTCGCCGATGGGGGCGGTCGCACTGCTCATGACCGGGCAGCTTAACCAGCCCGTCTCGGCGGGCACTGGGGTAGTTGCCCACGTCACGGTCGGCCGGTGTTGACCTCCAGCGCGGTGGAGGTTGCAGGCTTGACCACGCGTCCCGCCCCGCGATCCACACCGCTCCGACAAGCGCGCGGGGCGGGCCGCGACTCCCCGGCACCGGGTCGTGCGGGCCACCGCCGCCGCTCATAGGGTGCGTGCCGTGACCCTCGACGCCGCAGCGCTCCGCGACCAGCTCATCGGCCCGTACGCGGCCCTCGACGTGGTCGCCGACACCGGTTCCACCAACGCCGACCTGCGTGCCGCGGCGGGCCGGGGCGCGCCCGACCGCACCGTCCTCATCGCCGAACGGCAGACCGCCGGCCTCGGTCGACGCGGCCGCGGCTGGTCGTCGCCGACCGGCGGCCTGTACCTCAGCGCCCTGTTCCGCCCGAGCGGCGTCGCCCCCGCCAGGCTGCCGTGGCTCACGTTGCTGGCCGGGGTCGCGCTGGTCCGCACGGCGAAGGCCTTCGGCGTCGACGCCACCCTGAAGTGGCCGAACGACCTGCTCGTCGGGGACGCCAAGGCGGCCGGCGTGCTGGCCGACGTCACCGCCGGCGTGGCCCAGGCCGTGGTCGTCGGCATCGGGCTCAACGTGGCCCGCCTGCCCGACGACGTCGAGCCGGGCGTGGGCGGGCTGCGGCCGACCAGCCTCGAAGACCACGCGGGCCCGCTCGACCGGACCGCGGTGGCGATCGCGCTGCTCACCGAACTCGCCGCGCTGGAGGCGCAGTGGCGGCGGACCGGCGGCGACGACCCGGCGTTGCGCGAGGAGTACCGCGCGCACTGCGTCACGCTCGGCCGCCCGGTGCGGGTGGAGCTGGCCAAGGGCGAGCCGCTGCTCGGCACGGCCCACCGCCTGGAGGCCGACGGCACGATCGTGGTGCGCGACGACGCCGGCGTCGACCACTCCGTTTCCGCCGGGGACGTGGTGCACCTGCGGGTACGGTGAGGGCTGCCCCAGCACTGGGCGAGCCCCGCCACCGAAAGGGACCGTCGTGGCCTACCCGGACGACCTGCTCAGCCCGAGCGAGCACGTCGTGATCCACCAGCACCCGCACTGGAAGACGTTGCTCGTCCCGGTGCTCGTGCTCCTCGTCGCGGTCGGCGGTGGCGCGTACCTGGCGGCGCTCGTGGCGGACCAGAGCTGGGCGTCGGTCGCGTGGATCGCCCTCGGCGCGGTCGTCCTGGTGCTCGTCGCCTGGCTGACCGTGGCGCCCGTGGTCCGCTGGCGCACCACGCACTTCATCGTCACCAGCGACCGCGTGATGTACCGGATCGGCGTGGTCAAGCGGACCGGTCTGGACATCCCGCTCGGCCGCATCAACAGCGTCCGGTTCGAGCACAGCCTGCTGGACCGGGTGCTGGGCTGCGGCACGCTGATCATCGAGTCGGCGTCGGACGAGCCGCTGGAGTTCGACGACATCCCGGGCGTCGAGAAGGTCCACTCCATGCTGTACCGGGAGATCAACGACAACCCCGAGGACGACCACCAGCCGGAGGACAGGGTCAGCGATGGGCGCGCGTGAAGTCGGTCTGCCGGAGACGGTCGGCGGGAGCGGGCTCCCGGACCGCGTGACGATCTGGGAGGTCGGGCCGCGGGACGGGCTGCAGAACGAGTCGGAGGTGGTGCCGGTCGCCACCAAGCTGGAGTTCCTGGACCGCCTCGCCGACGCGGGCGGCACGGTGCTGGAGGCCACGAGCTTCGTGCACCCCAAGTGGGTGCCGCAGCTGGCGGACGCCGAGGAGCTGCTGGCCGGCCTGGTCAAGCGCCCCGGCGTCACCTACCCGGTGCTGGTGCCGAACGAGCGCGGGCTGGAGCGCGCGCTGCGGGCGGGCGTCGACCACGTCGCGATCTTCGCCAGCGCCACCGAGACGTTCGCGCGGCGCAACCTGAACCGGTCGCTGGACGAGCAGTTCGCCATGTTCGACCCGGTCGTGTCCCGCGCGAAGGCCGAGGGCCTGCGGGTCCGCGGGTACGTGTCCATGTGCTTCGGCGACCCGTGGGAGGGCGCGGTGGCCCGTGACCAGGTCGTCGGCGTCGGCAAGCGGCTGCTGGACATGGGCTGCGACCAGCTGTCCCTCGGCGACACGATCGGCGTCGCCACGCCGGGCCAGGTGACGGCGCTGCTGGCCGGTTTCGACGACGTGGACCGGTTGGCCGTGCACTTCCACGACACGTACGGGCAGGCGCTGGCGAACACGTTGGCCGCGTTGCAGGCGGGCGTGCGCACGGTCGACTCGTCGGCGGGCGGCCTCGGCGGTTGCCCCTACGCGGAGTCCGCGACCGGCAACCTCGCCACGGAGGACCTGGTGTGGATGCTCGACGGGCTGGGCGTCCGGCACGGCGTCGACCTCGACAAGCTCGCCGACACCAGCGCGTGGATGGCGGAGCGGCTGGGCCGGCCCAGCCCGTCGCGGGTGGTCCGGGCGCTGCGGGGGTAGTCCGGTGCGGGTCGTGGAGCTGACGCCGGAGACGTGGCCGCTGCTGGAGGAGCTGTTCGGGCCGAACGGCGCGCAGGCCGGCTGCTGGTGCACGTGGGTCTTCCAGGCGAGCGCCGAGATGCGGGCCAACGGCTCGGCGGGCAACAAGGAGCTGCTGCGCGCCAGGGTGTCGTCCGGGGCGCCGGTGGGGTTGCTCGCGGTCGACGGCGAGCGGCCCGCCGGGTGGGTGGCGGTCGCGCCCCGGCCGGCCTACCCGAGGTTGGCGCGCACCAGGGTCGCCGCGCCCGCGGACCCCGACGAGGACCTGTCCGACGTGTGGTCGGTGACGTGCTTCTTCATCCACCGCACCGCCCTGCCGCGGCCTCGGCGCGTTGCTGCTGGAGCACGCCGTGCGGTTCGCCCGCGAGCACGGCGCGCGTGCCGTCGAGGGCTACCCGGTGGAGAGGGGCGGGGCGAAGAAGAGCTCCGGCGACCTCTACCACGGCACGGTGGGCATGTTCACCGACGCCGGGTTCGAGGTGGTGGAGCGGCGCGGACCGAGCCGCGCGCTCGTGCGGCTCGCGCCGTGATCGAACGGCACCCCGGCGTCCTGGTGTGGCGGCCTCGTCGGCCGGCGCTGGCGATCTCGTCCGGCCCGCACGGCGGCGGGCTCGGCGTCCGGCACTGGGTGCTGAACGCCACCGTGCCGAAGGACTACGCGCGGCTCGACCCGGACGCGCACGTGCGGGAGATCGCGGACGACCTCGGGTTGCGCGGCGCCGGGACCGGGCTGCTGACCGCCGTCGACGTGCGGGACGTGGTGCCCGCGGAGGACGACGGCGTGCGGTCGTGGGTGACGACCGGCATCGGGGCGCACCCGACGTGGGCCGCCGCGCCGCCGGTCGACGAGGTCGCGCCCGCCGTGGGCACGATCAACGCGGTGTGCGTGCTGCCGGTGCGGTTGGCGGACGCGGCGCTGGTGAACGCGGTCGCGACCGTCGCCGAGGCCAAGGCGCAGGCGCTGGCGGAGGCGGGCGTGCCCGGCACCGGGACGGTCACCGACGCCGTCGTCCTGCTGTGCCCCGCGGACGGCCCGGCGGAGCCCTACGGCGGCCCGCGGTCCGCGATCGGGTCCGCGTTGGCCCGGACGGTCCACCGCGCCGTCCACGCCGGGATTTCCCTCGAACGCGCGGGAACCCGGTCGTCGGTCACGACGTCCAACGCGCGACCGACGACCATGCCCGGCGACGGTGAGGACCGGAGGTGGCCGCGATGACCGATCACCGCGCCCAGGTGGACGAGCTGCTCGCCGACTACCGGCGCAGCCGTGACCAGCTGGCGTCCGTGCACCGCGACCTCGCCCGCGTGTCCGGGAAGGCCACCAGCCCGGACGGCTCGGTGACCGCCGTGGTCGACGCCAAGGGCTCGCTCGCGGACCTCGTGCTGGCCGACCACGCCTACCGGCTCCGCCCGGCGCAGCTCGCCGAGCTGATCGTGGGCACCACGCGGGCGGCGGCCGCCGAGGCCGCGGAAGCCGCCTACCGGACGTTGAGCCCGGTCCTGCCCGCCGGCACGGACCCCGAGGCGTTGCTGCGCGGCACGGCCGACCTCCGCCCCGAGGAGATCGGCGCGGACGACGTCGGCGAGAGCCGGCCGCCGCAGCCACCTCGACGCCGCCCGGTCGTTGACGATGACGAGGACTTCGAGCAGCGCGACTGGCTCGACGTCGAGGCCACGCCGAGGAGATCGCGATGAACGGCTTCCAGACCGACCTCGCCCGGCTCACCGAGGGCGCGGGCGACTTCACCGCGTTCGCCGAGCGCGCCGGGAAGATCGCGGGCGACCTGACCGGCGTGCTGGAGTCGATCGGCGACTGCTGGGGCGGCGACGCGATCGGGCAGAGCTTCGCGGCGAGCCACGTCCAGCCGTCGGGTGACGTGCTCAGCGGCCTCGCCGGGTTGCGCGGCGGGTTCGGGGGCGTCGGTGAGCGCTTCGCCGAGACGGCCCGCACGTACCGGGACGTCGAAGACGGCAACAGCACCGCGCTCGGCGCGATCTGACTCAGGGGGCCGTGATGGGGATCGAGCTGCCGGCCGAACTGGCCGAGGTCGCGGCGAAGGCCGGCGTGACGTGGCCGCAGGCCGACGAGGACGCCCTCCGCGCGTCCGCCGTCGCGTGGCGGGAGGCGGGCGCCAAGCTGTCGACGTTGGCGGGCGAGTCCGACGGCGCGGCGGGCAAGGTGCTGGCCACCATGTCCGGCTCGGCCGCCGAAGCGGCCCGCGGCCACTGGAACGCGTTCACCGCGCCCGACGGCACCTTGAACTCGGTGGTGCGCGGCTGCACCGCCGCGGCCGACCGCCTGGACCACGCGGCCGAGCAGATCGGCGCGGCCAAGGTCGAACTGGTGCGCGAGCTGGTGAACCTGGCGAAGAACAACGACGCCGCGCAGCAGGCCGCGAGCGCCGGCCACCCGACCGCGTTGCTGGGCCTCGACACGGCGGTGCGCGGGGCGGCGGCGAACGTCGCGCACCTGACCGACACGTTGACCAGCGCGGTCCGGCTGGACAGCGGTGTGCAGATCGGCGGCGGCCAGGCCCTCGTCAACCCCAACCCCGGCGTGCACGGACCCGGTGACGTCGGTCAGGGGTCAGGTCAGAACGGCCCCGGCAACGGCGCTGGTTCGGGCCACGGTGGCGGTGCCGGCGGGCTTCTCGGTGGCGGTGCCGGTGGGTTGCCGGTTGGCGGCGCAGCCGGCGGCCTCGTCGGTGGTCTGGTCGGCGGTGACGGTGCTCCGGCCGGCGGTGGAGCTTCGGGCGGTGGCCAGGCTGCCGGCCTGGTCGGTGGACTCGTGGGCGGCGGTGCGCCCGGTGGCGGCACCGTGGGCGGCCTGGTCGGTGGCCTTGTCGGCGGCGGTGCGCCGGCCGATGGCAGTGCGGCCGGTGGCGCGCCAGGCAGTGCGCCAAGTGGTGGTGCGGCCGGTGGCGGCGTGGTGGGTGGCTTGGTGGGCGGTCTGGTCGGCGGCGGTGCGCCGGTCGAGGGCGGAGCCGCCGGCGGTCAGGCGCCAGGGCTGGTCGGTGGTCTCGTCGGCGGGGTGACCGACGCGGTCGGCGCGGTGGCCCAGCCGGTCGTGGGCGCGGTGGGCGCGGTCGCGCCGCCGGTCGCGGCCGTCGTGGACCCGGTCCTCGACACGGCCGGCAACGTCGCGCAGGGCGTCGGGCACACCGTGGACCACGCGGTCCAGGGAGCGGCCGACACCGTGACGTCCGGCCGCGACCACGCTCCCGGCCACTCGGGCGGCCAGCCGGGCCAGTCCGGTGGCGCGCCCGGTCTGGTCAACCGGCTCGGTGACGTCGTGGACCCGGTCCTCGGCGCGGTCGCGGCCCCCGTCACGGACACCGTCACCAGGGCCGAGGGCACGGTCAACCAGTCGTCGGCCGCGGTCCTCGACCGGCCGGTGGCGCACGTCGACACCCCGCACGCGCCCGCCCAACCGGCCCCGCCGGCGGCGAACCAGGGCGCGCCGCAAGGACCGTCGTTCAACGGACCCGCTGTCGGCGGTCCGGCCGGCGCACCGGCCGCGGCGACCCCGGCCGCCGCCCAGACCCCGGCCGCGAACACCGCCGCGAACACCGCCGCGAACACCCAGGCCCCGGCCCAGCAGGCGGCCCAGAAGGTCGAGGCCCGTGCCGCGCAGGTCGCGTCGCAGCCCGGTCAGACCACCACCCAACCCGGTCAGGGGCAAGGACAGGGCCAAGGCGGTCAG
This sequence comes from Saccharothrix hoggarensis, assembly GCF_052936025.1. Next base: position 6,783,056 of record NZ_CP193624.1, on the reverse strand, counting down.
GGCCAGGCCAAGGACGCCGGCGCAGGTTCGGCGAAGACGGAGACCGCCGCCAAGGCGGACGGCCAGGCCCGGACCGACGCCCAGCCCAAGGGCGAGAGCCAGACCAGGGGCGACGGCCAGCCGAAGGGTGACGGTCAGGCCAAGGGCGACGGTCAGGCCAAGGGCGACGGCCAGCCTAAGGGCGAGAGCCAGCCCAAGGGTGACGGTCAGGCCAGGGGCGGCGAGGGCGTGCCCGGGAACGTCCCGGCGAAGGACGCCGCCGCCCCGACCGGCAAGGACGCGCTGCTCGGCTTCGCGGTCGTCCCCATCGCGTTCGGCGTCGGCGGCCGTGACAGCACGGCCGGCTCCCCGCTCCTCCCCGCCCCGTCGACGGCGGTCCTGCCCGCGGAACCGCAGGCCCCCGCCGCCACGCCCCCGGTCCGTCCGGGCGGCACCGCGGAACCGGCCACCGAGGCCGTGGCGGTGTTCCTGCTCGGCATGTTCCCCGGCGGCACGCTGCCGCCGCCCAGCCGGCAACCGGCCCGCCAGCTCCCGCCGCCGTCCGAGGACGAGACGTTCGCCGCGGGCCTGCGGTTCGAGCCCCAGGGCCACCCGGACGGCCACCTGGTGGACGCGTCCGCCCAGTTCGGCCTCGACCTCAGCGCCGCCGCCCAGGACGGCCTGGCGTCACGGCTGGCCGGCGCGCCGGCGGACGCGGCCCCGGCCACCGCGCCGTCGCCCGCGACGAACCGGCCGCGCCTGGTCCTCACGCCCGGCGGCGCGCCCGATCCGGAGCTGCTCGACGGCTACGACCCGTTGGCCGGCATGAACGAACGCGACTGGGACCGCCGGTTCCTGGTCCGCGCCGACCCGCCCGAGTACGCGTGGCCGCCCGGCGAGCTGTTCCCCGAGGGCGGTTACGAGGAAGGGCAGCCGGGCGTCCTCGCGGTCGGCGTCGAGCTGGACCGGTTCGGCGGGCCGGAGGGCCGGGTGCTGTCCCAGCTCGGCACGGCGTACCCGGCCCGGTCGCTGCCGCCCGCGCTCGTGGACGCCGGCTACCACCGCTACCGCGTGGTCAAGGTGCTGCCGGTGTGGTTCACGCTGTCCGCCGAGTGGTTCGGCCAGCCCGGCGGCGGCGTCCGCTACCGCACCACCTACCCGGTCGCCGACCTGGTCGCGCTGGGCTACCTGGAGGAGGTCCGATGAACGCCGAGTCGATCCAGGGCTGGCTGCTGGCCGTCGGCGTGCCCGCCGAGCTGGTGTCGGTCGGGGCGGAAGCCGACAACACGTGGTGCCTGGTGCCGACCGAGGAGGGGTTCGAGGTCTTCTGGCGCGAGCAGGGCAACCGGTACGACTGGGCCGCGTTCACCAGCGAGGACGTCGCCTGCCACTACTTGTTCGGCCGGCTCGTGTGGGCGCAGGTCGTGCGCGGCGCGGTCGGCGTGCTGCCCCAGGCGGAGCCGGCGGTCGAATCGGAAGCGCAGCCCGAACAGGCGGGAGCACCGGCGACTAGCGGGGCGTGAGGTCGGTCCGCCAGGTCACGCCCACCACGTCCTCGGCCCTCGGCACGGGCAGGAACAGGGCGAACGTCGCGGGGCGGGCGGTGGACAGCTCCAGCCGCCCGCCGTCCGCGTCCACGAGGGCCCGGGCCAGCGCCAGGCCGACGCCCGTGGACCCGCCGCCGGACACCCCGCGCTCGAAGATGTGGTGCGCGAGCTCGTCCGGCACGCCCGCGCCCGAGTCGGCGACCTCCACGACGACCGTGCCGTCGTCCCGGCGCGCGGAGACGACGACCTGACCCTCGCCGTGCCGCAGGGCGTTGTCCAGCAGCACGCCGATCGCCTCACGCAGGCGTGCGGGCGTGGCACGGGCCAGCAGACCTTCCGGCACCTTCACCCGCAGCGCGCGCCCGGCCCGTCGCAGCGGCTCCCGCCACTCCTCGGCGATGGCGGACAGCTCGGCGCCCAGGTCGAGCGGTTCCGCGCCGACGGCCCGCGCGGCCCGTGCGGCGGCCAGCATCTCGTTCAGCACCTCGGCCAGCCGTTCGGCCTGCTCCAACGCGGCCCGCGCCTCGGCGGCCGTGTCGGGTTCGGGGTGCAGCGACAACGCCTCCAGCCGCAGCTGCAACGCGGTCAGCCTGCTGCGCAGCTGGTGCGAGACGTCGCCGACCAGCTCGCGCTCCCGCTGCACGAGCTGCGCCAGCGCGCCCGCCGACTTGTCCAGCGCGTCCGCCACGAGGTCCAGCTCCGGCACGCCGTGCCGCCGGTCGTCCCGCCGGAAGTCGCCCGCGCCGAGCCGGGCGGCGCGCGCGGCGACGTGCCGCAACGGCTTGGCGAGCTTGCGGGCGGTCACCGTGGCGACGACCGTGCCGGTGCTCACCGACAGCACGACGAGCAGCACCACGAGCGCCGCGACCTGGTACTGGGCGGTGTGCATCGGCGCGGACGACACCTCCAGCCGGACGGTGCCCTGCTGCGCGATCGGCACCTCGACCGACAGCGCGTCGATCCCCGGTGTCCGCCCGAACTCCCGCACCCCGCCGGCCGACGTGACGACGAGGTGTCCGCCTTCCGGCACACCGACCTCCACCGGCCCGAGGTCGATCGGCCGACCGCTCGCGATCTGGTCGTCGATGGACGCGGCGATCCGCTGCGCCCGCGCGGCAAGGTCCGTGCGCGCGCCGTCCTCGACGAGCCGCAGCGCCGTGTAGCCGAGCGGGATGCCGAGCGCGAACCCGGTGACGGCGACGGCGAGCAGGATGGCCCGCAGGATGCGGCTGCGCATCAGTCGGCGGTGTTGAAGCGGAAGCCGACGCCGCGCACGGTGGCGATGCGCCGTTCGACGCTGCGGACGTCGCCGAGCTTCCGGCGCAGCCAGGACATGTGCATGTCGAGGGTCTTGCTGCTCTTCAGCTCCGGGTCGTTCCAGACCTCGGACAGGATCTCGTCGCGGTGCACGACCTGGCCGGCGCGCTGGATCAGCACGCGCAGCAGCTCGAACTCCTTGTTCGCGAGCTGCACCTCCTGCCCCTCCACGGTGACGCGGCGCGCGGCGAGGTCCACCCGGACGCCGTTGACCTCCACCGTGCCGGGCGCGCGGCGGCGGAGCAGGGCGCGGATGCGGGCCATCAGCTCGGCCAGCCGGAACGGCTTGGCCACGTAGTCGTCGGCGCCCGCGTCCAGCCCGACGACGAAGTCCACCTCGTCGGACCGCGCGGTGAGCATCAGGACCGGGATGCCGCGCCCGCCCGCGCGCAGCCGGCGGCACACCTCCAGCCCGTCCATCCCGGGCAGGCCGAGGTCGAGCACCAACAGGTCGATCCCGCTGTGGGTGGCCGCGTCCAGCGCTCCCGGACCGTCACCGACCACCTGGACCTGGTACCCCTCCCGCTGCAACGCGCGCGACAGGGGCTCCGCGATCGCCGGGTCGTCCTCGGCCAACAAGACCACGCTCACACCGCCCAGCGTAGGCGTGGCACGATCCCGTGCGTGGCCGCCCTTCGTGCAGATTTGTCCCTGGCCCTCCGCTTGGCGGACGAGGCCGACAAGATCACCACCGCGCGGTTCCGCGCGCGCGACCTGGTGGTGGAGCGCAAGCCCGACCGCACGCCCGTGACGGACGCCGACGTGGCCGTCGAGGACGCGATCCGAGCGGTGCTCGCGGCGGAGGCCCCGGACGACCAGGTGGCGGGCGAGGAGCGCGGCGGCACGGCGGGCGCCGGGCGGGCGTGGGTGGTCGACCCGATCGACGGCACGAAGAACTTCCTGCGCGGCGTGCCGGTGTGGGCGACGTTGATCGCGCTGGTCGTGGACGGCGTGCCGGTCGTCGGTGTGGTGAGCGCGCCCGCGCTGGGGCGTCGCTGGTGGGCATCCGCGGGTGGTGGCGCGCACACGCGGGACGCGTTGGGGGAGCGGGCGATCGCGGTGTCCGGCGTGCGCGACCTGTCCGACGCGTACCTGTCCACCACGCACTTGGGCACGTGGGGCGAATACCACTCGCGCGAGGCGTACCTGGCGCTGGTCGACGCGTGCTGGGAGAACCGGGCGTTCGGCGACTTCTGGCAGCACTGCCTGGTCGCGGAGGGCGCGATCGACGTGGCCGCGGAGCCGATCGTCAACCCGTGGGACGTGGCGCCGTTCCAGGTGCTGGTGACCGAGGCCGGTGGCCGGTTCAGCGACCTGTCGGGCGTGGCGCGGTTCGACGGCGGGAACGTGCTGTCGAGCAACGGGCACCTGCACGAGGCCGCGCTGAAGGTGCTCGCCGAGAACCGCTGACGCCGCCGGCGTCACGGCCGGGACGGGACGGGGTCGGGACCGGCGCGGGCCGGGACCGGGGAGGGGCCGGGACCGGCGTTCGGTCGGCCGCCGTCAGGGCCGGCCGAGGGGCTCCTCGTCGGTCGGCCGGTCGTACGACCTGGTCACGCGGCGCGGGCGGAAGTCGGCCTCGGGGAACACCCACTTCTTGTAGCCGTACCAGCGGAACGCCATCGCGATCAGGGTGCCGATGATCTGGGCACTGACGAAGTCGGCGACCTCCTCGCCGAGCCGGCTGAGGTGCGGCTCCTGGAGGTCGAGCAGGTACCGCGACACCCACAGCGGCAGGGAGTTCAGGCCGATGCCGATCCCGTTGACGAGGAAGAACAGCGCCGCCTCGTGGTGCCGCTCGCGCCCGCCGCGGGTCTTGAACGACCACTCGCGGTTCAGCACGTAGGACACGATCGTGGCGACCAGGGTCGCGACGATCTTCGCCGTCACCGGCTTCTCGCTCAGCACCGTGGTCTTCAGGCCGATGAAGATGGCCGTGTCGATCACGAAGCAGGTGCCGCCGACCAGGGCGAACTTGAGCAGCTCTCTGTGCTTGAGGGCCAGCGAGCGCAGCGGTTCGGGCAGGCGGAGGACGACGTTTTCGACTACGGACACCCTGGCAGTGTACGGAAAACGCGTGAAACGCCAGTTCAGGCGACCTCGCGTTGCTCCGTGGGCAGCGGCAGCGATCGCACGGACGGCCGCACGCCCGCCTCGGGGAAGACGAACTTGCGCATCGCCCAGAACTTGAACGCGGTGGCCGCCAGCATCCCGATCACGGAACCGGTGGCGAAGTCGGCGATCTCGGAGTGCAGCCCGAAGACGTGCCGCGAGACGTAGAGCGGCATCAGGTTCACGCCGATGCCGATGCCGCTGACCAGGAAGAACAGGGCGGCCTCGTGGTGCCGCTCACGGCCGCCGCGGGTGTGGAACGACCACTCGCGGCTCAGCACGTACGACGAGATGACGGCGACCAGGACGGCGATGGCCTTGGCCGTCACCACCTTGTCCTGCAGGACGGTCAGCTTCAGCGCGTACCAGATGCCGTTGTCGATCACGAACGTCGTGCCGCCCACGACGGCGAAGCGGATCAGCTCGCGGTGCTTGTTGATCAGGAACCGGAGCGGTTCCGGCAGTCGGCCCAGTACCCGGCGCACGAGTGGCAGCACCGGGGCAGGTTACCGCGCGGTGATCGAACGACTACGAAGGGGTTCGGCAACGATCCGGACCCCGGTCGTGCGGTGACCTGGGCTGGCCCGGCGGCTTCCGGGGGCACGGGTCCTCGGGCCGCGTCGTCGGCGGCGCGGTGGTGGTCGGCGGTGGCGTCGTCGGTGTCGGCGTGGACCGCGTGGTGGTCGTCGGCGGCACGGTGGTGGTCGTCATCGGCGGCGTGGTCGGCGCCGTGGACGTCCGGGATTCGGTCGTCGGCGTCGTCCCGGTGCTCGTCGGGCCGGGCGTCGTGGGCGCGGGGGTCGTCGGCGTGGTCGAACCCGGCGCGATCGGCAGGCCGACCGGCGGCTCCGGCGCCTGCCCCTCGCTCTCGCCCGGGCGCAGCGACAGGACCAGGTCGACGCTCTCGGCCGCGGCGCCGAGCGTGGCGCTGACCTTCACCGCGCCGTCGCGGTGCGGCGACCCGAGGGCCCACACCGGCAGGCGGAACGTCTCGCCGCGGTCCAGCGGCACCTCGCACACCACGCGGTGGCGCGACCGGTCACAACCGGGCCACAGCGCGACCAGCGTGACGTGCTCGCTCGACTCCACGACCAGCCGCAGGTGACCGTCCCGGCCGCCGGTGTTGGTGGCCCTGATGTCGAGGCGCGGGTCCCAGAACCCGTGCTGCCACTTGTGGACCAGGAGTTCCAGGTCGTCGTGCACCGGCCGCACGTCGACCGTGACCTGGATCGACACGCTGAGCGAGACGCCCGCGCTGAGCGTGCCGGTGATCCGACCGCCCTGCGCGTCCGGGTCGGCCTGGAGGCGGAACACGAACGTGGCCGTGCCGCCGGGTGCGATGCCCCGCGAGGTCGTGCACGTCACCGTGCCGCTGCCGGCGGGGCAGGTGACGGACTGCTCGGGAGCACCGTCGAACCGGACCAGGCGCGCGCCCGCGAACGTCGGCGCGGCCCCGACGGACCGGACGCCGGGCGGCAGGTCCAGCGCGGCGCTGACCGGCTCGGACGCCGTCTCCCCCGTGTTGCGGACGGTGACCGGCAGCTCGACGGGCTCGTCGCCGGGCGTCAGCGTGAAGCCGGCGGGAGCGGTCGGCACGAGATTCGGCGGTGTCGGCCGCGGCGCGGGCGCGGGCTCGGGCGCCGGTGCGGGGACGACCTCGGGCGCGGGCGCCGGAGCGGGCGCGGGCTGCGGCGTCGGAGCCGGCGCGGGCTCCGGAGACGGGACGGGCGCGGGAACCGGCGGTGGCGGCTGGTCCGGCGCGGGCGGCTGGGGCTGCTCCGGCGCGGGCTGGGCCGTCGTCACCGGCACGGCCTGCGCGGCGGGCACCTCCTGCTCGCCACCGGACGCCAGGCCGATCGCGACCGCGACGACCAGCGCGGCGGCGGACGCGGCGGCGCCCAGGAACTGGCGGGGCGCGGACGTGACGGCGCCGACCGCAGCGCCACCCGTGCCCGCGGCGGCGGCGACCGTGACGGCCTTCGCCGCGCCCGCGCCGGCGGCGGCCAGGTAACCGGTCGCGCCGACGCCCAGCACCAGCGGGGCGATGATCCCGCGCAGCGCGCCGTTGACGTCCGCCAGCTCGGCGGCCAGCGCGCGGCAGCCGCCGCACTCGTCCAGGTGCGCCTCGACCTGCGTGGTCTCCCGCTTCGACAGGCCGCCGCGGGTCCACGCGCCGAGCCGGTCGACCGTGGCGCGGCACCGCTCGCTCTGCGTCTCCGCCAGGTGGACCTGCAGGTACGCCTGCTTCAGGCCCTCGCGGGCCCGGTAGGCCAGGGCCGACACGCCGTTGGCGGTCAGCCCGAGCAGGGGCGCGACGTCGGCGGGCGACTGGCCCTCGATCTCGGTGTGCCACAGCACGGTCTGCCAGCGCTCGGGCAGCCGGGCGAACGCCTTGGCGGCCATCGACCGCTCCAGGCCCGCCACGGCGGTGTCCTTGAACGGCACGCTCGTCGCCTCGGGCGCGACCTCGGCCACGTCGTCGGCGAGTTCGACCTTGCGGTCCCGGCGGGTCTTGTCGTACGCGGTGTGGCGCAGCGCGGTGAGCAGGTAGGCGCGGAACGCGGAGTCCGGGCCGCGGCCCGCGCGCAGGGTGTCGAGGACCTTCGCGAAGGCGTCCGAGACCAGGTCGTCGGCCTCGGCGGACGACCTCGCGAGCTGGCGGGCCAGGTTGTACGCGGCGGACACGTGACGTTCGTAGAGCTGCCCGTAGGCGTCGATCGTCCCGCCGCGCACGGAATCGATCAGCTCCGCGTCGCTCGGTCCGTGGACGTCAGCAGGAACGGTCGCCACGTGTTTTCCCCTCCTCGCGCCGCGCCAGTGTGACGTACGGGATCGCGCACCGTCACGTGGAACCTCCCGACTGGGTGGAGTGAATGCCGTCATGGATGAGCTTCGAGCACGTCTCGTGTTCGGAATCCGAAAGTCTGAGGAGGCATCCGGGTGGGTGTTCGGGAAGCGGTCGCACGGCGTTCCGGCGCTGACGGGTCGCGCGCGCTGCGGTCGAGGTGGCGCAACGCCACGATGGCCGCCGGCTGGGCGTTCCCGGCGGACTGGCCGTTGGCCGAGGTGGACGACGTGTGCCGGGCCGTGGTGGACGGGGGCGACGCGGGCGCCGAGCTGTACCGGCTGGGCGGCGCGCGGGCCGAGGCGGGCGCGGGGCTGGCGGAGACGCTGCTGGACCTCGCGGCGCTGCACGCGGTGCTGGCGGAGCCGCCGGGGTCGACCGGGATCGTGTCGGCGAGCGTGGACGCGATCCCGGCGCGGATGCTCCGGGCCACCGCGCTGGGCTGGGGCGACGTGATGAGCAAGCGGGCGGGGGACTGCGCGGCGGACAACCCGCTGACCGGCCTGGCCACCGCCGGGTACCTGCGGACGCGGCTGCGCGAGGTGTACGCGGAGGCGCGGGCGACCGGCCGGCGGGATCACGTCCTGGTGCTGGTGGGGCTGGACCTGAGTCGCACGTCCGGGTGGTCGCGGGTGGTCGCGATGACGTTGCTGGCGGACGCGTTGAAGGAGGTGTTCGACGCGGGGGAGACCGTGGCGTCCGTCGGTCCCTCGGTGGCGTGCGTGCTGCTGCGCCGTGACGAGCGCCTGGTGCGGGCCGTGGCCAACCTCCGGGTGCTCACGGCCGACCGGTTGGCCGTCGACCCGCACGTCGCGCCCACGGGGCCGGTGCGGGTGTGGCTGGAGGAGCTGCCCGAGACCTGGGCCGACGCGGTCGCGCTGATCGCGGGCCTGGGCCGCTGACCCGTCGGTCGCCGAACCCCTGTCCGGCGCCCGTCACCCTCTCCCCTCCCCCCGGAAGCCCGGTGCGCCCCGCGCACCGGGCTTCTTCTCGCGCTCACACGTTCGGCTGAACCACGACAGTTGACAGCCCGGACGGCGTGCTGGTCTCCTAGTGTCTTAGTTGAGTAGAACACTTTGGAGGCGCCGGGTGGAGTTCCGCATCGACCGGTCCAGTGGCCTCCCCGCGTACCTCCAGCTGGTCCGCCAGGTCCGGGAGGCACTGCGGCTCGGGTGGCTGCGGCCGGGTGACCGGCTGCCGACCGTCCGCGACGTCGTCGCGACCAGTGGGGTGAACGCGAACACCGTGCTCAAGGCGTACCGCGAACTGGAGCTGTCCGGCCTGGTGGAGGCACGCCAGGGCTCGGGCACGTTCGTCAAGGCCGGGCTCGGCTCGACCGACCCGGAGGTCATGGCCGCCCTGCGCGCCCGCCTCGCCGTGTGGGTCCGCGAGGCGCGCGAGGCCGGGCTGGACACCGAGGACATCGACGCGCTCGTGCGGTCGGTGCTCGCCGCCGGCGGAGACGGCGATCAGACATCAGTGGGGGAAGGGGTGGGGGTCCGGTGAACACCGCGGTCGAAGCGGTCGCCGACACCGGCATCGCGGTCCGCGCGCAGGCGCTGGGCAAGCGGTACCGGAGCAAGTGGGCGCTGCGGGAGTGCACGTTCGACCTGCCCGCGGGCAGGGTGGCGGCGCTGGTCGGCGCGAACGGCGCCGGCAAGACGACGTTGATGACCGTCCTCGCGGGCCTCCTCGACGCCGACGAGGGGTCGGCGGGCGCGGCGGGCCGGGTGGCGTTCGTGTCGCAGGAGAAGCCGGTCTACCGGCACTTCTCCGCGGCCGACGTGCTGCGCCTGGGCTCCCGCCTGAACGTCGTGTGGGACGAGTCGCGCGCCCGCCGCTGGCTCGAGCGCTTCGAGATCCCGCTGGACCGGTCGTGCGGCAAGCTGTCCGGCGGTCAACAGGCCCAGGTGGCGTTCGCGCTGGCCATCGGCTCGCGGCCGGACGTGCTCATGCTGGACGAGCCGCTGGCCAACCTCGACCCGCTGGCCCGCCGCGAGGTCACCGCCGAGCTGCTGACCGAGGTCGACGAGACCGGCATGACGGTGCTGCTGTCCACGCACGTCGTCGCCGAGCTGTCCGGCGTGGCCGACTACCTGCTCCTCCTCGCGCACGGCCGGCTGCTCGCCGGCGGCGACCTGGACGAGCTGCTGGCCAGGCACGTCAGCTACACCGGCCCGCGCTCCGACGTGCCGCCCGCGTTGGGCGAGGTCGTGGAGGCACGGCACCGCGGCGCGCAGTCGACGTTCCTGGTCAAGCTGCCCGAGGGGCAGCCGCGGCCGGTCGTCGCCGGGCAGTGGGCCGAGCGGCCGGTCACGCTGGAGGACTACGTCCTGGCCCAGTTGGAGGCCACCAGGAAGGGGAGCGCGGCATGACCGCCACCACCACGACCCCCGTCACGACCGCCGCGCCGGCCCGCGCCCGCACCCACGTCGGGTGGGCGGACCTGCTGTGGCTCACCTGGCGGCAGCACCGCTGGACGGTCGTCGGCACGGCCGTCGCCGTCGGGGGCGTGATCGCCCTGGCGCTGGGCATGGCGTGGCACGTCGACGCCACCGGCACCGCCGACCACCGGGTGCTGGGCGAGTGGCGCTACCTCGGCCTCAGCCAGTTCCTGGTGAACGTGCCGGTCCTGCTGGGCGGGCTGTTCGCGTCGTTCTGGGCGGCGCCCCTGCTGTCCCGCGAGTACGAGCAGCGCACGCACCTCGTGGTGTGGAGCCAGGACGTCACGCCGATCCGCTGGCTGACCGGCAAGGTCGTGCTGCTCGGCGCGGCCGCCGTGGCGCTGGCCGCGGGCCTGAGCACGGCGCTGGTCAAGATGATGAACAGCGTCAACGCCGTCCGGAACGAGTACGTCCCGTTCCAGCCGTTCGGGAACGCGGAGTTCGAGGCGGTGCCCCAGGTGCAGGTCGCCTACGCGGCGTTCGGCTTCGCGCTGGGCCTCGCGCTCAGCGCCGTCACCCGCCGCACGGTGCCCGCGATGGGGCTCGCGCTCGTCGGGTTCTACCTGGTGCGCGGCATCGTGGCGGCGGTGTGGCGGCCGTACTTCCAGACCCCGCTGCGCAGCCTGGAGCCGTACCACGTCGGCTCGCTGTCCTGGGTGGGCGACACCGACGGCAGGTGGCGGGTCGAGAGCGGTTACGCCGACGCGGCCGGCAACGAGGTCCGCTTCACCGGCGAGTGCAGCGACGTCCGCTCCGACGCGGACATCGAGCAGTGCATGCGGGACCACGGCATCGTGCACTGGTACACGGACTACCACCCGGCCGAGCGGCTGCTGCCGTTCCAGCTGTTCGAGACCGGGATCTTCCTGGTGCTCGCCGCCGGCCTGCTCGCGCTCGCCTTCGTGTGGGTGCGCCGGGCGCGCCGCGTCTGACCCCGGGCCTGCCGCGGTCCCACCCGCGGCGGTCCTGCCGAGAGGTCCCGCGCGCTTCGGCGAAGCGCGCGGGACCGGCGGCGGGCGGTCCCGTGCGAACCACGCTGTTTGTGCAGGTAGGATCACGAAACCGTGGACTCCCGAACTCGTCTCCCCGTCGTCGGCATGATCGGCGGCGGTCAGCTCGCCCGCATGACGCACCAGGCCGCCATCCCCCTCGGCCAGTCACTGCGGGTCCTCGCCGAGTCGGAGTCCGACCCCGCCGCGCTCGTCGCGCGCGACGTCGAACTGGGCAGGCACACCGACCTCGACGCGTTGCGCGCGTTCGCCAAGTCGTGCGACGTCGTCACGTTCGACCACGAGCACGTGCCGCAGGAGCACCTGCACGCGCTGGTCGCCGACGGCGCGAAGGTCTTCCCCGGCCCCGACGCCCTCGTGCACGCGCAGGACAAGCTGGTCATGCGGGCGAGGCTGGCCGAGCTGGGCGCCCCCGTGCCGCCGTTCTCCGCCGTGCTCGACGCCGCCGACGTGCTGGCGTTCGGCGCGCGGCACGGGTGGCCGTGCGTGCTGAAGGCCGTGCGCGGCGGCTACGACGGCCGCGGCGTGTGGATGCTGAACACGCCGCAGAGCGCGCAGCGGGTCGTCCCCGAGCTGCTCGCGGCCGGCACGCCGTTGATGGTCGAGCAGTGCGTGCCGATGCGCCGGGAGCTGTCCGCGCTGGTGGCGCGGTCGCCGTTCGGCCAGGGCGCGGCGTGGCCGCTGGTGCAGACCGTGCAGCAGGACGGGATCTGCGTCGAGGTGCTGGCCCCGGCGCCGGAAGGGGACCTCGACCTCGCCGAGCAGGCCCAGGAACTCGCGCTGCGGATCGCGTCCGAGCTGGGCGTGGTCGGGCTGCTGGCCGTGGAGCTGTTCGAGACGGCGGACGGGCTGGTCGTCAACGAGCTCGCCATGCGCCCCCACAACTCCGGCCACTGGACCATCGAGGGCGCCCGCACCTCGCAGTTCGAGCAGCACCTGCGGGCCGTGCTGGACTACCCGCTCGGCGCGACGGACCTCGTCGCGCCCGCCGTCGTGATGGCGAACGTCCTGGGCGCCTCGTCGGCGCCCGAGATGGGGCCCGACGAGCGCCTGCACCACCTGTTCGCCCGGTTCCCCGACGCCCACGTGCACCTGTACGGCAAGGCGGAGCGGCCGGGGCGCAAGATCGGTCACGTGACGCTGCTCGGTGAGCGGATGGACGAGGTGCGGCAGCGGGCGCGGCTCGCGGCGCACTGGCTGTCCGACGGCGTGTGGCTGGACGGGTACGACATCCACGGAGGGCAGCAGTGACGCAGGTCGGCGTGATCATGGGCAGCGACTCGGACTGGCCGGTGATGAAGGCCGCGGCCGAGGCGCTGGCCGAGTTCGACGTGACCTACGAGGTCGGCGTGTACTCGGCGCACCGCACGCCGCAGCGGATGCTGGACTACGCGGCGACGGCGGCGTCCCGCGGGTTGCAGGTGATCATCGCCGGCGCGGGCGGCGCGGCGCACCTGCCGGGCATGGTGGCGTCCGCGACGGTGCTGCCGGTGATCGGCGTGCCGGTCCCGCTGAAGTACCTCGATGGGATGGACTCGCTGCTGTCGATCGTCCAGATGCCGGCGGGTGTGCCGGTGGCGGCCGTGTCCGTCGGCGGCGCGCGCAACGCCGGGCTGCTGGCCGTGCGCGTGCTGGCGGCGTCCGACGCTGACCTGCGCAAGCGGATGGAAGCGTTCCAGGCGTCGCTCGCGGACCTGGTGCTGGAGAAGGACGCGGCGCTGCGCGACGTGGCGCTGCGGCCTGTTGCGGACGGCACAGCGGACAAGTGAGTGAACGCGCGCTAACATCCTGGTAGGACGCCCTACCGGGAGGTAACTTAACGTGGACCCGAGCTTCGGTACCTACCAGCTCGCCGAGGAGCACGAGGCGCTGCGGTCGGCGGTCCGGTCGCTTGCGGACAAGGAGATCGCACCGCACGCGGCGGACGTCGACGAGCGCGAGCGCTTCCCGGTCGAGGCGTTGAACGCGCTGGTCAAGTCGGGTTTCGCGGCCGTGCACGTGCCCGAGGAGTACGACGGCCAGGGCGCCGACTCGGTGGCCACGTGCATCGTGATCGAGGAGGTGGCGCGCGTCTGCGCGTCGTCGTCCCTGATCCCCGCGGTGAACAAGCTGGGCACGATGCCGATCCTGCTGTCGGCGTCGGAGGAGCTGAAGCGGCAGGTGCTCCCGTCCATCGCGTCCGGCGACGCCATGGCGTCCTACGCGCTGTCCGAGCGCGAGGCCGGGTCCGACACGGCGTCCATGCGCACGCGGGCGCGCCTCGACGGCGACCACTGGGTGCTGAACGGCACCAAGTGCTGGATCACCAACGCCGGCGAGTCCACCTGGTACACGGTGATGGCCGTGACCGACCCCGACGCCCCGAAGAAGTCGCAGGGCATCTCGGCGTTCGTGGTGCACAAGGACGACCCCGGTTTCGTCGTGGGTTCGAAGGAGCGCAAGCTCGGCATCAAGGGCTCCCCGACCCGTGAGATCCACTTCGAGAACTGCACGATCCCCGAGGACCGCATCATCGGCGAGCCCGGCACCGGCCTGAAGACGGCCCTGAGGACGCTGGACCACACGCGCCCCACGATCGGCGCGCAGGCCGTGGGCATCGCGCAGGGCGCCCTGGAAGCCGCCATCGCCTACGTCAAGGACCGCAAGCAGTTCGGGAAGTCGATCTCCGAGTTCCAGGGCGTCCAGTTCATGCTGGCCGACATGGCGATGAAGATCGAGGCGGCCCGGCACATGGTGTACGTGGCGGCGGCGAAGGCCGAGCGCGGCGAGCCGAACATCGGCTTCATCACGGCGGCGGCCAAGTGCTTCGCCTCCGACGTGGCCATGGAGGTGACGACGGACGCCGTGCAGCTGTTCGGCGGCGCCGGCTACACGCGCGACTTCCCGGTGGAGCGCATGATGCGCGACGCCAAGATCACCCAGATCTACGAGGGCACGAACCAGATCCAGCGCGTCGTCATGTCCCGCGCCCTGCTCAACGGCTAGGCCCTTCGCTCCTCTCCGCCTCACGGCCCGGGCGCGGTCTGATCACTCGATCAGGCCGCGCCCGGGCCGTTTTCGCGCCGTGGCCCGATCACCCGATCAAGGCGCGCTCAGGTGGGTGACTGCGACGTTCGGCTCCAACTGAGACCACGACTTCAAACCCGGGGTTGCAGCGCATTGACATGTTTCGGTCATGTCATCGAAACTTTAGGCCGCCGACCACTGTGGTCAGGATCACCGTCGCCGCCTCCACCCACCACCCGGAAGGAGCCCTGGTGACCATCCGCTCGGGCCGCTCTCAGAGCCGATCAACGGTCGTCGTGCTGGCGGTGGCGGGGCTTGCGCTCGCCGGCGCCATGACGGCGGCAGCGAAGACCACCACCGCACCGGCCGCCGACGTCGTCGCGGCCGCCGCGGGCGTCGAGGACGACGGCGCCGACTGCCGGGTCGCGCTGCCCGGCTCCACGCCCGCCAACTCCAAGCTCCCCGACCCGTTCAAGAGGATCGACGGCACGCGCGTCACGTCCAAGTCGGACTGGCGGTGCCGGCGCGCCGAGACCAGGGAGCTGGCGGAGCGGTACGTCTACGGCGACAAGCCCGCGAAGCCCGCGAGCGTCACGGGCACCGTCACGAGCTCCGCCATCACCGTGAACGTGTCGGAGAACGGCCGGAGCGCGAGCTTCTCCGCGAGGGTCGAGCTGCCGAGCGGTTCCGGGCCGTTCCCCGCCGTCGTCGTCCTGGGCGGGCTCGGCGCGGACACGGCCACGATCAAGGCCGCCGGCGCGGCCGTCATCAACTACGACCCCATCGCGGTCGGGCGCGAGGGCACGGCCCGCGGCAACAAGCAGGGCGCGTTCTACAGCATCTACGGCTCGTCCAGCAGCACCGGCCTGCTCATGGCGTGGGCCTGGGGCGTCAGCCGGATCATCGACGTCGTCGAGCAGTCCGGCGGCACGATCCTCAAGGCCGACGCGATGGGCGTGACGGGCTGCTCCCGGTACGGCAAGGGCGCGTTCGCGAGCGGCGTGTTCGACCAGCGCGTCGCGTTGACCATGCCGATCGAGTCCGGCAGCGCCGGTGTGCCCGCCTTCCGCGCGGTCGCCGGGGAGAGCGGCGCGCAGCCGTTGAGCAGCGCCTACGGCGAGCAGCCGTGGCTGGGTGACGCGTTCGGCTCGTTCACGGGCAACCCGAACTCGCTGCCCGTCGACACGCACCAGATGGTCGGCATGGTCGCGCCGCGCGGCCTGCTCATCATGGAGAACCCGCACGTCGACTGGCTGGGTGCGCGGTCGGGCAGCGTGGCGGCGCTGGCGGGCGCGGAGGTCTACAAGGCGCTCGGCGCGGGCGACAACATCACGTACTGGTCCGACGTCCAGGACGGCACGCACTGCGCGTCCCGCACCGAGTGGCGGACCCCGTTGCAGCAGAACATCCAGAAGCACCTGCTGAAGACGGGGAGCGCGGCGGGCACGTTCCGGATCTCCAGCCGCAAGGCCGGCAACCTGGCCGAGTGGCGGGACTGGCAGACGCCGACCCTGTCCGGCGGAACGACGACCACGACGACCACGACCACGACGTCCACGTCCACTTCGACCAGCACGTCCACGTCGACCACGACGTCCACCACCACGACGACGACCACGCCACCCGCGGGCGGCTGCACGGCGTCGGCGTCGGTGAACCAGTGGACGGGCGGGTTCGTCGCCACGATCCGGGTCACCGCGGGCTCCGCGCCGGTCAACGGCTGGACGGTGACCGTGGCCCTCCCGGCGGGTTCGAGCGTCACCAACGCGTGGAACGCGAACCGCAGCGGCAACTCCGGCACGGTCCAGTTCACGAACGTCAGCTTCAACGGCTCCATCGCCGCCGGTCAGTCGACCGAATTCGGCTTCCAGGGCACCGGCGCCGGGTCGGGGATCAGCCCCGCCTGCGCCGCCAGGTAGTCCCGCGACGACCCGGCCTGGCGGTCCCGGCGACGGGGCCGCCAGGCCGAAGCGGCTAGGAGCCGACGCCCGCCGGCGCGGCCGGGACGTGCTCCGCGGTCCGCACGGCGCGCGTGTCGGCGACCAGGTCCGGCACGCCCCGCTGGTCACGGCGGAAGACCGGCACCACGAAAGCGCCGACGACCACGAGCGCCAGCACGCACATGTCCACGGCGAACCACCAGTCGGCGGGAGCCAGGGCGACGTAGGCGATCAGGCCGGTGACGCCGAGGAGTTCGCGCAGCGCGATCCGCGCCGGGTTGGCGCGGGCGCCGTCCGGACGGCGGACGTGGTACCGCAGCAACCACCCGCCCAGCGCGTGCCCGCCCGTCAGCGACGGCACGACGACGCGGATCGCCACCGCCAGGCCGACCACCCACCAGCGGTTGCCGTCGAAGACGAGCCGGGCGACGACCGCGAGCACCAGCACGTCCATCAGCAGCCCGAGGAGTCGGCGCGGCACGGACACCGTGCCCGGCGGGGCGGTCGACGCGTCCGGGTGCGGCACCGCGGGCACCACCAGCGCGACCGGCGCGATCATCCAGCCGAGCAGCGAACCGGCGGTGTTGGAGATCAGGTCGTCGACGTCCGCGATGCGGTACGGGCACGGGTACGCGCCCAGGTTGCCGGAGAACTGCACCACCTCGACCGCCAGCGAGATGCCGAGCCCGATCGCGACCACCGCGAACGGCCCGCGCCCGTACGACTTCCGCAGCACCACGCCCAGCGGCACGAACAGGGCGACGTTGAACGCCTGCTGGAGGAACACGGTCGACGTGACCACGGCGACCACGCCGGAACGCCCGTTGGCCGACAGGTTGTTGCGCATGTCGGTGATCCAGCGGAACGGCGTGGTCGACACCATCTGCTCGCCGGTGCACACCAGCGCCGACGGGAACGGCAGGAAGATCAGCGCCAAGGCCACCAGGCCGTACGCCAGCAGCCCGTACAGGACCAGGGCGCGGCGGGGCTCGACGCGCCCGAACCGGTGGTAGTGCAAGGCGATCAGCGGCAGCAGGACCAGCACGCCCACGCCGACGAACGCCCCGAAACCGGCCCGGACCGATTCAACGTACGAACTGAGCATGTCCACCGATCCGGTCAACGTCCCGCGCGCTCGCGATGAAGGTCAACCGGTCAATAACCCCTTGGCGTGAACGCCAAACCCGATCGGTGCGCGTTGCCGCCGAACGGACGCCGTCGGACGCCGTCGGATGCGGTCGGACGCGGTCGGGCGGTGCTCAGGCGGTGCTCGGCCGGAGGTCGGGTGGTGCCCCGCTGGTCTCCGGACGGCCGTCACGCACGCGCTCAGGCAGGCGCTCAGGCGGTGGCGGCCAAGTAGGCGTCGAGCCGGTCGTAGCTGATGTCCGCGCCGTCCGTCATGCCGGTGTCGAGGGCGCGGTCGCGGTCGGCCCGCGAGGGGTACTTCATGGTCTGCACGACGGTCGTGCGGTCGCCGTCCGCGATGAACTCGGTGGTGTTGACCGTCGTTGCCCAGTCCGGGCCCCACGACTCGGTCTGCACGGTCCGCGAGTGCGGCGTGACCTCCTGGTACTCGCCGGTCATCGCCATCTCCTCGCCGTTGGCGCGCCGCCACACCATGTGCCAGCGCCCGCCCGGCCGCAGGTCGATCTCGCACACCGGCATGGTCCAGCCCTCCGGGCCGAGCATCCAGCGCGCGACGTGCTCCGGCTTGGTGAACGCGTCGAACACGAGCCGCTGGGGCGCGCCGAACGACCGCGTCACGGCCACTTCCAGGTCGGACGGCGTGGTCCACCGCGCGGTGGTGTCAGTGCTCATCTTTCCGCTCCTTCAGCTGTTCGAGGTAGGCGTCGAGGCGCCGGTAGCTGTCGTCCCAGAACCGGCGGTACCCGTCGGCCCACTCGGCGACCTCGCGCAACGGCGTCGCGTCCAGCGCGCACGGACGCCACTGGGCGTCGCGGCCGCGCGTGATGAGCCCCGCCCGTTCCAGCACCCGCAGGTGCTTGGAGACCGCCGGGCCGCTCATCGCGAACGGCGCGGAGAGTTCCTTCACGGTCGCCGCGCCCTCGGCCAGGCGGGCCAGGATCGCCCGCCGCGTCGGGTCGGCCAACGCCGCGAAGGTGAGGCTTAGGGGATCGTCCGCCATCGCTACCTAACCACTTGGTTATCTAACTACTTGGTTTTGTACGCTGGTCGCGAGCCGCTGTCAACCGGAAGGAGGCACGGGTGTGCCGCCGTCGAGGCGAACCGCCTCGTCAGCTGAGAAGGGGGGTGCGGGGCCGTGCTAGCCGACGAGGTCCAACGTCGTCTGCTCGCTCGCCCGTCGCGCGGGGAGCAGGTCCGGCGTGGCGTGGCTGCACTGGACGAGCGACCCGCCGCCCGCGAGCACGGCCAGGAAGCCGTTCAGCAGGCCGTCCGGGAAGGCCCACTCCACAGTGGACAGCACGCGGGACGTCGTGGTGATGCCGAGCGTCGCGGCCCGCTGGTGCGCCTCCTCCACCACTTCGTCTACAGTGGACCGCAGGAGGGCGGGGGTGTCGCCGGGCACCGGTTCCCACGGCGTGAAGTCGTCGCCGAACACCCGCACGTCGTCGTTGTAGTCCACCGGCGCGCCGCTGCCGAGGCCCATCGGGTGCAACGACGCCACGGCCGTCACGAGCGCGCCGGGCACCTCGCCGCCGGGAGCCACGACCGCCACCTTCGCGCCCGCCGGGTCGTCCGTCACGGCCGCGCCGCACCACCACGCGCCCAGCAGCACGCCCGCCGTCTGCCAGTGCGCCGGCAGCAGCACGGCCACCGGGTCGCCCGGCTCGACGTCGTGCTCGTCACGCAGCCAGTTCGCCGTCTTGGCCGCCCAGTTGCGGATCGTGGCCCGCGACAGCTCGACCCGCGTGCCCGCCGCGTCGTCGTAGTGCGTGATCAGGGGACGGCCGGGATTCGCCGCGAACAGGGGTGCGAACAGGGCATCCGTGACGGTCATGCGCCAACCTTGCCACGCCGGGTCGGCGGCCACGCGCCGGCCCCGGACCGGGCTCCTAGTCGACGCAGGGCGGGCCTTGGAGGGCGGCCCTGGCCCGCCCGTCGAGCGCCACCGGCCGGTCGCCGCCGAACCTCCGCGTGGGCGTCGTGGCGCCAGTCGTCGTGCCCGTCGTCGCGGCCGTCGTCGTGGTGGCCGCGGGTGTCGTGGTGGGCGCCGGGGTCGGGGTCTTCTCGCCCAGCAGCTCGGCCACGAAGGCCTTCACCTGCGCCGGGTCGACGGTCACGATGCTCTGGCCGCGCTCGTTGCGCGCGCCGACGCCCGTCACCGGGATGGTCGCGAACTCGACGTTCCCGCCCGCCAGCCCGCGCGCCTGCCCGGCGAACGTCGCCAGGTCCAGCTTCTCGTCCACCACCACCGACTTGCTCACCGCGTCCAGCAGCCCGGACAGCCGCGCCGGGTCGGTGAGCGTGCCCGCGGACATCAGCTTCGCCATCGCCGCCGACATGAACACCTGCTGCCGGGTGATCCGCCCCAGGTCGCCGTTCGGGATGCCCTTGCGCTGCCGCACGAACGCCAGCGCGTCGCCGCCGGAGATCGACTGCACGCCCGCGCGGAAGTCCGCGCCGGAGTCCGGGTCGGAGGTGGCCTGCCTCAGGCACACGTCCACCCCGCCGATGACCTCCGTGAGCAGGTAGAACCCGTAGAGGTTGATCTCCGCGTAGTGGTCGACGCGCACGCCGGTCAGGTCCTGCACCACCTGCACCAGCGCCCGCCGCCCGGCCTGGTCGCCCTGCTGGGAGCGCTCGGTCAGGTCGGTCACGCCCTCGGCCTGCAGCCGCTGCATGGTGAAGAACTTGGTCAGCCCGTACGCCGAGTTGATCTTCTCGTCGCCGTGGTCGGGGATGGTCACGTACGTGTCGCGCGGGATGGAGACGGCCTGCGCCCTGCCCCCGTTGCGCGGCACCCGCATGACGATGATCGTGTCGGTGTTGAGGGTGTCCGTCGCCTCGGTCCGCAGCTGCCGCAGCACGTGCTCGGGCAGCGGCCGGCCCTGGGCGTCGGTGCGGCTGTCGCTGCCCACCAGCAGGATGTCGGTCGCCCCGTCGTCCACGGGCGGCGCGTTCGGCACGTCCGACAGCTCGATCAGCACGTCCGTCGTGTTCACGCTCTCCTCGACGCGCTTCAACGTCGCCCACCCGTAACCGGACAGCACCAGCACGGCCGCGGACAGCAGCACGACGAGCGTGCGTCCGATCAGCAGCGCGGCCTTCACCGGTGCTCCCTCCTGCGGGTGGTCCGTCCGATGAGGCTAACCACCTTGGTCCGGTCGGACGTCCGGGTCGGTGGGCGGACGGGTGTTCAGTTGACGCACACCACACCGTCGGCGGTGATCGGCGGGGTCGGGCTGGTGGTCGACGCGACACCCGTGCCGGCGCCGTCCACCGACGCGGGGTCCGACCGGTCCGGCGGCGTGAAGTCCGCGCCGACGTACACCAGCACCTGCCCCCGTGGCACGGAGTCGTCCTCGACCGCCTCGGCGTTACCGCCCAGGGCCTCGATCACCTTCTCGGCGCTCGACCGCTCGCCCGGCGCGTGCCGCACGGACGTCGTCTCCGTGTACGTCCCGGTCTCCGCCACGCCCGGCCGGAACCCCTGCTGCACCAGCATGTCGAGCACGGTGGCCGCCAGCCGGAGCACGCCCGCGGAGTTGTAGACGTGCACCGTGATGGCCGAGTTCGGCGGACCGGCCGGGGTCGTGGTGGTGGGCGACGTGGACGGCCCCTGGTCCGTCGCCAGGCCCTTGATGAACTGCCGCACCCGCGCCGGGTCGACCGGCAGCACGTTGCCGTCGCTGTACGTGTCCGTCGGCTCGCCGACCGGGATCGTGCGGAACTGGATGTTGCCCGACACGAGCCCCTGCATCTGCTCGGCGAACTCCGGGATGTTCCAGCCCTCGCTGATCACCACGGACTTCTTCACCGCCGTCACGAGCTGGTCGAGCCGGTCGAAGTCGGTCAGCGTGCCCGTGGACAGCACCTTGCGGGCCAGCGCGCCGATGAACACCTGCTGGCGCACGATCCGGTCGAGGTCGCCGCCGGGCAGCCCGCCGCGCTGGCGCACGAACGACAGCGCCTGCGCGCCCGAGATGGTCTGCCGGCCCGCCTGGAAGTTCGCGCCCGAGTCGGAGTCCTGCGTCGCCTGCTTCAGGCACACCTCGACGCCGCCGATGGCCTTCGTCACCTCGTAGAAGCTGGCCAGGTTCACCTCGGCGTACTGGTCGACGGTGATGGCGCCGCCGGTCAGCCCCTCGATGGTCTTGATCAACGTCTTGCGGCCGGCGAGCGTGGACTCCAGCTCGATCCGGTCCTCGTCGGTGACGCCCTTCTCGCGCAGGCGCTGGGCCGTGTCGTTGCGCTGCCGCGCCATGGCCGAGTTGAGCTTGTGCTTGCCGAACCCGTCCGCGATCTCCACGTACGCGTCGCGCGGGAACGAGATGGCGACCGCGCGGGTCCCGTCCTGGGGGATGTGCACCAGGATCATCGTGTCGGTGTTCATCGTGCCGTCGGCGACACCGCCGTTGAGCAGCGCCAACACCTCGTCGGACAGCGGGTTGCCCTGCGCGTCGGTCCGGCTGTCGACGCCGACCAGCAGGATGTCGACCGCGCCGTCCAGCGGCTTGCGGGCCTTGCCGTCGGCCTGCCCGCTGGTCGAGGAGGAGATGACGTCGGTCCGCGTCACGCCGTCGTCGATGTCGCCGAGGTAGTACCAGCCGTACCACGTGACGACGAGCACAGCCGCCGACAGCAGGGCCAGCAGGGAACGCCCCGTGACCAGGAGGGTACGCAGAGCAGCCGACCCGCGCGTCGGGCCACCGTCCGGTCGACCTGTCGAGCCACCGGCTGAATCGGGCGGACTCCGGTCCACTGACTGCCTCCCCCACACGCGCCCTGCTACCTGTCGAGATTAGTCGCGGAGCGGCGGCCGCGTCCGACATTCCCCTTATACGGGAGACGCTGTAACAACCGGGTGGGTTGCACGGTTAACCACCGTGACAGACTGCGGTGGGCGGACTGGTCGTAGGAGGGCACGGGGCATGCGCGTACTGGTCACGGGTGGGGCGGGGTTCATCGGCTCGCACTACGTCCGGGAGTTGGTGTCCGGCGCGTACCCGGCCTACGCCGACGCCGAGGTCGTGGTGCTCGACAAGCTCACCTACGCGGGCAACGAGGCGAACCTGGCGCCGGTCGCCGACGACCCGCGCCTGACGTTCGTCCGGGGCGACATCTGCGACCGCGAGCTCGTCGGCGACCTGATGCGCCGGACGGACGTGGTGGTGCACTTCGCCGCCGAGTCGCATGTGGACCGCTCGATCTCCGGTTCGGCCGACTTCGTCCTCACCAACGTGCTGGGCACCCACACGTTGTTGCAGGGCGCGTTGGAAGCCGGCGTGGCCAAGTTCGTGCACGTCTCCACCGACGAGGTGTACGGCACGATCGACGAGGGCTCGTGGACCGAGGACCACGTGCTGGAGCCGAACTCGCCGTACGCGGCGTCCAAGGCGTCGTCCGACCTGCTCGCCCGGTCGTTCTTCCGGACGCACGGGCTGCCGGTGTGCGTCACCCGGTGCTCAAACAACTACGGTCCGTACCAGTTCCCGGAGAAGGTCATCCCGCTGTTCGTCACCAACCTGGTGGACGGCCGGAAGGTGCCGCTGTACGGCGACGGGCTGAACGTGCGCGACTGGCTGCACGTGGACGACCACTGCCGGGGCATCCAGCTCGTGCTGGAGGGCGGCCGCGGCGGCGAGGTCTACAACATCGGCGGCGGCACCGAGCTGACCAACCGGGAGCTGACCGAGCGCCTGCTCGCGGCCACCGGGCGTGACTGGGACTCGTTCGTCGAGCCGGTCGCCGACCGCAAGGGCCACGACCGCCGCTACTCGGTCGACATCACCAAGATCAGCACCGAGCTGGGCTACGCGCCGCGGGTCGACTTCGAGGCCGGGCTGGCGGCCACCGTCCAGTGGTACCGGGACAACCGGTCGTGGTGGGAGCCGCTGAAGCAGCGCGCGGCCCTGGCCGGCTGATGGAACTCGCGCTCCTCGTGCCCGGCGGCCGCGGCCAGCTCGGGCGTGACGTCGTGGCGGCGGCGCCCGAGGACGGCCTGGTGGACGCGCCGTCGTCGGCCGAGTTGGACCTGACCGACCCGTCCGCCGTGTCGGACGCCGTGGCGGCCTTCGCCGCGACCGCCCGTGACGCCGGGTTCCGGCCGGTGGTCGTGAACGCCGCCGCGTACACCGCGGTGGACGCGGCCGAGACCGACCGGGACCGGGCGTTCGCGGTCAACGCGCTCGGGCCCGAGCACCTCGCCACCGCCTGCCGCGCGCACGACGTGCCGCTGCTGCACGTGTCGACGGACTACGTGTTCCCCGGCGACGCCACCCGTCCGTACGAGCCGTCGGACCCCACCGGGCCGCGGTCGGCGTACGGGCGCACCAAGCTCGCCGGCGAGGAACGCGTCCTGTCCACTTGGGACCGATCGTGGGTCGTGCGCACGTCGTGGGTCTACGGCGAGCACGGCGCGAACTTCGTGAAGACGATGGCGCACTTGGCCACCACGCGCGAGACGCTGTCCGTTGTGGACGATCAGGTCGGCTCGCCGACGTGGTCGCTCGACCTGGCCCGCGGGCTGCTGTCGTTGGCCGCGCTGGTGTCCTCCGGCGGCACGCCCGCACGGGTGCTGCACGCGACCGGCGCCGGCGAGACCACGTGGTGCGGGTTCGCGCGGGCGATCTTCGCCGAACTGGGCCTCGACCCGGAACGCGTGCGCCCGTGCGCCACCGCCGACTTCCCCCGCCCCGCCCCGCGCCCGGCGTACTCGGTGCTGTCGGGCAAGGCGTGGGCGGACGCCGGGCTCCCGCCGCTGCGGCACTGGCGCGAGGCGCTGACCGCCGCCGTGGCCGCGCACGCCGTCCCCTGAGCGACGCCATGCCGGTGCACGTGGTGACCCTCGCGTCGCGGCCCGACCTGGTCGACGCGGTCTACGGGATTCCCTACCCGCCCGACTCGCCCCGGTTCACGCGGGGCAACCTGGCGTCGCTGCTCGTGCGGGGACGGCGGGTGGCCGAGCGGTGGCCGCACCTCGTGGTGGCGGTGCTGGACGGCGACCGGCCCGTGGCGCGCGGGATCATGGTCGGCTACCGGGCCGACCGGGACTCGCGGCCGCGGTTCCCCGACGGCGGGTGGGACCAGGTGGCCGTGTGGGCGGCGGAGGACGTGATGGACGGCGTCGAGGCCGACACCGCGTGCGCGCTGGAGATCGCCGTCGACCCGGACCACGTCGGGCGCGGGCTGTCCGGCGACGTGCTGGCGGCCATGCGGTCGGCCGCGGCGGCGGCGGGGTTGGGGGCGCTGGTGGCGCCCCTGCGGCCCCCGGACAAGGCGGCGGAGCCCGAGGCGCCGATGGACGAGTACGCCGCGCGGACCCGGGCGGACGGGTTGCCGGCGGACCGGTGGCTGCGGACCCACGTCCGCGCCGGCGGGCGGGTCGAGGGCGTCGCGTGGTGCTCGTCCACCGTGCAGGCGACGTTGGCGCGCTGGCGGGAGTGGACCGGGTTGCCGTTCGACCGGGACGGGCCGGTGGTCGTGCCCGGCGCGCTCGCCCCGGTGCACGTGTCGACGGCGCAGAACGCGGCCGTGTACGTCGAGGCGAACGTGTGGGTGTCCCACGCCGTGCCGGCGGGTTAGGCGGGCTGCCACTCCACGCAGGTCGGGCGCTGCGCCGTGGCCAGGAAGTCCTTCAGCGCGGCCGCCAGGACCCCCACCGGCACGCCCGCGCCCGCCGGGTAGTCGACGTACTCGGAGCGGTACTCGGGGGACGCCGGGTCGCCTTGCAACGTCGAGTAGTCGTGGTCCGGGTCGGCGTAGGTGAGGTAGCCGAAGCCGGCGTGGATGGCCGCCGCGACGTCGTGGTCGGGGATCTTGGTCGAGCCGGGGGAGCCGAGCAGGCCCTCGGTGTCGGTGATGAGCTCGCGGTCCTGGTGCTCGATCACCGCCGGGCCGGCGCCGGGCTCGGCGAGTCGGCTGAGGAGGGTGTCGACGTCCTCGGGCGCGCTGACGGTCAACTCGTCGGCGGCGTCGGCGTCGTTCACGTCGTTGATCGGCCACACAGCCGTGAAACTCATGGACCGAATCATCGCAGTGGACGCGGTGAGTGACCACCCGAGGTGCGGTGTTGGGCCGTTGGGGTGGAGTCGGATTATCGCACTGGTTTTGCGATCAACCAGTGCGGCAACCTGTCCGCCATGTCCGCGCTCGGGCGATCCACTGAAGCGACCGCACCTCGTCCTGACGGCGAGCGTCAGCGGTTCCTGCGTAGCGTCTGTGCCGTGACGGGGTCACGGCAGATTTCGTGGAACGTGCTCAAGAACCCGCAGGCAGACCGTCAGACGGGAAGGTCATAACACCTCGCGCCACGCCCACGGCGGACAGGGACGTCACCTCAGGGCTGCCAGGAACGTCGTCCAGGCGGTGTGGGGGACGGTGAGGATGCCGGTGGTCGGCGACTTGCTGTCGCGGACGGCCACGGCGGTGGAGGTGTGAGCCACTTCGACGCAGCTGGAGTTCCCGCCGCTGTGGCTCGCCTTGCGCCACGCCACTTCGACGCAGTCCGAGTTCCCGCCGCTGAAAGCCGATTTACGCCAGGTTCCGAAGGTCAGCTCCGACGCTCCCATTCGCTGTGCTCCTCCTTGACGTACTTCCGCAGCAGGGCCAGCGAGTCCGGCACGCTGAGCGCAGCGCCGCACAAGTGCTGGAACGCCAGCCTATACCGCTCCACCTCGGCTTCTTCCTCCAAGAAGAGGGTGCCAGTCAGGTGGTCGATCGCGACCGTGCCGTAGCCGTCGTCGAACCGGAAGCAGTCGAACGGCACGCCCATGGCGATGTGCTCGCCGGCGCGTGTGGGAATGATCTGGAACTGCACGTTCGGCAGTGAAGCCGCCTCCAGCAAGCGGGTCAGCTGGGCGATGTGCACGTCCCGACCGCCGACCGCGCGGAGGACGGCGTCCTCGGTGATCACCGCCCAGACGTCGAGGCTGCCGTCGAGCACCCGGTCTTGGCGCTTGACGCGCAGTTCAACGCGTTGTTCGAGGACGGCCTCTCCGATGCCGGGGTTGGCGGCGCGGATGACGGTGCGGGCGTAGTCCTCGGTCTGGAGGAGACCGGGCACCAAGTCGATCTGGTAGTTCGACACGGCCACCGCGTCGGTCTCCAGCTCCACGAAGTCGATGTTCTCCGGGTTCGCCGACTCGTCGTACACCTGGTACCAGCCGCGGGTTTTCGCGGTCCTGGCGAGGTTGACCATGCTCTCCACGGTCGCCCGGCCCGCGCCGTACAGCTCGCACAGCATCCGCACCTCGTCGGGCTTCGCGCCCAACTGGCAGATCTCCATCTTGGTGATCTTGGGCTGCTTGCAGCCGAGGTGGTCGGCGGCGTCCTCCAGGGACAGGCCCGACTTGAGCCGGAGCTGGCGGAGGCGACGGGCGAGGCGACGCTGCTTGGGAGTCACGTTCCCTCGATCGGGTGAAGATTTGGAATGCGATTCCACAGTAGCTTGCGTGGAATCGAAGGTTGCAGCAACCTAGCAGAACTCGATTCCACCGATAGAGGAGGGTGTTGTGGCTGTTCAGGTGGCCTTCGTCCGGGGTGACACGCCGCTGCGGGCGTGGGTGGACGACGAGACCGGGACGGTCTGCCTCTCGATCGGCCCACCGCCGGGCCAGGTGGTCCTCGGCCTCACCACGAACGGCGCGGACCGGTTGCTGGACGCCGTCCAGCGCGAGCTGAAGATTCTCGACCCGTCCGGCTTCGACTGCGACGACTGCCTGGACACGGGCGAGCAGGGGAACCCCGTGGCACGTGGCGCGGTGAGCCTCCGCGCCTGTCACTGCCCGGCGGCGCGCCGGTAGGCCAGGAGCGTCCGCTCCGCCGTCTTCCGCCACGTGAACTCGGCCGCGTGCGTCCGCCGCGCCGCCTGGGCGGCCGGGGTGGGCGGGGCTTCGACGGCGTCCACCATGGCCGACGCCAACGCCTCCACGTCACCGATCGGCACGTGCACCGCGTGCCCGCCGGCCACCTCGCGCAACGCCGCCACGTCCGTGCACACCACGGGCACGTTGCACGCCAACGCCTCCAGCACCGGCAGCCCGAAGCCCTCGTCGCGCGACGGCAGCACGAGCGCCGCGGCCCCCGCGACGACGCTCCTCAGGTCGACGGCGTTCAGGTACCCGGTCCGCACGACCCGGTCGTCCGCGCTGATCGCGTGCGGCCCGGCCAGGACGAGCGGCGGCAGGGACGGGCGGGTCGCGTGCGCCGCCAGGAGCGTGCCCAGGCCCTTGCGCGGCCCGCCGGCGCCGACGAACAGCAGGTACTCGGACGGCAGGCCGAGGCGTGAGCGCAGGGCCGGCGACGGCGCACGGGCGGCGAACCACGCCGGGTCCACGCCCAGCGGCGTCACGACGATCTTCGACTCGGGCACGCCGAGCCGTTCCGCGACCACCTCGGCCACAGCACGGGTGGGCGTGCAGACGACGTCCGCCCTGGTCGCCGACTTCTGCACCAGTTCGGGGAGCCGCCGGTCGGACGGGGGCAGGTCGCCGGGGGCGTCGAGGAACGCCAGGTCGTGGATGGTGGTCACGCCGCCGGCGCCGATCGTGGGCGGCAGCACGAAGTTGGTGGCGTGCATGACGTCCGTCGGCCCGGCCAGGAACTCCACCGGCGGGAACGGCACCCGCAGCCAGAACTGCCGCAGCAGCCGCGCCGACACGGGCAGGCCGCGCGCCACGACGTCGTGCGGCAGCACGGTCCGCAGCGCCCGCCACCCGCGCAGCGTGAACGCCACCGCCCGCACGTCGACCTCGTCCAGCATCGACGCCAGCTCCTCGGCCAGCGCCGCCGTGTACCGGCCGATGCCGGTCCGGTGCCCGAGCAGCGGGGTGCCGTCGATCAGCACCCGCAGCGGCCTAGCCACGGCCGCGCAACTTCTTCAGCACCCGGCCGGTCGCCCGCCGGGCCACCTCGCCGGGACCGCCGGCGCTGAGGTACTCCTTGACCAGCGCCACGTCCCGCTGCACCTTCTCCCGCCGCCCGAGCGGCCGGTTGCGCACCATGAACGACGACCCCGGCAGCCGGTCGGCGGCGGGCCGCGGGTTGCGGCAGAACGCCGTCAACGGCGCCAGCACGTTCTCCCAGGTGAACCGCTCCCGCACGGCCGCGATCCGCTCGACGCAGCCGGCCGCGAACTCGGCGTCGTACATGACCTTCTCCAGCGCGTCGGCCAGCGCGTCGGCGTCCTCCGACGGCACCACCACGCCGAGGCGCTCGGCGCGCACGAGGTCGGCGAACGAGTCGCCGTCCGTGGTGACGATCGGCAGCCCGGCCCACAGGTAGTCCAACACCCTGGTCCGGAACGCGAACGTCGTCTCCACGTGCTCGTAGTGCGTGGTCACGCCCGCGTTCGCGTCGAGGAGCCAGTTCTGCCGGTCCTGGTAGGGCACCCACGTCTCGTTGAAGAACACGTGCGACCCGACGAGGTCGAGCCGCTTGGCCAACGCGCGGGTCTGCCCGGCGATGTCCATGTCCGGCACCTCGGGGTTCGGGTGCTTCATGCCGAGGAACACCAGCCGCGCGTCCGGCCGGCGCGACCGGAGCCGGTCCACGGCCCGCACCAGCGTCAGCGGGTCGAACCAGCTGTAGACGCCGCCCGCCCACAGCACGACCTTGTCCGACTCGCCGAGGCCCAACGTCGAGCGCAGGCCCGGCCCGGTGCGCTCCGGCGGCTTGCCGGGCAGCCCGAACGGCACCTCGGCGAGCAGCGACCGGACGGTGGGGTCGTTGTCGTAGAGCGAGGGGGTGAGCCGGCCCAGCGCGGTCAGGTGGCCGAGCCAGAAGTGGCGCTGCCGCTCCGACGCGCACAGGAAGAAGTCGCCGCGCGCCAGCTGGTCGTTGATGACCTTCGTGACCCCGACCAGGTCCAGCTCGCGCTGCTCGTCGCTCGCGTCCTTGCCCTGTTCGAGGAGTTCGAGGTGCATCGGGTCGTAGATGTCGCAGACCACGACCTTCGTGGACGACGGCTTCTTCAGCTCGGGCACGAATTCCAGCACGTGGCCCTGCACCACGATGACGTCCGCCCACTCGACCTGCGCGCCGAGGTCGCGCCGGGCGACCCGCAGGACGGGGAACGCGGCCTCGGGCGGCGCGCACAGCGGGTTGATCGTGACCAGCCGCACCTCGTGCTCGGCGGACAGCACGTCGGCCATGTTCCACGCCCGGATCGCGGGGCCGGCCATCTTCTCGGAGATCGCGTCGCCGGTGACCACCAGCACCCGGCGCGGCCGGCCGAACACCTCGTCCAGCCCGAACACCTCGACCAGCACGTCGTGCGCGGCGAGGTAGCGGGGCAGCGGGTAGGCGGGCTCCATCGCCTTGCGCATCAGCGGCACGAGGTCCGCGTCCGACACGCGGCGCGCGGCCTGCTCGGCCTTGCGCGACTCGGCCAGCGACGGCAGCAGCTCCACGAACTGGTCGATCGCGAGGAGCCCGGCCAACGCCTGGCGCGACACCGGCACGGGCGCCCGGTCGTCGGCGGGGTCGGCGGGACGGCGCGTGATCTCCAGCTGGGTGGCGTCCAGCTCGCCGCGCGCGGTCGCCCGGCGGACCGCCAGGGCCAGCGCGGCGGGCAGCACCCTGGCCAGCGTCTCGTCGGAGAAGTTCTTGTACAGCGCGGCGAGTGCGTTGCGCTCCAGCAGGTACAGCTCACGACTGCTGTCCACTGTGGACATCGATGCGTGGTGCTTGTGGTAGGTCAGGGACGTCGGCACGTACCGGACGCGCCAGCCGCGCAGGTTCATCCGCCAGCCGAGGTCGACGTCCTCGTAGAACATGAAGAACCGCTCGTCGAACCCGCCCAGCTCGCGGAACAGGCCGGTCCGCGCCACGAGCGCCGAGCCCGTGCCGAACAGCACGTCGCGCGGCGTGTCGTGGCTGCCGTCGTCCGGCAGGCCGGCGTGCCGCTTGTAGCCCATGCCGAACCAGGTGAGGCCCGCGTCCACGAAGTCGATCTCGCGGCCGTCCCAGTCGAGGACCTTGCTCGCCACCGCGCCGACGGACGGCTCGGCGCGCAGCACCCGCACCGCCTCGCGCAGCCAGTCCCGGTGGGGGCGGGCGTCGTTGTTGAGGAACGCGACGACCGAGCCGCGCGCGCTCCGCACGCCCAGGTTGCAGCCGCCGGCGAAGCCGAGGTTGGCCGGGGACTCGATCACCTCGGCGTCCGGCACGGCGGTGCGGATGCGGTCCGCGCCACCGTCGCCCGAGGCGTTGTCGACCACGACGACCTGGAGTTTGTCCGCCGGGTAGCTCAGGTCGCCGAACAGCGAGCGCAGGCAGGTGATGGTGTCGTCGGCGCCGCGGTAGTTGACCACGACCACCGTCACGTCAGGCAGGGTCCCTTGCTCCACGCGCTAACTCTGCCTCATCACGCTCCGCAGCGTGCGGTGAAGGTGCGTTATGCCTCGACCAGGGCGTCCGCGGGTCGCGCCCGTCCGACCACCCGACGCTCCCCTAACGGCCCGCCCACTCCCGCCACACCACGCGCCGGTCCACGGTCGCACGCCGGCCGATCCGCCATCGCTGGATCACCGTGACCGGCAGCCTCGCCAGCACCTCCAGCAGCACCTGCAGGCGCAGCGGGACGCGGAAGTTGCCGGCGTCGGGCACGTTCCGCCGGACCGGCAGCAGGGCGGTGATCGCGGCGAACCGGGCCACCTCGCGCGCCGCCGCGGCCAGGGGGGCGCAGCGCAGCAGCGTCAGCAGCCGGTTGCGCTCGTTCCAGCGGTGGAACCGGCGGGAGCCGGGGTTGGTGCTGGCGCCGTGCCGGTGGCGGACCCGCGCCGGCCCGACCGACAGCACCCGGTGGCCCGCGAGCCGCAGCCGCCACGCCGTGTCGGTGTCCTCGTAGTAGCAGAAGAACGCGGCCGGGACGCCGCCGACGTGGTCGAGGGCGTCCTTGCGGAGCAGGGCCGCGCCGCCGCAGAAGCCGAACACCTCGCGCCCGGCGAGGAGCAGGTCGGCGCCGTGGCCGTCGGCGGTGAGCCGCACGCCGACCGACTGGGTCGAGCCGTCGGGCAGCACCATGGACGCGGTCGCGGCGGCGGCGTCCGGCGTCGCGTCGAGGGCGTCCTCGAGGGCGGCCAGCCAGCCGTCGTCGGGCGTCGCGTCGTCGTTCAGCCAGGCCACGTACCGGGTGCCGACCAGCGGCAACGCCGCCGCGAGACCACCCGCGTACCCCCGGTTGACGGGCAGGCGCAGCACCTCGGGGCGGCTCGGGTGGGCCGCGACCAGGGCGGCCGTGCCGTCGTCGGACGCGTTGTCCACCACGAGTGTCCGGTGTGGACGTTGCCGGGCGAGGGCGTCGAGGCAGGCGGTGATGTGCTCGCGGCCCCGCCACGTCACCACGACGACCGTCGTGCTGGGGATCGACACGGCGTGAGACGGTACGCGATGTGCCGAACCTCGTCGTGCTGACCGAGCAGTTGCTGGCGCCGGTGCCGGGCGGCACCGGCCGGTACACGCGCGAGCTGGCCGCCGCCCTGGCCGCCACCGCGCCGGACGGGTGGACCGTCACCGGGGCCGTGAGCAGGCACTCCGACGTGTCGGCGGCCGAGGTGCCCGGCGTGCTCGGCCCCAGGGTGCTGCCGCTGCCCCGGCGTGCGCTGATCGCGGCGTGGGAGCGGGGCGTGCCGTACTGGCCCGGCGGCGACTCGGTGCACGCCTTCACGCCGTTCGCGCCGCCGCGCGGGCGGGTGGTGGTGACCGTGCACGACACCGTGCCGTGGACCCACCCGGAGACGTTGACGCCGCGTGGCGTGGTGTGGCACCGGCGGGTGATCGGGCGGGTCGTGGCGCGGGCCGGCGCGGTCGTCGTGCCCACGTCGGCGGTGGCCGACGAGCTGCGGCGGCACGCGCCCGGACCGGCGCCCGTCCACGTGGTGGGCAACGGCGTGACGGCGTTCCCGGCGGAGGAGCCGGTGGACGTGCCGCCCCGGTACGTGCTGGCGATCGGCACCGTCGAGCCGCGCAAGGGCTTCGACCTGCTCGCCGACGCCACCGCCGAGCTGGACGTCCCGCTCGTCGTGATCGGCCCGCAGGGGTGGGGCGGGGTGGACCTGCGCGCGCCCCACGTCCACCTGCTGGGACGGCTCGGGGACGCGCAGCTGGCCTTCGTGCTGCGGCGGGCGTCCGTGCTGGCCGCGCCCAGCCTGGCCGAGGGGTTCGGGCTGCCCGTGGTGGAGGCGATGGCGGCCGGCGTGCCCGTGGTGCACTCCGACGCGCCGGCGCTGGTGGAGGTGGCCGGGGGAGCGGGGGTGGCGGTGACGCGCGGTGACCGCGAGGCGCTGGTCACGGGGCTGCGCGCGGTGCTGTCCGACCCCGGCCTCGCCGAGCGGCTGGTCACCGCGGGCCGCGCCCGAGCCCGCGCGTTCACCTGGGAGAACGCCGCCCGGTCGGTGTGGGCCATCCACCTCGGGTTGCGTGATTAACCCACCGTTTGCACCATTCCCGGCCAAGCCGCACGTCGCCCGCCGTACCCTTCAGCGCGTGTCACCCGTCGAACCCAGCGTGCTGATCGACGCCACCGCCGTCCCCGCCGACCGAGGTGGCGTCGGACGGTACGTGGACTCCCTGGTGGCCGCCCTGGACTCGGACGGGGCGCGGCTCAGCGTGGTGTGCCAGCCCCGGGACGCCGAGCTGTACACGTCCCTCGCGCCGAGGTCCCGCGTCATCCCGGCGGCGGACGCCGTGGCGACCCGCACGGCCCGCCTGACCTGGGAGCAGACGACGCTGCCGCGGCTCGCCGCCCGCCTCGGCGTCACCGTCGTGCACTCGCCGCACTACACCGTGCCGCTGGCGAACCGGGCGGCCTCCGTCGTGACGCTGCACGACGCGACCTTCTTCACCGACGCGGTGCTGCACTCGTCGGTGAAGGCGCGGTTCTTCCGGGCCTGGACGCGGGCGTCGCTGCGGCGCGCCGCGCTGTGCATCGTGCCGTCGCGGGCGACGGCGGACGAGCTGACCCGCGTGGCCGGCGCGGACCGGCGGCTCCTGCACATCGCGCAGCACGGCGTGGACACCGAGCGGTTCCACCCGCCCACGCCCGAGGAGGTCGTGGCGGTCCGGCGGATGCTGTCGCTGGGCGACGCGCCGTACGTGGCGTTCCTGGGCGCCCTGGAGCCGCGCAAGAACGTCCCGGCGCTCATCCGCGGGTTCGCGCAGGCGTGCCGCGACCGGCCCGACCCGCCCGCGCTGGTGCTCGCCGGGCAGCCCGGCTGGGACAGCCAGGTGGAACGCGCGCTGGACGCCGTGCCGCACCGCATCCGCGTGCTCCGGGCCGGCTACCTGCCGTTCCCGTCGCTGGCCGGGTTCCTCGGCGGCGCGGAGCTGGTGGCCTACCCGTCGCTGGGCGAGGGGTTCGGCCTGCCCGTGCTGGAGGCGATGGCCTGCGGCGCGGCCGTGCTGACCACCCGGCGGCTCAGCCTGCCCGAGGTGGGCGGCGACGCGGTGGCGTACTGCGGCGTCGGCGCGGGCGACATCGCGGCGGCGATGGCCGAGCTGCTGGACGACCCGGCCCGGCGCGACGCGCTGGCCGCGGCCGCGGTGGTGCGGGCGAAGGACTTCTCCTGGTCCACGTCGGCCGCCCGCCACCGCGTGGCCTACGAGCGCGCGGTCCGCAACCACCGCCGCTGACGTCCCGCCACATCGCGCGCGACCAGCTCACGGGCCGGTGCCGGCGGCATCGCGGGATCGCTCGCCGCCGCCGTGACCAGGGAAGTCGTCGCGCGGACAGCACGCGGCGGAGTATCAGCACCTCGCGGTCGGCGACGATCGGCGGCGTCCCGGTGGATTTCGATACCCCCTGGGGGTATGGTGTACGGCATGAAGGCAACCTGGTCCATGGCAATCTCCGCGACGCTGCACTGCCTCACCGGCTGCGCCATCGGCGAAGTGCTCGGCATGGTCATCGGCACGGCCATCGGCCTGCCCAACTGGGGCACCGTGGTGCTGGCCGTGACGTTGGCGTTCTTCTTCGGCTACGCGCTCACCCTGCGCGGCGTGCTGAAGACCGGCGTCGGCTTCGGCGCGGCGGTCAAGGTGGCGCTCGCCGCCGACACCGTGTCCATCGCCGTGATGGAGGTCGTCGACAACGCGATCATGCTGGCCGTGCCCGGCGCGATGGAGGCCGGCGTGTCGAGCCTGCTGTTCTGGGGCGCGCTCGCGTTCTCCCTCGCGGTGGCGTTCGTGGTGACCGTGCCGGTGAACCGGTGGCTGATCTCGCGCGGCAAGGGGCACGCCGTCGTGCACCACGCCCACCACCACTAGGGTGGCCGGCGTGACGCGTTACGGAGACGGGCTGGCGGTGGTGACCGTCACCTACTCGCCCGGTGAAACACTGGACACCTTCCTGTCCACGTTGTCGTCGGCGACCACCCGGCCGGTGTCGGTGGTGCTGGCGGACAACGGGTCCACCGACGGCGTGCCGGAACGCGCGGCCGCGGAGCACGAGCACGTGACGTTCCTGCCGACCGGCGGCAACCTCGGGTACGGCGCGGGCGCCAACCGCGGCGTCGCGTCGCTGCCCGACTCGGTCGGCTGGGTCGTCGTGGCCAACCCGGACCTGTCGTGGGGTGTCGGCAGCCTGGACGCGCTGCTGGAAGCCGCCAAGCGGTGGCCGCGCGGCGGCGCGTTCGGGCCGTTGATCCGGGAACCGTCCGGCGCCCTCTACCCGTCCGCCCGCCTGCTGCCGTCGTTGGGCCGCGGCCTCGGGCACGCCGTGTTCTCGCACCTCTGGCCGTCGAACCCGTGGACGCGCCAGTACCGGCAGGAGCAGGCGGCGCCGGAGGAGCGCACCGCGGGCTGGCTGTCCGGGTCGTGCCTGCTGCTGCGGCGCGAGGCGTTCGACTCGATCGACGGCTTCGACCCCCGCTACTTCATGTACTTCGAGGACGTCGACCTGGGCGACCGCCTCGGGCGCGCCGGCTGGCTGAACGTCTACGTCCCCGAAGCCGAGGTCGTGCACATCGGCGGCCACTCCACCCAGCGCTCGTCGAACCGGATGCTGGCCGCCCACCACTCCAGCGCCTACCGCTACCTGGCCGACCGCCACCGCGGCCCGCTGTGGGCGCCGGTCCTCCTGGCCGTCCGCCTCGGCCTCGGCCTCCGGCTGCGCCTGCTGACCCGCAAGGCTCGCTGAGCCGATCCGGTGATCACCGGCCAACCGCCTCCGTGACGCGGTCGCCGTCCGGATGATATCCGGATGCGTCGCTCCTACTCGTACACCGACGCGGTGAAGCTGCTCGGCGGCGACACCGGGCTCGTCAAGTTGCTCGACCACGTCTCGGCGGCGGCCGTGCTGGCGACGGGTGGGATCGACCTGCTCGACGCGCGGACCGAGGTGGTCCGCGTCGGCAAGCAGGTCCTGTCGACGGTGCGCGAGCGGGCGAACGGCCTGCACCGCGTCGACCGGACCCGGTTGCTCGAAGCCGCGCACGGCATCGTCGTGACGACCTCGTTCTTCGAGGCGGTGGACGAGGTCGGGCTCCCGTTCGACGTCAGGATCGGCAAGGGCGAGCAGTTGGCCCTGGTCGGCGCGGACCGGCCGGCGTCGAAGCGCAAGGTGGACCTCGTCGCGGCGCTGCTGCGCGCCGAGATCCCGCTGCCGAGCCCGGATCAGCCGCCGGAGACCGTCGCCTCGCATCTCACGGCGTTCTACGAGGACAAGGTCAGCGAGGTCGTCGACTTCCTCAGCGGCTTCGAAGCCTGGTACGCCCTGACGCCGGACGAGCACGCCTGCTTCGGCAAGGCGACGGTGCTCGAAGTGCCGGAGATCGCCCTGGCCCGCTACCGGGCGCACTACCGGCAACTGGCGTTGGACTGCCCGGAGTTCGCGGTGTGGACGACGGGCATCGAGCACGCCGCGACCCGTTCCGAGATCCGCGGGCAGCGGACGGCGTTGGAGGACATGCGGGACCTGCTGGCACGGCTCGCGGGCTCCCAGGCGCCGGACGAGCGCCGGAACGCGCTGGCCCGCACCTACCGCGCCGTCCTGCGCCGCCCGATCGTGGACGGCGACGTCCCGGCCTGGCTGGTCCTGCCGACGTTGGAGCAGGCGTACGTGTCGCCGAGCTTCAAGGCCGTCCAAGTCCGCCAGGGTGACGACGTCAGCCAGGAGAGCTGGTGGTCGCCGCAACCGGTCCGTTCCGACCTGGACGACTACCTCGCCGGCTACCTCACCTCGTCGCAGGCGACGGTGGAACCCCTCGTCGTGCTGGGGCAACCCGGCGCGGGCAAGTCGCTGCTAACGAAGATGCTGGCCGCGCAGCTGCCGCCGGAGGACTTCCTGCCTATCCGGGTGGTGCTGCGGGACGTGCCCGCCGACGCCACGTTGCAAGAGCAGGTCGAGGACGCCATCACGCGCGCGACGGGCGAGCGGTTGAACTGGCCCGACCTCGCCCGGGCCGCCGCGCCCGCCGTCCCCGTCGTCCTGCTGGACGGCTTCGACGAACTGCTCCAGGCCACCGGCGCCAGCAGGTCCGACTACCTGGCGCAGGTGCGCGAGTTCCAGCGCCGCGAGTCCGACCAGGGACGTGCGGTGATCGTCGTCGTGACCAGCCGCACCGCCGTGGCGAACCGCGCCCGGTTCGCCGGTTCCACCGTGGTGCTGAAGGTGGAGCCGTTCGGCGACGAGCAGGTGCGTCGCTGGCTGGAGGTGTGGAACTCCGCCAACCCCGGAGCGGTGCTGGACCCGGAGGTGGCGTTGAGGTTCGAAGACCTCGCCGGCCAACCACTCCTGTTGTTCATGCTCGCGCTGTACAACGCGGACGGGAACGCGTTGCGGGAGGAGGACGGCGCCGAACTCGCCGAGGCGACCTTGTACGAGGAGCTGTTGACCCGGTTCGCACGCCGTGAGGTCGCCAAAAGCCTTCAAGGGGCGCTCGAAGACCAAGTCGCCGAAGCCGTGGAAGAGGAGCTGAAACGGCTCTCGGTGATCGCGTTCGCGATGTTCAACCGGGGCGTGCAGTGGATTGACGAGACCGAACTCGACGATGACCTGAACGCCCTGTTGTCGACCGGGGTGCGAGGTGGCCCGGACCGGCGACTCCGCCTGACGTCGGCCCAGTTGGCGGTGGGCCGGTTCTTCTTCGTCCACGCGGCCCGGGCGGCGCACGGCGGCCGGGTGTTGCAGACGTACGAGTTCCTGCACGCCACGTTCGGCGAATACCTCGTCGCCCGACTCGTCCACCGCGTGTCGCTCGACGTCCTCGAGAGGAAGCGGCTGGCGTCGGCGTCCCGGTACGGCGGTCAGGAGGCCGGTGCGGGTTGGCTGGAACCGGTGTTGTCGTTCGCGCCGCTGACCACCCGCGCGCCCGTGCTCTCATTCCTGCGGGAGCTGTTCACAGGGACTCCCGAAGCGGACCGCGTGGCGATGTACGACCTGTTCACCGGTCTGGTGGGGACGGCCCAGCACCACCCGCCCGGCACCGAACACCCGGATTACACGCCCAGGGGCTTGCCTGTCGCTCGGCGCATCGCGGCTTACACGGCGAACCTGGTCGCGCTCACCGTCGTGGTGCGCGGGCGGTTGGCGGTGGCGGACCTCGACCGGAACACGTCCGCACGGGACGCCTGGCAGGCTTTGACGCTGCTGTGGCAGTCGCAACTCGCCGCAGAGGAGTGGGACAGCCTCACCACGGAACTGAGCGCCGACCACGACGGATCGCGGTTGGAGATCGTGGCGGACGACAGGTGGCCGTTCCGGCGAGTCGACCTGGCCTCGCTGTTCGACCTTGACGTGAGCTCCGGGCATCCGCCGTTCTTCATGCTGGAATCTCTTGCCGGGATGCGCCAGTGGGAGAACCTCCGCGCGTCTCGGCACGGGGGCCATGCCCTGCACACCCTTGAACCACTGATGCACGAGTTCGATCACACCCTCGACCTGGTCGTGGAGCACCAAGGGCGGACTGTCTCACTCGCCTATCTGCTGGTGACGGCGCTGGCCGCATCCGACGCGGAGCAGCGGCTCGGGGCGTACACCACCGCACTCTCGGTGGTCTTCAGCGAGCTCGTCGCCTTGGGCGGCCGTTATCGGACAGTGCTCTTCAGCGCCCTGTCCCACGACCCGGCGGTCACCGTGGACCTACTCGAACAGGTGGTCGCGTACGGCATGGAAGACCTGCAGGTCGCATTCGCGCCATTGGTCGGATGCGCGTTGCGCCTGTTGTCGAAGGTCGGCGCCTCCCACGCCGGCGCGGTGAAGTTGCTCGACGACCTGTTCTCGGCGTCGAGCCCTCTCAACTGGCCGATCCAAGTCGCCGAAACGTTGGTCTGCTTCATCGAGTTGAGGATCCGGATCGGAATAGGCGCAGAGGTGCGA
This sequence comes from Saccharothrix hoggarensis, assembly GCF_052936025.1. The sequence continues at coordinate 6,744,397 of NZ_CP193624.1, read as the reverse complement.
ATCTTCCAGGACCTTCCGGCGCTGTTGCGGCAACTCGATCTTGACGCGATCATCGAGTACGACAAGGGCCTGTTCGCACGGTTGACGCGAGCGGTCGAGTCGGTCGGACTCGGTGATCACATGGCGCGGTAGTCGCGGGGGGCGAAGCGGGGACCGAAGCGCGGCTTCCGGAAGCCCGAGGCGAGCACGTACCGGACGGCGCGGTGGCGTTGCGGGACGTACGGGGACAGGACGTCGGCCATGCCGTCGTCGTCCAGCGGTCCCCCCGTCAACGCCCAGCCGACCAGCCCCGCCAGGTGGAAGTCGCCGAAGCTCACGGCGTCCGGGTCGCCCCACGCGCGCTGCGCCACCTCGGCCGCCGTCCACACGCCGACGCCCGGCACCTTGCGCAGCAGGTCCCGGCCCGCCTCACCGCCCAGCTCGGCCGCCCGCTCCAACCGGTGCGCCACCTGCGCCGCCGCGATCAACGCCCGCCGCCTGCCGCCGTCCACGCCGGCGCGGTGCCACTCCCAGTCGGTGACGCCCAGGATCGCCCTCGGCGTCGGCGGCACGCACATGCCGGTGACACCCGGCGCGGGTGTGCCGAACCTCCGGCACAGCTCGCGGTACGAGCGGAACGCCTCGGTGCTCGTCACCTTCTGCTCCAGGATCGCGGGCAGCAGCGAGTCCCAGACCCGGCCCGTCCGGCCGAGCCGGATGCCGGGCGACCGCCGCCGCGCCTCCGCGATCAACGGGTGGTGGCACTCGAACGCCGAGTCGTCGTCCTCCGCGCCCAGCAACGCGGGCAGCCCGTCGAGCAGCCACTCCGCGCCGTCACCCCACGCGTCCGCCTCCACCACGCCGGCCGCGCGGCGGACGTGCAGGGTGCCCGGCCCGACCGGCGTGTTCGCCGCCAGCCACACGCCGTCCCCGGCGCGGAACGCGAGGTCCGCCGGCCCGCGCCGCAACGGCCCGAGCACCGCGCCGAGGTCCAGCGGGAACGGCGGCGACCACGTCCTAGGCACTAGACATCAGCGGAGAACCGCACTCCGCCCTCGGGCAGCACCACACCCGGCCACACCCTGGCCCCGCCGATCAGCTCGCACCGCGCGCCGACCACGGCGTTGTCGCCGATCACCGCGTCCACCACCACGGCGCCGGCCTGCACCAGCGCGTTCACGCCGAGCACGCTGCGCTCCACGCGCGCGCCCTCGCCGACCACCGCGCCGTCGAACAGCACCGAGCCGTCCACCACGGCGCCCGCCGCGACCGTGCAGCCCGCGCCGACCGTCGAACCGCCCGTGACGACGGCGTCCGCGTCCACGGCGGCGCCTCCCAGCACCACCGCGTCGCCCGTCAGCTCCAGCGCGGCGCTCGGCGCGACACCGCGCACCAGGTCGGCCGAGCCCTGCACGAACGCGGCGGGCGTGCCGAGGTCCAGCCAGTACGACGCGTCGACGTGCCCCTGCAACCGCGCGCCGGACGCGAGCAGCCCCGGGAACGTCTCCCGCTCCACCGACACCGGCCGACCGGCCGGGATGCCCTCGACCACCTCGCGGCGGAACACGTAGCAGCCCGCGTTGATCTGGTTCGTCGGCGGGTTCTCCGTCTTCTCCAGGAACGCGGTGACGCGGCCCTCCTCGTCCGTGGGCACGCAGCCGAACCGGCGCGGGTCGTCCACCCGGACCAGGTGCAGCGTCACGTCGGCCTCGGCCTCGCGGTGGGTGTCGACGACGGCGCGCAGGTCGACCCCGGACAGGATGTCGCCGTTGAAGACCACCACGTCGCGTTCGCGCAGCTTGTGGGCGACGTTGCGGATCGCGCCCGCGGTGTCCAGCGGCACGTCCTCGACCACGTACTCCAGCTCCAGCCCGAGCGACGCGCCGTCACCGAAGTGCTCCTGGAAGACCTCCGCCTTGTACGACGTGCCGAGCACGACGTGGCTGATGCCCGCTTCCCTGATCCGCGACAGCAAGTGGGTGAGGAACGGCACCCCGGCGGTCGGCAGCATGGGCTTGGGGGCGGACAGGGTCAGCGGTCGAAGCCGGGTTCCCTTGCCCCCGACCAGAACCACTGCCTCGGCGCCTTGCAGCTCCGACATGCCGTTTTTCCTCCTCCGCTTACTTCCACCCGTAGTTTGCGAATACTCTGGCACGAGCACTCCGGCGGCACGGGCGGTGGTCCCGTGCCGGCGGGCGTCACCGATCGGCACGCCGGCGTCCCAGCCGGCCCAAGGCACCCGCAGGAGAGATCCGGATGGACCCCCGCGCTCGGGCCGACGCGGCGCTCGCCCGTGCTCGTGCACGTGGCATCCACGTCGTCACGCCGGACAACATGACGTCCCCGATGGACTCGTCGGCGACCCAGCAGATCCCGCGCGCGGTGGTGAACGCGGCGGACCCGCGCGACAACGACCCGGACTCGACGATGGTCCTGGCCGCGCACGTCGCCGCGGGCCGGCCGGCGCCGCAGCACCAGCCCGCCGCCCAGCAGACCCAGCACCAGGCGCCGCAACCTGCCCAGCAGCCGGCCGCCGCCCAGCAGCCCAACGCCCAGCAGCAGGCCCAGCAGCCCGCCCCGCCGCACCAGAACCAGCAGCAGCCGCCCCAGCAGCAGCACGGCCCCGAGACCCAGGAACTCCGCGTCGCCCCCGGCCCCGTGCCGACGGTCCAGCAGGTGCCCACCTCCCGGCCGTCGCTGTCGCAGCGCCTGTCGGGCGGCCAGGACCAGCACCGCCCCGGTCTGTCGCAGCGCCTCAACGGCGGCGGCGAGGGCTGATCACCCGACCGGGCGACGGCGCGACCCGAACCCGGCGACGCCTGACCGCTGAACGCCGCCAGAGCCCGGTGCGGCCGGCGCGGCCCGGCCCACCGGGGTCGAGCCGGTTCAGCGCAGTCGCGTCAGGGCGGCGGCGATCATCGGGCGCAGGTCGTCCACGTCGGGCGGCAGGGCGTCGAGCGGCCACCACCGCAGGTCCACCGACTCGGCACTGCGCGCCGCCCGCGCGTCGACCGGCGCGCGCACCAGGAACCGCACGTCGAAGTGACGGGTCGGCTTGCCCAGCGAGCACGTGATCGGGTGCACGTCCAGGTGGATCGGCTCGGGCTCGATCACCAGCCCGTCGATGCCCGACTCCTCCGTCGCCTCCCGCAACGCGGCGGCGGCCAGCGTGGTGTCGGACGGCTCGCAGTGCCCGCCCAGCTGGAGCCACCGGCCCACCCTCGGGTGCAGGGTGAGCAGCGTCTCGTCACCCGCCGCGTTGAGCACCAGCGCGGACGCCGTGAGGTGCCCCGGCTCGCACGACCGCAGGCACGCGTCCGGGCGGGCGGCGAGGAACCCCAGGTAGGCCTGGCGGAGCGACTCCTGGGTCGGGTCGGCGGGACGCCAGGCGCCCAGGGTCGACACGGCGTCGTCGTGCGGGCTCACAGCTCCAGGAACCTCTCGTCCACGTCACCGGCGGCACGCGGGGTCAGCTCCGACTCCGGGTGCCCGATCGCCACCGCGCCCAGCGGCTCCCAGTCGGTCGGCAGGTCGAGCACGTCCCGCACCACGTCGGCGCAGAAGATCGTGGACGACACCCAGCACGACCCGAGCCCTTCGGCGGCCAGCGCCACCAGCAGCCCCTGCACGGCCGCGCCGCCGGCGATGGTGAACATGGTGCGTTCCGCCGCCGACCGCCGCTCGTCCGGGTAGTCGTGCGCGCCGGCCCGCACCAGGAACGGCAGGACGATCTCCGGCGCGTTCCGCAGGAAGTCGCCGCGCGCCACCCGCGCCTCGACCCGCTCGTCGGACAGCCCGTCCGCGCGCAGGTCGGCCCGCCACTGCTCGCGCATCGCGTCCAGCAGGGCGTCACGCCGGGCGGTCGGCCGCACGAACCGCACCGGCCGCGTGTGGTGCGGCGCGGGCGCGGTCAGCGCGGCGGCCACGGCCCGGCGGACGGCGTCCGGCGCGACCGGCTCCGCCGTGAACGACCGGACGGACCGGCGCACCAGCACCGCCTCCGCCCGCCCCTGCGCCACCGCCTCCGCGGTGCCCAGCCGGAACAGGTCGTCCTCGACCGGCCGGGCCAGGTCACGGGCGGTCGAACCGTCGTCGGCCACCGGCAGGCCGCGCACCACGGCCACCGGCACCGCGCCGAGCTTGCCCTTCACCAGGTCGGCCGCCGCGGCGATCTCGTCGGCCACGGCCACCTCGGTCACCACCAGCGGGTTGCCCTGCCGGTCCACCGAGCCGGCGTACCGGTGCAGCACGGCCAGCCCGGACGCGCCGATCGCGGCGTCCGTCTGGCCGACCCGCCACGCCCGGCCCATCGTGTCCGTCACGACGACCGCGACCGCGACGCCCAGCCGCGACGCCAACGCCGCGCGCAGCGCCGCCGCCGACCCGTCCGGGTCGACCGGGAGCAGCGCGATCTCGTCGCCGGCGACGTTCGACGCGTCCACCCCGGACGCCGCCTGCACGATCCCCAGCTTGTTCTCGGTGATCAGCGTGCGGCCGCGCCGCGCCAGCACGCGCACCGCCTCGGCCCGCACCCACTCCCGCCGGACGGCGTCACGCGCCTCCGGGTCGGCGGGCACCGACACCAACCGACCTTCCACTTTGGACAGGACCTTGGACGTCACCACGACGACGTCGCCGTCGCGCAGCCACGGCGCGGCCGACGCGATCGCCTCCGCCAGGTCGTCGCCGGGCCGGAACTCCGGCAGCCCCGCCACCGGCAGCACCGTGATGCCCGAAGTCGAGGCGTGGTCAGCCAACGTCGACCCCGGCGAGTTCCAGCGCGGCACGCGCCATCGCCGCCGTCGCGTCCACATCGGACATCAGCAGCGGCACCGCGCGCACGGCGACGCCCGGCACGTCGCAGCGGTCGCCGGTGTGCACGAGCCAGCCGTCCAGCACGCCGCCCCGCGACGTGCGGCGCGACCCGTAGTACCGGCCGACGGCCTCGGCGGAGGTCTCCACGCCGATCGCCGTCAGGCACGCGTCCGCCATCCCGCGCAGCGGCTTGCCGCCCACGATCGGGGACAGGCCCACCACGCCGGCTTCGGTCTTGCGCAGCGCGTCCCGCACCCCCGGCACGCCGAGGATCGTGTTCACGCTCACCACGGGGTTGGACGGCGCGATCAGCACCGCGTCGGCCTCCTGCAGCGCGTCGAGCACGCCCGGCGCGGGCGTCGCCGTCTCCACGCCGACCGACGCGAACGAGCGCGCGGGCAGCTGGGCGCGGTGCTTGACCCACCACTCCTGGAAGTGGATCGCCCGCTCGCCCTCCTCGGTCGTCACGACGACGTGGGTCTCCACCCGGTCGTCCGACATGGGCAGCAGCCGCACGCCGGGCTCCCAGCGGTGGCACAGCGCCTCCGTGACCGCCGACAGCGGGTAGCCCGCGCGCAGCATCCGGGTCCGCACCAGGTGCGTCGCGATGTCCCGGTCGCCGAGGCCGAACCACGTCGGGTCCGCGCCGTACGCGGCCAGCTCCTCCTTCACCGCCCACGACTCGCCCGCACGGCCCCAGCCGCGCTCGACGTCGATCCCGCCACCCAGGGTGTACATGCAGGTGTCCAGGTCGGGACAGATCCGCAACCCGTGCATCCACACGTCGTCACCCGTGTTCACCACGGCGGTGATCTCGTGCTCCGGACCGTCCAGGAGGCTCTTCAGCCCCACCAGGAACCGCGCCCCGCCAACCCCGCCCACCAGTACGACGACCTTCACGGGTCGCCATCCTTGCACGGGGCCCGGACGCGCTGAATCCAGCGCCGGAACGGGTCGCCGCCGGACGGGTCAGCGCCAGAACATGAACGTGCCCTGCCCCATCCCGGCCAGCATCCGGTTGCCGCCGACCAGCTCGAACACCCCGTACGCCGCGTCGAAGAACAGCCGGGCGATCGTCGGGAACCCGATCAGGACGGCGAACAGCACGAACGGCGCCCACTGCCGCGCCTTCGCGCCGAACTGCCGGGCCGAGTACGACAGGTACGGCTCGATCGCGCCCCAGCCGTCGAGGCCGGGGATCGGCAGGATGTTCAGGACGAAAGCGAGGATCTGGAGCAGCGCGAGGTACGACAGCGCGGCGGCGAGGCCGACCGGGGGCGTGAACAGGATCACGGACAACGCCAGCAGCAAGCCGAGCGCCAGGTTGCTCAACGGGCCCGCGAGTGACACGAAAGATTCGACGCGCTTGTCGCGCAACGCGTGGTGGTTGATCCACACCGCGCCGCCGGGCAGCGGGATTCCGCCGAATGCCAGGAGCACCAACGGCAGCACGATGCTCAACACGGGATCGGTGTACCGGCGGATGTCGAGCGTCAGGTAACCCTTCGCCTTCACCGCGTAGTCACCGCCGCGGTACGCCACGATCGCGTGACCGAACTCGTGCAGGCACAGCGAAACCGCCCAGCCGCCCAGCACGAACAAGACCATCCCGCCGATCAGGGCGGCTTCGGACTCGTCGAAGAGGGTCAACACGGCGCCTGCCACCGTCACCGCGAGCAGGCTGAGGAACAGTGGACTCGGACGCACCGCTGATCGCTTCACCCTTCCAGTGTGGCCTCCCCGATCCGGACCGTCACCGGAGCGTCCTCGCCCGTCCTTGGGCCATCCGCGCGCCGGTTGTCGCGCCGCGCACCTCCTCAATCACCGTCTGTGCTGCTAGTCAAGGGTTTTCGGGCCATTGGCGGGAATATCCCCCGACCTGTGGACTCGGCTTGACCGCGTGTTGTGACACAGGTGTAATCACATCGGTGTCATTCGTCGTTGTGGGGACGGCGAGTGGTGTCCGCCAACCGGGGAGAGCGGAAGGCGAGGAGGCGGACGGTATGCAGGAATTCGACGGGGGTCGCATCGTGGACGGGGACGTCCCGGCACAGGAGCCGGTCGTGCTCGACCTGTTCGACGCGACCGATGAGCAGGACTGGCAGGAGCGCGCCCTGTGCGCGCAGACCGACCCCGAGGCGTTCTTCCCGGAGAAGGGCGGCTCGACCAGGGAGGCCAAGCGGATCTGCCTCGGTTGCGAGGTGCGCTCGGAATGCCTGGAGTACGCCCTGCAGCACGACGAGCGCTTCGGCATTTGGGGCGGCCTGTCCGAACGCGAGCGGAGGAAGCTCAAAAAGCGCGCGGTGTGATCGCTCGCGCGGTCGCTCTGGCTTACCGTGGTCGTCCCACGGGCAGTCGGAGCATCTGAGGAGCGGCACTTGACGAGCGGGGCCACTCCGCGGCTGCGCACCGCGCCGGTGTTGGCGGTGCTGGTCTGCCACGACGGCGACCGCTGGCTGGGCACGGCGCTGTCCGCGCTGCGCCGCCAGCAGCCACGACCGCGGCACGTGATCGCCGTCGACACGGGTTCCGTGGACGGCACCGCGAAGGTGCTCCAGGACGCGTCCACCGGCCCCGATCGGGTGATCGACGGCGTCCTGACGTTGCCGCGCGGCACGGGTTTCGGCGCGGCGGTGCACGCGGCCGTCGAGCACGCCGTGTCGCGCTGGGGTGATCCGGGCGCGTGGCTGTGGCTGCTGCACGACGACTGCGCCCCCGAACCCGACTGCCTGTCCGCGCTGCTGACCGCGGCCGACGTCTCGCCCTCGGCGGCGGTGCTGGGTCCGCTGAGCCTGGACTGGGCCGATCCGCGGCTCGTCGTGGAGGCGGGCCTGTCGACCGACGCGTCCGGCCACCGGCAGACCGGCATGGGCCGGGTCGAGCTGGCCGGGTCGTTCGAGCAGAGCACCGAGGCGTTGGCGGTGCCGTCGGCCGGGTCGCTGATCCGCCGCGCGGTCTGGGAATCGCTCGGCGGGTACGACCGGTCGATGCCGTTGCTGCGCGACGACATCGACTTCGGCTGGCGCGCCAACCTCGCGGGCCACCTCGTGCTGTCCGTGCCGGTGGCGCGGATGCGGCACGCGCGCGCGGCCGGTCGGGGAGCGCGGCGGCTGGACGCGGCGGCGGCCCGGCCGGGGCCCGCGCTGCGCGGCGTGGACCGGGCGCACGGCCTGCGCACGTTCCTCGTCAACTGCGGCACGGTGTCGTTCCTGCTCGGCCTGCCGCGGATCGCGGTGCTCGCGGTCGCGCGCGCCTCCGGCTTCCTCCTGCTGCGCCGGTTCTCCGACGCGCACGCCGAGCTGGGCGCCCTGCGGTACCTGCTGAGCGGCCGGGCGCGGTTGCTCGCCGGACGTGCCGCGCGACCCGTGCGCGGGGTCGTGCGCGGTCTGTTCACCAGTCGGATCACCCGGTTGCGCAACACGATCCGGGGCGCCTCCGCTCACCTGATCCGGCGACGCGTCGAGGCGGACCTGGCGCTGGGCCGGTTGCCCGAGGACGACGCCCGCCGGGCCGCGTGGTCCCTACCGTCCGAAGTGGAGCGTCGGGTGGTCGGTCCGGCGGCGCTGCCCGCCGGCGTGCTGTCCCGGCGCAGGCCGGTCCGCGCGACCGGTGGGCTGCGCCGGCCCGCCGTCGCCGTGCCGGTGGGTGCGGCGGCGGACGCGGAGCTCCCGTCCGCGCTGCGGCCCTCGCCCCGGCCGCGCCCGTCGCCGGTGCCGCGCGGGTCCACCCCGCCGGGGATCGTGTTCGTGGAGGTCGACCGGGCGCGGGTGCTGTGGTCGCTGGTCCTCGGACCGCCGTTGCTGCTGGTCCTCGGCCTGGCCGTGTTCGGAGTCCTGGCCAACGCGTCGCGGATCGGGCTCGACCTGGCCGGCGGTCGGCTGCTGCCGGTCGGCGACCTGGCGGACACGTGGTCGTCGTACCTGGCGACGTGGCACCCGGTGGCGGGCGGCACGACCGCGCCCGCGCCGGCGGCGCTCGCCGTGCTGGGGACGGTCGGCGTGCTGCTCGGCTCGCCCGCCGCGCTCGTGGCGCTGCTGTTCATCGGCGACGCGCCGCTGGCCGGGCTGTTCGCGTACGCGGCGACGCGGCGGGCGCCGGTGCGGCGGCCCGTCCGCGCGCTGGTCGCCGCCGGGTACGCGTTGCTGCCGGCGGCGACGTCCGCGGTGAGCCAGGGCCGGCTGGACGTCGTCGTGGTGCACGTGATGACGCCGCTGGTGTTCGCGGGCGTGGTGGCCGTGCTGCGGGGCGGCTCGGGCACGTCGTGGCTGCCGGTGGCGTCGGGGACGGCGCTGGCGGTCGCCGCGGTCGGCGCGTTCTCGCCGTTCGTGCACGGGCTGGTGGCGCTGGCGGCGCTGGTCGGGTTCGTCGTCGTGCCGGGGCGGCACGGTGACGGGCGGCGGCGGGTGGCCGCGTTGTTCATGATCGTGCTGCTGCCGATGGCGCTGCTGCTGCCGTGGCCCGCGGTGGTGCTGCAGAACCCGTCCGTCGTGCTGCACGGCGTCGGCGCGTTCGTGGAGTCGCCCGCCGTGGGGCTGGTCGACCTGCTGTCGCTGCGGCCGGGCGGGCCGGGCGCGCTGCCGTTCGTCGGGTTCGTCGTGGTCGGGTTCGCGCTGGCGGCGCTCGTGCTGCGGCCGAGCCGGCCGATGCTGGCCGGGCTCGCCGTGGTGGTGCTCGGCGGGTTCGCGGTGATCGTGCTGCGGACGGTGTCGGTGACGCCGCTGCCCGGCGGCCCCGCGTCGCCGGGCTGGACCGGCGGGCCGCTGGTGCTGGTCGGCTGGGGCCTGCTGTGGGTGGTGCTGTCGGCGTTCCGGCGCGACGCGGACCCGGCGCCGCCGCGGTTCCGGCGGGTCGTGCCCGTGGTCGGCGCGGTGGCGGTGGTCGGGCTGGCGTGCGCCGGGTTCGTCGGGCTGCGGTCGGGCCCGCTGACGGCGGACGCGGTGCGGCTGCCGTCGACCCTGGAGCAGGAGTTGCCCCGGACGGGGCGGTCGGTGCTGGTCCTCGGCACGCCCACGCGGCTGGTCGCGGGGCGGCTGCCCGCGTTCGGCGACGACGACTACGTGCCCGTGCCCACGGCCACCGCGCGGTTGGACCGCTGGTCCCGCGACCTCACCGGCGGCTCGGCGTCGGCGGCACGGGTGGCGCTGGCGCAGGCGGCGGCGTCGGGCGTGGCGTTCGTCGTGGTGCCGGACCTGGCCGCGGCCCAACGGCTGCGCGACGCCGTGGGCGACCTAGTGGGCGTGACGCCGTCGATGTCGGACGGCCGGCCGGTGCTGCGGGTGCAGCCGGCGGCGGGCAACGCCGTGCTGCTGTCGCCCGAGCTGGCGCGGCGGGCGCGGACCGGCGGCACCCCGCCGGTGGAGCTGGGCGCGCCCGGCATCGCCCCCGTCGAGGCCGCGCCGCCCGAGGTGGCCGTGCGGGTGTCCGAGGGGCCCGAGGGCCGGCTGCTGGTGCTGGCCGCGGAGGAGGAGCCGGGCTGGCGGGCGTGGGTGGACGGCCGCGAGGTGACGATCGTGCGGGCGTGGGGCCACCTCGTCGGCGTGACGGTGCCCACCACGGCGTCGGAGGTCCGGGTGGAGGTGTCCTCGACGCTGCGCGAGCTGCTGCTGATGCTCCAGGCCGCCGCCGCGCTGTTCACGCTGCTGACCGCGATCCCGTCCCGCCGCCGCCCGTGACCGCCGGGGTCACTCGCCGTCGATGACGTCCGGGTCGAGGCCGAGGTAGTTGGCGATCTGCTCGACCAGCACGTCGTGGACCAGGTCGGACAGGTCGGCGCCGTCCTTTGCGCGGGCTTCCAGCGGACGCCGGTACAGCACGATCCGGGCCCGCCGGTCCGCGCCGGCCGGCACCAGCCGCGCCAGCGGCACGTTGCCGTCCTCGACCACGTCGCCGTCGTCGCCGCCCGGCGCGACGTCGGGCACGTCGTCCACGGCCACGTCGAGCTGCGTCAACTCCGTGCGCCACCGCGCCTCGATGGGCTCCAGCGCCTCCAGCACGAGCGCGTCGAACCGCTCGGCCCTGCTCCGGGCCGCCGGCAGCGTCGCCGGGTACAGCGGACCGCGCAACCCCCGACCGTGCCGGTCGCGGTTGCGTCGCCGCGGAGCGCCCTGCCGCCGTGAACCCCGAGCCATGACCACGGGGTAGAGGGTAGTTGTCCACCGCTCGGAGCCGTACGCCGGCCGACCCCGCGGGCGCCTCACGACCAGGCAACTTGCCGAAGTGCGGCACCACCTCCAGCGCCGCGCCGGAGGTAATCCAACACACGCCGCGCGGGACGCGATATCGTCCCCGCCGTGCGGAGCGTGAGACGGTGCTCGCGAACCGGGTGCGCGAACCCGGCAGTCGCCACGCTCACGTACGCCTATGCGGACTCGACCGCCGTGGTCGGACCCCTCGCGACGTACTCCGAACCGCACTCCTACGACCTCTGCGAAGAGCACGCGTTGCGCCTCACCGCGCCGCGCGGCTGGGAGGTCGTCCGGCACCAGGGCGAGTTCCGCGCGCCGGAGCCGACCGTGGACGACCTGACGGCGTTGGCCGAGGCGGTCCGCGAGGCGGGCCGGGCCGCGCCCCCGATGGAGGTGCCGGAGCTGCCCGCCGGCACGATCCGGCGCGGTCACCTGCGCGTTCTGCCTGATCCTCACGAAGACTGACCGTTCGCGCGTGACGCGGGGACGACGCGGGCGCGCGCGCCGGTAGGCTTCCGGAGGCAGTGTCAAGAGCCAACTTGGGAGTGTGGCCGTGCGCGATCTGTCCGGCATCGTCAAGGCTTACGACATCCGCGGAGTCGTCGGGGAACAGCTCGACGCGGATGTCGTGCGGGACTTCGGCGCGGCGTTCGCGCGCCTGGTCGGCGGTTCGGCCGTGGTGGTCGGCCACGACATGCGCGACTCGTCGCCCGGCCTCGCCGCCGCGTTCGCCGAGGGCGTCACCGCGCAGGGCGTCGACGTGGTCAACATCGGTCTGGCCAGCACCGACATGCTCTACTTCGCCTCCGGCAAGCTCGACCTGCCCGGCGCGATGTTCACCGCCAGCCACAACCCGGCCAAGTACAACGGCATCAAGCTGTGCCGCCCGGGCGCCGCGCCCGTCGGCCAGGACAGCGGCCTGGGGCAGATCCGCGAGGACGCCGAGAAGGGCGTGCCGGACGCCGAGGGCGTCGCGAAGGGCAAGGTCACCGAGCAGGACATGCTCGCCGACTACGCCGCCTACCTGCGGGAACTGGTCGACCTGAGCGGCAGCAGGCCGTTGAGGGTCGTGGTGGACGCGGGCAACGGCATGGGCGGCCACACCGTGCCGAAGGTGTTCGAGGGCCTGCCGATCGAGATCGTCCCGATGTACTTCGAGCTGGACGGCAACTTCCCGAACCACGAGGCCAACCCGCTGGACCCGAAGAACATCGTCGACCTGCAGAAGCGCGTCCAGGAGGAAGGCGCGGACGCGGGCGTGGCGTTCGACGGCGACGCGGACCGCTGCTTCGTCGTGGACGAGCGCGGCGAGCCGGTGTCCCCGTCCGCCATCACCGCCCTGGTCGCGGTGCGCGAGCTGGCCAAGGACCCGGGCGGCACGATCATCCACAACCTGATCACCTCGCACGCGGTGCCCGAGATCGTCCGCGAGCACGGCGGCGTCCCGGTCCGCACCCGCGTCGGCCACTCCTTCATCAAGGAGGAGATGGCCCGCACCGGCGCGATCTTCGGCGGCGAGCACTCCGCCCACTACTACTTCCGCGACTTCTGGCGCGCCGACACCGGCATGCTGGCCGCGCTGCACGTGCTGGCCGCGCTCGGCGAGCAGGACGGCACGCTGTCCGACCTGACCAGGGACTACGCGCGGTACGCGGCCTCCGGCGAGATCAACTCCACGGTGGACGACCAGCAGGGCAGGCTGGCCGCGATCAAGGCCGAGTTCGGCGCCCGCGAGGGCGTCGAGCTCGACGAGCTGGACGGCCTCACGGTGAACCTGCCGGACGGCTCCTGGTTCAACCTCCGCGCGTCCAACACCGAGCCGCTGCTCCGGCTCAACGTCGAAGCCGCCGACGCGGCCTCCGTCGCGGCGTTGCGCGACGAGGTCCTGGCGATCGTGAGGGGATGAGCGCCGTGGCTGTCCAACTCGACGCGCAGTTGCTGGAGATCCTGGCGTGCCCGTGCCCCGAGCACGCGCCGCTGAAGGTCGGCACCGCGTCCGACCCGCTGGCGGACTACCTCACCTGCACCTCGTGCGGCCGGGCGTTCCCGGTTCGGGACGGCATCCCGGTGCTGCTCCTCGACGAGGCTGTCGAGCCGACGGCCGGGTGATCGGGGGTGCTCGACGACAGCCTCCTCGACGACCAGTCCCGGCTCACCGACGCCGACCGGGAGGGCCTGCTGCGCGCCGCCGCACGGGCGGGCGCGCAGGTCCGCTCCGCCGCCGAGACGGCCGCTGAGCTGGGCGTCGACCGGGTGTTCGAGGAGCGCCCCCGGGCGCTCGTGCTGATCACCCGGCCCGGTGTCGGCGCGTCGGTGGCCGGGATGGTGACGGCCCTGCTGGGTCCGCGCTGCCCGGTGCCGGTCGTGGTCGCCGACGACGTGCCGACGTGGGTGGGCGCGCTCGACGTGGTGCTCGCGCACACCGAGGACCCCGGCGACGTGCGGCTGGCCGAGTCGGTCGACCGGGCGGGCCGGCGCGGCGCGCGCGTGCTGCTCACCGCCGAGCCGGAGGGCCCGGTGGCCGCGTCCGCCGCCCAGCAGGCGCTGCTCATCCCGCCGCGGGTGCCGGTGCCGCAGGGCTTCGGCTTCGCCCGCGCGTTCGGCGCGTGGCTCGTGGCGCTGAAGGCGTTGCGCCTGGTCGAGGTGGACGTGCAGGCCGTCGCGGACGAGCTGGACCGGGAGGCCGAGCGGTGCCACCCGATGCACGAGTCGTTCGTCAACCCGGCGAAGACGCTCGCGCTGCGGATCGCGGAGCGCACCCCGCTGCTGTGGGGCCTCGACGACCTGGCCACGGCCGTCGCCGTGCACGGCGCGGGCGCGTTGGCCGCTTACGCGGGCGTGGTGAGCGACGTCGCCGGCTATCCTCAGGCGCTGACCCGGTCGGTGCTGCACCGCCGGGCCGTGCGCGGCACGTCCGGCGCCGACCTGTTCGCCGATCCGGACGAGGAGCAGGACGGCCTGGTCAGGGTGCTGCTGCTGGCCGTGCGCCAGGGCCCGCAGGCCGAGTTCGCCCGGCGGGTCGCGATGGAGACCTTGTCCGGAGCCGACGTGCTCGAACCGGCCGAGGAGGTGAGCGGCGGGGACGCCGTGTGCGCCGCGCTGCTCGCCCTGCGGTTCGAGCTGGCCGCGCTGTACCTGGGTCTGGCGGCGGGAACGCTGGGCGGGCCCGGGGCGTACGCGCCGGCCGTGTGAGGGGATGACTGTGGAACTGCTGCACAACGCGGTGCGCGCGTACGCGTGGGGATCACGCACCGCCATCGCGGAGCTGCTCGGGAAGGAGGTGCCGACGCCGCACCCCGAGGCCGAGCTGTGGATGGGCGCCCACCCCGGCGACCCGTCCCGGGTGGTGGCGCCGGACGGCGGTTCACGGTCGCTGCTCGACCTGCTCGCCGACGACCCCGAGGGGCAGCTGGGCGCGCGCTGCGCCGACCGCTGGGGCAGCCGGTTGCCGTTCCTGCTGAAGGTGCTGGCGGCGGACGAGCCGCTGAGCCTGCAGGCGCACCCCTCCGCCGAGCAGGCCGCGAACGGGTTCGCCGCCGAGGACGCGGCGGGCGTGCCGATCGACTCGCCGATCCGCAACTACAAGGACCCGTCCGCGAAGCCCGAGCTGATCTGCGCGCTGACCGAGTTCCACGCCCTGGCGGGGTTCCGCGACCCGTTGCGCACGGCGGTGCTGCTGCGGTCGCTGGACGCGCCCGACTTCGCCCCGTACGGCGAGCTGCTGGCCGCCCAGCCGGACGACAGCGGCCTGCGGGCGCTGTTCACCACGTTGATCACGTTGCCGCAGACCACGCTGGACCTGCTGTTGCCGCAGGTCCTCGACGCGTGCGTGCTGCACGTGAAGGAGCACGGCGAGTTCGACCTCGAGTGCCGGACGATCCTGGAGCTGGGTGAGGCGTACCCCGGCGACGCGGGCGTGCTGGCCGCGTTGCTGCTCAACCGGATCGTGCTCCAGCCCGGCGATGCGATCTACCTGCCCGCGGGCAACCTGCACGCGTACCTGCACGGCACCGGCGTGGAGATCCTGGCGAACTCGGACAACGTGCTGCGCTGCGGGCTGACGCCGAAGCACGTGGACGTGCCCGAGCTGATGCGCGTGCTGGACTTCGGGTTCGGCGACATGCCGGTGCAGACCGGCGTGGAGACGTCGCCGGGCCTGTGGATGTACCGGACGCCGTGCCCGGAGTTCGAGCTGTCCCGGATCGAGGTCGGGCCGTCGTCGTCGACCGGGGACGTCCGGGTGGACCACACCGGCCCCCAGATCCTCCTCTGCACGCGGGGCCGGGCACGCGTGACGACCGGCCGCCAGTCGCTCGTGCTGGACCGGGGCCAGTCCGTGTGGCTGTCCGCGCAGGACCCGGCCGCGGTGATCTCGGCGGACATCGACACCCAGCTTTTCCGCGCCACCGCCGGCGTTGAGTAGGGTCACACCGACAAATCGGACTGTGGGCTTAGGGAGCAACCGTGTCAGCAGGGGGCGGGACCAAGGCGATCATCGCCGCACTGGTGGCCAACGCCGGGATTGCCGTGGCCAAGTTCGTCGGCTTCCTGATCACCGGATCATCGTCGATGCTGGCCGAGTCGGTGCACTCGGTGGCGGACACCTCCAACCAGGGCTTGCTGCTGCTGGGCCAGAAGACGGCGCGGCGCGCGGCCACCCCGAACCACCCGTTCGGGTTCGGTCGGGACCGGTACTTCTACTCGTTCATCGTCGCGTTGATGCTGTTCAGCCTCGGCTCCGTGTTCGCCCTGTACGAGGGCATCCACAAGCTGGAGTCGCACGAGGAGCTGAGCAGCCCGCTGGTCGCGGTGGTGATCCTGGTCGTCGCGATCGGCCTGGAGATCTACAGCTTCCGCACCGCGATCGTGGAGTCGCAGAAGATCAAGGGTGACGCCACGTGGTGGCAGTTCATCCGGCAGTCGAAGGTGCCGGAGCTGCCGGTCGTGCTGCTGGAGGACGCGGGCGCGCTGTTCGGCCTGGTCCTGGCGCTGATGGGCGTCGGCCTGTCGACCATCACCGGTGACCCGGTGTGGGACGCGATCGGCACCATCAGCATCGGCGTGCTGCTGGGCGTCATCGCGGTCATCCTGATCGTGGAGATGAAGTCGCTCCTGATCGGCGAGGGCGCGGCGCCGGCCGAGCTGGACGTCATCACGGACGAGCTCGCGGCCGGCAAGGTGCAGCGCGTGATCCACATCCGGACGCAGTACATCGGGCCGGACGAGCTGCTGGTGGCGGCGAAGATCTCGCTCAACCCAGGCCTGACGATCGCCGAGGTGGCGCAGGCCATCGACGACGCCGAGCAGCGCGTGCGCAACAAGGTGCCCGCCGCCCGGCTGATCTACCTGGAGCCGGACCTCGACCGGTCGCGGGTCACCCCGTAGGGACGTTGACCGCGAGAGGGGCGACGAGCCGTGTGCTCGTCGCCCCTCTCGCTTCGGCAGGCGCCTACCCCAGGTGGCTCAGGAGCCGGTCGGCCGCGTCGACGTGCCCGGCGTCGGCGAGCAGCCCGGCCGGCGCGAGCACGTAGTCGCGGTCCACGGTGACGGCGGCCGTGCGCAGGATCGGGCGGAGCACCGGATCGGCGCGCAGCACGCGTTCCACGTCCTCGGTGCTGTCGGCGTGCCGGAAGACGCCCCCGGACAGCACCAGCAGGCCCGCGCCCTGCGGGCCGAGCTGCCCGTCCACCAGCCGCAGGTGCCGGCGGACCGCCAGCACGGCGGCGAGCGCGGCCAGCCTGCGGTCCGCGGTCGGGTCGTCGGGCAGCCACGTCACGTCGGCCGCGCGGGCCGCCGCCGCCTCCCGCAGCACGGCCGCCTCCGCGTCGTCGATCAGCTTCTCCGCGACGGCCTCGGCCACCACGCCGGGCGCGGACCAGCGCATCCCCAGGTCGCCCTCGACGGTGCGGCGGTCCGGCGGCAGCGCCACGGTCCGCTCCGGACCCTCCACAGTGGACACGGCGGAGTAGACGTCCGTGGTCGCGCCGCCGACGTCCACCACCAGCACCGCGCCCTCCCGGTCCCGCATGGCCAGCCGTGACACGCCGCCGAGCACCGCGTCCGGCGTCACCGCGCGCACCAGCCCGCGGAACCGCCGTCCCCGCGACAGCCCCTTGCCGCCGATGACGTGCTCCAGGAACACCTCCCGGATCGCCGCACGGGCGGGGCCGGGCGCGAGTTCGCCCACGTCCGGCAGCACGTTCGCGGTCGGCGCCACCGTCCGGCCCGCCAGCAGCTCCAGCGCCTCGGGCCGGGCGTCGGCGTTGCCCGCCAGCACGATGGGGCACGCCAACCGGTTCGCGCCGATCCGGCGGGCGTTGTGCAGCAGCACCGACGCGTCGCCGCCGTCCGTGCCGCCGACCAGCAGCACGAGGTCCGGCGCCGCCGCGCGCAACGCCCGGAGGCCCGCGCCGTCGAGCGGGCCGGCCGACACGTGCACGACCTTCGCGCCCGCCGACAGCGCCACCCGGTACCCGGCCTCGGCGCTGACCAACCGCTC
Organism: Saccharothrix hoggarensis; assembly: GCF_052936025.1. Next base: position 6,726,919 of record NZ_CP193624.1, on the reverse strand, counting down.
CTGCCCCACCACCGCCAACCGCAACCCGCCGCCCGCCGACGAGCACGCGAGCGTGCGCGCGGCCGGTCCGAGCGAGTTCGTGACGACGTCGATGCCTTGAAGCACCTCCGGCGGGGTAGTCGGGTGTTGTGAGGTGCCGAGCAGGTCTCCGGCGTCCGACACCAGGGCGCCCTTGGTCCAGGTGGAGCCGATGTCCAGGCAAAGCACCGTCATGCCCCAAAACTACCGGTGAGGCCGCTGTCGGCCCTCGCCACTACTCTGAACGGACCAACAGGACCGCGAGGTCGCGTCGACCGTTCGGGACTCCTTCCCCGCCGATCACGCTTCTCCGATCGGCGGGGAACGAGGCTCGAACGGTCGACTCCCAGGCGACCGAGCCCGCCGTCTGCGGAGCAGCGGCGATTCAACACAGGGGGATCGAGTGCCGGGCAACGGGCTGTGGCGCACCAAGTCGATCGAGCAGTCGATCGCGGACACCGACGAGCCGGACACCAGGCTGCGCAAGGACCTGACCGCGTGGGACCTGACGGTGTTCGGCGTCGCGGTCGTGATCGGCGCGGGCATCTTCACCCTCACCGCGTCCACCGCGGGCAACCTCGCCGGGCCGTCCGTGTCGCTGGCGTTCGTGCTGGCGGCGGTGGCGTGCGCGCTGGCCGCGCTGTGCTACGCGGAGTTCGCGTCGACCGTGCCGGTGGCCGGCAGCGCGTACACGTTCTCCTACGCCACGTTCGGCGAGTTCATGGCGTGGATCATCGGCTGGGACCTGGTGCTGGAGTTCGCGGTCGGCGCGGCGGCGGTGGCCAAGGGCTGGTCGGTGTACCTCCAGACGGTGCTGGCGCAGGTCGGCGTGACGGTGAAGACCACCACGCCGGTGGCGGGCGTCGACGTCGACTGGGGCTCGCTGCTGCTGATCGCGGTGCTGACCACGTTGCTCGTCATCGGCACGAAGCTGTCGTCGCGGGTCAGCGCGGTGATCACGGCGGTCAAGGTGGCCGTGGTGCTGCTGGTGATCGTGCTCGGCATCGGGTACGTCAAGGCGGCGAACTACAGCCCGTACATCCCGCCGGCCCAGACCGGCGGCGCCACCGCGACCGGGCTGGAGCAGTCGTTGTTCTCGCTGCTCACCGGCTTCGAGGGCAGCACGTACGGCGTGCTGGGGCTGCTCGCCGCCGCGTCGCTGGTGTTCTTCGCGTTCATCGGCTTCGACGTGGTCGCGACGACCGCCGAGGAGACCCGGAACCCGCAGCGCGCCGTGCCGCGCGGCATCCTCGGCTCGCTGGCGATCGTGACGGTGCTGTACGTCGCGGTGTCGCTGGTGATCACGGGCATGCTGCCGTACGACCAGCTGAAGACCCAGCCGGACGGCACGCGGGCCACGTTGGCCACGGCGTTCTCGGCGAACGGCGTCGACTGGGCGGCCACGGTGATCTCGGTCGGCGCGCTGGCCGGTCTGACGACCGTCGTGATGGTGCTCATGCTGGGCCAGTCGCGGGTGCTGTTCGCGATGTCCCGCGACGGCCTCCTGCCGCGCGGCCTGGCCCGCACCGGCAAGAACGGCACGCCGGTCCGGATCACGGTCGTCATCGGCGTGCTGGTCGCGGTGGCGGCGGGCTTCTTCCCGGCGGGCAAGCTGGAGGAGATGGTGAACGTGGGCACGCTGTTCGCGTTCATCCTGGTCTCGGCGGGCGTGCTGGTGCTCCGCAAGACCCGTCCCGACCTGCCGCGCGGCTTCCGCGTGCCGTGGGTCCCGGTGGTGCCGGTGCTGGCGATCCTGGCGTGCCTGTGGCTGATGCTGAACCTGACCGCGTTGACGTGGGTCCGGTTCCTGGCGTGGATGGCGCTGGGCGTCGTCGTGTACTTCGCCTACAGCCGGCGGCACTCGCTGCTGGGCCGCGAGGGCACCACCGCCGTGCCGGTCGTGAAGCACGACGAGATCCCGTGACGGCGCGCCGGGGGACCGGTCCGGGCCCGGATCAGTCCCCCGGCTGCACCGGCGTGCTCGGCTCCGGCGACAGGACCGGGGCCTTGCGGGCGACGGGCAGCACGGGCGCGGCGGGCGGTTCGGCGGTGTCCAGGCCGGCGGCGATCGCCACCGCGCGATCCCACTCCGGGTCGGACGTGTAGTCGGCGTGCCGGTTCACGCCCGGCGCCCACCGGCGACCGGGGAACGGCCCGCGCTGCGGGTCGGGCAGCCAGTGGTCACCGCCGAGCACGAGCGCCCCGGTCGGCCCGCGCAACGCCGGCGGCAGCGCTCCCGACGTGCCGTCCGGCCGGAAGCCCGTGCCGAGCAGCATCCCGTCGAACACCTGCCGGTTCCACGTCATCACCGCGCCGCCCAGCGGGTCCGTGCCGCGGCACAGCGCCCGCCACCGCCCGTCGAGCCCGCCGGCGAGCACCGCGAGCGAGCTGTGCGGCACCACCGCCGGGAACGCCCGCGGGTACGCCCACTGCAACTGCGACCCCGCCGTGACGAGCCCCACCCGCTGCGCGTCGGCCGGGGGCAGCTCCTCCAGCAGCCGGGCCGCCGCGACGGCCGCGAGCAGGCTGCCCTGGCTGTGCCCGGCGAGCACCACGCGCACGCCGGGGTCCGCCAGGTGCTCCCGCACCCGCGCCACCAGCTCCGGCACGACCTTCAACGCGTAGCACGGCGGCACGACCGGGTGCGCCTCGCGCGGCCAGAACGCGGCGAGGTCCGCGAGGACGCCGACCTGCCGCGCCTTGTCCGGCTGCCGCGCCGCCAGGTACACCGCCCGCAGCAGCGACAGCGCCAGCACGGCCAGCACGACCACGCCGAACCCGGTGATCGGCCGCGTCCACGTCGGCGGGTCGACCTCCCGCAGCCGCAGCACGGCCGCCGGCACCGCGCCGAACGCGAGCACCGACGCCATGACCAGCACCACGTGGTGGCTGTGCCGCCGCTGCCACCGCGCCCACCACCACGCCTTCGCGGCGCGCTTCACGTCCCGGGCGCGCCCCGCGTGCAGCAGGGCCGCCTCACGCGCCCACTCCTTGTTCCGCCGCAGCGAACTCCACCGCACCATCCCGGTGGTCGCCGCCATCGCCACCCCGGCCAGGAACGCCAGCACCCCGGCCACGCCCCACAGCAGCGCGATGTAGTCGTACCCGCGCGGCAGGACACCGTGACCCAGCACCCGCCGCACGGTCAGCGCCACGCCCGCCCCGAACCCGCCGCCGAGCAGCGCGGCCACCGCCACCACCGGCGCGGCCATCCAGCCGCCGGCCCACGGCCGCAGGTCGCGCGGCTGCGCCGACCACGTGCGCCGGGCCAGCAACGCGGCCGGCACCAGCAGCACCCCGATCAGCACGCACACCAGCGCCACGAGCGCGGCCACCATCTGCACGGCGAGGTCCGCGCCCGGCAGCCGCACCGGCAACCGGACCAACAACCCCGTCGCGACCAGCAACGACAGCCACGACACCACCTGGAGCACCCGCCGCGGCCCGCGCCCCAGCGCCGCCCGCAGCCACCGGCCGCCCCGGTGCGGCGCGCCACCCGTCGGGTCGTCCAGCAGCATCGCGGCCAGCGCCGCCACCCCGACCAGGCCCGCGCCCAACGCCCAGCACGCCGTGATCGCGGCGCCGTGCCAGCCGGGCGCTACCAGCGGGCCGAGCGGACCGCCCAACGCGACCACCACCGCCGTGCCCAGGCCCGCCACGACGTGCAGCACCCGCAACGACGGCGTGTCCGGGTCCGTCGCCACGTGCGCGCCCGGCAGCCCGGACCGCACGCCCTCGGCCGCCGGCACCTCCTTGCGCTCGATCCGCCAGTCCACACTGGACATCCGGTGCAGCACGAGCACGGCCAGCGCGATCGGCGCCAGGCCCACCACGGCCCGCACCCACGGCGTCGTGCTCAGCCACGTCGGACCCCACAGGCACGTCGCGCCGGGCGCGAGGCACTGCGCGGCCACCAGGTCGAGGCTGATCACCTCCAGCTGGGCGACCAGCAGCACGGTCAGCAGCAGCGCCGCCAGCCGCAGCAGCGCGCGGAGCCCGATGCCCAGCAGGTGCGCGGGCAGCGACCCGGCCGGCGCGGGCGGCAGCATCCAGTGCGCCACGTTCGCCAGCGAGAACGGGAACAGCAGCGCCCACGTCGCCTTGGCCCAGCCGCCGGACGTCATCCGACCCCACACGTAGCCCTCGACGACCCGCGTCACCGGGCGGCCACCGGCCTGGAGCACCGGGCCGGGCGCGGGTCTGCGCAGCCGGTCGGCCGGGCGCACGACGCGGCCCAGCCCGTCGCCCGCCACGTCGACCGCCGCCACCGCGTCCACCAGTGAGTGCGGCGTGGTGCCCTGGACGCCGTGCACCCGCAGCTCGACCACCCGTGTGTCGGGGCCGGGAATCAGCACAAGTCCTCCCCGCGAACATCACCTCAGCCTCGCCATAGTGGTCCATCGTTGCGCTGTTGACGTCAACCTCGGAAACCCGGCGTGGCGGGGCGGTAGGGTCGGTTGAACCCGAGATGGAGGAACCCGCGATGACCGCCGAGAGGCTCCAGACCCGCAACGGCATCGACTTCGCCGTGGCGGACCTCTCCCTGGCCGAGTTCGGCCGCAAGGAGATCCGGCTGGCCGAGCACGAGATGCCCGGCCTGATGGCGTTGCGCCGCGAGTACTCGGAGGTCTACCCGCTCAAGGGTGCGCGGATCTCCGGCTCGCTGCACATGACCGTGCAGACGGCCGTGCTGATCGAGACCCTGGTCGCCCTGGGCGCCGAGGTGCGCTGGGCGTCCTGCAACATCTTCTCCACCCAGGACCACGCCGCCGCCGCGGTCGTCGTCGGCCCCCACGGCACCCCGGAGGAGCCGAAGGGCGTCCCGGTGTTCGCCTGGAAGGGCGAGACGCTGGAGGAGTACTGGTGGACCGCCGAGTCCATGCTGACCTGGCCGGACGGTGGCGGCCCCAACATGATCCTGGACGACGGCGGCGACGCGACGCTGCTGGTCCACAAGGGCGTGCAGTACGAGAAGGCCGGCGTCGTCCCGCAGCCCGAGGCGGACGACCCGGAGGAGTGGGCGCTCATCCTCGAGACGCTCCGCAAGTCCATCGCCGCGGACAACGGCAAGTGGACCAAGATCGCCGAGGGCATCCGCGGCGTCACCGAGGAGACCACCACCGGCGTCATGCGGCTGTACCAGCTGGCCGCCGCCGGCGAGCTGCTGTTCCCCGCGATCAACGTCAACGACGCCGTCACCAAGTCGAAGTTCGACAACCGGTACGGCATCCGCCACTCGCTGATCGACGGCATCAACCGCGGCACCGACGTGCTCATGGGCGGCAAGGTGGCCGTGATCTGCGGTTACGGTGACGTCGGCAAGGGCGCGGCCGAGTCGCTGCGCGGCCAGGGCGCCCGCATCATCGTGACCGAGATCGACCCGATCTGCGCCCTGCAGGCGGCGATGGACGGCTACGAGGTGCAGACCCTCGAAGACGTGATCGGCCGCGCCGACATCGTGATCACCACGACCGGCAACAAGGACGTCGTGCGCGTCGAGCACATGGCCGCCATGAAGCACCAGGCGATCGTGGGCAACATCGGCCACTTCGACAACGAGATCGACATGGCCGGCCTCACCCGCTACCCCGGCATCCGGCGGATCAACATCAAGCCGCAGGTCGACGAGTGGGTGTTCCCGGACGGCCACTCGATCCTGGTGCTGTCCGAGGGCCGCCTGCTCAACCTCGGCAACGCCACCGGCCACCCCAGCTTCGTGATGTCGAACTCCTTCTCCAACCAGGTGATCGCCCAGGTCGAGCTGTTCACCAAGTACCAGGAGTACGACAAGGAGGTGTACCGCCTGCCGAAGGTGCTGGACGAGAAGGTCGCCCGCATCCACCTGGAGGCGCTGGGCGGGAAGCTCACCAAGCTGACCAAGGACCAGGCGGAGTACATCGACGTGGACGTCGAGGGCCCGTACAAGCCGGAGCACTACAGGTATTGATTTGCCCCGCCTTCGGCGGGGCGGCGAGTTCGCCTGGAAGTCGGCAGTTCAAGGCGGTGTTGATTGCCGCTGCTCCGCAGGCGGCGGCGAGTTCGCTCTGAAGTCGGCAGTTCGAGGCCGATCCCGCGACGATCGAAAAGCGTGATCGTCGCGGGATGGGCCTCGACCTACCGACGCGAACTCGCGTGGTGGTCGCCTTTGGGCGTCACGAAGTGCCCTCCGGAGTGGTGGTCGCCTTGTGGGTGGTGGGGTCAGGTCCACTCGACGCTGATGCCCGCGGTGCCGGGGCCCACGTCCTCGAAGTAGGCGCTGGCGAAGCCGCCCAGGCCGCACACCAGCTCCTCCAGGTCCACCGGTGGCATGTCGGGGTCGATGCGGAGCTGCTTGGTGCACCGGGCCGGCAGGGCGCGGCGGTTGAAGGCCAGTTGCAGCAGGTACCCGCGGCACGGTTCGCGGAACGTCCGGCCGTGGCCCGGTGTCGGCCCGCCGGTGTCGTCCACCACGGTGAAGCTGAACACGTGCTCCTCGCCCTCGGCGAGCCTGCGGTCGAACAGCAGCTCGAACGCCAGCCCGCGGGTGGCCGGCTGCCGGCGCAGGCGTCCCAGCCGGCAGCCCTCGCCGGGCCGCACGAGCGCGTTGTCGATCAGGCACCCCTCGTCGCCCTGGTGCACGGCCAGGTACCGGTCCGGCCCGGCCTTCGCCGCGCGCACCACCAGCCGCGTGCTGATCGACCGCTGCTCCCGCTCCGGGCCGATGTGGACGGTGTCGTGCACCGACAGCACCTCGATGTCGACGTTCGCGCCGACGTCCGTCACGACCTCGAAGTCGCTCTGCACGGGCGCGGCGGGCGCCCACCCGGCCGGTCGCACGGGGCGCTGCTGGGGGCGGTTGCCGACGAGCGACACGAGCGAGTCCGGCGGCAGGCGCAGCACCGTTTCCAGCGCCCGCACGGTCGCGATGGCGCGGGGCACCTCGGGGTGGCGCAGGCCGCGCTGCCAGTAGCTCAACGTGGACTGCCCGACCTGCACGCCTTGCTGCTCCAGGTGGGCCCGCAGCCGGGCGAGGGACAGGCCGCGGTGCGCGATGGCGTCGTGGAGGGCCCGGTGGAACGGTCCGTAGCGGAGGGTTTCGGCCAGTCCGCCGGGCAGTCCGCCGGGCGGGTGGTTCCCCGGCTCGTCCACCGGTCTGGCGTGCCCGGAATCCGCGGTCACCGCGGCACCACCCTTTCGCGCAACCGGAAATGGGGTTCACCGTAGTCACTCGATCTGGTGACGCAAAGGATCTCTTATCACCCGAGTGGGCGATGTGATGCGGCCGATCGTGAGCGGACGGTGCCCCTTAGGGTGTTCGTGTGGGAAAACTCGTCGTGATCGAAGGCCTGGACGGCGCCGGGAAGCGCACCCTGGCCAAGGCGTTGACCGACGCGCTGGGTGTGCGCGGCGCGAAGGTCGCCACCAGCGCGTTCCCCCGGTACGACGAGGACGTGCACGCCGACCTGGTGCGTGACGCGCTGCACGGCAGGCTCGGCGACCTGACCGACTCGGTGTACGGCATGTCCGTCCTCTACGCGCTGGACCGGCGCGGCGCGGCCGACCGAATCCGCGCCGACCTCGACCAGTACGACGTGGTGCTGCTCGACCGGTACATCGCGTCCAACGCCGCCTACGGCGCGGCCCGGCTGGGCCAGTCCGCCGACGGCGAGTTCGTGGCCTGGCTGCGGGCGCTGGAGGTGGACCGCTTCGGCCTGCCGCTCCCGGACCTGCACCTGCTGCTGCGCGTGCCGGCGGGGGTCGCGGCGGACCGCGCGGCGCACCGCGAGGCCGAGGAGGCGCGGGGTCGCGACCTCTACGAGTCGGACGGTGGCCTGCAAGCGCGCTGCGCCGCCGTGTACGACGAGCTGGCCGCCTCCGCGTGGCTCTCGCCGTGGGAGGTGCTCGACGGGACGGGCGACCTCCGGGTCGAGTCGCTACTCGACCGATGGTTCACCCGTTAGGGTGGTTAAGTAACAAAACGTGACCACTTCGGCGATGAGTCGCTGACGATTCCCGTTCAGCGAGACGAGGTGGGCTCGTGGATCGGCGACAGAGACTGGCTACGGAGTGGACGCGTCCGGCGACCAGCAGCGATGACCGCTGGGCGGTGCGTGGACTTCCGACCACTAGTGGGACGATGTTGGGTATGAAGGCACGCGTGCTCGTCGTGGACGACGACCCCGCTCTGGCGGAGATGCTGACCATCGTGCTGCGGGGTGAGGGCTTCGACACCGCAGTGGTGGCCGACGGCGCACGCGCGCTGCCCGCGCTGCGCGAGCTGAAGCCCGACCTGGTCCTGCTGGACCTGATGCTCCCCGGCATGAACGGCATCGACGTCTGCAAGGCGATCCGGTCCGAGTCGGGCGTCCCGATCGTGATGCTCACCGCGAAGAGCGACACCGTCGACGTGGTGCTGGGCCTGGAGTCCGGCGCCGACGACTACGTGGTCAAGCCGTTCAAGCCGAAGGAGCTGGTGGCCCGCATCCGCGCCCGCCTCCGGCGCACCGAGGCGGAGCCGGCCGAGGTGCTGCAGATCGGCGACCTGACCATCGACGTGCCGGGGCACGAGGTGCTGCGCGAGGGCAAGCCGATCCAGCTCACGCCGCTGGAGTTCGACCTGCTCGTGGCGCTGGCCCGCAAGCCGCGCCAGGTGTTCACCCGCGAGGTGCTGCTCGAACAGGTGTGGGGCTACCGGCACGCCGCCGACACGCGCCTGGTGAACGTCCACGTGCAACGGCTGCGGTCCAAGGTGGAGCGCGACCCCGAGCACCCGGAGGTGGTGCTGACCGTCCGCGGAGTCGGGTACAAGGCCGGCCCGCCGTGATAGGTCGCCGCCCCGGACGACCTCGCGAGGTCGCGTCGGCCGTTCGCGACCCGTTCGCCGGCGATCACGCTCTTCGATCGCCGGGCGGGCAGGCGCGACCGGTGGACGCGGAGGTGACCGAGCCTCGCGACACCGGTGGCGGCGCGGTTCCACACCGGCTGGACGCCGGGGGCGGCGCGGTTCGACGCAAGCTGGACGTGGTGGCGCGCGAGGCCCGACGCCTCGTCGAGCGCTCCCGTCGCCGGGCGGTGGCCTTCGGCGAGCTGTGGCGGCGCTCGCTGCAACTCCGGGTCGTCGTCAGCACGCTGGCGCTGTCGTCCGCCGTGGTGTTCGTGCTGGGCATGGTGCTCCAGGTGCAGATCACCGGCCAGCTGCTGGAGACCAAGATCGAGGCGGCGCTGCGGCAGGCCGAGGCGAGCGCGGCCGCCATCCAGCCCGACCTGGCGGGCCTCAACCCCGGTCCGGACAGCGTCAAGGGCCGGTTCACCACCGCGCTGAACAAGATCAACACGTCGGGGGTCGACCTCGACCCCACCAGCTCCGGCGCGGGCGCGTTCGAACCGGTCCTCTACGACCCCGTCGGCACCGGCTCCGACGGCCTGCCGATCGCCGTGGGCGAGTACCAGGACGTGCCCGACGGGCTGTTCAAGATGCTCGAACGCGGCAGCACCGGCTACCAGATCACCACCGTCGAGCGGGAGACCGGGCCGACGACCCTGCTGGTCGTGGGCAAGCCGGTGAACAGCTCCGCCCGCGCCATGCACCTGTACCTGCTGTTCCCGCTGACCAGCGAGCAGGCCACCGCCGAGGTCGTGCAGAGCACCCTCGTCGTCGGAGGCCTGGCGCTGCTCCTGCTGCTGGCCGTGATCGCGAACCTGGTCACCAGGCAGGTCGTGCGGCCGGTGCGGCAGGCCGCCGAGATCGCCGAGCGGTTCGCCGACGGCAGCCTCGACGAGCGCATGCCCGTGGTCGGCGAGGACGACGTCGCGCGGCTCGCCGAGTCCTACAACGAGATGGCCGCGAGCATCCAGCGGCAGATCCACCAGCTGGAGGAGTTCGGCCAGCTCCAGCGCCGGTTCACCTCCGACGTGTCGCACGAGCTGCGCACCCCGCTGACCACCGTGCGGATGGCGGCGGACGTGCTGCACGCGTCGCGCGAGCAGTTCCCCGGCGGCCTCGCCCGCTCCACCGAGCTGCTGGTGGACGAGCTGGACCGGTTCGAGTCGCTGCTCGGCGACCTGCTGGAGATCAGCAGGCTCGACGCGGGCGTCGAGGAGCTGGCCGCCGAGCTGGTCGACATCCGGGTGCTGGCCCGCCGCGCCCACGACTCGGTGCGCGCCATCGCCAACAGCAGCGGCACCACGATCGTCCTCGACCTGCCGGACGAGGAGGTCACCGCCGAGCTGGACTCCCGCCGGGTCGAGCGCATCCTGCGCAACCTGCTGGCCAACGCCATCGACCACGGCGAGGGCCTGCCGGTCGAGCTGAAGCTCCGCGGCGACGGCGAGGCGATCGCCGTGACGGTCCGCGACCACGGCGTCGGCCTGCGCCCCGGCGAGGCCGAGCTGGTGTTCAACCGGTTCTGGCGCGCCGACCCGTCGCGCAACCGCCGCACCGGCGGCACCGGCCTCGGCCTGTCGATCAGCCTGGAGGACGCCCGGCTGCACGGGGGCTGGCTGGAGGCGTGGGGCGAACGCGGCCACGGCGCCGTGTTCCGGCTGACCCTGCCGTGCCGGCACGGGCACGAGCTGACGTACAGCCCGCTGCCGCTGGAGCCGCCCGACCTGCCCCCCGTCGTCGAGCCGGAGCCGGACGCGCCCGAGCCCGCGGACGAGGTCGAGCTGACGGAGGAGGAGATCACGTGGCAGCCCGCCCAGCCCGTCACCGGCGAGCGCGAGGAGGTCCGGTGAGGCTCCTGGCGGCGCTGCTGGCCGTGTTCGCGGTCGCCGGGTGCGCGGCGATCCCCACCCAGACGTCACCCGTCGCGGTGAACCCGTCCGTGGGCAACGCCTCCGAGGCCGCCGCGCCGAAGCCCGTCAAGGACATCGACCCGCTCACCCTGGTCCGCGAGTTCGTCAACGCCGCCGCCAACCCCGAGGGCGACTACGCGGCGGCGAAGGCGTACCTGACGGACGACGCCAAGCGGACGTGGGACACCAAGGGCACGCCGACGATCATCGAGTCGACGTTCAACACCGTCCCGACCCCCAGCCTGACCCCGGACGACAAGCAGCGCACGGTGCTCTTGCAGGGCAAGAACGTCGGCCGGCTCCAGCTGGAGGACAACGCGTTCATCCAGCAGGTCGGCAACCTCGACACCCCCGTCGGCATCGAGCGCGACGGCGAGGGCCAGTGGCGCATCGCCAAGCCGCCGGACGGCATCTACGTGCCGCTGACCGGGTTCCACCAGAACTACCGCCGCGTGACGTTGTTCTTCTACAACCCGGACTTCGGCGTGCTGGTGCCCGACCCGAGGTGGGTGGTGATCGCGCCGTCGACGTCGATCCCGACCCGGGTGACGAGCCTGCTGCTCAAGGGCCCCGCGGTGGGCATGCGGGGCGCGTTGGAGACGGCCATCCCGAACGGCGCCGCGCAGCGCAAGAACACGTCCGAGGCCGACGACGGCGCGCTGGAAGTCGACCTGACGAAAGTCGGGGACATCACGGTGCAGGTCGGCAAGCAGATCGTGGCCCAGGTGGTGAAGTCCCTGGCGGGCGTCACCAGCAGCCGCATCCGGGTGCTCGTCGAAGGCCAGCCGATCTCCGCCGAGCAGCGCGAGTGGCGGCCCGCCGACGTGCAGACCGGCGAGGGCCTGACCACGCCCAACGCGGACCTGAACGGCCTGCTGGTCGGCAGCGGCCGGGTCAAGCAAATCAACGGCGACCCGGTGCCCGGACCGGCCGGCGCGGGCGACTACCAGGTGGTCAGCGCCGCGCAGTCGATGGACGGCAGCGAGCTGGCCGTGGTGAGCCGGGCCGCGGAGAACTCCGTGCGGCTGCGCGTCGGGCCGCTGTCCGGGCCGCTCGCCGAGGTCGACCTGCCCGCCGCCACGATGACCAGGCCGACGTGGCTGCTCAGCGGGCGCCAGGGCGAGCCGAGCACCGAGGTGTGGACCGTCGTCGACGGGGCCAACGTGGTGCGCGTGATCAAGACCGACAGCGGGTGGACGGCGAACGCGGTCAACGCGTCCGAGCTGTCCGTGCTGGGTGGCGCGGTCAGCGAGCTGCGCCTGTCCCGCGACGGGACACGGGTGGCGGCGGTGGTGGGAGGCAAGCTCGTCGTGGCGGCCGTGGTGCGCGGGCAGGACTCGGCCGTGTCGCTGCGGTCGCCGCGCAACGTGCAGTCGTCCGCGCTCGGGACCAGCGCGTTGGCGGTGGACTGGCTGGCGCAGGACGTGGTGGTGGCGAGCACGACGCTGGCCGCGTGGCCCATCGTGAAGGTCAACATCGACGGGTTGCGGATCGAGCGCTACAACACGTCGAACCTGACCGTGCCGGTGAACTCGGTGACCGCCGCGCCCGGCCGGAACGTGCTGGCGGTGGACCAGAGCGGGCTGTGGAGCGCGAGCGACGTGGGCGACGTCTGGCGCGCGTCGCCGACCAAGGTGGAAGCGGGCACGCAGGCGTTCTACCCGGGCTGAGCCGGGTTCACCCGATCGTGCAAGCCGGTGACCTCCGCCGGAGGCCCCGGATTGTCGGGGGTCGCCGGCATCGTCGGGTCCGTGCTGATCAACCTGCTGTTCCCGCCCCGTTGTCCCGGCTGCGGCACGTGGGGCGCCCGCCTGTGCGGTCGCTGCCTCGCCGTGTTCGGCCCTCCGAGACGCGTGCCCGGTGTCGGGCCGCCCGTGTTCGCGCTGGCCGCCTACGGGGGCGCGGCGCGGGAGCTGGTGCTCGCGTTCAAGGAGCGCGGGCGGCGGGAGCTGGCGGCCGTCTTCGGGGCGCTGGTGGCCGCCGCGCTTCCCCGGCTGCCGGGCGTCGGGCCGGAGCCGTGGCTCGTGCCCGCGCCGTCGCGCGCGTCGGCCGCCCGTGCCCGAGGCGGTTCCCACGTGTTGAGAATGGCGCGCGCTTCGGGGTTCCCGGTCGCGCCCGCACTGGCTTTCGCGAAAGGTGTTCGTGATTCGACGGGGCTCGACGCGGCGGCCCGCCGGGCGAACCTGGCTGGTCGCGTGCGGCTCGTTCCCGCTGGTCTGCCACCGCCCGGGAGCCCGGTTGTCCTGCTGGACGACGTCGTCACGACCGGATCGACGGCACGTGCCGGAATTTCCGTGTTGAGAACGGCCGGGTTCCGGGTATCCGCTGTTCTCACGCTGACGACTGCCCACCGAACCCACCCACACGGGTGAATCAGGACCGGGAACCTCTCGGACCTCTCGCCCGTTGGCCGGATATGACGCCCCCGCAGAGGCCGTTCGACGTAACCGCTCTGCTGACGGGCGTCTGTGCCGAGCTGGGCCGTTCGGGTGAGCGGCCGTCAGCGTGCTGCCCCAGCACGTCCGCCGGGCGTTCGCCCGGTACCGGTTTCCGGTCGCTCTGCGTTACGAAAAGAAAATCTTGGAGTTCCCCCGCCCCGGGGGGTGTCGCAGCGGCGAATACCGGGCTAACGTGCACCGCTATCAGCGTTCCCGGCACGCGGGGAGGAGGCGAACAGCCCATGACCCTGGCGCCGGTGGGGCACTGAGGGCCACCCTCAGCGACAAGCCCCCCGCCATGATCGCGAATCCGGCGCCCAAACGATCCAAAGCCATTGCTCGCAGCACAGCGAGGGAGGTCGTGTATGGACATCGTCGTTAAGGGCCGCAATGTCGAGGTGCCCGATCACTATCGGGTTCACGTCGCCGAGAAGCTGGCCCGGCTTGAGCGCTACGATCGCAAGGTCATCCGGTTTGACGTGGAGCTCTTCCACGAGCCGAACCGCAGGCAGTCCAAGAACTGCCAGCGGGTCGAGATCACCGGCAAGGGACGCGGACCGGTGGTCCGCTCCGAAGCGTGTGCGGGCGACTTCTACGCCGCCCTGGACTCCGCGGTGAACAAGCTGGAGAACCGGTTGCGGCGCTCGCACGACCGCAGGCGCGTGCACCACGGTCGCCGCGGTCCCACATCGGTCGCCGAGGCGACCAGCGCACTCGGGGACGCACTGCCCATCCGCCCCGACTCCGACAGCCAGGCGCAAGGCATGTGGCTCGGCCACACCGCGGTGCTGGAAGCCGCCGAACCCGAACCCGCGTACGAGGGCATGGCGGAAGTGCCCGCGCAGCGCTGGGACGACGGCGTCGAGGAAAACCTGCCCGGCCGGGTCGTGCGTGAGAAGGAACACGCGGCCAAGCCGATGACCGTCGACCAGGCTCTCTACGAGATGGAACTGGTCGGCCACGACTTCTACCTGTTCTCCGACGCCGACAGCGGACGTCCGAGCGTCGTCTACCGCCGAAAGGGATTCGACTACGGCGTGATCCGGCTGGCTTGATTCAATGGCGCCGGCGGTGTTGATGGCGCCGCCTTCGGCGTCGCGGCTCGGTCGCCATTAAGTCGGTCGTTCGCGCCTCATTTTCCGCGATCGGAAAAGCGTGATCGCGGAAAATGAGGCGCGAACGACCGACGCGACCTCGCGTGGTGGTCACCTTGGGTGTGCTGTGTGATCTGCGGGTGATCGGGATGCGGAGGCTCCGCGATCCGGTCCTGGGCGGTGGTCCGGGCGGTTCGTGATGGGGTCGTGATCTCGGTTGGATGGCTTGGCCTGTGTTGTTTTGGGCCTTGCGGCCGTTCCGGATATCCGCCCGGTGTTTCCGGCGCGTGAGTTCGCCGTGCCGGTTGCCCCAGTTCGCTTCCGCTTCCGCTTCCGCTTCTGTGGCCGTGGCCTGGTACCGACACGTCCGACTCAGCCGGTTCGAACGTCGGGGCTGGGGCCTTGCGGGTCCGGGTTCGGGGGGGTGGGGGTGCGGGCCTGATCTTGGTCGTGGGTCGGGTGCGGTGGTGGGGCGGTTCGCCGAGGTCGTTCTCGAAGGTCGTTACGGGGCGTTCCGCACCGCTTCCTACCTGTGTCTGTGCACACACCTTCACGACTTGCCTACGATGGCGGGTGGTGAAGGCTCGCCATGGCCGTGGTGAGCCCTGTGGAAGGCGCCCGTCCCCCGGGCGCGTCGCGATGAGGTAATGAGGTCGACCCGGATGGTGCTGTCCCGACTGCTCCGCGCTGGCGAGGGCAAGATGCTCAAGCGCCTGCGCAACATCGCAGCGCACATCAACAACCTCGAAGACGACGTCATCGACCTCTCCGATGCGGAGCTGCGGGCGAAAACCGAGGAGTTCCGCAAGCGCCACGCCGACGGCGAGTCCCTGGACGAGCTGCTGCCGGAGGCCTTCGCGGTGGTCCGCGAGGGCGCCAAGCGCACCCTCGGCCAGCGGCACTTCGACGTCCAGCTGATGGGCGGCGCGGCGCTGCACCTCGGGCAGATCGCCGAGATGCGCACCGGTGAGGGCAAGACCCTGACCTCCGTGCTGCCCGCCTACCTGAACGCGATCGCGGGCAAGGGCGTGCACGTCGTCACGACGAACGACTACCTGGCCCGACGCGACGCCGAGTGGATGGGCCGCATCCACCGGTTCCTCGGGCTGACCGTCGGCGCGATCCTGTCGGAGATGACGCCCGAGCAGCGCCGGGTCGCCTACAACGCCGACATCACCTACGGCACGAACAACGAGTTCGGCTTCGACTACCTCCGCGACAACATGGCGTGGAGCCGGGACGAGATGGTCCAGCGCGGCCACTTCTTCGCCCTGGTCGACGAGGTCGACTCGATCCTCATCGACGAGGCCCGCACGCCGCTGATCATCTCCGGGCCGGCCGACCAGTCGTCGCGCTGGTACGTCGAGTTCGCGCGGCTGGCCACGCGGATGCGCCGGGACACCCACTACGAGGTGGACGAGCGCAAGCGCACCATCGGCGTCACCGAGGCGGGCGTGCAGTTCGTCGAGGACCAGCTCGGCATCGACAACCTGTACGACTCGACCAACACGCCCCTGGTCGGCTACTTCCAGAACGCGATCAAGGCCAAGGAGCTGTTCACCAAGGACAAGGACTACATCGTCCGCGCCGGTGAGGTCATGATCGTCGACGAGTTCACGGGCCGCGTGCTCGCGGGCCGCCGCTACAACGAGGGCATGCACCAGGCGATCGAGGCCAAGGAAGGCGTCGAGATCAAGGCGGAGAACCAGACCCTCGCCACGATCACCCTCCAGAACTACTTCCGCCTGTACGAGAAGCTGGGCGGCATGACCGGCACCGCCGAGACCGAGGCGGCCGAGTTCCACCAGACCTACAAGCTCGGCGTGGTGCCGATCCCCACGAACCGCCCGATGCAGCGCAAGGACGAGGCCGACCTGGTCTACAAGACCGAGGAGGCCAAGTTCGAGGCGGTCGCCGAGGACATCGCCGAGCGGCACGAGAAGGGCCAGCCGGTGCTGGTCGGCACGACGAGCGTCGAGCGCTCCGAGTACCTGTCGAAGCTGCTGGTCCAGAAGGGCATCCCGCACGAGGTGCTGAACGCGAAGCACCACGACCGGGAGGCGCTGATCATCGCGAAGGCGGGCCGCAAGGGCGCCGTCACGGTGGCCACGAACATGGCCGGTCGAGGCACGGACATCGTGCTGGGCGGCAACCCGGACATCATCGCCGACCACGAGCTGCGGGAACGCGGCCTCGACCCGGTGGAGAACCCGGAGGAGTACGAGGCCGCCTGGGCCAAGCTCATCGAAGAGGTGACCAACCAGGTCAAGTCCGAGGCCGAGGAGGTCCGCGCGGCCGGCGGCCTGTACGTGCTGGGCACCGAGCGGCACGAGTCGCGGCGCATCGACAACCAGCTGCGCGGTCGTTCCGGCCGGCAGGGCGACCCGGGCGAGTCGCGGTTCTACCTGTCGCTGAAGGACGAGCTGATGCGCCGCTTCAACGCGGCGATGGTCGAGACGGTCATGACCCGGCTGAAGGTGCCGGACGACGTGCCGATCGAGCACAAGATGGTCACCCGGGCCATCCGCAGCGCCCAGACGCAGGTCGAGCAGCAGAACTTCGAGATCCGCAAGAACGTCCTCAAGTACGACGAGGTCATGAACGAGCAGCGCAAGGTGATCTACGCCGAGCGCCGCCGCGTCCTCGACGGCGAGGACCTGCGCGAGCAGGTCGAGCACATGATCACCAGCGTGGTCGGCGAGTACGTCGACGGCGCGACCGCCGACGGCTACGCCGAGGACTGGGACCTCGAGCAGCTGTGGACGGCGCTGAAGACGCTGTACCCGATCTCGCTCGACCACAAGGCGCTGCTCGACGAGGACGAGGACGTCACCCGCGAGTCGCTGAAGGCGCGCCTGCAGGCCGACGCCCTGGCCGCGTACGAGGCCCGCGAGGCGGACATCGACGGCCGGGTCGGCCCCGGCGCCATGCGCGAGTTGGAGCGTCGCGTCCTGCTGTCCGTCCTGGACCGCAAGTGGCGCGAGCACCTGTACGAGATGGACTACCTGAAGGAGGGCATCGGCCTGCGGGCGATGGCCCAGCGCGACCCGCTGATCGAGTACCAGCGGGAGGGCTTCGACATGTTCAACGCCATGTTGGACGCGTTGAAGGAGGAGACGGTCGGCTTCCTGTTCAACCTGCAGGTCGAAGCCGCCGAGCCGCAGCCCGCCGCCGAGCCGCCGGTGCAGGTGTCGATCGCCAACGGCGGGCCGCTGACCGGCAGCCGCGCCCGTGCCCGTGCCGCCGCCGCGGCCGCCGCCCAGCAGGAGTCGGAGGCCGCCAACCAGGCGCCCGCCGGTCCGGCCCTGGCGCAGCTCCAGAGCGGCAACGCCATCCCGCCCGCGCTGCGGGGAAAGGGCCTCGACGGTCGCGGCCAGCAGGGCCTGACCTACTCGGGCCCGTCGGAGAGCGGTGACGCCGAGACCAGCGGCAACCCCAACGCCCAGCCGGGCGGGGGGCAGGGCGGGACGCGCAAGGAACGCCGCGCGGCCGCCCGCGCGCAGGCGAAGGGCCAGCGCAAGGGTCCGCGCCAGTAGCGGCGGAACGCGACAACGCACGTCGGAGCGGGGCCCTGGTCGAACCGGGGCCCCGTTCCCGTTCCCGGTGACGGTGGCGTGCCGCGTCACGGCCCTCTGGCGGGTCCGTGGGCCGCACGTCGGCCGGACACCGACCGCGCCCCCGTCCCGCGCCTGCGACGACCCGCCTGGCCCGTCTGCGGCGCAGTGGTCGTGGCGGAGTCGGCGCGCGTTCGCCCGGTCACGGCAGCAGGTGGAACTCGGTGCAGTGCCAGCCGGAGCCTCGGCGTTCGACCCGGGCGGCGAAGGCGCGGACCTTCGTGGGCATGTGGAGGGTTCCGGCCAGCTCGGCGGCGTCGGGGGAGACGTGGCACAGGCGGTAGCGGCCGAGGCGGGCTCCGGTCGGGGTGGCGGCTTCGGACACCGTGGTCACGGCGGCCGGTGCGAAGGCGGCGGCCAGCTGGCGGGGTGGGCGGCGGCCGTTCAGGGCTTCCACCAGCGGGAACAGGAAGTGACGTGCGTCCAGCGGCAGGGGTTCGGGCGAGGGCTTGGCGGTCGGGTGCGGCGTGGTGGCCGGCTTGGCGGACGACAGGGTCCGGAGCAGAGGTGGCATGCTGAACCGAGGGAGATCGCCGCGTTTGCGTACCAAGATCACCTGATGGAGGCACGGTGCGGGGACTGGTGCTCGACTTCGGCGGCGTGCTGACCGACCTGGGCGACGACGCCGCGGCACCCGAACCGCCCCTGCTCACGGCCACCCGCAAGGCCCGTGACCAGGGCGTCCTCACCGCCGTGCTGTCCAACGCCGACGGCTACTGGAGCCCTCCGGCCGACTGGGCCGCCCTCTTCGACGTCGTCATCACATCCGGTGACGTGGGCATCGCGAAACCCGACCGCCGGATCTACCTGCTCACCGCCGAACGCCTCGGGTTGGCCCCGCGCGACTGCGTGTTCGTGGACGACCTCGCGGTGAACGTCCGGGGCGCGGCGGCGGCCGGGATGGTCGGTGTGCACCACCGGTCAGTGGACGCCACGGTCGAGGAGCTGGAAACCCTCCTCCAGATCCCCCTGCGGGGTTAACCGGTGACGAGCCGCCACCGATGATCCACTCGGCCGGTGAATTGCCGGTCACCCGACCCCGGTCGTAGGTTTCCCGCGTTCACCGATGGGATGTCCCGAGCGCGAGGCGACACGACGGTCGCCGACCCCGAAGGGCTGATCGGAGCGGTCCGGGTTCCAGGTGGAGTGGTTGGTCCCGGCACACCGCGGCGAGCCGCCGATCAGCCAGGGCCAGGCAGCGCGGGCGTCGGAGTGGCCCTCCGGTGCCCGCGCTGCGCCCACCCACCCACCAACCCCGACCGCCAACCCCTGCACGCGCCCGCCGTCTCCGTGCCCTCCACTGCGCCCGTTCCCGCCGCGTGTCATCGCTGCGCCTGGCCCGCTGGCCCGCTGGCCCGGCCCGCCGGGCGCGTCTCAGCCGGTGGTGCGGCGGCGCACCACCTCGAAGCACAGCACGGCCGCCGCGCTCGCCACGTTCAGCGACTCGACCCCCGCGGCCATCGGGATCGACAGCCACCCCGTCACGTGCGGCCGGACGTCGTCCGAGATGCCCGCCGTCTCGCTGCCCAGCACGAACGCCGCCCGCTTCGGCAGGTCCGCCGCGTACACCGACTGCTTGGCGTTCGCGTCGAGCGCGTAGATCGGGTACCCGGCGGCGGCGAGGGCGGCGGCGGCTTCGGCGGCCGTCGCGCACCTCAGCACCGGGGCCCGGAACGCCACCCCGGCCGACGCCTTCACCACCATCGGGTCGATCGACGCCACCCCGCGGCGCGGCACGACGATGCCGTCCACCCCGGCGGCGGTCGCGGTGCGCAGGATCATGCCGACGTTCGCGGGCGTGGTGATGCCGTCGAGCACCAGCACGTTCCCCGGCCCGCCACGACGCTCCAGCTCGCGCAGGCCCACGTCGAGCGGGCGCATCCGCGGCGCGACGACGTCGGCCAGCACGCCCTGGTCCTGCTTCCCGTTGCCGGCCAGCACCTTGACCCGCTGGGCCGTCGCCCGCTGGACCGCGACGCCCCGGCGCCTGGCCGCGTCCAGGATCTCCCGGGCGGCCGGTCCGCGGGCCGTGTCGGCGAGCATGACCTTGTCGACTTCGAGGCGCGGGTCGTCAAGGGCTTCCAGCACGGGCTTGCGGCCGTACACGGTGACGAACTTGTCCTTGGGTGACACATCCACGGACCAAGTGTCCTCTACCCGTTTGGGGCTTGTTTTCGCGCTGTCAATCATGATGATCGTCACATGACATCGCGCGACGAGGCGCACCGTCTGCTGGCCAGCGGCCGGGAGGCGGACGTCTACCTGCGTCCGGACGGCCTGCTGGTCAAGCGCAGCCGCTCG
This sequence comes from Saccharothrix hoggarensis, assembly GCF_052936025.1. The sequence goes on along the minus strand of NZ_CP193624.1, from coordinate 6,706,681 downwards.
GGCCGAGACCCCGGCCCCGAAGCCGAGCTGATGCGGTACCTGCGCCGGCACGGCATACCGGTGCCCAGGGTGGCGGACGCCTCGGAGACGGACCTGGTCATGGAGTACGTGCCCGGTCCGCGCATGTCGCAGGAGCTGGACGCCAAGCCGTGGCGCGCCGGCGCGCTGGGCCGCGAGCTGGCCGAGCTGCACCACAGGCTGGACCAGGTGCCCGCGCCCGCGTTCCTCGACGGCGACGGCGGCCTCCTGCACCTCGACCTCCACCCCGGCAACGTCGTGCTGGGGCCCGAGGGCGCGGTGGTGGTCGACTGGGGCAGCGCGCGCCGGGGCGATCGGAAGGTCGACGTCGCGATGAGCTGGCTGGCGATCGCGGTGGCGCCGTTGCGCCCGCTCAAGCGGTTCGCCCGGTCGCGGCTGGTGCGCGGGTTCCTGTCCGGGGTCGACGTCTCGGTCCGCGTGGAGGCCCGGCGGGCCATGCCGGCCGCCGCGGCGATCAGGCTCGCCCGGCACCAGCGGGACGAAGCCGAGGTCAGCGCCGTGAACCGGCTCGTGCGCGACTGCACCGACTAGCCTGGACCGCATGCCCGACCGCCTGTCCGCGCTGGACGCCTCGTTCCTGTACCTGGAGGACTCCACGACGCCGATGCACGTCGGCGGGGTGGCGGTGTTCCGGCGACCGCGCACGGGCTTCGACTACGACCGGTTGGTCGACCTGATCGAGCAGCGGCTGTCGCTGGTGCCGCGGTACCGGCAGAAGGTCGTGCAGGTGCCCGGACGGCTCGCCCGGCCGGTGTGGGTGGACGACCCGGACTTCGACGTCACGTACCACGTGCGGCGCTCGGCGTTGCCGAAACCGGGCAGCGACCAGCAGTTGCACGACCTCGTGGCGCGGCTGATGTCCCGCCCGCTCGACCACACCCGGCCGCTGTGGGAGATCTACCTGGTCGAGGGCCTGGCCCGGAACCGGACCGCGGTGATCACCAAGACCCACCAGGCGATGGTGGACGGCATCGGCGCGCCGGAGATCGGCCAGGTGATGCTGGACGTGTCCCCGACGCCGCGCACGCCGGTGGAGTCGTTGTGGATGCCGTCGCCCGAGCCGAGCGGGTTGCAGCTGGTGGCGGACGCGGTGGCGGAAGCCGTGCAGCGGCCCGGCGAGGTGGTGGAGAACGTCCGGTCGGCGGCCATGGACACGGTCGCGACGGTCCGGAAGGTCGCCGGGGTGTTCGGCGGGTTGGCGTCCGCGGTGCGGACCGCCGTCACGCCCGCTCCCGGCAGCCCGTTGAACGTGCGCATCTCGCCGCAGCGGCGGTTCGCGGTGGCCCGCACCCGGCTCGACGAGTTCCGCGCCATCCGGCGGGCGCACGGCGGCACGATCAACGACGGCGTGCTCGCCGTCCTGTCCGGCGCGCTGCGGAACTGGCTCCTGTCGCGCGGCGAGGTCGTGACGGCGGGGACCACGATCCGGGCGATGGCGCCGATGTCCGTGCGCGACGACGAGACGCAGGTATCGGCGTACCTGGTCGACCTGCCGGTGGGCGAGTCGAACCCGGTCGTGCGGCTGCACCACGTGTCGCACGCGACGCGGGCTCACCAGGAGTCGGGGCAGACGGTCGCGGCGCAGACGTTGGTGCGGTTCTCCGGGTTCGCGCCGCCGACGTTGCACGCGTTGGGCGCGCGGGCGGCGTCGTCGTTCTCGCGGCGGTTGTTCAACGTCGTGGTGACGAACGTGCCGGGGCCGCAGGTGCCGTTGTACGCGGCGGGGGCGAAGATGATCGAGATGTTCCCCGTCGTGCCGTTGGCGAAGAACCAGGCGTTGTCGATCGGGGTGACGTCTTATGACGGTGGCGTGTACTTCGGGCTGAACGCCGACCGCGATGCGATGTCCGATGTGGACGTGCTGGCGGCGATGGTCGAGGAGTCGGTGGAGGAACTGATGGGAACGGTGTCCGCATGAGGGTGTACCTCCCGGCGACCGTCGCGATGTTGCGCGACCTGGTGGACAAGGGCGAGTTCGTCGCCGTGGGCGGGACGGGGTTCGCCCTGACGCCCGCGCTGCGGGAGTCGTACGCGAGCGGGGACACGGAGGAGCTGGAGTACTCCGCGATGCTCGACGCGGCCCGCGGGTCGCTGCGGCTGATCGCGGGTGACGAGAAGGCGCCGCCGCGGCGCGCGGTCGTGTCGGCCGACGTGCCGGACGTGAAGTTGCGGCCGGACCTGGACTTCTCGGTGGTGAAGCTGTCCGGGCCGGTGCCGGTGGAACTCGTGGCGGCCATCCACCTGGACACGCAGGAGGCCGAGGACGCGGTGCGGGCGGCGGCGGAGGTGATCGACGCGGCCGACCTGGGCGATCCGGACGCGGAGTTCGCCCTGGGTACCGCGGAGGACCACGAGCTGGCTTGGTACGCGCCCCAGGAGCTGCCGTTCCTGCTGGAGCTGATGTAGCCGCCGGGACGGTCGTCCGCGGTGGCGGGCCGGGCGCGTGGCGACGGGCGGGCGCGATGCCGGGCCGGGCGGGCGCGGTGCCGGGGCGGGACGGCTGACGCAGGCGGGACGGGCCGGCTGGGATCGCGTCGAGGCGACCGGTCGAGGGCCGGAATTGTCAGACCGTTGGGGCAGAATAAAAGCAGGGGTCCCCTTGGCGGGGACCTCTGCGAAGCGTCAGCGGGGCGCGGGTGGTCGGCGGCGGCGCGGTTGTCGGCGGCGCGGTCGGTGGTCACGTGCCGGGTGGTCGCACGCCCGATGTGGTGGTCGCATGCCCGGTGTCGCACGTCCGGCCGGGTGGTCACATGCCCGGTGGGGGTTGCCAGAGCTCTATGCGGTTGCCCTCGGGGTCCACGCACCAGCCGAAGTGGCCGAACTCGGAGTCCTCGGTCTGCGGCAGGACCTCCACACCCCGGTCCCGCAGCTGGGCCAGCAGCTCGGCGAGGTCGTCCACCCGCAGGTTGATCATCGCCCGCTGGCCGGGCTCGCCGAAGTACTCCGTGTCGTTGGCGAACAGGGCGAACGTCGTGGTCTCCGCCTCCACCCAGTGGAACGTGATGGCGCCGCTCTCGCTCATCGGCACGCCGAGGTGCCGGCGGTACCACTCGGCCATGCGCTCGGGGTTGCGGGCCCGCAGGAAGACCCCGCCGATACCTGTCACCTTCGCCACGGCTGCGCACCGTACCCCCGCGTGCCGCGGCGAGCCCATGGTCGAGGTGACGTCGCCACCCGATCCGGTCAACGAAACGGCGCGAGCGTACGCACTCGGCGGTGGCCCCCGTGACTCTCCGCGACTCCGAACCCGGCTCCGACCCCGGAACCCGACCCCGATCCCGACCTGGAACCCGGCTCCGGCCACGGAACCCGATCCCGACTCCGACGTGACACCCGGCTCCGACCACGGCCGGCAGGCCGGAACGGCTAGTCGTACTCCTCCAGCTTGCCGCGCGATTCGAGCAGGCGGCGCAGCGACGCCAGCCGGCCGGGCGACGCCTCACCGCTGACCACCAGCTCGTCCAGCATGCAGTCCGGGTCGTCGGGCGGCCCCTGGTGACCGCAGCCGGGCGGGCACTCCTCGGCCATCGCCCGCATGTCCGGGAACGCGGCGATGATGTCGTCCGGCGTGATGTGCGCCAACCCGAACGAGCGGATGCCGGGCGTGTCCACCGCCCAACCGCCCTCCGGCAGCGGCAGCGCCACGGTCTGCGTGGACGTGTGCCTGCCCTTGCCGACGCCGCTCACCACGCCCACCGCCCGGTGCGCGTCCGGCACCAGCCGGTTCACCAGCGTCGACTTGCCGACGCCCGAGTGCCCGATCAACGCCGACAACCGGTTCACCAGCCGTTCGCGCAGCTCGCCCGGGTCCTGGTCGGACCGCGTCACGACCACCGGCAGGTCCAGCTCCGCGTACGCGGCGAGCAGGTCGTCCGGCGGCGCGAGGTCCGACTTCGTCAGGCACAGCAGGGGTTCCAGCCCGCCCGCGTACGCCGCGACCAGGCAGCGGTCGATGAAACCCCGGCGCGGCTGCGGGTCCGCCAGGGCCGACACGATCACCAGCTGCTCGGCGTTGGCCACGACGACCCGCTCGAACGGGTCGGTGTCGTCCGCGGTGCGCCGCAGCACGCTGCGCCGGTCGGCCACCTTCACGATCCGGGCCAGCGTGTCCGGCTGGCCCGACGTGTCGCCGACCAGGCCGACGTGGTCGCCGACGACGACCGGCGTGCGGCCGAGTTCCCGCGCCCGCATGGCGATCACCAGCCGGGTCGGGTCGTCGTCCACGGCGCACGTCCACCGGCCCCGGTCGACGCCGACGACCATGGCCTGCACCGCGTCCGCGTGCTCGGGCCGGCGCTTGCTGCGCGGCCGGGTCCCCTTGCCCGGCCGCACCCGCACGTCCGACTCGTCCAGCCGCCGCCAGTCGCCGCGTGGCACGTCAGCGGCTCCCGAGCATCGTGGCCCACATCCCGGGGAAGTCGGGGATCGTCTTCGTCGTCGACCCGATGTCGTCCACGGACACGCCCTCGACGACCAGGCCGATGATCGCGCCCGCGGTGGCCATGCGGTGGTCGGCGTAGGCCCGCCACACGTCGCCGCGCAGCGGTCGTGGCGTGATGACGAGGCCGTCCTCGGTCTCCTCCGCGGCGCCGCCCAGCCGGTTGATCTCGGCCGCCAGCGCGGCGATGCGGTCCGTCTCGTGGCCGCGGATGTGCGCGACGCCCCGGATGCGGGTCGGTCCGGACGCCAGGGCCGCCAGCGCCGCGACGGTCGGCGTCAGCTCGCTCTCGTCGCGCAGGTCCACGTCCACGCCCGTCAGCCGGTCCGGACCGCGCAGCGTGAGGCCGGCGTCGGTGAGCGTCACCGTGCAGCCCATGCGCTCGAACAGGTCGCGCACCGCGCCACCGGGCTGGGTGGTCACCTCGGGCCAGCCGGGGATGGTCACCTCGCCGCCCGTCACGGCCGCCGCCGCCAGGAACGGGGTGGCGTTGGACAGGTCCGGCTCGACGTGCCAGTCGCGGCCCTCGACGGCGCCCGGCTCGACCCGCCACACGTCCCGCGTCGAGTCGTCCACCACGACGCCCGCCTCGCGCAGCATCGTCACGGTCATCTCGATGTGCGGCAGGGACGGCACCGGCTTGCCGGAGTGCCGCACCGTCACGCCGCTCTCGTACCGCGCGCCCGACAGCAGCAGCCCGGACACGAACTGCGAGGACGCCGACGCGTCGATGGTGACCTCGCCGCCGGGGACGCCGCCCTTGCCGTGCAGCGTGAACGGCAGCGCGTCGCCCGCCACGTCGGCGCCCAGCGCCCGCAGCGCGTCCAGGATGGTGCTCATCGGCCGCTTCCGGGCGTGCGGGTCGCCGTCGAACGTGATGTCGCCGACGGCGAGCGCGGCGGCGGGCGGCAGGAACCGCATCACGGTGCCCGCGAGGCCGCAGTCCACCTGCGCCGGCCCCTGCAGGGCGTCCGGCGTGACCAGCCATGATCCGTCCGGGCCGTCGGCGAACCCGACGCCGAGCGACTGGAGCGCGGCGGCCATGAGCGTGGTGTCGCGGCTGCGCAGCGGGGTGCGCACGGTGGACGGGCGGTCGGCCAGCGCGGCCAGCACGAGCGTCCGGTTGGTGATCGACTTGGAACCGGGCACGGGTACCGTCGCGTGGACGGGGCCGGCGGCGGTGGGAGCGGACCACTGCTGAGTCATGGCTCGATGATTCCGCATCGGGTGGTCGACAGCTCGCACCGGGCTTTCCGACGTGCGACGATGGCCTGCCCGGACGACATGGCACAGAGGTGATCGGTTGTGTGCGGCAGGTACGCCTCGACGAAGAACCCCGCGCTGCTCGCGGCGGAGTTCGACGCGGTGGACGCCACCGAGGGCGACGCGCCCGGCCCGGACTACAACGTCGCGCCCACCAAGCTGGTGCCGGCCGTGGTCGAACGCCATCCGCGTGACGACGAGGGCAACCCCGACCCGGACACGACCGAGCGCAGCGTCCGGGTGATGCGCTGGGGCCTGGTCCCGCACTGGGCCAAGGACCTGTCCGGCGCCGCCAAGATGATCAACGCGCGGGCGGAGAGCGTGCTCGACAAGCCCGCCTACCGCGACGCGGCGGCCAAGCGCCGGTGCATCGTGCCGGCCGCCGGCTGGTACGAGTGGCAGCCCGGCGAGGGCCGCAAGCAGCCGTACTTCATCAACCCGGGTGACGGCTCCAGCATCGCGATGGCGGGCATCTGGTCCGTGTGGTGGCAGCAGGACGGCGACGAGCGCAAGCCGATCATCACCTGCGCCGTGCTCACCACGGACGCGATCGGCGAGATGCGCAACGTGCACCACCGGATGCCGCTGGTGCTGCCGAAGGACCGCTGGGCGGCCTGGCTCGACCCGGACCGCACCGACCCGGGTGACCTGCTCGCGCCCGACCTCGACCTGGTCGACGCGCTGGAGCTGCGCCCGGTGTCGATGAAGGTCAACAGCATCAAGAACAACGACCCGTCGCTCATGGACGCGGTCTCGCTGGGGGAGTCCGAGAAACCGGAGCCCACCTTGTTCGAGCTGTCATGACGAAGCGGGTCGTCGACACCCCGTACGGCCCGGCGCGGGCCGAACTGCACTGCGCGGTGGAGGGGCGGGCGGCCCTGCTGCTCGGCCACGGCGCCGGCGGCGGGATCGCCGCGCCCGACCTGGTGGCGGCGGCCCGCGCGGCGGTGGACGTCGGCGTGCACGTGGCGCTGGTGGAGCAGCCGTACCGGGTGGCGGGCCGACGCGCGCCCGCGCCCGCCAAGCAGCTCGACGCGGCGTGGCTCGCGGTGGCGGAGGACCTGAACTCCCGCTGGTTCGACGACCTGCCGATGGTGTTCGGCGGCCGGTCGTCCGGCGCGCGCGTGGCGTGCCGGACGTCGGCCGAGGGTCAGGCGGCGGCGGTGCTGTGCCTGGCGTTCCCGGTGCACCCGCCGGGCAAGCCGGACAAGGACCGGATGCCCGAGCTGGACGACGTCGAGGTGTCGACCCTGGTGGTGCAGGGCGAGAACGACCCGTTCGGCCGCCCGGCGCCCGCGCACCACCGGGACGTCGTGCTGCTGCCCGGCGACCACAACCTCAAGGCCGACCTCGACGGGGTGCGCCGGGCGGTCGGCGAGTGGCTGGACCGCGTGCTGCGCCCGCTCGAGGTCTGACCGGCGGCCCTACGCCGAGACCGGCCCTACGCCGAGATCGGCGCGACGACCGCCTGGGTGAGCCTGACCAGGTCTTTCGGCGCGATCTCCACTTCCAGTCCGCGACGGCCCGCCGAGCAGTGGATCGTGTCCAGGGCTTCGGCCGACGCGTCCAGCACCAGCGGCAGCCGCTTCTTCTGCCCCAGCGGCGAGATGCCGCCCGCGACGTAACCGGTGGCCCGCTCGGCCGCCGCGACGTCGGCCATCCTGGCCTTCTTCCCGCCCACGGCGGCCGCCAGCGCCTTCAGGTCCAGCTGCCCCGTCACGGGCACCACGCCCACGACGAGCTTGCCGTCCACGTCCGCGACCAGCGTCTTGAACACCCGTTCGGGCGGGACGCCGAGGGCCTCGGCGGCCTCCAGCCCGTACGACTCGTGGCGGGGGTCGTGCTCGTACGCGTGCAGCGTGTAGGCCACCTTCTGCTTGTCCAGCAACGCGGTGGCGGGCGTCCCACGTCCGGCCATGATCGCGCACACTAGTGCAGCACCACCCGCGGGGAATGACCGGCGAGGCCTGCGCGTTGGTGCGGAACGTGGCTACCGAGGTGATGGATCAGCAGGTCGGCAGGCAGGTCAAGGCACGTCCACCGCGTGGCTCGGCTCACTGCCGTCCCGGCGACCGCCGCGTATCCTCGACTGCGTCCCAGACAGTTCCGTCCACCGCGCTGACCAGCGGGTGGGAAGGGAGCGCGGTGCCAGCCACGCGAACGCAGGTCACGCCGACTGACGAGACAGCGGTCGAGCGCGCAGCGAGATTCGAGCGCGACGCGATGCCGATGCTCGACCAGTTGTACTCGGCGGCCCTGCGGATGACCCGCAACCCGGCCGACGCCGAGGACCTCGTCCAGGAGACGTACCTGAAGGCGTACGCGGCTTTCGCGTCGTTCTCCGCCGGCACGAACCTCAAGGCCTGGCTGTACCGCATCCTCACGAACACCTACATCAACGGCTACCGGAAGAAGCAGCGCCAGCCGATCCAGCAGCCGACGGACGAGATCACGGACTGGCAGCTCGCCCAGGCCGAGAGCCACACGTCGACCGGGCTGCGCTCGGCCGAGGTCGAGGCGATGGACCTGCTGCCCGACTCAGACATCAAGGAAGCCCTGCAGCGGTTGCCCGAGGAATTCCGGATCGCGGTGTACCTCGCGGACGTGGAGGGCTTCGCCTACAAGGAGATCGCAGACATCATGGGCACCCCGATCGGCACCGTGATGTCCCGGTTGCACCGGGGCCGCAGGCAGCTCCGCGACCAGTTGGCGGACACCGCACGCGAGCGCGGGTTCCTGCGTTCCGGTCAGCAGGAGGTGGCGGGCTGATGAGCTGCGGCGAACCCCACGAGACGGACTGCTCGGAAGTCCTGGCCGAGGTGTACCTGTTCCTCGACCACGAGTGCGACGAGAAGCGGAAGCAGCTGCTCCAGACGCACCTGCAGGAGTGCCACCCGTGCCTGGAGCAGTACGGCATCGAGGAGCACCTGAAGGCGCTGCTGGCCCGCAAGTGCGGCGGCGAGCACGCGCCCGAGGAGCTGAGGCGCAGGCTGAGGGCCCGGCTCTACCAGACGACGGTCGAGGTCGACGTCGAGGTCCGCACGACCACCACGACGACCACCACGTCCTCCGCGTCCGAGCCGACGGCCTGACCGCCGCACCCGTGACGACGGCCTGACCGCCACGTCCGACGGCCCGGGCGTCGTGCGTCGGCGCACGCGCGAAGCCGCAGTGAGACCGAAGGCCCCGGAGCACGGAGCTCCGGGGCCTTCGCACGCCGTGAAGTCGATCAGGCGTTGGGGCGCTTCCCGTGGTTGGCGCCACCCTTCTTGCGGTCGCGGCGCTTGCGGGCACGCTTCGACATGGGGTTCTCCTAGTGCTCGAACTACCTCCCGACAGTGTGTCACGAGGTCACCTGGCCACCGCACGGGGTCTGAATCGTGGTTGGATGAGCCCCGAACGAAGGAGGACCATGGCCGAGGAAATCCGGGCCGAGATCGTCGCGAACGTGGCTCAGATCGCCGTCAAGGAGGGTGACGAGGTCACCCACGAGACCACCGTCGTGGTGCTCGAGAGCATGAAGATGGAGATCCCGGTCCTCCCCGAGGGCGCCGGCCGGATCACCCGCATCGCCGTCGCGGCGGGTGACGTCGTCCAGGAGGGCGACCTCATCGCGGTGGTGGAGTAGCTGTCCACGCTCACCGACCTGCTGGCCGAGCACACCAAGCTCTCCGGCGCCGCCGTCGACCACCTGCAACTGGTGGTCGCGGAGTGGCAGCTGCTGTCGGACCTCAGCTTCGCGGACTTCCTGATGTGGGTTCCGCTGGACGACACCACGTTCCTGTGCGTCGCCCAGGCCAGGCCCACCACCGCGCCGACCGCGCACCCCGAGGACGTCGTCGGCAGCATGGTGGACGTCGAGGAGCACCCGCAGCTGCGGCGCGCCGTCACCGACGCCCGGATCTGCCGCGAGGAGGACCCGCGCTGGCACCTGGGCGTGCCGGTCCGCCGTGAGGCGATCCCGGTCAAGCGGAACGGCGAGGTCATCGCGGTCCTGAGCCGGAACACGAACCTGGCCGTGCCGCGCGTGCCGAGCCCGCTGGAGATCTCCTACCTGGGCAGCGCCGCCGACCTGTGCCAGATGATCGCCGACGGCACGTTCCCGACCACCGAGCCGTCCCCGGACGTGCACACCAGCCCGCGGGTCGGCGACGGCCTGATCCGGCTGGACGCGTCGGGCGCGGTGGTGTTCGCGAGCCCCAACTCGCTGAGCGCCTACCACCGCATGGGCCACGCGTCCGACCTGGTCGGCGTGCACCTCGCGCCGCTGACCCGGTCGCTGATCGGCGACCCGTTCGACGCCACCGAGGTGGCGCAGCGCATCCGGGCCGCGCTGGACGGCCAGCCGAGCATGCGCATCGAGGCCGAGTCCCGCCGCGGCGCGGCCGTGCTGTTCCGCGCCCTGCCGCTGCGGCCGCGCGGCAGCGCCGCGGGCGCGCTGGTGCTGTGCCGGGACGTCACCGAGGTCCGCCGCCGCGACCGCGCCCTGATGTCCAAGGACGCGACGATCCGCGAGATCCACCACCGGGTGAAGAACAACCTCCAGACCGTGGCCGCGCTGCTGCGCCTGCAGAGCAGGCGGACCAGCAGCGAGGAGGCGCGGGACGCGCTGGCCGAGTCGGTCCGCCGGGTGACGTCCATCGCGCTGGTGCACGAGACGCTGTCCATGTCGGTGGACGAGCGGGTCGACCTCGACGACGTGGTGGACAAGGTCATCCCGATGATGTCGGACGTGGCCGCCACCGAGTCCCAGGTCGTGGTGCGCCGCGAGGGGCCGTTCGGCATCGTGCAGGCCGAGCTCGCGACCCCGCTGGTGATGGTGTTGACCGAACTCGTGCAGAACGCGTTCGAGCACGCGTACGCGGCGGGTCAGCGCGGCGAGGTCGTGGTCCACGCGGAGCGTTCCGCCAAGTGGCTCGACGTCGTGATCTCGGACGACGGCCGCGGGCTGCCCCAGGGCTTCTCGCTGGAGCGCACCGACCGGCTGGGTCTGCAGATCGTCCGGACGCTGGTGGAGTCCGAACTCAGGGGCTCGTTGAGCTTGCGGCGGCGGCCCCGAGGCGGTACTGAGGCGGTCCTGCGCGTGCCGCTCCGAGCGCGGCGTTAGACTGCTCCCGTGCACACGTGGCGACCTGCCTCAGCGGAGTCACGTGGGTCACGCGGGAGGGTGTGCAACAACAACGAAGGGCCCGACACCTGGCACGGTGTCGGGCCCTTCGTGTGTGCTTGTCAGCTCAGGCGTTGCTGCGAGCCCGGGTGCGGGCGTTGCGACGCTTGAGGGCGCGACGCTCGTCTTCGCTCATCCCGCCCCACACGCCGGCGTCCTGGCCGCTCTCGAGTGCCCACGCGAGGCAGTCGGAGACGACGGGGCAGCGACGGCAGACGGTCTTCGCCTCGGCGATCTGCAGGAGCGCAGGACCGCTGTTCCCCACGGGGAAGAACAGCTCGGGGTCCTCGTCGCGGCAGATCGCGCGGTGGCGCCAGTCCATTGGAACTACTCCTCAGCTAGGCGCGCGCGAAGGCGCGCCACTCGTCAGCGGTCGGTTTTGGGGTGCTTGTGAATGCTTTCACGAACGGCCGGGATGTCAAGGGTTTAGCACCAACCCGGTGAGTGAACTCACCCGAAAGATCGACTGAGTTCACCTGGGGTTTCACGGAGAGGTGTCACACCAGGTCAACACATCGCGGATCGGTACCGAGCCGGTCACACCACGGTCACACCGTTCGCGCTCACACAGCCACGGTCAGCGCACCCCGCACTGCAGTGAACTCCACCTCGGTGCACGCGCCGAGCAGGTCGCCGTCGACCTGGAGGTTGACGGGTTCCGGACTCGTGACCCTCACGAACTCAACGTCATCGCGCCGGAGCAGGTTCCCGCCACGGGGGTTCCCGTCCGTGGCCAGAAGATGCGTCACGTAACGAAGAACTGTGGGCAATCCCATTCCGTGGAGCGCGAACAGCCCGAGTCCGCCGTCGAACGACGTGCTGGGGTTGAGTCGAATGGCCTTGTCGCCGAGGTAGGTCCACGGGTCGGTGTTCGAGACGAACGCGAGTCGGACGTCCTCGAACGACGGTTCGTCCGGAATGCGCACGGTCAACGTGGACGGCCGCCTGCGCTGGGTGAAGTAACTGGTCAAGGCGGTGCGCGCGTAAAGGGCGGGCGAGGCCTGGCGGCCCTTGGCACGTTGCTGCTCGACGCCCGCGACCACGTCGGCGTCCCAGCCGACTCCCGCGTTGAACGTGAACCAGCGGTCGTGGTCGGCGCCCGCGCCGGTCGCGGCCACGTGGCCGAGGCTGACCTTGCGGCTGGTGCCGTGCTCGATGGCCTGGAGGAGGCGGTAGGTCGCCTCGACGGGGTCGCGCGGCAGGCCGAGGGCGCCCGCGAAGACGTTGGCCGACCCGCCGGGCACCACGCCGAGCATGGGCAGGCCCGGCTCCGCGCCCCCGCGCAGCACGCCGTTGACCACCTCGTTGACGGTCCCGTCGCCACCGTGCGCGACGACGAGGTCGTAGCCGTCCACGACGGCTCCCGCGGCGGCGTCCGCCGCGTGCCCCCGGTAGTCGGTCTCGACGACGTCGAGCTTCACGTCGCTGGCCAGCGCGTGCGCGAGCACGTCCCGGCCGGCAGGCGTGGTCGCCGTCGCCTGCGGGTTGACCACCAGAAGTGCGCGCACCCTCGCAGCGTAAGACAGTGCGTGACCTCAGGCTGGACGCGCGTCACCCGGTAGGAGGGATCGGAGTGCCCGAAAGTGGTCGACGTCTCCTTTGTGCGTCTCCTTCCGCGTCGCAATCCCGAGCGTCCGCGACAAGTGCACCCCGACCCGACCGCCGGCTCGCCGAAGACTCCTGTGATCTTCGCCCCTGCGGCGGTCGAACGGGACACGCCAACCGGGTGGCCTACGATGCGTGACGAGTACTCACCGTGAGGAAAGGTCCAGCGTGACGCCCCAGAGCAAGGTCCCACCGGCGGTCCGGGCGGCCGGCGCGCTCACCGCGTTGCAGGGCCTGGCGGCGCTGGCGTTCGCGGTCGCGCTGGTGGTGCGCGCGTTCAGCGCGGAGAAGGCCGGCGAGGTGCTGGGTGAGGCCGCGTACTTCGCGGTGCTGGCGGCCGGCGTGCTCGCGGCCGGGGTCGGCCTGGTGCTCGGCAGGCACTGGGGCCGCACGCCGGCGGTGGTCGTGCAACTGCTCCTGCTGGGCGTGGCCTGGTACATGTACGGGCCGTCCGGGCGGCAGCTGTGGGGCTCCCTGCTGGGCGTGTACGCCGTCGGCACGCTGGTGCTGCTGTTCACGAACCCCGTGCGCCGGTGGGCGCTGGGAGTGGACGAAGAGGACGAGTAGGGCATTCGGCCGTCGACCATCGTCTGTGTGATCGCCGACTAACGGCGGGTGGTCACTGTCACTCCGACGAGTGACGCTGTGGGTGGTGAATTCACCACTCCCTGCGTTCGTTGAGGTGACAACTCCATGCGACTCAATCGCGCCCTGTCCGCGGTGGTCGGAGCCACTACCGCCCTGCTGTCGGCGCTCGCGCTGACCGCCCTCGCCCCCGCGGCCTCCGCCCAGGAGGCCGACGTCCAGCCGTACATCATCGGCGGCGGCACGGCGACCAACGCCCCCTGGGCGGCCCGCCTGTTCCGCAACGGCCAGCAGAACTGCTCGGCCACCATCATCGCCCCGACCTGGGTCCTGACCGCGCAGCACTGCGTGGCCAGCTCCGGCACGTACACGTTCCGGATCGGCAGCCTGGACCAGACCACCGGCGGCACGATGGCCACGGCCACGCAGATCATCCAGCACCCGTCGGCGGACCTCGCGCTGGCGCGCCTGGACCGCTCGGTGGCGGGCACGTACGCGCCGCTCGGCACGACGACCGCCGTGGCCGTCGGCCAGACCGTGCAGCTCTACGGCTGGGGCGCCACGTGCACCAACCAGCCGGAGATCAACTGCCAGTCGCGGTACCTGAAGTACGCCAACACGCGCGTGACGTCGGTCAACGGGCGTGACTACCGCGGCGGCATCGCCATCTCGGTGTCCCGCATCGACGGCATCGCCGCGGGCGGCGACTCGGGCGGCCCCATGTTCGCCACCAGCCCGGTCGACGGCCGCCGCTACCAGGTCGGCGTCGCGTCCACGAGCGACCGCTCGACCCGGTCGAACTACACCGCCGTCACCCGCTACCGCGACTGGATCCGCTCCTACGCCGGCGTGTGACCGAACTCCCCGGCCGAGGGGGCAGGACCCTTCCCCTGCGCCGCCCCCTCGGCCGGGGCACCACCCGCCCGGAATCCGGGCACCTCACCAGTCACGATCACCCTGCGTGCTCACGTTCGGCGGATGGACACGAACGGAGTAGCGAGATACCGTCTGACAGGCGTTCGCGCCGCTCCGGGTGCAGGCAGGGTGAGGTGCGCAGTGCAGAACCCCCCGAGGTGGGTGTCGACCAACAGTGACGTCGAGCGACCCAACGTGGCCCGGTTGTACGACTACTACCTGGGCGGGGCGCACAACTTCGCGGTCGACCGGGAGTTCGCCGAGCAGTCGATGAAGCAGATCCCGACCGCCGAGATGGTCCAGCACACCCGCGCGTTCCTGCGCCGGGCCGTGCGCCTCTGCGTGGAGCGCGGCATCCGCCAGTTCCTCGACCTCGGGTCCGGCATCCCGACCGCGGGCAACGTCCACGAGGTCGCCCAGCAGGCCGACCCGACGTGCCGCGTCGTGTACGTGGACAACGACCCCGTCACCATCGCGCACAGCCGCAGCATGCTGCGCGACAACCCGGGCGCCGCCATCGCCGACGCCGACATCCGCGACGTCGCCGCGGTCCTGGCCACCCCCGAGGTGCGCGGGCTGCTCGACCTGTCCCGGCCGGTCGCCGTGCTGATGGTCGCGATCCTGCCGTACATCCCCGACTCCGACGGCCCGGCCGAGCTGGTCGGCCGCTACCGCGACGCGGTCGCCGACGGCAGCTACCTGGTGATCAGCCACCTGACCGCCGACGAGCAGCCCGAGATGGTGCGCAAGCTGGTCGGCGTGGCGGCCCAGACGGACTCGCCGATCGTGGCGCGGTCCAAGTCCGACATCGAGGCGATGCTCGACGGGTTCGACCTGCTGGACCCGGGGCTGGTGCTGGCCGCGTCGTGGCGGGGCGAGGGCGAGCCGGAGACCGGCGCCGAGGCGGTCGCGTACGGCGCGGTGGGCGTGAAGCGCCCGAACGCCTGACCCCGTCGGCAGGGGCCGCGCATCGGCGCGGCGGCTCACCGCCGCTTGGCTGAGGGTTCCGAGGCGTCGCCGAGCAGACGGGTCTGCTCCTTCAGCACGTCGACCGTGCGCACGACCCAGTCCGCGATCACCTGCTGTTCCTGCGGGCTGTAGCGCGCGGCGACATCCTTCATCGCCGCGCTGAGGCCGGCGAAGACCTCGCCGAACGCGCCGGGGATCGCGCTGATCACCACGCGCCTGCGGTCGGCGGGGTCGGGTTCGCGGCGCACCAGGCCCGCGCGTTCGAGCCGGTCGGCGACGCCGGTGACCGCGCCGGGCGTCAGGTTGATCTCCTTCGCCAGCTCGCCCGCCGACATCGGCCCCTTGCCCGCGATGAGCGCGAGCGCGCGCTGGTCGACCGCCGTGACGCCCAGGCGTGCGCCCACGGCCTCGTGGAACGCGACGACCGCCGTGCTCAGCTCACGTCCCAAGTCCCGCGGGTCCATGCGATCACTTTACCGCAGAAGATATTTCAGTACACTGAACTAAAAGGTTCGAGGATCGAAGGGGTGGGTCGAGTGGGGTCGGAGTTGAGGCTGGCGTGGGAGGTGCCGCGGTGGGCCGGGCGCTTCTACCTGCGGCACTGGGCCGTGGTCGTGGGGTTGTCCCTGGTCGCGTCCGTGCAGCGGCTCGTGGTGGTGAACTGGGGCGACGCCGTGCCGGACGGGGTGGCGTTCGCCTCGGAGGTCGTCGTGGCGGCCGCACGGGTGCTCCTCGTGGTCGTGATCTGGCGGCTGGCGACCAGGGGCGAGCGGCCGCGGTGGGCGAACGCGCGGTCGTTCGCCTCGCGGCACTGGCCGAGCCTGCTGTGGCAGGGGGCGTTCCTGGCGGTGGCGTTCCTGGTGTTCGACGTCGTCACCGAGCACGTCGTCGGCGGCCTGCTGCCCGAGTCGGCGCGGCAGACCTACCTGGCCGTGCTGCTGTTCGTGAAGAACCCGACCGTCATCGCGTTCACGTTCGTGTGGTGGGTCGGGCTGGTCCGGCAGGCGGCCGTCAGCCGTCCCGTCCCAGTCGGGTGAGGGAGTCGTCGGTGAGGCGGAAGACCGTCCACTCGTCCATCGGGATCGCGCCGAGCGACTTGTAGAAACCGATCGCGGGCGAGTTCCAGTCGAGCACCGACCACTCCAGCCGCGCGTAGCCGCGGGCCACGCACTCCTGCGCGAGGGCTTGCAGCAGGGCCCGGCCGAGGCCGCTGCCGCGCTGGTCCGGCCGGACGTACAGGTCTTCGAGGTAGATGCCGTGCGTGCCGCGCCAGGTGGAGAAGTTGAGGAACCACAAGGCCATGCCGACGACCTGACCGTCCACTTCGGCCACGTGGCCGAACAGGGCGGGGGACGGGCGGAACAGCGCGTCGTGCAGCTGCTCGACGGTCAGGTGGCACTCGGCGCGGGCGCGCTCGTACTCGGCCAGCTCCTCGGCCAGCCGGACCGCGGCGGGCACGTCGTCCTCCCGGATGCGCCGGACGCGGGGGTCAGTCAAGGTCGAACTCCCAGGCCGGGACGTTGAGCCGGCGCACCTGCGGGTCGCCGCGCTCGTCGCCGAGCACCGTCGTGCCGGCCGGGTCCAGTCCGAAGTGGACACCCTCGCTCGGCGGCAGGTTGAGCCACGTGGCGATCAGGACGCGGCTGAAGTGCCCGTGCCCGACCAGCACGACGTCGCCGCTGAGCAGCGCGTGCCGGGCGCGGTCCAGCACCTTGGCCGCGCGCGTCCGCACCTCGTCGTGCGTCTCGCCGTTCGGCACGGCGTGCGACCAGACCGTCCAGCCGGGGTCGGTCTCACGGATCTGCGGGGTGGTCAGGCCCTCGTAGTCGCCGTAGTTCCACTCGCCGAGCTCTTCGGTGCGCTCCACGTCGTGCAGACCGGCCAGCTCGGCCGTCCGCCACGCGCGCTGCCGGGGGCTGCTGAGCACCAGCGCGGGCGGCAGGTCCGTGCCGCGCAGGCGGGCCAGCACCGCGCCGGCGCGTCGCGCCTGCTGCACGCCGGTCTCGGTCAGGGGGACGTCGGTCAGCCCGGTGTGCCGCCCGCTCTCGGACCACTCGGTTTGACCGTGCCGGAGCAGGTAGACGTGTGAGGTCACGGCCCGAGCTTACGGTTGCCGCGGTCGCCGGGTGGTGCGTGCCCCGTCACGTCGGACCGCCGCCCTCCCCCGAGCCGGACGGCGGTTCGACCCGGCGCGACGGTCGGATGCGGGGCAGGTCGGCCAGGGGGTCGCCGGCGAAGTGCTGGACGATCGGCGAGCCCGGCAGCAGGTCCCGCGGCCCGATCACGCGCGCCGAACGCCTGCGCCGAGCGGCAGGTGGAACCGGGTGTGGGTCTCGAGTTCGGCGATGGGCCGGAAGCCGAGGCGCAGGAGCAGCGCGACGCTCCGGTCGTTGCCGCGGGTGACCCCGGCGAAGACGTCGGTGGCGCCGGACGCGCGGGCGTGCCCGAGGACGGCCGCGCAGGCCGCCGTGGCGTAGCCGTGCCCGGTGGCGTCGTGGGCGAGCCAGTAGCCGAGGCCGTACCGGGGCGGGTCGACGTGCGTGAGGTCGACGCGGCCGACGAGGCGGTCGCCGAGGCGGATGCCGTAGCGGTCCGGCACGGGTTCGGACAGGTGCGCGGCGACCCAGGCGGGCGTCCCGCCGGCCTCGTCGCGGTGGTCGCCGTGGCGGCTGAGGTGGTCGCGGTTGCGGTCGAGGAGGGCGTAGTAGGCCGGGGCGTCCGCCGCGGTCAGCGGCGTGAGGACGAGCCCCGGTACCGACGTGCCGAGCACCGTCGCCTCCTCCGTGCCCCACCGACCACGCGAAACGGCGCCGACCATGCGAAACGGCACTGACCACGCGAAACGGCGCCGGCCGGGCGGAAGAGTCCCGCCGGCCGGCGCCGTCCCACGAGCCGAAGATCAGGCCGCGGCCTTGGTCTCCCAGAAGATCTTGTCGATCTGGGCGATCAGGTCGAGCAGCTCCTGGCCCTTGGCGGGGTCCATGGAGCCCTTGGCGCCGGACGCGCCGGCGGCCTTGGTGGCCCGGTTGAACAAGTCGTGCAGCTCCGGGTACTTCTCGAAGTGCGGCGGCTTGAAGTAGTCGGTCCACAGCACCCACAGGTGGTGCTTGACGAGCTCCGAGCGCTGCTCCTTGATCAGGATGGCGCGGGCGCGGAACTCGGGGTCCTCGTTCGCCTGGTACTTCTCCTGAATCGCCTTGACCGACTCGGCCTCGATCCGGGCCTGGGCCGGGTCGTAAACACCGCACGGGAGGTCGCAGTGCGCGGTGGCCTCCAGGAGCGGGCGGCGGAGTGAACGGATGCGCGACAGAAGTCGCATCTTTCCTCCCTGACAGTGGATGCTCCGACGCGTCGAACCCTACTCCGGGGCCTCGGCGGGAGCAGGTGGAGGTGATCGTTGGCACGGCCCGAAGGCAACCCGTTGCCGCTGGTTCGGGTGGTCGGACCCTCGATGGTCCCCACCCTGCGGACCGGCGACGTCGTCGTGGTCGGCTACCGGCGCGCGCCGCGGCCGGGTGATCTTGTGCTGGTCAGGTGGCCGGCGCGGCCCGATCAGGTGTCGGTCAAGCGGGCGGTCCGGGCGGACGGCGACGGCTGGCACGTGGAGGGCGACAACCCGTTCGCCTCGACGGACTCGCGCACGTTGGGGCCCGCGGTGGTGCTGGGCGTCGTCCGGTTCCGGCTCTGGCCGCGGCCGCGTCCGCTCGGACGGCGCCGGCGTTAGCGGCGGAGCTTCTCGTACCAGGCGACGCAGTCGTCGTACGACGGCAGCAGCCCGGCGTCCCGCGCCTCCGCGAACGACGGCGCGGCCGCGTCCTTGGGCGACAGCAGCGGCGTCACGTCGGTCGGCCACGGCAGGTCCAGCGACAGCGGGTTCACCGCCCGCTCGGCCTTCGGGTTGAACGCCTCGGAGCACAGGTACGACGCGATCGTGCCGTCCTCCAGCGCCATCAGCGCGTGGCCGAGGCCCTCCGCGAGGTAGATCGCGTTGAACGCGTCCGGGGACAGCTCCACCGCGTCCCACTCGCCGAACGTGGGCGAGCCCACCCGCAGGTCGACGACGACGTCCAGCATCCGGCCCCGGGGGCAGTGCACGTACTTGGCCTGACCGGGCGGGGTGTCGGCGAAGTGCACCCCGCGCACCACGCCCCGCTTGGACTCGCTGTGGTTGGTCTGGGCGACCCGCAGGGGGTGGCCGACGGCGGCGGCGAACGCACCCTCCTGGTACGGCGCGACGAAGAGGCCCCGGTCGTCGGGGAACACCGATGGTGTGAATTCGAACGCGCCGGAAATTTTCAGCTCACGTGCCTGCATGGCGCCCACCCTAGAACGCGCCGGCTCTTGACCGATCCTGCCTGCGGAAACCGACTGGTCGGTGCAGAAAACCGGACGTACGTTCTGTGAAGACCCCCTCTGACCTGCGGAAAAACTGTGATCCCCGCCGCAGACAGCGGCCGGCGACACTGCCATGCTGGCCCGCACACCGCCACAGGGCCGCCACGCAGACCGCGTGGGCGAGCCCGCAGCCAGGCCCCGTCGACCCGCGTGACAACGCCGGTCCCGGTGCGCCGCAGGAATCGCGCACCGCAGGAGGGACTTCCGTGACCGCATTGAACGACCCGTCCCAGATGAATCAGGCTCAGCTTCCGACCCAGGCGAATCCCGCGCAGGCGAATCCGGCCCGGGTCAATCCGAATCCGACGCGGGTGGATTCGACCCGGATGGATTCGACGCGGGTGGATTCGACCCGGATGGATTCGACCCCGGCGAATTCGACGCCCGCGTCGGCCGCGCTGACCGACGAAGAGATCTTCCGCGCGCACGAGGGCGGCAAGCTGGCCGTCGAGGCGACCGCGTCCCTGGCCGACCCGCGGGCGCTGGCCATCGCCTACACGCCGGGCGTCGCCCGCGTCAGCCGCGCCATCGCCGAGGACCCGGCCCTCGCCGCCAAGTACACGTGGGCGCACCGCCTGGTGGCCGTGGTCAGCGACGGCACCGCCGTGCTCGGCCTCGGCGACATCGGCCCGAGCGCGTCGCTGCCCGTCATGGAGGGCAAGGCGGCGCTGTTCAAGACGTTCGGCGGCCTCGACTCCATCCCGCTGGTGCTGAACACCACGGACGTGGACGAGATCGTGGAGACGCTGGTCCGGCTGCGCCCGTCGTTCGGCGCGGTCAACCTGGAGGACGTCGCCGCGCCGCGCTGCTTCGAGCTCGAGGCCCGGCTCATCGAGGCGCTGGACGTGCCGGTCATGCACGACGACCAGCACGGCACGGCGGTCGTGGTGCTGGCGGCCCTGCGCGGCGCGAACACCGTCCTCGGCAAGGACGTGGCGAACCAGCGCGCGGTCATCTCCGGCGCGGGCGCGGCGGGCGTGGCCTGCGCGAAGATCCTGCTGGCGGCGGGCATCGGCGAGGTCACCGTGGTCGACTCGCGCGGCATCGTGCACGTGGGCCGGGACGGGCTCAACCCGGTGAAGGCACAGCTGGCCGAGGTCACCAACGGCAGCGGCCTGCGCGGCGGGATCGCCGAGGCGCTGCGCGGCGCGGACGTGTTCGTCGGCGTCTCGTCGTCCCTGGTGCCGGAAGAGCTGATCGCGAGCATGGCGGACGACTCGATCGTGTTCGCCCTGTCCAACCCCGACCCCGAGGTGCACCCGGAGGTGGCCGGCCGGCACGCCGCCGTCGTCGCCACGGGTCGCAGCGACTTCCCGAACCAGATCAACAACGTCCTCGCGTTCCCCGGCATCTTCCGCGGCGCGCTGGACGCGGGCGCGAAGAGGATCACCGAGGGCATGAAGCTCGCCGCCGCGAACGCCATCGCCGCGGTGGCCTCGGACGACCTCGCCGTCGACCGGATCGTGCCCAGCGCGCTCGACCCGCGCGTCGGCCCGGAAGTGGCCGCCGCCGTGGCCTTGGCAGCTCGGCAAGACGGAGTAGCCTGACTCCAGTCGGAGTTGGGAGAGCTCCGGCCGCATCCGCCCAAATCGCTCAATCGGGGAACGAAACCACGACTGTGTTGTTTCGTTAGCCCGTTGAGGGGTGGGCGATGACGCTCCGAAGCGCTACCGTCCCTCTCCTCGGGTGAATATTGCCCGTGGAGAGGGACGCCGTTTTCGGGTGCGGTCGGGCCGGTCATCCCTGCCGTAGACACGGGAAGGTGGGACCGTGCCCAAGCGGGTTGGACGCGCTCCGGTGGTGCTCGACACTGCACGGCCGGAGAACGGCGAGGTGACGCTGGACGGCATCGCCCTGCCCGAAGCGGCCTCCCTGCTGTGCGACCCCAAGGGTGTCGTCATGCGGGCGAGCGCCGCCGCGGTGGCGTTGACGAAGGTCCGGTCCTCCGACGACCTCATCGGCCGGTCCCTCGGCGAGCTGCTGCTGGGCAGCGCCGAGGACCTGCGCCTGCACCAGGCGGACGGCGCGCTGCTGCCGGTGCGCGTCGTGCGCATCCAGGTGCCCGGCACCGGTTTGCACGCCGTGCAGCTCGTGGACGTCTCCGACCTGGCCCAGGCCGCCGAGGACCTGCGCGACGAGCAGCGGAGGCTGCGCACCGTGCAGCGGGTCGCGCAGATCGGCTCGTGGGAGTACGACCCGGACACCGGCGTGACGGTGTGGTCGGAGTCGCACTACGAGATGATGGGCGTGCGGCCCGGCGAGGTCGTCCCCGGCGCGCAGGCCGTCCTCGACGTCGTGCACCCGGACGACTACGAGATGGTCGCGAGCTACTGGGCGAACCGCGAGCTGGACGGCAACCCCATCGACATCGTCTACCGGATCATCCTGCCCGACGGGCAGTTGCGCTGGATCCGGGGCGTGGCCGAGGCGAAGCTCAGGTCCGACGGCCGCACCCAGTTCATCACCGGCTACATCCGCGACATCACCGACCAGTGGCGGGCCGACCGCGCCCTGGAGACCGAGCGCGCGCGCCTGCTGGAGGCGCAGCGCATCGCCCGCATGGGCAGCTGGAGCTACGAGATCCAGACCGGCGCCGTGCACCGCAGCGAGGTGCTGCTGGAGATGTACGCCGAGCTGGGCGTCGTCCCCGACGACGACCTGCTGTGCGGCGTGCACCCGGAGGACCGCGGCCTGCTGGAGGACCTGCGCCGCAAGCTCCTGCACCCCGACGACGACGGCGCCCGCGAGGGCCGCACGTTCGAGGCCGAGGTGCGCAGCGAGCTGGGCGACCGCGTCTACGTGTGCCGGGCCCGCGCCGAGTTCGAGGGCGGCAAGGTCAACCGGCTGCACGGCACCATCCAGGACGTCACCGAGGCCCGCGCGCTCGAACGGCAGCTGCGGGACGACCGCCGCCGCCTCGCCGACGCGCAGAAGGCCGCGCAGCTCGGCGTCTGGGAGTGGAACCTCCAGACCGGCGACGTGGTGTGGTCCGACATGCTGGTCGACCTGTTCGGGGTGTCCCGCGAGGAGCACACCCGCTACCAGACCTACCTCGACCTCGTGCACCCCGACGACCGCGCCTGGGTCGACGACCTGTGGCAGCAGCTCGCGAACGAGGAGGTGCCGATCCAGCTGGAGCACCGGATCGTGCGCCGCGACGGCAAGCTGCGCGTGTTCCGCTGCTACGGCGTCGTGGTCAAGGGCCCGGACGGGCTGCCGCTCGCCGTCGGCACCGCGCAGGACATCACCGAGCAGCGCGCCGCCGAGACCAGGATGAAGCGGTCCAGCCAGCGGTTCGCGGACCTCGTGTCCCTGACGCCCGTCGGCATCGGCCTCTTCGACGAGGGCGAACGCCTGGTCGACGCGAACGACGCCCTGTGCGACCTGCTCGGCATGGACCTGGAGCAGCTGCGCGGCATGACCGCGAGCCAGCTCACCCACCCGGACGACCACGGCAACCCGCTGCCGTCGATCAGCGGCATGACCGCGCCGGACGCCGAGCGCACCCACAAGATCCCGCAGCGCATCCTGGTGCGCCGCGACGGCGTGCAGGTGTACTGCGAGCTGCACGTCGCGCTGTCCGTGCAGGACGACGGCCGCCGGTTCTGGCTCATCGTGTTCCAGGACATCACCGAGCGCCGCCGCACCGCCGAGGCCCTGCGCCACCAGGCGACCCACGACGAGCTGACCGGCCTGCCGAACCGGGCGCTGGTCAAGGAGATGCTGGGCGACCTGCTGGAGTCGCCGGACCGGTCCAAGGTCGCGGTGCTGTTCTGCGACATCGACAACTTCAAGCGGGTCAACGACTCCCTCGGCCACGACGCGGGCGACGAGCTGCTGGTGGCGTTGGCGCGGCGGCTCGAGGGCGGACTGCCCGACGGCTGCACGGCGGCCCGCCTGTCCGGCGACGAGTACGTGATCATCTGCGAGAACATCGACCAGGTCGGCGGGGTGGACGCGCTGGCCACGAAGGTCGCCGGGCTCCTGCGCACGGCGGTGCCCGTGCACGGCCAGCTGGTCCGGGTGTCGGCGTCCATCGGCGCGGCCGTGCCGAACGGCTCGCGGGCCACCGGCAACGACCTGCTGCGGTTCGCCGACGCGGCGATGTTCGAGGCCAAGCGGTCCGGCGCGGGCCGGGTGTCGCTGGCCAGCGCCGCGCTGATCGCGTCGGCCGACCGGCAGGTGCACCTGGAAGGCCAGTTGCGGGACGCGTTGGCGCACGACGGGCTCACGCTGCACTTCCAGCCCGTGGTCGGCGTGGACGGCGTCGTGCAGACCGCGGAGGCGCTGGTGCGCTGGCCGCACCCCGACCGGGGCCTGCTGCCGCCGGACGTCTTTTTGCCCGTGGCCGAGCAGGGCGACCTGCTGCGCGAGCTGGACCGCTGGGTGCTGCGGACCGCGTTGAAGGAAGCCTCGACGTGGCCCGCGCCGAACGACCAGCCGGTGTCGGTGGCGATCAACCTCGCCGGGCTCGTGCCGGGCGACCCCGAGTTCGTCGACATCGTGGCCGACGCGATCGCCGAGGCCGGCATGCCGTGGGACCGGGTCGTGCTGGAGCTGGTGGAGACCGCGCTGGTCGACCTGCCGTCGCGGGTGCGCCAGTCGATGGACGAGCTGGTCGAGCGCGGCATCCGGTTCGCGGTGGACGACTTCGGCACCGGCTACTCGTCGCTGGCGCGGTTGAAGGACCTCCCGGCGCAGATCATCAAGGTCGACCGCCGGTTCGTCTCCGGCGTGGGCAACGACTCGTCGGACTTCGCCGTGGCGCGGGCCGTGGTCGACATGGCGCGGGCGATGGGCCGCAAGTGCGTGGCCGAGGGCGTGGAGACGGCGACGCAGTTCCACGTGCTGCGCGGCGTCGGCGTCGACGCCTACCAGGGCTGGCTGTTCTCGCGGCCCGTGCCGCCGAAGGAGTTCCGCGCGGTGCTGGCACTTGGACCGTTGCACATCCCGCGGGCCGGGTGATCCGGAATACTCCACGGTCGGTGGAGGTCTGGAGTAGGGGGACGATCCGGTGGACCCGGCACGCATGATCGCCGACCTGGAGACCAAGGCGCGCGAGCTGGCCCGGCGGTCGCGGGAGGTGCAGGACGGCATCCGCGCCGTGGCGGCCACCGTGCGCTCGCCCGACGGGTGGGTCACCGCGACGGTCGCGCCCAACGGCGCGTTGCGCGACATCTCGTTCTCCCTGCCCGCGGAGGGGTTGTCCGACGCCCAGCTCGGGTGGGTCGTGATGACGACCGTGCAGCGGGCGCAGGCGCAGGTGGCCCGTCAGGTGGCGGAGGTCGTGCAGCCGGACTTCGCGGGCACGGCGGCGATGGAGTTCATGGCGGCCTACCTGCCGGACGAGCCGCGTGCGGACGTGCCGCGTGCGGACCAGCCGCGTGCGGACGTGCCGGTGGGCGTGCGTGCGGACGTGTCGGCGGGCGTGCCGCGTCGGGAGCCGGAGCCGTCCGACCTGCCGTTGCCGCGCAGCCTGTGGTGCCCGGCGGAAGCCGGCGAGCCGTCGTCGCGGTGAGCGGGATCGAGGCCCGGCCGCGTGCGGCGGTGGAGCGTGCGGCGATCGCCGACGGGCTGGCCGGGGCCGGGTTGGACGGTGAGGCGTTCGGGTTGTTCCTGCGGTTCTTCGCCGAGGGCGCGCGTGACCTGACGGCCCGTGCGGCCGAGGGCGTTCGGCCGCCCGCGGTGGGCGTGCCGGGTGCGCCTGGGGTGCCTGGGGTGCCTGCGCCGGCTGACGGGACGACTCGTGAGGCGGACCCGTCCGCCGACCAGGCGCCCTGGGAGCCGGACGCCGACCTGGCGCTGGCCTCGGCGTGGCTGGACACCCTGGGGCTCGTGCTCGACCCGTTGGCGCCGTTGGCCGAGGTCGGGTGGCTGGTCGAGCACGTCGCGCTCCTCAACGCGCCGCTCGACTGGCTGGCGGGCGACGGCGACCGGATCAGGGACGCCGTCGGCCGGTGGCGGCGGGCCGCGGTCGACCTCGACCGCCTCGCCCGCGACGAGCGCGACCCCGCGTCGGCCGCCGATGCCCGTGCCGCGAGCCGGCGGTGCGCCGCCGTGGCCGAGCAGCTGTCCACCGCGGGCACCATCACGGCCGCCGTCCGCGGCATGGTCCGCGACCTGATCGGCATGTTCGCGTGGGACGTCGCCCGCAACGCCGCCGTCGCGCTGGCCACGGCGGAGGCGAGCGGTGGCGCGTCGCTCGCCGCGTTCACCGGGTGGGCCGTGGGCCGGGCCGGGACGGTGCTGGAACGCGTCACCGGCCAGATCACGCGGCTCCTGCGCGCGCTCACCCGCATCCTCGGCCGCTTGGAAGGGCTGGCGGCGCAGCCCGCCCGCTGACGTGCCGTGCGGGCCGATTCCGGGGATGGCCGGACAAGGCGTGGGCCGATCCGCGATACTCCCGAACCGTCGCGAAACGGAACGAGGGGGGCACAGGCGGTGAACCCGGAGCGGATGATCGCGGACCTGGAGGCCAGGGCGCAGGACCTGGCCCGGCGGTCCGAGGACATGCAGGCGCAGATCAACGGCGCGTCGGCCACGGTCCGCTCGCCCGACGGCGCGGTGACCGTCACGGTGGCGCCGAACGGCGCGTTGCAGCACATCGAGTTCTCGCCGCGCGCGGCCGACTTCTCGCACGTCCAGCTCGGCCAGGCGGTGATGGCGGCCGTGCGGCGGGCCCAGGCGCAGGCGGCGCGGCAGGTGGCCTCGATCGTCGAGCCGCAGTTCGGCGGCACGCAGGCGATGGACTTCCTGACCAGCTTCATCCCGCAGGAGGAGGAGCCGCCCACCCCGCCGCCCCCGCCGGCCGAGGAGGGCAGCGTCCTGCGGCAGGTCGCGTGGGACGCACCCGCACCGCAGCCGCCCGTGCCGCCCCGGCGGCCGTCGTCGCACCGACGTGACGACACCGATGACGACGACGGCTTCGGGACGGTGCTGCGGTGAGCGGGTTCAAGGTCCAGGCGGACCAGCTGCGGAGGTTCGCGGGCGACCAGGAGGGTCGGAAGGGCGAGATCGAGGCGGCCGCCGACAAGGCCGGCGGGGTGGACCTGGGCGGCGAGACGTTCGGCGTCCTGCTCCAGTTCTTCGCCGACGGAGCCCAGCAGTTCGCGGCCGAGACCGTGGAAGGCATCCGCGCGCTGGCCACGGCGTACGGGGAGGCGGCGGGCGACACCACCGCCACCGCCGTGGACTACGAGAACGTCGAGGACGAGAACGACCAGCGCTTCCGGGGAGGCCGGTGATGGTGGAGTGGACCGGGTTCAACGACAAGTGGAACAACCCGGACAACTACGCCGGCGGCGGGGCCGTCGAGTCGTTCTTCCAGCTCGCCGACTCCTGCACCCGCGCGGAACAGGGCGACTACGCCGAGATCGGCATGAACGCGGCCGCGTTGGGCCTGGACGTGCTGGGCATGGTGATGGACCCGCTCGGGTCGCTGGCCACGGCGGGCATCGGCTGGCTCATCGAGCACGTCAGCTTCCTGCGCGAGCCGCTGGACTGGCTGGCCGGCAACGGTGACCGGATCAAGGCCGCGGTGAAGGTCTGGAACGAGACGGCCACGGCGCTGGACCAGGTCGCCCAGGCGCAGCACGACGCGGTCTCCGGCCAGGTCAGCGGCTGGGAGGAGCAGGCGGCGGAGCGGTTCCGGCAGAGCCAGGGCCGGCTCGTGCAGGAAACGCTGGTCATGAGCCGGACGTGCGTGACGGTGGCCGAGCAGATCGCCACCGCCGGGACGATCACGGCGGCCATCCGCGGCATGATCCGCGACCTGATCGCCATGTTCGTCTGGGAGGTCATCCGCAACGCGGCCATCGCGCTGGCGTCGTCGGTGGTGAGCTTCGGCAGCTCGATCGCCGCGTTCGCCGCGTGGGCAGTGGGCCGGGGCGCGGTCGTGCTCGGCAAGATCACCCAGCAGATCGCCAAGCTGATGCGGGTCGTCACGCGGATCATGGGGCGGTTGAAGGGGCTGTTCGGCGCGCTGGGGGACGCGTTGAAGGGCCTGGCCCGCTTCGGCAAGGGCGGCGGGGCCGCGACGCGCGCGTCCGGGACACCGGGCGGGGTGAAGTTCGAAGGGCTGGAGAACGCGGGCAAGCGCATGGAGGACTGGGGCAACGCGCGCCCGACGTTGGGCGACGCGGGCACCAAGCTCCGGGACGCGGGCCGGGAGTTCGGCGACGGCTACAAGAACGCCGGCGACACCTGGAAGAAGGTCTACGAGGACAAGGTCGGCGGCACCCCGCTGATGGAGAAGGTCGGTGACGCGTACACGCCGTACAAGCCGTTGGAGCGCAACGGCCACGTGTCGCCGCACTCCGTGCCGGACGTGATGGGCGGCGGGTTCCAGACCAAGTTCGGCGCCGACGTCCTGCGCGAGACGTCCAAGCAGGACGAGTTGGAGCTGGAAGGCGTGCCCGAGGAGCGGCAGCCGACCTTCAAGCGCCAGACGGGATACCTGGACGAGTGACGAAGAAGCTCGCCGTGACGTCGTGCGTCGCCGGCCTGGTGTTCGTGCTCGCCGGCGGGTTCCTGTTCGCGGCCGAGCGGGTGAGCTGGTTGGGCATGGCGCTGTTCGCCCTGGGCATGGCCGGTCTGCTGGCCGGGGCGATGTGGCTGTGGCGGAGTGTGCTGTCGTTCTTCGCCACCATCGCCGTGCTGACCGCGGTGCTCATCTCGGCGGTCGTGCAGGGTCCTCCGCTGTGGCTCTCGGCGTTCGGGGAGACGCGCACCGATTGCGTGGTGCTGGACGAGAGGGTCGTCAAGGGGACCAGGTCGGCGTCCTACACGCTGCACACCGTGCAGTGCGGCGACCGCCGGATCGAGTACCGGCCGTACCAGACGGCTTCCGAGCACATCGGTGACGTCGGCGAGCGGACGTCGCTGGTGTTCGACCGGACGGGTTTGTTGAACGCCTTGCGTCCGTCGGACCTCACGACCACCGGCCTGTGGGCGTTGCCGGCGGCGCTCGCGTTCGGGCTGCTGTACACCTGGTTCGCGGCGACCAGGTCGTCGACGCGGTCGGCGCGGGAGGCATCGGTGGCGGGTGGCCAGGATTTCCTGTGACGGCGCCACGAGTGAGCGGGGGACGCGTGAGTGGTGAGCGGGGCACGAAGCCGCGTCGCAAGGCGGTGTGGGTGCCGGTCATGGTGCTGTCCCTGCTCGGCCTGCTGAGCACGGGGGTGTTCTTGTCCGTCAGCGCCGGGTGGGGCGCGTTCGGGCTGGTGCCGATCTTCGGCGGTCTGGTCGGGTTCACCTGGGCGACGGGGATGCTGCGGCCGCGGAGCTACCTGATCGGGGTGGCGCTGGTGGGCGGTATCGCGTTCGCGATGGTGAGCCAGGGGTTCACGCACTCCGCCTGGCTGACGGTCTTCGGCGAGCGCGCGGACTGCGTCGTGGTGGAGCGGCACGAGTCCTCGACCCGTTCGGGGTCGGACTACTACCACCACACGTTCGAGTGCGGCGGGCGGGCGGTGCAGTACACCGGTCGTTCCGGGTACGTCGCCGACCAGGGGGACGGCGTCCTCCTGGTGGTGGATCGTCTTGGGGTCGTCGACCCGGCGCTGGTGGGTGACGTGTCGTCGGGGCGGAACCTGGCCTTTGTCGGCGTGGTGTTGGCAGGACTGCTGTTCGTGCTCGTGGTGGCGTTGTTGCCGCCGCCGCGGCCCGCTCCCCGGTTGCCCGGCCCCAAGGTGAGTCAGGAGTTCCTGTGAAGACGGCGGCCATGGTGGTTGGCGTTGTGGCCTTGCTCAGCGTCGGCGTGCTCTTCAGCGCGACGGGCGCGTGGGGTGTGCTCGGCATCGTCGCCGGGCTCGTCGGACTCGTCCTGCTGGTGTTCGGGACCAGGGCGCGGCAGCCGAACGGGCCGTTCACGGCGGTGAGCGTCGTGGTCGGCATCGGGCTGGCGATGGCGTCGTTGTTCGGCGCCGGCTCACTGCTGATGACCGTGGTCGGCGACCGGGTGGACTGCGAGCTGGTCGAGCGCCGGCAGGAGTCCCACCGCACCAGCGCTCCGACGCTGCACCACGAGTTCGACTGCGCGGGCCGTCCGGTGTCGTTCTCGGGCTCGGCCGACTACGTCGCCGAAGTCGGTGAGCGGGTGGCGCTGGTGGTCGACCCGTCCGGCACGTTCGCGCCCGTGCTCTCCGGCTCGGTGTCGGGGACGCGGAACTGGGTGGTCGGCGGCGCGGCACTGGTGGGTCTCGCCCACGTCGTGCTGGCCGCCACCCGGCCGCCCCGCGCGGCACGGCCGCGGTCCAAGGCCGTCGTGAACCGCGGGGACTTCCTGTGACTCAGCCCCACTGGCCGTGCGCGGGCGGGGGGACGTGGGACGGCGGTCCGGGCAGGTGGTGCGGCGGCTTCGCGCCCCGCATCGCGCGGCCCACCGGCGGCAGGGCGGCGACCAGGCCCGAGACCACCCACAGCACCAGGGCGATCGCCGGCAGCGCCACGAACTCGGCCGGCAGGTTCGCCGCCACCTCGGCGACCACGTAGACGTTGTGCGCCGCCGCCAGGACCGCGATCCCGACCAGGCCCCACCGCACGCCCGGCACTCGGCACGCGAGCACCACGGCGAGGACGAGCACCGTCGTGGCCACGCTCAACGTCAGCGAGATGGCGAAGTCGACGTTCCCGGTGATCTCCTCGGTGAACGGGATGCCGAGGAGGGTGAGCCCGAGGTGCGGCGTCGGCACCCTCCCGTCGGACACGGCGGGCAGCGAGGCGACGTACAGGAGGACCACGTTCGGCAGGAACAACAGCGCGGCCAGCACGGGCAGCGCGTTGTTGGGTCGGCGCGGTTGGCCCGGGTACGGGGACTGGCCTGGGTACGGCTGGCCTGGGTAGTACGGCTGGCCCGGGTAGGGGGTCTGGCCGGGGTGCGGCGGCTGGCCGGGGTGGCCGAACTGCCCGGGTTGGGCCGGGAGAGGCTGACCCGGGTGGGGCTGGGGCGCGTGCGGCTGCTGACCGGGGTGCTGCCGCGGCCCCGGCGCGCCCGGGTTGGGCGTCCAGCCGCCGTGGGGTTGGTTCATGCGCGTGCCTCCTGGTTCGACGGGAAGTTACCGCCGAACGGCGCCGCGACGCCGGACTTCGCCGGAATTCCGGCCAAGTCCGCCGGTCCGGCCAGGTCGGGCCAGTCGGGCCAAGTCGGGCCAGGTCCGGCTACCCGGCCGACGCGCGGATCAGCGGCAGCAGGGCGGCGATCCGGTGCCGCGGCAGGTCGATCAGCCGGAGCTCCAGGTCGGTGTGCTCGGGGTCGAGGTGCTCCCCGATGCGCTCCCGCGCCTCCCGCTTGGTCATCGCGCCGTGCGTCGCGGTGACCAGCGCCTCGCGCCACACGTTCCCCAGCTTGCCGTGTGCCCGCATCAGCACCTCCCGCACGGCCAGCCCGCCGACGTCCAGCGTGCCCGCCAACACCTGGTCGGCCACGACCACGCAGTGCTTGCCGTCCGGGGTGGAGCGCAGGAACCTCAGCGCGAACCTGGTGTCCACCAACGACTTCAGCCCGTGCTGTCCCGCCGCGGAGGCCACGTCCGGGTGGTTGTTCGGCACGAGCGCCGCCATCCGGCCCGGTGAGCACGCCAGCAGCGTCCGCAGCAGCCAAGGCCCCGGGTCGCCGGTCAGGTCCACCGCCAACGACGCCGCGCCCTTGCCGATCGGGTCGGCCCAGCCCGGCGCGCGCGGCTTGGGCGGTGGCGAGGACTCGGGCCGCGGCGCGAGGTCGACCAGCGCCGCCAGCGCCGTGGCACTCGGCCCGGTCGCCTCCACGGACTGCGGGCCGTGCGTGTAGATGGACGTCTTGGGCGTCGACGTCGCGCGGCGGGACGTGGGCCGGCACACGTACAGGTCGGCGGCGCTGCCGATGGCCTGCGCGCCGTCGAACCGGTGGAACGCGGGCAGGATCGCCTCGAACACCAACCCGAGCCGCTGCAACTCCTGCTGCACCTTCAGCCCCAGGGCGGGGGTCCGGTCGCTGAACCCGTACGCCAGCAGCACCCGGCCGCGGGCCACGTCGGACAGGCACTCGACGGCCCGCCCGGCGAACAGCGCCATGCCCTCCGGCGTGTACGGCGGGTCGCTGAACACGAGGTCCGCGGACTCGACCACGGCGGGCGGCAGGCCGAACCGGAAGTCGGCGTGCACCGTCCGCACGGTCCAGCCGCGCTCCTCCGCGCGCGTCGAGATGAACTCCAGCAACCGGTCGTCCACGTCGACCACGACGACCTCGACGGACGGGTTCACCGCGCACACCGCCAGCGACGTCAGGTCGTGGTCGCCGAGGCACAGCAGCGTCCGCCCGGCCAGGTCGTACGTCGTGTTCAGCCACAGCGCGCGCTTCAACGCCGTCTCCGCCGTCGCCTGCACGTGGTCCAGCGCGGCCAGCGGCGGCGGCACGTCGGCGATGTCGGCGAGGATGGACCGCAGGTGTTCGGTGTGCCGCGACACCAGCGCGTCGACCGGGTCCACGAGGTCGTCACCGGCCCCGAACGCGGCGTAGTCGGCGGCCTTGGCCGGCGCCAGCCGGTACCGGTCGCCACTGGTCTCCAGGTCGTCGCCGACGGCGGTCAGCAGCTCCTGCACGGTGCGCCGGGGCACCGCCGGGAGCCGGACCAACTCGGCCAACGTGTGCCAGTCACCGGCGAGCAGGTCGAGCACGCGCCGCAGCTTGCGGGCGTGCGTTCCGCGTTCGGCCAGGAGAGCGCGCACTGGTTCGGTTGCCACAAACGGTGCAGCCTACTGACCGGATGGTGAAACGCCGTGCCGCGGTCGGATCGACGGGCTAGGGTCGATCGACGCCTGATGCACATCGGCAGGAGG
The DNA here is from genome assembly GCF_052936025.1 of Saccharothrix hoggarensis. Next base: position 6,674,492 of record NZ_CP193624.1, on the reverse strand, counting down.
ACCACGGGTGATCGAGTTCCGCGACGTGACCAAGCGGTTCGACGACGGGACCACCGCGGTGAACGGCCTGGACCTGGTGGTGGAGGCGGGCACGATCACGGTCTTCGTCGGCCCGTCAGGGTGCGGCAAGACCACCTCTTTGCGCATGGTGAACCGGATGGTCGACCCGACGTCGGGCACGGTCCTGGTGGACGGCCGGGACGTGCTCGCCGTGGACCCGCCCACGTTGCGGCGCGGCATCGGGTACGTCATCCAGCAGGCGGGCCTGTTCCCGCACCGGACCGTTCTGGACAACGTCGCCACTGTGCCGTTGCTCACGGGGTGGACCCGCCGCAGGGCCCGCGCGCGTGCCGCCGAGCTGCTGGAGCTGGTCGGCCTGCCGGTCGAGCTGGGCAAGCGGTACCCGGTGCAGCTGTCCGGCGGGCAGCAGCAGCGGGTCGGCGTGGCGCGGGCGCTGGCCGCGGACCCGCCGGTGCTGCTCATGGACGAACCGTTCAGCGCCGTCGACCCGGTGGTGCGGGAAGGGCTGCAGGACGAGCTGCTGCGGTTGCAGGCCGAGCTGGACAAGACCATCGTGTTCGTGACGCACGACATCGACGAGGCCGTGCGCATCGGGGAGAAGGTCGCGGTGCTGCGCACCGGCGGCGTCCTCGCGCAGTACGCGCCGCCCGCCGAGCTGCTGTCACGGCCCGCGGACGACTTCGTGGCCAACTTCGTCGGCAAGGACCGCGGCTACCGCAGCCTGTCCTTTGTGGACTCATCCGGGATCGAGGTCGCCGAGGTGGCCACGGTGTCCGCCGGCTCGGCGCACGAGTCCTCTTCGGACTGGCGGCTCGTGGTCGACCCGGACAAGAGGCCCCGGGGCTGGGTCGCGCCGGACGCCGCGGTCGTGCCCGGCGGCTCGCTGTACGAGCTGGGCACGCCGATCCGGGGCGCGCTGGACGCCGCGCTGTCGTCGCCGTCCGGGCTCGGCGTCGTGGTGGACGCCGAGGGGCGGCTCGCCGGCGTCGTCACGGCGAGGCAGGTGCTGGACGTGATCGAGCGCCGCCGTGGGTGACGTCGCGCGGTACCTGAGCGACGCCGGCACGCGGGCGGCGCTGCTGGAACGGCTGCTGGACCACGTCTACCTGTCGCTGGCGCCGCTGGTCGTGTCGGTGGTGCTGGCGATCGTGCTCGGCCTGCTGTGCCACCGGTTCCGCGCGGTCAACGCGGCCCTGATCGGCTTGTCGAACGTCGTCTACACGATCCCGTCGCTGGCCCTGTTCGCGATCATCCCGGCGTTGATCGGGACCAGGGTGCTCGACCCGGTGAACGTGATCACGGCGTTGACGCTGTACACGACGGCGCTGCTGGTGCGGCCGGTCGCCGAGGCGCTGGGCGCCGTGCCCGCGCACGTCATCGCCGCCGCCACCGCGATGGGCTTCCGCCCGTGGCGGCGGTTCCTGACCGTGGAGCTGCCGCTGGCCGTGCCGGTGCTGGCCGCGGGTGTGCGGGTCGGCTCGGTGAGCAACATCAGCCTGGTCAGCGTGGGCGCGCTGATCGGCACCGGCGGCCTCGGCACGCTGTTCACGGACGGCTTCCAGCAGCGCTACCTCGCGCCGATCATCGTCGGCATCGTGCTGACCCTGCTGCTCGCGCTGGTCGTCGACCTGCTGCTGGTGCTGCTCCGCAACCGACTGACCCCGTGGGTCCTGGTGGGCAAGGCATGATCTTCGCCGAGGCGTTCGCGTGGCTGCTCGACCCGGTCAACTGGTCGGGCGGCAAGTCGATCCCGGTGCGGGTCGGCGTCCACCTGCTGTTCTGCGTCGGCGCGGTGCTCGGCGCGGCGCTGATCGCGGTGCCGCTCGGCCTGTACGTCGGGCACACCGGACGCGGCGGTGTCGTGCTGGTGGGCGGCAGCAACGCGTTGCGCGCGTTGCCGACGCTCGGGCTCGTCACGTTCCTGTACCTGATCGCGGGCGGCGGCACGGTGAGCGTGCTCATCGCCCTCGTCGTGCTCGCCGTGCCGCCGATCCTGGCGGGCGCGTACGCGGGCGTGCAGGACGTGGACCGGGGCGTCGTGGACGCGGCGCGGGGCATGGGCATGACCGGGGCGCAGCGGTTGTGGCGGGTCGAGGTGCCGAACGCGCTGCCGCTGCTCGTCGGCGGTCTGCGCAACGCCATGCTGCAGGTCGTGGCCACCGCGTCGGTGGCGGCGTACGTGGGTATCGAGACGTTGGGACGTCCGCTGCTGGACGGCCTGCGGGTGCTGGACTACGGGCAGTTCATCGGCGGCGCGATCCTCATCGCGCTGCTCGCGGTCCTGCTGGACGTCCTGCTCGCGGGCCTGGGCAGGTTGGTCGTGCCCGCGGGGTTGCGGCTGTCGGCCCGGACGGGGTCGAGCGGGGTGCAGCCGAGGCGCCGGAAGACACCGGCGCCCGTCGAATCTGGAGGAAGCACGGCATGAAGCGCACGTTGGCCGTCATCGTCACCGCGGCGGCGCTGGTCGTCTCCGCCTGTGGCTCCAAAGAGGACCTGGGCGGCGGCGGGCAGGACGCCGCGCCGGGCGAGGTCGTGGTCGGCTCGGCCGACTTCACCGAGAACAAGATCCTGGCCGAGATCTACGCGGGGGCGCTGCGGACGACCGGGGCCGCGGTGTCGGTGCGGTCCGGCATCGGAGCCCGCGAGCTGGTCGTGAAGGCGTTGCAGGACAAGTCGCTCGCGGTGGTGCCGGAGTACACCGGCAACCTGCTGAACTACTTCGACAAGACCAACACCACCACCGAGGCGGAGGACGTCTACTCGGCGTTGAAGTCGAAGACGCCGGCGGGCCTGGAGGTGCTGGAGAAGTCCGCCGCCGAGGACAAGGACGTGCTGGTGGTCACCAAGGCCACCGCGGCGGGCGGCGTGAAGTCGATCGCCGACCTCGGGTCCGGCAAGTACGCGCTCGGCGCGGCCGGCGAGTGGGCGCAGCGCTGGGAGAGCAAGATCAAGGAGCTGTACGGCGTCACGTTCACCGAGATCAAGACCACGGACGCGGGCGGCCCGATCACCGTGGACGCGCTGAAGGACGGCACGGTGCAGGTGGCGAACCTCTACACGACGTCCGCCGACATCAAGGCGAACGACTTCGTGGAGCTGGAGGACCCGAAGACCATGTACCCGGCGCAGAACGTCGTGCCGCTGCTGCGGTCCGACGCCCTCGACGCCAAGGGCAAGGACGCGCTGGACAAGGTCTCCGCGGCGCTCACCACCGAGAAGCTGGCCGAGCTGGTCAAGCAGGTCGACGTCGACAAGCAGACCATCGCGAACGTGGCCGCGAACTTCCTGAAGGACGTCAAGCTGTAGGTCGGAGCACCGGTCGACGCCCCCGGCACGTGCCGGGGGCGTTCGCCTACCCGGACGCCGCGGTCTCGCCACCGCGACGCCGGTCGCGTCCCCGGTGCTTGTCGGCGGCTCAGTGCTTGTCGGGGTCCGGATCGGCCGGGCGACCTCCGCCGAGCCGGCCGGTCAGCTCGTCGGCGGTCCGCCGCACCTCCGCCGCCAGCTCCGGCCACGTCTCGCCGCACTCGACGTCGCACACGTGCCGGAACGTCACGGTGATCGCGGCGATCGGCCGTTCGCCGTGGTCGAAGACGGGCGCGGCGACGGACGCGAAGCCGGCCGTCACGTAGCCGTCCTCCACCGCCCAGCCGCGCCGACGCTCCTCCGCCAGCAAGCGCCGCAGCGCGGGCAGGTTCCGCGGCCCCCGGCCGGTCCGGTCCACGAACGGGCCGGGGAACAGCGCCCGCACCTGCGCCGCCGGCAGCCGGGCCAGCACGGCCCGGCCGGACGCGGTCAGCTGCGCGGGCAGCCGCACGCCCACGTCGGACACGATCGTGGTCGGGTGGCGGGGCTGCTCGCGCACCAGGTACAGCGACTCGGCGCCGTGCAGCACGCCGAGGTGCGCGGTCCGGCCGACCGAGTCCACGAGACGCCGCAGCAACGGCCGCGCGAGGCGTTCCAGCGGGTCGTGGCGCAGGTAGGCGGAGCCGAGCTCGAACGCGGCCACGCCGAGCCCGTAGCGCCGCTCCTCCGGGAAGTGGGTGGCGAAGCCGGCCGCCGCCAGCTCCGCCAGCAGGTGGTACGTCGTGGACCGGGGCAGCGACAGCTCACGCGCCACCGCCGCCGCGGACAGCGGACCCGGCCTGCTCGCCAGCAGGCGCAGCACCGCGAGCCCTCGGCGCAACGCCGGCACGTCGCTGCTGCCTCCCACGAAAGCCATTCTCAACAAATCCGCGGTCCCGCGCATTGGAGGGGTATGACGACCAGCTTCGAGGACTTCGCCGCCGGGCAGGTCACCCCGCTGCTGCGCTACGCCACCGTGCTGACCGGCGACCCGCACCTCGCGCAGGACGTCGTCCAGGAGTGCCTGCTCCGGGCCCAGCAGCGCTGGTCGCGCATCGCCGCCGTCGACGCCCCGGTGGCGTACGTCAAGCGGATGGTCACCAACGAGTACCTGAGCTGGCGCCGCCGGTGGAAGCCGCAGACCTCGCTGCACGGCATAGACCCGCCGACCCCGGACCCGTCCGCTCTCTACGACGAGCGCGAGGCGATGCTCCAGAGCATCGACAAGCTCCCGCGCAAGCAGAAGGCGGCCGTCGTGCTCCGGTTCTACGAGGGCTACGACGACGCCGAGATCGCCGAGACCCTGGGCTGCTCCCAGGTCACGGTCCGCAGCCACATCTCGCGCGCGCTGGCGACGCTGCGCGCCGACGACCGGGTGAAGGAGGAACTGTGAGCGACACCGAGAGCCTGATCAGGGACGCCCTCCGGATGCGCGCCGACCAGGCGCCGCCCCCCGGCCCGGTGCTGGCCGCCCTGCGCCGCCCCCGGAAGTCCCGCACGTCGTTCCTGCTGGTCCTGGCGGCGGCCGCCACGGCGGCGGTGGTGGCGGTCGTGGCCACCGCGGTCGGCCGACCCACGGCCGAGTCGCCACCGGCCACGTCGGTCGAGATCCCGATCGAGCCGACGATCCCGACGGTCTCGCTCGGCTTCAGCCCGACCTGGCTGCCGGAGGGCTTCACCGAGCGGCAGCGCCTGGTCGACCCGGCCACGTACACGCGACGCACCTGGGAGCAGGGCGAGTCGACCGCGAAGGCCACGAACCCGTCCCTGGAGTTCACCGTCCAGCCGGCCAACGAGTCCACGGGCGCGATGGCCGACGCGATTGCCAACGCCTTGGAGGCCTACCGCGTCACCGTCAACGGCGCGCCGGGCGTCGTCTCGGGCGCCACGACCGTCCTGTGGCAGCCCGAACCGGAGGTGTACCTGTCGGTCACCCTGAGGAACATCCCGGACGCCCGCACCACCGCCGTGCGCATCGCCGAGTCGGTCCGCCCCGACCCCGGCCCGGTCCGGTTGCCGGTGTCGCTGGGCGGCTCGCGGGGCATCCAGGCGCACGGGGGCCTGCCGGAGGGCTGGCAGGCCAGTACCACGGGCGTGCACGACGGCGTCACCTACAACGTGTTGCTGAGCCGGCGCCCGTACGGGTTCGAGGGTTCGCCGACGATGACCACCGCCCGCGGGCTCACCGCCCGGTACTACGCGGCCGACGGCGGCCACCTCGTGGTGGAGCTCCGGCCGGACGTCCACCTCCAGGTCTCCGGCATCGGGGTGCGGGCGGCGGGGTTGGCGGAGTTGACCGCGGCGGCGGAGGCGGTGGTGGTCGACCCGGAGCCGGACCTGGCCTGGGCCGGCGGCTGACGCCACCCGACCGCGGCGCCTGCGGGACACCGCTGCCGCGGCGGCGCGTCTGGGATGCCAGACACGATCGGCGGACCTCGGGTCGTGCGGACCCGGTTGCCGGGTTGTGATGGGTGCATGCAACCCGTGCAGCTGGGTCCGAAGCCCTTGACCCGCGATGACGTCCACGCCGTCGCCCGCGGCGGCGCGCCCGTGGAGATCACGGAGGCGGCCCGCGAGGCGGTCACCACCGCCCGGTCGCACATCGAGCGCCTGGCCACGGCCGAGCAGCCCACCTACGGCGTCTCCACCGGGTTCGGCGCGCTGGCGGTCCGGCACATCCCGCCGGACCGCCGGGCCGCCCTCCAGCAGTCCCTCGTCCGCTCGCACGCGGCGGGCGCGGGCCCGGAGGTGGAGCGCGAGGTCGTCCGCGCCCTCGTCCTGCTGCGCCTGAAGACGCTGACCAGCGGTCACACCGGCATCCGGCTGGAGACGGCCGAGGCGATGGCAGCGATGCTGAACGCGGGCATCACGCCCGTCGTGCACGAGTTCGGCTCGCTCGGCTGCTCGGGCGACCTGGCGCCGCTGTCCGCCGCCGCGCTGGCCCTCACCGGCGAGGGTGACGTGCGCGACGCGCGGGGCGACCTGGTGCCGGCCGCCCAGGCACTCGCCGCGGCGGGCATCCAGCCGGTCCGCCTGGCCGAGAAGGAGGGCCTGGCGCTGATCAACGGCACGGACGGCATGCTCGGCATGCTGGTGCTGGCCCTGCGCGACCTGAACCACCTGCTCGATGTCGCCGACCTCACCGCGGCGATGAGCGTGGAAGCCCTGCTGGGCACGGACCGCGTGTTCGCGGCCGACCTCCACGCCCTGCGCCCGCACCCCGGCCAGGGCCGGTCCGCCCGGCGCATGGCGGCGATCCTGCGCGACTCCGAGATCATGGAGAGCCACCGCGGCCCGGACTGCACCCGCGTGCAGGACGCGTACTCCCTGCGCTGCTCGCCGCAGGTGCACGGCGCGGCCCGCGACACCGTCGCCTACGCCGAGACGGTCGCCGACCGCGAGTTGGCGTCGTCCATCGACAACCCGGTCGTGCTGGCCGACGGCCGGGTCGAGTCGAACGGCAACTTCCACGGCGCGCCGATCGCGTACGTGCTGGACTTCCTCGCGATCCCGACCGCCGACGTGGCGAGCATCGCCGAGCGCCGCACGGACCGGATGCTCGACGTGAACCGGTCGCACGGCCTGCCGCCGTTCCTGGCGCACGACCCGGGCGTCGACTCCGGCCACATGATCGCCCAGTACACGCAGGCGGCGATCGTGAGCGAGCTGAAGCGGCTGGCCGTGCCGGCGTCGGTCGACTCGATCCCGAGCAGCGCCATGCAGGAGGACCACGTCTCGATGGGCTGGTCCGCCGCGCGCAAGCTGCGCCAGTCCGTGGACGGCCTCCGCCGCGTCCTCGCGATCGAGCTGCTGACCGCGGCCCGCGCCCTGGACCTGCGCCGTCCGCTCAAGCCTTCCCCCGTGACCGCGGCGGCCGTCGCGAAGCTCCGCGAGCACGTCGAGGGCCCCGGCCCGGACCGGCACCTCGCGCCCGAGATCGCCGCCGCCGAAGACCTGATCCGCAGTGGCTGCCCCGAGATGAGCGGGCGCCCCGAACTCCTAGGAGCACTGTGATGGTGCGCGCCGCCCGAGGGACCGACCTCACCGCCCGCAGCTGGCCCACCGAGGCCGCCCTGCGCATGTTCCACAACAACCTCGACCCGGACGTGGCCGAGCGGCCCGAGGACCTGGTGGTCTACGGCGGCACGGGCAAGGCCGCCCGCGACTGGCCGAGCTTCCACGCCATCAGCCGCGAGCTGGCGAACCTCGCCGACGACGAGACGCTGCTCGTCCAGTCCGGCCGCCCGGTCGGCGTCATGCGCACCCACGAGTGGGCCCCGCGAGTGCTGATCGCGAACTCGAACCTCGTGCCGGACTGGGCGAACTGGCCCGAGTTCCGCCGCCTCGAAGCCGAGGGCCTGACCATGTACGGCCAGATGACGGCCGGCTCGTGGATCTACATCGGCACCCAGGGCATCCTCCAGGGCACCTACGAGACGTTCGCCGCCGTCGCCGACAAGCGGTTCGGCGGCACCCTGCGCGGCACGCTGACCGTCACGGCGGGGCTCGGCGGCATGGGCGGCGCGCAACCGCTCGCGGTCACCATGAACGAGGGCGTGGCGCTCTGCGTCGAGGTCGACCCGCAGCGCGCTCGGCGTCGCGTGGAGACCCGCTACCTGGACGAGATCGCCGACGACGTCGACGACGCGATCGCCCGCGTGCTGAAGGCGAAGGAGGACGGCCGCGCGCTGTCCGTCGGCCTGATCGGCAACGCCGCCGAGGTGCTCCCCGAGCTGCTGCGCCGCGACGTCCCGGTGGACATCGTCACCGACCAGACCTCCGCGCACGACCCGCTGGCGTACTGCCCGAAGGGCGTCGCGGTGGAGGACTGGGCCGACTACGCCGCCGCGAAGCCGGAGGAGTTCACCGACCGGGCCCGCCAGTCGATGGTCGACCACGTCGAGGCCATGGTGGGCTTCCTCGACCGCGGCGCCGAGGTGTTCGACTACGGCAACTCGATCCGCGGCGAGGCCAAGCTGGGCGGCTACGAGCGGGCGTTCGACTTCCCCGGTTTCGTGCCCGCGTACATCCGGCCGCTGTTCTGCGAGGGCAAGGGACCGTTCCGCTGGGCGGCGCTGTCCGGCGACCCGGCCGACATCGCCAAGACCGACCGGGCGATCCTGGAGCTGTTCCCCGAGAACGAGCAGTTGGCGCGCTGGATCAAGATGGCCGGCGAACGCGTCGAGTTCCAGGGCCTGCCCGCCCGCATCTGCTGGCTGGGCTACGGCGAGCGCCACCTCGCCGGCCTGCGGTTCAACGAGATGGTGGCGTCCGGCGAGCTGTCCGCGCCGATCGTCATCGGCCGCGACCACCTCGACTGCGGCTCGGTCGCGTCCCCGTACCGGGAGACCGAGGCGATGGCGGACGGCTCGGACGCCATCGCCGACTGGCCCCTGCTGAACGCGCTGGTCAACACGGCGTCCGGCGCGACGTGGGTGTCGCTGCACCACGGCGGCGGGGTCGGCATCGGCCGGTCCATCCACGCCGGTCAGGTGACGGTCGCGGACGGCACCCCGTTGGCCGCGCAGAAGATCGAGCGCGTGCTGACCAACGACCCCGCGATGGGCGTCATCCGGCACGTGGACGCGGGCTACCAGCGGGCCGTCGACGTCGCCGCCGAGAAGAACGTCCCGATCCCGATGGCCGGTTCCGATGACTGACCTCGCGGACCTCGCCGACGTCGGGCGGGACGCCCGGCGCGGCGGCTACTCGCGGCACGGCTTCGACCGGGTCGAGCGCGAGCTGCGCGCGTGGTTCGTCGAGGAGGCGGAACGGCGCGGGCTCGACGTCCGCCCGGACCGCAACGGCAACATCTGGGCGTGGTGGGGCGAGCCTGGCCCGGACGCCGTCGTCACCGGCAGCCACCTCGACTCGGTGCCGGGCGGTGGCGCGTTCGACGGGCCGCTCGGCGTGGTGTCCGCGTTGCAGGCGGTGGACCTCTTGCTAGCCAGGGGTTTCACGCCCTCGAAGCCGCTGGCGATCGTGGTGTTCGTGGAGGAGGAGGGCGGGCGCTTCGGCGTGGCGTGCCTCGGCTCCCGGCTGATGACCGGCGCGATCTCCGCCGAGGCCGCGTGCGCGCTGACGGACGCGGACGGCGTCACGTTCGGCGAGGCCGCCCACGCGGCCGGCTTCGACCCGTTGCGGATGGGCCGGGACGACCGCGCGTTGGCGTCCATCGGCGCGTTCGTGGAGCTGCACGTCGAGCAGGGGCGCGGGCTGGACGTCCCGGTGGGCCTGGCGAGCTCGATCCTGGCCCACGGCCGGTGGCGGTACACGTTCACCGGCGAGGGCAACCACGCCGGCGCGACGCTGATCGAGGACCGCCGCGACCCGATGCTCCCCGCCGCGCGACTCGTGCTGGCGGCGCGACGTGCGGCGACGTCCGGCGCGCGGGCGACGGTCGGCCGGATCGTGCCCAACCCCGGCGGCACCAACGTGATCGCGTCGTCCGTGGACGTGTGGCTGGACGCGCGGGCCGACGACGAGCCGCGCACCCGCGAGGTGGTCGAGCGGATCACCGACGAGGCCCGCGCGGCGGCGTCCGACGAGGGCTGTGAGGTCCGCGTGTCCGAGGAGAGCTGGGGCGGGACGGTCGTGTTCGACCGCGGTCTCATGTCCCGCATCCGGGAGGCGATCGGCGGTGACACGCCGGCGCTGCCGACCGGCGCCGGCCACGACGCCGGCATCCTGGCCGCGCACGTCCCGACCGCGATGCTGTTCGTGCGCAACCCGACCGGGATCAGCCACGCGCCGGAGGAGTTCGCCGAGGCGGACGACTGCGCGGCGGGCGTGGCGGCGCTGGCGACGACGTTGGAGCACCTGGCCACATGACGGGCTGCCGATGAAGAGCTTCTGGTGTGAGCGGGCGTGGCTGCCGGACGGCATCGCGTCGCGCGTCCTGGTGCGCGTGGACAAGGGCCTCATCACCTCCGTGTCCACAGTGGACACGATTCCGCTCGGCGTGGAACGCCTGCACGGCTTGGTGTTCCCCGGTTTTGCCAACGCGCACTCGCACGCGTTCCACCGGGCGTTGCGCGGACGCACGCACTCGGACGGCGGCGGCACGTTCTGGACGTGGCGCGACCGGATGTACGCGGTGGCGGAGCGGCTGACCCCCGACTCGTACCTGAAGCTCGCCACGGCGGTGTACGCGGAGATGGCCGTGGCCGGCGTGACGGCGGTGGGCGAGTTCCACTACCTGCACAACGGCGGGAACGAGATGGCGGAGGCCCTGCGGCAGGCCGCCCGCGACGCCGGCATCCGCATCACCCTGTTGGACGCTTGCTACCTGGCGGGTGGGATCGGTCAGCCCGTGCGCGGGGTGCAGGAGCGGTTCTCGGACGGCACGGGTGACCGGTGGCTCGACCGGGTGGCTGAGCTGCGCGGGGACGACAACACCCGGATCGGCGCCGCGATCCACTCCGTCCGCGCGGTGCCACGTGAAACATTGTCGCTGGTAGCGGGCGCGTTCCCCGATCGGCCGCTGCACGTCCACCTGTCGGAGCAACCGGCCGAGAACGACGCTTGCCTGGAGTCGTACGGCCTGACGCCGACCGAGTTGCTGGCGGAGGCGGGCGCCCTCACGCCGCGCACGACGGCCGTCCACGGAACCCACCTGTCCGACAAGGACATCGGCCTGCTGGGGTCGACCCGGACGGGCGTGTGCTTCTGCCCGACCACGGAGGCGGACCTGGCGGACGGCATCGGCCCGGCGCGCGAGTTGGCGGAGGCCGGGTCGCCGTTGTCGCTGGGCAGCGACCAGCACGCCGTGGTCGACCCGTTGGTGGAGGCACGCACGTTGGAGCACAACGAGCGGTTGCGCACCGGCCGCCGCGGCCGGTTCACCCCGGCGGAACTCGTCGGCGCGCTGACCAACCACGCCTCGATCGGGTGGCCCGAGGCGGGCCGGCTCGAAGTGGGCGCGCCGGCGGACTTCGTGGCGGTCCGGACGAACTCCGTCCGGACGGCCGGCGCCGAGCCCGAGCAGCTGGTCCTGGCCGCCACCGCGTCGGACGTCGCGGTGGTGGTGGTCGGCGGCAAGGTCGTGGCCAGGGACGGCGTGCACGAGCGGTTGGGCGACGTCGCCCGGCTCCTGACCGAGGTGATCCCCTGATCGAGTGATGGGATTCCCAGTGTTGTCGGCCCCGATCACCATCATGGGTCGCATGCCACCAGCACGCCCACCTTTTCGCCGTCGGAAACTGGCCCGCCGCATCCGCCGGATGCGGGAGGCGGCCGGGATGACGATCGAGGACGCCGCCGCCGCGCTCGACAAGCACCGCAACAGCCTCTACCGGCTGGAGGCCGGCGAGACACGGCTCGACGTCCACCTGGCCCGCTCGATGATGGACGTGTACGACCACTACGACCCCGACCTCATCGACGCGGTGCGCGAGGCGCTGCGGCCGGGGTGGTGGACGGCCTTCGGCTTGCGGGACATGGGGTACGTCGACGTCGAGACCGAAGCGTCGACGGTGTGGGAACTGGCGCTGGTCCTGCTTCCCGGTCTCCTGCAAACCGAGTCGTACGCGCGCGCTGTCCTGGAGGCGAATTCACTCAAGCGGACCAAGCCGGAACTGGCCGCTCAGGTGAAGGTCCGCATGATCCGCCAACAGCGCCTGACCTCGGAGGAGAACCCGCTGCGGCTGGTGGCGCTCGTCGACGAGAGCGCCTTGCGGCAGCTGGTCGGCGGCGGGGAGGTCATGCGCGACCAGTTGGGCCACTTGGTGATGGTCGCCGAACTGGAGACGGTGACCCTTCGCGTGTTGCCGAGGGATCTGGGTGCCCATGCCGGCCAGGAGGGGGCGTTCACGCTGCTCGACTTCTCCGACGTCGAGGATCCGTCGTTGCTCTACGTCTCGCACGCGACGGGCTCGCTCCACATCGAAGATCCGGAACAGGTCCGGCGGGCTAGAATGCGGTTCGACCACCTGCTCGGGCGGGCGCTCGGTCCGGAGGATTCGATCGCCACGATCGAGCGGATACTTGCCGAGTCGGAATGAGAGGCGGTCCTGTGTCCACTGTGGACCAAGCGGGCCTGGTGTGGCGGAAGAGCAGCCGCAGCGGCGGCGGCAACAACGACAACTGCGTCGAGGTGGCCTTCTCCGCTCCCGAGGTGGCGGTGCGGGACTCGAAGAAGCCCGACGCGGGCGTGTTGGCGTTCCCGTCGTCGGCCTGGCAGCGGTTCCTGCGTTCGTGACCAGCACGCTCGTCACCGGCATCGGTGAGCTGACCACCAACGACCCCGAGCTGGGTCGCCTCACCGGCGCCGCACTGGTCTTCACCGACCGGGTGGAGTGGGTGGGCCCCGCGTCCTCCGCGCCCGCCGCCGACGCGCGCGTCGACGTGGAGGGGCGCGCGGTCCTCCCCGGTTGGGTGGACAGCCACACGCACCTGCTGTTCGCGGGCGACCGGACGGCCGAGTTCGAGGCCCGGATGGCCGGCCAGGCGTACGCGGCGGGCGGTATCGCGGTGACGGTCGACGCCACCCGCGCGGCGTCCGACGACGACCTGGCCGCGAACCTGGCGCGGCACGTCGCCGAGGCCGTCGCCCAGGGCACGACCACGATCGAGACGAAGACCGGCTACGGGCTGACCGTGGCCGACGAGGTGCGCTCGGCCCGGATCGCCGCCGAGCACGCCGACGAGGTGACGTTCCTGGGCGCGCACCTCGTGCCGCCGGGCGCCGACCCGGACGAGTACGTGGCGCTGGTGGTCGGCGACATGCTGGACGCGGTCGCGCCGCACGTGCGGTGGGCGGACGTGTTCTGCGAGCGTGGCGCGTTCGACGAGGACCAGTCGCGGGCCGTCCTCGAAGCCGCCCGCGCCAAGGGGCTCGGCCTGCGCGTGCACGGCAACCAGTTGGGCGAGGGGCCGGGCGTCCGGCTCGCCGTGGAGCTGGGCGCGGCGAGCGTCGACCACTGCACCCACCTGTCCGATGTGGACGTCGAGGCGTTGGCCGGCTCGGACACCGTGGCCACGCTGCTCCCGGCGTGCGACCTGTCGACCCGTCAACCGCTCCCGCCCGCCCGCAGGCTGCTGGACGCCGGCGCGACCGTCGCCCTGGCCAGCAACTGCAACCCCGGCAGCTCCTACACGACCTCGATGGCCTACGGCATCACCACGGCCGTCCTCCAGATGCGGCTGACCGTCGAGGAAGCCGTCACCGCGGCCACCCTCAACGGCGCGAAAGCGTTGCGGCGCACGGACGTCGGCCACCTCTCGCCGGGTGCCCGCGCCGACGTGCACGTGCTCGACGCGCCCTCGACCACCCACCTGGCGTACCGGCCGGGTGTCCCGCTCACCCACGCCGTGTGGCGGGCAGGCGTTCGACGGCGGTGAGGGCGGCCGACGCGCTGTCCGGGTGGGCGGGCAGGAGCGGGAGGCGGACGTCCGGGGTCGGGATGCGGCCTTGGGCGTGCAGCACGGCCTTGACCACGGACGGGTTCGGCTCGGTGAACAGGGCGGCCGACAGCAGGCTCAGCCGTCCTCCCAGGGCTCGTGCCTCGGCCACGTCGCCGGCGTGCCAAGCCTCGATCAGCCGCACGAACCGGGCGGTGGCGACGTGCGCCGAGGCCAGGATGCCGCCGTGCGCGCCGAGCGCCAGCAGCGGCGAGATGAACGCGTCGTCCCCGCCGAGGACCGCCAGGTCGGACGGCAGGTCGGCGAACAGGTCCACCGTGTCGGCGTTGATCCCGCCCGGCGCGTACTTCAGGCCCGCCACGCCGGGCACGTCCGCCAGGCGCCGCAACGTCGCCGCGGACAGGTACTGGCCGGTGCGGTACGGGATGTCGTAGACGACCAGCGGCACCGGGCTGTCCGCGGCCAGCCGGGTCAGGTGGGCCAGCGCGCCTTCCTCGCCCGGCCGGACGAACGACGGCACGGTGGTCAGCGCCGCCACCACTTCCGGGTGGTCGGCCAACGCCCGGAGCGCCTCCGGGGTGTTCGCGCCGACGACCAGCGGCGCGTGCCGGTCCCGGCACACCCTGGTCACCACGCGGAGGACGGCCCGCTGCTCGGCCGGGTCGAGGGAGGACGGCTCCGCCGTCGTGCCCAACGCCACCAGGCCACGCGCGCCGTCGGCCAGCACCTGGACGGCCAACGCCTCCAGCGCGTCGAGCGCCACGCCGCCGGAGCGGTCGAACGGCGTGATCAAGGGGACGTACAAGCCGGTGAGCGTCATGAACCCACGGTGCACGCCCGAACCGTGAAGGACCAGCTCGCGTTCCTGCGGGCGACCGTAAGCTGAGCTGATGCTCGATGTCCGCCGCCTGCGGCTCCTGCGCGACCTGGCCCGCCTGGGCACGATCGCGGCCGTCGCCCAGGCCCGCGCCTACACGCCGTCGGCCGTGTCCCAGCAGCTCGCCGCCCTGCAACGGGAAGCGGGCGTGCCGCTGCTCGAACACACCGGCCGCAGCGTCCGCCTCACGCCCGCCGCCACCGCCCTCGTCCACCACACCGAGGCGGTCCTCGCCGCCCTGGAAGCCGCGTCCGCAACGCTCGCCGCCGCCCGCACCGGCCTGTCCGGCACCGTGCGGATCGGCGCGTTCCCCAGCGCCGTCCCGACCCTCCTGCCGGCCGCGCTGGTCGCCCTCGGTCGCGACCACCCGGCACTCGACCTGATGGTCACCGAGTTGGACCCGGTCGACGTGCCCGACGCCCTGCGGGACGGCCGCCTCGACGTGGCGCTGTGGCACGACTACGACGTCGCGCCCGTCGAATCCGACCCGGGAGTGGACTCCGTGCGGCTGCTGGACGAGAAGGTGTTCCTCGCCGTGCCGGCCGAGGGGTGGCCCGACCGGACCGTCGCGGGCACGCGAGAGGCGGCGTGGATCGTCGGCACCCCCGGCACGCTCTGCCACACCGTGGCGATGCGCGTCTGCCAGGCGGCCGGCTTCACGGCGCGCGTGCGGCACCACGCCGACGACTTCACCGCCGTGCTCGCGCTCGTCGCCGCGGGTCAGGGCGTGGCCCTCGTGCCGGAACTGGCCGCCGCGCACCCGCCGGCCGACGTCCGCCTGGTCCCGCTCGACGTCCACCGCCGCACCCGCATCGCCTACCGCCGCGGCGCCGCCGGCCATCCCGTGATCGCCGCGTGCGTCGCCGCCCTGGAGTCCTCGACCTCCGCCTACCTGGTTTCCCCGCCTTCGGCGTGAGCGGCCCGCCGCGCACCGCACCGTGGCCGCCGTGAACCCGCACCGTGGCCGCCGCGCGTCGCACCACGGCCACCCGCGCCGCGTCCACGACGGCCGCTCGGGGGAGGAGCGGTGCGCGGCGAGTTGAGGCAGGCTTGTCGCATGGAATACACCCAGCTCGGCCGTTCCGGCCTGTCCGTGTCCCGCCTCTGCCTGGGCACGATGAACTTCGGGCCGGAGACGTCGGAGGCCGACAGCCACACGATCATGGACCGCGCCCACGAGCACGGCATCAACTTCTTCGACACCGCCGACGTGTACGGGTGGCAGCGCGGCGAGGGCATCACCGAGAACATCATCGGCCGGTGGTTCGCGCAGGGCGGCGAGCGGCGCGAGAAGACAGTGCTGGCCACCAAGCTGTACGGCGACATGGGGGACTGGCCGAACGAGAAGCGGCTGTCCGCCCTGCACATCCGACGGGCCGCCGACGCGTCCCTGCGGCGGTTGCAGACCGACTACATCGACCTGTTCCAGATGCACCACGTCGACCGGGACACCCCGTGGGACGAGATCTGGGAGGCGTTCTCGGTGCTGCGGCAGCAGGGGAAGGTCATCTACTTCGGCTCGTCCAACTTCGCCGGGTGGCACATCGCGCAGGCGCAGGAGGCGGCGCGCAGCCGTCACTTCCTCGGCCTGGTCAGCGAGCAGTCGATCTACAACCTGGTGAACCGGTTCGTGGAGCTGGAAGTCCTCCCGGCCGCGCGGCACTACGGCGTCGGCGTGATCCCGTGGTCGCCCCTGGGCGGCGGACTGCTCGGCGGCGTGCTGCGCAAGCAGCGCGAGGGCGGCGCGGTGCGCGGCAACGCCGGCCGCAGCCTGGAGGCGCTGGAGAAGCACCGCGACGCCGTCGAGGCGTACGAGAAGCTGTCCGCCGACCTCGGCGAGGACCCGGCGAACGTCGGCCTGGCGTGGCTGCTGCACCAGGAGGGCGTGACGGCGCCGATCATCGGCCCCCGCACCGCCGACCAGCTCGACGGATCGCTCCGGTCCACCGAGATCGTGCTGGACGCCGAGGTCCTGGCGAAGCTGGACGAGCTGTTCCCGGCCCCCGGCCCGAACGGCGCCAAGCCCGCGCCGGAGGCGTACGCCTGGTAGGGCGAGCGCCGGCGGGTCGTGAACCACGGCCCGCCGGCCCCACGCTCAGTCCTCGAAGTCCTCGTCGTCACGCGCCAGGTAGGTGGCCAGGCGCTCGACCGCCGTCTCGAAGTCCGGGTTCGCGTCCACGAAGGACCGGAGCTTGTCGGCCAGCCACGCGAACGTCACCTCCTCCTCCCCGCGACGGCTCTCCAGTTCCTCGATGCCACGATCGGTGAAGTACACGGTCTTCCTCCACGAACGAGCCGAGCCGCCGAAACCCGGAGGTCTCGACGGCTCGGCGGAACCCGACGGGTGTTACTCGAACGCCTTGGCGATCAGCTCGCGCTGCTCCACCTCGTGCACCTTGGACGAGCCCGCCGACGGCGCGGCCATCGGACGGCGCGAGACCCGCTTGACGGCGAACCTCGTGGGCAGCAGCTCGGGCAGCGCCAGGCCGAAGAACGGCCACGCACCCTGGTTCGCCGGCTCCTCCTGGACCCAGCGGACCTCGGTGGCGTTGGGGTAGCGGTCCAGCGCCTCGGTCAGCTTGCGCGCGGGCACGGGGTAGAGCTGCTCGACCCGCACCACGGCGACGTCCTTGGCGGCCTGCTTCTCCTGCTCCGCGGCCAGCTCGTAGTAGATCTTGCCGCTGCACAGCAGGACCTTGCGGACCGCGTTCGGGTCGACGCCGCTGTGGTCGTCGATGACCGACTGGAAGCGGTCCTCCACGAAGTGCTCGACCGGGCTGGTCGCGGCCTTCAGGCGCAGCATCGACTTGGGCGTGAACACCACCAGCGGCCGGTTCACGCCGTCCAGCGCGTGGCGGCGCAGCAGGTGGAAGTAGTTCGCCGGCGTCGACGGCACGGCGATCGTCATCGAGCCCTCCGCGCACAGCTGGAGGAACCGCTCGATCCGGCCGGACGTGTGGTCCGGGCCCTGGCCCTCGTGGCCGTGCGGCAGCAGCAGCACGACGTCGGAGACCTGGCCCCACTTCGCCTCACCGGACGAGATGAACTCGTCGATGATCGGCTGCGCGCCGTTGACGAAGTCGCCGAACTGCGCCTCCCACAGCACCAGCGCGTCCGGGTTGGCCACCGAGTAGCCGTACTCGAAGCCCAGCGCCGCGAACTCGGACAGCACCGAGTCGTACACCATGAACTTGCCCTGGTTCTCGGCCAGGTGCTGCAGCGGGGTGTACTCGTCGGACTTCTTGCGGTCCACCAGGGTCGCGTGCCGCTGCACGAACGTGCCGCGCCGCGAGTCCTGGCCGGCGAGGCGGACCGTGCGGCCCTCCAGCACCAGCGAGCCGAACGCCAGCAGCTCCGCGAACGCCCAGTCGATGCCGCCCTCGCGGGCCATCTTGGCGCGCCGCTCCAGCACCGGCTTGACCCGCGGGTGCGGGGTGAAGCCCTCGGGCAGGTTGACGTGCGCGTCCGCGATCTTCTCGATCACCGAGCGGTCGACGCCGGTGGGCAGCTTGGTCGGGACCTGCTGCTCCTCCTCGATCGACGGCGAGGTCTTGATCGGGTGCTTCTCCAGCTCCCGGACCTCGTTGAACACGTGCTCCAGCTGCGAGGAGAAGTCCTGCAACGCCTTCTCGGCCTCTTCGACGGAGATGTCGCCGCGACCGATCAGGGACTCGGTGTACGTCTTGCGCACCGAGCGCTTGGTGTCGATCACGTCGTACATCGCCGGCTGCGTCATCGAGGGGTCGTCGCCCTCGTTGTGGCCGCGTCGGCGGTAGCAGACCATGTCGATCACGACGTCCTTGTTGAACGCCTGCCGGTAGTCCACCGCCAGCTTCGCGACCCAGTAGCACGCCTCCGGGTCGTCGCCGTTCACGTGGAACACCGGCGCGCCGATCATCTTCGCCACGTCGGTCGAGTACTTCGACGAGCGCGAGTGCTCGGGCGCGGTGGTGAAGCCGACCTGGTTGTTGACGACCACGTGCACCGTGCCGCCGGTGCGGTAGCCGCGCACGAGCGCCAGGTTCAGCGTCTCGGCGACCACGCCCTGGCCCGCGAACGCGGCGTCGCCGTGCAGCGCGACCGGCAGGACGGTGAAGCCCTCGCCGCCCTTGTCGAGCATGTCCTGCTTGGCGCGGACGATGCCCTCCAGCACCGGGTCGACGGCTTCGAGGTGCGACGGGTTCGCGGTCAGCGACACCTTCGTCTCGCCGTCGCCGAACATCCGGAAGTACTTGCCCTCGGCGCCCAGGTGGTACTTGACGTCGCCCGAGCCGTGCGCCTGGCCGGGGTCGAGGTTGCCCTCGAACTCGCGGAAGATCTGCGAGATCGGCTTGCCGACGATGTTCGCCAGCACGTTCAGCCGGCCGCGGTGCGGCATGCCGATGACGACCTCGTCGATCTCGTGCTCGGCGGCCTTGTCCAGCACCGCGTCGAGCAGCGGGATGACCGTCTCGCCGCCTTCGAGCGAGAACCGCTTCTGGCCGACGTACTTCGTCTGCAGGAAGGTCTCGAACGCCTCGGCGGCGTTGAGCTTCGACAGGATGTACTTCTGCACGGTGGCCGGCGGCTTCTCGTGCGGCACCTCGACGCGCTCCTGGATCCAGAGGCGCTCCTCCGGGTCGAGGATGTGCATGTACTCGACGCCGACCGTGCGGCAGTACGAGTTGCGCAGGACGCCGAGGATGTCGCGCAGCTTCATCCGCTCCTGGCCCGCGAACCCGCCGACCGGGAACTCCCGGTCCAGGTCCCACAGGGTCAGGCCGTGCGACAGGACGTCGAGGTCCTGGTGGCTGCGCTGGCGGTAGTTCAGCGGGTCCGTGTCGGCCATCAGGTGGCCGCGGGTGCGGAACGCGTCGATCAGCTCGATGACGCGGGCGGTCTTGTCGACCGCGCCCTCGGGGATGTCGGCGACCCAGCGGATCGGCTCGTACGGCAGCCGCAGCGACGTGAAGACGTCGTCGTAGAAGCCGTCCTCGCCGAGCAGCAGCTGGTGCACGCGCTTCAGGAACTCGCCCGACTCCGCGCCCTGGATGATGCGGTGGTCGTACGTGGAGGTGAGCGTGATGATCTTGCTGACGCCCATGTCGGTCAGGGCCTGCTCGCTGGTGCCCTGGAAGTGGGCCGGGTACTCCATGGCGCCGACGCCGATGATCGCGCCCTGGCCCGCCTGGAGGCGCGGCACCGAGTGGTTGGTGCCGATCGTGCCCGGGTTGGTCAGCGAGATGGTGGTGCCCGCGAAGTCCTCGGTGGTCAGCGAGCCGGACCTGGCCTTGCGGATCAGGTCCTCGTACGCCTGCCAGAACTGCGTGAACGTCATGTTCTCGCAGCCCTTGATCGAGGCCACGACGAGCGTGCGCGAGCCGTCCTTGCCGGGCAGGTCGATCGCCAGGCCGAAGTTGACGTGCTCGGGCGTGACCACGAACGGCTTGCCGTCGACCTCGGCGTAGTGGCGGTTCATGTTCGGGTACGCCTGCAGCGCCCGGATCACCGCGTAACCGATCAGGTGGGTGAAGGAGACCTTCCCGCCGCGGGTCCGCTTGAGGTGGTTGTTGATCACGATGCGGTTGTCGGCCAGCAGCTTGGCGGGCACGGCGCGCACGCTCGTCGCGGTCGGAACGGTGAGCGACAGCTCCATGTTCTTCGCGATGGCGGCGGAGGCGCCGCGGAGCTGCTTCTGCTCCACGCCCTGGGCCGGCTGCACCGGCGCGGCCTTGGCGGCCTGGGCGGGTGCGGGCTTGGTGGTGGGCTTCGGGGCGGCCGGCGCCGGGCTCTTGGGCTGCTGCGCGGGCGCCGGTGTGGCGGCGGGCGCGGGTGCGGCCGGAGCGGGCTTGGTGGCGGTCGTGGTGCCGTTCTCCGCGGCCGTCGTCGCGGCCCCGTTGCCCGACCGCTGCGTCGACTTGTAGTCGGCGAAGAAGTCGTGCCAGGCCGGGTCTACCGACGACGGGTCGGCGAGGAACTGCTCGTACATCTCCTCGACCAGCCACTCATTGGGGCCGAACTGTGAAGCAGGACTGCTGCTGGACACGGCTGGCGCTCGCCTCTATCCATCTCGCTCTTGGTAATGACTCACTCATGGTCAGGCTAGTCCCCCGTCTGGTGCAGTTCACACACAGGAGGGGGCGGGCAACGAGTGTTCGCTCACAGGATCGATCAGGTCATCGGTCCCGTTATGGGTGCTTGAGCATCACTTGAGGTTAAGCCCGTCACGTGTCTCGCATGGCGTCGACTTGGCTTCGTTCCGCGCACCGGCGGCGAGGAGGGGCTGTGAGGCGTTCAGCGGGGTGAACCCAGGGCTTTGAGCTGCGTGTTCAACTTCCCGGTTGACATGTCCGCCGGGCCTTCGTATCGTTGTCTTCAACCGAACGGTTGAGTAAGGAGTTGGCGGTGGACGACCAGTTGTCGCGGGTGTTCTCGGCCCTGGCCGACCCGATCAGGCGCGACATGGTGGCGCGGCTGGCGGTCGGCGACGCGACCGTGAACGAGTTGGCCGAGCCGTACTCCGTGACCGTGCAGGCCGTGTCGAAGCACCTCAAAGTGCTGGAGGGGGCGGGGCTCGTCAGCCGCGCCAAGGACGCGCAGCGACGGCCCGTCCACCTCGAAGCGGAGGTGTTCGACCTGATGACGAAGTGGATCGAGCGCTACCGGCGCGAGGCGGAGCAGCGCTACCGGCGGTTGGACGCCGTGCTCGCCGAGATGGCGTCCGAAGAGCAGGACCAAGCACCCGAACGAGCAGGAGGAGCAGCATCATGACCACGACCACGCACCCCGAGACCAGCATCGACGCCGACCCGGCCGTGCCGGCCATCCACATCACCCGCGAGTTCTCCGCGCCGGTGGAGGCCGTCTTCCGGGCCCACCTCGACCCCGACCTGGTGGTGAAGTGGCTCGGCCCGCGGTCCATCACGATGCGGATCGACCGCTGGGACGCCACCACGGGCGGCGCCTACCGCTACACCCACAGCCTCGGCGACGAGGACTACAAGTTCTACGGCTCGTTCCACGAGGTGCGGCCCAACTCGCGGATCGTGCAGACGTTCACGTTCGAGGGATTCCCGGACGGGGTGAGCCTGGAGACGCTGACGTTCGAGGACCTCGGCGGCGGGCGGACCCGGCTGCACGTGGTCAGCGTCTTCGAGAGCGTCGAGGCCAGGGACATGGCGCTGGCCAGCGGTATGGAGACCGGGGTCGTCGAGGGCTACGAGCGGCTGGACGACGTGCTCGCCAAGGCCTGACCTCAGCTTCCACCCACCCACCCACCCACCCACGCCCCGCACGCCTACCCGGCTGCGGGGCAGCCTCGTGCCCACCCACGCCGGCCCTTCGGACCTGCCACGCCCCAGGCTCCACCCGCACCCGCCGGCCCGCCACCGGCCCTCCCGCACCGCCTGCTGGGCCGCTACACCGGCTCACCGCCTGCATCCACCTGGCCGCCGCACCCACCAGCCCGCGGCCCGGCGCGCACCCGCCTGCCAGGTCGCCACGCCCGCCCGCCGCCTGCACCCGCCAGGCCGCCCGCCCCGCCGGTCCATGAACCGTCTGCCTGGCCGACCGCCTGCCCACTGCGTGCATCGCCTGCACCTCGACTCGCAGGCTCCGGCTGGACTGTCTGCGGTGCGCCGGCCAAGCTCCTGCTCGCGCAGGGCCGGTGCGCTTGCCTCATCCGCGTGCTCGAGCAGTGGCGCATCGACCGCGGCGGGGGCGGGCTGGGTGGTGGGTGGTTCGACCGGTTGCGCGGGTTGGTGGGGCCGGTTAGTGGGTGGCGGTGAGTTCGGTTTCTTCCCCCAGGTCGGCGCCGTGCGACCACAGCCGGGCGTAGTGGCCGTTCGCCTCCAGCAGCTCGGCGTGCGTGCCCTGCTCCACGATCCGGCCCTCGGACAGCACCACGATCCGGTCCGCCCGCGCCGCCGTCGCCAGGCGGTGGGCCACGACGAACGTCGTCCGCGCGCCGGCCAGGTGGTCGCTCGCCTCCAGCACCGCGGACTCGGTGGCCGGGTCCAAGGCCGCCGTGGCCTCGTCCAGCAGGAGCAGGGCGGGCTGGACCAGTTCGGCACGGGCCAGCGCGACCAGTTGGCGTTGGCCGGCGGACAGGCCTTGGCCCCGTTCACCGACCTGCTGGTGGAACGCGGCGGGCAGGGCGGCCACGACCGGCAGGGCGCCGACGGCGCGGACCGCCGCCTCCACCTCGGCCCGCGTCGCGTCGGGCTTGCCGTACGCGACGTTCTCCGCGACGTCCCCGCCGAACAGGTGCGCCTCCTGCGGCACGATGCCGAGCCGCCTGCGCAGCGCGGACAGGTCGTACTCCCGGACGTCCACGCCGTCGATCAGCACCGTGCCCCCGGTCGCGTCGTAGAACCGCGCCACGAGCTTGACCAGCGTCGACTTGCCCGCACCGGTCGCGCCTACCAGCGCCACGGTCTCGCCCGGCGCGACGTGCAGCGAGATCCCCTCCACGGCGGGCCGCGTGGTGCCCTGGTACGCGAAGCTCACGTCGCGCAGCTCCACCTCCCCGCGCAACGTCGTCACGGGCACCGGGTCGGCGGCCGGCGGGACGGTGCTCGGCGTCCGCAGCAGGTCGCCGATGCGGCTCAGGCCGACCCTCGCCTGCTGGTAGCCGTCGAACACGCCGGACAGCTGGTACAGCGGTGAGAAGAACAGGCCCAGGTACAGCACGAACGCCAGCAGCACGCCGGGGGACAGCGTGCCGTCGGCCACCCGGTACGCGCCCACGACGAGGATGCCCGCCTGCGCCACGCCCGACAGCAGGGACAGGAACGGGAAGTACGTGGCGATGTACCGCTGCGCCCGGATGCGGGACCGGCGGTACGCGTTGCTGCGCTCCGCGAACGCCTCGGCCGACCGCGCCTCACGGGTGTACGCCTGCGAGACGCGCAGCCCGGACACGTTCTCCTGCAGGTCGGCGTTGACGGCGCTGACGCGCTCCCGCGCCTCCGCGTACGCGGCCGACGACAGCCGCTGGAAGATCACCGTCGCGATCAGCAGCACCGGCAGGACGCTCAACGCCACCAGCGCCAACCCGGGATCGGTCGCCACCAGGGCCACCGCGATGCCGACCACGGTGAGCACGCTGATCGCGAACGTCGTCAGCCCCGTCTGCAGAAAACTGGACAGGGCGTCCACATCCGTCGTCATCCGGGTCATGATCCGGCCGGCCATCTCGCGCTCGTAGTAGTCGAGCCCGAGCCGTTGCAGGTGCGCGTAGCTGCGCACCCGCAGCAGGTACAGCAGCCGCTCGCCGACCCGCGACGTGACCACCTGGCCCACCGCCGACGACACCCACCCCAGCGCCACCAGCGTGAAGCTGATCGCGACCGCCACCCACAGCCAGCCGACCTCGCCGTCCACCACGCCCCGGTCGATGCCGAGCCGCACCAGGCTCGGCGCGGCGACCGCCAGCGCCGTGTCGACCAGCAGCAACCCGGCCACGCCGAGCATCGCCCACCGCACCGGGCGCAGCAGGGTCCGCAACCGGAACCCCGGGTCGGGCGCGCGCGGGTCCTCGCCGTGCAGCTCCGGCACCTCGCGCGCGGGCGGCAGGGCGTGGACGCGGGCCATCAGCTCCGGCGTCGGCGGGGTGCCCCCGAGCAGCGCGGACGTGCCACCCCCGCCCCGCGCCACGGTCGTCGCGCCGACGGCCCGGTTCGCCGCGCGCACGGCCAGGTCGTCCTGCTCGGACGCCGGCCACAGGTCGGGCGTGGTGCCGTCCGGCCCCGGTTCGAGCCGGGCGTCCGCACGCGGGTCGACCTGCTCGATCGCCTCGCCCGGCCCGGCCAGCAGCTCCCGGTACAGCCGGCAGCGCTCGTGCAGCTCGGCGTGCGTGCCCACGTCGACCACGCGGCCCGCGTCGAGCACCGCGATCCGGTCGGCCAACGTCAACGACGACCGCCGGTGCGCGATCAGCACCGTGGTGCGCTCGGCCGTCACAGCCGCCAGCGTGCGGTGGATCGCCGCCTCGGTCGCGGTGTCCACGGCGGACGTCGCGTCGTCCAGCACGAGCACCCGCGGGTCCGACAGCAGGGCACGCGCGAGCGCGACCCGTTGCCGCTGGCCGCCGGACAGCGTCAGCCCGCGCTCGCCCACCACCGTGTCGTAGCCGTTCGGCAGCGCCTGGATGAACCCGTGCGCCTCGGCCGCCCGCGCCGCCGCCTCCACCTGCTCGTCGGAGGCGTCCGGCAGGCCGTAGGCGATGTTCGCGCGCACGGTGTCCGAGAACAGGAACGCCTCCTCGAACACCGTCCCCACGGTCCGCCGCAACGACGACAGCCGCAGCTCCCGCACGTCCACCCCGCCGACCGACACCGAGCCCTCGTGCACGTCGTAGAAGCGCGGCAGCAGCAGCGACACCGTCGACTTGCCCGAACCCGCCGTGCCGACGACGGCCAGCGTCTCGCCCGGCTCGACCCGCAGCGACACCCCGGACAGCACCGGCTCGCTGCGCGTGTACCCGAACGTGACGTCACGCAGCTCCACCGCCACCGGCCCCGGCGGCACGTCCCGGTCGCCGTCCACCACGTCCGGCTGCGAGTCGATCAGCTCGTACACCCGCTCCACGCCCGCACGGGCCAGCTGCGCCGTCACCATCAGGCTCGACAGCAGCCGGGTCGGGCCGACGAGCGTCGCCACGTACGTCGAGAACGCCAGGAACGTGCCCAGCGTGACCTCGCCGCGCAGCGCGAGCCAGCCGCCCAGCGCCAGCACCGCCACCTGGCCCAGGTACGGCAGGGTCGTCAACGTCGCCGCCGGGCGCGCCGTCAGCCGGGCCGCCCGCATCCGCTCGGCGAACAGGACCCGCGCCCGCGACTCCAGCCGGGCGACCTCGCGCTCCTCCTGGCCGAAGCCCTTCACCACGCGCACGCCGGTGACGGTCTCCTCCACGTGCTGCGCCACGTCCGCCGCCCGCTGCTGCGCCGACCACGTGGCCGGGAACAACGTCAGCCTGCTGCGCGCCGCGACCACCCCGACCGCGGGCACGATCACCAGCGCGATCACCGTGAGCAGCGGCGAGAGCCAGAACATGGCAGCCAGGGAGGCCAGCGTGAACATGACCGTGCCGAGCGCCAGCGGCGTCATCGACAGCAGGCTGTTGACCAGCTGCAGGTCGGTGATCGAGCGGGACACGACCTGGCCGGTGCGCAACGCGTCCTGCTTGGGCCCGTCGAGCCGCTGCACCGCGCCGAACACCGCCTGCCGCAGGTCGTGCTGCACGTCGACGGCGAGCCGGCCGCCCAGGTAGCGGCGCACGAACGCGGTGCCGAACGTCAGCAGCTCCAAGCCGACCAGGACGATCGCCAGCCACGTGAGCCGGTCCGTGCGGCCGGCCATCGCGTCGTCGACGGCGACCTTGATCAGCAGCGGCCCGACCGCCTGCAGGCCGACGCCGACGACGGCGGCCAGCACCGACCACACCACGAGCGCGCGGTGCTGCCAGCACGCGGTGGCGAGTCTGCGGATCCAGCCCTCGGTCTTGGTCACGAATCCAACATAGGTCGGCCCACCGACAGATTCGGCCCCCACGATGTGACAAAGGCCGCCCCGAACCTTCGGGACGGCCTCTGCCAGGCGCTCAGACGTTCAAGATCACTGGATCAGGTGATGTCCTTGCGCTGGGTGGCCGCCCAGCCGCCCAGGAAGAACAACGCCGTCCACACCAGGAAGATCAGGCCGCTCAGCCACCAGTCGAACGCGCCCAGCGCGCCCGCGACGGCCCGCAGCAGCTCCTCCAGCTCCGGCGGCACGACACCGGCGTTGGACAGGAACAGCGACGACGCCACCGAACCGGTCAGGCCGTTCACCGCGCCGTTCGGCAGGAAGCCGATGATCTCCGGGAGGTTCTGCGACGCCAGCACGAGCTGGATGCCGTTCTCCACGATCAGCATGTACAGCAGCAGCACGACGGTGGTGCCCACGACGCTCGTCATCAGCGCGCCCACGCCCACGCCGAACATCGTCATCAGGATCGACGACAGGATGCCGACACCGGCCAGCGCCAGCCACCCGCCGGCGTCCGGGAGGGCGCCCGAGTCCGACGTGATCACGATGCCGATGCTCACCGACGCCACGATCGCGACGCCGTAGATGGCGCCCCAGACGATGTAGACGATCATCTTGGACGTCATCGCGGCGACCCGGTTGGGCGCGGTGAGGAACGTGGTCGTGATGGTCTTGCGGTTGATCTCGTTCGAGATCGCCAACCCGCCGAAGATCATCGGGAAGATGGTCGCGACGTTGATGCTGCGCGCCATCCCGAACAGCGACACCTGCCACTGCGACGGGTCGACGCCCAGCAGTCGGGTCAGCTCTTCGGCGTCCTCGCTGTTGACGACGTCCATGATGCCCTTGCCGATGGCGCCGGTGCCCAGCGCCCAGCCGAGCGCGATGAGCACCGTGGGGATCATGAGGCCCCACCACAGGCCCGTGGTGGTGGACTTGCGGAACTCCGACTTGATCAGGTTGCCCAGCATCACGCACCGCCCCCCAGGCCGCCCTGACCCTGTTGCTGACCGTACGGGTTGTCCTGCGGCGGCTGCTGGTGTCCCGGTGGTGGTGGCTGGTAGCCCTGCGGGGGCTGTTGGTACTGCTGCTCGTAGCCCTGCGGCGGGGTCTGCGGCGGCTGGCCAGGCTGACCGGACTGGCCAGGCTGACCGGGCTGCTGACCCGGCTGCGGCTGGTAGCCCTGCTGGTCGTACGGCTGCTGCGGCACGGGCTGGTAGCCGGGCTGGGCCTGCACCGGCTGGTGGTAGCCGGACTGGTGGCCGGGCTGCGGCTGCACCGGCGGCTGGTAGCCGGACTGCTGGTAGCCGGGCTGCTGGTAGCCCTGCGGCTGGTAACCCGCCTGCTGGTAACCCTGTTGCTGGTAGCCGGGCTGCTGGTAGCCGCCGGGCTGGGGCCCGTACTGGTTCTGGCCGGGCGCCGCGAACTGGCCGTTGGTGAGCTGGAAGAAGAGGCGTTCGAGGTCGGCCTTCTCCTCCTGGATGCCGTAGATCGACACGCCCGCCTTCAACGCGGTGTCGGCGACCTGCTTGGCCTCGACCCCGGTGACCGCGATCCGGCCGTCCGGCAGCTGCTCGATGGCGTTGATCCCGTCCTCGCGCAGCGCCGCCACGAGCCCGCCCGTGTCGGACGGCTGCACCAGCACCCGACCCTGCTGCTGGTCGCGCAGGTGGTCCAGCGGCCCGTAGTACATGGTCTGGCCGCGGCTGATGATCACCACCTGGTCGACCGTCTGCTCGACCTCGGCCAGCAGGTGGCTGGAGATCAGCACGGTCCGCCCGCTGCGCGCGTAGGACTGGAGGAACGACCGCAGCCACGCGATGCCCTCCGGGTCCAGGCCGTTCGCCGGCTCGTCCAGCACGAGCACCTGCGGGTCGCCGAGCAGCGCGGTGGCCAGCGCCAACCGCTGCTTCATGCCCAGCGAGAACCCGCCCGCCTTGCGCTCGCCCGCGGCGCCGAGGCCCACGAGCTGGAGCACCTGGTCGGCGCGCGAGTCCGGCACGCCGATCGCGGCGGCGTACACCCGGAGGTGGTTGCGCGCCGTGCGCTTCGGGTGGAAGCCCTGCGCCTCCAGCACCGCGCCGACGACCCGTCCCGGGTTGCCGAGCTGGTGGAACGGCCTGCCGTTGATCAGTCCGATGCCCGCGGTCGGGGTCACCAGGCCGAGCAGCATGCGCAGCGTCGTGGTCTTGCCCGCCCCGTTGGGGCCGAGGAACCCGGTCACCGAACCCGGTTCCACTGTGAAGCTGAGATTCTGCACCGCTGCGACCGGACCGAACTGCTTGGTCAAGTTCTGCACCACGATGCGGCCAGTGCCGTCGTGCACGCGTCCCTCCCGAATGCTCCTACCGGGCGCCATCCTGCCCTAGGCGCATCACTCGGGTAGGGCATGTCGGGGTTTCGACCTCACCGCGGGTATCTCGGTCGTGGCCTCGGCGTCGTGCGAGCGGCGCAGCGGTCGCAGCGGGTGACGGCGCTCGCGGTGCGGGACGCCCTCCCCGATGAGGTGCTGGTGGGCCATCGTCCACACCTGGCACGGCCACTTCTTGTGCCGCAGGATGCCGGGGCACGCGCCGCAGCGGCCGTCCGGATCGGGCTGGTGCAACGTCAGCAGCAGGCGCCAACCGTCGGCCAGGCGGTGGATCTCGGACCGGGCGAGCGGCACGAGGGCGTCCGCCTCGCCGCGTTCCGCGACCTCGTCCAGGAGCGCGAGCCGGCGCAATACGGCGGCCCGCAGTGACTCGTCCACGTCGGTCACATCCTGTCGGCGGCTTGATCGAGCAGACGGCGCAACCTGCGCGTCTGTGTGACCGACATCACAGCCGATTCGCCCGGCGGCGCGACCAGCAGAACTCGGTCGTTCTCGACGAGAACGGTCATCGACCGGTCCCGCCCGAACGGGTCGTGGCAGTCGATCCAACCCTGAGGTTCAGCCATCTGCACTCCGATCGGAGGTGGCGCGGCAGAACGCCGCGCGAGCGGACGACCCCGCTGCGTAGCTGCGGGGTTCCCGTCCTCTGCATCGGCCGCCGAGCCGTCGTGACTTACCCGTTACGTACGGAATTCACTCGTTTGCCCGAGGTTGCGCACTGACGGTGGGCGGGTGAACGAATCGGATCGGATCGGTGGGCCCCGCTGGGCACCGCGGAGCGTTCCCGGCTAGGATTGGCGTTGCGGCCCGCTCCCAGTGACCCCCAGGCTGGTTGAGCGGGCCGTCTTAACGTCGAAGGGCCCCGCTCACGTGCTGTGAGCGGGGCCCTTCCGCGTGACGGCCCGGTCGTCCGGGTTCCCGGGTCTCAGAAGTCGATCGGCGTGTGGGTCAGGCCGTGGGCCTCGGCGACCGGCAGGTTCGTCAGCAGGCCGTCGTGCGCGTTCAGGCCGAGCGCCAGGGACGCGTCCGCGCGCAGCGCCGCCTCCCAGCCCTTGTCCGCCAGCGCCACGGCGTACGGCAGGGTCACGTTGGTCAGCGCGTAGGTGGAGGTGCGCGGCACCGCGCCGGGCATGTTCGCGACGCAGTAGAAGACCGACTCGTGCACCTGGTACGTCGGGTCGGCGTGCGTGGTCGCCCGCGAGTCGGCGAAGCAGCCGCCCTGGTCGATGGCGATGTCCACGAGCACCGAGCCCGGCTTCATGTCGGCCACGAGCTCGTTGCCGACCAGCTTCGGCGCCTTCGCGCCCGGCACGAGCACCGCGCCGATCACCAGGTCGGCCTCGCGGACGGCCTGCTCGACCGAGTAGCGGTTGGACGTCACCGTGCGCAGGCGGCCCTGGTACAGCGCGTCGATGTGGCGCAGCCGGTCCACGTTGGTGTCGAGGATCTGCACGTCGGCGCCCATGCCGACGGCGATCGCGGCCGCGTTCAGGCCCGCCACGCCACCGCCGATGACGACCACCCGCGCCGGGTGCACGCCCGGAACGCCGCCGGGCAGCACGCCGCGCCCGCCGGAGGGCTTCATCAGGGAGAACGCGCCCACCTGCGGCGCGAGGCGGCCGGCGACCTCCGACATGGGCGCCAGCAGCGGCAGGGCGCCGTTCGGGGTCTGCACGGTCTCGTAGGCGATCGCGGTGGTGCCGGAGTCCAGCAGCGCCTGCGTCAGCGGCTGGTCGGCGGCGAGGTGGAGGTAGGTGAACAGGACCTGGCCCTTGCGCAGCCGCGGGTACTCCTCGGCGATGGGCTCCTTGACCTTGAGCACCAGGTCGCCCTCGGCCCACACGTCGTCCGCGGTGGGCAGGACCTTCGCGCCGGCGGCCAGGTACTCCTCGTCGGTGATGGCCGAACCGAGCCCCGCGCCCGTCTCGACGACCACGTCGTGACCGCGCTGCGACAGCTCGTGGGCGCCCGCCGGGGTCAGCGCGACGCGGTACTCGTGGTTCTTGATCTCGCGGGGAACTGCGATCCGCACGGTGGGCTCCTTCGGCCGTTGTTACGCCAAAGGTCCGGTACCGGGGTTTCGGTGTCATCGTGCGGCCGGCACGAACGGCCAGGGGTCGCGTTGTGCCGGCGGAACAAGCCCGGTGGCGCGTTGACACCCGTCCGCGTGGGCACCTAGCGTGCGGGCCAACCAACTGAACATCGGCCGCGGCGCGTTGGTCAGCGCCGGAACCCGCGCGGGAGAGACCTCGGTGATCGTGCCGGGGCGCCGAAGGAGCAAGTACCCCGCACACTCTCAGGCAGCGAGAACCGCTCGGGTGAGGCGACTCTGGAAAGCGTGCCTCGCGGCGCGCACCCACGGTGCAAGCCGGGACCGACCGACGGTGCGACCGTCGTGGCGGACCGGCGAAGCTCTCAGGTCCCAGGACAGAGAGGGGATCTGGACCTCACTTAGGGAGCGCTGTCGTGATTTTTCCGGAGAACCTGCTGTACACGCCCGAGCACGAGTGGGTCGACTGGGCGCCGGGTACCCAGGACCCCGTGGCCATCGGCATCACGTCGTACGCGGCGGACTCGTTGGGTGACATCGTGTTCGTGGAGCTGCCCGAGGTGGGCGCCCACGTCACGTCCGGCCAGGTGTGCGGCGAGCTGGAGTCGACCAAGTCCGTGAGCGACCTGTACGCGCCGGTCGGCGGCGAGGTCGTGGAGGTCAACCCGGCGGTCGTCGACGACCCGTCGTTGATCAACAACGACCCGTACGGCGCGGGCTGGCTGTTCAAGGTGGCCGTGGTGGACGCCACCGGGCTGCTGACGGCCGCGAAGTACGCGGAACTGACCGAGGCCTGACGTCATGGCGATCAGCGTCTTCGACCTGTTCTCCGTGGGGATCGGCCCGTCCAGCTCGCACACCGTCGGCCCGATGCGGGCGGCGACCATGTTCGTCGACCGGCTGAAGCCCGTGCTGGCGTCGGTCGACCGCGTCCGGGTGGAGCTGTTCGGCTCGCTCGGCGCGACCGGGCACGGCCACGGCAGCCCCAAGGCGGTGCTGCTCGGGCTGGAGGGCCACCGGCCGGAGGACGTCGACCCCGTCGAGGCCGAGCGCCGGGTGGCGGAGGTCCGGGCGACCGGGCGGCTGTCGCTCGGCGGCGTGCGGGACATCGCGTTCAAGGAGGACGACGACCTCGTCATGCACCGGCGGAAGTCGTTGCCGCTGCACCCCAACGGGATGAGCTTCGTCGCCTACTCGGGTTCCGACGGCGCCGTGGTCGACTCGGCGGTGTACTACTCCGTGGGCGGCGGGTTCGTGGTGGACGAGACGGCCACCGGCGCGGACCGGATCAAGGCCGACGAGACGCCGGTGGTGTACCCGTTCCGGACCGGTGACGAGCTGCTGGCGCGGACCCGCGAGACCGGGCTGTCGATCAGCGAGGTGATGTTCGCCAACGAGCTGTCCTGGCGTGGCGAGGCCGAGGTGCGGGCGGGTCTGCTGCACATCTGGAGCGTCATGCAGGAGTGCGTCGAGCGCGGCTGCACGGAGACCGGCGTGCTGCCGGGCGGGCTGAAGGTGCGGCGGCGGGCGGCCGAGATGCGGCAGCGGATGACCGCCGAGCACTACGCCACCGACCCGTTGCGGGTGATGGACTGGGTCACCCTCTTCGCCCTCGCGGTGAACGAGGAGAACGCCGCGGGCGGCCGCGTGGTGACCGCCCCGACCAACGGCGCGGCCGGCATCGTGCCCGCGGTGCTGCACTACTACACCCGGTTCGTGCCCGGCGCGTCCGACGACGGCGTGGTGCGGTTCCTGCTGACGGCGGGCGCGGTCGGCGTGCTGTTCAAGGAGAACGCGTCGATCTCCGGCGCCGAGGTCGGCTGCCAGGGCGAGGTCGGCTCGGCCTGCTCCATGGCCGCCGGCGGGCTCGCCGAGGTGATGGGCGGGACACCCGAGCAGGTCGAGAACGCGGCCGAGATCGCGATGGAGCACAACCTGGGGCTGACGTGCGACCCGATCGGCGGGCTGGTGCAGATCCCGTGCATCGAGCGGAACGCGCTGGCGTCGATCAAGGCCATCACGGCGGCCCGGATGGCGTTGCGGGGCGACGGTTCGCACTTCGTGTCGCTGGACAAGGTCATCAAGACCATGCGTGAGACCGGCAAGGACATGAAGGACAAGTACAAGGAGACGGCACGCGGCGGCCTCGCCGTGAACGTCATCGAGTGCTGACGTCCGGTCTCTGAGCCGGGTCGGCGGACGGCCTCTCGGTCCTTGCGTTCGCGCACGGGCCGAGGGGCCGTCGGTCGTTGCGGAGGGCGTGAACGCGGATGGCGGCCGAGGGGGTCGGACGTAGGCTCGTGAGACGAGTTCGACCGGAGGGACCAGATGAGCGCCGAGCAGATCGTGGCCATTTCGACGACCGACAGCGCGGAGGAAGCGGAGTCGCTGAGCAAGGCGATCGTTGCAGCGCGACTGGCCGCCTGCGTGCAGATCAGCGGCCCCATTCGCAGCATCTACCGGTGGGACGGCGCGATCCAGGACGACCAGGAGTGGCAGCTCTGGATCAAGACCACGGCCGACCGGATCGAGGAACTGACCGCGTTCGTCAAGGCCAACCACTCCTACGACACGCCGGAGCTGGTGGCGCTCCCGGTGGTCGGCGGGAATCCCGCCTACCTCCAGTGGATGGTTGACGAGACGCGCCCCGTCGCCGGGAGCTAGTGCAGGACGGTGGCGATCTTCTCCCGCAGCGCGGCCTCGGCGCCGTTCCACGCGGCGGGCAGTGTCGACGCGAGGGTCAGCAGCCGGGTCTTCGCCAAGGTCGCCTCGGTCCGCACAGCCAGTCGCCCGGACAGGGTGGCGAGCTCGCCCGCCTTGTCCAAGTCCCTGCTCGACGCCGCGGCTGCCGCCAGGTCGGCCAGGACCAGCGCGCGGACCTTGTTGTCCCCGGGCGACAGCGACTTCAGCAGCGACTGCGCCTCGGCGTCGGCGTCGGTCCGGCGCAAGGTGGTGTAGGTCGAGACGGTGAGGCTGCCGAGTCGGCTCGCGGAGAAGAAGCCCGTCCACGCGCGCTCGGTGCGAGGCCGGGCGAAGTCGAAGGCGGTCATGGCGCGTTCGACGGCGCGCAACGCCGCGGTGTCGTCGCCCAGCCGGGCCAGCTCCTCCGCCTGTCGGGCGGCGATCCACGACCGGGTGGCCGGCGCGGAGGAACCCGGCACCAGGTCGTGTGCCTGCTGCAAGAGCTTGACCGCGGGGCCGGTGTCGTTCCGCGAGGCGGCGAGGTAGCTCCAGTAGCCGAGCGCGCACGCGGCGAGCGCACCGTCATCCACCGCCTTGGCGATCTTGAGCGTCTCGCGCCACGTGTGCGCGGCCTCGTTGCCCCGTCCGACGTCGAAGAGGGTCCACCCGGTGAGGGCGGTGGTCTCGCCGAGCGCGACTGCCAGGGTTCGCCTGGAGGAGTCGGAACGTGCGTTCTTCAGGAGGGTCCGCAACACCCGCTCGTGAGCCGTCAGCGAGTCGAGCAACTGCCTGGCGGGCACGGTCTCTTCCGTCTGGAACAGCTCGGCGGTCCGGTCCTGCACGAGACGTGTGGTGGCGTCGTCCACCGGTCTGTCGCGCTCGACGGAGTCCGTGAGCCGTTGCCACGGCGTGTTGATCATCAGGTCGGCGCCCGCCGCTGCCGCGGTGACACCCGCCGCCCTGAGCAGGTCTCGGCGTCGCACGTCTGCCCCTTCCTGCTGCCGCTCGTCGTCCTCGCTGTCGATACCGGTCGGGGTGTTCGCGGGCAGCGCGAACCACAACAGATGTGCCGGGATCTTCAGGGCTTCCGCCCACGGTTGCAGTTTTCTCAGATCCGTGACCGCGACGGATGAACGCTCGATGCGGCTCAGTTGACCCTGGGTCCGGCCGATCCACCGGGCAAGATCGACTTGTTTCACCTCTGGGCTGTGCGCCTGTCGATAGGCACGCATCAGCCTGCCGAAGTGTCGATCTCGCAGCGCCCGTGCCAGTTCCGGCCGGGACCAGAACTCCTCCCCGTGCTGCGGAGCCTCTGACATGTGATCCCCTCGGATCTCGCTACGCATACGAGTGTAGGTGTCACACTGCGTCACGACCAGTCTGTATGCGTCGGACACATATGTGCAGGCTCCTGGGTGTTCGCATATGCGTCCAGTTTGGACGCCAGGCCGGGGGAACGCCCGACGATGCGCACGGTGACACCTCCCGATGGACTGCGACCCTGAAAGGCTGATCATGGAAGTGAGCGGGTTGTTCACGCCTGGCCCGAACGCGAAGCCGGAGGTCGTCAAACGGCCGGGTACGGATTGGTACGCGCTGCGGTTGACGATGGACCCCGGTGAGGTCTTGGTGGGAGTGCCGGAAGGTGCGGGCGGGCCGGCGAGGTTGGCGGCCTTCCTGATCGAGTTGGGCAGTCAGGCGCACCTGCTCGCGGCGGCGTTGGACCCGTCGCCCAGTCGTCACGCCTTGAGGCCCGAGGTGCCGGGGCGAGGCCTGCCGGGTTGGTCCGGCGGCTGGTCGGAGTCGGATGCCTCGAGCTGCGGGGAGTCGGGGCCGGGGAGCCATCCACGATGACCGCAGCCGTCACGGCAGGCCCGAGGTACGCGGTGCGCCTGCGGGCGGACGCGTTCGGGCGCGCGGTGGCGTTGGCCGGGTTCCGGTCGGAGTACGCGCTCGCGAAGGTGATGGGGGTGAACAGGTCGACGGTGAAGCGCGTGCGCGCGGGGGAGCAGTTGCCGGGGGCGGGGTTCATCGGTGGCGCGTTGAAGGCGCTTGCGCCGTTGGCGTTCGAAGACCTGTTCGAGGTCGACCACAACGGGTGACCCGCGTTGCCGGTGAGGAACCGGGCCGGGGCCGGTCCCGTGGGGCGGCCCCGGTGGCCGGGAGTCAGGAGGTCAGAGGAGTGGCGGTCAGGGGAGGACCGACTCGATCGCCTTCACGACGGCCTCGTCCTCCGGCTCGGTGGCCGGGCGGAAGCGGGCGGCTACCTCGCCGGTCGGGGTGATCAGGAACTTCTCGAAGTTCCACTGGACGTCGCCGGCCGCGCCGTCGACGTCGGAGGTCC
Source organism: Saccharothrix hoggarensis (assembly GCF_052936025.1). The sequence continues at coordinate 6,638,932 of NZ_CP193624.1, read as the reverse complement.
GGGTCAGCTCCGCGTACAGCGGGTGGCGGGACGGGCCGTTCACCTCGATCTTCTCGAACAGGGGGAACGTCACGCCGTACGTGGTGGAGCAGAAGGTCTCGATCTCCTCCGCCGTGCCCGGCTCCTGGCCGCCGAACTGGTTGCACGGGAAGCCGACGACCGAGAAGCCGGCGTCCCCGTAACGCTCCTGCAGCCGCTCCAGGCCGCGGTACTGGGGGGTCAGCCCGCACTTGGACGCGACGTTCACCACCAGCAACGCCTTGCCCGCCAACGAACCCAGGCTCGACGGTTCACCGGACAGGGTGTGCACGGGGATGTCGTGGATGCTCATGCGCCCGAGGCTACGTGCCGCTCGACCAACGCGCGCAGGGCACTCATCTCGGCATCCAATGCGGCCTGGCCGGCCTGGGTCACGCTGACCCACGTGCGCGGCCGCCGGCCGTCGTACCCCTTCTCCACGGCGACCAGCCCGGCCTGCTCCAGCACGGCGATGTGCCGCGACAGGTTGCCCGCCGTCAGCTCCAACGTCGACCGCAGGTACCCGAACTCGACCCGCTTCGCCTCGGCCGCGACGGTGAGGATGCCGAGCCGGTGCTTCTGGTGCACGACGTCGTCCAGCGACGCGGTCGGGTGCTCAGCCACGCCGCAAGCCCACCAGACCGCCGACGACGAGCACAAATCCGGGCAGCACCACCACGCTGCCCATCGACCACGCGGTGGCGGGCGTGACGGTCAGCGGCGTGAAGCCGGCGGTCACGCACAGCGCCACCAGGTACGCCGCGGTGGTGGTGGTGAACCTGGTGCTGCGCTCCACGGCCGCCAGCACGACCAGGCCGAGGCCGATCGCGATGAACTGCCCGATCCACGCCTGGGCGTACTGCAGCACCGCCGTGCCGAGGACGGCCGCCGCCACGGTGAGGACGCGCGGAGCCTTCCGGCGCCACAGGACGGTCGCCAACGGGATCACGACCAGGCCGACGCCGGTGGCCTGCCCCTGACCCCACAGCCCGAACGTCGTCCTGGGCAGGTACCAGACCAGGCCCATGCTGACGAGCGGCGCGCCGAGCCCGATCGCCAACGCGGCCAGGTAACCGCTGGTCGACGTCTCGATGCCGACGCGGCGGCCGCGCCCGCGGTACCACCAGGCGGTGGCGAGGGCGCCCGCCACGAGCACCGCGAGCCAGTACAGGCCCAGCGCCAACGGGTGCCGCACACCGGCGGCCGCGCCGAGCACCGTCAACGGGTTCAGGCTGATCTCGTGCACCACCAGGTGTGGCGCGGGGCCGGCCGGCGCGTAGAGCGGCATCGCCAGGAACGACGCGACGCCGAAGAACAGCAGCGGGAACGGGTAGGCGTGCCGGTCCTCCCGCGCCCGGCGGCGCAGCGCGGCCAGGTCGCCCAACAAGTCTGCCATGCAGTCGAGTTTGCACGGCAAACCAGGCGTCAACCCCGAGGTCGGAAGATGGTCACCACCACCCGCAGCCCGAGCAGCACGCTGATCACCAGCAGGTTGTAGCCGAACAGCTGGAACAGCGAGAGGTCCGGACCCACCCGCGGCCCGCCGTCCGCGCCCAGCAGCAGCACCGCCATCACACCCGCCGTCGCGCCCAGCACGGTCAGCATCACCTGGTGCAGCAGCGAGACGACGAACTGCCGGTCCCGCTCGTCGGCGAACAACCGCAGGTTCAGCCCGAGCCTGCCCTGCTCCAACGCGCTGGAGATCCGCTCCGCCCTACGGGGCAGCCGGCGCAGCATCGGCAGCATCGAGTGCAGCTCCTCGGTCACCGTCCGCCGCAGCGACTCCGGCGTCATGTGCTCCCTGAGCTGCTGCTCCGCGAACGCCCGCGACTCGACCACGATGTTGAACCCCGGCGACAGCGCGGCCAGCGTCCCCTCCACCGTCGCCAGCGCCCGGAACACCGCCGCGATCTCCGGCGGGATGCTCAGCCCGTACCGGTAGACCAGCTTGAACAGGTCGCCGAACATCTCGACGTCCGGCCGCATGCCGTCGCTGAGGTGCCGTGCCATGAACTGCCCGAGCGCGCGTTCCAGCTGCTGCTCGTCGATCTCGTCGGGCCGCGTCACCAGCTCCAGCAGCGCGTCGCGCATCCCGGCCGGGTCGCGGCGCTCGATGGCGAGCAGCAACGTCCCGAGGGCCGCCCGCAGCTGGCTGTCGATCCGGCCGACCGAGCCGAAGTCGAGCATGCCGAGCCTGCCGTCGTGCAGCAGCAGGATGTTGCCGGGGTGCGGGTCGGCGTGGAACACGCCGCTGACCATCACCTGGCGCAGCAGCGCGTCCAGCAGCGACCGGGCCAGCGCGTCGCCGTCCACCGACCGCAGCGGGGCCGACCGCACCGGCACGCCGTCCAGCCGTTCCATCACCAGGACGCGTTCCGTGCACAGGTCTTCGTGCACGGCGGGCAGCACCACGCCGGGGTCCGGGGACGCCGCCCGCACCGCCGCCAGGTTCCGCGCCTCGACCCGGAAGTCCAGCTCCTCCAGCAGCGCGGTGGAGAACCCGGCGGCCAGGTCGCGCACGCCGATCGCCTTGCCCCACCGCGTCTTGGCGTGCAGCGTGCCGGCGAGCCGGTTCACGATGTCGAGATCGCCTTCGGCGACCCGCCGCACGCCGGGCCGCTGCACCTTCACCACGACGTCCTCGCCGGTCTTGAGCCGGGCGCGGTGCACCTGGGCGACGGACGCGGCGGCGATCGGCTCCTCGTCGAACTCGGCGAAGACCTCCTCCGGCGGGTGCCCCAGCTCCGCCACCAGCACCTCGCGCACCCCCGCCCACGGCGCCGCGGGCACCTTGTCCTGCAACCGGGTCAGCTCGTCCACCACGTCGGCGGGCAGGAGGTCGGGCCGCGTCGACAGCACCTGGCCGAGCTTGACGAACGTGACGCCGCCCTCCTCCAGCGCCAGGCGCAGCGACCGGGCCAGCCGGGTGTCGGTGCGCTCCCGGCCGCGCAGGTACGGGCCGAGGCCGTGCCGGAACGCGATCGCGGTGATCCGCGAGTACCGGCGGGTGCGGGCGAGCCGGCGGCGCAGCGTGCGCCACCACTCGGTGGGCGGCGGGATCGACCCGGTCGGCACGACGATCTCGCCGAACGTCAGCAGGGCGATCATCAGCAGCAGCGAGATGCCGACCTGCACGGTGGCGAGCGCGGGCGTCGTCTCCGGGGTCGGCATGGCGCTGAGCGCGGCCTCGCTGAGCGACAGGCCGACCAGGCACGCGAGCGCGGTGCGGATCAGGCCGACGTGCAGGCCGAGGATGCGCCGCGCGGCCAGCGCGATGCCCGTCACCAACAGCAGGAACGTCACCGGAACGCCCACCGTGTACAGCAGGAAGTCACCCATCGTCATCCCCCAAGTGGTTCGCGCGGAGGATAGAGCGACCGGCCTGAGACGGGTTGGGCCGTCAGGAGAGATCCGATCACTCGGACGGGTCAGGTCGGGTGTTCGGCGGGTGATCGTCGCGCGGGTTCCGGCCGCACCGCGCGATTCAAGAATGTGAAGATTCTTGACGAATGGGCGGCGGAATCCTACGGTCGGGCGAAGAGGTCCGACGACCTCCCGAACCCCGCAGGGGGGTCCACGACTTCGGCGGCGGTGTCGGAGGACCCCTCTGCGGTCCGGGCGCCGACGCCTCGACCGTCAGAGGTCGAACACCGGGCCGGTCTCGGCGCGCATCACGCACGGGTTCGGGTACACCGCCTCGAACGAGCGCGTCTCGCCGCGCCACGTGCCGGACGCCCGCACCACCACCGGGTCGTGCTCCAGCGTGCAGAAGCCCTGGCCGGTCGACAGGCCGCCGATCTCACCGTCCACATCGGACAGCGCGAGGCAGGCCTGTTCGGCCCGCGGGTGCAGGCCGCCGGCCGGCTCGCACGTCAGGTCGGTCACCCGGAGCGAGTCGCCGCGCAGGACGGTGAGCACGAAGCTCGACTCCGGCGCGGCGAACGTGGGTGCCAGGGCGGCCATCGCCGCCAACAGGGGGAGTGGTGCCATGTCATCACCCTGGCCGCACCGCACCCCGACCTCCAGGGAACTCACCGGATCGTGTGGTCCTGCCCCCGTTGTCGACCCGGCGGGCCGCAGTACTTCCGTGTGACGTGGGTCACGGTCGAGGTGGCGGCGCGCGACCGTCGGGCCAGGGTGGGTGGATGGCTTCCCACGTGCGCAGGGTGGCCCTGGCGAGCAGCGCGGGCAACGCGGTGGAGTTGTACGACTTCCTGCTCTACGGCACGGCGTCGGCACTCGTGTTCGACAAGTTGTTCTTCCCCTCCTTCGACCCCCGGATCGGGACGCTGCTCGCGTTCGCCACGTTCGGCGCGGGTTTCCTGGCCCGCCCGCTGGGCGGGGTGGTGATCGGCCACTTCGGCGACCGCGTCGGGCGGCGGTCCATGCTCGTGCTGACGCTGACCGCCACCGGCGTGTGCACGGCGGCGATCGGGCTGCTGCCGACGTACTCGTCCATCGGGCTGGCCGCGCCGCTGCTGCTGGTGCTGCTGCGGGTCGTGCAGGGGTTCTTCCTCGGCGGCGAGCAGGGCGGCGCGACGCTGATGGCGGTCGAGCACGCCCCGGCCGGCCGCACCGGGTGGTACGGCAGCTGGACGTTCCTCGGGTCGCCCATCGGGTTGCTGCTCGCCAACGGCGCGATGGCGGCGTCCACCGCGGTGTCCGGCGACGCGTTCCTCGACTGGGGCTGGCGGGTGCCGTTCCTGTTCAGCCTGGTGCTCGTGGGCGTCGGCCTGTACGTGCGGCTGTCGGTGGAGGAGAGCCCGGCGTTCCGGCGGGCGCGGGACGCGGCGGGCGCGGTGAGGCTGCCCGTGGCCGAGGTGCTGCGGCACTCGTGGCGACGGGTGCTGCTCGGCGCGGGCGTGAACCTCGGGTTCAACATGTTCATCTTCGTGGTGGCGACGTTCGCCGTGTCGTACGGGACGAAGCAGCTCGGCATGGCGCGCGGCACGTTGCTGAACGCCGGCTTGATCGGCGCGTTCTCGCAGGCGGTGGCGATCCTGGTGTTCGCGCGGCTGTCCGACCGGCTGGGGCGGTTGCCGGTGATGCTCGGCGGGGTGGCGTTCCTCGGCCTGATCGCGTTCCCGTTCTTCTGGTTGCTGGAGACGCGGTCGCCGGGGCTGGTGGTGCTCGCGATGGTGCTCGCGTTCGCGGGTTCGGCGGCGGTGTTCGGCCCGATGCCCGCCTACTACGCCGAGCTGTTCGGCACGCGGGTGCGGTACAGCGGCGTGTCGTTGAGCTACCAGCTGGGCGCGGTGCTGGGCGGTGGGCTGTCCCCGGTCGTGGCGGCGTGGCTGCTGGGCGCCACGCCGACGCACGACTCGTGGCCGATCTCGCTGTACCTGATCGCCGGCGCGCTGGTCAGCGCCCTGTGCCTGCTGACGATCGGGGAGACGCTGCGCCGGTCCGCCGCCGAACCGGCGCGCTCGCCGGGTTAGCGGGACAGGACGGCGGTCAGGGCGGCGGTCACCTGGGCGGTCGCGTCGGTCGGGCGCTCCGGGTCGAGCCAGGCGACCACGCCGTCCGGGCGGATCAGGCTCGCGCCCTCCTCGCCGATGCCGTAGCGCTTGGCCAGCTCGCCGGTCGTGTCGCGCACGACGGGCACGTCCAGTGCCGGCGGGGCCGTCACGTCGGCGGCCGCCCAGTCGGGGTTGAGGGTGAGGAGGGTCCAGCCGCGGAAGAGGTCCACTGTGGACTTCACCGCGCCGTCGTGCTCCACCGTCACGTGGGGCGCGCGGAAACCGGGCCGTCCGCTGGGCTGGGCGGGGTCCTCCATCGGGGCCGGGTCGTCGTCCTCGACGAGCACCGCGCCCGAACGGCAGCGGTAGCCGAGCACCAGGCGCAGCGGGTCGATCGGCTCCGGCACGTCGGGGCCGGCCAGGTGGGGCGCGAACCGCTGGACGTAGTTGGCGAACGACCCGTCCACCACCAGCTCCGCGTACGGCCGCCGCTCGGCCTCGTAGCTGTCGAGCAGGCCGGGCCCCGCCTCGCCCTTCAGCACCGCGGCCAGCTTCCAGGCGATGTCGTGCCCGTCGCCGATCGCGGTGTTGCCGCCGAGTCCGCCGGTCGGCGGGGTCACCTTCGCCGCGTCGCCGACCAGGAACACCCGCCCGGACCGGAACCGGTCGCTCACCCACGCCGCCATCTCCCACGCCGTGACCTCCACGATGTCCGGCTCCAGGTCCGGCACGTCGGTCGCGATCCGCAGCAGCTCGGCGCACCGCTGCGGCGGGTAGTCCGCGAGGGACTCGCGCGCGGGGTCGTACTCGACCGTGAACACGTTGCGGCGCTCGGTGTTCGTCGCGGCCAGGACGCCCGTGAACGCCTGGTTGCGCAGGTAGAAGAGGGTGAACCTGTCCTGGACGAGGTGGTCGGCCAGGTCCGCGTCGAACACCACGCCGATGTGGTGCGACAACGGGCCCCGCCCCTGCCGGGCGATGCCCAGGGCCTCGCGGACCGCGCCGCGGTGGCCGTCGGCGGCGACGAGGTAGTCCGCCCGCACGGTCCACTCCCGCCCCGACGGCCGGTCCCGCACGAGCGCCGTCACGCCGTCGTCGTCCTGCTCGAACGACACCAGCTCGGTCTCGAACCGCACGTCCGCGCCCAGCTCGCGGGCCCGGCGCAGCAGCACCGGCTCGACGTGGTCCTGGCCGGACATCCCGTGCCGCTCGGGGCTGAGCCCGGTGTCCAGCTCGTCGTCCTCGTGCACGATCGTGTGAAACACCCGGCCGCGCAGGCTCTCCGCGACCTTGATCACCAGCCCGCCCGCCACGCCGGCGCTGCCCGCCAGCACCTCGTCCGCGACCCCCGCGCGGCGCAGCAGCTCCATCGTGCGGTGCGTCTGCCCGGCCGCCTTCGGGTGCGGCGACGTCCCCCGGTGCTTGGAGATCCCCAGCACCCCGATGCCCTGCTGCGCGAGGAACACCGCGGCGGACAACCCGCCCAACCCCGCACCGACCACCACGACCTGCGCACACTCGTCTCTCATGACTAAGAATCTTAGCCACAAAGAAACTTGTCAGGCAAGAGAGATGACAGTGCCCGTGCGCGCCGACTCGAAGGCCGCCTCGACCACTTCCAGCCCGGTGATCGCGTCCGCCACCGGGACCGGGGCCTGACCGGCGGCGATGGCCGCGTAGAACTCCTGGTACGCCCCGGCCTCCGTGCGCACGGGCTCCGACCCGAGCACGCCCCACCGGTCCACCGGGTCCTCGCCCCACCCCTCGCCGCCGGGCACCGCGCCCGCCTTCAACGCCTCCTCCTGCGGGTCCATCCCGTGCTTCAGGTACGCCGACCGGCTGCCGAGGACGCGGAACCGCGGGCCCGGCGCCGCCGCCAACGCCGACGCCCACAGGTGCGACACCGCCCCGGACGGGTGGGTCAGCGCCAGGAACGCGTCGTCGTGCGCGTGGGCCGCCGGCCGCAACGTCCGCACCTCCGCGTACACGCCCGTCGGCCGCCCGAACAACGCCACCGCCTGGTCCACCAGGTGCGTGCCGAGGTCGAACACGATGCTGCCCAGGTCGGCCGGGTCCGAGGACTCCTTCCAGCCCTCCCGCACCTCCGGCCGCCACCGCTCGAACCGCGACTCGAACCGGTGCACGTCGCCCAGCGCGCCCTCGCGCACCAGCCGCGCCACCGTCCGGAAGTCGCCGTCCCAGCGCCGGTTGTGGAACGGCGCGAGCAGCAACCCGCGCGACTCCGCCAGCTCGGCCAGCTCGCGCGCCTCGGCGGCGGACGCCGCGAAGGGCTTGTCCACCACGGCGTTCAGGCCGTACTCCAACGCGGTGCGGGCGTGCGCGGCGTGGAACCGGTTCGGCGTGGTCACCACGACGAGGTCGAAGTCGTCCGCCCGCCGCCACACGTCGTCCACCGAGGCGATCAGCTCGACGTCGGGGTACCGGGCCGCGACCTCGGCCCGCCGGTCGGGGTTGCCGGTGACCACGGCCGCGAACGCGAGGCCGGGCGTGGTGGACAGGAACGGGGCGTGGAACGCGGCTCCGCCGAGCCCGTAACCGATGAGTGCGGTGCGCATGCGGAAAACCCTAGGCTTCCCACGTCGTGGACGCCCTGTCGTGGACGGTGACCCACCGCTACTTTCAGCGTCATGAGTCCGCTCGTGGCACGGCGGCACGTGGATTACGTGCGCGTCACCAGCATGGCCTGTCGTCTCGGCTGATCCGCCTCAACCTCTCGCACGCACCCGGGTTCCCGGTCTCCTCGGCGTGCCCGAAAAACGATCAACCCGGTAAGACAGGAGTCTTCGGCATGTCCTGGTCCTTCGACACCAAGCAGGTCCACTCCGGCGCCGCGCCCGATCCCGCCACCGGCGCCCGTGCCACGCCCATCTACCAGACCACGTCGTTCGTGTTCCGCGACTCGGCGCACGGCGCGGCGCTGTTCAGCCTGGCCGAGCCGGGCAACATCTACACCCGCATCAACAACCCCACCCAGGACGTGCTGGAGCAGCGGGTCGCGGCGCTGGAGGGCGGCGTGGCGGCGGTGGCGTTCGCGTCCGGCCAGGCCGCCGTCACCGGCGCCGTGCTCAACGTCGCCCGCGCGGGCGACCACCTCGTGACCAGCGCGTCGCTCTACGGCGGCACGTACAACCTGTTCCACTACACGCTGCCGAAGCTCGGCATCGAGGTGTCCTTCGTGGACGATCCGGACGACCTCGACGCGTGGCGCGCGGCGGTGCGGCCGAACACCAAGCTGTTCTTCGCCGAGTCGCTGGCCAACCCGCGCAGCAACGTGCTGGACATCGCGGCCGTCGCCGGGGTCGCGCACGAGGCCGGCGTGCCGCTGGCCGTGGACAACACCGTGCCGACGCCGTACCTGGTGCGGCCGGTCGAGCACGGCGCGGACATCGTCATCCACTCCGCCACCAAGTACCTGGGCGGGCACGGCACCGCGGTCGCGGGCATCGTCGTGGACGGCGGCACGTTCGAGTTCTCCGACGCGGCGAGGTTCCCCGACTTCACCGAGCCCGACCCGAGCTACCACGGGTTGCGGTACTGGCCCGCGCTCGGGCACGGCGCGTTCGCGGCGAAGCTGCGGGTGCAGGGCCTGCGCGACACCGGCGCGGCGATCGCCCCGTTGACGAGCTTCCTGATCCTGCAGGGCATCGAGACGCTGTCGCTGCGCATCGACCGGCACTCCGCCAACGCGCTGGAGCTGGCGCGGTGGCTGGAGTCGCGCGACGAGGTGGAGAAGGTGCACTACGCGGGCCTGCCGTCGAGCCCGTGGCACGACCTGGCGCGCAGGTACCTGCCGGCCGGCGCGAGCGGCGTGGTGTCGTTCGAGCTGCGCGGCGGGGTGGAGGCGGGCCGGGCCTTCGTGGACGGTGTCGAGCTGTTCAGCCAGCTCGTCAACATCGGCGACGTGCGCAGCCTGGTCGTCCACCCGGCCAGCACCACGCACGCCCAGCTCACGCCGGAGGAGCAGCTGGTGGCGGGGGTCGCGCCGGGACTGGTGCGGCTCTCGGTCGGCATCGAGGCCGTCGACGACCTCAAGGCGGACCTGGAGGCGGGCTTCCGCGCCGCGAAGTCGGTGCTGTGACGTCACGTCCTCCGGGCTTCGGGTCCACTGTCGGGGAGACCCCTCCCGCCGCCGGCGGGTGGCGGGAGGGGGACCCGAACGGGCGACGGCGGTGGTTCCGCGGCGCGCTGCCCGGCCTGCCGTTCCGGATCGCGTACGAGACCTGGGGCACGCCGGCCGCGGACCGGTCGAACGCCGTGCTGGTGCTGCACGCGCTGACCGGTGACAGCCACGTCGCCGGTCCGGCCGAGCCCGGCCACCCGACCCCCGGTTGGTGGGACGGCCTCGTGGGTCCGGGGCGCGCGCTGGACCCGGCGCGGTGGTTCATCGTGGCGCCCAACGTGCTCGGCGGGTGCCAGGGCACCACGGGGCCGTGGGCGACCGCCCCGGACGGCAGGCCGTGGGGCGCGCGGTTCCCGCGGCTCACCGTGCGGGACCAGGTGGCGGCCGAGGTGCAGCTGGCCGACGCGTTGGGGATCGACGCGTGGGCCGCCGTGCTGGGCGGCTCCATGGGCGGGATGCGGGCGCTGGAGTGGGCGGTGTCCGAACCGGACCGGGTGCGCGCCCTGCTGGTGCTGGCCGCGCCCGCCGCGTCCACGGCCGAGAACATCGCGTTGGCGTCCGCCCAGCTGCACGCCATCCGGCTCGACCCCGTGCGCGGGCTCGGCGTGGCGCGCCGGATCGCCCACGTCAGCTACCGCAGCGAGCCGGAGCTGGACGCCCGGTTCGGGCGGGCGGTGCAGGACGACGGCCGGTTCGCCGTGGAGTCCTACCTCGACCACCACGCGGACAAGCTCGTCCGCCGGTTCGACCCGGCCAGCTACGTGACCCTCACCGAGGCCATGAACAGCCACGACGTCGGGCGCGGGCGGGGCGGGGTGCGGGCGGCGCTGCGGCGCGTCACCGCGCGGACCGTGGTGGCGGGCATCGACTCCGACCGCCTGTACCCACTGCGCCGGCAGGCCGAGATCGCCGACGCCGTTCCCGGCGCCGGCGACCTGCGCGTCGTGACCTCGCCGCACGGCCACGACGCGTTCCTCATCGAGGTCGACCAGGTGTCGAAGCTGGTCGACGACGTGCTCGGCACCGGCTGAACCGGAGCTGAACCGGGCTGAACCCCGGTTCAGCCGCCGGAACCCGGCCGGAGCCCGGCTCGACCGACCGGAAGCCGGCCTGGCCGGAACCCGCTCTGCCGACTAGAAGCCGGCCGTGATCCGGGTGAACTCCCAGTCCGCCTGCGGGATGCCGCTGCAGTTCGACGCCACCTGGCCGTCGCACCCGCCGCGGTCGCGGTTGACCGCCCAGAACGCGAACCGGGACAGCCCGTTGGCCTTCGACCAGTCACGGAGCTGCGTCCACGTCTGGGTGGTGGTGACCTCGCGCTGGTCGGACAGGCCGTTCATGCCGGAGATGCCGACGTGCCGGAACGCCTCCGCGTCGGACCACCCGAACGTGGTCTTCAGCTTGTTCTTGAGCCCGGTGGCGGCGTTGATCGTGTCCGTGCCGATGTTCGAGCTGCCGAAGTCGAACGGCATGATCGTGAACACGTCGATGTTCGCGCCGATCGCCGCGGCCCGCTCGATCAGCCGGTTGCCCCAGGAGTTCGGGCCGGTGGTCGTGGTGCCGAAGGTGACGATCGTCTGGATGCCCGGGTTGTTCTGCTTGACGATCTTCAGGGCTTCCAGGATCCGGTCCTGCACGACCGCGTTCTCGAACTCGTCGGTGTTCTCGATGTCGATGTCGATGGCCTTCAGCCCGTAGGCGTTGATGACCTGCTGGTACGCGCCCGCAAGCGCTTGCGGGGTGGCGCAGTTCGGGCCGAGCTTGTTGCCGCTCCAGCCACCGAACGACGGCACGACGTCGCCGCCCGCCGCGCGGATCTGCTGGATGGCCTGCGCGTCGATGCCGCCGGTCAGGGACCGGTTGCCGTCCCACGCGGGGTTGCAGCCGCCGGACGACAGCACGAACGCCATCGTGAACCACTTGACGCCGGTCGCGTTCATGATCGTGGCGGGCGCGGGCGGGTTGCCCCAGCCGAGGAACAGGTACGGCGCGCCGCGGCCGCCGGGCGGCGTGACGCCCGGCTGGGTGGTCGCCGAGACCTGGTTCGACGGGCCCGAGGTGTTCGAGGCCGCGTCACGCGCCCGCACCGTGAAGGTGTACGCGGTGGAGGGGGTCAGGCCGGTGACGGTCGCCGTCGTGCCGGTGACGGTGGTGGCGACGGAGGCGCCCCGGTACACGTCGTACGCGGTCACGCCGACGTTGTCGGTCGACGCGGTCCACGCCAGCGACACCGAGTTGCCGGTCGTGCCGGTGACCCGCAGACCGCCGGGCACGCTCGGCGCGGTGGTGTCGCCGCTGCCGCCGCCGGTGCAGGGAGCGCCGTTGACGGTGCAGTTGAGCGGCGCGCCGGAGCCGGTGCCGACGAAGCCGAAGCTCGCCGACGCGCCCACGGCGACGGCGCCGTTGTAGTCGCGGTTGGTCGCCACGTAGTGATCACCCGTTCGGGTGACCAAGGCGTCCCAGTACGACCCGAGCGAGGTGCCCGCGGGGAGGTCGAACTCGATCCGCCACGAGCTGATGGCGGTGGGGCCGCCGTTGGCGACGGTGAACTTGCCCTCGAAGCCGCTGCCCCAGTCCTGGGTCTTGGCGAAGGTGGCGGTGACGCCCGGCGCCGCTGACGCGGCCGGACCGATGAGCAGGGAACCGATGGCGAGTGCGCTCGTCGCGAGCAGCGCACCCAGTCGTCGTGACATGAGGAGTCTCCCTCGGCGGAGTGGCAGGGTGAATCGCGCCCACCTCGGAGAGTGGTCTAGACCACGGCGAATGGCAAGGCTCTTTACCGACGGGTCTCGCGGTGGGTCCGGCGACGGCCGGGAGGAAACGGGCAGACCGGGACGAAACGGTCAGTCTTCGAGGGCGGTGGCGATCCACGTGGAGACGGGCAGGTCGCGCATCGCGCACTCCAGCGCCAGCTTCACCGTCCAGCGCAGGGCCTGGAGCACCACCGTGGCCAGCTCCTGCGGCTGCCCGTTGGCCAGGGCGATCTCGATCTGCTCGGCCGCCGCCTCCTCGTCGCCGTGCACCTCGGCGAGGAGCGTGCGGATCGCGGTGCGGACCGGCGGGTCGGCGTCGTCGATCGGCACCTCCTGCCCGTCCTCGTCGAAGACCTGCATCTTGACCGGCGTCGCGCCGCCCGAGCCGAGGGCGGCCACCATCGCGCTGCACTCGGAGAACAGCAGGAGCACCAGCTCCCGGATCTCCTCGTTGCCCTCGGGGGAGCCGCTGAGGTAGCCGGTGACCAGGTCTACCGCGACAGCGTCCTCCCCGACCTTGGTGGCGGTCAGGGCTTCACCGGCCACGGCCTGGAGCCGTGCCCAGCGATCCGGATCTTGCTGCGGGTGCATTCAGCCATCTTCCAACACGGAGTAGGGGCGCACAGCTCTGCCGTAGTGCCGCTCTGTCGTATTGACTACATGGTGGTGTTCGCCTGCCGCAACGGCTTGTCCGGCGGGTGCCGCTCCGGTATGGGTGCTACCGGGGTATGACAACCCGAGGTGGCATGTGCCGGACGGGGCCGCCGCCTAGCATCGGGACCGTGATCCGCACTCTCCTCCAGGTCGTGCTGCTCCGCGACCGCACGCGGGTCTTCGAGCGGTTCCGGCACCGGCGCGTCACCGACGTGGCCGTGCTCGGCTACGGCCTGGTCATCGCCATCGGCGTCAGCCAGGAGTACGTCTCGCTGGAGGAGCCGGACGGCTGGTGGCCGCTGCTGTTCGCGCTCGTCGGCGGCAGCTTCGTGCTCCTGCTGCGCTCGACGCTGGGGGCCTGGCGGCTGGCCACCGCCGGCCTGGTGGCCACCCGGATGCTGCTGCCCGCCGAGCCGACGGTGTTCGGCGCGTGGCAGTGGTGCTGGTACGTCCCCGTGCTGCTGGCCGTCGGCATGATCCACAGCGGCCGGGTCGTGCTGGTCGTCGGCCTGGTCACGGCCGGTGTGGCGGCCTCCACCAGCGGGCCGGGCGTGTCCGAGCGCACCCTGCCCACGATCGGCATGCTGCTCCTCCTGCTCCTGCTCGGGTACGCGTTCGGCGCGCGCGGGCGGGCAGAGCAGCGGTTCCACTCCGAGCGGGACCAGAAGGCGGCGCTGGTCGAACGCGCCCGGATCGCCCGCGAGATGCACGACGTCGTCGCGCACCACATGTCGATGGTGGTGGTCCGCTGCGAGACCGCGCCCTACCGGATCGCGGACCTGCCCGAGGCGGCCCGGCGCGAGTTCGCCGAGCTGGGCGCGGCGGCGCGGGCCGCGATCACGGACATGCAGCAGCTGCTGGGCGTGCTGCGGGCCGACGGTCAGCGGGCCGACCGCGCGCCGCAGCCGGGGTTGGCCGACATCAGGGCGCTGCACGCGGACGCCGCCGTGACCGAGGCCGAGGTGCCGGAGGCCGTCGGGCTGACCGCGTACCGGATCGTGCAGGAGGCGCTGACGAACGCGGCCCGGCACGCGCCGGGGTCGACCACGGCGGTGACCGTCGAGGTGGTGGGGGAGGAGCTGCGGGTCGTCGTGCGCAACGGGGTGGGTGGGCCGTCGCTCGGCGGTGGCGGCGGGCACGGGCTGCGGGGCATGCGGGAGCGGGTGGCGGTGCACGGCGGCTCGATGAGCGCCGGGCCGACCGCGGACGGGGGCTTCGAGGTGCGGGCGTCGATTCCGGTGGGGTCGCGGTGACGGCCGGCGGGGTGTGGGGCGGCGGGGTGGTGGTCGGCGGGCTGTGGGGCGGCGCTGCTGGGTTGGCGTGGTGTGGGCCGGTGGGGTGTGGGCCGGAGTCGTGGGTGTCTGCGTGGCGGGGGTTGCTGTGGTGAAGGCGGTGCGGGCGTGATCCGGGTGCTGGTCGCCGACGACCAGGAGATGGTGCGGGAGGGCTTCTCGGCGCTGCTCGCCGCCCAGCCGGACATCACCGTGGTCGGGTCCGCCGGTGACGGCGTCGCCGCCGTCGGCGAGGTGCGCCGGCTGCGCCCGGACGTGGTGCTGATGGACGTGCGGATGCCCGAGATGGACGGCCTGACCGCGACCCGCCTGCTGGCCGACGACCCGGTCAAGGTGCTCGTGCTGACCACGTTCGACCTGGACGACTACGTGTACGAGGCGCTGCGCGCCGGTGCCAGCGGGTTCCTGCTCAAGCACGCGCCCGCGAGCGAGCTGCTGGCCGCCGTCCGGGTCGTGGCGCGCGGGGACGCGCTGCTCGCGCCGTCGGTGACCAAGCGGCTCATCGAGGACTTCGTCAAGGCGCAGCCGGTGCGGGTGGTGAAGCCGGCGGCGCTGGGCGCGTTGACCGAGCGGGAGACCGAGGTGCTGCGGTTGATCGCGCAGGGCCTCTCGAACGGCGAGATCGCGGCGCACCTCGTGCTGGCCGAGCAGACGGTGAAGACCCACGTGAGCCGTGTCCTGATGAAACTGGGCCTGCGCGACCGGGCGCAGGCCGTGATCGCGGCCTACGAGTCCGGTCTCGTCGTACCCCGGTAGGGCCGTCCACTCGGCACCGCGGGGTGACGATCACCGGGCCGTCACCTCCCTAGCTTCGGCGGCATGCCGAAGAAGATCGCGGTCCTGGCCGCGTTGCTGGTGCTGGTGACGCCGGGTGGCGATCCGCCCGCGTTCACCCCGCGCGTCGAGGTCCACGGCGACCTGGCGCGCGCCGCGCACGTCGCGGTGGTCGTGCCGGGGTCCGATGTGGACGGTGCGACGTTCGGCGCCACGGTCGGGCGGATGGCGCGCGACCTGCACGCGTCCGTCGGGCGGGACGACGTCGCGGTGGTGGCGTGGCTCGGCTACCGGACGCCGTCCGGGCTGGGCGTGGACGCGGCCGGCGGGCGGCTGGCGCGGGCCGGCGCGGTCGCGCTCGCCGAGTACGTCCGGACGCTGCCCGGTCACGTGCGCCTGCTGTGCCACAGCTACGGGTCGGTGGTGTGCGCGCTGGCCCGGCCCGCCGTGGACGACGTGGTGTTCCTCGGCGCGCCGGGGGTGCGGGTGGAGTCGGCGGACCCCGCCGTGCGGGTGTGGGCGGCGCGCGGCGGCCGGGACTGGACGCGGTGGGTGCCGGCGGTCCGGCTGGGCGACCTGGGGCACGGGCCGGACCCGGTGGACCCGCGGTTCGGCGCGCGGGTGTTCGACGTCGGCGACGCGGCGCACGACGAGTACTTCCGGCCCGGCACGCGGTCCTTGCGGGCGTTGGGCCGGATCGTGGTGGGTGAGGCGCCGTGACCCGCGACCCGGTGGTCGACGCGACGCGGGCCATCGCGATCGTCGGCGTGGTGGCGGGGCACTGGCTGGTGACGGCCGTGGTGCTGACGGGTGACGGGCTGGTGGTGGACAGCCCGCTGCGGTGGATGCCCGAGCTGGCCCCGGTGAGCTGGGTGTTCCAGACGTTGGGGCTGTTCTTCTTCACCGGCGGGTTCGGCGCGGCGCGGTCGCGGTCGCCGTGGTGGCGGCGGGTGCGCAGGCTCGTGCCGCCGGTGGTGGTGCTGCTCGGGGTGTGGGCCGCTGTCCTGTTCGGACTGTCGATGCGCGGGTTGCCGCAGCAGACCGTGCTGACGGTCGGGTACCTCGTCGTCACGCCGTTGTGGTTCCTCGGTGTGTACGTGGTGCTGGCCGCGTTCACGCCCTTGTTGGCGCGGTTCGGGTGGTGGGGTGTGGCGATTCCGGTCGTGCTGGTGGCCACCGTGGACGCCGGGTGGGCGAATGCCGACTGGGTGAACGTCGTCGCGGTGTGGTGGGCGCCGTGGCAGGTGGGCGTGCTGGTCGCGCGGCGCGGGCTGCGCCGGTCGTGGGGTGGGGCGCTGCTCACGGCCGGCGGGGTGGCGTTCGCCGCGCTGCTCGCCGCCGGCTACCCGGTGAGCGCGGTCGGGGTGCCGGGCGCGGCGGAGTCGAACCTGTCGCCGCCGTCCGCGGCCGCGCTGGCGCTGGCGTTGGCGCAGGTGGGGCTGGTGCTGCTGGTGCGGCCGTCGTTCCGGGCGGACGCGGTGAACGCGCGGGCGTTGCCGATCTTCCTGGTGCACCAGAGCGCGTTGCTGGCGGTGACGCTGGCGGGCTCGGCGTTCGGCGCGCTGCGCGGCCTGCACACGCCGCCGGCGGACGCGCTATGGGTGCTGGAGCGCGGGACGTGGCTGCCCGTGTTCGGCGGCGTCTGCCTGGTGCTGCTTCGGTATCGCCGCCAGCAGCGCGGCCGCGATCGTGGCGCCGTGCAGGGCGACCATCGCGCCGGTGGGCTCCAGCACCAGCAGCGGCGGGACGCAGGCCAGCGCGGTGAGCAGCCAGGGCCGCCTGCGGTGGCACGTGCCGGCGTGCGCGGTGTGCAGCAGGTACCAGCCGAGCAGCAGGTGGATGAGGTTCTGCAGCGGGTCGACCTTGAACACGACGAGGGTGCCCGCCGCGCCCGCGAACCCGGTGACGACGAACCCGAGGACGCCCAGCACGCCGTAGCCCGCGCCGAGCGTGACGGCGAGCCGGGTGCGGTGGGTCTCGCGGGTGCGGCACGGGCTGAGGGCGGCGTTGCGCTCGAACCGGTGGAACGCCAGTAACACCGGCAGGAGCAGCAGCACGAGCAGGGTCAGCCAGCGGGGCCGGGCGGCCCAGTCGAACGTGACCGGGGCGTCCAGCACGCCGAGCAGGCCGACGACGGCGGCCAGCACGGTGAGGTACCCGAGGTACACCGTCATCGGCGTGGCGCGGGCGAACTCGACCACCCGCCACGGCCCGTGACCCGCGAGCCACGCCGTGACGCGGGGCTTGAGCAGCAGCACGAGGCAGATCTGGGCCAGCCCGAGGACGAGCAGGCAGACCGTGGGCGGGCTGAGGTTCGAGGCCCGCTCGCCGGGCAGCGGCATCATCGTGCGGGGGTAGCCGCCGAACGCGATCAGCGCGAGCAGCGCGGGCACGGCGGCGAGCGCGACGGCGGCGAGGACCCCGCGCGGCAGGCGGCGCAGGCCGCCGTCGGCGTAGTGGAAGCCGAGCTGCTGGAGCAGCAGCGCGCCGAGGACGAGGTTGAGGTAGCCGCCGGTGCGCCACTCGAACCCGATCCTGACCCCGTCGACCAGCAGCATGGCCGCGACCAGCGCCACCGGCGTGACCAGGCGGGCGTTGCGGTGCAGCCAGGCCATGACGGGGGTGGCGGCGACGGCCACCAGGTAGACGCCGAGGAACCACAGCGGGTGCGCGATCAGCCGGCCGAACACCTCGACCCGCGACTTGTCCACGTCGAGCAGTTCCAGCGGCAGCGGCAGGACCAGCCACGCCAGCACGAACGCGAGCACCGGCCGCAGCAGCCACGAGATGCGGGCCGACAGGTAGCGGCCGTAGCCGCCGTGCTCGGCCTGCACGGCGTGCCAGCTCGTGAGGTTGGCGTGGCCGCCCGCGAAGTAGAACACCGGCGCCACCTGGAGCGCCCACGTGAGCAGCCACAGCCAGCCCGCGCTCACGCCGGACCAGTGCAGCACGGTGAGCAACGACTGGCCGATGACGACCAGGCCGAGCGCGGCCAGGCGCAGGAACGTGGCGTAGCGGTCACCCGTCAGGCGTGGCCGCGGCGGGTCGGCGGGTTCGGGCGCCGCCACCGGTTCCCGGCGTCGGGCCGGGCGGGGCAGGCGGGCCAGGAGCAGGAAGACGACGACGGCGCTGCCGAAGCCCCACGCGAGGACCGGTTCGTGGCCCGGCGGTCCCCACCGCTGCCGCCACGAGTTGAACTCCAGCCCGGCGGCGTAGAGGCGCGCGGTGGCGTGGCAGCGGGCGGCGTGGCCGCGCGGGTTGACGTCGCACTGGGCGTGCATGTCCTGCGAGAGGCGCGCGTCGAGGGCCTTGCGGGCGTCCGGGGCGAGCGGGCGGCCCTTGTGCTCGGCGTAGCGGAGGAGGTCGTAGCCGAGGTCGTGCGCACGGCAGCCGGTGCCGAAGTCCCACTCCGTGTCGCCCGCCGGGCCGGAGCAGCCGCCGCCGGGGTCGATGGCCCGTACCGTCCCGTCGGGTGCGGTGACGGCCCTGGGTGAGCGGTTGGCCACCCGGTTGAAGTCCGCCGGGAACTCGACGAGCGGGTTGTCCCGGTCCGGGTGGGCCATCGCCCGGACGGCGTTCGCGGCGGTGGCGACGTCGCCGGTGAGCGGGGTGGTGTCCGTGGCGCCCGCCGGGCGGGACGCGATCACGCCGCAGACGAACACGGCCAGCGCGACCAGCGGGAACCGGAACCAGGCGGGCAGGCGGGCGAGCAACCGGAGCCCCGGCCACCCCCCGGTGCTGTTCACCGCCGCGTCACCCATTGGCCGCCCAGGTTACGGATCGGCGCGACCGCCGCCAAACACCCTGGCCGGACGGGGTTACGGCAGCGCGCCCGCCAGCGAGGCCAGGGCCATCTGGGACAGCAGGGTGGCCATCTGGTCGCGGTCGAGGTGGGCGCTGTGCGGGGTCGAGTTGATCAGCCCGAAGACGGCGTGCGCCGCGGCGCGGGCGGTCGGCTCGTCCACCTCGGGCGAGGTCTTGCGGATCGTCTCCACCCACACCTCGACGTACCGGCGCTGCAACGCGCGCACGCGCCGCCGGTCCGGGTCGGTCAGGTTGGCCAGGTTCCGGATCTGCACGGTGATCAGCGCGGGGTCGTCGAGCGCGAAGTCGACGTGCCACCCGATCAATTCCCGAAGTGCGTGCGCCGGGTCGGTCGACGCGGCCACGCGCGCCTGCCCGCCTTCCAGCAACCGTTCGCTGATGGACGTCAGCATCTCGCCGAGCATCGCGTCCTTGCTGCGGAAGTGCCGGTACAGCGCAGGCCCGGAAATGCCTACAGCGGCGCCGATGTCGTCGATCCCGACGCCGTGGAAGCCGTGCCGGGCGAACAGTTCCGCGGCGGCGGCCAGGATCTGGTCCCGACGGGTTTGCTTCGCTGGCTCGGCTGGCACGCCGCTCATCTTAAACGGACGGCCCAATGCACGTAAACGTGCGTTAACCGAGTGGTCGCCGGAAGATCACCAACCGGTCGCCGAAACACGTAGTTAACTCTTGACCCACTCTTCTTCTCTCGCCCTACTTGCTGGTAACTCTTGTTGTGCTCCGCATCACACCCTGCGTTGTTTCCCTCCGGGAGGCTCCGATGCGCCTTGTCCGATTCCTGTCCAGCGCGGCGCTGGCCGTCGCCGCTTCACTGGCGCTCGTCGTGCCGGCCGAAGCCGCCGGCGACAACTACGTCGCGCTCGGCGACTCGTATTCCTCCGGCACGGGCACCGGCTCGTACTACGGCGATTCCGGCGGCTGCAAGCGCAGTCCCTACAGCTACCCCGCGCTGTGGGCGGCCTCGCACGCGCCGGCGTCGTTCAAGTTCGTCGCCTGCTCGGGCGCCCGGACCGGTGACGTGCTGGCCAACCAGGTCGCCGCGCTCACCACGGCGACGTCCCTGGTCAGCATCTCGATCGGTGGGAACGACGCCGGGTTCACCGACGTGATCACCACCTGCACGTTCGGGTCCGACCAGGACTGCGTCAACCGCGTGAACCAGGCGAAGGCGTACGCGACCGGCACCCTGCCCGGCCTGCTCGACAACGTCTACACGCAGATCCGCAACCGCGCGCCGTCCGCCCGGGTCGTCGTCATGGGCTACCCGCGCCTCTACAAGGTGCCCGGTTCCTGCAACGTCGGCCTGAGCGACACCAAGCGCTCGGCGATCAACGGCGCGTCCGACACCCTGCACCAGGTCATCTCCGGTCGCGCCGCCGCCAAGGCGTTCACGTACCGCGACCTGCGCGGGCCGTTCACCGGTCACGAGATCTGCTCGTCCGACTGGTGGATGAACAGCCTGACCTGGCCGGTGGAGGAGTCCTACCACCCGAACCGCAACGGCCAGCGCCTCGGCTACCTCCCCCAGCTCACCGCCGTCACGGGCTGAGCGCGAGGCGCCACACCGGAGGGGGTCGCCCGGGCGGCCCCCTCCGGCTTGTGAACCTCCGTTAACAAGCGCTAACATCTCCTCAGGTTAACGACTGCTAACCGCGAGGAGCCCGATGGACGCCCCGGTGCTGCGCAGCACGGCCGACAAGTCGGCCGACGCCTTCCGGCGCTACCACGACGAGCACGCGCGGCTCGTCCGCGAGCTGCGGGACAAGCTCCGCACGGCCGCCCTCGGCGGCCCGGAGAAGGCACGCGCCCGGCACGTGGAACGCGGCAAGCTGCTGCCCCGCGACCGCGTCGACACCCTGCTCGACCCCGGCTCGCCGTTCCTCGAGCTGTCGCCGCTGGCCGCCGACGGCCTGTACGGCGACGAGGCGCCCGCCGCCGGCGTCATCACGGGCGTCGGCCGCGTCTCCGGCCGCGAGGTCGTGGTGGTCGCCAACGACGCCACCGTCAAGGGCGGCACGTACTACCCGATGACGGTCAAGAAGCACCTCCGCGCGCAGGAGGTCGCGGCGCAGAACCACCTGCCGTGCGTCTACCTGGTCGACTCCGGCGGCGCGTTCCTGCCCAGGCAGGACGAGGTGTTCCCGGACCGCGACCACTTCGGCCGGATCTTCTTCAACCAGGCCACGATGTCCAGCCGGGGCATCCCGCAGATCGCCGCGGTCCTCGGCTCCTGCACGGCGGGCGGCGCGTACGTGCCCGCGATGTCCGACGAGGCCGTCATCGTGCGCGGCCAGGGCACGATCTTCCTCGGCGGCCCGCCGCTGGTGAAGGCCGCGACCGGCGAGGTCGTCACGGCCGAGGAGCTGGGCGGCGGCGAGCTGCACTCCCGCACGTCCGGCGTCACCGACCACCTGGCCGAGGACGACGCGCACGCGCTGCGGATCGTCCGGTCGATCGTCAGCACGCTCGGCCCGCGCGCCCCGCGCCCGTGGCAGGTGGAGCCGACCGTCGAACCCGCGGTCGACCCCGCCGAGCTGTACGGCGTCGTGCCCACGGACAGCCGCACCCCGTACGACGTGCGCGAGGTGATCGCCCGCGTCGTCGACGGCAGCCGGTTCCAGGAGTTCAAGAAGGAGTACGGCACGACCCTCGTGACGGGGTTCGCGCGCATCCACGGCCACCCGGTCGGCATCGTCGCCAACAACGGCGTGCTGTTCGGCGAGTCGGCGTTGAAGGGCGCGCACTTCATCCAGCTGTGCGACCAGCGCGGCGTGCCGCTGGTGTTCCTGCAGAACATCAGCGGGTTCATGGTGGGCCGCGAGTACGAGGCGGCGGGCATCGCCAAGCACGGCGCGAAGATGGTGACCGCGGTGGCGTGCGCGCGGGTGCCGAAGTTCACCGTCGTCATCGGCGGGTCGTTCGGCGCGGGCAACTACTCCATGTGCGGGCGGGCGTACTCGCCCCGGTTCCTGTGGATGTGGCCGAACGCCCGGATCTCCGTCATGGGCGGCGAGCAGGCGGCGTCCGTGCTGGCGACGGTGCGGCGCGACCAGCTCGGCGACGCGTGGTCGGCCGAGGAGGAAGAGGCGTTCAAGGCCCCGATCCGGCAGCAGTACGAGGACCAGGGCAACCCGTACTACTCCACGGCCCGGCTGTGGGACGACGGCGTCATCGACCCGATGGACACCCGGATGGTGCTCGGCCTGGCCCTGTCCACGGCGGCGAACGCCCCGATCGAGCCGGTGTCCTACGGCGTCTTCCGGATGTGATGGGGATGGCCGGCAGCGAGAGGGTGACCCACGAGATGGTCGGCGGCGAGAGGTTCGCCCACGAGATGTTCGACAGCGTCCTGGTGGCCAACCGCGGCGAGATCGCGGTGCGGGTGATCCGCGCGCTGCGCCGGTTCGGGATCAGGTCGGTCGCGGTGCACAGCGACGCGGACGTGGACGCACTGCACGTGCGGATGGCCGACGTGGCGGTGCGGATCGGGCCGGCCGCGGCCCGGGAGAGCTACCTGTCGATCGAGCGGATCATCGAGGCCGCCGTGTCGAGCGGCGCGCAGGCCGTGCACCCCGGGTATGGGTTCCTCGCCGAGAACGCCGACTTCGCGCGGGCGTGCGACAAGGCCGGGCTGGTGTTCATCGGCCCGCCCGCCGACGCGATCGAGGCGATGGGCGACAAGATCCGCGCCAAGCTCACCGTCGCGGCGGCCGGCGTGCCCGTGGTGCCGGGGCGCACCGAGGTCGGCATGACGGACGACGACCTGGTGGCCGCCGCCGCCGAGATCGGGTTCCCGGTGCTGCTGAAGCCGTCCGCGGGCGGCGGTGGCAAGGGCATGCGGCTGGTGGAGTCCGGCGACGGCCTGCGGGACGCCATCGAGTCGGCCCGGCGGGAGGCGCGCGGGTCGTTCGGCGACGACGCGCTGCTGATCGAGCGGTTCGTCACCGACCCGCGGCACATCGAGATCCAGGTGCTCGCCGACGCGCACGGCGGCGTGGTGCACCTGGGCGAGCGCGAGTGCAGCCTCCAGCGGCGGCACCAGAAGATCATCGAAGAGGCGCCGTCGCCGCTGGTCACGCCGGAGATGCGCGAGGCGATGGGCACGGCGGCCGTCGAGGCGGCGAAGGCCGTCGGGTACGTCGGCGCGGGCACGGTCGAGTTCATCGTGGACGGCTCGACCGGCGACTACTTCTTCATGGAGATGAACACCCGGCTCCAGGTCGAGCACCCGGTGACCGAGCTGGCGACCGGCGTCGACCTGGTCGAGTGGCAGTTGCGCGTGGCCTCGGGGGAGCCCCTGGGGTTCACCTCGGTGGAGCTGTCCCGGCACGCCGTGGAGGCCCGCGTGTACGCCGAGGACCCGGCGCGCGGGTTCCTGCCGACCGGCGGCACGGTGCTGGCGCTGCACGAGCCGTCGGACGTGCGGGTGGATTCGGCCCTGCGGGTCGGGTTGGCGGTCGGCAGCGACTACGACCCGATGCTGGCCAAGGTGATCGCGCACGGCTCGACGCGGGCCGAGGCGCTGCGGCGGTTGGACGCCGCGCTGGGGCGGATGGTCGTGCTCGGCGTGACGACGAACATCCCGTTCCTGCGGGCGCTGCTGGCGGACCCGGACGTGCGCGCGGGCGCGCTCGACACCGGGCTGGTGGAGCGCAAGCTGGAGTCGCTGGTGCGCCACGACGTCCCGGACGAGGTGCTGGCCGCGGCGGCGCTGGAGCGGCAGCTCGCCGTGCGCGGCGACGACCCGTGGGAGCGGTCGGGCGGCTGGCGGGTCGGCGAGCACGCGTGGACCCGGTGGCTGATCGACGGGGTCGAGGTCCGGGTGCGCGGCGACGAGGTGTCCGTGGGCGGTCGGGAACCGTTGCGGCTCAACGCTTCCTTCGACGGGTCGACGCTGGTCGTCGGCGGTCGCCGGTACGCGGTGGCCCGGTCCGGCAACGTGCTGTGGCTCGGCGCGGACGGGCACGCCTGGGCGTTGACGGAGACGTTGCCGTCCGAGGTGTCGTCGTCGGCGGCCGCGTCCGGCGGCGGTCCGGTGACCAGCCCGATGCCGGGCACGGTGCTCGTGGTGCGTGCCGCGGAGGGCGACCACGTCACCGCGGGGCAGGCGTTGTTCGTGGTCGAAGCGATGAAGATGGAGCACACCGTCACGTCACCCGTGGACGGCGTGCTCACCGATGTGCGTGTTCAGGCGGGCCGACAGGTCGCGCTGGACGAAACCCTAGCCGTCGTCGTCCCCCACCAGGAGTGAGCGATGTTGGACTTCCGCCTCGACGAGGAATACGAGGCCCTGCGCAAGACCGTGGCGGAGTTCGCCCGGGACGAGGTCGCCCCCGTCATCGGCGGGTTCTACGAGCGGGAGGAGTTCCCGTACGAGATCGTCGCCAAGATGGGGCGGATGGGCCTGTTCGGGCTGCCGTTCCCCGAGGAGTTCGGCGGCATGGGCGGTGACTACTTCGCGCTGTGCCTGGCGTTGGAGGAGCTGGCGCGGGTCGACTCGTCGGTGGCGATCACGCTGGAGGCGGGCGTCTCGCTGGGTTCCGTGCCGCTGTACCGGTTCGGGACGCCCGAGCAGAAGGCCGAGTGGCTGCCCCGCCTGTGCTCCGGCGCGGTGCTGGGCGCGTTCGGGCTCACCGAGCCCGGCGGCGGGTCGGACGCGGGCGCGCTGCGCACCACGGCCAAGCTCGACGGCGACGAGTGGGTCCTCAACGGCACCAAGGCGTTCATCACGAACTCGGGCACGGACATCACCGGGCTGGTGACGGTGGCGGCGGTGACCGGGCGGCGGGAGAACGGCAAGCCGGAGATCTCCGCGATCATCGTGCCGAGCGGGACGCCGGGGTTCACGGTGTCCAAGAAGTACTCCAAGGTCGGGTGGAACGCGTCGGACACGCGCGAGCTGTCCTTCCAGGACTGCCGGGTGCCGGTCGGGAACCTGGTCGGCGAGCGGGGGCGCGGGTACGCGCAGTTCCTCCAGACGCTGGACGAGGGCCGGGTGGCGATCGCGGCGATCGGCGTCGGGCTCGCGCAGGGCTGCGTGGACGAGTGCGTGCGGTACGTCGGCGAGCGCGAGGCGTTCGGGCACAAGATCGGCACCTACCAGGCCATCCAGTTCAAGATCGCCGAGATGGAGGCCCGCACCCACACCGCCCGGCTGGCCTACTACCAGGCGGCGGCGAAGATGCTGCGCGGCGAGCCGTTCAAGCGGGAGGCGGCGATCGCCAAGCTCGTGTCGTCCGAGGCGGCGATGGACAACGCGCGCGAGGCGACGCAGATCTTCGGCGGGTACGGGTTCATGAACGAGTACCCGGTCGGCCGCTTCTACCGGGACGCGAAGATCCTGGAGATCGGCGAGGGCACCAGCGAGGTCCAGAAGATGCTGATCGCGCGGGAGCTGGGTCTGGGCTGACCCCGGTCAGACGTCCGGGTGGCGGGAGTTGACGGGCGCGGCCGGGATCGACCAGCCGGCCGCGTACCGCTCGTACCGCGGGTTCGCGTACTCGTCCGAGGTGACGATCCGGCGAATCTCGGCGAGCGGCCGCTCGTCGGACCCCAGCCACCCGCGGATCGACGCGTACGTGCCCACCGCGATCAGCTCCCCTCGTCGAACCGGCCGTGGCGGCCTTCGCCCGAGCGGAAGCGGCGCAGGCCCTGGTCGACCTCGGTCAGCGAGACCAGGCCGTGACGCAGTTCGTTGGCCAGTGCCTCGGATTCGGGCAGGGACTCCTGTTCCAGCAGGGACAGGCGGTCGTGGCGCAGGCACAGCTGGGGGAACGCGGACAGTTCCCGCGCCAGTGCCTCGGCGGCCGAACGGGACGTGCCGGGCGGGACCACGCGGTTGACCAGGCCGATGGCCAGGGCTTCGTCGGCGTGGACCGGGCGGCCGGTCAGGACCAGGTCCAGGGCACGGGACGTGCCGATCAGGCGCGGCAGGCGCACCGTGCCGCCGTCGACCAGCGGCACGCCCCAACGCCGGCAGAACACGCCGAACACGGCGTCGGAGTCGGCCACCCGGAGGTCGCACCACAGGGCCAGCTCCAACCCACCCGCCACCGCGTGACCGGAGACGGCCGCGATCACGGGCTTGGACAGGCGCAACCGCGTCGGACCCATCGGGCCGGACGGTGACGCCGGGTCGTTGCTCCGCGCGGCGCCCAAGGCCTTCAGGTCCGCCCCGGAGCAGAACGTGCCGCCCTCGCCGTGCAGCACGGCCACCGCCGCGGTCGGGTCCTCGTCGAACTCGCGGAACACCTCGGTCAGCGTGTGCGCGGTCGGCCCGTCCACCGCGTTGCGCACGGCGGGCCGGTTCAGCAGCACGGTGGACACCGGACCCGACCGCTCCACCCGGACGGCGCTCACAGCTTCGGCAGCCCCCGTTCCACGATCGCGCCGAAGTCCACCCCGCGCGGCAGCGTGCCGAACGCCACGCCCCAGTCGCCGGACAGCCGGGACGCGCAGAACGCGTCCGCCACCGCCGGGTGCCCGTGCCGCACCAGCAACGCCCCCTGCAACGCCAACGCCATCCGCTCCACCAGCCTGCGCGCCCGCACCTCCAGGTCGGCCACGTCGGTCAGCTCGTCCTTGATCCCGTCGACCGCCGCGTCCAGCCGCCGATCGGCGCCGCGCGCCGCGTCCAGTTCGCCGAAGAACTCCTCCACCGCCTCCGGCGAACGCCCCAGGGCGCGCAACGCGTCCAGCGCCGCCACGTTCCCCGAACCCTCCCAGATGGACATCAGCGGCGACTCGCGGAACAGCCGCGGCAGGCCCGAGTCCTCGATGTACCCGTTGCCGCCCAGGCACTCCAACGCCTCGGCGGCGTGCGCCGGCCCCCGCTTGCAGACCCAGTACTTGGTCACCGCGAGGCCGAGCCGGCTGCGGTTGCCGGCCAGCCACAGCGCCACCGTCGTCGCCGCCTCCGACTCCACCGCCAGGTCGGCCAGCACGTTGCGCATCGCGGGCTGGTCGATGAGGGCCCGGCCGAACGCCCGGCGGTGCGCCGCGTGGTGCGTGGCCTGGGTCAGGCCGAGCCGCATCCCGGACGCCGAGCCGAGCACGCAGTCCAGCCGGGTCATGTTGACCATCTCGATGATGGTCCGCACGCCCTGGCCCTCCTCGCCGACCAGCCAGCCGGCCGCGCCGTCGTACTCGACCTCGGCCGACGCGTTGGACTTGTTGCCCAGCTTGTCCTTCAGCCGTTGCAGGAACAACGCGTTGCGCGTCCCGTCCGGCAGGACACGGGGCAGCAGGAAGCACGACAGCCCGCCCGGCGCCTGCGCCAGCGTCAGGAACAGGTCGGACATCGGCGCGGACGTGAACCACTTGTGCCCGGTGAGCCGGTAGTGGTCGCCGTGCGGCACGGCCCGTGTGGTGTTCGCGCGGACGTCCGAGCCGCCCTGCTTCTCGGTCATCGACATGCCCGCGATCAGCCCGCGCTTGGTCGACGGCTCGCGCAGCCCGAAGTCGTACTCGCGGGAGGCCAGCAGCGGCTCGAACCGCTCGGCCAGCGCGGGCGTCCGCCGCAGCGCGGGCACGGCCGCGTAGGTCATCGAGACGGGGCACCCGTGGCCCGCCTCGGCCTGGCTCCAGACGAAGAACTTGGCGGCACGGGCGACGTGCGCGCCCGGCCGGTCGTCCCGCCACGGGGCGGCGTGCAGGCCGTGCGACACGGCGGTGTCCATCAGCTCGTGCCAGGCCGGGTGGAACTCGACCTCGTCGACCCGGTGCCCGTACCGGTCGTGGGTGTGCAGCACGGGCGGGTGCGCGTTGGCCTGCCGTCCCAAGGCTTGGACGTGCGCCGTGCCGGCCTTCAGGCCCAGCTCGCGCAGCTCCGGTTCGGCCCACGCCGCGCCGCCCCCGTGCAGGCCGGCCAGCAGCGCCGGGTCGGCGGAGACGTCGTGGCCTTCCAGCGGCGGGACCTGGTTGGTCACCTCGTGCGTGGCGTGGGTCATACCCGGAGAGCGTACTACCCACCGGTAACTTGGTCAGCGGCGAAATTTGGGGGTGCTGATCAAGCTCGGGCGGCCTAACGTCGTTCCGGTGAGCGATCAGGCTCGGCGGAGCCGAGAATCGGACCACGACCGGGCGGTGGCCGCGTTGCGCGGCCAGTACGCGGCGATCCCGGCGGGCGCACCCGTGCGCCTGGCCAAGTCGACGTCGAACCTCTTCCGGTTCCGCGCCGACCAGTCCGGCGGCCTCGACGTCGGCCGCTTCGACCGGGTGCTCTCGGTCGACCGGGACGCCCGAACCGCCCAGGTCCAGGGCATGACGACCTACGAGAACCTGGTGGACGCCACCCTGCCGCACGGCCTCATGCCGCTGGTCGTGCCGCAGCTCAAGACGATCACCCTCGGCGGCGCGGTGGCGGGCCTGGGCATCGAGTCCAGCTCGTTCCGCAACGGCCTGCCGCACGAGTCGGTGCGGGAGCTGGAGGTGATGACCGGCGACGGCGAGGTCGTGGTGGTCGGTCCGGGGGACGACCTGTTCCGCGGGTTCCCGAACTCCTACGGCACGCTCGGCTACGCGCTGCGGCTGGAGATCGAGCTCGAACCGGTGAAGCCGTACGTGCGGCTGCGGCACGTGCCGTTCGCGACCGCGGCGGAGTGCGCGCGGGTGCTCGCCGACGTCTGCGCCGAGGGCTCGTACCAGGGCGAACCGGTCGACTTCGTGGACGGGACGGTGTTCTCCGGCCGCGAGCAGTACCTCACCCTGGCGAACTTCGCCGACACCGCGCCGTGGACGTCGGACTACACCGGCAACCACATCTACTACCGGTCCATCCAGCAGCGCACCACCGACCACCTGACCGTCCGGGACTACCTGTGGCGGTGGGACACGGACTGGTTCTGGTGCTCGCGGGCGTTCGGCGTGCAGCACCCGATCGTGCGACGGCTCGTGCCCAAGCGGTACCTGCGGTCCGACGTGTACCGCAAGGTCGTGGCGCTGGACCGCCGGTACAAGCTGTCCGACCGGATGAGCAAGGCGGTGCAGGAGCCGGTGATCCAGGACGTGGAGATCCCGGTGGACCGGGTCGCCGAGTTCCTGGACTTCTTCCACCGGGAGGTCGGCGTCAGCCCGGTGTGGCTGTGCCCGGTGCGGCTGCGCCGCCAGGCGGACGGCAGCCGCACGGTCTGGCCGCTGTACCCGATGGACCCCGACGTGCTGTACGTCAACGTCGGCTTCTGGTCGACGGTGTCGCTGCGGCCCGACGAGGAGCTGGGCAGCCGCAACCGGCTGATCGAGGACAAGGTCGCCGAACTGGGCGGGCACAAGTCCCTCTACTCCGACTCGTACTACGGGGAGGAGGAGTTCTGGGAGAACTACAACGGCCCGACGTACCAGGACCTGAAGAAGAGGTACGACCCGGCGGGCCGGCTGCCCGATTTGTACGCCAAGTGTGTTCTCCGTAGGTGAAGGGAGCCGGGGTTATGCGGTTGGCGGAGGTGTTCCAGCGGGCGGTCGGAGGCGACGCGTCCGTGCGGTTCAGCGCGTACGACGGCAGCCAGGCGGGGCCGGCCGACGCGAGTGTGGGCATCGAGGTGCGCACACCCGAAGCGTTGTCGTACCTGGCGTCGGCGCCGGGCGAGCTGGGGCTCGCGCGCGCGTACGTGACCGGGCACCTGGAAATCATCGGCGACGTGTACGGGGCGCTGACGCACCTGTCCGAGATGTCGCTGAGGGACGTGCCGTGGGGCGAGCGGCTGGAGCTGCTGGCCACGTTGGGGCGGACCAGGCTCGGCACGAAGGTGGAGGTGCCGCCGCAGGAGCGCCGGCTGCGCGGGCTGCGGCACTCGAAGGCGCGGGACCGCGAGGCCATCGCGCACCACTACGACGTGTCGAACACGTTCTACGAGTGGATCCTCGGCCCGTCGATGGCCTACACGTGCGCGGTGTACCCGACGCACGAGTCCAGCCTGGAGGAGGCGCAGTTCACCAAGCACGACCTGGTGGCGCGCAAGCTCGGGCTGAAGCCGGGGATGCGGCTGCTGGACGTGGGCTGCGGCTGGGGCGGGATGGTCATGCACGCGGCGCGCGAGTACGGCGTGCGGGCGCTGGGCGTGACGCTGTCGCGCAACCAGGCGGAGTGGGCGCAGAAGGCCATCGTGGAGGCCGGGCTGTCCGACCTCGCCGAGGTGCGCTACCTCGACTACCGGGACGTGCGGGAGAGCGGGTTCGACGCGATCAGCTCCATCGGCCTGACCGAGCACATCGGCAAGGCCAAGCTGCCCGCGTACTTCTCGTCGCTGTTCGCGAAGCTGAAGCCCGGCGGGCGGATGCTGAACCACTGCATCACCCGGCCGGACAACAAGCAGCCGGCGCGGACGGGCGGGTTCATCAACCGGTACGTGTTCCCGGACGGCGAGCTGGTCGGCCCCGGGCACATCGTGTCGCTGATGCACGACACCGGGTTCGAGGTGCGGCACGAGGAGAACCTGCGCGAGCACTACGCGATGACGCTCGCGGCGTGGTGCGCCAACCTGGACAAGCACTGGGACGACGCGGTGAGCGAGGTCGGGCTGGGACGGGCGCGGGTGTGGCGGCTGTACCTGGCCGCGTCCCGGCTCGGGTTCGAGCGCAACAACATCCAGCTGCACCAGGTGCTGGGCGTGAAGCTGGACGGCAGCACGTCGGGGATGCCGCTCCGGCCGGAGTGGTGAGGCGCCGGCTGGTGAGCTGACGCCGGGTGGTGAGCTGACGTTGGGTCGGGGCCCGTCCGCGAGGGCGGGCCACCGGTCGTGGGTCTCCGGTCGTGGGTCCGGTCACGCCACCCGGAACCGGAGGATGGTGGACGGCACCGGTTCCGACCGGTCCACCTCGATGACCGGTCCCTCGGCGACCGAGGCGGTGGCGGAGCGCCAGAACGCCGCCGCGGCCGCGTTGGCGTGGTCGAACGTCAACGTCCACTCGCCGGGGTGCCGGGCGAACAGGAGGCGGGCCGCCGCGCGGGCCACGCCCCGCCGGCGGTGGCGGCGGGCGACGAAGAACTCGGCCACGTTCCACGAGCCCTCCCCGTCCACGTCGGCGCGCGCCAGGGCGAAGCCGGCCAGTTCGCCGGCGGCTTCGACGAAGTACGCCTCGCGCGCGGGCTCGGTGAAGTAGTGGTCGAGGTACGGGTAGGCGAAGGTGCCGTGCCGGGTGAGCGGCAGGTCGTCCCGGATCTCGGAGAAGTCGTGCTGGTACAGCTGGATCAGGTTGGCCAGGACCGGCTTGTCCGCCTCGTCGGCGGGCACGAGGGCGACGTCCACGCCGCAGTCTCGCGCGGGTCGCCGGGCGCCCGCCACCGGATTACCGGCCGACCTCGCCGACGATCCGGACCCCATGAGGAGCCTGAGCCCCGCATCAGGACTTGCCGAGGATCGCGGCGACCTCGTCGGGCGTCAGCAGCTCCGAGCCGAACAGGGGGCCCTGCGCGCCCGTGACGCCCAGTTCCGCCAGCCGTCGCGCCTCGAACTCCGTGCGCACGCCCGCCGCGTACAGCGGGACGCCCAGGCCGCCCGTCCACGTGAGCACCGCGACGGCGGCGCTCTCGTCGATCCGGTTCGCGCCCTCCGCCAGCCCTTGCACCGGCGCGCCCTGGTACTTCACGCCGCTCAACGGGATGCGCCGCACCCGGTCCACCGGCACGTTGCCGCCGCCCATCTGGTCGAGCACCAGCCGCACGCCGTGCTCGGCCAGGATGCCCAGCTCCTCCACCTGCTCCTCGCTGATCAGCGCGGGCAGGTGCTCGCCCAGCTCGAACTGGAGCAGCCGCGCCGGCAGGCCGCTCTCCCGCAGCACGCGCCGCACCGTGGCCACCAGCTCCGGCTCCTGGCACTGCCGGGCGGTCAGGTCCATGCTCAGCACGGGCGCGGCGTCGCCGAACTCGGCGTGCCACCGGCCCGCGTGCCCGCACGCCTCCTCGATCGCCCACGCGCCCAGTCGCACCGCCATCCCGGTGCACGTGGACAGCGACAGCAACGTCTGCGGGTCGAGCAGACCCTCGGTCGGGTGGTCCCAGCGCACCCGCGCCTCGACGGCGAGCAGCGTCCCGTCCGTCAGCGACCGCACCGGCTCGTAGAACACCCGGAACTCGCCCTGCTCCAGCCCACCCGCGATGGACGCCGCCAGCCGCATGCGGGTCCGCTCCCGCCGGTCGCGCTCGGGGTCGTACAGCGCCCACTGCGCCTTGCCGTCGTCCTTCGCCCACCGCACGGTCACGTCGACGCACCGCAGCAGCTCGCCCGCGTCCCCGCCCCGCGCCGGCCGCACGACGATGCCGACGCTGGCCGTCACACCGATGCCGTTCTCACCCACCCACACCGGTTCGGCGAGCAGGTCGACGGCCTCCTCCGCGAGCGCCACGACGGTCGGCACGTCGACCGGGTCGCGGATCAGCACGCCGAACTCGTCGGGGCCGATCCGGGCCAGCTCGCCGACCTCGCCGAACACCGACCGGAGGTGCCGGGCGACCGCGGCGAGCACGCGGTCGCCCGCCTCGTGCCCGAACGCGTCGTTGACCACCCGGAACCCGTCGAGGTCGAACACCACCAGGGCGAGCGTCGCGGGCCCCCGGTGGCCGACCGCGCCCTCCAGCCAGCCGACGAACTGCGCGCGGTTCGGCAGGCCGGTCCGCACGTCGTGCAGGCTCTGCCGCAGCAGCTGCGACTGCAGCGCCCGCACCTCGTCCAGGCTTTCGACGACGGCCACCTGGTAGGCGGGCGCGCCGTCGTCGTCGCGCACGAGCGACAGGGTGATGAGCGCGTTGACGATCTCGCCGTCCCCGCGGAGCAGCCGCTGCTCGATCCGCACGTGCTCGCGCCGCCCGGACGCGAGCACGGCCGAGATCCGCTCCACCGACGCCCGCTCGGCGGGGTGCACCAGGTCGTGGGTGAACCGGCCGGCCAGTTCCTCGGCGGAGTGGCCGACCAGGTCGAGCAGCGCGTCGTTGACGTCGAGGAGGGCGCCGTCGAGCCCGGTGACCGCGATCGCCACCGCGGACGCCCGGAAGACGGCGCGGAACCGCGCGTCACCCGGTGGTGGCGCCGGCGCCCGCGTCACCTCGCCCGACGCGTCCTCCGCCGCGTTCTCCGACGGGTTCTCCGCCGCGTCCTCCGGGGGTGTCCCGGACCCGTCCCCGAGTCTCGCCACGCCTGTCTGCTCGGCCATCCTCATTCAGCTCTGGAACCAATCGTCGAAAGTTCACCTGTGAACGCCATGTCGCGTGACCGGGTCACCGCGCTACCGCGAGTGCGCATTTTTCGGCCATTGTCACTCGAATGGTGTAAAGGTGGACCGTTGGTCCCATTCAGCTTACTTGTCGGACGCGGGCGCGAGGCAAGGTGATCGCGGTACGACCGCCTCAGTCGTGCTCGGGTGGACTGATCTCCGACCTCGGGATGGCCGAGTCGGTGGTGCCCCACTTGGCGAGGATGGCCTGGTACGCCCCGGTGGCGATGAGCTTGTCGACGGCCGCGCGGAACGCGGGGGCCAGCGGTGAGCCCTTGCGGAACGCGAATCCGACGTCGAGTCGTTTGAACTCGCCCAGGAACTCCAGGTTCGGTTGGTTGTCGGCGGCGTAGCGCAGTCCGTTGATCGTGCTCATGACGACGTCGATGTGCCGTTGCTGCAACCCCAGGAATACCGCGGCGTTCTCGGAGAAACTGAGCACTTCGTACGGCGGCTTGCCCGCGTCGGGGCAGACGTGCTTCTCCTTCTCCAGAGTCGCCTCGAACGTGGTGCCCGCGCCGGTGCCGATCTTGAGCCCGCACAGCTGGACGAGGCTGTCGACCCGGCCCAGCCGGTCGTCGTCGGCGCGGACCGCGAAGCCCTGGCCGTCGTTGATGTAGGTGACGAAGTCGATGGTCTGCTTGCGCGCCTCCGTGACGCCGAAGTTGCCCGTGCCCACGTCGTACTTGCCGCTGGTGAGCGCGGGGAGGATGACCTCGAAGCCGGCGACCTCCCGTTCGATCCGGATGCCGAGGACCTTCGCGACGCCCTCGGCGATGTCGATGTCCTGACCGAGGATCGTGCGGTTGTCGTCGGCGTAGTAGGCGGACGGCGGCGTGCCGCCCACCGAGGACGCGAACCGGACCACCCCGGCGTCGCGGACCTCGGCGGGCAGCAGCGCGGCGATCGCGTCGTCCTTCGCCAACGCCGACAGCACGTCCTTGCCGGGCTCGATGCCCGCGGGCGGGTCGGCGTCGGCCGGGCCACCGCACCCGGAGACGACGAGCGCCAGGAGGGCGGTCAGGGCGACCAGGCCCCGGGTGCCGAGGCCGCGTTGGCGCGTGCGGACGGTCACGCGTCCACCGCCGTCAGCTCGCCGACGTGCCCGCCGGCCCGGTCGCGGTCGCGCTTGGCGACCTCCTCGCGCACGATCGGGATCACGTGCCGGCCGAAGTCGATCGTGTCGTCGACCATGTCGTAGCCGCGCGCCGAGATGATCTCCACGCCGAGGTCGTAGTAGTCGAGCAACGCCTGCGCGACCGTCTCCGGCGTGCCGACCAGCGCGTTCGAGTTGCCCGCGCCGCCGGTCGCGGCGGCCGTGGGCGTCCACAGGGCGCGGTCGAAGCGCTCGCCGCGGTTGGCGATCTCCAAGAGCCGCTGCGACCCCGTGTTCTCCGGCGAGGTCAGCGAGTGCCTGCGGGTCAGCGACCGGCCGCCCGCCGTGCGCGACCTGATCCGGTCGACGGTGGCGTGCGCCTTCTCCCACGCCAGCTCCTCGGTCGCGCCGAGGATCGGCCGGAACGCCACCTGGAACCGCGGCACGTCGGCGCGCCCGGCGTCCCGCGCGGCCTGCTTGACGGCCTCGATCTGCTGCGCCGTCTCGGCCAGCGGCTCGCCCCACAGGCAGAAGATGTCCGCCTCCGCGCCACCCGCCCGGTAGGCCGCCGGCGACGAGCCGCCGAACGACACGTTCGGCCGCGGCTGCTGGACCGGGAACACGTCGCTGACGAAGTCGGCGAACCGGTAGTGCTCGCCGTCGTGGTCGAACGGCTCGCGCGACGTCCACGCCCGCTTCACGATTTCGATGTACTCGCGGGTGCGCGAGTAGCGGTCGTCCTTGGTCAGGTAGTCGCCTTCGCGCTGCTGCTCGTGGTCCGTGCCGCCGGTGATGAAGTGGACGGTCAGCCGGCCGTCGCTGATCCGGTCCAGCGTCGCGAACGTCTTCGCGGCGAACGTCGGGTAGGACACGTTCGGCCGGTGCGCCAAGAGGATCTGCAACCGATCCAGTCGGCTCGCGACGAAAGCCGCGGCCTGCGCGGGATCGGGAGTGCCGGACCCGTACGCGAACAGCACGCGGTCCCAGCCGTGGTCCTCGTGGGCGCGGGCCAGGCGCAGCGTGTAGTCCTTGTCGAACGACGCGCCGCTGCGCGGGCGCGTCTCCGAACCGTCGTTGGTGCCGCCGATCCCCAGGAACTCAACAGGCACGTCAGGACCTTCCGTAGCAGGTGGTGGCGAGGTGGGAACGCCGACGCGCCAACGACGTTGAGGGAGACGCGCTGGGTCGGCGGACAGGTGCGGTGGTGTTCGACCGGGCGTCGTGGCGTCGGCCGTCCGCGTTCCCAGTCGATCAGCGCGCCGCACCGCCGTCAACGGTCTTCGACGGGCGTCCAAATCGCGGAATCCCTTGACCTGGCGGCGTTGTGCGCGCATACGATCGGCGCGCGGCGTTGAGGGACGCGGCACCTGTTCCGTGTTCCCTCGTGTCCGGGAGACAGCCGATGAGCGCTTCCACCGTCGTCACACCACCGGAAAGCCCCGCCGTGCCGCGGATAGTGCCGTTGCGGCGCCCCGGGCGGTGGGTGTCGGCCGCGGTGGTGCTCGCCGCGTTGGGCGTGCTGTTGTGGTCGATGGCCACTAACGAGCAGTTCCAGTGGGCGGTCGTCGCCCGGTACTTCACCGCCGAAGCGGTGTTGCGCGGGCTGGGGCTGACGTTGTGGCTGACCGCGGCGACCCTGGTGCTCGGCTTCCTGCTCGGCGGGCTGCTGGCCGTGATGCGGCTGTCCGGCAACCCGGTGCTGGTGGGCGTGAGCTGGGGGTACGTCTGGCTGTTCCGCTCGGTGCCGCTGCTGGTGCAGTTGCTGTTCTGGTTCAACATCGGCGCGCTGTACCCGGCGCTGTCCGGTTCGACGGCCGTGATCGGACCGCTGACCGCGGTGATCATCGGCCTGGTGCTGCACGAGGCCGCGTACGCCGCCGAGGTGGTGCGCGGCGGCATCCTGTCCGTCGAGGCGGGTCAGGTGGAGGCCGGTCTGGCGCTGGGCATGCGGAGATCCCGCGTGCTGCGCCGGATCGTGCTGCCGCAGGCGATGCGCTCGATCGTGCCGGGTGCGGGCAACCTGCTCATCGGCACGCTGAAGGGCACGTCGATCGTGAGCGTCCTGGCGGTGCAGGACCTCCTGTACTCGGTCCAGCTGATCTACAACCGCAACTACCTGATCATCCCGCTGCTGCTGGTCGCGACCATCTGGTACGTCATCGTCACCAGCCTGCTCAGCGCCGCCCAGTACTGGGTCGAGCGGTACTACTCGCGTGGCGCGGGCAGGCTGTCGTGACCCACCTGGTCGTGGTCGGCGCCGGTCCTCGCGCGGCCGGCCTGCTGGAGCGGTTGGGCGCGAACGCGCCGGAGCTGTTCGACGGGCCGCTGGAGGTGGACCTGGTCGACCCGTTCCCGGCCGGCGCCGGGCGGGTGTGGCGGCACGAGCAGTCGCCGTTGCTGCGGATGAACTCCATGGCCGAGGACGTCACCATGTTCACCGACGCGAGCGTGGTGTGCGAGGGGCCGGTCCGGCCGGGACCGTCGTTGGCGGAGTGGGCGCGGACCGTCGCGTCGGCACCCGATCTGTCCTTTGTGGACTCCGAGGGCCTCGTGGACTTGACGCCGGAGGTGCGGGCGGAGCTGGCGGCGCTGGAGCCGACGACGTTCCCGAGCCGGCGGGCGCAGAGCGCGTACCTGAGGTGGTTCCACGAGAGGGCGGTGGCGTCGCTGCCCGCCGGCAGCTCGGTGCGCGTGCACCGGGGCCGGGCGGTGCGGCTCACCGGCACGTCCGGGATGCGGCAGCGGGTCTGGCTCGCCGACCGGGCCGAACCGCTGGTGGCGGACGTCGTGGTGCTCGCGCTGGGGCACCTGGACCGCGAGCCGGAGCCCGAGCACGTCCGGCTGGCCGGGTACGCCGCCGAGCACGGGCTCGCGTACCTGCCGCCGGACTACACCGCCGACGCCGACCTGTCCGCGGTGCCACCCGGCGCGGACGTCGTGGTGCGCGGGCTGGGGCTGGCGTTCGTCGACCTCGCCGTGCTGCTGGGGGAGGGGCGCGGCGGGCGGTTCACGCGCGTGGACGGGGAGCTGCGCTACCTGCCGTCCGGCCGGGAACCGCGGCTGCACGTCGGATCGCGGCGCGGGGTGCCGTACCACTCGAAGACCGGCTACCGGCTGCGCGGCGCGCCACCCGAACCGGGCGGGTTCTTCGACGCCGGGGCGCTCCTCGCGAGACCGGGCGACCTCGACTTCCGCGCCGACGTGTGGCCGTTGATGGCCAAGGAGATCGCGCACGGCTACTACCGCGAGCTGTTCACCGGGCACCCGTCGCGGGTCGCCGTGCCGTGGGCGCGGTTCGCGGACGAGTTCGCCCGGCTCGACTGGTACAGCCCCGGCATGCGCGCGCTGGAGGAGGCCGTGGCGGTCGAGGACCGGATCGACTTCGAGCGCCTGGACCGGCCGATCGACGGCCGCGTGTTCGGCACGAGCGACGAGTTCCAGCGGTTCGTGCGCGACTACGTCACGGCCGACGTCGCCCGCCGCTCCGACCCCGCGCACAGCGCAGACCTCGGCGCGTTCCTGGCGCTGCTGGGCGTCTACGGGCAGTTCGCGCGGCTCGCCGCGTCCGGGCGGCTGCGCGGCGAGGACGGCTGGTGGCGCGGGTTCTTCAGCTACTTCGCGAGCGGTCCGCCGCCGGGGCGGCTGGAGGAGCTGCTGGCGCTGTCGCGGGCGGGCGTGGTGCGGTTCCTCGGCGCGGACACGTGGGTGCGGGCCGAGGGTGGGGTGTTCCTGGCCGGCAGCCCGAGCGTGCCGGGCCACGTGGTGCGGGCGTCCGGGCTGGTCGAAGCCCGGTTGCCGGAGCACACGCTGGCGACGACCGCCGACCCGTTGTTGCGGTCGCTGCGGGCTGCCGGGGAGGTGCGCGACGAGGACGGCCAGGTGGCCGTCGCGGCGGAGGACAGCCGGGTCGTGGACGCGGCCGGCGTGCCGCACGCCCGGCGGTTCGCGGTCGGGCCGTACACGACGAACAAGGCGTACGCGGCGTTCGCGCGGCCGGGGACGAACGCGCCGACGTTCCGGCAGAACGACGAGGTGGCGCGAGCGGTGCTGCGGGTGCTGGCCGCCGAGACGACGCTCGGCCTGGAGTCCGCCTGAGGTGCCGCCCGGGCGGGTCGAGCCGCCGTCCTGGCCGGTTCGGGCACTGCGCGGGTCGGTTGTGGCGCTGGGCCGGCGGGTTGACAGCACCGGTGGGGCCGGCTCAGCCGCCGGCCGGGCAGGCTGAGGCATTGAGCCTTTGCCAACTTAGGTCACCTTCCCGCAGCGCGCCACCGCTTCTCCCGAGGTTCGCCGGCGCTTCGAACCGGCCAGGGCGGACGCCTTGGAGACTCTCCTCGAGCGGATCCGACGGCTCGAGGACTGCGGGGGCACCGGCGGACGAACGGTTCAGGAAGCCGCCTGGCAGTTCAGCTGCCTGTGCGAGGGACTCGCCGCGCAGGACCTCCGAATGGCGACCACGGGCCGGCAGCCGGACACCACGCGGATCTGGGCTGACGCGCTAGACGCACTGATCGCGGGCTGGCAAGCGACGCGCAGGACCTGACCGTGCCGAGTTCGACCAGCCGCCGCCGAACCAGTCGATCCACAACTCGTCGGCTCGATCGGGGCTGGAGCGGATCTTGCGCAGGACCCGTCCTCAGGCCACCGACGTGTAGCGGCCCTGGAAGCGGACCAGCGGTGACGCGCCCTCGGCGTGCTGGATCTCCAGCGGCTCGCCGACCAGTGCGACGTGGTCGCCCACCGCGATCCGGCGCGTGGTGCGGCAGCGCAGGCGCAGCGGCGCGTCCAGCAGGTGCGGCACACCGTCCACATCGGACTGCCAGTGCGTGCCCGGGCCGAACCGGTCCGAGCCCGTGCGGGCGAACAGGTCGGACAGGGCAGTCTGGCCCGCGTCCAGCAGGTGCACGGCGAACAGCGGCGACGTGCGCAGGACGGGCCAGGCGGACGCGCCCTCGCCGATCCAGACCACCACGAGCGGCGGGTCCATGCTGGCGGAGGTGAACGAGCTGACCGTGACGCCGACCGGGCCGTCCGGTCCGGTGGCGGTCACGATGCCCACGGCTTGGGGGAAGTCGCGCAGCGCGGCGCGGAGGTCGGTCCGGGTCATGTGCCGAGCATCGCAACGCGCGCCCGGCCGCTCAACCGGGTCCACCGTTCGGGAACCCTTGCGCCGCAGTGGGAAAAAGCCCCGGGCGCCCGACCGGGCGGGGTCGGGCGCCCGGGACGATCAGGCGACGGACGACAGGACCGACGCGATCCGCGTGGCGATCCGGTCGTTGTCGGTCGGCGCGAGGCTCAGCCACCCGTCCTCGTGGACCATCAGGTACCGGCCCTGCGGCGTGTCGAACCAGGTGATCAGCGCGCCGGCCCGGTCACGCCGGTAGCCACCGCCGACGGTGACGCCGAACTGGCCGCCCGCGACCCGGTTGCCGGCGAGTTCGCTGACCGCCGTCGCGTCCTCGCGCGACAGCCCGGCCTTCTGCAACGCCTCGCGTTCGTCCAGCTCGCCGCCGCCGCCCCACGGGTCGTCCTCGTCGTCGTCGGCCTGCTGGTCCTGCAGCGCCACGGCCTCGGTCAACGCCTCCAGCCGCAGCGACAGCGCGCTGCCGGGCCCCGCCGACCCCGTCGGCAGCACCTCCACGATCGACCGGGCCAACGCGGTCGGCCGGATCTCCAGCACGCCGATCGAACCGCTGTCGATCACGGCCAGCGCGGCGCGGTCGCCGTCCGACACGGCGACCGCCCGCAGCGAGCGGTCCACGTGGGCGACCGCGTCGACCGCGACGTCGTGGTCGCCGAGCAGCCGGAGCAGCGCCACCAGCCGGGGGTCGGGCTCGCCGTGCTCGGCCAGCACCTCCTCCCGCAGCCGGGCGCGCTCTTCCTCCGTCGCGCCGTGGCTGGGCACGTCCAGCGGGTACGGCAACCGGCCGAGGCCCAGGTCGTGCCACAGCACGTCGAGCTGCCGCGGCGTGAGCAGGAACTCGGGCTCGATCACGGCTGGTCGCCCTTCTTCCGCGGCTTCGCGCCGCCGATCACGGACGGCGGCAGGTTCTCGCCCGGCACCTCGAAGATGTCCTCGCCCCGCAGGTACGCGGCGGCCCGGTGCTCCTTGTCCTCGGCGCCCTGACCGCCCGCGGGCGCTCCGCCCATCGGCGCGCCCGCCGCCATCGGCGACCCGACCGCGCCCGCGCCACCGGGACCGAACCCGCCGACCGGCATCGGACCGCGCGGCCCGCCCGAGCCGACCGCGCCCGTCGAACCGCCCACGGCGAGCGAACCGGCGGCGCCACCGGCCCCACCGGAACCCGTCGGGCCGAAGCCGCCGCCGAAGCCCGGGGGCATCCCGCTCGAAGGCACGCCGCCGGGCATGCCGCCCATCGGCATCCGGGCACCACCACCACCACCGCCACCGCCGCCGGGCAACGGGGGCGTGCCGGGGCTGCCGGCCGGGATGTACGCCGGCGGCTTCACGCCGGGCGGCAGGGTGCCGTTGCCGGGCCGCGGCACGGCGTTCGGGTTGGCCGGCTGGTACGGCGGCACGTAACCGCTGCCGGGCGGCGTGTACGCCGGCGGCTGGTACCCGCCGGACGGCGGCGTGTAGCTCGACTGCGGCGTGTACGGGTTGGCCACGGGCACCTGCGCCGCCGCTGCGGCGGCCGTGGTGCCCTCGGGCCGGTACATCGCCGGGCTCAACGGCGTGCCGGGCGACGCGGCCGCGTAGGCGCCGGGAGCCGAGGACGTGCCCGTGTACGTAGCCGCGGCGGCAGGCGGGGTGTAGGCGGACCCGGACGGGTACGTGCCCGTCGTCGTCGGAGGGGTCGCCGCCCCGGCGCGCACCCCCTGCTGCGCCTCGCCGGACGGCGTCGCCTGCGACCGATCCGCCAAGTAGGCCGCGCTGGTGCTCGTCACACCGGCGTCCCCGCCGCCCAGCGTCGGCGACGACACGGCCCGCATCATCACGACGGGCTCCTCGGTC
Source organism: Saccharothrix hoggarensis (assembly GCF_052936025.1). Next base: position 6,597,745 of record NZ_CP193624.1, on the reverse strand, counting down.
CGGCCCGTCACCGGGTTGAACGGCGCGCTGAACCGGGGCGTGGTCTGGTCGACCGCCTTCGACTCGTTCTCCATCGTGCTCATGACGGTCACGGCGTGCTCGTGCAGCGCCCGCGCGTGGTCGTTGGCGGCCTGCACGTCGGTCGCGGAACTCGCCAACCCGGAGATGCCGCCCGCGGTGAACGCCCCGGTGGCCTGGTCCCAGTTGAACTCGACCGGCTCGGGCATGCTCGCCCGCGCGTTCTCCATGATCTGGCTCTGGTCCTGCACCCGCTTGCCGACCTCGACGGCGGTCTCCGCGGTGTGCGTGACCCAGTCCGCGAGGCCCTTGATGGCCAGGCGCGCCGCGTCCGCCGCCTCGCCGGTCCAGCCCGACTCGCTGACCGCGACCCGCTCGTTGATCAGGCGGGCGGCCTCGGTGAGCTCGGTGCCGAACTGGCCCCACTCCGCGCCGATCTCGCCCGTCTGGCCGGGGTCGTTGTTGTTGTGCACGGCGTCGTACAGCTCGCGGTGGGACCGGGACGCCCAGTTCTGGGCGTCGGTCAGCACGAGGTCGATCTCCTCGTCCCGCCGCTGCGCCAGGCGCGCCCGCTGCGACGCCACCGCCACCTGCAACCGCTGTTCCTGCTCGGCCATCGTCGCCAGTCCCCTCAGTTCCCGCTCAGCCTGGTGAACTCGGAGCCGTGCTCCTCGTCGACGGCGGTGAAGTTGCGGATCGCGCTCCGCACCGAGTCGTGCGTCTGCTGGAGGACTTCGCGGTACGCCGTCATGACCGCGACGAACGACCTCGGGTCGCCGTCCGCGCGCGCCTCGAACTTGTGCGCCAGCCGGTCGCCGACGGGGTTCGCGCCGATCGGCGCGGGACGGGCGAGCCGACCCGCGCGCTCCAGCCACGAGTCCACCTGGTCGATCTGCTCCAGGAGCATCTTGCGCAGTTCCTCGCCGGTGGCGGGATCGAGCGACACCCGGCCGGAGTTCACGGTCTCCTGGAGGGCCACGACCTGACCGTTCACGGTCGGGACCTCCTGGGGCGGGGCCACTTCACCCCCGTTTTCGGCGATGTACATCGGTATCCCTCGCGAAGGCAGCCTGCTGGACGGAACCCACCTTCACCCTGTCCTCCAACGCCCGGCCAACGCGGGCCCAACGCGGCCTTCCGGACGGGCGCGGCGACTGTGGGAAACTCAGCGACCACACGGTGACAACGCCGAAAGGGCCTCGGGATGCGGGTGAACCTGCTCGGCCCCGTTGAGCTGGTTTCCGCAGGTGGGGAGGCCGTTCGACTGGGTGCGGCCAAGCGTCGGACCGTCCTCGCGGCCCTGGCGCTGGAGCTGAACCGGGTGGTGTCCGGCGACCGGCTGCTCGACCTGGTGTGGGACGGCTCACCGCCCCCGCAGGCCAAGGCGGCCCTCCAAGGCCACATCGCCCAGCTGCGCAAGGTCCTGGCGGGCGGCGTCGGCCTGCTCACCCGCGCGCCCGGCTACGTCCTGACCGGCGACCGGGGCGCGGTCGACGTGTTCCGGTTCGAGGACCTGCTGACCACCGCCCGCGACGCGGCGGACGACGTCGCCGTGGGGCTGCTGCGGGACGCGTTGGCGCTGTGGCGCGGGCCGGTGCTCGCCGACGTGCCCGGCGACCACCTGCGGGAGGCCGTGTCGGCGCGGCTGGAGGAGCTGCGGCTGGTGGCGGTGCAGGAGTTGGCGACCCGCCTGTCGCGGCTGGACCGGGCGGCCGAGGCGGTGTCCGGGCTGCGCGACGCGGTGGACGCCCACCCGCTGCGCGAGGCCCTGGTGTCACGGCTGGTGCTGGCGCTGCACCGGACCGGGCGGCAGGCGGAGGCGCTGGCCCTGTTCCACCGGACGCGGGAGCGGCTGGCCGAGGAGCTGGGCGTCGACCCCGGTCCGGAACTGCGCGACGCGTACCGGGCCGTGCTCGCCGGCGACACCGCGCCGGTCACCGGCACCGCGCCGGTCACCGTCGGTGTCACGCCGCTCGTGGGCGACGCCGTGCCGCCGCCGGTGGAGCGCGCGCCCGCCCAGCTGCCGCGCGAGCACCGCGGGTTCGTCGGCCGCGAGCTGGAGCTGTCGGACCTCGGCGAGAGCCTGATGGGGCACGACTCGGCGATCGGGCTGCTGGTCGGCCCGGCCGGGGTGGGCAAGACCGCGCTGGCGCTGCACTGGGCGCACCGGGTGGCCGGCGACTTCCCGGACGGGCAGCTGTTCGTGAACCTGCGCGGGTTCGACGAGACGGAGCCGCTCGACCCGCGCACGGCGCTGATCGGGTTCCTGCGGGCGCTGGGGTTGACCGACTCGCAGATCGCCGCGGACCTGGAGGACCAGGCCGCGCAGTACCGGTCGCTGCTCGCGGGCAGGCGGGTGCTGGTGGTGCTGGACAACGCCCGGTCGGCCGCCCAGGTCCGGCCGCTGCTGCCGGGCTCGGCGCGGTGCCTGGTGCTGGTGACCAGCAGGCACCGGCTGGACGACCTGGTCGTCACGGAGGGCGCGACGTCGCTGCACGTGCCGACGTTGCCGGAGGAGAGCGCCGAGCACCTGCTGGCCGCGCTGCTCGGCCGGCCGCGCATCGAGCAGGAGCCGGACGCGGTGGCCGAGCTGGTGGAGCTGTGCGACCGGCTGCCGCTGGCGTTGCGGATCGCGGGCGCGCGCCTGGCGTCACGGCCGAGGTGGACGATCCAGTCGCTGGTGGACGAGCTGCGCGACGAGCAGGGGCGGCTGTCGGCGTTGTCGCTGCCCGAGGCGGGGCGCGGGGTGCACGCGGCGCTGGCCGTGAGCTACCGGGAATTGCCGGAGGGCGCGGCGCGGCTGTTCCGCCGCCTCGGCCTGCACCCCGGCACGGACCTCGACAGCTACACGGCCGCCGCGCTGCTGGACATCAACGTCGTCAGCGCCCGCACGCACCTGCGCACCCTGGCGTACGCGAACCTGCTGCACGAGTCGACGCCCGACCGGTACTCGCGGCACGACCTGGTGCGGCTGTTCACGCACCACCTGGCGGCCACCGAGTCCGAAGTGGACAACCAGGTGGCGACGCGCCGGCTGCTCGACTACTACCTGCACGTCGCCGACCGCGCGCGGGCGCACCTGTCCGACCACGTCCAGCCGTTCGGGCCGGCCGAGCACGTGCCCGCGTCGTTCCCGGAGCTGTCGTCGCACGCGGCGGCGCTCGACTGGTTCACGCTGGAGGAGGCGAACCTGGGGCTGGCGCTGGACATCGCGGTGAACGGCGGGCAGCGCGAGCGCACCTGGCAGCTGGCGCTGTGCCTCGACGCGTTCCACTTCCGGCGCGGCAACCGGCTGGACCGGCTGGCGCTGTGCCGGATCGGCCTGGCCGCGACCCGCTCGCTCGGCGACGGGCACGCCGAGGCGACGTTCCTGCTGCGGCTGGGCTCGACGCTGGCCGACCTCGGGCGGATCGACGAGGCCATCGAGGCGTGCACGCGGGCCGCGTCGCTGGCCGGCGCCGACCGGCACCTGGAGCTGGCGGCGTTGGCGAACCTCGGCTACTGCCTGATGGCGGACGACCAGCTGGACCGGGCGCAGGAGACGATCCTCGGCGCGCTGGAGGTGGCGCGGGAGGTCGGCGACAACCGGTCGCAGGCGAGCATCCAGAACAACCTGGCCAACGTGCTGCTGCGCAAGCAGCGGCCGGAGGAGGCGTTGCGGCACGCGACGGAGGCGCTGGGCCTGTTCCCGTCCGCGCCGTCGAAGGCGCACACCGCGACCCTGCACACGGTCGGCACGGCGTCGCAGCAGCTCGGGCGCGCCGACGAGGCACTGGAGTCGTACCGGGCGGGCCTGGCGCTGGCGTCCCGCCTCGGCGACCGCTACCAGGAAGCCCTGTGCCACCGGTCGATCGGGGACGTGCTGGAGCAGTCCGAGGGCGTCACGGCGGCGCGGCCGCACTGGCTGGCGGCGCTGCGCCTCTACCGCGACCTGCGCCTGGCGGACGCCGACGACCTGGCCCGCAGGCTCGACGTGACGACCGACCGGGCGCTGGGGCACTTCACGACATGACGGGACCGCCGGTGGCGGGCGTCAGCCGGTGGCCTCCGCGGCGGCCCGGCCGGCGACCCGGCCCGAGAACAGGCAGCCGCCGAGGAACGTGCCCTCCAGCGCCCGGTAGCCGTGGACGCCGCCGCCGCCGAAGCCCGACGCCTCGCCGGCCGCGTAAACGCCGTCCAGCACCGAGCCGTCGTCCTTCAGCACACGCGCGGACAGGTCGGTGTGCAGTCCGCCGAGGGTCTTGCGGGTCAGGACGGAGAGGCGCACGGCGATCAGCGGACCGGCCTTCGGGTCCAGCAGCGGGTGCGGCTCGACGACCCGGATCAGCTTGTCGGTGACGAACCTGCGGGCCTCGCGCATGGCGTTGACCTGCATGTCCTTGCCGAGCCCGGAGATCACCTGCCGGTCGCGCTCCACGATGGTGCGGCGCAGCGCGGCCGGGTCGACCAGCGACGTGCCGGTCAGCGCGTTCATGCCCGCGGCCAGCTCCTCGGGCGTGCGGCCGAAGATGAACTCCTCGGACCGCTTGGCGAACTCCTCGACCGGCGCCACCGCGTTGGGCAGCGCGCGCTTCAGCACGGCCCGGACGTCCTTGCCGGTCAGGTCGGGGTTCTGCTCCGACCCGGACAGCGCGAACTCCTTGCCGATGATCCGCTGGTTGAGCACGAACCACGAGTAGCCGTGCCCGGTCTGGACGATGTGCTGCAACGCGCCCAGGGCGTCGAAGCCGGGGAACAGCGGGATCGGCAGCCGCTGCCCGGTGGCGTCCAGCCACAGCGACGACGGACCGGGCAGGATGCGGATGCCGTGCCTGCTCCACACCGGCGCGTAGTTGGCGATGCCCTCGGGGTAGTGCCACATGCGGTCTTCGTTGATGATCTCGCCGCCCGCGTCCTGCACGACCTTGAGCATCGCGCCGTCGACGTGGTCGGGCACGCCCGACAGCATGTGCTCGGGCGGGGTGCCCAGGCGGGCGGGCCAGTTGCGGCGCACCATGTCGTGGTTCGCGCCGATGCCGCCGGACGTGATGACGACGGCCTGCGCGCGCAGCTCGAAGTCCTCCACGGCGGTGCGCGAGCTGGGCTCGCCGCGACCGACCGCGCTCGGTTCCAGCACGGAGCCGCGCACGCCGTCCACGGCGCCGCCGGTGGTGGTGAGGCCGGTCACCCGGTGCCGGAACCGCAGCTGCACGAGACCGCGCGCCACGCCCTCGCGGACCCGCCGCTCGAACGGGGCGACGATGCCGGGGCCGGTGCCCCAGGTGACGTGGAAACGCGGCACGGAGTTGCCGTGGCCGTCCGCCAGGTACCCGCCGCGCTCGGCCCACTGCACGAGCGGGAACCAGCGCACGCCCATGCCGTGCAGCCAGGACCGCTTCTCGCCGGCGGCGAAGTTCACGTACGCCTCGGCCCACCGACGCGGCCAGTGGTCGCAGTCCCGGTCGAACGCGGCCGAGCCCTGCCAGTCCTGCCAGGCCAGCTCCGCCGAGTCCTTGACCTTCAGCCGACGCTGCTCCGGGCTGTCGACCAGGAACAACCCGCCGAACGACCAGAACGCCTGCCCGCCGAACGACGCCTCGGGCTCCTGGTCGAGGAGGATGACCTTGCGCCCGGCGTCGACCAGCTCGGCGGTGGCGACGAGTCCCGCGAGACCCGCGCCGACGACGATGACGTCCGCGTCCTGTGCCATCGGGCGAGTCTAGATCGAAGTGCGGGCAGCGCACGAGAGTTGAATAAAATTCACTTTGAGGGGTGGTCGAGGTGTCCTACCAGGGGGACGTGGGCGAGGTCAGCGCGGTGTGGCGGCCGGTGGCGGAGGTGCCGACGATCGACCGGCCGCTGACCCAGGCCAGGCTGGTCGGCACCGCGGACGTCACGCGCGGCCAGTTCGGCCTCTTCGAGTGGCGGATGGCGCCGCACGCGGGCGGGCCTGCGGCGCACTTCCACAAGACGTTCTCGGAGTCGTTCTACGTGACCGCGGGAACGGTGCGGTTGTTCAACGGCGAGACGTGGGTGAGCGCGGGCGCGGGCGATTTCCTCTACGTGCCGGAGGGCGGTGTCCACGCTTTCCGCAACGACGCCGACGAGCCCGCGTCCATGCTCATCCTGTTCGCGCCCGCGCCACCGCGCGAGAACTACTTCCGGGAACTGGCCGAGATCGCCGAATCGGGTCGGCGGTTGAGCCCGGAGGAGTGGACCGAGTTGTACGCCCGACATGATCAGTACATGGTCTGAGCTGCCGGGGAGGGGCGGTCCGGTGACGTAAAAGACCGCCGGCCGCGACGGTGGGGGAATCCGTGCGGCCGGCGGCGGTCGGGCAGGTGTGGGCGCACTCTGCAACGTCTCGGGGGAGAGGTGCCGCGTGGGCGCTTGGGGAGGTGCCCCGCGGGCCTGACGTCCGGTGCGGCGTCCACGTGCCGACCTCAGGTAGAACGGGTCGTTCCGTATCTGTGTTCCCCGGAAACCCCCAGCGTGGCGGGCGTCACTACGGAGCGTCAGGAATGATTGTGACTCTGTGGAGTTGCCCCCGGAGGGCGCCCGAAGTCGCGGCCGCGAGGGTGTCGGAGGGTCGGCGCGACGGTGCCGGAGGGGGTCGGCGCGCGAGCGTGTCGGAGGTGCCGTCGCGAGGGCGTGTCGCGAGGGCGTCAGGCATCGGCGCGCGAGGCGTCAGGCGTCGGCTGGAGGGCGTCAGGCGTCGCCGCGCAGCTCCGTCATCCGGGCCTCGGCGGTCGCCAGCTTGTCCCGGGCCGTGTCCGCCCGGCGCTTGGCCTTCGCCACCTGGTTCGCCGCCTCCTGCTCGGCCTGCTGCGCCCGCCGCAGCTCGGCGCGCAGCGTGGCGGTGTGCTCCTCGCGCTCGGCCAGCGCCTGTTCGGCCTCGATGACGGCGGTGTCCGCCTTCCGCACGTCGGCCGCCGCGGCGTCGATGTCCTCCCTGGCCTTGGTGAGCCGGCGTTCCCGGCGCTGCTCCCGGCGCGGGGCCAGGTCGTCGCGCACGGGCACGGCGGTCTCGCTCAACGGGCCGAAGCCGGACTGCTCGACCGGCTTCACGAGCCGCCCCGCCCGAATGCGCGCGGCCAGCACGGCGTCCGCCAGCGCCGCCGCCAACGTGGTGCGCACCTGCTGCACGGCGTCCGGCCCGAGCGGCTGGCCCGCCTCGCGCGCCAACGCCTCGACCCGCCGCACGAGCGTGCTCAGCACGGCCCGCCGACGTGCGCCGAGCTGCCGCAGCGCGCCGCCGCGCAGCTCCTCCTGGGCGGTGCGCAGCTCCTCGCCCAGGGCCACCGCCTCGGCCAGGTCGGACGCGCCCTCGCGGGCGAGCAGGTTCAGCGCCCACGCCGACGCGGTCGGCTTGCGCAGCTCCGAGACCTGCTTGGCCAACGCCTTGTCGCCGCGCTCGGTGGCCAGGCGGACGTGGGCGTCCCTGGCCGCGACGAACTCGCCCGGCGGCAGGGCGTACAGCTCGTCGGCGATCCGGTCGATCGGTGCGGCGTCCACGATGCTGCCCAGTGTGCTCGCCATCGCGCTGATGTGCGATTTGTTACCGATTACCGGCCTGTCGCGCCGATTCACCGTTGACAGTGTTTGACATTCCGGCCGGTCGGCTCTTGACTGGACTAGTCGCACCCGTTCCGGAGTTCTGCGGCACTCTTCGCGCGTTCGCGCAATACCCCGTTCAGTCCAATGTGGACTTCACTGTTGGGCTGTTCGTCCGATTGTTCCCCGGGGGTCGGGGAGATGTGCTTGCGCCAATCTTTCCCCACGAAGGGTTTGCGCCGTGATCAACTCAGGAAGCCGGTGGAGACACCGCACCAGTGCGGCCTTGCTGGCCGCCGTGCTGGGCACCACTGGGTTCGGCTTCGCCGCCGGGTCGGCTGCCGCGCAGGAGGCGCCAACCGCCCCCGCGCCCGCCGACAAGCAGCTCGACAAGCAGGACCGTGAGCGGATCGCCGAGGCCGAACAGGCCGGTCAGGCGAACGTCACGCTGCTCGTCGCCGCCGAAGAGGGCAAGCTGGACTCCGCCGCGAGCGACCTCAAGGCCCTCGGCGGTGTGGTCGAGACGGTCGAGCGTGACGTCGACTACCTCAAGGTCTCCGTGCCGCGGGACAAGGCCGAGAAGGCCGCGAAGCTCGCGTCCGTGAACGCGGTCGACGTGGACGGCCTGGTCGCGCTGGACGACCCGCGTCCCGAGGGCGCGACGACCCCGCTCCCGCAGCCGGCTCCGGGCGCGTCCACGCCCAAGAAGAACCCGTACATGCCGACGCAGGACACCAAGGCGGCGCAGTTCACCGACGAGCACCCCCAGTGGGACGGCCGCGGCACCACGATCGCCATCATGGACTCCGGCATCGACCTGGACCACCCGGCGCTGACCACCACGTCGACCGGCGAGCGCAAGATCGTCGACTGGTACAACGCCAACGCCACCAACTCCGGTGACGGCACGTGGATCCAGGTGGCGGGCCGCTACAACGGCGCGTTCACCAACGGCGGCGTGACCTACACGGCCCCCGCGACCGGCGGCCCGTACAGCTTCGGCCTGTTCCGCGAGAACGCGGGCGACCTGGGCCTGGCCAACAGCGAGACCGGTGGTGACATCAACCGCGACGGCGACCGCGTGGACGCGTTCGGCGTGCTGCAGGACACCACCACCAAGGAAGTCCGCGTGGACGTGGACGGTGACGGCGACTTCACCGACCAGACCGCGATGATCGACTACAAGTACAAGAAGGACGTCGGCCACTTCGGCGTCGACAACCCGGCCACGCCGGTCCTCGACACCATCGCGTTCGTGGTGCAGACCGACAAGTCGAACTACGACGCCAACGGCACCGCGTGGGTCAACCTGGGCATCTCCGCCGCCCACGGCACGCACGTCGCGGGCATCACGTCGGCGAACAAGATGTTCGGCGGCAAGATGGTGGGCGCGGCGCCCGGCGCGAAGCTGATGGCCGTCAAGGTCTGCCTCACCACGCCGTCGTGCACCAACAGCGGCCTGATCGACGGCCTGCTGTACGCGGCGCGCAACGGCGCCGACGTCGTCAACATCTCGATCGGCGGCCTGCCCGCCCTCAACGACGGCAACAACGCGCGTGCGGCCCTCTACAACCGCACCATCGCCGAGTACAACGTGCAGGTGTTCATCTCCGCCGGCAACAGCGGCGCGGGCGCGAACACGGTCGGCGACCCGTCTGTGTCCACGGACGCGATGAGCGTCGGCTCGTACATCACCGCCGACACCTGGCTGTCCAACTACGGCTCGGTCACGCGGCAGCGCGAGGGCCTGCACGGCTTCTCGTCGCGCGGTCCCCGCGAGGACGGCGGCTTCAAGCCGAACATCGTCGCGCCCGGCTCGGCGATCTCCACCACGCCGCAGTGGCAGGCGCCCGGCCCGGTGGCCGGCACGTACGCCCTGCCCGCGGGCTACGCCATGTTCAACGGCACCTCGATGGCCGCCCCGCAGGCGACCGGCGCCGCGGCGCTGCTCGTGTCGGCGTACAAGGCGGAGCACAACGGCGAGCGCCCGCCCGTCGCGGCGCTGCGCAACGCCATCCAGTCCGGCGCCAAGTGGGTCTCCACGCTGCAGGCCTACGAGCAGGGCGCCGGCCTCTTCGACACCAAGCGCGCCTGGACGCAGCTCAACGCGCACCCGGACACCCAGTCGGTGACCACGTCGGTGACCGTCAACACGGCGCTGTCCGGCCTGCTGGCGACCCCGGACACCGGTGTCGGCATCCACGACCGCGAGGACGTGGTGGTGGGCCGCGAGTACACCCGCACCTACACCCTGACCCGCACCACGGGCCCGAACCGCAACCAGTCGTTCTTCGTCAACTGGCAGGGCAACGACGGCACGTTCTCGTCGAAGTCCCTGGTCAGCCTGCCGCTGAACACGCCGGTCAAGTTCGACGTCAAGGTCAAGCCGACCACGGCGGGCGCCCACTCGGCCGTGCTGAAGCTGGACAACCCCGGCACCCGCGGCATCGACGTGTTCACCCTGAACACGGTGTTCGCGGCCGACGAGTTCACCGCGGCCGGCAAGTTCGCGGTGACCAAGACCGGCACCGTCGAGCGCAACCAGTCGAAGAGCTTCTTCGTGCGGGTGCCCGAGGGCGCCAGCGCGCTGAAGGTCGACATGGCGGCCGGTGGCGAGGCGGGCAAGGGCCAGGTCCGGTTCCTGCGCTACGACCCGTACGGCGTGCCGTTCGACACCACGTCGTCGACCAACTGCTACAACCCCGACGCGGGCGCCGGCTGTGCCGGTGGCTCGCCGACCAGCCGCACGGTCGGCAACCCGCTGCCGGGCGTGTGGGAGATCGTGGTCGAGGCGCGGCGCACCTCCGACGCCGACGCGGCCCCGTTCTCGGTGACGGCGTCCGTGCTGGGCACGACGGTCAGCCCGAACCCGGACACCATCCCGTCGGCCTCGGTCGGCACGCCGATCAGCCGTGAGTACGCGGTGACCAACTCGCTGGCCACGTTCACCGGCAAGCTCGTCGGCGGTTCGCTGGGCAGCGCCCGGATCGCGCGTCCGTCCATCGCGGACGCCGCGGTGCAGACGTACGACCTGACCGTGGCGCCGGGCTCGACGTCGCTGCGCGCGACGATCGGCAAGACCAGCGACGTGTCCGCCGACCTCGACCTGTTCGTCTACAACTGCACCTCCGGCACCTGCGTGCTGGCCGGTCAGGCGGCGGACGGCGACTCGGAGGAGTCCGTCACGATCAACAACCCCGCCGCCGGCGCGTGGCGGGTGCAGGTGGACGGCTACGAGGTGCCCTCCGGCACCACGGAGTACGACTACATCGACGTGTTCGCCGCTCCGGGCTTCGGCTCGATCGCGGTGACGGACGCCGACGCCGAGCGCACCGCCGGTGCGACGTGGACGGTCCCGGGCACGGTCACCGTGTCGGGTCCGGCCGGCGCCGGTCGCGTGCTGCGCGGTGAGCTGACCGTGCAGACCGCGGAAGGCGCGATCGTCGGCCGCGGCGCCGTCATCGTGCAGAACGTCGTCTGACCGCACCAGATCGGACCTCAGGGTCACTCCCGCTTCGCGCGGGGGTGGCCCTGAGGGCTTTCACGGGGTCACGGGGTCGGGTCGGCGTTGCTCAACGGCTCGTCCACGTCGACCTGGCTGACGCCCGCGACGGCGGGCACCTGCCGGGCCACCTCCACGGGCACGGCGACCCGGACGTAGCCGATGGAGGTGTCGTCGGCCTCCACGGCGCCGCCGAGGCGTCGCAGCTCGGAGATCACCTGATCGGTCTTGCCGCGCTCGGTGGCGAGGGTCAGCACGACGGTCTTCACGCCGGAGCGCTCGGCCTTCGCGAGCACGTCCTCGCCCTGCGGGCTCAGCTTGGCGGGCACGCGCACCTCCGAGGTCGCGGTGGGCGAACCGGTCGCCGGGGATCGGTCGCCGGTGACTGCCGGCCGGTCGCCGGTGGCCGTCGCCCGGGCGTCGGTGGTCGGGCGTTCGGCGCAGCCGGCCAGCACGAGCACGGCCAACAGGGGCGCCACCAGTGTTCTCACGTGCCCTCCAGCGGCCGGTCCTGCCATTGCACACGAAGGACGGAACGGGACGTCACCGGGGTTGCACGGACTGATCGGGGCCGCTGAACGCCTGCACCCGCTCCTCGCCGTCCGCGCTCTCGCCGAACACCCGGTTGTCGGACGACCCGTTCGCGGCGTGCGCGGGCGCCGAGCCGTTGCCCCGGGGCAGGTCGCGGACCCGCACCTGCGGCAGCGCGCCGGGGTGCCGCGACCGCAGCCAGCCGACCAGGTGCTCGCGGGCCGCGCACCGCAGGTCCCACAGCCGGCCCGCGTCCGACGCGCTGACCAGCGCGCGGACCCGCACGAACGACCCCACGGCGTCCGTCACCTGCACGACGCAGACCCGGCCGTCCCACAGGTCGTTGCCCTCCAGCGCGTGCCGCAGCTCCTGCCGCAGGTCCTCCACGGGGACCGTCCAGTCGAGGTCCAGCTCCACCGTGCCGAGCAGCGCCGACTGCGTCCGCGTCCAGTTCTGGAACGGCGACTTGAGGAAGTACGCGGTGGGCAGGATCAGCCGCCGGTCGTCCCACAGGTGCACCACCACGTACGTCAGCGTGATGTCCTCGATCCGGCCCCACTCGTTCTCCACGACCACCACGTCGTCCAGGCGCAACGCGTCGCTAAACGCGATCTGCACGCCCGCGAACACGTTGCCCAGCAAGGACTGCGCCGCCAGCGCGGCGATCGCGCCGATCACACCGGCCGACGCCAGGATGCTCGTCCCGGCGGCCCGCGCGCTCGGGAACGTCATGAGCACCGCGGCCGCCGCCAGCACGCTGACGACCACCACCGTGACCCGCCTGACCAGCGTGATCTGCGTGTGGACGCGCCGGGCGTGCCGGTTGTCCGACACGTCGACCCGGATGCGCGCCAGCGTCGCGTCCTCGATCACCACCAGCAGCGACGCCAGCAGCCACGCGCCGGCGAGGATCAGCGCTATACCCGTGATGTGCAGTGCGACCGGCCGCCACTCGCCGCGTGCCGCCACCCCCAGCGAGAACTGGACCGAGACCAGGACGGCCGTGACCAGCGCGGGTCGGTGGGCGTGCCGGGCGAGCCCCGCGAACAGGTCCGACCGGCGGCCGATGCGGCGGACCACCCGGTGGACGGACGTGACGACGAGCAGCGCGACCAGCAGCGAGCCGGCGAACGTCAAGACGGCTGCGAGCACGAACGACTACCTCCTCGTGCGTGTGGTTCCCTTCGAACTTCCTACGGGCGTTCTCCGGTCCGTACCCACGAACGGGCTAACTCATAACTCCTGCGGCGCCGAGCGTGACGTTCACAACGTCACGGCGGGGTTTTGGGCAGGAAGTGCGCCACCTGGCCGACGAACGCGACCAGCCGGTCGGGCGTGAACCGCTCCGGATCGGTGATGACCAGTCGGCCTACCATCTCGGCCAGCGCGAGCATGGTGTGGCCGAGCAGCTCGGCGTCCAGCGCCGGTCCGCCCAGGGCCTTGAGCCCCAGGTCGGCCAGCGTGTTGACCTGGTCGAGCACCTTGGCCCGCACCGACTCGACCTGCCGGCGGAACTCCACCGGCGTGCCCTCGGGCGGCAGCAGCACGAGCCGCCAGCGGTCCGGGTTCTCGACGACCGCGTTGACGAAGGCGCGGACGGTGTCGGTGTAGACGTCCTCGGGGGAGCGGTCGGCGAAGTCCGAGGTCGGGATCGCTTCGAGCACCTGCGCGGTGGCGCGTCCGGCCTCGCGCGGCAGCAGCGCGGCGATGACCTCGGCGCGGTTCGCGTACAGCTCGTACACCACGGGCTTGGTGACGCCGGACCGCCGGGCCACGGCCTCCATCGTCAGCGCGTCGAACCCGCCTTCGGCGATGAGGCCGAGCGCGCTGTCCAGGAGTTGGTCGCGCCGCTGCTGCGGTGGCAGGCGGGGGGCGTACTTCCGCCGCGTTGTGCTCACCCGACCATATTGCTACGGTGCCGTAGCTTTCACAAAGCTACGGCGGCGTAGCTCTCGTGCGGAGGGTGGTGGTGGAGTCCGTGGAATCGGTGTTCGTGCGGTCCGACGGCGTGGAGCTCGCCGTGTTCGAGCAGGGCGACCGGTCCGCGCCGACCGTCGTCCTGGTGCACGGCTACCCCGACACGCACCGCGTGTGGGACGGCGTCGCGTCGCTGCTCGCCGAGCGGTTCCACGTCGTCACGTACGACGTCCGCGGCGCCGGCGCGTCGTCCGCGCCACGCGGGCTGGCCGCGTACCGCCTGCCCGTGCTGGCCCGCGACCTGTTCGCCGTCATCAAGGCCGTCAGCCCGGACGCGCCCGCGCACGTCGTCGCGCACGACTGGGGCTCGATCCAGGCGTGGGAGGCGGTCACCGCGCCGGACGCCCCGATCGCGTCGTACACGTCGATCTCCGGGCCCTGCCTCGACCACGTCGGCCACTGGATGCGCCGCAAGCCCACCGGCCGACGTCTCAAGCAGCTCCTCCACTCCTGGTACGTCGGGATGTTCCACCTGCCGTTCGTCGCGCCCCTGCTGTGGCGGCACGTGATCGGCCCGCGCTGGCACCACCTCGTGCGGCGCGCGGAGGGCGACTCGTCGCACGTCGCGCCGACCGTCGTGCGTGACGGCGTGCAGGGGATCTCCTTGTACCGCGCCAACTTCATCCCCCGCCTGCGCGCGCCGCGCGTGCGGCGGACCGACGTGCCGGTGCAGGTGATCCAGCCGTCGCGCGACAAGTACGTCACGGCCGCCGTGACCGAGGACGTGGAGCGGTGGGCGTCGGACGTGCGGCGGCACGTGCTCGACGCCGGCCACTGGGCGCCGGTCACCCACCCCGGCGCGGTGGCGCGCCTGGTCGCCGACCACGTCACCGCGCACACTCGGCGAGCCTGACGTCCGCGAGCGCCGCCCGCGCCCGCTGCCGGCCGAGGTTCCACGAACGCCAGTCGTCCGCCTGCACGCGCCGGAACTCCAGCGCGCACCCGCGCAGGGCCGGCGGCAGCGCGGCCAGGGCCGGCACCGCGTCGTCGGACAACTTGGCCAGGTACCGGACGTCGACCTTCCCCGTCTCGTACCAGCGGTCGATGTTGCGCTCGGCGATGAACCGGTCGGGGTTCAGCGCGGCCAGGGCGACCAGCGCGGCGAACCCCGTGCCGACGACGGCACGGGCCAGCCAGTCGCCCCGCAGCCGCACGCCCGCCGCCAGGACCAGCACGTACACCGCGCCCAGCCACAGCTCGCAGGCGGAGACGAGGACGCGGAGCACCGTGAAGCCGTAAGCCTGCTGGTAGAGCCACATGCGGGTGAGGGCGGAGGCGACGATCACCAGCGTGAGCAGGATCAGCGCGCCCAGCAGGACGCGCAGCCACCGGCGGTCGGTCGGGGAGTCGAGCCGGGCGAGGCGTGCGACGACCGCGATGACGCCGAGCGTGAGCACCGTGACGGCGAGCAGCTGCCAGAAGCCGCCGCGCGCGTGGTCGGCGTAGGTCAGGTCGGCGGTGGTGATGACGTGCTCGTCGCCGGCGAACAGCGTCCTGATCTGCACGGCCACGAACACGCCGAAGAGCGCCACCAACGCGCCGACGGGCAACACCCAGTCACGTCGTGCGACCGTGCGGCGGACGTCCGACTGGCCGTCCAGGTCCACCGGTGAGGCCAGCAGGTAGCAGGCGCCCACCGTGCCCAGCCCGATCGCCAGGAACACCACGACCGACTGACCCGACTCCTCCGGGACGGCGGACCCGAGCAGCTCGGCGAACGCCGCGTCCGCGCTCGCCAGCAGCGGGGCGAACAACAGCAGCAGTCCCACGGTGACCAGGACCGACCGTGCCATCCGCGGCGCGCCGCTCTCCTTCACCCCGCGGGCCAGCCAGGGTGCCGCCCGCACCGCCGCGACCGGCACCGCGCCCGCGCCGAGCACCAGGCCGTGCGCCGTGCGCCCGCCGACGATCGCCAGCGACGCGGCCGCGCAGCCCGCGATCGCGCAGAGGGCGAACAGCCACTCGGAGGCGACGAACGCCCCGACGCCGAAGAGGGCAACGCACAACACCGCCCACGCCGGTCGGACCTTGCGGAGGAGGGCGAACACGAGGAGGGCGGTCAGGGCCCAGCCGAGGCCGGGGCGTTCGGAGGGCAGGAGCACGGCCGCCCCGATCCCGGCGACGGCGCCGGTGAGCAGTACGCGGTTGGGGGACATGGGAAGCCTCCAGGGCATGCGCCATCGCCCGCCGTGGGTGCGGCGGTTGGCAGGGTTGGTGTTCGTCGGTGGGGCGCGGGCCGGTGAGGTGGCCTGGCGGTGGGTTTGGAGGGCGGTGTGCGAGGGCGGTGTGCGAGGGCGGTGTGCGCGGGCGGTGTGCGCGGCGTGGGTGCCGGGGTCAGGGGTGGGGGCGGGGTCAGGTGGGGGCGGCGGCTGTGGCGGCTGTGGTGGTTCGGGTGGCTGGGAGGGTTGCCCGGATTCGGCACCCGGGGCCGTCCACCACGGCGATGGTGCCGCCGTGCAGGTCGACCACCCACCGCGCGATGTTGAGACCCAGGCCGGTTCCGCCGCCGGCCGCGCGTTCGCCGCGCGTGAACCGTTCGAAGACCCGCTCCCGGTCCTGCGGCGCGATGCCGGGACCGTCGTCGGCGACCTCCAGCACCAGCTCACGCCCCACCGACGCGGAGATCCTCACCTCACCGCCGGCGGGGCCGTGGCGGGCCGCGTTGTCGAGCAGGTTCGCGACCACCTGGGCCAGCCGCGCCTCGTCCGCGTAGACCGTGGCGTCGGGCGGGGACACGTCGACGGTGAACCGGACCCCGCGCGCCGCGACCGACGCCTCCGCCACGACGTCGCCCAGCATCGGCGCGAGCGGGAACTCGACCTTGTCCAGCCGGTGCGCGCCGGCGTCGATCCGCGACAGGTCGAGCAGCTCCGCCACCAACCGGCCGAGGCGCTCGGTCTGCGCCAACGCGGTCCGCATGGTGGCCGCGTCCGGCCGCGCGACCCCGTCCACGACGTTCTCCAGCACGTTCTGCAGCGCCGTGATCGGCGTCCGCAGCTCGTGCGACACGTTGGCGATCAGCTCCCGCCGCTGCTGGTCGGCCGCGGCCAGGTCGGTGGCCATCTGGTTGAACGCGCCGGCCAGCTCGCCGACCTCGTCGCGGGCCGTCGCGCGGACCCGCCTGCTGTAGTCGCCCGCGCGCATCGCCCGCACGGCCGCCGTCATCTCCCGCAACGGCCTGGTCATGCCGTGGGCGAGGATCTGCGACGTCACCAGCGCGATCGCGATCGCGCCGAACGTCGTCCCCGGCGCGAGCCACCCGATCCGCCACCGGAAGAACGCGAACCCGGCCGCCATCGCCGACACCAGCAGCAGACCGAGCTTCACCTTGATGGACCGCACCGGGTCCAACGGGCGCGGCAGCAGCTCGACCGTCGTCTCGAACGCCGACCTGAGGCTCATCGGGGCACCTCCAACGCGTAGCCGACGCCGTGCACGGTCCGGATCAGGTCGTTGCCCAGCTTCCGCCGCAGGGCCTTGATGTGGCTGTCCACGGTCCGCGTGCCGGTGCCCTCGGACCAGCCCCACACCTCGCTGAGCAACCGCTCCCGCGACTGCACGGCCCGCGGCCGCTCGGCGAGGTGCACCAGCAGCTCGAACTCCGTCGGCGTGAGGTGCGCCTCCGCGCCGGCGCGGGTGACCCGCCGCTCGGTCAGGTCGATCTCCAGGTCGGCGACGGCGAGGCGCGCCGACGCGGCCGACGCCGCCCGCTCCACCCGCCGCAGCAGCGCGTGCACCCGCGCCGCGAGCTCGCGGATGGAGAACGGCTTGGTGAGGTAGTCGTCCGCGCCGACGGCGAGCCCGACGAGCAGGTCCGTCTCGTCGCCGCGGGCGGTCAGCATGAGCACCGGCACGGGTCGGTCGGCCTGGATGCGCCGGCACACCTCCAGACCGTCGAAGCCGGGCAGCATGACGTCGAGCACGACGAGGTCGGGGCGGGTGTCGCGGGCCCGCGCGACGGCGGACGGGCCGTCGTGCGCCAGGTCGACCTCGAACCCCTCGGCGCGCAGCCGGGCGGCCACGGACTCGGCGATGGTCAGGTCGTCCTCGACCACCAGGACGCGGCGTGTCATGCGGCCGACTCTAGGTGCGGGCCGTGGAGGCGTCCGGGGCGAGTTGTGAACGTCCTGTGGAGGCCGTCCCACCTGGCATGGCGCTTCCCACAGCAACCCCGGCGCACGTCGCGCGTCCTTGCCGCGGGAGGGACCATGCCGACCTTCGAACCCGGGGCGACCGCCGTCCGCCGTGACGTCCTGCGCGGCAAGGTGTGGAGCGCGCACGCGGTGCGGGTGCTCGCCGACTCGCCGGACGCCCTGGTCGCCTGCTGCCGCCCGGGGGCGGAGTGCCTGGCGCCGACGACGTGGATCGAGTGGCTGCTGACCGGCGACGACGGCGTCCGCAAGCGGGCGCTGCCGAACCTCGCGGCCGGCCGTTGGCGGCTCGACCGCTGGATCTGGCGGGACACCGTCCAGCTGCTGTGGAACCCGCCGGGGACGTGGTTCAGCGTCCACGCCTTCTACGACGCGTCCGACGAGCACCGGCTGTCCCGCTGGTACGTCAACTTCCAGCGCCCGCTGCGCCGCACCGCGCTCGGCTTCGACACCTTCGACCTGCTGCTGGACCTGGTCGTCGCGCCGGACCTGTCGGGCTGGTCGTGGAAGGACGAGGGCGAGTACGCGCAGGGCCGCCGGCTGGGCGTCGTGGGCGAGGACGACCACCGGGCCGTCGAACGGGCCCGCGACCAGGCCGTGGCGATGATCGAGAACCGGGACGGGCCGTTCGCGCCGGACGCGGGCTGGGCCGGGTGGCGGTCGGACCCGTCGTGGCCCGCGACCGCGCTGCCCGCCGACGTGCTCACCGCGGACGTGCTCACCGCGGACGTGCTCACCGCCGACCTCCCGCCGGAGGGCTGATCGGGCGAATCTGGGAGCGCTCCCAGGCGTCCGGTGCTTAGCTGGGGTCGGGGGCTTCGGCGAGGAGGTCTGGTCGTGCGACGTGTGCTCGTTCCGGTGCTGGCGCTGGTTGTCCTGGGCACGCCCGCGCACGCCGAGCCGGGGGTGGTGGAACTCGCCACCCTGCCCGGCGGCACGACCGGGTCGGCGGTCGCCGTCAACGACGCCGGCGTGGTCGTCGGCCGGTCCACGGGTGCGGACCGGCGGTCACGGCCCGTGCGCTGGGACGCCGACGGGCGGATCACCGAACTCGCCCTGCCGCCGGGCGCCCGGTACGCCACCGTTTTCGGGGTCGACGCGGACGGCGCGGCCTACGGCAACACCAGCACCCCGGACCGCTGGGCGCAGGCCACCCGCTGGAACGCCGACGGCTCGGTGACCGTCCTCGACCTCCTGCCCGGCGGCGATTACAGCTTCGCCGTCGCGGTCAACGAGGGCGGCACGGTCGTGGGCTACGCCGGCGCGGCCGACGGCACCCGCCAGGCCGTCCGCTGGGAGCGTGACGGCACCGCCACCGCCCTGCCCGGACTGGGACGGGCCACCGAGCCCGCCGCGATCGACGACGACGGCGCGATCGCGGGGATCGCCACCACGGCCGACGACCGGCAGCACTACGTGCGGTGGGACGACGGCGTGCTCACCGACCTCGGCGCCGTGCCCGGCAGCACGCACGCCTCCGTGGCCGACGTGCGCGGCCGGTTCGTCGTCGGCGAGTACGCGCGGGAGGACCGGTCGGGCTACGCGCTGCGGTGGGACGGCACGACCCTCGCCGAGCTGCCCACGCCGTCCGGGCAGCACAGCACCCTCCCCGCCGTGGCCGCGGACGGCACGGCGTTCGGCCGGTCGGGCGGTGCGCCGGTGCGGTGGGCGGTCGACGGGGCCGTGACGACGATGGCCCTGCCCGCCGGGTACGGCTCCGGCCAGGTGTCGCTGGTCAACGGGAACGGCACGGCCGCGGGCGTGGCGATCGGCAGCCGGAACCGGCCGGTCCGCTGGTCGCCGTCCGGCGAGGTGACGTTGCTGCCGGTGCCGGCGGGCACCTACGGCTTCGCCCAGGGCATCAACGACCACGGCGTCGTCGTCGGCGAGCACGGCGGGCGCGCGGTGCTCTGGCCCTGAGCCCGCCGGACCGGGTGGGCGCGGTGTCGGTGGCGCGTCCTAGGGTGGCCCGGTGGCTGACGCGGTGCTCGAAGCGGTGCTGGAGCGGATCACGTTCGCCAACGAGGAGACCGGCTACACGGTCGCCCGCGTCGACACCGGGCGCGGCAACGACCTGGTCACCGTCGTCGGCTCGCTGCTCGGCGTGCAGCCCGGCGAGGCGATCCGGATGCGCGGCCGGTGGGGGTCGCACCCCCAGTACGGCAAGCAGTTCCACGTGGACGACTACACGAGCGTGCTGCCCGCCACCATCCAGGGCATCCGCCGCTACCTCGGGTCCGGCCTGATCAAGGGCATCGGGCCGGTGCTCGCCGACCGGATCGTCACGCACTTCGGCGTCGCCGCGCTGGACGTCATCGAGCACGAGCCGCACCGGCTGGTCGAGGTGCCGAAGCTCGGACCCAAGCGCACGAAGATGATCGCCGCCGCGTGGGAGGAGCAGAAGGCGATCAAGGAGGTCATGGTCTTCCTGCAAGGCGTCGGCGTGTCGACGTCGCTCGCCGTGCGCATCTACAAGCAGTACCGGGAGAAGGCGATCGACGTCGTCCGCGAGGAGCCCTACCGGCTCGCCACCGACGTGTGGGGCATCGGGTTCCGCACCGCCGACGTGATCGCGAAGGCCGTCGGCATCCCGCACGACAGCCCGCAGCGGGTGAAGGCCGGGCTGCAGTTCACGCTGTCCGAGGCGACCGGCGACGGCGACTGCTACCTGCCCGAGAACGAGCTGATCGGCGACGCGATCAAGATCCTCCAGGTGGACGCGGGCCTGGTCATCGAGTGCCTGGCCGAGCTCGTCGCGGAGGAGGGCGTGGTCCGCGAGGTCATGCCGGACGGCGAGCCGGGCATCTACCTGCTCGCGTTCCACCGGGCCGAGATCTCGCTGGCCAACCAGCTGCTCCGGCTGCTGCGGACCGACGAGGAGCGGATGCCCGCGTTCCGGCAGGTCGACTGGGAGCGGGCGTTCGCGTGGCTCGGCGCGTCGCTGGAGGAGAAGCAGCGTGACGCCGTCCGCCTCGCGCTGACCAGCAAGGTCGCCGTGCTGACCGGCGGGCCGGGGTGCGGCAAGAGCTTCACCGTGCGGTCGATCGTGAAGCTGGCCGCCGCCAAGGGCGCGAAGGTCGTGCTGGCCGCGCCGACGGGCCGGGCCGCCAAGCGGCTCACCGAGCTGACCGGCCACGAGGCGCGCACCGTGCACCGGCTGTTGGAGCTGAAGCCGGGCGGTGACGCCGCCTACGACCGGGACCGGCCACTCGACGCCGACCTGGTCGTCGTCGACGAGGCGTCGATGCTCGACCTGCTGCTGGCCAACAAGCTGGTGAAGGCCGTCGCGCCCGGCGCGCACCTGCTGCTGGTCGGGGACGTCGACCAGCTGCCGTCCGTCGGCGCGGGCGAGGTGCTGCGGGACGTGCTGTCGGACGGCAGCCCCATCCCGAACGTCCGGCTCACGCACATCTTCCGGCAGGCGCAGCAGTCCGGTGTGGTCACGAACGCGCACCGCATCAACAACGGCGACTACCCCGTCGTGCAAGGGCTCCCGGACTTCTTCCTCTTCCCCGTGGAGGAGGCGGAGGAGGCGGCGGGGGTCGTGGTGGACGTGGTCGCCCACCGCATCCCGCGCAAGTTCGGCCTGAAGCCGCGCACGGACGTGCAGGTGCTCGCGCCGATGCACCGCGGTCCGGCGGGCGCGGGCGCGCTGAACGCGTTGCTGCAGGAGGCCTTGACACCGTCCACACCGGACTTGCCCGAGCGCCGGTTCGGCGGCCGGGTGTTCCGGGTCGGCGACAAGGTGACCCAGATGCGCAACAACTACGACAAGAACGTCTTCAACGGCACGCTGGGCGTGGTCACGGCGATCGACGCGGTGGAGCAGAAGCTGACCGTTCGGACCGACGAGGAAGAGGACGTGGACTACGAGTTCGGCGAGCTGGACGAGTTGACCCACGCCTACGCCATGACGATTCACCGCTCACAGGGCAGTGAGTACCCGTGCGTGGTCATCCCAATCACGACGAGCGCGTGGATGATGTTGCAGCGGAACCTGCTCTACACGGCGGTGACGCGGGCCAAGAAGCTCGTGGTGCTGGTCGGGTCGCGCAAGGCGATCGGGCAGGCGGTCCGCACGGTGGGCGCGGGGCGCAGGCACACCGCGCTGGACCACCGGCTCGCCCACCTCGTGTGACGGTGGAGCACCGCGCGGGAGTGGCGCCGTTCCCGCGCGGTGCCCGCGGTGTCCCCACCTGCCCCGGGTGTCCCAGCGGTGTCACCGCCTCAACGCAAGCCGGCCGCCCGGTCGTCGCCGGTCACCACCGGCCGCGGCGGGCCGCCCGTCACAGCTCGCCGCCGAACCTCACCGCACGGGGAAGGCGATGTCGCAGACCTCGTCGTCCGGCCCGGCGGCCGCGATGTCCGCGAAGTACACCTCACGCGGCGAGTCCGCGATCACCAGGTCGTTCTCCTTCACCCACGTCGCCACCGCGTCGTAGGCCGACAGGATCTGCGGGAACACCACCTGCGCCTTCTTCAGCCGCACGTACGCCTCCCGGTGCGCCGGCTCCACGCGCGACGCCGTGCTGGTCGGCCCGCTCGCGACGTCGACCGGGACGCACGCCTCCACCGGGCCGTCGCTGTCCTCGTTGACCTCGCCGTGGTAGACCACGAACGGCGCCGCCGAGATGCCGCCGCACGCCCCGGCCGCCTTCTCCAGGCGGTTCATGGCGGCGCCGATCCAGTCGACCAACGCCGGCTGGAGCACGTGCCGCTGCTCGGTCAGCACGACCTGCTCGGGCACTTCCCGCTGCTTGACCTCGTACATGTCCAACAACCCCTTCCCTCCGGACAACACGACGCGGAGGTGGGCGGCCAGGCCCCGCTGCACCGCCAGCCGGTGCTCGACCACGGCCCAGTAGTCGGCCACCAGGTCCGCCCGGTCGTCCTCGGGCGCGGCGACGATCCGGGCCACCACCGCGAGCGGCATGTCCAGCCTGCGCAGCAACGCCACCAGGCGGGCCGTCGCCAGCTGCTCCTCGCGGTACCGCCGGTAGCCGTTGCCGACGCCGACCTCGGCCGGCCGCAGCAGTCCTTGCCGCTCGTACAGCCGCAGCGCCTTCACCGACAAGCGCGACCGGCGCGAGAACTCGCCGATGCCCAGTAGCCGTGCCACCCGCCCATCCTCCACGCCGACGAGCCTCGGGGCTGCCCCAAGGGCCGGGTCAAGCGACCGGTTCGGCTGCGCCGGGCACCCCGTTGTTGGGAGGATTCGGGGAGGCCGGGGGGTGCATGGGGGGCTCATGAGCGACAACGGACCGGGCGTGCTGACCGGGCTCGTCAGCGGTGCGGCGGCGGAGGCGTTCGAGCGGCTGTCCCGTTCGGACGGTCTGCCGGTCGGCCCCGGCCCGGACGGGTTCGACGCGGACGACCCGGTGTGGCGGGAGCTGGTGGACGCCGGGGTGGTGACCGTCCTCGGCAGCGGCCCGCAGCGGGTCGTCCGGGCCGTGCACCCGACGATCGCGGTGCGCCGCCTGCTGGACCGCCAGCACCGCAGGCTCGCGGAGCTCCAGACCCAGCTCGCCACGACGTGGGAGCGGTTCGCGGCGATGGTGCCGCCCACGGCGGGCCTGGCGGGCGGGGCGGGCGACCCCGGCGCCGACGAGGTGCAGGTGGTCCGCGACCACCCCGAGATGACCCGCCTCGCCGCCGGCCTCTACCGGTCGCCGAAACGGGTGCTCCGGGCCACCCTGAACGGCCACTTCGCGTCCGGCAAGGCCACCGAGGGCGTGCTGCTGCCGCCCGAGGACGCCATCGCGGCGGGCGTCGAGTTCCGGATGATCTACGACGTGAAGCACGTGTCCGACACGTGGGGCGCGTACAGCGTCGAGCAGTCCGTGCGGGCGGGGGAGCAGGCGAGGGTCCGCCGCACCGTGCCCGTGCGCATGATGCTCGTGGACGACACCGTCGCCCTGGTGACCATCGACGAGTCCGGGGCCGCGGGCGCCCTGCACGTGCGCTCGCCCGCGCTGCTGGCCGTGCTGACGGAGTGGTTCGACCTGCTCTGGGACGACCCGGGCAGCACGGTGGTCCGGGTGGGCGCCACCGGGCCGGCCGCCGGCACGGGCCGGGCGGGCGCGGGCGAGCTGACACCCGTCCAGCAAAAGGTGCTGCGGATGATGGCGTCCGGCCTCACCGACACCGCCATCGCGCACCAGGCGGGCACGTCGGTGCGGAGCGTGCGCCGGCACGTCAGCGCGATCCTCGCGCACCTCGGCGCGGAGAGCCGGTTCGCGGCGGGCGTGGCGGCGGCCAAGCGCGGGTGGCTGTAGTGGCCGGTTGCGGCCAGTGGCCGTGAGGTGCCTGGTGGGAGGGGCGACGCTGGTGCAGATTCGGCCCGCACGACGGGCGCGCTCGCGGGTCGAGGGGTTCCGCGAGCGGCCCGTCCGGACCGGCCCGACCGACAAGCACCTGGAGAACCATGCACGGCTTCGCACGACTGCTCCGGACCGCGCTGGTGGCCGGGGCGGTCACCGCGGCGGTGGCCGCCGCCGCGCCCGCCGCCTCCGCGAACACCGCCACCGCGAACGCCACTGCGGCGGCCTTCACCGCCAAGGTCGTCAACGCGAACAGCGACAAGTGCCTGGCCATCCCCGGCGGCACCTCGCGGGAATTCACACAGGCGATCCAGTTCTCCTGTTACCCGCCCGGGGACTCGAAGGAGTGGCGCGTGAGCCGCCTCTACACCGACGGGTACGGCAATCCGGTCTACGGGCTGGAGAACGTGGCGAGCGGTCTGTGCCTGTCGATCGCCGTCGAGAGCACGTCGAACGGCGCGCAGGTGTGGCAGGAAGACTGCTCCGCCTCGCCGTTCCAGAAGTGGGCGTACGACAAGGGCATCCGGCTCCGCAACGTGGCCACCGGCAAGTGCATGGCCGTGCCGAACGGCTGGCAGTCGGACGGCGTGGGGATCATCCAGTGGCCGTGCGGCACCGGCGCCGAGCAGCGGTGGTACGTCGGCTGACCGCCCGCCGCCGACTGCCGCCTCCCGACCGCCCGCCGTCGACTGCTCGCCGCTGACTGCTCGCCGCCCGACCACCCGACCGCCCGCCGTCGGACACCGGCCCGACCGCCGTCCAGACCGGTGCCCGACGGCCGGTGCGCGTCGCCCGGCCGCATGTCGCGCGATCCGCCGACCGGTCGGCATGGGAGGCCGGCCCGACCGCCGTCCGGGCCGACCTCCCACGACGACCGACCCCGCGGCTACCGGCCGTGGCTACTGGCGGTAGCCCTCCACGGTGCCGGGGTCGCGCGGCTCGGCGCCGTCCGGGTCCATGCCCGCCGCCCGCCGCGCCCGGCGCTGCCGGAGCAGGTCCCACGTCTGGTCGAGGGCCACTTCGAGGTCGCGCAGCCGGCGGGCGTCACCCTCGCTCAGGCCCTCGCCGATGCGCGAGCCCTCCAGCTGGTGCTCTTCGTCCACCAGCTGCGTGATGCGCGCGACCAGTTCCTCATCAGTCACGACTCCTCCTCCATCCGGACCAAGATCCGGGGTACCTCGCGCGCCCGCGCCGAAACCCGGTGGCCATAACGGCCAGGTATGGCCGGACGGAGGGTGTGCAGGGGGCCGTTCATGCCCCATCCTCCGTTTCACCCTGCCTAGGAGGAAGAACCGTGAAGTCGACGAAGTCGACCAGACGCTCCCTGCTGACCCTCGCGATAGCCGGCATCGCGGCGGCCGCCGTGGTCACCGGCGGCACCCCCGGCACCGCCGGCCCCGCACCCGAGGTCGCCGCCGTGCAAGCCGGCCCGACCTACGTCTACAAGGTCCACGCGCCGCTCGGCGCCGCCGCCCAGAACCTGCTCGGGCGCGGCTTCGACGTGCTGGAGGACCGGGACGGCGACTACCTGTTCGTGCTCGGCGACGCGACCACCGGCGGCGGCCTCAAGCAGGCCGGTTTCAGCGCCGTCATCGACGAGGTGCTGCCCGCGCCGCAGTGGCAGCCGCCCGCCAAGAAGTCCCAGTCGCCCACGTTCGACGCGGCCGACGTCAACGAGACCTACTACGGCGGCTACCGCACCATCAACGCCCACTGGTCGCACCTCGACCTGGTCGGCCAGAACTACCCGAACCTGACCACGCTGGTCGACTACGGCGACTCGTGGCGCAAGACCCAGGGCGCGGGCGGCTACGACCTGCGGGCCATCTGCATCACCAAGAAGAACGCCGGCGACTGCGCGCTGAACACGTCCGCGCCGAAGCCCCGGTTCTTCGTGATGGGCCAGCTGCACGCCCGCGAGCTGACCACCGGTGACGTCGCCTGGCGCTGGATCGACCACCTGACCAGCGGTTACGGTGTCGACGCCGAGGTCACGGCGCTGCTGGACACCACCGAGGTGTGGGTGGTGCCGATCGCCAACCCGGACGGCGTGAACATCGTGCAGCAGGGCGGCAACTCGCCGCGCTACCAGCGCAAGAACGCCAACACCACCAACGGTTCGAACTGCTCGGGCACGTCGTCGTCGCAGATCGGCGTCGACCTCAACCGCAACACCGACTCGCACTGGGGCGGCGCGGGCACGTCGTCCAACCCGTGCGACCAGACGTACAAGGGCCCGTCGGCGAACTCCGAGGTCGAGACGCGGGCGTTGCAGGCCCTGTGGCGCAACCTGTACCGCGACCGCCGCGGCACCGGCGTGACCGACGCCGCGCCGCTCGACACCACCGGTGTCGTCATCTCCATGCACAGCTACTCGAACCTGGTCCTGTTCCCGTGGGGCTGGACGACGTCGTACAAGACGGGCAACGACGCGGCGCTGCGCGGCATGGCGCGCGACATGGCGTCCCTGGCCGGCGGCTGGCAGTACGGGCAGCCGGGGGAGGTGCTGTACAACGCGGCGGGCGCGACGGACGACTGGGTGTACGACGACCTGGGCGTGGCGTCGTTCGTGTGGGAGATCGGGCCGTCGTCGGGCACCTGCTCCGGCTTCTTCCCGACCTACTCGTGCCAGGCGTCGACGTTCTGGCCGAAGACGAAGCCGATGCTGATGTACGCGGCCAAGAAGGCGGCCAACCCGTACGGCGGCGGCGGCAACCCGCCGGTCGGCTGCGCGAAGGCCACCAACGACGCCGACGTGGCCATCCCGGACAACGGCGCGGCCGTGACCAGCACCATCACCATCGCGGGCTGCGAGGGCAACGCCTCGGCGACGTCCCAGGTGGAGGTGCACATCGTGCACACCTACCGGGGTGACGTGGTGATCGACCTCGTCGCGCCGGACGGCACGGCGTACCGCCTGAAGGCGTCGAACAACGACTCGGGCGACAACATCGACACCACCTACACGGCGAACGTCTCGTCGGAGGCGCGCAACGGCGCGTGGAAGCTCCGGGTCCAGGACGTTTACTCGGCGGACACCGGGTACCTGAACTCGTGGAGCCTCACGCTGTAGTCGCTCCCGCCTCCACGGCGGCCCGCGTGCTCCGGCGCGCGGGCCGCCCCCGTCGGTAGCGTGCGGCGCATGACCTCAGTCCTCGTGACCGGCGCGGCCGGGTTCATCGGGTCCCACTTCACCCGCCACTGGGTGGCCGAGCACCCGGAGGACCGCGTGGTGGCGCTGGACGCGCTGACGTACGCGGGCACCGAGACGAACCTGGCCGACGTGCGCGACCGGATCACGTTCGTCCACGGCGACATCGCCTCGGCCGACCTGACCGGGATCGACGTGGTGGTGAACTTCGCCGCCGAGTCGCACAACAGCCTCGCCGTGCTCGACCCGACCCGGTTCTTCCGCACCAACGTGCTGGGCACGCAGGCGTTGCTGGAGGCCGCGCGGCAAGCGGGTGTCCGGCGGTTCCACCACATCTCGACGTGCGAGGTGTACGGGGACCTGCCGCTGGACGCCGGCTCGGCGTTCACGGAGGAGTCCCCGTACCGGCCGCGCACGCCGTACAACGCGAGCAAGGCCGGCGCGGACCACGCGGTGCGGGCGTACTCGGAGACGTTCGGCCTGCCGGTGACCATCACGAACTGCGCGAACAACTACGGGCCGAACCAGTTCCCGGAGAAGGTGCTGCCGCTGTTCACGACGCGGGCGCTGGACGGCGGCGACCTGCCGGTCTACGCGTCGAAGGACAACCGGCGCGAGTGGGTCCACGTGCTCGACCACTGCCGGGCGATCGAGGCCGTGCTGCTGCGCGGGCGGGTCGGCGAGACGTACCACGTGGGCACGGGCGTGGAGGCGAGCGTCGAGGAGATCGCCGACCTCGTGCTGGACGAGCTCGGACTGCCCGCGTCCCGGAAGGCGACCGTGCCGGACCGCCCCGGCCACGACCGGCGCTACCTGCTGGACTCGGCGAAGATCCGGCGCGAGCTGGGCTGGGAGCCGCGGGTGCCGTTCGAGTCGGGCGTGCGCGACACCATCCGCTGGTACGCCGACAACCGGTCCTGGTGGGAGCCGCTGCGCGACCGGAGCCCCGTCTCCGAGACCTCCTGGACCGGCTGACCGTCCCCGGCCGTTTCGCGGCGTCGTTCAGCCGGCCGTACGCCGCGCCGTTCCGCCGGGCCGTACGACGACGAAGGACCCCGCAGGGGGGACGCCTGCGGGGCCCTTCGGTCGTGCGGGGGTGTTACTTGAGGCCGTTGCCGATCGCGGTGATCAGCTCGCCGTTCGCGGTGTCACCGTCGAGCGCCCAGAAGAACGCGCCGCCGAGACCCTGGTTCTTGGCGTACGTCATCTTGCCGCCGATGGTGGCGGGGGTGTCGTAGCTCCACCACTGGTTGCCGCAGTGCGCGTACGCCGTGCCCGCGACGGTGCCGGTGGCCGGGCACTTGGTCTTGAGGACCTTGTAGTCCTCGATGCCCGCCTCGTAGGTGCCCGGCGCCGCGCCGGTCGCCGTGCCGCCCGGCGCGGACTGGGTCACGCCGGTCCAGCCGCGGCCGTAGAAGCCGATGCCGAGCAGCAGCTTGGACGCCGGGACGCCCTTGGCCTTCAGCTTCTGGATCGCCGCGTCGGAGTTGAAGCCGGCGGTCGGGATGCCGGGGTAGGACGTCAGCGGCGAGTGCGGGGCCGTCGGACCCTGCGCCGCCCAGGCGCCGAAGTAGTCGTACGTCATGACGTTGTACCAGTCGAGGTACTGCGCCGCGCCGCCGTAGTCGGCCGCGTCGATCTTGCCGCCGTTGGAGCCGTCCGCCGTGATGGCGGCCGTCACCAGGTTGTTGGCGCCGAAGCGCGCGCGCAGGGCCTGGGACACGGTCTTCATCGAGCTGAAGCCGGAGGTGTCGCAGGTCAGACCGCAGGCGTTCGGGTACTCCCAGTCGATGTCGATGCCGTCGAACACGTCCGCCCAGCGCGGGTCCTCGACCAGCTTGTAGCAGGAGTCGGCGAAGGCCGCCGGGTTCTGGGCCGCCTGGCCGAAGCCGCCGGACCAGGTCCAACCGCCGAACGACCACAGCACCTTGATGTGCGGGTACATCTTCTTCAGCTTGCGCAGCTGGTTGAACGAGCCGCGCAGGGAGCCGGTGTCCCACGTGTCGGCGACGCCGTCCACGGAGTTCGCGGCGGTGTAGGCCATGTCGTAGTCGGCGTAGGCGTCACCGATGGTGCACTGGCCGTTCTGCACGTTGCCGAACGCGTAGTTGATGTGCGTCAGCTTCGCGGCCGAACCGCTGGTGTGGATGTTCTTCACGAAGTACTGGCGGCCGTAGACGCCCCACTGGGTGAAGTAGCCCAGGTTCTTGGTGCCGGGCGGCGGCGGGTTGCCCGTCGTCGTGGTGGTGGTCGTCGTGGTCGTGGTGGTGGTCGTCGTCGTGGTGGTCGAGGTGCTCGACGTCGGGTCGACCCCGCCGGCCTCGCACGACGCGCCGTTCAGCTTGCAGTTGGCGGGACCGGAGTACGCGCCGGAGTACGAGACGTTGAAGCCGAAGCTCACCGTGCCGCCGACGCCCACGTTGCCGTTCCACGTGTTCTTCACGGTCACGTGCTGGCCGCTGGTGGTGTACGAGCCGTCCCACAGGGAGCTGACCTTGTGGCCGGCGGGCAGGTCGAACTCGACCGTCCACGAGGTGAGGGCGGCGGTGCCGCCGTTCTTGATCGTGTACTTGCCCTCGTAGCCGGTGCCCCAGTCCGAGCCCTTGCTGAAGGTGGCCGAAACGCCGCCCGCGCCGCTCGCCGCGGGCGCGACGACCAGCCCCACCACCAACGTGGCGACCGCCACGAACAACGCTGTGACATGCCATCGGATCTTGGACATCGTGCTCCTTGTCAGGAAAGGAGTGCAGGGTTGACGCCACCATGTGGTTCAGACCACTTCACGGTCAAGGTCTAGACCATTGTCGTCACTCGAATGGCCTAGTGGTTGGCGTTCCGGAACCGGTTCCGGGCGTTCGGGACCACTAGGGGTGGATGAGCCTAAAGTCGCGGCGCTTTCCCCACCAGAGGGGGACGGCGGGGCGTCGCCGAATGGCCAGACTCGGTCTCCTCGACGTTCGACGGAAGGACAGGACATGCGGGGGACGAGGGCAGTGGCCGTGGCGGCCGTCGTGGGGTTGGCGACGGCGGTCGTCGGCGGCACGGCGGTGGCCGAGCCGGGCGCCGGGGCCGGTCACGACCGGATCGACCGGCAGGCCGTGCAGCGGGCGTTGGACGAGATGGCGCGGACCGGCGCGCAGGGCGTGCAGATCCGCGTCACGGACGGTCGGCACCAGTTCACCGCCCGTGCCGGCACGGCGCGGGTCGACTCGCCGCGGCCCGTGCCGACCGACGGCCGGTTCCGGGTCGGCAGCATCACCAAGACGTTCGTGTCGACCGTGGTGCTCCAGCTGGCCGGTGAGGGCCGGGTCGAGCTGGACGCGCCCGTGGGCCGGTACCTGCCGGGGCTGCTGCCGCACGGCGACCGGATCACCGTGCGGCAGGTGCTCCAGCACACCAGCGGTCTCTACAACTACACCGCCGCCCTGCCGCTCGACCCGGACGACTTCGAGGGCATCCGGTACCGGACGTGGGCGCCCGCCGAGCTGGTGGCCCTGGCCACGGCCCGGCCGCTCGACTTCGAGCCGGGCACGAGCTGGCGGTACTCGAACACCAACTACGTCGTCGCGGGCCTGCTGGTCGAGAAGGTCACCGGGCGCCCGTACGGCGACGCCGTGCACCAGCGCGTCATCCGGCCGCTGGGCTTGAGCGGGACGTCCGTGCCGGGCACCCGCACCGCCATCCCCGGTCCGCACGCGCACGGGTACGTCCGGGCGGCGGGGCAGGTCGTCGACATCACCGAGATCAACCCGTCGATCGCGTACGCGGCGGGCGAGATGATCTCCACGACGGCCGACCTGGACCGGTTCGCGGACGCCCTGCTCGACGGCCGCCTGCTGCGCCCGGAGCAGCGGGCGGAGCTGACGTCGGTCCTGCCGCACACCGCCGGCTACGGCCTGGGGATCGAGGCGACCGAGCTGCCGTGCGGCGTGAAGGTGTGGGGGCACGGCGGGGGCATCCCCGGCTACTCCAGCGTGGTGCTGAGCACGGAGGACACGAAGACCCGCCTGACCGCGTCCATGACCTCCGCCCCGGACCCGGGGCAGGTCACCGGGTACGAGGAGGTGCTGGCGGAGGTCTTCTGCTGACGGTGGGGCGGGGCTGAGCGGCCCGCGGCGTTCGGCGTGAGGGGCTTCCCGATGGCACGGGAAGCCCCTCACGCCGGTCCGACGACGTCCGGGGGCAGGACGGCGTCGGGGAGGGGGCGCGGCTGGGGCGGTCAGCCTGGTGCGCCCGCGGTCAGGTGCCGGCCAGGAACTTCTCCAGCTGCTCCACGACGAACGCGTGGTCCTCGGCTTGGGGCAGGCCGGAGACGCCCACGGTGCCCACCATGCCCACGCCGACGACGTTGACCGGGAACACGCCGCCGTGCGCGGCGTAGCGGTCGGGGTCCAGGCGGGAGTCCTCCTCGAACGTGCGGCCGTTCGCGCGGAACGTCTCGCCGACCCGGTACGAGCTGCGGGCGTACCGGTCCACCACCCGGCTCTTCCGGTCGATCCACTCGTCGTTGTCGGCGGACGTGCCCGGCAGCGCGGCGTGGAACAGGCGTTGCGCCCCGCGCCGCACGGAGATGGTCACCGGCAGCCCCCGGGCACGGGCCGCGTCCAGCAGGAACGCGCCCAGCGCCAGCGCCACGTCGTTGTCGAACGACGTGAACACCAGCCGCTCCTCCTGCTCGGCCAACGTCTCCAACAAGCTCACAGCGACACCACCTGTCCGGTCCGGGCGGAGGTGAACGCCGCCTCGATCACTTCCAGCGCGCGCACCGCGGACTCCGGGTCCACCGGCAGCGGGCTGCCGTCGCGGAGCGCGGCGACCAGCAGCCGGTAGAACTCCGAGTAGGCGCCGGGCAGGCCGACGACCTCTTCGGCGTGGTCCGGCAGCCCCAGACGGCCGCATGTCGACAAATCGTCAAACGGCTTGCCGGTGGCGAGGGCTTCCTCCTGGCGGTCCAGCCCCTCCGACACGTACGCGGCCTCCGAGCCGAGCACGCGGAACCGGGGGCCGTGGTGCGAGGCGGTGGAGCTCGCCCACAGGTGCGACCGCACGCCGTTCACGTGGGTCAGCGCGACGAACACGTCGTCGTCCACCTGAACGCCCGGACGGCGCAGGTCCAGCTCCGCGTACACCGCGGACACCGGCCCGAACAGCTCCAACGCCTGGTCGACGAGGTGCGCGCCGAGGTCGTACAGCAGCCCGCCCGCCTCCTCGGGGGCGCCGAGCTCGCGCCAGTTGTCCCACACGTCCGGCGCCCACCGCTCGAACCGCGACTCGAACCGCGTCACCGCGCCCAGCGCGCCGTCGGCGACGAGCGACCGGACGGTGCGGAAGTCGCTGTCCCACCGCCGGTTCTGGAACACGGTCACCGGCACGTCCCGGTAGCGGGCCGCCTGGAGCACGCGGCGGGCGTCGGCGGACGTGGGCGCGAACGGCTTGTCCACGACGACCGGCAGGCCCGCCTCGATGGCCGCCAGCGCGAGCGGCACGTGGGTCCGGTTCGGGGTGGCGACCACGATCAGGTCGAGGTCGAGCCCGAACAGGTCCTCGACGGTGTGCGGGAGCTCGGCGTCGGGGTGCTCGGCGGCGGCCTGCGCGCGCCGCGCCGGGCCGGACGTGACGACGGCGGTCAGCTCAAGGTCCGGGGTGGCCGCGATCAGGGGCGCGTGGAAGACGCGGCCAGCGATGCCGTAGCCGAGCAGTCCGGTGCGGAGGGGCATACCGCATTAAAGCAACGGTGTGTAGTAAAACGCCAGATGTCATGATGGCCGGGTGCCCAACTTGCGCTTCCTGCGGGGATACAACGACGCGGTGGTGCTGGGCCTGGCCAGGTCCGGCGCCGTGACCAGGGTGGAGCTGGCCGACCGCAGCGGGCTCACCCCGCAGGCGGTGTCCAAGGTGGTGAGCAGGCTCATCGACGACGGCCTGCTGGTCGAGTCCGGCACCCGCAACGTCGGCGTCGGCAAGCCGCGCACCCTGCTCAAGCTCGTCGCCGACAGCAGGTTCGCGCTCGGGGCCCAGGTCGAGCGGGACGAGCTGCGCGTCGTGCTCACCGACCTCGCGGGCACGGTGCTGGAGCGGGCCGTCGCGCCGCTGCCACCCGACTTCGACCCGCCCACGTTCGTCGCCGAGCTGACCCGCCTCGTGGACGCCCTGCGCACCGACGAGCTGGGCGGCGACCGGCTGTCCGGCGACCGGCTGCTCGGCGTCGGCATCGGGTTCGTCGGACCGCTCGACCACCGCACCGGCGTCGTGCACTACCCGACCGGCCTGACCGAGTGGCAGGACGTGCCGCTGCGCGCGTTGGCCGAGCAACGCCTGGGCCTGCCGGTCGTCCTCGACAAGGACACGAACACGGCGGTCGTCGCCGAGGCGTGGCGGCGCGGCGAGGAGCTGCGGGACGCGGTGCTCGTGCTCGTCGGCACCGGCCTCGGCATCGGCATGCTGCTGGACGGCCGCGTGCACCGGGGCGTCCGCACCAACGCGGGCGAGTACGGGCACACCACGATCCAGCTCGACGGCCCGCCGTGCGTGTGCGGGCGCAGCGGGTGCATCGAGGCCCTGCACAACCTCGCCGCCGCCCGCGGCGACCTGGTCGAGGCGACGTCCGTGGTGGGGGTCGCGGTGGCCGACCTGGTGCAGCTGCTCGACATCGACCACGTCGTGCTGGCGGGTCGCGCGGTCCTCGCCCAACCCGACGCCTACCTCGAAGGCGTGCGCGCCCGGCTGCCCAAGGACGAGTGGCTGCCGGTGGACGTGTCGATCACCCCGCTGGGTGATGACGTCGTGGCGGCCGGGGCGGCGATGCTGCTCCTGAGCGAGTTCTACGGCCGTCCCAGGTGACCGAATTGGACATGCCCTGCTCACGGGCACTCGTGCGGGTGATTCACTGTGCGGCATGTATGCGCTCCGGTACGCCGTCGGGACCGACACCGGCCTGCGCCGTGATGCGAACGAGGACTCCCTGTACTTCACCGAGCGCCTGTTCGCCGTCGCCGACGGCATGGGCGGGCACGCGTACGGCGAAGTGGCGAGTTCGATCGCGGTGGCGGTGCTGGCCGACCTCGACGTGGAGTCCGACGACCCCCTCGGTGAGCTGGCCGGCGCGGCCCGGGAGATCGCCATCCGGCTGACCGACCTGGCCGAGGAGAACTTCGACATGCGCGGCATGGGCACCACGCTCACCGCGCTGCTGTGGGACGGCGAGCGGTTCGCGGTCGGGCACATCGGGGACTCGCGCTGCTACCTCGTCCGCGAGGGCGCGCTGACCCAGATCACCCGCGACCACACGATGGTGCAGGCGCTCGTCGACGAGGGCCGGATGGCCGCGGAGCAGGCCGCCGAGCACCCCGGCAGGTCCATGCTCATGCGGGCGCTGCAAGCGGGCAGCGCGCACGACCCGGACCTGTTCTTCCAGGACGTGGAGGCGGGCGACCGCTACCTGATCTGCTCGGACGGGCTGTCGGACGTCGTGCCGCCGGACCGGATCGGCGAGCTGCTGACGGCGACGGCGGACGGCGACGAGACCGTGCGGGCGCTGATCGACGCGGCCAACGAGGCCGGCGGGCCCGACAACATCACGTGCGTCGTGGTCGACGTGCTGCCGTCGGGCAACTCGTCGTGGCTGCCGACCTGGCTGACCCGCTGACCCCGGCTGACCCGGGACGGGCCGGCGGGCGTCCGGGGTGTCCGGGCGGCGTCCGGTGAAGCCGAGGGGGCTCAGGGTGCGGACACGTCCACGTCGAGCAGGTCCCGCAGCGCCGCCTCCCCGGTCGGCGTGAGGCGGACCGCCCGCCCGGTCCCGACCCGGCGCACCCACCCCTCCGCGTGCAGGTGCGCGCACACGTGCGCCCCGGCCGCGCCCGCCAGGTGGGACCTCCGCTCGGTCCAGTCCAGGCACGCCTTGGCGAGCGGCCGGCGGCCGGTCGGCGGGGTGAAGGCGAGTGCGTCCCGCAGCCACGCGAGCCCGACGTCGGTGACGGCCAGGTCGTCGGTGAGCAGCCCGCGGGACGTCATGGCGTCGGTGATCGCCACGCCGAGCCGTCCGGCGAGGTGGTCGTAGCACGTCCGGCCCCGTCGGAGCGCCTGGTCGGCGGTGGCGGCGGCGAGGGTCGGCCGGGCCGGCGCCGCGGGGCCGAGGTAGGCGAGCAGGTCTTCGAGCAGCCGCGCCTGGCGCGGGCCGGCCAGCTGGACGTACCGGTGCCGCCCCTGCCGCCGCTCCACCAGCAGGCCGCCGCGGACGAGCCGGGTCAGGTGCTCGCTGGCCGTGGACGGCGCGACGTCGGCGGCCGCGGCCAATTCTCCGGACGTCCACGCCTTGCCGTCCAGGAGCGCGAGCAGGAACCGCGCCCGGCTGCGGTCGGCCAGCAGCGCGGCCAGGTCCGCGAGTTCGTCGGCTGCCACGTCCGCCATTGTGCGCCGCCGACGTTTCGGCGCGCGCCGAAGTGATCCGGCCGTACGTTCGCCCCATGACTTCGGAGGTCCTGCGGAACGAGGCGTACGTGGTCCCACCGGTGCCGGCGGCCGGGTCGGGGGTGGCGTGGTTGCGCGCCACCGTCGCGCGGTTCAGCGAAGGCGCGGACCACGTGCGGCGGCGGGCGTTGGCCGAGCACGTCCTGCCCACTGTGGACGTCGCCGCCCTGCGCCGGCCGGGGACGCCGGTGGCGGTGCTGGCGGAGGCGCTGGGGCTGCCGCGGTCCGTCGCGCCGGACGTGCGGCTCGTCGCCGGGTGCTACCAGCCGCACGTCACCGTCACGCCGGAGGCCGACGCGGCGGTGGCCCGGCTGGTCGAGGCGTGCGGCGGCACGTGGGACGAGGAGACCGCCAACCGCATCGGGCTGCTGGTGCAGGCGTGCGACGCGACGGTCGCGCTGGTCGCGGACGTCGAGCCGCCGGTGCCGGTCACGCGACGCGTCGCGCCGGACGGGCGGGTGGTCGAGGTGGACCTGGGCGACGCCTGGTTCGGCGCCGGCCGCCACGAGTGCCCCGGACGGGCGCACGCGTTGGCGCTGGTCGAGGGCTCGCGCGCGTTCCACCGGCTGCACGACGACTTCCTCGTCCTCCCGAACGCGTGGGACTTCGCGTCGGCGGTGGCGCTGGTGCGGGCCGGCTTCCCGGCCGTCGGCACGACGAGCCTGGGCGTCGCGGCGGCGCACGGCCTCCCGGACGCGGCCGGCGCGGCGCGGGAGGAGACGCTGGCGCTGGCCCGTCGCCTGGTGCGGCTGCCCGTGCCGATCTCCGTGGACGTCGAGGCGGGGTTCGGCGGCGACGTGCGGGACCTGGCGGCGGAGCTGTGGGAGCTGGGCGTGGCCGGCGTGAACGTCGAGGACGGGCGCGGCGAGGCGCTGGCCGACCCGGAGGAGCAGGCGGCGATCGTGCGGGCGTTCAAGGACGCCGCGCCGGGGCTGTTCGTCAACGCGCGGGTGGACACGCACTGGCTCGGCGTCGACCGGGACTCGACGTCGGCCCGCGCCGCCCGGTACGTGGACGCGGGCGCGGACGGCGTGTTCGTGCCCGGCCTGACCGACGAGCGGGAGATCGCGGACATCGCTGCGGCCGTGCCCGTGCCGCTGAACGTGCTGGCGCAGCGCGACGTCCGGGTGCTGAAGGACCTCGGCGTGCGGCGGGTCAGCACGGGGTCGCTGCTGTTCCGCGCGGCCCTCGGCGAAACGGTCCGCACCGCGCTCGCCGTGCGTGACGGCCGGGCCGCCCCGGACGACGTGCCCGGCTACGACGAGGTCCAACGGCTGGCGACGGGCCGCTGAGCCACGCCGACGGGCCGCTGAGCCACCCCAACGGGCCCGCTGAGCCACCCCACAGGCCGCCGAGTCACCCCGACGGACCGCCGAGTTGCCCGACCGACGCCGACCGGGCCCGCCCGAGCGCCCGCCGCAGGAACAACGCCGGCACCAACACCAGCACCGACACCGCCACGACCCCGCCGTACACCCACGCCGCGTACACCGCGAACGACAGCACCTCGCTGCCCAACCCGGCCACGGACGTCACGGTCGCCCGCGCGTCGCCGGTGATCCGCTCCTGCAACCGGGCCTCGGCGGTCACCCACACCAGCCGGTACGCGCCGTAGAACACCGCGACGCCGGCCAACCCCGCCGGGTGGCCGACGAACCCGGCCACGGCCAGCAGCACCGCCGCACCTCCCAGCAGCACGCCCGGCGGCAGCCGGACGACGCCACCCAGCGCGGCCCCGGCGGCACCCGCCAGCGGGATGGACAGGGTCGCCAGCGGCACCAGGGCCACCGGCACCCGCCAGTCGTGCGCGACCAGCGGGAAGTACTCCTCGAACGCGTCGATCGCCGCCAGCATGGCCACCACCAGGACGGCGAGGCGGACGTCCGGCGTGCGCGCGGTCTCCGACAGGCCGGACCGCAACGTGGCCAGGTAGCTCTCCGGCTCCGGGCGCGGCGTCTCGGGCAGCCTGGTCGCCACCAGCGCCGCCGCGAGGCACGTCCCCACGCTCACCCAGCCCGCGAGCGCGAAACCGCCCGCGTCGAACAGCACGGTCGCCAGCAGCGCGGCCGGGATCTGGGCCAGCAGGCCGACCGCCGTGACGCGGCCGATCACCACGCCGAAGTGGGAGCGCGCGCCGACCGCCGCCAGACCGTCGTGCAGCAGGGCTTCCAGCGCGCCCGACGACATCGCGCCGCCCACGCCCCACAGCACGAACCCCACGGCGAAGCCGGTGAAGCCGGGCAGCACCGTCCACAACGCGTAGCCGGCCGCCTGGCACACGCCGGCCGCGACGACGGAC
The DNA here is from genome assembly GCF_052936025.1 of Saccharothrix hoggarensis. Next base: position 6,559,794 of record NZ_CP193624.1, on the reverse strand, counting down.
CACTTGCGGGAGAACCGGTCCGCGAACGCGCCGAACGGGACCTCGGCGACGACCGCGACCGTCGACCAGATCGCGAACAGCGCCGAGACCTCGGCGTCCGACAACCCGGTGGCCACGAACAGCAGCGCGTACAGCGGGTAGATCGGCACGGTGTCGGCCAGCACCGCCCAGCCCACCGCGAGGCGGGCCAGGGGTCGGGCCGGGGGCGGTGTGGGGCGTCAACCGAAGCGCATGCCGCGCAGGTTAACCCGCTCCCGGCCCGGCCGTCACCGCTGTTTCTGCCCGGGCCGACAGTTCGTCAGACGGGTTCGTCGACCTGCTTCCGCCGTGCGGCCAGCGCGGCGTCGACCACCAGGAACGCCACGAGGCTCAGGCCGAACAACGGGACGAACCAGCCCACGCCCGCGGCCACCACGAGCACCACGACGAGCTGCGCCCGCGGCACCTTCCGCCACTGGCCGCCCGGCACCGGCCGGCCGAAGCCGCGGGTCGGGCGGCGCAGCCACCACATCCGGTAGCCGAGCACCACCAGCGCCACGAGACCCAGCCCCAGGGCCAGCAGGAGCACCTGGTTCGGCCAGCCGAACAGGACGCCCATGTGCGCGTCGATGCCCCACCGGCTGAGCTTCGCGGCCACCGGGTAGTCGGCGAACCGGACCTCGCCCACCACCGCGCCGCCGGTCACGGCGACCGCGTCCGCCTGCGTGGGCCAGCCGCGGCCGATCTCGGTGACCTTCCACGGCATGCCGGACATCGGCGGCACGGCGATCTCGATCGACCCGGCGTCGATGCCCGCCGAGCGCGCCGTGGCCAGCACGGAGTCGATCTCGCCGGGCATGACCGGGATGGGGTTGCTCATGTCGTGCCCGGCGTGGTCGTCGCCCGCGCTCAACGCGGGGGTGGTCCAGCCGAGGGCCTTGCGCAGGTCGGCGACGTTCTCGCCGGCGTACGTCGACCAGGTCAGGCCGGTCGCGGACAGGAACAGCGCGCCCACCAGCACCCACAGGCCGAGCGTGGCGTGCCGCTTGGTCGTCGGCCTGGTCCGCTGGTTGCGGCGGCGGCTGAACCACAGCACCACGCCGCCCAGCGCGACGACCCACAGCCAGGACGCGGCCAGCTCGCTGTAGAGCCGGCCGGGCTCGCCGAGCAGGAGGTTGGCGTGCAGCTTGTCGATCGTGGTGCGCAGCGGCAGCACGCCGCTGGTCCCGTAGGTCATCAGGTCGCCGACCACCCGACCGTCCGCCGGGTCGACGAACACGGTGGGCCGCGCGTCGCCGTCACTGGCGAACAGCACGCGGGTCGTCGCGCCGGGTTCGGGCGCGGGGCGGACGGCGACCAGCTCGTCGCCGGGCCGCGCGGCGACCGCGGCCTTCACCTGCTGCGACAGCGGCACGGTCTGCGTCGACACGGGGACGCGCAGGTGGTCGGAGTAGAGCCACGACTCCACCTGGGGCGTCGCGGCGTAGAGGACGCCGGTGAGGGCGGCGATCAGGACGAACGGGCCGACGAGCACGCCCGCGTAGAAGTGGAAGCGCAGCACGAGGCCGCGCCAGGACTCGGTCATGGCGGGAACTCCCGGGTATGAGGGGATGCCACCGGTCCCGCAACGGGACGGTGGTGGGGAAAGGGCGCATACCTAGGAGCGGGGCGGACCTCGACGGGGCAGCGCGCGGCGGCGCAGCACCTCCGCCGGCGGCTGCGGCGCGTGCGCGGCGATCGGGATGCGCAGCGGCGCGACCGCCGGCGGCGGGGTGGTCGTGCGGGGCAGCACCGACGCCACGGCGGCGGCCAGCCGGAACACGGCCTGCTCGAAGCCCGCCAGCGCCGCGACGACGACCGCCGTCGCCGCGGCGTGGGCCAGCAGCCCGGACGGCGACGGCACCAGCTCGCGCGGGTGCCGGGTCAGCAGGGCGAGGAACACGTGCGCCGCCACCTGCACCACGCCGACCAGGCCGAGCAGCTCGGCGAACCCGAGCTGCCGGTCCGTCAGCGGCACGCAGGTCCAGGCGATGGCGAAGGCGAACACCAGCACGTGGGGCAACGACGGCACGTGACCGCCGCCGCCGGCGTGCGCGAGCACGGCGAGCAGACCGGTCGACAGCCCGACCGCGCCGCAGCGCACGACGCGCGCGGCGCCACGGGTCGCTACCGGCGCCAGTGCCACGCTTCCGCAGCGTAGTGGTCCCGACCGGGTCGGGAGTAGACCCGAATGCTCGCCGTTCGCTGAGGTCAGGGCATCTGGAAGCGCTCCCGGACCCAGTCGGCGAAAGTCCGCGGCGGGCGGCCCAGCACGGTGGCCACGTCGTCGGAGAGCAGCGACCCGCCGCCGGTCCGGACCGCCCGCACGCCCTCCGCGTACGCCTCGGGCAGCGACTCCAGCGGAACGTCCACAGTGGACAGGGGACGGCCCAGGAACCCCGACAGGACGGCCACCTGCCCCGGCACGTCCAACAGCTCCGGCCCGGTCAGCGTGTACGTCCGCCCGTGGTGGTCGCCGAGCAGCGCCGCCACCGCCACCTCGGCCAGGTCGCGCGGGTCGACCACGCCCAGCCTGGTCGTGCCCATCGGGTTCGGGATCGGATCGCCGGCGGCGATCAGCGACGCCCACTGGAGCGAGTTCGACGCGAACAGACCGGCCCGCAACACCGTCCACGACGGGAACGCGCGGGCCGCCTCCTCTCCCGGACGGTGCCACGTGGAGACCGGGCCGACCGGGATGGCCGACAGCTTCACCACCTTGGGCACGCCCGCGCGCTTCGCCGCGTCCAGCACGGCCAGGTCGTAGGCGGGCAGCTCGGGCGTGCCGGGGCCGAGCAGGAACAGCGCGTCCACGCCGGCGACGGCGCGGTCGAGGGACGCCGGGTCGGTGTGGTCGCCGCGGACCTGGTCACCGGTCGGCGTGCGGGACATGGCGCGGAACGGGACGGCGCACTCGGCGAGGAGGCGGACGACTTCGCGCCCGGTGGTGCCGGTGGCACCCGTGATCAGCAACATGCGGCGAGTCTGGTTCGACGGGGTCGGGAAGGTATTGGAAGTTCCGGCGGTTGTGCGGGACGTGGACGAGCGCTTGCGGCCGTGGGTCACCGGGATCGGCACGCGGCGCCTCGCCGGCGAGCGGCTCGTGCACGCGCCGGACACGGCGACCACGCTGGTCCTGTGCTCGGAGACGGGCGAGGCGTTCGTGCTGGGCCCGCGCGACCGCGCCGGCTACCACGCCGGGCGGCCGGCGCGGCGGACCGTCGTGCGGCTCACGCCGGGGCGCGCCCAGGCCGTGCTGGGCGTGCCGGTGGACGAGCTGGTCGACCGCAAGGTGCCGCTGAGCGACGTGTGGGGGAGCCGGGTGACCGACGAGGCCGCGTTGCGGGCCGCGCTGCTCGACCGGCTCGCGTCGGTCGAACCGGGCCGCTCGGACCTCGTGCACGCGGCGGCACGGCTGCTGCGCACCCGCGGGGTGGCGGAGACCGCGCGGGAACTCGCCGTCGGCGAACGGCGGCTGCGGACGTTGTTCGGCGAGGCGGTCGGCTTGTCGCCCAAGCGGTTCGCGCGGGTCGACCGCGTGCGCCGGGTGGTGGCGCGGGGCAGGGCGGGCGAGTGGGCGCGGCTGGCCGCCGAGCTGGGGTACTACGACCAGGCCCACCTGATCGCGGAGTTCCGGGCGACGATGGGCGTGCCGCCCGGCGCGTACGTCGCGGGCAACCTGCCGCCCGTCACGTCCTGCTAGAGCGCGTCCTGCCCGGGGCGGTCCAGCGCGAGGGCGAAGAACAGCGCCGTCTCGCCCTCGGCCGGCGTGCCCCGGTAGAACGTGGTGTCCAGCCCGCACAGGGCGAAACCCATCCGCCGGTACGCGCGCACGGCGGGCACGTTCACGGTGGACGTCTCCAGCCACGCGGTGAGCGCGCCGTGCTCACGGCCGTGCGCCAGCGCGTGCTCCAGCAGCGTCCGGCCGATGCCGAGCCCGCGGTGCTGCGGCGCGACGGTGACCTGGTGGATCACCAGCCGGCGGCGCCAGTCCTCCACGTCGACCGCCACGAACCCGCGCACCCGCGGGCCGTCGGCGGCGACGAACACCGTGCCGCCCGGGTCGTCGTCCGGCGGGAACACCTTGCGCAGCGGCGGGTCGACCGGCGTCTCGCGCAGCCGGAAGCCGTCCGGCCCGGCGTCCACCTCGAACACCGCGCCGGTGGTGAACGAGTCGTCCAGCCGGCCGACCTGGTCCAGGTCGGCGGCCCTGGCGGCACGCAGGTCCACGGCGTCACACCTCCACGGCGTCAGGTTCCCACGGTGTCGAGTTCCCCGGCGTCAGACCCCGGCGTCAGACCTCGGCGTTCCGGACGGCGGCGGACGCGGTGATGGCGACGGCCGAGCCGACCAGGCCCGCGACGGCGAGCCACAGCGCGGTCCGGAGGCCGACCCAGTCGGCCAGCACACCGCCCAGCGGCGCGCCGAGGACGATCACGCCCCGGTTGACCGACCGGATGGTGGCGTTCATCCGGCCCTGCATCCGGTCCGGGGTGATCGCCTGCCGGTAGCCCATCTCCACCGGCCCGTCCAGGCCGATGGCCAGGAAGAACAGGAACTGCGCCGCGCACAGCAGCACGAAGCCTGACGCGCCGGACGTGGCCAGCGGGACCAGCGCGTACGCCACGGGGGTCAGCCAGCGACCGGCCAGGATGGTCGGCCCGACCCCGAACCGGCGGCCCGCGCGACCGGACAGCGACGCGCCGATCAGCCCGCCGAGCCCGCCCACGGCGAACGTCAGGCCGAACTCGAACGCGTCGAAGCCCAGCACGTCGAGCACCAGCACGGAGTAGCAGGTGGTGACCACCGCGGTGAACAGGAACCACAGGTGCGACGTGAGGGCGAGCGGGCGCAGCACGGGGTGCCGGTACACCCACCGCAGCCCGTCCCGGATCTCGCCGCGCAGGTCCCGCCGCGGCGCGGGGTCGAGTTGCTCGGTGGTGCGCAGCCGGGCCAGCAGCAGACCGGACACCAGGTACGAGACGGCGTCCACGAGGATTGCCAGGGGTCCGCCGACGAGCTTCACCAGCGCGCCGCCGAGGAACGGCCCGACGCCCTGCGCGACCGACCGGGTCTGCTCGATCCGGGCGTTGGCGTCGACCAGCCGCGCGCCCGGCACGAGCCGGGGCAGGAACGACTGGTGCGCCGCGTCGTAGAACAGGGACAACGTCCCGAACACCACGACCAGGCCGATCAGCGACGGCATGGTCAACGTCCCGGTGAACGCCAGCAGCGGGATGAGCGCCAGCACGGCGGCGCGCGCGAAGTCGGCCCCGACCAGCATCGGCAGCCGCCGTCGCCGGTCCACGACCACGCCCGCGAGCAGCCCGAACAGCAGGTACGGCAGCCACCGCGCGGCCTCCAGCAGGCCGACTCCGGTGGCGGTGGCGCCGAGCGTCAGCACCGCCACCGCGCGCAACGCCAGCGTGGTGATGTGCGTGCCGGCCAACGACACCGTGTCGGCCGCCCAGAAGCGGACGAAGTCCCGATGGCCCCGCAACGTCGTGTCGGTCATTCGATCACCCCCCACAGCCACCCTGCCATGCGCCGCTCAGGCCGCACCGAGGCCCGCCAGGCACGCCCGCGGCCAAGCACACCCGGCACGGCGTCGATCACCGGCACGGCGGCGCTCAGGGCGGCAGCGGTCAGCCAGGGCGGCGGTCAGGCAGGGGCGGTGGTCACGACGGCGGCCGGTCCGGGCGGCGGCGGTCAGGCAGGGCGACGGCGGTCAGGCAGGCGGCAGGGCTCAGGGCGACGGGCGGTCAGGACGGCTGGGAGGCGCCGCAGGCGGCGGCCCGGTCGAGCAGGAGCTTGCGCTCCCGCTCGTTGCGGGTGAGGCCGGCCGCCCGCTCGAACTCCGCCCGCGCCTCGCCGTCCCGGCCCAGCTTGGCCAGCAGGTCGCCGCGCACGCTCGGCAGCAGGTGGTAGCCCTTCAGCGCGGGCTCGTCCACGAGCTCGTCCACCAGTTCCAGCCCGACCTCCGGGCCGAACGCCATCCCGATCGCCACCGCGTGGTTCAGCTCCACGATCGGGGACGGCGCGACCAGCGACAACGCCTCGTACAGGCCGGCGATCCGGGTCCAGTCGGTGTCCTCCGGCACGCGGGCCCGCGCGTGGCACGCGGCGATGGCCGCCTGCAACGCGTACGGGCCGGCGGCCCCGCCCAGCGACTCGGCCTTCTCCAACGCCGCCAGCCCGCGGCGGATGAGCAGCTGGTCCCAGCGGGCCCGGTTCTGGTCCAGCAGCAGCACGGGCTCGCCGTCCGGCCCGATCCGCGCCTTGGCGCGCGACGCCTGGATCTCCATCAACGCCACGAGCCCGTGCACCTCGGGTTCGCGCGGCACGAGGCCGGCCAGCACGCGGCCGAGCCGGAGGGCGTCCTCGCACAGCGCCGGGCGCATCCAGTCGTCGCCCGCGGTGGCCGAGTAGCCCTCGTTGAAGATCAGGTAGATCACGCCGAGCACCGACGCCAGCCGCGCGTCCCGCTCGTCCTCCGCCGGCACCTCGAACGGCACGCCGGCCTTGGCCAGCGCCTTCTTCGCCCGGACGATCCGCTGCGCCACCGTCGACTCGGGCACCAGGAACGCGCGGGCGATCTCGTCGGTGGTGAGGCCGCCCAGCATCCGCAGCGTCAGCGCCACCTGCGCCTCGGTGGACAGCACCGGGTGGCAGGCGGTGAACACCAGGCGCAGCAGGTCGTCGTCGATCTCGCCGACGGTGGCCGCCGCGTCGGGCACGTGGTCGGCGCCGGTGTCGCGGCCGATCTGCTCCAACTTGCGCCGGTAGTTCCGGTCACGCCGGATGAGGTCGACGGCGCGGTTCTTCGCCGCCGTCATGAGCCACGCGCCGGGGTTGCGCGGCACGCCGTGCTCCGGCCACTGCTCCAGCGCCGTGACCAGGGCGTCCTGTGCCAGCTCCTCGGCGAGGCCGACGTCGCGCACCATCCGTGCCAGCCCCGCGATGAGGCGGGCGGACTCGATCCGCCACACCGCTTCCACCGCACGCCGCGCATCGGTAGCCGTCACGGGGACGGATCAGATCAGCTACCGATGCGCGGCGGCAAGCGGAACGGCGTGGCGTGCCGCCCGCGGGTCAGCCGTTGGCGCGGGACTCCTGCTCGGCGCGCAGCTCGCGCTCCCGCTCCTTCAGCTCGGGCGAGGCGTTGACGAAGTCGTCCTCGGTGAAGACCTGCCGGATCTCGATCTGCGACTCGTCGCCGGTGGGGTTCGGCACCCGCTTCACCCACTCCACGGCCTCCTCCAGCGACTTGACCTCGATCAGCCAGAAACCCGCGATCAGCTCCTTGGTCTCGGTGAACGGCCCGTCGACCACGGTGCGCTTGTCGCCGGAGAAGTAGACCCGGGCGCCCTTGGAGCTGGGGTGCAGGCCCTCGCCGGCCAGCATCACGCCGGCCTTCACCAGCTCCTCGTTGAACGCGGCCATCTCGTTCAGCTGCTCCGCGGTCGGCTGGACGCCCGCCTCGCTGTCCTCGTTCGCCTTCACGATCACCATGAAACGCATGTCGTTCTCCCTGTCGGTTCGCTCGGCCGTCCATCCTGGCCCGTACCTGAGCGACGAACGAGCGGGGTCGTGGATCGACACGGCGGCCGAGGTTTTTCCAAGATTTTTCCGCAGGCCGTCGACCAGCGCTTTTACGTGATCGGCGAGCCTCCGGTCACACCGATGACCTCGCCGGTGATGTAGCTCGACTCGGACGAGGCGAGGAAGACGTACAGCGGCGCCAGCTCGGCGGGCTGCCCGGCGCGGCCCATCGGCGACTGCTCGCCGAAGCTCTCGACCTTCTCCGGCGGCATGGTGGCCGGGATGAGCGGTGTCCACACCGGACCGGGCGCGACGGAGTTCACCCGGATCTTCCGGTCGACGAGGTTCTGCGCCAGGCCCTTGGTGAAGTTCACGATGGCGGCCTTGGTGGTGGCGTAGTCGAGGAGCTGGAACGACGGCTGGAAGCCCTGGATGGACGACGTGGTGATGATCGAGGAGCCCTCGGGCATGTGCGGCACGGCCGCCTTGCACAGCCAGAACATCGCGTAGACGTTCGTCTTCAGGACGCGGTCGAACTGCTCGGTGGTGATGTCGAGCAGACCGCCTTCCTGCGACATCTGGTAGGCGGCGTTGCTGACCAGGACGTCGACGCGCCCGAACTCCTCGACCGCGCGGGCCACGACGGCCGCGCACTGCGACTCCTCGACCAGGTCGCCGGGGACCGTGACGGCCTTGCGCCCGGCCTCCTCGACCAGGCGCGCGGTGTCGCGGGCGTCCTTCTCCTCCGACGGCAGGTACGAGATGAGCACGTCGGCGCCCTCGCGCGCGAACGCCAGCGCGACGGCCCGGCCGATGCCGGAGTCGCCGCCGGTGATCACGGCCTTCTTGTCGGTCAGCCGCCCCGTGCCGCGGTACGTGCTCTCGCCGTGGTCGGGGGTGGGGCGGACGTCGTCGGTCAAACCGGGGTACTTGATGGGGGTCTCGGCCATGCCCGCAGGGTGCCCACGCGCAAGCCGCCTGAACACGCCGACGGCGCACCTCCGGGTGGAGGTGCGCCGTCACGGGTCCGCTCGGCGCGGTCAGCCCGCGGTCTGCCGGCGGAGGACGCGCTGGAGCGTGAAGGCGCCGGGGCCGAGGGCGGCGAGCAGCAGGAACACCCAGCTGTAGACGGCGGCCAGCTCGCCCATGTTGTGCATCGGGAGCAGCGCCTCGGGCTGGTGGACGGTGAAGTACGCGTAGGCCATCACGCCGGACAGCACGAACGCCACCGGCCGCGCGGCCAGGCCCACCAGCACCAGGACCGCGCCGACCAGTTCGATGACGCTGCCGTACCAGCCCGGCCACGAGCCGAACGGCACCGCGGCGCCCTGCCCGTCGATGCCGCCCAGGTAGCCGAGGCCCTGGAGGCCGTGGCAGCCGAAGAGGAACGACACGACGATCCGGAAGGCGGCGAGCACCAGGTCGTTGCGCTTGGTCGCGGTGGAGGTGGCGGCGGGGCGGGTGTCGGTCGTGGTGGTCATCTCAGCTCCCCTTCTCGGTGGTCTCACTGACACGACGAACGGGGTCGCGCCGGATCGACAGGTCCGCCGAACTTTTTTCCGGGAAGTCGAGCTGGACGGTGAAACGGCTGGTCGGGGGCGGCAGCGGCTGGCCGCGGCGGAAGAACCGGACCGGTCGCGGGTCGGTCGCCTCGGCCCGCATCGCGTCGAGGTCGGCCTCGGTCGGCGCACGGGCGACGGACGGGCCGGGCCGGTGGTCGAGCGGCGGCGCCGGAGGCAGGTGCTCGTCCGGCAGCGGGGGCAGGTCGAGCCGGCACGCGACCAGGCCGGGTGTCTCGGGGACGTCCACCGGGAACACCGAGCCCGGCCACACGTAGTCGAGGTCGTCCGGCACGTCGGGGAACAGCGGGCGGTAGAAGTCCGGGTCCTTGCGGAGGAGGGCGGACCGGTGGCTGCGGTGCAGCTCCTCGTCACCCAGCCACGGCGGCAGGAGGCCTTCGGCCAGGCACCACGACCACGTCGGCTCCCGCCCGCCCGTGAACTCCAGCAGCACGGCGCGCACCCCGTCCCGGTGGCCACGCCGACGCCACTCGTCGCACACCGCCGCCCCGTAGGCGACGAGCGCGGGCGTGAAGCCGCGCCACATGACGACCGCCGGGTGGTGCTTCCAGCCGTACTCGGGCCAGACCAGGGCCCGCAGCACCTGCAACGTCTCCACGCGCTGCTTGCCGAGCCGCCGCGAGTCGAGGACGGCGGCGCTGCGGCCGAAGGTGGCGCACGGCAGGAACGTCTGCACCCGTGCCGCTTACCCCGCGTGGACGGTGGTCAAGCGCCCGGACCGGGTGGTCGTGCCCCGGACGGGCTGGCAAGAGACCGCCGGTCTGTTAGGTTGCCCCGGTGGAGTTCCAGCGCGCCAGGCGACCCGAGCAGGTGGAGCAGCGGCGGCGCACGATCCTCGACACGGCGTGCTCCATGCTGCGCGACCGGCGCGTCGCCGACATCAGCCTGCGCGAGCTGAGCGAGCGCGTGGGGCTCGCGAAGTCGAACGTCCTGCGGTACTTCGACAGCCGCGAGGCGATCTTCCTCGAAGTGCTGGACGAGGAGTGGGGCGCTTGGCTGGACCAGGTCGAGGCCGACCTGGCGTCCGCCGACGGCGCGGTCGACGTCGCGAGCGCGATCGCCGGGTCGCTGGTGCGCCGCCGGCTCCTGTGCGAGCTGATCAGCGGCATGGCGGGCGTGCTGGAGCGGAACATCTCCGTCGACTGCGCCCGCGCCTTCAAACGCCGCGCGACCGCGCGCACGGCACGGCTGGCCGACCTCGTGCGCGCCCGCGTGCCGGAGCTGGACGACGCGGCGGCACGGCACTTCGCCGGCGTCGTGCTCGTGCTGACGGCCGGCCTCTGGCCGCACGCGAACCCCACCGACACGGTGGCCGCGGTGCTGGCGGAGCTGGGCGCGCCGCCGGCCGACGAGCTGTTCCGCGACGGCCTGACCGAGGGCCTGGTCAACCAACTGGTGGGACTCGTCGCCCGGGCGCGGGCGGCCGACGCCTAGGGTGCTCCCCCGTGAAGGCACTCGTGGTTCGCGGTGGCTGGGCCGGGCACTCGCCGGTGGAGGCCACCGACTCGTTCCTGCCGTTCCTGCGCTCCTCGGGCTTCGAGGTCGACGTGTCCGACTCGCTGGAGGCCTACGACGCCGGCCTCGGTGCGTACGACCTGATCGTCCAGTGCTGGAGCGACGGCGTGCTGACCGACGACCAGTTCGCCTGCCTCGACGCGGCGGTGCGGTCCGGGACGGGGCTCGCCGGGTGGCACGGCGGCCTGGTGGACGCGTTCCGCCACTCCCGCGAGTACATGCGGTTGGTCGGCGGTCAGTTCGTCGCCCATCCCGGTGATGTCGTGGACCACCGGGTGGACATCACGTCCACGCACCCGGTGGTGGCGGGCCTGTCCGGGTTCTCGCTGCGGACCGAGCAGTACTGGGTGCTGACGGACGGGCTGAACGACGTGCACGCCACGACGACGTTCGCCGCCGACCCGCTCTGGCACGCGCCGCTGACCGTGCCCGCGGTGTGGACGCGCCGGTGGGGCGCGGGCCGGGTCTTCGCGTGCACGATCGGCCACTTCCCGGCCGACCTCGCCCTGCCGCCGGTCCGGACGCTGGTCGAGCGCGGCCTCCTCTGGGCGGCCCGGCCCGCCGGCTGACGTCCGGCCCGCGCGTTCCCGGGCACCGGCCCTGTCGCCATCAGCCCTGTCGCCGGTCAACCTGTCGCGGTCAGCCCTGGGGGTCGTCAGCCGCGTCGTCGGCGCGGCACGCGTCGAGCACGCGGGCGCGCAGCCACCGGTGCGCCGGATCGGCGTCGAAGCGGACGTGCCACAGCAGCGAGACCACCACCTCGGGTGCCCGGAAGGGCAGCTCGAACGCGCGCATCCCCTGCCGCAGGGGCGCGGTGTGGCGCTCCGGGACCGTGGCGACCAGGTCGGAGGCGTTCGCCAGCGCCAACGCGGCGCCGAAGCCGTCGACCACCGTGACGACGGTCCGCCGGTGGCCCGTCGCGTGGAGGGCCTCGTCCACCAGCCCTTCCCCCAGGCCGCGCCTGGAGACGTGCACGTGGCGCGCGGAGGCGTACCGGGCGGCGGTCACCGTCCCCGTGCCGAGCGGGTGCTCGTCCCGCACCACCCCGATGAACCGGTCGGTGAAGAGGGGCGCGGTCACGACGTCCGGGGGGACGGCGCGGTCGACGACGCCCGTCTCCAGGTCCACCAGGCCGTCCCGCAGGCGCACCACGTCCTTCTTGGCCTTCCGGAGGAACCGCAGGCGCACGCCGGGCGCCGTCCGGCCCACCTCGGCCACCAACGCGGGCCCGAACCCCTCCACGAACCCGTCGCTGGAACGCACCGTGAACGTCCGCTCCAGCGTCGCCAGGTCCAGCCTTTCCGCCGGCCTCAGCACCTCTTCGGCTTCCCGGACCAGCTCGCGCACGCGGTCGCGGATCGCCACCGCGTGGGGCGTCGGCGCCAACCCCCGGCCGGCCCGCACCAGCAGCGGGTCCCCGGTGGCCCGCCGCAGCCGGGCGAGCGCGCGACTCATCGCGGACGGGCTGAGCGCCAGCCGTTCCCCCGCCCGCGTCACGCTGCCCTCTTGGAGCAGGACGTCAAGGGTGACCAGCAGGTTCAGGTCAGGTCGCGCCATACCCGAACGATCTCACGAACGCTCTGTGACGTGGCGTCCCGTGCACAAGTGGCTTGCCATCTTTGCGCCTTCCGCCAGGTCGGAACGCGCCTTACGTTCGGTGAGACCGGCGTCCACCGCGACCGGCACCGACTCCAGGAAGCGACCACCGCCTTGACACCGGCAACCCCACCGGCGCCGCCGGAGCACCGCCCGCCACTGACCGGGGTGCTCACCGCGCTGTCCCTGTCCGTGCTGCTGCCCGCGCTGGGCACCAGCGTCGCCAACATCGGCCTGCCGGCCGTGGCGACGGCCTTCGACGCCCCGTTCAACCAGGTGCAGTGGGTGGTGATCGCCTACCTCCTCGCCCTCACGACGGTGATCGTCGGGGCCGGGCGGCTCGGCGACCTCGCCGGCCGGCGTCGGCTGCTGCTGGGCGGCGTAGCCGTCTTCACCCTCGCGACGCTGCTGTGCGGTCTCGCGCCGAACCTGCCCGTGCTGATCGCCGGCCGGGCGCTCCAGGGGGCCGGTGCCGCGTGCATGATGGCGCTGAGCATGGCGTTCGTCGGCGAGACGGTGCCGCCGGACCGGACCGGCCGGGTCATGGGGCTGCTCGGCACGATGTCGGCCGTCGGCACGGCGCTCGGGCCGTCCCTCGGCGGAGTCCTGATCGCGGCGTTCGGCTGGCGCGCCATCTTCCTCGCCGCCGTGCCGCTCGGCGTCCTCGCGTACGTGCTCGCGCACCGCGTCCTGCCCGGCCCCGCGCCGACGCCGCGCGCCGCACGCCCCCGGTTCGACGTCGTGGGCATGGCCTTGCTGGCGGTCACCCTGGGCGCCTACGCGCTGGCGATGACGGTGGGGGACGACCCGTTCGGCCCGGTCGCCGCGGGCCTGCTCACCGCCTCGGCGATCGGCCTCGTCCTGTTCGTCGCGGCCGAGCGCCGGGCGTCGTCCCCGCTGGTCGCCCTCTCGACCTTCCGCGACCCCGTCCTGGCCGCCGGCCTGGCCACCAGCGCCCTGGTCTCGACGGTCCTGATGACGACCCTCGTCGTGGGCCCCTTCCACCTGGCCCTGGCGCTCGGCCTCGACCAGGCACTGGTCGGGCTGGTGATGTCGGCGGGCCCGGTGGTGGCAGCCCTCGTCGGCGTCCCGGCCGGCCGGGCCACCGACCGTTCCGGGACCGGAGTCGTGGTGGTCGTGGGGCTGTCCGGCATCATCGCCGGCACCGCGGTGCTGGCCGTGGTGCCGGTGGCGGCCGGTGTCCTCGGATACGTCGTGCCCCTGGTCGCCGTCACGGCGAGCTACGCGCTGTTCCAGGCGGCCAACAACACCGCGGTCATCAAGCACGTGGCGCCGGACCGGCGCGGCGTGGTGTCGGGCATGCTGAACCTCTCCCGGAACCTCGGTCTCATGACGGGCGCGTCGGTGATGGGCGCGGTGTTCGGCTCCGCCACCGGTGACGTCACCGCGGCAGCGTCGGCGGACGTGGCCCGCGGAACGCACCGGACGTTCGCGGTCGCCGCCCTGCTCGTGGCCGTCGGCCTGGCCGTGGTCCTGGCCCTCCGGCCGCGTTCCCCGCGCTGAGGCCGCTCAGGCGTCCGAGGCGGGCAGGGCGGCGGGTTCCGAGTCGGACAGGTTCTCCGGCAGCCTCAGGCCCTCGTGGAGCGGCACGAGCTCGGACTGCAGCACGAGTGCCGCCCCGCCGATCGCCGACGCCGTGGCGGCCGAACGGGACAGCCGTACGTCGACGCCGTGCGCCGCGCGGGAGAAGAACGCGCGGTCGAGCTCGTCCCGCACCACCGGCAGGTAGACCGAGCCGGCGATGGCGAAGCTCGGCCCGGTGAGCACCAGGACCTCCAGGTCCATGATGTTCGCCAGCGTCCGCGCCGCCACGGCGACGTACCGCGCCGAGCGCTCCAGGATGGCCGTCGCCGACGGGTCGCCCCGCCGTGCCGCCCGGCTCACGGCGGCGAAGTCGGACGACACCGACCGCGACCGGCCGGTCAGCCCGGCCGCGCTCGCCAGCGCCGCGTCCGCGCGGGCCGCCGCCACCACGGTCGCCGGACCGGCCAGCGCCTCGACGCAGCCGCGCGCGCCGCACCAGCACTCCGGCCCGTTCGCGTCCACGCAGATGTGGCCGATCTCGCCGGCGTTCCCGCTGGTCCCGCGGTAGGTGATGCCGTTGATGACGATGCCCGCGCCGATGCCCGTGCCCATGTAGAGGGCCGCCGAGATGGCCGTGCCGCCGATGCCGCCGGACCAGTGCTCGCCCAGCGCCGCCGCGGTCGCGTCGTTGTCGAGCACCACGGGCAGGCTCGTGGCCTGCTGCAACGCCTGGTCGAGCGGGAAGTCCTCCCACTTGCGCATGGCGGGCGGGGTCAGGCCCATGCCGGTGTTCGAGCTGAACGGCCCCGGTGACACGAGCCCCAGGCCGAGCACCCGCTGGTGGTCGACGCCGACGCTGGCGATCAGGCCCTCCACCTCGGCCGCCATCCGCGCCACGACGGTCCGCGGCTCGGCCCCGCCCGCGCCCGCCCGCGAGATGCGCGCGACGACGGAGCCGCCCAGATTGGTCAGCACGTACGTGATGCCCGCGTGGTCGAGGTGCACGCCGACGGCGTACCGGGAGGAGTGGTTGAGCTGCAGCAGCACGCGTCGCTTGCCGCCGGTCGACTCCGCCCGACCGGTCTCCACGACCAGGCCCTCGTCGATGAGCTTGCGGACGACGGTGGAGATGGTGGCGCCGGTGAAGCCGGTGGCGTTGATCAGGCCGACGCGGCTGATGGTGCCCGCCGCGCGGATCACGTCGAGCACCGCCGACTTGCTGCTCGCGTGCTGCGTCGCCCGCGCCGGTCCGCTCACGTGGTCCCCCGCGTCTTAGTTCGTTCGCCGGTCGAAGGGTAGCAACTTGACCGGCAGATGACGCCGAGGTGTTGACTTCGTTTCTTCGATGACTTAACAATCTGCCTCAACGCGGGACCGCGGCCGGTCTCGGGCCACGAGAGGAATCGACGATGTTCCTGAAGGCAAGGCGCTTCTCACGGGCGCGCACGGCGGCGGCCGGACTGGCCGCGGTCGCCATGCTCGCAACCGCGTGTGGCGGATCGAGCGCGGGCAACGACGAGAACAAGGACACGCTGATCGTGTACACCGGCCAGTCCGGTGACTGGCAGCTGAACTTCAACCCGTTCTCTCCGACCCAGATCGAGGGCCCTGGCACGATCTTCGAGCCGCTGTTCTTCTTCAACAACATCCGCGACGTCGAGCCGAGGCCCCGCCTGGGCAAGAGTTTCCAGTGGAACGAGGACGGCACCCGGCTGGACGTCGAGCTCCGCGACGACGCCAAGTGGACCGACGGGCAGAAGTTCACCGCCAAGGACGTCGTCTTCACCCTCGACATGGTCTCCAAGAACGCGACGATGAACAGCACCGGCTACAAGGGCGTCGCGACCGCGGTCGACGACACCCACGTGTCGATCAAGTTCACCGAGCCGTCCTACATGGAGGGCCCGCAGGTGCTCGGCCGGATCTGGATGGTCCCGGAGCACAAGTGGAAGGACATCGCGACCCCGTCGACCGATGTCATCAAGGAACCCGTCGGCACCGGCCCGTTCATGCTGGACGAGTTCAAGGGCCAGGCGTTCACGCTCAAGGCGAACCCGGACTACCACTCCGGCGCGCCCGCGCTGAAGAAGGTCCGCTACCTGGCGCTGTCGGGCAACCAGTCCGGTGAGGCCGCGCTGAAGCAGGGCCAGATCGACTGGCAGACCGGCCCCGTCCCGGACATCGCCAACGTCGAGAAGAACTACCCGGGCTACAAGGCCGTCACCATCCCGATGAACCAGGTCGCCCTCTTCACCTGCTCGAACGCGGACCTCGGCTGCCAGGGCCCGCAGACCGACGTGGCCGTGCGCAAGGCGATCTACTACGCGCTCAACCGCACCCAGATCAACGCGCTGGCCTTCGAGAACACGGCGAGCGAGGTGTCGCCGGGCGCCGCGCTGCTGGAGCGCGACAAGGACCAGGTCTCCTCGAAGCTGAAGGAGAAGACGGCCCCGATGCAGCCGGACGAGGCCAAGGCCACGCAGCTGCTGGAGGCCGCCGGCTACACCAAGGGCGGCGACGGGACCTACCAGAAGGACGGCAAGCCGCTGGCCATGACCCTCAAGGTCGTCGCCGGCTGGACCGACTACATCACCGCCGTCGACACGATGAGCCAGCAGCTGCAGAAGGTCGGCATCAAGGTCACCGCGCAGCAGGTCTCCTGGAACGAGTGGTCCGACGCGCGCGGTCGCGGCCAGTTCGAGCTGCTGATCGACTCGCTGCACCAGGGCCCGGCCCCGGACCCGTTCTACAACGCGTCGTACTTCTTCAGCACCGCGACCACGGCCAAGGTCGGCGAGGTGGCGAACCCGAACTTCTCCCGGTTCTCCAACCCCGACGTGGACGCCGCGCTCACCGCGCTGAAGGGCGTCGACCCCGAGGACGCCGCCGCGCGCCAGCCGTACCTGGACACGATCCAGACCGAGATCGAGGAGTCGATCCCGTACATCCCGGTCCTGACCGGCGGCACGACCAGCGAGTACAACGCCAAGAAGTTCACGGGCTGGCCCACGAAGGACGACCTCTACGCGTTCCCCGCCGTCTGGGCGCGCCCCGAGGCCTCCGAGGTCTACCTGAAGCTCAAGCCGGCCGGCCAGTGATCGACTGAGTGACCGATAGGCGGACCGATGAGGTACTACGCCCGAAAGTTCGCGTTCTACCTGGTCGCCCTCTGGGCGGCGCTGACGCTGAACTTCTTCATCCCGAGGCTCATGCCGGGCAACCCGGTGGACATCCTCATGGCGAAGCTCGCGCAACGCGGCGGAACCGTGGACCCGTCGGCCCGCAGGGCGTACGAACTGCTGCTCGGCACGAACAGCGGGGAGTCGCTCTTCCAGCAGTACGTCTCGTACCTGGGCAACATGTTCCGCGGTGATCTGGGCATCTCGGTGAGCTCCTTCCCGACACCGGTGTCCCAGATCATCGCGGAAGCCCTGCCCTGGACCCTGATGCTCGTCGGCATCGCGACGTTCCTGTCGTTCGCCCTCGGCATCGTCCTGGGCACGTTCGTCGGCTGGCGGCGCGGCACCTGGCTCGACAGCCTGGTGCCCGCCACCACCGTCCTGGCCGCCGTGCCGTACTTCTGGCTGGCCCTGATCCTGGTCGCGGTGCTGTCCTCGGCGTGGGGCTGGTTCCCGCTGCAGGGCGGCTACGACGTCATCCTGTCGCCGGGCTGGAACGCCGACTTCATCGGCTCGGCGATCTACTACGGCACGCTGCCCGCGCTGACCATCGTGATCTCGTCGGTCGGCGGTTGGCTGCTCGGCATGCGCAACATGATGGTGTCCGCGACCTCCGAGGACTACGTGCTCACCGCCAAGGCCAAGGGCCTGCGCGACTCCCGGATCATGATCAAGTACGCGGCCCGCAACGCGGTGCTGCCGTCCGTGGCCGGCTTCGCGATCTCGCTCGGGTTCGTCGTGGCCGGCTCCATCATCACCGAGCAGGTGTTCTCGTACCCCGGCATCGGGTCGAAGCTCCTGCAGGCGGTGCAGAACAACGACTACGCCCTCATGCAGGGCATCTTCCTCGTGATCACGGTCGCCGTGCTCGGCGCGAACCTCGTGGTCGACCTGCTGTACGCCGTCATCGACCCGCGCACCCGCGTCAGCGGCTGAGAAGGAGGACGGACACCGTGACCAACCTCAGTGCTGTCACCGTCGAAGCCCCGCGCGGACGGGCCGGCTGGCGGTCCATGCTGCCGCGCTGGTCGCCGAAGCTCGGCGTCGGCCTGTTCCTGATCGCCCTGATCACGTTCATCGGCGTGATCGGACCGCTGCTGGTGGGCGACCCGAACACGATCCGCGACATCAGCCTGACGCCGCCGGGCGGCGAGTTCTGGCTGGGCACCACGCTGACCGGCCAGGACATCGTGGCGCAGCTCGCGCACGCCACCCGCGGCTCGCTCTACATCGGCCTGCTCGTGGGCGTGATGGCGACCGCGCTGTCGGCGCTGTTCGGCATCGTCGGCAGCTACATCGGCGGGTACGTGGACGAGGGCTTCTCCTTGTTCTCCAACGTGATGCTGGTGATCCCCGGCCTGCCGCTGGTGATCGTCATCTCCGCGTTCGTGCCCGCCGACCAGCGCGGCTCGTGGACGATCGCGGTGGTGCTGGCGATCACCGGCTGGGCCGCGTCGGCCCGCGTGCTGCGCGCGCAGACGTTGTCCCTGCGCAACCGCGACTACGTGGCCGCGGCCAAGGTGTCGGGCGAGAAGCCGTGGCGCGTCATCACGGTCGAGATCCTGCCGAACCTGCTGCCGCTGCTGGCCTCGCAGTTCGTCTTCTCGGTGATCTACGCGATCCTGAGCGAGGCCGGCCTGTCGTTCCTCGGCCTGGGCGCGTCCAACTCGTCCACGCTCGGCACGATGCTCTACTACGCGCAGAACGGCTTCGCGCTGCAACGCGAGGCGTGGTGGTGGTTCGTGCCGCCGGGCCTGATCATCGCCCTGTTCGGCTGCGGCCTGGCGCTGGTGAACTTCAGCATCGACGAGATCATCAACCCGAAGCTGCGGGACATCCCGCGGCGCGCCACGGCGGAGGTTGTGCGGCAGCCGGCGCCGGTCGGGCGCACGGACGACGACGTGGTGCTCACCGTCAACGACCTGTCCGTCGTCTACCAGGTGGAGAACCCGGTGCACGCGGTCAAGGACGTGTCGATCACGTTGCGGCGCGGGGAGATCCTCGGCCTGGCCGGCGAGTCCGGCTGCGGCAAGACGACGCTCGCCTACGCGATCAACCGCCTGCACCGGCCGCCCGCCGAGGTGACCACGGGCTCGGTGACGTTCCACGACCGCGACGGCGACGACGTGGACGTCCTGGCGCTCACGCCGGAGGAGCTGCGGGCGTTCCGCTGGTCGAAGCTGTCGATGGTCTTCCAGGGCGCCATGAACGCGCTGAACCCCGTCATCACGATCCGCGCCCAGCTGGAGGACGTGCTCACCACGCACCGGCCGGAGATGACGAAGGCGCAACGCAAGGCCAAGTGCGAGGAAGTCCTCAGGCTGGTCGGCGTGGACGTGCGGCGGCTCGGCTCCTACCCGCACGAGCTGTCCGGCGGCATGCGGCAGCGGGTGATGATCGCGATGGCGCTGCTCCTCGACCCCCAGGTCATGATCATGGACGAGCCGACGACCGCGCTGGACGTGGTCGTGCAGCGCGGCATCCTGCGCGAGATCCTGCGGCTGCGCGACGAGATCGGCTTCGCCGTCCTGTTCATCACGCACGACCTGCCGCTGCTGCTCGAACTCGCCGACCGCATCGCCGTGATGAAGGAGGGCGAGGTGGTCGAGTACGGCTCCGCGCAGCAGATGTACGAGCAGCCCGCGCACCCCTACACCCGCCAGCTGCTCGACTCGTTCCCCAGCCTGACCGGCGAGCGCGGCGCGTTCGTCCGCTCGGGCGAGCAGATGACGCCGGTCGACCGGTCCGGCGAGCCCACCCCGTCGGGAGGCGTCCGATGACCACGCTGGAAGCGAAGGACCTGGTCAAGGACTTCCACGTCCGGGTGGGCCTGCGCCGCGTCCGGCTGCGCGCGGTGGACCACGTGTCGTTCACGCTCACCCCCGGCCGCACGGTCGCGCTGGTCGGCGAGTCCGGCTCGGGCAAGTCCACGATCGCCCGGATGATCGCCCGGCTGGAGAAGCCCAGCGGCGGCTCCATCACGGTGACCGGCGACGACGGCAAGCGGGTGCCGGAGCGCTCGTACCGGGACCACGTGCAGATGGTGTTCCAGGACCCGTTCGCCTCGCTGAACCCGTTCCACACGATCGAGCACCACCTGGCCCGGCCGCTGAAGCTGCACGGCAGGCCGCACGGCTGGGACGAGGTGGTCCGGCTGCTGGAGCGCGTGTCGCTGCCCGGCCGCGACGTCGCGGGCCGCCGGCCGCACGAGCTGTCCGGCGGTCAGCGGCAGCGCGTGGCCATCGCGCGGGCGCTCGCGCCGGGCGCGAAGGTCGTGGTCGCGGACGAGCCGGTGTCGATGCTCGACGTGTCGATCCGGCTCGGCGTGCTGAACCTGATGGCACGCCTGCAGCGCGAGGAGAACCTCGCCGTCCTCTACATCACGCACGACCTGGCCACCGCGCGGCACTTCTCCGACGACATCCTCGTGCTCTACAAGGGGCGCGTGGTCGAGCGGGGGCCCGCCGACGAGGTGATCCTCAACCCGCAGCACCCGTACACGAAGATCCTCGCCTCCGCCGCGCCGAACCCGGAGGCGCGCGGCCGCGCCGTCGACATCGACCCGGCCGACGTGGAGAAGGCCGGCGCGGCCGCCGCGTACGACCACAACACCGGCGCGTGGGAGGACGTGGTGGCGAAGTGACGGTGACCTGGTCGACCGGCGGTGTCCGGCTGGTGCTGGACGCCGCCGGGGACGGGCCGGTGAGCCTGCGGTCGCTGCGGCCGGACGGCTCGCCGGACGCGCCGCCGGGCGGCGCCGCGGTGCCGCTGGTCGAGGTGCAGGCGCTCGGCCACGGCCGGTTCCCCGGCAGCCACCGCTACGCGGACACCACGATCGGCGCACGGCTGCGGTACCGCGGCCACGAGGCGTCCGGGACCTGGCTGCGGGTCGTGCAGCACGACCCCGTGACCGGGCTGGTGGTGACGTCGGTGTTCGAGGGCGTGCCCGGCGTGCCCGCCGTGCGGACGTGGACGGAGGTCGACGTCGAAGGCGACGGCGAAGTGCGGTTGCAGGCCGTGACATCGCTGTCCACCGGGGCTTTCCTGGCCGACTCGGGCCGTTCGGTGGACGACGTGGACCTGGTGCGCGGCGACTCCGACTGGGTCGCCGAGTCGCGCTGGAGTCGCCGTCCGCTGCGTGAGGTCGGCCTGGTCGCGATGGACCCGGTCGTCCACCACCACGCGTCCCGCAGCCGGTTCGCGCTCACGTCCCGCAGCTCGTGGTCGACCGGCGAGCACCTGCCGACCGGCGTGCTCGTGGCGCGGGACGACAGCTGGGCGCTGGCCTGGCAGGTCGAGCACAACGGCGCGTGGCACTGGGAGGTCGGCGAGACCGTGACCGGCGCGTACGTGGCCGTCCTGGGGCCGACGGACGCCGAGCACCAGTGGTCGCGCGTGGTGACGGCCGGGGCGGGCTTCACCACCGTGCCGGTGTCGGTGGCGGTCGTCGCCGGCGGCGTGGACGAGGCGTTCGCCGCGGTGACGCGGCAGCGCCGGGCCACGCTGCGCGACCGCCGCTCGCCCGAGCTGCCGGTGGTCTTCAACGACTACATGAACACGCTCATGGGTGACCCGACCACGGAGAAGCTGCTCCCGCTGATCGACGCGGCGGCCGACGTGGGCGCGGACTATTTCTGCGTGGACGCCGGCTGGTACGACGAGGACGGCCGGTGGTGGGACAGCGTCGGGGAGTGGCGCCCGTCGCGGACCCGGTTCCCCGGCGGGTTCGGCGAGGTCGCCGACCGCATCCGCGAGCGCGGGATGGTGCCCGGCATCTGGCTGGAGCCCGAGGTCGTCGGCGTGCGGTCGCCGCTGGCCGCGTCGCTGCCGGACGAGGCGTTCTTCCAGCGCGACGGCGTGCGGGTGACCGAGCACGGCCGCCACCACCTCGATTTGCGGCACCCCGACGCGGTGCGGCACGTGGACGAGGTCGTGGACCGGCTGGTCGGCGAGTTCGGCGTCGGGTTCATCAAGCTGGACTACAACATCATGCCGGGTCCCGGCAGCGACCTCGGCGGCCTCGCGCCCGGCGACGGCCTGCTCGCCCACAACCGCGCGCACCTCGCGTGGCTGGACGGCGTGCTGACCCGCCACCCGGGGTTGTTGCTGGAGAACTGCGCGTCCGGCGCGATGCGGATGGACTACGCGATGCTGTCTCGGATGCACCTGCAGTCCACGTCGGACCAGCAGAACCCGTTGCTGTACCCGCCGATCGCCGCCGCCGCGCCCGCGTCGGTGCTGCCCGAGCAGGCGGGCAACTGGGCGTACGCGCAGCCGGGCATGTCGGCGTCGGAGGCCGCGTTCACGTTGGCGACCGGCGTGCTGGGCCGCCTCTACCTGGCCGGTCGGGTCGACCTCATGGACGCCGGGCAGCGGGCACTGGTGCGCGAGGCCGTCACCGTCCACAAAGGACTTCGCGCCGACATCGCCGCCTCCGTCCCGTTCTGGCCGCTGGGCCTGACCGACCGCACCGGCCCGTGGGTGGCGCAGGGGTTGCGCGCCGCGGCGGACAGCTACGTGACGGTGTGGCGGCTGCCCGACGCGTCACCGGCCGTCGACCTCCCCGTGCCGCACCTGCGCGAGCGGGACGTCACGGTGTCGCCGGTGTTCCCGGTGACGTCGCCGGAGTGGGCCTTCGAGTGGGACGCGGCGCGAGGGGTGCTGCGTGCCGCTCACGGCGGTGACGCGCCGGCGGTGGTCGTCGTGCGGCTGGGGGCCTGAACCCGTCCGGCCGAGGGCCTGAACCCCTAGGGCAGCCTCGGCTCGACCAGCTCGGCGACCTTCAACGCCGCCGGGCACGGGTCTTCGTCGGGGCTGCCCGAGTTCAGCACGACGTCCACCCGGGACGTCTCGGTGACGCCGATGAAGATCCCGCAGCTGCCGGTCGCGCCCACGGCCTGCTTGGCCTGGTGGCGGCCGATCACGATGTCCTGCACCACGTTGCCGTTCGACTGGACCTCCGCCAGCCCGGACGTGGCCCGGACACCGACGCCGAGCCGCGCCTTCTGCGGCGAGAAGGTGCACACCTTGGCCGACCCCAGCTCCTCCGCCACCGGTTCGGCGCTCTGCGCGCCGGTGACCTGCTCGGCCTCGGCCTTGGTGAGCAGCGTGCACGGGTCGGTGCGGTCCAGCAGGCCGCCTCGGGACGGGCCGACCTGCGGAGCGGTGGCGGCCTGCGACGTTGTGGAGGTCGGCGGGGCCTCGCCGCCGGCCGGGCCACCGCACGAGGTGACCGCGGCCATCGCGACAGCGACGCCGATCAGGACGATTCGTGTGTTCACAGGTTCTTCCTGGTCGGTCAGCTGACGCTTCGTGTCTTGAACGGTAACGAACCACGCCCGACCACCGCTAGACCGCGAAAGCGCGCGGCGGCCGTGAGACCACAGGGGCCCACGACCGCCGTCGGACTTGCGAACGGGTCACACCGCCGTCGCGCGCACCAGCACCAACCGCTCCGGGTACAGCACGGGGGCCTGCACGCCCGCCGTGTCCAGCACCCGACCGGGCAGCGTCACGCCCTCGGGCGTCCACCACGGCAGGAACACGCCCCAGTGGTGCGCGTTGCCGTCCGGCACGTCGCCGGGCGCGAGCGGCCGCACGTGGTACGCGCGGTCCGGCGCGAGGCCGGGCAGGCGCACGGCGCCCGGCGGGTAGAGCTGCGACGTGGCCAGGGCGACGACGGCGAACACGGCGTCCGACCCGTCCTCCGCGACCACGCCGTGCACCTCGACCGCCGGGTCGGGGTGGTCGCCGTGCACGGCCACGCCGGAGTGCAGCAGGGGCCGCAACTCCTTGTACAGCGCCACCCACGACGTCAGCCGCGCGAGGTCGTCCGCGGACGCCTTGGTGAGGTCCCACTCGATCCCGAAGTGCCCGAACAGGGCCGTGCCCGCGCGGAAGTCGACGGGGTGCCGCCGGTGCGTCGTGTGCGACGTCTCGGCGCCCACGTGCGTCCCCATCAGCTCCAACGGGATCAGGGCGTTGGTCCACCGCTGCATCGACTGCCGCTCCAGCGCGTCGATGCAGTCCGACACCCACACCCGGTCCGTGCGCTCCAGGACCTCCAGGTCGACCCGGCCGCCGCCGGACGAGCACGACTCGATCTCCACGCCGGGGTGGCGCCGCCGCAGCTCGTCGAGCAGCCGGTAGACCGCCAGCGTCTGGCCGTGCACGCCCGCGCGCCCGGTCGGCCGGTGCCCCGCGTCCACCAGGTCCCGGTTGTGGTCCCACTTCAGGTACGACACCGGGTACGTGGTCAGCAGGTCGTCCAGCCGTTCCAGGATGTGCTCGAACGCCTCGGGCCGGGCCAGGTCGAGCACCTGCTGGTGCCGGGCCGTGCCGGGCAGCCGGTCGCCCGCCGCCATGATCCAGTCCGGGTGCGCCCGCGCCAGGTCGGAGTCCGGGTTGACCATCTCCGGCTCGACCCAGATGCCGAACTGCATCCCCAGCCCGGTGACGTGGTCGGTCAGCGGCTTCAGGCCGTCCGGCCACACCTCGTCCGACACGTGCCAGTCGCCGAGGCCGCGCCGGTCGTCGCGCCGCGAGCCGAACCAGCCGTCGTCCAGCACGAACCGCTCGCCGCCGACGGCCGCGGCGGCGTCCGCCAGGGCCTTCAGCCGGTCCAGGTCGTGGTCGAAGTACACGGCCTCCCAGGTGTTCACCACGACCGGGCGCGGCGAGGTCGGGTGCCCCGGGCGCGACCTCAGGTGCCGGTGGAACCGGGCGGACACCTCGTCCAGCCCGTGCCCGTGGGAGGCGTACTGCCACGGCGACCGGTACGACTCGCCCGCCGCCAGCACGACCTCGCCGGACAGCAGCAGCTCGCCCGACCCGAGCAGCGACACCGAGTGGTACGTCTTCTCGGCGAACGTCCGGTGGTTGCCCGACCAGGCCGTGTGCACGGCCCAGACCTCGCCCGACCGGTTGCCGAACCCGGCCGTGCCGGCGGCGAACAGGTACGCGGAGTCGTAGCCGGTGCGCCCGGTCCGGTTCTCCCGCACGCGCAGGCCGTGCGTCCACTGGGTGCGCTGGGGACTGCGCTCCCGCGTCCACCGCCCGGTGAAGTCGAGGATCTCGACGGCCTGCGCCGGCACGGGGAGGGTCAGGTTCACCGCGTCGAGGGAGAACGCGGTCGACCCGGTGTTGGTCAGCTCGGCGCGCTGCCGCACGAGCCCGGACGCCGTCAGCTCGACGACCAGTTCCAGCCCGAGCCCGGCGACCTCGTCCACCGCCCGCGCGACCACGCGGCCGCCACCGGTCGCGCCGGCCGTCTCGTCCACCGACACCACCCGGAACGCGGTCGAGAAGTCACGGCCGGCGCGGTTGCCGATGATTCCCGGCGTGCCGAGCCAGCCGGCGGACTGCTCCGGCAGCACGGCCACGTCGACCGCGCCGTCCACGGAGTAGCCGATGGGGTGCGGCCGCTGGGACAGGAGCAGTCCCGCCAGCGCGTCCGGGTCGAGTTCGCCGAGGTCGGAGCCCCAATGGCGAACCCGGGGGAGGGTGCCCCCGGAGAAGTCGAGCACCAGGCTCACACCCGCTGCCCGCAGGTGCGTCACGTCTGCCACTTGTGGTCTTCCTCTCTGGCGGTGAACCTCGTTGACTTACTTTAGTTGCTGGCGTAAGAATCGCCATACCTTGATTGTCACACGGCAGTAACCCACCGCCGCCGCCGGGAAAGAGGAACGATGATCCGTACGACCTTGCACGACGGGTGGCGTTTGAGCGCGGTGGGCGGGCCGATCCCGGCGGCCGTCGCCGACCGCGAGGTGCCCGCGGCGGTGCCCGGCAGCACCCACCTCGACCTCCTGGCGGCGGGTCTCATCCCCGAGCCCTACCTCGACACCAACGAGACCGAGCTGGCGTGGGCGCACCGCGCCGACTGGCGGTACGCCCTCACCTTCGACGCCGAGGCGGCCAAGCCGGGCGAGAAGGTCGAGCTGGCGTTCGACGGCCTCGACACCGTCGCCACGGTCGAGCTGAACGGCCACGTGCTCGGCAGCACCGCCAACATGTTCCGCTCCTACCGGTTCGACGTGCGCGACCACCTCGTGGACGGCGCGAACGACCTGGTCGTCACCTTCCGCTCGGCCCTCTCGCACGCCGAGGAGCAGGAGGCCGCGCTGGGCCACCGCCCCCGTGCCTACCCGCACCCGATGAACGCCGTCCGCAAGATGGCGTGCTCCTTCGGCTGGGACTGGGGCCCCGACCTGCAGACCGCCGGCATCTGGAAGCCGGTCCGGCTGGAGCGCTGGACCGAGGCCCGCCTGCACCGCGTCCGCCCGCTCGTCACGGTGGACGGCAACGGCGTCGGCCGCGTCGAGGTGCACGTCGAGGTCGACCGCGCGCGCGACGCCGAGCTGACCGTGGTGGCCTCCGTGGGCGGCGTCGAGCGCGGCGCCCGCGTCGAGGGCGACACCGGCGTCGTGACCGTGGAGGTCCCGGACGTCGACCTGTGGTGGCCCGTCGGCTACGGCGACCACCCCCTCTACGACCTGCGCGTCGTCCTCCGGGCCGACGGCGAGGACGTGGACCGGGCCGACCGCCGCGTCGGCTTCCGCACCATCACCGTCGACACCGCGCCCGACGAGGTCGGCGCCCCGTTCACGTTCGTCGTGAACGGCAAGCCGGTGTTCGCCAAGGGCGCCAACTGGATCCCGGACGACCACTTCCTGACCAGGATCACGCGTGACCGGCTGGTCCGCCGGGTCGAGCAGGCGATCGACGCGAACATGAACATGCTCCGGATCTGGGGCGGCGGGATCTACGAGACCGAGGACTTCTACGACGTCTGCGACGAGCGCGGAGTGCTGGTGTGGCAGGACTTCCTGTTCGCCTGCGCGGCCTACTCGGAGGAGTCGCCGCTGCGGGAGGAGGTCGAGGCCGAGGCCCGCGAGAACGTCGCCCGGCTCACCTCGCACCCCTCGCTGGCGCTGTGGAACGGCAACAACGAGAACCTGTGGGGCTTCCACGACTGGCAGTGGCAGGAGAGCCTCGACGGCCGCACCTGGGGCCGGGGCTACTACGAGGAGCTGCTGCCCGCGATCGTCGCCGAGCTGGACCCGACCCGGCACTACTCGCCGGGCAGCCCGTACAGCCCCGGCGACCTGCACCCGAACGAGGACACCCACGGCACGCGGCACGAGTGGGAGGTCTGGAACCGGGTCGACTACACCCACTACCGCGACCACACCCCGCGGTTCTGCTCGGAGTTCGGCTTCCAGGGCCCGCCGACCTGGGCGACCCTGACCCGGTGGGTGCACGACGAGCCGATGACGCCCACGTCCCCCGCGTTCCTGCTGCACCAGAAGGCCGACGACGGCAACGGCAAGCTCGACCGCGGCCTGGCGCCGCACCTGCCCGCGCCCGAGGCGTTCGAGGACTGGCACTGGGCGACCCAGCTCAACCAGGCCCGCGCGGTCGCGTTCGGCGTCGAGCACTTCCGCTCCCACTGGCCGCGCACGGCCGGCGCCCTGGTCTGGCAGCTCAACGACTGCTGGCCGGTCACCTCGTGGGCCGCGATCGACGGCGACGAGCGCCCCAAGCCGCTGTACTACGCGCTCAGGCACGCCTTCGCGCCCCGGCTGCTCACCGTCCAGCCGCGCGACGGCGTGGACGCGCTGATCGCCGTCAACGACACCGATGAGGTCTGGACCAGCGACGTCACGCTGGAGCGGCAGACGTTCGCGGGCGACGTGCTGGCGGCGGCTAAACTCCCGCTCGACGTGCCGGCCCGGTCGGTCGCGCAGCTGGAGTTGCCGGCGGACCTGGTCGCGCCGGCCGACCCGAAGGGGGAGGTGCTGGTGGTGAGCACGGCCGACGCGCGCACCGCGCACCTGTTCCTGGAGGACGTGGAGCTGGCCTACGACCCCGCGCCGCTCACCGCCGAGGTGCGCCGCGTGTCCGAGGGCTACCGCGTGGACGTCACCGCGACCTCCTTCGCCCGCGACGTCGCCGTGCTGGCGGACCGGGTCGCCGAGGACGCCGTCACGGACGACGCCCTGATCACCCTCGCCGCCGGGGAGTCGCACTCGTTCCTGGTCCGGACCGCGGCCGAGTCGGTCGACCCGGCCGCGCTCACCGACCGGCTGGTGCTCCGATCGGCCAACAGCCTCAGCGCGGCGCGGACATGACCACCGGCTCCGTCGGCCTCGTCCTGGCCCGCCCCGCGCGGCTGCTGGGCGCGGAGCCGTTCTTCATGGAGTTCATCGCGGGCATCGAGGAGCGGCTCGCCGAGGGCGACCGGTCCGTGCTGCTGCACATCGTCGGGACGCAGGACGCCGAGATCGCCGCCTACCGCAGGTGGGCGGCGGGCGGCGTGGTCGACGCGGTGGTGGTCGTGAACCGCACCGCGGACGACCGCCGCCCGGCGGTGCTGCGGGAGATCGGCCTGCCCGCGCTGTACGTCGGCGAGCCGGACGCGGCGGGCGTCGCCGTGCCCGCGGTCCGCACCGACGACGCGGGCCCCGTGCGCGAAGCCCTCGCGTACCTGCTCGACCTCGGGCACCGGCGCATCGCGCGGGTCAGCGGCCCGGAGTCGTTGCTGCACACCAGGGCCAGGACCGCGGTGCTGCTCGAAGGGTGCGCCGAGGCGGGCATCGAGCCCGTCGTGGTGGAGGGCGACTACTCGGAGGAGTCCGGGGCCAAGCTCACCTCCGCGCTGCTGGACACGCCGGAGCCGCCGACCGCGATCCTCTACGACAACGACGTGATGGCCGTCGCGGGTCTGAACGCCGCCAAGGAGCTGGGCCGCGCCGTGCCGGACCGGCTCAGCCTCGTCGCGTGGGACGACTCGACCCTGTGCCGGCTGGCCACGCCCGCGCTCACCACGATGAGCGTGGACGTCCACCAGTTCGGCGTCACGGTGGCCGAGTCGGTGCTGGAGCTGATCGAGGGCCGCGAGGTCGCCGAGCGCTGGTCGCCGAAGGCCGCGCTCATCCCCAGGCAGAGCACCGGTAAAGGACCAACATGACCTACCAAGCCGCCGAGTCCCGGTACGACGCCATGCCGTACCGGAGGTCCGGTCGCAGCGGGCTCAAGCTGCCCGCCGTGTCGCTCGGCCTGTGGCACAACTTCGGCCACGACCGGCACCTGGACGGCCAGCGGGCCATCCTGCGGCGCGCGTTCGACCTCGGCGTCACGCACTTCGACCTGGCGAACAACTACGGCCCGCCGCCCGGCAGCGCGGAGGAGAACTTCGGCCGCCTGTTCGCCCAGGACTTCCGGGCCCACCGGGACGAGGTCCTGGTGTCCACCAAGGCCGGCTACCACATGTGGAACGGCCCGTACGGCGAGTGGGGCTCCCGCAAGTACCTGATCGGCTCGCTGGACCAGTCGCTGGCCCGGCTCGGCCTGGACTACGTCGACATCTTCTACCACCACCGGCCCGACCCGGACACGCCCGTCGAGGAGACGATGGGCGCGCTGGACGCCGTGGTGCGGCAGGGCAAGGCGCTGTACGTCGGCATCTCGAACTACTCCGCCGAGCAGACGCTGGAAGCCGCGCGGGTGCTGTCCGACCTCGGCACGCCGCTGCTGATCCACCAGCCGTCGTACTCGATGTTCAACCGGTGGGTCGAGGACGGCCTGCTGGACGCGCTGGCGGAGGTGGGCGCGGGCAGCATCGCGTTCTCGCCGCTGGCGCAGGGCGTGCTGACCGACCGCTACCTCGACGGCGTGCCGGAGGGGTCGCGCGCGGCGGGCGCCTCGCCGTTCCTCTCGAAGTCCAACCTGGACGACGAGACGCTGGCGAAGGTCCGGGCGCTGAACGACATCGCGAAGCGGCGCGGGCAGACGCTGGCGCAGCTGGCGATCGCGTGGGTGCTGCGCAACGTCACGTCCGCGCTGATCGGCGCGTCCAGCGTGAAGCAGCTGGAGGACAACGTGGCCGCGACGGCGAACCTCGCGTTCGAGGCGGAGGAGCTGGCCGAGATCGAGAAGCACCTGTGACGGTCGTGGCACGGTGATCCGCGCGGTCCGGGTCGGGTTCGGCCCGCGGGCTGCCGGCCGGGCCGCGCGGGCGTTGCCGGGCGGTGCGGGCCGATGACCGACCGCCACCTCGTCGACGTGCACGTGCTGCTGGTCCGCGACGGCCTCGTGCTGCTGTCGCGCCGCAGGGACGCGGACGCGCGCTTCGACGGCCGCTGGCACCTGCCGTCCGGCAAGCTCGACGCGGGCGAGTCCGTCCTGGCCGCCGCGGTGCGGGAGGCCGAGGAGGAGGTCGGCGTCCGCCTGGACCCGGCGGACCTGCGCCTGGTGCACACACTGCACGTCGCCGGTTCCGGGCTGGAACCGCGGCTGGGCCTGTTCTTCGAGGCGCGGACGTGGTCCGGCGTGCCGGAGAACCGCGAGCCGGACAAGTGCTCCGAGCTGCGCTGGTTCCCGCTCGACGCCCTGCCGGCGGACCTCATCGAGTACCCGGCCGCCGGCATCGCCGGGTACCGCGCGGGCACGCCGTTCGGCACGGCGGGGTGGGACGCGTGACAGCTGCCTGGGGGCGTCAACCCCCCTTGACGAAACTTTGATTAACCGCTTAACTAAGTCTCATGGGCCACGAACTCGACCCGGTCGCGGTCGCCATCGACATCGGCGGCACCAAGCTCGCAGCGGCGCTGGTCGAGTCGGACGGCACCGTCCTCGCCCGCCGCACCACCGCCACCCCGCCCGGTGACGCCGAGGCGGTGTGGAGCGGCCTCGCGGGCCTGCTGGACGACCTGCTCGCCCAGGCCGCCGGCCGCGCGGTGCTCGGCGCGGGCATCGCCTCGGCCGCCCCGATGGACCTGCGCGACGGCACGATCAGCCCGGTGAACATCCCCGGCTGGCGCGACTTCCCCATCACCTCCCGCGTCGGCGGCCTCCTGCCCGGCCTGCCGGTGCGGCTCGGCGGCGACGCCCTGTGCATGGCGCTGGCCGAGTACCACCACGGCAACGGCCGGGGCAGCGAGTGCCTGCTCGGCATGGTCGTGTCCACCGGCATCGGCGGCGGGTTCGTGTTCGGCGGCCGGCCGCACTTCGGCACCACCGGCAACGCGGGCCACGTCGGCCACTTCGTGGTCGACCCGGCCGGACCCCGGTGCGGGTGCGGCGCGAACGGCTGCTCGGAGGCCATCGCCAGCGGCCCGTCCATGGTGCGCTGGGCGCTGGAACAGGGCTGGCAGCCGTTGGGCGGCACGGCGGACGGCGTCGCGCTCGCCGCCGCGGCGCGGGCGGGCGACCCGACCGCGCGGGCCGCGTTCCGGCGTTCCGGTGAGGCCGTGGCGCGGGTCATCACGGTGGCGTCGGCGCTGTGCGAGATCGACCGCGTGGTCATCGGCGGTGGTGTGGCGCAGGCCTGGGACCTGCTGGAGCCGGCCGTCACCGAACCGCTCGCGGACCACGCGGGGTTGGACTTCATGCGCCGGGTCGAGGTGTGCCCGGCCACGCTGGGCGTCGACTCGGGGCTGATCGGCGCGGCGGCGCTGCTCGCTGACGCCCGCGTCCCGTCCGTGCCCGTGGGAATCTGAGGGATCGCCGTGCGCAAGCTGGAGACCATCGTCCGGGAGTACCACTGGGGTTCGCGGACCGCGCTGGCCGAGATGCGCGGCGAGCCGTCGCCGAGCCCGGCGCCGCAGGCGGAGCTGTGGGTCGGCGCGCACCCCGACGACCCGTCGCGGTTGGCGGATTCCGGGGTGGCGCTGGACCGGTACCTCGCCGCGAACCCGGCCGGGCTGCTCGGGCCGGACAGCCTGGCCGCCTTCGGGCCGCGGTTGCCGTTCCTGCTCAAGGTCTTGGCCGTGGACGCCCCGCTGTCGCTGCAGGTGCACCCGAACCGGGACCAGGCGGTGGTGGGGTTCGCCGAGCACGGCTACCGCGACGACCGGCCCAAGCCGGAGGTCCTGGTCGCCCTGACCGAGTTCGAGACCCTGTCCGGGTTCCGCCGGCCCGCGGAGACCGTGGCGCTGCTGGACGCGCTCGACCTGCCGTCGTTGGCCCCGCTGCGGTCCCGGCTCGCGGTCGGCGAGACGTGGGACGCGTTGCGCTGGGCGTTGTGCGGGGCCGACGCCGACCTGGTCGCCGAGGTGGCGGGCGCCGCCGTCCGCGTGCCGGGGCTGGCGCACGTGGCGGAGCTGGCGAAGGTCTACCCGGCGGACGCGGGCGTCGTCGCGGCGTTGCTGCTCAACGCGGTGCGGCTGCGGCCCGGCCAGGCCGTCCACGTCGGCGCCGGCGTGCTGCACGCGCACCTGCGCGGCACGGGCGTCGAGCTGATGGCCAACTCCGACAACGTGCTCCGCGCGGGCCTGACCACCAAGCCGGTGGACGTGCGCGCCGTGCTGTCCCTGGTGGACCACCGGACCGGTCCGGCCGCCGTCCTCGACGCTGAGGACGGCGGTCCACTGCGGACGTACCGGACCCCGGAGCCCGAGTTCCGCCTGCACTCCGTGCGGGACGGCGCGGTGCTTCCGGGCGACGGACCGCAACTCCTCTTGTGCACCAGCGGATCGGTGACGCTGACCCGCGGCGGCGAACAAGTCGTGCTGAGCGGCGGTGAGTCGGCTTTCCTACCTCACAGCGGGGACGCGGCCGCGGTGGCCGGCCCCGGTGAGGCGTTCTGGGCCACCACGAACCTGGGCGGCGCGTGACGGCTCACGACGTGACCGGGTGAGCACACGGGTGCGGCGGAAGGCTCATGCCGCACCCGTGTGCTCGTCGTCTTACTGGAAGGTCACGTCACTGCACAGGTAGTAGGCCTGGTCCATGTGGCTGGCCTGCCAGATCGTGAACACGGTGTGGCGGCCGGTGCGGGTGCCCGCGTTCACCTGGGCCTGGTAGAGGCCCGTGGTGCCGTAGCGGCCGGTCGAGGTGACCAGCTCCAGGTCGCTCCAGCGCAGCGGCGTGGTCGCCGTGTTGACGCCCTGCCGGGTGATGTAGATGCGGAGGTAGTCCGCGCCGTGCTTCGCCTGGTCCGTGATCGTCAGCGTGAACTGGCGCGGCTTGGTGACCGTGTTCCACGCGCCCACCGTGTCGAGCGCCCGGTAGCGGCCGCCCTCGGTGAGACCACCGCTGCACAGCTGGCCGTTCGGCAGCGCGCCCTGGTGGTTGCCGCCGACCCCGTTGCGGTACAGGCCGTTCCAGTTCCACATCGCGTTCGGGTCCGTCTTCCAGGCCTGAGCGCACATGGGGTCGGTCTGGGCCATGTTCGGGTTCAGGTGGTCACTGCCCCACCGCTGCCAGCAGCCGTAGTTGCGCGACGGCGGGTCGGTGACCGAACCGTGTGCGCTAGCGACGCCCGTAGCGCTCACCAGGACCACGACGCTGGCGGCGAGGACCGCCAGGACCGAGCTGAAGACGCCGATTACCGTCCGGAGACCGCGTCTGAAGGTCATGTGTCCTCCACATTGAGGATGTTCTAGACAGGGACTGGGAGCGCTCCCAGATCCCAAAGGTAGCGAACCGGCCACAATCTGTGAACCCCACAACCCGACGAAGCTCTTTCGGGCCGCAGATGCCGCCGAACGGCCCAGCGCGCCCCGCCGGTCGCGCGCGGCGAACGCTCCGGACGGGCGGGGTGGCGAGGCGGCGGATCAGTGGTAGACGCGTGGTGCGTCAGCCGTAGTAGCCCCGGACCACGGCGCTCGCCTCGTCCGCCATCCCGGGGCCTTCCTGTGGCACGGCGGGGAATCCGCCGCCGGGCTTCAGCGCGTTCAGCTGGTCCGTCGACAGGGCGAACACCACCCGGCCGAGCCCCGAGCGCTCGATCGCGCCGACGCACATGCCGCACGGCTGGCAACTGGTGAACATCGTGGCGCCGGCCGCGACCTCCGGGTCGAGCGACCGCGCCGCCCACCGGGCCAGCTTCAGCTCCGGGTGCGCGGTGATGTCGTCGTCGGTGACGCTGGTGTTGCGCTCCTCGGCCAGCACCGCGCCGTCCGGCCCCACCAGCAACGAGCCGAACGGCGGGTTGCCCGCCGCACGGGCCTCGGCCGCCAGTTCGATCGCCCTGCGCAAGCTCATCGGAACTCCTTCCGCACGGTGGCGAGCGCCTGCCATGCGACTTCGGGGTGCGACGTCTCCTGTGGATCGCCGACGAACGGGTCCAGCACCACGGCTTCCGCGCCGAGCGCGCGGAGTTCCGCCAGGTCGGCCACGACCTGCGCCACCGTGCCCTCGCCCAGCCGCCGTTCCGGACCGTCCACTTCGGACGTGATGTTCAAGATGATCCGGGGCGCCAACGCGGGCACGGGTTTCCCCTCCTCCGCGGCGATGACCTCCAAGCGCCCCAACGCCTCCCGGAACGCCGCGGGCGTGAGGCGCAGGCCGTGCCAGGCGTCGCCGAGCCGCACGGCCCGCCGCAACGCCGCGTCGGAGTGCCCGCCGACCCAGATCGGGACGTGCCCGGCGCGGTAGTCGGCCTCGTCCCGCCACGCCGCCCGCACCGCCCGCAGCCCCTCGTCGGTCAGCCGACCCCGCCGCTCGAACGGCACGCCCAGCGCCTCGTACTCCTGCCGCGCCCACCCGACGCCGACGCCCAGCACGAACCGCCCGCCGGACAGGTCGGCCAGGTTCGCCGCCATCCGCGCCACGAGCAGCGGGTGCCGGTACGGCAGCATGAGCACGGTGGTGCCGAGCCGGATCGTCGACGTCACGCCGGCCAGCCACGACAGCGCGGTGAACGGCTCGTAGAACGGCGCCGGGTACTGGCCCGCCACGTCCGGCGTCACGGCGACGTGGTCGGACACCATGAGCAGGTCGAAGCCGAGCCCCTCGACCGTCAGCGCCCACCGCCGCACCACGTCCGGCGACGTTCCGGGGCCGAAGTTGGGGACGTTCACACCGATCTGCACCCGACCAAGGCTAGGTGCCGGTCAGCCGATCCTGAAGAGACTTCACCCGGTCTGAACGGCTTCCAGCCGTGGATTCGACGGTAGTTTGGGCGGATGACCGGGAATCTCGATCAGACGGACTGGGCGATCCTCGGCGAGCTGCAACGGGACGGCCGGCTGCCGCTGTCCGAGCTGGGCCGCCGCGTCAACCTCAGCGCCTCGGCGACCACGGAACGCGTCCGCCGGCTGGAGTCGAGCGGGATCATCACCGGCTACCGGGCCGAGGTCGACCTCGACAAGGTCGGCTACGCCGTGCTCGCCGTGGTCCGCCTCAAGTACCCCGGCAACCGGCACGAGCCGCTGCACGCGCTCCTCGCCGAGCGGCCGGAGATCCTGGAGTGCCTGCGCACCACCGGCGACGACTGCTACACCCTCAAGGTCGCGGCCACGTCGATGACGCACCTGGAACGGGTCGTCAACGACCTCACCGGCTTCGGCAGCACGACCACGAACATCGTCTACAGCCAGACGTTGCCGTACCGGGGCGTGTCGCCCGCCTGAGCGGACCCGCCCCGGCCGGTCACCACTGCCAGGCGACGGCGGGGTGGCACCTCGCCGGGTCGAGGTCGCGGGCGCCCGCGACGATCACCCCGTCCGGGCGCACCCAGCACTTGGTCGCGTCCCACGCTTGCCGCCACTCGCCGAGCAGCGCGCCGTCGGCGTCGTACGCGCGCACGACGCCGAGCGCGTCCCAGCCCTCCGGCGCCTGCCAGTCCGACGGGTGCGCCAGGCGGGCCACGAACGTGCCGTTGGCGATCCGCGCCTCCACCGACCGCCCGCCGTGCTCGTAGACGACCTTGGCGACGTCACCCGTCACGCGGCCGACGGCCATGTCGTGCCCGGGGATGCCCGCGTGCTCGGCCTTGCCCCCGTCACCGCCGCTCGCGGACCCCAGCTCGTCCAGGGCGAGCACGCCGGGCAGCCACCCGGAGTCCCAGACCACGCCGCCGGCCGCGTTGTACGCCATCACGGGACCGTCGACCGTGCAGCTGACCAGCTCGCTCGCGGTGTAGAGGAGGGCGAACGTCCCGACCTCGTCGGTGACGTACTGGTGCAGCGTGGCCTTGCCCGGGCGCAGGGTGCTCTCCTGGCAGCCCCGCTCGACCTCGGCGACCCGTTCCGGCGAGAGGCCGGGGATGACCGGCGTCCGCCTCGACGGCGTGGCGGGCGGGGCGGACGACGGCTCGGTCGCCGCGGACTGGGCCGTGCCGCTCGACGCGGTGTCGGCGGCGTCGCGCCGCTGCCCCGGCGCGAGCACCGCGACCAGGACCACGACGGCCGCGGCGGCGACCCCGGCGGTGATCAGGGGGGCGAACCGCACCGGACGTCGACGCCCGGCGACCTCCTGTTCCAGCCGCGCCCGGATCTGCCCGTGGCGGTGGGGCGGGAGGTCCCGGGTCGGGGGGAGTGCGTCGTTCATCGGTCCTCCAGGGTCAGCGCGGGGACGGCGACGACCGGGGGCGTGCCGAACCTGCGGGTCAACCGCGCCTTCGCCTTGCTGACCCTGGCCCGCACGCTCCCCTCGGCGATCCCGAGCACGCCGGCGGCGTCCGCGTAGGACACCCCGGACCACACGCACAGGGCCAGGGCCTCCCGCTCGTTGCGCGGCAGCTCCGCCACGGCCTCCAGCAGCCGGGCCATCCGCCGCTGGTCGTCGACCCGCTCGGCGACCAGGTCGGCGTGGTCGGGGACCGGGGTCTCCACCGGCGCCCTGCGGAACAGCCGCAGCCGCCGCGCCACCGTCCGCCGGTCGCTGCGCACCACGTTCGTGGCCACCGCGAGCAGCCACGGCAGCGCGGAGTCGTGCTCCAGCCGCAGCCGGTCGCGCTTGCGCCAGGCCACCAGGAACGTGTTCTGGAGGTGGTCCTCGGCGGCCGCCCACGACGCGGTCAGCCGGAAGCAGTGGTTGTAGACGGCCTTGGCGTGCCGGTCGAACAGCGCGCCGAAGGCCGGTCCACTCCCTGCCGCGGCCTGTGACCACAGGGTGCGGTCGTCGGGGTCATCGGTCGTCATGTCCCGGTTGTGCCCGCCGGTCGGGGAAGTGTTGCCTCCCCGACCCTAGCCGGCCCCGACCAGGCGCCCCGACGGTGACCAGGCGCCCCGACCAGGCGCCCCCGACCATGCGCCCCGACCAGGCTGCCTCGGCGGTGGCCGCCGAAGCGCCTGAACGGCGTTCAACCGCGCCTACACGGCGTTCAGCAGGTCCAGCGCGCTCTGCTGGCGTGCCGCGTCGGCCCGGTCGAACGGCCCGGCCCACCGCAGGCCGTAGGCGTCCAGCGCGTTCCGGTTGGCCGCGTACGCCGTGTCGGCCTGCCGGCGCAGGTACGTCGTGTACGGCCGGTCGGGCAGCACCCGGTTCAGCACGCCCAGGGACCGCGCGTAGATGCCCTTGAACGACGGGCCGTCCGGCTCGCAGTTGGCCGGCTCGCACGGTTCCCGCAGGATGCCCGAGCTGTTCAGGATGCCGGTCGTGGACGACGCGTCGGCCACCTGCCTGGCCCGCGTGAGCAGCGCCGCGTCGCCGGTGGCCCGGTTCAGCTCGACCAGCGCGGCGATGACCACCCCCTGGTTGTAGCTCCACACCTGGTCGCCGTTGTTCCGGCACGTGCTGGTGCTGATGCCGTCGTTGACCAGGTTCGAGCCGTTGACCAGGCCGACCCCGGTGAACCAGGCCCAGCCCGCCCGCGCCCGGCCCAGGTACGTCGCGTCGCCGGCGATCCGGTTGTGCAGCGCCGCGTTGAGCTGGACGTAGAGGGAGTTGGAGATGGCGTTCTTGGCCGTCCGGGTGGTCCGCCACCACACCCCGCCGCCGCACACGCCGTCCCAGTACGCGTGCATGTGGTCGGCGGCGATCCTGGCCGTGGCCAGGTACCGCGGGTCGCCGGTGAGGTCGTGCGCGGCCACCCACGCCAGGCCCCACCAGCCGGTGTCGTCCAGGTAGTCGTTGCGGAAGTGGCCCAGGTGGGCGTTGACGTTCCGGTCGTACGTCTCCGCGATCGCGTACCGGTAGCTGCCCATCCCGGAGACGCGGATGTTGTCGACCAGCGCGGTGAGCCCGTTGGCCGTGTTCCACCAGCCGGTGGTGGCGAACCGCCCGGTGGCGTTGTCGTAGAACTGCATCAGGGCGGTCGCGGCGGCGGTGCGCCGGTCGTGGGCGTTCCACGTGGTCCGGGCCCACGCCGTGCAGGCGATGTCCGGCCGGTCGGACGCCTTGCCGCACGCGCGCAGCGCGCCGACGCCGCGGTTGGCCCAGTCGTCCACGTTGAACATTTGGGTGCGCCACCCGGTCGCACCGGCGGGGATCGCGGTGACGCCGAGCCGCGAGCCGGACGACCACGTGCGGCCGCCGTCGAACGACCGGTCCAGCCAGACCTCGTCGCCGGGGCTGCCGGTGCCGACGGACGCCCAGCCCATCGCGTCGGCGTCGTTGAAGTGCAGGGCGAACCGGCGGCCGAACAGGGTGGCCGACACGGCTTCGCGGTCACGGGGCGCGAGCGCGGGATCGCGCGGCTCGCAGAACTTGTTGCAGATCACCGCCGCCGGTTGGGCGGACGGGGACGGCTGGGCCTCGGCGGGGGAGGCGACGGTGACGAGCAGGGCCGCCGCCAGCGGGGTTGATCTCATCGTTGAGACCTCCGGAAGGTGAGAGCGCTCTCACAACCTTCCGCCCACGCTAGCGGCGGCCCTTCGATCCCGTCAACGCCCGCCGGGCGTCGCGGGAACGGCCGGGCCGGCGGGCGGTTCGGGCCGGTTGCGGGAACCGCCCGCCGGTGGCGCCACGCGTCGGACGTGCCGGACGCGCGGGTGGGTTCGCTCAGGAGTGCGGGCAGGTGTCCCGGTACTCGGAGATCGCGGCGCCGCTGGGCGCGGGGCAGAGGAACTGCTCGTAGCGGGTGTCGTTGTCCACGAACCGCTTCAGCCACGCGATGCTGTACTTGGCGATGGTGGTGTTCGAGCTGTTCGGCGCGTAGTGGCTCGCGTCGTTCAGCTCCAAGTAGGCCTTGTCCAGCGTGGCCGGCAGGCTCGTGTAGAACGGCTCCGAGTGCGACGAGACCGGTGCGACGGAGTCGTTCTCCGCGCCCACGACCAGCGTCGGCGTCTGCACGGTCGACCACGTCTTCGTGGTGTTCCACGCGGTGAGCGGGATCGACGCCTGCAGGCTCGGCCGGTCCTTGGTCGCCTCCAGCGCGCCGCCGCCGCCCATCGAGTGGCCCATGACGCCGAGGCGCGTGGCGTCGATCCGACCGCGCACGGAACTGCTGGTGGTGAGGTAGTCGAGCGCCGCGAGCAGCTGGTCGCCGCGCGAGGTGGGCTGGTCGTAGCGGGAGTTGGTGTCGATGATG
This sequence comes from Saccharothrix hoggarensis, assembly GCF_052936025.1. Next base: position 6,520,618 of record NZ_CP193624.1, on the reverse strand, counting down.
AAGATGACGAAGCCCTGCGACGCCAGGCGCGGCCCGAGCCAGGACAGGCTGGACTGGGTGGCCGTGTAGCCGGGCGAGACGGCGACCGCGCCGAACGTGCCCTCGGCGGTGCTGGTCGGGTAGTGGATCGTGCCGCCGCCGAAGCCGCGCACGCTCGTCGCGGACACGGAGACCTGGCTGGTGGCGAACGGGCCGCGCACCGCCTCGATGCTCGACGTCGACGGCGCGGGGCCGCGTTCGTACGGGTTCTCGGCGGCCTGGGCGACCGCGCCGGACGTGGTGAGGGCGACCGCCGCGGCGAGGATCAGGACGCGGCGGGACAGGGGAGACCTCAGTGACATGGTGTGCTCTTCCCGGCGTGGCAAGGACTTGCAGGAGTCCTCAGTGGACCGTGCTGACCGGAGCCGAGTCTGGCCCACTACCTACTCGAGCGTCAAGTAACCGTCTCGACACGCTGGGTGACGTGAAGGTCATTCATTTTCGCGGTACCGGGAAACCGGTCGGCGACCGTAACTCCTACCTGCGAGGAAGCGCTCCCACGGAGGTCTTGACCGTGCCCGGCGCGGTCGCGAGGATCGGGCGCGACAGAGCCGTCGCACGAAGACGAACGGAACCGCCGATGCCCCGCAGACAACTGAGCGCCGCGCTGGCCGCGGTGCTCGCCGCCGGTCTCATCACCGGAGGCGCCGCCGCCTCCCCGGAGCCGACCTCGGCCCAGCCGGTCATCGGTGAGCCGCGCACCGAGCACGGCTGCGCCCGGATCGAGGACGACCTCCCGGAGCTGTCCGACTGGCCGAAGGTCCAGAGCCGGGTCAAGACCAACCGGGACGACGAGCGGCGGGTCAGGGAGATCCTCGCGGGCATGACGCTGGCCGAGAAGGTCGGCCAGATGACCCAGCCGGAGATCGCCGCGATCACGCCGGACGAGGTCCGCGAGTACGGCATCGGCTCCGTCCTCAACGGCGGCGGCTCGTGGCCGAACCGCGACAAGCACGCCGCGCCCGAGGCGTGGCTGGGCTTGGCCGACGCCTACTGGGACGCCTCCAAGGCCAGCCGCACGCAGATCCCCGTCATCTGGGGCATCGACGCCGTGCACGGCAACAACAACGTCTACGGCGCGACGGTCTTCCCGCACAACATCGGCCTCGGCGCGGCGCACGACCCGTGCCTGATCCGCGACATCAGCAAGGCGACCGCCGAGCAGATCCGCGCCACCGGCCAGGACTGGGCGTTCGCGCCGACGCTGGCCGTGCCGCTGGACGACCGGTGGGGCCGCACGTACGAGGGCTACTCCGAGGACCCGCGGATCACCCGCGCCTACGGCTACGAGGCCGTGAAGGGACTGCAGGGCAGCAGCCGCAACCGGGTGGACGTGCTGGCCACGGCCAAGCACTTCATCGGTGACGGCGGCACGATCGGCGGCAAGGACCAGGGCGTCAACCCGTCGTCCGAGGCCGAGATGATCAACGTCCACGGCCAGGGCTACTACGGCGCGCTCGCCGCGGGCGCCCAGACCGTGATGGTGTCGTTCAACAGCTGGACCAACGAGGAGCACGGCATCGCCGAGGGCAAGCTGCACGGCAGCAAGCTCGCGGTGAACGACATCCTCAAGGGCAAGATGGGCTTCGACGGCCTCGTCGTCTCCGACTGGAACGGCATCGGCCAGGTCGCGGGCTGCACCAACGCGAGCTGCCCGCAGGCGATCAACGCGGGCATCGACGTGGTGATGGTGCCGAACGACTGGAAGGCGTTCATCGCCAACACGATCGCCCAGGTCGAGGGCGGTCAGATCCCGATGTCCCGGATCGACGACGCGGTGACCCGCATCCTGCGCGTCAAGATCCGCTCGGGCGTGCTGGACGGCGAGAAGCCGTCGCTGCGCGACCACGCGGGCTCGGCCGACGCGCTGGAGGCGCGCAAGCTGGCCCGCAAGGCGGTCCGCGAGTCCCAGGTGCTGCTGAAGAACAACAACCGCGTGCTGCCGCTCGCGTCCACGTCGAAGGTGCTGGTCGTCGGCAAGAGCGCGGACAGCCTGCAGAACCAGACCGGCGGCTGGACGCTGAGCTGGCAGGGCACCGGCAACACCAACGCCGACTTCCCGAACGGCACCACCATCCTCGGCGGGCTGAAGGAAGCCCTCGGCGAGGACAACGTGGTGTTCAGCGAGACCGGCGACGTCGACCCGGCCGGGTTCGACGCGGTGGTCGCGGTGATCGGCGAGACCCCGTACGCGGAGGGCGTCGGCGACATCGGCAAGCGCTCGCTGGAGGCCGCCAAGCTGTACCCGAACGACCTCGCCGTGCTGGACAAGGTCAGCGGCAAGGGCGCGCCGGTCGTCACGGTGTACGTGTCGGGCCGTCCGCTGCACGTCAACAAGGAGCTGAACCGCTCGGACGCGTTCGTGGCGGCGTGGCTGCCCGGCACCGAGGGCGGTGGCGTGGCCGACCTGCTCGTCCGCGGCAGGCACACGTTCCCCGGCTTCACCGGCGAGCTGTCGTTCTCGTGGCCGCGCAGCGCGTGCCAGACGCCGCTGAACGCCGAGGGCGACCCGCTGTTCAAGCCGGGCTACGGCCTGCGCAGCTGGGAGACCGGCAACGTCGGTCAGCTCGACGAGTCCTCTCCTGAGTTCGGCTGCGCCGGCAACGGCGGCGGCGGCACCGCGACCGAGGACCTGGAGCTGCACGTCCGCACGGACGTCGCGCCGTACCGCAGCTACATCGGCTCGCCCGACAACTGGAGCGGCACCGAGCTCGGCCCGGACGGCGAGGCGGCGCACAGCTCGATCAACGTCGTGCCGGCGGACGTCAACGTGCAGGGCGACGCGATGAAGACGACGTGGACCGGCACCGGGCCGGGCCAGGTCTACCTGCAGGACCCGGCAGGCGGCAGCGACCTGCGCGGGTACCTCAACGCCAACGCGGCGCTGGTGTTCGACGTGATCGTGCACCAGGCCCCGGCCGCGCGGACCGTCGTCAGCGCGCACTGCCAGTACCCGTGCTTCGCCGAGGTCAACGCGACCGGCCTGTTCGGCGGGCTGCCCACGGGCGTGAAGTCGACGGTGAAGATCCCGATCTCGTGCTTCGGCAACGGCGGGCTGGACCTGGAGAACGTCAACACGCCGTTCCTGGTCTACACCGAGGGTGCGTTCCAGGCGTCGTTCGCGAACGTGCGGTGGGTGCCGAAGGCGGCCGCCGACCCGGACGCGAAGACGTGCGCGGAACTGGGCTGACCTGACCTGATCGGGAGGGGGTCGGCCGCCGGCCCCCTCCCGGTCTTCAGTCCCGCTCTTCAATCCCGCGGTCCCAGTCCCGCGGCCTTCAGTAGCCGACGGTGAACCGCGCCCGCCGGTGCCGCGGCGTCTCGGCCTCGTCCAGCAACGCCACCGCCAGGTCTTCCACGGAGATCTCCGTGCCCACCTGCTCGTCCCGGCCGACCCGGAACACGCCGGTCCGCGCGCCGGGTTCCAGCAGCGACGGCGGGCTGAGGTAGGTCCAGTCGGCGGTGCGATCGGCCCGGCACACCGCCAACTGCTCGGCGCACGCCCGCGCGATCGGCTTCAACGCGTCCGGGAAGTCGGGCGCCTCCTCCACCGTGTGGCCCCCGGGCGTGACGAGCGTGGCCGCCCCGCCGACGACCAGCAACCGCACCCCGGTCTCCGCGGCACCGGCGAGCAGCGCCCGTGCGGCCGCCACCAGCTCCGCCTCCCGCCCGTCCGCCGGCCGGGTCGCGCTGATCACCACGTCCCGGCCCGCGCTGAGCCGCACGACGTCCGCGACGACGCTCGCGTCACCGACCTCGCGGCCGGGACCGGGCCTCCGGCTGACGGGCGTGACGTCGTGGCCACGCCGCCGTGCCTCCTCGACCACCTGGCGGCCGACGCCACCGAGCGCTCCGAACACCGTGATCCTCATGCCTTTCCCCCATCTCCTCACCTGATCCCGCCCGCGCGGGACTGCTTCCGGCCGAACTCCTCTGCGCGCTCCTCTGCGCGGAACTCCTCTGGGCCGAACTCCTCTGGGCAGAATTCCTTTGGGCCACGACGAGCGCGCCGAGCACGACCACCGCGCCGACCACCTGCGACGCCGTCAACCCCTGGTCGAGCAGCAGCCAGCCGACGGCCGTGGCGACCACCGGGCTGAGCAGCCCGAGGAACGTGACCTGGGTGGCGGGCAGCACGCGCAGGCCGCGGAACCACAGGGCGTACGTGAGCGCGCCGCCGATCAGCCCGAGGTACGCGAAGCCGCCGAGGTTCGTCGCCGTGAGCGCGGGCGGCAGCCCTTCGACCAGCAACGTCACCGGCAGCAGCACCACGCCGCCCGCGACGAGCTGCCACCCCGTGACGGCGAGCAGCGGCGCGGGCGTGGTCCACCGCTTGCTCAGCACCACCCCGGCGGCCATCGCCACCGCGCCGCCGAGCGCCGCCGCCACCCCGACCACGTCGAGCCGCGCGTCCGCCCGCAGCACCAGCAGCGCGACGCCGACGATGCCCGCGATGGCGGAGAGCGCGACCCGCGCCGTCATCCGCTGCCCGAGCAGCACCGCCGCGAGCCCGGCCACGACCAGCGGCTGGACCGCGCCGACCGTCGCCGCGACCCCGCCGGGCAGCCGGTACGCGGCCAGGAACAGCAGCGGCAGGAACAGCCCGATGTTGAGCGCGCCGAGCACCGGCGACCGCCACCACCAGTCACCCCGCGGCAGCCGGCGGGTGACCGCGACCAGCAGCAACCCGGCCGGCAGCGCGCGCAGCAGGCCGGCCAGGAGCGGCCGGTCCGGCGGCAGGTACTCCGTCGTGACGAAGTAGGTCGTGCCCCACACGGCGGGGGCGAGCGCCGTCACCACTTTGCTTAGCACTAAGACAAAGTAGCTTACCGCTAAGCTATCTGCCCGGTGACTTACCTCACCGCTAAGCTAGTTCGATGGCAGACCACGTCGACCTCGTGCTCGGTCAGTGGCACGCGCAGCGCCCCGACCTCGACGTCTCGCCGATGGCGGTGATCGGGCGGCTCAGCCGCCTGGCGCGCGTGGTGGACGGCGAGCTGGGCAGGACGTTCGCCCGGCACGGTCTCGACCGCGCGTCGTTCGACGTCCTGGCGACGCTGCGCCGCAGCGCGCCGCCGCACCGGCTGACGCCGACCGAGCTGATGCGCGCCTCGATGGTCACGTCGGGCGCGATCACCCAGCGGCTCGACCGGCTCCAGGCCCGCGGCCTGGTGGCCCGAACGCCCAACGAGCACGACGGCCGCGGCGTCGTCGTCGAGCTGACCGACGAGGGTCGCGACCTGGTCGACCGGACGCTGCCCGACCACCTCGCCACGGAGAACCGCCTGCTCGCCGCGTTGACGAAGGACGAGCGGGCGGCGTTGGCCGACACCCTGAAGTGCCTGCTGGAGTCACTCGGCGACGAGTGACCCGCGGCCGTCGAGCGGCCACCTGAGACGTCCGCACGGGCCCGTCGCGACAAGTTTCTTCACTTACGAAACTTACGGCGCTATCGTGCGTTCCCAGCGAGTGCCGCTCAACACCTCGGCCGAGCCGAGAATCCGACAGCCGAGAGGTCGGTAGTCATGAGTAAGCGTTCCCCCGCCAGACACGGGACGGTCGCCGTCGTCGTCGCAGCCCTGCTGGGCGCCGGCGCGGTCGCCTCCACCGCCGCGCCCGCCGAGACCGCGGACCGGCAGCACCGGCCCGAGACGGTCCGGATCTCCGACCCGGACGCCACGCCCGAGACCAGGTCGCTGTACTCCTACCTGAAGGAGCAGCAGGGCAGGGGCGTGCTGTTCGGCCACCAGCAGACGACCGAGTTCGGCGTCACCTGGGACGAGTTCACCGAGACCGACGGCCTGAGGTCCGACGTGAAGGCGGGCGTGGGCGACCACCCGGCGGTGTTCGGCTGGGACACCGGCCACCTCGGCTACGGCTCGTCGCCGGGCGACCCGACCCCGGAGGAGAACTTCCAGGCCACGGTCGAGCTGATCGAGACCGCGCACAACGAGATCGGCGGCGTGCACACGCTCGCCTCGCACATGGACAACTTCGTCACCGGCGGCAGCTTCTACGACACCAACGGCGACGTCGTCAGCCGCATCCTGCCCGGCGGCGACCACCACGCGGAGTTCAACGCCTACCTCGACCGCGTCGCCCGGCTCGCGCACGAGGTGGACGACCGCGACGGCAACCCGATCCCGATGATCTACCGGCCGTTCCACGAGAACAGCGGCTCGTGGTTCTGGTGGGGCGCGGCGCACGCGTCGCCGGCGGAGTACGTCGAGCTGTTCCGCTACACCGTCGAGTACCTGCGCGACGTCAAGGACGTGCACAACTTCCTGTACGCGTACTCGCCCGGCGGCGGTTACGGCGGCGTGGACGACGTGTACATGCGCACGTACCCCGGCGACAACTACATCGACGTGTTCGGCATCGACAGCTACGACGGCAGCAACGGCTCGCGGCAGTGGCTGGACGGGATCGTGGCCGACCTCGGCATGATCGCCCGCATCGCGGAGTCGAAGGGCAAGGTCTCCGCGTTCACCGAGTACGGCGTCAGCGGCGCGTTGAAGCCCAACGGGCAGAACGGGAACCTGAACTGGTTCACCACGATGTTCAACGCCATCAAGGCCGACCCGTGGGCCTCCCGCAGCGCGTTCATGCTGACGTGGGTGAACTTCGGCACCGAGCAGTTCTTCCTGCCGTACCCGGCGACCGGCGACCTGCCCGAGCACGAGCTGCTGCCCGACCTGAAGCGGCTGCACGCCGACCCGTTCGCGGTGTTCAGCCAGGACCTCGACCTCCGGAACGTGTACGGCCGCAACGTCAAGGCCGAGGACCACGCGCCGTTCCTGCACGTCGTGACGCCCACGGACGGCGAGCGGATCACCACGCCGACCACCACGGTCCGCGTGCGGCTGCTCGACGCCAAGTCCGCGCTCGTCCACTACACCGTGGGCGACGACCCGACGAAGCACCTGCTGCGCTACGACCGCGCATCGGGCTACCACACCGGCACGTGGGACATCGGCGCGGAGAACCTGACCAACAAGGTCACGCAGCTGAAGGTCACCGCGGTGACCCGCAAGGGCGCGCCGCTGACCGCGACCAACCGGGTCATCCTCGGCGCGAAGCCGCCGCTGGCGCCGGGCGTGGTGGACGACTTCGAGGGCCACGTGGACGACACGGCGCTGGCCGCCGAGTACAGCCCGTACGGCTCGAACCGGATCTCGCTCGCGGCCGAGAACGGCGGCAAGGCGCTGAAGTTCGACTACGACTTCAGCTTCCAGACCTACACCGGCGTCGGCAAGCGCGTCGAGGGCGACTGGTCCGGCTACACCGGCCTGTCGTTCTGGCTCAAGCCCGACGGCTCCCACCACAAGCTGGTGCTCCAGCTGAACGCGGGCGGCGTGGCGTACGAGGCGTACCCGTCGATGGCGGGCACGACGGCCGGCGTGCTCACCATCCCGTTCGCCGACTGGCGCCCGGCGCCGTGGGACACGGCCAACGCCCACCGGCGGATCACGCCGGAGGACCTGAAGAACCTGTCCCAGTTCAACATCTTCATCAACCAGGTCGAGGGGAACCCCGTGGTGAGCGGGAGCTTCCTGATCGACGACATCCGGGCGCACTAGCCCGGTCCCAGGCCCGCCCGCGTGCGCTCTTCATGCCCGGAAGCGCACGCGGGCGGTTCCACCCGTCAGATCCCGCGCGTCCACTCCGCCACGGCGCGGTGGTAGTCCGGCGCGTTGGGCGCGTAGTTGATCGAGTGCCCGTACCCGTGCAGCACGTGCGCGTGCAGCCGCGCGGCGGGGGAGAAGAACGGGGCCTCCGAGGCCCGCAACGCCTCCGCCGACGTGCAGTCGCTGCCCAGCGGCTTGCCGCAGAAGTGCGTGTCGTCGCCGACCACGATCATCACCGGCACGTCGACCAGGCGCGTGAACGGGATGACCACGTTGTTCAGCGTCACCGTGTCCACCGCCTCCGACGCCGCGAACACGTCCTTGGTGGCCTCGTCGGCCTCGATCGCGCCGGGCACCAGCGGACCGGGCGCGTGGAAGGCCTTGTACCGCGTGCCGGGGGCCGTGGTCAGGTAGCCGAGGTCGAGCCCGTACCCGCGCAGCCGCGGGTCCAGCGCCGCCGGGACCATGCCCGCCAGCACCGGCGCGACGGTGGCGAGGTTCATCCGGTGCGTGAACCCGGTGACCAGCACGCCGTCCACGTCGCGGTGCAGGCCCGCCTCGATCAGCGCCATCGCAGACCCGATCGAGTGCCCGCCCACGACGACCTTCGCGAACCGCGGCCGGACCGCGCGGATGACCTGGTGCACCGCCTCGGCCTGGGTGGACGCCGTCACCAGCGCGCTGAGCGGGCGGGAGCTGCGGCCGGTGCCGAGCCGGTCGACGGCCAGCGTGGCGATGCCGGCGCGGTTCATCGCCTGCCGGTACGACCGGGATTCCGGCGCGTGCGCGATGTCCCAGTACGTGCTGTTGTACGTGCCGCCGGGGATCAGCACCTGCACGGTGGACGCGCCGGCGGGCGCGCACAGCGTGCCGTGCATCGACTGGGACGTGCCGAACACCCGCACCGGCACGCGCAACTGCTCACACGTCACCGCCGCGGCGTTCGCCGGTGTGGCGGGCAGCAGACCGGCTCCGAGGACGAGCAGTGCGACAGCGGACGAGCGGATGCGCGACCAGAGCACGACGGGAAGACCTCCTGGGTTGGGTTGTCGCTGTTCGACTCGCGGCCGCCCCGCGACCTCGCGGGGCTCAGCGGGGCACCGCCGTCATCAGCAGGCCGCTGGGGTAGGCGGCGGACGTGAACCTGGTGCGCACGGGCTTGCCGGGCACCGGGACGAGCCGCCACCGCGCCAGCACGGTGGCGAGGGCGACGACGACCTCCGTCCGGGCGAAGACGTTGCCGAGGCACTGCCGCGCGCCCGCGCCGAACGGGACGAACGCGCCGCGCGGCACGTCGGCGCCCGTCCACCGGTCGGGGTCGAAGCGGTGCGGGTCGGGGAAGGACGCCGGGTCGTGGTGCAGGGCGTGCGGGCTGACGATCACCTCGGCGCCCGCCGGCAGCCCGACGCCGCCGAGGTCGACCGGCGCGGTCGCGCGGCGCATGAGGATCCACACCGGGTACTTGCGCAGCACCTCGTTGACGACGGCCCCGGTGTAGGTCAGGCGCGGCACGTCGGCGAACGCGACCGGGCGGTCGCCCACCACGTCGGCGACCTCGGCGACCAGCCGCTCCTCGACGTCCGGGTGCCGGGCGACCTCGTGGAACGCCCACGCCAGCGCGAGGGCGGTGGTCTCGACCCCCGCCGTGAGCAGGGTCAGCACCTCGTCGTAGGTCTGCTCGTCGGTCATGCCGCCGCCGGACCCGTCGTGCTCCCGCAGCAGCACGGACAACAGGTCGCCGTGGTCCCGGACGCCCTCGGCGCGCCGGGCCGCGATGACGTCCAGCACGATCGCCCGCATCCGCGCGACGGCCCGGTCGAACGCGCGGTTGCCCGGCAGCGGCAGCTTCTCCACGAACGACGGCGACAGCGCCCGCACCATGCCCTGCTTGATCACCACGAACACGGACCGGCGCACCTCGGCGACCGCGCGCCGGCCCAGCTCGGTGGAGAACAGCGCCTCGCCGACGATCGTGACCGCGAGGCCCTGCATGTCGTCCTCCACGACCCGCACCGCGCCGGGCGTCCACGACGCCGTCAACGCGCGGGCGGCGCGCGCCATCGTCTCGGCGTAGCGGGTCATCCGGTCGCGGTGGAACGCGGGCTGCACCATCCGCCGCTGCCGCAGGTGGAAGGCGCCGTCGGAGAGCAGCAGGCCGTTGCCCAGGTAGGGCTGGAACTTGTCGAACATCGCGCCCTTGCGGAACCGCGCGGCATCCGTGACCAGCACTTGGTGCGCGAGTCGCGGAGTGGTGACGAAATAAGTGGACATCGGACCCAGATCGACTCGCACCACTTCGCCGTGATCCCGCAGCGACGACGTGAACTCGTGCCGACGGCGCACCATCTCCACGGTGTGGCCGAGGAATGGCAGGCGGCCAGGGGCCACCTTGACAGCCATCTGCGCTCCTGTCCGGCCGCGGAAAGGGACGGCCCACAATAGGACCACCCGGGTTGATCCAGACAGTGCCCGAACGGGTGGGTCGGTGTCACACCGATGGCTCAGTGAAGGAGACCGCGCGCAACCGCTACCCTCATCCGCCGGCGAGTTCCGAAGAAGGTGTCCGCGAAGATGACGCACAGTTCCTGGATTCCACCCGGTGTGGACATTTCCGTGCCGAGCATGGCCCGCACCTACGACTACATGCTGGGCGGCGGCCACAACTTCGCCGTCGACCGCGCGGTGGGCGAGCAGATCGAGGCCGCGATGCCCGGACTGCGCACCGCGGCCCGCGTCAACCGGGCCTTCCTCGGCCGCGTCGTGCGCTACCTGGTGGGCCAGGGCGTGCGGCAGTTCCTCGACGTCGGCTCGGGCATCCCGACCGTCGGCAACGTGCACGAGGTCGCCCAGGCCGAGTCGCCGGACTGCCGCGTCCTCTACGTCGACCGCGACCCCGTCGCCGTGGCGCACAGCGAGTTGATGCTGGTGGGCAACGACAACGCGGCCGTCGTGCAGGCCGACATGCGCGACCCCGAGGGCATCCTGGGCAGCGCCGAGGCACGCCGGCTGCTGGACTTCGACGAGCCGATCGGCCTGCTCATGCTCCTGGTGCTGCACTGGGTGCCGGACGAGGACGACCCGCTCGGCCTGCTCGCCCGCTACCGGGACGCGCTGGCGCCCGGCAGCCACCTGGCGATCACCCACGTCACCGCGGACCACCAGGACGAGAGCCTGACCGAGGCGACCGAGGTGATCAAGCGCAGCAAGAGCCCCGATCAGGTGAACGCGCGTTCTCACGCCGAGGTGACGCGGTTGTTCACCGGATTCGAACTGGTCGAACCCGGTTTGGTGGGGTGCGGCGAGTGGCGGCCCGGCGGACCGGCGGACATCGCCCCCGAATCCGGGATGAACATGCTGGTGTACGCGGGGGTCGGCCGAAAGTCCTGAATTCCCGAACGGGAAGTGACCGGAAACGCACGGCATTCACACTTCCGGTCGAGTGTGGACCGGCGGGGGGTAGGTAAACTTCCGCCGATCCTCATTATCACAGCAGGGCAACGGGAATGCCGTACCCCACTCGAAGACCAGAGGCGACGCAGTCACCCGACCGCGGTCGGGAACTGCTCGCGCGCAAGTGGTCCTACCTGCTCAGCGGAGTTGTCGTCGTCCCGCTGGACCGGTCCCAGCTCGACCGCGAAATGCGGGTCCGGCTCGACGAGGTGTGCGACGCGGTGCACGCCGAGCCGTTCACCCAGCGCGCCGTCGAGCGGATCGGCGAACGGCTCGTCGCCCTCGGCTACGTCGGCGAGGACGGCTTGCGCGTCACGCTCGACGTGCTCGGCAAGGGCCTGTTCGGGTTGCCCGAGTTCCAGCCCGTCGAGCGCCACGCGCAGCGCATCGCGGCCGTGCTCGGCGCGGTGTCGTGCGGGTTCCTGGTGGGCGTCAAGCGGTCGGTGTTCGAGCAGCAGGAGTCGATGCAGCTGTCCCTGCTCAAGGCGGTCCGCGACGCCCAGTGGAACCTCAAGGAGAGCGAGGCCCGGTTCGAGGAGGTCGCGACGTCGTCCACCAGCGGCATCCTGGTGGTCGACCTGTCCGGGCGGCTGGTGCGCGCCAACACCGCCATCGGCCAGATCCTCGGCTACACCACCGAGGAGCTGACCGGCTTCGCCCTGCTCGACCTCGTGCACCCGGACTCGGCGAAGGTGCTCGACGAGGCGTTGCGGGCGCTGGTCGCCGGCGCCCAGGAGCGGGTCCGGCAGCCGCAGCGGTTGCTGCGCAAGGACGGCGACGTCGCGCGCATCTCGCTGACGGTGTCGCTGGTGCGCGGCGCGGAGGACCAGCCCGGCCACTTCGTCGCCGTGGTCGAGGACGGCACCGAGCTGATGCTGCTCCAGTCCGAGCTGAACCGGCAGGCGCTGCACGACGTCTCCACCGGCCTGCCCAACCGGCAGTTCTTCACCACCCACCTGGAGGGCGCGCTGCGGCGCGCCGACCCGGTCCGCGGCGTCACCCTGTTCCACCTCGACCTCGACGCGTTCGGCATGGTGTGCAACAGCCTCGGCCGCCGGACCGGCGAGCGGCTGCTCGTGCACGTGGCGCAGCGGTTGAAGGCCGTGGTGGCGCGGGAGAAGGCGATGATCGCCCGGTTCGACGGCGACGAGTTCGCCATCCTGATCGAGAACACCGCCACCACGCCGGACGTCGCCACCACCGTCGCCGAGATCAACCGCGAGCTGTCCGAGCCGGTGTACCTCGACGACCACGGGCTCGCGGTGTCGGCCAGCGTCGGCGTGGTGCGCCGGCCGCCGCCGGACTGGGAGCCCGCGAACGTCATGCGCGCGGCGGAACAGGCCTTGCGGCGGGCGAAGTCGCGGCGGCGCGGCCAGTGGGAGCTGTTCCACCCCGGGCAGGACGCCGTCGAGCGGCGGGTGGACGCGATGGCCGTCGCCATGCCAGGCGCGCTGGAGGACGGCGACATCGACGTGCGCTACGAGCCGGTGGTGGACCTCGGCGGTCGCGGTGTCGTCGGCGTGACGGCGAGGCTGCACTGGGACCGCGGCGACGACGAGGTCGACCACGACACGTGCACGGACCTGGCCGAGCGCAGCGGGTTGATCCTGTCGTTGGGGGAGTGGCAGCTGGCGACGGCGTGCGGCCAGCTCGGGTGGTGGGCGCAGGGCGGCGGTCCCCTCGGCGCGGACGTGTCGCTGCACGTGGCGCTGACCCGGCACCAGTCGCGTGACGGCGACCTGGTCCGCCGGGTGCGGCGGGTGCTGGACGACACCGGCCTGCCCGCGTCCCGGCTCACGGTCGGCATGCCGGTGGAGGTGTTCCCGGAGCCCGACGCGGTGGACAACCTCACCGTGCTGGCCGAGCTGGGCGTCGGCACGTCGTTGGACGACTTCGGGCTCGGCCCGGACGACCTGGCCGTCGCGTCGGAGCTGCCGGTCAGGTGGGTGCGGGTGGCGCGGCGGCTGGTCGCGCGGCAGGCGCGGGGCGAGGCGGAGTTCCTGGCCGGCCTGGTGCCGTTGGCGCTGCGGACGGGCGCGCGGGTGCTCGTGGACGGCGTGGAGACCGCGGCGCAGGCCGAGTGGTGGCGCGCGGCGGGCGCCGCGGCCGGCACGGGCCCGTGGTTCGGGACGGCGGCGCCGGCGGGCGAGTTCCAGCGGTAGCCCACCGTGGCGGCCGGGCGTCAAGTTGTGCCCGGCTGGAATCGACCCTTCACATCGCGTTTCCTAACCGTTACAGTTCTGGGAGCGCTCCCAGTCCGGTTCCGGTCAGTGCGGACCACGAAACGGGCCGACCTCCTGTGCGGGTCACCGTGGTCCCGCTCGCGAAGGAAGTGATGTGGATGATCGAGTTCTCGTCCCGTCTGGATGCGCGTGCGAGTTCCTTGCGCACGTTGAGCATCCCGCTCCTGCGGGGGTCGCTCGGCGTGGTGTTCGTCTGGTTCGGCGCCCTCAAGGTGGCCGGCACGACGCCGGTCGCCGAGCTGGTCGCCCGAACCGTTCCGTGGCTCGACCCGGGCGCGTTCGTGCTCGCGCTCGGCGTCGTGGAAGTGGTGCTCGGAATCGCCCTGGTGGTGGGGTTCCGGTTGCGCTGGGTAGCGCTGCTGGTGGTGCTCCACCTCTGCGGCACGTTCTCGACGCTGGTCGTGCAGCCGTCCGTCGCCTTCCAGTCGGGCAACCCGCTGCTGCTGACGATGACCGGCGAGTTCGTCGTGAAGAACCTGGTCCTGATCACCGCCGGCCTTGCGGTCATGTCGGCCGACGCACCCGTGCGGCAGCGGGTCGCGCAGGCGGGCGTCCACCAGCGGTGATCCTCGCGGTGCTGCGGGGCCCCGACCGGCCCCGCAGCACGGCCTCCGCGTGACGCGTCAGGCGCGCCGCGCGAGGTGGGCGGCGACGCCGTCCAGGTAGAGGTCCAGCCCGAACCGGAAGTCGGCCTCCACCTCGTTCTCGACGTACAGGTCGTCGTGGTCGAACACCCCCGCCTCGACGACGCGCCCCAGCGCGGGCAGCTTCCGCGGGTCGACCAGCAGCCGCAGCGCCCGCCCGTACTCCCGCCCGAACGCCTCGGGGTTGTCCTGGTAGGCCTGCGACAGGTCGGCGGTCAGCCGGACCTCCCCGTGCACGAACGTCAGCAGGCCCATCACCACGCCGACCTTCTCCGGCTCGCTCAACGGGGTGTCGGCGAGCGCGGTGAGCGCGCGGTCGAACCAGGCCAGGTTCCGCGGCCCGATCGGCGGCCCCTCCAACGGGATGCGGGCGTACCACGGGTGCGTGCGGAGCGTCGTCAGGACGCTGTTCGCCCACACCGTGAGCCCGGTGCGCCAGTCCGCGTCGGCGGGGAGCTCGGGCGGGTCGTCCAGCGCCGCGTCGGACATCAGCCGGAGCAGTTCGTCCTTGCTCCTCACGTGCCGGTAGAGCGCCATCGTGGAGTTGCCGAGCTGCTGCGCCACCCGTGCCATCGAGACCGCCGCGAGCCCTTCGGCGTCCGCGACCTCGATCGCGGCCCGGGTGATGTCGGCGACCGTGAGGGACGGCTTGCGGCCCCGTCTCGGCGTCTCGCGCAGGCCCCAGAGCAGCGCGATCTCCTCCGGTAGGCCGTGCTCCTCGGTCATCCCCGCCCTCTCGTCACCACTGCGACCAGTCTAGGGCTACCGGAAGTAACTGCGTATGAGTTACGCTTTTTAGCGTACTTGATACACATAAGGGGGCAGTGATGATCGTTGAGGCGAGCGGCCTGCGCAAGGCGTACGGGTCGACCGCGGTGCTGGACGGGATAGACCTGGAGGTCGCCGAAGGGTCGGTCTTCGCGTTGCTCGGTCCCAACGGCGCCGGCAAGACGACCACGATCCGCGTCCTGTCCACGCTCTCGCGGCCCGACGGGGGAGAGCTGCGGGTGGCCGGGTTCGACGTGGTGCGGGAACCCGCGAAGGTGCGCGGCGTGATCAGCCTGACCGGCCAGTACGCCGCCGTGGACGCCGAGCAGACCGGCCGTGAGAACCTGGTCATGGTCGCCCGGCTGATGCACCTCGGCCGGTCCGCCGCCAAGGCCCGCGCCGCCGAGCTGCTGGAGCGGTTCGACCTGGTCGAGGCCGCCGACCGGCGGGTCAAGACCTACTCCGGCGGCATGGGCAGGCGGCTCGACCTCGCGATGAGCCTCGTCGCCGCGCCGCGGGTGATCTTCCTGGACGAGCCGACCACCGGCCTCGACCCGGCCAGCCGCACGACCATGTGGGACGCCATCCGCGACCTCGTCCGCACCGGCACCACCATCTTCCTCACCACCCAGTACCTGGAGGAGGCCGACCGCCTGGCGGACCGGATCATGGTGCTGGACAGGGGGAAGGTCGCCGCGCAGGGCACCGCGGACGACCTCAAGGCACGGGTCGGCGGCGAGCGCGTCGACCTCCGCTTCACCTCCGGCGCGGCCCTCGACGTCGCGTCGGCCGTGCTCGGCGGGTTCGCCGACCGGGAGCGGCTCGTGCTCAGCGTCCCGTCCGACGGCACCGCCGCGCACCTGCACGCCGTGCTGGACGACGTGCGCGCCGCCGGTGTGGCGCCCGCCCAGGTGTCCTCGCACCGCCCGACCCTCGACGACGTCTTCCTCGCGCTCACCGCCCCCCAAGGAGTGCCCGCATGAGCCACGCCCTGTCCGACTCGATGACGATGGTCGGCCGCAGCGTGCGGCTGGCCCGGCGCAACGTCGACACGATGATCATGTCCATCGTACTGCCGCTGATGATGATGGCCCTGTTCGTGTACGTCTTCGGCGGCGCGATCAACACCGGCACCGGGTACATCAACTACGTGGTGCCGGGCATCATCCTGCTGTGCACCGGCTACGGCGCCTCGTCCACCGCGATGGCCGTCGCCGACGACATGAACAGCGGCATGATCGACCGCCTGCGCTCGATGCCGATCCGCGGCTTCGCCGTGCTGACCGGGCACGTGGCGGCGAGCGTCGCCCGCAACGCCCTGTCCACCACGGTCGTCGTCGCCGCGGCCGTCGCCATGGGCTTCCGCCCGTCCGCGACCCCGGTCGAGTGGACCGCCGCGGCGGGCCTGCTGCTGCTCTACGTGCTCGCGCTGTCGTGGCTCGCGGCGGGACTGGGCGCGGTGGCGAAGTCGGTGGAGTCCGCCAGCGCGATGAGCTTCTTGATGCTGTTCCTGCCCTACCTGAGCAGCGCGTTCGTGCCGACGGACACCATGCCGGCGTTCCTGCGGGGCATCAGCCGCAACCAGCCGATCACGCCCGTGATCGAGACCGTGCGCGGCCTGCTCACCGGCACGCCGATCGGCGACGAGGGCTGGATCGCGCTCGCCTGGTGCGCCGGGCTGCTCGTCGCGTCGTTCGTCCTGGCGACCGCCCTCTACCGGCGGCGGACCAACGACTGAGGCCGGCGCCCGTCCCGCCGCAGTCCACAGTGGACCGCGGCGGGACGGGGACGCGGCCACCGGAGTCGGCGGAAGGGCCTGATCGGCGGTCGGCGATGTGCGATCCTCGACCAATGGCTCCCCTGGGACCGGCCTTCTGGCGGCTGTGGACGTCGACCGGCCTGTCGAACCTGGCCGACGGCGTGTTCAAGGTGGTCCTGCCCCTGGTGGCCATCCAGATCACCCGGGAGCCGACGCTGATCGCCGGCCTGGTCTTCGCCCTGACCCTGCCGTGGCTGGTCTTCGCCCTGCCCGCGGGCGCGCTGGCCGACCGCTTCGACCGCCGCCGCACCATGCTCGGCGCGAACGTCGTCCGCACCGCCCTGCTGGCGGTGCTGGCCGGCGCGGTGGCGACGGACCTGGTCACCATCTGGCTCCTGTACGCCGTGGCGCTCGTCGCGGGCGTCACCGAGACGCTGTACGACACGTCGGCCCAATCCCTGGTCCCGCAGCTCGTGGACCGCGAGCAGCTGCCCCGGGCCAACGCCCGCCTGGTCACCGTCGAGCTGACCGCGAACGAGTTCTCCGGGCCGCCCATCGCGGGCCTGCTCATCGCCGCCGGGGCGCTGGCCGCGTTCGCCACCCCCGCGGCCCTGTGGCTGCTGGCCGTCCTCGCGCTGTGGTCGTTGAAGGGGACGTTCCGGGTCGAGCGCCACCAGCGGACGACGTTGCGCGCGGACATCGCCGAAGGGCTGCGGTTCCTCCTCGGCCACCGCCTGCTGCGCACCCTGGCCTCGATGGTCGGCGTGATCAACCTCGCCAGCGGCGCGTCCGGCGCGGTGCTCGTGCTGTACGCCGTGGGACCCGAGTCGGCCATGAAGCTGACTCCGCAGCTGTTCGGCCTGCTCCTCACCGCGCCCGCGGCCGGCAGCCTGGTCGGCTCCCTGGCCGCCGAGCGGGTCATCGCGAAGCTCGGTCGGGGCGGCTCGATCGCCCTCGGCTTCTCCATCACCACCCTGCTCGTCGTCACGCCGGCGGTGACCGCCTCGCCGTTGCTGGTCGCGGCGGGGTTCGTGGTCGCGGGCGCCGGGGTCGCCGTCCTCAACGTCGTCGTGGTGTCGCTGCGGCAGGTCGTCACCCCGAACCGCCTGCTGGGACGCGTGAACAGCGCGTACCGGCTGGTCGCCTGGGGCTCGCTGCCGATGGGCGCGGCGATCGGCGGGGTGTTGGGCCAGGTGTTCGGCCTGCGCGCGGTGTTCGTGGTCATGGGCGCGGTCGCGCTCACCGCGCTGGTCGGCCTGGCCGGCGCCACGAACCGCAAGGTCGAGGAGGCGCTGGCGGTCGACCCCGACGCCGTGCCGACGTCCGACTGACCCAGTCCTCGGCGGCCGCGACCACTTTTGGCCGCCCGCGGTGTCCATCCCTGTGTGAGGGTCCGCAGGAAACGAGGAGGCACCATGGGGGGAATCCCGCCGGCGAGGGCCGACGAGCTGCTGGCGCGGGCGCGCGGCGGGGACGGCGAGGCGTTCCGCGGGCTCGTGGAGCCGTACCGGCGCGAGCTGCACGTGCACTGCTACCGCATCCTGGGGTCGGTGCAGGACGCCGAGGACCTGGTGCAGGAGACGCTGCTGGCGGCGTGGCGGGGGATCGGCGGCTACGAGGAACGCGCGTCGGTGCGGACGTGGCTCTACCGGATCGCGACGAACCGCTGCCTGAACGCGTTGCGGGCCGGTTCCCGGCGTCCGCCCGAGCACCCGGCCTACCACCCGGAGGTCCCGTTGCCCGAGCCGTCGCACCGCCGAGGGGAACCGAGCTGGCTGGAGCCGTACCCGGAGGTGCTGCTGGAGGACGTCGCCGACGACGTGCCGGGGCCGGAGGCGCGGCACGAGACCAGGGAGTCGATCTCGCTCGCGTTCCTGGCGGCGTTGCAGCAGCTGCCGCCGCGGCAGCGCGCCGTGCTGGTGCTGCGGGACGTGCTCGGCTTCCGCGCCGCCGAGGTGGCCGACATCCTCGACACGACCGAGAACGCGGTGACCAGCGCGTTGACACGGGCACGCGGCGCCTTGTCGCGCGAGGTGCCCGTCCGGGAGAGCGCGCCGCTGCCCGACTCGCCCCGGGAACGCCGGATCGTGGCGGACTTCGTCCGCGCGTTCGAAAGCGGTGACGTCGACGCCGTCATCGCCCTGCTGACCGACGACGCGTGGCTCACCATGCCGCCCCTCCCGCTGGTGTACCAGGGCCTGGACGACGTCCGGCACTTCCTGGCCACCGTCGCCCTCCGCCCGGGTCGGCGCCACCGGCTCATCCCGACGCGGGCCAACGGCCAGCCGGCGTTCGCGTGCTACGTGCGCGACCCGCGGACGCCGATCCTGCGCGCGCACGGGGTGCTCGTGCTGACGCTCACCGGAGACCGGATCACCGCGGTGACCCGATTCGTGGACAACTCGCTCCTGGCCGCCTTCGGCTTCCCCCGGTCACTGCGCGCCTGACCGTGACACCGCACCACCTCGTCGGGCTTCCGCATGCCCATTTCACGCTGTGCCACAAGGAGGAACGGTGAATTCCGACAACGGGCGGACGACGTCCAAGCAGACGTGGGTGCTGGGGCTGGCCTCACTGGCGTCGTTCATGATGGCCCTGGACAGCCTGGTCGTCACCACGGCGCTGAGCACCATCCGGCAGGACCTCGCCGCGTCGATCGAATCACTCGAGTGGACCGTCAACGCGTACAACCTGACGTTCGCCGTGCTGCTGCTCACCGGCGCCGCGCTGGGTGACCGGTTCGGCCGGCGGCGGGTGTTCGTCCTCGGGCTGGCGTTGTTCACGTTGGCGTCGGTGGCCTGCGCGCTGTCCCCGAACATCGGCGTGCTGATCGCGTCGCGGGCGGTGCAGGGCGCCGGCGCCGCGATCGTGCTGCCGCTGTCGCTCACCCTGATCAGCGCGGTGTTCCCGCCGCGGCAGCGCGGCCGGGCGATGGGGCTGTACCTCGGCTTCACCGGCCTGGCGACGTTCAGCGGCCCGCTCGTCGGCGGTGTGATCGCCGAAGGGCTGGCCTGGCAGTGGATCTTCTGGCTGAACCTGCCGATCGGCGTGGCCGCGATCGTCCTCACGACCCGGCGCGTCGACGAGAGCGTCGGCCCGAACAACCGCCTCGACCTCGGCGGCGTCGTCCTGGTGACGCTGGGCGCGTTCGGCGTCGTCTGGGGCCTGGTCCGCGGCGCCGGGGCGGGCTGGACCAGCGTCGAAGTGCTGACCGCGTTGGCACTCGGGGTCGCCCTGATCGCCGCGTTCGTCGTGTGGGAACAACGCGCCAAGGCGCCCATGCTGCCGATGCGCCTCTTCCGCCGCCGGGCCTTCGCCACCGCCAACCCCGCGAACTTCCTCGTGTTCGCGTCCCTCTACGGCACCATGTTCTTCCTCGCCCAGTACTTCCAGGTGGTCCTCGGCCAGGGACCGCTCGTCGCGGGCCTGTGGCTCATGCCGTGGACCGCGACGCTGATGGTGTGCGCGCCGATCGCCGGCAGGTTGGCCGACAAGCACGGCGAGCGGCCGTTCGTCGTCGGCGGGCTCCTGCTCCAGACCCTCGGCATGGGCTGGATCGCCCTGGCGTCCGCCGCCGGCACCGGCTACCCGGAGCTGCTGCCCGCGTTGATCATCGGCAGCGCCGGCATCACGATGGCCATGCCGGCCGCCCAGAAGGCCGTGGTGGGGGCCGTGCAGCCGCAGGAGATCGGCCAGGCGTCCGGCGCGTTCATGATGCTGCGCATGTTCGGCGGCGTCTTCGGCACCTCGGTCACCGTCGCCGTCTTCGCCGGCGCGGGCGGCTACTCGTCCCCCGCGGAGTTCCGCGACGGCTTCTCCGCCGGCATGGCCGCGGTGGCCGCCCTGGCGTTCACCGGCGTGCTCGTCGCGCTCGGCATGCCCCGCGAGCACGTCGCCAAGGTCGTCACCGCCTCGTGACGCCGACCGTCGGCCGTCAGTGCGGGAAGACCCGTCGCGGACGTTCGGGCGACGTCGTCCCGGTGGTCCTCGATCACCAGGGCGACGTCGGCCATGCTCCGGGTGTCGCGCAACCGGTCGAGGTAGCCGACGGTCCCGGTGCTCGGCCGCAGCGGCGTGGCGGCCTCGGCGTGCGCCACCGCGTCCACCTCCAACCGCCGCACCAACGCCCGGCAGGCGGCCGTCAACGGCCGGACCCCGGTGCGCGGGAAGACGTGCACGACGGCCGGCAACCCACGCCCCTCCAACCACCGCGCCAACGTGCGCTCGGGGAAGTAGTCGTCGCTGCCGACGCTCCCCGGCCGCACGGCGGCCACGTCGGGCGCCACCCAGTCGTCCAACGCCAGCCGACCCGACTCGCTGAACGACAAGTTGGCCAAGTGCACCCGCTTGCCCAAGGCGGTCAAGCCAACCACCACCGGCAACCGCGACACCGTGACACGAACCCACTCCCGGCACTCAGTACCCTCGCCAGGCATGAGCCGCCCCCGGCAGACCGTCACGCTCACCGCGGATCTCGTCATCCTGACCATCCGGGACGGTGTCCTGTGCGTCTTGGTGGTCGAACGCGGCAATGAGCCGTTCGCGGGTCGTCTCGCGCTGCCCGGCGGTTTCCTCCGCGGTGACGAGAGCCTCGACCAGACGGCTGCGCGCGAGTTGTCCGAGGAAACCGGCATGAACGCGGAGAAGCTGGTCCTGCGACAGGTCGGGGTCTATTCCGCACCGGACCGCGACCCCCGGCGACCTCGGGTGGTGACGTGTGCCTACCTGGCCATCGCGCCGGACCTGCCGCTTCCCGCCGCGGGCTCCGACGCCCGGTCCGCGCGCTGGCTGCCCGTCGCCGAGGCACAGCGCTCGGGCCTGGCGTTCGACCACGACGAGATCCTGCGTGACGCCGTGGAGCTGGCCCGCGCCGAGCTGCAGTTCCGGACGATCGCCACCGCCTTCTGCGGCGACGAGTTCACGATCGGCGAGCTGCACGCGGTCTACGAGGTCATCTGGGGCGTGAAGCTGGACAAGCCGAACTTCCACCGCAAGGTCACCGAGTCGGACGGCTTCATCGTCCCGACCGGCGGCAAGCGCCCCACGCCCAACGGCCGTCCGGCGACGCTCTACCGGGCGGGCGGTGCGACCACGCTCTCGCCGCCGATGATGAGGCCGCGGTCGACCGGCGCCTGAGCGGTCGCGCAGCCGGCCGCCGTGCCGCCGAGCGCTGCGCCCAGCGCCAGGGCCGAGACGATCACGCGCACGGCGAGGCCGAGCGAACAGCGGATCTCCACGCTGACACCACCCCCTCTTGTAGGTACGACAATTGGCTCAACAGCAACGAAATTACGGCTGTCACCCCTTGATGTCAAGGTGACAATAACCTAGCCTTGGCAGCATGGATGACACGAGTGGTCGGTGTGCCGCGGCTCGAGCGCTCACCGCGGACGTGGTGCTGTTCACCAGGGTGGACGGCGAGCTGGCGGTACTGGCGGTGGAACGGGGCAAGGAGCCGTTCCGCGCCGCCCTGGCGTTGCCGGGCGGCTTCGTGGAGCCGGGGGAGAGCGTGGTGGCCGCGGCGGTGCGGGAGCTGGCGGAGGAGACCGGCGTCGAGGTGGACCGCAAGCGCCTGAGGCGGTTCGGCTGCTACGGGAAGGTCGGGCGCGACCCGCGGGGGCGGGTGGTCAGCGTGGCCTTCCACGGGTACCTGGCAGGTGCTCCCGAGGTGGCCGGTGGGAGTGACGCCCGAACCGCCGCGTGGGTGCCCGTGGGTGATTTCCTGTCCGCGCGGGTCGAGGTGGCCTTCGACCACCGCGACATCGTTCGCGACGCGGTGATCAGGAGGTTCGGCTGGAGTCCGGCTTCGGCGCGGGGGGCCGCAGCATCGCCGGGTGCAGGAGGTGGGCCGGCCCCCGGCGGTAGAGGGCGGCCGGGCGGCCGCCCTGGCGGGTCGTCTGACCGCCGGTCGCGACCAGGAAACCTTCGACCCCGGTGACCTTGCGGTGGAAGTTGCGCGGGTCGAGCGCTTCGCCCCAGACGATCTCGTACACCTGGCGGAGGTCCGTCACGGTGAACTCCGGGGCGCAGAACGCGGCGGCCAGCGTCGTGTACTCGATCTTGCTGCGGGCGCGCTCGACGGCGTCCTCGATGATCTGCCTGTGGTCGAACGCGAGTTCCGTGCGCGGGTCCAGCGCGATCGCGGTCGGCACCCAGGCCGCCGCTCGCGCGTCGCCGCCGGCCGTGGGTGAGGCCAGTCCGGGGACGAACGCGAGGTAGCACACGGTCACGACGCGTCGTCGGGGATCCCTGTTGGGAGCGCCGTAGGTGTGGAGCTGTTCGAGGTGCAGCCCGGTCGTGTCCAGCCCGGTTTCCTCGGTCAGCTCCCGTTCCGCGGCGGCGTCGAGGCTTTCGTCGACGTCGGAGAGGAAACCGCCGGGCAGGGCCAACATCCCGAGGTGCGGCTCGATGCCGCGCTCGATCAGCATGACCTGGAGCGCGCCCGACCGCACGGTCAGCACGGCGAGGTCGACGGCTACCGCGATGTCGGGGATCTTCCACGCTTCGTCGGTCATGATCGTCGCTTTCGGTGACCGCGGTGGCGGTCGGCTGGCGGTCGGCTGGCGACCGTCCGTCCACTTGCAACATTCTAGCCGCACGACTGCGGTGTCACATGATCTTCTTTATCGTCACCTTGACGAGAATCGCGAAGCTGCGTTAACGTCTCGTCCGCCCTGAGCAGTGCCTGCGATCTTCTTCGCGCTCCAACCAGCCGCGACGAGCGCTGCCACCGGGAGTCAGGCTCGGCTGAGTCGCGGACTCGCCCTCCGCACGCCCTTGTCACACGACTAGCGGACCGCTCACGCGGAAACCCATGGAGCGAATCGATGTTCGTAATCCTGACCGCGCTCAACATCGAGCACCAGGCGGTGTTCGAGCACCTGACCGACGTCCACGAGCGCACGTGCTCGGGCACCCTGTTCGAGGTCGGCACGCTCGCGACCCGCCCGGACCGGCAGGTCGCGCTCGGCGTGACCGGCGCCGGGACCACGACCGCCGCGACGTTGACCGAACGCGCCCGGACCGAGTTCTCCCCGACGGCCATGCTGTTCGTCGGTGTGGCCGGAGGTCTCCGGGACTGGCTGGAGATCGGTGACGTCGTCGCGGCCACCAAGGTCTACTCGCACCACGGCGCCCGCAGCGAGGACGCCGGCGACCTGGCGCGGCCGCGGTCCTGGGACGCCTCGCACGCGCTGGAGCAGAGGGCGCGGAGGCTGCCCCGCGGCGACGCCTGGTACTCCTACCTGCCGGACGGCGGGGAGCACGTGCGGCCCGGTGTCCACTTCGACCCCATCGCCGCGGGTGACGTGCTGCTGAACTCCAGGACGTCGTCGCTCGCGCAGGCGTTGCGGACGAACTACAACGACGCCGTCGCCATCGAGATGGAGAGCTCGGGGTTCGCGCACGCGGCACACCTGAGCGGCAACGTCCCCACGATGACGATTCGCGGCATCAGCGACCACGCGGACGGCAACAAGGCGGCCAGCGACCGCGCCGGCACGCAGCTCCTGGCCGCCCGCAACGCCGCCGCGTTCGCGATCGCCCTGATCGCGGCGCTCGACGACGCGTCCGGGCAGGAGGGTCGTGGACCCACCCCTGCCGCGGGCCCGTCGATGCCCACGATCCACAACACCAACTCCGCGAGCGGCAACGCCAGGGTCGGCCAGCAGGTCGGCGTCCAGCTCGGCGACTACTTCCGATCCGGCTGGACCGGGGGCAAGAGGTGAGCGAGGAGCCGGAACCGGACCCGGCGGGCAACGGCGCGCCGAAGATCGACAACCGGAACGTCGCCTCCGACGGCGCGCACGTCGACCAGCAGGTCGGTTTCCAGATCGGCGACACGACGATCCACCACGACCGGCGCACCTACCACATCAACCAAGGCGATCCGCCCGAGCGCAGGCACGAGGTCGCCCGCAACCTCCTCGCCGGTGGCACACCGCGGCGCGCGGAGGAGCTGTTCTCCGCCCTCCTCTTCCGGGAAGGGCGGATCACCACGGAGCGGACCTACTACTACGCCCTGTCCGTGATGAGTGAGCGGTCGCTGACCGAGCTGTCCGGCGAACTGCTCGACCACATCAGAGAAGCGCACCGGATGTGCCTGTCGCACCCCCTTGATGCGTGGTCCGAGGCGTTGGGCGTCGTGTGGGGCCTGCTGTGCCGGGTCCGGTGGGAGTACGGCGGCAGGGTCGAAGGGGAGCGGACGGACGTGGTCGTGGCCCTGCGGGCGCTGCCGTTCGTCCGCCAGGAGGAGATCGCCCGGCACATGGACGTGATCCTCAGTGGACTCGTGCAGGAGTGGTGGGAGTCCGACCTCAAGCTGCACATGATGCGGGAGCGCACCGTTCCGGACCGGGCGGCCCAGTCCCGGAAGTTCTTCGAGGCGGCCCCGGCCGTGCCGAGGCCGTACCCGCCGGACCCCGTGCCGGCGGCGCCGGGCGACCGCACCCGTGTGTTCTTCGGTTGCGTCGCGGTCCTCGCGGGGCTGGCCGTGCTCCTCGCAGGTCCGTTCAGGATGGGCGTGCTCGCGGAGCTGCTGCTCCTGGGCGCGGGGAGCTACCTCGTGCTGCGCTACGGCGTCGCGATCGAGTGTTCGAGGTTCAGGCCGGGGGTCGGCGGGCACCACCTCGAGCCTTCGGCGGACGCGGACGGGGACGCCGCCGCAGTGGACGTCCACGGGATGACCGGGTTCGGCAGGAACATCGGAGCCCTGGTCGACCGCCTCTTCAAGGAGGACGGACCGGGTGCGGCCGTCAAGCCCGAACAAGGGGCCGAGGCGCCCTACAAGGAGTACCGGACCTACCTGAAGAACCGGCTCGTCAGGTCGTACCAGCCGGATGAGGTGAAAGCGGCGAACCTCAGGTGGCTCGTCGAGTGGCACGTGAAGCGGGCGCGCGGGTGGTGGAGCCGCGCAGAGCCGGGTGCCGGAACCGGCTCGGCCAGTGGTGGGACCGCGGTGCTGTGCCGTTCCCTCGGTGTCCTGGCCGGGGTGGCGGGGCTGGCTCTCGCCCTGTGGGCGCAGCAGTTCTGGGCCGTGGTCCTCCTGTCGTTCGGCGGTTGGCTCGCTCTGCGGCACGGTGTGCGCGTGGGCGCCGTGAAGCGGCTGAACGTCGCTGCCCAGGCGGAGGCGAACGCCTTGTACGAAGCGGAGTTGGACGCGTACCGGGCCCGCGTCGCCGAACTGGAGGACCGGCCGAGCGACGCGCAGATCGCACGGTGGCACACCCTCGACAAGTTCTACCTCGTGTCGGACGTCATCAAGCGCGTCGGGCTGAAGAGGGACCAGATCATCGAGTACGTGGTCCTGACCGAGTGCGCGCCGTTCGCCCGGCGCAGCCGCCTGGAATACGGCCCGCCCCGGTACTCGGCCTACATGGTCCGCATCCTCCTGCTCACCAGGAAGGGCGTGCGCGTGGTCAGGCTTCGCCTAGACGCGCACACTGGCGAGGCGCAGAACGAGGAGCGCTTCATGTTCAGGTACGACGCCGTGGTGTCGGCGAAGGTGACCGAGAAGGGCGTGCGCACCACCGCGGTGAACGCCGTCCAGGACCTCGACGTGGAGAACCTGCGGAGCCGGGTCTTCCGCCTCGTCCTGAGCAACGGCGAGGCGATCGAGATGAAGGTGAACAGCTTCAAGAGCTGGCAGCAGTCCCACGAGGAGAGCGAGTCGGAGCTGATCGACGCCGCCTACGAGACGTCGGGGATCGAGAACGCCCTGCCCATCCTCGAGGCCATCGCGGCCGAGGGCGAGGACTGGATCACCCACGAGCGGGAACGCCGCAGGCAGTGGTCGCGCGAGTGGGACGAGGTCACCGTCGCGCGTTGAGACGCGGTTCCCACGGCGCCTCCCGGTCTCGTCCGGGGCACCGCGAGCCGGTACGAGCAGACAGACCAGGCCGCGCAGCGGACTCGCCCTCCGCGCACAACCGACAGAGAGCGGGCCCCCGTGTCGGGGCGCCGCTGTGGAGACGCCATGACCTTCATCAGGGCCGCGTCGGCGGTCGAACGGCGAGCCGGACCCCAAGACCCGGCAGACGAACACCGACCAGCACCACCGGCCGCCGGCACCTCTTGCGCCAACTACCCCCGTGACGCGAACGCGCCCCTTCCCCACCCGATTGCCGTGGAGGACCGATGAACGACCCGAACGCGAACGGTCCTTTCCCCGGCGGACCGCACGTGAACAACCACAACGAGGCGCACGCGGGCGCGCACGTCGGCCAGCAGGTCGGCTTCCAGTACGGCGACACGGCCATCCACTACGAGTCCGTGTACCACATCAACCACGGCGATCCGCCGGAGCGCAGGCACGAGGTCGCGCGCAACTTCCTGGCCGGCGGCACACCGCGTGAGGCGGAGCGGATCTTCCACCAGCTGCTGTGGGCCGGGCACGTGACCACCGAGCGGACCTACTACTACGTCCTCTCCGTCGTCAGCGATCGGTCTTTCCACGACGTGAGCGGCGAGCTGCCGGAGCGCATCATCGTCGCGCACAAGATGTGTGCGTCCCTGGCGGAGGACGGGTGGAGCGAAGCCCTCGCCGTGGTCGTGCGCCTCATTCGGGCCGTGCTCCGCGAGGTGGCGGACGAGCCGACCGACGAAGCCCTCGCCGACGTCATCGACACGTACAAGGCACTGCCGGCGGCGCGGCAGGACGAGATCGCCCAGCACCTCGGCATGATCCTCAACGGTGTGGTGAAGGAGAAGCTCGAGTCCCAGCACGCCATCCGGGTCGTGACCGAGAGGTTGAAGCCCCGTCGCGCGGCACGGGCGTGGAAGTTCTTCGAGCCGGATCCCGCCAAGCCCAGGCCGTACGCCTCCTCGCCGGTGCGGCCCGAGCAGGCGGACAAGGTCGGTCTGGTGGCGGGGGCCGGCGCGGTGGTGCTCGGCGTGGTGGCAGCGCTGATCGACGCGACGTTGGTGGGTTTGCTGCTCGGCCTCCCCCTCCTGGCCGGTGCGGGCTACCTCCTGGTTCGCCACGGCGGCGCGTGTGAAGCCGTGAGGATGCGCAACGCCGCAAAGCGGCGTGAGGTCACCCCGCCCCCGCACCCCGTGGTGCCGCGCTCACCGGGCCACTGGGTCACGACCGCGTTCGTCGAGGAAGTGCACCGCCTGGTCGACGGCTGCTTCGCCGAAGCCCGTCCACACGTCAGCGGTGACTGGCCCGCCTACACCGCGGGCGTCAAGGCGCACCTGAAGCAGCGCTTCGTCGACCAGTACGGGAATGCTCGCGTCACGGCGGCGCAGCTCAGGTGGTTGATGCGATGGCACGCGCGCCAAGTGGCGGCCGGGTGGTCCACCCACGCCCTGTTCCGCAACCAGATCCCGATCCCGCCCCGCGACACCCACCTCTTCCAAGCCGGCGTCGCGGCCGGCGTCATGGGATTGCTCGTGCTGCTCTTCGCCAACGGCCCTCTGCCGGTGCTGCTCCTCGGTGTGGGCGGGTTCTTCGCGGTCAAGGGCGCGATGCGGATCACGGGGAGCCGGGGCGTCGACGCATTCCTCCGTGACGACGCCGAACAGCTCTATGCCGCCGAAGAGCGCGCGTACCTGGAATGGCTGGAAACGCTGGCTGACCGCCCGAGCGATGGCGAGATGGCTCATTGGCTCGCCATGGACAAGGCGTATTTGAGGGACAGCGCGGTCAAGCGCGCAAAGCTGTCCGCCCACGACCTCGTGACGCACGTCGTGATGACGGAGGGGGCACCGGGTGCCCTGCGAGCGCGCGTGCTGCACGGGCCGCCGCGCTTTTCCCGGTACGTCGTGCAGATCTTCCTGCTCACCCGCAGCGGCGTGCGTGAGACGAGGGTAGAGCTGGATTTCCTCACCGGCGACGCGTGGAACGAACGCCGTCACCTCTTCCGATACGACGCCCTGGCGTCGGCGAGCGTCACGGAGAAGGGGCTCCGGGCCACCAGAGGCGAGGGGCCGCGGACAAAGGAGGTGGAGCGCCTGCGCAGCCGGGCGTTCCAGCTGACCCTCGTCAACGGCAGGGACATCACCGTGGTGGCCGAGAACTTCCGCAACCAGCAGGACGACCACATCGAGGACGAGTCCGAGCTGTTCGTGGTGGCCCTCCAAACTTCCGGCATCGATGCCGCACTGCC
Source organism: Saccharothrix hoggarensis (assembly GCF_052936025.1). Next base: position 6,491,980 of record NZ_CP193624.1, on the reverse strand, counting down.
GATCCTCGAAGCAGTGGCCGCCGAAGGTTCGGACTGGATCGCCCGAGACCACGAACGCCGACAGCGATGGTCCCGCGACTGGTACGAGTGACCAACCCCGGTGCAGAGGTGGACGGACCACAACCGTCCACCTCTGCACCGTGACCGCACACCGCTCGGCGTGCGATCACCGCGGCCACCGACGGCATTTGCCGCGGATCACTCGCCAGACCGGGGAGTTGTGCCGTCGAGATTTGCTACAACGTGGACGCGAACATCGGCTGTGGATGGATTCACCGTCGTCCGACCGGCGATCGAAAACCTTCTCCGTCATCTTGCCGGGAAGAGCGTGAATCAACTGACGACGAGACTCCCTGGCATCTATAGTCGCCGCGATTGGCGCCATGTCGCGGTTGCAGGTTGACGCGCTGCGACTAGTCGACGCCGCTGACGACCCGAAATTCGCGACCTATGTCCTCGGTGACGCAGCGGCTGGAGCAGGGCAACTCCGTGCGCTTGCGGGGGCAATCGAACGCGGAGCGAGCTCTGTGGTCGTTGCCGGTCGATAGACCGCAGTACAACGCGGACTTCCTGCGACGGCGACGGTTGTTTCGTCGCCGTGGCAGGAAGTCGTCGAGCGCGGAGCACAACGGTGAACGGGTGCGGCGGCTACTGGCTGATCTGGTCCGCCGTTACGGCTCGACCGCGAGCCAGGCGTAGGGTGTGCCGTGTGCAACGGAGCGGCGCGCTGTGCCGGCGCTGTGACGAAAAGAAGTCGGACCACATATGAGCGATCAGGAAACGGGTGTCTTCACCAGCCATCACGTGCTGGACGGCACGCCTGTGATGCGGGTGTACCACGACGAAGACGGTGATTGGCAGTTCATGCCGCTGCTCGACGTCTCCGAGGAGGACGGGCGGCTGGTGGGTATCGACCACCTGCTTGCCGCCGACCCGACGCTGCGGGAGCTGCTGGACTTGCCGATGGGCTGGTACGCCTTCCGGGACTCCGTCGACGAGGCGTGGTCGCGGGAGAAGATGCCCGAGGACATGTGGTCGTGAGGTGTGGAAAGCAGGACGTGACGCGGCGATAATTGCCGCCTTATCGGGAGTCCCACCCGTCACGCACCCAGCCGTCAGTCTTCGTCGTCAGCTGAGACGGAGGCGCTGACATGAACCTGGTCGAAGAGGCCGAGAGGCGTGCCCGACAACTGGTCGACGCGATCACGCCGGCGCTGCTGGGCACCGGTTTCAGAGCAACCTCAGAGCCTCTTCGGCCGGGACTCATCCAGCAGCGCGTCCTCGTGACGGCACCCGACAAGCCGAAGATCGAGGTCATAGTCGAGGAAGCGCAAGCCGTCCTGTCGGTGGACAACCTGCCGCTGACCGGCATCGTCTACGAGTACGACCTGAACGAAGACCTGCCACCAGACCTGGTGAAACACCTGATTTCCGTAACCCGACAGGGATACCGGTACGTGCGGTTGCCGCTGTACGACCGGTTGGTAGTGGGGAACGCGCTCACCGTGGTGACACACGACCTGGGCTGGCCGCCGATCCTGGTACGGAAGTGGCGGCCAGACCCACAGCCTTGATCCTGCACGGGGCGCGAGTGCTGCGGTGAGCCGGTGTGTCCTCGCCTCGGGAGGCGGGTACCGCGGTGACGGTGGCCGAGTGGGCAGGGCACTCGGTGGAGGTGTTGTTGAAGATCTACGCCAAGTGCCTGGACGGAAAGGCGGCAGCCGTCCGGCAGCGCGTGGAGGCTGCGCTGGGGCACCGTCCGGGCTAGCCCAAACTTTGGCCCGTATTTGGCCCAGACACCCGTAGAAGGCCGGATTCAACCGGGCACGGCCGGACAGACGAGTAAGGCCCTTGACCGCGTTAGCGCTGGTCAAGGGCCTTTTCGTGCTGGTGAGAGGTGGTGCCCCCGGCAGGATTCGAACCTGCGCACCCGCCTCCGGAGGGCGGTGCTCTATCCCCTGAGCTACGGGGGCCGCAGCTACGGGAGTAGCTTAGCGCACCCGGTGGAGGGGGTTTTCAGGGCCTACCCTTCTGGGTTGTGGAACCGGTGCGCGAGCGATTCGTCCAGGCCCATGACCTGCGGCTTCGGGTGGTTGAGCAGGGGGTGCTCGGGGGTGAGCGGGTGGTGTTGGCGCACGGGTTCCCGGACACCTCGGCGGTGTGGGACGGGGTTGCTCGGAGGCTCGCGGAACGCTTCCACGTCGTTCGGTACGACCTGCGGGGGTTCGGGGGGTCCGAGGCGCCTCGTGACGTCGACGGGTACGCGGTGGGGTGGTTGGTGGAGGACCTGGCGGCTGTGGTGGAGGCGGTGGGAGGGCCGGTTCACCTCGTCGGGCACGACTGGGGGTCCACGCAGGGGTGGGTGGCGGTCGCCGAGCGGCCCGACTTGTTCCGGTCGTTCGTGAGCATCTCGGGCCCCGATCTGGGGCACGTCGGCAGCTGGGTGCGGCGGAACCGGTGGCGGCCGGTGAAGGTGGCCGGGGTGGTTCGGCGGTCCTGGTACATCCTCGGGTTCCTGGTGCCGGTGGCGCCCGAGTTGGTGTGGCGGGTGCCCGCGGTGCGCCGGATGCTCCACGCGGGGCGGCGCGAGCTCGTCAACGGGTTGGGGTTGTACCGCGCCAACGTCGGGCGACGTGCCGGAAGTGCGCGGACATCCGGGAAGGGCGCCACGGCGGGGCCGAAGCGGGTGTCGGTGCCGGTGCACCAGGTGGAGCTGACGGCTGACCCGTACGTGGTTCGGGAGCACTTGGAGGCGGCCGAGCCGTGGGTGGAGCAGCTGACCCGCAGCACGGTGCACGCCGGCCACTGGGCGGTTCGCACGCACCCCGAGCAGGTCGCCCGGCACATCGAGGACGCGATCGACGGGCGGCACGGTCGGCGGCTGGTCGTGGTCACGGGGGCCGGGAGTGGTGGTGGGGCGGTCGGGCGAACCCTTGCCGACGGTGGGGCGCAGGTCGTCGGGGCCGACGTGGCCGACCGGGCGGCTGCGCAAGCGTTTGCCGACGACGTGAGCGAGCGGTACGGGGTGCCGGAGGTCGTGGTCGCCAACGTCGGACCGCACGTCGGGGCGGACTGGCGGGAGGCCGTTGACGCGAAGCTGTGGGGTGTGGCGAACGTGGTCCGCGCCTTCGCGCCGCTGATGGTGGAACGGGCCGCGGGCGGCCACTTCGTCGTCACGGCGCGGCGGGACGGAACGGCCCGCCACGCGCACGCGACCACGAAGACCGCCTTGCGGATGCTCATCCGATGCCTGAAGGGTGAACTGCGGCCGCACGGCATCACGGTCAGCCTGATCTTCCCCGACGGTGGAACGGTCACCGAGGACGTGGTCAGGGCGGTGAACGCCCGCCGGCGCGGGTACCCGTGAGGCCGCGGGCAGCGGTGTGGCGGGGGCTACAGTCAAGTTGCACTCATGCGCATGTGACTATATGTTCCGCTCATGGGTCACGGACACGGCCACGGTGCCGCGCCGGCCAGTGGTAGCGCCAAGCACCTGGGCCGGCTGTGGGTCGCTTTCGGCATCGGGGCGGCCTTCATGGCCGTCGAGTTCGTCGTCGGCATCGCCACCGGCTCGCTGGCCCTGATCTCCGACGCCGCCCACATGCTCACCGACGTCCTGGGCGTCGGCATGGCGCTGGCGGCCATCATGCTGGCCCGCCGCGTGAAGTCGGGCGGCAGCCGCACGTTCGGCCTCTACCGCGCCGAGGTGCTGGCCGCCCTCGCCAACGCCGTGCTGCTCTTCGGCGTCGCCGGTTACGTCGTGTACGAGGCCGTCGGCCGCCTCGGCAACCCGCCGGAGGTGCCGGGCCTGCCGGTCGTCTTGGCCGCCACCGCGGGCCTGGTCGCCAACGTCGCCTCGTTCTTCATGCTGCGCGAGGGCGCCAAGGAGAGCATCAACGTCCGCGGCGCGTACCTGGAGGTGCTGGCGGACCTCATCGGGTCGGTCGGCGTGCTCCTCAGCGGCCTCGTCACGCTGGTCTTCGGCTGGCGGTACGCGGACCCCGTCATGGGCGTCGCGATCGGCCTGTTCGTCCTCCCGCGCACGTACAAGCTCGCCGCGAGCGCGCTGCGCATCCTCTTCCAGCACGCCCCGGAACGGCTGGACGTCTCCGAGGTGCAGGCCGACCTGAGCCGCCTGCCCGGCGTGGCGGAGGCGCACGACCTGCACGTCTGGACGCTCACCTCGGGCATGGAGGTCGCCTCCGCGCACCTCACCACCCGCGACGACGTCGACCCGGCCGAGGTGCTGCACGCCGCGCAGACGCTGCTGGCCGAGCGCTACCGCATCGAGCACGCCACGCTCCAGGTCGAACCAGGAGATTCCGCGCAGAGGTGCCGCGAAATCTCCTGGTGACCCGTCAACCCGCTAGAGCGTCGAGCACTGGCCGTTCTTCGGGCCGCGCACCTCGTTGACCCACCCGTTGTTCACCGGCGCGGGGTCGTTCGCCTGGCACGACATCGGCCCCGCGACGGTGTTCGCGGCGACCGACGTGCCGCCCTTGTTGCCCACGAGCGTCACCGGCCCGTCGATCGTCACCCGTTCCAGTGACACCTCGCCGGACGTCCCGTTGATGTTCACGGGCCCGCCGACGGACGCCTCCACCAGCACGACCGCCGCCGCGCCCGCGGCCGACAGCGAGCCGACCGAGCCGCCGAACACGTACAGCGACGCACCCGCCGCCACGGTCACCGGCCCGGTCACCGAAGCGCCGTCCACGCACGTCACGCCCGAGTCCACGCGCAACGGCCCGTCGACCTCGCCCGTCACGGTGGACGTGCACGTCACGAACGGCTTGGCCAGCACCTCGACCTCGGCCAGCGTGACGGCTCCGGGGAACTCCAGCCGGTAGTGCTGGTAGTGACCCGGTCGGGCGATCTTGAACGCCCGTGTCTGCTGCCGCCACGGGAACGCCTCGCCGGACCGCTCGTCCACGGTCGACCACGTGACCCCGTCGTACGAGCCCTTCAGGACCCACGACGACGGGTCGCCGGCCTCCTTGCCCGAGGTGAGCGTGTAGAACTCCGCCTTCTCCTTCTTCGACGGCAGGTCCACCTGCAACGACGACACCGAGCCCGACGTCTGCGAGGTGTTGTCCACCAACGCCGCCGGACCGCCGGTCACCGTCCCCGTCGACGTCACGTCCCGCAGCGGCGCCGGGACGGCGGAGCCCTTGGTCAACGACGGCGGCGCGGCGTCCTCGGCGGTGGCCCACCGGGACGGCGACGACCCCATCTCGAAGTCGAGCGTGCCGCCGGACGCGATCTCCGCGTGCGGCAGGTGCGCCTTGTCCCACTTCTTCCCGTTGACCTTCAACGACTGCACGTAGATGTTCCGCGCGCTGTTCGACGGCGCGTTGATCACGAGCGTGCGCCCGTTCTCCAGGTGCACGGTCATCTTCTTGAACAGCGGCGACCCGATGGCGTACGACGCGTTGCCCATCTGCAACGGGTAGAAGCCCATGGCGCTGAACAGCCACCACGCGGACTGCTCGCCGTTGTCCTCGTCGCCGGGGTAGCCCTGGCCGATCTCGCTGCCCAGGTACAGCCGGGACAGGATCTCGCGCACCTTCTCCTGCGTCTTCCACGGCTGACCGGCGTAGTCGTACATGTAGGTGATGTGGTGCGAGACCTGGTTGGAGTGGCCGAGCTGGCCCATCCGCACGTCGCGCGCCTCGGTCATCTCGTGGATCACGCCGCCGTACGAGCCGGGGAACTTCGCCGTCTCCGGGGTCGCGAAGAACTCGTCGAGCTTCGACGCGAGCCCGTCCCGGCCGCCGTACAGGTTGGCCAGGCCCTGGCCGTCGTGCGGCACGGAGAACGCCATGTTCCAGCCGTCGGTCTCGGTGTAGTCGTGGCCCCACTCGCGCGGGTCGTAGTCCTCCGGCGCCTCGCGACGCGTGCCGTCGGGGTTGCGCCCCTGGAAGAACCCGGTGGCCGGGTCGAACATGTGCACGTAGTTCTGGGCGCGGTTGGAGAAGTACTCGTGCGCCGCCTGGTACTGCGCCTCACCGGTCCGCTCGTGCAACGCCTTCGCCATGTTCGCGATGCCGTAGTCGTTGACGTAACCCTCGATCGCCCACGACATGCCCTCGCCGGTGGCGGTGGACGTGTAGCCGGTGAAGATCGACGTGTCGAGGCCCTTGCGGCCGACGCCCGCGTTCGGCGGGGCCACGGTGGCGTTCTTCACCGCCGCGTCGTACGCCGCCTTGACGTCGGGCAGGTCGACGCCCTTGACGAACGCGTCCGCGAACGCCACGTCGGAGCTGGTGCCGGTCATCAGGTTCGCGTAGCCGGGGGAGGACCAGCGCGAGATCCACCCGCCGTCGCGGTACTGCTGCACGAACCCGTCCGCCAGCTCGGCCGCCTTGCCCGGCGTCAGCAGGCTGTACGCGGGCCACGTGGTCCGGTAGGTGTCCCAGAAGCCGTTGTTGACGTAGATCTTGCCGTCCACGACCTTCGCGCCGGTCCGCGTCGGCGTGGCGGGCCCGGCGGCCTGCACGGGAGACGCGTACTGGTACTTGGGCGCGTCGGCGGTGCCGGTGTTCTCGAAGCCCGAGTTCGGGTACAGGTACAGCCGGTAGAGGTTGGAGTACAGCGTGGTCAGCTGGTCCTCCGAAGCGCCCTCGACCTCGACCATGCCGAGCACCCGGTCCCACGCGTCCTGCGCCCGGTCGCGCACGGAGTCGAACGTGTCGGACGCGGACACCTCCAGCTCCAGGTTGTGCCGAGCCTGGTCGACGCCCAGCAGCGAGGTCGCGATCCGCATGGTCACGGTCTTGTCGGCGGACGTGTCGAACTGGAAGTAGCCCGCCACGTTGTCGCGGCCCGCGCCGGTCAACCGGCCACTGGCCTTCACCGGCTTGTCCACCACGCCGTACACGAACAGGCGCGTCGCGCCGGTCGACAGGCCGCTCTTGACGTCGGAGAAGCCCGTCACGACACCGGTGGCCGGGTCGAGCGTCAGGCCGCCGCTGTTGTTCACGTTGTCGAAGACCAGGTTCGAGGTGTCGTCCACGAACGTGAAGCGGAACACCGCGGCGTGGTCGGCCGGCGCGATCTCGGTGCGCATCCCGTTCTCGAACGTCACGCCGTAGTAGTGCGCCCGCGCGGTCTCGTTCTCGTGCCGGAACGGCAGCGCGCGTGCGGCGCGGTCCGCGGTGGGCGTGCCGCGGGACGGCATCACCTGGAACGTCTGCCGGTCGCCCATCCACGGGCTCGGCTCGTGGCTCGCGGTGAACGCCTGCAACGTCGGCAGGTTGTCCCGGTTGTTGTTCTTGGCGTACTCGTACAGCCAGCTGATCGAGCCCGCGTTCGTCATCGGCGACCAGAAGTTGAAGCCGTGCGGCACGGCGGTGGCCGGGATGTTGTTGCCGCGCGAGAACGAGCCGCTGGAGTTCGTGCCGCGGGTCGTCAGCACCCAGTCGGACGGACGGGGGCGCTCCACCACGACCGGCGCGGACTTCACCGCGATGTCGTCGATCCAGCCGTTGAACCCGGCCGGGCCCTTGGGGTTGTCGTAGGCCACGAGGACGCGCTTGATCGTCTTGCCCGCGGCGACGGCGCCGATCACGGACGCGACGCGGTTCCACTGGTTGGTGTACAGGGACTTCGCCACGCCTTGGCCGCGGGGCGACAGCTCGAACCCGTGCTGGTCGCGCGCGCCGAGGTCGCTGAGGTACGTGCCGTCGTCGAACGCGAGGTCCACCGACACGAACGTCGCCGGGTAGTTCAGGTCGTCCGTGGTGAACGACGGGAAGATCAGGTACGACAGCTCGGTGGTCGACGTGACGGGGACGTCCACCTCGAAGACCTTGTTGTACGAGTAGCCGTGGCCCTCGGCGACGTGCGTCCCCTGGTACCGCAACGCCTTCAGCCCGGTGAAGCCCGCGCCGGCCTTGGCGTTGTAGCCGCCGTTGGCGCCCTTGCCCACGCTCGTGCGCATGTTCCGCGCCGGCGGGGTGGTGGAGCCGTCGGAGAACTGCACCTCGGCGAGCTGGATGAGGTTCACGCCGCCCGCGGTCGCGGTGATGTCCAGCCGGTAGAAGCGGAACGCCTCGGTGTTCGCGATGTCGTAGGTCTTGGTCTGGAACCGCTCGGTGAACACCTCGCCGGTCCGCGCGTCCAGGTCGGTCCACGTCGTGCCGTCGTTCGAGCCGCGCAGCGCCCAGTTCTTCGGGTCGCGCTCGGGCGCGTCGTTGGCCGACGACAGCGCGTAGCGCTTGACCGCGACCGGCTCGGCGAACGTGAACCGCGCCCAGCCGGTCGGGGTGAAGGTGAGCCACTTCGACGACACGTTGCCGTCGACCAGGTTCTCCTTGACCTCGCCCGCTTCGGCGTACTCGGAGTTGGCGGCCACGTCGACCACGCGGTCGGTGACGTTGCCGGGGATGCCGGTGGAGTCGGTGCCGTCGACGCCGGACGCCTTCGGCGTGCCGTCGGGGCCCGTCTCCACGGTGCTCGACCACTTCGGCTGCGGCTGCCCGTCCTCGAACGACGTGGCGAACAACGTCTCGCTCACGGTTGGCTCCCCCGGTGCGGCGGTCGCGGAGGACCAGCCTCCCACGCTCGCCAGCACCAGCGCAGCGGTCGTGACGACCGCCAGCGATCTCCTGCTCCGCATGAGCCCCATTGCGCACGCCTTTCGCCTCAGACCAAGCCGATCTTCAGCGAAGCAAAGGGGGACGTGACATCGTTGTCAAGAGCGACTGGTCAACTTGTCCGCAAGCCTGTCCGCCCGCTGCTCCAACCGATCTACACTCACTCCCTGTGACGGTCCGGAAGTCGCCCCAGGTGGGCACCCCCGCGGGTATGCGCGTGCTGAACCAACGCGCGGTGCTCGACCGCCTGCGCGTGGGTGGCCCGGCGACGAGGCCGCAGATCGCCAAGGACACCGGGTTGTCGAAACCGACCGTGGGCCAGGCGTTGGTCGACCTGGAGCAGCACGGCCTGGTGCGGGCCATCGGCCGCACGACGGCGGGTCCGGGCCGGTCGGCGATGGTCTACGAGCCCAACCCGGCGGCCGGGCACGTGCTGGGCGTCGACATCGGCCGGCAGCGCATCCGCGTCGCCGTGGCGGACCTGGCCGGGTCGGTCATCGCGCGGGTGGACGAGCGCAACCGCTGCCGTTCCGCGTCCGCGCTCGTCCGCACGGTGCGGGAGTTGGCGGAGCGGACGGTGTCCGACGCCGGCCTCTCGTTGGCCGACCTGGTCGTGAAGGTCGTCGGCACGCCGGGCGTCCCGGACCCGCGCGACCGGACGCTGCACCACGCGCCGAACCTGCCGGGCTGGGAACGCCCCGGCCTGCTGGACGACCTCGAAGCCGAGCTGGGCGACGGCCTGGTCGTGGAGAACGACGCCAACCTCGCCGCGGTGGGCGAGCGCGCGTACGGGGTGGCGCGGGACGTGGACGTGTTCGTGTGCGTCACCGTCGGCACCGGGATCGGCATGGGGATCGTGGTGGACGGCCGGCTGTTCCGCGGCGCGCACGGCGCGGCGGGTGAGGTCGGCTACCTGCCCTACACCGGTCAGTCCGAAGAGGACGGTCGGCAGCGCGGGCAGGCCGAGTCCGCGGCGGCGGCGGAGTCCGTGGTGGCGCTGGGCAGGCAGCACGGCCTGGTCGTGAAGTCGGCGCGCGAGGTGTTCGCGGCGGCGCGGTCGGGTGACGAGCGGGCGTTGCTGGCGGTGCGCGACGAGGCCGAGCGGCTGGCGTTCGTGGTGGCGTCGGTGGTCGCGGTGATCGACCCCGAGCTGGTGGTGCTGGGCGGCGGCATCGGCAGCAACACCGACCTGCTGCAGGAGCCGATGGAGGCCGCGCTGCGCCGGATGACGCCGCTCGTGCCGCGGATCGTGGCGGGCGAGCTGGGTGATGGCGCGGTGCTCAGCGGCGCGGTGGCGATGGGGCTGCGGTCGGCGCGCGAGCTCGTGTTCGACCGCCGAGTGCCTGTGACTCTCTGAGAGTAGTCGAGTGGCTCCCACGTGCTGATTCACTCGAACGTTGTAGGTATGAACTCGCCAGTAACGACGTAGCGTGACCGTACCTCCTCCTGGAGGGTGTGTGTCCTTCCGTTGTTGAAGGGGAGTCGAAAGGGGAGTACGGGGGACGTGGTCCCCTTTCGACCGTTGCACGGGGCAGGTGCCGCGCCCGCAAACACCTGCCCCGTGTTCTATTTGCTGTGTTGGATGGCGCCGCCTCCGGCGTCGCGGCTCGGTCGCCTGGAAGTCGACCGCTCGCGCCTGAATTCCCAAGATCGAAAAGCGTGATCGTCGGGAAATGAGTCGCGAACGATCGACGCGACCTCGCGGGGCGTTCCCGGCCCCCCGGCTGTACCGCCCCGCTGCCCCGTTTTGCCCCGCTGCTCCCGCGCGTCACGCTGCGCCCTCCTCACTGCCTGACCCGGTTGAGCTGACCCGCGCCGCCGACTGTGTCCGCCACCTTTGAGCCCGCGAAGTTCGCCGACGACTTCTTCGGGCTGACGGTGGCGGTCCCGGTTCGACCTTGCCGGAGTGGTGGAGGGGCGTCCACGGGCCATCGGCCGGCTGTGGACAACTCGACGGGTTGTGGACAACCGGGGTGCCGCCAACTACGGCGCTCCGCCGCTCCCGCGCGCCCTACCTCCACCCGCCGCGCCGCCTCATGCCTGCTCAACCGACCTGTTCACACCGCTACCCACCAGGACCTACCTGCGAGTAGTAGAAGTCGGATGGCGGGCGGAGGTTCGGGAGCGCGGCGGGGCGGCGGCGGGTGGGCTGAGCGGAAAGCCGAAGCGGGGCGAGGCGGCGGCGGCGCGCGGCTGGCGAGGTGGGGTGGCGCGCGGGGCGGTGAGGTGGGGCGGTGCCGGGGGGCGAGGCGGGAGCGGCGCGGGGTCGTGCCGGGGGCGGCGGCGCGTGGGCGGCGTGGTGGGGCGGTGCCGGGCGGCGGAAGGGCGGCGCGTGGGGCGGTGCCGGGGTGCGAGGCGGGCGCGGCGTGGTGGGGCCGTGCTGGGGGTGGAGGGCGGTGCGGGAGGGTTAGCTGGTCAGGGGAGCGGCGCCGCGTTCGGTCAGCAGTTGCTTCATGTACTCGCCCTCGGACTTCTGCGACTTCAGCATGTTGTCGGCGAGGGTGCGGACTACCGGTTGGCCCGCGTGCGCGGCGCCGTACTCGGCCATCGGGGCGCCGCCCTGGTGGTGCCGCAGCATCAGCTGGAGGAAGTACACGTCGAAGTCGACGCCGGTCAGGGCGCGCAGCTTGGCCAGCTCGGCCGACGTCGCCATGCCGGGCATGAGGCCGGTGACGCCGGCGGCCGCCGAGGCGCCGTGGGCGTGCGAGGACGCGCTCATCCACTTCATGTGGGTGCCGTCCACCGACTGCTCGGGGTGGCCCCAGAGGGTCAGCCACCCCTTCATCCGGCCCACCTGCTCCAACTGGGTGGACTGGATGTCGAACGCCAGCTGCCGGATCGCCGGATCGGCGGTCCGGTTCCGCGCCTCGTTGGCCATGGTGACGCCCTGCAGGTGGTGCACGGCCATGTCCTGCGCGAAGCCCACGTCGACCGAGTCAGCCGCCGGGGTGGACGAGGTGTCCGCCCCCGGCAGCTTGATCAGCAGGCCGACCGCGGCGCCGAGCAGCAGCACGGCGACCACGGCGACCGCCACCACGACGGCGCGCGTCGCGGTGACCGCGCGCTGCTCGGGCTCGGTCAACGAATCAGCTCCCGCTCGGCTGGGTCGGCGCCGGCGCGTCCGAGGCCGGGGGCTGCTCGCCGCCGGCCTCCGTGCCGTCCGCCGTGCCACCGTCCATCGGCACCGCGTCGGGGCCCGGGGCCTCCGCCACGAACGGCGGCGGGTTCGTCACGTCGAACGTGTTCGAGTCGCACGTCGCGCCGATCTCCGGGTACGTGTACTGGTTGCGCCGGAGGGCCTGGATGAACTGGTCGATGCGCTCGTCGTCCGCGCTCTCCACCTTCAGCTGGTGGCCCCACGCCTGCAGCGAGATCGGCTTGTCCAGCCCGGGGTACGGGGAGATCATCGTGAACTGCTGGCCGTCGGCCTTGGCCTGCAGCTTCGCCAGCGCGTCACCCGTGATCCGGTCCGGGTTGTAGGCGATCCACACGGCGCCGTGCTCCAGCGAGTGGACCATGTTCTCGGTGCGGACGGCCGTCTGGTAGACGACGCCGGTGCACGCGGCCCAGGCGCCGTCGTGCGGGCCGCCGAACGGGGGCGAGAAGTCGTAGGCGACGCGCTGCGTGGGCTGCACGTGCTTGCCCTGCTCGTACTCCTTCTTCACCACGCCCTGGATCTGGTCCGAGGGGTCCTTGTTCTCCTCGGACGGGTTCCACTTGGCGAGGGCCGCCTCCTTGGCGTTCTGCTCCGAGATCTGGTTGAACGCGTAGCCGAACACGCCGCCGGCGAGTGCCAGCACGGCGACCACCGCGATGATGGTCCCCCATGGCTTCGGCTTCTTGGCCACCACCGAGGAGCGCGCCGCCGCAACGCTGGAGCGCGCGGCCTTCGTCTTCTTGCCGCTGGTCATGTCCGCCTCAGTCTCGTCATACGCCCATGCCGCGAGCCAGTGTAGGGATACGATGTCTGATCACCGTCAACCGGCCGTCACGGCGGGTGGTCGTCAACAGTTGTCAATCCCACTTCGCGAGACGCGCATCCCGCCGGAGACCAGCGGGAACGCTTCCCTAGACTTGCCGGGTGACTCCCGCTGCGCTCGCTGAACTGGTCCGCGCGACGGCCGTGGACGTGCTGACCTCCCGCGGCCTCGATCCCGCCGCCCTGCCCACAGCGGTCACCGTCGAGCGCCCCCGCAACCCCGAGCACGGCGACTACGCCACCAACCTCGCCCTCCAGACCGCCAAGAAGGTCGGCGTGCCGTCCCGCGACCTGGCCGGCTGGCTCGCCGACGCGCTGACCGGCGCCGAGTCCATCTCCGCGGTCGAGGTCGCGGGCCCCGGCTTCCTGAACCTGCGGCTCGCCGCGGACGCGCAGGGCGAGATCGTGCGCGACGTGCTGGAGGCCGGCGCGGCCTACGGGCGCGGCGACCGGCTCGCCGGCGTCCGGATCAACCTGGAGTTCGTCTCGGCGAACCCGACCGGCCCCATCCACCTGGGCGGCACGCGCTGGGCGGCGGTCGGCGACGCGCTCGGCCGCATCCTGGAGGCCAACGGCGGCGAGGTCACCCGGGAGTACTACTTCAACGACGCGGGCGCGCAGATCGACCGGTTCGTCCGGTCCCTGATCGCCGCCGCGAAGGGCGAGCCCGCGCCCGAGGACGGCTACGCGGGCGGCTACATCAGCGACATCGCCGCCGAGGTGCTGCGGCAGGAGCCGGGCGCGCTCGCCGCCGAGGACAGCCACGAGGTGTTCCGCCGCATCGGCGTGACCCTGATGTTCGAGGAGATCAAGAAGGACCTCCACGACTTCGGCACGGACTTCGACGTCTACTTCCACGAGAACTCGCTGCACGAGTCCGGCGCCGTCGCCAAGGCCGTCGACCAGCTGAAGGGCTCCGGCGCGCTGTACTTCGACAACGGCGCCTGGTGGCTGCGGTCCACCGAGTTCGGCGACGACAAGGACCGCGTGGTCATCAAGAGCGACGGCGACCCGGCCTACATCGCGGGCGACATCGCCTACCTGGTCGACAAGCGGTCGCGCGGCTTCGACCTGTGCATCTACATGCTGGGCGCGGACCACCACGGCTACATCGGCAGGCTGAAGGCCGCCGCGTCGGCGCTCGGCGACGACCCGGCGTCGGTCGAGGTGCTGATCGGCCAGATGGTGAACCTGGTCAGCGAGGGCAAGCCGGTCCGGATGAGCAAGCGCGCGGGCACCGTGATCACCATGCAGGACCTGGTGGACGCGGTCGGCGTGGACGCGGCCCGGTACGCGATGTCCCGCTCCTCGGTCGACTCGTCCCTGGACATCGACCTCGACCTGCTGCGCAAGCGCAGCAACGACAACCCCGTCTACTACGTCCAGTACGCGCACTCGCGGATCTCTTCCGTGCTCCGCAACGCGGCCGACCTCGGCATGACGCCGAACGAGTCGTACGGGCTGCTGCGGCACGACCGCGAGGGCGACCTGATCCGCACCATCGGCGAGTTCCCGCGCGTCGTCGCCACGGCCGGTGAGCTGCGGGAACCGCACCGCGTCGCCCGGTACCTCGAAGAGCTGGCCGGCACCCTGCACCGGTTCTACGACACACCGGAGTGCCGCGTGCTGCCGCGCGGCGACGACGAGGTGACCGAGGTGCAGCGGGCCCGCTTGCAGCTGTGCGCGGCGACCCGCCAAGTGTTCGCCAACGGCCTGGCACTGCTGGGCGTGACCGCTCCGGAGCGAATGTGATGCGCGCCCACCCCGCCGGTCCCCGGCACGCCGACGTCATGGTGCCGTCCAACACGGCGGGCAACCGCCCGGCGACGGCCGCCGACCTGGACTCGCTGCACCCGCAGGTGTGGCCGCGCAACGCCGAGCGCGGCGACGACGGCGCGGTGCGCTTCGCCGGCGTCGACGTGCGGCAGCTCGCCCAGGAGCACGGCACCCCGCTGTTCGTGATGGACGAGGCCGACTTCCGCTCCCGCTGCCGGGAGCACGCCGCCGCGTTCGGCGACCCGACCGCGGTCCACTACGCGTCGAAGGCGTTCCTGTCCGTCGCGGTGGCCCGCTGGGTCGCCGAGGAGGGCCTGAGCATCGACGTGGCCAGCGGCGGCGAGCTGGCCGTCGCGCTGCGCGCGGAGTTCCCGCCGGAGCGGATCGCGCTGCACGGCAACAACAAGTCCGTGGCCGAGCTGACCAAGGCCGTCGAGGTCGGCGTCGGCGCGGTCGTGCTCGACTCGTTCTACGAGATCGCCCGGCTCGACCAGGTCGCGCGCGAACGCGGCCGGGTCCAGCCGGTCATGATCCGGGTGACGGTCGGCGTCGAGGCGCACACGCACGAGTTCATCGCCACCGCTCACGAGGACCAGAAGTTCGGCTTCTCGCTGTCCTCGGGCGACGCGGCCGAGGCGGCGCGGCGGGTGCTGAAGTCCGACGGGCTGCGGCTCATCGGCCTGCACAGCCACATCGGCTCGCAGATCTTCGACGCCAGCGGCTTCGAGGTCGCCGCGCGCCGCGTCATCGGCCTGCTGGCGGACCTGCGCGACGAGCACGGCGACGGCATCCTCGACCACGTGACCACGGTCGACCTCGGCGGCGGCCTCGGCATCGCCTACACGCCGGACGACGACCCGCCGCCGCCCGCCGAGCTGGCCAGGCAGCTGCGCAACATCGTCTCCAAGGAGTGCGAGCACGCCGGCCTGCCCGTGCCGAAGATCGCGGTCGAGCCGGGCCGCGCCATCGTCGGCCCCGGCACGGTGACGCTGTACGAGGTCGGCACCATCAAGGACGTCGAGCTCGACGCCGGCGCGATCCGCCGGTACGTGAGCGTCGACGGCGGCATGAGCGACAACATCCGCACCGCGCTCTACGACGCGGTGTACGACTGCAAGGTCGTGTCGCGCGCCGCCGCGCCGGACGCGAAGGCCGTCCTGTGCCGCGTCGTGGGCAAGCACTGCGAGTCCGGTGACGTGGTCGTGCGCGACTGCTGGCTGCCCGACGACCTCGCCCCCGGCGACCTGATCGCGGTCGCCGCGACCGGGGCGTACTGCTACTCGATGGCCAGCGGCTACAACCGACTTCCCCGGCCCGCGCTCGCCGCGGTCGTGGACGGCCAGGCCCGGTTGCTGCTGCGCCGGGAGACCGAGGAAGACCTGTTCCGCCTGGAGGTATGAGAAAAGTGTCTAGCCATGCGCACCGCAAACCGATCAAGGTCGCGTTGCTGGGCTGCGGCACGGTCGGCACCGAGGTGGTCCGGCTGCTCACCGACCAGGCGCCCGACCTCACGGCGCGGATCGGCGCCCCGGTCGAGCTGGCGGGCATCGCCGTCCGCCGGCCGAACAAGCACCGCGAGGTGCCGGCCGAGCTGCTGACGACCGACGCGGAGGCGCTCGTGGCCTCGGACGACGTGGACGTCGTCGTCGAGGTCATCGGCGGCATCGAGCCGGCCCGGTCGCTGCTGCTCACCGCGCTGCGCTCGGGCAAGTCCGTGGTCACGGCCAACAAGGCGCTGCTCGCCGAGCACTCGGCCGACCTCTTCGAGGCGTCCGACGCCTCGGGCGCGGACCTGTACTTCGAGGCGGCCGTCGCGGGCGCGATCCCGCTGCTGCGCCCGCTGCGCGAATCCCTCGCCGGCGACCGCATCACCCGGGTGATGGGGATCGTCAACGGCACCACCAACTTCATCCTCTCCGGCATGGACTCCACCGGCGCGAGCTACGCCGAGACGCTGGAGGAGGCGACCCGCCTCGGGTACGCGGAGGCGGACCCGACGGCCGACGTCGACGGCTTCGACGCCGCGTCCAAGGCCGCGATCCTCGCGTCGCTCGCGTTCCACAGCCGGGTCACGGCCGCCGACGTGCACCGCGAGGGCATCGCGGCGGTCAGCGCCGCCGACATCGCCGCCGCCAAGGGCCTCGGCCGCATCGTGAAGCTCCTCGCGATCTGCGAGCGGGTGTCCGTCGACGCCGGCGACGGCTCGGGCGCGTCCGAGGGCATCTCGGTGCGCGTGCACCCGGCGATGATCCCCAGGTCGCACCCGCTGGCGAGCGTGCACGGCGCGTTCAACGCGGTCTTCGTGGAGGCCGACGCCGCCGGCGAGATGATGTTCTACGGCCAGGGCGCGGGCGGCGCCCCGACCGCCAGCGCGGTGCTCGGCGACCTCGTCGCGGTGGCCCGCAACCGGGTGCACAGCGGGCGCGGGCCGCGTGAGTCGGCGTACGCGGGCCTGCCCGTGCGGCCGATGGGCCAGACGCCCACGCGTTATCACATCAGCCTCGACGTCGCCGACCGGGCGGGCGTGTTGTCGCAGGTCGCGGCGGTGTTCGCGGAGCACGACGTGAGCATCGCGGCGGTGCGGCAGGAGGGTCGGGTCGACGACGCCAGCCTGGTGATCGTCACCCACGCCGCGACCGACGCGGCACTGCGGTCGACCGTGGACAAAATCGGCGGGCTGCCCGTGGTTCGGGAAGTGGTCAGCGTGATGCGGGTGGAAGGCGAAGAGTGATGGTGGCCCAAGCAGCCCTCGGCGGTGCCGAGAACCCAACGAGCGCGCGGCCGGGGTGGCCGGGCATCATCCACGCCTACGCGGACCGGATCCAGCTCCCCGCGGGCGCCGAGGTCGTCACCCTCCACGAAGGCGGCACGCCGCTGGTGGCCGCCCGGCACCTGTCGGAGGTGACCGGCTGCGAGGTCTACATCAAGGTCGAGGGCGCGAACCCGACCGGCTCGTTCAAGGACCGCGGCATGACCGTGGCCATGACGCACGCGCTGGCCAGCGGCATCCGGGGCGTGATCTGCGCGTCGACCGGCAACACGTCGGCGAGCGCGGCGGCGTACGCGGCGAAGGCCGGGATGGCCGCCGCGGTCCTCGTGCCGCGCGGCAAGATCGCGCTGGGCAAGCTGGCCCAGGCGGTCGCGCACGGCGCGCGCATCCTGCAGATCGACGGCAACTTCGACGACTGCCTCGAGCTGGCCTCCAAGACGTCGATCGAGTACCCGATCACGCTGGTCAACTCCGTGAACCCGGTGCGCCTGATCGGCCAGAAGACCGCCGCGTGGGAGATCTGCGACGTGCTCGGCCGCGCGCCGGACGTCCACTGCCTGCCGGTGGGCAACGCGGGCAACATCACCGCGTACTGGCGCGGGTACTCCGACTACCACCACGACGGCGTGACGTCGTCGACGCCGCGCATGTTCGGCTTCCAGGCCGCGGGGTCCGCGCCGCTGGTGCTGGGCGCGCCGGTGGCGAACCCGGAGACCATCGCGACCGCCATCCGGGTGGGCAGCCCCGCGTCGTGGACCGGCGCGGTGGCCGCCAAGGAGGAGTCCGGCGGCCTGTTCGAGGCCGTGACGGACGAGAAGATCCTGGAGGCCTACCGGCTGCTGGCCTCGACCGAGGGCATCTTCGTCGAGCCCGCGTCCGCGACGAGCGTGGCGGGCCTGCTGGCCACCGCGGCGGACGGGCGGTTGCCGAAGGGCTCGCTGGTCGTCTGCACGGTCACCGGCCACGGCCTGAAGGACCCCGACACCGCGCTGCTCGGCATGGCCGAGGTCGAGCCGGTGCCGGTGGACCCCGGCGCCGTCGCGACCGCGCTGGAGCTGGCGTGACGGCCGTGCCCGCGACCGGTGTGCGCGTCACCGTGCCCGGTTCCACGGCGAACCTCGGCTCGGGGTTCGACGCGCTCGGCATGGCGCTGGGCGTCCACGACGAGGTCGAGTTCGCCGTCACCGGCGGCGGACTGGCGGTCGAGGTGTCGGGCGAGGGCTCCGCGGACGTGCCGACGGACGGGTCGCACCTGGTCGTGCGGGCGTTCCGGGCGGCGTCCGAGCTGGTCGGGCTGGACGTGCCGGGGCTGCGGCTGACCTGCCGCAACGCGATCCCGCACGCCCGCGGCCTCGGGTCGTCGGCGGCGGCCGTCGTGGCGGGTGTCGCGGCGGCGTTCGCCCTGGCCGGTCGCGAGTTGGACACGAGCGCGTTGCAACTCGCCGCGGAGTTCGAGGGCCACGCCGACAACGCCGCGGCGAGCATGTTCGGCGGCGTCGCGATCGCGTGGACGCACGGTGACCGATTCCACGCAGTGCGTGTGGAGCCGCACCCCGGCGTGAGCCCGGTCGTGCTCGTCCCGGCAGTCGAGTCGTCCACCAAGACGACCCGCGGGCTGCTGCCGTCGAAGGTGCCGCACGAGGACGCGGCGTTCGCCGTGAGCCGGGCCGCGCTGGCCGTGCACGCGCTCTCGGCGGACCCGTCGCGGCTCCTCGACGCGCTGGACGACCGGCTGCACGAGCCGTACCGGGAACCCGCCTGGCCTGCGACGACGCGCCTGGTGCGGTCGCTGCGGGAGGCGGGCGTGCCCGCCGCGGTGTCCGGTGCGGGGCCGACGGTCCTGGCCCTGCCGGCGTCCGGCGAGCTGCCGCCCGGTCCGGACCTGACGGGGTTCGAGGTGCGGCGCACGCCGGTCGACCTGGGCGGGGTCCGGGTTGCGCCACTCGGTTGAGTGATGCGACGCGCCAGGCCCCGGTTGTTGCACCCGGCGGTACCGGCGTCTACCCTCGGGGCCATCAGTCACCGCGCGCACGGGCGCCGGTGTGGTGCCCGGACGTTCGTTCCGGATCGCATTTCTCCAGCGACTTGGCCCTGTGCCGTATGGACGGGGTCGACGCTGGAAGGCACCCGCTCGCCGTGTGACCGAAGTCCCGTACCGGAGGACTCCGCTTTCGTGCGCGTTCCGCGCCGTCCGAGGTCCGCCTGAACCGGGACGAAACTGCCGCACCGCATTCCGTCGGACGGCAGGTCCGCTGGATCGCGTAGGAGGCGCGCTCCGGTCAGGAAGGACATGTGTGACCAACACCGATGTACTGAGCAGCCAAGCTCCTGCTGCTCCCAACCCCGCTGCCAGTTCCGGAGCCGAGGAGAACGCTCTGACCACCCCTTCGAACGGCAGCGCCACGCCGCGCAAGCGCGCGGGCCTCTCTGGAATGGTGCTGGCCGAACTCCGTGAACTCGCCAGTCAGCTGGGTATCACCGGCACCGCCGGCCTCCGCAAGGGCGACCTGATCGCGGCCATCAAGGAGCGTCAGGGCGGCACCTCCGGTCGGGGCAGTGCCGCGACGCCGCCCAAGACCGAGAAGAAGGCCGACGCGCCCAAGGCGGTCGCCGAGAAGGCGCCCGCGCGTGCGGCCGAGGCGCCTGCCCCGGTGGAGAAGCCGACCCAGCAGCAGCTCGACGTGGCCGAGCGGCCCGCCCAGCCGTCCTCCTCGGAGGAGGAGGGTGGCCGGCGTGGCAACCGCCGTCGTCGGTCGGCGAACCGCCCGGCGGGCAGCCCCGAGGCGCCCGCCGCCGACGGTCAGCAGGCGGCGCCGCCGCAGGCCGACCGCGTCCAGACCGAGCGCCCGCAGGGTGAGCGCACCCAGGCCGAGCGCCCCCAGGGCGACCGGGCGCAGGGTGAGCGCCAGCAGGGCGAGCGGGCCGAGCGGTCCGACCGCGGCGACCGGCAGGACCGTTCCGAGCAGCGCGAACAGCGCCAGGACCGGGGCAACCGCGGCGACCGCGGCGACCGGCAGGACCGCGGCGGTCGCGACGACCGCGGCGGCCGTGACAGCCGTGATGGCCGTGACGACCGGGGCGGCCGCGACCAGAGCCGCAACCGCCAGAGCGGCCCGGGCGACGACGGCGACGAGGACGGTGGCCGTCGCGGTCGCCGCTTCCGCGACCGCCGCCGCCGTGGCGGCCGTGGCGACGACGGCGGTCCCGCCACCGACACCGAGGTGCGCGACGACGACGTCCTGCTGCCCGTCGCGGGCATCCTGGACGTGCTGGAGAACTACGCGTTCGTCCGCACGTCCGGCTACCTCGCCGGGCCGAACGACGTCTACGTGTCGTTGTCGCTGGTCCGCAAGTACGGCCTCCGCCGCGGTGACGCCCTCATCGGCGCCGTGCGGCAGCCGCGCGACGGCGAGCAGCAGCGCCAGAAGTTCAACCCCCTGGTGCGGGTGGACAAGATCAACGGCCTCGACCCGGAGGAGTCCCGCAACCGGCCGGACTTCACCAAGCTGACGCCGCTGTACCCGAACGAGCGCCTGCGCCTCGAGACGGAACCGCACATCCTCACCACGCGCGTCATCGACCTGGTGATGCCGATCGGCAAGGGCCAGCGCGCCCTCGTCGTGTCGCCGCCGAAGGCGGGCAAGACCTCGGTGCTCCAGTCGATCGCGAACGCGATCACGAAGAACAACCCCGAGTGCCACCTGATGGTGGTGCTGGTGGACGAGCGCCCCGAAGAGGTCACCGACATGCAGCGGTCGGTGAAGGGCGAGGTCATCGCCTCCACCTTCGACCGCCCGCCGTCGGACCACACCACGATCTCGGAGCTGGCCATCGAGCGGGCGAAGCGCCTGGTCGAGATGGGTCACGACGTGGTCGTGCTGCTGGACTCGATCACCCGCCTGGGTCGTGCCTACAACCTCGCGGCCCCCGCGAGCGGCCGGATCCTGTCCGGTGGTGTCGACTCGACCGCGCTGTACCCGCCCAAGCGGTTCCTGGGCGCGGCGCGGAACATCGAGGGCGGCGGCTCGCTGACCGTCATCGCGACGGCCCTGGTCGAGACCGGGTCCGCGGGCGACAGCGTAATCTTCGAGGAGTTCAAGGGCACCGGCAACGCCGAGCTCAAGCTCGACCGGAAGATCGCGGACAAGCGGACCTTCCCGGCGGTGGACGTCGACTCGTCCGGCACCCGCAAGGAAGACCTGCTGCTGTCGCCGGACGAGCTGGCGGTCATGCACAAGCTGCGCCGGGTGCTGCACGCCCTGGACAGCCAGCAGGCGATCGACCTGCTGCTGGACCGCCTGCGCAAGAGCCGCACCAACATCGAGTTCCTGATGCAGGTCGCGAAGACCACCCCGGGTGCGGACAACGACTGACCGCGCCCGACCTCCGAAGGCCCGTCCGGCACACCACGCCGGGCGGGCCTTCGGGCGTCACGGGGCCGTCAGCGCAGGTCGGCGGGGTGGGGCGTCAGCACTGCGAGGCGGAGGTCAGGCCGGCCTCGGCGAGCGCGGCCGTGCGGCGGCGTTCGAGGAAGTACTGGGCGACGAGCAGGGCCGTCACGGGCACGCCGAGGGCCACCACGGCCACGACCGGCAGCCGCACGCCGTCCACCAGCACGCCGAGGGCCAGCACGGACGCCAGGTAGGGCCACCGCAGCCACACGCGCTGCCAGCGCGCGGTCCACTCGACCGCGCTGGACGCCGCCACGCCGACGGCGACGCCCGCGCCGAACACGGGGCTCGACAGGGGGAGGTACCCCGGAGCCCCGAGCAGCAGCCCTCCGAGCCCGGTGAGGCCCAGGACGGCGCTGCTGAACAGGAACGGCACCGCCAACCACGTGGTCAACCGCAGCGGGCGCCCGACGGAGCAGAACACGGGGCCAGTGTGGCGTCCACGCAACGTCGACCGCTGCACTGAGTAGTCCAGCGGCTACCTGGTGCGCCAAATGGTCGTCGTCCATCGGCGAGCGGTTGTGACCCCGAGCACGGGGAACAACGGCGCCCGACCACGCGTTTCAGTCCGTGACGGCCGATCTGGCACACTGTCGGGTCGAGTCCGGCTCCGGTTCACCTCGAAGGACAACGAGGACCCGGCGGCCACCGAGGAAAGGGACGAGACGTTGAAGACCGGCATTCACCCCGAGTACGTGACGACCGAGGTCACCTGCGGTTGCGGCAACACCTTCACCACCCGCAGCACCAAGACCTCCGGGTCCATCCACGTCGAGATCTGCGCCAACTGCCACCCGTTCTACACCGGCAAGCAGAAGATCCTCGACACCGGTGGCCGGGTCGCGCGCTTCGAGGCCCGCTACGGCAAGCGCGCCAAGTAGCTGCCCCAACGGCGTCCACCCCGATTTCGCGGGTGGACGCCGTTGTCGTCTCCACACCTTGTCGGGACACCCTTCAGAAGCTGAGACCGGAGCAAGATCGTGACGCTGGACGCCCTGCTGGCCGAGCACGCCGAGCTGGAAGCCAAGCTCGCCGACCCCTCGGTGCACGCCGACCAGGCGGGCGCGCGCAAGCTCGGCAAGCGCTACGCCGAGCTGGGGCCGATCGTGAAGACGGCCCGGGAGCTGGAGCAGGCGAAGTCGGACCTGGAAACGGCGCGCGAGCTGGCCGCCGAGGACCCGGTGTTCGCCGAGGAAGCCGAGGAGCTGGCCCGACGCGTCCCAGCGCTGGAGGCCAAGCTGACCGAGCTGCTCCTGCCGCGCGACCCGCACGACCACGCGGACGTCGTGCTGGAGATCAAGTCCGGTGAGGGCGGCGAGGAGTCGGCCCTGTTCGCGGGCGACCTGTTGCGCATGTACCTGCGGTACGCCGAGCGCCACGGCTGGAAGGCCGAGGTGCTCGACGGCACCGACTCCGACCTGGGCGGCTACAAGGACGTCACGGTGGCCATCAAGAGCCGCGCCGACACCCCGGACGGTGTCTGGTCGCGGCTGAAGTACGAGGGCGGCGTGCACCGCGTGCAGCGGGTGCCGGTCACCGAGTCGCAGGGGCGCATCCACACGTCCGCCGCCGGTGTCCTGGTGTTCCCGGAGACCGAGGACGTCGAGGTCGAGATCGACGAGAACGACCTGCGCGTGGACGTGTTCCGCTCGTCCGGCAAGGGCGGCCAGAGCGTCAACACGACCGACTCGGCGGTCCGCATCACGCACCTGCCCACGGGCATCGTGGTGTCCTGCCAGAACGAGCGCAGCCAGCTCCAGAACAAGGCGCGGGCCATGCAGGTGCTGCAGGCGCGGCTGACCGCGTTGGCCGAGGAGAAGCAGGCCCAGGAGGCGTCGGACGCCCGGCGCACCCAGATCCGCACGGTCGACCGGTCCGAGCGGGTGCGGACCTACAACTTCCCGGAATCACGCATCTCCGACCACCGTGTCGGGTACAAAGCGCATAACCTGGATCAAGTGCTCGACGGCGATCTGGACGCGGTGCTCGACGCTTTGGCGGCGGCCGACCGCGCGGAGCGACTCGCCGGCGGGTGATGCGACGAGAGGGGCGCGGTCGTGGCGGAACTCCTGGTCAGCCCCCTGAGCGCCCCACTGGACACGTCCCTGCGGATCGTCGTCTCCGGCCTGTCGCCGGACGAGCGGGTCACGGTCTGCGCGTCGACGGGTGACCGTGCCGCCGAGGCCGTGTTCCTGGCCGACGAGCGCGGCGTGGTGGACCTGACGCGGCACGCCCCGGTCGAGGGCGCCTACTCCGGCGTCGACCCGATGGGGTTGTTCTGGGCGATGGCGCCGACCGGCGGCACGCCGCGCGGCACGGTCGTCGAGGTCGACGGCGCGGGCCGGGTCGAGGTGGACCGCCGCACCGTCCCCGAGGGCGTCCGCCGGACCGAGGTGACCGAGAACGGCCTGGTCGGCGTGCTGTTCGAGCCGGACGACGACGAGACGCACCCCGGCGTGCTGGTGCTCAGCGGTTCCGAGGGCGGGCTGCACGAGCTCGACGCGGCGCTGCTGGCCGGCCACGGGTTCGCCGCGCTGACGCTGGCGCACTTCGGGGCGCCGGGAGTGCCGGACGACCTGGTCGAGATCCCCTTGGAGTACGTCGGCGCCGCGGTGGAGTGGCTGGGCGCCCGCGCCGGGAAGGTCGGCGTGCTCGGCGGTTCGCGCGGCGGCGAGCTGGCGTTGCTGGTCGGTGCGACGTTCCCGCAGGTCAACGCCGTGGTGAGCGTGGTGGGCAGTGGCGTGGTGACGCAGTGCATCGGGCCGGGCCGCCGGTTGTCGCAGAAGCTGGAGCACGAGGCCGCGTCGTGGACGTGGCAGGGCAGGCCGCTGCCGTACCTGCCGTACTCGGTGCCGCACGAGCTGCGGATGAGGATCGTGGACGGCGAGCCGGTGCCGCTGCGCCTGGCGTTCGACCTCACCGACGGCATCCCCGAGGACACCGAGATCCCCGTCGAGCGCATCAACGGGGGTGTGTTGCTGCTCTCATCCGGCCGGGACGAGTCGTGGCCGTGCGTCGAGCTGAGCGAGGTCGCGGCACGTCGGCTGGCCGAGCGCGGGCACCCGCACCGGCACGAGCACGTCGTGTACCCCGAGGCAGGACACCTGATCGCGGGCCCGCCCCACCGGCCGACCACCGACGTGGTCGTTCCGGGGCCCGGCGTGCGGTTCGCGATGGGCGGCACGCCCGCCGCCACGGCCGCCGCGAGGGCCGACGCGTGGCGTCGGACCGTTGAGTTCTTGTCGGACCAACTGGGCACCTAATGTGTCGGTCATGAGCGCACACTTTGACGTCGTGGTCCTCGGTGCGGGGCCAGGCGGGTACGTCGCCGCGATCCGCTCGGCCCAGCTGGGGCTGAAGACGGCGGTCATCGAGGAGCGTTACTGGGGCGGGGTCTGCCTGAACGTGGGCTGCATCCCGTCGAAGGCGCTCCTGCGCAACGCGGAGCTGGCGCACCTGTTCACGCACGAGCAGAAGACCTACGGCATCCAGGTCGACGGCACGGTGAAGTTCGACTACGGCGCCGCGTTCCAGCGCAGCCGGAAGGTCGCGGACGGGCGCGTCAAGGGCGTGCACTTCCTGATGAAGAAGAACGGCATCACCGAGTACAACGGTCGGGGGACGTTCGTCGACGCCAACACCATCAAGGTGGGTGACGAGACGATCACGTTCGGTTCCGCGATCATCGCGGCCGGTGCGACCACCCGCCTCCTCCCGGGCACGAAGCTGTCCGACCGGGTGGTGACGTACGAAGAGCAGATCATGTCCGAGGACCTGCCGGGCAGCATCGTCATCGCGGGTGCGGGCGCCATCGGCGTCGAGTTCGCGTACGTGCTGCACAACTACGGCGTCAAGGTCACCATCGTGGAGTTCCTGGACCGCGTGGTGCCGCTGGAGGACGCCGAGGTCTCGACCGAGCTGGCCAAGCGGTACAAGCGGCTCGGGATCGACGTGCGCACGTCCACCCGCGTCGAGTCCATCGACGACTCCGGCGACCGCGTGCGCGTCACCGTGTCGAAGGACGGCCGGCAGGAGGTCCTGGAGGCCGACAAGGTCATGCAGGCCATCGGCTTCCAGCCGCGGGTCGAGGGCTACGGGCTGGAGAACACCGGCGTCCGGCTCACCGAGCGCGGCGCGATCGACGTCGACGGCCGCGGCCGCACGAACGTGCCGAACATCTACGCCATCGGCGACGTGACGGCGAAGCTGATGCTGGCGCACGCCGCCGAGTCGATGGGCATCATCGCGGCGGAGACCATCGCGGGCGCGGAGACCATGGAGCTGGACTTCGTGATGATCCCGCGCGCGACGTACTGCCAGCCGCAGATCGCGTCGTTCGGGTGGACCGAGGCGCAGGCCCGCGAGAAGGGCTTCGACGTCCAGGTGGCGAAGTTCCCGTTCACCGCGAACGGCAAGGCGCACGGCATCGGCGACTCGGGCGGGTTCGTGAAGCTGATCAGCGACAAGACGCACGGCGAGCTGCTCGGCGGTCACCTGATCGGGCCCGACGTGACCGAGCTGCTGCCGGAGCTGACGCTCGCGCAGCAGTGGGACCTCACCGTCCACGAGGTGGCGCGCAACGTCCACGCGCACCCGACGCTGGGCGAGGCGGTCAAGGAAGCCGTGCACGGCCTGGCCGGTCACATGATCAACTTCTGACCGGTGTCCGTCGCCGGGTCATGACTATCCTTCGGGCATG
This sequence comes from Saccharothrix hoggarensis, assembly GCF_052936025.1. Next base: position 6,465,708 of record NZ_CP193624.1, on the reverse strand, counting down.
ACCCGACACCCGCTGCGGCTGGCCATCCTCGAAGCGGAACGCATGCTGGCCGCGGCGGGTGTGGACAGCCCGCGGGTGGACGCGGAACTGCTCGCCGCCCACGTGCTGGGCGTCGCGCGGTCCCGCCTTCCGCTGATCCCGCTGGTCGACCCGCCGGTGGTGGACGCGCTGCACAAGGTCGTCGTGCAGCGCACGTCGCGCATCCCGCTGCAGCACATCACCGGCACCGCCCACCTCGGCGGCATCGACCTGGAAGTCGGTCCGGGCGTGTTCATCCCGCGCCCGGAAACCGAGCTCCTGCTCGAGTGGGGACTGTCCACACTGGACCTCTCGGTGACGCCCGCGCCCGTCGTCGTCGACCTGTGCACGGGTTCCGGCGCGCTCGCCCTCGCCGTGGCGCACCGGGTGCCGTCGGCGTCCGTGCACGCCGTCGAGCGCGACCACGCCGCGCTGGCCTGGGCGCGCCGCAACGCCGAGATCCGCGGCGGCGCGGGCGACACCCCGATCACGCTCCACGCGGGCGACGTGACCGCGCCGGACGTGCTGTCCGACCTGGACGGTCAGGTCGACCTGGTGCTGTGCAACCCGCCGTACGTCCCGGACGCGACCGAGGTCCAGCCGGAGGTCGCCGACCACGACCCGCGCCAGGCCGTCTTCGGCGGCGCGGACGGCCTCGACGTGATCCGGCACGTCGTCACGCTCGCCGCGCGCCTGCTGAAGCCGGGCGGCCACGTGGGGATCGAGCACGACGACACGCAGGGCGAGTCCGTGCCCGCCCTGCTCGCCGCGCGCCGCGTGCTGACCGACGTGGCCGACCACGCGGACCTGGCCGGTCGCGCCCGCTTCGCCACCGCCCGCCGCGCCTGACGGCCGCGCCTGTCTGCCGCGCCCGGCGGCCGTGCCTGTCTGCCGCGCCCGGCGGCCGTGCCTGTCTGCCGCGCCCGGCGGCCGTGCCTGTCTGCCGCGCCCGGCGGCCGTGCCTGTCTGCCGCGCCCGACGACCGTGCCTGACGAGCGTGTCCGCTTCGCCACCGCCTGCCGCGCCTGTCTGCCGCGTTCGACGGTCGCCGGCGCGACGTCACGGGCTGGACAGGTCGGCCATCGTCTTCAGGCGCGACCGGGTGTTCTCCCAGCGTTCCGGCGGCCCGGCGGAGTAGAGGACGTACTCGACGCCGTCCACCTCCCAGAACACCGTTGCGACCCTGGTCGGGCCGGACGCCTCCACGTCCTCGAACTCCCAGCCGACGGCCGGGTGGTCGCGGACCGTCGTCGCGGCGAGGGTCAGCCGCCGGTGGGCCGGTTCGCGCTCGCGCTGCGCGGCGGCCTCGGTGATGCGGTCCAGCAGGGACTTCGACGGGTCGGTGACCGGCGCGCCACCGAACCTCACCTCCTCGCGCGGCGAGGCGGGGTCGACGGCGACCAGCGTCGTGGCGACCGTGCCGCCGGAGCGCCGCCACCCGGCGGGGACCACGGTGGTGAGACCGCCCGGGGCGGTCACCTGTTCGACGTCCGGGGGCAGGGCGGAGGTCGACGTGGTGCCCGTGGTGCTCGCCGTTGTTGTCGTGGCCGTGGTGGGCGTGGCTGTCGTCGTGGGACCTGCCGGCAGCGTCGAGGGCGCGGCGACGGCGGTGGGCGCCGGGTCGTCCAGCGCCAGGTAACCGGCCGCGCCCGCGAGCACGACGTACAACGCGGTGAAGGTCAACGCCAACGGCAGCGCGCCGATCGTGTTCTTCCGGTCCACCGGGCGCTTCGCCATCCGGATAGTCTGGCCGCCGACGCTCCGGCGAGTAAATCGGAGAACCGGTGATGCCTGCCAACGGGCCGAACGAGTGGGACGACCTGCGCCGGTGGGTGGCCGCGCGCATCGCCCGGCCGATCGACCTCACCGCGTTCGCCGACCACGACCGGGCCCGCCTGACCCGCTCCCGCGCCGCCCTGGCCTCCGCCCTCGACGAACCGCTCGCGGCGGCCGACGCGATCCGAGCCGAACTGTCCCGCTCCGACGCCGCCCGAGCCGAACCGGACCGCGCCGAGCGCTCCTTCGCGGAACCCGCCCCCGCCGTGCCCGGCCGCGCCGGTCCGGCCCGTGCCGAGTCGGGTCGCGCCGAACCCGCCCAGGCCGAACCCGCCCGCGCCGAACCCGGCCGCGCCGAACCCGCCCACGAGACCAGCCTGCGGGCCGACGACCTGCTCCGCGTCCACCTCTCCCTCGCCCTCGCCGCCCGCACCACCCACATCCGCGACGTCACGCCCGGCGGCGCGCTCGTCATCACCGGCCGCGCGCAGCTCGCCGAGTGCCGCGCACTGGCCGACGAGATCCTGACGACCGCCCCGGACCCGGAGCTGGTCGCCTTCGCCACCGACCTGCGGCACCGGGTGGCGCGCGGCGAGCGGTGGCGGTGGGTCGCGCCCCGGTCCGCGGTGGGCTTCGGCGTGGTGGCGCTGGCCGTCCTGGTGCTGCCGTTCGTGGGCGGCGCGGTCGACGACCCGCTCGTCACGGCGGCGGGCGTGCTGCTCGGCGGCGCCTTCGTGTTCGCGTCCGTGGTGGCCCACCGCAAGCAGCAGTGGGCCGTGGACGCCGAAACCGCCTCCGCCCGCCCGCAACCGTGACCTCCGCCGCAGTCACCGGGCGCGCTGTGCTTGGATCAGCGGGGTGAGCACGGTCTACGATTGCAGCGTTCAGGCCGACCGGACGGCAGGCCTCACCGCCGCGGCGGGCGCGGTGCGCTCCGGGCGCCTCGTGGTCCTCCCCACCGACACCGTCTACGGCATCGGGTGCGACGCGTTCGACGCGACCGCGGTGCGCGCCCTGCTGGAAGCCAAGGGCCGCGGGCCGGACATGCCGGTGCCCGTCCTGGTCGGCTCGTGGACCACCATCGACGGCCTGGTCCTCAGCGTTCCCCGGCAGGCCCGCGCGCTGATCGAGGCGTTCTGGCCCGGCGGGCTCTCCCTGGTCCTGCAGCACGCGCCCTCGCTCGCGTGGGACCTCGGTCACACCCGCGGCACGGTGATGCTGCGCATGCCGCTGCACCCGGTCGCCCTCGAACTGCTCCGCGACGTCGGCCCGATGGCCGTGTCCAGCGCGAACAAGTCCGGCTTCCCGCCCGCGGGCACCGCGCAGGAGGCGTGGGACCAGCTCGGCGAGGAGGTCGGCGTCTACCTGGACGGCGGCCCGGCCGCCGAGAACGTCGCGTCCACCATCGTCGACCTGACCGGCCCGGACCCGGTGGTGCTGCGCGAGGGCGCGGTGCCGATCGCGGAGGTGTCCGAGGTGCTCGGCGTCGAAGTCGAGGTCGCGCGCTAGTGGATCTTGTCGATCGGAGTAGCGTGGTGGTCCCCAAGCCCGAACCACCCGACCAACTCGGTCACGTCGATCCCGTCGGTCCGCCCGACCCCCCATCCCCGAGGGGCTAGCCAGCTGTGGGCCAGTTGCCTGCCGTGTCCAACGTCCTCCCGGTCCGGGAGTACCTGCTCGTCGCGCTGACCGCCGCCGTCGTGACGTTCCTGCTCGTCGGCCTCGTGCGCAAGCTGGCGTTCCGGATCGGCGCGGTCGCCTACCCGCGCCAGCGCGACGTCCACGTCAAGCCGATGCCGCGGATGGGCGGCCTCGCCATGTACGGCGGGGTGCTGGGCGGCATGCTGCTCGCGCACCAGCTGCCCGTGCTGCGGTCGGCGTTCGACTTCTCGTACGACCCGTACGCCGTCATCGTGGGCGGCGGGGTGATCGTCCTCGTGGGCGTGCTGGACGACCGGTTCGAGCTCGACTCCCTGACGAAACTCGCCGGCCAGGTCACCGCCGCGGGCATCCTGGTGCTCTTCGGGCTCCAGTGGCTGCTGTTCTGGGTGCCGTGGGGCGACGACGGCGAGGGCACCGGCTCGCTGCTGTCGCTGGACCAGAACCAGGGCGCGATCCTGAGCGTGCTGCTGGCCGTCACCATGGTCAACGCGATGAACTTCGTGGACGGACTGGACGGACTCGCCGCGGGCATCGGGCTCATCGCCGCCACCGCCACGTGCGTGTTCTCCATCGGCCTGCTGGCCAACAACGGCGGTGACGTCGGCGCGTACCCGCCGGCCCTGATCGCCGCCACGCTGGCCGGCGCGTGCCTCGGCTTCCTGCCGCACAACTTCAACCCGGCGCGGATCTTCATGGGCGACTCGGGGTCGATGCTGATCGGTCTGATGCTCGCCGCGGCCACGATCTCCGCCTCCGGCAAGATCAACTACGAGTCCGTGCGCGCGACCGACGTCCTCGGCCTGCTCTCGCCGCTCGTCGTCGTGGCCGCCGTGCTGTTCGTGCCGCTGCTCGACCTGCTGATGGCCGTGGTGCGGCGCACCCGGCGCGGCGAGAGCCCGTTCTCCGCGGACAAGATGCACCTGCACCACCGGCTGCTGGAGATCGGCCACTCCCAGCGCCGCGCGGTGCTGTTGATCTACTTGTGGGCGGGCGTGCTGGCGTTCGGCGCGGTGGCGCTGACGTTGTTCGACGTCGTGGTCGTCGTGTGGTGCCTCGCGATCGGGCTGCTGCTCGCCCTGCTGGTCTCCGCGATCCCCAGACTTCGCGAAGTCCGCCGTTCCTGACCCCCGCCGGCAGGTCGAGCACCAAGCCTTCTTTACACTCGGTTCCGACCAGTGGGAAGGGGTGACATGACCCAGGACAGCCCTAAGAGCACCGAGTGGACGCACGAGGCCGTCGTGCGGCGGCTCGCCGGCGAGATGTTCCGCGGTGCGATGTGGGCGGCGCTGGGCACGGTCGCCGTCGGCGCCGTCCTCTGGACCGTGCTGGCCGGCGTCCCCGGGTTGGTCGCGGCGTTGATCGGCGGCGCGCTCGCGTGCCTGTCGTCCGTCGGGACGCTCGTGGTGATGCGCAAGACCGCCGCGCTGCCGCTCCAGGTGATCATGGTGGCGGCGCTGGCGGGGTTCATGGGGAAGCTGATCCTGCTGATCGTGGTGATGGTGCTGCTCCGCCAGTTCCCGGTGCTGCACACCAACGCGCTGGCACTGACCATGGCCGCGACGATCGTGGTCGCCACCTTCATGGAGGTGCGCGCCTCCAAGCGCAGTCGCAGTCAGATGGTGGTCCCGACCCCTGGAAACACCTGATCTACCGGCTGGTACGGTGCGCGCAAGACGGGACACCCAGCTAGGTGGGGTGCCTCTCGTGGGCGCTTGCGGTCCGTAAGGTACGTTAAGTCCCGATCGTGACGATTCCCCCGGCGGAGTGAACGCCGGCCGGGAGAACCGGAAGGAACACAGTGACCTGGATGGTGCTGGCCGCGGGCGATGAGTTCGTCGCTCCCGGCACGAAGGACTTCTTCCTGCCACCGATCTTCGGCAGCGTCACCAAGCCCATGGTGCTGTTGGTGCTGTCGATCTTCATCATCGGTGCGTTCTTCATCGCCGCGACCCGCAACCTCAAGCTTGTCCCCGGCAAGTTCCAGTTCGCCGCGGAGTCGCTGTACGACGTGGGCCGCAACTCCATCGCCCGCGAGCAGATCGGTGCCAGGGACTTCCGGCCGTACGTGCCGCTGATCCTCACGATCTTCACGTTCATCCTGGTGAACAACCTGTTCGGGCTCATCCCCGTGGTGCAGTTCCCGACCATGTCGCACATCGGCTTCCCGTTGGCCGTGTCGTTGCTCGTCGTTTACCCGGTATACCACTACGCGGGCATCCGCAGGCACGGCCTGGTGCAGTACCTGAAGAACCAGACCATGCCCCCGGGCGCACCGTGGTTCGTGCTGCCGCTGCTCATCCCGATCGAGTTCTTCCAGAAGTTCGTGTTGAACCCGCTCACGCTCGCGATCCGTGTTTTCGCGGCCATGTTCGCGGGGCACCTGCTGCTGCTTGTGTTCACCCTGTCCGGTGAGTACCTGCTGTTCGCGGGCGGCATCACCGTCGTGGTGGCGCCGGTCGCCTTCATCTTCGCCATCGCGCTGACGTTCCTCGAAGCGCTGATCATGGTGCTACAGGCCTACATTTTCGCTCTGCTGTCAGCCAGCTACATCGGCGCGGCGCTGGCTGAAGAGCACTGAGAAATATCAAGCCTCCGATCCGCGAGTGTTCGCGGACCGAGTTGGAAAGGGAACAGCACAAGTGAGCGCTATCGTTCTTGCGCAGGAAGCCGTCAACCTGAACCAGGGTCTGGCTGCCATCGGTTACGGCCTCGCGGCGATCGGCCCCGGCATCGGCGTGGGTCTCATCTTCTCCTCGGTCATCAACGGCACCGCCCGTCAGCCCGAGGCTCGCGGCGTGCTGCTGGGCCTGGCCTGGACCACGTTCGCCATCGTCGAGGTGCTGGCGCTGCTCGGCTTCGTCGTGTACTTCCTCGCCACTGCCTGACGTTCATCGCACTAGGAGAAGGTCGTGATGAATACCCTCATCCTGGCGGCGGAAGGCCCGATCAACCCGGTCCTGCCGCACACGTCCGAGATCATCATCGGTCTGATCGCGTTCCTCCTGCTGTTCTTCGTCATCAAGAAGTTCGTGACGCCGCGCTTCGAGACGTTGTACGCGGAACGCGCCGCCAAGATCGAGGGCGGGATCGAGAAGGCCGAGCAGGCGCAGGCACAGGCACAGCAGGCGCTCGAGCAGTACCGGGCGCAGCTGGCCGAGGCCCGCGCGGAGGCGGCCCGCATTCGGGACGACGCCCGCATCGAAGGCGAGCAGATCATCACTGAGCTGCGCGCCAAGGCGCAGGAGGAGTCCGCGCGGATCGTCGCGCAGGGGCAGACCCAGCTGGAGACGCAGCGCGCGCAGATCGTCGCCGAGCTGCGGGGCGAGCTGGGCCGGCTGGCCATCGACCTGGCGGACCGGGTCGTCGGCGAGTCGCTGGAGGACGAGGTCCGCCGCCGGGGCACCGTCGACCGGTTCCTCGAGGACCTCGACGGCACGTCGGCTCCGGCCGCCAAGTGAGGGAACGCTGATGACGCTGCACGCCGCCAGCCGTGACGCCCTGGCCGCCGCCGAACTGCGGCTGCTCGAGGTCGTCGACGGCACGACCGGCACGACGGCCGGCCAGTCCTTGGCGAAGCTGGGCGAGGAGCTGTTCGCGGTCGTCAGCCTGCTGTCGGCGCAGCCCGCGCTGCGCCGGGCGCTGGCCGACAACTCCTCCGACCCCGCGTCCCGTGAGCAGCTGCTGCGCGGTCTGTTCGACGGCAAGGTCGCCGACGAGACGGTGCAGGTGCTGACCACGGTCGTCACCGCGCGCTGGTCCAGCCCGCGCGAGCTGGTCGACGGCGTCGAGTCGCTGGCCCGCACCACGCTGCTGGTGCGGGCGGAGCGGGAGGGCAAGCTCGACTCGGTCGAGGACGAGGTGTTCCGGCTCGGCCGGATCATCGCGGCCAACCACGAGCTGGAGCTGGCCCTGTCCGACCCGGCGGCGGAGCCCGCCGCCAAGGTCGCGCTGGTCGACAGCCTCGTCGCCGGCAAGGTCGACGAGACCACCAAGACCCTGGTGGACCAGCTCGTGCGCGAGCCCCGCGGTCAGGGAATCGTCAGCGGCCTGGGCGACCTCGCGTCGCTCGCGGCCAAGCGCCGGGAACGTTCCGTCGCCTACGTCCGTTCTGCCGTCGAGCTGGACGCGGCGCAGCTGGACCGCCTCGAGACCACGCTGACCCGGATCTACTCCAGGCCGATCGCGCTGCACGTGGAGGTCGACCCCTCGTTGCGGGGCGGCCTGCTGATCAAGATCGGCGACGAAGTCATCGACGGAAGCGTGGCCGGTCGGCTGGCGTCGCTGCGCCGCGACCTCGCCGGCTGACCGAACCGGAACCGCGGCCCACAAGCCCCTTTCCCAGAACGAAGTGAGAGCAGGAACGACATGGCGGAGCTGACGATCTCGTCGGACGAGATCCGCAGTGCGATCGAGAAGTACGTCTCGGCCTACTCCCCGGAAGTCAGCCGGGAAGAGGTCGGCGTCGTCGCGGAGACCTACGACGGCATCGCCATCGTCGAAGGTCTGCCCGGCACCATGACCAACGAGCTGCTGGAGTTCCCCGGCGGCGTGCTCGGCGTGGCCCTGAGCCTCGAGGTCCGCACCATCGGCGCGGTCATCCTCGGTGACTTCGACAAGATCGAAGAGGGCCAGGAGGTCAAGCGGACCGGCCAGGTGCTCTCCGTGCCGGTCGGCGACGGCTTCCTCGGCCGCGTGGTGAACCCGCTCGGCCAGCCGATCGACGGCCTCGGCGACATCGTGGCCGACGACAACCGCGCCCTGGAGCTGCAGGCCGCGTCGGTGCTGCAGCGCCAGCCGGTGAGCGAGCCGATGCAGACCGGCATCAAGGCGATCGACTCGATGACCCCGATCGGCCGCGGTCAGCGCCAGCTGATCATCGGCGACCGCAAGACCGGCAAGACCGCGGTCTGCATCGACACGATCATCAACCAGAAGAAGGCCTGGGACTCGGGCGACCCGCAGCAGCAGGTGCGCTGCGTGTACGTCGCCATCGGGCAGAAGGGCTCCACCATCGCGGGCGTCAAGGCCGCGCTGGAGGAGGCGGGCGCGCTGGAGTACACCACCATCGTCGCCGCCCCCGCGTCCGACTCGGCCGGCTTCAAGTGGCTCGCGCCGTACACCGGCTCGGCCATCGGCCAGCACTGGATGTACCAGGGCAAGCACGTCCTGATCATCTTCGACGACCTGACCAAGCAGGCGGAGGCGTACCGCGCCATCTCGCTGCTGCTGCGCCGCCCGCCGGGCCGCGAGGCGTACCCGGGCGACGTCTTCTACTTGCACTCGCGCCTCCTCGAGCGTTGCGCGAAGCTGTCCGACGACATGGGCGGCGGCTCGATGACGGGTCTCCCGATCATCGAGACCAAGGCCAACGACGTGTCGGCGTACATCCCGACCAACGTCATCTCGATCACCGACGGCCAGTGCTTCCTGGAGTCGGACCTGTTCAACGCCGGTGTGCGCCCGGCCGTCAACGTGGGTATCTCGGTCTCCCGCGTCGGTGGCGCCGCGCAGATCAAGGCGATGAAGACGGTCGCCGGCTCGCTGCGCCTCGACCTGTCGCAGTTCCGCGAGCTGGAGGCGTTCTCCGCCTTCGCCTCGGACCTCGACGCGGCGTCCCGCGCCCAGCTGGAGCGCGGCGCCCGCCTGGTCGAGCTGCTGAAGCAGGGCCAGTACTCGCCGGTCCCCGTCGAGGAGCAGGTCGTCTCGATCTACCTCGGCACGAACGGCTACTACGACGACGTCCCGGTGGGCGACGTCCGCCGCTTCGAGTCGGAGTTCCTCGACCACGTGCGCCGCAGCCACGACGTGATCCTGTCCGACATCCGCGAGTCCAAGAAGTTGTCCGAGGACACGGAGAAGGGCATCGTGGACGCGGTCACCGCGTTCAAGCAGCAGTTCAGCGCCACGGGCAGCACGACGGTGAACGACGTGCCCGCCGCGGCGATGGACGCCGACAAGGTCGGACAGGAGTCGGTGAAGGTCCACCGACCCGCTCCGGCCGAGAAGTGACGTAGGCATGGCGGCACAGATCCGGGAGCTGCGCCAACGCATCCGCTCGGTCAACTCGACCAAGAAGATCACCAAGGCGTACGAGCTCATCGCCACGTCCCGTCTCGCCAAGGCGCAGACGAGGGTCGCGGCGTCCCGTCCCTACGCGGAGGAGATCACCTCGGTGCTCTCCGCGCTGGCGACGGCGTCCGCGAACCTCGACCACCCGCTGCTGACCGAGCGCAAGAACCCCCGCCGTGCCGGCGTGCTGGTCGTCACCAGCGACAAGGGCATGTGCGGCGGCTACAACGCCAACGTGCTGCGGGCCGCCGAGGAGCTGCTGTCGCTGCTGCGGTCCGAGGGCAAGGAGCCCGTGCTCTACGTCATCGGCCGCAAGGGCGCGAGCTACTACAGGTTCCGCCGCCGCGCCATCGCGGGCGAGTGGAGCGGCTTCTCGCAGCTGCCGCACTACGTCAACGCCGTCGAGGCCGGTGACGCGCTGGTCAAGGCGTTCGTCGCGGGCAGCGACGACGAGGGCGACCAGCCCGGTCCGGACGGCGTGCTCGGCGTGGACGAGCTGCACGTGGTCTACACCGAGTTCAAGTCGATGCTGAGCCAGACGCCGGTCGCCAAGCGGATCGCGCCGATGGTCGTCGACTTCGACCCGGAGCCGAACCGGCTCCAGTCGGTGTACTCGTTCGAACCGAGCGCGGAGACCTTGTTGGGCGCGTTGCTGCCCAAGTACGTCAAGACCCGGCTCTTCTCGGCACTGCTGGACGCGGCGGCCTCGGAGTCGGCGGCGCGACGGACCGCGATGAAGGCGGCGACGGACAACGCCACCGAGCTGGTCCGGAACCTCAGCCGCCAGGCGAACCAGGCCCGCCAGGCCCAGATCACCCAGGAGATCAGCGAGATCGTCGGTGGCGCCTCCGCGCTTACCGGTGGCGCAGGAAGTGATGAGTGACATGAGTGCTACTGCCACCACCACCCGCACCGGCCGTGTGGTCCGGGTGATCGGTGCCGTCGTCGACGTGGAGTTCCCGCGTGGCGCGGTGCCGGAGCTGTTCAACGCACTGAGCGTGGAGATCACCTACGAGGCGGTCGCCAAGACGCTCACCCTCGAGGTCGCCCAGCACCTGGGCGACAACCTGGTCCGCACGATCTCGATGCAGCCGACCGACGGCCTGGTCCGCGGCGCGGCCGTGACGGACACCGGTCGGGCCATCAGCGTGCCCGTCGGCGACGTCGTCAAGGGGCACGTGTTCAACGCGCTCGGCGACTGCCTCGACGAGCCGGGCCTCGGCCGTGACGGCGAGCAGTGGGCCATCCACCGCAAGGCGCCGTCGTTCGACCAGCTCGAGGGCAAGACCGAGATCCTGGAAACGGGCATCAAGGTCATCGACCTGCTGACCCCGTACGTCAAGGGCGGCAAGATCGGCCTGTTCGGCGGCGCGGGCGTGGGCAAGACGGTGCTCATCCAGGAGATGATCACCCGTATCGCCCGCGAGTTCTCCGGCACGTCGGTGTTCGCCGGCGTCGGCGAGCGCACCCGTGAGGGCACCGACCTCCTCCTCGAGATGGAGGAGATGGGCGTTCTCAACGACACCGCCCTGGTGTTCGGTCAGATGGACGAGCCGCCCGGCACGCGCATGCGCGTCGCGCTGTCCGCCCTGACGATGGCGGAGTACTTCCGCGACGTGCAGGGCCAGGACGTGCTGCTGTTCATCGACAACATCTTCCGGTTCACCCAGGCGGGTTCCGAGGTGTCGACCCTGCTGGGCCGCATGCCGTCCGCCGTGGGTTACCAGCCGACGCTGGCGGACGAGATGGGTGAGCTCCAGGAGCGCATCACCTCGACGCGCGGTAAGTCGATCACCTCGCTGCAGGCCATCTACGTGCCCGCGGACGACTACACCGACCCCGCGCCGGCCACCACGTTCGCCCACCTGGACGCGACGACGGAGCTCTCCCGTCCGATCTCCCAGAAGGGCATCTACCCGGCGGTGGACCCGCTGTCCTCGTCCTCCCGCATCCTCGAGCCGTCGATCGTCGGCGAGGAGCACTACCGGGTGGCGCAGGAGGTCAAGCGGATCCTGCAGAAGTACAAGGAGCTGCAGGACATCATCGCCATCCTAGGCATGGACGAGCTGTCCGAGGAGGACAAGGTCCTCGTCGGCCGCGCCCGTCGCCTGGAGCGCTTCCTCGGCCAGAACTTCATCGTGGCCGAGAAGTTCACCGGCCAGCCGGGTTCGTTCGTGCCGATCAAGGACACGATCGAGGCGTTCGACCGCGTGTGCAAGGGCGAGTTCGACCACTACCCGGAGCAGGCGTTCTTCTCCTGCGGCGGGTTGGACGACGTCGAGGCCAACGCCAAGAAGCTCGCGGGCAAGTAAGCCTTCGGAGCGTTCAGGGCCGTCCCCGCGGTGCGGGGGCGGCCCTGCCCCGTTTCCGGGGGCCGCCGGTTCAGGCGGAGGTCCAGCCCAGGGCGCGGGAGATCGCGAGCCCGCACGTCCGCACCGCCGGCACGACCGAGTCGGTGCGCGTCCCCGTGGGCACGACGACGGACACGGCGGCCACGACGTCGCCCTCCGGGCCGCGGACGGGCGCGGCGACCGAGTACGTGATCATCTCCAGCTGGCGGTCGCTGATGGCGTGGCCGTCGCGGCGGACGCGGGCCAAGGCCTCGCGCAGCGCCCCGGCCGACGTGATCGTCATCGGCGTGAACCTCTTCAACGGCGCCGACAGCACTGCCTCCTGCACGGCGACCGGCGCGGCGGCCAGCAGCACCAGGCCGACCCCGGTGCAGGGCAACGGCATCCGGCTGCCGACCCGCGTCACCACGTTCACCGCGTCGCGCGCCGAGATCCGCTCGACGTAGACGACGTCCGTGCCGTCCCGCACGGCCGGCTGGACGTTGTGCCGCGTCACCTCGTACAGGTCCTCCAGGAACGGCACGGCGCGGTCGCGCAGGTCCAGGCTGCCGGGCGACAGCGCGCCCAGCTCCAGCAGCCGCAGGCCGACCGCGTACCGGCCGTCGGCGGTGCGGTCGAGGGCGCGCAGCCCGGCCAGGGACGCCACCAGCCGGTGCGTGGTGTTCAGCGGCAGGCCGGAGTGGCGGCTCAGCTCGGACAACGTCAGCGCGGGCCGGTCCACGGTGAACGCGGCCAGCAGCGAGAACGCCCGCTCCAGCAGCGACTTCGGCGGCGTCACGGGCCCAGTCTTCCACCGGCCGGGAGCGCGGCGGCGGGTGGCGCGCGCCACCTCGGACGCCCGTGCGCCGGCCCGCACGTCACGCAGAACGCGTCTGGGGGTGGCTGGTGCGGCGGTGTGTTCCGGTCACCGTTTAGACTGCACGTGACTCCAGTCGACGAGGGAGATGCGCGTGGCCGAGATGACCGTCCAGTTGGTCGCCGTGGAACGCCGCCTGTGGTCCGGAACGGCCACGTCGGTGGTCGCGCAGACGCTTGAGGGCGAGATCGGCATCCTGCCCGGCCACGAGCCCGTGCTGGGCCAGTTGGTCGAGGGCGGTGTGGTCCGCATCCGGACCACGGACAACGAGCTCGTCACGGCGGCCGTGCACGGTGGCTTCCTCTCCGTGACCGGCGACGGGGTGAGCATCCTCGCCGAGGACGCGGAGCTGTCCGGCGAGATCGACGTCGAGCAGGCGCGCGCGGACGCGCAGAACGCGGACGACGTGCAGCGGGCCCGGGCGATCGCGCGGCTCCGCGCCGCGGGACACACGGTCTGACGCGGACGAGCGGACAAACGCCGTGGGGATCGCCGAACTGGTCGGGGTGGTCCTGTTCGGCGCGGTGGTGGTGCTCGCGTACCTCACCTGGCGCCGGGTCCGGTTGCTGCGCGCGGGCGGTGTGCACGTCGCGCTGAGGTTGAGACTCGAGGACTCCGGCCGCGGCTGGCACCTCGGTGTCGGGCACTACCGGGGCGACGAGTTCACGTGGTTCCGCGTGCTGAGCCTGCGCTCCGGCCCGGACATGGTGATCTCCCGCGAGGGCTTCGAGATCGACGACCGCCGTGAGCCGACCGCCCCCGAGACGTACGCGATGCCCGCCGGCGCGGTCGTGCTCCGCTGTCGCGGCAACCGTGGCGAGGTCGAGATCGCGATGGGCCCGGACGCGCTGACAGGATTCCTGTCCTGGTTGGAGTCAGCGCCTCCGGGCCGTTCCATTCCCTGGGCCTCCTGACCCGGGCGGTGTCCGCCGGTCAGGCGGGCTGCTTGATGCTCTCGAAGATCCGGGCGAAGCCCTCCTTGCCGTGACCGGCGTCGATCTGCCGCCGGATCAGCCGCTGCACCATGTCGACCACCTCCGTGCTGATGCCCTGCGCGGCGCTGGCGGCGACCATGTCGCCCAGGTCGGAGAACTCCAGGCTCTGCTGCCCGGGGACGGTGTAGTCGCCGCCGTCCACCACCGCGGCGTAGCCGGCCAGCCCGCCCGTCATCGCGGCCAGCCACGGCGCCGCGCGCTCCGCGAACTCCGTCGCCGACACCCCCGCGCCCGCGACCATCGCCGCGCCGTGCAGGAACCCGGCGAACATGACGTACATGCCGGCCAGGAGGGCGAGGTCGTACAGGGACGCCAGGCCGGGGTCCGCGCCGAAGTACGTGCTCTCGCCCCACAGGTCGAGCAGCGGCCGGTACCGGTCGAAGGCGTCGGACGACCCGCTGTAGAGGATCGACGAGCCCGGACCGCCGATCATCGACGGCACGGCCATGATGCCGCCGTCCAGGTACGTGACGCCGTGGGCGTCGGCCCAGGCGGCGATCTCCCCGGCCTGCTCGGGGGTGGTCGTGGTGACGTTGACCAGGGTGCGGCCGGCGAGGCGGTCCACCACCGGGTCGAGGACCTGGTGGACCGAGGCGGCGTCGAGGAGGCACGCGATCACGAGGTCGCTCGCCGTCACCGCGTCGCTCGCCGTGGCGGCCTCGGTGGCGCCCAGTCCGACCAGGGCGTCCGCCTTGCCGGGCGACCGGTTCCAGACCGTGGTGGGGTGTCCGGCGCGCGCGAGGGCGGTCGCCAGGGCGCGGCCCATCTCGCCGAGGCCGAGGACCGTCACCGTGGCGGTGTTGTTCGGGTTCGTCATGCCTTGATCGTGGCTTGAACCGGTATGTTCGACCAGTACGGACTATTAAGTGCAGTACCCACCTTTTGGTAAGTGCGGGAGGCTCGGATGGCGACGACGGCGCGGCGCGGCCCCTACTTCTGCGGCCTCGACGCCGCGATGGACGTGGTGTCCGGCAAGTGGAAGTCCCTGATCCTGTGGGAGCTGCGCGAGCACGGCGTGCGGCGGTTCGCCCAGCTCCGCCGCGGTCTGCCGGGGGTGAGCGAGAAGATGCTCGTCCAGCAGCTCCGGGAGATGGAGGAGGACGGGCTGGTGCACCGCGAGGTGTACCCGGAGGTGCCGCCCAGGGTCGAGTACACGCTGACCGGGGAAGGCGTGTCGCTGAACGCGGCGCTGGAGGCGCTGGGGGAGTGGGGCGTCGAGCGCATGCGGCGCATCGGCGCGGAGAAGGTGGTGCACGTCGCGTCCTGACGGGGACGCGGACAGCACCCGTTGTGCCCGGCCGCGGGGCGCGGCCGGGCCACCGGACCGTCAGGCGTTGGCGCCCGGCTGCCAGAGGACGTCACCGTCCGGGTTGGCCACCCGGGCGAGGATGAACAGCAGGTCGGACAGCCGGTTGAGGTACTTCGCGGTCAGCACGTTCGTCTGCTCGGCCTCGGCCTCGATCAGCGCCCACGTGCCGCGCTCGGCCCGCCGCGCGATGGTCCGGGCCTGGTGCAGCAGGGCCGCGCCGGGCGTGCCGCCGTTGAGGATGAACGACTCCAGCTTGCCCAGCCGGGCGTTGAACTCGTCGCACCACGCCTCCAGCCGGTCCACGTACGCCTGGGTGACGCGCAGCGGCGGGTACTTCGGGTCGGGCACGACGGGCGTGCACAGGTCGGCCCCGACGTCGAACAGGTCGTTCTGGACCCGCCGGACCACCTGCGCGACGTCGTCGTCCAGCGCGCCGAGCGCCAGCGCCACGCCGAGGGCGGCGTTGGTCTCGTCCACGTCGGCGTACGCGGTGATCCGGGGCGACGTCTTGGGCACGCGGGAGAAGTCGCCGAGCCCGGTGGTCCCGTCGTCGCCGACCCGGGTGTAGATCTTCGTCAGGTGCACGGCCATGCACAGCACTGTAGACACCGCAGGCAGCCACCACGGGCGGGCACGATTCAGTCCGAACGTAGGATTGCGGCACATCGAGCGAGGAGTTCCCTACGTGAGTGAGCACTTCCGGGTCCAGGGCGGTGGGCGTCTCGTCGGCGAGGTCGACGTCGTGGGCGCGAAGAACAGCGTGCTCAAGCTGATGGCGGCGGCACTGCTGGCCGAGGGCACCACCACCATCACCAACTGCCCGGAGATCCTGGACGTCCCGCTGATGGCGGACGTCCTGCGCAGCCTGGGCTGCGAGGTGGTCCTCGACGGCGACGTGGCCACCATCACCACGCCGAAGGAGCTCAACCACCGCGCCGACTCGGAGGCGATGGGCAAGCTCCGCGCGTCCGTGTGCGTGCTGGGGCCCCTGGTCGGCCGGTGCAAGCGCGCGGTGGTGGCCCTGCCGGGTGGTGACGCGATCGGCAGCAGGCCGCTGGACATGCACCAGAACGGCCTGCGCAAGCTCGGCGCGCACAGCGAGATCGAGCACGGCTGCGTGGTCGCCGAGGCCGAGGGCCTGCACGGCGCCCAGATCTGGCTCGACTTCCCGAGCGTGGGCGCGACCGAGAACATCCTGATGGCGGCGGTGCTGGCGGACGGCACCACGGTCATCGACAACGCCGCCCGCGAGCCGGAGATCGTGGACATCTGCGTGATGCTCCAGCAGATGGGCGCGAAGATCGAGGGCGCGGGCACGTCCACGCTGACGGTCCACGGCGTGGAGTCGCTGCGGCCGACCGAGCACCGCGTGATCGGCGACCGGATCGTCGGCGCGACGTGGGCGTTCGCGGCCGTGATGACGCGGGGCGACATCACCGTGCGCGGCGTCAACCCGCACCACCTCGACCTGGTGCTGGAGAAGCTGCGGATGGCGGGCGCGGAGGTGACCACGTTCGACAGCGACGGCTTCCGCGTGGTGCAGCGCGACCGGCCGCGGTCGGTGGACTTCGTGACCCTGCCCTACCCCGGTTTCGCGACCGACCTCCAGCCGTTCGCGATCGCCCTGTCCAGCATCGCCGACGGCACGTCGATGATCACCGAGAACCTGTTCGAGGCGCGGTTCCGGTTCATCGAGGAGATGGTGCGGCTGGGCGCGGACGCGCGGACCGACGGCCACCACGCCGTCGTGCGCGGCGTGGAGCGGCTGTCCAGCGCGCCGGTGTGGGCGTCGGACATCCGGGCGGGCGCGGGCTTGGTGCTGGCCGGGCTGTGCGCGGACGGCGCGACCGAGGTGTACGAGATCTTCCACATCGAGCGCGGCTACCCCGGTTTCGTGGAGAACCTGCGCAAGCTGGGCGCGACCGTGGAGCGCGTGAACGCCTAGCGCGGCGCGCCCGGCGCGGGAACGCGCCGGAATGGGTCGGGGACGGTCCGTGATCGGACCGGTGAATCGGTCCAAAACGGTCCTTTTCGGTGTCGAAATTCGGTTCCCGGACGTCGTGCGCACCTCTTCCCGGCGTCCGGGCTCGACGCCGTCGAAGTAGTTTTCCCTTTCACCGCAAAGAGGTTGTGGCCAGTCGATCGACAGGCAAGGATGTGCGTCGTCTTGCTTGGCTGAAGTGACATCAGAGGGGGCAGTCGAAAGTGCGATCGAAGAGAGCGATGGCGGCGGTGCTGGGTCTCGTGGCGGCGGTGTCCGTCGCGACGGCGGCGCCGGGTGCCGCGCAGGGGCGCGACTACCAGCCGTTCGGCGCGGACAAGGCCGTCGAGCGCCAGCAGCAGGACTTCCAGGCCAACACGACCAACGGCGAGTCGTTCCTCGAGGTCAACGCCGCGGGCAACCTGGTCTACTGGCGTCGGACGGCCGACGGCTACACGTTCTACAGCCAGGTCCGCGGCTGGGGCTGGGGCGGCACGCGGATCGTGTCGACCCTGAACGCGGACACGTTCGTCGAGGTCAAGGGCGACGGCCGGCTCTCGAAGTGGACGTGGGACGGCTACAACTACCACGAGCAGGTCGTGGGCTGGGGCTGGCAGAACGCGCGTCTGCTGTCCGGCGTCTCGTGGGACAAGTTCGTCGAGATCAACCAGCAGGGCAACCTGGTCCTGTGGCAGTTCGACGCCGCCAACAACCTGTCCTCCACCACCATCGGGTGGGGCTGGGGCGGCACGCGGCTGATCACCGGCCTCGCCGACCTCGACTTCCTCGAGGTCAAGGGCAACGGCCTGGTGTCGGAGTGGCTGGACCAGGGGGCCGGCCTGGAGGAGTTCCCGCTCACGGGCGCGGACTTCTCGACCGTCCGGCTGATGGCCGGCATGGACATCAACCACTTCCTGCTGATCGACGGCTACGACGGCAGCCTGTGGGAGGCCACGTACAACGAGTCCGACTACACCTGGTACCCGGTGCAGCGCGGCTGGGGCTGGAACGGCACGCGACTGATCGGCTGACGCCGATCCGCTGACCAACGGCGGGCCTCGACCGAATCCGGTCGGGGCCCGCCGTTCGTCTGCGTGGGGGTTCGTCTGCGTGCCGTTCGTCTGCGTGCCGTTCGTCTGGGTGCCGTTGGTCTGCGTGCCGCTCGGTCCGGCGCGCCGGCGGTCGTCCGGGTGTGGTCGAGGTCCGCTGTCCCGCCGTGCCCGCTGTCTTCCCGGGTGCCCGCTGTCCCGCCGGCGGGCGCCCGCGCCGGGGACGGGCCGGTCCCGCTCAGCGCAGCAGCAGCTTCGCGTCCGGCACGTCGGCGGGGAACACCATGAGCCGGTGCAGGCCGTCGCGGCGCACCACGGTCACCCTGATGCGGGCCGTCCGCAAGCGCTTGGCCAGCACGTCCGCGGCCGCCCGCGTCGGCACCGCGGCGACTTCGGTCAGCAGGCCGAAGTCGTCTCCGGTGTAGTCGGGCACGGCCCGCCGGTCGTTGCCGAACGCCCACCGCAGCACCAGCGCCAGCACCGCGAACACGGCCACCAGCAGGAGGAACGGGGTGAGCGTGGTCACGTCGTCCATCGTGCCCCAGCTTCGATTCAGTGAGCAACGGCACGCGCGCCCCCGGTTACTCGCCAGTACGCTACGAGCCAACGCGAGGTCGCGTCGATCGTTCGCGGCTCGTTCTCCGGCGATCACGCCCTTCGACCGCCGGCACACGAGGCGCGAGCGGTCGACTTCCAGACGACCCCGCCCGCGACGCCCGAGGCGGCGCAATGAGACACAGGAGGTTGCCGTGCCGTACCCGGCCGACCGAGAGCGCGACCGCCCGTGGGTGATGCGGACGTACGCGGGTCACTCCAGCGCCGCCGCCTCCAACGCGCTGTACCGCCGCAACCTGGCCAAGGGTCAGACGGGCCTGTCCGTGGCGTTCGACCTGCCCACGCAGACCGGTTACGACCCGGACGACGAGCTGGCCAGGGGCGAGGTGGGCAAGGTCGGCGTGCCGATCAGCCACATCGGCGACATGCGGCAGCTGTTCGACCAGATCCCGCTGGCCGAGGCGAACACGTCCATGACGATCAACGCGACGGCCATGTGGCTGCTCGCGCTGTACGTGAGCGTCGCCGAGGAGCAGGGGGCCGACCGCGCCACCCTCTCGGGCACCACGCAGAACGACATCATCAAGGAGTACCTGTCCCGCGGCACGTACGTGTTCCCGCCCGGGCCGAGCCTGCGGCTGATCACCGACATGGTCGCGTGGACCGTGTCGAACGTGCCGAAGTGGAACCCGATCAACATCTGCTCGTACCACCTGCAGGAGGCGGGCGCGTCGCCCGTGCAGGAGATCGCCTACTCGATGTCCACCGCGATCGCGGTGCTCGACTCGGTGTTCGACTCCGGCCAGGTGCCCGAGGAACGGCGCGGCGAGGTCGTCGCGCGCATCTCCTTCTTCGTCAACGCCGGGGTGCGGTTCGTCGAGGAGATGTGCAAGATGCGGGCGTTCGTCCAGCTGTGGGACGAGATCACCCGTGACCGGTACGGCATCGCCGACCCCAGGCACCGCCGCTTCCGCTACGGCGTGCAGGTGAACTCGCTCGGGCTGACGGAGGCGCAGCCGGAGAACAACGTGCAGCGGATCGTGCTGGAGATGCTGGCCGTGACGCTGTCCCGCGACGCCCGCGCCCGCGCGATCCAGCTGCCCGCGTGGAACGAGGCGCTCGGCCTGCCGCGGCCGTGGGACCAGCAGTGGGCGCTGCGCATGCAGCAGGTGCTGGCCTACGAGACGGACCTGTTGGAGTACCAGGACATCTTCGAGGGCTCGCACGTCGTCAAGGCCAAGGTGGACGAGATCGTCGAGGGCGCGCGTGCCGAGATCGACCGCGTGCAGGCGATGGGCGGCGCGGTCGCGGCCGTCGAGTCCGGGTACATGAAGTCGGCGCTGGTGTCGTCGCTGGCCGAACGTCGTCGGCGCGTCGAGTCCGGTGAGGACGTGGTGGTGGGCGTGAACAGGTTCGCCACCACCGAGCCGTCGCCGTTGCAGGCCGAGGGCGCGAACGCGATCCTCCAGATCGACCCGATCGTGGAACAGCAGGCGGTGGAGGCGATCCGGGCGTGGCGGTCCTCCCGGGACGAAGCCCTGGTGAAGTCCACTGTGGACGACCTGCGCGAAGCGGCGAAGACGGACCGGAACCTGGTCGAGGCCACGATCGCGTGCGCGAAGGCGGGCGTGACGACGGGCGAGTGGTCGCAGGCGTTGCGGGAGACGTTCGGCGAGTACCGGGCGCCGACCGGCGTCTCCGCCGCGTCCGCGTCGGGCGAGGCGGGCGCGGAGATCGGCCGGGTCCGGGAACGGGTCCGGGCGACCGGCGAGGAGCTGGGCGAGCGGCTGCGCATCCTCGTCGGCAAGCCGGGCCTGGACGGGCACTCCAACGGCGCCGAGCAGGTCGCCGTGCGGGCCCGCGACGTCGGCTTCGAGGTCGTCTACCAGGGCATCCGGCTCACGCCCGCGCAGATCGTGGCCGCCGCCGTGCAGGAGGACGTGCACGTGGTCGGCCTGTCCATCCTGTCCGGCTCGCACCTCGAGGTCGTGCCCGCGGTGGTCGAGGGCCTGCGCGCGGCCGGCGCCGGGGACGTGCCGGTCATCGTCGGGGGGATCGTCCCGCCCGACGACGCCGACAGGCTGCGCGAGCGCGGGGTGGCCAGGGTGTTCACGCCCAAGGACTACGAGCTGACCCAGATCATGGACGAGATCGTCACCGTGGTCCGCGAGGCCAACGGCCTCTAGACCACGTCGTCCGTCGAGACGACCTCCGCGAACCCGCCGCCCCGCAGGTTGGTCGCGGTGGCGGCGGAGAGCTGGTCGGCGGTCAGGTCCTCCAGGTCGAACGTGAACGTGGCGTCGAGGACGACCTTGACGCGGTAGCCGAGGTTGCCGCCCACCCGGGCGGTCGTCTCCACGCACATGTTCGTCTGGATGCCGGCCAGCACGACGTCGGTGATGCCGCGCCCCCTCAGCCACGCGTCGAGGTCGACCTCGCCGTGGAACGCCGAGTTGACGTCCTTCGCGAACACCAGGTCGGCGTTCGCGCCGTCCAGCTCGGGCTTGAACCGGTTGCCGTCCTGGCCGGGCCGCAGCGGCGAGTCGGGCTTGGTGGAGTCGTGCCGCACCAGCACCAGCGGCCCGGTCCAGGACGCGAGGAGCCGGGCGATGTTGGCCTCCGCGTCGGGGTTGTCGCGCTTGCCCCAGGACGGGTCGTCGAACCCCCGCTGCACGTCGATCAGGATCAGGGCGCTGTTCGCGTGGGCGTTCTTCGCCCGGGAGTTCTCGGTGGGGGCGCTGTGCGTCATGCACCGAGTCTGCGTCGGCGGGGACGTCCGGCGTGAGTGGCGGATCAGGCGCGATGGGGTACTTTCCTGCCATGCGCACGGTCGGGGTCCTGGTGTTGCCGGGCAGCCGGATGTTCGACATCTCGGTGGTCAGCGAGGTGTGGGGCGTCGACCGGAGCGACGCCGGGATCGGCCCGTTCGAGCTGCGGCTGTGCGCGCCGGGGCGGGTGTCGACGCCGGTGGAGCCGGTGGGCGTCATCCCCGCGACGCACGGCCTGTCCGGCCTGGCGGGGTGCGACCTGGTGGTCGTGCCCGGCCGCGTCGACCCGCTGGCCCCGGTGCCGCCGGCCGCCGTGCGCGCGCTGCGGTCGTTCCCCGGCACGGTGGCCGCGCTGTGCTCGGGCGCGTTCACGCTGGCGGCGGCCAGGGTGCTCGACGGACGTGAGGCGACGACCCACTGGCGGCTGCTGGACGCGCTGGAGCGGGCCGCGCCCCGCGCCCGCGTCGCCCGCGACGTGCTGTTCACCGACGGGGACGACGTGCTGACGTCGGCGGGCGTGGTCGGCGGCCTCGACCTGTGCCTGCACCTGGTGCGCCGGGCGCACGGCGCCGACGTGGCCGCCGCGCTCGCCCGCCGGCTGGTCATGCCGCCGACCCGGGAGGGCGGGCAGCGCCAGTACGTCGACCCGCCGTTGCCGACCAGGCCGGACCGCGCCGGCATCGCGTCCACAGTGGACTGGGCGGTGGACCGGCTCGGCACGTCGATCGGCGTCGCCGACCTGGCCGCGCACGCCGGGATGAGCGGGCGCACGTTCCACCGGGCGTTCCTCGCCGCGACCGGCAGCACGCCCGGGCGGTGGCTGCAGGTGCAACGGGTGCTGCTCGCGCAACGCCTGCTGGAGACCACGGACCTGCCCGTGCACCGCGTGGCCGACCGCTCGGGCCTCGGCACGCCCGCGAACCTCCGCCGCCGGCTGCGCGCCGAACTCGGCGTCGCGCCCGACGCGTACCGCCGCACGTTCCGGGTGCCCGCGGCGTCCTGACGCACGTCGGCGCGAAGTCGGGGCGTGCGAATGAGTAGCGGTACTCATGACAGGGGACGGCGGCGGAGGGATTCTTCCGGCATGACCTCCACCGCGAAGCCGCACTCGCCCACCACCACCGCCTTCTACGCGCAGGCGGTCGTGTCGTTCGCCATCTCGCTGGCCGCCGTCGGGCTCGGCGTCGCCTACCTGCCGGTGGACGGCTGGGTGCGGGCGTTCCTGGCGCTGGGCCTGCTGTTCACCGTCACGTCGGCGTTCACCCTGGCCAAGTGCGTCCGCGACCGGCAGGAGGAGACGTACGTGGTGAGCCGGGTCGACCAGGCGAGGCTGGAGAAGCTGCTCGCCGAGCACGACCCGTACCGGGTCGAGGTGGCCTGACCGTCAGCCGGCGGCGCGGTCGTCGAGCCACGACAGCAACGCGGCGGCGTGCGGGTTGCCCTCGCGCCGCGCGCGCTCGGCCGACACCCGCGCCCAGCGCCGCACCAGCGGCTCCAGCTCGACCGCCCGCGCGAGCAGCGGCAGCCCTTCGGCGGCGAGGCCGTCCAGCGCCGGCCTGATCCCGGCGGCCCGCAGCGACGTCGGGTCGTCCGGGGCCAGGGCCGCCGCCGCGCGCAGCTCGGCGATGACGTCGACGTCCGCGTCGCCCGAGCTGGACCGGATCAGGTGGCGGTGCGCGCGGGACGTCGTCAGCAGCCGCCGCAGGTCGCCCACCGGGTCGCGGGAGTCGTCCACCCGCAGGTCGATCACCGGGTCGTCGGCGTTGCCGGTCGGCTGCGCGCCCCGCTCCGGCCCTGCGACGAGCAGCGCCGCGGACTGCGGCCCGCGCACGTCGCCACCTGCGTGCTCGGCGGCTTCGAGCGCGGCCACCAGCCGGTCGGCCAGGTCGCCGGACGACGTCAGGTAGGCGTCCAGCATGGCCTCCACACCGTGGGGCTCGCCACCATGTTCGCCTGCGCGCTCACCGCGTCCCGCCCGGCGTGCCCGGCCTCGGGGATGCAGTCCGGGCCGGTGAAGGCGGCGGCCGGCCCGTCGACGCCCACGGCCGCGAACTGGGCCTCCGCCGCGCCGGGCACCGTGGCCAGCGCGGCGACCGCCTGCTCCGCGGTCATCCCGTTCGCCATGAGGTCCAGCAGCACCGACCGCCACGGCGGCTCGGACCCGGCCTGCACGACCACCGCGCCGACCCCGGCCCGGACGTCCGGAACCCTGGTGCCGACGGCGAGCACGCCGCTCTGCACGGCCACGCCGAGGCAGCCCGTCACCGCGTCGCGCGCCACGATCGAGTACGTCATGGTCGGCATCGTGGAGAGGCCGCGGACAGCGCCGCAACCGTTTTCCGACCGATGACGTCGGCGGCCGGCGGCCGGTCGCACGGGCGGTTACGGTCGCAACATGGCCGAATACCAGCACATCCGGGTCGAGCGCGCGGACGACGTCGTCCGCATCACCATGGACCGCGCCGCACGGCGCAACTCGCTGTCCGCCGAGCACCTGGCGGAGCTGCTGACCGCGTTCCGCGAGGTCGCCGCGTCGGACGCGGTGGGTGTGGTGCTGGCGGGCGAGGGGCCGGTGTTCTCCGCCGGGCACGACTTCGCCGACGTGGCGGCGCGCGACCTGGAGGGCGTGCGTGAGATGCTGACCCTCTGCACGGACCTCATGCGGACGATCGAGTCCGTGCCGCAGGTGGTGATCGCCAGGGTGCACGGGCTGGCCACGGCCGCCGGGTGCCAGCTCGTGGCGTCGTGCGACCTGGCGGTGGCGGCCGAGGAGGCCGGGTTCGCCCTGCCCGGTGGCAAGGGCGGTTGGTTCTGCCACACCCCGGCCGTGCCGGTGGCGCGCGCGATCGGGCGCAAGCGGCTGATGGAACTGGCGCTGACCGGCGACCCGGTGGACGCCCGGACCGCCGAGCAGTGGGGCCTGGTGAACCGGGTCGTCCCGCAGGCCGAGCTGGACGACGCGGTCGACGACCTGATGCGCCGCGCCACCAGGGGCAGCCGGGCCAGCAAGGCGTTGGGCAAGCAGACGATCTACGCCCAGCTGGACCGGCCGGAGGCGGACGCGTACGCGATCGCCGTCGAGGTGATGGCCGCCGCGTCCCAGACGCCGGCCGCCAAGGAGGGCATGTCGTCGTTCCTGGAGAAGCGCCCGCCGGTCTGGACGGACTAGCGCGCGAGCGCGAGCGCCAGCGAGGCGACCGCCAGGGCGAGGAACGCGCCCGGGAACGCGATGTTGTGCCAGACCCGCGCCCGGGCGTGGGCCGCGATCGCGCCCACGTAGAACGCCACCAGCCCGGCCGCCGCCGCGACGCCGAGGAGGTGCGCGCCGAGGAGGCCGAGCGCGAGCCCGACCGCCCCGGCGCCCTTCAGCGCGGCCAGGGCGGGCAACCACGACCGCGGCACGCCGACCTCGGCCGAGTTGTCCAGGACGAAACGGGCCCGTGCCAGGTCGGCGACGGCGATGCCGGCGTTGGCCAGCAGCGTGAGGGCGGTGACGACGACGTACGCGGTGACCATGATTCCTCCGGACGTTCTCGGGGCTCCTGCCCACTCGACGTCCGGGGCGCCCGGGAGGTGACCGGTCAGCCCACCCGCTTGTAGAACAGGGTGGTCGGCCGCAGCACGCGGTCCGGGTCGGCGGCGTAGTCCGGGATGACGCCCACCTCGGTCCACCCGGCCCGCCGGTAGAGGCGCTCGGCGGGTGAGCCGGTCTGGGTGTCGAGGACGAGCAGCGTCGCCCCGCGCCGGGCCGCTTCCCGCTCGGCCACGTCCAGCAGCGCGCGGCCCAGGCCCGCGCCGCGCGCGTCCCGGTGCACCACGAGCTTCGCCACCTCGGCGCGGTGCGTGCCGTTGGCCGTGCCGGTGAACCGCACCTGGACGGCGCCGACGACCCGGTCGCCGTCCAGCGCCGCCCACACCGCCAGCACGCCGTTCGCGACCGGCGCGGCCTGCGCCCGCCACCACGCCACCGCGTCCGCCCGCGACAGCGGCTTGACGAAACCGATCGACGCGCCGCCGTCGACGGCGTCCGCCAGCACGTCCGCCAGCCCGTCGGCGCTCGCGAGCACCCCGGCGGAGGTCAGCTCAGTGATCGCGGCGGTCACGGCTGCGCGTGCTCGTGCAGCAGGAGCAGGGTGTACGCGGCGATCGACTGGGCGTCGGTGATGTCGCCGCGCGCCACCATCGCCTCGAACTCCCCGCGCGGGAACCACGCCGAGCGCATGTCCTGCTCCTCGTGCTCCCGCTCGTGGAAGCCCTCCGTGAGCTGCGTGGCGAGGAACACCCGGCCGCGCTGGCTCGACATGCCCGGCGCGACGTCCAGCAGCCCCAGCTGCACCAGCTTGCCCGCGCGCAGCCCGGTCTCCTCCCGCAGCTCGCGCTCGGCCAGCGCCATCGGGTCCAGCTCCGCGCGGTCCGGCGCCGTGCCCTGCGGGAACTCCCAGCGCCGCAGGCCGAGCGGGTAGCGGTACTGCTCGACGAGCCGCAGCCGCTCGCCGTCCATGGGGATCACCAGCGCGAAGTCCGGCTTGTCCACCACGCCGTAGATCCCGGTGGTGCCGTCCGGCCGCCCGATGGCGTCCTCCCGGACCACCATCCACTGGTTCGCGTACACCTCACGCGATCCGAGGGTCTCCACTGTCACTCTCCCTGTGCCAACCGCGACCGGGCCAATTCCGATCGGCGTCGCCCGTAGGCGAAGTACACCACCAAGCCCGCGGCCGACCACACGCCGAAGGCCAACCACGTGGCGGGCGCCAGGCCCGCCACCAGCAGCACGCACATGCCCAGACCCAGCAGCGGCACCACCGGCGCCCCCGGCGTGCGGAAACCGCGCGGCAGGTCCGGCCGGGTGCGCCGCAGCACCAGCACCCCGACGTTGACCAGGCTGAACGCCACCAGCGTCCCGATGCTCGTCGCCTCGGCCAGCTGCCCGAGCGGCACCAGCGCGGCGAGCACCGCGACGACCACGCCCACCAGCACCGTGTTCACCGTCGGCACCCGCTTCGCGCCGACCCGCGCGAACACCTTGGGCACCAGGCCGTCCCGCGCCATCGCGACCAGCACCCGCGTCTGTCCGTAGAGGACGGTCAGCACCACGGACGCGATGGCGATCACGGCGCCCGCCGACAGCACCGTCGCCGGCCACCCCGCCCCGGTGACCTGCCGGAGGACCGTGGCCAGCGAGGCGTCCGACCCGCTGAGCGCGTCCACGCCCACCGCGCCGACCGCGGTGAACGCCACCAGCACGTACACCACCGTGACGACTGCCAGCGAGATCACGATCGCCCGCGGCAGGTCCCGTTGCGGGTCGCGCGCCTCCTCGCCGGCCGTCGACGCGGCGTCGAACCCGATGAAGGAGAAGAACACCAGCGACGCCGCGCCCGTCACCCCCGCGACACCGGCCGGCGCGAACGGCGCCAGGTTGCCGCTCCGGAACCCGAACACCGCCACCACCACGAAGAACGCCAGCACGGCGACCTTGAGCAGCGTGGTCACGGTGGTGACGACGGCGCTCTCCTTCACACCGCCCAGCAGCACGGCCGTGGCCAGCAGCACGACCACCGCGGCCGGCAGGTTCACCACGTCGCCGGACAGCGCGGCGGGCACCTGGAACCCGACCGTGGCGTCGAGGAACGCGTTCAGGTAACCGCTCCACCCCACCGCGACCGCCGCCACCGACACGCCGTACTCCAGCAGCAGGCACCACCCGCAGACCCACGCGACCAGCTCGCCCAACGTGGCGTAGGTGTACGAGTAGGCGGACCCGGACACCGGCACGGCGCCCGCCAGCTCGGCGTACGACAGCGCCGAGAACAGCGCCGCCAGCGCCGCGACGGCGAACGACACGGTGACCGCGGGTCCGGCGACCGGCGCGGCGTGGCCGAGGACGACGAAGATGCCCGTGCCGAGCGTGGCGCCCACGGAGAGGGAGACCAGCGGCAGCAGGCCCATGCTGCGGCGCAGCGGTGAGCGCGCGCTCTCGTCGGCGATCCGTTCGACGGGCTTGGTGCGCAGGAGCTGGTGCGGCGGTGACACGTCGGCCGACGGTACCTGCCGGTGGATCGGGCCCCGCACCCCGTAGCCTGTCCGCCGTGCGCCTCGTCATCGCTCGCTGCCAGGTCGACTACGTCGGACGCCTCACCGCCCACCTGCCGATGGCGCAGCGGCTGCTGCTGATCAAGGCCGACGGCTCGGTGTCGATCCACTCCGACGACCGCGCGTACAAGCCGTTGAACTGGATGAGCCCGCCGTGCTGGCTGATCGAGGACCCCGACCTGTGGGTCGTGCAGAACAAGGCCGGCGAGAAGCTGATCATCACGCTCGCCGAGGTGCTGCACGACTCGAAGCACGAGCTGGGCCCGGAGCCCGGCCTGGTCAAGGACGGCGTCGAGGCCGACCTCCAGAAGCTGCTGGCGGAGCACGTCACCAAGCTCGGCGAGGGCTGGACCCTCGTCCGCCGCGAGTTCCCGACCCCGATCGGCCCGGTCGACCTGATGTGCCGCGACGCGGCGGGCGTGTCGGTCGCCGTGGAGATCAAGCGCCGGGGCGAGATCGACGGCGTCGAACAGCTCACCAGGTACCTGGAACTGCTCAACCGCGACCCGCTGCTGGCCCCGGTGAAGGGCGTGTTCGCCGCGCAGCAGATCAAGCCGCAGGCGCGGACCCTCGCCGAGGACCGGGGCATCCGCTGCGTCGTCCTGGACTACGACGAGCTGCGCGGCGTCGAGTCCGACGAGTTCCGCCTGTTCTGATCGCGTGCCCGTCCCGCGTGTCGGCGGGTAATGTGGTTCGAACGCCATAACGGTGTTTCCGCACTTTTGCGCCTCCCCGCTCACGTGGGCGGGACGCGCACGGGGAGGAGCGCTCGTGCCCGACGTCGCGACGACAACGCTCCGGCAGGTGGCCGTGGTCTCCTGCGACATCGAGGGTCATTCCGCCGAGGGCGCGGACAAGCAGGTCGAGCGGGTCCGCAAGATCAACCGGATCGTCGGCGCCCGGGTGGTCCGCCTCGGCCACGACGGGGTCGCGTGGTCGTCCGGCGGCGACGGCGGGCACGTCGTCTTCTTCCGGGAGGACTGGCAGCGCGATGCCGTCGACCTGGTCGAAGAGCTGAGGCGGTGGGCGCTCGCGACGGGCGTGCCGCTCCGCATCACCGCCCACCACGGCGCCGTCGGCGAGATCACCGGCGCGGACGGCCGGCGCCAGCCGGTGGGCGATGCGATGAACTTCGCGGGCTGGCTGCTCTCCCTGGCGACGTCGGCGGGCGTGGTGGTGTCGGAGGAGTTCCGCCGCGAGGTGGAAGCGGCGGACATCGGCCCGGTCGCCGTCTTCGAGCGCGCCCGGCTGTTCCCGCACCGCGACCTGCCGCCGAGGTTGCTGTACCTGATGACGTTCCCGGGCCTGCCGTCCGCGTGGGGCGGTCGCGGGCAGGACGACCGCACCGCGTTCACGGACAGCCGCGGCCGTGCCGACGGGTGGGAGCTCCTCTACTACGCCAAGCGCATCTGGCAGGTGAACTCCAACGACAAGGAGGTCACCGCCGCCCTGGCCGGGGTGACCGGCAAGCTCAGGTCGTCACCGGAGCGCGTGGCCGACACCGACGGCGACGGTGACGCCGAGGGCGAGAGCATCTTCTCGGTGCTGCGGCCGGGGCAGCTCAACGAACTGCTCCGGCTCGGTCAACTGGTCGAGCGCACGGCCGGTGAGATCGTCTGCAAGTTCGACGACCCGGGCGACTCGCTGTTCCTGATCCTGCGCGGGCGGGTGGGCGTCTACAACTTCGAGGACGAGGGGTACGGGCCCACGGCGGAACCGCGGCACGTGCAGACGGTGGGCGACATCGTGGGCGAACTCGCCTACGCCCTCGGCCGCAACCGCACGGCCGACCTGGTCGCGCTCACGGACGTCGCCCTGCTGTCGTTCAACAACGACGACATCCGGGTCCGCCTCGCGCAGAGCAGGCAGGGCAGGCTCGCGGTGGACCTGTTGGAGAACTTCGTCAACGAGCGGGTCCTCGAACACGTCGCGCAGAGCGCCACGTACCTGGTCGGGCCGAACGGGACCGGTCCGCTGAGCTCGGTGGACGACGACCTGGGCGCCAGCCTGGAGGACCGGAGGGCGGCGTGGCGGGAGGCGTTGCGCGTCCTGGAGGAGCACAGCCACCTCATCCCCGTGCCCAAGGGCGCGGTGGACCTCGACGTGGTGCTGCCGCGGAAGTCCGTGCCGGACCACCACGGCCTGTACATCCTCACCAGCGGGGTGGTGCGACCGGTCGACGAGCCGAACGTGACGTTGCGCGGCACCGACTGCCCGGTGCTCTGGGTCGACCTGCCGGAGCTGATCACCGGGCACCCCAAGGCGTACGAGGTGGTGCGCGACGACACGGCGATGAAGGTGCTCTACATCGGGGCCGACGGCATCAACGACCTCAGCGTGCCCCAGCGCGCGGCGTTGAAGGCGAAGCTGCGCGACGCCGCCGGCCGCAAGCCGGACGACTACGAGTTCGACGTGTACCTGTGCCACACCAAGCGGGACGAGCCGCTCGTCCGCGAGATCCGGGACCGGTTGACGGCCGCCGACGTGAGGTGCTGGTACGACGACACCGAGCTGGAGCCCGGCACCCTGATCACCGAGAAGATCCAGGTCGGGCTGCGCAGCAGCCGGTACGTGCTGGCCTGCGCGAGCGCGAACTTCATGGCGTCGGAGTGGGCCCAGCGCGAGTTCGGGTACGCGCTGCACCTGGACGTCAAGCGGCGGGACCGGCCGCAGGCCCTGGTGCTCATGCTCAACGAGCACGACGACAAGGACGACGCGCTGCCGCCGCTCGCGCGTGACATCAAGCGGCTGCACTACCGGCGGGACGGCGACTTCGAGAAGTTGGTCTCCCTGCTGCTCAGACGCGGCGAACCGGTGCGGTAGCCAGGTGGACCGGGACGTCCGCAACGAGGTGTCGAGCGCTTCCGGGCCGGTGGTGCAGGCCGGCCACATCGGCGGTGACGTCCACATCCAGGTGACGCAACCGCCCGCCGGCGCGGGTCCGGCACGTCCGGCGCCGAGGCAGCTCCCCGCCGCGCCGCGGTGGTTCACCGGCCGGACCGACGAGTGGCGGAGGCTGGACGACGCCGTGACGGGTGCGCGGGCGCCCGTCACCGTCGTGTCGGGACCGGGCGGGGTGGGCAAGACCGCGCTGGTGGTCAAGTGGGCGTGGTCGCGCGCGGACGCGTTCCCGGACGGGCAGCTCTACGCCGACCTGCGCGGGTACGGGCCGGACGAGCCGCTGGACCCGGCGGAGGTGCTGGGTTCCTTCCTGCGCGCGCTCGGTGGCGCGGACCAGGAGGTCCCCGGCCCGGTCCACGAGCGGGCCGGGTGCTTCCGCAGCCTGCTCGCGGGCCGCCGGGTGCTGGTCGTGCTGGACAACGCGGTCAGCGCCGACCAGGTGCGCCCGCTGCTGCCGGGCAACGACTCGTGCCCGGTGGTCGTCACCAGCCGGGACGCCCTTCCCGGCCTTTCCGTGCACGACGACGCGGAATCGCTCGGGTTGGAGGTGTTCGACCGGGCGCGCGGGCTCGCCCTGCTGCGTGCCGTGCTCGGCGACCGGGTGGACGGCGACCCGGCGGCCGCCGACCTGGTCACCCGCTGCGCCGGCCTGCCGCTCGCGTTGCGGATAGTCGGTCGGCTGGCGCTCTCGCGGCCCGACGCGCCGTTGGCGGAACTGGCGGCGGAGCTGGACGACGAGCGCGAACGGCTCGACGTGCTGGACGTCGGGGACGACGCGCGGTCGGCGGTGCGGCCCGTGCTGTCCTGGTCCTACCACCGCTTGTCCGAGCCGTCCGCTCGCGCGTTCCGGCTGCTCGGCGTGCACCCCCGTCGCGTCTTCGACGCGCACCAGTTCGCCGCGCTCTGCGGCGTGCGGCCGGCACGGGCGGCGCGCTCGCTGCGCGACCTGGTCGGGAAGCACCTGGTCGCCGAGTCCTCGCCGGGCCGGTACTCGACGCACGACCTGCTGCGCCTGTACGCGGTCGAGCTGTGCGCGGCCGGCGACCGGGCGGAGGCCGCGGCCGCGCGCACCCGACTGCTCGACCACTACCTGCACACCGCGGAACGGGCCGACCGCCTGGTGACGCCCCACCGGTACCGGGTGCCGCTCGCCGGGTCGGCGGAGCACGCGGTGGAGTTCGACACCCCCGCGTCGGCGTTGGCGTGGCTGCACGCGACCTGGCGCGACGCCGTGGCGCTGTGCCGGTCGGGCGTGGCCGACGGCCGGGAGGGTCCCGATCTCGACACCAGGCGGTGGCAGCTGGCGTACACGTTGCGCGGTTACTTCTTCCTCACCAAGCAGTGGGACGGCTGGCTGGCCAGTCACCGGCACGCGCTGGCGGCGTGCCTGCGGCTCGGCGACCGGCACGCCGAGGCGCGCATCCGCAACGACCTGGGACGGGTGCTGGTGGAGCGCGGCGAGCCGGGTGCGGGCGCGACCCAGTACGAGACCGCGCAGCGGCTGTTCGAGCAGGTCGGCGACCGGCACGGCTGGAGCAACGCGGTCGCCAACCGCGCGGTGCTGCTGCGCCGGTCCGGCGACGTGGAGGAGGCGTTGCGGCTCAACGCGACCGCGCTGGACTTCTACGTCGAGGCCGGCGCTCGCCGCAACACCGCGATCGCGTGGCGGAGCCGGGCGAAGATGCACGTCGACCTGGGAGCGCTGGACGACGCCGCCGCGGACCTGGACCGCGCGATGCGGATCTTCACCGGGCTGGACGCGCAGCTGGACCTCGCCGAGGCGCGCAACCTCGCCGGGGTCATCGCGGCCCGGCGCGGCGACGCGGAGAGGGCCGAGGACGAGCACCTGAAGGCGCTGGAGGCCGGCCGGGCGTGCGGGAGCCGGTACGAGGAGGCCGAGTCGCTGCGCTTCCTCGGCAGGTTGGCGGCGGACCGGGGCGCGGTCGACCTCGCCGCGGCACGGTGGCACGCGGCGCTGGAGCTGTACCGCGCGATGGGGTCGCCGCGGGCGGAGGAGGTCGCCGCGGAGCTGCGGTCGTCGGCCGCCCGCGGTTCCGGTGAGCCGTCGTGAGGCGCGGCGGCCGGCGGTAAGCCGTTCGGGCGCGTGGCAGGGGCGATTCCGGCCTATACGCTGACTCCCCGTCGACGGGGACAGGGAGGCGTGGTGCGTCGACGAAGACCCGGTCCGCCCGCGCTGGTCCTGCTGGCCTCCCTCGCGATCACGGGGTGCGCCCAGGAGCCGCCGGTGGCGCCCTTGGCGGCGGCCGCGGTGGCGAGTTCCACCGCCGCCCCCACCCCGGCGGCACGGCTGGGCGCGCAGCCGCTCGCCGGCCCGGCCGGCGGTGACGTGCGGCTCAGCGGTCAGGGTTACCCCGCCCACGGGCGGGTGGTGTTCACGTTCCACGGCCTCCGGGTGGGCGGCACGACGGCCGACGCGGCCGGGCGGTTCGCCGACGTGGCGGTCCGCGTGCCCGACTCGTTCGGCGACTCCGCCCCCGGCACGCAGGTCACAGTCGGGGCCACTTCGGGGCCCGTCCACGCCGAGACGCCGTTCGTCCTCACGCGCTAGGGCCTGGTACTCCCACCTGAGGTTTAGCGCTGGGTAGTTCAAACCGGCAGAGCGTGACGACCTGCACTACCGTCGGCTTGATCGGTTGTGCGGTGGTGCGCGGTGGTGTTCGCGGCTGTTGCTCAGGGAGGTGGGCGAAGGTGCCCGTGCTGGCCCAGGTGGATCTGAAGCTGGACGCCGGTCCGTTGGACTACGGCCTGTTGGCGATCTACTTCGTGTTCGTGCTCGGCATCGGCTTCCTGGCCCGCCGGTCGGTCTCGTCCAGCCTGGACTTCCTGCTCTCCGGCCGCTCGCTGCCGGCGTGGGTCACCGGCCTCGCGTTCATCTCCGCCAACCTCGGCGCGATCGAACTGCTCGGCATGGCGGCCAACGGCGCGCAGTACGGCATGGCGACCGTGCACTACTACTGGATCGGCGCGATCCCGGCCATGGTGTTCCTCGGCCTGGTGATGATGCCGTTCTACTACGGCTCGAAGGTGCGCAGCGTCCCCGAGTTCCTGCGCCGCCGCTTCGGCAAGGGCGCGCACCTGGTCAACGCGATCAGCTTCGCCGCCGCCCAGGTGCTGATCGCGGGCGTGAACCTGTACGCGCTGGCGTTCCTGCTGAACCTCATGCTCGGCTGGCCGATCCCGCTGTCGGTGGTCATCGCCGCGGCGATCGTGCTCACCTACACCGCGCTGGGCGGCCTGTCCGCGGCCATCTACAACGAGGTGCTCCAGTTCTTCGTGATCATCGCCGCGCTGCTGCCGCTGACGATCGTCGGCCTGCACAAGGTCGGCGGCTGGGACGGCCTGGTCGA
Organism: Saccharothrix hoggarensis; assembly: GCF_052936025.1. The sequence continues at coordinate 6,431,954 of NZ_CP193624.1, read as the reverse complement.
GAAGGTCACCGGCGGACCGGGCGGGGCCGAGCAGCTGTCGTCCTGGCCGGCGACCGAGCTGACCGGCATCCAGAACCCGGTGCTGAGCGTCATCGGCATCGTGTTCGGCCTCGGGTTCGTGCTGTCGTTCGGCTACTGGACGACGAACTTCGCCGAGGTGCAGCGCGCGCTGTCGGCCAAGAGCATGTCGGCCGCGCGGCGCACGCCGATCATCGGCGCCTACCCCAAGGTGCTGATCCCGTTCGTGATCATCATCCCCGGCATCATCGCCGCGCTGGTCGTGCCGGAGATGGCGGCGCTCAAGGCCGGTGACGCGAACTCCGGCGTCGTCTACAACAACGCGCTGCCCGCGCTGATCGGCGACCTGCTGCCCAACGGCATGCTGGGCATCGCGATCACGGGCCTGCTGGCGTCGTTCATGGCGGGCGTCGCGGCGAACGTGTCGAGCTTCAACACGGTCTTCACCTACGACCTCTGGCAGGACTACGTCGTCAAGGACCGCCCGGACGAGTACTACCTGCGCGTCGGCAGGCTCGCCACGATCGGCGGCACGCTGGTCGCCATCGGCACCGCGTTCCTCGCCGCCGGCTACGGCAACATCATGGACTACATCCAGGCGCTGTTCTCGTTCTTCAACGCGCCGCTGTTCGCCACGTTCATCCTGGCGATGTTCTGGAAGCGGATGTCCGCGGCGGCGGGCTGGGCGGGCCTGGTGGCGGGCACGCTCGGCGCGGTCGCGGTGTTCGTGCTCGCCGAGACCGGGGTGCTCGACCTGCCGGGCCAGGGCGCGAGCTTCCTCGGCGCGGGCGTGGCGTTCGCCGTCGACATCGTGGTCAGCGTGGTGGTCACGACGTTCACCCGGCCGGTGCCGGAGGAACGGCTGGTCGGGCTGGTCTACAGCCTGACGCCCAAGGAGGACCGCCGGCACTCCACGACGGGCGAGGACGCCGGGTGGTACCGGTCGCCGGTGCTGCTGGGCGTCGGCGTGCTGGCGCTCACCGTCGTGCTCAACATCATCTTCGCCTGAGGGAGGGGTGGGTCGTCATGGCGCACAAGGCCGGTCTGTTCGACCTGCGACTGGTGATCGCGGTGCTCTTCGCCGTCTACGGCGTGGTGCTGCTGGTGGTCGGGCTCGGCTTCACCGACGAGTCCGACCTCGCGAAGGCGGACGGGCTCAACATCAACCTGTGGTCCGGGATCGGCATGATCGCCCTGTCCGCGGTGTTCGGCGCGTGGGCGGTGCTGCGGCCCGTCATCGTGCCGGACCCCGGCGCCGACCCCGGTGTCGACGTGCGCGGGGACGGTGACGTGGACGGGGGCGCTCAGCGCCGGGGGTAGACCGGGTTGAACGCCTCGATGGTCCACGTGTCGATCCGTCGGACGACGCGTCGGATGCGGTCGCGCATGGGGTGCTGCTCCTCTCGTTGTCATCGGGTCACCAGGTTCAGCGCGTCGATGTTCTGAATCGTTCCCGAGGGCTCTCGTGAGGACCAACACAGGGTTCCCCACACGAATGGCCGAATCGGTCGCTACCGTGCACGTCGTGCCCCGTCTCGTCGCCGTCCCGAGCGCGATCCTCAGCCTGGCCCTGCTGCTGGCCGGCTGTGTCGGCCCGGACCTCGCCAAGCAGAGGTTCCCGCGCACCACGATCCCGGCGAACGCGGAGAACGTCGCCGACCCGTCCGAGGACACCCCGGTGCCGGACGGGCAGCCGGTGGACCCGGCGTTCGCGCCCGACCGCATCCGCGTGACCGACCCGTGCGAACTGCTGGACGAGGACGTCCTGAAGCGGTTCGGCACGCCGGGCGACCGGTCGCGCAGCGGCTTCAGCCGGTGCTCCAACTTCATGGAGGACAAGGACGGCAAGGACCTCGCGGTCACGGTCGAGATCGGCCAGACCATGACGTCCGAGCTCAAGGAGGCCGACAAGCAGATCGGCGGCCTGCGCGCCCACGAGCAGACGCTGGAGGACAGCGCGTGCTTCGTCTCGGTGATCACCCAGGAGAAGCCGGGCCTCGGGATCACCGTGCAGATCGGCTACGAGCACGGCGACGCGTGCGCGCCCGGCCGCGAGATGGCCGAGTCGGTGGTCGCGCAGATCAAGGACGGCAAGGGCATCTTCCGGCCCGCCAAGGGCTCGCTCGTCACGCTCGACCCGTGCGCGCTGCCGGACCAGGCGACGGTCGACGCGGCCGCCGGTCCCGGTTACCGTGCGTATCCGTACGGCCTGCACACGTGCTCCTGGTTGGGTGACGACAAGGAGATCACGCTGGACTTCCGCGAGACGTTCATCCCCGACGACCGGGACTTCGACGACAAGCAGACCGAGGTCGACCTGGGCGGCGGGATCACCGGCTACCAGGTGTCCCGCAGCACGGCGTTCCCGTCGTGCGAGGTCAAGTGGGTGCAGTTGGAGGGCAACGACAACGAGGGCGAGGTCGTCGAGGTGAAGTCGGCCGGCCCTAAGACCGCGGAGTTCGACCGCTGCGCCGCCGCGGTGGCCTTCGCCAAGGCGGTGATCGGGAAGATCCCGAAGAGCTGAACGGGGGCTGACATCACCCCGTGTTACCCGTTACTGTCCGGTAACACCCGCGTTGTGCTTGTGCTTGGAGGGCCCGATGACGCAGACCGCTCCCACCACCTCCCCGCGGGCCGACGACGAGCAGCGGAGGTTCGCGTCCCTCGACCCGCGCACCGGTGAGGTCATCGCCCACCACCCCGTGGCGACCGAGGACGACGTGCGCGAGGCCGTGCGGGTGGCGCGGGACGCGTCGGTGTTCTGGTCCGGGCTGGGCTTCGACGGCCGGCGGGCCCGGCTGGACGCCTGGCGCAAGCTCCTGGTCAAGCGGCTGGACGAGGCGCAGGCGCTGATCAGCGCGGAGACCGGCAAGTCCGCCGACGACGCGCGGACCGAGCTGGCCCTGGTCATCGACCACCTGCACTGGGCCGCCAAGCACGCGCCGAAGGTGCTGGGCAAGCGCAAGGTCGCGCCCGGCATGCTCATGTACAACCACGCGGCGTCGCTGGAGTACCGGCCGCTGGGCGTGGTCGGCGTGATCGGGCCGTGGAACTACCCGGCGTTCACGCCGATGGGCTCCATCGCCTACGCGCTGGCCGCGGGCAACGCGGTGGTGTTCAAGCCCTCCGAGTTCACGCCGGGCGTCGGCGTGTTCCTGGCGTCGACGTTCGCCGAGGTCGTGCCGGAGTTCCCGGTGTTCCAGGTGGTGACCGGGTTCGGCGAGACCGGGGCGGCGCTGTGCGCGGCAGGCGTGGACAAGCTGGCGTTCACCGGCTCCACCCCGACCGGCAAGAAGGTCATGGCCGCGTGTGCCACGTCGTTGACGCCGGTGCTCGTGGAGTGCGGCGGCAAGGACCCGCTGATCGTGGCCGAGGACGCCGACGTGAAGGCGGCGGCCGACGGCGCGGTGTGGGGCGGGATCTTCAACTCCGGCCAGACGTGCGCGGGCGTGGAGCGGGTGTACGTGGCCGACGCCGTCTACGACGAGTTCATCGCGCTGGTGACGGCGAAGGCGTCGAAGCTGCGGCCCGGCGGCGAGCCGGGGGCCGACTTCGGGCCGATCACCATGCCGAAGCAGGTGGAGATCATCCAGTCGCACGTCGCCGACGCGTTGGAGCGGGGCGGCCGGGCGGTCGTGGGCGGGCTGGAGTCGATCCGGCCGCCGTACGTCGAGCCGGTGGTGCTGGTGGACGTGCCGGAGGACTCGACCGCGGTGACCGAGGAGACGTTCGGGCCGACGCTGGTCGTCAGCCGGGTCGCGGACGCCGACGAGGCCGTGCGGCGGGCCAACTCGCTCAGGTACGGGCTCGGCGCGACGGTGTACTCGCGCAACCGGGGCGAGGAGCTGGCGGACAAGCTGCGCTGCGGGATGGTGTCGATCAACTCGGTGCTGGCCTACGCGTCCGTGCCGGGCCTGCCGTTCGGCGGTGTCGGCGACTCCGGGTTCGGCCGCATCCACGGCGAGGACGGCCTCCGCGAGTTCACCTACGCCCACGCCGTGACGCGCAAGCGGTTCGGCGCGCTGCTCAACCCGATGACCTACGACCGGGGTTCCCGCACGATCCGCCACGTCCTCCGCCTGGTCCGCGTGCTCTACGGCCGCTAGGTCGGCCGCGCGCGGCGAGCCGAGCGGTCCGGCGACGGGGCGCAGGCGGGCCGGCCAGGGCCGCCGGCCGCCGACCCGGACCCGTCCGGATCCGGGTCGACGGTCATGCCGTCAGCTCGTCACGATCTTCTCGAGGTCGGTCAGCACCTCGTCGGCGGCGAGGACGCCGAGGCCGAGGAACCACGTCTCGTCGGCCACCGGCTTGGCGTGCCCGGCCTTCACGGCGCCGAGCGTCTGCCACAGCGGGCCGCCCAGGACCTGCTGCTGCGCGGTCTTGCCCTGGTCGCCGTACGTGCCGATGAGGATCCAGTCGGCGTCGGCCTTGCCGATCTCCTCGGTGCTGACCTCCACCGCGAGGTCGTCCACCTGGCTCACCGGCGGCTGGGGGATGCCCGCGTCGACGAGGATGGTGCCGATGAACGACTTCCTGGCGTACAGCCTGATCTTGCCGGGCATGAACCGCAGCATGGTCACGGTCGGCCGCTTGCCCAGCTTGCTCTCCAGTGCCTCACCGACCCGCTTGGCGCGCGCCTCGTAGTCGGAGAGCAGCTTCTCCGCCTCCTCGACCTTGTCGAGCGCCGCCGCGTTGAGCCGGAAGTTCTCCTTCCACGTGTAGCCGGGGCGTGCCGCGAACACGGTCGGCGCGATCTCCGACAGCTTCGGGTACTGCTGCTCGGCGCGCAGCTGTGAGCCGATGATCAGGTCCGGCTGGAGCTTGGCGATCGTCTCCAGGTTGAGGCTGGTGATGCCGCCGACGTTCTCGGGCGAGCCCGCCTTGTCGCCGACGTAGGTCGGCATCGTGGGCGCGCCGTCCGGGTAGGCGACGCCGACCGGTTCGATGCCGAGCGCGACCACGTTGTCCAGCTCGCCGCCGTCGAGGACGACCACGCGCTCCGGGCGCTTCTCGATCACCGTCTCGCCCATCGCGTGCTTGATCGTGCGGGGGAACCGGCCGGGCTGGGCGTCGGTGCCGAAACCGGCGCTCTTCTCGCCCGCCTGGCCGAACTCCGCTCCGCCCTGGGCCACGGCGGGCTTGTCGGTCGGCGTGTCGGCCTGGCCGCACGCGCTGAGGGTGAGTGCGGCGACGAGCAGGGCCGCGATCCGGGTTCTCGACACTTCGGCGGTTGCCACGCTAGGGGATTCCTCCGCTACTCCAGGTCACTGACCTGCTGTTCTTAGGATTGCCTCACCGTAGCTTCCGCTTTCCGGCACGCGTGCGGTGGAGTAGTAATGGGGTGATCAGCGTCGATCGGGAGGTCACCCGTGAAGAAGATCATCAACGATCCGGCGACGGTGGTGGTGGACGCGCTGCGCGGCATGGCGCTCGCCCACGCCGACCTGCTGGACGTCCAGTACGACCCGGCGCTGGTGGTGCGGGCGGACGCCCCGGTGTCCCGCAAGGTGGCCGTGATCTCGGGTGGCGGGTCCGGGCACGAGCCGCTGCACGGCGGGTTCGTCGGCCGGGGGATGCTCGACGCGGCCTGTCCCGGCGCGGTGTTCACCTCGCCGACGCCCGACCAGGTCGCGGCGGCCGTCACCCGCACCGACGGCGGCGCGGGCGCGCTGCTGGTCGTGAAGAACTACACCGGTGACGTGCTGAACTTCGAGACCGCGGCCGAACTCGCCGCCGCCGACGGCGTGGACGTGCGCACGGTCGTGATCGACGACGACGTCGCCGTGAAGGACTCGCTGTACACGGCGGGCCGGCGCGGCGTCGGCGGGACCGTGCTGCTGGAGAAGATCGTCGGCGCCGCCGCCGAGCGCGGGGTCGACCTCGACGGCTGCGAGGCGTTGGCGCGACGGGTGGTCGCGCAGGTCAGGTCGATGGGGTTGGCGCTGACCGCGTGCACCGTGCCGCACGCCGGCGAGCCGTCGTTCACCCTCGCCGACGACGAGATGGAACTGGGCATCGGCATCCACGGCGAGCCCGGCCGGCGGCGGGTGAAGGTCGAGTCGGCCGAGGCGCTGGTGCCCGCGCTGCTGGACCCGATCCTCGAAGATTTGCCGTTCGGCGAGGGCGACCGGGTGCTGCTGTTCACGAACTCGATGGGTGGCACGCCGCTGATCGAGCTGTACCTGGCGCACGGGATCGCGGAACGGCTCCTCGCCGAACGGGGGATCACGGTGGAACGGCGGCTGGTCGGTCCGTACGTCACGAGTCTGGAGATGCAGGGGATGAGCCTGACACTGCTCAAGCTGGACGACGAGATGGTGGAGCTGTGGGACGCGCCCGTGCACACCCCGGCGCTGCGGTGGGGCGTCTGATGGGGTGCACGGCAACGACGGTGGCGAGCGCGATGCGCGCGGTGGCGGTGGTCGTGGCGGAGCACCGCGACGAGCTGATCCGGCTGGACCGCGAGATCGGCGACGGCGACCACGGCGAGAACATGACCCGCGGGTTCACCGCGCTGGCGGCCAAGCTGGACGGTGACGTGCCCGCGTCGCCCGGCGCGGTGCTGCGGCTGGCGGCCACGACCCTGATCTCCACCGTCGGCGGCGCGGCCGGCCCGCTGTACGGCACGGCGTTCCTGCGGGCCGCCACGTCCGTCGGCGACGCGGCGGCGATCGACGGCCCGGCGGTCGCGGCGGCGTTGCGCGCGGCGTTGGAGGGCGTGGTGGCGCGGGGCAAGGCCGAGGTGGGGGACAAGACGATGGTGGACGCCCTCACGCCCGCCGTGGCGGCGGCGGAGTCCGCGGCGGCGAGCGGCGCGGGGGTGGCCGACGTGCTGCGCGCGGCGGCCGACGCGGCCGAGCTGGGCGCCGACTCCACCGTGCCGATGGTGGCGCGGAAGGGGCGCGCCTCGTACCTGGGCGAGCGCAGCGCCGGTCACCTCGACCCCGGTGCGCGCTCGACGTCGTTGTTGCTGCGGACGTTCGCCGGGCGGGCCCGGTGATCGGGCTCGTGGTGGTGTCGCACAGCCGGCAGTTGGCGCTGGGCGTGGCCGAGCTGGCCGGGCAGATGGCGCCTACGGTCGCGATCGTGCCGGCGGGCGGTGACGGCGCGGGCGGGCTGGGCACCGACTACGTGGCGGTCGGCGAGGCCATCGCGCGGGCCGACTCGGGTGACGGGGTGGTCGTCTTGTTCGACCTGGGCAGCGCGAAGATGGTCGCCGAGATGGCCGCGGAGGAGGCGGACTGCTCGGTGGTGGTCGTGGACGCGCCGCTGGTGGAGGGCGCGGTGGCGGCGGCCGTGCGGGCTCAGGGCGGCGCGCGGTTGGCCGACGTGGCGGCGGCCGCGGCGAACGCGGCCAGGTCGGCCGGCGTTCCGGACGACTCGTCGGAGCCCGTGCGGCCCACGTTGCGGCTGGTGAAGGACGCCGTGCGGGCGGAGGTCGAGCTGACCAACTCCGTGGGCCTGCACGCGCGCCCGGCCGCGTTGGTGGTGCGCGCGCTGGACTCGTTGGACGCCTCGGTGGTGGTGCGGTTCGGCGAGCAGGAGGCGGACGGGAAGAGCGTGCTGGCGCTGATGGGGCTCGGCGCGCCCGGAGGCGCGCGGATCGAGGTCGTCGCCACCGGTGCGGACGCCGCGGAGGCCGTGCGGCGGGTGGAAGGGCTGGTGGCGCGCGACTTCGACGAATGAGCTGGTGAGACGACGCTGGACCGATTACTTGCTCGATACCGATGGTGAAGCTCACGCGAACGACGCGTGACCGCCGTGGGATAGTCGCGACAAGTTACCGTCCGGTAGCCACTCCGGTGAGTGGGAGGTCAACAGTGACGCGCCAGTTCAACACGGTCGGAGTCGTCGGTCTCGGCACGATGGGCGCCGGTGTCGCCGAAGTACTCGCCCGGACCGGCGTCACTGTCGTGGCGGTGGACGTGGACGAGGCCGGCCTGGCCCGCGGGCGCGGCCACCTCGACCACTCGACCGACCGCGCGGTGGCCGGCGGCAAGCTGTCCGCGGCGGAGCGGGACGCCACGCTCGCCCGCATCTCGTACGCCACCTCGCTGGACGCGCTGGCCGGCGTCGACCTCGTCATCGAGGCCGTGCCGGAGCGGATCGAGCTGAAGGCCGCCGTCTTCGCCGAACTGGACCGGATCTGCGGCCCCGACACGGTGTTCGCGTCCAACACGTCGTCGTTGTCGATCACCGAGATCGGTGTCCACACAGGACGTCCCGGCAAGGTCGTCGGCCTGCACTTCTTCAACCCCGCGCCGGTGCTGAAGCTGGTCGAGGTGGTGCGGACCGTCGTCACCGAGCCCGACGTGGTGACCGACGTGGTCGCGTTCGCCGAAGGGCTGGGCAAGACTCCCGTCGTCATCGGCGACCGGGCCGGGTTCATCGCCAACGCGCTGCTGTTCGGCTACCTGAACCACGCCGTGCGCATGTACGAATCCCGTTACGCGACAAGGGAAGACCTCGACGCGGCCATGCGCTACGGCTGCGGCTACCCGATGGGGCCGCTGGCGCTGCTCGACCTGATCGGCCTCGACACCGCGTACGAGATCCTCGACACGATGTACCACCAGTCGCGCAACCGGCTGCACGCCCCCGCGCCGCTGCTCAAGCAGATGATCACCGCGGGGCTGCTGGGCCGCAAGAGCGGGCGCGGCTTCTACACCTACGACGGGCCGGACTCGCCGGTCGTCGTGCCGGACGTGCACACGCCCGTCGCCGCCGCGGACGCCGCGCCCTCCCGCGAGGTCCAGCGGGTCGGCGTGATCGGCACCGGCACCATGGCCACCGGCATCGTCGAGGTGTTCGCCAAGCGCGGCTACGACGTGGTGCTGCGGGCGCGGTCCGCGGAGAAGGCCGACGCCGCCGTCGCCAAGGTCCGCAAGTCGCTGGACAAGGCCGTCTCGCGCGGCAAGCTCGCCGAGGCCGACCGGGACGCGGCGCTGGCCCGCGTCACGCCCGCCGTGGAGTTCTCCGACCTCGCCGACTGCGACCTGGTGGTCGAGGCGGTCGCCGAGGAGCTGTCGGTCAAGAAGGCCGTGTTCGAGGCGCTGGACGAGGTGTGCAAGCCGGGCGCGGTGCTGGCGACCACGACGTCGTCGCTGCCCGTGATCGAGTGCGCCGCCGCCACCGCGCGGCCCGGCGACGTCGTCGGCCTGCACTTCTTCAACCCGGCGCAGGTAATGAAGCTGGTCGAGGTCGTGGAGACCATCTCGACGTCGGCGGACGTCGTCGCCACCGCCCGGCGCGTGTGCCTCGACCTGGGCAAGGTGCCGGTGCACTGCGGCGACCGGGCCGGGTTCATCGTCAACGCGCTGCTGTTCCCGTACCTGAACGACGCGGTGAAGATGCTGGAGGCCCACTACGCGTCGGCCGACGACATCGACAACGCGATGAAGGTCGGCTGCTCGCTGCCGATGGGGCCGTTCGAGCTGCTGGACGTCGTCGGGCTGGACGTGTCGCTCGCCATCGAGCGGACCCTGTACCTGGAGTTCCGCGAGGCAGGCTTCGCCCCCGCGCCGCTCTTGGAGCACCTGGTGAAGGCCGGGCGACTGGGCCGCAAGACCGGCAAGGGCTTCCGCGACTACTCGGCCTGACGGGCGGTTACGCGGCCTGATGGTGTGACGGGATTCGGGGTTTGGCATCGTGGGCACCATGCGGCGTGTGGTGATCTCGCTCCTGGTGGCGGTGTTCGGTCTGACGAGCGCCTGTGCGTACACGGTGAACGGCACTCCGGTGGCCGAGCAGCTGCTCGACGTCGACCCGCCGTTCACCTCGGCGCAGCCCACGCCGACGAAGACGGGTCAGCCCTCCGGGGAGCCGTCCGAGGTCGGTGACATCTGCCAGTTGATCGGGTGGGGCGACCTGCCCTACGACGTGCCGGACAAGGACGCGGAACCCACCGACACCGGGTACGACGAGTCGTTCGACCAGTCGTGCAAGTGGCAGACGTCGGTGGGGACGCTCGACGTCGGCGTCACCCTCCGGTTCCGGGAGGGGCGGGCGATCACGCTCGAGCAGAGCAACGGCGAGTTCGACCTGCCGGACCGGAAGGTGAAGTACTTCGACCGGACGACGGACACGTCGGTGCAGCCGTCGTGCGTGCTGGTGATGGACTACGCCGGTGGCGGCATCGGGATCATCGTGATCGACGGCTCGGCCCGCTTCGGCGCCATCTGCGAGCAGGGCAAGAAGGTCGCCGAGGTGCTGATCTCCAAGGAACCGACCAGCTAACCCCCACCCCCGCAAGCGTCCGCCCGCCTCCGCTGACGACGCGCCACAGGCAACGGGCGCCAGCTGACTGCGCGCGGGTGTCCGGCGGCGGGCTCGGGCTCGCCGTGGGCGTGCGGGGCCGGCCGCGTCGGATGCGGCGCGGCCGGTGTGGGGGTCGGGTGAGATCGGTCAGTCGGTCAGTCCGTCAGTCGGTCAACTGCAGCAGCCGCCGCCGCAGCACCCGCCGCCGCCACCGCCGGCGGGAGCGGAGGCTTTGCCTCCCAGGCCCGCCATGGACAGGAGCTTCACGGTGTCGTCGTGGCCGTTCGGGCACGGCGCGGGGGCGGCGGAGTCGTCCATCGACCGCTTCACGTCGAAAGTGGACCCGCACGCCTTGCATCGGAACTCGTAGGTGGGCACGTCGTGCATTCTCCCCGGCGCGACGGGCCGAGCACCAGCAAGGGCACCCCTATTGCCGATACCGCCGCGAGCGCCGTCAGCACCGGCAGGCCGTGGACCCAGCCGAGGCCCGCGGCGGCCACGTGGGTGCCGGTGAACGTGACCGCCCACGACCGCGAACCCGGCCGCAGCCACGCCACCGCCAGCGCGGAAATGGCGGTGACCAGCAACAACATGGTCGTGCCGAGGAGGACGCCTTGGCGCAGGCCGAAGGGTTGGCCGACCGGCACGTCCGGGTGGTCGAACGGGGGACCGGCCCGGTCGGGTGGCGGGACGTCCGCCAACGGCGGCTCGAACAGCAGGCCACGCACCACCGGCAGTAGCGTCACGGTCACTTCGGTCATCAGAAGCAGGGTTAATATGACCCGTTGCCACTTGCTCACCCAGTGGACCGTAGGCGATCACTCAGGGCAAGCCCGGATACCCTCGCTCCCCGTGCCCCGCCGTAATCGCCCGCAGCGCCCCCCGGAGCCGTCACCCATCGGTGGCCACGGCTGGGCGCGTGCCGAGAGCGGGCCGGACGGTGAGTGGATGGTGCGCACCGTCTCCGGCGCCGCCACCACCAAGACCTACCGCTGTCCCGGCTGCGACCACGAGATCCGGCCCGGCACGGCCCACGTCGTCGCCTGGCCCGCCGCCGACTACGGCTCCGTCGAGGACCGCCGCCACTGGCACCAGGGCTGCTGGTCGTCACGCGGACGGCGCGGCCCGACGTCCCGGCGCTGGTGACGCTCACGGTGACGGCGAGTGACCGTGAGCCCACGCCGGCCGGCGGGTGGCACGATGACCGCCGTGGGTGACGACGTCCCGATCAGAGCCAACACCGTGCTCCCGGCGCGCCGGGAAGCGGTGACGTTGCGGACCGCGGACGGGCTCGCGCTCGTCGGCGAGCTGGCGCTGCCGCAAGACCGGGAGCCCCGGGCCACGCTGGTGCTGCTGCACCCGCTGCCCACGCACGGCGGCATGATGGACTCCCACCTCTACCGCAAGTCGGCCTGGCGGTTGCCCGCCCTGGCCGGCCTCGCCGTGCTGCGGTTCAACACACGCGGCACGGCCAGTGAGGCCGGGCGCAGCGAGGGCGAGTTCGACCACGCCGTCGGCGAGCGGCACGACGTGGCCGCCGCGTTGGCGTTCGCGGCCGAGCGCGGCTTGCCCTCGGTGTGGCTCGTCGGCTGGTCGTTCGGCACCGACCTCGCCCTGATGCACGGGTGCGACCCGGTGGTCGACGGCGCCGTGCTGATCTCACCCCCTCTCCGGTGGAGCGGTCCCGAGCACCTGCGGACCTGGGCGCGTGCGGGCAAACCGGTGGTGTGCCTGGTGCCGGAGTTCGACACCTACCTGCCACCGGCCGAGGCCAGGCGGCGGTTCGGCGCGGACATCCCGACCGCGGACGTGGTCGACTTCCCCGGCGCCAAGCACCTCATGGTCGGGCACGCCGAGGAGGTGCTGGACGCGATCGTGTCCGCGGCCGTGCCCGAGGTGCCCACGCCGTTGCCGCGCACCTGGTCCGGCCCCCACGAGCAGCGTCACGTGGCCATCGTGGCCTCCTGATGCCGCCAGACCAGCACCGGACCCTCGACGGTCCCGCTGTCGCCCGCGTGCGCGAAGCCCAGCTTCTCCGCGACGCGCTGGGAGGGCGCGTTGCCGGGGTCGGTGATGATCACCACCGGTCGGTCCGGCCGGGCCCGACCCGCCCAGTCGATGGCCGCGCGTGCCATCTCCGGCGCGTAGCCGCGACCCCAGTGCCGGGGGCGGAACCGGTAGAACAGGTTGAACGTCGGCTCCCCGTCCAGCACGTGGTGGCGCAGGCCGCCGAAGCCGACGACCTCCCCGGTCTCCGGCAGCTCCACCGCCCAGTACCCGATGCCGTCACGGGCCCAGTGGGCCTGCCACTCCACCAGCATCCGCGCCGCCTGCTCCGCGGACGGCGGACCGGCCGGGTTGAAGCGGTTCGTCGCCGGATCGGACAGCACGGCGATCGCGGAGCGCACGTCACCCGGGCCGACTCGCCTGAGCAGGAGGCGGTCGGTGCGGATCTCGTCCGGGGCGGAGGTCATGGGGGCGACGGTAGCCACGGGGTACGACAATTCCGGGTGTGGAAACTGCCCCGCTCGTCCTCCTGCACGCCTTCCCGTTCGACTCGCGCCTGTGGGACGGCGTCCGTGACCTGCTGAAACCCATCACGCCGGACCAGCGCGGCGGCGATCGCTCACCCGATCTGGTGACGATCGCGGACGACGTGCTGCGGTTGCTCGACGAGCGCGGGATCGAGCGGGCGGTGCTGGGCGGCTGCTCGATGGGCGGGTACGTGGCGATGGCCGTGCTGCGCCGCGACCCGTCGCGGGTGGCGGGCCTCGTGCTGGCCGACACGCGGGCCGGTGCGGACGCGGACGAGGCGCGGGCGAACCGGCTGGGCATGGCCGCGCGGGTCGAGGCGGAGGGCGTCGGGTGGGTGCCCGACGCGGTGACGGCCGGGTTGCTCGGGCCGCGGCCGGACGAGGCCGTGGTGCGGCGGGTGCGCGAGTTGATCCTCGGCCAGGACCCGGCGGAGGTGGCCTGGGCGCAGCGCGCGATGGCGGCGCGGCCGGACTCGACCGACGTGCTCGCCGACGTGGACGTGCCGGCGTTGGTGCTGGTGGGGGAGCACGACACCCTCACCCCGCCCGCCCTGGCGCGCGAGATGGCCGACGTGCTGCGGCACGGCGAGTACGTCGAGCTGGCAGGCGTCGGCCACCTGACGCCCCTCGAAGCCCCGGACGCGTTCGCGCACGCGGTGCTCGACTGGCGACGGCGCGCCGGCGTCTGACGGCGCCGCCGCCGAACAGCCGCGGGACCTAGCGCTTGCCCGCCTGAGCCTTGGGGTTCGGGCGGGCCATCTTCTGCGTGGGACCGTCCGGACCCGGCGCCGGGCTCGCACCGGAAGCCGGAGCCCCCGAGGCCGGAGCCCCCGAGGCCGGAGCCCCCGAGGCCGGAGCGCCCGAGGCCGGACCGCTGCCGTCCGCGGCGGGCGTCCCGGAAGCCGGGTGGGCGCCGGAAGCCGGAGCAGCGGGCACGGGCGGCGCGACCGGGGGCTGGGCGACCGGTGCCTGGGAAGCCGGGGCCTGCGCCGGTGGCGCCTGGGCCACGGGCAGCTGATCGACCGCGGGAGCCTGAGCGGCGGTGACGGGCTGGTCAGGGGCGGTGGCCGACGGCCGCGGGCGCTCCTCCTCCAGCGGGTCGAGGAGGGGCGTCACGTCGTGCAGCGCGCTCCGCACGGCGTGGAGCTGCTGCGACAGGCGGTTGCGGAGCTGCTTGAGCGCGTCCACCTTCTGGGTCGCCTGCGCGACCCGGCGGTTCGACTCCTCCGTGGCCTCGCGAACGCGGCGGTTCGCCTCGTCGGTGGCCTCCTGCACGCGTGCCGTGGCCTCGCTGATCGAGTCGTGGCGGCGGCGGTTGGCCTCTTCGGTCGCCTCGCGCACCAGGCGCTGGGCCTCCGCGTTCGAGGCGGCCTGCTCCTGGGCGATCTGGGCGCGGACGCGCGCGGCCTCCTCGGCCGCCTCGCGCAGCCGCCGCTCGGCCTCGGCCTTCGACGACGCCTCCTGCTCGGCCAGCGTCTTCATCGACTCGACCCGGCGGGCCGCCATCGCGATCTCGAAGTCCTCCTCGACCGTGCTCCGGCGCTGGAGGGATTCCTCGTCCAGCCGCGCGGCCTCGGCCTTGGCCTCGCCCACGATCCGGTCGGCCTCGGCGCGCGCCCGCTCCAGCACGCCGCGGTGCTCGGCCTCCATCTCGGCGCGCCGCTGGTCCAGCTCGGCGATCAGCTTCTCGTACCGGGCCCGCAGCACGCCCGCGTCGGACTCGGCCTTGGCGCGGATGTGCCCGCCCTCGGCCTCGGCGCGGGCCTTGATCTCGTTGGCCTCGTCCTGCGCGAGCCGCAGCATCCGCTGCAACCGCTCGCTCAGGCCCTCCAGCGTGGTGGGCGGCAACGACAGCCGCTCCACCTGGCCGCGCAGCTCGGCGATCTCCGACCGGGCCGCCTCCAGCTGCCGGGCCAGGTCGTTGGTCTGCGAGACGGCGGCGTCGCGGTCGGCCGCGAGGAGGCGCAGGTCGGAGTCCAACCGCTCTAGGTGGTCCTCGACCTGGGCGCGGTCGTACCCGCGCTTGACGATGTCGAAGCCGGATCCCAGGGGGACGAGGTCACGGTCGTCGGCGAGGCCCATGCCGCTCACGCTACCCGCTCCCGACGTGCGGCCGGCACCTGCCGGCCGCACATCGGGGGTGATTTCGCTTTACACGCCCCGGAATCGGTTGATCTCCGCCAGGTGCTTCGCGCGCATCTCGTGGTCGCGGACGCCCAGGCCCTCGGACGGCGCCAGCGCCAGCACGCCGACCTTGCCCTGGTGCGCGTTGCGGTGCACGTCGTTCGTGGCCTGCCCGGTCTCCTCCAGCGAGTACACCTTGGACAGTGTCGGGTGGATCTTCCCCTTGGCGATCAACCGGTTGGCCTCCCACGCCTCCCGGTAGTTCGCGAAGTGCGAGCCGACGATCCGCTTGAGGTGCATCCACAGGTACCGGTTGTCGTACTGGTGCATGTACCCGCTGGTGGAGGCGCAGGTCACGATCGTCCCACCCTTGCGCGCCACGTAGACCGACGCGCCGAACGTCTCCCGGCCCGGGTGCTCGAACACGATGTCCGGGTCGTCGCCGCCGGTCAGCTCGCGGATCTTCGCGCCGAGCCGCTTCCACTCGCGCGGGTCCTGCTCGTGCTCGTCCTTCCAGAACTTGAAGCCCTCGGCGCTGCGGTCGATGATCAGCTCCGCGCCCATCTTGCGGCAGATCTCGGCCTTCTCCGGCGACGACACGACGCACACCGGGGTCGCGCCGCCGTTGAGCGCGAACTGGGTCGCGTACGAGCCCAGGCCGCCGGACGCGCCCCAGATCAGGACGGTGTCGCCCTGCTTCATGTTCGCGCCGTTGGTCGACACCAGCTGCCGGTACGCGGTCGAGTTCACCAGACCGGGTGATGCCGCTTCCTCCCACGTCAGGTGGTCGGGCATCGGCATCAGCTGGTTGGCCTTGACCAGGGCGATCTCGGCCAGGCCGCCGAAGTTGGTCTCGAAGCCCCAGATGCGCTGCTCGGGGTCGAGCATGGTGTCGCCGTGCCCGTCCGGGTGCTCCAGCTGCACGTCCAGGCAGTGCGCGACGACCCGGTCGCCGGGCTTCCACGCGTTCACGCCGGGGCCGGTGCGCAGCACCACGCCCGCCAGGTCGGAGCCGACCACGTGGTACGGCTGGTCGTGGCGGCCGCCGTACTTCTTGAGGAACGCGAACGTGGACAGCGGCTCGAAGATCGAGGTCCACACGGTGTTGTAGTTGATGGCGCTGGCCATCACGGCCACCAGCGCCTCACCGGGGGCCAGCTCGGGCGTCGGGATCTCGTCGACGTGCAGCGACTTGCGGGGGTCCTTGTCCTTGGTCTCCAGACCCTCGAACATCTTGACCTCGTCGGCGTGCACGGTCACGCCCCGGTAGCTCTCGGGTACGTCCAGCGAACCGATCGCGTCCAATTCGTCGGCGAGGATCGCGTCGAGGATCTTCTGCACGGCGTTCCCTCCCAATAGGGGGCTCGGGATGGTTTTCGGTGGCGTTGTAGAAGGCCACGCAGGTTGCCGGAGGTTACCCACGGGTAACCGATTCAGAACGGGCGCTGTGAGCCACTGCACTGGGTTTTCGCCCGATCGGTCGTTCTTGACCGGGCGGCCAACCAAGCGCACCATCGACGCTGTCCGATGGAGGAGGACGGAGGTACAGCTCATGGCTAAGGCGTGGACCAGGTGGCAGGACTGGGCCGAGGTCGTCATCGGCGTGCTCGTGCTGCTCTCGCCCCTGGTGGTGGAGACGACCAACGCGGCCATGTGGACGATGATCGTGCTCGGCGCACTGATCGCCGTCGACGGCCTCGTGTCGCTCGCCAGGCCCGGGATGGTCTACGGCGAGTGGTTCCAGATGGTCCTCGGCGCGCTGCTGTTCATCTCCCCGTGGGTGATGGGCTACAGCGACCTGATGGCGGCGTCGTGGGTGTCGTGGATCGGCGGCCTGCTCACCATCGCCGCAGGCGCGATGGCGATCCCGCTGGCGAACGCCGCGCACAGCGGCCGAATCGCCGGCACCGCCTGACCACCACCAAACCCGGCGGCGCTCACACCGCACCACCATGCGGTAACAGGCACCGCCACCCACCGCCCAGTAACCGGCACCACCGCACACCGGCTCCGTGACAACCGGAGCCACCACACTGAACCACAGCGGCGAGCCCGCGTCGGTCATCCGCCGTCGCTTCCGGGACGATCACGCTTTTCGATCGTCCCGGAACCGCCGGCGGATGACCGACTTCCAGGCGGGCGAGCCCCGCCTCGGCGGAGCCGAGGCAATCCAACACAGAAGGGCGCACAGCGTTGGCAGAGGACTCGTCGGCCAGGGAACGGATCCTGCAAGCGGCCGAGGAGTTGTTCGCCGAGTCGGGCTTCGACGCGACGCCGACGTCGCGCATCGCCGAACGGGCGGCCGTGCCCAAGGGGCTCGTGCACTACTACTTCCGCCGCAAGTCCGACCTGCTGGCCGCGCTGGTGCAGCGGCTCCCGGACGGGAACGTGGACGCCCGGCGGGTGGTCGTGGTCGGCGACATCGCGGAGAGCCTGCGCCGGCTCGTGGCCGCGCTGGACGCGCGCCTGAACGCGTCGCCGCTGCTCAGCCACCTGCTGTGGCGTGAGGCGGACACGCACAAGGCGGTCCGGGACGCGCTGCACGAGCGCTACCAGTCGGTGGTGCGGCAGATCCGCAACGTGATCATCGCCGCCGGCGGCGCGGCGGTGGCCACGAAGGACGTCGACAGCGCCTCCGCGCTGCTCGCGCTCGCCGTCAGCTACCGGCACTCGGTGGCCCGGCACGCGCCGGACGCCGACGACCGGATGGACCTGGAGCTGACCTTCGTGGCCGCCGCGCTCGAACGGCCCCGGTGAACGGGTGAGCAGGGGAACGGGTGGGCAGGTGAACGGGTGGGCAGGTGAACGGGGTCAGTGGCGCGTCGCGGCCGGTTCCACCAGCTCGACCAGCACGCCGCCCGCGTCCTTGGGGTGCACGAAGTTGACGCGGCTGTTGGACGTGCCGCGCCGCGCCTGCTCGTACAGCAGCCGCAAGCCCTTGGCGCGCAGCGCGTCGGCGGCGGCGTCCACATCGGACACCCGGTAGGCGAGCTGCTGGAGGCCCGGGCCGGACCGGCCGATGAACTTCGCGATGGTCGACTCCGGCGTCAACGGCGCGAGCAGCTGCACGGCGGTGCCCGTCCCGTCGTCGCCCGGCGCGCGCAGCATCGCCTCGCGCACGCCCTGCTCCTCGTTGACCTCCTCGTGGGCGATCTCCAGGCCGAAGTGCTCGCGGTGGAACGCGATCGCGGCGTCGAGGTCGGGCACGGCGATCCCGACGTGGTCGATGGCGGTGACGAGCCCGCGGAGTTCTTCCTGCATGTCCGCCAACCCTAGTGACCGAATCGGTGCAGGTCCCGCTGTGCGACGCCTCACACGGCTACTCCGCGGTAACCGTGGGTATCGTGGCGAGTTAACAACCGCTTACACCCGCTGTGGAGGCTGCTGTGTCCGGTTCCGTCATCGTCGCCGGGGCCCGAACCCCGATGGGGCGACTGCTCGGATCGTTGAAGGACTTCTCCGGCGCCCAGCTCGGCGGCGTCGCGATCAAGGCGGCCCTGGAGCGGGCCGGTGTCGCGCCCGAGCAGGTGCAGTACGTGATCATGGGCCAGGTGCTCACGGCGGGCGCGGGCCAGATCCCGGCGCGCCAGGCCGCGGTGAACGCGGGCATCCCGATGACCGTGCCCGCGCTCACGATCAACAAGGTGTGCCTCTCCGGCATCGACGCGATCGCGCTGGCCGACCAGCTCATCCGCGCGGGTGAGTTCGACATCGTGGTGGCGGGTGGCCAGGAGTCGATGACCCAGGCGCCGCACCTGCTGCAGAAGTCGCGCGGCGGCTTCAAGTTCGGCGACGTGACGATGCTCGACCACATGTCCCACGACGGCCTGTTCTGCGCGTTCGACCAGGTCGCGATGGGCATGTCCACGGAGAAGTTCAACGCGCGCCACGGCCTGACCCGCGAGGAGCAGGACGCGTTCTCCGCCCGGTCGCACCAGCTCGCCGCCAAGGCCGCCGGGAACGGCGTGTTCGCCGAGGAGATCGCGCCGGTCGCCATCCCGCAGCGCAAGGGCGACCCGATCCTGTTCGACGAGGACGAGGGCGTGCGCGGCGACACCACCCCGGAGACGCTGGCCAAGCTGCGCCCGGCGTTCGCGCCGGACGGCACGATCACCGCGGGCTCGGCGTCGCAGATCTCCGACGGCGCGGCGGCCGTGGTCGTGATGAGCAAGGCCAAGGCCGAGGAGCTGGGCCTGACCTGGCTGGCCGAGATCGGCGCGCACGGCGTGGTCGCGGGCCCCGACGCGAGCCTGCACCAGCAGCCGTCGAACGCGATCAAGGCGGCGTGCGCCAAGGAGGGCATCGACCCGTCCGACCTCGACCTGGTCGAGATCAACGAGGCGTTCGCCGCGGTCGGCATCGTCTCGATGCGGGAGCTGGGCCTCTCGGAGGACAAGGTCAACGTCAACGGTGGCGCGATCGCGCTCGGGCACCCGATCGGCATGTCGGGCGCCCGCATCGCGCTGCACCTCACGCTGGAGCTGAAGCGCCGCGGTGGCGGCGTGGGGGCGGCCGCCTTGTGCGGTGGCGGTGGTCAGGGCGACGCCCTGATCGTCCGCGTCCCCAAGGTCTAGCGGTGTGGGCCGCACCGTCGACGTAGCAGAACTGGTCGGCCGCGCGCGTGAAGGCCAACCGCGCGCGGTCGCCAGGCTGATCTCCCTGGTGGAGGACGCCAGCCCCCACCTGCGGGAGGTGGCGGGCGCGCTCGCGCCGTTCTGCGGGAACGCCCAGGTCATCGGCCTGACGGGCGCGCCGGGCGTGGGCAAGTCGACGTCCACGTCGGCGCTCGTCGCGGCCTACCGCGCCCGCGGCAAGCGGGTCGGCGTGCTGGCCGTGGACCCGTCGTCGCCGTTCTCCGGCGGCGCGCTGCTCGGCGACCGGGTGCGGATGGGCGAGCACGCCACCGACCCCGGCGTGTTCATCCGGTCCATGGCCACCCGAGGCCACCTCGGCGGGCTGTCCTGGGCCACGCCGCAGGCGTTGCGCGTCCTCGACGCGGCGGGCTGCGACGTCGTGCTGGTGGAGACGGTCGGCGTGGGCCAGTCCGAGGTCGAGGTGGTGTCGCTGGCCGACACCACGGTGGTCCTCCTCGCGCCCGGCATGGGCGACGGCATCCAGGCCGCGAAGGCGGGCATCCTGGAGATCGCCGACGTGTTCGTGGTCAACAAGGCCGACCGCGACGGCGCCGACCAGACCGCGCGCGACCTGAAGCACATGATCTCGCTGGGTCGCCGGGACCGCGAGGGCGGTCTGTGGCGGCCTCCGGTGGTGAAGACCGTCGCGTCGCGCGCCGAAGGGCTCGGCGACGTCGTGGACGCCATCGACGCGCACCACGCCTGGCTGGTCGACCGCGGTGAGCTGGAACGACGCCGCGCGACCAGGGCCGCGGGCGAGGTCGAGGCCATCGCGCTGGAGCGGCTGCGTTCCCGGATCGGCGGCTTGCGCGGCGCGGCCGCGCTCGAAACCCTCGCCAAACGGGTCGTGGCGGGCGAGTTGGACCCCTACGCTGCGGCTGATCGACTGGTCGAGGGGGTAGGGGCATGACGACGCCGGTGGTGATCGACATAGGCAAGAGGGACGTCCGTCGCGTGCTGGTCGGGGGTGCCGTGGCCGGTGCCCTCGGCGTGGCGGCACTGGTCGGCGCGGTGACCGCGTACGCGGACGGCGAGGGCGTCGGCGGGACGATCGGGCTGGTGATCGGGGTGGCGTTCACCGGCATCACGGTCGGCGCGATCGTCAACTGGAAGCGGATCTCCCGGCCGCGCATGCTCGTGCTGGAGCCGTCCGGCGTGCGGTGGGACGACCCGGCGGGCGCGCCGTGGGCCGTGGCGTGGCCGGAGCTGGGCGCGGTGCGCCTCTCGCGGACGCGGGAACGGGTGTTCCACCCGGCGGACTCGGCCGTGCGCAAGACCATGGTCCGGCTCGACCTGCTGCCCGCCGATGCGCCCGCGTTCCGGGCGCGGCACGCCGACATGGCGCACCTGGCCCGCCAGGATGGCGTCTACCGGATGCCGCTGGGCGACGCGGCCGGTCTGATCCGGGTGATCGAGGGCGCGGTGCTCGGGTTCGCGCCGCACCTGTACCGCGGCGTGCAGGACGAGGGCGTCACGGTGGGGCTGTCGTGAACGCGATCGAGATCCCCTTCGGCAACCGGGCCGAGCGGCGCGCGGGGCTCGCCGTCCAGCTCGGGTTCCTCGCCTTCGGCATCGTGATGATGTTCCTGTCGTACGCCGACGGCCACCTCGCGGCCATGTTCGTCGGCCCGCTGGTCGCGCTCGGCGGCCTCATCGGCGGCGGCGTCTGGCGGCGCAAGGCCCGGCTGCGCCGGCTCGTCGTGGAGCACCAGGGGTTGCGCTGGGAGGAGAAGGGCGCGACGTGGGCCGTGCCCTGGTACGAGCTGGCCGGGGTGGCGCTGGCGCGGTCCGCCGAGCCCAAGCCGTCGCTGTGGCTCCAGCTGACGCCGAGGGACCCGGAGGCCTTCGCCGCCACGTACCGGAGCGTGCCGAAGACCGTGCACGGGAACTGGATCCGGCTGGCCGACGAGATCGGCGGCGAGACGCTGGACCTGGCGCTGCGGCGGTTCGCACCGCAGCTCTACCGCGGGTTGGTGCCGCACTTCGCGGGTTAGCGGGCGGTTCAGGACGCGGTGGCCAGGCGCGCCTCGTGCTGGGCCACCGCCTTGCGCCACAGCGGCTCGCGGTCCTCGTCGGCGACCACCAGGCCGAACACGTCGGCCAGGGCGGCGAACCAGTCGGCCCGGTCGTCCAGCACGGTCTTCGTGGTCGTCTCCCCGATCCGGGACAGGGTCAGCGCGCGCAGCACGTCCCAGCCCTCGGCGTCCGTCCGCTCCACGCAGAACGTGCGCACGAACCCCGACTCGGGTGACGTGGACAGGTGGACGTGCCGCTCGGCGAAGTGGTCGACGGTGACGGTGTCGGCCGCGAAGTCCATCGCGTGGAAGCTGCCCCGCGCGTCGTGCTCGAACCGCCACCCGCCCGGAGCGACCTCCGACGGGCGCAGCACGAACGTGAACGGGCCCTGCCGGTGGCTGCCCTCCACCAGCGGCAACGGCGCGTGCGGGCCGTCGCCCAGCCCGACGTCCACCAGCCAGGCGTCAGCGGAGTCCGGCAGGTCGCGCACGGTGAGCGCGAGGTGGTTCAGGTGGATGCCCGGCGCGTCGGCGGGCGTCATCTGCGCGCCGCCGGGGTGCCTGGTCACGTGGTAGCCGAGCGCGCCCAGCAGCTCGGCGAACACGGCGTTGAGGTGGAAGCAGTACCCGCCCCGGCCGGCCAGCACGCGGGCCGCCGAGTCGAGCGGGTCCAGCGACGTCACCCGGCCGAGCTGGATCTCCACCGTCTCGTACGGCACCCGTTCCACGAACGCCCGGTGCAACCGGGCCAGCGCCGCCGCGCTGGGCGGCTCGGCGTCGGCCACGCCGAGGCGGCGCAGGAGCGCGGGCACGTCGAGCTGGGCCATCGTCGATCCCCCATCCGGAACACCCCGGCCGTGGACTCCCCGTCCGGGTGGGACGCGGAAGCCGGGACTTCCGACTCTAGGCAAGGACGATCACAGCGCCGAACGTTTTACCCGAGCCGTCGGGGGAACGAAGGGGCGCGATGTACGACTCCGCAGGGCTGCAGGTGCTCTCCCGCGAGGAGTGCCTGGAGCTGCTCGGCACCGCCGCCGTCGGTCGCCTCGTCTACACCGACCAGGCGTTGCCGGTGGTGCACCCCGTCGTGTTCCTGCTCGACGGCGAGTGCGTCGTGCTCCGCGTGCCGGACGGCAGCGCCACGCTCGTCGCCCGCGACACGATCGTCGCGTTCCAGATCGACGACGTCGCCCCCGACCTGTCCTGCGGCTGGTCGGTGATGGCGGTCGGGCACGTCACCGAGGCGGAGGAGCCCGCGCGGCTGGCCCGGCTGCGGGAGCTGCCGCTGGCCTCGCGCGGCCACGGCCGTGGCGACCACTACCTCGTGGTCGACCTGGAGGTCCTCACGGGCCGTCGCATCCCCTAGGCGGAGGCGTTAACCTCGGAACCTCCGAGCCGGAGGGTGGTCGCGCGTGCCTGCATCCCCGGACGCGAACGCCGCGGTGCGGCTGGACGGGCTCCTGCGCCAGCTCACCGACCGCACCGCCGAGGTCGTGGTCTCGCAGGAACGGCTGCACCGGCTGCTGGCCGCGGTGGTGTCGCTGGCCAGCGACCTGTCGCTGCCCGACGTCCTGCGCCGGATCGTCGAGTCCTCGTGCGACCTCGTCGGCGCCCGGTACGGCGCGCTGGCCGTCGTCGGGCCGGACCGGCAGCTGCTGGAGTTCACCCACGGCGACGGCCACCACCACACCGACTTCGACGGGCCGGGCGCGCCCGCGTTCGACCCGGCCGCGCCCGGCTTCCTCGGCGTGCCCGTGCGCGTGCGCGGGGAGGTGTTCGGCAACCTCTACCTGAGCGACAAGGAGGACGGCGCCGACTTCACCCGCGCCGACCGCGAGGTCGTGGTGGCGGTCGCCGCGGCGGCGGGCATCGCGATCGAGAACGCGCGCCTCTACGAGCGGTCGCGGCAGCGCGAGGTGTGGCTGCGCGCGTCCAACGAGGTGACGAACGCGCTGCTCACCGGCACCCCCGACCGGGACGCGCTGCGCCTGGTCGCGGTGCGCGCCCGGCTGGCCGCGAACGGCGTCGACGCGTTGCTGGCGCTGCCCGACGGGCAGGGCGACCTGGCCGTGCGGGTCCGCGACGGCGAGCACCCCGCGATCGGCGTCGAGGTGGGTGGCGGCGCGGCGCGGGAGGTGTTCGACACCGGCACGGCCAAGGTGCTCGACGGGCTGCCCGGCGACGGCGACCGGGTCGGCCCGGTGGTGGCCGTGCCGCTCGCCGCGGGCGACCGGGTGCTGGGCGTGCTGATGGTGGCGCGGGCCCGTGACCAGCGGGCGTTCGACGTGTCGGACGTGGCCCTGGTCGAGTCGTTCGCCCGGCAGGCCGCGCTGATCCTGGAGTTCACCCGGGCCACCGGCGCGGGACGGCGGCTGGCCGTGCTGGAGGACCGCGACCGGATCGCCCGCGACCTGCACGACCTCGTCATCCAGCGGTTGTTCGGGCTCGGTCTGGGATTGCAGAGCCTGAACGGGCTGGTGGAGCAGCCGGTGGTGGCGCAGCGGCTGGCGGAGTTCGTCACCGAGGTCGACCAGACGATCCGGGAGATCCGGCGCACCATCTTCTCGTTGCAGGAGCCCGCGGCGGGCACGGCCGACCTGCGGGCGCGGCTGCTGAAGGTCGTGCAGGAGTCGACCAGGCTGCTCGGCTTCGAGCCGGCGCTCGCCCTGGACGGCCCGCTCGACTCCGTCGTGCCCGACCACGTCCGGCCGGACCTGCTGGCCACGCTGCGCGAGGCGCTGGCCAACACCGCCCGGCACGCGTCGGCGCGGAAGGTCGACGTGGCGGTCGAGGTGGACCGCGCGGCGACGGTGCTGCGGCTGGTCGTGCGCGACGACGGGGACGGGTTGCCGCCCCGCCGCGGCCGGGGTGCGGGCGGGTTGGCGAACATGGCGGCGCGGGCCGCCCGGTGGAACGGTTCGTGCGAGGTCGAGTCGGTCGAGGGCGAGGGCGAGGGCGGGGGCGGGGGCGTGACGGTGACGTGGTCCGTGCCGCTGGTGCCGGGACAGGGAGGGACATGACCATCTCGGTGCTGCTCGTGGACGACCACGAGATCGTGCGGCGGGGCCTGCACCAGCTGCTGGCCGTGGAAGCCGACATCGAGGTCGTCGGCGAGGCGGCGAGCGCGGCGGAGGCCGTGTCCGCGGCGGGCGCGCACCGGCCCGACGTGGCGGTGATCGACGTGCGGCTGCCGGACGGGGACGGGGTCACGGTGTGCCGGGAGATTCGTTCGACGGTCCAGCCGCCGCCCGCGTGCCTGATGCTGACGTCGTACTCCGACGACGAGGCGCTGTTCGGCGCGATCATGGCGGGCGCGGCCGGGTACATGCTCAAGCAGGTGTCCGGCAACGACCTGGTGGCCGCGATCCGCACGCTGGCCGCGGGCGGGTCGCTGCTGCACGCCGACGTGACCGCGACCGTGCTGCAACGGCTGCGCGGCGGGCCGGTCGAGGACCCGCGCTACGCGGCGCTGAGCCCGCAGGAGCGGCGCATCCTCGACCTGATCGCCGAGGGCCTGACCAACCGGCAGATCGCGACGCGGCTGTTCCTGGCGGAGAAGACGGTCAAGAACTACGTCTCCTCGCTGCTGCACAAGCTCGGGTTCGACCGGCGCACGGAGGCCGGCGTCTACGCCGCCCGCAGGCGGCAGGCCGGCGGCGGGGCCTGGTAGGCCGGCCGGTGTGACAGGGCTCGGCGCGGCGGGGCGTGGTTCGGCGGGTACCGCGGTCGTGGGTGCGGTGGTCGGGTGCGGTGAGGCAGCCCGCGTGGGTGGAGCCGCCGGGGCTGCCGCCTGAGGGTGGCAGCCCCGGCGTGCCGTCACAGCGGCCAGCCGACCAGCGGTCGCGTGGACGCGGCGGTGGGGGCGGTCGGGTCGGGCAGCGGCAGGCCCGGGCAGGTCAGGTCGCCCGGCGGCACCACGCCGTCCACGAGGAACGACTCCACGACGTCGTCCACGCACGCGTTGCCGAAGCCGTAGATGCCGTGGTCGCCCTCGTCGGTCACGGTGAGCAGCCGCGAGCCCGCGAAGTTGCGGTGCGTGCGCTGCGCGCCTTCCAGCGGCGTGGCCGGGTCGCGCACCGACTGCACCATCAGCACCGGCGGCACGCCCCGGCCGGTCGGCGTCCTCAGCTCGAGCCTCGGCCGGTCCCAGGACGCGCACGGCGCGAGGATCTGGTAGTAGCCGAACAGCGGGAACTGCCTGCCCAGCCGCTCGGCCTCGGCGGCCATCGTGACGCGGTTGTGCCGGAACCTCGTGTCGTTGCACGTGATGGCGTAGAGGGTGGCGTTGGACGCGTCGGGGTACCGGGTCAGCGCCGCCGGGACCTCGGTCTGCGCCGTGACGCCGGTCGCGACCTGGCTGAGCCACGCGAGGGCGGCCGCGGCGTCCGGGAACGCGTGCTTGTCGTACTGGGCCCGGACCAGCACGAGGTCGAGCCGGACGCCGTCGACCACGGACCCGTCGTCCAGCGTCAGCGGGTTCGCGGCCAGCTTCGCGCGGGTCGTCTCGTAGACCCGGCGGACCTGCTCCCCGGTCGTGCCCAGGCGGTAGAGGCCGTCGTACCTGGCCACCCACGGCAGGAAGTCGGTGCGGAACCGCCGCTCGAAGCCGTGGCCGAAGTCGTCGAAGACGTCCTGGAACGTGGTGGTGAAGTCGGCGTTCGAGTCGAGCACGAACTTGTCCACCCGGTCCGGGAAGTAGGTCGCGTAGTACGCGCCCATCCACGTGCCGCCCGAGTACCCGATCCAGTTGATCTTCTCCCGGCCCAGCAGGTGGCGCAGGAGGTCGAGGTCGCGGACGGTCTGCTCGGTGTTCACGACCTTGCCGAATTCACCCGAACGGGCCTGGCAGGCGGTGGCCTGCAACTCGGCGGCGTCGTACAGCAGGTTGGTGTTGGCCCGGCTGCGGTCGCGCGGGTCGGTCACGGCCAGCCAGTCCAGCCCGCCGCAGGTGACGTTGGTGCTCGCGCCCGTGCCGCGCGGGTCGATGCCGATGATCTCCAGGGCGTCGACCAGCTTGGTCCGGCCGGTGTAGACCAGGGGCAGCGCGCGGCCGGGCGCGCCGGGACCGCCCGGGTTGGTCAGCACCGAGCCCCTGGCCTCGCCCCCACGAGCCTTGAGCCTGCTCACCGCGATGGTGATGGTCCGGCCGTCGGCGGGCGTGCGCCAGTCGAACGGCGACCGGAACGTGCCGCACTCCAGTCCCTCGATGTCGGCGCACGGCGCCCAGGTGATGGTCTGATCCGTGACGGACCGGTCCGGCCGCGGCTCGGGCTGGGCCTGCGCGTACGTCGGCAGCGCGGCGGCGAGCAGTGCGGCGGACACGACGACAGCGACTCTTCCTCGCATGGGTTCCCCCTCCGGTCGAGGCCTCCACTCCACCGCGCACGTAGGCTGGCGGCAACCGCAGAAAGGCCCTGTTCGGGTCTGCGAAAGACTTAGGCCACTCGGGCTCGGAGGAAAGTAAGGTCGCTGGGGTGGGGATTTTCCGGAGGAAGCGGCCTGCCGCGGTCGCCCGTGAGGTGGTGCGGGACCACACCTACGACGACGCGATCCTGGACATCGCGGCGGAGGAGATGGACGCGGGCCACCTGAGGGCGGCGACCACGGTGCTCGCGGAGTGCCGTGACGAGCCCGAGGTGCGGGCGATGCGGGCGGAGGTGCTCGGCGAGCACGCCATCGGCCACGCCGACGAGCTGCTGGAGCTGGCGAAGGGCAACACCGACCCCGACCTGTGGTTGCTGGCCGGCACCGCGTTCATCCGGGAGGCGTGGGCGATCCGCGGCTCGGGTCGGGCGGACGCCGTCGGCAAGGACCGGTTCAAGGTCTTCTTCGGCACCCTCCGCAAGGCCGTCGGGCCGCTGCACGAGGCCGCGAAGCTCCTGCCGCGGGACGCCGTGCCGTGGGCCCAGCTCCAGACGGCCGGGCTCGGGTTGCAGGTCGACCGGGACCAGAAGGACGAGGTGTGGCGGGAGATCGTGGCGCGGTGCGCGACGCTGTACCCGGCGCACTGGACCCGGTTGCAGATCCTGGCCGGCAAGTGGGGCGGCTCGGCCGAGGAGATGATGGCGTTCGCGCACGGCAGCGTCGACGCCGCGCCGCCCGGCGACCCGGTGGTGGCCATGCTGCCGCTGGCGCACTTCGAGATCTTCCTGGAGCAGTTCGAGGACGCCGTGCAGTCCCGGTCCGCGTTGAAGATCGCGACGTTGAAGATGCGCTACTTCAGCCGGCACCGCGACGAGATCGCCACGGCGGCCGACAAGTGGGACTCGACGCCCACCAAGCCCCACCCGCGGGCCCTCCAGGCGCACAACCTGTTCGCCGCCGCGTTCGCCCTGGCCGACGACGCGCCGCGCGCGAAGCGCCACCTGCTCGGCATGCGCGACCACGTGCACGAGGTGCCCTGGGCGTACGTCGCCTACCTGGCGGACGACCTGGAGAAGGAGTACTCGGAGCTGGCCAACAAGTACCTGTGACGGCGGGTGGCCGGGTCGCGCCCGGCCACCGCGCGACGTCAGCAGCTCTGCTTGTAGAAGTACTTCGAGTTGGCCTCCATGTCGGCCTTGGTCAGCGCGACCAGGTCCGTCTCGACGTCGCGTTCCACGGGCTTGCCCTCCAGCGCCGCCACGGCCTGCTCGACGCCCGTCCGGCCGATCGTCGCCGGGTCCTGCGCGATCAGGGCCTGCACGGCGCCGGCCCGCAGGTCTTCCACCTGTTTCGGTGACGCGTCGAACCCGACCAGGTTCACCACACCGGTCTTGCCGGCGTTGCGCAACCCGGTCGCCGCGCCCTCGCCGGTGTTCAGGTTGGTCGCGAACACGCCGATCAGGTCCGGGTTGGCCGACAGCGTGGCGGTCACCTTGGACGCCGCCTGGTCGGGCTCGTTGTCGGTGTACTGCTGCCCGACGTACTTCAGGTTCGGGTGCTTCCCGATCTCCTCCTCGAACCCGGCGGCCCGCGCGTCCGTGGTCGACGTGCCCGCCTTCGTGTTCAGCACCAGCACCGAACCGGGCTTGTCGCCGACCAGCCCGGCCAGCGTCCGAGCCGCCAGCCGCCCGCCCTGCTCGTTGTCGGACGAGATCGTGGAGGACGCGATCGACGTGTCCTCCAGCTTGGTGTCGACCTCCACCACCTTGATCCCGGCGTCCTTGAGCTGCCGCATCGGCCCGGCCAGGGCCTTGTCGTCGGTCGGCGCGATGAGCACCGCGCCCGGCTTGTTCGCCAGCACGCCCGTCACGATCGGGGTCTGCAACGTGGCGTCGAACTTCGCCGGGGCCTGCACGTCGACCTCGTAGCCGGCCGCCGAGGCGGCCTCGCGGAAACCGCACTCCATCGAGATGTAGAACGGCTCCGCCGCCACGCCGGGGATCAGCACCATCTTCTTCGCGTCACCCGTGCCGCCGGTGTCGCCGATCTGCCCACCACCACCGCACGCGGTGAGCAATAAAGCCGTTGAGACAAGAGCAACCGTCGTCCTTGACATGTTCTCCCTCTCTTTAGCGCTTGTCGCGAGCCCTCCTGCGTGACTGGTCGAACCACACGGCCGCCACCAGGACCAGCGCCACCGCGATCGGCTGCCAGTACACGTTCACGCCGACGATCACGAACCCCTTGCGCAGCACGGCCGGGACGAACACGCCGAGCACCGTGCCCACGACCGACCCCGCGCCGCCGAACAGGCTGGTGCCGCCCAGCACCACGGCGGCGATGGCGTTGAGGTTGTCGGTGTCGTGCCCGGTGATCGACGCGACCCGGAAGTACGCCAGCGCCATGAACCCCGCCAGCCCGGCCAGCACGCCCGCGAGCAGGTACACCGTCACCAGGTGCCGGGTCACCGGGATGCCCGCGCGCCGGGCCGCCTCCTCGTTCGACCCGATGGCGTACGTGTGCCGCCCGAACGCCGTCGTGCCCAGCACCAGCGCGCCCACGGCCGTCACCGCCGCGGCCACCAGCACCAGGTTCGGCACCCCGAACCACGTCCCGGTGCCCAGGGTGTCGCCGAGCACGTCCGGCACGCCGGCCACGTTCGAGCCGTGGGAGATCAGCTGCCCCGCGCCGAGCGCCGCGCCGAACGACCCGAGCGTCACGATCAGCGGCGGTAGGCCGGCGCGGGCGATCAGCAGCCCGTTCAGCAGGCCCCACGCCGCGCCGGACGCCACGGCCACCAGCAGGCCGACGAACACCACACCCCACCCGGCGGTGGTGGCGTTGCCGTCGTGCAGGGCGTTCATGGTCATGGCCGACGTGACGCCGGAGAACACCAGCACCGAGCCCACGGACAGGTCGATCCCGGCGGTGACGATCACGTACGTCATGCCGACCGCCAGCACCAGCAGCACCGACGTCTCGACCAACGTGGTCTGCAACGTGAACACGGTCAGCACGGCGTCCGGCCGCAACGCGCCGAACACCGCGATCAGCACCAGCAGCACCACCGCGATCCCGAGGGTGTTCGCGCCCGTCACCCGTCGCAGACCGGCGCGGGCCGTCACGAATCCCCCTGGGACAGCGCGCCGGTCATCGCGCCGACCAGCTCCTCGACGGTGGTCGACGCGGCGTCGAACCGCGCCACCCGCCGCCCCAGCCGCAGCACCTCGACCCGGTCGGCCACGGCCAGCACCTCGGGCATGTTGTGGCTGATCAGCACCACCGCCATGCCCTGGTCGCGGACCCGCCTGATCACGTCGAGCACCCGCTTGCGCTGCACCACGCCCAATGCGGCGGTGGGCTCGTCCATGAACACCACGCGGCTCGCCCACACCACCGACCGCGCCACGGCCACGCTCTGCCGCTGCCCGCCGGACAGCTGCCCGATCGGCACGTCCACGTCCGGCAGCGACACCCCGAGGTCGTCGAACGAGGCGACCGCGCGCCGCCGCATCTCCCGCTTGTCCAGCACGCCGAGCCGGCCGAGCAGCCCGCGCCGGCGCAGCTCCCGCCCCAGGAACAGGTTCGCCGCCGGGTCGAGGTCCGGCGCCACCGCCAGGTCCTGGTACACGGTCTCGATGCCGAGCGACCGGGCGGCCACCGGCGAGTCCAGCACGACCGGCGCGCCGTCGAGCGAGATCGTGCCCGAGTCCGGCCGCTCCACCCCGGACAGGCACTTCACCAGCGTCGACTTGCCCGCGCCGTTGTCGCCGACCAGCGCGACGACCTCGCCCGCGCGCACCGTGAACGACGCGCCGCGCAGCGCTTCCACACTCCCGTAGTGCTTCACCAACTCCCGTGCGTCCAGCAGGGGTAACGCCATGTCTCAGCTCCCGAGGCTCGACACCGATGGCGGCCTGCACCGGATGGCGACGACGTCGCCGGTCACCACGACCTCACCCGCCGCGTGCGGCACGACCACCGTGCTGCCCCGGTGCACCGCGACGGGACCGAGCGTGCCGGCGCCTTCCAGCACCGCGTAGACGCCGAACGAGGGCTCCAGCGCCGCCGTGCCGGAGACGTGCAGCCGGTCGGCGCGGAAGAACGGGTCGGCCTGCGCGTCGAACAGGTTCACCGACGCGCCGGTCAGCGCCCGCGTCCGCCGCACGAGGTCGTCGGGGGACTGGGCGCGGCGCTCCACGCAGTCCAGCACCTTGTCGTAGCCGAGCCCGAGGTGCCCGGCCTCGGCGTCGGCCAGGAAACCCCGCCACTCCAACGTGACGGAGAAGTCCGTCGGCTGCTGGAGCTCGACGATGAACACGCCCTCGCCGATGGCGTGCGGCACGCCCGCGGGCACGAACACCGTGTCACCCGGCGACACCCCGACCGGGTTGAGCGCGCCGAGCATCGCCGACGAGTCCTGTGTGGACACCCACTCGGCGACGACGGCGGCGGGCACGTCCTCGCGGAACCCGAGGTACACCGTCGGTTCCGGGCCGAACGTGCCGATCACGACCCACGCCTCGGTCTTCCCGTGCCGGCAGCCCAGGTGCGTCGAGGCGAACTCGTTCGACGGGTGGCAGTGCACCGGGAGCCGCTGCCCGGCGTCGAGCAGCTTCACGAGCAGCGCCGTGTCGGCGCCGAAGCCGGCCACGTGCTCCTCGCCCAGCCACGACACCGGATCGGCCGCCACCGCGTCCCGCAGCCACCGCCCGTCCGGGAGGCGGGACAGCCCGGCCTCGTCCTTGCCGAACTGCGTGGTGGTCGACGCGACCCAGTCCTCCGGTCCCCGGTCCGCGTCGGCCTGGCTCCGGAACGCCGCGATCGCCGCACCGCCCCGGTAGAACTGCGAGGGCTGGTTGGCCTCCAGCGCGACGGGCTCGTTGTCGGAACTCATGCGGGAACCTCTCCTGATCCACGGGCCACCAACCGGACCGGCAGGACGACGCGGCGCGGCGGGGAGCCGTCGCCGTCCAGCCGGGCGAAGAGCAGGTCCGCCGCTGCCTTGCCGAGCGCGCTCGCGTCGTGCGCGATCACGGTCACCGGCGGCGACAGCAGGTCGGCCAGCTCGAAGTCGTCGAAGCCCACGAGCGCCGGTCGTTCCGCCGCGCCGGCGAGCGCGCGGACGGCGTGCACGGTGATCCGGTTGTTGCCGGTCACGACGGCGGTGGCGGGCTCGGCGGCGTTCCGCAAGCCCCACAACGCCTTGCGCACCGACTCCTCGTCGTGCGGGCCCATGACGACCAGCGACTCGTGGTAGCCGATGCCGGCCCGCACGCAGCCCTCGCGGTAGCCGCGCAGGCGCTCGTTGGCGGTGAAGATGTCCGGCGCGTCGCCGAGGAACGCGATCCGCCGGTGCCCGAACGACGCCAGGTGCGCGACCGCCTCGACGGTGCCGCCGATGTTGTCCACCAGCACGGTGTCCGCCACGACGTCGCCCGCCGGCCGGTCGAGGAACACGACGGGCGTGCCCGCCCGCATCTCGGGCACCAGGTACCCGTGCTGCAGCCCGGCGGGCACGATCAGCAGCCCGTCCACCCGCCGCGAGCAGAACTCCAGCGACAGCTCGCGTTCCCGCGCCGGGTCCTCATCGGACGATCCCGTGATGACCTGCCTGCCGCGCAGCCGCGCGATCTCCTCGACGGCGCGCGTGACGCCCGAGTAGAACGGGTTGCCGACGTCCTCCAGCACGAGGCCGATGGTGCCCGTCGACGAGCCGCGCCGCAGGTTGCGGGCGCTGAGGTTGCGCCGGAAGCCGAGCTGGTCGATCGCCGCGAGCACCCGCTCGGCCGTCGCCGGGTGCACGCCTGCCTCGTCGTTCACCACGCGCGAGACGGTCTTGATGCTGACGCCCGCCAGCCGCGCCACGTCGTTCATCGTGGCGCGCCGAACCTTGCGGGCGCCTGCCTGCGCGCCGTTCGGGGACAACGTTGTCATAGTGGCCGAATCACACACCGCGCGTTCACAGATGTCAACGGTCGCACCTGTCTCGAACCGATGGTCGCGCCTGTCTCGAACCGGACAACCCCGCGTTGCGGGGGTTGACGCGCCCCCGGCACTCTCCGTGGGTATGCGAACACGGACTGGTCGTAGACAGCGTTGTCACGTCGGGCGGGCAAGCAGATCCGGTCCGTGACCTGCCCGCGTCAGTGACCGGCGGGACGCTGCACGTGTTCGCCGTCGCGGTCGGCTGACCGCGGTGATCGGGCCTTTCGCCGCGGGCCGGGGCGGTTATGGTGGGTCGTGTGACGGCAACGGCCAGCCCCGATCCCGTCGAGTCGGTGAACACGTTCATCGGCACCAAGGACGACGGGAACACGTTCCCGGGCGCGTCGATGCCGTTCGGCATGGCGCACTCCAGCCCAATCGGCTCGCACTACGCGGGCTACCGCTACGACGACCCGGTGATCCGCGGGTTCGGCCACTTCTTCCTGTCCGGCGCGGGCTGCTCGGAGCAGGGCGGGCTGGTGTCGGTCCTGCCGACCACGGGCCTGCCGCGCACGTTCGACCACCGCTCCTACGGCTCGGCGTACACGCACGACGGCGAGGTGGGCAAGCCCGGCTACTACCGCGTCGCGCTGGCGTCCGGCATCACGGTGGAGACGACGGCGACGACCCGTGCCGGGGTGGAGCGGTTCACGTTCCCGCCCGGCGTGACGCCGCACGTGCTGGTCAACGTGGGCCAGGCGAACGACGGCGAGCCGGTGTTCGCGAGCAGCGTCCGGGTGGTGGACGACCGCACGCTCGCCGGAACCGTGGTGGCGCAGGCGTTCTGCGGCGGCAAGGCGTACACCACGTACTTCACGACCACGTTCGACCGGCCGTTCCGGCGGACCGGCAACTGGGGCGGCGCGGACGGCGGCGCGGGCCTGCGCGGCCAGTGGGTGGCGTTCGACGGCGCCGGTCCCGTCACCGCCGCCACCGCGATCTCGCACGTGGACGCGGAAGGCGCGACGAGGAACCTCGGCGAGGCGAGGGGCAGGTCGTTCGACGACCTCCGTGCGGCGGCGCAGCGGGCGTGGCGCGACGAGCTGTCGTGCGTCGAGGTCGACACGGCCGACGCGACCGACCGCACGGTCTTCTACACCGCGCTCTACCACGTGCTGTTGCAGCCGTTGACGGGCAACGACGTCGACGGCCGGTACCTCGGGTTCGACAACCGGGTGCACGTCGCCGACGGCTGGACGTACCACGAGTTCTACTCGCTGTGGGACACCTACCGCGCGCACAACCAACTGCTGGCGCTGCTGCGCCCGGCGCGCGCCAGGGACATCGCGCGGTCCGTGCTGGCGATCCACGAGCAGGGCGGCTGGCTGCCGCGGTGGGCGTACGCCAACCAGGAGACGAACACGATGACCGGCGACCCGGTCACCCCGTTCCTGGTCGACCTGTGGCGGTTCGGCGCGCTGGAGGGCTTCGAGGAGCAGGCGTACCGGGCGCTGTGGCAGAACGCCACGTCGGTGCCGCCCGCGTCGTCGCCGTTCGAGGGGCGCGTCGGCAACCCGTCGTACCTGGCGCACGGTTTCGTGCAGTACGACAAGAACTTCCCCAAGAAGGGCCAGGACGTCGACCCGCACCACGGCGCGTCGGCGACCATGGAGTACGCGCTGGCCGACAGCTCGCTGTCGATCATGGCGGAAGCGTTGGGGCACAAGGAGGACGCGGAAGCGCTGCGCCGCCGCGGCCGGAACTACCGGGTCCTGTGGGACGCCGCGGTGGCGGACCGCGGCTTCACCGGGTTCCCGCGGCCGAAGGTGGCGGGCGGACGGTGGCTGGACCCGTTCAGCCCGCAGGGCCAGGACGGCTTCCACGAGGGCACGGCGTGGCAGTACCAGTGGCTGGTGCCGCAGGACGTGCCCGGCCTGGTGGAGCTGCAGGGCGGCCGGGAGGCGTCCCTGGCCCGGCTGGACGACTTCTTCGCCTACCCGGACCTGGTGGCCGACCCGGCGCGCGTGGTCCGAGAGAAGTGGGTCGTCGGGCCGTACAACTACTACAACCAGTTCCGGTACAACCCGAACAACGAGCCGGACCTGCACGTGCCGTGGGTGTACGCGCTGGTGGGGCAGCCGTGGAAGACGTCGGCCGTGGTGCGGGCGGCGCAGACGTTGTTCGTGGACGCGCCCAACGGCGTGACCGGCAACGACGACCTCGGGCAGATGTCGGCGTGGTACGTGTGCGGCGCGCTCGGCCTGTACCCCGTGACACCGGGCACCGGCCGGTTCGTGCTCAACGCGCCCCGGTTCGCCCGCGCGGTGATCCACCTGGAGAACGGCCGTGACGTCACCATCACCGCGGCCGGCGCCGACCCGTCCACGCTGCAGTACGTGCGCGCGCTCGACGTCGCCGGAGAGCCGTGGGACAAGGTGGACCTCGACGTGGAGCGGCTGCGTGCCGGCGTGCACCTCGACTACCGCCTGACCGCCGACCCGGAGGAGGCGACGTGGGGCACGGGCCCGGACGCCACGCCGCCGGCGCCCTGCGCGGGACCGTGACCGGGCGGTGTTCCACGGCCGGACCGGGCGGTGAGCCACCCGTCGTAACCGCGGCCACGCGCAGAGCGACCGCGCGATCAGCCGAAAGTCGTGACCGGTGTCGACTTCGGTCGCGCCTTGGCCGAAGCGCCACCGCCGGACCACGGCCCCCATTACCGTCCAGCCATGACAGGGGCACGCATACCGGCCGTCGTGGTGGCGGACATCCGCAAGAACTACGGCGAGCTGAAGGCCGTCGACGGGGTCTCGTTCACCGTCGCCGAGGGGGAGTTCTTCGGCATCCTGGGGCCGAACGGCGCGGGCAAGACCACCACGCTGGAGATCGTCGAGGGCCTGCGCAAGGCCGACGGCGGCCGGGTGACGTTGCTGGGCGAGCCGCCGTGGCCGCGCAACCCGAAGTTGCTGCCCCGGATCGGCGTGCAGCTCCAGGCGTCCAGCTTCTTCGAGAAGCTGACCGCGCGGGAGCAGCTCCAGACGTTCGGCTCCCTGTACGGCGTGAGCCGGGCCAAGGCCGACGAGATGCTGGAACTCGTCGGCCTCGCCGACAAGGCCGACGTGCAGGAGAACAAGCTGTCCGGCGGCCAGCGCCAGCGCCTGTCGATCGCGTGCGCGCTCGTGCACGACCCCGACCTGGTGTTCCTGGACGAGCCGACCGCCGCGCTCGACCCGCAGGCCCGCCGCAACCTGTGGGACGTGCTGCGCGCCATCCAGGCCAGGGGCAAGACGATCGTCTACACCACGCACTACCTGGACGAGGCCGAGATCCTGTGCGACCGGGTGGCCATCATGGACCGGGGGAGGATCCTCGCCATGGACGCGCCCGCGACGCTCGTCCGCGGCCTCGACGCGCCCACGCACGTGGTGCTGCAGAAGGGCGTGCTGACCCGTGAGGCGGCCCGTGCCATCACCGGCGTCGAGGACGCCCACGAGGACGAGGTCTCGCTGACCATCTCCACCCGCAAGCCCGCGCCGGTCCTCTCGGCGCTCGCCGAGCGCGGCACCTTGGACGGCCTCCAGGTGCGCACGGCCACGTTGGAGGACGTCTTCCTCGACCTGACCGGACGGGAGTACCGGGCATGACCGCGTTCAAGAGCCTGTCGGCCGCCATGGTCAAGGGCTTCGTGCGCGACAAGATGGCGTTGTTCTTCACCTTCCTCTTCCCGCTGATGTTCCTGGTCGTGTTCGGCCTGCTGTTCAGCGACTCCGGCAGCGACAAGACGAAGATCGGCGTCGTCGGCGACGGCCCCGTGCTCGCCGCGCTGGAGCGGACCGGCGCGCTGGAGCTGGAGGAGCACGACGACGCGGCCGCCGCGCGGCAGAAGGTGAACGACGGCGACCTGCCCGCCGTCGTGGTGCTGGACGGCGACCGGATCGACGTGACGTTCGCGGCCAGCGACCAGGTCGCCGCGGGGACGGTGATCGGCATCGTGAGCGGTGTCGTCGACAAGATCAACCTCGCCGAGGCGGGCGTGCCGCCGCGCTTCACCGTGGACGCCAAGCCGGTCGAGGACGCGTCGCTCAAGCCCATCCAGTACCTGACGCCCGGCATCCTGTCGTGGGCGATCTCGATCTCCGGCGTGTTCGGCGCGGCGCTGACCATGGTGTCGTGGCGCAAGAAGCAGGTGCTGCGGCGCATCCGCCTCGCGCCCGTCAGCACGACGAGCGTCCTCAGCTCGCGGATCGTCGTGAGCGTCGGCACCGCGCTGGCGCAGGGCGTGATGTTCGTCGCGGTCGCGTCGCTGCCGCTGTTCGGCCTCC
This sequence comes from Saccharothrix hoggarensis, assembly GCF_052936025.1. The sequence continues at coordinate 6,394,758 of NZ_CP193624.1, read as the reverse complement.
GGCTGACCGGCCAGTGGTACCTCGCGCTCCCGCTGCTCGTGCTCGGCACCGTCGCGTTCTTCGCGATCGGCATGCTGGTCGGCGCGTTCTGCAAGACCGAGGAGGCCGCGTCCGGTGCGGCGAACATCATCATCCTGCCCATGGCGTTCCTGTCCGGCACGTTCTTCCCGATGGAGAACGCGCCCGGCTGGCTCCAGGCGGTGTCCAACGTGTTCCCGTTGCGGCACATGAACGACGGCATGCTGGACGTCCTGGTGCGCGGCAAGGGGGTCGAGGCGCTGCTGCTGCCGTCCGCCGTGCTGGTCGGCTTCACCCTCGTGGTCGGGTTCGTCGCGGCCAGGGTCTTCCGCTGGGAGGACTGACCGGGGGCCGACGGAGTGGTGAGCGTGCTCACTGCGCACAATGGGTGGCATGCTCACCAGCCCCGTCGGCCGCTTCCGCCTCCTCGCGCTCGCCGAGGCGGTGTCCTGGGCAGGCCTGTTGATCGGCATGTTCTTCAAGTACGTGGTGGTCGGCAACGAGATCGGCGTGAAGATCTTCGGTCCGATCCACGGCGCGATCTTCGTCGGCTACGTCCTGGTGACGTTGATGCTGGCGCAGCGCTGGGACCGCCGGACGCTGGTCCTCGGCCTGGTCGCGAGCATCCCGCCGTTCGGCACGGTCGTGTTCGAGCGCTGGGCCAACCGCACCGGCCGGCTGACCGAGGCCCCGTCGGCTCAGACCTCGAAGGACTGAGCGCGCGCCGGTTCCGCCTCCGGGTTGCCCAGGTGGTAGACCCGCTCGCTCGGCTCGACGTGGTCCAGGAACTCCTGGTACACCCGCGCGCCGACGAGGTGTGACGCCGGCCGGGCGTGCCGCAGCGCGCTCGCCGGGTCGTTCTCAACGACCCGCTCGACGACCTCGGCGTCCGGCAGCCGGCAGTCGACGCGGGGCGCGTCGGCCGGCAGCACCCGTCCCGGCTCGGCCGCGCGCACCGCGGGCGCCAGGTCCGGGTCGGCCGACCGGGTCAGCCCGCCGTCCGGCACGCGCTCGGCCTCCACCTGGTACGTCACCACGCCGTCACGCGTGCCGGACGTGGCGGTCGCGACCAGCCGCAGCACGCTCGTCGGCACGCCCAGCACGCGGTCCAGGTGCGCGGTCACGGGCTCGACGTCGTTCCACCACGGGCTGTCCACGGCGAACGGCTCGGCCTCGCCCGCGTACCGGCCGCCGACCGTCACCAGCGCCCTGATCTCCCGCACACGTGCAGGGTGGCCGCGCGGCCGTCGCGTGTCGACCGGATTTGCCCCGGCCCACCGTCGTGGGGGGTCGGTCCCGACCTCGGCCGGCGCTGGCCCGGTCCGCTCAGCCCTTGTCCGGTCCGCTCAGCCCTTGTCCGGTCCGCTCAGCCCTTGTCCGCGCCGCTCAGCCCCGGGCGGTCCCGGTCAGTCCTCGAAGTCGCCGACCGCGCGGCGGACCTTCGCCAGCAGGTCGGTCAGCTGCTCGGTCTGCCGGTCCGTCAGCCCGCGCAACCCGAACTCGACGCTCGTCACCGCCTCGGTCGCCGCCTCGCGGCGGGCGTGCCCGGCTTCGGTGATCTCGACGAGCGTGGTGCGGCGGTCCGTGGGGTGCGGGTTGCGGCGCACGAGCCCGTCGGCTTCCAACCGGTCCACGATGTTCGTGACGCTCGTCGGGTGCAGCTGGAGGCGTTCGCCCATGACCCGCATCGGCAGGCTGCCGGTGCGGGCGAAGGTCAACAGCACCAGCGCCTCGAACCGCGCGAACGTCAGGCCGTGCGGTTTGAGGGCGGCGTCCACGGCGGACTGGATGATCTGCTGTACTCGCATGACGCTCGTGACCGCCGCCATCGCCGTCGACGGTCCGATCCGCTTCTCCCACAGCTCGGCGGCGCGCGCGATGGGGTCGAACGGCAGCGGCTGGGACGTCATGCCGCGAAGCTACCAGTGGGTACCCGTCCATCAGGAGGCAGCAGTGCTCGTCGCGTTCAGTGTCAGCCCGCTCGGCGGGGAGTCCGACGGGGTGGCGGCGGCCGTCGCGGAGGCGGTGCGCGTGGTCCGCGAGTCGGGCCTGCCCAACGAGACCAACGCCATGTTCACGCTGGTCGAGGGCGAGTGGGACGAGGTGATGGCGGTGGTGAAGAAGGCGACGGAGGTCGTCCAGGCCACCGCGCCGCGGGTGAGCCTCGTGCTCAAGGCCGACATCCGGCCCGGCTGGACGGGCCAGCTCACGGCCAAGGTGGAGCGCGTCGAGCGCCACCTCGCGGGCGAGGCCTGACATTTAGTAGGACGTCCTACTAAATTGGGAGTCATGACGACGCCCCGAGAGCTCTGGCTGCGCTTCGAGACCTACCACGACGTCACCTACTTCTCCCCGGAGTCCCGAGCGGTCACCGACGCGCTCGGCTGCAAGGGCGGCTGGATGGGCTACTTCGCCCAGCGCGCCGCCCCGCTCGGCGCGGCGTCCCCGGAGGTCGTGACGGCCGCGTTCTTCAGCTTCCACCCGCGGCGGGTGGCCCGCGCCCTGCCCGACGCGTGGGACGTCGCCAGCCCTGCCCGCTTCCTCGACGCCCGCCTCGAAGGCGCCGACCGGGCGTTGCGCCGGATGCTGGAGACCGTGGACGTCGCCGAAGCCGCCGACCTCGCCTGCCAGGCCGCCGAGGCGGCGCCCACGGCGGGCCGCGTGCTGGGCGCCGCCAACCGGGCCCTGCCCACGCCCGACGAGCCGCACCTGGCGTTGTGGCAGGCGTGCACCACGCTGCGCGAGTCGCGGGGTGACGGCCACGTCGCCGCCCTGGTCGCCGCCGACCTCGGCCCGTGCGAGGCGTTGGTGCTGTTCGGCGCGGACAAGGGCCTCGAAGCCGAGTACCTGCGGTCCGCGCGGGGCTGGTCGGAGGACGAGTGGCGGGACGCCGAAGCGGCGCTCGCCGAGCGCGGCCTGTTCGACGGCGGCCTCACCCCCGCCGGCCGTGAGCTGCGCGCCGACGTGGAGCGCCGCACCGACGAGGCCGCCGCGCTGCCGTGGCAGGCCCTCGGCGAGGCGGGCACCGCCCGGTTCGTGGAGCTCATGACCCCGATCGCCCTCCGCCTGGGGCGCCTGAACGAGGCCATGCGGACCAACCCGATGGCGATCGACCCGGTCGGGGAACTCCCCGGCTAGCCGCGCGCGGCCCGCGGCCCGACTCGTGTCAGGATGGAAGCGTGACAAGGCCAGACCCCCGAAAGACCGCCGCACTGTCCGCCGCGCTGTCCGGGGCGGTCGACCTCGGCGCGCTGAAGGCCCGAGCCGACGCCGCGAGGCAGCGAGGCACCAGCCCACCCCCGTCGGCCGCGTCCGGCGCGGCGGGTTCGGACGCCGGTCCGAGCCCGTGGGTGCTGGACGTCACCGAGGCGACGTTCCAGTCGGTCGTCGAGCGTTCCCTGGAGATCCCGGTCGTGGTCGAGCTGACCGCGTCGTGGAGCCCCGAGGCGGGCCAGCTGTCGCCCGTGCTCGAACGCGCCGCCCGAGCGGGCGGTGGCACGTGGCTCCTCGCCCGGGTCGACCTCGACGCCAGCCCGCGCATCGGCCAGGTGTTCGGCGTGCAGTCCGTGCCGACCGTCGTGGCGATCGCCGGCGGCCAGCCCCTCGACGCGTTCGCCGGGCCGCTCCCGGAGGCCGAGTTCGGCCAGTGGATCACGCGCCTCCTCGACGCCCTGCGCGACCGCCTGCCCGGCATCCGGGCCGCCGAGGCCAACCGCGGCGCCCAGCCCGACGGCGAGCCCGTGGCCGAGCCCGAGGACCCGCGCTTCGCGGCCGCCGAGGACGCGTTCGAGCAGGGTGACTTCGCCGCCGCCGAGGCCGCGTACGAGGCCATCCTGGCCGCCGAGCCCGCCAACGCCGACGCGAAGGCGGCCCTGGCCCAGGTCCGCTTCACCGCGCGGGCCGAGGCCGTGCCGTCGGACGCCATCGCCAAGGCCGACGCCAACCCGGACGACGTGGACGCCCAACTGGCCGCCGCCGACCTCGAACTGGCGACCAACGACGTCGAGCAGGCGTTCAAGCGCCTGGTCGACACGGTCCGCAGGGTCTTCGGCGACGACCGCGACAAGGTCCGCGAACACCTCGTGGGCCTGTTCGAGCTGTTCCCGCCGGACGACGAGCGCGTGGCGAAGGCCAGGCGCAACCTCGCCAGCGCCCTCTACTGACCGACCGAGCCCCACGAGACCAAGCCCGACCCGCTCGACACGTCACAGGGGTCCCCCGCCCAGGGGGACCCCTGTTCTTCATTCTGCCGGCAGGGTCCGACAATTCCGCTCACGCCGAGGCCACCCACGGCACACCCGGGCAACCGCCCGCGCACCCTCAGACGCCGCTCACGTCACGCCCGCTGACGCGCCGGCCGGACGTCGACGCGGTGATCCGGTGACCGGCGACTCAGCGGCACAGCGGCGCACCGGCCCGGCGACACGGCGACCCGGTGGCGCACCGACCCAGCGGCGTGGCCGGGCTGACCGGGGGCGACCCCGCTGCGCTAAGCCGAGTACTTGCGCGTGCAGAGGCCCGAGCCCTCGAAGAAGCCGTCCCGGAACGCCTCCACGCGCGCGAAACCGGACGGCACCACGGTCCCGTTCACGTCCGCCGCGATCAGGCTCTTGTCGGCCAGCAACTCGGCCACGGCCTCGTCCAGGTCCCCGGACGACAGCCGCAGCGTCGCCCCGCTCTGCGTCGTGGTCCCGGCCCACGCCCCGGTCAGGCACGCCGTGCGCAGCCCGGCCGCCGGCCCTTCCAACGCGTACCCGGTCGCCTTCTGGATCGACAGCGCGAACCGCGACGCGATCTCGGCGAACGCGGCGAAGTCGCCGATCCCGCCCTTCTGCCCGCGCTTCGGCGGCGTGCCGATCTTCACCAGCTCGGTCATGTCGATGGCGATCGAGTTGGTCGCCGGGCAGTACGACGCGGGCGACGTCGCGGACGCGTCCGGGCACTCCGCCGACGAGTCCGTGAACGCCGGCGGCGTGGCGCCGGACTGCTTGTAGGCGTTCCTCAGGGACTCCTCCAGCAGCTCCAGCGACCGCTGGTCGTCCACCTTCAGGTTGCCCTTGCCGAGGCCGGTGTCCTGGTCGTCCGCGTCGAACTTCTGCTGCGTGATCCTCGCCTTGATCTCGGCCTCGTCGATCTGCGAGCACCGCTTCGGGTCGCCGTGGAAGCCGAACTGGAACGCCGCCACCCGGTCGAACGCGCTGCCGTGCGCGCCCTGCTTCTCGGCCGACGTGCCCGCCGCGTCCCGGATGAAGAACATCGTCGCGAGCACCTGGTTCAACCCGGGCCCGGTCGAGATGCGGAAGTGCTTCGACTTCCCCTCGGCCACCCACCGGAAGAAGTTGCCCGCGTAGCAGTCGGCCTGCTGCTCCTTGATGATCGACGGCGTGGCCTGCGTGACACCGCCCTCGGCGCCCAGCTTGTACTGGATCGCGTGACCCATCTCGTGCGCCAGCACGGTCACCACGGACATGGGCCCGAACGCGTCGTCCAGCATCGGCAGCAGCTCGCCGCGGTCCCACGCGATCGAGTCGTCCAACGAGCAGTAGAACGCGTTCGCCACGCCGGCGGTGTTGGTGCGGCAGATCTCGACGCCCTCGCCGTTGGAGTCGTACGACACGAGCCGCTTCACCGGCTCGAACTCCTTGCCCAGCCGGGCGGGCAGCTGCTCGGACCAGTACTCCTCGACGTCGGCGAGCGTGTTGATGGCCAGCCGGTCCATCTCGCCGCCGTCGCCGTTCTCCACCTGGAGGTCGGCGTCGGGCACGCCGGGCTTCGCGCCGCTCTCACCCGTGGTGATCTCCAGCCCGGCCACCTTGGTGACGTCGGGCCGCTCCGCGCGCCCCTGCCCGCTCACGACCTGGGTGCACCCGGTCAACGCCATCGCGGCGACGAGCGTCGCAGCCAACCAAGCCCGTCGAGCCATGCCCAAGCCCCATCCCGCGGTCCGTGCCGATCCAAGCCCGCACCCTACTTGGCCGGACCGCCGGTCCTACCCCAAACCGCAGGCTTCGGTGCCCTCCAGCACGCCGCCGCGGAACACCTCGACCCGCTTGAACCCCGGCCCGATGCTCGCCGAGCCCGTCGCGTCCCGCGCCGCGTAGTCGTACGCGAGGAGCACCTGCACGGCCTCGTCCAGGTCGCCGGGCGACAACCCGAACCCGCGCTGACGCGTGAACACCTCCCGCGTGTACGCGCCGGCCAGGCACAACGCGCCGGTCGCGGCCTCGTCGCCCTCGACGCCCTCGCCCACGGCGGCCATCGCGGCCAGCCCGTACCGGCTCGCGACCAGCACGCCCGTCGCGTAGTCGCCGATCTCGGCGTGCAGCTCGGGCAGGTCCTCCTCGACCTCGATCTCCACCGACTTGTCCGCCGGGCAGTACGCGACCGGCCCCTGGTCGCCGGAGCAGTCCGGCTCCTGCTCGGTGGGGGTGGCCTTCGGCTCGGACCACGTCTTGCCCGCCTGCGTGACCAGGCCCTTGAAGTACGTGTCGAGGTCCGGGGTGATCTCCTCCAGCATCTCGTCGAACGGCAGGTTGCCGCCTCGGTCCCGGTCGTCGGCGGACGTGAACGCCTGCTGGGTGAAGCCCCGGTTGTCCACGGACATGGCCGCGCAGAACTTCGTGCCCTGCTGGTAGCCGTCCTGGAACGCGGACACGCGGTCGAACGCGTTGCCGTGCGCGGACTGGTCGGTCGGCGACGTGCCGACCGGGTCGCGGAACGTGATCAGCGCGCCGAGCGCCGAGTCCAGCGTGTCGGAGCCGATGTCGAGGTGCTCGGACTTGCCGTCGTTCACCCACTTGACGAACGAGCCCGCGAAGCAGTCCGCCATGGCCTCGGTGAGGATCGTGGGGAACCGCTGCGGCTCGCGCCGCTCGGCTTCCGGCGTGATGCCCATCCGGTTCTGCACGGCGTGGCCCATCTCGTGCGCCAGGACGATCACCACGGCGGCGTCGCCGAACCGATCCTTGAGCACGGGCAGCAGGGCGGCGCGGTCCCAGGCGATGGCGTCGGCGCTCGGGCAGTAGAACGCGTTGCCCTCGACGTCGGTGGCCTTCTCGGTGCACGGCGGCGGCTTCGCCGACGGGTCGGCGGTGTCGACCGAGTAGATGCCGCCGTCCAGCGGCTGCCACGGGTCGTCGAACGTGTCGGGGAACGCGCCCTGCCAGAACGTGTCGATGTCGGTGATGGCGGTGGCCGCGAGCTGGTCGATCGGACCGCCGTCCGTGCCCCGGATGAAGCCGGGGTCGACGGTGCCCCTGGTGACGGCCTCGCCCGCCACCGGCTTGCCGGGGACCAGTTGGGTGCACGCGGTCGTCGTCGCCAGCAGGGTTGTCGCCAGCAGTACCAGCCGAGCCGATGCGCGCCGCATCCGTCCATTGTGCCTGCCCGGACCCCCTACCGTGGTCGGCTTGGGCGAGCGCGGGCACTTCCCCGGCCCGAGGGCGCGGCCCGTCGTGGGGTTGGATGGGCGGGGTGAGCGGAGATCACCCACGGCTCGTCGTCGACCGGGACGTGCTGGTCGTGCGCCCCGAGGTGCGGAGGCAGGAGCCGCTGCGGGTCTGGTTGGACGGCCATGACGGGCCCTGGCCCGTCTACCGGGTGGAGCTGCGCCTGGCGGGCGACCGCTTCACCGCCACCGCGCCCGACGCGTTCGAGGCGTTGGTCCGGCTGCGGCGGCAGGTGGAGCCGCACGGGTGGGCGGTCGCGGTGCAGGGGGCGCGCCGGGACGCCTGGCCGAGCGGCATGGCGCGGGACATGGGCGGCGGGCTCCGGGTGTACGTGATGCGCCCCGGGCGGGCGGTGACGACCGAGGACGACCTGGTGGACACGTTCGCCGACGCGCCGGTCGACCTGCTCGGCACGATCGCCGAGCAGGAGGCGTACCGCGACGCGTGGCACGCCTGAGCGTCGTCGCCAGGCGTCAGCGCGCGGCGGTGGCCCAGGTGGTGGCGCGAGGGCTGACGCCCTGCGTGGTGCCGCGCACGGCCCACGCCCGCGCGGTGAGCGGGATGGTGCCGTCCGGCTTGGTGGGCAGCCGGGTGCGGAGCAGGTCGCGGAGGGCGCGGCGGTGGTCCTCGGCCAGGGACGCGGTGTAGCCGGGCGCGGGGCCCTGACCGCCGAGGAACGGGTGCCAGAAGTCGTCGAAGTCGGCGAACACGGTCGGTATCCGCAACCCCCGGACCTCCACCCCGCCCAGGCCCCCGCCCGTCCACAGGGCTTGGAGGGGTTCCGGCCGGCACAGCGGGAAGCGGCGGCCCTCGTCCAGCTCGCGGACGGCCGGGTCGAGGTCGGTGGCGGCGTCCCAGAAGGACCGGGTCATCGCCATGCCCTCGGCGTAGTCCCAGACGTAGGCCGCGACGACACCACCGGGCGACGCCACCCTGACCGACTCGGCGACGGCCCGGACCGGGTCGGGCACGAAGTTGAGCGCCAGGCCGCCGACCACCACGTCGAACCGGTCGTCGGCGAACGGCAGCGCCCGCGCGTCACCCGACTCGAACGACACCCTGGGGTCCGTGACGCGACCGCGCGCGCTGTTCAGGAACCCGTCGGCCGGGTCGACGCCGACCACCTCGGCCGGTTCCGCGTGCGCGAGCACGGCGGCCGTCAACGCCCCGGTGCCGCACCCGACGTCCAACCACCGCCGCCCCGCCGGCACGTCCAGCCAGCGGAGGAACAGCCGCGCGACGGGCAGGCTCCAGCGTCCGACGTACGCCTCGTACGCGTCACCCAGCGCCCACACCTCGCGTGTCATGGGCCCAGGGTCGCACGGCCGACCACCCCTACCGGGCAGTCTTGCCCGGAATTGTCCGGCCCACCGAAGGATGATCCACCAAACGGCGGCCCGCCGACGGGCGCCGGGCGGCCGGGGCGGTCGACGCCCCGGCCGCGGCGGCTCACACGACGTCGTCCAGCGGGCTCGGGGCCGTGCCGCCCTCGGGCGCCAGCCACAGCACGCCCGCCGGCGGCAGCTGCAGCACCGCGGACGCCGGTCGGCCGTGCCACGGGTGCTCCTCCGCCACCACGCCGCCGAGGTTGCCGACGCCGGACCCGCCGTACACCTCCGAGTCCGTGTTCACCACCTCGCGCCACCGGCCGGGGAAGGGCAGGCCGACGCGGTAGTCGTGGTGCGGCATGCCGGCGAAGTTGGCCACGCAGGCGAGCACGGACCCGTCCTCACCGATCCGCAGGAAGCTCAGCACGTTCCCGGCGGAGTCGTTCGCGTCGATCCACGAGAACCCCTCGGGCTTGTTGTCCGCGCTGTAGAGCGCGGGCGACGCCTGGTACACCCGGTTCAGGTCGGAGATCAGCCCGAGCAGGCCCTGGTGCAGCGGCTGGTCCAGCAGGTGCCAGTCGAGCGACCTGCCCTCCGACCACTCGTCCCGCTGCCCGAACTCGCCGCCCATGAACAGCAGCTGCTTGCCTGGGTGCGCCCACATGAACGCGAGCAGCGACCGCAGGCCCGCCGCCTTGTTCCAGTCGTCGCCGGGCATCCGCTGCCACAGCGACCCCTTGCCGTGCACGACCTCGTCGTGCGACAGCGGCAGCACGAAGTTCTCGCTCCACGCGTACACCAGCGAGAACGTGATCTCGTTGTGGTGGAACGATCGGTGGATGGGCTCGCGCGACAGGTAGTGCAGGCTGTCGTGCATCCACCCCATGTTCCACTTGAACCCGAACCCGAGCCCGCCCAGGTGGGTCGGCCGCGTCACGCCCGGCCACGCCGTGGACTCCTCGGCGACCATCAGCACGCCGGGGTGGCGCTTGTAGACGGTGGCGTTCAGCTCCTGCAGGAACCGGACCGCGTCGAGGTTCTCGCGGCCGCCGTACTGGTTGGGCAGCCACTGCCCCTCCTGCCGCGAGTAGTCCAGGTACAGCATCGACGCCACGGCGTCGACCCGCAGCCCGTCGATGTGGAACTCCTCGATCCAGTACAGGGCGTTGGCGACGAGGAAGTTGCGCACCTCGTTGCGCCCGAAGTCGAACACGAGCGTGCCCCAGTCGGGGTGCTCGCCGCGGCGCGGGTCCTCGTGCTCGTACAGCGGCGAGCCGTCGAACCGGGCCAGCGCCCACGAGTCCTTCGGGAAGTGGGCGGGCACCCAGTCCATGATCACGCCGATGCCGCGCTGGTGCAGCAGGTCCACGAAGTGCCGGAAGTCGTCGGGCGAGCCGAACCGGGACGTCGGCGCGTAGTACGACGTCACCTGGTAGCCCCACGACCCGCCGAACGGGTGCTCGGCCACCGGCATCAGCTCGACGTGCGTGAACCCGGCGGACTGCACGTAGTCGGCCAGCTCGGTGGCCAGCTCCCGGTAGCCCAGGCCGGGCTTCCACGAGCCGAGGTGCACCTCGTACACCGAGACCGGCGCGTTGATCCACTGCGTGGCGTCGCGCCGAGACTCCCACTCCACGTCGCCCCACCGGTACGAGGTCTCGGTGACGACGGACGCCGTGGCGGGCGGCGTCTCGGTGGCGAACGCCATCGGGTCGGCCTTCTCGTGCCACGCGCCGTCGCGGCCCAGGATGCGGAACTTGTACCGGGTGCCGACCGGGATGCCGGGGATGAACACCTCCCACACCCCGGACGAGCCGAGCGACCGCATCGGGTTCGCCCGGCCGTCCCAGCCGTCGAAGTCGCCGCACACCCGCACCCCGCGCGCGGTCGGCGCCCAGACGGCGAACGACACGCCGGAGACGGCGCCGTTGGGCGTGTCGTACGAGCGCACGTGCGCGCCCAGGACGTCCCACAGGCGCTCGTGCCGCCCCTCGCCGATGAGGTGCAGGTCGAGTTCGCCGACGGTGGGCAGCCACCGGTACGGGTCGTCCACCTCCACCACCGTGCCGTGGTACTCGACGTCGAGGCGGTAGTCACCGGGGTGCTCGGGCAGCTCGCCCGCGAACAGCCCGTCGGTGACCCGGTCCAGGTCGAACCTCTTGTCACCCGCCACCACCGCCACGGCGGACGCGCCCGGGCGCAGCGCTCGCGCGACCACGCCCTCGGGGACGTGGTGCACGCCGAGCACCGAGTGCGGGTCGTGGTGCGCCCCGGCCAGCAGCCGGTCGACGTCCTCGGGCGAGATCATGACTGCACCGCTCCCTCTCCAGTGATCCGCGCGATCGACGACAACGGGACCGTCAACCACTCCGGCCGGTTCGCGTGCTCGTAGGCCACCTCGTACACGGCCTTGTCCAACTCGAACGCCCGCAGCAGGTGCCCGTGCTCGCGCGGGTCGCCGACCGACTCGGCCGCCGCTTCCGCGTAGCCCTCCGTGAACGCCGCGCGGTTGCGCCGCGACCACTCCAGCGCCCGCACGGCCAGCTGGTGGTCCTCCGGCTGGCCCACGAGCAGCTGGTGCGCCGCGTAGTCGAAGGATCGCAGCATCCCGGCCACGTCGCGCAGCGGCGAGCGCAGCTCGGTGCGCTGCGCGATGGGCGAGCCCGGCTCGCCCTCGAAGTCGATCAGCAGCCACCCGTGCACGGTCCGCAGCACCTGGCCGAGGTGCAGGTCGCCGTGGATGTGCTGGGCGACGATCGCCTCCGGCGTGTCCCTGGCCTGCTCGAACGCCTCCCGCAGCGCGGGCACGTACGGCCGCAGCTCGGGCACGTCGGCGACCACCTCGTCCAGCCGCGAGACCATCGCCCGCACGGTCCGGTCGATGTCCTCGGCGTCCGCGGGCCGGTTGCCCAGCGCGCGCTCCAGGTCGGCGTGCACGCTGGCCACGGCCTGGCCCAGCCGGTGCGCCTCGCCGGCGAAGTCGCCGCCCACCTCGTCGGCGTGCAGGTCGGCCTCGGCCATCAGGTCGCGCACGCTCGTGGTGGCCATCGCCCAGCCGTCCACCGCGTCCGGCATGAACTGCTGGAGCATGCCGATCGTGGTGATCTGGCCGTCCAACCGCCCGGTGATCGACCCGAGCGGCTGGGCGATGTGCTCGCACCCGACCCGGTGCAGCGCGCGGTGCAGCACCAGGTCCGGGTTCTCGCCGTAGGTCAGCTTGCGGAACAGCTTGAGGATGTACTGGCTGCCGAACACGATCGAGGTGTTCGACTGCTCGGACGTGATCGGCCGGCCGCGCAGGCCGGTCTGCAGCTCCACGTCCGGCTCGTGCGCGAACACGAGGCCCTCGGCCTCGGCGTCGTCGGCGATCAGGTCGAGCAGCGCGCCGGTCAGCTCCGGGACGGTCGTCGCGTCGTAGTTCTCCACGTGGTCGGTGATCAGCAGCTGGTACGGCTCCCGCCGGTCCGGCGGCTGCTCCACCTCCACCACGAGGTGCACCAGCACCGGCTCCTCGGCGCGCAGCACCGACGTCCGCAGTGGACGGACCGACGTGACCGGGCGGTCCTTGCCGCCGAACCACCGCTGCGCCGGCAGCCACTCGGGCAGCTCGGCCACCACCTTGTCGACCAGGTCGTGCGGATCTGTCACGTCCCTCACCTCGCCTCGGTGTCGTCGTCGGCTTCCACGAGCTGGAACCAGTAGAAGCCGTGCCCGGGCAGGGTGAGCAGGTAGGGCAGGTCGCCCACGGTCGGGAAGACCACCCCGCCGGTCAGCTCGACGGGCCTGCTGCCGCGGTGCTCCGACAGGTCCAGCTCAACCGGCTGCGGGAAGCGCGACAGGTTGTTCACGCACAGCACGACGTCCTCGTGGCCGTCGGGCCGCCGCCACCGCCGCCGGTAGGCCAGCACGCTCGGGTTCGACCCACCGAGGTCGGTGAAGTCGCCCTCGGCGAACGCGTGGTGCTGCTTGCGCACCTCGATCATCCGCCGGGTCCAGTGCAGCAGCGACGACTGGTTGTTCAGCTGCGCCTCGACGTTGAGGGCTTGGTAGCCGTACACCGGATCCATGATCACCGGCAGGTAGATCCGGCCGGGGTCGCAGCCGGAGAAGCCCGCGTTGCGGTCCGGGGTCCACTGCATCGGCGTGCGCACCGCGTCGCGGTCGCCCAGCCAGATGTTGTCGCCCATGCCGATCTCGTCACCGTAGTAGAGGACGGGCGAGCCGGGCAGGGACAGCAGCATCGCGGTGAACAGCTCCTGCTGGTTGCGGTCGTTCTCCAGCAGCGGCGCCAACCGACGTCTGATGCCGATGTTCGCCTTCATCCGCGGGTCCTTGGCGTACTCCGCGTACATGTAGTCGCGCTCTTCGTCGGTGACCATCTCGAGCGTCAGCTCGTCGTGGTTGCGCAGGAAGATGCCCCACTGGCAGCCGTCGGGAATCTGCGGCGTCTGCGCCAGGATCTCCGAGATCGGGAACCGCGACTCGCGCCGCACCGCCATGAAGATGCGCGGCATCAGCGGGAAGTGGAACGCCATGTGGCACTCGTCGCCGCCCACCTCGGGGTTGCCGAAGTACTCGACCACGTCCGACGGCCACTGGTTCGCCTCCGCGAGCAGCACCCGACCGGGGTACTCGTCGTCCACGACCTTGCGGCAGCGCTTGAGGAAGTCGTGCGTGCGCGGCAGGTTCTCGCAGTTCGTGCCCTCCTGCTCGAACAGGTACGGCACGGCGTCCAGCCGGAACCCGTCGATGCCCAGGTCGAGCCAGAACCGGAGGGTGTCCAGCATGGCTTCCTGCACGTGCGGGTTCTCGAAGTTGAGGTCGGGCTGGTGCGAGAAGAACCGGTGCCAGTAGAACTGCCCGCGCACCGGGTCGTACGTCCAGTTGGACGACTCGGTGTCGACGAAGATGATCCGGGCGTCCGCGTAGCGCTGGTCGTCGTCGCTCCACACGTAGTAGTCGCCGTACGGGCCGTCCGGGTCGGTCCGCGACTGCTGGAACCACGGGTGCGCGTCGCTCGTGTGGTTGAGCACCAGGTCCGTGATCACCCGGATGCCCCGCCGGTGCGCCTCGTCCAGCAGGTACACGAAGTCCTCGACCGAGCCGAACTCCGGCAGCACGGCGCGGAAGTCGGAGATGTCGTAACCGCCGTCGCGCAGCGGCGACGCGTAGAAGGGCGGCAGCCACAGGCAGTCGACGCCGAGCCACTCCAGGTAGTCCAACCGGGACGCCAGGCCCCGCAGGTCGCCGGTGCCGTCGCCGTTGGAGTCGCTGAACGCCCGCACCAGCACTTCGTAGAACACCGCGCCCTTGAACCAGTCGCGTTCGCGTGGCACGAGCTTGGCGGACCGGAAGTCCTCCGCCTGCGGCTCGACCAGGAGTCCGTCGGCGCCGATGGCCTCGCCGGTGTGCGGCACGTTCTCCAGGCCTACGAGCGCCGCGTCGGGTCGCGCCTCTTCTTGCATGTGTGCTCCACCTCGTCCCACCTCATCGGGGGTGCGTTCGATCGTCCCTCGTGCTCTTCGGCGGGCACGGGGACTGGGTAAAGGGGACCGGTCCTGTTTTCTCGGCAGCTCCGTGACCGGGCGCTAACCGTGACGGCGCAGCACGCCGACGATGTGCGCCGCGGCGCGCCAGGGTTCGAGGCGGACGTAGTTCGCCTGACCCCAGTCCCAGGTCTCCCCGGTGACCTCGTCGTGCGCGATCAGCCGCTCGTGCCAGTCGAAGCCGAGCGCGGGCAGGTCCAGCCAGACGGTGCCGTCCTGCGCGTTGTGCGGGTCCAGGTTGACCACCACGACGACCGTGTCGCCGGTGCCCGGGTCCTGCTTGGAGTAGGCGATCAACGCCGGGTTGTCGACGTGGTGGAACCGGAGTGTTCGCATCTGCTGCAACGCCGGGTGGGCCCGGCGGATCGCGTTCAGCTTGCGCAACCACGGTTCCAGCGACCGTCCCTCGGCCACCGCCGCCGCGTAGTCCCGCGGCCGCAGCTGGTACTTCTCCGAGTTCAGGTACTCCTCGCTGCCGGGCCTGACGGCTTCGTGCTCGAACAGCTCGTAGCCGGAGTACACGCCCCAGGTCGGCGCCATCGTCGCGGCCAGGGCCGCGCGCAGCGCGAACATGCCCGGACCGCCGTGCTGCAGCGATTCGTGCAGGATGTCCGGGGTGTTCACGAACAGGTTGGGCCGCGCTTCGTCCCAGTGCTCGACCAGTTCGACGCCGAACTCGGTCAACTCCTCCTTGGTCGTGCGCCAGGTGAAGTAGGTGTAGCTCTGCGTGAAGCCGAGCTTGGCGAGGCCGTACAGCCGCGCCGGGCGGGTGAACGCCTCGCTGAGGAACAGGACGTCCGGGTGCCGGTCCTTGACCGCCCAGATCAGCCACGCCCAGAAGTCCGGCGGCTTGGTGTGCGGGTTGTCGACCCGGAAGATCCGCACCCCGTGGTCCACCCAGTGCAGGACGACCCGCAGCACCTCGTTGTAGATGCCCTGGGGGTCGTTGTCGAAGTTGACCGGGTAGATGTCCTGGTACTTCTTCGGCGGGTTCTCCGCGTACGCGATCGAGCCGTCCGGGCGGGTGGTGAACCACTCGGGGTTCTTCAACACCCACGGGTGGTCGGGCGCGCACTGGAGGGCCAGGTCGAGCGCCACCTCCAGGTCCAGCTCCCGGGCCCGCGCCACGAACGCGTCGAAGTCCTCGATCGTGCCCAGCTCGGGGTGGATCGCGTCGTGCCCGCCCTCGTCAGCGCCGATCGCCCACGTCGAGCCGGGGTCGTCCTCGGTGGCGGTAAGCGTGTTGTTGGGCCCCTTGCGGTTCACCCGGCCGATCGGGTGGATCGGGGGCAGGTAGGCGACGTCGAAGCCCATGGCCGCGATGCGGTCCAGCTCCTTGGCCGCGGTGGTGAACGTGCCGTGCACCGGGACGCCCGACTCGTCCACGCCGCCCGTGCTGCGGGGGAAGAACTCGTACCACGACCCGAACGCCGCGCGCTTCCGGTCGACCCAGACCTTCTGCGGCTTGCCCTTGGTGACGAGCTCGCGCACCGGGTGGTCGTGCATGATCTGCCGCACGTCGCTCGCGAGGGCGGGCGCGACCCGTTCCGCCAGCGGCCGGTGCTCGTCGCGCAGCGCGTTGGCGGCGTTCAGCAGCAGCGGCTTGTCCTTGCGCCGGTCCGGCCGGCGGCTCACGCGGTCGAGCAGCAGCGCGCCGGTCTCCAGGTCGTTCGCCAGCTCGTCGGGGCCCTGGCCGGCGGCGATCTTGACCTCGACGGCGTGCTGCCAGGTGGCCCACGGGTCGCTCCAGGCGTCCACGCGGAACGTCCACGCGCCCTCGGCGTCCGGGACGATCACGGCGGCCCAGCGGTCGAGGCCGACGCCCTGCGGGACCATGCGTGTTTGTCTGGCGACCCGGTCGTTCGGTCCCCGCCACGCGACGGTGGCGGCGACGGCGTCGTGGCCCTCGCGCCACACCGTCGCCTCGACCGGGACGTGTTCGCCGACCACGGCCTTGGCCGGGTAGCGACCTCCGCTCACGATCGGGGAGACATCATCGATTCCGAGTCGTCCGCTCATCGGCAGCGCCCCTCTCACCTGGTGTGACGCTTGCACGGTCAAGTCTGCCCCCAGCGGTCGGCCACGCCTTCACCGGGGACACCCACCTGGTGTTCCTACCCCTTCTGGTTGGATCGCACACTTGCGGTGGCGTCCGTCTCGCCATGGAAGAGCAGATTCCCAGTTCTTGATCGATACCACCGTGGTGCCACGCCGGTATCTTTCGGGCGATCATCGGGCGCCGTTCTCACGGGTTGAGATCAGCGGCCTGCCCCTTGTAGGTGACCGACTCGGCCTGCGGGTCGTACACCTGCCAGTCGACCGAGGCCGCCCGACCGCCGTCCTCGACGAACCGCTCGACCACCTCCGCCACGACCGAGATCGGCAACTCGGTCCGGGGCGGGTAGTGGACGTCACACCACTCGTCCTTCTCGTAGGTGGCCGGTTCCGCGTTCACCCCGCCGGTGGCGATGAACGATTCGTCGCCCGCCATCCACACGACGACGCCGACACCCGGTCCGACGCCGACCGACAGCACCGGGCCGGCCTCGCCCCAGCCATCGTCCCGGCCCGCCCCGTGCGGGCTGTCCAGCCACCAGTGGACCCGTTCCGCGCCGGGGTTCTCCGCGTGCCGCAGCAGCTCCGCCAGGATGCGGTGGCCGTCGTGGGGGAGGCTCATTGTTCGCTCAGTCCTCGGTAGGTCGCGATGAACGTCTTCCGGCCGTTCTCGTCGGTGCCGTAGACGTGCAGCGCGGAACCGACCGGTAGGAATCGTCGCAGGTACTGGTGACATCCGGGTTGTCGTTCCAGGTCCATCCGGTACCCGCAAGGGGTGCGGTTGACGATCAGCTCGGCTTCTCGCACCCCGCTCTCCACCATCCACGCCGCGGTTTCGAACTCGACGTGGAAGTGCACCCGAGCCTTCCAGAACGCCGCGCCCGCCCGGAGGAACCTGGCCCGCTCGACCACCCGCTCGGTCCAGTACTGCTCGCCGGGCCGGAAGGAGAGCGTCGTCTCGCTGCCTTTCGCGCGAGCGAGACCGTGGACCGGCACCCCGCTGCGCGGCGCCGAGTAGCGACCCATGAGGTGCGCACCCCAGCCCGCCTCGACCGGGTAGTGGTCGCCGCTCGGCGAGCGGACCGAGCGGACCGGGTCGGAGGTCGGCGGCGGTGGGAGCGGTGGAGGTGGGGGCGGTGGGGCGGTGAGGTAGCGGTCCAGGGCGGTGCGGGCGGCGGTGACGAGGGTGCGGAGGCAGTCGGCTTCGTCGGCGGCGTCCCGCCAGGCGGACGCCGTGCCCAGGAACTCGTCCTCCCGGCGGCTGCCGCAGCCCGCCGGGGCGAGGAGGTCGGCGGCCTCGGCGGCGTGCCCGGCCGCCTCCGCGAGGAGCGCTTCCAGCCTCCGGGCGTGGTCGGACACGGCGCGGACGGCGCGTTCGACCTCGCCCAGCGAAGTGGTCATCCGGCGGCTCCCCGGTCTCCGGGACGGCACGTCCCACCCGATCCTGGCCGAGCCGGCGGTCCGCCGCGGGCCGGCGTGGACGCGGGCGGTCGGGGTTGACGGTTGGGCGCGGTGTGGGAAATAACTTGCAGGGCGACGTCTGCGCAGGTCGGGCTGGACCGGTCACTGCATCGGTTCGGGTGACCGTTGCTCCGCACCGCTGGATGGGGGATAAGGTCCGACGCCATGCGAGCACTTCGCCGGTTCACCGTCCGAGCCAGTCTGCCCGAGCCGTTGTCGGCCCTGGGCACCCTCGCCACGAACCTGCGCTGGACGTGGCACCAGCCCACCCAGGACCTGTTCGCGTCGGTCGACCCCGAGCTGTGGGCCGAGAGCGGCGACCCGCTGCGGCTGCTCTCCGTGGTGGCCCCCGAACGCCTCGACGCCCTGTCCCGTGACGAGCAGTTCCTCACCCACGCCAGGGCACTGGCCGACGACCTGCACCGCTACACCACCGGTCCCCGCTGGTTCCAGCGCCGCCAGGAGGAGATCCAGCAGCGCCGCGAGCACGGCAACCACGAACTGCGACCGCTGCCCAGCGCGATCGCCTACTTCTCGATGGAGTTCGGCGTCACGGAGGCCCTGCCGAACTACTCCGGCGGTCTCGGCGTGCTCGCCGGCGACCACCTGAAGGCGGCCTCCGACCTGGGCGTTCCGCTGATCGCCGTCGGCCTGCTCTACCGGTCCGGCTACTTCCGGCAGGCCCTGTCCCTCGACGGCTGGCAGATCGAGCACTACCCGGTGCTCGACCCGCGCGGCCTGCCGCTGGAGCTGCTGACCGAGCCGTCCGGCGCGCCGATCCTGGTGCACGTCGCCATGCCCGGCGACCGCGTGCTGCGGGCCAAGATCTGGAAGGCGCGGGTCGGCCGCATCCCGCTGCTGCTCCTCGACTCCGACGTGGAGGAGAACGACGAGGACCTGCGCGGCGTCACCGACCGCCTCTACGGCGGCGACCAGGACCACCGCATCCGGCAGGAGATCCTGGCCGGCATCGGCGGTGTCCGCGCCGTGCGGACGTACTGCGAGCTGACCGGCCACACCCCGCCCGAGGTGTTCCACACCAACGAGGGCCACGCCGGGTTCCTCGGGCTGGAGCGCATCCGCGAGCTGGTCACGGGCGAGGGCCTCGACTTCGACCAGGCGCTGGCGGCGGTCCGCGCGGGCACCGTGTTCACCACGCACACGCCCGTCCCCGCCGGCATCGACCGGTTCCCCGTGGACCTGGTGCAGCACTACTTCGGCCCGGAGACGCTGCTGCCGGGCGTGAACACCCAGCGCATCCTCGCCCTGGGCGCGGAGGAGAACCCCGGCCTGTTCAACATGGCCCACATGGGCCTGCGGCTCGCGCAGCGCGCCAACGGCGTGTCCAAGCTGCACGGCCGCGTCAGCCGGGACATGTTCCGCGGCCTGTGGCCGGGCTTCGACGCGTCCGAGGTGCCGATCGGCTCGGTCACGAACGGCGTGCACGGCCCGACGTGGGCGGCGACCGAGATGAGCAGGCTGCTGGGCGACCCGGAGGACTCGGGCCTCGGCGTGCACGGCTTCGAGCCGGTCACCGACCAGCGCCTGTGGGAGCTGCGCAACGACCTGCGCGCGAAGCTCGTCGGCGAGGTCCGCCGCCGCACGCGCGCGTCCTGGCTGCAGCGCGGCGCGTCGGCGCTGGAGCTGGGCTGGACCGACTCGGTGTTCGACCCGGACGTGCTGACGGTCGGCTTCGCCCGCCGCGTGCCGACGTACAAGCGGCTGACGTTGATGCTGCGCGACGCGGACCGGCTGCGCGCGCTGCTGCTGCACCCGGAACGGCCCGTGCAGCTGGTCGTGGCGGGCAAGTCGCACCCGGCGGACGACGGCGGCAAGGCGTTGATCCAGCAGATCGTGCGGTTCGCCGACGACGCGGGCGTGCGGCACCGGATCGTCTTCCTGCCCGACTACGACATGTCGATGGCCCGGTACCTGTACTGGGGCTGCGACGTGTGGCTGAACAACCCGATGCGGCCGCTGGAGGCGTGCGGCACGTCCGGCATGAAGTCGGCGCTGAACGGCGGGCTGAACCTGTCGATCCGCGACGGCTGGTGGGACGAGCTGTACGACGGCAGCAACGGCTGGGCGATCCCGACCGCGGACGGCATCACCGACCCGACCCGGCGCGACGACCTGGAGGCCGCCGCGCTGTACGACCTGCTCGGCAACCAGGTCGCGCCGCTGTTCTACGACCGCGGCGAGGACGGCGTGCCGACCCGCTGGCTGGCGATGGTGCGGCACACGCTGGCGTCGCTCGGCCCGGCCGTGCAGGCGTCGCGGATGGTGCGCGAGTACGTGGAGAAGCTGTACGCCCCCGCCGCGTCGTCGGCCGCCTCCGTGGTCGGCGAGGGCTACCGGGGCGCGAAGGAGCTGGCCGCCTACCGGCAGCGGCTGCGGGCGTCGTGGACGCGGGTGCGCGTGCTGGAGTCCGAGATGTCGCTGAACGGGTCGGCCACGCCGCAGCTCGGCTCGCCGGTCGGCGTGCGGGCGCGCATCGAGCTGGCCGGCCTGGAGCCGTCCGAGGTGGACGTGCAGGTGGCGCTGGGCCGGGTCGGCGACTCGGACGAGCTGTACGACGTGGTCACGCACGTGATGCGGTACGCGGGCAACGGCAACTACGAGATCGAGGTGCCGCTGCCGCACGCGGGCGCGGTCGGCTACACGGTCCGGGTGCTGCCCCGGCACGACCTGCTGGCGTCACCGGCCGAACTGGGTCGGGTCGTCCTGGCGGGCTGATCCTTCGCTCGATCAGATGGCCGTCGGGATTACCGGCGGTCATCTGATCGAGCATTTCTCCCACTTCCGACACCGCGTTTTCCCGGTCGGGCGAATTCCGTGTTCTCGCTGGTGGGGCGGGGTACTCGGGCCCGGAACATCCGTCCGGGAGAAGGTCGTCGCGCCGTGAGGAAATTCGCCGCAACAGGCTCGCTGCTCGCCGTGCTGCTCGCCGTGGTCGCCATCCCGGCCGCCACGGCGGAACGCGAGGTGGTCGCCCCGCCGCCCGCGTGCACGGGGCTGGTCACGCAGCTGGGGGAGACGCTGAAGACGGCGACCGCGCCGCTGACCGCGACACCGCCCGAACCGCCCAAGGCCGCCGCGCCGCTCGGTGACGTGCTGCACCTCCTGGTCTCGATGCAGGGCGCGAGGTGCCTGCCCCGCCCGCCGGCGAGCGCGTCCGCCGAGGCCGAGCCGCAGGCCCGCAAGCCGGAGCTGTGCCTTTCCACCACGATGGCCGTGTTCGGCGGCGTGTTCGCGGTGCTGGCCAAGGTGGTGCCCGGCGCCGTCCCGCCCGACCCGGCGAAGCTGCGCAACGAGGTGTCCGCCCTGCTCAAGACGATGAACGCGCTGCTGACCAACTGCGGCCTGCCCGCACCCGCCGGCGGGCTGCCCACCCTGCCGCCGGCCTGACCGCGTTCAGCCGATGTTGAGCCGGGCGCTGGTCTCGGCCACGCGCGGCATCCACCCGGCCAGCTCCTGGGCCTCCGCCAGGGTCTCCCGGGCCGCCGCGTTGTCGCCCGCCGCCATCTGCGCCCGCGCGATCGTGGCCAGCGCGTCGGCCCGGTCCAGCCCGCTCTCGCTGACGTGCTTGGCCTGCGTGCCCAGCGTGATGGCGGTCGCGTGGTCGTCCTCCAGCAGCGCCAGCTGCGCCAGCGTGCCGACGCACCGGTGCCGCGGGTAGCCGAACTGCATCGCGCCGTCCACCGCCCGCCTCGCCGCCGGCAGGCCCACGTCGGCGGGCAGCTGCCCGCCCTCGACCGCGTTCGCCGTCGAACCGGCCATCTGCGCCAGCACGAACGCCATGTCGCGCTGGTCGAGGTCGGTCCGGCCGACCAGGCGGCTGACGATGTGCAGCGCCTCGGCGTACTTCGTGCGCAGCGTGAGCACGGCGACGTGCGCGCCGATCGCCACGAGCAACGTCGGGTGCCGTGAGACCAGGTCCTCCGCGACCGCCTCGGCCCGGTCGAGGTCGCCGGCCTGCAGCGCGTCGGACACCTGGTTGACCAGCGGCGTCGCCTCGAACTCCGCCGCCGTGCGGCCGGACGCGCGGGGCAGGCCGAACAGGAACCAGCCGGGGGACGTGACGCCCGCGCCGCGCCGCGGCCACAGGCCGTTGACCAGCACCGCCGTGCCCGCCACGGCGAAGCCGCGCAGGAACGGCCGGTCGTCGTCCGACCACGCCAGCGCGCCCAGCCAGGCCAGCGCCACGACGCCCGCGGACAGCACCGCCGCCGTCAGCGCGGTCAGCCACAGCCGCCGCCGGACCGGCTCCCTGATCGACGTCAGGCCCACCGCGAACAGCAGCGGCACGGTCCGCCACACCACCCGCAGGTGCGGCCGCGTCCACGTCCGCACCTCGCCGCCGACGCCGATCACTAACAACGGCACCCGCACCCCGAACAGGACCGCGCCCAGCAGCAACCCGAGTTGCAGCAGGGCGAGCACGGCCCACGTCCCGACCGCCGCCCCGCCGAACGTCGCCACGCTCGGCTGCCAGACCACGAGGACGACCAGGGCCAGCCCGGTCAGCGCTTTCCACACGGACCTGGAGACGCTGCCCGCGCCCCCGCGGTTCCCCGCACGGCTCAGGTGACCGCCTGCGTGGCGCCGGGCCGCACGGGCAGCCCGGCCGCGGCGTACCCGCGGAAGCCGCCCACGAGGTCCGTCGCCTTCGGCAGGCCGACCCGCTGCAGGTCCCGCGCGGCCAGGCTGGACGCGTAGCCCTCGTTGCACAGCACGACCACGGTGGTGTCGGCGGTGAAGCCGGGGATGCGGTGCTCGCCGTCCGGGTCGAGGCGCCACTCCAGCACGATCCGCTCCACCGGCACCGAGCCGGGGATCTCGCCCTCGGCGGCCCGGTTGTGGTGCGGGCGGATGTCGACGACCAGCACGTCGTCGAGGCCCGCGAGCTCGTGCGGCTCGACGCGGGTCAGCGCCCGCCGTGCGTCGTCCAGCAGTTCCTCGGCGCTCATGGACCCTCCTGGTCGGCGAGTGCGCGCAGCTGCTCCAGCGGCAGCCGTCGGGCGGGCAGGGGCGGGATCTCGTGCGGGATGTCCGCGAGGCTCGGGTACTCCCGCGTCGGCACCAGCGGCGGCGAGTAGGCGTGCACGCTCGCCGCGCCGACGGACCCCCGGTTCACGACCTGGTGCGCGCGTCCCGCGCCGAAGCCGAGGGCGCTGCCGACGGGACGGGCCGCGCTGCGGACCGGGCCGCCGGGGTAGCGGTAGTCCTCGGCCAGCTCGCCGGTGAGCACGGTGAACGAGCCCGCCGCGCCGCCGTGGTCGTGCGGCTCGGTGCCCTGGCCGGGCAGCCAGCTCAGCAGCCACAGCTCGACGCCCTCGGTCAGGCCCAGCCGCACCCACCAGCGCCGTTCCGGGTCGTACTCCAGGACGTCCAGCAGCGGGGTGATGAACTCGGCGGCCACGGTGGACGTCAGCTCGCGCAGCTCGCGCGGCGTCCACAGGTCGCGTTCGGGGTGGATGAGGTCGCGCAGGAACCGCACGTCGAGCTTCGGGTGCAGGTCGGCGCGCGCGATGGTCGCGGTCACGGTGGTCGCTCCTGATGGCTACGGGTCGGGCGGGTAGCGATCAAGACGCGACGCGGCGGTGGTCAGGCGAGGTGGGGCTACCGGCCGCGTCGCGTCCGGCTACACCCGCACGACGCCACCAGCAGGAGGTCGATCGTGCGGTCGCACCAGGTCAGCAACGGACGGGCCACGCCCGCATGGTGGCACGCGGACGTGGCCCCGCGCACCCGGTCCCACCAGCCAGGATTGCCTCGGTGTCCGACGCTTCGGCCGGCGTCAGCTCGGCACGCGGAGCAGCAGCAGCGAGCGTCCGCCGAGCACGAGCGCCGTGCCCGCCGCGAGGCCGTCCACCGCCTCCGGCGCGCCGTCCGGAGTCGTGGAGTCCAGCACCGGCACGTACCGGGCGCCGTACTCGGGACCGGGCAGGGTGACCTCCAGTGGGTCCGCCCCGGCGTGCAGGAGCAGCAGCCACGAGTCGTCCGACACGAGCTCGCCGTCGCGGGAGCGGGACAGGCTGTTCGACCCGTCGATCCACATGCCCAGGAACCGGCGGCCCTCGTCGAACCAGTCCGTCTCGGCCATCTCCTCGCCGTCCGGGCGGAACCACACCAGGTCGGGAGCGCCGGACGCGGTGGTGCGGCCGTCGAAGAACTGCGGCTGCCGCAGCGCGGGCGACGTCGCGCGCAGCGTGATCACGCGCCGGGCGAACGCCAGCATCGACTCGCCCTCGCCGGTCAGCTTCCAGTCCACCCACGACGTCTCGTCGTCCAGGCAGTACGCGTTGTTGTTGCCGCCCTGGGTGCGCCACTGCTCGTCGCCCGCCGTCACCATCGGGGTGCCGGTGGACAGCATCAGCGTGGCGAACAGGTTCCGCGCCTGCCGGGCGCGCAGCGACCGCACCCCCGCGTCGTCGGTCTCGCCCTCGACGCCGCAGTTCCACGACCGGTTGTCGTTGGTGCCGTCGCGGTTGTCCTCGCCGTTGGCCTCGTTGTGCTTCTCGTTGTAGGACACCAGGTCCCGCAGCGTGAAGCCGTCGTGCGCGGTGATGAAGTTGATCGACTGCCACGGCCGGCGCAGGTCGTCGGCGTACAGGTCGGACGACCCGGACAGCCGGTAGGCCAGGTCGCGCACGCTCGTCCCGCCGCGCCAGAAGTCGCGCACGGTGTCGCGGTACCGGCCGTTCCACTCGGCCCACTGCACGCCGAAGTCGCCGACCCGGTAGCCGTCGCCGGTCGCGTCCCACGGCTCGGCGATCAGCTTGCACCGCGACAGGACCGGGTCGGACGTGATCGCGGTGAGCATCGCCGACGCGCGGTCGAACCGCCCGCCGCCCGGCCGGCCCAGCGTCGAGGCCAGGTCGAACCGGAACCCGTCCACGCCCATCTCGGTCGCCCAGTAGCGCAGCGAGTCCGTCACCAGCCGCACGAACTGCGGCGAGCCGGCCTCGGTGGTGTTGCCGCAGCCGGTGATGTCGAGCGTGCCGCCGCCGTCGATGTGCAGGTAGTAGCCGGGCGCGTCGAAGCCCCGGTAGGACAGCGTCGGACCCTCCGGACCGCCCTCGCACGTGTGGTTGAAGACCACGTCGATGATCACCTCGATGCCCACCGCGTGCAGCGCGGAGACCATCGTCCGGAACTCCTCGACCTCGCGGCCGGGCTCGCTGGCGTAGCCGGGGTGCGGCGCGAAGTAGCTCAGCGGCGAGTAGCCCCAGTAGTTGTGCCTGCCGTCGCGGACCAGCGACGGCTCGTCCAGGAACGCGTGCACCGGCAGCAGCTCGACCGACGTCACGCCCAGCCGGACCAGGTGCTCCACGACGGCCGGGTGCGCGAGGCCCAGGTACGTGCCGCGCTGGTGCTCGGGGACGGCCGGGTGCTGCCGCGTGAACCCGCGCACGTGCAGCTCGTAGATCACCGCCTCCTCGAACGGCACGTCGGGCTTCACGCCCGTGTCCGGACCGCCCGGCGACGTCACCACGGACAGCGGCACGCTGCCCAGCGAGTCGACCGGCGACGGCGCGCCCAGCATCGGGTCGCCCACGTACCCGAGCGCCGCGTCGAGGTCCGTCAGCGCGCCAGTGATCCTCGTCGCATACGGGTCGACCAAGAGCTTCGCGGGGTTGCAGCGCAGGCCGCGGGCCGGGTCGTACGGGCCGTGCACCCGGTAGCCGTAGCGCTGGCCGGGCGTGACGCCGGAGATCAACCCGTGCCACACGCCGAACGTCCGTTCGGTCAGCTCGACCCGTTCTTCCGTGCCGTCTTCGCTGATCAGGCACACCTCCACCGCGTGTGCGGGTGGCGCCGAGACGGCGAAGCGCACACCTCCGGCCTCGGGGTGCGCCCCGAGGGGGAACGGTCGGCCCGCGAGCAGGATCGAGTCGGCAGACATGACCCCGATCCTTCCAGGACGCACCGACGGTTTGGGTATGAGCACGCGCGGCGACTACGAGGTCGGGTGAACCGCCCCCACCGCGCCGGCCGCGAGGGGCGTTGCAGAACAATGGCGCCGGGTTCGGTGTCGATCGGGGCGAGGGCTGGCGTGGAAAACGAAGATCTGGTCATCCACATGCAGGGTGTTTCGGTTCGACGGGGCAAGACCACGCTGGTCGGGGACGTCGACTGGAGCGTGGAGCTGGACGAGCGGTGGGTCGTGCTCGGGCCGAACGGCGCGGGCAAGACGACGCTGCTCCGCCTGGCCGGCGCCGAGCTGCACCCGACCAAGGGCAAGGTGCACCTCCTCGGCGCCCGCATCGGCCGGACCGACATGGCCGAGCTGCGCACCCGCATCGGCCTGTCGTCCGCGGCGCTGAACGGGCGCGTCCCGGCCGACGAGAAGGTCGTGGACGTCGTCGTGAGCGCCGGGTACGCGGTGCTGGGCCGGTGGCGCGAGGAGTACGACAAGCTCGACACCGGCCGCGCGAAGGAGCTGCTGGCCACGTTGGGCATCGAGCACCTGGCCGACCGCACCTACGGCACGCTGTCCGAGGGCGAGCGCAAGCGCGCGCTGATCGCCCGCGCGCTGATGACGGACCCCGAGATGCTGCTGCTGGACGAGCCCGCGGCGGGCCTCGACCTCGGCGGCCGGGAAGACCTCGTGGCGCGGCTCTCGGAGCTGGCGCTCGACCCCGACGCGCCGGCGACGGTGCTGGTCACGCACCACGTGGAGGAGATCCCGCCGGGCTTCACGCACGTGCTGCTGCTGCGTGACGGCGGCATCGTGGCGCAGGGCCTGCTGGACGACGTGCTGACCGAGGAGAACCTGTCGAAGACGTTCGACCAGCCGTTGGAGCTCCAACGGTCGGGTGACCGGTACTTCGCCCGACGCAAGGCTACCGAGGGGTAACCTGCGAGGCGCACCGACGGAGGTCGAGGAGGACCTGTGGCTGAGTTCGTGAGGCTCGAAGTCGAGGACGGGATCGGCACCATCCGGCTGGACCGCCCGCCGATGAACGCGCTGAACAGGCAGGTCCAAGAGGAGATCCGGTCCGCCGCCCTGGAGGCGGCCGACCGGGCCGACGTGTACTCCGTGATCGTGTACGGCGGTCCCAAGGTGTTCGCGGCCGGCGCGGACATCAAGGAGATGGCCGATCTGTCGTACGCCGAGATGGCGGCGCGCGCGGGCGCGTTCACGTCGGCGTTGCGCGCGGTCGAGGAGATCCCCAAGCCGACCGTGGCGGCCATCACCGGGTACGCCCTGGGCGGCGGGTTCGAGCTGGCCCTGTGCGCGGACCGCCGGATCGCGGGCGACAACGCCAAGGTCGGCCAGCCGGAGATCCTGCTCGGCGTCATCCCCGGCATGGGCGGCACGCAGCGCCTGCCGCGGCTGATCGGGCCGTCGCGCGCCAAGGACCTGATCTACACCGGCCGGTTCGTCGGCGCCGAGGAGGCGCTGCGGATCGGCATGGTGGACGAGGTCGTCGCCCCCGACGACGTGTACGGGGCGGCCAGGCGGTCGGCCGGGCAGTTCGTCAACGGCCCGGTGCGCGCGTACGCCGCCGCGAAGGCCGCCATCGACGGCGGGCTGGACACCGACCTGGGCAGCGGGCTGAAGCTGGAGAGCCAGCTGTTCGCGGCGATGTTCGCCACCGAGGACCAGAAGACCGGCATGGCGTCGTTCATCGAGAACGGGCCGGGGAAGGCGAAGTTCAGTGGCCGTTGATCACCAGGGCCCGACCGGTTCCGCCGACCCCAGGCCCAACCCGCACGCCACCGCCGACGAGATCGAGGCGGCGTACAAGGACCCCAAGCTCGCGAACGTGCTCTACCACGACTGGGAAGCGGGCACGTACGACGAGAAGTGGTCGATCTCGTACGACGAGCGCTGCATCACCTACGCCACCGACCGGTTCCGGGCGGTCGCGGGCGACGTCGGGCCGTACGGGCACGCGCTGGAGCTGGGCTGCGGCACGGGGTTCTTCCTGCTCAACCTGATGCAGGGCGGCGTCATCGGCAAGGGCTCGGTGACCGACCTGTCGCCCGGCATGGTCGAGGTGGCGCTGCGCAATGCCGAGCAGCTCGACCTGCCGGTGGACGGCCGGGTGGCCGACGCCGAGCGCATCCCCTACGACGACGACACGTTCGACCTGGTCGTCGGGCACGCGGTGCTGCACCACATCCCCGACGTGGCCGCCGCGATGCGCGAGGTGCTGCGCGTGCTGAAGCCGGGCGGGAAGTTCGTGTTCGCGGGCGACCCGACGAACGTCGGCAACTTCTACGCGCGCAAGCTCGGGCAGCTGACGTGGTGGCTGACGACCAACGTGACCAAGCTCGGCCCGCTGTCGGACTGGCGCCGGCCGCAGGAGGAGCTGGACGAGTCGTCCCGCGCCGCGGCCCTCGAAGCCGTGGTCGACCTGCACACGTTCGACCCGTCGGACCTGGAGCGGACGGCCCGGTCGGCGGGCGCGGTCGGCGTGCGGGCGGTGACCGAGGAGCTGTCGGCGGCCCTGTTCGGGTGGCCGGTGCGCACGTTCGAGGCCGCCGTGCCGCGGGAGAAGCTGGGCTTCGGGTGGGCGATGTTCGCCTACAAGACCTGGCAGCGGCTGTCCTGGGTGGACGAGAAGGTGCTCGCGAAGGTCCTCCCGCGCGAGGTCTTCTACAACGTGTCCGTGACGGGGCGCAAGCCGGTCTAGTGGGCTACGAGTTCAGCCTCGACGACGTGGCGTACCTGCGTTCCGACGCCGGGTCCGCCGCGTTGTCGGCGTTGGCCGACCTGCCGCTGACGCCCGCGTCCCGGCTCTCCGACGTGGCCCTGGCGAAGCGGGTCTCGCCGACGCGCTTCGCCGCCGTGCTGGAGACCGTCCTGCTGCGGCGCAAGGCGTCCGCGAAGGTGCCCTTCACCGACGGCCTGTTCACCTCCGACGCCTTGCAGCAGGCCACGCCGCACCCGGTGGCCGCGCACCGGGCCCGTCGGTTCACCGGCCCGGCGCACGACGTGACGTGCTCGATCGGCGCGGACCTCGCGGCGCTGCCCGAGGGGTCCGTCGGCTCGGACCTCGACCCGGTGCGGCTGGCGATGGCGCGGCACAACGTGGGCGACGCCGTGCCGCTCGTGCGGGCGGACGCGCTGCGGCCGGTGTCCCGCGGCACGGCGGTGCTCGCCGACCCGGCCCGCCGGGACGCGACCGGCCGGCGGACGTGGCGGCCCGCCGACTTCGCCCCGCCGCTCGACCTGCTGGCCGAGGCGTACGCCGAGCGCGACCTGGCCGTGAAGTGCGCCCCCGGCGTCGACTTCGCGGTCGCGCCGTGGGCCGACGAGGTGGAGCTGGTGTCGCTGGACGGCCAGGTGCGCGAGGCGTGCCTGTGGACGCGGGGCCTGGCCACGCCGGGCGTGTCGCGCCGCGCCACCGTGCTGCGGACCGGCGGTCCCGAGTGGACGATCACGTCCGCCGAACCGGACGACTGCCCCGTCACCGGACCCGACGAGTGGCTGGTCGACCCGGACGGCGCGGTCGTCCGCGCGGGCCTGGTGCGGCACTACGCGGCCCGGCACGGCCTGGCGCAGCTCGACGAGCGGATCGCCTACCTGACCGGACCGACCCCGCCGCCCGGCGTGCGCGCGTTCCGGGTGGTCGAGCACGGGCACTACAGCGAGAAGGCGCTGCGGGGCGTGCTGCGGGCGCACGACGTGGGGCGGCTGGAGATCCTGGTGCGCGGCCTCGACGTCGACCCGAACGCGCTGCGGCCGAGGCTGAAGCTGTCCGGTTCGGCCGAGGCCACCGTGGCGCTGACCAGGATCGGCCGCGAGCCGGTCTACCTGCTGGCCCACGCCGAACGCACCTAGCCGCCGCCCCCCGCCGTTCGCCTGACCTGCGCGCACCCCGCCCTCCGGTGCCTACCTGGCCGCCCCGCGCACCCGGCCCTCGCGCACACCCGGCGTCCCGCGCACCGAACCCTCTCGCTGTCAGCCGCCGAGGGCGCCCAGGCGGTCGAAGAGGAACGCGCGCATCCCGTCGAGGTCGGCGTCCAGCGCGATGTCCAGCGTCTTCGGGCCGGCCGCCTCCAACCGCCGGTCCACCAGCAGCGCGCCCCGGCCCGGCCCGAACGAGCAGTCCACGTCCACCGGGAAGGCCGTGGTCCGCACGATCCCCGGCCGGACCGCCTCCGCCACCGCGATCGCGTCGTGCACCGCCATGCCGTCCCAGCCGAGGAACCGCCGGTAGGTCTCCAGGTAGTCGGGGGTGAGGCCGACCAGCGCGGCGGCGGTGGGCGAGGTCTTCGCCAGGTCGGCCAGCCACTGGGCGCTCACCGCGCACCGGCGGGTCAGGTCCATCGGGACCAGCGTCGTCGGCACGTCCTCCTCCACGAGCACGCGCCGGGCCGCCTCGGGGTCGCTCCAGACGTTGAACTCGGCGGAGGCCGTGATGTTGCCGCCCTCCACCCCGCCGCCCATGACGACGAGCCGGCCGATCTTCGGCTTCACGTGGGGGTGGGCGGCCAGCAGCAGCGCGATGTTGGTCAGCGGGCCGATGGGGACGATCGTGACGGGCCGGTCGGCCTGCTCGAGGAGTTCCCGCAGCAGCGTGACGGCGTCCCGCGCGTCCGGGCCGCGGGTCGGCTCGGGGAGGGTGTGGGCGTAGCCGGAGAGGCCGTCCGAGCCGTGGGCGCTGGACAGGTGCGGGTGGGGGTGGACCAGCGGGCGCGCCGCGCCCACCGCGACCGGCACGTCGTCCCGGCCCAGGAGCGCGAGCAGGCGCAGGGCGTTCCGCGTGGTGTTCTCCAGCGAGACGTTGCCGAAGACCGTGGTCACGCCGATCAACTCGACCTCGGGGCTGGCGACCGCGAGGGCCAGGGCGAGGGCGTCGTCCACACCCGGGTCGGTGTCGATGATGAGAGGGGTCACGTGCCAATCCTCACCCCACCGCCTCCCTCCGCATCCCGCAGGTGGAGGAGTGGGAGCTGTCGCGGCCGGCCGCGACGCAGGAGGTCCAACGAGCCCCCGCGGGTTCGTCGAGAGGCGGACGGTGAGGCTGGTTAGAGTGCCCGCGTGACGAGTATGTGGGGCGCACCGGTGTGGACGAGGTGGCGCAGGTCGCGCCGCGACCCGGCGCAGGCCAGGTTCCTCACCGTCGCATCGCTGCGCTGGGTGCTGCGGCACCGCGCGTACACGCCCTGGTACCTGGTGCGGTACTGGCGGCTGCTGCGGTTCCGGTTGGCGAACCCCCACGTGGTGCTGCGCGGCATGGTGTTCCTGGGCAAGGGCGTGGAGCTGCACTGCCGCCCCGGCTACGGCAGGCTGGAGATCGGCCGCTGGGTGCACATCGGCGACGGCAACGCCATCCGCTGCCACGAGGGCTCGCTGCGCATCGGCGACAAGGCCGTGTTCGGCAAGGACAACACGGTGAACTGCTACCTCGACGTCGAGATCGGCGCGGCCACCCTGATCGCCGACTGGGTCTACATCTGCGACTTCGACCACGTGACCGCCGACATCACCCTGCCGATCAAGGACCAGGGCATCGTGAAGTCGCCGGTGCGCATCGGCCCGGACTGCTGGCTCGGCACGAAGGTCACGGTCACCCGCGGCACGCGGATCGGGCGCGGCTGCGTGATCGGCGCGCACGCCGTGGTGCGCGGCGACGTGCCGGACTTCAAGATCGCCGTGGGCCTCCCGGCGAGGGTCGTGAAGGACCGCCGGGAGGACTACGAGGCGGACGCCGTGCGCCGGGCCGCCGTCGCCGACATGGCGCGCAAGGCGCGGGAAGCGCTGGAGCGGTCGCAGAACGGCCAGTAGCAGCCGGTCAGGCGTTCAACGCCCGGTAGGGGCGCACGATGTCCTCGATGAACCCGGTCAGCTCCTCGTCCAGCCGGGTGTGCGACGGGTCGTCGACCTCGTTGTCGATGGCGTGCACCCGCCCCGCGACGCGGTCGTACACGCGCAGCCGGTCGAAGCCGTCGGACACGTACAGCGAGTTGGCGACGATGCTGGGCAGCCGGTGGTCGTCGGACACGGTGACGGTGATGTTCGGCTCCGCGACCTGGATGCGCGGCGCCTGCGCCCGCGAGACCAGGCGCGCCGACCGGACGTCCGTGGACGCCCGGACGTGGATCACCCGCGCGGACGACAGGACCGCCTCGCCGAAGACGTCCAGCGCCTTGACCACGTCCGACCGCGCGAACTCGACCAGCGTCACGGCCGTCTCGCCGCGGTTCTGCGCCACGCGCTGCGCCAGCGCGGCCAGCGCCGGCCCGAGGTTCTCCTCGCGGGACACCCGGAACGCGCCGCCCGCGTCGGCGGAGAAGCCGTGGCCGCGGTCGCCGTCGAGCAGCATCACGCGGTGCATGAAGTCGTGGAACGCGTAGATGTAGTCGGTCAGCTCGTCCACGTGCAGCCGCAACGCCGTCAGCTTCTCGGCCAGCCGCCGCCGCACCAGCGACTTGCCCGCGCCCGGCAACCCGGTGATGAACACGACCTGCGCGGAGTGGCGGAAGGCGGTGTGCCGCAGCACCGCCTCCTCGGCGACGGGGTTGAGCCCGTACTTCACCCGCAGGTCGCGCAGCCGGTCCGCGATCTCGGCGCGGTCCTCGTGCCGCCGCACGGCGCCGAGCAGCTGGTCCGCGAGCACGGACTCGATCGGCAGGGACTTCGCCCACACCTCCTCGAAGTGCGTCAGGAACACCTTGGCGGGCGACATGCCGTCGAGCCGGTTGGGCCGGTCGCGGTCGCCGTCGCGGTGGTTGAGCACGGTGTGGTGGGTGCCGCCGGTGAACACGTGGTACGACAGGTCGTCGCTGTTGAGCGCGTTGGCGACCTTGACGTCGAAGCCCTTGCTCAGCAGCTCCGCGCCCGCCTTCAGGCACTCCTGGCTCTCCCGCGTCACGATGCGGACGCCCAGCCCGGTGTTGATCCGCTGCCAGGCCGACTGGATGTCGTGCAGCACCGCGGTGCGGCCCGCCGACTGGAGGTTCGGCACGAACGCGTCCAGCCGGCGCACGTCGGGGCGTTGCGAGATGCGCAGCACGGTGGACAGGTAGCTGCGCCGGGACACCTTGCGGGACAACGCCCTCGGCACCTTCCGGCGGGTCCACAGGGTCCGCCCGGCGGCGACGATGCCCGCCACCGACACCCCACTGGCGATCGAGACCGCCAACTGGCCCCACTGCATCGCTACGCCTCCTCGGGCAGGTCGTGCACGAAACCCGGGTACGGGTCGCCGCGGTGCTCGCTCATGACTTCCGCGATCTTCGCGGCCTCGGACCGCAGGTCGGGCACGTAGCGGGCGAGGTTGCGGCGGACGCTGTGCACGACCACGCCGAGCGCCGCCTTGACCGAGCCGTCCGTGTCCAGCACCGGCACGGCCACCGAGCACGAGCCGAGCGTCATCTCCTCGACGGTGAGCGCGTACCCGCGTTCCCTGGTGATCGCGAGCTCCCGGCGCAGCCTGCCCGCCTCGACGATCGTGTGCCGCGTGCAGCGCCCCAGCGGCCGCGCGCAGTACGTCTCGATGAACTCCGCGCTGGCGAACGCGAGCAGCACCTTGCCCACACCGGTGGGGTGCATCGGTAATCGGCTGCCGTCGCGCGAGATTATGGGCACCGCGCGGTGTCCGGTGATCTTCGCGATGTAGAACGCGTCGTGCCCGTCGCGCACCGCGAAGTGGATGTTCTCCTTGCTCCGCTCGTACAGGTCCTGCATGAACGGCATCGCGATCTCCCGCAGCCGCCGCGGGAACGGCGACAGCAGACCGATCTCCCACAGCCTGGTGCCGATCTGGTACCGGTTGTCGGCGGTGCGCTCCAGCGCCCGCCACGCCTCCAGCTCGCCGACGAGCCGGTGCGCCGTGGCCAGCGGCATGGCGCACCGGGCGGCGAGCTCGGTCAGCGTCAGCGTGGGGTGCCCGACGTCGAACGCGCCGAGGAGGTCCAACGCCCGTGAGGTGACCGATCGTCCGCTGCCCCTGGTGCCCATCCGTCCTCCGCTTCGGATCTCCGTTGCGGAGGACGATCCTCGGGAGCCGGCACGGGCGGAAGCTCCGGCTTCCGTCCACCGGAACCACGGCCGGGTGAATTGCGATAGCCGCACGTCACGGCGGTGCCCCGGTTTCCGGTGGCCGGCGAGCTACCGTCCACCGGAAGCGCCTCGACGGCGCGGGCCCGCCCTCAGACGGGCTGCAGCTCCTCGCCCGCCCGCTTGTCGTACGCCTCCTGCGCGACGCGGATGTCGTCGATGTGCGTCTCCGCCCACACCCGGATGGCGTCCATCAGCCCGCCCACGTTCTGGCCGAGCGGGGTGAGGCTGTACTCGACGCGCGGTGGCACGCTGGGGTAGACGGCGCGGTGCACGAGGCCCGCGCGTTCCAGGTCCCGCAACGTCTGGGTGAGCATCTTCTGGGTGATGCCGTCGAGGCGGCGGCGCAGCTCGCCGAACCGCAGCGTGCCGGGCCGCAAACCCGCCACGACCAGGCACACCCACTTGTTCGTCAGCAGGTCCAGCACCGCGCGTGACGCGCAGTTGCGGAGGAAGGCGTCGGCGCCGCCGTGGGCGCGCAGGTCAGGGACGGTATACATGAGGTACCTCAATACCATTCAGGTGCCTTCTTCACAACAGGTACCACCCACGGCGATGCTTTCGACCATGACGAACGAAATGCGAGCGGTGACGGTGGAGACCCTCGGCGCGCCCGAGGTGATGCGGGTCCGGGAGGTCGCGCGACCGACCGCGGGGATGGACGAGATCGTGGTGCGGGTCCGCGCGGCGGGCGTGAACGCAGTGGACTGGAAGGTGCGGCAGAACGGCTACTGGCTGACCACGCCGTACGTGCCCGGCTGGGACGTCTCCGGCGTCGTGGAGTCCGTGCCCGACGGCGAGAACCGGTTCCGGGTCGGCGACGAGGTGTTCGGCATGCCCCACTTCCCGCGCCCGGCCGGCGCGTACGCCGAGTACGTCGCCGCGCCCGCGCGCCACTTCGCCCGCAAGCCCGAAGGGCTCGACCACGTCCACGCGGCGGCCCTGCCGCTGGCCGCGCTCACCGCGTGGCAGGCCCTCACCGAGGCCGCCGAGGTCAAGGCGGGCGACCGGGTGCTGGTCCACGCCGCGGCGGGCGGTGTCGGGCACCTCGCCGTGCAGCTGGCGAAGCACCTCGGCGCGTGGGTGATCGGCACCGCCAGTGCCGGCAAGCACGACCTGCTGCGCGAGCTGGGCGCCGACGAGCTGGTCGACTACCGGACCCGCGACTTCGGCGAGCTGCGGGACGTCGACGTGGTGATCGACCTGATCGGCGGCGACGACTACGAGGCGCGGTCGATGCGCGTGCTCAAGCCCGGCGGGCGCTACGTCGGCCTGACCAACCCGTCGGCGCTGCCCGAGCTGCGGGCCAAGGCGGAGCCGCTGGGCGTCCGCGCCGCGACGGTGTTCGTGGCGCCCGACCACGCCGCCCTGGAGCGCGTGGCCGACCTGGTGGCGCGCGGCGAGCTGAAGGTGGTCGTCGCCGAGACGTTCCCGCTGGAGGACGTCGCCAAGGCGCACGAGCTGGGCGAGGCGAACCGGACCACCGGCAAGATCGTGCTCACGGTGTGACGCCGTGCCCGGGGCCCGCGCGCCGGTCAGAGGAACACGTTGCCGGTCGGGATCTTGGGGCGGCCCAGCGGCGGGTGGTCGCGCACGGTCGCGGACCGGTAGACGGCGGCGGTGTCGACGGCGATCTTCGACCAGTCGAAGTCCGTGGCCAGGCGGGACTTCGCGGCACGGGCGCGGCGCAGGGCGGCGGGCCGGTCGTCCAGGACGGACCGGACGGCGCCCGCGAGCGCGTCGACGTCGCCCGGCGCGAACGACAAGCCGGTCACGCCGTCGAGCACGACCTCGCCGAGGCCGCCGGCGGTGGAGGCCACCAGCGGGGTGCCGGCCGCCGCGGCCTCCAGCGCCACGATCCCGAACGGCTCGTACCGGCTCGGCAGCACGACGGCGTCCGCCGCCGCCAGCGTCGCGGCCAGCGCGCGGTCCGACAGGTGGCCGACGAAGTCGACGGCCCGGCGCACCTTGTGCTTGCGGGCCTGCTCGACCAGCCAGTCCCGGTGCGTGCCGGTGCCCGCCACGACGAGGCGCGTGCCGGGGTGGGCGCGGCGGACGCGGGGGAGGGCGGCGATCAGGTCCTGCACGCCCTTCTCCCACTCCAGCCGTCCGAAGAACAGCAGCAGGGGCGCGCCGGCGGGGCTGTGCGCGGCACGGGCGGCGTCGACGTCGGACGTCCGCACGCGCCACCGGCGCGGCTCGATCCCGTTGTGCAGCACGGTGACGTCCGCCGGCTCGACGTCGAACAGGTGCGCCACCTCGGTCCGCATCGCGGCCGAGCAGGTGATCACCGCGTCCGCCCGGTTCGCCAACCACCACTCGACCGAGTGCACCTGCTGGTTCAACGTCTGCGACAGCCACCCGCTGTGCCGGCCGGCCTCGGTCGCGTGCACGGTCGCCACCAGCGGCACGCCGCACGCCTCGGCCAGCGCGATCGCGGGGTGCGCGACGAGCCAGTCGTGCGCGTGCACGACGTCCGGCCGCCAGTCGCGCAGCAGCGCCAGCCCGGCGCGGGCCATCGCGTGGCCCATGGCCAGCGTCCACGCCACCAGGTCGCGCTCGAACACCAGGTGCGCCGGGTCCTCGGCGACGCGGATCAGCCGCACCCCGTCGACGAGGTCGTCCGACGTGGGGTGCGTGACGGCGTCCGTGCCCGCGGGCCGGCGGCACAGCACGACCACCTCGTGCCCCTGCGCGGCCAGGTGCCCGGCCAGCGCGTGCACGTGCCGGCCCAACCCGCCCACGACGACCGGCGGGTACTCCCAGGACAACATCAGCACGCGCATGGGCCATCCCTGTGTTCGATTGCGCCGTGTTTGATTGCGCCGTGTTTGATTGCGCCGTGTTTGATTGCGCCGCCTCCGGCGTCGCGGCTCGGTCGCCTGGAAGTCGGTCGTTCGCAGGTGATTTCCGACGATCGAAGAGCGTGATCGTCGGAAATCACCTGCGAACGACCGACGCGACCTCGCGTGGCGGTCCAGTTTGCGGGTAGTGGGCTGGTAGCGGCTAGAGGGCAGCGGTCGGGGAGCCGTGAGGGGCGCGAAGGAGAGCGGTCGGGAGCGGCGTGCGGCGCGAGGGTGCGGCGCGAGGGTGCGGCGGGGTCGCGGGGTGGGGAGGCACCGGGCGGCGTCACCTGGCCAGCCCTCGCGCGTCGAGGTGGCCGAACGGCCCGTCGACCCGGCGGAGCTCGGCCGCCCGGCCGTGCCCGCGCCCGACGCGCCGCAACGCGGCCAGCTCGGCGAACCGGTCCGCGTGCACCTTGGCCCGGTAGCGGGCGTAGTCGGCGGCGGAGTCCTTGGTGACCATGAACGCCCAGTCGCTCGACAGCGCCAGCAACGCCTCGCGCACGGCCTGGTCGGCGACGGGGTCGCGCACCGCGCCGGACAGGTCCAGCGCGAGCAGTTCCCGCTGCACGGCGGCGTTGCCCTGCACGATGTCGTCGACCTGCGGGCCGTTCCACACGTGCCAGTCCTTGCCCGCGCCCCACGACGACGGCGGCACGTCGACCGGCGCGCCCACGTGCCCGGCCTCGACGGCGCCGCGCAGCGTCGTCACCCGCACGCCCGCCTCAGGCAGCGCGCGGAGCACCGCCTCCAGCCACGCCGGGCCCTCGTGCCACCAGTGCCCGTACAGCTCGGTGTCGTACGCCGCCACGACCAGCGACGGCCGGCCGTGCTGCGCCTTCAGCGCCCGCAGCCGCCGCACCACCGTGTCCACGAAGTCCGCCGCGTGCCGCCGCACCGCCTCGGCCGCCAACTCCGGCTCGTACGGCCGCTTGTCGGACGGCTCGACGTTCTTCCCCGTCACCCGCGACGGCTTGAGCCCGCTGGCGTGGTCGTAGGTGTGGAAGTCCCGGTACGCCGGGTCGCCCGGGTAGCCGACCCTGGGCGACCACACCCGGTACGACACCTCCAGGTCGCGCCCGAAGCACACGACGTCGCTGGAGCCGACCGGGCGGCCGGCCGCGGTGTCGCCGCGCAGCGACGGGCCGTCCACCAGGAACCGCCGCACCCCGGCCCGCGCGTAGTCGTGCTCCATGCCCGGCGCGTACGCGCACTCGGGCGCCCAGATGCCCTCGGGCGTCGACCCGATCCGGTGCGCCGTGTCGGCCAGGCCGGTGCGCAGCGAGAACGCCCGCACCCGCGGGTCGAGCAGGGGCTGGAACGGGTGCGCGGCCGGCCCGCCCAGCAGCTCGATCGTCCGCGAGTCCACCAGGGGCCGCAGCACCGGCGAGAACCCGTGCCGCCACCGCGTCTCGAAGCGCTCCAGCGCCCACGCCGCGGCACGGTGCTCGCGGGCGGCGAGGTCCGGGAGTCGGGACGACGCGCTGTGCGCCCGCAGCTGCCAATTGCCGAGCCAGTCGTGCAGGCCGCGCAGGCTGTACGGGTCGTCCAGCTGCGCGGCCAGGACCGGCGTCACGCCGAGCGTCAGCACGTCCTCGCGGCCCTCGGCGGCGAACCGCTCCAGCAGGTCCACCACCGGCAGGTACGAGTGCGCCCACGCCTGGTACAGCCACTCCTCGCCGACCGGCCAGGCACCGTGGTGCGCAAGCCACGGCAGGTGGCTGTGCAGGACGAGGCAGAACGTCCCCTCGTCGCCCGCCGCCGGGCGGTTCGCCGCCGTCGTCACGCGCGCACCGCCACGGCGACCAGGTCGAGGCTCGCGTCCAGGTCCTCGGTGGTGATCTCGAAGTCCTCGCTGCGCACGGACGACACGGCGGCCAGCAGGTCCGCAGGCCACTCGCCGCCGTCCACCACCACGGCCACCTGCGCGTCGATGACCGACCC
This sequence comes from Saccharothrix hoggarensis, assembly GCF_052936025.1. The sequence continues at coordinate 6,356,091 of NZ_CP193624.1, read as the reverse complement.
GCCGAACCGCTCGTCCAGCGCCCGCAGCGCCGGCCCGTGCCGCAGCCCGGCCAGCAGCTCGACCTCCAGCCCCGCGTCGACCAGCAGCCCGCGCAGCTCGGCGGGGGCCAGCTCACGGGTGTGGAACGGGTTGAGCGGGGTGTCGCGGCCGGGGGAGAACGTGATCCGGTTGGGCGTGGTGACCAGCAGCCGCCCGCCGGGGCGCAGCACGCGCGCGCACTCGGCCAGGAAGCCCTCCTGGTCCCACAGGTGCTCGATGACCTGCAGGTTGGCCACCACGTCCACGCTCGCGTCGCGCAGCGGCAGCGACGCCAGGTTGCCGCGCAGGACGGTCAGCTCCGGGTACGCCCGGCCGGCGTGCGCGGCGGTCGTCTCGTCGTAGTCGAGCGCGACGACCCGCGCGGCGTGCCCGGCGATCAGCGCGGCGCCGTAGCCCTCGCCGCACCCGGCCTCCAGCACGACCGCGCCGACGCAGTGCCGGACGAGGTCGAGGTACGCCGCCTCGTGGCGGCGGAACCAGTAGTTCTCCTCGGCGATCCCGGGCACGGTGCGCTCACCGGTGAGGGGCAGCGGCTCGACGGTCACCCGACCAGCCTAGTTCCCCGTTACTCGCGGGTAGCCATCGCCTGTCCGCCCGAACGTCACTGTTTCGTGTGAACTTATCGACATGGGGTGCTCCGAGTTTGTTGCTCTCGGCATTCTCACCATCCGTAGTGCATTCCTTCGGAATAACACTATCGAGTGACTCCGGCGGATCTGATCCCGATCTTCCACGATAGTGTTCCCGCAGTTCGGCGGGCGCATCGGCGGTCCCGGTCGCGGGTAGTCGAGGCTGGTCATCTGCCGGTCGAGTGCCTTACGCTCGGTACTCTCGGCCAATCTTCAACGAGTGGGGCCGCCATGGGTGCGAAAGAGTCGGAGATTGTTCCGCTGCACGCGGGTTTCGACGTCGTCTACCGAGGATTCCACCGCCGACAGGTGCTCGAGCACCTGGAGAACCTGGAAGAACAGCTCAAGTTCACGACCGTCGACCGCGCCGAGGCGCTGGCCCAGGCGGCAGACCTGCGCAAGCTGCTGGAGATGACCAGGCGCGACCTGGACGAGGCACGGGCCCGCATCGAGCGGTTGGAGATGTCGCCCGGCACGACGTCGGGCGCGACCGAGCGCCTGCACCGGATGCTCCTGCTCGCCGAGGAGGAGGCGAACGACCTGCGGTTGCGCGCGGACCGCGACGTCACCGCGCTGCGCGAGCGCACCGACGCGGAGCTGGCCGAGCAGCGCCGGCAGGCGGAGGAGGAGCTGGCCGCGCTGCGGGCGGCGGCCGACGCGCACGCGCGCGAGCAGCGCGAGGCCGCCAACCAGCGGGCGGCCGAGCTGGACCAGCGGGAAGTCGACCTGGAACGCCGCCGGGCCGAGGTCGAGGCGCACCTCAGGGCGCGGGCCGAGGAGGTCGACGCGGAGTGCGCGGAGACCGTGGCCAGGGCGGAGGCCGAGGCGGAGCGGCTGCTGGCGGAGGCGGCGCAGCGGTGCCGCGAGCTGGAGGCGGAGTCCGACGCGAAGCGCGTCAAGGCGCAGAACTTCTTCGAGCTGACCATGAACCGGCGGCGCAACGAGGCCGACCAGCACTTCGCGCAGCAGGAGGAGCTGGCCAAGGCGCGGGCCGCGTTCCTGATCAAGCTCGCGGCGCGGGAGGCGCACCGGCGGATCGCCGAGATCCAGCAGCGGTCCGACGAGCTGCACGACCTGCGGCGGACGGTGGCGGCGGAGCTGGCCGCGGCGCGGGCGGCGCTGGAGGCGGCGGCGGACGAGGTGCCGTCGCTGATCCCGGAGCAGGTGTCGAACGACGACGGTCCGCGCGTGGACGGGCAGCGCGTGGACACCCGGCCGGTGGACGGGCAGCGCGTGGACGGCTTCCCGGTGGACGGGTTGCCGCTGGACGGGAAGCGCGTCGACGGGCAGGGCGCGCCGGCGCCCGACGGCAAAGCCGTGGACGGACGGCGGGTGGGTGCTTGACGGAGGTTCGGCCGAGACGACCTGCCCTGCCACCGGTGTGGGGGCAGGTCGTCCAGCGGAGGACGTCGCGCTGAGCGGGGCGGGCGGCCGGGACCGCGGTCGCCCGCCCGGATCGGCACTGCGATGAGCCGACGGTGCGCCGTGCGCGCGCGGCGGCGGTGGGAACAGGTGTTGGTGATCGGGCGCGGCGGGCAGGCCGCGTCCGGCGTGGGCTAGGGGTGCGGGATGTCTGGCGCGTTGGTGATCGGGTTGTGCGCCCTGTCGTTCGCCGCGGGGTGCGTGGTGACGGCGGTCATGCTCAGGCGCGAGCGAACACCGGAGCCCGAGGTGCGGCCGGAGGGCCCGCCGCCGATCCCGGACGTGGAGCTGCGGTGGCCGCCCGAGGACTACGTGACCAAGCCGATCCACCGGAACCCGGTGATGGGCATCCCGACCGCGCTGCCGCCGCCCGAGCCGTCGCGGCCGACGCTCGTCGTGGTGCCGGACCCGGAGCCGGAGGACGAGACCGAGGAACCCGTGCGGCAGGACGAAGTGCGCCGCATGCGCGTGGTGCGCGACGTGCCTGACGACCCCGACCCCGACCGGCGCGAGCACGAGCCGGAACCCACCAGGCAACTCTCGATGGCGGGCTACCTGTCGGGGCCCGTGGAAGGGCCGAGCGCGGTGCCCGACGTGCCGCCGCGCGCCGTGGAGCGGCCGAGTGCGGTGCCGGACGCGCTGCCGCGCCCCGCGGACGCGCCGGACGAGCCGGCTGGAGCAGTCACGGGGGCGCGGCCGGACAGCGGCGAAGGCGGGCCCGTGGTGATCCACGTGCCCGCCCAGACCGAATCCGCGGCCGAACCCCGGGCGTCACTCCCGGTCGACACCGCCGGCCGCCAGTCGGGCAACGCCTGACGCGGCGAAGCCCTCCGGCGCCCCGTAGCCGTCGGGGCCCCGCGATCGGGGTCCCGGTCGGCAGCGCCCGGTCAGCGCTTGCGGAGCTTGCGCAGGAGCTGCTGCGCCTTGGCCTTGTTGCGGGGGTCGCGGGCCACGTGCTTGACCTGCTCGGTGATCCGGCGGCCCTGCGGGCTCCGGGCGAACGCGCTGAGCTTGCTGAACAGAGAAGCCATGTCCACCTCCTTCCCTGCTCAGCCAACGGTCAAACGCGTTGCGGAGTTCCGCACCGCCGCGGACGGCGAAGAATCGCGCCAAACCCGCCGGCGTTGGCCCGATCGGGCGCTAGACGGGCGACACCGTCACGCCGAGCGCGCCCGGACCGACGTGCGCGCCGATCGCCGAGCTGACCTCGGTGACGAGGAACCGCCGCACGTTCGGCAGCTTCGCGCGCAGCTGGTCGAGGACGCTCCGGGCGCGCTCGGCGGCGTCGAAGTGCTCGACCGCGATGTCCACCGCCTCCCGGCCCGCCCGCTTGACCGCGATGTCGACCAGCTTGCGCACGGCCCGTTCCGCGCCGAGCACCTTGTCCAGCGGCGTGATCTGCCCGTCCGCCACGGTGAGCAGTGGTTTCATCGACAGCGCCGAGCCGAGCAGGGCGGTCGCCCGGCCGATCCGCCCGCCGCGCTGGAGGTACTCCAGCGTGTCCACGTAGATGAGCTCGCTGCTGCGGCTGACGCTGTGCCGTGCGGCGGAGACGACCCGGTTCACGTCACCTCCGGCGGCGGCCACGGTGGCGGCGGCCACCACGGCGTACCCGAGGCTCATGCCGCACGTCTGCGTGTCCACCACGTGGACCGGCACCTGCGACTGCGCGGCGGCCTGCCGGGCCGCCTCCACGGTCCGCGACAGGCCGGTCGACACGTGCAGCGACACGATCGCGTCCACCCCGGAGGCCGCCGCGTCCGCGTACGCCCAGAAGAACGCGCCGGGGTCGGGCGGGGCGGTGGCCACGTCGACGTGCCCGTCGCGCAGGGCGTCCACGAGCTTCGGCACGGGGACGCGCGCCTCGTCGTCCACCCAGTCCCCGATGCGAATCTGGATCTGCGCCACCGTCACGCCGAGCTTCTCGGTCAACTGCGGCGGCAGGCACGCGGTGGAGTCCGTGACAATCGCTACTCGCCGGAACATGCGTTCGAACCTAGCCGAGCCGGGGCGGCGTCTGTAACGCCCGCGGCGGGTTGTCCGACATTGTCCGAATGGCCTGTTCCCGCCCAGTGAGCATCATCACGCGGCCGGGGTGCTTGCAGTCGCTTGCACCCCTCCTACCGGTGGGTAACATTCGGGTGGCCGACACCACCATGCCAATGCGGCGATGACATGGCAGGGTCACGAACACCCCGGCGACCGCAGGCAACTACCGTCGCCACCCCACGTCGCCGCCCGTCCGCAGGAGGTCGAAGAGGACCTATGAACATTGTCGTCCTGGTCAAGCAGGTGCCCGACACCTGGTCCGAGCGCAGGCTCGCCGACGCCGACCACACCCTCGACCGCGACTCCGCGGACGCCGTGCTCGACGAGATCAACGAGCGCGCCGTGGAAGAGGCGCTGCTGCTCCAGGAGGCGCACGGCGGCGAGGTGACCGTCGTCTCGATGGGTCCCGACCGCGCGACCGACGCGATCCGCAAGGCGCTCTCCATGGGCGCCGACAAGGCCATCCACGTCTCCGACGCGGCGCTGCACGGCTCCGACGCGCTCACCACCGCCAAGGTGCTGGCCAAGGCCATCGGCACGGTCGAGGGCGTCGACCTCGTCATCGCGGGCAACGAGGCCACCGACGGCCGGGCGGGCGCCGTGCCGGCGATCCTGGCCGAGCTGCTGGGCCTGCCGCAGGTGACGCAGGTCCGCAAGGTGACCGTCGAGGGCTCCACGATCAAGGCCGAGCGGGAGACCGACGAGGGCGTCGCGCACCTGGAGGCGAGCCTGCCGGCCGTCGTCAGCGTGAACGAGAAGATCAACGAGCCGCGCTACCCGTCGTTCAAGGGCATCATGGCGGCCAAGAAGAAGCCGGTCACCACGCTCACCGTCGCCGACCTGGGGCTGGCCGCGGACGAGGTCGGCCTCGGCGCCGCGTGGTCGCAGGTGCTGGAGGCGGCCCCGAAGCCGCCGCGCAGCGCCGGTCAGCGTGTCGAGGACTCGGGTGACGGCGGTTCGAAGATCGCCGAGTACCTGGTCGGCCAGAAGCTCATCTGAAGGCGAGGAAAAGAATGTCTGAGGTACTCGTCCTCGTCGACCACGTCGACGGCGAGGTCAAGAAGGTCACCTATGAGCTTCTATCCGCCGCGCGCCGTCTCGGCGAGCCGGCCGCGGTGGTGGTCGGATCGCCCGGCACCGCGGGCAAGGTGAAGGAGTCGCTCGGCCGCTACGGCGCCACCAAGGTGTACGCGGTGGAGTCCGAGGACGCCGCCAACCACCTGGTCACGCCGAAGGTGGACGCGCTCGCGGCCGTCGCGGGCAGCGCCTCGCCCGCCGCCGTGCTCGTCTCGGCCACGTTGGAGGGCAAGGAGGTCGCGGGCCGGCTGGCCGTGCGCCTCGGCTCCGGCCTGCTCTACGACGCCGTCGACCTGGACGGCGACGGCGTCGCCACCCAGTCGATCTTCGGTGGCGCGTACGTCGTCAAGTCCAAGGTCAGCAACGGCGTGCCGGTCATCGCGGTGCGCCCCGGCGGCGTCGAGGCCACCGAGGCCCCGGCCGACGCGGTCGAGGTGGCCGTCGAGGCGCCCGCCGCCAACCCGGCCCTGGTGACCCGCGTGACCGGCCGTGAGGCGGTCGCCGGCGGTGACCGCCCGGAGCTGACCGAGGCGTCGGTCGTCGTGTCCGGCGGTCGTGGCGTGGGCAGCGCGGAGAGCTTCGAGGTCGTCGAGAAGCTGGCCGACAGCCTCGGCGCGGCGGTGGGCGCGTCCCGTGCCGCGGTGGACTCCGGCTACTACTCGCACCAGTTCCAGGTCGGCCAGACCGGCAAGACGGTCTCGCCGCAGCTGTACATCGCGCTGGGCATCTCCGGCGCCATCCAGCACCGGGCGGGCATGCAGACGTCCAAGACCATCGTCGCCGTCAACAAGGACCCGGAGGCGCCGATCTTCGAGATCGCCGACTTCGGCGTGGTCGGCGACCTGTTCTCGGTCGCGCCGCAGCTGACCGACGAGGTCGCCAAGCGCAAGGGCTGACCTGCGGGTTCCACCCGAGCCGGGCCACGGGGGCCGTTCCGCTTCGGCGGGGCGGCCCCCGTGCCGTCCCCGGCCTCACCGGGGCTTAACCGACCTGCCACTGAGGCGTCATCGGAACGACCTGCTCCCGGTCGCCATGCGGTCGGTAGACCAGACCCATGACGCAGCCGCAACTGCTTGTCAGCACCGGTGACGCCGCTTCCGACGCGCCGCGCTACTCCCTGTTGGTCGCGCGTGACAGCGACGAGGTCGTGGCCGCGCAGCGGCTGCGGCACCAGGTGTTCGCGACCGAGATGGGCGCCGTGCTGCACACCTCCGTGCCGGGGCACGACGTCGACTACTTCGACGACTTCTGCGACCACCTGGTCGTGCGGGACGACCGGACCGGCGACATCGTCGGCACCTACCGCATGCTCCCGCCGGAACGGGCCGCCGAGGCCGGGCGGCTGTACTCGGACGGCGAGTTCGACCTGTCCGCGCTGGACGCCCTGCGGCCGTCCCTGGTGGAGACCGGGCGGTCGTGCGTGCACCCGGACCACCGGAACGGCGCGGTGGTGTCGCTGGTGTGGGCGGGCATCGCCCGGTACATGCTGCTGTCCGGCCACTCGTGGCTGATCGGCTGCGCCTCCGTGCCGCTGCACGACGGCGGGTCGTTCGCCGCGGGCGTGTGGGACGTCGTGCGGGCCAAGCACCACGCGCCCGAGCGGTACCGCGTCACGCCGCGCGAGCCGTGGGACGTCGACTCGGTGGCGCGGCCCGACAAGACCGTGCTGCCGCCGCTGCTGAAGGGCTACCTGCGGCTCGGCGCGTGGGTCTGCGGGCGGCCCGCGCTGGACGCCGACTTCGGCGTCGCCGACCTGCCCGTGCTGCTCGGCATGGAGCGGGTCGACCAGCGGTACCTCAAGTTCTTCCTCGGGGAGACGGCATGAGCGCGGCACACCCGTGGATGCCCGTCTCGCCCTGCGGTGACGGGTGCGTCGACCACTCGACGGCCACCGTGGGCGCGGTCCGGGTCGCGTGGCGGGTGTTCGCCGCCGCGACCGTGATGCTGTGCGGGGCGCTCGTCGTCCTCGCCGTCCTGTGCGTGCGCGGGCCGGCCCGGTCGGCGCTGCTGCGGCGCTGGTTCCGGGTGCTGGTGCGGGCGTTCGGCGTGCGGCTGCGGGTGGTCGGTCCGGTGTTCCAGGACAACCCCGGCCGCGGCGTGCTCGTCGTGTCGAACCACGTGTCCTGGTTGGACGAGCTGGCCATCGACGCGGTGCAGCCCATCCGCATGGTCGCCAAGCGGGACATCCGGGACTGGCCGGTGCTCGGCCGCCTGATCACCGCCGCCCGCACCGTCTACCTCGACCGGGAGCGGCTGTCGCAGCTGCCGGGCACGGTGGCGGAGCTGGCCGCGGCGCTGCGGGACGGCGCGGCGGTCGGCATCCACGCCGAGGGCACCACCTGGTGCGGCGTCGCGTCCGGGCGCTACCGGCCGGCGCTCTTCCAGGCGGCGCTGGACGCGGGCGTGCCCGTGCGGCCGGTCGTGCTGCGGTACCTGCAGGGCGCGACGCCGTCCACCCGGCCCGCGTTCGTCGGGTCGGACACGCTGGTCGGCTCGATGCGCCGGGTGCTGCGGGCGCGCGGGCTCGTGGTGGAGGTGCACGTGCTGGACGAGGTCGCGCCCGGCCGCGCGTCGTCGCGGCGGGAGCTGGCGGCGCTCGTGCAGCGGGAGTCGGAGCGGGTGGCGTTCGGCTCGGTGGAGGTGCCCGCGCCGCGGGTGCACGTGGTGGCCGCCCCGGTGGCGTGAGGCCTCGTCACGGAGGCGTCGCCAGGGCGACGTGACGGGGGCGTCGTCGGGGGCGTTGTCACCGGGCGCGCGCCGCTGGGCCGTTCAGGGCGCGGTGCTGGTCGGATCGGGTGGTCGGGGGCCGTTCGCTACCGTGCCGTGCGCCCGTGGTGAAGGGTTCCCCGGGGCGGTGACGACGTCATCGCCCTGATTGGGGAGGATCATCATGGGGATCATCGGGAAGCGGCTCGTCGGGGCGGCATTGGCCATCGCCGGCAGCGTGGCGCTGGTCATGTCGTCGACGGGCGTCGCGACCGCGGCCACCCCGCGCAACGGGGTGTGCGAGGTGGGCGAGTTCTGCCTGTACTACGGCGCGAGCAAGGGCGGTTCGCTGTCGGACTTCAACGGCTCGATCCCGAACTACGGTGACAGCCTGCCGACCTGCTACGTGTTCACCGGCGCGGGCACCGGCCGCGGCGAGTGCGTGAAGAACAACGCCGGTTCGGCGTGGAACCGGACCACCGCGCACACGGTGACCGTCTACTACAACAGCGGCTACCTGGGCGCGTCGCAGACCTTCGGCGCCGGTCAGACGGCGAATTTCAACAGCACGATGTGGGACAACAACGCCTCGCACCGGTTCATCGCGCACTAGGGCGGGCCTGGTCATATTGCCTTGACCTCCACCGGGGTGGAGGTTGAACCATTGACCCGTGACGACGACTGCCGGGACGCCCGCCAAGAGCAGCCTGTGGACGCCCGAACGGCGGGGTCCGACGCTCGGCATCATCCTGCTCGTCACGTTGCTGGCGTTCGAGAACATGGGCGTCAGCACCGCCATGCCCCGCATGGTGGCCGAACTGGACGGCAACGACCTGTACGCGTGGCCGTTCCTGGCGTTCCTCGCCGCGAGCGTCGTGGCCACCGTGCTGTCCGGACGGGTCAGCGACCTGCGCGGGCCGCGGCCGTCGCTGCTGTTCGGGCCCGCGCTGTTCCTCGTCGGGCTGATCGTCGCCGGGCTCGCCCAGGACATGCCGGTGCTGCTGCTCGGGCGGTTCCTGCAGGGCATCGGCGGCGGTGCGCAGGTCGTCGCGCTGTACGTGCTCATCGGGCTCGTCTACCCGGAACGGGACCGACCCGCCGTGTTCGGCCTCCTCGCGTCCGCGTGGGTGGTGCCGTCGCTGGTCGGGCCGGCCCTGTCCGGGTGGCTGACCGAGGTGCTGAGCTGGCGCTGGGTGTTCCTCGGGCTGGCCCCGTTCGTGCTGCTCGGCGTGTTGCTGCTGGTGCCCGTGCTGCGGAACCTGCCGCCGCACACCCCCGACCGGAACACCCGCCGCGGGCTGCCCCTGGCCGCGCTCGGCGCCGGGTTCGGGGTGGCGGCGCTGAGCTGGGCGGCCCAGCACCCGCGCGGCCTCAACCTGGTGATCGGCCTGGCCGGCCTCGTCGTCCTCGCGCCCGCGCTGCGCGTGCTGCTGCCCGCCGGCACCCTGCGCGCCCGCCGCGGCCTGCCCGCGACGATCCTCGCCCGCGCCCTGCTCGCCGGGTCGTTCTTCGCGGCCGAGGCGTTCATCCCGCTCACCCTGACGTCCGTCCACGGCTACTCGGCCATCGCCGCCGGCATCCCGCTCACGCTCAGCGCGCTCGGCTGGTCCAGCGCCGCCTGGTGGCAGTCGCGCAAGCCGGACGTCCCGCGCGAGAAGCTGGTGCGGTGGGGGTTCACGCTCAACGCGGTGGGTATCTCCGGGGTGACGCTCATCGCACCTTCGTGGGGTCCGGCGTGGGCGACACCGGTCCTGTGGGCCGTCGCCGGGGCCGGGATGGGGTTGGCCATGTCGAGTCTGAGCGTGCTGGTGCTCGGCGCGTCCTCCGAGGTCGACCGGGGGTTCAACTCCTCGGCCCTGCAGATCAGCGACATGCTCGGCTCCGCGCTGCTGGTGGGGCTCGGCGGGGTGCTGGTGACCACCTTCGCCTCGGCCGCCGCGCCGACCGCCGCCGTGGTGCCGTTCGACCTGCTGATGGCGGGCGTCTCGGTCCTCGGTGCGGTGCTCGCCGGCCGGCTCAGCCGGGCTACCCTGGGAAACTGATGGCCTACTTCGACCACGCCGCCACGACCCCCATGCTCCCCGAGGCGATCGAGGCGATGACCCGGGCGTTGTCCACCACGGGCAACGCCTCGTCGTTGCACACCTCCGGGCGTCGGGCGCGGCGGGCGGTCGAGGAGGCCCGGGAGGACATCGCGGACGCCCTCGGCGCGCGACCCTCCGAGGTGATCTTCACCAGCGGCGGCACGGAGAGCGACAACCTCGCCGTCAAGGGCATCTACTGGTCCCGCCGCACGGCGCGGCGACGTCGGCTGGTCGTGTCGTCCGTGGAGCACCACGCCGTGCTGGACGCCGTCCAGTGGCTGGTCGAGCACGAGGGCGCCGAGGTCACGTGGCTGGAGCCGGACGGGCTCGGCCGCATCAGGCCCGAGGCGCTGCGGGACGTGCTGGACGACGACGTCGCCCTGGTCACCGCGATGTGGGCGAACAACGAGGTGGGCACGGTCAACCCGGTGCGGGAGCTGGCCGCGCTGGCCGCCGCGCGCGCGGTGCCGTTCCACACCGACGCGGTGCAGGCCGTCGGCGCGGTGCCGGTCGACTTCACGGAGTCGGGCGCCTCGGCGTTGACGCTCACCGGGCACAAGGTCGGCGGACCCTACGGTGTGGGTGTGCTGCTGCTGGGGCGTGACGTGGCGACGACGCCCGTGCTGCACGGCGGCGGTCAGGAGCGGGACGTGCGGTCCGGCACGCTGGACGTGCCGTCGATCGTGGGCCTGGCCGCGGCGGTGCGGCACGCGGTGGACCACCGGGCCGCCACGTCGGCGAAGGTGGCCGAGCTGCGGGACGAGCTGGTCGCGTCGGTGCGGCGGGTGGTGCCGGACGTCTCGGTGAACGGCGACCCGGTGCACCGGCTGCCCGGCAACGCGCACCTCACGTTCCCCGGCTGCGAGGGTGACAGCCTGCTGATGCTGTTGGACGCCAAGGGGATCGAGTGCTCCACCGGCTCCGCGTGCACGGCGGGCGTGGCGCAGCCGAGCCACGTGCTGCTGGCGATGGGCGTCGACCCGGTGCTGGCGCGGGGGTCGCTGCGGTTCTCGCTGGGGCACACGTCGACGGCGGCCGAGGTGCGCGAGCTGGCGGACGTGATCGGCCCGGTGGTGGAACGCGCGCGCACGGCGGGCATCGCGGGGTTGAAGCGGCACGGGGTAGGCCGCAACGGCGGCGCGGCGAGGGGTTCGGCGTCGGCGCGCGCGGCGGCCGGTGGTGGTGAGGCCGGTGCTTCTGGCTCGGCGTCGGCGCGCGCGGCCGGTGGCGCGGCGGTGGATGGGCGTGCGGGTGGTGCGTCGCCGGTCGGTCGGACCGGTGATCCGAGGGGTGCCGGTCGGACGGGCGACCAGGCGATAGCGGAGGTGTGACGGGCATGCGGGTGCTGGCGGCGATGAGCGGCGGGGTGGATTCCGCCGTGGCTGCGGCGCGGGCGGTGGCGGCGGGGCACGACGTGACCGGCGTGCACCTGGCGCTGTCGGCGAAGCCCGGCACGTTGCGCACCGGCGCGCGCGGCTGCTGCACGATCGAGGACGCCCGGGACGCGCGGCGCGCCGCGGACCTGCTCGGCATCCCGTTCTACGTGTGGGACTTCGCGGAGCGGTTCACCGAGGAGGTCGTGGACGACTTCGTCGCCGAGTACGCGGCCGGCCGCACGCCGAACCCGTGCCTCCGCTGCAACGAGAAGATCAAGTTCGAGGCGTTGCTGGACAAGGCGATCGCGCTCGGCTTCGACGCCGTGTGCACCGGCCACTACGCCCGACTGGCCACTGTGGACGGTCGGCTGGAGCTGCGCCGCTCGGCCGACGACGGCAAGGACCAGTCGTACGTGCTGGCCTCGCTGACCCACGAGCAGCTGGCGCACGCGATGTTCCCGCTCGGTGACTCCACCAAGGCCGACGTGCGGGTCGAGGCCGCCGAGCGCGGCCTCCAGGTCGCGGCGAAGCCCGACAGCCACGACATCTGCTTCATCCCGGACGGTGACACGCAGGCCTTCCTCACCCGCAAGCTGGGCGAGCAGCCGGGCGTGCTGGTGGACGACGAGACCGGCGCCGTCCTCGGGCGGCACCTGGGCGTGCACGAGTTCACCGTCGGCCAGCGCAAGGGCCTGGGCATCGACGCGCCCGCGCCGGACGGCCGGCCGCGGTACGTGCTGTCGCTGGAGCCCGTGAGCGGCACCGTGCGGGTCGGCGCGGCCGAGAAGCTGAAGGTGACCGAGATCGTCGCGGAGCGGCCCGTGACCCGCGTCGACTTCTCCGGACCGGTCGAGTGCGTGGCGCAGGTGCGGGCGCACGGCGGCCTCGCGCCGGCCGTGGCGGAGCTGGTCGACGGCGAGCTGTTGGTGCAGCTCCGGGAGCCGCTGAGCGGTGTCGCTCCTGGTCAGGCCGTCGCCGTGTACCGCGAGGACGCGGCAGCGGGCGACCTGGTGCTGGCCAGCGCCACGATCACGTCGACTCGCTGAGGTACGACCCGGTTTCGGGGTGGGGTGCCGTTTTGTCGGTGCGGCCTGCGACACTGCGGGTGTGCCGCATGACAACGCTCGACGCCGGAGGTCGCTGGTGGATGTCGGGACCCGGGTGAGGGTGGTGGCGAGCAAGCTCGACCACCCGTCCGCGCAACGTCTCGACGCGGAGCAGTTCGAACGGCTGCGCGCGGAAGTCCGCACGCTGCGCTGGGTGGTGCGGGAGCGCCTGCACCGGCCGGAGTGGGCGAGCCTGATCGCCGAGGTGGAGGTGCTGGTGGAGCGGGTCGAGCTGCTGGACCCGGCCCGGGAGCGGGAGATCGAGGTGCCCGCCCAGGTCTGCGGTCCGGTGGAGCGCGTCCCGGTCGAGCGGGTCGCCGGCGACCGTGCGGCGGAGCGGGTCGCGGGGGACCGGGTCCACGCCGACCGCGCCGACCGCTCCGAAGCGCGGCTCCAGCCGGTCAAGCGCGTCCCGGAGTGCCGCTGACCAGGGCCGTGAGCGGTCAGACCAGCGCGTTGTAGCCGAACGCGGCGGTGATGAGGGCGCCGTGGGCGGCGGAGGCCAGGGCCACGGTCCGGGTGCGCCGCCGCTCGGTCCACGTCGTGGAGGCGAGGGCCCGCGCGAGCGCCGGCAGCAGCAGGACGCCGTGCATGGCCACGCCGTGCGCGAGCTTCCACGAGCCGCCGCGTTCGGCGATCATCAGACCGCCGAACGCGAGCGCGGCCAGCAGGCCGACCGTGCCCGCCCGCACGGCCAGCCTCATGCTGGGCGCGAGGTGCCGTGCCCGGAAGGCGGCGACCGCCAGGGCGAGCACCGACACGATGACCGCCGCCCCGCCCACCGCGAGACCGCGGGTGACGGCCTGGTCGAACGCGGTCGCCTCGTTGAAGTGCGACGGCACGCGCCGCCACGCCTGGAGCGTCGTCAGCGCCACCTCCAGCGCCGACGTGGCGGTGGACAGCCACACCCAGCCCGCGCACAGCCGCAGCCACCCGGCGACCCACGCGTACGTGGCGAGCGTGAGGCCGAAGGACAGGCCGAACGTGACCGCCTTGCGCCACGACACCGGCCCTTCCCACGGCCCGCCGTCGACGGCGAACACGACGAGGTGGACCAGCCCGGACAGGAACAGCAGGGCGGCCACCCGGTAGGCGAAGCGGATCGAGGTCATGCCACCTGATCGTGGTCACAGGACCGGGTCACGGCGTCCGGCGGCGGGCGGCTCCACGACGTACGCCGCGCGACGTAGGCCGCGCCCCCGGCGTCACGGCGTTACGGCGTCCAGTCGGTGTTCGCGCCGCACAGCACGACGCACGGCAGGTCACCGGGCACGTCACCGGCCAGCCACGCGGCGAACGGCACGGCCGCCGCCGGCTCGACGGCCAGCCGGAACTCCTCCCACAGCCGGTCGCGGGCGGCCAGGATCGCGGTGTCCGGCACCAGCACGGACGTGACCGGCCGCGTGCTCAGGACCTCGAACGGAACTTCACCCACCCGAGTGGCGCCCAACGCGGACGCGGCGACCGAGTCGACCTCGGCGTCGACCGGCCTGCCCGCCGCCAGCGCGTGGTGCAGGGCGCAGCACCGCTCCGGCTCCACGGCCACCGTCAGCCGACCCGACGCCAGCGCCGTGCCCGCCGCGAGCCCGCCGCCGCCGACCGCGACGGCGATCACGTCCACGTCCGGCACGTCCGCGACCACCTCGGCCGCGACGGTGCCCTGACCTGCGACGACAGTCGGGTCGTTGTAGGCCTCGACGTAGAAGCCGGGCGTCTCGCGGGCCGCCAGGACGGCCTCGGCGTACGTGTCGCCGTGCCGGATGAGCTTCGCGCCCGCCGCCTCGATCCGCCGCACCTTGCCCTCCGGCGCGCTCACCGGGACGAACACGGTGGCGTGCAGCCCGAGGAGCTGGGCGGCCTTCGCCACGCCGAGCCCGTGGTTCCCACCGGACGCCGTGACCACTCGATCCGGTGAACCGGCGGCGAGGAGGGTGTTCAGCGCGCCGCGCAGCTTGAACGAGCCGGTGAGCTGGAGGTGCTCGAGCTTGAACACGATCGGCCTGCCGTCGACCTCGGTCCGCCACGACGGGGTGCGGCGGGCGTGCGGGCGGATGCGGTCAGCGGCGGCGGCGACGTCGTTCATCCCACCAGCATGCGCTCATCCGGCGAGCCACCTGTAGCCCCACATGACGATCGTCACCGCGCCGACCACGAAGCACAGCAGCACCACCACGAGGCCGAGCAGCACGAGCGCGTTGGCGCCCCACGACGAGTCGCGGTCGTCGGCCACCGCCAGTTCCGCGCTCAGCTGGGCGTTCGCCGCGTTCCGCAACGCCACCAGCCGTTCCCGCGCGGTCTCCGTGGCCGCGCCGGCCTCGCCGCTCACCCAGTTCATCGCCGCGAGGCGGGCCAGCGGGGTGCGGTAGGCGCGCTCGAAGGCGGCGACCTCCGCGTCGTCGCGGACCTCCGACAGGTAGCTCCAGCGGCCGGCCTGCGCCGCGTCGCCGAGCACGCGGTACACCTCGGCCAGCCGCTCGCGCAGGTCCAGCCGGTCCGGGTAGCTCGCGACCAGCCCGACCAGGCGTTGCCGTGCGCGCAGCACACTGGCGAGATCGCCGCGTCCGACCTCTTCGGCGGCCCTGCGGAGCGTCAGCTCGACCGGCATGAACCACATCGTCCCAGCCACCGCAACCGTAGGATCGGCGGGTGATCGCGGTGTCGGTGGTGACGTTCGGCCTCGCCTGGTGGCTGGGCCTCTACCTGCTGGTGCGAGATCCCCGGAAACCACTCCTCCGGCGTGCCTCGATCGGGTTGCTCAACTACGCGCTGGTGATCGCGCTGCCCGTGCCGCCGATGCTGCTGGCGGTGTCCGCGGTGGCGTGGACGGGCGTGATCGTGTGCTGGCTGCCGGTGCGCTACGAGCGGTGGTGGCGGTGGAGCGCGGCGCCGCTGCTGGCGGCGGCCTACTTCGCGCCGCCCGTGGTGCTGGTCCCGTTGGCGGCGGCGCTGGTGCTGTCCGTGCGACTGCGGCGGGCGCTGCTGGCCGCGGCGACGATCCTGTTCGGCCTGAGCTGCGCGGTGGTGGCGCTGGACGTGCTGCCCAAGGCGGTGGTGCTCGCGTCGGCCGGGTTCGACCTGCTCGTGTTCGGCGTCATCGTGGCCGTGGCGGACGCGTTCGACGAGGGCGAGGCGATCCGCGCCGACATGACCCGGTCCCTGCTCACGTCGGCGGCGCTGGCGGCGGTGTTCGGCGGGCAGGTGGCGTTGTTCCTGGACGCCCGCCTCGTCCCCCTGCTGTACGGCACGGTGGCCGCCGCGATCGCGGTGCAGGTGCTGGCCAACCCGCTCGCGCTGCTCGTGGACCGGGTCGCGGTGCCCGACGTGGCCGAGTCGCGGGCCGAACTCCGTGACGCCGCCGACGCGCTGCCCCGCCGCGCGCCGCTCGACCCGGCCGAGTTCGTGAAGCTGACCCGGCGCGCGTTGAGCCATTACGGCGACCTCGGCAAGTTGGTCGCGAGCCCGTTGACGGAATTGCCGGTGATCGACGCCCGGCTCGCCGCGAGAGGCGCGTCGGACCAACCGCTGGAACGCGCGGCCGAGCTGAAGTCGTTGTTGTTGGAGAGCATTCTCCGGCTGAAGCCGCGTGACGGCGAATTCGGCACCAGCGACGAATGGCGGCACTACAACGCGCTGTACTTCTACTACGTCGTCGGCATCCGCCCGTACAGCAGGCGGACCAAGCGCGAAGACCTCGACCCGGAGGCCCGCCGGGCGCTGGCGTGGTTCGTCAATCAGGTGCCGGAGCGGACCTTGCACAACTGGCAGAACGCGGGCGCCCGACTGGTGGCCGAGGACTTGTCCTCGCAGGTCGTGCGCTAGGAACTGGCAGCGGTTGGCAGCGTTTGGCGTACCGCCGGCAGTGCGCGCCGCCCTAGCTTTCGAGCCATGACGACGACAACGCAGGTTCGCAACGACGGCCTCCTCCGGTTCGCCCTGAAGCTCGACGGTGTCGGCTCGGCCGGGCTCGGGGTGGTGGCCCTGGTGATGAACGACCTCCCGACCGGACTGCCGAACGGTCTGGTGGTCGGGCTGAGCGTATTCCTCCTCGCCTACGGCGCCGGGGTGTTCCTGCTCGGCATGAAGCCCATTCGTCCCTTGGTCGCCGTGGTGGTGGTCGGAAATGTGCTGTGGGTGGTGGACAGCTTCCTCACCGCGTTCGCCGGGTGGTTCCCGGTGACCGGTCTGGGCGTTTTCCTGATCGTCGCCCAAGCCGTCGGCGTGATGGGGTTCATCACCCTCCAGGTGCTGGGTCTGCGCCGTTCGGCCTGAGGGTCCGGCTCCGGCCGCGGAACTCGGCCACCACCTCGTCGCCCCGGCGCACGGTGATGTCGTAGATCCCGCTCCGACCGAACCGCACCCGCTCCACCGCGTCCGCCACCAACTCGTCCCCCGCGTGCACGGGGGCGATGAAGTCGATCTCCGCCTGCGCCGCCACGGTCACCGAGCCGTGGCGGTTGCACGCGCAGGCGAACGCCGTGTCGGCGAGCAGGAACACGTACCCGCCGTGCCCGATGCCGTGACCGTTGACCATCCGCTCGGTGACCGTCATGGCCAGCCGGGCCGTGCCGTCGCCCAACTCCAGCGCCCGGATGCCGAGCGCGGCCGACGCGGCGTCGTTGGCGAGCATGTCCGCGGGTCCGTTCATCCCTGCACCTTAAGGTTCGCTGGTGCTGGACATCATCCGTGCCGTCGGGTTGTTCGCGGTGACGAACGTGGACGACATCGTGCTGCTGGCCGTGTTCTTCGCGCGCGGCGTGCCGCCGTGGAAGGTCGTCCTCGGCCAGTACCTGGGCTTCACGGCGATCCTGGTGGTGGCCGTCACCGCCGCCCTGGGCGCCACCCTCCTCCCCACGACCGTCCTCCCGTGGCTGGGCCTCCTGCCGCTGGCGCTGGGCGTGAAGGCGGCGTGGCAGGCGTGGCGCGGGGTGACGACAACGACCCGGCGGCGTCCGGCGCGCTGGGCGTGGCGGCGGTGACGTTCGCCAACGGCGGCGACAACATCGGCGTCTACGTCCCGGTCTTCGCGACCACCGGCATCACCGGCTACGTCATCGTCTTCCTGGTCCTGGTGGCCGTCTGGTGCGCGGCCGGCCACTTCTTCGCCACCCGTCCCGCCATAGCCCCCACCCTGACCCGCTGGGGCCACGTGCTGCTGCCGGTGGTGCTGATCGGGATCGGTGTGGCGATCCTGGCGGGGGCCTGACCCTCCCCCGCCACGACCGTCCGATCAGGCCGTGAAGCCTTTGAAGATGTTCGTGTTCTCCCACCTGTCCTGACCGGACCTGCGGCTGAGCGCTCCGGATCACCTCTGACCTGCCTGGACGCGTCTGGTTGCGTTCCATCCCGTTTCGACCTTCCTCAACGTCCCACGGCCCACAGACGGCCTGAAAGTTGATCAGCGATCGACGGGCGTCACCTCGACTGAGCCTCACCACGGCCAGCCGAGGTGACGCCCGTTCGCGCTTCCGTGGTCCTAAGCCCTCGTCGCCGGTTGCCCTTCTCGATGGCAAGACGGCGTAGCCGTCGCGGCAGCCGATCGCCGTGCCCAGCTCGACCAAGCCGCTTGACCGCGCGATCGTCCCGATCGATGCCGCTGGCAGCTCGTTGTCCTAGCGGGGCCTCGTGGCGCGCCGCCACCCGACCACGTGCACCGACTCCGCGCACGGCCGACGGGCGGAGCGAAGCGGGAGCCCGGCGTGCCGTGATGCGGGGAGTCGGTGCGAACGTGCGTCGGCCCGCACTGCGCGCCGCCGCAGGCGGCGCGCCTTGATCCCATAGAGCCAAGTTCGGCAGCACGGCGAATCGGTTGGACCGTACGGCGCGCTTGGATCAGGAGTCTTGAAGGAGGAGCGGCATTCTCTCGATAAAATAAAGTGCTCGCTCATACATGGCAAACACTTCACTTGCTGTCATGTTGAGCGTGTAAGTTGCATAGTTCGAGTGGACTAACTCGTTTCTCTTGGCACCGATTTCGCAGAAGTCGGTCACCGCTGGTTTCAAGAGCGGATCCGCGACGTATTCGGCCGCTATCCTCTCCTTGAACTTTTGTCCGAATAAGCCAAAAAACGGATTTGCCGACCGGCCTTTCCAGTCGAAATAGGTGTGGAACTGGCGATTAATCGCCTTATTTTTGACGAAGCTTACGGCGAACTCGTGCGACGTGGTCGTTTGGTCAAAGAACTTTACTATCAAGCCTTGGACGCGCGACTCAAGATCGCTAGCTGCGGATAGTAGGATCACTTTCGGCAAGGTAGACTCAACTGTGGTCAGCAAAGAAAGTTCGTTGCGCTGCCCAAGAAATGTCATCAACTCCGAATGTTCGTCGATTGTCTTCTTGATAACGTCGTAGCCGGACAATCGTCACCCCCGAAGTTCTATGATTCCTTCTACCTGTCGAATGCGCCCAATCACGTTCGCGGTATCAGTTGTCTTCTGCTGGCTGTAGTCGTGGAAACGCTTATCTTCTTTAACGCTGCTCACCAGAGTTGAGTCAAGGGTGACATGCTGTCCCTGCTCGCGAGTTCGGCATGCAGCGGCAAAGAGTGCCTCAAAAAGCGTTACGCCGAATCGCGAATGACGGGTTTGAAGTTCCTCGGGTCGAATGGAACGCGAAGACTCAACGAACCATAGAACTGTATCTTCGATCTCGCGTAGTTCAGATTCGCCGAAGCCTTGAGCATGTTGCGAGAACTCGTTGAGAAACCTTACCATCGACCCGCGGTACTGCTCCTGGTTTCGCCAGAGGGCTACTCCTCGCAGCAGAACCTCAACATCGCGCATGTGCAGGTCGGGTTCAGGCTCACCGATCAGAGTTCGCCAGTCATCGTTGAGGTTCAAGCGGAAAAGCAGCTCGTAGAACTTCGAGTGGTACAGACTCAGCCGGATCTCTTGAGGCGTAAGCAGTACACCTCCGGCATTGAGGCGATGGAAGATTTCATAGATAGACGAGTCATCGTGCTGCGGCTTGACCTGCTTGATGATGACGTTACGAATAGTGCGCAGATCGAATTGTGTGCGGTAATCTTCGAGTGTTTCATATTCCAAACCCGTGAACTTGTTTTGCCCTCCACTTTTGAGTGTGGGCAATCTGAGAATGAACGGATCGAAATACTCGGAATCTTGCAAAATGTTTTCTGGGACCATCCCGTACTCGTTGAAGACGCGCCTAATGCGTGCGCGACGGTCTTTGCGCGGGAAACGCCCCTTCACAAAGTAGTAGATAGTCATCAACCTCTGTTGACCGTCCACTACCAAAAACTCGTTTTTGGTCTGCTCGTAAAGAAAAATCTGCGGCACCGGTATGCCGATGATTAGAGACTCGATCAACTTCGAGGCACGCTTGATGTCCCACACGTAGTGACGTTGGAACCCTGGAATCTTCACAACGCCAGAATCAATGAAATTGACGAGCGTTGTGATATTGAAGTCATTCGGGGAAGATGTCAGGTCGTACTCGTCTACTTGACCGTCGGGAAAAGATTCCTCTTCACCGAAGTCGGCTTCAAACTCTCCAAGGTCCAACACTCGCATCCCTTCGGTCTTTCTGATCTGCCGGTATCTGTAGATGTCGTTCGATGGGGCGCGGACGTTTCACCGAGCGCTAGAGTTGCTGGTAAGGGCCGGTTCGTGCACCGTGAACGCAGGGCGGGCAGCTTCAGTCGCTGGGACTGATTTGGACGTATTGCCTAAATATTCCGTTCTCGCACGAGAGGTAGTAGCTTTCGCAGTAGCTCCTCCGACCCTGCGAGCGTCTCAAGTGAATCAAAAGTATGCTGACGGCCAGCGGCATCGACCACAGTCGCGCCTGCTTCGCGGGCAATGAGAACGCCTCCAGCTATGTCGAGTACGTTATTGGAAAGGATAAGCGTCGCATCTATGCGACCCTCTGCCACCCATGCCAGGTCGTGTGCTGCTGAGCCGAACATCCGTACACGTTCCACTCGCTCGGCGAGTGCAGCCGTGAGTCTGATACGTTGCTCATTTTTCTGGGCAGCGCCTTCGCCGGTGGCGTAGTCTCCAATCGATACAATCGCTCTAGCCACATCGGTAGTTCCTGAGGCACGCATGCGGACGCCGTTCGCGTAGGCTCCACCGCCCTTAGTGGCCCAGTAGTTCAAATCGAGGAAGGGGAGGGAGATAGCGGCGACCAGTGCTTCGTCGCTTTCAATTAGAGCCAACTGGACCGCACAAAGAGGTATGCCGTGAGAAAAATTGGAGGTTCCGTCAATCGGGTCAAGTGCCCAATAGTGACCATCTGAGGCGGCGGTGCCGCTAGTGCCTTCTTCTTCTCCGACGAACCCGATCTCCGGAGTTGCTCGGGCCAAGTAATCGCGAATGCCTCGTTCGATGCGGATGTCGACATCGGTGAAAACGTCGCGATCACTTTTTTCAGTGATCGCTTGCGGACGAGTGTTCCTTACTTGTTTACCGCCAAGCTGTACGGCTTTCTGTGCGATCTCCGCCAACTGGTTAAGCGGCCGCTTCACCCGGTCTCCTTTGCGCGGTCCCACATAGAGTCGAACACCTGCGAGAAGGTGCTGAACAAGCCAGGCACGGTGTCGTCCTTCTCGATCACGAGGGTAGGGGACTCGACGCCTCGGGCGTCGGGCAAGTAGGGCTGGACCACGCACTTGGTCTGGTTGGTGATGAGGATGTTGTAGCGGAGTGGTTCGTCGTAGACGCGGATGTCGAGCTGCCCGCCTGCGTCCGGTGAGACCTTGGCTCCGATGCGGCGTAGGGCTTCGATGTTGAGGCGGGTGAGCATGGAGAGGTGACCTTCGGGTAGGCCCTCTTCGTGTTCGCGGGCGGTGATGTTGTGGCCGTTGGGGTCGAGAAAGAGGGCTTTGATGGTGGTGCCGGTCTCGATGGAGTCGAGTAGGGCTTTGTCTGAATACTGCTGGCACAGGACGTTGAGGGACAGGCCCGCGATGTCGATGGTCCTCGCGCCTTCGAAGAGGTCGCGTGGGGTGACGTTGTGCAGGAACTCGGTTCGGCTGGGGTAGACGGCGGTGACGTCGGCCAGGCGGGCCTGTTGGGGCAACTGGACCGGACGCGGTACGGGGTGGGTGGAAGCCGCGGTTCGTTGTGGCGGCGTGATGAGGCTGTCGGTGTCGCCCTCGTGTGGGGACAGGAGCTGCTCGGCGGTCCAGCCGGGGAACATCTTTTCGAGGATGCGGCAGTGGTCGGCGTAGGGCAGGCCGAGTAGGTCGCCGGACAGCCAGCGGTAGAACTGGGCCTTGCTGGGGTAGCGGCCGATCAGGTCGGTGTCGAGTTGCTTGGCGACGCGGTCGTACTCCTTGCAGAAGGTGCGGTAGCCCTGCATGTGGCGTTGCCTGAGCAGGACTCTCAAGAGAGTGGACTCTGTGGCCATGTGGTCTCCCCCCACGTGGTTCCTTCGGCAGAGGCTAGCACTCAGACGAGACCAAGACGAGACTCGCTGAGATCGACACGCGGCCGGTACGCGGCAGGTGAGACTGCTGCGGACCTGGGACGGGACCATTGGCCACCGAATCTGAATGGGCAAGCCGCGAGAGAGCGGCACCTGTCAGAGGAGTTGACACCGATGGCGATCAGCAAGGGGTACCGGTTCCCCGTCTCGTTCGATGACGCGTTCCCTCAGGGCCTGGTGATGGTCGGGGAGGTCATGCCGGACACGGAGTACCAGACCCGTGACGAGAGGGCGGCCGGTCGGCCGGTGCGTCAGCGGGTGGACGAGGCGACCGGCAAGCGGCAGTGGAAAGTGACGGTCACCGACCCGCACGAGCCCAACGCCAAGCGCAAGAGCTTCGAGATCACCTTGCTCGCCGACGTTCAGCCGGTGCCGACCACCGGGGAGGTGCTGCCGGGGATGCGGCCGATCGAGCTGGACGGTCTGACCGCTGAGCCGCGCATCGCGGGCAACGGCGAGTTCAAGTACCAGTCCTTCCTGTTCCGGGCGACCGGATTCCGGGCGGTGGGTCGGTCGGCTGGCTCGGCTCCGGCCGCCGGTAAGCCGAACAGCGGCGACGCCAAGGCCGCGTGAGCCGTGTCCGATCTTCAGCAACTGACCGTGCAGTGGCAGACGGCGTACCGGGCCTACACGCAAGCGCATGAGGCGAATCGGTACGTCGCGGCGGATGACCCGGCGGCTGCGGCCCGGATTGCGCCGACCTATCGGAGGGTGGCGTGGTTGTGGCGGCAGCTCGCAGCCCTGGACAGCACGCCGTGGTGGGCCAAGGCGGCGGCACTCCACGCGGCGGAGACGTTCGACCACCAGGCCGACGTCAACGAACGCCTCGCGGACGGTGATCGGGCGGCCAGTGCGGAGCACGTGCAGGTGCCTGTCGAGGGGGTGAGTAATCGTGGCGCAGACCAAAGCTGACCCGTGGGCGAAGGCGAAGGCCGTGACGCTGCTCAAGGACGCGCACGAGGCGTTGACGCACCTGATGCCCGCTCCGGGGGCGTCACGGGAGATGTGGCGGGACTTCTACCTGCGCTCGGCGGAGGTGTACGCGCACGTCGCGGAGGTCGACCGGGGTCACCACCACGAGGCGCTGTACTGGGCGAAGCGCGAGCGGGAGAAGGGCGAGGCGCTGAGGTCCGTGAACGGTGGCGAGGTGGCCGATGACCAGCGCTGATGGCTCCGCGCCGGAGTCGAAGGTACGTCTTCGGAGCCGAATCGGGACCAGTCAGTACGGGGTCGTGCTTCGGGCCGAGAAGTTCGAGCGGGTGATGCAGCTCGCCGGGTTCCGGTCGGACTACGCACTGGCCAGGGCGATGGGCGTCAACCGTTCGACGGTGGCGCGGGTCAGGTCCGGTGAGATGCGGCCCGGCCGGGCCTTCATCAGCGGGGCGCTGAAGGCGCTCGACCCGATGGAGTTCGAAGACCTGTTCGAGGTGCACGAGAACTGGTGACCGCGTCGCGCTGAGGCGTGCCGCGCACAACTCAAGATCACGTCGTACCGGTTGGCGCGGTCGCGGGAAACAGGCCCGAGTCTTGGCGGGCTGAGCCTGTTTCCCGACGACGCACCGACCGGCCTTCTCGCGCTCTTTTCGTTGACACACAAGGGGATTCCGGTCGTGTCGAGGGTATCGGTACGTGGGGTGCGCGCGTCAAGTCGGCGCGGTGCCCCGTCTGTGTGGAAGCTTCCTAACGGTCGCCCCTGTGGGGCGTGCAGGCGGTTCGGCGTCTACGCCCCGAACCAACTCGTCTGTTGCTCCTGCCTGGGTTGGCTGCCCCTGATCTACGGGGGTGCGCGATGAGCGGCGGGAAGTGGGTGGACCCGGCTCCGTTCGAGGGTGCCCGGCCTCGGGTTCCGTGGTGGGCGTTGGTGCCGGGCAAGGCGAAGTGGTTGGCCGCGTTGGTCGCCCTGGTGTGGCTCGTCCTGGTCGGCGTCGTACGCCTGGTGCTCGTCGTGGTCCGGTACCCGGTCGTGACGCTGGTGCCGGTGTCGGCGGCCTGGTGCTGGTGTCGGTTCGGGCTTTCGCCGTTGGTGCTGGCGTTGTTGTCGCTGGTCGCGGCGCTCGTGGTCTGGGCTGGGTACGACTGGGCGTCATTCCTGCGGCACTGCTGGTACCGGCTGGTCACCGAGTGGCGACGGGCGGCGGTCTACGTCCCGAAGTGGCGCTCGGTGATGCGGCTGTCGGACCTGGCCAAGCAGGACCGTGGCCGTGAGTACCGGCCCAGGCTGCGGCGGGTGCGGTCGGAGGGGTGGAGGGACCGCGTTCGGGTGCGGATGATCCCGGCCCAGTCGCCGGAGGCGTGGGAGTTGCGGCGGGAGAACCTGGCGCACTCGTTCGGTGCTCGGTCGTGCCGGGTTCGGGTACTGAAGCCGCGGTTGCTGGAGCTGGACTTCGTGCACGCTGACCCGCTGCTGCGACCGGTGCCGGTGCCCGCGTTGGCGGACTCGGCGGAGGTAGACCTCAAGCGGGTGGTCGTCGGTCGGACGGAGACCGGCAAGCCGTGGCGGCTGCGCCTGCTCGGGTCTCAGGTGCTCGTCGTCGGGGTGCCCGGTGCCGGCAAGGGCTCGGTGCTGTGGTCGCTGGTGTGGCAGCTCGCGCCGGCGGTCCGGGCGGGCCTGGTGCGGCTGGTCGGGATCGACCCAAAGGGCGGGATGGAACTCGGGCAGTGTCCGAACGCCTTCGACCGGGTCGCGTACGACAACGGACCGGAAGCCGTTGCCATGCTTGAGGAAATCGCCGCTGAGGTCAGAGAGCGCGCGGCGCGGTACCGGGGCATTCGACGGCTGTGGGCACGGTCGACGGGGGAGCCGTTCACGGTCCTCGTGGTCGATGAGCTGGCGGACCTGATCGCCTACCAACCGGACAAGCAGCTCCGGGAGCGGGCCGCTCGGGCGATCCAGACCATCACCTCACAGGGGCGAGCACCGGGATACGCCGTCGTCGGCCTGGTCCAAGACCCTCGCAAGGAGGTGGTCAGGTTCCGGCACCTGTTCAGCACCCGTGTGGCACTCCGCCTGGACGAGCCACAGCAGGTGGACATGGTCCTGGGCGACGGTGTCCGGCAACGGGGCGCGGCGGCGCACGAGATCAGCGAGAACACGCCCGGTGTCGCCTGGGTCAAGGAGGACGGCCAGCGGGAGCCGGAGCGGGCTCGGGCCTTCCACGTCACCGATGCCGACCTGGTCGAGCTGGGCGTCTTCCTGGCCGATGCAGAGGTGCATAACTTCCCGACCAGGCCGGATGACAACCAGGGGAGGACAGCGGCATGAGCGGCGAGACTCGCGCTGAGCGGATGCGCCAGCCCATCGCGCTGGACGTGGCGAAGGCTGCGGCCGAGAAGTACGGCGTCTGCATCCGGCCGTTCACGATGGAGGTCGAGGACCGGGCCAGCTTCGAAGTCCGCTACGTCGCCGTGCCCTGCGGGTCGACGGTCGAAAGCGTTTGCGGACCGTGTGCGAAGAAGGCCAAGGCGTTGCGGATGGCTCAGTGCCGTGAGGGCTGGCACATGGCCGAGGAACCCGACTTCACCCCGACCGCGCCGACTGAGGACCAGAAGGCGCTGCTGACGTTCCGGGCGGACCTGGTCAAGGCGTACCGGGAGGCGGTCGAGGCCGGGGAGGCGGGTGACGCTGACGAGCTGCGGGAGGAGATCCACGGCGTCGACGCGGAACTTCGGCAGCTCGGCGTTCGGGGCCGCTTCCCCTCCCCTGACGCACCTGCCAGGCGGCCGGTGAAGCGGTCGACCAAGCGGCGTCAGGACGCGCCGAACCTGCCTCGGCGGCGCGTGGAGAAGCGAACGGTGGGCCGGGAGTACGCGGGAGGGTTCCGGCCCTCGATGTTCGTCACGCTCACCCTCGACACCTACGGGCGCGTGCGTGATGACGGGACTCCGGTCGACCCGGACACCTACGACTACCGGCGGGCGGCTCGGGACGCGGTGTACTTCGCGTCGCTGGTGGATCGGTGGTGGCAGAACCTGCGCCGGGTCGTCGGCTGGGACGTGCAGTACTTCGCCACGGTCGAGCCGCAGAAGCGAGCGGCGCCGCACCTTCATGCGGCAGTCCGCGGTTCGATCCCGCACGAGACCATCCGGCTCGTCACCGCCGCCACCTACCACCAGGTGTGGTGGCCCAACCACGACGAACTGCTCTACGGCGGCGACCACCTGCCGGTCTGGGACGCACGGGCGGAGGCTTTCGTCGACCCGGACACCCGTGAGCCGTTGACGGCCTGGGCGGACGCGGTCGAGGCCGTGGAGGAGCCAGCGCACGTGGTGACCTTCGGGCCTCAGGTGCACTCCAAGGGCATCCTCGGCGGCTCGGAGGAGGCCGGACGCCACATCGGCTACCTGACCAAGTACCTCACCAAGTCCATCGGTGAGGTGGTCGAGCAGTCCACCGAACGGCAACGTCGGCACGCTGACCGCCTGGCGGACGAGCTGGCCGTGACGCCCTGCTCCGACCGCTGCCCGGTCTGGCTGCTCTACGGCGTCCAACCACGCGGAGCGGGCTCCCGAACCACACCGGGCCACTGCAAGGGACGTGCGCACCGCCGCGCCACCCTCGGCCTGCCTGGTCGGCGGGTGCTGGTGTCGCGCAAGTGGTCGGGTAAGACGCTGGCCGACCACCGTGCCGACCGGAAGCGGTTCGTCATCGAAGCGCTCAAGGCCGCGGGCATCGAGAAGCCGGAACCCGACACCTCCCAGCTCGTCTGGCACAAGGTCCGGCCCGGCGACCCCAACGTGCCACCACGCGCGCACCAGCTCATGCACGCCATCGCGGAACGCACGCGGTGGAAGGCGGAGTACGACCGCGCGATGTTGGCCGCTGCCGGTGCATCACCCGGTGTTTCGGCAACTGAGTCCATAGCCGCTTAACCAGGGGAAACGGGGGAGTCATGTCCGATCGACCGCGTCACATCGTCATCGAAGTGCTCTGGAAGCCGACCGACCTCGCTGACTTCCTGGGCCTTCCGGAGACCACGTTGCGCCAGTGGCGGCACAAGGGCTATGGCCCTCGGTTCGTCCGCCTCGGCAAGCACGTCCGCTACCGGCCGGAGGACGTCCGGGACTGGCTGGACGAGCAGGAAACCGACCCGGCTGCGGCCTAGGAGGAAGGCGACATGGCAGGCCACATCCAAGATCGCTGGATGCGCGTCAAGCGCGATGAGAACGGCATCCCGGTACTCGACGCCAAGGGCAGGCGGACCAAGGAGCGCGACCCGGAGCGGTGGGGCAAGGGTGACCGGTACAAGGTCCGCTACTACGACCCGGACGGCAACGAGAAGTCCGAGTCGTTCCCGGACAAGCAGCTCCGCAAGGCGCAGGCGTTCCTGACCGAGATGCAGCACAACGTCCTGTCGGGCACCTACATTGACCAGGACGCGGGGAAGGCCAACTTCAAGACGTATGCGGAGAACTGGCTCAAGGGTCAGTCGCAGGACGCTGCCACGCAGCAGACGCTGAGGAGTCGGCTCAAGAGCCAGATCTACCCGTTCTTCGAGAAGCGCACCATCGGGTCGGTCAACGCGGAGGTGGTGCGGAACTGGCTGGCCTGGCTACGGGACCGGAAGCTTGAGGCTTCTACGCAAGCGGTCTACTTCGACACCCTGTCGTCCATCCTGAGCGCGGCCGTCGAGGATCGGAAGATCCGGGTCAACCCGTGCAAGGCGCAGAGCGTCAAGAAGCCGAAGCCCGGCGCTCGGAAGCTCGTCCCGTGGACTGAGGCGCGGCTTCGGGCGGTGCAGCTCGCGCTGCTGGCGCGGTTCAAGCCCGCGGCTGTGCTCGGAGCGGGGTGCGGCTTGCGGCAGGGAGAGATCCTTGGCTTCTCCCTGGATGACGTGAACCGCGAAGAAATGCTGGTCAACGTCACGCGGCAGATCAGGGTGATTGGCAAGCAGCTCGTGTTCGCGCCCCCGAAGGGGGACAAGGCTCGCGTGGTGCCGCTGTCCAAGGGGGTGCTCCAGGCGCTCGACGCCTACGCGGAGAACTTCGAGCCGGTCACGGTCACCCTTTCGTGGCTGGAACCGTCCGGGCGACCGACCACGGTCAGGCTGCTGATGGTCGGCAACCAGGGCGTGCCGTACTCGGGGAGCGCCTTCAACGGGGTGGCGTGGATTCCCGCGTTCAAGCAGGCCGGGCTGACCTACACGACCAAGGGGGACGGGATGCACGCCCTCCGGCACTTCTACGCCTCTACGCTGCTCGCCCAAGGCGTTTCGATCAAGGAACTCGCCGAGTACCTGGGACACGCCGATCCGGGGTTCACGCTGAGGACGTACACCCACCTCCTGCCGTCGAGCCACGCGCGGGCTCGGTCGGCGGTCGATCGGGTGTTCCGGCCCCGGCGTGAACCCCGGACGGCCTGACGACGGCCTGACAAGATCAACCGTCAGTGTTTGCGCAGGTCAGTCGGTGAAGCCCTTGAAGATGTTCGTGAACTCGTACTGCGTCTGGCTGATGCTGCTGCACGTGGGGGAGATGGCGCCGCCCGGGCAGCCCCCGTTGTCACGCCCCACGGACCAGAAGCCGAGCAGGCCGATCCGGTTCGTGTTGGCCCACGCCACGAGCTTGCGGGCATGGGCCTGGGTGAAGACCTTGCCGTTGAAGTTCCGGCCGATCATCGGCGTGACGCCGAGGAGGCGCTTCAGCTCCGCGTCCGACTTCGCCGGCCAGATCTGCTTCATCTGGCGGAGGGTGCTCTCGGCCGCCGCGATGACGGCGTCGCCCCAGTCCGGCCGGGAGGAGCCGAACTCCATCGTCATCGGGTTCACGAGGACGTTCAGGCCCTTGGCCGCCGCGTTCTGGAGGATCTGCACCGAGTACGGGTCCATGCCGTAGTCGTCGCCCTGGATGCGCATCGTGTAGCTGATCGACGTGCCGCGCTCGGTCTGCAGCCGCTTCAGCGCCGTGTTGACCATGTCGTGCGGGATGGTCGCCTCGACGTCGACGTCCAGGTGGTTGCTGCCGACCGCGTCGAGCACCTTCTTGTACGCCGCCAGCAACGCGTCGGCGGTGGTGCAAGAGTACTCCAGGTACGGCCCGGCGGCGCCGCCGGTCGCCACGATCACGTCGCCGCCCAGCGCCTTCAGCGCGCGGACGTCGTTGATGATCCGGCTGTCGTTCAACGGGATCGTGCCGCCCCACGACGGGTTGCAGCCGGTGCTGTCGGCCAGCGCGAACGCCAGCGTGAACACCTTCTGGCCGGTGGTCCGCGCGACCGACTCCAGTGACGGCGTGGGCATCGTGATGTCCACGTACGGCGCGGACTTCAGGCTGCCCGGCAGCGGCGGCTGCGACGTGGTGGTCGAGCTTGAAGAAGTGGTCGTAGTGGTCGTAGTGGTGGTGGTCGTTGTCGTCGTCGAACCGGCGCACGGTTGGCCGTTGAGCTTGCAGTTCGCGGGCAGACCGGTGCCGTTGACCAGGAACCCGAACGAGGTGGACGCGCCGGCCGCCACGCTGCCGTTGTACTCGCGGTTCGTGAAGGTGTGGTGGTTGCCGCTGCTGGTCAGCGTGGCGTCCCAGTACGAGCCGGGGGTGGTGCCGGCCGGCAGGTCGAACTCCACCTTCCACCCGGACAGGGCGGCCGACCCGGCGGTGACGGTGAACTTGCCCTGGTACCCGGCGCTCCACGACGAGTCCTGGGTGAACACGGCGGTCGGGGTCGGTGCGGCGCCGGCAGGGGCGGCGAGCAGCAATCCGGACGTGACGACCGCGGCGACGCCCGCCGCCAACGCGGCGAGGCTCTTGCGCTTACGGGACATCGGCACCTACTCCCGTGCAGGGGGGAACGGGGTGGGAGTGGTGTGGGAACGTGGGGCGCGGCACGCCCCCACACCACGGCTGGGGTGGTGCCGTCGCAACTGTCGGCACCGACAAGGTGACCGTAGGTGGCCTAGACCACCTCGTCAATGGGTCTAGACCTTTTCGCGGTCGAACGGCCCTGCCGGCCGGGTGGGAGACTGTCCGCGTGGATGCCCTCCCTTGGTCCGCCGGCGCCGCAACCGGCATCGGCTCGCTACCCGGAACCGACCCGCTGGAGGCCGCCAGGATCGTCCTCGGCGAACTCCCCGACCTGCCCCACCTGCCCGAACTGCCCGCCCGGGGCGTCGGCGCGGACATGATCGGCCGCACGGCCGCGCTGCTCGTCGACCTGCCCGTCGAGGTGGTCCCGTCCGGCTACCGGACCGCCGCCCACCCCGGCAAGGACCACCGGCGGGCCGTGGACCACCTGCGCCGCGACCTCGACGCGTTCGAGGAAGCCGCCGAACCCGTGCCGCCGCCCGTGGTCAAGGTGCAGGTCGCCGGACCGTGGACGCTCACGGCGAGCGTCGAGCTCGCGCGCGGCCACCGGGTGCTGACGGACAAGGGCGCGCTGAGGGAGTTCACCGAATCGCTCGCCGAAGGGCTCGGCCGGCACGTCGCCGAGGTCGCCAGGCGCACCGGCGCGAAGGTCGTCGTGCAGCTGGACGAACCGGCGCTGCCCGCCGTGCTGCGGGGCTTGCTGCCGACGCCGTCCAAGCTCGGCACCGTCGCCGCCGTCCCCGAGCCGAACGCGCGCGCCGTGCTCCAGACCGTGATCGACGCGGTGGACGCCGACGTGATCGTGCACTGCTGCGCGCCGAAACCGCCGGTGGCGCTGATCCGCGGCGCCGGTGCGCGGGCGGTCTCGTTCGACCTCACGGTCCTCGACGAGTCGATGTGGGACGAGATCGGTGAGGCGTGGGAGGACAAGACCCAGCTGTTCCTGGGCCTGACGCCGAGCACCGACCCGGCCGCGCCGGTGACGCTGCGGTCGCTGGCCCAGCCGGCGTTCGACCTGGTGGACCGGCTCGGGTTCCCACGGACGATCCTCGGCACGCACGCGGTGCCGACGCCGACGTGCGGCATGGCCGGCGCGAGCGGGAAGTGGGTCCGGCGGGCGCTGTCGCTGACCCGCGACGTGGGCAAGGCGTTCCTGGAGCCGCCCGAGGAGTGGTGACGCGGGCGGCGGGGGGCGTCCGGTCGCGCGCTGTCGGGCGTCCGGTCGGGAAGGCGGTCGCGCGCTGTTCGGGCGTCCGGTCGGGTATACGGGCCACGCGTGCCGGCGGCCGCAGTCCTGTGTGGACAGTGTCGCCGGCCGGTCAGAGCCGGTCGAACGGCTCCGCGTACCGGAACGCCCCGCGCAACGCCGGCGTGTACGCGCTCAGCGCGCGGGCCTGGAAGTGCGGCTCCCAGTCGGCGACCGGCGGCGTGATGCCGAACGTCGACGCGAGCCGGAAACCGAAGCGCGAGTAGTACGCCGGGTCGCCCAGCAGGACCACCACCGGCTCGTCCAGCGCGTCCGCCGCGCCCAGCACCGCGTGCACCAACGCCTTGCCGACGCCCGAGCGCTGGCGGGCCGGCAGCACGCTCAACGGCCCGAGCCCCAGCGCCGGCGCGCCGCCCACGGAACCCCGCGTGCACACCACGTGCCCGACGACCTCGCCGTCCACCTCCGCGACCAGCGACAACGCCGGTATCCAGCCGGGGTCCGCCCGCAGCTCGCCCACCAGCCACGCCTCGCCGCCGGGCCGTTCGGCGAACGCGGCCTCGGTCACGGCGTGGACGGCCTCGACATCGGCCCCGGTCTCGCGTCGGATCAGCACGGGCCGCACCCTACGACGTCACCAGGTGCACGCCCGAAGGCATTTCCGCGCCCCGCAGGAACCCCAGCAGCACGTTCCGG
Source organism: Saccharothrix hoggarensis (assembly GCF_052936025.1). Next base: position 6,324,457 of record NZ_CP193624.1, on the reverse strand, counting down.
AACGCCCGCCCGGCCGACGTGGGCGCGACGTCCGTGCGGTGCGCCAACGCCACCGTGCGCGTCGTGCTCGGCGACAGCGGCGTGCCGTGCAGGGACCGCGTCGCCAGCACCGTGCTCGGCACGATCGCCACCCCCAGCCCCACCTCCACGAACCGCAGCACGGCGTCCATCTCGCCGCCCTCCACCGCGAACCGCGGCTCGAACCCGGCCTGCCGGCACGCGGCGAGCGTCGTCTCCCGCAGGTCGTACCCCGGCCGGAACATCACCAGCGGCCGGTCGCGCAGCTCGGTCAGCCGCATCCGGGTCACGCCCAGCGGCTCCGACGACGCCACCACCAGCTCCTCCCGCAGCACCGGCACCACGGTCAGCGCCCGGTCCGCGTCGGCGGGCGACACGATCACCAGCGCCAGGTCCAGCTCACCGGCCTCCAACGCGCCCACCAGGTCACGCGACCCGCCCTCGGTCACCGACACCTGGATGCCGGGGTACGCGTCGTGGTACCGCTTGATCACGTCCGCGAACAGGCTGCCGCACAGGCTGGGCGTCGCGCCCACCCGCACCCGGCCGCGCCGCAGCCCGACCAGTTCGGCCACCTCCAGCCTCGCCGTGTCCACGTCGGACAGGATGCGGCTCGCCACCGGCAGCAGCGCCTCGCCGGCGGGCGTGAGCGTGACGTTGCCGCGGGCCCGGCTGAACAGCTCCGCGCCCAGCTCCTTCTCCAGCGCGTGGATCTGCTTGGACAGTGAGGGCTGCGCCACACGCACCTCCGCCGCCGCCTTGGTGAAGTGCCGCGCCCGCGCCACTGCCAGGAAGTATGCGAGCTGCTGAAGTGTCATAGCCTGAGACTATCGTCGTCCAGTTAACGATGTATTGGACGACTCGTGGACGTGTTCCTAGCGTCAGCCACGTGGACACGATCGGGCTCTACCGCACCACCATCGGCAAGAAAGCCGTCATGGCGGTCACCGGCGCCGTGCTGCTGCTGTATGTCGTGGCGCACATGCTCGGCAACCTCACGATCTTCTCCGGCGCCGACGCCATCGACGGCTACGGCCGCTGGCTGCGCGAGATCGGCGCCATCTGGCCGACCCGCGTCGCCCTCCTCGGCGCCGTGGCGCTGCACTTCGTCGCCGCCTACCAGCTGACCGCCCGCGCCAGGAAGGCACGCGGCCGCTACGAGCACCGCAGACGCGTCCAGGGCAGCTACGCGGCGCGCACCATGCGCTGGGGCGGTGTGATCATCGGCCTGTTCGTCGTCTACCACCTGCTCGACCTCACCGTCGGCTGGCTCAACCCCCACGGCGTCTCCGGCGAGATTCACGCGAACGTGGTCGCCGACTTCCAGCACTGGTACGTGGTGCTGGCGTACACGGTCGCCGTGCTGGCCCTCGGCTTCCACATCCGGCACGGCCTGTGGAGCGCCACCCAGACCCTCGGCGTCACCACCTCGCGCGTGATCGGCCTCGGCGCGGCCGTGCTGATCTGCGCCGGGTTCCTCTCCGTCCCCTTCGCCGTCTTCACCGGATTGGTGAGCTGACATGCCCGCACACGACCTCTACACCGAGGGCGCCCCGATCGCCGACGACCGCGCGCCGACCGGCCCGATCGAGTCGCGCTGGGACCGCCGCCGCTTCTCCGCCCGCCTCGTCAACCCCGCGAACCGGCGCAACCGCGGCGTCATCGTCGTCGGCACCGGCCTCGCCGGCGGGGCAGCCGCGGCGACGCTCGCCGAACTGGGCTACCAGGTCAAGTCGTTCTGCTACCAGGACAGCCCGCGGCGCGCGCACAGCATCGCCGCCCAGGGCGGCATCAACGCGGCCAAGAACTACCGCAACGACGGCGACAGCGTCCACCGCCTGTTCTACGACACGGTGAAGGGCGGCGACTTCCGCTCCCGCGAGTCCAACGTCCACCGGCTGGCGCAGATCAGCGTCGAGATCATCGACCAGTGCGTCGCGCAGGGCGTGCCGTTCGCCCGCGAGTACGGCGGCCTGCTCGACACGAGGTCCTTCGGCGGCGCGCAGGTCTCCCGCACGTTCTACGCCCGCGGGCAGACCGGGCAGCAACTCCTCCTGGGCGCCTACCAGGCGTTGGAACGGCAGATCGCCGCCGGACGCGTCGAGATGCACCCGCGCACCGAGATGCTGGACCTGATCGTGGTGGACGGCCGGGCGCGCGGGATCGTCGTGCGCGACCTCGTCAGCGGCGCGGTGTCCACGCACTTCGCGGACGCCGTCGTGCTCGCCACCGGCGGCTACGGCAACGTGTTCCACCTGTCCACGAACGCCAAGGGCTGCAACGCCACCGCGATCTGGCGGGCGCACCGCCGCGGCGCGCTGTTCGCCAACCCGTGCTTCACCCAGATCCACCCCACGTGCATCCCGATCAGCGGCGAACACCAGTCGAAGTTGACCCTGATGAGTGAATCGCTGCGCAACGACGGCCGTGTGTGGGTGCCGCGCGACCCGCACGACACCCGCGCCCCGAACGACATCCTCGAAGCCGACCGGGACTACTTCCTGGAACGCATGTACCCCAGCTTCGGCAACCTCGTCCCGCGCGACATCGCCTCCCGCGCCGCCAAGAACATCTCCGACGAGAAGCGCGGCGTCTACCTGGACTTCGCCGACGCCGTCAAGCGCCTCGGCGCGCTCGCCGTCGAGCAGCGCTACGGGAACCTCTTCGAGATGTACCAACGCATCACCGGCGACGACCCGTACACGACGCCGATGCGCATCTACCCCGCCGTCCACTACACGATGGGGGGTTTGTGGGTCGACTACGACCTGCGGTCCACGATCCCCGGCCTCTACGTCATCGGCGAGGCCAACTTCTCCGACCACGGCGCGAACCGGCTGGGCGCCTCCGCGCTGATGCAGGGCCTGGCGGACGGGTACTTCGTGCTGCCCGGCGTGATCGGCGACTACCTCGCCGACGCGCCGTTCGACACCGTCGACGACAGCCACCCGGCCGTGGCCGACACCCTGTCGGAGGTGCGCGGCCGGGTGAAGACCCTGCTGGCCGTGGACGGCGACCGCACCGTCGAGTCGTTCCACCGCGAGCTGGGGCGGCTCATGTGGGACGAGTGCGGCATGGAACGCGACGAGGCCGGGTTGCGCAAGGCGTTGGAGCGCATCCCGGAGCTGCGCGACGAGTTCTGGCAGCGCGTGAAGGTGCCCGGCACGGGGGAGCGGCTGAACCAGGAGCTGGAGAAGGCGGGCCGCGTGGCCGACTTCCTCGAACTGGCGGAGCTGATGTGCGTCGACGCCGTGCACCGCGCCGAGTCGTGCGGCGGCCACTTCCGATCAGAGAGCCAGACCCCCGACGGCGAGGCGCTGCGCGACGACGCGAACTACGCCTACGTCGCCGCGTGGGAGTACACGGGCGTCGGCCAACCACCCGTGCTGCACAAGGAAGAACTGACCTTCGAGCACGTCACGCCCAGCACCCGGAGCTACTCGTGAAACTCACCTTGCGGATCTGGCGGCAGAGCGGCGCGACCGGGCGGCTCGTGGACTACCCGCTGGACGACCTCTCGCCGGACATGTCGTTCCTCGAAGCGCTGGACGTCCTCAACGAGCGGCTGATCACGGCCGGGCAGGAGCCCGTGGCGTTCGACCACGACTGCCGCGAGGGCATCTGCGGCATGTGCGGCGTGATGATCAACGGGATGGCGCACGGCCCGGAGAAGGCCACCACCGCGTGCCAGCTCCACCTGCGGCACTTCCGCGACGGTGACGTGGTGACCGTCGAGCCGTGGCGCGCCGACCCGTTCCCCGTGGTGCGCGACCTGGTCGTGGACCGGTCCGCGCTCGACCGGATCGTCGCCGCCGGCGGGTACATCAGCGTGCCCGCGGGCTCCGCGCCCGACGCCCACGCCACCCCCGTCCCCAAGCCGGACGCCGACACCGCGTTCGAGGCGGCGGCGTGCATCGGCTGCGGCGCGTGCGTGGCCGCGTGCCCCAACGGTTCCGGCATGTTGTTCACCGCCGCGAAGGCCACGCACCTCGGCGTGCTGCCCCAGGGACAGCCGGAGCGGTACTCCCGGGCACGCGACATGGTCGCCGAGCACGACGCGCTGGGGTTCGGCGGCTGCACCAACGCCGGCGAGTGCACCCCCGCGTGCCCCAAGGGCATCCCGCTGACCACGATCGCCCGCCTGAACGCCGATCTGCTGCGCGCTCACACCACCAAGAGCGACAGGTAGCCCGTCCCGCACACCAGCACCGTGGACAGCAGCCCCAGGAGCAGCGCCCTGGGGCTGGTCCGCGTCAGCGCCCCCACCCGCACCGACGTGCCGAGCCCGAACAGCGCCGCGGCCAGCACGACCGACGTCACGACCTTCGCCGGACCGAGCACCACCCCCGGCACCAGCGGGCTGACCAGCGCCAACGCCAGGAAACCGAGCAGGAACCCCGGCACCAGCGGCCCCGTGCGGCCGCGCGCGCCGACACCCGCCACGATCGGCGCGAGCAACGCCACCCGCCCCAGCTTCACCGCCATCGCCGTCGCCACACCGCCCGCCGGCGCGGCCGCCGCCACCTGCGCGACCTCGTGCACGCTCACCCCGATCCACTCCGGCGACGCGCCCAGCAGCGGCAACGCGACCATCGCCACGGTGCCGTACAGCGTCACCAGGGCGACGCTCGTGGCCACGTGCTCGTCCTCACGGTCCACCACCCCCTCCACCGCCGCGATCGCCGACGCGCCGCAGATGGAGAAACCGCTCGCCACGAGCACGTACAGGCCACGCGGCAGGCCGAGGCAACGGCCCAGCCACAACGTCCCGAAGAACGTCACCCCGACCGTGACGACGACCGCCACCAGCACCCCTGGCCCGACCGCGAGCAACTGCGGCACGGACAGCTGCAGACCGAGCAGCACCACGCCGGCGCGCAGCAACGTCCGGGTGACGCCGCTCAGGTCCGGCAGGCGTCCACCCACCAGCACACCCAGGACCAACGCGGCGATCAGCACACCGTCCACCCTCCGCCCGACCCGCTCCTTCCGGTAGGCGGCCACCGGCTCTGGGGTCATACCCTGGGGCTATGCCTCCGGACCTCGAATCGCTGCGGCTGCTCGTGCTGGTCGGGGAACTCGGCAGCCTCGGCCGCGCCGCCGGGGAACTCGGCATCGCCCAACCGTCGGCGAGCAAGCGGCTGTCCACACTGGAACGGCACCTCGGGCTCGTCCTCGTCGACCGCGGCCGGCGCGGCTCCGTGCTGACGCCCGCCGGCGTCGTCGTGACCGAACGGGCCCGCCGCGTCCTGGACGAGGTCGCCGGCCTGGTCGAGGGCGCGCGGGCACTGCGGTCCGCGCGCGAAGCCGAACTGCGGGTCGCCGCCAGCATGACCGTCGCCGAACACCTCGCCCCCGGCTGGATCGCGGAACTCCGCCGCACCCGACCCGACCTGCGCGTCGGCCTGCGCGTCACCAACTCCGAAACGGTCGTCGGACTCGTCCGCGACGGCGCCGTCGACCTCGGGTTCGTCGAAGCGCCAGGCCCCCTGCCAGGCCTTTCGTCCCGCAAAGCCGCCGCGGACCGGCTCGCCCTCGTGGTCGCGCCCGGCCACCCCTGGTCACGCCGCCGCCGTCCCCTCACCCCCGCCGAACTCGCCGCGACACCCCTCGTCATGCGCGAACGCGGCTCCGGCACCCGCGACACGCTCGACCAGGCGCTGCCCGACGCGTGCGCGCCCGCCCTCGAACTCGGCTCGACCACCGCCGTGCGCGGCGCCGTCGTCGCCGGCGTCGCCCCCGCCGTCCTCAGCGCCCTCGCCGTCTCCGTCGACCTCGCCGAAGGACGCCTGGTCGAAGTGCCCGTCGCCCTCGACCTGCGCCGCGTGCTGCGCGCCGTCTGGCCTGCCGGCCGACGCCTCGTCGGACCCGCCGCCGAACTCCTCGCCGTCGCCACCCGACGCGGGCAAAGCCGCGCGTAGGCCCGCACGGCCGTAGTTCAATGGGCCCATGAGCTGGTTCCGCCGACGACCCACCGAACCCGAGCCCGAACCCGTCCACCTGCCCAACCCGGACGAGGCCGCCACCGCGTTCTGGCACGCGTGGTTCGACCTGCTGCCCACGGTCAACGGAGCCCTCGGCGACGGCGAACCCCACCGGATCGAAGGCGAACTCGGCGCGCTCGTCGCCGCCATGCACCCCGACCTCCACTTCTCCCTCGAACGCGGCCACCGGGCCATCTACGCGCTCGTGATCAGCAGCCAGGAAGACCCGAAGCTCCGGCCCTACACCGACGCGTGGAAGGCCGCCGCGCCGCCCGAGGACATGATCTGGGAGTACCACGACTCGGTGCCGCCCGTCCCCGACCCCACCCAGGTCACCGTCAACCTCGGCGCGCGCCGCATCCGGCTCGCCGACGTCCGGGTCGTCGCCCAGGTGTCCGACGGACTGGTCGACGTCGCCGTCTACCACCCCGAGTTCGAGAACCTGGACGACACCACCCGCCAGACCATGACGTTCCTGCCCCTCGATGTCACTCTCGGTGAGCGCCTGGCCGGGGAACGACTCGGCCGGGTGGAAACCGCGGCCATCGAGCCGGAGGGCGCCATCGGCCTGCTGGAGTTCCGCGACCTGGTCCGGTCGATGGACGGCGATCCCGACTGAAATTGTCAGACCCCCTGGCTACTCTCATGCTGTGACCAGCAACGACCCGCTGAACCCGGCCCAGGCCCCCGCCGAGGGCGTCGAAGACGTCCCCGCCGCCGCGCGCGAGCGGCACGCCGCCCTGGCCGAGGTCGTCCGCGGGCACCAGTTCCGCTACTACGTCCTCGACGCGCCGACGGTCAGTGACGGCGAGTTCGACGCGTTGCTCCGCGAACTGGAGGCGATGGAAGCCGAGCACCCCGGCCTCGCCACCCCCGACTCGCCCACCCAGCGCGTCGGCGGCACGTTCTCCACCGAGTTCACCGCCGTCGACCACCTGGAGCGCATGCTCAGCCTCGACAACGTCTTCTCGGTCGACGAGCTGCGCGGCTGGTTCGACCGGGTCCGCAAGGAGGTCGGCGAGGGCGCCCACTTCCTGTGCGAGCTGAAGATCGACGGGCTCGCGATCAACCTCCTCTACGAGCGCGGCCGGCTCGTCCGTGCCCTGACCAGGGGCGACGGGCGCACCGGCGAGGACGTCACGCTGAACGTCCGCACGCTGGGCGACGTGCCGGAGACGTTGACCGGCACCGACGAGCACCCCGTGCCCGAGCTGGTCGAGGTGCGCGGCGAGGTGTTCTTCGCGGTGGAGGACTTCCTGGAGCTCAACGCGCGGCTCGTGGAGGCCGGCAAGCCGCCGTTCGCCAACCCCCGCAACACCGCCGCCGGGTCGTTGCGGCAGAAGGATCCGAAGGTCACCGCGTCCCGCCGGCTGCGGATGATCTGCCACGGCATCGGCAAGCGCGAGGGCTTCGAGCTGACCAGGCAGTCCGAGGCGTACGAGGCGCTGCGCGCGTGGGGCCTGCCCGTGTCGCCGCACACCAGGGTGCTGAGCGGGTTCGACGAGATCGCCGAGCACGTCGCCCACTGGGGCGCGCGCCGGCACGACGCCGTCCACGAGATCGACGGCGTGGTGATCAAGGTCGACGAGGTGGCGTGGCAGCGGAGGCTCGGCAGCACGTCCCGCGCGCCGCGCTGGGCGATCGCCTTCAAGTACCCGCCCGAAGAGGCCACCACCACCCTGCTCGACATCAAGGTGCAGGTCGGCCGTACGGGGCGCGTGACGCCGTTCGCCGTGATGGAGCCCGTGAAGGTCGCCGGTTCCACCGTCGCCCGGGCGACCCTGCACAACGCGAGCGAGGTCAAGCGCAAGGGCGTGCTCATCGGCGACCGGATCGTGATCCGCAAGGCGGGGGACGTGATCCCCGAGGTGCTGGGTCCCGTGGTCGACGCCCGGCCCGCCGACGCGCGCGAGTTCGAGATGCCCCTCACCTGCCCCGAGTGCGGCCACGCGCTGCGCCCGATGAAGGAGGGCGACGTCGACATCCGCTGCCCCAACGCGGCGGGCTGCCCCGGTCAGCTCCGGGAACGCCTGGCCTACCTGGCGTCCCGCTCGGCGCTGGACATCGAGGTGCTGGGCTTCGAGGCCGCCGCGGCGCTGGTCGACTCGCCCGTCTACGCGGACGAGGGCGACCTCTTCGCGTTGGACGCGGGCAAGCTGGCGCAGGTCCCCCTGTTCCGCACCAAGGACGGCGACCTGACCGCGAACGCCCAGAAGTTGTTGGACAACCTGGAGACGGTCAAGCAGCGTCCACTGTGGAGAGTCCTGGTGGCTCTCTCGATCCGCCACGTCGGACCCACGGCGGCCCGCGCGCTGGCGCAGGAGTTCGGCTCCTTGGACCGCATCACGTCCGCGACGGAGGAGGAGTTGGCGGCGGCGGAAGGCGTGGGTCCGACCATCGCCACCGCGGTGCGCGAGTGGGTGGAGACGCCGTGGCGGCAGGCGATCGTGGCCAAGTGGCGTGCCGCCGGCGTCCGGACGGCGGAGGACCGCGACACGTCGATCCCGCGCAACCTGGAGGGGATGTCGATCGTGGTGACGGGTTCGCTGGAGACGTTCTCGCGGGACGAGGCGAAGGAGGCGATCCTGTCGCGCGGCGGCAAGGCGGCGGGCACGGTGTCGAAGAAGACGGCGTTCGTGGTGGTGGGCGAGTCGCCGGGGTCGAAGGCCGACAAGGCGATCCAGCTCAAGGTTCCGGTACTGGACGAGTCAGGCTTCCAGGTCCTCCTCGCGGAAGGCCCCGAGGCCGCCGCCAAGGTAGCCACCCTCACCGACCCCCAACCCCCATCCTCCGACACCCCCACCTCGACACCTCCACCCGCAGACCCCGCCACCTCCTCACCGCCCTGACCAGCACTTTCCCTTCTCTCCTCCACCACGATCGGGTGATCTCGAGGATCGACCAAAAAATAACGCCGTTACCGCCACCCTGAAACGTCGGTTGAAACAACAAGGCCGCGCCTCAACCCCCGCCCTGCCCCAGAGCCGCCCCACCCTTCATCGCTGCTGTCCGGCCCGCCAGGCGTCCCAGCCCGGCCCGTCCCAGCTCGGCTCGAAGGGTGTCGACGTCCGGACCGGCTCGGCTCGGAGGGTGTCGACGTCCGGACCCCGTCATGTCGCCGCCCGTCATGTCGCCGCCCGTCATGTCGCCGCCAGCGGTCGGTAGACGGAGACGTGGGTGCTGCTCGCGCCGGTGAACGGACGGCGGTCCCAGGACTCGTGGCGCTCGGTCAGGCGGAGTCCCGCCCGCTCGGCCATCAGGTCCAGCTCGCCGGGGAACGTGTAGCGCTGCGCGTGCGGCTTGAGCCGGATGCCGTCGGCGGTGAAGATGACCTTCTGGCTGACGAACCGCTGCGCCGCCAGGTCGACGTCGTACACCTCGATGGCGGCCGACTCGGCGTCCGCCCACAGCGCCTGCACCCGCTTCCCGCCCGGGAAGCGGGACGGGTCGGGGACGTAGGTCTCCACCACGAACGCGCCGTCCGGCTCCAGCACCCGTGCGACGTTCGTGAAGCAGTCGGCCTGCCGCCGGACGTCCACCAGGTTGAAGATCGTGTTGAACACGAGGTACACCAACGCGAACCGGCCCGTCACGGGCACGTCGGCCATGTCGCCGATCGTCACCGGCACACCCGACCCGCCCGGCTTGGCTGCCAGCTTCGCGGCCATCAGCTCCGATCCCTCCACACCCTCCACGGGCACACCGCGCGCCGCCAACGGCAACGCCACCCGTCCGGTGCCCACGGCCAGTTCCAACGTCCTCCCGCCATCGGCCAGCGAGGCCAGGAAGTCGACGGCCGCGGTCGGGTCGGGGGTGGGGCCGGTGTCGTAGTCCTCGGCCCACACCTGGCCGAAGAACGCCGGATCACCGATCACGTCGTAGCTGGACGATGAAGTGGACAAGTTCGTCTCCTGTTCTGGATCACGGATCGCCGCGTCGCACGCGGCGGTCACTTGGTCGACCCCGGTCGCACACGGCGGTCACTCGGTTCGCCGCGTCACGCGCAGCAGGTATTCCTTGCGGTTCAACGGGTTGTGGTCGGTGCGCGGCCGCACGGGCGCCTCGCCGCGCACCGGCGCGTAGTGCGAGAACGACGTCTCCAGCACACCTTCACCCCGCGTCAACCCCGGCAGCTGCCGCTGGAACGCGTGCACGCGCGCCGCCGGGATGTCGCCCTCCAGCACCGACGTCCGCCCCCGCGTCACGGTCCCCACCAGCACCGCCCCCACCCGCGCCAGCACCGGCGTCAGCGCACCGACCACATCGCTCGGCACCTCCACCGAGAACCGGTGCACGGGCGACAGCACCTCGGTCCCCGCCTCGCGCAACGCCGCCATCAGCACCAGCGGCGTCAGCAGCCGGAAATCACCGGCCGTGCTGGACATGCTCTTGTCGAACGACCCGTGCGCGTGGGACTGCCGTGCCCAGTACCCGGAGTGCGTCATGGTCACCGCGCAATCGGTGACCCGCCACCCGCGCAACCCCTGCTCCAACGTCTCCCGCACGGTCTCCTCGACCGCCTTGAAGAACGCGAACGGCATCGACCCCAGCTCCACGCCGAGCCGGAACGTCACCCCGTCACCCGGCTCGACCCGCAACCCGACCGTCGCCAGGAACGGGCCGGCGCCGATGAACTCCACCGCCTCCCCGACCCCGACGGGCCGTTCCAGGCACAGGGTCGTCGTCTCCCGGAACGTCACGTCGATCCCGTACTCGGACGCCAGCGTCGCCTGCACGACCTCCTTCTGCACCTCGCCGTACAGCGACACCCACAGCTCCCGCCGCACCTCGTCCTGCCGCAGGTCGATCAACGGGTCCTGCTCGGCGAGCTGCGTCAACGCCGTGTGCAGCGCCCCGCGGTCGGCCGACGACGACGGCACCACGACCGTCTCCAACGTCGGCGGCGCGAACCGGTGCTCGCGCGACGCCGTGGGGACGCCGATGACGTCACCGATCCGGACGTCCTCCAACCCCCACACCTTCGCCACCTGCCCGGCCCGGACGGCGTCGCACCGCACCACCGAACCCGCGGCGAACACGCCGATCGCGGTGACCTTCCGCCCGAGGACGCGGTCGCGCACGCGCAGCGTCCCGGAGAACACCCGCACGAACGCGATCCGCTCGCCGGCCGGCCCACGTTCCACCTTGAACACCGTCCCGGACACCGGCCCGTCGGCGGAGCCGGACGACGGCGGCAGCAGCTCCACCAGACCCGCGACCAGCTCGGGCACCCCCGCGCCGGTGATCGCCGACCCGAAGTACACGGGGTGCACGGCGCACCGCCGCGTCTGCGCCGCCACGACCGCGCGCAGGTCGGGCAGCCGGCCACCGTCGACGTACGCGGCCAGCACCGCGTCGTCGTGCTCGGCCAACACCTCCACCACGTCGTCGCCCAACCCGGGCACGACGGAAGCGGCACGGGCGCCCGCGTCCCGCACCCGCCCCGTGGCGATGACGGCGGGCGTGAGGAAGGCGGCGACGTCCCGCAGCACGGCGTCCGGCCGCGCCCCACGCCGGTCGACCTTGTTCACGAACACCAGCGTCGGGATGCGCAACCGCCGCAACGCGCGCATCAGCACGCGGGTCTGCGCCTGCACCCCCTCGACGGCCGACACCACCAGCACCGCGCCGTCGAGCACGCCGAGGACCCGTTCCACCTCGGCGATGAAGTCCGGGTGACCGGGGGTGTCGATCAGGTTGACCGTCGTGCCGGCGACGTCGAACGACACCACCGCGGCTTTGATCGTGATGCCGCGCTGCCGTTCGAGGGCCAGCGAATCGGTCCGGGTGGTGCCGTCGTCGACACGGCCCACCTCGTCGATGACACCGGCGGCGTGGAGCAGCCGCTCGGTCAGGCTCGTCTTACCGGCGTCGACGTGCGCCAGGATCGCCAAGTTCAGCGTTCGCACCAAGCGTCATGTCCTCTAGACAGGTGGGAAGAACCTTCTGGAAGGGCATGACAGCTCGCACGATCGTTCTCCTCGGTCGACGGGTGGGACGTCCAGCACCAAAGCAGCCGCCCGACCGGGGCGGCAACCGATTAACTCCCCGGCGTCACGCCGGGAACCTCTGGACCCACCGCTTCTGCCAGGGTGTTTCCACCGCGCGACGGTGGTAGTGCGTTCGCGCCCACGCCACCGCGTCACCCGATGGGACGCCCGCGAGCACGGCCAGGCAGGCGATCACCGTCCCGGTCCGCCCCACCCCGCCGCCGCACGCCACCTCGACCGGTTCCCCGGCGACGGCCCGCGCGTGGAGGTCGCGGATCAGCGCCACGGCCCGCTCCGACGACCGGGGCAGCCGGAAGTCCGGCCACTCCACCCACTCGTGCGGCCAGTCGAGGCGGTGCTTGCGCCGCATCCGCTCGGAACCCAGGTACAGCCCGTAGGCGGGCGTCCCCTCGGGCGTCGGGTTCCGCAACCCCCGACCGCGCACGAAAGCGCCGTCGGGCAGTTCGATCGCACCGGGAAGCGTCATCACGTCATCCTCGTCGTCGGAGGTGAGGCCGGCCCCGGTGCCCACGACCCGCGAGGCGCCGAGACCGGCGGCGATTGTGCCCGACGGCGGCCCGCGCGATCCACGTCGCCCGCAGTCTTGCGGCCCGTGCCTTGATCGCACCCGCCGAGCGCAGTTGTCTGGATGGGCAACGGGGAGTCGAGCGAGGTGGAGGGGACCTGATGGCCGACATCGTGGTGAGGCCCGCGAGGGAGAACGAGTGGGCGGCGGCGGGCGCGATCACCGTGGCCGCCTACCAGGCCGACCGCCACATCGACAGCCACACGGGCGGGTACGCCGACACGCTGGTCGATGCCCGCACGCGCGCCCGGGAGGCGGAGCTGCTGGTGGCGGTGGACGCGGAGAACACCGTGCTCGGCACCGTCACGGTGGTGCGGCCCGGCACGTCGTACGCCGAGGTCAGCCGGGACGACGAGGTGGAGTTCCGGATGCTCGCGGTGAGCCCGTCGGCCCGGGGGAGGGGCGTCGGCGAGGCGCTGGTGCGCGCGGTGATCGTGCGGGCGCGGGAGCTGGGCGCGCGGCGGCTCGTGATGAGCAGTTCCGAGCACATGACCACGGCGCACCGGCTCTACCGGCGGCTGGGGTTCCGGCGGCTGCCCGAACGCGACTGGCGGCCGGTGCCGGACGTGGACGTCACCGCGCTCGGGTTCAGCCTCGAACTCGCATGACCTCGTCCCGCAGCGACCGGTCCCGCGCGGCGCGGTCGTAGAGCAGCTCCACCAGGGTCGCGTGGTCCAGCTCGGCGAGGCGGGCGCGCAGCTCCGCGTCCTCCGCGTCGGGCGGCGGCACGGTAAGGCCGCGCTCCAGCAGCACCAGGCCGACCGCGACGCAGTGCTTGCAGAAGAACCCCTGCGACCCGTAAGGGCAGGAGCACTCGCCCGTCAGGTGGGTGCCCTCCCAGGCGAGCGTCACCCGGTACTCGTCGGCGCCGCGCACCACGCCGTCGACGTGCCGCGAGCGCACGGCCAGCTCCACCACGGCGTCCTTGTACGTCAGCCCGCGCCAGTACGACTTGGCGCCCGCGTGGTGGCGCAGCAGGGCTGGGGTCAGCGTCGGCATGGCGGTATCCAACACCGTGTGGTTCGGTGGGTTCCGTGCTCCAGGCCTGTCTGAACGGAACCCGCGAGCCGGGCAGCCACCCCAGCCTGCCGATCACGCCGCACGAGCTGGCGGCCGACGCCGCGGAGTGCGCCGGGTCGGGCGTCACGTCGCTGCACCTGCACCCCCGTGACGTGGTCGGACGCGAGGTGCTGGCGGGTCCCGAGGTGGCGACCGCGGTGTCCGTGGTGCGGGTCGCCGTGCCGCACGTGGAGATCGGCGTGACCACGGGCGCGTGGATCGTGCCGGACCCGGTCCGCCGGGCCGAGCTGGTGCGCGGCTGGGCGGGCCTGGCCGCGGGGCGGCCCGACTTCGCCTCGGTCAACGTCCACGAGGACGGCTGGCGCGAGGTCGCCGCGGCGGCGCGGGACGCGGGCGTCGGCATCGAGCTGGGAGTGTTCCACGAGCGGGCGGCCCGCGTGCTGCGCGACGAGGGCGTGCCGGAGGGGACGGTTCGGGTGCTGGCCGAGGTCCAGCCGGGGGAGACCGTCGGGCACGCCGAACGGCTGCTCGACCTCCTCGCGCCGCTCGGCGTCCCGGTCCTGCTGCACGGCGAGGACGACAGCGCGTGGCCCGTCCTCGACTACGCGCTGGCGAACGGCCTGCACACCCGCATCGGCCTGGAGGACACCCTCACCGGCCGTGACGGCGCGCCCGCCGCGGGCAACGCCCACCTCGTCGCGCAGGCCCTCCGCTGACGGCCGGAAAACGCCTGGTCCACGAGGTGCCGGCGGGGTTACGTTGACGGCATGGTGTCCACCGACCGGCTGCTGGCGTTCGCGGCCATGTCGCTCCTGCTGATCGTGATCCCCGGACCCAGCGTCCTGTTCGTGGTCGGCCGGGCGCTCGCGCAGGGCCGCCGGGCCGCGCTGATCACCGTCGTGGGCAACACGCTCGGCGCGTACGCGCTGGTCGTCGCGGTGGCGTTCGGCGTGGGCGCGATCGTGGAGCGCTCGGCCCTCGTCTTCACCGCGCTGAAGCTCGTCGGCGCCGCGTACCTCGTGCACCTGGGCGTGAAGGCGTTCCGGCAGCGCAAGTCGCTGCACGCCGCGTTCACCGCCGGCGCTCCCGCCCGCGGCGGCCTGCGCACCCTGTGGGAGGGCTTCGCGGTGGGCGTGGCGAACCCGAAGACGATCATCTTCTTCGCCGCCGTGCTGCCCCAGTTCGTGGACCGCGCGCAGGGCCACGCGGCGGCTCAGATGCTCGTCCTGGGCTTGGTCTTCAACGTCATCGCGATCGCCTGCGACAGCGCGTGGGGCCTGGCCGCCGCGACCGCGCGCACCTGGTTCGCCACCTCACCGCGCCGCCTGTCCCTGATCGGCGGCGCCGGCGGCCTGGCCATGATCGGCCTGGGCCTGACCGCGGCCACCACCACCCGCACCACCTGACCAGCCCGCCCAGGCCACTGTCCCCAACCGCCCAGGCGACCACCACCTCACGCCCCGCGCCCAGGCCACTGCCCCAACCCGCCCAGGCCACCACCACCTCGCGCCCCCCGCGCCCACCCAGCGCCCCGCAGCCACCAACGCCCCACCCGGCACCACAGGCCACGTCAGCCCCCCCGACGGTGACCACCACCGCGAGGTCGCGTCGGTCGTTCGCGACTCATTTTCCGGCGATCACGCTCTACCGATCGCCGGAAAATCAGGCGCGAACGACCGACTCAATGGCGACCGAGCCCGCGACGCCGAAGGCGGCGCAATTCAATACAGCACCACCGACACGATCCCGGCCAGGTGGGCGAGCCGCGCGACCTCGGCGGCGCGGAACATCGGACCGCCGGGACGGCCCACGAGGAGCACCCGGTCGGGCTTGCCGAGCGGCGTGGCGGCCAGCTCGGTGCCCAGTTCCTGCCACGTCTCGGGCACCCAGTCGTCCTCGCCGTCGAGCACCGTGGCCCGCGCGAGCGGCAGCCACGGGGGCGTCTCCAGCCGGGTCTCGGGCGCGGCCGACGAGGAGGTCAGCCGGTGCACGGCGCTGCCGTCCCACGACACGACCACGGCCCACCCGGCGCGGATGATCTTCGGCACGCCCTCGGTGAACACCTCGAGCCCGTGCTTGGGGTCCTCGGCGACCTCTTCGACCAGTTCCAGCTCGCGGTGGGTGTCCAGCACACCCGCGTACGGCCGGACGGCGTCGACCTCGACGCCTTCGATGGACTCGGCGGCCGTGATGAGCACGTCGGGCAGCCGCCCGGAGGGCAGTTCGACCACCAGGTCGTCGATGGCCAGGCCCGCACCGCGCTCCACCACGTCCACGCTGAGGATGTCGGCCCCGATCTCGCCGAGCGCGGAGGCGACGGCGCCCAGTGTGCCGGGACGGTCCGGGAGCTGGACCCGGATCAGGAAGGACACGGTGCACGCCTCCAAGGCTGTGGTGGAACATCGAGGTGGAACTCGCCGGCCGATGATTCTCGCAGACGCAGCTTCGCTTTCCGACCCACCAGGCGCGTTGCGCACCGGTAAAATCGCGCACCCACGCGCGCGAGCGCGGGTAACCCGGTCGGAGCCGCGCCTGACCAGCCAATAGACTCGGCGGGTCCCCAATCCGAACATCCGACCCACGGGGGTTGACGAGGTGCCCAGCATCTCCCGCGACGAGGTCGCGCACCTGGCCCGGCTGGCGAGGCTCGCCGTCACCGACGACGAGCTGGACCTGTTCGCCGGCCAGCTGGACGTGATCCTGCAGTCGGTGGCCACGGTGGGCGACATCGCCACCGCGGACATCCCGCCCACTTCGCACGCCGTTCCGCTGACCAACGTGTTCCGCGAGGACGTGGTGCGTCCCAGCCTCGGTCAGCGGCAGGCGCTCGCGGGCGCCCCCGCCGCCGAGGACGGACGCTTCCGCGTGCCCCGCATCCTGGGGGAGGAAGCATGACCGCCGACGTTATCTTCCGCGCGGAGGCGGAATCATGACCGATCTCATCCGCGGCACCGCCGCCGAACTGGCCGCCCGGATCGCGAGCCGCGAGGTCTCCGCGGTCGAGGTCGCGCAGGCCCACCTCGACCGCATCGGCGAGGTCGACGGCGCGGTCCACGCGTTCCTGCACGTCGACACCGAGGGCGCGCTGGCCGCGGCCCGCAAGGTCGACGACGACATCGCCGCGGGCGCGCACGTCGGCCCGCTGGCCGGTGTGCCGATCGCGCTGAAGGACGTGCTCACCACCGAGGGCGTGCCGACCACGGTCGGCTCGAAGATGCTCGAGGGCTGGCTGCCGCCCTACGACGCCACGGTCACGCGCCGGCTGAAGGAGGCCGGCCTGGTGATCCTCGGCAAGACCAACATGGACGAGTTCGCGATGGGCTCCTCCACCGAGAACTCCGCCTACGGCCCGACCCGCAACCCGTGGGACCTGGACCGCATCCCCGGCGGCTCGGGCGGTGGCTCGGCGGCGGCGCTGGCCGCGTTCGAGGCGCCGCTGTCGATCGGCACGGACACCGGCGGCTCGATCCGCCAGCCGGGCGCGGTCACCGGCACGGTCGGCGTGAAGCCGACCTACGGCGGTGTCTCCCGGTACGGGCTGGTGGCGTTCTCGTCGTCGCTGGACCAGGCCGGGCCGTGCGCCCGGACGGTGCTCGACGCGGCCCTGCTGCACGAGGTCATCGGCGGCTACGACCCGATGGACTCCACCTCGATCGACGCGCCGGTCCCGCCCGTGGTGGCGGCGGCGCGCGAGGGCGCGAACGGCGACCTGTCCGGGGTGCGCGTCGGCGTGGTGACGCAGTTCAGCGGCGACGGCTACCAGCCGGGCGTGCTGCGGTCGTTCGAGGCGGCCGTGGCGCAGCTGAAGCAGCTGGGCGCCGAGGTCGTCGAGGTCTCGTGCCCGAGCTTCGACTACGCGCTGCCCGCGTACTACCTGATCGCGCCGAGCGAGGCGTCGTCCAACCTGGCCCGCTTCGACGCGATGCGCTACGGCATCCGGGTCGGCGACGACAGCACCCGCAGCGCGGAGGAGGTCATGGCGCTGACCCGCGAGGCCGGTTTCGGCCCCGAGGTGAAGCGGCGCATCATGATCGGCACGTACGCGTTGTCGTCGGGCTACTACGACGCGTACTACGGCTCGGCGCAGAAGGTGCGGACGCTCATCAGCCGCGACTTCGAGGCCGCGTTCGCCACGGTGGACGTGCTGGTGTCGCCGACGACGCCGACCACCGCGTTCCCGATCGGCGAGCGCACCGGCGACCCGATGGCCATGTACCAGGCCGACCTCTGCACGATCCCGGCGAACCTGGCCGGCAACGCCGCCATGAGCGTCCCGAGTGGACTGTCCGATGAGGACGGTCTGCCGGTCGGGCTCCAGATCATGGCGCCGGCGCTGCAGGACCACCGCATGTACCGGGTGGCGGCGGCGTACGAGGTCGCGCGGGACGCGGCGCTCGGCGCGCCGGTCATCCAGGGCGTGCCGCAGCCGGCGGGTGCGTCCCGATGAGGGCGGGCGGGGTGTCGCGGGGACGTGCGGTCCTGTCGCTCGTCGGCGCCGCGGGCGCGGCCACCAGCGCGTTCTCCGCGCTGAAGTCGGCCCGCGGCAAGAACGACAAGCTCGCGCTGGTCAACGCGGTGGCGGGCATCCTGGTGGCGATCACCGGCGCGGCGCTGGCCGTGCGGGGTCTGCGGAAGGACGGGAAGGCATGACGTCGGTGGACGAGCTGATGGACTACGCCGAGGTCATCGAGCGCTTCGACCCGGTGCTGGGGTTGGAGGTGCACGTCGAGCTGCACACCAACACGAAGATGTTCTGCGGCTGCGCGAACGTGTTCGGCGGTGAGCCGAACACGCAGGTGTGCCCGACGTGCCTCGGCCTGCCGGGCGCGCTGCCCGTGGTCAACGGCAAGGCGGTGGAGTCGGCGATCCGGATCGGCCTGGCGCTGAACTGCGAGATCGCGGAGTGGTGCCGGTTCGCCCGGAAGAACTACTTCTACCCGGACATGCCGAAGAACTTCCAGACGTCGCAGTACGACGAGCCGATCGCGTTCAACGGCTTCCTGGACGTGACGCTGGACGACGGCTCGCTGTTCCGGGTCGAGATCGAGCGCGCGCACATGGAGGAGGACACCGGCAAGTCGCTGCACGTCGGCGGCTCGGACGGGCGCATCCACGGCGCCGAGCACTCGCTGCTGGACTACAACCGGGCCGGCGTGCCGCTGATCGAGATCGTCACCAAGCCGATCACGGGCACCGGCGAGCGGGCGCCCGAGGTGGCGCGCGCCTACGTCACCGCGCTGCGCGACCTGCTGAAGGCGCTCGACGTGTCGGACGTCCGGATGGACCAGGGCTCGCTGCGCTGCGACGCGAACGTGTCGCTGATGGCGAAGGACGCGGCGGAGTTCGGCACGCGCACCGAGACGAAGAACGTCAACTCGCTGCGCAGCGTCGAGCGGGCGGTGCGGTTCGAGATGACGCGCCAGGCGGCGGTGCTGGCGGCCGGCGGCACGATCACCCAGGAGACGCGTCACTTCGACGAGTCGACGGGCGGCACGTCGTCGGGTCGCACGAAGGAGACCGCGGAGGACTACCGGTACTTCCCGGAGCCGGACCTGGTGCCGATCGCGCCGTCGCGCGAGTGGGTCGAGGAGCTGCGCGGGACGCTGCCGGAGCTGCCGTGGGAGCGCCGCAAGCGGGTGCAGCAGGAGTGGTCGCTGACCGACGCCGAGCTGCGCGACCTCGTCAACGCCGGCGCGGTCGACCTGGTGGCGGCGACGGTGGAGGCGGGCGCGACGCCCGCCGAGGCCCGGTCGTGGTGGGTGGCCTACCTGACCAAGGAGGCCAACAGCCGCGGTGTCGAGCTGGCCGAGCTGGGCATCACGCCCGTCCAGATCGCGCGGGTGATCGCGCTGGTGAACGCCGGTGAGCTGACGAACAAGCTGGCCCGCGAGGTCGTCACCGGCGTGCTGGACGGCGAGGGCGAGCCGGAGGCCGTCGTCGAGGCGCGTGGCCTGAAGGTCGTCTCGGACGACTCCGCGCTGGAGAAGGCCGTGGACGAGGCCCTGGCCGCGCAGCCGGACGTGGCGGCGAAGATCCGCGACGGCAAGGTGGCCGCGGCCGGCGCCATCGTGGGCGCGGTCATGAAGGCGACGAAGGGTCAGGCGGACGCCAAGCGCGTGCGCGAGCTGATCATCGCCCGCTGCTCGTGACACCGGCGGGTGGGGCTCGCGCCGCGGGCCCCACCCGACCGCCGGTGAAGGCGCTCATTTACGGACTCGCGATGGCTCCAACCTGTTAACACATTCGCCCGTTCGAGTGGTAACGCCACCCGAAACGACGCTTCAGTGCTGGTCAGAGAAGCTCAAGATCGGCCCTGTGGTTGCTCTTAGTAAATTTCCTCCTCTCAGCTGCGTCCATCTGTGTCACCCTTAAGCCGTTCGGAAGGGCCGGGGGGCCACCGAAATGATCAATCGGATGCAGAAGACGACCCATAAGGGGTCCGTTGTAGGGGAGGACAACGCATGTCTCAGACTGACCCGAAGCTCGTCGCCGAGATCGACGCCATCGAGGACGAGATCATCGACGCGTCGACCGGACTGGACACCGGCGCGGGTGGCGGCGGGGGCGCCGAGCCCACGGGCGGCCCCTACAAGCCGACGACGGACGACCCGCTGGTCACGCCGATGGGTGGTCCGTACAAGCCGACCGGCGACCCGGAGACGAACGGTGGCCCGTACAAGCCCACCACGGACGAGCCCGCGGCGGCGACCCAGGCGCAATGACGCCGGAGCGGTGACATCGCGGTGACGCGGTACCGGGTGCCGCCGGCCGACTGGCCGGCGGCACCCGCTTGCCGCCTGTGATCTCATTATGACCGTGCCTGCGCAAACACCTGGTCGCAGACCACGCGAGACGCGCGGCGCGTCCGGACCGGACCAAGTGGTCAAGCGGGCCCGGCACTTGCACCGCAGCGCGTTGGACGCGGCCACCGCCGACCGCCACCCGTCCGCGATCCGGCAGATGCGCGCGGGGCTGGCGCTGTTGGAGACACCGGGCATCAACCCCCAGGAGCGGCTGGAGGTGCGCACCCGGCTGCTGAACACCCTGGCGTTCTGCCTGGCCGAGACGGGCAAGGTGGACGACGGCCTGACCCAGCTCGCGGGCGTCGACCAGGAGCTCGCCGGTCTGCGGGACGAGGCGCTGCGGGCGCACCTGTCCACCCTGGTCAACCTCAACCGCGCCGCCCTGCTGTGCCGGGTCGGCCGCATCGACGAGGGCATCGCCCAGCTGGACCGGGAGGTCGAGCGCAGCGGGCGCAGGCTCGCCGCGCACGCCGACCCGGAGTCCGTCGACCTGCTCGCGCTGGCGCTGTCCAACCGGGGCAACGCGCACGGCGAGGTGCACCGCCACGACAAGGCGGTCCGCGACCTGAACCGGGCGGTCGAGCTGGCCGACGCGCACGGCCTGCCGCTGCGCGCCGCGATCGCCAAGCACGCGCTGGGCAACGCGGTGCAGCGCGCGGGCGACATCCCGGCCGCCCTGCGCCACTACCACGAGGCCAACCGGGCGTTCCAGGAACTCGAACCCGGCCTGCTGCTGCGCCTGCGCATCGACCAGGCCGAGGCGATGATCAGCGTCGGGCTGGCCGACGAGGCGGGCCGGCTGCTGGACGAGGTGCTGCCGGACCTGCGCCGCCAGCGCATCGGCCAGGACGTCGCCGAGGCCGAGCTGTTCCGCGCGGCGGCGGCGCTGCAGGACGGCGACCTGGTGCTGGCGAAGCGGATGGCGAACTCGGCGCAGCGGAAGCTGGTCCGGCGCGGCAGCCCGGCGTGGGCGGCGGTGGCCGGGCTGATCGCGTTGCGGGTGGACGCGTCGCGCGCCCACGCGTCACGGCGGACGGTCGCCGGGGTGGTGTCGCGGGCCATCGCGCTGTCGGCCGAGCTGGCCGCGCTGAAGCTGTCGGACCAGGCCGCGTTCGCGCTGGTGCTGGCGGCCCGGCTGGAGGTCCGCCGGGGCGACCCCGACCGAGGCGCGGAGCTGCTGCGCAGCGTGCCGAAGTCGCGTCGGATCGCGCCGATCGACCACCGGATGCTGCTGCGGCTGTGCCGGGCCGAGCTGGCCCTGGCCCGCGGCAACCAGCGGGTGGCGTTGGCGCAGGCGAAGGCGGGCCTCGCGGAGCTGGGCCGGATGCGGGACCGGCTCGGCGGGCTGGAACTCGTGTCCGGCACCGCCGTGCACGGCCGCGAGCTGGGGGAGCTCGCCGTCCGGCTGGTGCTGGAGGGCGGCGACTCGCCGGCCAACGCCAAGCGCCTGTTCGGCTGGCTGGAGCAGACCAGGGCCCAGCTGTACCGGTACGACCCGGCCGAGTCCACTGTGGACTCCGAGGTGGGCGAGCGGATCTCCGAGGTGCGCCGGCTGAGCCGGGCCCTGCTGCGCGCCCGCCTCGACGGGCTGCCGACCGCCGAGCTGGAGGGCCGGCTCAAGGCGAGCCAGCGGGCCGCCACCCGGATGGGGTGGAGCGCGGGCCCGTGGGGCACGCCGCGCCCGGTCGTCACGTCGGACGAGGTGCTGGCCCGGCTGTGCGGGCGGGCGATGGTGAGCTTCGCGGTGTCCGACGACGAGCTGATCGCCGTGGTGCTGGCCGACGGGCGGGTGCGCATGGTGCGGCTCGGCTCGGCGGACGCCGTCACGGAGGGCGCGCGCCGCCTGCACGCCGACCTCAACGCGCTGGCCCCGGACCACCTCCCGCCGCCGCTGGTGGAGGTCATCTCGGCGTCCGCGCGCCGTGAGGCGGAGAAGCTGGACCGGCTGCTGCTGCGCCCGCTGGCGCCCATGATCGGCGACCGGGAGCTGGTCGTGGTGCCGACGGGCGCGCTGTACGTGGTGCCGTGGGGCGTGCTGCCGACGTGCGCGAACCGGCCGACCGTGGCCGTGCCGTCGGCGACCGCGTGGATGTCGGCCACCCGCGAGGACCGCGAGCTGGTCAACGGCGTGCTGCTCGTGCGCGGGCCCGGTCTGCAGGCCGCGCAGGGCGAGATCGACCGGCTCGCGGGCTACCACGGCGACGCGAAGCTGCTCGGCGTCACGGAGGCGCGGGTGAGCGCGGTGCTGGAGGCGTTGGACGGCGTGGAGCTGGCGCACATCGCCGCGCACGGCGAGCACGAGCCGGAGAACGCGCTGTTCTCGCGGCTGGAGCTGGTGGACGGCGCGCTGTTCGCGCACGAGGTGGGCCGGGTGCGCCGGCCGCCGCACCAGGTGGTGCTGGCCGCGTGCGAGCTGGCGCTCAACCGCGTGCGGCCGGGTGACGAGCCGCTGGGGTTCGCCGGCGCCCTGCTGGCCGGCGGCGCGCGGACGGTGATCGCCGCGTCGAGCCGGGTGGGCGACGAGCCGTCGGCGGCGGCCATGGCGGACTTCCACCGCAACCTGGCCGGTGGCGCGTCGCCCGCGGTCGCGTTGGCGGAGGCGGTGGCCGTGGACCCGCTGCGCCGCCCGTTCGTGTGCCTCGGCTCGGGCTGACGCCTCTGCCGACGGGGTGACCGACCGCTCGCCCGGTTGACGGAACGCACCGGACCGACTACGCAGGGTGCAGGAGTTCTTCGACGGTCGATCGGAGGCTGCCCGGTGCGCTCGGTGCTGCTCTCGCTGCTCCTGCTGGCCACGACGACCCCGCCCGTGACCGCCGCACCCGACGTCGGCCGGGCCGACCAGCCGGGCAACGGCCGCGAGCGCAACCAGGTCGCCGCCGTCGACCCGCCCCGCGACGCCTCCGCGCGGAACGCCGACTGGCCGGCCGCCAACCTCGGCTACCCGCGCCACACGCGCCTCCGCGTCCACCCGGAGGACCCGTCCGACCGGGCGATCAAGCTCGGTCTCGCGCCGTACCACTCGCTCGCGCCGCGCCTGGACGACCTCCAGCGCCGCAGCGACCGGGTGTCGGTCGAGGTCGTGGGCCGGTCGACCGCCGGCCGCGACCTCTACCTGGTCACGCTCACCGCGCCCGAGTCGCCGGCCGAGGCGCGCCGGCAGGACGCCTGGCGCGAGAAGATCGAGGACGACCCGGTCGCCGCGCGCCGCGACGTGCTGCTCCGCACCCTCTACAAGGCGCCGGTGTGGATCAACGCCAACATCCACGGCGACGAGTGGGAGGGCACGGACGGCGCGCTCCGCGTCGTCGAGGAGCTGGCCCTGGCCGCGGACCAGCCGACGCGGGACTTCCTGCGCCGCCACCGGGTCCACGCGACCCTCTCCGCGAACCCGGACGGGCGGGTGGCCGGCACGCGGTCCAACGCGGGCGGGTTCGACCTGAACCGGGACTTCGTCACGTCGTCGCAGCCGGAGACGCGGGCGCTGCGGGACGTGGTCCAGCGCGTCCAGCCGCTGCTCGTGCTGGACGAGCACGGGTACGTGGCGAACACGCTGATCGAGCCGACCACCCCGCCCCACGGGCAGAACCACGACCTCGACCTCCACCTCCGGCACGGCTACGCGGGCGGCCTGCGCATGGAGGACGCCGTGCAGGGCCTCGGCCACCCGGAGGCGGCGACACCCGAGATCCCGTTCCGCGACTACGAGCCGGGCGTGTGGGACGGCTGGGCGCCGATCTACACCGCGCAGTACTCGATGTACCACGGCGCGGTGGCCTACACGATCGAGATCCCCTTGCGGGTGAACCGGAACGACTACGTGACGCAGCCGGTGGCCGAGCTGCGCCGACGTGCGGCGATCAACACCGACGTGGTGGAGGCGACGATCCGCAGCGCGCTCGGGTACGTGGCCGAGAACCGGACCGCCCTCGTGGACAACCAGATCGAGGTGTTCCGGCGCGGCCACGCGGGCGAGCCGCTGCGGGCGCTGCCCGACGGGTTCGTGCCCGGCTTCGGCCCCGAGGACCGCTACACCACCGAGTTCCCGCTCGCGTACGTCGTGCCGGTCGGCGAGGCGCAGCGCTCCGGGCCCGCGGCCGCCCGGCTGGTCGACCACCTCGTGGCGCACGACGTGCGGGTGAAGCGGGCCGACCGGCCGTTCGCGCTCGCCGGCCGCGAGTACCCGGCCGGGTCGTACGTGGTGGACCTGCGCCAGCCGAAACGGGCCCTGGCCAACGTGATGCTGGAGGCCGGCCGCGACCTCTCGGACGACGTGCCGACCATGTACGACATCAGCGGGTGGAGCCACCGCCTGCTGTGGGGCGCCTCGGTGGACGTCGTGCGTGACGGGCCGGTGGACGTGCGCGGGCACGACGTGGCGGCGGCGTCGCCGACCGGGTCGGTGCGCGCGGGGCCGGGCCGCGACCTGGCGCTGTCCCTGGTGGACGGCAAGGACGCCGCGGCCGTGAACGACCTGCTGGGACGGGGGCTCGACCTCCGCCGCCAGGACGACGGCACGATCGTGGTGCCCGCGTCGGCACGGCCGGCGGCGGAGGAGGTGTCGGACCGGTACGGGGTCCGGTTCACCGCGGCGGAGCAGCCGGGCGGTGTGCCGCTGCGACGTCCGGTGGTGGCCGCGGCGGTGGCGTCGGACGAGCTGAAGGCGTTGCGGGACATGGGTTTCGACGTGCGCCCCGTGTCGACGGCCGTGCTGGACGCCGGGTTCGACCTGGCCGCGGTGGACGTGCTGGTCGTGTCGTCGGGGTTGCGGTACGACCGGCTGAACGCCGCCGCCAGGGCCGCCGTGGACGCGTTCCTCACCCGCGGCGGGGTCGTCACGCGGGGCGCCACGGGCGCCCGGTTCAACGCCGACGCCGGGGTGCTGCCGGTGCGCGCGGTCGCGGGGCGCGAGGACGCGAACGGCGTGGTCTCCGTGGTGGACGGCACGGGCGCCGTCGACCACTCGTTCGTGTACGCGCCGCACTGGTTCACCGACCTCGGGCCGGGCGTGGAGGCGCGGCAGCGGTACCGGGACCTCGTCGCCGGCCACTGGACCGCGCGCCCCGACGGGACGGGCGGCCAGGAGGAGGCGGCCGGTCAGGCGGCGGTCGTCGCGGGCACGTCGCCGCGCGGCGGCCGGGCGGTGCTGTTCGGCACCGAACCGCTGTTCCGCGATCACCCGAAGGGGTTGTACCGGCAGGTCGCGGACGCGATCTACCGCACCGCGGGCGCCCGGGGCGACTGAGCGGCGGTCAGTCCTTGCTGTCCGGCGGGCCACCGTCGCGGACGATGATCACCACGCGGTCGTCGCTGGACACCGGCGTGCCGCCCGGGTTCTTGTTCACCGTGCCGACCAGCGCGGTCGTGTCGTCCAACGCCACCATCGGCCCGAGCCGGCCGTAGCCGTCCTCGCCGGTCAGACCCGGTTCGGGCTTGCCCGTGAAGCTGCCGTCGGGGTTCATCGGCAACGTCAGCGTGCCCGGCGTGCCGCCCGTCGCCAGCCACACCACGTTCGACAGCGACGCGCACCCGCCGAGACCCGGCCGCTCCGGCCACGACCACGCCGCGTCGCCCAGCGGCTTGCCCGGCTGCACCCGGTACAGCAGGTCCGCCGACGCGCCCGCGTCGGTCACCCACGTCTTCGAGCCGTCACCCGCCACGCACAGCCCGCCCGGCGACCGCAGCCCGCTCGCCAGCACCCGCGACCCCGGGGTCGGGTTGCCGCGCGCCGGCTGGCCCGCGCCGTCGATCCGCAGCACCTTCCCGGCCAGCGAGTCGGGGTTGGCCGCCAGCGCCGGGTTGCCCGCGTCGCCGGTCGCCACGAGCAGCGCGCCCGTCGTGTCGTGGGCCAGCGCGCCCCGGTTGCCGGCCGGGCCCTTCGGAATGCCGGTCAGCACCGGTTTCGGCACGTCGCCCGGCGCGATCCGCATCACGCGGTTGTCGGTCGCGGTGGTCACGTACACGTACACCAGCTGGTCCTCGGGGTACGTCGGCGACAGCGCGAGACCGCTGAGGCCGCCGTCGCCGGAGGCGTCCACGTCGAACTTGGCCACCTCGACCGGGTCGACGTCCTTGGTCACCCGCAGCAGCCGCCCGGTGGCGCGCTCGGTCGCCAGGGCGGTCACCGCGCCGGTCGTCTGGTTCACGTCGATCAGGGCCACCCCGGACACGGGGTTCAGGCACGTGCCGACCACGGCCGGGCTGAAGTCCTTGCAGCCCTGGGGCGGCGGCACCGTCGACTGCTGCCCCGGCTGCTGGCCCTGACCAGGGCTCTTCGGCAGTTCACCGGGCAGTTCCGGCACCGGTCCGGCCTGCGGCGTCAGCTGCGGCGCGGCGCTCCAGCCCTCCGGCGCCGGCTGCTCGGGGAAGCTCGCGCAGCCCGCGGCCAGCAGGCCGAGGGCCGACCCGATCAGCAGTCCACGCAGTCGCGACACGGAACCCAGGTTAGGCGCGCGGCCGTGAACGCGACGTGAGCGCCCCCGCCGCGACGGCGTCCGCGACGTGCTCCGGTGCGTCCGCGCCGAGGTCCGCGCCGGGGCGGGCCTCGGCGTCCACGGCGCGCCGCACCGCGTCGGCCCGGTCGAGCAGGAGCGCCAGCTCCTCCACCACGACCCGGGGGTTCTCCAGCGGCAGGAAGTGGGTGTTCGGCAGCAGTCGCACCCGTGCCTGGGGCAGCCCGGCCACCGGCGTGACCACGCCCTCCGGCGCGGCCAGGAAGTCGTACCGGCCGGCCAGGACCGTGGTGGGGCACGTCACGCCGGTCAGGTCCAGCCGGGGCGTGCGGCCGAGCGCCAGCGCCAGCGTGCAGTACCAGCGCCAGTCGTGCCCGAGGTACCGCCGCACCGACTCGACCAGCGGCCCGCCGACGGTCGGCACCGGCACCCGGTGCAGCACGGCGTCCAGCAGCGGCCCGGCCGCCTTCAACGCGGTCACCCCCGCCACCCCGAGCAGCCGCCGCAGCTCCACCGGCAGGCCCGGCACGCCGAGGAAGCCCGCGAACGAATCACCCGGCGCGCCCGTCACCAGCATCAGGCCGGTCACCCGTTCGGGGTGCCGCAGGGCCAGTTCAGCGGCCACCGTCACGCCCATCGACCAGCCCATCACCACGCACCGGTCGACGCCCGCGCCGTCGAGCACGGCCAGCGCGTCGGCGACGTGGTCCGCCAGTTCGACGCGGCTCGGGTCGGCCGGCCGGTCGGAGTCCAGCGTGCCGCGGTGGTGCCAGGTGTGCACGCGCGCCCCCGGCAGCTCCGGCCACACCGCCGGCGCCGCGCCGAGGCCGGGGCTCAGGAGCACGTCCGGACCGTCCGCGTCGGTCCGCCACACCCTGATCCGCGTGCCGTCCGCGGAGATGACGTCGTGCTCCCGCATGGCGGCAAGTGTGCCGTAACCTGCGCACCCGTGAGCCTCACCGTTCTGGTCCCCGACGACCTCGGCGTCCACGTGCTGTCCGACGTGGAGGGTGTGCAGCCGGTCCGCTACGAGCCCGGGCAGCCGCTGCCCCCCGAGGCCGCGCGGGCGGAAGTGCTGGTGCCCAAGTTCCTGCACGGCACCGACCCCCGCGACGTGTTCGCGCAGCTGCCGTCGCTGAAGCTGGTGCAGCTGCTGTCGGCGGGCGCCGAGAGGTTCGTCGGTGTCGTACCCGAAGGGGTGATGCTGTCGACGTGCCGCGGCGCGCACGGCGGCAGCACCGCGGAGTGGGCCATCGGCGCGCTGCTCGCCATCTACCGGGACTTCCCGGTGTTCGAGCGGGCCCGGCAGGAGCGGCGCTGGGACTACCACCTCACCGAGACGTTGCAGGGCAAGCGGGTGCTCGTGGTCGGCGTGGGCGACCTCGGCGAGCAGTTCCGGCGGCGGCTGGAGCCGTTCGACGCGACGGCGACCCTGGTCGGCCGCACCGCGCGGCCCGGCGTGCACGGCGTGGACGAGCTGCCCGACCTGCTCGGCGGGTTCGACGCGGTGCTGGTCGTCGTGCCGCTGACCGAGGAGACCACCGGGATGGTGGACGCGAAGTTCCTCTCCCGGATGAAGGACGGCGCGATCCTGGTCAACGCGGCCCGCGGCGCGGTGGTCGACACGGACGCGCTCGTCGCCGAGCTGACGTCCGGGCGGCTGCGCGCGGCGCTCGACGTGACCGAGCCCGAGCCGCTGCCCCCGGACCACCCGCTGTGGACCGCGCCGGGCCTGTTCCTCACCCCGCACGTGGCCGGCAGCTGCACGGGGCACGCCGAGCGCGCGTACGCCGTGGTGGCCTCCGAGCTCGCCCGGTTCGCGCGCGGTGAGTCGCCGGCGAACCTCGTCAAGGGCGATTATTAGCCCGTTCGGGTGAACGAACGCGGCGAAACGGACGCTCGCGGACGTCCTCCGAACCTCCTAACGTGCGGGTGCGTGGCTACTCACGACGACCGCTCGAAGGCTTCGGGCGGCTACTCCGACGACGGGTACTACTCCACGAGTGGCGTGGGCGGAGGAGTGCACCACTTCGACGACGGCACCCGCACCATCCAGCGCGACGCCTTCCCCGGCGACGCCTTCGACAAGGACACCAAGAGCTTCGACTCCACCGGGTACACGCCGGTGGCGGACCTGGACGACAAGTCCTCCCACTACGACACGTTCGACGACGAGGACGAGCGCAAGCCGTTCGGCTGGACCGCGAGCGCCGACATCGGCCTGCTCGTGCTGCGGCTGGCGCTGGGCGGGGCGTTCGTGGTGCACGGCCTGCAGAAGGTGTTCGGCCTGTTCGGCGGGCCGGGCATCGACGGGTTCACCCGGTACCTGCAGTCGGCCGGGTTCCGCGAGGCGCGCATCCTCGCCTGGGTCACCGGCGTCACCGAGCTGGGCGGCGGCGCCCTGCTGGTCCTCGGCCTGTTCACGCCGCTCGCGGCGGCCGGCGTGCTCGGGGTGATGGCCAACGTCATCGCGCTGAAGTACCGGGGCGGCTACTTCGCGCCCAACGGCGTCGAGCTGGAGGCCGCGTACGCGGCGATGGCGTTCGCCGTGCTGTTCGCGGGCCCCGGCCGGGCGGCGATCGACCACAACCGCAGCTGGTTCCGCCACCCGCTGCTGTCCGGCTTCCTCTGCCTCCTGGTCGCCGCCGGCGCGACCGCGGCGACCCTCTACGTGTTCCGTTGACATTGCCGCTGCTCCGCAGACGGCGGGCTCGGTCGCCTGGAAGTCGACCGTTCGCGCCTGATTTCCCGGCGATCGAAAAGCGTGATCGCCGGGAAATGAGTCGCGAACGGTCGACGCGACCTCGCGTGGTGGTCCGGAGAGAACCGGCCGCTACTTGTTCACGTCGCGGACTGCGCCGGTGGAGGCGTCGGTCGCCATGCGGGCGTAGGCGCGCAGCGCCGCCGTCACCGGGCGGACCCGGTCCACCGGCTGCCACGGCCGCTCGGACGCCTCCATCTTCGCCCGCCGCTCGGCCAGCACCGAGTCGTCCACCAGGAGTTCCAGGCGGCGCTCGTGGATGTCGATCAGGATGCGGTCGCCGTCCTGGACCAGGCCGATCACGCCGCCGCCCGCCGCCTCCGGCGAGACGTGGCCGATGGACAGGCCCGACGTGCCGCCGGAGAACCGGCCGTCGGTGATCAGGGCGCACTTGCGGCCCAGCCCCGCGCCCTTCAGGAACGCGGTCGGGTGCAGCATCTCCTGCATGCCCGGACCGCCCGCCGGGCCCTCGTAGCGGACCACGAGGACGTCACCGGGCTGGATCTCCTTCTTCAGGATCACCGAGACGGCTTCCTCCTGGGACTCCACCACCCGCGCCGGACCCTCGAAGTGCCACAGCTCCTCGTCGATGCCCGCCGCCTTGATCACCGCGCCGCGCTCGGCCAGGTTGCCGTGCAGCACGGCCAGGCCGCCGTCCTTGGTGTACGCGTGCTCGACGTCGCGGATGCAGCCGCCGGCCGCGTCCGTGTCCAGCTTCGACCACCGGTTGGACGTGGAGAACGCCTGCGTCGTGCGCACCCCGCCGGGCGCGGCGTGGAACAGCTCGATCGCCCGCTGCGACGGCGACTCGGCGCGGACGTCCCACTCGCCCAGCCACGACGCGATGTCCGGGCTGTGGACGGTGTGCACGTCCTCGTTCAGCAGGCCGGCGCGCCACAGTTCACCCAGCAGGGCGGGGATTCCACCCGCCCGGTGGACGTCTTCCATGTGGTAGTCCGAGTTCGGCGACACCTTCGACAGGCACGGCACCCGCCGGCTCAGCGCGTCGACGTCCGCGAGCGTGAAGTCGACCTCGCCCTCCTGCGCGGCGGCGAGGATGTGCAGCACGGTGTTCGTGGAGCCGCCCATCGCCATGTCCAGCGCCATGGCGTTCTCGAACGCCTTGCGGTTGGCGATCGACCGCGGCAGCACCGACTCGTCGTCCTGCTCGTAGTACCGCTGGCACAGGTCCACGATGGTGCGGCCGGCCTCGGCGAACAGCTCGCGGCGCGCCGAGTGCGTGGCCAGCGTGGAGCCGTTGCCCGGCAGCGCCAGGCCCAGCGCCTCGGTGAGGCAGTTCATGGAGTTCGC
This sequence comes from Saccharothrix hoggarensis, assembly GCF_052936025.1. Next base: position 6,293,532 of record NZ_CP193624.1, on the reverse strand, counting down.
GGTGAACATGCCCGAGCACGACCCGCAGGTCGGGCACGCCGACCGCTCGACCTCGGCCAGCCCGGCCTCGTCCACGTCCGGCGACGCCGACGCGGAGATCGCGGTGATCAGGTCGGTCGGCGCGACGGCGACGCCGTCCACCACGACCGCCTTGCCGGCCTCCATCGGCCCGCCCGACACGAACACCACCGGGATGTTGAGCCGCATCGCCGCGTTGAGCATGCCCGGCGTGATCTTGTCGCAGTTGGAGATGCACACGATCGCGTCGGCCTGGTGCGCGTTGACCATGTACTCGACCGAGTCGGCGATGATCTCGCGCGACGGCAGCGAGTACAGCATCCCGCTGTGCCCCATGGCGATGCCGTCGTCGACCGCGATGGTGTGGAACTCGCGCGGCACCCCGCCCGCCTCGCGGATCGCCTCGGCCACGATGTCGCCGAGGTCGCGCAGGTGCACGTGCCCCGGCACGAACTGCGTGTAGGAGTTGGCGATGGCCACGATCGGCTTGCCGAAGTCGCTGTCGGTCATGCCGGTCGCGCGCCAGAGCGCGCGGGCCCCCGCGGCGTTGCGGCCGTGGGTCGTGGTGCGGGAACGGAGCGGTGGCACGGCTCCTCCAGAAGTCTTTGCCAGGAGATTCGCGAACGACGCGCGCGAGGGGTGAGGGCGCGGGAAGGGCGGGAGCGGTGCCTCAGAGGTTACTCCGCCGCAACGCGCCGACGACCAGCACGGCGGCGAGCGCGAGTGTGATGACGTGCACGGCCGTGCACCACAGGCAGATCTTCCCGATCAGCAGGAACTCGGCGGCCACCAGGTACACGACGAACAGCACGCCGACGCCGGCCGACACGAGGCGCGCCCAGTGCAGCGCCTCGCTGCGCCACGCGAACGGCAGCGACGCGACGGTCAGGAACGCGAAGAACGCGAGGCCGAGGACGGCGACCGGGACGCCGAGCAGCTCGGACTGCTCGCTGGTCGTCACCGTGCCGCAGTCGATCACCTCGCCCTCGGCGCACAGCAACGCGCCCGCGCTGAAGTGCGCGACGGTGAGGTAGGCGGACACGGCCAGTCCGGCGAGGGACAGCAGGAGGCTGGTGACCGGCACCCAGCCGGACGTCCGAGTGTTCGAGCTCACTCCTCGGACCTTAGGGAAGGCGGCGTTGCGTCCTGGTCAGGCGCGGCGGGGCTGTCGGCCGGGTCGGCGGGCCGCGCCGCGGTGGTCGGGTCCGCCACACGACCGCCGCTGACCTGCGACAACATCGGCAGGTGCGCCGCGCGGACCGCGGGCAGCCGGACCAGCGAGCCGTCCGTGAGCACCGCCGACAACCACCCCTTCGGCACCACCTTGATCGCCTTCACGTCCGTCCACGCGACGACCCGCCCGCCGAACGTGCTCCGCACCGCGATCCGCTCGCGGTCCACGGTCGTCCGGTTCCGCAGGACCCACCAGGCGAACGCGGCCGGCAGCAGGTAGAGGGCCTGCAGACCCGGCGCGGCCCACGCGACGGGGGTGGCGCAGATGGCCGCGGCGAGCGCGGCGAACAGGGCGGGCGTGGGGATGCGGAACACGGCTTTCGGCACGTCGCCAGATGCTGCCACCGGTCGCCTGAGCGGGTGACTCCGACCCACGTCCGCGCACCTCGCGGCTTCCACCATCCGGGAGTGCCGTCCCGCACAGTTGACGCTCAACGCCCTTGACGGTTAACGTCAGGGCCATGCAGCGCAACCTCGTTCTCGTACTTCCCAGGCGCGTCGACGCCTAGGCATTCGAGCTTGCGTCGACGCGCGACCCTCGTCCGGCCCGTTCGGGTTGGCGAGGGTTTTTTCGTGCCCGGACCGTGCATTCTCCTTACCCACGAGGCAGACAGATGACCAGCGCAACCTCGCGACCCGCTCCCGGTGAGCCGGCGTCGCCCCGCCCTGGACCGCGGCCGAAACCGGCCCCGCCGAGCGGCGCTCCCGTCCGCATGACCGGTGCCCAGTCCCTCGTCCGCTCCCTCGAAGCGGTGGGCTGCGAGGTGGTCTTCGGCATCCCCGGCGGCACGATCCTGCCTGCCTACGACCCGCTCCTGGACTCCACCAAGGTGCGCCACATCCTGGTCCGCCACGAGCAGGGCGCGGGCCACGCCGCCACCGGCTACGCCCAGGCCACCGGCAAGGTCGGCGTCTGCATGGCGACCTCGGGGCCCGGCGCGACGAACCTCGTCACGCCCCTCGCGGACGCCAACATGGACTCCGTCCCGGTGGTCGCCATCACCGGCCAGCAGTCCCGCCCGCTGATCGGCACCGACGCGTTCCAGGAAGCGGACATCTGCGGCATCACGATGCCGATCACCAAGCACAACTTCCTCGTCACCGACGCCGCGGACGTCCCGCGCGCCATCGCCGAGGCGTTCCACCTGGCCTCCACCGGCCGACCCGGCCCCGTCCTGGTGGACATCCCCAAGGACGTGCTCCAGGAGATGACCTCGTTCTCCTGGCCGCCGGAGCTGCGCCTGCCCGGCTACCGGCCGACGACCCGGCCGCACGGCAAGCAGGTGCGCGAGGCCGCGAAGCTGATCGCCGCGGCCCGCCGCCCCGTCCTGTACGTCGGCGGCGGCGTGATCAAGGCCGAGGCGTCGGCCGAGCTGCTGGCGCTGGCCGAGTCCACCAACATCCCGGTGGTCACCACGCTGATGGCGCGCGGCGCGTTCCCGGACTCGCACCCGCAGCACCTGGGCATGCCCGGCATGCACGGCACGGTCTCCGCGGTCGCCGCGATGCAGAAGTCGGACCTGCTGATCGCCCTCGGCGCCCGGTTCGACGACCGGGTCACCGGCCAGCTGTCGACGTTCGCGCCGGACGCGCAGGTCGTGCACGCCGACATCGACCCGGCGGAGATCTCGAAGAACCGCCGCGCGGACGTCCCGATCGTGGGCGACTGCAAGGAGATCATCGGCGAGCTGGTCGACGCGGTGCGGGTGGAGAAGGAGAACGCGGCCCGCACCGTGGACCTGACGCCGTGGTGGGAGCAGCTGAACGCGCTGCGCGAGACGTTCCCGCTCGGCTACGACTGGCCCGAGGACGGCACGCTGTCCCCGCAGTACGTGATCGAGCGGATCGGGGCGCTGACCCCGCCGGACACCCTGTTCACCGCGGGCGTCGGCCAGCACCAGATGTGGGCCGCGCAGTTCGTGAAGTACGAGCGGCCGCGCACGTGGATCAACTCCGGCGGCCTCGGCACGATGGGGTACGCGGTGCCCGCCGCGATGGGCGCGAAGGCGGGCGTGCCGGACGTCCAGGTGTGGGCGATCGACGGCGACGGCTGCTTCCAGATGACCAACCAGGAGCTGGCCACCTGCGCCATCGAGGGCATCCCGATCAAGGTCGCCGTCATCAACAACGGCAACCTGGGCATGGTCCGCCAGTGGCAGACGCTGTTCTACGGCGAGCGCTACTCCAGCACCGACCTGGGCACGCACAAGCACCGCATCCCCGACTTCAAGCTGCTCGCCGAGGCCTACGGCTGCGCCGGCCTGCGCGCCGAGTCGCGCGAGGAGGTCGACGCGGTCGTCCAGAAGGCCATGGAGATCAACGACCGGCCGGTCGTCATCGACTTCGTGGTCGGCAAGGACGCCCAGGTGTGGCCGATGGTCGCCGCGGGCACGGGCAACAGCGAGATCATGGCCGCGCGTGGCATCCGCCCGCTGTTCGACGAGGACGAGTGACGATGACTAGGCACACCCTGAGCGTTCTGGTCGAGGACAAGCCCGGCGTCCTCGCCCGGGTGGCGGGCCTGTTCTCGCGGCGCGGCTTCAACATCGAGTCGCTCGCGGTCGGCCGCACCGAGCACCCCGACATCTCCCGGATGACCATCGTCGTGTCGGTGGACGAGCTGCCGCTGGAGCAGGTCACCAAGCAGCTCAACAAGCTCATCAACGTCATCAAGATCGTCGAGCTGGAGCCCGCCGCGTCGGTCCAGCGGCAGCTCCTGCTCGTCAAGGTGCGCGCCGACGCCACGGTGCGCAGCCAGGTGCTCGAGACGGTGCAGCTGTTCCGCGCGAAGGTCGTCGACGTCTCCCCGGAGGCGGTCACCGTCGAGGCCACCGGCACGTCTGAGAAGCTCGACGCGCTGCTGCGGATGCTGGAGCCCTACGGGCTCCGCGAGATCGTCCAGTCCGGCATGGTCGCCATCGGCCGTGGCGCCCGCTCCATCACCGCGACCGCGGTGCGCTGATTTTCCGGTTCCGAGGAAGGAAGTACCACCAGTGAGCGTCGAGATCTTCTACGACGACGATGCCGACCTGAGCATCATCCAGGGGCGCAAGGTCGCGGTCATCGGTTACGGCAGCCAGGGCCACGCGCACGCGCTGAGCCTGCGCGACTCCGGCGTCGACGTCCGGATCGGCCTCCCCGAGGGCTCGAAGTCCCGCGCCAAGGCCGAGGAGGAGGGCCTGCCCGTCGGCACGCCCGCCGAGGTCTCGGCCGAGGCCGACCTGATCATGATCCTGGCGCCCGACACCGCGCAGCGGCACATCTACGCCAACGACATCGCGCCGAACCTGAAGGACGGCGACGCGGTCTTCTTCGGCCACGGCTTCAACATCCGCTACGGCCTGATCACCGTGCCGTCCAACGTGGACGTCGCCATGGTCGCGCCGAAGGGCCCGGGCCACCTGGTCCGCCGCCAGTTCGTGGACGGCAAGGGCGTGCCCGCGCTGATCGCGGTCGAGCAGGACGCCTCCGGCAACGCGCAGGCGCTCGCCCTGTCCTACGCCAAGGGCATCGGCGGCACGCGCGCGGGCGTCATCAAGACCACGTTCAAGGAGGAGACCGAGACCGACCTGTTCGGTGAGCAGGCCGTCCTCTGCGGTGGCGCGTCCGCGCTGGTGCAGGCCGGTTTCGAGGTGCTGACCGAGGCGGGCTACGCCCCCGAGGTCGCCTACTTCGAGTGCCTCCACGAGCTGAAGCTCATCGTGGACCTGATGTACGAGGGCGGCATCGCCCGCATGCGCTACTCGATCTCCGACACCGCCGAGTACGGCGACCTGACGCGCGGACCGCGCGTGGTCACCCCCGCGGTCAAGGAGGAGATGCGCAAGATCCTGGGCGAGATCCAGGACGGCACCTTCGCCACCGAGTGGGTGAACGAGGACGACGCCGGCCGCGGCAACTACAAGAAGTTGCAGCAGGAGGGCGAGCAGCACCCGATCGAGGAGGTCGGCAAGAAGCTGCGCGGCCTCATGTCGTGGGTCGACCGCCCGATCACCGAAACCGCCTGAGACCAGCGGTACCACCCCTCGGAGCCCGCAGTGTCCCCGGACGCTGCGGGCTCCGGTATACCTAGGCGCATGACCGACAGCGCGCCCATCTACGACGACAAGGCCCACGTGCGGGGCAACCTCGACCTCACCGGCGCCGAGTGGATCCGCAGCGACGAGGGCGCGGAGGAGGAAGAGGAGCACGTCGAGATCGCGTTCGTCGAGCACACCGATGGCGTGACGTACACGGCGATGCGCAACTCCGCCCACCCCGAGGGCCCGGTGCTCGTCTTCACGCCGGCCGAGTGGGAGGCGTTCGTCCTCGGCGTCAAGGACGGCGAGTTCGACGAACCCTGGTAGCCGCCCGCGGGGACTCGGCGACTCCCGGACGAGCGCTCAGCGCCTCGTCTCGTACCTGGTCATGACCACGCCGCCGGGGAACGTCCGCGTCTCCACCAGCTTCAGCTTCACCCAGCTGTCCAGCGCGGGGAAGAGCGGCGTGCCGCCACCCACCAGGACCGGGTAGGTGACGACCTCGTACTCGTCGACCAGCCCGGCGCGCACGGCCGCCCGGGCGAGCGTCGCGCCACCGACCCTCATGGGCCCGCCGTCCTCGGCCTTGAGCCGGGTGATCTCCGCGACCGCGTCGCCGGTGACCAGGCGGGCGTTCCAGTCGACGGCGTCGATCGTCGAGGAGAACACCACCTTCGGCGTGTCCCGCCAGTTCCGCGCGAACGCGATCTCCGCCGGGGTGGCGTCGGGCTTCTGGTCTCCGGTCGGCCAGTGGGAGCTCATCGCCTCCCAGAGCTTCCGCCCGTACAGCATCAGGTCGATCCCCAGCTCCCGCTCGAGCCACCACTGGAACAGCTCGTCGCCCGACCCACCGTCGTCCGCGGCGCCCCAGCCGATGTCGTCGCCGGGCGCCGCGATGTAGCCGTCGAGGGTCAGGTTCATGCCGTAGACCAGTTTCCGCATGGCGCCAGCCTTCCGTGTGCCGGTCCTGCGCGCACGGGCCGGGTACCGCGGGAAACACCGGTGCGCGGCCCCCGGCCGGTCAGTGCCGCACGGTGACGACGACCTTGCCGACCTGGTCGTTCGACTCCAGGTGGCGGTGGGCCGCGACGATGTCGGCGAGGTCGAAGGTCCGGTCGACGACCGGGGTCAGCGTGCCGGCGCGCAGCGCGGCCTCGACGAAGGCCCGCGCGCGGGCCAGGCGCGCGGCGTCACCGGTGACGAGGTCCACGGCGAAACCGTGGATGTTCAGCGGCCAGTTCAGCGGCAGGGGAGCGGGTTCGCGGTCGAGCCACCCGTAGACGACGAGCAGGCCGCAGGCCGCCACGGTCTGGGCGACCTCGGCCAAGCCGGGCCCCGCGACGGCGTCGAACACGACTCGCGCGCCCCGGCCGTCGGTGACGGCGCGCACCCGCTCGACCAGGTCGCCACCGTCCGTCGTGATGACGTGCGCGGCCCCCTCCCGCGCCAGTCGCGCCGCCTTGGCGGCGGTCCGCGTGACGGCGATGGGCACCGCGCCGAAGTGGTTGGCCACCTGGATCGCCGCGAGCCCGACCGAGCTCGACGCGGCGGTGACGAGGACGTGGTCGCCCGGCTCGACCCGGCCCACCTCCACCAGTGCGCCGTAGGCGGTCAGGGACGACGTCCACAGGGCCGCGCCGGTGACGGCGTCCACCCCGGCCGGACGCCTGATGAGCGCTCGGGTCGGCACGGTGGCGAAATCGGCGTAGACACCGTTGCGGGACATGTGCCCGTCACCGATGACGCTGACCGCGTCGCCGGGGGCGAAGTCCTCCACACCGGGGCCCACGCCGTCGACCTCGCCGGCAGCCTCGAAGCCGATCCGGGAACCGGGGAGCGCGGGCTGGTAGTAGTAGTGGCCCGCGCGGAAGAGCGCCTCGGCCCGGTTCAGCCCGATGGCGTCGACGCGGACGCGGACCTCGCCGGGACCGGGCGGGTCGAGGCGGGTGTCCTCGACCTCCAGCACCTCCGGGCCGCCGAGTTCGTGGAAGCGCACCGTTCGTGCGTGTGTCGTCATGCCGGTCACGCTAGGAGCCGACCGTGAGACGTTCCATGTCCTGGAGTCTCAGCCTTTTGTCCGAGCGTCTCACGTCACGGACGCACGGATAAGATCGGGTGGCATGGACGTCCTCAGCGACGCGATCACCGCCATGCGGACGGGGCGGCCGCACTCGTCGCTCACCTCGCTGGCCGCACCGTGGGCGCTGCGGTTCGGCGCTTCCGACGGGGCGGGGTTCCACGTCGTGCTGCGCGGCTCGTGCCGGCTCATCCCGCCCGGAGGCGACCCGGTCCCGCTGTCGCCGGGCGACGTGGTGTTCCTGCCCCACGGCCGGGGCCACACCGTCGCCGACGACCCGGCGACGCCCTCGGTCGACGTCGTCCAGGCCCCGGACGGAAGCTGGGCGGAGACCGAGGACGTCCCGCCGGGCGACGGGCCGACCACCGTGCTGCTGTGCGGCTCCTACCGGCTCAACCGGGCCCGGGCGCACCCGCTGCTCACCGGGCTGCCGGAGGTGGTCCACGTCCCGGCCCGGATGGGCTCGCACCCCGCGCTGCGCGCCGCCGTCGACCTGCTGGGCGGCGAGCTGGAACGGCCGGGACCCGGCTCGGACGCCGTGGTGCCGGCGCTGCTCGACACCCTGCTGCTCTACATCCTGCGCGCCTGGCTGCACGACCACTCCGCGACCGCGGTCACCGGCTGGGCCGCGGCCCTCGCCGACCCGGCCCTCGCCGACGCGCTGCACGCGGTGCACGGCGATCCCGCCCACCCGTGGACGGTGCGGGAGCTCGCCGCGCGCGCCGGCCTGTCCCGCGCGACCTTCGCGCGACGGTTCACGGCGGTCGTGGGGCAACCGCCCCTGGCGTACCTGACCTGGTGGCGGATGACCGTGGCCCGCCGCCTGCTGGCCACGAGCGACGTCCCGCTGCGCGCGGTCGCCCGGGAAGGCGGCTACTCCTCGGAGTTCGCGTTCGCCAAGGCGTTCAAGCGGGAGTTCGGCCAGTCGCCCGGCGGCTACCGCAGGGCGTTCGCCGAACGCCCTGCGCCGGACTCGCGCTCCGCCGGGGACCCGCGGCCGCCCGGGGTGTCCTTGTAGGACGCGCGTACCGCATTCCAGCAGGTGAAACGGGACACCCGGGTGGTGAGCGCCCGGTGGGCGCTGACTATGCTCGTTAACAACCCGGACACATTGCCGTGGCCGGCCGGCGCGGGTGACGACCTGCTCGACGGCCCCGCGCTCCCCACCCGTTCACACCACCGGGAGCGACGTCCGTGACCAAGCCCGTTGTCCTCATCGCCGAGAAGCTCGCACCGTCCGTTCTCGACGTCTTCGGTGATGGCATCGAGGTGCGCCACGTCGACGGCACCGACCGTCCCGCGCTGCTCGAAGCCGTCGCCGACGCCGACGCCCTCCTGGTCCGCTCCGCCACCAAGGTGGACGCCGAGGTCTTCAAGGCCACCACCAAGCTGAAGGTCGTCGCCCGCGCGGGCGTCGGTCTGGACAACGTCGAGGTGCCCGCCGCCACCGAGCGCGGCGTGATGGTCGTCAACGCGCCCACCTCGAACATCGTCAGCGCCGCGGAGCACGCGGTCGCGCTGCTGCTCGCCACGGCCCGCCAGATCCCGGCCGCGCACGCCACGCTGCAGAACCACGAGTGGAAGCGCAGCAAGTTCAACGGCGTCGAGGTGCAGGGCAAGACCGTCGGCGTGGTGGGCCTGGGCAAGATCGGCCAGCTGTTCGCCGCCCGGATCGCCGCCTTCGGCACCGAGCTCATCGCGTACGACCCGTACGTCAGCGCCGCCCGCGCCGCGCAGCTCGGCATCGAGCTCGTGACGCTGGAGGAGCTGCTGGAGCGCGCCGACTTCATCTCGATCCACCTGCCGAAGACGCCGGAGACCAAGGGCCTCATCGGCGCCGAGCAGCTGGCCAAGGCCAAGCGCGGCGTCATCATCGTCAACGCGGCCCGCGGCGGTCTCGTCGACGAGGAGGCGCTGGCGGAGGCCGTGAAGGAGGGCCAGGTCGGCGGCGCGGGCATCGACGTGTTCTCCACCGAGCCCACCACCGAGAGCCCGCTGTTCGGCCTGCCGAACGTCGTGGTCACGCCGCACCTGGGCGCGTCCACCACGGAGGCGCAGGACCGGGCGGGCACGGACGTGGCCAAGTCGGTGCTGCTGGCGCTGGCGGGCGACTTCGTGCCGGACGCGGTGAACGTGCAGGGCGGCGGCGTGGTCGGCGAGGAGGTCCGCCCGTACCTGCCGCTGGTGCAGAAGCTCGGCACGGTGGTCGCGGCGCTGAGCGCGAAGGCGCCCACCAACGTCACGATCGAGGTGCGCGGCGAGCTGTCCAACGAGGACGTCGCGGTGCTGCCGCTGGCCGCGCTGCGCGGCGTGTTCTCCAGCGTGGTCGAGGAGCAGGTCACGTTCGTCAACGCCCCGGCGCTGGCGAACGCGCTCGGCGTCGGCGTCGACCTGGTGAAGGAGCCGGAGAGCGCCAACCACCGCAGCCTCGTCACGGTGCGCGCGGTGCAGGCGGACGGCGCGGTCATCACGGTGTCGGGCACGCTCACGGGCCTCGACCAGGTGGAGAAGCTGGTCGGCATCAACGGCCGCGGCTTCGACCTGCGCGCCGAGGGCAACGTGCTGCTGCTGGAGTACCCGGACCGGCCGGGCGTGATGGGCACCGTCGGCACGCTGCTCGGCGAGGCCGGGGTGAACGTCGAGGCCGCGCAGATCAGCCAGACGAAGGACGGCGCGGACGCGTTCATGCTGCTGCGCGTCGACCGCCCGGTGGACACCGCGGTGCTCGACCCGATCGGCGCGGCCGTGGGCGCGCGCACCGTGCGCTCGGTCAACTTCGACTGATCGGCGTCGCGCGGACGTCCCCGTGACGGAGTAACGCCGTCGGGATCTGTGGAGGTATATCGCCGCAGGTCCCGGCGGCGTCACACTTAACCGTTAGTCGTTAAATCTGTGGGCGTCGTCACTCGTTCGGACTAATTGATCGGCTCTGTCGAGGGATTAGGTTCCCTCCCACGAGGTTGACCCGGTGCCGTAGAGGGCACGGCACCATGCGGGCAGTTCCCCTGATCCGGATGCGACGCTGCCTGCCCGGTCGAATCCGACCTCGGTTGGGGCACGTAGTGAGCCGATCTCGCGTTGTCGCCAGATCTGCCGTCCCGGTGCTGGCCGCGATGCTCGTCGCGAGCGCCACCACCGGCACGGCGCTGGCCGCGGAAGATCCACTGGCACCGTCCGTCGCGAGCGCGCGCGGGCTGGACGCGGACACGTTGCGGTTGAAGGTGTCCGACCGGCTGACCGCCGCGAAGGGCCGCGTCACCGCGTTCGTGGAGCTGGAGGCCAAGCCGGCCGTCGACACGTTCGTCGAGCAGACCGGCAAGGGCGCGTCCAAGCAGCAGGCCAAGGACGCCGCCAAGGCGACCAAGAACGACACCGGCCGGGTCGCCGACCTCGTGGTCACCGACCTCCGGGGCAAGGACTCGGCCACCAAGGAGCTGTACCGGACCGCCAACGGCGTTCCCGGCGTGGTCGTGCGGGCCGACGCCGCCAAGGTGCGCGAGCTGGCCCGGCGCGGTGACGTGAAGTCCGTCCGCACCGTGGTGCCGAAGACCCGCCAGAACTCCACCGCCGTGCAGCTCACGAACACGCTCAAGGCGTGGCAGCAGTACGGCAAGCTCGGTGACGACACCCGCATCGGCATCATCGACACGGGCATCGACTACACCCACAGCGACTTCGCGGGCCCCGGCACCATCGAGGCGTTCAAGGCGATCGACGAGACCAAGGTCGACGCGTCGTACTTCCCGACCGCCAAGGTCGTCGGCGGCTACGACTTCGTCGGCAACGCCTACGACGGCGCCAGCGACGACCCGGCCGTGAACACCCCGAAGCCGGACCCCAACCCGCTCGACTGCAACGGCCACGGCACGCACGTCGCCGGCACCGCGGCGGGCTTCGGCGTCAACGCCGACGGCAGCACCTTCAAGGGCGACTACACCAAGCTCACCCCGGAGGCGCTGGACGCCATGCGCATCGGGCCCGGCACCGCGCCGAAGGCCCTGCTGTACGCGCTGAAGGTGTTCGGCTGCGACGGCTCGACCAACGTCACCGCGCAGGCCCTCGACTGGTCGCTCGACCCCGACGGCGACGGCGACTTCTCCGACCACCTCGACGTGGTGAACCTGTCGCTGGGCTCCGACTACGGCGCCCCGGACGACCCCGACAGCCTGTTCGTGCGCAAGCTCAACGCCTCCGGCGTGCTGACCGTGTTCTCCGCGGGCAACGGCGGCGACCTGTACGACATCGGCGGCTCGCCGGGCAGCACCCCCGAGGCGCTGACCGTGGCCAGCACCCGTGACGCGTACGTGCTGCGCGACGCGGTCGAGGTCACCGCGCCGGCCGGGTCGGCGGGCAAGAAGCCGGGCCAGTACAGCGTGGCGTTCGACTACGAGGGCCTGGAGCGGACCGCTCCCGTCGTGGCCATGGGCGACGCGGCCAACAAGGACGGCTGCCTGCCGTTCTCGGCCGCGGACAAGGCCGCCGTCGCGGGCAAGATGGTCTGGCTGGAGTGGGACGACAACGACGCCACGCGTCGCTGCGGCTCGGTCGGCCGCACCAACAACGCCACCGCCGCCGGCGCCGTCGGCGCGGTGTTCACGTCGAACCTGGAGCACTTCAACGCGGGCATCTCCGGCAACGCGTCGATCCCGGTCTTCCAGTTCACCGGCACCGCCACCGCGGCGCTGCGCCCGGCGCTCGCCGCGGGCACGCTGGTGGTCCGCCAGTCGGGCGACCTGCGCACCTCGCTGCCGACGTTCGACCAGTCGATCAGCGACACGCCCAGCTCGTTCACCTCGCGCGGCGTGCGCGGCCCGGTCGTGAAGCCGGACGTCGCGGCGCCCGGTGACTCGATCGCCTCGGCGCTGGTCGGCTCGGGCGACAAGACGATGGTCAACTCCGGCACGTCGATGGCCGCCCCGCACATCTCCGGCGTCGCGGCGCTCGTGCGCCAGGTCCACCCGGACTGGACGCCGGAAGAGGTCAAGGCCGCGGTCATGAACTCCGCCGGCGCGGACGTGAAGGCCGGCGGCGAGACCTACGCGCCCAACCGCGTCGGCGCGGGCCGGGTCGACGGCAAGGCCGCCGTCGAGAACCAGGTCCTCGCGTACGTGCAGGACGACCCGGGCGCCGTGTCCGCGTCGTTCGGCACGGTCGAGGTGGCGCAGCCCGTGTCGCGGACCAAGACCATCAAGGTGGTCAACAAGTCGGCCGGCGCGGTGGACTACAAGGTCGGCTACGAGGCCCTGACCGAGATCCCCGGCGTGCGGTACGACCTGTCCGCCACGACGGTGCGGCTCAGCCCGCGCGGCACCGCCCGGATCACCGTGACGCTGAAGATCGACGACCCGGCCGCCCTGCGCAAGACGGTCGACCCGACGATCGAGGCGAACCACCTCGACGTGCCGCGCCAGTTCCTGGCCGACGCGTCCGGCCGGGTCGTGCTCACGCCGACGAAGGGCGCGACGGTCCCGCTGCGCGTGCCGGTGTACTCGGCGCCGAAGCCGGTGGCCGACATCAGCGTGCCGAGCAGCGTCCGCGTCACCGGCGCCGGCCAGGGCGTGCTGAACCTGACCGGCCGCGGCGTCGACCAGGGCGCGTACCGGTCGCTGGTGAGCGTCCTGGAGCTCCAGGCGTCCTCGCCGCGGCTGCCCGAGTGCCGCCGCAACGTCACCACCAACTGCGTCCTGAACGACACCGCCAAGGGCGGCGACCTGCGGCACGTCGGCGTCACGTCGACCGCGCCGCTGGCCAAGGCGCAGGGCAAGCCGGAGCAGTCGCTGCTCGCGTTCGGCCTGTCGACCTGGGGCAACTGGTACAACCTCGGCAGCAACACCATCCCGTTCGTCGACATCGACACCGACGGCGACGGGGCGTTCGACTACGAGGTCTACGCGACCAAGCTCACCGACACCGACCTGCTGGTCGCGGCCACCGTCGACCTGAAGACCGGCGACACCGTCGACCTGCAGGGCGTCAACGGCCAGTTCGGCGACGTGGACACCAACGTGTTCGACACCAACGTGGTCGTGCTGCCGGTGCTGCTGTCGGCGCTCGGCATCGACCCGTCGGCGGACACGTCGCGGATCGCGTACCAGGTGGGCGTGGCCGGCTTCTACGTCGCGCCGGGCACCTCCAACGGCCTGGTCGACTCCATCCCGAACGCGCTGTCGTTCGACCCGCTCAAGCCGGGCCTGTGGGTGCAGGGCGGCGGCGACGCCGCGCTGTCCTACCAGGCTCGCCCCGGCACCGCGCTGGTCGTCAACCGCGACGCCGGGTCGCTCGCGGCCGACGGCGCGGACAGCCTGCTCGTCCTGCACCACCACAACGCCACCGGCGACAAGGCGGACGTGGTGAAGGTGCGGGCCAGGTCGGGGAACCGCACGGCGGACTGATCACGCCTCATCGCTCTGGCCGGTCGGGGGTTGCCCCGGCCGGCCAGAGCCGTTTACGCACATCGGGTGACGACCGAACGGGGGCACTGAACCGTTCGGGTGTCCCGCAGTCCGGGAGATATGGCCACGGAGGGGTGTTCCGAGTGCGGTTTCACGCCGTGGGACCGGTAGCCTTTCGCAATGGAAACTAGTCCCGCGCAATGGGACTGATACCTGGGAGGTGTGTGGATGCGGCTCGCAGTGATCCCAGGAGACGGGATCGGGCCCGAGGTCGTCGCCGAGGCCCTGAAGGTTCTCGGTGAGGTCGTTCCCGCGGCTGAGATCACCCGCTACGACCTCGGCGCGGCGCGCTGGCACGCCACAGGTGAGTTGCTGCCGGAGTCCGTGCTCGGGGAACTCCGCCAGCACGACGCGATCCTGCTCGGCGCCGTGGGCGACCCGTCGGTGCCCAGCGGAATCCTGGAGCGCGGTCTGCTGCTCCGGCTCCGGTTCGAGCTCGACCACCACGTGAACCTGCGCCCGGCCCGGCTGTACCCCGGCGTGCGCAGCCCGATCGCCGACCCGCCGGAGATCGACATGGTGGTGGTGCGCGAGGGCACGGAGGGCCTGTACGCCGGCAACGGCGGGCTCTTGCGGAAGGACACGCCGCACGAGATCGCGACCGAGGTGTCCATCAACACCTCGTTCGGGGTGGAGCGGGTGGTGCGCGACGCGTTCGCGCGCGCCGCGAACCGGCCGCGCAAGCACCTCACGCTCGTGCACAAGACCAACGTGCTCACGCACGCCGGGTCGTTGTGGTCGCGGGTGGTGGAGGAGGTGTCGCTGCAGCACCCCGACGTGACGGTGGCCTACCAGCACGTGGACGCGGCGACGATCCACCTGGTGACCGACCCGGGCCGGTACGACGTGATCGTGACGGACAACCTGTTCGGCGACATCCTGACCGACCTGGCGGCGGCGGTGACCGGTGGCATCGGTCTCGCGGCGTCCGGGAACCTCGACGTGACCCGGCGCAACCCGAGCATGTTCGAGCCGGTGCACGGCAGCGCGCCGGACATCGCGGGCCAGGGCATCGCCGACCCGACCGCCGCGGTGCTGTCGGTCGCGCTGATGCTCGACCACCTGGGCGAGTCGGAGGCGGCGCGCCGGATCGAGGCGTCGGTGGCGTTCGACCTGGCCACCCGCGACCACTCGTCGCCGGGCGCGACCTACGCGGTGGGCGACCGCCTGGCCGCGCTGGTGTCGTCGAACGTCAGGACCGCCTGACGGCGGGCGTTCGACGCCGAGAGCACGTGATCAGGGCCACCGCGACGAGTTCGTGGTGGCCCTGGTCGTGTCCGGGGCCGTAGGGTCGCCGTTGCCGCCCGTGGGGGAAGTCCGGTCGAATTCCGGCGCTGACCCGCAACGGTAGGCCGAGCGCGACGCTCGGCGAGCCCGATCACCCGTGGGCGGTGGGAAGTCGCTCCACTCCTGCCGTGGTCTGCGGGACGGGTGCGCCGGGCCTGCCACGAGCGGAGCCGGCCGACCGGTCGAGGCCACCTGCCCGAAAGGCGCCCGGTGACCCCACCCAGCAGTCGGCCCGCGACCGACGGCACCCCGCCACCCACACCGACCCCCACCACGCCGGGCCAGGCGCCGCCGAACGCCCCCGCGCCGAGCCCAGCCGCCCCGAGCGGGCCGTCGCACGACGTTCCCGCCGGTCAGACCACCGCCGGGCACGCCGCTGAGGGCCACGCCACCGCCGGCCACACCGCTGCCGGGCACGCCACCGCCGGCCACACCACCGCCGGCCACACCACCGCGCGTCCGCCCACCCCACGCCGCCCCGCCACCGCGGGCCTGTGCCTCGCCCTCACGGCCGTGCTCGCCGGCTCGATCCTCTGCGGCGTGGCGCTGGGACCGGTGGGCATCCCGTTCCGCGACGTCCTCCGCTTCCTCCACGCCGCCCTCACCCAGGGCCCCGTGGACGCCGCCGACGCGGGCCCCTACCGGATCGTCTGGGACATCCGCCTGCCGCGCGTCCTGCTCGCCGCCGTCGTCGGCGCGGGCCTGTCGGTGGTCGGCGTCGCGATCCAGGCGATGGTCCGCAACGCCCTCGCCGACCCGTACGTCCTCGGCATCTCCTCCGGCGCGAGCGTCGGCGCCACCGCCGTCGCGACCACCGGCCTGTTCGCCTCCCTCGGCATCTACGCCCTGTCCACGGCCGCGTTCCTGGCCGCCCTCGCCGCGATGGCCCTCGTCTACCTGGTCGCGGGCCGCAACCTCACCCCGCTGCGCCTGGTCCTCACCGGCACGGCCATGGCGTACGGCTTCTCGGCCATCGCCATGCTCCTGGTGTTCCAGTCACCGCGCGGCGAGGCGGCGCGCGCCGCGATGTTCTGGCTGCTGGGCAGCCTGGGCGGCGTCACGTGGGCGTCCCTGCCGATCGCGGCGGTGGTGGTGGCCGCCGGCACCGCCTACCTCCGGAGCCGCGCCAAGCACCTCAACGCGCTCTCGATGGGCGACGAGACCGCGACCACGCTCGGCATCGACGTCCTCCGCACCCGGACGGCGTTGTTCCTGGTCACGGCCGCCATGACGGGCGTCCTGGTGGCGGTCAGCGGCGCGGTCGGGTTCGTCGGCCTCATGCTGCCGCACCTGGTGCGCCTCACCGTCGGCGCGGACCACCGCAAGGTGCTCGCCGTGGCGCCGTTGGCGGGCGCGTGCTTCCTCATCTGGGTGGACGTCGCGGCACGCCTGCTCGCCGCACCGGAAGAGCTGCCCCTCGGTGTGATCACGGCCGCCCTGGGCGTGCCGTGCTTCATCCTGCTGATGCGCCGCCGCGGCTACGTGTTCGGCGGTCGCTGATGGACGTCCGACTCGACGGCGTCACCGTGGACGGCATCCTGGGCGGCATCGACCTGCACGCCCCGGCGGGCGAGGTGCACGGCATCGTCGGCCCCAACGGCAGCGGCAAGTCGACCACCCTGCGGTGCGTCTACCGGGCGCTGGCGCCGTCCGGGGGAGTGGTCCGCCTCGACGGCCGGGACGTCGCCGCGACCAAGGTCCGCGACACCGCGCGGCACCTGGCCGCGCTCACCCAGGACAGCCACGTCGAGTTCGACTTCACGGTCACCGAGGTGGTCGCGATGGGACGGCTGCCGCACCGCGCCACGCCCGAGCGCGACGCGGCGGTGGTGGCCGGCGCACTGTCCCGAGTGGACGCCGCCCACCTCGCCGACCGCAGCTTCCTCAGCCTGTCCGGCGGCGAGCGGCAACGCGTCCTGATCGCCCGCGCCCTGGCGCAGGAGCCGCGGGTGCTCGTCCTCGACGAACCCACCAACCACCTCGACATCAGCCACCAGCTCGCGGTGCTGGCGCTGGTCCGCGGCCTCGGCGTCACGGTCCTCGCGGTCCTGCACGACCTGAACCTCGCCGCCGCCTACTGCGACCGGCTGCACGTCCTCGACCGGGGCCGGGTGGTGCGCAGCGGCACGCCGGAGGACGTGCTCACGCCCGACGTCCTGCGCGAGGTGTTCCACGTCCGCGCCCACGTCGTGCGCCACCCCACCAGCGGCGTCCCCCAACTGCTGTTCGAACACCCAGCCGTCAACCCGATGGAGGTCGGTCCGTGAGAAGGCTCGTCGCGTTCACCCTGGTCCTGCTCACGGCGGGCTGCGGAGCCCGGATCGAGCCGGTCACGGCCACGCCCACCGCGACCGTCACGAACTGCGGGCGGCAGGTGTCGTACGCGGCGCCGTCCCGCGTGGTCACCAACGACACCGGC
The DNA here is from genome assembly GCF_052936025.1 of Saccharothrix hoggarensis. The sequence continues at coordinate 6,276,027 of NZ_CP193624.1, read as the reverse complement.
ATCACCGAGCTGATGTTCGCGCTGGGCCTGGCCGACCGGATGGCGGGGTACGTGATCGGACCCGGGCAGGCCGGCGACGTGGCCTCGTCGCCGTGGCGGGCGGACTTCGAGCGCGTGCCGAAGCTCGGCGAGCAGATCACCAAGGAACTCGTGCAGGGCGCGCGGGCCGACCTCGTGTTCGCGGGCTGGAACTACGGGTTCTCGGAGAGCACCGGCTTCACCCCGGACTCGCTCGCGGAGCTCGGCGTCGCCACCTACCAGCTCACCGAGGCGTGCCGGAACGGCGTGGGCAGGCAGCGCGGCATCATGCCCCCGCTCGACGCGCTCTACACCGACCTGCGCAACCTGGGCCGCATCTTCGGCGTGGAGCGGAAGGCCGAGGAGCTGGTCGAGGGCTACCGGAAGCAGGTCGCGGACGCCGAGAAGCTGGTCACGGGCCACCGCCCGAAGGTGTTCCTCTACGACAGCGGGCTCGACCAGCCGTTCACGTCCGGCCGCAACGCCGCGCCGCACGACATCATCGGCAAGGCCGGCGGCGAGAACATCTTCGGCGACCTCGACGACAGCTGGACCACGGTCGGCTGGGAGGCCGTCGTCGCCCGCGACCCCGAGGTGGTCCTGATCAACGACTACGCGGACGGCGACGCGACCACCCCGGCCGAGAAGCGCGCGTTCCTGGAGTCGTACGGGCCGCTGGCGGACGTGGCCGCGATCAAGGAGAAGCGGTTCTTCGTGCTGCCGTACGCGGCCCTCGTGGAGGGCCCGCGCAACCCGGCCGCCATCGAGGCGTTCGCCAGGTTCCTCGCCGAGGGCTGAGAGATCGGGAACGGCGGTCGCACAGGACGGTCGGCGCCGAGGAGAGCCACCGCTAGCCGTCACCCACCATGTGGGACAACCCGTCCGTGGCTTGGTATCCGCGGACGGGTTGTGGCACCATCGGCGACGTGGCTCTCCACACCGTGATCATTATTTCTGAGCGCGTCGGGTAGTGCTCCCTCGAAGCACCCGACGCGCTGACCTCTCGCATCCTGCGGGGGGTCTTTTTGTTTTCCCGGATCTCTAGGAGCCCTCTCGTGACCCCCCTCGGCGATTCATTCCACGTCTTCGACACGACCCTGCGGGACGGTGCCCAGCGCGAGGGCATCTCCTACTCGGTCAACGACAAGCTGGCCGTCGCGCGGCTGCTCGACTCGCTCGGCGTGGGCTTCATCGAGGGGGGCTGGCCGGGCGCGATGCCGAAGGACACGGAGTTCTTCGCCCGGGCCGCGGCGGGGGAGCTGACGCTCAAGCACGCGCAGCTCGTCGCGTTCGGTTCCACCCGCAAGGCCGGGGTCAAGGTGCAGGAGGACGCGCAGGTCAGGGCCCTGCTGGCGGCCCAGACGCCGGTCGTGACGCTGGTCGCCAAGTCGGACCGCAGGCACATCGAACGGGCCCTGCGCACGGACGTCGCCGAGAACTGCGCCATGGTCCGCGACACCGTCCGGTACCTGGTGGACGAGGGCCGCCGGGTCTTCCTCGACGCCGAGCACTTCTTCGACGGCTTCGCCTTCGACCCGGACACCGCGCTGCGCGTGCTGGAGTCCGCTGTGGAGGGTGGCGCGGACGTCGTCGTGCTGTGCGACACCAACGGCGGCCAGCTGCCCCTGGGCCTGGCCGAGACCGTCGCCGACGTGGTCGCCCGCACGGGCTTCCGGGTCGGCATCCACTGCCAGGACGACACGTCCTGCGCGGTGGCCAACACCATCGCCGCGGTGCAGGCGGGGGCGACCCACGTCCAGTGCACCGCGAACGGCTACGGCGAGCGGGCCGGCAACGCCGACCTCTTCGCCGTCGTCGGGAACCTCGTGACCAAGCTCGGCCTGCCGGTGCTACCCACCGAGTCGCTGGCCGAGCTGACCCGGGTCTCCCATGCGCTGGCCGAGATCGCGAACATCGCACCCGACACCCACCAGGCCTACGTCGGGTCGTCGGCCTTCGCCCACAAGGCGGGGCTGCACGCGAGCGCGATCAAGGTTGATCCGGAGCTGTACAACCACATCGATCCGGACACCGTCGGCAACGACATGCGGGTGCTGGTCACGGAGATGGCGGGTCGGGCCAGTCTCGAACTCAAGGGACGTGAGTTCGGGATCGACCTGACCCGCCGGCCCGACGCGCTCACCAACGTGGTGCGCAAGGTCAAGGAGCTGGAGGCGGGCGGCTGGTCCTTCGAGGCCGCCGACGCCTCCCTGGAGCTGCTCCTGAAGGAGGAGCTGTCCGAACTGGACGAGCCACCCTTCGTGCTCGAGTCGTACCGGGTCGTGCTCGACCACCACCGGGACGGCAAGATCGTGTCCGAGGCCACCGTGAAGGTGCACGTGGCGGGTGAGCGGGTCATCGCCACCGCCGAGGGCAACGGCCCCGTCCACGCGCTGGACGCCGCGCTGCGGAAGGCCCTGCTGCCCCACCTGTCCTGGCTGGACGCGGTGGAGCTGAACGACTACAAGGTCCGCATCCTCCCCGGCTCCCACGACTCGGCCGAGCACGGCACCGACGCCGTCACCCGCGTGCTCGTGGAGTCCACCGACGGCGAGCGCGAGTGGACCACCGTGGGCGTGCACGGCAACATCGTCGAGGCCAGCTGGCTCGCCCTGTGCGACGCGCTGGTGCACAAGGCGGCCCGCGTCACGCGGTCACGAGGGTGAACCCCTCGGCCGCCAGGATGCGGTTGACGGGCAGGAAGAACGACGTGCCGCCGGACGAGCAGTTGCCGCTCGCGCCCAGCACGTGCCCCTGCGCCTGGGACCCGGTGAAGACGGCCGACCACTGGTCGCCGGGTTCCACGCACAGGTTCGTCCGGGTCAGCCCGTAGACGATTCCGTCCGGGTAGTGCACGGTGACGTTCTTGGCCAGCACGGTGCCGCACCGCAACCCGGTGGTGCGGCCCGCCATGCACACCTGGCCGCCGACCGGCGTCTCCAGCGAGCCGGTGACGCTGACGCCGGTCCCGGCGACGGTGGGGCGCTGGACCCACGCGGCCGTGTTGGTGATCCGGACGACCGCGTAGGTCTGCCGGACGGCGGTGACGGGCCCGATGTCGACGCCGCCGGGCCCGCGGACGGTCGTGCCGACCGGGCCGCACGTGGTCGCGATCAGGAGGTGGCCGCGCACGTTGAAGCCGTTCACGCAGCGCGCGCCGGTGGACGTGGTCAGGATCGTGCCGGCTTCCAGCGGGGTCGCCGCGGTCGCCGGGGTCGCCGTGGCGACCAGCAGGGTGAGGACGATCAGCAGGGTTCGCATCCCTTCGACGCTAGGGACGAACGGTGGGGTTTCAAGCCGCCGGTTAGGGTGATCTCCGTGCGCATTGCCCGTATCGCCCAACCGAATGGCCTCGCTTTCGCCGCGATCGAGGGCGAAGGCGACGACCTGACCGCCGTCGAGATCGCCGACGAGCCCTTCGCCAACCCGACCTTCACCGGTCGCCGCTGGCCGCTGGCCGACGTGCGCCTGCTCGCGCCGTTCCTGCCGCCCAAGATCGTCGCGATCGGCCGCAACTACGCCGAGCACGCCGCCGAGATGGGCAGCGAGGCGCCCGAGAACCCGTTGATGTTCCTGAAGCCCAACACCACCGTGATCGGGCCCAACGCGGACATCAAGCTGCCCGCCGCGTCCGAGCGGGTGGACTTCGAGGGCGAGCTGGCCGTGGTGATCGGCGTCGGCGGCCGGGACATCCCCGCGTCCCGCGCCCGCCAGTCGATCCTCGGCTACACGATCGCCAACGACGTCACCGCCCGCGACCTCCAGAAGGCCGACGGCCAGTGGACCCGCGCCAAGGGCTTCGACACGTTCTGCCCGCTCGGGCCGTGGGTGGAGACCGAGTTCGACCCGTCGGACGTCGCCATCCGCACCGAGGTGGACGGCGTGGTGAAGCAGGACTCGCGGACCTCGCTGCTGCTGCACGACATCCCCGAGCTGATCGAGTACATCTCCGCGGTGATGACCCTGCGCCCGCTGGACGTGATCCTCACCGGCACGCCCGCCGGCGTCGGCCCGCTGACCGCCGGGCAGACCGTCTCGGTGACCGTCGAGGGCCTCGGCACGCTCACCAACCCGGTCTCCCACCGCTGACGCGGGACGACCGCGCGCCCGTCTCCGGGGCGGCTCCCCGTCGCGGGGAGTCGCCCCGGGCCGCGTTCAGGCCCGTTCGATCCGCTCCGGCGCGCGCCGCGCGAACCGAGGCGCGTGCTCCGGCCGCAGCCCGATGCCCACGAGGTAGGCGGGCACCGCCTGGAGCACGGGGAACCGCCGGAGCAGCCGGATCGCGAACGGCACCCGGCCCCGGGCGGCGCTCGACGTGCCCTCCAGCGTCCCCTTCAGGAACGAGTCCTGGATGCGCCGCTGGAACGCCTGGGTCACCGCGGTCGGGAACCACCGCCGGCGCCGCACCTTCGCGAGCACCGCCTGGTCCAGCTCACCGCGCCGCAGCGGGCCGGCCACGATCCGCGCCGCCGCCACCGCGTCCTGCACGGCCAGGTTGATGCCGACCCCGCCGATGGGCGACATGGCGTGCGCCGCGTCACCGATGCACAGCACGCCGTCGCCGTGCCAGCGCCGCAACCGGTCCAGCTTCACGTCCAGCAGCTTCACGTCGTCCAGCGACTCGACGGCCGCCACCTTCTCCTCCAGCCACGGCAGGAGCGCCGTCACCCGCTGCCGGAACGCCGCGACGCCCTCCTCGCGCAGCAGCCGGTCGGTGCCCTTGCGGATCAGGAACGCGGCCTGGAAGTAGTCACCGCGGTTGATCAGCACCACCCCGCTGCCCCGGCCGAACCGGGCGAGCCCGCCCGACTCCTCGTCCGCGCGGCGCGGCAACCGGAACCACCACACGTCCATCGGCGCGCCGAACGCCCGCACCGGCAGCCCGGACTGCTCCCGCACCAGCGAGTGCCGCCCGTCGGCCGCGACCACGAGGTCCGCGCCCAGCTCCCCGGTCTCCCCGGACGCCGTGCGGTAGCGCACGCCGGTGACCCGTCCGCCCGCGCGCGTCAGGCCGGTCACCTCGGTGTCCATCCGCAGGTGGAACGCGTCCTCGCGCCGGCCCGCGTCGGCCAGCAGGTCGAGGAAGTCCCACTGCGGCACGAACGCGATGTGCTTGTGCGGGCCGGGCAGGCGGGACAGGTCGGCCACCGTCTGCGGCCCGCTGTCCAGCTGGACCCGCATCCGCTCGACCAGCTGGTGCGGCACCTCGGCGAACGACGGGCCGAGGCCCAGCTCGTCCAGCAACGTCAGCGTGGACGCGTGCACCGTGTCGCCGCGGAAGTCGCGCAGGAAGTCGCCGTGCTTCTCCAGCACCGTCACCTCGACCCCGGCGCGCGCCAGCAGCAACCCGCACACCATGCCCGCCGGTCCGCCGCCGACGACCACGACTCCGGTCCTCTCCATGACCATCCCCCTCTTTTCAACGTGAGTTGAATAAGTTCAGCATGCTCCTGAGCGGGGCCCAGGTCAAGGCGGATACGCTGATCGGGTCATGAGCGCATCAGCAGCCACCCCAGGAGGAACCGGCGCGGCGGTCCGCGTCCGGTTCTGCCCGTCGCCGACCGGCACCCCCCACGTGGGCCTCATCCGCACCGCCCTCTTCAACTGGGCGTACGCCCGCCACACCGGCGGAGCCGTGGTCTTCCGGATCGAGGACACGGACGCGGCCCGCGACTCCGAGGAGTCGTACCTGTCGCTGATCGAGGCCATGCGGTGGCTCGGTCTGGACTGGGACGAGGGCCCGGAGGTCGGCGGCCCGCACGCGCCGTACCGGCAGAGCCAGCGGCGCGACCTGTACGTGGACATCGCCAAGCGCCTGTTCGAGGCCGGTGAGCTGTACGAGTCGTTCTCCACGGCCGAGGAGATCGAGGCGCGCCGCAAGGCCGCCGGCCAGGACCCGAAGCTCGGCTACGACGGCTTCGACCGCGGCCTGACCGACGAGCAGCGCGCCGCGTTCCGCGCCGAGGGCCGCGAACCCGTGCTGCGGCTGAAGATGCCCGACGAGGACATCACCTGGGTCGACCTCGTGCGCGGCGAGATCACGTTCAAGGCGGGCAGCACGCCCGACCCGGTGCTGGTGCGCGCCAACGGCGACCCGCTGTACCCGTTCGTGAACCCCGTCGACGACGCCCTGATGGGCATCACGCACGTGCTGCGCGGCGAGGACCTCCTGCCGTCGACGCCCCGCCAGATCGCGCTGTACCAGGCGTTGACGCGGATCGGCGTGACCACGTTCACGCCCGAGTTCGGCCACCTGCCGTACGTGATGGGCGAGGGCAACAAGAAGCTCTCCAAGCGCGACCCGCAGTCGAACCTGTTCCTGTACCGGGACCGCGGCTTCGTGCCCGAGGGGCTGCTGAACTACCTGGCGCTGCTCGGCTGGTCCATCGCGGACGACCGCGACATCTTCACGGTGTCCGAACTGGTCGAGGCGTTCGAGCTCGACAAGGTGAGCGCGAACCCGGCCCGCTTCGACCTGAAGAAGGCCGAGGCCATCAACGCCACCCACCTGCGCGCCCTGCCCGTCGAGGACTTCGTCAGCCGCGTGGTGCCGTACCTGGTCAAGGACGACGTGCTGCCGCCCGAGCCGACCGAGGAGCAGCTGGCCCTGCTGTCCGGCGTGGCGCCGCTGGTGCAGGAGCGCCTGGTGGTGCTGTCCGAGGCGTCCGGGATGGTCCGGTTCCTGTTCGTCGCGGAGGAGGACTTCGCGCCCGAGGAGGACTCCGCCGCCAAGGCGCTGGGCGAGGACGCCCGGCCCGTGCTGGAGGCGTCCATCGCCGCCCTCGAATCCCTTCCGGAGTGGACTGCGACGGCCATCGAAGAGGCGCTGAAAGCGTCCCTTGTGGACGGAATGGGCCTGAAGCCGCGCAAGGCCTACGCGCCGGTGCGGGTTGCCGTGACGGGCCGTACCGTCTCGCCTCCGCTCTACGAATCCATGGAACTGGTGGGCCAAAGTCGCTCGATCGGGCGATTGCGTCGCGCGCTCGGGGCAATCTGACTGGTGCGTTCGGGCGGTCAAGCGGTGCTTGACCGTGCAAGAACCACGAGATATCACCTCTCTGGTCGAGTCGGACGAGGGGTGACCGCACCTAGCCTCACGGGGTGACAACCGCAGCCCCGACTTCCACCCCTCGGAGAACCGGCGAGATCCGGGCCGTGTGCCTCGACGTCGACGACACCCTCGTCGACTACAGCACCTCGTCCCGGGCCGCCCTGGCCGCGATGGTCGGCAGCGCCGACGCCTGGCCGCTGTGGCAGCGCATCACGGACGAGCACTGCGAACGCCTCCTCGCCGGCGAGCTCGAGTACGAGTCGATGCGGAACATCCGCACCCGGGCGTTCTTCGCCGCGCTCGGCGAGGAGTTGGACCAGGAGGAGGCGACCCGCCGGGAACTGCACCGGCAGGAAGTCCTCGCGGCCGGCTGGCGGCTGTTCCCCGACGTCGTCCCGTGCCTGGAGTGGCTGCGGGCCACCGGCCTGCCCATCGCCGCCGTGAGCAACGCCTCAGGGCGCCACCAACGGGTGAAGATCGCGACCCTCGGGCTCGCCCAGTACTTCGACACGGTGCTCATCGCGGGCGAGGTCGGCGCCGCGAAACCGGACCGGGTGATCTTCGACACCGCCTGCGCGGACCTCGGCGTCGACCTGTGCGACACGGTGCACGTGGGCGACCGCCTCCACGCCGACGCCATCGGCGCGCGCGACGCCGGCATGAAGGGCGTGTGGCTGAACCGCCAGGGCCCGCGCGAGGGCGCGCTGCCCGCCGGCATCTCCGCCATCAGCAGCCTCGCTGAGCTGCCCGAACTCCTCGTCTGCGAGCTGTCGGCCGCCTCCGCGTGACCCCGATTTCCGTTCCGCCGGGGCCGTGGTCTAGTATTCCTCCCGGCGGAACGGACAGCCCCCAAAGCCCAGGACAAGCGCCTGGACGATGAGGTAAGTTGATCGGGAAACCAATGGGGTATGGTGTAATTGGCAGCACGACTGATTCTGGTTCAGTTAGTCTAGGTTCGAGTCCTGGTACCCCAGCTGGGCGGTAGGAAAGACAGTGTGATAAGCTACCGCCCGACGCAGGACAGCAAGACAAGATGATAAACTGAATACACAAAGCAAGTTCTCGGCCCCGTCGTCTAGCGGCCTAGGACGCCGCCCTCTCAAGGCGGTAGCGTGGGTTCGAATCCCATCGGGGCTACAGACCCGGGAGATCCCCGTTTCGCTTACGCGAAACGGGGATCTTTCGCATTTACACCGGGGGTCCGACCCCCGGACCCCGGGCAGGCGGGCTCCGCCCCCTGCACTCCCGGCAGGGGCTTCGCCCCCGGCACCCCCATCGGCGCTGTGCGCCGTGTCTGCGACGGTCCGGTTGAGGACTCGGCGGGTGCCATTGACGTGCTTGGGTGACTGCCTGGTTCGCCTGCGGCGAACTTCGGCTGGGGCCGGCTGGCACGTGGTCCGACCCGGCTGACCAGCGTGTCAGTGCTGCTGCGGCTTGCTGGTGGCCCATGCGGGCGTGGCTCGCGGTGGGCCACCAGCTTGCGGTGGGTTGTCGGGTGCCCAGGGGTGGCGGGGCGGGGTGGCGGAATGACGGTGGCCACCCGTGTGGCGGTCAGAGGCGCGTTTGCAGGGCTTCTGCGGCGGCCAGGAGGTCCGCGGCCCACCTGGCGCCCGGACGGCGGCCCATGCGGTCGATGGGGCCCGAAACGGAGACCGCGGCCACTACCGAGCCCGTGCTGTCGCGGACCGGTGCGGAAACGCTCGCCACTCCCGGTTCGCGTTCCGCCACGGATTGCGCCCAACCGCGGCGGCGCACTTCCAACAATGTGCGCTCGCCGTACACGGCGTCGGCCAGAACGGAACGCTGGGTTCCGGGATCGGCCCATGCCGCGAGCACTTTCGCGCCCGAGCCGGCCGTCATCGGCAATCGCGCGCCGATCGGCACGGTGTCGCGCAAACCACTCGGGGGTTCGGCGGAGGACACGCAGATCCGCTGCATCCCGTCCCGCCGGTACAACTGGACGCTCTCGCCCGTGATGTCGCGCAACCTCGGCAACACCGAGGACGCCGCGTCGAGCAGCGGGTCGGTGGCCCCGCCCGCCAACTCCGCCAGTGCCGCGCCTGGACGCCAGCGCCCGTCCGAACCCCGTCGCAACAACCGGTGCACCTCGAGCCCGACCGCCAACCGGTGCGCGGTAGCCCTCGGCAAGCCCGTCCGATTGCACAACTCGGCGAGCCCACACGGATCCTTTGCGACGGCGTTCAAGACAGCCACTGCCTTGTCCAGCACGCCGATCCCGCTATGCTGTCCCACAAGCCGATACTAACTTCCCACTGTCTGGGAAGTCCAGATCTATCGACTGTCCAGATCTTGGGAGAGTTGCGATGAGCCGCACGCTCGCGGAGAAGGTGTGGGAAGCACACGTCGTGCGCCACGGCAGTGGCGCGGAGCCGGACCTGCTCTACATCGACCTCCACCTGCTGCACGAAGTGACCAGCCCGCAGGCGTTCGACGGCCTGCGCCTGGCCGGTCGGCCCATCCGCCGACCGGACCTCACGATCGCCACCGAGGACCACAACGTCCCGACCGTGGACATCGAGTTGCCCATCGCCGACCCCGTGTCGCGCACCCAGGTCGAGACGCTGCGCAAGAACTGCGCGGAGTTCGGCGTGCGGCTGCACCCCATGGGAGATGCCGAGCAGGGCATCGTGCACGTCGTCGGGCCGCAGCTCGGCCTGACCCAGCCCGGCATGACGGTCGTCTGCGGTGACAGCCACACGTCCACGCACGGCGCGTTCGGCGCCCTCGCGTTCGGCATCGGCACGTCCGAGGTGGAGCACGTGATGGCCACCCAGACGCTGCCGCTGCGGCCGTTCAAGACGATGGCCATCACCGTGGACGGCGAGCTGAAGCCCGGCGTCACGGCCAAGGACATCATCCTCGCGGTCATCGCGAAGATCGGCACCGGCGGCGGCCAGGGCTACGTCCTGGAGTACCGGGGCCGCGCGATCGAGGCGCTGTCGATGGAAGCGCGCATGACCGTGTGCAACATGTCCATCGAGGCGGGCGCCCGCGCGGGGATGATCGCGCCGGACCAGACCACGTTCGACTACATCGAGGGCCGCCCGCACGCGCCGTCCGGCGCGGACTGGGACGCGGCCGTGGAGTACTGGAAGACGCTCCGCACCGACGACGACGCCGAGTTCGACGCCGAGGTGCGCCTCGACGCCGACGAGCTCACGCCGTTCGTCACCTGGGGCACGAACCCCGGCCAGGGCCTGCCGCTGAGCGCCAGCGTGCCCGACCCCGAGGCCATCGTCGACGAGAACGAGCGCGTGGCCGCCCAGAAGGCCCTGACGTACATGGGGCTGGAGGCGGGCACCCCGCTGCGCGACATCCGCGTCGACACGGTGTTCCTCGGCTCGTGCACCAACGGCCGCATCGAGGACCTGCGCGCCGCGGCGGACGTCCTGCGCGGCCACAAGGTCGCCGACGGCGTCCGGATGCTCGTCGTCCCCGGCTCCATGCGGGTGCGCGCGCAGGCCGAGTCCGAGGGACTGCACGAGGTGTTCCTGGCGGCGGGCGCCGAGTGGCGCCAGGCCGGCTGCTCGATGTGCCTGGGCATGAACCCGGACCAGCTCAAGCCGGGCGAGCGCAGCGCGTCGACCTCCAACCGAAACTTCGAGGGCAGGCAGGGCAAGGGTGGCCGCACCCACCTCGTCTCGCCACTCGTGGCCGCCGCCACCGCCGTGCGGGGCACGCTGTCGTCGCCCGCCGACCTGGTCTGAGGGAGTTCTACGAACATGGAAGCGTTCACCACGCACACCGGGGTCGGCGTTCCGCTGCGCAGGTCCAACGTGGACACCGACCAGATCATCCCGGCCGTCTACCTCAAGCGCGTGACCCGCACGGGCTTCGAGGACGGCCTGTTCGCCGCCTGGCGCGGCGACGAGCAGTTCGTGCTCAACCAGGAACCGTTCCGCGCGGGCAGCGTGCTGGTCGCCGGGCCGGACTTCGGCACCGGGTCGTCCCGCGAGCACGCCGTCTGGGCGCTCATGGATTACGGCTTCCGGGTGGTCATCTCGTCCCGGTTCGCCGACATCTTCCGGGGCAACTCGGGCAAGCAGGGCCTCGTGGCGGCCCAGTGCGAGCAGTCCGATGTCGAATTGCTGTGGAAGCTCCTGGAGAACGAGCCGGGCACCGAGGTCACCGTCGACCTGACGAAGAACACCGTTGTGGCGAAGGACTTCACCGCGCCCTTCACCATCGACGAGTACACCCGCTGGCGGCTGCTGGAGGGATTGGACGACATCGCCCTGACCCTGCGGCACGCCGAGGAGATCGGGGAGTTCGAGCAGCGCAGGCCGGGTTGGTTGCCCACCACCGATCCGCTGCCCCTGAGCTAGTCCGAAGGGGTCGGATTCCCCTCCGAACAGCGGGAATCCGACCCCCCGGAACCCTCCGGGGGTCGCCGGGGTGTCCCTCGACAGGTCGTAATTGCCCACGCCACAACGGAAAATCTGGCGTGGCGATTGGTATTTCCTTGCATATGGGCTTACCGTGGGCATTCAGTCGGCCCGACTAGGGCCGTGAGCGTCCTGGGAGGGACTGAAGGTGAACAAGGCCCAGCTCATCGAGGCGCTCGCCGAGCGCCTTGGCGACAAGAAGAACGCCGCTGCCGCTGTCGACGGCATCGTCGACGTCATCGTCCGCAGCGTCCACAAGGGCGAGAAGGTCAACATCACCGGCTTCGGTGTCTTCGAGAAGCGTGCCCGCGCGGCCCGCACCGCTCGCAACCCCCGCACCGGTGAGACCGTGAAGGTCAAGAAGACCAACGTTCCCGCGTTCCGCGCGGGTTCGACGTTCAAGGACGTCATCAGCGGCACGAAGAAGCTGCCCCGCGTGACGGCCGCGAAGCCCGCGGCCGCGGGCGCCGCCAAGCCGGCCGCCGCGACGAAGGCCCCGGCGACCCGCGCCACCACCGCGCGCGCCACCACGGCTCGTGCGACGCGGAGCACCGGCACCGCCACGCGCACCGCCGCGGCAGCCACGAAGGCCCCGGCGACCCGCCGGACCGCCGCGGCTGCGAAGCCCGCCGCCACCGCCACCAAGGCCGCGCCCGCCAAGAGCGCCGCGACCAAGGCCACCGCCGCGAAGACGACCGCGGCGAAGGCGACCACCGCGGCGAAGCCCGCGGCGGCCAAGAAGGCCGCCCCGGCGAAGGCCACGGCGGCCAAGGCGACGACGACGGCGAAGGCCACCCCGGCCGCCGCCAAGCCCGCGGCGAAGAAGGCCCCGGCAGCCAAGAAGAAGTGAAACCCGGCCGGGTGATCACCGGCCAGGCGCAACACCACGCTCAGGGCCCGATGCGGACGCGCACCGGGCCCTGAGCGCTGTCCGGGCACGTGACGCGGGTGGTCAGGGCGTCGGGACGGGCAGCGAGGTGGGGAAGTAGTGGGCCGAGACCAGGCGCGGCCAGGACGTGTGGGAGTCCGAAGTGGACCACCCCGGCTCGGGGCGCCGGAACGCCAGCAGCCAGGCGCTGCCCTTCTTCGCCTGGGCGGCCGGCAGGGACAGCCCGCCCAGGTCGGCGAGGGTGGACACGACGTCCGGGATCACGCCGCCCTGGCTGCACACGACGGGCGTGCCCGCCCCGTCGGCGATCTCCAGCAGCCGCACCAGCCCGGCCTCCCGGTCCGGCCAGTAGCCCTCCTCCGACAGCCGCGGCTCCAGCAGCACGCCCACGCCCAGGTCCTCCGCGACGCCCTGAACGGTCTCCACGCACCGCACGCGAGGCGCGGAGTGCACCCGCGACGGCCCCCACAGCGGCAGCATCGCGCGCAGGCCCGCCGCCTGCCGCCAGCCCGCGGAGCTCAACGGCCGCAGGTTGTCGTCACCCGGCCAGTTGTCCCGCTTGCCCGCCTTCGCGTGCCGCACCAGCAACAGCGTGGCCGAATCCGGGGGAGCGGCCGCGAACGCCGCCAGCACCGACCGGTCCTCGTCCCGCGTGACGAGCGCGGGGGCGTCCGCGAACGGCACCCAGCGCAGCTCGTCCACCTCGTCGTTCGGGACGAACGTCCCCGCGACGGCCTTGGCGCTGAAGTAGTCCACGACCTTCGGCTTGCCGAAAGCCCGGTACGACACCTGGCACAGGTACCGGCCCAGCACCACGCGGTGACCGGTCTCCTCCAGCACCTCCCGCACGGCCGCGGCGGGCACCGTCTCACCGGGGTCCACCTTGCCCTTCGGCAGGGACCAGTCGTCGTAACGCGGCCGGTGCACGACCGCCACGGAACCATCGCGCCACAGCACGGCGCCCGCTGCCCGGATCACCGACGTCACCCCAGCGCGCGGTGGGCGCGCAGCATCTCGGTCTGGTGGTCGCGCACGCGCGTGCCGTCCGCCGGGGACGCCTCCCACTCCCCGTCGGGCCGCAGCACCCAGCACCGCGTGGTGGGCTCCAGCGCCGAGTCCATCATGGCGTCCAGCTGGGCGGTGAGCTTCGGGTCCGTCACGCGCACCTGCACCTCCACCCGGCGGTCGAGGTTGCGGTGCATCATGTCGGCGCTGCCGATCCAGTGCTCGCCGCACCCGACGAAGTGGAACACCCGCGAGTGCTCCAGGAACCGGCCCAGGATCGACCGCACGTGGATGTTCTCCGAGAGCCCCTTGATGCCCGGCTTCAGCGCGCACACCCCGCGCACGACCACGTCCACCTGCACACCGGCCTGCGACGCCCGGTAGAGCGAGTCGATGACCTGCTCGTCCACCAGCGAGTTCACCTTGATGCGCACACCGGCGGGGTTGCCCGCCCGAGCGTGCTCGATCTCCCGCTCGATGCGCTCCACGATGCCGCGCCGCACGCCGTACGGCGCGACCAGGAGGCTGCGGTAGTGGTCCTGCCGGGCGTACCCGGTCAGCACGTTGAACAGGTCGGTGAGGTCCGCGCCGATGGTCGGCTCGGCGGTCAGGATGCCGATGTCCTCGTACAGGCGGGCCGTCTTCGGGTTGTAGTTGCCGGTGCCGATGTGGCAGTACCGCTGGATGCGCGAGCCCTCCTGGCGCACCACCAGCGACGTCTTGCAGTGCGTCTTCAACCCCATCAGGCCGTAGACGACGTGCACGCCCGCCTTCTCCAGCTGGCGCGCCCACTTGATGTTCGCCTGCTCGTCGAACCGCGCCTTGATCTCCACCAGCGCCACGACCTGCTTGCCCGCCTCGGCCGCGTCGATCAGCGCGTCCACGATCGGGGAGTCACCCGAGGTGCGGTACAGCGTCTGCTTGATGGCGAGGACGCGCGGGTCGGCCGCCGCCTGCTCGATGAACCGCTGCACGGACGTGGAGAACGAGTCGTACGGGTGGTGCACGAGCACGTCACCCTCGCGCAGCGTGGCGAAGATGCTCTTCGGCGTCTCCCGCTCCCCGAACGCCGAGTGCGTCGCGGGCACGAACGGCGCGTCCTTGAGCTGCTTGCGGTCCACGCTGTAGAGCTGCCACAGGCACGACAGGTCCAGCAGGCCGGGCACCTGGACGACGTCGTGCGGGTCGACCTCCAGCTCCCGCAGCAGCCGTTCCAGCATGTGCTCGGTCATGTCGTCGGCGATCTCCAGCCGCACCGGCGGGCCGAACCGGCGCCGCGCCAGCTCCCGCTCCAGCGACTTGAGCAGGTCCTCGTCCTGGTCCTCCTCGACCTCCAGGTCGGCGTTGCGGGTGACCCGGAACGCGTGGCACTCGATGACCTGCATGCCCGCGAACAGCTCGCCCAGGTGCGCCGCGATCAGCTCCTCCAACGGCAGGAACGTCGCCGTCGGGCTGGTCCGGTCGCTCTCCACGCGGACCAGGCGCGGCACGTTGTCCGGCACCTTGATGCGGGCGAACCGCTCCGCGCCGCCCTCCGGGTCGCGCACCGTCACGGCGAGGTTCAGCGACAGGCCCGAGATGTAGGGGAACGGGTGCGCGGCGTCGACGGCCAGCGGCGTGAGCACCGGGAACACCTGGTCGGTGAAGTAGTTCGACAGCCGCAACTTCTCGAAGTCGGTCAACTGCGCCCAGTTGACGATGCTGATCGCGTGCTTCTCCAGCTCCGGCTGGATGTGGTCGAGGAACGCCCTGGCGTGCTGCTCGACCAGCTCCTGGGTGCGCTTGGAGATGTTCGACAGCTGCTCGCGCGGGGTGAGCCCGTCCGCGCTGCGCACCGACAGCCCCGTCTCGTCGCGGCGCTTCAGGCCCGCGACCCGCACCATGTAGAACTCGTCCAGGTTCGAGGCGAAGATGGCCAGGAACTTCGCCCGCTCCAGCAGCGGCTGCGAGGCGTCCTCGGCCAGCGCGAGCACCCGGGCGTTGAAGTCCAACCAGGACAGTTCCCGGTTGAAGTACCGGTCGTCGGGCAGGTCGGCCTGCGCCTCGGTGGCCGTGGCCGCGGGCGGTGAGCTCGGGAACGAGCGGGGCGGCGCGTCGGCCGGTTGCTGCGCCGGCGACGTGCCCGCACGCGCGCCGCCGCGCCGGACCGCCGGGCGCGGGCGACGGCGGGGGGTGCTCGCAGCGGGCGTCGCCCGCGGCGTCCTCGTCCGTCGTTTCGGCGCGGGCTGCTCGGGAGTGTTTTCCGTGCTCACGATCAGCATTGTTCCCCAGAACGGGCGACTCCGCGCTGATCGGAGCCGACTACGAGGTGAACTCCGCGTCACACCGGCCGGGTCACACCGGCCGCAGGACGCCCCGCACGTCACCGGCCTCGTCGCGCACCAGTGTGACCCGCTGGCCGGCCCGCAGCGACCGCCAGCCCCCGCGCGCCACCGCGTCGGCCGACACGTCCACCAGCACGCCGTCGTCCCGCAGCACGGTCGCTGAGCCGTCCGGGTGGTGCGCGCTCACCGTCGCCTGCTCGGCCATGCGCTTCGTCACGTCCCCAAGCTAACCGATCGGAGGGTGGTGACCACGCCGGCGTCCCTGCCACGCTCCGGAGTGACCCCGTCACCGGAGGGAGTGGGCATGAGGGTTCTGGCAGGGGTGGTGACCGCGTCGCTGCTCGCCGTCGCCGGAGGGCTCGTCGGTCCCGGCACGGCGTCCGCGTCGGTCCCGGAACCGGGACGGCAGGCGGGGGGCCTGGCCGCGGCGGCCAGGAACGTCGAGCTGCGCGCGGCGATCCCCGAGACCGAAGGCGCCGTCTCCATCAACTTCCTGCAGTACCGGCACCGCGACGTCATGTTCCTCAGCGGCACGTTCGGGCTGAAGACCTACGACGTGACGGACGCCGACCGGCCCCGGCTGCTCGACCACCTGACCAAGCCGGAGCTGGCACTGCCCGGCGACGACCCCGAGCAGCGGTTCTGGGAGAACGAGGACGTCACCGTCGACCCGAACCGCAAGCTCGTGTTCCTGGCCCGCGAGCGCAGCGCGTTCGGCCGGCAGCCGGGCAACGAGCGGCCGACGGGCGTCTACTTCGTGTCCGCGGCCGACCCGGAGCGGCTGGAGCTGCTGAGCTTCCAGCCGATGGGCACCGGCCACATCACGACGTGCGTCAACGACTGCTCGTACCTGTGGACGACCGGCTACGACGGCACGCCGTCCACCGACCCCGACACCTACCGGCGGTCCGGCAAGGTGTTCGTCACCGACATCCGCGACCCGCGCGAGCCGGTCACCCTGGCCACGTACGTCGACCTGAACCGCAACCAGGGCGAGACGCACATGACGCACGACGTCCAGGTGGACGCGGCGGGCATCGCGTGGGTGGCGGGCACGGGCGGCACGCGGGGCTACCACACGCGCGGTTGGCACCGGGACCCGTTGAGCGGGCAGGTGCGGGAGGCGACGGCGTACGACCCGATCCCGTACGCGGGCGGTGCGGCGCCGAAGCTCGACATGCCGACGTCGTTCTCGCACAACTCGTTCCGGCCGGTCGGGCGGACGCTGAAGGACGGGCCCAAGCCGTCGCGGGAGCACCCGGCGGGCAGCCTGCTGCTGCACACCGAGGAGGCGTTCGGGTCGGCGACGTGCGAGGACCAGGGCCGGTTCGTCATCTCGTCGCTGGAGGGTTCGACGGACGGCGAGTCGTGGCGGGCGACGCCGGAGCGGCCGTTCCACCTGAAGACGGTGGGGGTGTGGTCGCCGGACGACCAGGAGGGCACGCTGCCGGGGCCGGACACGTTCTGCTCGGCGCACTACTTCGACGTGCACCAGCGGATCGTGGCGTACTCCTGGTACGAGCAGGGGACGCGGTTCCTGGACATCACCGATCCGGCGCACCCGATCCAGGTGGCGTACTGGCGGCCGGAGGGCGCGGTGTCGTTCGCGCCGTACTGGCACCGGGGGCGGGTGTTCGTGGCGGACCTGGCGCGCGGCGTCGAGGTGGTCAAGCTCACCACGGCGGCGTACGAGGCGCAGGCCACGCACACCAACGTGGGGTGTTCCAAAACGTGCAGCGCGGCGGGCTCCGCTGCGCCATCGAAGCGACGCTCACGCATCGCAATCCTCGACTCCTTGGTCGACCATACGAACGACAGCGCGTGTTCCGCTTGGCCGCGGCCATGGGGGTCGACGCGGTCCTGGTGACGCCTCGCTGCGCCGACCCGCTGTACCGACGCAGCATTCGCGTCTCGATGGGCACGGTGTTCCAGGTCCCGTGGACGCGGATCGACCCGTGGCCCAGCGGGATCGACCAACTCAAGGCGGCTGGCTACGTCGTCTCAGGCATGACGCTGGGAGACGGCGCGATCACTCTCGATGAGTTGGTCGCCGAGGATCATGACAACCTTGCGTTGGTGTTCGGGACTGAGGGACACGGGCTCGAGCCGCAGACGGAGAAGGTACTCGATCGACGCGTCACGATCCCGATGGCGGGCGGGATCGACTCGCTTAACGTCGCGGCGAGCTCCGCGGTGGCGTTCTACGCGACGCGGTAGCGGGTGGTGTCCCAGCGTTGTCGGCGGCATCCGGCAGGATGTGAAGTAGTTACGAAGGACTGGAGCATCAACCTGTGAGCAACGAGTTGCGAGCGCTCCTCGCGCGCGTCGAGGAGAGCGACCCGGACACGGCCAAGGAGCTGCGCCGGCACTTCGACGCACTGCAGAGCAGGCGGCAGTTCGGGCTGAACTTCGAGCGACACACCCCGGAGTCCGTCGCGCTCACGGGGCGACCGATCTCCGTGGGCGACAAGGTGCGCTTCCTGCCGCCGTGCGGCGAGACCGAGGTCGAGTCGAAGGCGAACTGGATTGTCACCGCCATCTCGGGGGCCAAGAGCAAGCGCGTGGCCAGCCTGCTCGACCCGAGAACCAAGGAGGAGACCACACGAGCCCTCGAAGACCTGGTCTTCGTCGCGGACTTCCGCGATCCGATCTATCCGGGCCTCGTCTCGACCGGGAAGGTCGAGCGCGGCGGCGACAAGCCGTTCCACGCGGTCATCAACGCCGAGAACTATCACGCGCTCGAGGCGATGCTCTTCACCTATCAGGGCAAGGTCGACTGCATCTACATCGATCCGCCATACAACTCGGGCGCGAGGGACTGGAAGTACAACAACGACTACGTCGACGGCGAGGACTCCTACCGGCACAGCAAGTGGCTCGCGTTCATGGAGCGGCGGCTGAAGGTCGCGCGTCGACTGCTGGACCCTCGTGACTCCGTGTTGATCGTGACCATCGACGAGAAGGAGTACCTGCGTCTCGGGCTGCTCTTGGAGCAGTGCTTCCCGGAAGCACGGATCACGATGGTCAGCAGCTCGATCAACTCCGCCGGTGCGACGAGGAAGGGCACATTCGCGCGCGCGGCCGAGTACCTCTTCTTCGTCCAGCTCGGCGTCTCTCGGCCGGAGCCGCAGGTCCTCGATGCCGAGTGGAATGCTGTGAAGACCGACAACAAGAAGGACCTCTACTGGAGCCGTCTGATCCGGAGCGGGGCGGACTCGGCGCGCGCGGACAGCGTCAACCAGTTCTACCCCGTCTTCGTCCGGGACACCCCAGAGGGGCCCGTCTTCGTCGACATCGGCGAGCCCTACTACGGGCAGGACCGCACGGAGGTCGATGCGCCCGCGGGCGCAACGGCGGTGTGGCCCATCCGCAAGGACGGGTCTGAAGGGCGGTGGCGCATCAGCGCCACGATGCTGAAGGGGCTCGTCGCGAAGGGGCACGCTCGCCTCGGCGGGTGGCGAGAAGGAAGCACGACGGTCTACTACCTGAAGCAGGGCGAGAGCGCGAAGGTCACCAGGGGCGACTTCCAGGTGACGGGTCATCGGGCGGACGGGTCGGTGATCACAGACGCCTCGTCCTACGAAACCCGGTTCCTGCCCACCGACGTCTGGCGCATCACCAGCCACGATGCCGGAAACAGCGGCAGCCGGCTCATCAGCAAGCTGCTCCCCGGTCGGAAGTTCCCGTTCCCGAAGTCGCTCTACGCCGTAGAGGATGCGCTCCGGTTCTTCGTGTCGCACAAGCCCGACGCGCTGATCCTCGACTTCTTCGCCGGCAGCGGGACCACCGCGCACGCCGTCATGCGCCTGAACAGGCAGGACGGAGGGAGACGTCACTCGATCTCGGTCACCAACAACGAGGTCTCCGCCGACGAGCAGAAGGGGCTCGTGAAGAAGAAGCTCCGGCCGGGCCACCCGGACTGGGAGGCGCTGGGAATCTGCGACCACATCACCAAGCCGCGTATCGAGGCCGCCATCACGGGGCGGACTCCGGCCGGCGACCCGATCAACGGCGAGTACAAGTTCGTGGACGAGTTCCCGATCTCTGACGGACTGGAGGAGAACGTCGAGTTCTTCACTCTGACCTACGAGAACCCAGCCCTGGTCGAGGCCGACATGGCGTTCGAGCGGATCGCCCCGCTGCTGTGGATGCGGGCTGGCTCCGAGGGCCGTCGTATCGACGAGCGCAGCAACACCTTCGACGTTGCCGACACCTATGCCGCGCTGTTCAACGTAGACGCGTCCAGGGAGTTCCTCGCGGCCGTCGACAAAGTAGAGGGTCTGCGGATCGCCTACATCGTCACCGACGACGAGACGCAGTACCAGGCCATTGCGGGGCAGTTGCCCGACGCCGTCGAATCGGTGCGGCTCTACGAGTCCTACCTGCGCACGTTCCAGATCAACACCGGGAGGGCCTGAGCGATGCGCTTCACGCTGAAGGACTACCAGACGACCGCCGTCGGCACGATCCTCACCACGCTGGGCTATGCGCGTGAGGATTGGCACGGCCGGCAGCGGCGCACGGCTTTCGCTCTCTCGTCCACCACGGGCTCCGGCAAGACAGTGATCGCTGCGACGGTAATCGAGGCGCTCCTGCACGGCAGCGACGAGTTCAACGTCGAGCCCGATCCGTCTGCTGTCGTGCTCTGGGTATCGAAGGATCCGGCGCTGAACGCCCAGACGAAGAGCCGCTTCATCGAGTGCGCCGACCGGATCCCGGCCGGCGACCTGGTGCTCCTCGACAAGACGTACTCCGAGGAGTCGCTGCAAACCGGAACCGTCTACTTCATCAATCCGGATAAGCTCCGCGACCGGGCGGACTTCGTCAAGCACACTGACACCCGGCACTTCACGTTCTGGGAAATTCTCGCCAACACGATCAAGGACCCGGACAAGACGTTGTACATGGTCCTCGACGAGGCGCACGAGGGCATGAAGTCCCCGACGAGCACCGAGCAGACGATCGTGCAGAAGATCATCAACGGAAACGGCGTCAACCCGGCCGTGCCGATCGTCTGGGGCATCTCGGCGACTGTGAAGCGGTTCGACGAGGCGATGACGAAGGCCGACGCGTTCACGAAGGAGAAGAACGTCGTCATCGACCCCAAGGACGTGCAGGACTCCGGCCTGCTGAAGAACGCGCTGACTCTCGACATCCCGGATGAGGACGGCGACTTCTCGACCACCATGGTCCGTGACGCCACGCTCGACTTCGTCGAGATCTGCGAGGCGTGGGATGCCTACTGCGACGAGCAGGGCATCGACCGCGTCGTGCCGCTGCTGGTCGCGCAGATCCCGAACAAGAGCGCGGGAGAGCGCGACACCGAGAAGGGGCTCAAGGAGGAGGACGAGATCATCCACCTCGTCCTGGAGACGATCCGCAAACATTGGCCGGACATGCCCGCGGATTGCGTGGCCCATGTCCTCGGCGACAGAGCGACCATCGAGGTCGGCGCGTACGAGATCCCGAAAGTCGCCCCCCAGGACGTGCAGCACGACCATCGCATCCGGGTCCTGCTGGCCAAGGACGCGGTCTCGACCGGCTGGGACTGCCCCCGGGCGGAGGTCCTCGTCTCGCTGCGCCCAGCTAACGACGACACCTACGTTACCCAGCTTCTCGGGCGCATGGTCCGCACTCCGCTGGCTCAGGAGACCAGCGTCGAGCGCCTCAACGCCGCTTCCTGCTACCTGCCCTACTTCGACAAGCAGACGGCGAAGATCGTCGCTGAGGAGATCATGGGCATGCGCGAGCCGCGCTCGGGCGAGCGCGGCGCGGCGGTCAGCAAGGTCATGCTCAAGCCGGTCACGCTGCAGCGCAACCATGACGTGCCCGACGAAGTGTTCCGGCTCATCCGGGACCTCCCGTCGTTCCGGAAGCCGGCCGCTGCGCCGCGTCCGATCAAGCGAATCCTCAAGGCTGCACAGGCGCTCGCCCAGGACGAGCTGGTCGCCAACGCCGACCATCTGGCGCACGAGGCGATGTTCGACGTCCTCGACAGCATCATCTCGGCCAACCTCGACGACGTCGAGGCACAAACCAAGCTAATCATGACGGCGGACATCCGCCGGATCCTGGTCGAGCGGGGCAAGGGCGAGGCGTCGGACTCGACCGACACCCGCGATGCCGACGCGGCCACCGTCGACGACGCGCTGCGGCACCTCAAACGCATACTCACTTCCTCGGTCGTTAACCGCTACCTGGGCCGCAACATTCAGGTAGCGATCAACGACGCGTACGAGGAGGGCGATCCGACCGCCGTCGACATCACAGCGATCCGAGCGCGCGTCGCCGCCCTGGCATTCATCGACGCCAACGTGCAGAAGCGTGTGGAGGACGCGGCCGACTCGCTGACCCGCCTGTGGCTGACGACCAAGGAGAACGGCATCGCAAGCCTGCCCGACTCGCGGAAACCGACCTACGAAGCGATCCTGGAAATGGCTCGAGAGCCGGAGCGTGACGTCGTCGAGATCAAGACTGATGAGCGGGTCGACTCCGTGGACACGGACATGAATCCGCTTCCCGCCGAGAAGAAGCATCTGCTCTCGACGGCCGAGGGAGACTACCCACTCGAGCAGAAGATGGCGAAGAACCGCTGGGAGCGGGCAACGATCAAGTACGAGCAGAGCCTCGGCACGCTCGAGGGCTGGTACCGGAACCCCTCGACGGCGGGGAAGCACTCGCTGCGGATTGCGCACAAGTCGGGCGAGTCCTGGAAGTCGGTGCAGCCGGACTTCGTCTTCGTGCACCTCGTGGACGGCGAGCTGCGCCCGTCGATCATCGACCCGCACGGTGCGCACCTGGGCGATTCAGCACCGAAGCTGAAGGCGCTGGCGGAGTACGCGGACGAGTACGGGGAGGAGTTCGACCGGATCATCGCGGTCGGGATCGAGAAGGACGGCATCCTGCAAGGTCTCGACCTGAAGAGCTCGAAGATCCGTCGCGCGGTCTACGAGTCGCCGGCGGACAGCGACTCTATCAAGCGCCTCTACGAGGAGCACGGCACGAAGTACACGATCATTCCAGAGGAAATCTAGACCGGTCGAAATGAGGTGATGTGGCGACAGGCTATGAGCGGTACAGGAAGCACCCGGTCTGGAAGAACCTTCAGCTCAAGAAGGACGCCCCTGGTGGCCGCGCGCTACGACGACGCCGCTTCTGAGCAGAGCCGGCAGGACATCATCTAGTGGCTCGATGAGGCCGACATGACAAGGCGGCGCTTCAGCCGGCGCTGTACCTCAGCGCGCTCGACGGCCTTAGCGCCGCGCTCAATCAGCTGCCCGTGGACACCGCGCAGTTGCGTCAGTTCGTGGTCAACCGGCAGCACCCCGGCCAGTCGCACCTGCAGCTGGAGCAGGCTCTGCGGGCACTCCCATTGCGGCCGCGCAGGGACCTCAAAGCGTCCTACGTCGACCAGCTCGACAAGGAGGTCGATGCGCGGGGCTACTACGCGACGCGGTCGATGAGCTGAGGCGAGGCAAGGACGGACGGCACGATGGATTTGACACCGCTAACCCAGATCCTTATCGCCGTGGCGACGCTTCTCGCGTCGCTGGGCGGGTATTTCTTCGCTGGTCTGAACGAGCGACGACGCGACGAGAGCTCATCTCCGTGAGAGCGAGTCACGGCGCTTCGAACGCGCTGTCCAGCTGGAAAACGAGAGTCACGCGTTCCAGCGGGAGACGCTCTTGTCGCTGCAGGACGCATTGCAGACGATGGCGCGCCTGACAGGCAAAGCGATGCACTTCGATCACATGCAGGGCGCGAAGGAAAGTACACGCAACTCCCCGAAGGGCTCAGCGAGGAGATGCTCGGTGCTGGTGTTGAGGTAAGCCGGCTGAGTGTCAGGGTACTCGACCCCACGTACGTGCCGCCGTCAAAGAGCTGACTGAATTGTCGGCTCACCTTTCAACGCTTCCGACCGATCTGCAGGGTGCTCACCGGCGAGGATCTAGAGCGCCGCGGCAATGCGAAGCTGCGTGAGTTCGGGAACGGGTACAACGCTTGGTAGAGTTTGTCGGGGAAGCGGTACGCCGTGAGATTGATTGGCGACCCGCGTAGGCGACAACGGGGTGGGACCTTGACTCGACTACTAGGTGTATGAGGCCAGGACGTTGGTGACGCCGGTGTGGAGCCGGGTGGCTGGCGGTTGGTTTCCGGCGGCAGTGTGGGGCCGGCCGATGGTAGTTGTAGTGCACGTTCCAGACGGCCAAGGCGTCGGTGCGTTGTTGTTCGCTGCTCCAGGTCTGGGCGTGGAGGAACTCCTCGGTGAGGATGCGGTTGTAGCGTTCGGCCTTGCCGTTGTGTCGCGGGGTGTAGGGCGTGATGCGCTGGTGACGGGCTCTGAGCAGGGCCTTGGCGAAGTCGTGGGCGCGGTAACAGGAGCCGTTGTCGGTGACGACGCGGTGGATGTGGCCGATGCCGTGGGCGGCGAGGAACGCCCTGGCCCGGTGCAGGAATGTGATCGCGGTGACCGCCTTCTCGTCGGGTAGGGCCTCGGTGTAGGCCAGACGGGAGAACCCGTCGACCGCGGACTGCAGGTAGGTGTAGCGGCGCGGGAGCCCTTGTTCTTGGCGCGTTCGACCTGTCGGGCCTGCTCGCTGCCGCGGCCGTGGACCCGCCAGCCGCCCCCGTCGGGATCACGCCGACCTTCTTGACGTCCAGGTGCACCATGTGGCCCGGCCACCGAGCGGTGATCCGGCGGGGACGCCGGTTCTTCGCGCCGGTCGGAGCAAGGAATCGGCGACGGTTCAGGCCGAGGTGGGCCAGGTGCCGCCCGACGGTGCGCACGGAGATGCGGACGCCGTCGGCTTCCAGTTCCAGGGCGATGCGGCGGGCCGAGCACTTGTGGTCCCGGTGCAGTCGCTCGATGCGGGCCACGACCTCGGCGGAGGTTGCCGTGGGTTGATGGTGCGGGACGCTGGGACGGTCCGGCAGCTCTGCCTCGCCATAGCGGCGGTGGCGGTTGACCCACTTCGAGGCGCATTGGCGCGAGATGCCCATCTCGGCCGCGACGTGGGCGATCGGGCGGGTCTTGCAGCGTTGGACCAGGCGGTGGCGGCCTTCGACGGACAGCGGGGCGTTACGGTGGAGCACGGACGGGTCTTTCTGCTCGGCGGACGAGTTGGTCGCACTTCTCATCCTGCCGCCGGAAGACCCGTCCGCCGTTAGTCCCATCCCACCGTCACCAACGTAAAGACCCGCAAAAGCTAGCTGGCGGCGTTGGGGGCGCGCCGGATCGGCCGCGTGCCGGATCAGCCGCGGACCGGATCAGCCGCCGACCGGTGCCCGTGAGCGAGACCGCGGAACGGTCAGCCGGCCACCGGGCTGAACGCCGCCGCCGTGCGCGGCCCCAGGCCGAGCACCGCCGCCAGCCCCAGGTCTTCGGCCGTGTCCACGTCGTGCCGCAGCGAAGGCCACGGCCCGACGAGCGCCGCCGCACCGGACGCCGCGTGCGCCCCGGCCGACCCGACGCCGAACGACGGGTCGAGGGGGCCGCCCGGCGCGGACAGGAGCAGGGTCGTGCCGGTGCCCTGGCGGTCGGGGCAGAACGAACGGCCGCGGGCCGCCGCCAGCGCCGCCGCCAGCTCCACCGTCCGCAACGCCGGCAGGTCCGCCTGCAACGCGCCCACCACCGACCCGGCGTCCCGCGCCCGCAGCACCTCGAACCCGAACCGCAGCGCCTCGTTCAACCCCTCCGGTCCGGCCGTCGACTCCACGCCCAGCGCCCGCAGCTCCAGCGCCACCGCCGGGTCGGACGTGACCGCCAACACACGCCGCACCGCGGGCAACGCCGCCGCGATCGTGTCCACGGCGAACGCCAGCGCCAGCGCGGGCCGGTCGAACCCGGCACCCACCAGCCGCGATTTGGCCCGGTCCAGCGTCTTGACCGGCACCACCAGGTCCACGTCGGCTCCCACCCCGCCATACTCCCCGATGCCGGCCGGACCTGGCCGGGGGCTCGGGACTGATTGTCGCCTCCGGCGACGTGGGGAAGACTCCAGGTCCACGACGAAGAGGGAGTGCACGTGGCCAAGGAGAAGGGCGGCTTCTGGGTCGGGCTCGCCGCGGCGGTCTTCTACCCCGCCACCGCGATGATGGCGCGGCGGCGCAGCGAGGGCGGGGACAACATCCCGCGCACAGGCGGGGCGCTCATCGTGATGAACCACGTGTCCCACCTGGACCCGGTGTACGACGCCGTCCTCACGCACAAGCAGGGCCGCGTGCCGCACTTCCTCGCCAAGCACAGCCTGTGGAACGTCCCGGTGCTCGGCGCCGTGGTGAAGGGCGCCCGCCAGATCCCGGTCTACCGCGGCACGGCCGACGCCCAGCAGAGCCTGCGCGCCGCCCACGAGGCCCTGGAGCAGGGCCTCGTCGTGATCATCTACCCCGAGGGCACGATCACCCGCGACCCGGACGGCTGGCCGATGACGTCCCGCACCGGCGTGGCGCGGCTCGCGCTGGAGCACGACGTGCCGGTGCTGCCGGCCGCGCGCTGGGGCACCCGCGACGTCTACGACCACTACCGCAAGAAGTTCCGCCCGTTCCCGCGCAAGACCGTGGTGACGAAGGTCGGCCCGCCGGTCGACCTGGACGCCTACCGGGCGCAGCCGCAGAACCTCGCCTTGCTGCGCGAGGTCACCGACGTGCTGATGACCGAGGTCAAGGGCCTGCTCGCGGACATCCGCGACGAGCAGGCGCCCGACGGCTTCTACGCCAAGAAGGCCTGACGTGGACCGGGTCGCGGTGCTGGGCGCCGGGTCGTGGGGCACCGCCTTCGCCAAGGTGGTGGCCGACTCCGGCACGGACGTGGTGCTGTGGGCGCGGCGCGCGGAGGTCGCCGACGCCATCTCGACGAGCCGGGTGAACGCCGACTACCTGCCGGGCGTCACGCTGCCCGCCAACCTGTCCGCCACGGCCGACGCGGCGAAGGCGCTGGACGGCGCCCAGGCCGTGGTGCTGGCCGTGCCGAGCCAGACGTTGCGGGCGAACCTGACCGGCTGGCGGACGTCCCTGCCGGAGGGCGCGACGCTGGTCAGCCTCGCCAAGGGCGTGGAGCTGGGCACGTTGAAGCGGATGAGCGAGGTGATCCGCGAGGTCGCCGGCGTGCCGGAGGACCAGGTCGCGGTGGTGTCCGGGCCGAACCTCGCCAAGGAGATCGCCGCGGAGCAGCCGACGGCGACGGTCATCGCGTGCACCGACCACGACCGCGCGGTCGACCTGCAGCACGCGTGCTCCAACTCGTACTTCCGCCCGTACACCAACGTCGACGTGGTGGGCTGCGAGCTGGGCGGGGCGTGCAAGAACGTCATCGCGCTGGCGTGCGGCATGGCGGCGGGCCTCGGGTTCGGCGACAACACGATGGCCTCGATCATCACCCGCGGCCTGGCCGAGACGGCGCGGCTGGGCGCGGCGCTGGGCGCGGACCCGTTGACGTTCGCCGGGCTGGCCGGCCTGGGCGACCTGGTGGCGACGTGCGCGTCGCCGCTGTCGCGCAACCGGTCGTTCGGGGAACGGCTCGGCCGCGGCGACACGCTGGCGCAGGCGCAGGAGGCCGCGCACGGGCAGGTCGCGGAGGGCGTGAAGTCGTGCTCGTCGATCCGGGAGCTGGCCGCGCGGGTGGGCGTGGACATGCCGATCACCGACGGCGTGCACCAGGTGTGCCACGAAGGGTTGGACCCACGCGTGCTGACGGCGGCGCTGCTGGGCCGCGAGCGGAAGGCGGAACGTCAATGACCTGGGGTGACGGCACGCGGGTCGTGCACTCGACGCCGGCGGCGCCGGGCGAGCCGTTCCTGGCGGGACCGGTGTTCGCGTCGGCGTACCACCTGGGCGGCGACGACACGTACGGCCGGGCGCACAACCCGACGTGGCGGGCGCTGGAGACCGCGCTCGGCGAGCTGGACGGCGGCACGGCCGTGCTGTTCCCGTCCGGCATGGCGGCGATCGCCACGTTCCTGCGCGTGGTCCTGGGGCCCGGTGACGTGGTGGTGGTGCCGAGCGACGGCTACTACCTGACCCGCACGCTGGTCGCCGAGCTGCACGTGGACGTGGTCGAGGCGCCGACCGCCGGGCCGTACCCGTCGTTCGACGGGGTGCGGCTGGTGCTGCTGGAGTCGCCGTCGAACCCCGGTCTGGACGTGTGCGACATCGCGGCGCTGGCCGAGGCCGCGCACGCGGCGGGCGCGCTGGTGGCGGTGGACAACACGACCGCGACGCCGCTCGGCCAGCAGCCGCTGCGGCTGGGCGCGGACGCGGTGCTGAGCAGCGACACGAAGGCCGTGGCCGGTCACAGCGACGTGCTGCTGGGTCACGTGTCCACTTCGGACCCGGAGCT
This sequence comes from Saccharothrix hoggarensis, assembly GCF_052936025.1. Next base: position 6,248,000 of record NZ_CP193624.1, on the reverse strand, counting down.
GGCGGACCGGGTGCGGGCGGCGCGGACGACCGGCGGCGCGATCCCCGGCCCGTTCGAGGCGTGGCTGGCGCACCGCGGCCTCGGCACGCTGGACCTGCGGCTGACCAGGCAGGCGGCGAACGCGGCGGCCCTGTACGACGCGCTGAAGGCGCACCCGGCGGTGCGCGGGCTGCGGTGGCCCGGCGCGCCCGAGGACCCGGCGCACGAGGTGGCGAAGCGGCAGATGCGCCGGTTCGGCGGGGTGCTGACGTTCGAGCTGGCCGACGCCGACGCGGTGGCCGCGTTCCTCGACCGGTCGCGGCTGGTGTTCGCGAGCACCAGCTTCGGCGGCCTGCACACCAGCCTGGACCGGCGCGCGCAGTGGGGCGACCCGGTGCCCGAGGGCCTGGTGCGGCTGTCCGCGGGCTGCGAGGACACCGCGGACCTGGTCGAGGACGTGCTCCGGTCGCTGTGACCGGCGTCTCCCCCTGACGGGTCCAGTTCGTGGGACGTGGTTGCGCGGGTGACGGCGTGCTGCCACCCTCGTCACCATGTCCTTCCGCGCCATGATCGACGGGCGGGGTCACATCGACCTCAGCCTGGTCGCCAGCGCGCTCTGTCTCTCTCGGTGATCGCCTCGCGTCCCGCGAGCCCGTGAGGCTCGCAACCACCCGAGTCCCGAGAAGGAACCATGTTCGCCGTTCCGGAGAACACCATCGCCCTGCCCCAGTCGCACGCCGCCCTGCACCCCGTGCGGATCGCGCTCGACGTGGCGGCCCGGCGCGAGCGCTGGGCCCACCTGCTCCGCTACGACCCCGACACCCGGTTCGCCGCGCTGGTGGAGAAGACGGACGAGCAGGAGGTGTGGCTGATGAGCTGGCTGCCCGGCCAGCGCGCCGACCTGCACGACCACGGCGCGACCAGCGGCGCGTTCACCGTGGTCAGCGGCTCGCTGACGGAGGTCGTCACGCCCGGCCCGACGCAGGTGCTGCACCACCTGGTGGCGGGCCAGTCGCGCGTCTTCGGCCCGTCGTACGTGCACCAGGTGCGCAACGACGGCGCCGACCCCGCCGTCACGATCCACGTGTACCGCGACGGCGGGCGCACGGTGCGGCCGGTCCGGTTCGACCCGCTGTCCGGGGTTACCTCCGCGCGGTGACGTGCGGCGGCACGTCCCACTCGCCGACCAGCGACGGGTCCGACTCGGGCTCGCCCCACACGGTGCGGACCGGCAGCACGCCCGCCCACCGCTCGTTGGCGGCGACGTCGTCCTCCTCGTCGCCGGGCGGGCCGCTGCGGATCTTCACCGACGCCTCGGTGAGGTCGAGCGACAGCACGGCGGTCGCGGCCATCTCCTTGGGCGTCGGCAGGCGGGCGTAGTCCCACGAGCCGGGCGCGATGTGCTCGGTGATGACGCGCAGGCCGTGCATCTTGGCGTCGTCGTCGGTGACCGGGACGGCGGTGCCGTGCACGACGGCGGCCCGGTAGTTCATCGAGTGGTCGAACACCGAGCGGGCGTAGACGACGCCGTCGAGGATCGTCACGCCGACGCACACGGGCACGCCGGTGGCGGCCGTGCGGAGGCTGCGCGCGCCGGTCGAGCCGTGCAGGTAGAGGGTGTCGCCGTCGCGGCCGTAGCCGGTGGGCAGCACCAGCGGCGCGTCGTCCACGACGACGGCCAGGTGGCAGACGAGGGCGGCGTCGAGAACGGCGTGCAGCGCCTCGCGTTCGGTCACGGCGCGGTTGCGCCCGCGCTTGATGGTGCTGCGGGGCGTCGGTGACAACGTCATGCGCTGACCTTCTCCGGTAAAGTGGCACCTTTCAAGAGCCAATTCTCGGCGATCTGAGGAGACCACTTTGGCGGAGACGGCGCTGGCGGTCGTCCTGGACCGGGCCTCGGCCGAACCCCTGGCCGTGCAGCTCGCGGACGCCCTGCGCGCGGCGGCGGCCGACGGGAGGCTGCGCAGCGGTGACCGGCTGCCCTCGACGCGGGCGCTGGCCGAACGGCTCGGCGTGAGCCGGACCGTGACGGCAGCAGCATACGAGCAGCTCCACGCCGAGGGCTGGATCGCCGGGCGGCACGGCTCGGGGACGTACGTCACGACGACGCCGCCGGGCGCGCTGAAGTCCAAGGCGCGCCGTGCCGCGGTGCCGGCCGCGCCCGCGGACGTGGTCGACCTCGCGCCGGGCGCGCCGTGGGCGGAAGGGCTGGACCGGGCCGCGTGGCGGCGGGCGTGGCGCGCGGCGGCGGACGTGCAGCCGCTGTTCCGGCCGGCCCGCGGCGGGCTGCCCGAGTACCGGTCCGTCGTCGCCGAGCACCTGCTGCGGCACCGCGGGCTGGCCGTGCGCGGCGGGCTGCGGGAGGAGCTGGTGCTCGCGACCGGCGGCACCACGTCGGCGTTGGTGGAGCTGGGGTTGGCGGTGCTGCGGCCCGGTGACGCGGTCGCCGTGGAGGAACCCGGCTACCAGCGGGCGGTGTGGGCGCTGCGGTCCGCCGGCGTGCGGGTCGTGCAGGCGCCCGTGGACGCCGAGGGGCTGCTCGTCGAGGCCGTGCCGCCGGGCGTTCGGGGCGTGTACTGCTCGCCCGCCCACCAGTACCCGATGGGTGGGCGCATGTCCGCCGCGCGGCGGGTGGCGCTGGTGGAGCGGGCCCGCGCCGAGGGCTGGCTCGTGGTCGAGGACGACTACGACGGCGAGCTGCGGTACGACGTCGCGCCGCTGCCGCTGCTGGCCGCGCTGGCGCCGGACGTCGTGGTGCACCTGGGCACCACGAGCAAGATCCTCACCCCGACGCTGGGCGCGGGCTGGATGGTCGCGCCCGAGCCGATCGCCGCCGAGGTGCTGGCCCACCGCGACCGCACCGGCACCAGCCCGTCCGCGGCGGGGCAGCGCGTCGTGGTCGAACTGGCCCGCAACGGCGACCTGGGCCGGCACCTCCGCAAGCTCCGCCGTGAGCTGTCCGAGCGCCGGGCGCTGCTCTCCGCCGCGTTCGCCGAGGCCGGCATCCCGGTGCTGGGCGACGACGCGGGCGCGCACATCGTCGTCCCGCTGCCGTCGGCGCAGGCGGAACGCGAGGTGCTGGCCGAGGCGCACGACCGGGGCCTCCGCCTGGACGGCCTGGGCCGCCACCACGCCGGCCGCCCGAAGGTCCACGGCGCCGCGATCGGCTACAGCGCCTGCTCGCGCGACCAGCTGACCGCCGCCCTGCCCGACCTGATCCGCATCCTCACCCCCGCCGCCACCTGACCACGCGAACCCGCCACGCGAACCCACCACCACCCGCCGCCCACCCGCCGCCGAATGCCCGTCGCCGCCCCGTCCGCGAAACCCGCGCGACCCCTCACTTCCGCCGTCACCCCGGCGAGTCGGGTGGGGGGTTACGCCATCCGGGTAGGGTCCGATCCATGACACAGCGCAAGACCAAGGTCGCCGTGGTGTTCGGCGGGCGCAGCAGCGAGCACATGGTCTCCTGCCTGTCCGCCGGCAGTGTCCTGCCGCACCTGGACCGGGACCGGTTCGACGTCGTGCCGGTGGGCATCACCGAAGCGGGCGCGTGGGTGATCGGCGCCGACGACACCAGGGCGCTGGAGGTGCGCGACCGCCGGCTGCCCACCGTCGACGCGCTGGTTCCGGTGTCCGGCGCCGAACTCGTGCCCGTCGCGCCGAACGACGTGCTCGCCGACGTGGACGTGGTGTTCCCCGTCCTGCACGGCGCGTGGGGCGAGGACGGCACCGTCCAGGGCCTGCTGGAACTGGCCGACATCCCGTACGTGGGGCCGGGCGTGCTGGCGAGCGCCGTCGCCATGGACAAGGAGTTCACCAAGCGGCTGCTCCACGGCGCGGGCCTGCCGGTGGGCGAGTTCGCGGTGCTGCGGCGCGACCAGGACACGTTGTCGGACGCCGATCGGGAACGGTTGGGGCTGCCGGTCTTCGTGAAGCCGGCGCGCGCCGGGTCGTCCGTGGGCATCTCCAAGGTCGTGGACTGGGCGCACCTCGACAGCGCGATCGCCCTGGCCCGCAAGACCGACCCGAAGGTGATCATCGAGGCCGCCGTCTCCGGCCGCGAGGTCGAGTGCGGCGTGCTGGAGTTCCCGGACGGCCGGGTCGAGGCGTCGCTGCCCGCCGAGCTGCGCATCGTCGGCGGCGAGGTCGACTGGTACGACTTCGACGCCAAGTACCTGGACGACGTCTGCGAGTTCGACATCCCGGCCAAGCTGGAGGAGCACGTCTCCCGCGACCTGCGCGAGATGGCGGTCACCGCGTTCCGCGCGCTGGACTGCCAGGGCCTGGCCCGCGTCGACTTCTTCGTCACCGACTACGACGAGCTGGTCGTCAACGAGGTCAACACGATGCCGGGCTTCACGCCGATCTCGATGTACCCGCGGATGTGGGCGGAGACGGGCGTCGACTACCCGACGCTGCTGACCACGCTGGTCGAGACGGCCCTCGCCCGCGGCACGGGCCTGCGCTAGCCGGTGGTGTCCACGGGGCCCCGCGCGAGGGTGTCTCGGACCGTGGCCGAGACGTCCTGCAGGGGCCCCGTGCCGGCGTCGGACGGCACGGTCAGCGCCACGTACACCGGCCGGTCAACCACGTACCACGTGGCCGAGTCGCCCTCGGCCACCTCGAGCCACTGCACGTCGGAGATCACCCGGGTGACGGAGGTCGGCGTGAGCGCAGCGGGCCGGTCCAGGCCGCACCGCAGCACGACGGGCTGGTGCGCCGCGTCGCCCCACGCCAGCGCGCCGGCGGGCGCGGGGGACGCGAGTTCCCGGCGCGGCAACGTGACGCCGCCGGACAGCAGCTCCGCCGGCAGCGCCGCGAGCAGCGCCCGGCACTCGGCCGACTCGGCCTCCGGCGCGGGCACGGGCACCAGCGCGAGGGGACCGGTGTGCTCGGCGGGCGGGACGGCGACGTCGCCGCCGTCGTCGCCGCCGAGGAAGAGGCCCACGGCCGCGACCGCGACCGCGAGCAGCACCGGCAGCCCGAGGGCGACGGCGAGCAGCGGGCGGGGGAGCAGCGAGGCGGGTTCCGGTTCCTGGGCCACCCGGCTATGACAGCACGGCGCTACAGGTGGACCACCGGGCAGGTCAGCGTTCGCGTGATGCCCTCGACGTTCTGGATGCGGGCGACCACGAGCTGGCCGAGCTGGTCCACGGTGTCGGCCTCGGCGCGGACGATCACGTCGTACGGTCCGGTGACGTCCTCCGCGGTGGCCACGCCGGGGATGCCGGAAATCTCCGCCGCAACGGCGGCTGCCTTCCCGACCTCGGTCTGGATGAGGATGTATGCGTGCACCACGGCGTGCCCCTTCGTCGCGACAGGTTAGGTCGGGGTAGGAACGTGCACAGCAACGTACCCCAGTTGGGGTTCCGAATGCTCAGAACGGGAGGCAATCTTGCGTCCGGAGCCGCCGCGGAACGCGGACACGGTCGCTGAAGTGGGTGAGTTCGGTCTCATCCGCCGGGTGACGGCAGGTCGGACGCAGCCGCCCACCACCCTGCTCGGGCCGGGTGACGACGCGGCTGTCGTCGCGGCGCCCGACGGCCGCGTGGTGGTGTCCACCGACGTGCTCGTCGAAGGTGTCCACTTCAGACTCGACTGGTCGTCTCCCGAGCAGGTCGGCCGCAAGGCGGCGGCCGTGAACCTCGCTGATGTCGTTGCCATGGGCGCGATGCCGACGGCCCTGCTGATCGGCCTGGCGTGCCCCGCCGACACGCCGTCCTCCGTGGTGGAGGGGATCACCGCCGGCCTGTGGCAGGAGGCGACCGTCGCGGGCGCCGGCGTGGTGGGCGGCGACATGGTGTCGTCCGCGACACTGGTGATCTCCGTTACGGCGCTCGGCGACATGGGCGGTCTGGAGCCGATCACCCGATCAGGTGCACAAGTGGGTGATGTCGTCGCGGTGTGCGGACGGCTCGGCTGGGCGGCGGGCGGGCTGGCCGTGCTCCAGCGCGGTTTCCGGTCGCCGGTCGCGGTCGTCGGGGCGCAGCGGAACCCCGAACCGCCGTACGCGGCGGGCCCCCAGGCCGCGGCGGCGGGCGCGACGGCGATGATCGACGTGTCGGACGGCCTGCTGGCCGACCTGGGGCACATCGCCGACGAGTCCGGCATCGGCATCGACATCCGCACGGAACTGCTCGAGGTCCACCCCCGCTTGGTCGACGTGGCGGCGGCGCTCGGCGCGGACGCCCGGCACTGGGTGCTGACCGGCGGGGAGGACCACGCGCTGGCGGCGACGTTCCCCGAGCCCGCGGCGGTGCCCGAGGGCTGGCGCACGATCGGCACGGTCCGGCACGGCAGCGGTGTGACCGTGGACGGCCGCGCGTACGAGAAACCCCCTGGCTGGGAGCACTGGCGGTAGGTACCCTCACCGATGTGGAACTATGCACGCTCGCGTATGACCATCCAGACTCGGTGAAGCTGATCGCCGACCTCCAGCAGGTCTACGTGGCCCGCTACGGCGACGGCGACGTCACGCCCGTCGACCCGGCGGAGTTCGCCGCGCCCCGCGGCCACTTCGTGGTCGGGTACGTCGACGGCGGTCCGGTGGCCTGCGGCGGCTGGCGTGCCCACGAGGAGGCGCAGGACTCGCTGCTCCCCGGCGACGCCGAGATCAAGCGCATGTACGTGGTCGAGGCCATGCGAGGGCGCGGCCTGGCGCGGGTCGTGCTGACGTCGCTGGAGGAGGCCGCGCGGTCCGCCGGCCGCACGCGGATGGTGCTGGAGACGGGGCTGCGGCAGCCCGAGGCGATCAAGCTGTACGAGAGCAGCGGCTACGCGCGCATCGACAACTTCGGCGTCTACCGGCATCATCCGGAAAGCCTTTGCTACGCGAAGGACCTCTGACCGCGGGAGGCACCGCGATGGCCATCTACGCGCTGGGCGACTCGGAGCCGGTGATCCACCCGGACGCCTACGTGCACCCGGACGCGACCGTGATCGGCGACGTCCGGATCGGCGCGCACGCGTCCGTGTGGCCGCAGGCCGTGCTGCGCGGCGACTACGGGCGCATCGAGGTCGGCGAGCGCACGTCGGTCCAGGACGGCACGGTGGTGCACTGCACCGAGTTCCACCCGGCGCTGATCGGCGCGGAGTGCGTCATCGGGCACAACGTCCACATCGAGGGCGCGACCATCGGCGACCGGTGCCTCATCGCCTCCGGGTCCGTGGTGCTCAACGGTTCCGTGGTGGAGACCGGCGCGATCGTCGGCGCGGGCGCGGTGGTGTCGTTCGACGGGCACGTGCCGGCGCGGTCGATGGCGCTCGGCGTGCCCGCCCGCGTGCGCGAGGGGTACGTCGTGCCGGACGGCGCGTGGCAGTTCGCCGTGGACAAGTACGTGGCCAACATCTTGCTGTACCGCAAGGAACTCCGGCGGCTCGACTGAGGTAGGTTCCCGCCGTGGCACGTCCGCTTGAGGAAATCATGGAATCCGGCTGGGCCGCGGCACTCGCGCCCGTCGCCGATCGGATCGCCGCGATGGGCGACTTCCTGCGGGCGGAGGTCGCCGCCGGGCGCACCTACCTGCCGGCCGGGGAGAACGTGCTGCGGGCGTTCCAGCAGCCGTTCCACTCGGTGCGGGTGCTGATCGTCGGCCAGGACCCGTACCCGACCCCGGGGCACGCCGTCGGGCTGAGCTTCTCGGTGTCGCCGGAGACGCGGCCCATCCCGAAGAGCCTGGTCAACATCTACACGGAGTACATGTCCGACCTGGGGCACCCGAAGCCGTCCAACGGCGACCTGACGCCGTGGACCGAGCAGGGCGTGCTGCTGCTGAACCGGGCGCTGACGGTGGAGCCGGGCAAGTCCAACTCGCACCGGAACAAGGGCTGGGAGCCGGTGACCGAGCAGGCCATCAAGGCGCTGGCCGAGCGGGACGCCCCGCTGGTCGCGATCCTGTGGGGCAGCCAGGCCCGCGCGCTCAAGCCGCTGCTGGGCGCGGACCGGTGCGTCGAGTCGGTGCACCCGAGCCCGCTGTCCGCCGCGGGCGGTTTCTTCGGCTCCCGGCCGTTCAGCAAGGCCAACGAGCTCCTGGTGAAGCAGGGCGCGGAGCCGGTCGACTGGAAGCTCCCCTGAGCGTTCCCCCGTACTTCCGCCCGTGACGCGAAAAGGCCCCCGGAACGAATTCCGGGGGCCTTTCCACAAGCTCGGGCGCGGGACATCAGCCGCGCACCACCTTGCCCGCCTTCAGGCACGAGGTGCACACGTTCAGCCGCTGCCGCGTCGAAGAGGAAACCTTCGCGCGCACGGTCTGAATGTTCGGGTTCCACCGGCGGTTCGTCTTCCGGTGGGAGTGCGAGACAGAATGGCCGAAGCCCGGCCCCTTGCCACAGACGTCGCACACGGCAGCCACGTCAGCCACTCCTTAAGGTTACTGATTCGGTACTCACGCCCCGGCGGGCGCGCAAGCGTGCACAAGCCTCAGCCGGGCATGGCAACCCAGACAGGGTAGCCGGTGGGCCGTTCTGCCTCCAAACCGGGTCGAATACCCTCGCCGCCATGCGGGCTCTCGATGCGGTCGCGGTGCGTCAGTGGGCGGACGCCTGCGTTCGGTCCCTGGACGTGAACCGCGAGGACATCGATCGCATCAACGTGTTCCCCGTGCCCGACGGCGACACCGGCACGAACCTGCTCCAGACCATGCGCTCGGCGTTGGACGCGCTGCTGAGGACACCCGTGGACACCGTCGGGGCGGCGTTGGGCGCGCTCGCCCGCGGCGCGCTCGCCGGTGCGCGCGGCAACTCCGGGGTGATCCTGTCGCAGGTGCTGCGCGGGCTGGCGGAGGCCGCCCAGGGCGCGCCCACGGCGTCCGGCGCGGCGTTGCGGCGGGCGTTGCTGCGGGCCGACGAGCTGGCCACCGCCGCCGTGTCGAAGCCGGTCGCGGGCACCGTGCTGTCCGTGCTGCACGCGGCGGCCGAGGCGGCTCGGGACTGCGCGTCCGACGACCTGGACGACGTGGTGACGGCCGCCGCGAAGGCGGGCGGCGAGGCGCTGGCGGACACGCCCCGGCAGCTCGCCGTGCTGGCCAAGGCCGGTGTGGTCGACGCGGGCGGGCGCGGGCTGGTCGTGCTGCTGGACACGTTGGCGGCGGTGATCACGGGACGCGCGGCCGAGCCCGCGCCGGTGACCGCCACCGTCCCGCGCGACTCGCTGACCACCGCCCGCGAGGCCGGGTCGGCCGAGTACGAGTACGAGGTCATGTACCTGCTCGACGGGCCGGCCGACCGCGAGCCCGACGTCGAGCGGCTGAAGGCCGACCTGCGGGCGGTGGGCGACTGCGTGTCCGTGGTCGGCGACGGCGCCGGGCTGTGGACGGTGCACGTGCACTGCAACGACATCGGCGCGGCCGTCGAGGCGGGCATCCGCGCCGGTCGCCCGCACCGCATCACGGTGGCCCGGTTCGCCGACCAGATCGCCGCCCAGGCGCCCCGGTTCGTGCGCGACCGGGCGATCGTGGCGCTCGTGGACGGCGAGGGCGCGGCCGAGCTGTTCCGGTCCGAGGGCGCGGTGGTGTTCGAACCCGGCGACGCGGTGACGGCCGCCGACCTGCTCGCCGTGGTCGTCGGCACGCGGGCGCGGCACGTGACCGTGCTGCCCGGCGACCCGTCGTTGCGGGAACCGCTGGACGACGCCGTCACCCAGGCCATCGCCGCCGGTCAGGACGTCGTGGTCGTGCCGACGTTCTCGCCGGTGCAGGCGTTGGCGGCGCTCGCCGTGCACTCGCCGTCCCGGCGCGCGGGCGACGACGTGGTCGCCATGGCCGAGGCCGCGGCCGCCACCCGGCGCGGCGAGGTCGCGGTGTCCGAGCGGGAGGCCATCACGTGGGTCGGCCGGTGCCGCCCCGGCGACCTGCTCGGCATGGTGGACGGCGAGGTCGTGCTCATCGAGCCCGCCGCGTCCGGCGTGGGCGACCTGGCGTGCCGGCTGGTGGACCGGATGCTCGCCAGCGGCGGCGAGCTGGTCACCGTGCTCTGGGGGCAGGCCGCCCCGGACGGGATCGAGCGGGTGCTGGAAGATCACCTCCGCGTCGCGCACCCGGAGGTGGAGCTGGCCGCCTACCAGGGCGGACAGCGGGACGCCCTGCTGGTTGTCGGTGTCGAGTAGGTGGATGGGCCGGGATGACGACCTTCGACGAGAAGCTGGTGTCGGTGCTCGGCAAGAAGAGCGCCGACGCGCTGGAGGCCGGCCTCGGCCTGACCACGGTCGGTGAGCTGCTGCGCCACTACCCGCGCCGGTACGACGAGCGCGGCAAGCTGACCGAGATCGCCGGGCTGGAGCTGGGCGAGCACGTCACCGTGCAGGCCCGCGTGAAGAGCGCCCGGCAGCGTCGGATGAAGTCGCGCAGCGGCGAGCTGCTGGAGGCCGTGATCACCGACGGCACCAGCGACCTGCACCTGGTGTTCTTCGGGCGCGGCTCGCGCAAGGTCGAGCGGGAGCTGCTGCCGGGGCGCGAGGCGATGTTCGCGGGCAAGGTCGGCATGTTCAACGGCAAGCTCCAGCTCGCCCACCCCGACTACCAGGTGCTGGACGGCGAGGGCGCGTCGGCGGCCGACTTCGCGGGCGCGTTCATCCCCGTCTACCCGGCGGCGCAGGGCATCCAGTCGTGGAACGTGTCCAACTGCGTCGAGCAGGTGCTCGCGGTGTGGGACGGCGTCGGCGAGGACCCGCTGCCGGACCAGCTGCGCGAGTCGCGCGGCCTGATCCCGCTGGAAGAGGCGCTGCGGACGATCCACCGGCCGGACAGCTGGGCCGCCATCGCCGTCGCCCAGCAGCGGTTGAAGTGGGACGAGGCGATGGCCGTGCAGCTGACCCTGGCGCAACGCCGCCGTTCGGCCACGGCCCGCCCCGCCCCCGCGTGCCCGCCCCGGCCGGGCCTGGTGCGGGACGCGTTCGACGCGCGCCTGCCGTTCGAGCTGACGGCGGGCCAGCGCGAGGTGGGCGAGCAGATCGCGCGCGACCTGTCCGGCGAGCACCCGATGAACCGGCTCCTCCAGGGCGAGGTCGGGTCGGGCAAGACGATGGTGGCGCTGCGGGCGATGCTGCAGGTCGTGGACGCCGGGCGGCAGGCGGCGATGCTCGCGCCCACCGAGGTGCTGGCGGCGCAGCACGCGCGGTCGTTGCGGGAGCTGCTGGGCGACCTCGCGCAGGCCGGTGAGCTGGGCGGCGCCGAGCACGCGACGCGGGTGACGCTGCTGACCGGGTCGATGGGCGCGCCGGCGCGGAAGCGGGCGATGCTGGAGATCGTGTCCGGCGAGGCCGGGATCGTGGTCGGCACGCACGCGCTGATCCAGGACAAGGTGGAGTTCGCCGACCTCGGCCTGGTCGTGGTGGACGAGCAGCACCGGTTCGGCGTGGAGCAGCGCGCGGCGCTGAGCGGGCGGGCCGGCGGGTCCACGCCGCACGTCCTGGTGATGACGGCCACGCCGATCCCGCGCACGGTCGCCATGACCGTGTACGGCGACCTGGAGGTGTCCGCGCTGCGGGAACTGCCGCGGGGGCGTTCGCCGATCAGCACGTCGGTCGTGCCGGTGGCGGCGAAGCCGGGCTGGCTCGACCGGGCGTGGCAGCGCATCCACGAGGAGGTGGGCAAGGGCCACCAGGTGTACGTCGTGTGCCCGCGCATCGGCGACGGCGCGTCGGAGGACGACGCGGAGGAGCCGCCGAAGGAGGACGGCTCGGACCGCCGGCCTCCGCTGGCCGTGGTGGACGTGGCGAACCGGCTGGCCGAGGGGCCGCTGCGCGGGTTGCGGATCGACATCCTGCACGGCCGGATGCCCGCCGAGGACAAGGACGCCGTGATGCGGGCGTTCGCGGCGAACGAGGTGCAGGTGCTCGTCGCCACGACCGTGGTCGAGGTCGGCGTGAACGTGCCCAACGCCACCGTGATGGTCATCATGGACGCGGACCGGTTCGGCGTGAGCCAGCTGCACCAGCTGCGCGGGCGGGTCGGCCGGGGCAGCGCGCCGGGGCTGTGCCTGCTCGTGACGGAGATGCCGGACGGCACGTCGACGATGGAGCGGCTGCGGGCCGTCGAGTCCACTCTGGACGGCTTCGAGCTGGCCCAGCTGGACCTGGAGCTGCGCCGCGAGGGCGACATCCTCGGCGCGGCGCAGTCCGGGCGGCGGTCGGGGCTCAAGATGCTGTCGCTGCTGCGGGACGAGGACGTGATCGCCGAGGCGCGCGTGGTGGCGCAGGAGGTCGTGGAGGCCGACCCGGAGCTGGCCGCCCACCCAGGCCTCGCGGGCCTGGTCGCGGGCCTGCTGGACGAGGAGCGCGCGGAGTACCTGGAGAAGGCGTAGGACCCGCCTGGGTACCCTGACTCGTGCGCCGATTCCTGTTCGCCCTGGTTCCGCTGGCGCTGGTCGCCTGCACGGCCGCTCCGGCCGGCGACCCCGCCACCACCACGTCGTCGTCACCGCCCAAGGGCGACCTGGCGGTGCTCGCCGAGCGGATCGAGCAGCGGCGGGCGGAGCTGGGGACGGCGGCGTTCCACACCGAGGGCTTCGCGTCCGACGGGCAGGCCACCGAGGTCCGCAACGTCGTGGACGGCTCGCTGCGGCAGGACGCCGACGGGCTCGCGGGCGCGATGACCATGGACGTCTCGACCGGCGGGCAGCCCAAGAAGATCTCCCTGGTCGTGCTGCGCGAGGGCACGTACGTGCAGGTCGAGGGCGCGCCCATGCCCGCGGGCAAGAAGTGGGGCTTCTACACGTCGGCGAACAGCGGCGAGGTGTCCGCGTTGCTGCGCGGCTTCGGGCCGAGCGCGATGGCGGGCGCCGAGCTCGACTACGTGCAGCCGAGGGCGGCGTTGATCGTCGGCCGGGGGTCGGAGGAGGTCGACGGCGTGCCGACGACCCGGTTCGACCTGGTCGTGGACCCGTTGAAGATGGCCAAGGTCATCGAGGACCAGGACATCCAGCTCCAGCACACCCAGCTGGCCGAGTACGGGGTGAAGATCGCCGCGACGGTGTGGGTGGACGGGACGAGCGCGCCGGTCCGCGCCGAGTACCGGTTCGAGCTGGACGGCAAGGTCGTGAAGCAGTCCACCACCCGGTTCCGCGACTGGGGTCGGCCGGTCGCGATCGCCGCCCCGGACCCGGCGGAGGTCGTCCCCGCCGAGCAGCTGCCCGGGTAACGCGCGACCGACGGGCTACCTGGCCTGCCTGCCCGTCTTGGGGATCGGCAGCTGGGTCGTCGTTTGCTCGGACGGGTTGGCGGCCTTCGCCCTGGGCTTCGCCGGGCTCGCGCCGGAGGCGTTGTCGGCACCGGCCTTGGCGCCCGCGGCGGCCTTCGGATCGGCGGCCTTGGCGTGAGCAGGCTTGGCGTCGGTGGTCTTCGCGCCGGCCGCCTTCGCCGCGACCGCCTTCGCCTCGGCAGCCTTCGTGTCGGTGGTGTTCGCCTCGGCAGCCTTGGACCCGCTCGCCTCGCCGTCCGCCGCCTTGGCGTCGGTGGCCTCGTCGGTCGCGGGGGCCGGGGCGGCGACGGCGGACTTCGCGATCTTCTTGGTCTCGGCCTCGCGCTCGTCCCCGGTCGCCGACTCGTCGTCCAGCGGCGTGAGGGAGGCGACGGCGCGGGCCACGGCCTCCTGCGCGGCGGCGAACTGCTCGCTCAGCGAACGGTGCACGCGGTGGAGCTCGGCGAGCTTCGCGTCCGCCGCCGTGGTGCGGCGGTCGGCGTGGGCGTCGGCCTCCGTGATGGTCCGCTCGGCGTGGGCGTCGGCCTCGGTGATCGTGCGCTGGGCGTGGGCGTCGGCCTCGGTGGTGGTCCGCTCGGCCTGGGCGTTGGCCTCGGCCACCGCCTTCTCGGCCTTGGCCAGCGCCTCGGACTCCAGCTCGGCGATCTCCTGCTCCGACCGGGCGCGCAGCCGCGCGACCTCGTCGCGGGCCGCCTCCAGCAGCTTCGCGGCCTCGGCCTTGGCCTCGACGACGTGCACCTCGTGCTCCTGGCGGAGCTTGGCGCGCAGCTCGTCGTACTCCTTGTCCAGGTCGTCGTGGTAGCCCTGGTACTTCTGCTCCAGCTCGACCCGCTTCGCCTCCAGCTCCGCGGTCTTCGCCTCGAACTCGGCGGTCAGCCGCTCGCGGTCGGCGGTGGCCTCGGCCATCAGCGCCTCGTGCTCGGCGGTGAGCTTGGCGCGCAGCTCCTCGTGCGACCGCTCCAGCTCGGTGCGGCGGCCCTCGAACTGGCGGTCCAGCTCCTTCGCCCGGTTCTGGTGGGACGCCTCCAGCTGCCGGCGGCGATCGTCCAGCTCGTTCATGGCCCGCTGGTGCAGGGCCTTGCCCTCGGCCGCGGCGCGCTCAGCCTCGGCCCGGGTCGCGTTCGCCTGGTCGAGCGCGGCCTGCCGGATGTCGGCGATCTCCTCCTCGGCCAACGTCATCATCACGCGCACGCGCTCGGTGACGTTGGAGGCGCTGACCGGGCTGCTGGCCAGGTTGCCGAGCTGCGCCTTCACCTTGTCGAGTTCGGCACGGGTGGTGTTGAGCAGCTTGCTCAGCTCCGCGACCTGGGCCGACGCGGCTTCGCGCGCCCGGTTGGAGTTCTTGAGGTCGAACTCCAGTCGCGTCACCCGTTCGTTCACCTGGCGCTGGTTGTAACCGCGCAGAACGACGTCGAAATGGGTGCGGGCAGCAGGCTGCCCAGTCCCTTCAGCCCCGGCCATGGGGGCAACCCTACCGAGAAGTCGCCCAGGCCAATCACCCGATGCGGGGAACGGACCGTAACGGGGCGGTGATCGAGCGTGCGGTTTGCCGAACAAGCGTTCGACCATGGTCCAGATCACGCTGGGGTGATGTGTGGGCGGCACTGCGTCACGTCAATCCTCCGGCCGCGTGCCGAAGCGTCCGGGGGCTGCGCGACGAGGCCGGGCAAGGGAGAATTCGCGGGCATGGTCCCAGGTCGCGCCGGTCCCGGCGGGGAGAGTGACCGATCACGATGACGTCCGTCACGTGAGATGGAACTCCCGAGGGGCGGGACGCGCACGGTAGCGTGCCTTGATTCGTAGACCTGTGCGCGGGGTCGAGCAGACTCAGCCGAGCAACCGGGAGGGAACGCCGTATGTTCCGCAAGGTTCTTGTCGCCAACCGCGGCGAGATCGCGATCCGGGCCTTTCGCGCTGCCTATGAACTGGGTGCCGGAACGGTGGCCGTCTTCCCCCACGAGGACCGCAACTCCCTGCACCGGTTGAAGGCGGACGAGTCCTACGAGATCGGTGAGCCGGGCCACCCGGTCCGGGCCTACCTGTCCGTGGAGGAGATCATCAAGGCGGCCCGCAAGGCGGGCGTCGACGCGGTCTACCCCGGGTACGGCTTCCTGTCGGAGAACCCCGAGCTGGCCAAGGCCTGCGCCGACGCCGGCATCACGTTCGTCGGCCCGCCGTCGGACGTGCTGGAGCTGACGGGCAACAAGGCCCGCGCCATCGCCGCGGCCCGCGAGGCCGGCCTGCCGGTGCTGAAGTCCAGCGCGCCGTCCAGCGACATCGACGCCCTGGTGGCGGCCGCCGAGGACATCGCCTTCCCGGTGTTCGTCAAGGCGGTCGCGGGCGGTGGCGGCCGCGGCATGCGGCGCGTCGAGGAGAAGAGCGCGCTGCGCGAGGCGCTGGAGGCCGCGTCACGCGAGGCGGAGTCCGCGTTCGGCGACCCGACCGTGTTCCTGGAGCAGGCCGTCGTCGAGCCGCGGCACATCGAGGTGCAGATCCTCGCCGACGGCGAGGGCAACGTGATGCACCTGTTCGAGCGGGACTGCTCGGTGCAGCGGCGGCACCAGAAGGTGATCGAGATCGCGCCCGCGCCGAACCTGTCCCCGGAGCTGCGGGAGCGGATCTGCTCCGACGCCGTCCGGTTCGCCCGGCACATCGGCTACCGCAACGCGGGCACGGTCGAGTTCCTGCTCGACCCGCACGGCAACTACGTCTTCATCGAGATGAACCCGCGCATCCAGGTCGAGCACACGGTCACCGAAGAGGTCACCGACGTGGACCTGGTGCAGTCGCAGATGCGGATCGCGAGCGGCGAGACGCTGGACGACCTGGGGCTGAGCCAGGAGACCGTGCAGCTGCGCGGCGCGGCGCTGCAGTGCCGCATCACCACCGAGGACCCGGCCAACGGGTTCCGCCCCGACACCGGCATGATCAGCGCCTACCGCTCGCCGGGCGGCTCGGGCATCCGGCTGGACGGCGGCACGACCGGCGCGGGCACGGTCATCGGCGCGCACTTCGACTCGATGCTGGTCAAGCTGACCTGCCGCGGCCGCACGTTCTCGGCCGCGGTGGCCCGCGCGCGGCGCGCGGTGGCCGAGTTCCGCATCCGGGGCGTGTCCACGAACATCCCGTTCATCCAGGCGGTGCTGGACGACCCGGACTTCTACGAGGGCCGCGTCACCACCTCGTTCATCGAGAAGCGCCCGCACCTGCTGACCGCCCGGCACTCCGCCGACCGCGGCACGCGCATGCTCACCTACCTCGCCGACGTGACGGTGAACAAGCCGAACGGCCCCCGTCCGTCCGTCGTGGACCCGAAGGTGAAGCTGCCCGCGGTCGACCTCAACGCCGAGCCGCCGGCCGGGTCGCGGCAGAAGCTCGTCGAGCTGGGCCCGGAGGGCTTCGCCCGCTGGCTGCGGGAGAGCAAGGCGCTGGCCGTCACGGACACGACGTTCCGCGACGCGCACCAGTCCCTCCTCGCCACCCGCGTGCGCACCAAGGACCTGCTGGCCGTCGCGCCGCACGTGGCGCGCATGACGCCGCAGCTGCTGTCGCTGGAGGCGTGGGGCGGCGCGACGTACGACGTGGCGCTGCGGTTCCTCGCCGAGGACCCGTGGGAACGGCTCGCCGCGCTGCGCGAGGCCGTGCCGAACATCACCCTCCAGATGCTGCTGCGCGGCCGCAACACGGTCGGCTACACGCCGTACCCCGAGGCCGTGACCAGCGCGTTCGTCGAAGAGGCGACCAAGACAGGCATCGACATCTTCCGCATCTTCGACGCCCTCAACGACGTCGAGCAGATGCGGCCGGCGATCGAGGCGGTGCGGGAGACCGGCACGGCGGTCGCCGAGGTCGCCCTCTGCTACACGTCCGACCTGTCGAACCCGGACGAGCGCCTCTACACGCTCGACTACTACCTCAAGCTGGCCGAGCAGATCGTCGGCGCGGGCGCGCACGTGCTCGCGGTGAAGGACATGGCGGGCCTGCTGCGCCCGCCCGCCGCGGCCCGGCTGGTGACCGCGCTGCGCAAGGAGTTCGACCTCCCGGTCCACCTGCACACCCACGACACGGCGGGCGGCCAGCTGGCCACCTACCTGGCGGCCATCCAGTCCGGTGTGGACGCGGTGGACGGCGCGGTCGCGTCGATGGCGGGCACCACGTCGCAGCCGCCGCTGTCGGCGATCGTGGCCGCGACCGACTACACCGACCGGGCCACGGGCCTCGACCTGCGGGCCGTGTGCGACCTGGAGCCGTACTGGGAGTCGGTGCGCAAGGTCTACGCGCCGTTCGAGTCGGGCATCCCCGGCCCGACCGGCCGCGTGTACTCGCACGAGATCCCCGGCGGGCAGCTGTCGAACCTGCGCACCCAGGCGGTGGCGCTGGGCCTCGGGCAGAAGTTCGAGGAGATCGAGTCCATGTACGCCGCCGCCGACCGGATGCTGGGCCGCCTGGTGAAGGTGACGCCGTCGTCCAAGGTGGTCGGCGACCTGGCGTTGCACCTGGTCGGCGCGGGGGTGTCGCCGCAGGACTTCGAGGCGGACCCCGGCCGCTTCGACATCCCGGCGTCGGTGATCGGGTTCCTGCACGGCGAGCTGGGCGACCCGCCCGGCGGCTGGCCGGAGCCGTTCCGCAGCAAGGCGTTGCAGGGCCGCGCCGCGCCGAAGGGTGTGGCCGAGCTGACCGACGAGGACCTGAAGGGCCTCGAGGACGACCGCCGCAACACGCTCAACCGCCTGCTGTTCCCCGGCCCGACGAAGGAGTTCCGGGCGCACCGCGACGCGTACGGCGACACGAGCGTCCTGGGCAGCAAGGACTTCTTCTACGGCCTGAAGCCGGGCGAGGAGTACCAGGTCGACCTGGAGCCGGGCGTGCGGCTGCTGATCGGGCTGGAGGCGATCGGCGAGGCGGACGAGCGCGGCATCCGCACGGTGATGGCCACGTTGAACGGCCAGCTCCGCCCGATCCAGGTGCGCGACCGGTCGGTCGCGGCCGAGGTGCCGGTGGCGGAGAAGGCGGACCGGGGCAACCCCGGCCACGTCGCCGCGCCGTTCGCCGGTGTCGTCACGCCGAACGTGGCCGAGGACGACCAGGTCGAGGCCGGTCAGACGATCGCGACCATCGAGGCGATGAAGATGGAGGCCGCGATCACCGCGCCGAAGGCGGGCCGGGTGAAGCGCCTGGCCGTGCGCGGCGTGCAGCAGGTGGAGGGCGGCGACCTGCTGATCGTGCTGGAGTGACGTCCGCTTCCTCCGGGCCGGGCGTCGACGTGGCGCCCGGCCCGGAGGCCGTTGCGGTCTGGTCCCGCTCGCCGGGTGCGCACGGTCACCCGACCGCGGGGGAACCGGGCCGTCGGACGTCGCGTTGGACCGGGCATGAAGAAGGTCACCGCAGCCCTGCTCGCCCTCACGGCCGGCGCCGTCGCCTGGGCGGCGCGCGACGTGCCGACCGCGCTGGGCGGCAAGCCCGCGGGTGAGCGGCTGCGGCGGTCGCCCCAGTACCGCGGTGGGAAGTTCCACAACGCCGCGCCCACCCGCACGATGCCGCCGGACGGCGCGGCCGGGACGGTGCGCGAGCTGTTCTTCGGCGGGCAGCAGCGGCGGCCCGTGGGCGAGGTGCCGCTGGTGCCGCCCGCCCCCGGCTCCCCGGACGGCCTGCACATCACCTGGTACGGCCACGCGTCCGCGTTGGTCGAGGTCGACGGCGCGCGCATCCTGATCGACCCGGTGTGGAGCGACCGGTGCTCGCCGTCCCCCGTGGTCGGACCCCGCCGCCTGCACCCGGTCCCGCACCAGCTGCACGAGGTCGGCCGCGTGGACGCCGTCGTCATCTCGCACGACCACTACGACCACCTCGACCTGCCGACGGTGCGCGCGCTCGCCAGGGACCAGGAAGCGGTGTTCGTGGTGCCGCTGGGCATCGGCGCGCACCTGCGCCGCTGGCACGTGCCGGAGCACCGGATCGTCGAGCTGGACTGGCACGAGTCGCACGAGGTGGCCGGCGTCGCGCTCGTCGCGACCCCGGCGCAGCACTTCTCCGGCCGCGGGTTCGACCGGGACAACACGCTGTGGGCGTCCTGGGTCATCAAGGGCCCGGACCACCGCGTCTTCTACAGCGGCGACACGGGCTACTTCGACGGCTACAAGGCGATCGGCGAGGAGCACGGCCCGTTCGACGCCTCCCTGATCCAGATCGGCGCGTACGGCCCGGGGTGGCCGGACATCCACATGACGCCGGAGGACGGCGTGGCCGCCCACCGGGACGTCAGGGGCGGCCTGCTGATCCCGGTGCACTGGGCCACGTTCAACCTCGCGTTCCACGACTGGTCGGAGCCCGTCGACCGGGTGTGGCGCGAGGCCAAGGCGCACGACATCCCGCTCGCCGTCCCTCGTCCGGGTGAGAGGATCAACGTCGACGAACCCCCGGCGGTCGACGGATGGTGGCAAGCACTCGCATGAGCGACAACAGCGACGGCACGAGGACGGCAGTGGTCACGGGCGGCGGCACCGGCATCGGCCGGGCCATCGCCGAGGAGCTGGTCCGGCGCGGCCTCGACGTGGTGATCACCGGGCGCCGCGCGGACGTCCTGGAGCGGACCGCGGGCGAGATCGGCGCGCGGGCGGTGGCGTTCGACGCGGCCGACCAGGCGTCGGTCGACGCGGCGCTCCCGCACCTGCCCGAACGGGTGGACGTGCTGGTCAACAACGCGGGCGGCCTCGCGGACGGCGACGGCCTGAAGCAGGAGTGGCTGGCCATGTACGAGGCGAACGTCGTCACGGCGGTCCTCGTCACCACGGCCCTCGGACCGCGCCTCGCCGACCAGGCCCGCGTGGTCACCATCGGGTCCATCGCGGGCCGGCGAGGCGGCGGCAGCTACGGCGCGGCCAAGGCGGCGGTGGAGGCGTGGACGGCCGAGCTCGCGTTCAAGCTGGGCGGCCGGGGCATCACCGCGAACGTCGTCTCGCCCGGCTTCGTCGACGACACGGAGTTCTTCGGCGGCGGCATGACCGAGCGGCGCCGCGAGACCCTCGTCGCGGAGACGGCCAACGGCCGCGCCGGCACGCCCGCGGACGTCGCGGCGACCGTGGCGTTCCTCGCCTCGCCGGAGGCCGGGCACATCACCGGCCAGGTGATCGCGGTCAACGGCGGCGCGCACCTCGGCCGGTGACGCCGGTGGGACCCTGGCCGGTGGGACCCTGGCCGGTGGGACGATGACGGGGTGACCAGGATCGTCGCGGGCGCCGCCGGTGGCCGCAGACTGCAAGTGCCGCCGCGCGGCACCCGTCCGACGTCCGACCGCGTCCGCGAGGCGTTGTTCAGCTCGCTCGAAGCGCTGGTCGACCTCGACGGCGTCGCGGTGCTCGACCTGTACGCGGGTTCCGGCGCGCTCGGCTTCGAGGCGCTGTCGCGCGGCGCGGCCGCGGCCACGTTCGTCGAGTCGGACAAGCGGGCTGCCGAAGTGCTGAAGGGCAACGCCCGGACCGTCGCCCTGCCCGGCGCGACCGTCCTCAACCGCACCGCGGAGGCCGTCGTCGCGACCCGCCCGGACGCGCCGTGCGACGTGGTGTTCGCCGATCCGCCCTACGCGGTGACCGACGAGCAGCTGGACCGGGTGCTCCAGGCCCTGGTCACGAACGGTTGGACGAAACCGGGCTCGCTCATCATCGTGGAACGGGGCGCGCGCAGTCCTGAACCAATGTGGCCACCTGCCGTGGAATCCTTGCGCAGCAAGCGATATGGCGACACGGCGCTGTATTGGGCGGAACATGTTGACGCCACCGGGTGATGCGGACCACGCACCTGAGTGGATGCGTCCGATCGGGTGCTACCGTCCGAAACCATGACGCGTGCCGTGTGCCCCGGCTCCTACGACCCGGTCACCAACGGACACCTGGACATCATCGGCAGAGCGGCGAAGCTCTTCGACGAGGTCGTCGTCGCCGTGCTCATCAACAAGAACAAGAAGACCTTGTTCTCGGTCGAGGAGCGCACGGAGATGCTGCGCGAGGTCACCTCGCAGTGGCCGAACGTGCGGGTCGACGCCTGGCACGGCCTGCTGGTCGACTACTGCCGGGAGAACGACATCAAGGCCATCGTCAAGGGCCTGCGCGCGGTCAGCGACTACGACTACGAGCTGCAGATGGCGCAGATGAACCACCAGCTCTCGGGCGTCGACACGCTGTTCATGCCGACGAACCCGATCTACAGCTTCCTCGCCAGCTCCCTGGTGAAGGACGTGGCGACCTACGGCGGCGACGTGACCAGCCTGCTGCCGCCCAGCATCAAGGACCGGCTGACCGCGAGGCTCGCAGAGGGTCGCTGACCGGTCACGCCTGGTTAACGTCAGGGGTACCGGGGAGTCACCCGGTGTAGTTACCGTTCACGATCATGAGCGAGATCACATCGCGCACCGTCAAGGTGCTGCTCTCCCTGCTGCTGGTCCTCGCCGGCACGTTCGGCACGTCCGCCACCGCGTCCGCCCAGGCCGCGTGCGGCGACACGTCGGCCTTCCGCAAGGTCGCCCTGTCGAGCCTGCCCACCCAGGCGACTGACACCGTCCGGCTCGTCCAGCGCGGCGGGCCGTACCCATACCCGCAGGACAACCAGACGTTCTACAACCGCGAGGGCATCCTCCCGGCCTGCTACACGGGCTACTACAAGGAGTACACGGTCAAGACGCCCGGCATCTCCACGCGCGGCGCGCGGCGGATCGTCACCGGCAACGCGACCCCGAAGCTGTACTTCTACACGCCCGACCACTACGCGAGCTTCGTCCTGGTGGACATCACCCGGTAGTCGGACACGCCCTGCCGATCTCCCGGCGGCGACGAGATCGGCAGGGCACACTAGGACGGGTACTGATGTGGGCGCGAGGAGTGAGACGTGTACCGGGTGTTCGAGGCCCTCGACGAGCTGGTCACGATCGTCGAGGAAGCGCGTGGCGTGCCGATGACCTCCGGGTGCGTCGTGCCGCGCGGTGACGTGCTCGAACTCCTCGACGACGTGCGCGACGCCATCCCCGCGGAGCTGGACGACGCGCAGGACGTGCTGGACCACCGCGACGAGCTGGTCGGCAAGGCGCAGCACGAGGCGGACCAGAGCCTGAGCAAGGCCCGCGCCGACGCCGAGCGGATGGTCGCCGAGGCGCAGCACGAGGCCGAGCGGATGCTGTCCGAGGCCCGCGCGCGGGCCGAGCGGATGGTGGCCGAGGCCGAGGACCAGGCCCAGCGCACCGTCTCGGCGGGCCGCCAGGAGTACGAGGAGCTGGTGGGTCGGGCCCACGCCGAGGCCGACCGCATGGTCCAGGCCGGTCGGGCGAACTACGAGCGCGCGATCGAGGAGGGCCGGGCGGAGCAGGCGCGCCTGGTCGACCAGACCGAGGTCGTGCAGGCCGCGCACGCCGAGTCGGCGCGCGTGCTGGAGGCCGCCCAGGCGGAGGCCATCCGGCTGCGCAACGAGTGCGACGCGTACGTGGACGGCAAGCTGGCCGACTTCGAGGACCTGCTCGCGCACACCCTGCGCAGCGTCGGGAAGGGCCGCTCGCACCTGCGCGGCCCGGCCGTCGCGAGCGCCGCCGCGCCGTTCGACTACCACGACTGACCCGGGTGAGACCCGACCGGACGACCTCCGACCAGCCGATTTCACGCCGACGCCCGTTGTCCCGTACCCTTGACCGGCTAGCCGTGGTAGGTCCCCGGCGGCACACCAAACATCATGTCTGAGCATCGTCACGCCTCCGCGCGTCCCACAGCGACCGGGCCCTGGGTCATCGACACCAGGGACCTCGGGCGTCGTGCGGGCTCCAGCCGCGGTTACCGCAGGACGGTGCCCGCGCCAGGCCTCGGCCTCGCGGGCGTGATCGCGGTACCGGCGGGGGGCAGCGTCGAACTCGACCTCCTGCTGGAGTCGGTGGTCGAGGGAGTGCTCGTGACGGGCACCGCCGCCACGGTGGTCGAAGGGGAGTGCTCGCGCTGCCTGGAGCCGCTGTCGGCGGACGTGCAGGTGGAGCTGACGGAGCTGTACGCGTATCCGGACAGCACCACCGACGAGACCACCGAGGAGGACGAGGTCAGTCGTCTCCACGACGACCTGATCGACCTCGAACCCGTGGTGCGCGACGCCATCGTGCTCGCGTTGCCACAGGTGCCGCTGTGCTCGCCGGACTGCCCCGGGCTGTGCGTCGACTGCGGCGGCAAGCTGGCCGATCTCGGCCCCGACCACGGGCATGAGACGATTGACCCCCGTTGGGCTGCGTTGCAAGAGCGGTTCGGCGGGAATCGTGACAATCCAGAGGAGAACTAGTCGTGGCCGTCCCGAAGCGGAAGATGTCGCGCTCGAACACGCGCTCGCGCCGCGCTCAGTGGAAGACCGCTGCCGTGCACCTGGTGGCCTGCCAGAACAAGGCCTGCCGCCAGCCGAAGCCGCAGCACGTCGCCTGCCCGGCCTGTGGCCAGTACGACGGCCGCCAGGTCGTCCAGCCGGCCTGATCTCCCCTCTGGCGAAGGTAGCGGCGAATCGTGGGGGGTAGGTCGTCGCGCGGTCGGTCCGCCGACCGCGCCCCGTTGATCGAAGCGCTCGGCGTCCCCTTGGACGCCGAGCTGCTGACGCTCGCGCTCACACACCGGTCGTACGCGTACGAGAACGGCGGCCTGCCGCCGAACGAGCGACTGGAGTTCCTCGGCGACGCGGTGCTCGGCCTCGTGGTCACAGATCACCTGTACCGCACGCACCCCGACCTGCCCGAGGGGCAGCTCGCCAAGCTCCGCGCGAGCGTCGTGAACATGCACGCCCTCGCGGGCGTGGCCCGCGGCCTCGGCGACGACGGGCTGGGCGGGCACCTGCTGCTCGGTCGCGGCGAGGAGCTGACCGGTGGCAGGGACAAGGCGAGCATCCTCGCTGACGGCCTCGAAGCCGTCATCGGCGCGGTGTACCTGCAGTTCGGCATCGAAACCGCGCGTCAACTGGTTCACCACCTGTTCGACCCGTTGCTGGCGGAAGCGCCACTCCGGGGCGCCGGGCTGGACTGGAAGACCAGTCTCCAGGAGCTGACCGCCTCGGCCGGTCTCGGCGTCCCCGAGTACCGGGTGGACGACCAGGGACCGGACCACCGCAAGGAGTTCACCGCCACGGTGCTCGTCGGTGGTCAGGCCTACGGCACCGGCGACGGCCGCACGAAGAAAGAAGCCGAGCAGAAGGCGGCCGAGGCCGCCTACCGCGTGTTGCACGAACGGGTTCGCGCCGAGCAGGAGACCGGCGCGTCCGGGAACGGCCACCGCGACTCGGCGACCACGCAGGCTTCACCTCAGGCTTCACCTACTCAGGAAGACTGACGCCGAAATGTATGCCACGAACGTCCGGACGAACCGACGCGCGCGCCACGCGCGTCCTTCCCGCCCGCTGAACGCCAGCCGCAACGGCGGCATCCAGGGCCTGGTCCTCGTGCGCGACACCGCCCAGGCGGGCGGTTGGATGCTCAAGCCGACCAAGCCGCAGGCCGCCGCGTACGAGATGCTCGAAGAGCTCGAGCGCGCCGAGGCCGAGGCCGCCGAGCGCGAGTCCGAGGACTGATCGACCGCCCGTGCCCGAGCTGCCCGAGGTAGAAGTAGTCCGCCGAGGTCTGCACGAGCACGTGGCCGGCAGGACCGTCGCCGCTGTCGACGTCCTCCACCCACGAGCGATCCGCCGCCACCTGCCCGGTGCGGCGGATTTCGCCGTGCGCCTGGTCGGTCAGCGGCTCGACGCCGTGCGGCGGCGCGGCAAGTACCTGTGGATCGACCTGTCCGGCGGCGAGGCCGTGCTCGCGCACCTCGGCATGAGCGGCCAGATGCTGGTCCAGCCCGTCGGCACGCCGGACGAGAAGCACCTGCGGGTGCGGGTCCGGTTCGCCGACGACGGCCCCGAGCTGCGGTTCGTGGACCAGCGCACGTTCGGCGGCGTGGCGTTGGCGGACCTCGTCGAGGTCGACGGCGTCCGGGTGCCGCTGCCGATGGCGCACATCGCGCGCGACCCGATGGACCCGGCGTTCGACCCGGGCGCCGCGGTCGCCGCGCTGCGGAGGCGCCGGACCGGGGTGAAGCGCGCGCTTCTCGACCAGACCCTCGTGTCGGGCGTCGGGAACATCTACGCCGACGAGGCGCTGTGGCGGGCCAAGCTGCACGGCCTGCGCCCGGCGGACCGGCTGACCAGGCCGAAGGCCGCCGAGTTGCTCGCGCACGCCACGCAGGTGATGTACGAGGCGCTGGGCGAGGGCGGCACGTCGTTCGACGCGCTCTACGTCAACGTGAACGGCCAGTCGGGCTACTTCGACCGGTCCCTGGCCGTGTACGGGCGGGAGGGCGAGCCGTGCCGGCGGTGCGGCGCGCCGATCCGGCGGGAGCCGTTCATGAACCGGTCGTCGTACTCGTGCCCGCGCTGCCAGCCCCGGCCGCGGGTCTGATCACCGCGTCGCCCGCACCGGGGCGGCCTGCACCGAGGCGGACCGGGCGGCGGGCTGCGCCGGGGCGGGATCGGCGAGCCTGCGCAGCAGCGGCGTGACGGACTTCAGCGTGTCGCGGTCCTCGGGGGAGAGCCGGGACAGCCGCTCGGACAACATCTCGGCCTCGCCGTGCGCCAGGGACACGATGGTGTCCCGGCCGAGCCCGGTCAGCTCGACGATCGTGGCCCGCCCGTCGGCCGGGTCGGACTCGCGGCGCACCAGGCCGCTCGACTCCAGGCCGGTCACCACCGTGGTCGCCGTGGGCTGCGAGCACAGCGCCCGCACCGCGATCTCGCCGATCCGCATCGGTCCCTGCGACGCCAGCTCCGCGAGGACCAGCAGCTGGGTCGGCTGGAGCCGGCGCACGGACGCGGACTGGCGCAGGCTGCGGATCAGCCGGTGCACGGCGACCACGAGTTGTAACGCATCCTGATTAGTCACACTAGTGGTCATCAAGACCCTCCTCGCGGCTCACCGTGAGTGAGCATGTGGCCGAATTCGGACAGGACATTCGCACTTTCGAAGTACAGCTGTCCAGTAAACGGATTCATTCGCACCCGGATGTACTCACCCTTTCCGCACCGATGCGGAGAGGAGTCCGTCAGAACGGCATAAAAGGTGGTCGGGACGCCATCAAGGGCGCGTCAGGAACTTGGCCGCACGTAGTCGCGCGGGACGTCGCCCGAGGCCCCGGGCGTAGTGTCGCAGCGTGACAAAGGTGCTGGTGGTCGACGACGAGCCGCAGATCGTGCGGGCGTTGCGGATCAACCTGTCCGCCCGGGGTTACGCCGTGCTGACCGCTCACGACGGCAAGGCCGCGCTCAAGGCCGCCGCCGACGGCAAGCCCGACGTGGTGGTGCTCGACCTCGGCCTCCCCGACGTGGACGGGACCGAGGTGATCGCGGGCCTGCGCGGCTGGACGACCGTGCCGATCATCGTGCTGTCCGCGCGGGTGGACTCGGCGGACAAGGTGGAGGCGCTGGACGCCGGCGCCGACGACTACGTGACCAAGCCGTTCGGGATGGACGAGCTGCTGGCCCGGCTGCGGGCGGCGGTGCGGCGCTCGGCGGTCGTCGAGGGCGGGGACGCGGTCGTGGAGACGGCGTCGTTCACCGTGGACCTGGCCGCGAAGAAGGTGCGCCGGGACGGCGCCGAGGTGCACCTGACGCCCACCGAGTGGGGCGTGCTGGAGCTCCTGGCCCGCAACCGGGGTCGGCTGGTGGCGCAGAAGCAGTTGCTCCAGGAGGTGTGGGGCCCGGCGTACGCCAAGGAGACCCACTACCTGCGGGTGTACCTGGCCCAGTTGCGGCGCAAGCTGGAGCCCGAGCCGGCGCGGCCCCGGCACCTGGTGACCGAGCCGGGGATGGGCTACCGGTTCGAGCCCTAAGCGGGGCCGCGCGGAGAGGGGGTTGCCCGTGGCCACGGTGCCCCGTAGGCCTTACGAGCGGGGCGAACTGCGTTCCGCCGTGGTGACGGCCGCCCGTGCGCTGGTGGCGGCCGAGGGCGTCTCGGGCCTGACCGTGCGGGAGGCCGCCGCGTCGGCCGGGGTGTCCCACGCCGCCGCCCGCCGCCACTTCGCGGACGACGCCGAGCTGGTCGCGGCCGTGGCGGTGCTGGGATTCGACGAACTCGGCGCGGCGGTGTCGGCGGCGGGCGACCGCCTGCACGGGGTGGCGCAGGCCTACGTGGGCTTCGCGGTGGCGAACCCGGCGCTGTACCGGCTGATGTTCGACAGCGGGACGTCGGAACTCGCGGCGGCCGGGCAGCGGGTGCTCGCACCGGCCGTCGCCGCGGCTCGCGGGTCCGGCGAGCCGGCCGGGCACGACGCGACCGTCCTGGTGGCGTGCGTCCTGCACGGCCTGTGCTCGCTCCTGCTCGCCGGGCAACTCCCCGCGGCGCGGTCGGCCGACCTCGCGCGGACCGTGACGGCGCTGGTCGAGTCGGCCCTGGCCGCCCGCTGACGCTCAGCCGGCGGGCAGCGTGGGCCGCCGCTCGAACATGACGGTGCCGCGCACCACCAGCTCCTTGACCCGTGCCGCCAGCCGACCGGTGAGGACGCGCTCCTTGGGGTTGTCGTCGGCGTCCACGAACTGGATCAGCCCGTCCCGGCGGCCCAGGCTGATGCACTGGATGTGGTACCGGAAGTCCAGCGGGACGGGCTCCCGGCCGTTCAGCCGCCTGGCCAGGCCGCGCACGGCCTGCTGGGTCGTCGGCAGGCTCGTCGCGCACGCCATCCGCAGTTCCAGGCCGTCGCGCCGCTTGACCACGGCGGCGTCGCCGACGGCCATGACGTCGGGGTGCGACACCGACGTCGCGGTGTGGTCGACCAGCACCCGGCCGCGGGCGTCCACCGCGAGCCCCGCCTCGGCCGCCAGGTCGGGCACCCGGAAGCCCGCCGTCCACACGACGGTGTCGGCGGCGACCACCTCGCCGGTGGCGAGCACCAGGCCGTCGGCGCGGACCTCGGTGACGTCGGCGTGGTCGCGCACCCGGATGCCGAGCCGGTCGAACACCCGGCGCAGGTGCCGCCTGCCCTTGTCCGACAGCGCCTCGCCGAACCCGCCGCCGGTCACCAGCAGCACGGTGAGGTCCGGACGCGCCTCGGCCAGCTCGGTGGCGGCCTCGACGCCGGTCAGCCCACCGCCGGTCACGGCGACCGTGCGGGCGTTCGCGAGCGCCTTCGCCAGCTCCTCCGCGTCCTCCTGCGTGGACACCGAGTGGGCGTGCTCGGCCGCGCCCGGCACGCCCGTGACGTCCGCGTGGCTGCCCAGCGCGTAGATCAGCCGGTCGTAGGTCAGCGCCCCGCCGGTGAGCTGGACCTTGCGGGTTCCGACGTCGATGCCGGTCACCCGGTCCACCACCAGCTCGACGCCGGTGCCCGCGACCAGGTCCGCGAGCGGCAGGTCGCGCAACGGCTGCCCGGTCGCGAGCTGGTGCAGCCGCACCCGCTCCACGAACCGGTCCCGCGCGTTGACCAGGGTGACCCGGGCGCCGGTCCACCTCGCCGTCAGCTTGGCCGCCGCCAGGCCCGCGTACCCGGCGCCGACCACCACGATGTGCTCTGCCATGTCCCCGTCCTCTCGTCAGGGGTGGAGCGAGGTGGGGCGCGTGATCGTGACGGGCCTAGGGTGTGAACCGTGTCACGGGTATCGGTGGTCCACACCTGGCAGTTGTCCGGAGCGGCGCTCGCCGCGGTCCGGGAGCTGCTGGACGAGGCGTTCGACGGGGACTTCGGCGAGGAGGACTGGGAGCACGCCCTCGGCGGGGTGCACGCCCTCGTGCACGACGGTGACGAGCTGGTCGGCCACGGCGCGGTCGTGCAGCGCCGCCTGCTCCACGGCGGCCGGGCGCTGCGGGCCGGGTACGTGGAGGGCGTCGCCGTGCGGGCGGACCGACGTCGCCGAGGCGTCGGCGGAGTCGTGATGGCGGCCCTGGAGGACGTCGTGCGCGGCGCGTACGACCTGGGCGCGCTCAGCGCGTCCGAGGACGCCCTGGAGTTCTACGCGGCCCGCGGCTGGCAGCGGTGGCGCGGCCGGACGTTCGCGCTGACGCCCGGCGGGGTCGAGCGCACCGAGGAGGAGGACGACGGGGTGTTCGTCCTGCCGGTGGCGACGCTCGACCCGGCGGGCGACCTCACCTGCGACTGGCGCGACGGCGACGTCTGGTAGCCGTCAGGGCGTGGTCGTGGTGGTCGTGGTGGTGGGTGCGACCGTCGTGGACGTGGAGGAGGACGTCGTCGTCGGCGGGAGGTAGGACGTCGGCGGGTTGCTCGACGGCCTGGTGAACTGCGGCCGGGACGACGTCGCCGCGGTCGGCTCGGGCGGCTGCTCGGGCGGCGGCTGGTCGATCCGGCGCTGCTCCTCCGGCTTGGCCCCGGCCGCGTCACGGCCCGGCGTCGTGCCCACGCGGGTGGACACCGTGACCACCACCGTGACCGGGCGGCCGTCCGGGCCGGCGCTCACCGACGTGCCGACCGTCGCCCTCACCTCGGCCTTCGGCTCGGGCGGACCGGAGTCCGACGCCCGCTCACCCGCGGCCAGCACGGACGCGAGCGTGGCGACCACCGTGGCGACGGCGGCGCCGCCCGCGGCGAGCATCACGACCGAGGAGAACTTCTTCCGGGGTGACGCTTGACGATCTTGGTCGAACACACCATCTCCCTGTGGGGGACCCGGACGGATGGTCAGTGTTCGAGGTATCGGCGGGTCACCCCACCGGTCTTCACCGTTCGAGCGGTCCTCCACCCGATGGTGTGGAGGACCGTCACCCCTCGCGGGCGACCTCGTTACGGCGTGGTCGAGCTGGGCGTGGTGGAGCTGGGCGGGTCGACCGTGGTGGTCGGGTCCGGGTCGGGCGTGGGGGTCGACGTCGACGTCGTGGGCTGCGCCGTCGTGGGCGCCGGGCCCGGCTGCGGGTCGTCCACCGTGGTGGTCGTGGTGGTGCCGTCCGGCTTGGTCACCGTGGTCACGCGGCGGCGCGGCGGCGTGGTCGTGGTGGGCGCCGCGGCGGACGTCGTGGTGGTCGTCGTGGTCAACGCGGTGCTGGACGTCAGGCTCACCGGCGCGGACGACGACGACGTGCTCGGGACCGTGGTCAGCGTGCTGCGGGACACGACGTCCTCGCGCGGCACCGGGTTGGCGGGGGAGGCGTCGGGGGTCGCGCCGGCGAACGACGCGATGGTGGCGAAGATCGTCGACACGGCGATCCCGGACGCGGCCAGCAGCACGTGGGGCGACACGCGCGGACGGGCGCGCTCGGGCTCCGGGGTCTCGTACAACGGTTCTCCCAAGGTCTGCTTGACGTCTCTACCAGCCGAAGTTCTGGGTCCAGTACCAGCCGCGGGTGTCCAGACCCACGCCGATGGTGGTGAACCCGCAGTTCAGGATGTTGCGCCGGTGCCCGTCGGAGTTCATCCAGGCCCGCATGACCTGGTCCGCCGACCGCTGCCCCTTGGCGATGTTCTCCCCGCCGGGGCTCGGGTAGCCGGCTTCGCGCATCCGCTGCGCGAAGCCGACGCCCTCGGGCGTCGTGTGCGAGAAGTAGTCGCGCTCGGCCATGTCGGCGCTGTGGGCCCGCGCGGCGGCGACCACCCGGTCGTCCACCTTCAGCGGGCCGCAGCCGGCGAGGTCGCGGGCCTCGTTCACCAGGGCCACGACCTGGTCCGCCTCCGACGACCGGGCAGGGGTCGTGGTCGTGGTGGGCGCGGCCGTCGTCTCCGCCGTCGTCGTGGTCGTCGGAACCGTCGTGGTGGTCGTGGTCGTCTCGGTGGTCGTCGTCGTGGTGGTGGTGGTGGTGGTCTCGGACGACGTCGGCGCCGGAGCGGGGGACGGCACGGCCTCCGGCGAGATGGCGCGCGCTGGCTCGCCGAGGCCGCCCACCCCGCCGACGCCGCCGTTGTCGGAACCGTCGCGCTGTGCTGCGCTTTCCCCGACGAACGGGGCGAGCTGGTCCGGGTTCGCGACGGCGACGCCGGTCGCACCGGCCGCGCCGAGGAGCAGGCCGACGAGTCCGCCGATCACGGATCGGTTACCGCGCCGTGCAGTCACGGTCGCGCACCGTACCACTAATGGGTGAAATGACAGGATGGCTGTTGTGGCTGGAGCAGAGGGGACCGTGCGGCTGACCGCGTGGGTCCGGGGGCAGGTGCAGGGCGTGGGCTTCCGGTGGTGGACGCGTTCGCGGGCTCTTGAGCTGGGACTTGTCGGTTCGGCGGCCAACCTGCGTGACGGGCGGGTCGAGGTGAACGCCGAAGGGTCGGAATCCGCGTGCCGGGATCTGCTCGCTGCGCTCCGTTCCGGCGATACCCCCGGTCGGGTGGACTCGGTCGTGGAGCGGTGGTCCGACCCCCGCGGCGGCTTGACCGGTTTCGTGGAGCGTTGAACGCCGGCCCGGTCGATGGCGTAGTACTTCGGTGTGGACCGTGGCGAAGATGTCGTCAGGCAGCTGTACGGCCGTTGGCGCGGCCCGCTGCACGGCTACGTCCTGCGCATGGTCGGCGGCGACCACCAGCAGGCCGAGGACGTGGTCCAGGAGACCCTGCTGCGGGCGTGGCGGCACGCCGACGAGCTGACGCCCGCCGACGCCGGACCGTGGCTCTACACGGTCGCCCGGAACCTGGTCATCTCCGGCTTCCGCAAGCGCGGCGGCCGCAACTCGGAGGTGCCCATCGAACCCGGTGACCTCCCCCCGGTCGCGGACGAGGTGGACCACGTCCTCCAGAGCTGGCAGGTCGCGGAGGCGCTGCGGGCGCTGACCGCCGACCACCGCAACGTGGTGGTCGAGCTGTACTACCGCAGGCGTTCGGTCGCCGAGGCGGCGGCGGTCCTGGGCATCCCGCCGGGCACGGTCAAGTCGCGCTGCTTCTACGCCCTGCGGGCGCTGCGCGACGCGTTGGAGGAGCGGGGGGTGACCGAGTCGTGAGCTGTGACCGGACCGTGGCGCTCGGCGCCTACCTGCTCGGCTCCCTCGACCCGGCCGAGCGGTCGTCGTTCGAGCGGCACCTGCACGGCTGCTCCGTCTGCCGCCGCGAGATGGTGCGGCTCGCGCCGCTGCCGGGCCTGCTCGGCCAGGTCCAGCTCTCGGACCTGGAGCTCTCGCTCGACGACCCGGGGCCCGGCCCCGACCTGTGGCCGCTGCCGCCCCGCGACGAACCCGAGGCCGACCCGCCGCCCGCCCGCCCGCGCCGTCGCCGCCGGCCGGTGCTGGTCGCCGCCGGTGTGCTGGCGGTGCTCGTCGCGCTGGCCGGCGTGCTGGTGCCGCGGCTGGCGCGCGACGACGGTCCGGCCGCCGTGACCTGGCACGCGTCCGACGGCACGTCCGGCGTGGTGGCCAGCGCCGACCTCGTCGGCAAGTCCTGGGGCACCGAGCTGTGGATGACCGTGGAGAACATCCCCAAGGGCCTGAGGTGCAAGCTGATCGTCCACGACCGGGCCGGCCGCGCCGAGATCGGCGGCTGGTGGGGCACCGACCACGCGCCGGACGAGCGCATCCCCGGGTCGACGTCGTTCCCGGTCGGGGAGATCGAGCGGCTCGACGTCGTGGTGGACATGAAGGTGCTGGTCTCGGTCCGGCCGTGACGCGGCCGGCGTGATACCGCTGGTCAGCGCGCCTGCCCCGGGCGTCCGCCGGGCACGGGTACGCTGCCCGGCGTGCACCTCAAGAGCCTGACGCTGAAGGGCTTCAAGTCCTTCGCCTCGGCTACCACGCTGCGCTTCGAGCCCGGCATCACGTGCGTCGTCGGACCGAACGGGTCCGGCAAGTCGAACGTGCTCGACGCGCTGCGCTGGGTGATGGGCACGCAGGGCGCGAAGGACCTGCGCGGCGGCAAGATGGAGGACGTCATCTTCGCCGGCACGTCCGGCCGCGCGCCGCTCGGCCGCGCCGAGGTGACGCTGACCATCGACAACTCCGACGGCGCGCTGCCGATCGACTACGTCGAGGTGTCGATCACCCGCCGCATGTTCCGCGAGGGCGCCACCGAGTACGAGATCAACGGCAACTCGTGCCGCCTGATGGACATCCAGGAGCTGCTGAGCGACTCCGGCATCGGCCGCGAGATGCACGTCATCGTCGGCCAGGGCCAGCTCGCCGCGATCCTGGAGTCGAAGCCGGAGGAGCGCCGGGCGTTCGTCGAGGAGGCCGCGGGCGTCCTGAAGCACCGCAAGCGCAAGGAGAAGGCGCTGCGGAAGCTGGAGGCGATGCAGGCGAACCTGACCCGCCTCACCGACCTCACCGCCGAGCTGCGCCGCCAGCTCAAGCCGCTGGGCAAGCAGGCCGAGATCGCCCGCCGCGCCCAGGTCGTGCAGTCCGAGCTGCGGGACGCCCGGATGCGCCTGCTCGCCGACGACCTGGTGACGCAGCGCGAGGCGTTGGCGCGCGAGGAGCAGGACGAGGCCGCCGCCCGCGCCCGCCGCGCCGAGGTGGAGCGGTCGCTGCAACAGGCGCAGGTCCAGCAGAACGAGCTGGAGGACCAGGTCGCGGCGGACGCGCCGAAGCTCCAGCAGGCGCAGGACACGTGGTACCGGCTGTCGGCGCTGGAGGAGCGGCTGCGCGGCACCGTGCGGCTGGCCGTGGAGCGGGAGCGGCACCTGTCGGCGGCCGTGGAAGCGCCGCGCGGCGGGCGTGACCCGGACGAGCTGGAGGCCGAGGCCGAGCAGACCGCGATGCTGGAGCAGGAGCTCCAGGACGGCGTGACGGAGGCGCGGGTCGGGCTGGCGGAGGCCGTGGAGACGCGGGCCGAGCTGGAGCGCGTGGTGTCCGCGGCGGAGAAGGCGCACCTGGCCGCCGTGCGGGCCATCGCCGACCGGCGCGAGGGCCTCGCCCGGCTGTCCGGCCAGGTCGAGGCGCTGCGGTCGAAGACGAGCGCGACCGCCGAGGAGATCGAGCGGATGTCGATCGCGCTGGCCGAGGCGGTCGAGCGGTCCGAGGTCGTCCAGCAGGAACTCGCCGAGGCCCGTGAGGTGACCGGGACCGAGGACGAGGACGACGTCGGGCTGGACGAGCGGCACCGGCTGGCGGTGGAGGCGGACGACGCGGCGCGCCGCCGGGTCGAGGAGCTGGTCAAGGCCGAGCGGGCCGCCGAGCGCGACATCGCGTCGTGGAAGGCGCGGGTGGACGCGCTGTCGCTGGGCCTGACCCGCAAGGACGGCGCGGGCGCGTTGCTGGCGTCCCGGCTGCCGGGGCTGCTGGGCTCGGTCGCGGCGCTGCTGACCGTGGAGCCGGGCGCGGAAATCGCGCTGGCGGCGGCGCTGGGCCCGATCGCGGACGCGGTGGCCGTGGCGTCCGGGGCCGACGCGGTGGCCGCGCTGGAGCTGTTGAAGGAGCAGGACACCGGCCGGGCGGGCGTGCTGGTGGGCGGCGCGCCGGTGAGCGTCGACCGGTCCGGCTGGCCGACGTTGCCGGCGGGCGCTCGGTGGGCCGTGGACGTGGTGGGGGCGCCGGAGCCGCTGCGGCCCGCGTTGCACCGGGCGCTGGAGCGGGTCGCGGTGGTGGACTCGCTGGCCACCGCGCGGCGGTTGGTGGACGAGCACCCCTCGGTGCGCGCGGTGACCCGTGACGGCGACGTGCTCGGCGCGGACTGGGCCGTCGGCGGGTCCGGGCGCAGCCAGAGCGTCATCGAGGTCCAGGCCGCGGTGGACGAGGCGTCGGAGAAGCTGGCGCTGGCCGAACGCGCGTTGGAGCAGTCCGCGGCCGCCCTGGAGGGCGCGCGGGCCGAGCAGCAGGCCCGGCGGGCCGAGGTCGCCGCGGTGAAGGAGCAGCTGAACGAGGCCAAGGTGCGGCGCGCCCGGTCGTCCGAGCGGCTGAACCGGCTCGCGGCGGCGGTGCGGTCGGCCGAGGCGGAGGTCGAGCGGGCGCGCGCCCAGCGGGAGAAGGTCGAGGCCGCCCGCGAGGAGAACCTGCTCAAGCTCGCCGAGCTGGAAGAACGGCTGCTGGTGGCGCAGGAGCAGCCGCTCGACGACGAGCCGGACACGTCCCACCGCGACGAGATGGCCGCCGAGCTGGCCGCCGCACGTCAAGGCGAGGTCGACGCCCGGCTGTCGCTGCGCACGGCCGAGGAGCGCGCCCGCGCGTTGCAGGGCAAGGCCGAGGGACTGCGCCGGGCCGCGCGCGCCGAGCGGGAGGCCCGCGAACGCGCCCAGCGCGCCCACGCCGCCCGTGCCCGCGGCGCCGTCGTCGCGAAGGCCGTGGTGCGGGGCGGCGAGGTCGCGCTGGAGCGGATCGGCGCGTCCCTGGCCCGCGCGGCACGCGAGCGGGACGCCGCGCAGGAGCGCAAGGCGCAGCGCGAGACGTACCTGGCGCAGGTCCGGGGCCTGGTCCGCGAGATGTCCGGCGAGCTGGAGAAGCTGACCGACGCCGTGCACCGCGACGAGGTGCTGCGGGCCGAGCAGCGGATGCGCATCGAGCAGCTGGAGACCAAGGTCGCCGAGGAGTTCGGCATCGGCCTGGAGGACCTGGTCGCCGAGTACGGCCCGGACGTGTTCATCCCGCCGTCGCCGCAGGAGGTCGCCGAGTACGAGGCGGCGAAGGAGCGCGGCGAGGCCGTGACGCCGCCGCAGCCGATCCCGTACGACCGGGACACCCAGGCGCGGCGCGCCAAGCGCGCCGAGCGGGACCTGTCGCTGCTGGGCAAGGTCAACCCGTTGGCGCTGGAGGAGTTCGCGGCGCTGGAGGAGCGCTACAAGTTCCTGTCCAACCAGCTGGAGGACATCAAGGCGACGCGGCGCGACCTGCTGACCGTGGTGAAGGAGGTCGACGACAAGATCCTCGAGGTCTTCACGTCGGCCTACGAGGACGTGGCCCGCGAGTTCGAGGTCGTGTTCAAGGTCCTGTTCCCCGGCGGCGAGGGACGGCTGGTGCTGACCGAGCCGGACGACATGCTGACCACCGGCATCGAGCTGGAAGCCCGGCCGCCCGGCAAGAAGGTCAAGCGGCTGTCGCTGCTGTCCGGTGGCGAGAAGTCGCTGGCGGCGGTGGCGATGCTGGTCGCGATCTTCCGCGCCCGGCCGTCGCCGTTCTACGTCATGGACGAGGTCGAGGCGGCGCTGGACGACACCAACCTGCACCGGTTGATCGGCTTGTTCGAGCAGCTGCGGGAGCACTCGCAGCTGTTGATCATCACGCACCAGAAGCCGACGATGGAGATCGCCGACGCGCTGTACGGCGTGTCGATGCGCGGTGACGGCATCAGCCAGGTGATCTCGCAACGGCTGCGCGGTGAGGACAAGCCGAAGCGCGCCAAGCCCGCCGCTGCTGTCGCCGCCGTCGCTGCCGTCGCGTCGGAATCCGCCGATGATCTCGCGCCGGCGGCTGAGGCTGGGCCGGCCTCCGAGCCCGAGCAGGTTTCCGGGTCTGAGCGGATCTCGGAACCCGAGCCGACGTCCGAGCCTGACCCGGCACGCGGCGACGAGTCGTCCACCGCCGAGTCCTCCACCGCCGAGTAGCTCACGGCCGAGTAGTCGCCCCCCGCGTCGTCCACAGCGGAGCAGTCGGCTCCTGAGGCATCCACCGCGGAGTTGTCCACAGCGGAGGTGCCGGCTTCCGAGTTGTCCACAGGTGAAGCTTCAGCAACCCGAATCGTCGGCGGTCGCCGGCAGAATGAAATCAGGGGTCCCTCTGGCGGGGACCCCTGATTCGGTTCTCGGTCGGACTATCGGTCGTCGAGGCGCTTCGCCTCTTCCGGCGTGGGCGCGGTGCCGCCCAGGTGGGCCGGCTGCCACCACTGGCCCTCGCCCGACTCCGGGTACCGGGCCTGCGCGTCGTCCAGCAACGCCTGCATCCGCTCGCGCAGCGCGGCGTCCGTGGTCGGCTCCATCGGCTCGCCGATGACGATCGTCACCGGCACGTGGCGCTGGGTCAGGGACTTCGGCCTGCCCTTCGTCCACAGCCGCTGGGTGCCCCA
Organism: Saccharothrix hoggarensis; assembly: GCF_052936025.1. The sequence continues at coordinate 6,210,958 of NZ_CP193624.1, read as the reverse complement.
CACGGCGGTCGGCAGGAGCGGCACGCCGGCCTCGGCCGCGAGGCGCACCGCGCCGCTCTTCACCTCCTTGACGGTGAACGACCGGCTGATCGTGGCCTCCGGGAAGATCCCGACGACCTCGCCGGCCCGCAGCGCGTCCAACGCCTGCTGGTAGGACGCCTGGCCGGCGGCCCGGTCCACCGGGATGTGGCGCATCCCGCGCATGAGCGGGCCGGACACGCGGTGGCGGAACACCTCGTGCTTGGCCATGAACCGGACCAGCCTGCGCGCGGGCTGCGCGCCGTAGCCGGCGAAGATGAAATCGAGGTAGGAGACGTGGTTGGAGGCCAGCACGGCCCCGCCGGTGGTCGGCACGTGTTCCGCGCCTTCCACGGTGATCCGCAGGTCGAGCACGCGGAACATCAGCTTGGCCGCGGCGATCACCGGCGGGTACACGCGATCTGGCATGTCCTCAGCGTACGTTACTCGTGAGTAGTGCCCTCGTGCTCACGCACCACCCGGGGCACGCCCGCCAAGTCCTCCTCGTTGCAGAGCAACTTGAGGGCGTAGTAGGGCGAGCCCTTGGTGTCGTCGTAGTCGAGGTGCACCGCGATGACGTCGACCGGCTCGCCGAGCCAGTCCTGGGTCTGCCTCAGCCACGTGGCCGCGCGCTCCATGGCGTTGGGCAGGTCGTCGTCGCGGAACTCCACCGGCCGGTAGGGGACCTCCTGCACCTGGTCCCGCTGGTTGGCAGGCATCGGTAGGTCTACCGCCACCCCGCTGTCGTTGAGTTCGAGTTGGATCGTTTCCTCGCTCACGGGTCCAGGGTTCCCCACCGCGAAACGCGCGGCAATAGATGTCCGTCACCCGTGACGTCGTGTCGCCCGAACCAGACGCGGACCAAACACCCGCCGAACACCGGTTGACGCCGATCGGAACCGGTCGTGACCGGCCGGAACGGGTCAGACGCGCACCGGCAGCTCGGCGAGACCGCTGACCAGCACCCGCCGCCAGGCCAGCTCCTCGACGGGTCGGGCCGCCCGCAGCCCCGGGAACCGCTCCAGCAGCACGGTCAGCGCCTCCCGCAGCTCGATCCGGGCCAGCTGGGCGCCGAGGCAGAAGTGCGGGCCGACGCCGAGCGCCAGGTGCGGGTTGGGGGTGCGGCCCAGGTCGAGCCGGTCCGGGTGCGGGAACGCGCGCGGGTCGCGGTTCGCCGAGCCGATCGACGCCATCACGCCCTCACCCGCGCGGATCACCACACCGGCGACCGGCACGTCCTCCAGCGCCACCCGCAGCTGCCCCACGTCGCTGAGCCGCGTGAACCGCATCAGCTCCTCCACGGCGCTCGGCACCAGCGACGGGTCGGCCACCAGCCGTTCCCACGCCGACCGGTCGCGCAGCAGGGTCGCGACGAAGCCGGTGATCTGGTTCGCCGACGTCTCGTGCCCCGCGACCAGCAGGTTCAGTGCGAACGCGACCAGCTCGTCGTGCGTCAGCGGCGTCGCGCACAGCTCGTCGAGCAGGTCGTCGGACCGGGCCTCCCGCCGTTTCGCCGCGACCAGCTCGCCCATGTACGCGACCAGGCTCGCCATCGCCGCCTCGACGCGCGACTGCTCCGACATCTCCATGCTGTAGGCCAGCTCGACCCACTCCCGGAACCGCTCGCGGTCCCCGTACGGCACGCCGAGCAGCGTGCAGATGACCTGGAGCGGCAGCGGCAGCGCGTACACCCGCCGCAGGTCCGCGCCGTCCACGACGTCGTCCGCCAGCTCCTCGCACAGCTCTCGCACCCACGGACGGGTCCGCTCGATCCGCCGGTGCGAGAACGCGCCGGACACGAGCTTGCGCAGCCGGGTGTGCTCGGGCGGGTCGGTGGTCGGCAGGGTGCCGGGCAGCGGCCGGGACACCCCGACCCGCGGCGCGCCCTCGGCCACCACGCCGGCCCGGGAGAACCGCGGGTCCGCCAGCACCAGCTTCACGTCGTCGTAGCGGGTCACCAGCCACACGACGGCGCCCGCGAGGGTTCGGACCCGAACCGCCGGCGCCTCCTCGCGCAGCCGCGCCCACGTGGGCGAGGGGTCGAACGCGAAGGCGTCGGCGAAGGGGATGTCGAGGACGTCGTCCGTCATGCCCCCGACGCTAGGAGGCGCGGGAGCGTTGTGCCGGCGCCATCCGGTGCGCGTCGGCAGGCACCGAGCGCGACGCCGCCGTCCGGCGCAGGGTCGCGGCCGGCGGTCGGATCGCACGCCGTCGAGGACGTCCGGGCGCCGCCGCGCGACGTCCGTCACGTCCCGCGATCCCGGCGTCGAAAACTCCCTCGCGTTCGCCCGACTCGCGGGCGACCATTCCAGACATGTACGACATCCGTCCCGCCGCCCAGGACGACCTGGACGCCGTGCTCGCGCTGATCCTGCGCCTGCAGGCCGACGACGCGCACCACATCGGCTACCTCGGTGAGACGCTCGGCGACGTCTCCGCCGAGCTGGCCGAGTTCGAGCCGGACTGGTCCGCGTGCACCGTCGTCGCCACCGACGACTCGGGGTGGGTGCGTGGCGCGCTCACCGTCGAGCTGGACACCGACACCGGCCGCGCCTACCTGCACGGACCGTTCGTGGACGTGCCGGTCAACCACCCGGCGGGCAGCCGGATCTGGGACCAGACCGCGGACGCCCTGTACGCGCGGGTCGCGCCGCTGCTCGACGGCGTCGCCGACCGGGAGCTGCTCGGCCACACCGGGCACCGGCGGCTGGCCGCGTTCGCCGAGCGGCACGGCTTCTCGGCCGCCCGCCCGTGCGGCATCCACGTCCTCGACGGCGAGGGCCTGCGCGGCCTGATGCTGCGCGAGGCGAGCTGCCCGCGCACCGGTCCGGCCCGCGAGATGCGCGTGCTGCCGACCGACGCGGCCGTGCACGAGGCCGTGGCCGTGCTGCACGAGCGGTGCTTCCCGAAGACCTACCTGTCCGGGCGCAAGCTCGTGGACGGCAGCCGGTCCCACACCGTGGTGGTCGCGATGGACGGCGACCGGGTGCTCGGCTACGCCTCGGGCAAGGCCGAGCCGAGCGAGTTCTACCTGGACTTCGTGGCCGTGGAACCGGACGTGCGCGGGCAGGGCGTCGGCGGCGCGCTGGTCACCGAGCTGGTGTGGAAGTTGGCCGAGAAGTCCGGCGCCCGACCGCAGGCCGCCGCCGCGATCCTGGCCGGCAACCGGTCGTCGCAGCGGCTGTTCGACCGGCTGGGCTTCCGCCTGCACCTGGAACTCGTCGCCTATCGCGCCCAAGCCGCCTGACCGTGCCGCCCTGACCGTGCCGTCCCCGACCCGTGCCGCCCCTACCCGAGCCGTCCTGACCGTGCCGCCCCGACCCGTGCCGCCCCGACCCGTGCCGTCCCGGCCCGAGCCGTCCCGACCGATGCCGCCCTGACCCCGTGCCGTCGCCTCACCCGCCGAGCGGCCTGAACGTCGGGTAGACCGCTCAGGCCGCCTGCGCCTCACACCGTCACACCGTCACGAGGCCTTGGCGGACACCGCCTCCTCCGTCTCCGGCGGCTGGTACCCCTTGTGCCGCAACGACATCAGGCCGCCGACGACCAGCGTCACGATCACGCCGAGCACCGTGTACCACGGGTACGCCAGCGCGAAGACCTTCTGCGCCGGGGCCGCCGCCGAGAAGTTGATCTCCAGCTGGGCGTCGGGGCCGACGAACTTCACGCCCAGGATCACGAACGCCATCACGACCACCGTCACCGCGAACGCCACGATCGCGTCGGACTGCCGCGCCTTGCGGAACAGCAGGCCCAGCAGGAACGCGCCCAGCAGCGCGCCGTACGTGAACCCGGCGATCGACAGGCCCTGCTCCACGATCGGGTTGCCGCGCCGCGTCAGCGTGGCGAACATCCCGGCGCACACGATCAGGAGGCCGGCCCACACCACGGTCCAGATGCGGCCCTGCTTGAACACCTCGGCCTCGGTCATCGGCCGCTTCACGACCCGCTGCACCACGTCCGTCACGGTGGAGGACGCCAGCGCGCCCAGCGACGACGACAGCGCCGCCGCGAGGATGCCCGCGATCACGAACCCGGACAGGCCCGACGGCATGTCGTTGACGATGAAGTTGGCGAACAGCTCGTCGTTGTTGTTGAGCTTGAGGTCCTTGACCGGGTGGGCCGCCTTGTAGAACGCCCACAGCATCACGCCGATGAACAGGAACAGCGCGAACTGGAGGAACACCACCACGCCGCTGGCGATCAGCGCCTTCTGCGCCGCGCGCACGTCCTTGGTGGCCATGAGCCGCTGCACGATCAGCTGGTCCGCGCCGTGCGAGGCCATGGACAGCACCGCGCCGCCGATGAACGCGGTGGGGATCGCGTACGCCGAGGTGAGCGGGCTGGCGGAGAAGTCGAGGACCTGGAACTTGCCCGCGTCGGCCGCGGCGCCGAACCAGCCGTCGGGAAGGCGGCCGTTCAGGACCATGATCACGACGATCGCGCCGACGACGTACCAGAGCATCTGGATGGCGTCGACCCACACCACGGCCCGCACGCCGCCGAGGAAGCTGTAGACGACCATCGCCAGGCCGAGCACCGCCACGATCGCCCAGTACGAGGCGTTCACGCCGTACGCGACGAGCACGACCTTGATCGGGATGGCGGTGGCGAACAGCCGCAGGCCGTCCGCGAGCAGCCGGGTGACGAGGAACGTCATCGACGCCGTGCCCTGGATGCCCGGCCCGAACCGCTTGCCGAGGAACCCGTACGCGGTGATCAGCTCGCCCGCGATGTACTTGGGCAGCAGCACGAACGACACGACGATCCGGCCGAGCAGGTAGCCGATCGCCAGCGACAGGAACGTCGTCGTGCCCAGGTAGGCGACTGTCGGCACGCTCAGCACGGTCAACGTCGACGTCTCCGCCGACACCACCGACACGCAGACGACCCACCACGAGATGCGGCGCTCGCTGACGAAGTAGTCGGTGGCGGAGCGCTGCCGCCCGGCGATCCACACGCCCAGCAGCGGCATGCCCACCAGGAACAGCACGATGATGCCGACATCAAGTGCGCGCATGGTCTCCTCCATCTTCCTGGCACCCTTGGCCAGACGGCCGCTCCTGGCGGCTGACTCTCAGTCCGGTCACCGCCGTGATCGCGGGCTCGGGCAGGCGCAGCGGGTAGCGGCCGGGGGTGATCGACCCCAGCGGCCGCGGACCGGCGGCGCCGGTGGCGGACGGCACGTTGGCGGGCAGTCCGTGCCACGTCAGGAAACCCAGCAGCGCGGCGAGGTAGGCCTCCTTGGCCGCCGCGGGCAGGCCCAGCTCGTCGCTCGTGCGCAGGTCCACGTGTCGGCCCAACGACTCGACCAGCACGGGGTTGCGCATGCCGCCGCCCGAACCGATCACCGTGCCCTCGCACTCGGCGGCGATGGTCCGGGCGGTCAACTCGGTGAGCGTGGCGAGGAAGTCCTCGGCGGACAGGGTCAGGCCCGCGGTGAACCGGTCGAGGTAGGCGCGGTTGAAGTGCTCCTTGCCGGTCGACTTCGGCGCGGGCAGGTCGTAGTACGGGTCGGCGAGCAGGCGGTCGAGGAGTTCGGCGTGCACGTGGCCGCGGCGGGCGAACTCGCCGTCGGTGTCCTGCGTGCGCCGCCCTCCGGACAGCACGGTCATCGCCGCGTCCATGAGCGCGTTGCCCGGCCCGGTGTCGTAGGCGATCACACCTTCGGGCGAAACCTTGGTGATGTTGGCGATGCCGCCGATGTTGAGCGCCGTGGCCGGAGAGCCGAAACCGGCCAGCCACAGGGCGTCCAGGGTGCTCGCCAGCGGCGCGCCGTGCCCGCCCGCGGCGACGTCCCGGACCCTGAGGTCCGACACCACCGGCAGCCCGGTGACTTCGGCTATCCACGCGGGCTGGCCGAGCTGGAGCGTGCCCAGGCAGCGGCCGTCCTCGACCCAGTGGTGCACGGTCTGCCCGAGCGACGACACGAGGTCGCCCTGGTACCGGGCGGCGACCTCGGCGAACGCCTGGCCGAGCCGGGTGTCGAGCACGCAGAGGTCGGCGGCGCTGGTGGGCGCCTCGCGCAAGGCCGCGGGGAAGGGGTGCTCGGCGTGCTCCAGAGGGGTCAGCACGACCGTCGGTCCGTCCAGGAACAGGTCGGCGACGGCCACGTCGATGGCGTCCATCGACGTGCCGGATATGAGCCCGATCACCTTCACGCCCTGTGGTCTATTCCACACGGCCCGCAGGCGCAAGAGTCTCGGTGGGAAAGTTGCCGGAAATCAATATGGTTCGTCGATCGTCAACATACACGGCCGTGCGAGGATTGGCCGGTGTCCACAACGTCCCTGATCTGGATCATCGTCGTCGTCGCGGCACTGCTCGCGGTCGCCCTCGTGACGGGCGTCGTGCTGGCGCGACGCCGGCGGATCAGCCTCACCGAGCGCGAGCCGGACCAGCCCGCGAAGGGCGGCTACCAGGCCGGTGGCGCGATCACGTTCAACGCGCCCGCGCCGCCCAAGGCCCCACCCGCCGAACGCGAGCCCGTCGAGCGCGCCAAGCCCACCGAGAAGGTCCGTCCCGCCGAGAGGCCCGCCGACAAGGCCAGGCCCGCCGACAAGGTGAGGCCCGCCGACAAGGCCGGGCCCGTCGACAAGGTGAGGCCGGTCGAGGAGGCGGGGCCGGTCGAACGGGCGCCGGGCGAGGTCGTCGTCGAGCCGGTCAAGCCCGGCGAGCCCGCCGGCCGGTCCGAGGTCGTGGAGACGATCGAGCCGGTCGAGCACCCCGTGGCCGACCGCACCGAGGTCGACGGCCAGCCCGGTGTCGGCGATGACGCCGCCGTGCCGCGCGACTCGGTCAAGCGCGGGTTCGTCGACGTGGCGCTGCCCGACGCGGCGTCCGAGATCGAGGAGATCGAGCCCACCTCCGGCCGGTTGGAACGGCTGCGCGGCCGGCTCTCGCGGTCCCGGTCCACGTTCGGCCAGGGACTGCTCGGCCTGCTGGGCGCGGGCGACCTGGACGAGGACTCGTGGACCGACATCGAGGACACGCTCCTGATGGCCGACCTGGGCGCGGCGATCACCGACCAGATCGTCACCGCGCTGCGGGAGCAGATCGTGTCGCGCGGCGTGCGCACGGCGGACGACGCCCGCGCGCTGCTGCGGGACGTGCTGGTCGACGCCCTGCACCCGGAGATGAACCGCGCCGTGAACGCCCTGCCGCACGCGGTGGGCGGCGACGGCGTCAAGCCCGCGGTCGTGCTGGTCGTCGGCGTCAACGGCGTCGGCAAGACCACCACCACCGGCAAGCTGGCCCGCGTCCTGGTCGCCGACGGCCGCACCGTGCTGCTGGGCGCGGCGGACACGTTCCGCGCCGCCGCCGCCGACCAGCTGGAGACGTGGGGCTCGCGCGTGGGCGCGACGACCATCCGCGGCGCCGAGGGCGCGGACCCGGCCTCGGTGGCGTTCGAGGCGGTCAAGCAGGGCGTGAACGCGGGCGTGGACACCGTGCTGATCGACACCGCGGGCCGCCTGCACACCAAGACCGGCCTGATGGACGAGCTGGGCAAGGTCAAGCGCGTGGTGGAGAAGCAGGCCGAGGTGGACGAGGTGCTGCTCGTCCTCGACGCCACCACCGGCCAGAACGGCCTGACCCAGGCCCGCGTGTTCGCCGAGGTCGTCGACGTGACCGGCATCGTGCTGACCAAGCTCGACGGCACGGCCAAGGGCGGCATCGTGTTCCAGGTGCAGCGCGAGCTGGGCGTGCCGGTGAAGCTGGTGGGCCTGGGCGAGGGCGCCGACCACCTGGCCCCGTTCGAGCCGGCGGCCTTCGTCGAGGCACTGCTGGGCTGACGCCCGCGTCGGGACGCGCCGAGGTCAGGCGCGTCCCGCCTGGTCGGACAACCGCTTCGCGATGGCCAGCACCTCGGGCAGGATGCGCGCCACCGCGTCCTTGGTCAGCCGGCTGTCCGGCCCCGACACCGACACCGCGGCCAACGTCGGCGCGCCGTGCAGCGGCACGGCGATGCACCGCACGCCCAGCTCCTGCTCGCTCTCGTCCAGCGCGTAGCCCTGCGCGGCGATCCGGTCCAGCGACGCCAGCAGCTCCTCCGGGTCGGTGATCGTGTTCGGCGTGTACGCGGGCAGGCCGGTCCGCCCCAGCAGCGCCCGCACGTCGTCGCGCGGCAGCTGCGACAGCATTGCCTTGCCGACGCCGGTGCCGTGCGGCAGGAGCCGGCGGCCGACCTCGGTGAACATCCGCATCGAGTGCCGTGACGGCACCTGCGCCACGTACACCACCTCGTCGCCGTCGAGCACGGCCAGGTTCGCGGTCTCCTCCACCTGGTCGACCAGCTGCGCCAGGAACGGCCGCGCCCACGTGCCGAACTGCCGCGACGCGCTCTCGCCGAGCCGGATCAACCGCGACCCGAGCGTGTACCGGCGGTTGCTGTTCTGCCGCACGTACCCCAGCGTGACGAGGGTGCGGATGAGGCGGTGGATCGTCGGGAGCGGGAGCCCGGAGGCGGCGGCCAGCTCGGACAGGCTGGCCTCGCCGCCCGCGTCGGCCAGGCGTTCCAGCAGGTCGAAGGCGCGTCGGAGCGATTGCACGCCGCCGGTGGACTCTCCTGCCACGGGAGATCACTCCTTCGTTGCCGTTCCGCGTTGCGAAAACTATAGTCCGCGAAGTAGAAACCGACTCGGAATCGAGGTGGGCTTCCATGTCCGGTGTTCGCGTCCTCGGGGGCGAAGTGGAGCGCGGGGACGAGATCCTCACGCCGGACGCGCTGGAGTTCGTCGCCGGACTGCACCGCGACTTCGCCGCCACCCGTGACGAGCTGGTCGCCCGCCGCGCGCGACGCCGTCCGCTCGGGTTCCTGCCCGAGACGCGGGCGGTGCGCGACGGTGACTGGAAGGTCGCCGAGGCGCCCGAGCCGCTGCGCGACCGGCGGGTCGAGATCACCGGCCCGACCGAGCGCAAGATGACCATCAACGCGCTCAACTCCGGCGCGAAGGTGTGGCTGGCCGACTTGGAGGACGCCAACACCCCGCACTGGCACAACGTCGTCTCCGGCCAGGTCAACCTCTACGACGCGGCCCGCGGCACGATCGACCACACGTCACCGGAGGGCAAGCGCTACACCCTGCGCGACGACGTGGCGCGCCCGACGATCGTGGTCCGGCCGCGCGGCTGGCACCTGCCCGAGCGGCACGTCGAGGTCGACGGTGAGCCGGCCGTGGGCGCGCTGGTCGACTTCGGCCTGCACTTCTTCCACAACGCCGAGCTGGGCAAGCCGTACTACTACCTGCCGAAGATGGAGAGCCACCTCGAAGCCCGGCTGTGGAACGACGTGTTCACCGCCGCGCAGGAACGGCTCGGCGTCCCGCATGGCACGATCCGCGCCACCGTCCTGATCGAGACGATCCCCGCCGCGTTCGAGATGGAGGAGATCCTCTACGAGCTGCGCGACCACGCGTCCGGCCTGAACGCGGGCCGCTGGGACTACCTGTTCAGCATCATCAAGTACTTCCGCGACGCCGGGCCGGACTTCGTGCTGCCGGACCGCAACAGCATCACGATGACCGTGCCGTTCATGCGCGCCTACACCGAACTGCTCGTGCGCACGTGCCACAAGCGGGGCGCGTTCGCGATGGGCGGCATGGCCGCGTTCATCCCGAACCGGCGCGACCCGGAGGTCACCGAGCGCGCGCTGGCGAAGGTGCGCGACGACAAGCGGCGCGAGGCGGGCGACGGCTTCGACGGCTCCTGGGTGGCGCACCCGGACCTCGTGCCGGTGTGCGCGGAGATCTTCGGCCAGGAGCTCGGGGACAAGCCCAACCAGCTGGACGAGCTGCGGCCGGAGGTGTCCGTCACCGCGGAGCAGTTGCTGGACTTCAAGTCCGCGGGCGGCGGCGCGACGCGCGCGGGCGTGGAGTCTGCCGTCGACGTCGGCGTGCGCTACCTGGTGTCGTGGCTCGGCGGCAACGGCGCGGCGGCCATCCACAACCTGATGGAGGACGCCGCCACCGCCGAGATCTCCCGCTCCCAGCTGTGGCAGTGGGTGCACAACGGCGTCGTGCTGGACGACGGCACGCCGGTCACCGCCGACCTCGTGCGCGACGTGCTGGCCCGCGTGAAGGACGACCTCGACGACCTCGACGGCGGGCACCTGGACCTGGCCGTGGAGCTGTTCGAGCGGGTCGCGCTGTCCGACGAGTTCGTGGACTTCCTGACCCTGCCCGCGTACGAGCGGATCGGCTGACGTGCCGCGGACGTCGCTGTCGCCGGAGGCCGTGCGGGCGGCCACCGCCCGGCTGTCCGAGGTGGAGGACCGCGCGCCGGCGGGCAGGCAGCCGGTGCACACCTGCTACGTGCCGGCCGACCGCGTCGGCCCGGCGACCGTGGGCGACTGGGGCGCGCAAGCGCTTGCGGCACTGGACGACCACGCCCCGGACGGGCTGGCCGACGTGCTCGGCCTCGCGCCGGACGTCGCCCGGGTCGTGGACGGCCGCGTGCGCGCCAAGCTGGCCGCCGAACCGGTGGAGGACCTGCGGATCGACTTCGAGGACGGCTACGGCGTCCGCTCCGACGCCGAGGAGGACGCGGACGCCGAGCGCACCGCCCTCGTGGTGCGGGACTGGCTGCGGGACGGCGCGGCGCCGCCGCGGTTCGGGCTGCGGATGAAGTCGTTCGACACGAGGTCGTCGCGCGACCGGGGCATCCGGACGCTGGACGTGTTCCTCACCGCGCTCGGCGAGGCGCCCGAGGCGTTCGTGATCACCTTCCCCAAGGTCACGTCGGTGGCCCAGGTCGAGGTGCTCGGCGACGTGCTGGACCTGTTCGGGCTGCCGCTGAGGTTCGAGATCCAGGTGGAGACGACCCGGTCGATCGTGGACCCGCGGGGCAGGCTGGCGCTCCCGCAGTTCATCGAGGCCGGTCGCGGCCGGGTCACCGGGCTGCACTTCGGCACCTACGACTACACGGCGGGCTGCGGTCTCGGCGCGGCGCACCAGCACCTGGCGCACGGCGCGTGCGACTTCGCCCGCAACGTCATGCAGGTGTCGGGGGCCGGCACGGGTGTCGCGCTGTCCGACGGCTCGACCAACGTGCTGCCGGTCGGCGAGAACGTCCACGAGGGCTGGCGCACGCACTACGGGCTGGTCCGCCGGTCGTTGGCGCACGGCTTCTACCAGGGCTGGGACCTGCACCCGGCCCAACTCGTGACGAGGTACGCGGCCGTGCACGCGTTCTACCTCGAAGGGGTGGACGCGGACGCGCGCCGGCTGAAGGCGTACGTCGAGCGGGCCGGCGGGTCGGTGCTGGACGAGCCCGCCACCGCCCAGGCCCTGTCCACGTCGTTCCTCCGGGCACTCGACTGCGGCGCGCTGGAGGAGGACGAGGTCCGCCGCGCCACGGGACTCAGCGTGACCGACCTCCAGGCCTTGGCGAGGAGGGAGTAACCGCGGTGTCGCTGGATCGGGTGGTCCTCGATCCGGCGAAAGGCCGAACGCCACCGGACCGGCCAGGGTGTGTCCATGACCATGCGGGCCGGGTTGTGGACCGGGCTGCCGGACCTGGAGCGGGCCGAGTTCCGCTACCAGGTGGTGGCGTGCGCGGCGGACGTGGACGTGCTCATCGCCGCCCTGGCGCGGCCCGACTGCAACGACGGCATGCTGGAGCACTTCGGCCGCGGCACGGACGCGGAGGGGGAGAGCGACCACAACCTGGTGCTCGCCGTCCGCGACCGGTGGGGCTACCTGAACTACGTGGACGACGGGTTCACCGGCTGGCCGAAGGGCGACCCGGACGCGCCGTACGTGGACGAGCCGTACACGGACTTCCCGCCCGGCGTCGGCCTGCCGCTGCCGACGTACCGCGCCGTGCTGCTGGAGTTCCTGGCCACGGCCCGCCGGCCGACCTGCGTCGACTGGTACGAGGAAGCCGACCTGTTCCACTCCTGGCGGTTGCAGCGGATGGCGCTGCGCCGGGATTGACCGCGCGTCGCGCTCGACCGCGCGCCGCGAGCCAACCCCGGACGGCGCGGGTCAGAACGCGGGCAGGGTGTGCCAGGCCGACCCGGCGTCCTCGGCGTCGTCGCGCAGCACGGAACCCTCGATGAGCCCGTACGGCCGGTCGGCGGCGTAGAACACCTCGTTGTCGTTCTCCAGCCCGAACGGGGACAGGTCGACCGCGAAGTGGTGCTTGTTCGGCATCGACAGCCGCACCTCGGCCACCTCGGGCCGGTCCCGCAGCACGGCCTCGCCCATGGCGTACAACGTCTGCTGCAACGACAGGCTGTGCGTGGCCGCGAACGTGGCCAGCACCAGCCGGCGAACCTCGGCGAAGGTCTCCGCCCAGTCGATCCCGCCGTCCGCCCCGCCGACGCCCTGGTACCGCCACCGCGCCGTCACCGACGTGGCCAGGATGCGGTCGTCCGTCTCCTTCAGGGTGGTGTACCGGTCGCGCGGGAAGCCGTGGAACTCCGACCCGGTCGACTTGAGCACCACCAGGTCCCGCACGCCCGACACGACCCACGCGCGGTCGCCCTCGACGGTGACCGCGGTCGTGCGCTTCTCGTTGCTGCCTTGCACGAACGAGTGATCATGGCCGTCGATCCGCTCCCACGCGTGCTGGTCGATGAGCACGCGCGCGCCGGTGATGGCCTCCTGCGACGAGACGAAGTGCCGGCCGAGGCGCAGCGCGAAGTCCTCGATCTCGCCGACCGGGGACTCCTTGGCGAAGGCGTAGACGGTGTTCTTCTGCGTGTCGGTGGCCAGGACCTTGGAGTTGTCGCCGGTCAGGTGGGTGTCCGCCAGGTCGCCGCGCAGGGAGGTGCTGACCGTGAGGTCCTTGATCGTGTGCACGGAACCGTCGCGGGTCACCGTGACGAGGCGGTTCTCCGCCTTCCCGTACTGGTTGGGCCCCAGGACGATGGCCATCGGTCAGCTCCCTCGGTAGGTCGTGAAGGCGAACGGGCTCAACAGGATCGGCACGTGCAGGTGCCCCGGGCCGTCGTCCGCGACGCGGAACGCGACGGTGATCTCCGGGTAGAACGGCGTGTCGACCTCGAACACCAGCCGGTGCACGCCGGGCGCCAGGTCCTCGGCGAACCGCAGCCGGCCGTCGTCGTCGGTCACGCCTTCGGCCCGCACCTCGCCGGCGCTCTCCAGCCGGACCGGCACGCCGACGCGAGGCCGTCCCGCCTCGGCGTCGAGGACGTGGGTGGAGAGGGTGGTCATGCCAGCACCTTCCTCAGCCGCAGGGCCGCGATCTTGGCCAGTTCCCGGCTCACCACGCGGAGTTCGACGTCCGGCGGGTTCTCCATCCGCGCGGTCAGGTCGCCCAACATCTGCTCACCGGTCAGGCCGGTCGCGCACACCAGGTAGAGGTGGCCGAACCGGTCCTCGTACGCGGCGTTCGCGGCCAGGAGCCGGTCGGCGAGCGACGCCGTGACGCCCGACTGCTCGTCCGCCGACCACTTCGCCGACACGCCGCCGCCGCGGGCCTTCTCGCCGATGCGCGGGTGGCTGCCGATGGCGGCGCGCACCTCGGCGTCGCTCAGGTCGGCGAACCGGTCGGACGCCGCGAGCAGCGCGTCCACGTCGGGGTAGGGGCGGCCGGCGAGGACGGCGTCGACCCAGCGCGGCACCGCCAGGCATTCGGTGAGCAGGGGGCGGAGCTGGTCCGGAGGCGCGGAGTTGAACCCATCCAGATCGGGCACTAAGGCTCCCTTTTCTGTATCGCGGAATCCCACTTCCGCCAGAGGGACGGTACGAGCGCCCCTCAGGCGTGTCAACAGTCTTGCGCCGTCGCCCGGAGTGCGCCTGGCCTCTCGTGTTGTGGAAGACGTACTCCATGATGTGGAAGTTATGCTGACGCAGTCGCCCACGCCCCGCCGGACGGGGAGCCGAACCGGAACCGGTCCCGCACCGCTCGGGTGGTCGCATCGCCGCCGGCCGGCTGGGAGAGTGACGCGCATGGACCTGGTGTTCCGAGCGGCCCGAGTCGTCACTCCAGACGGTGAACGCCGCGCCGACGTCGGCGTCGAGGACGGGCGGATCGTCGCCGTGGCCGACCACCTGCACGCCGAGACCGTCGTCGAACTCGCCGACGACGAAGTCCTCCTGCCCGGCCTGGTCGACACGCACGTCCACGTGAACGACCCCGGCCGGAGCGAGTGGGAGGGCTTCGACAGCGCCACGCGGGCGGCGGCGGCCGGCGGCGTCACCACGATCGTCGACATGCCGCTCAACAGCGTGCCCGCGACGACCACGGCGGCCGCGCTGGAGGTCAAGCGGGAGGCGGCCCGCGGCCGGGTGCACGTCGACGTCGGCTTCTGGGGCGGCATCGTGCCGGACAACCTGGACGACCTGGCCGAGCTGCACGACGCCGGCGTGTTCGGCTTCAAGTGCTTCCTGATCCACTCGGGCGTCGACGAGTTCCCGCACGTCGGCGAGGACCAGCTGCGGGCCGCGCTGAGCGTCCTGCAACCCAGGGACGCCCTCACGATCGTGCACGCCGAGGACCCGCACGACGTCACCGAACCGGGCCCCGGCTACCGCGGCTTCCTCGACTCCCGGCCGCACGAGGCCGAGTCGCACGCCATCACCGCGGTCGTGGACCTGGCCAACGAGACCAAGGCCAGGCTGCACGTCCTGCACCTGTCGAGCGCGCACGGCCTGCGCCACGTCAAGGCGGCCAAGGAGCTGGGGCTGCGGCTCACCGCCGAGACGTGCCCGCACTACCTGACGTTCGTGGCGGAGGAGATCGGCGACGCGGCCACCGAGTTCAAGTGCTGCCCGCCGATCCGCGAGGCGGCCAACCGCGAGCAGCTCTGGCACGCGTTGCGCGACGACCTGATCGACCTCGTCGTCACGGACCACTCGCCGTGCACGCCGGACCTGAAGCGGGGCGACTTCGCGACCGCGTGGGGCGGCGTCGCGAGCCTGCAGCTGGGCCTGCCGGCCGTGTGGACGCAGGCCAGGCAACGCGGGCACGCGCTGACCGACGTGGTCCGGTGGATGGCCGCCAACCCGGCCGACCTGGTCGGGCTGGACGCCAAGGGCCGCATCGCACCCGGCGCGGACGCCGACTTCTGCGTGTTCGCGCCGGACGAGGCGTTCGTGGTGGACCGCGCGACACTGCACCACCGCAACCCCGTCACGCCGTACCACGGCCGTCCGCTCGCCGGTGTCGTGCGGCAGACGTGGCTGCGCGGGCAGCCGGTCGACGGCCGACCCCGCGGGCGGCTGCTGACCGCCCGGCCCTGACCGCCCGGCCCCGACCGTCAGACGGAGGAGACGCATGACCGACGCGCCCGACTGGACCCGACTCCCCGACCTCGCCGGCCGCGCCGTCGGCGGCAGCGTCGTCTGGGCCAACGACGAGCTGTTCGCCGAGCGCGAGAACCTGATCCGCAAGCCCGAGCCGGAGTACCGGACGTACACGTTCGGCCACAAGGGACAGGTCTACGACGGCTGGGAGACGCGTCGGCGGCGTGACCGGGGCGAGGACCGGGCGATCGTGCGGCTCGGCCTGCCGGGCGTGATCAGGGGCGTCGTCGTCGACACCGCGTTCTTCACGGGCAACTACCCGCCGTTCGCGTCGGTCGAGGCGACCTCCGCCCGGGGCTACCCGGCCCCCGAGGAGCTGACCGACTGGGAGACCGTCGTGCCGAGGTCGGCGCTCGGCGGCGACCGGAAGCACTACTTCGACGTGTCCGCGCACCGCCGCTACACGCACGTCCGGCTGACCATCTACCCGGACGGCGGCGTGGCGCGGCTGCGCGTGTTCGGGGAGCCGGTGGTCGACCCGGACCTGATCGTCCCCGACGCGCTCGACCTGGCCGCGCTGGAGAACGGCGCCTCGATCACCGGGTGCAGCGACATGTTCTACGGCTCGCCGACCAACCTCATCGCGCCCGGCCAGGCGGCGGTGATGGGCGAGGGCTGGGAGACGGCGCGCCGCCGTGACGACGGCAACGACTGGGTGGAGGTGGCGCTGGCCGCGCCGGGCGTGATCCGGCTCGCGGAACTCGACACCAGCCACTTCAAGGGCAACGCGCCCGGCTGGGCGTCCGTTCGGGGCCGTGACGCGCGCACGGGGGCCGAGTTCGACGTGCTGCCGCGCACCCGGCTCCAGCCCGACACACGCCACCGGTTCCGGGTCGGGAACGCCGCCGAGGCCACCCACGCGCGGCTCGACATCTACCCGGACGGCGGCATGGCGCGGCTGCGGCTGTTCGGCGCCCTGACTGCGGATGGCCTCAGGGTGATCACCCAGCGCTATCGCGATCTGGGCTGATTAACCGGCAAGATTGTCAACCCTTGGACTGACGTCGAGTGCGACTTCAGTCGGTTGTGGCGCGCTCTCCGCCCCTGGAAGCCTGCGGAAACCCGATTGGGTGACAGGAACTAGGGAGGAACCTGTGCGACCGATCATCAGAGCGCTCGGCGGTGTGGCCACCGCTGTGGCGCTCGCCGTGGGGACCACGTCGTTCGCGTCGGCCGAGCAGGCGGCGGGGGCCGAGCCGCAGGCGGGGGCCGCGGCGCGCGTCGACTGGAAGCCGTGCCCCGAACTGGCCGAGGTGGAGTGCGGCACGCTGAACCTGCCGATCGACTGGGCGAACCCGCGCGGGGAGCGGTTCGACCTCGCCGTGGCCCGCCGCAAGGCGACCGACCCGGCCAAGCGCGTCGGGATCATGGTGATCAACCCCGGCGGGCCCGGCGGCTCCGGCGTGGACTTCGCCCTGGGCGCCGACCGGTACTTCAGCCCCGACGTGCTGGCGCGCTTCGACGTCATCGGCTTCGACCCGCGCGGCGTCGCGCGCAGCCAACCGGTGAAGTGCACGATCGAGAAGCTGAACGCGCAGCCGTCGGTCTACCCGGCGAACCAGCGCGAGTTCGACGCCCTCGCCGCGTACAACCGCGAGCTCGCCGCCGACTGCCGCGCGCAGAGCGGACCGATCTTCGACCACGCCGACACCGGCGCGGTCGTCCAGGACGTCGACGCCCTGCGCCGGGCGCTCGGCGAACAGAAGATCAACTACTACGGCATCTCCTACGGCACGCTGATCGGCCAGCAGTACGCCGAGCGCTACGGCCGCCACATCCGCGCCATGGTGATCGACTCGAACATGGACCACAGCCTCGGCACGTGGCGGTTCAACGCCACCGAGGCCGAGGCCGCCGAGGACTCGTTCCGCGAGTTCGTGGCGTGGTGCGACCGCGCCGAGTCGTGCGCCCTGCACGGCCGGGACGTGGCGGAGGTGTGGGACGACCTGCTCGCCCGCGCCGACCGCGGCGAGATCGTGGACCCGCTGGACCCGGACCGGAAGGTGACCGCCGCCGACATCATCGGCAACGCGTTCGGCGCGTTCTACGGCCCCGACTGGCAGCGGCTGGCGGAGTGGCTGGTCGAGCTGGGCGCGGGCACGGCGTCGCCGGTCGCCTTCGCCGCCGAGACGGCGCAGAACCCGTTCCCGGCCGTGTTCTGCCAGGACTGGGCGATCCGGGTCCGCGACCACCGGGAGTTCTCCGCCCTCGTCGCCGAGGCCAACCGGATCGCGCCGCACATGCGCGGCTCGTCGCTGGGCCACTACGCGATGGCGGGCTGCGTCGGCCTGCCGGGCGACGTGAACAACCCGCAGCACCGGCTGAAGATCCGCAACGCGCCGAAGATCCTGATGATGAACGCGCTGCACGACCCGGCCACCGGGTACGAGTGGGCGGTCAACGCGCACCGGCAGAGCCGCGACACCACCGTCCTGCTGACCTACGAGGGCTGGGGCCACGGCGTGTACGACCGCAGCGACTGCACCCGCGGCGCGACGGACGAGTACCTGATCAACCTCAAGGTCCCGGCCGCCGGCGCCCGGTGCGCCGCGGTGGAGCCCGCGCCGCTGTCGGCCGCCTCCGCGGACGCCAGGCCGACGTCGCCGGGCCCGGTCCCGGCGATCCCGGGCTGGCTGGGGTAACCGGCTCACGTCCCGCGGCGGCCGCCTCCACCACCCGGTGGGGGCGGCCGTCGCCGGTCCGGCACGCTCGACCGCCACCGCCACCGCCACCGCCACCGCCACCGCCACCGCCACCGCCACCGCCACCGGCGCCGCGCGACCCCGCCGGACGGTGACCGACCGTCGCCGATGCGCCCCGCGAGATCACACGAACCACCGCACGGCCGCGATCGCCTCGCACGGTCCGTCACCGGAAATTCCGCCGTCACCGGGACTCGTCGCAGGCGGAACCACTCGCTTCAAGCGTGCGAAACCTGGTCGTAACACCGGGGCCCGGACAGTTCACCCGCGTGAAACCTGAGGCGCAGCCGCGCGAAACAGGACATCCCGATGCTCCCTGCAACCGACGTGCAGTGGAGGTCGACGTGGATACAGGGGACACCGCCTGGGTGCTCACCAGTGCCGCACTGGTGCTGTTGATGACGCCGGGACTTGCCTTCTTCTACGGGGGCATGGTCCGGTCGAAGAGTGTGCTCAACATGATGATGATGAGCCTGGGCGCCATCGGCGTGGTCGGTGTGCTCTGGGTTCTGGTCGGCTATTCCACCGCGTTCGGCACCGATCTCGGCGCCGGCCTGCTGGGCAAGCCGTTCGAGTTCTTCGGCCTTGACGGCCTGCTGGGCAAGGAGTCCGCGTTCGGGACCATCCCGACGACGGTCTTCGTCGCGTTCCAGGCCATGTTCGCCATCATCACGGTGGCGCTGATCTCCGGCGCGATCGCCGACCGCGCCCGCTTCGGGCCGTGGCTGCTGTTCGCCGGCATCTGGTCCCTGGTCGTGTACTTCCCGGTCGCGCACTGGGTGTTCGACTTCGACGGCAAGGACGCCGACGGCAACGTCGTCGACCCGGGCGGCTGGATCGCCAACAAGCTGATGGCGATCGACTTCGCCGGCGGCACCGCGGTCCACATCAACGCCGGCGCCGCGGGCCTCGCGCTCGCGCTCGTCCTCGGCAAGCGCGTCGGGTGGCCGAAGGACCGGATGAAGCCGCACAGCCTGCCGCTGGTCGTGCTCGGCGCGGGCCTGCTGTGGTTCGGCTGGTTCGGCTTCAACGCGGGCTCCGCCGTCGCCGCCAACGGCACCGCGGGCGTCACGTTCATCAACACCCTGGTCGCCACCTGCGCCGCGATGCTCGGCTGGCTGCTCGTCGAGCGCGTCCGCGACGGCAACGCCACCACGCTCGGCGCCGCGTCCGGCATCGTCGCGGGCCTGGTCGCCATCACCCCGGCGTGCTCGTCGGTCACCCCGGTCGGCGCCATCGCGATCGGCGCGATCACCGGCGCCCTGTGCGCCCTGGCGGTCAGCCTCAAGTACCGCTTCGGGTTCGACGACTCGCTCGACGTGGTCGGCGTGCACCTGGTCGGCGGCCTGTCCGGCACCATCCTGATCGGCTTCTTCGCCAGCTCCGACGCCCCGGCGGGCATCAACGGCCTCTTCTACGGCGGCGGCGTGGACCAGCTGTGGCGCCAGGCCGTGGGCGCGCTCGCCGTGCTCGCGTACTCGTTCGTCCTCAGCCTGATCATCGGCTACCTGGTCAAGGTCACCGTCGGCTTCCGCGCCGACGAGGAGGCCGAGGTCGGCGGCATCGACGAGGCCGAGCACGCGGAGACCGCGTACGAGTTCGGCAGCGGCCTCGGCACCCGTGGCGGCAGCAAGCCCAGTGTCGCCGCCGGCGCCACTGCGGTCCTCGAGGGGAGCAACAAGTCATGAAGCTGGTCACCGCGATCATCAAGCCGTTCACCCTCGACGACGTGAAGGCGTCGCTGGAGCAGCTGGGCGTGCTGGGCATGACCGTCAGCGAGGTCCAGGGCTACGGCAGGCAGAAGGGCCACACCGAGGTCTACCGCGGCGCCGAGTACGCCGTCGACTTCGTGCCCAAGCTGCGCATCGAGGTCCTGGTGGACGACACCGCCGTGGAGAAGGTCCTCGACGCGGTCGTCGAGGCCGCGCGCACCGGCAAGATCGGTGACGGGAAGGTCTGGGTGACCCCGGTCGACACCGTCATCAGGGTGCGGACCGGGGAGCGCGGCACGGACGCCCTCTAGCGGTTCGGAGCTCGACAAGATGGGGGACGGCCGGATGGAGAACGCCGAGACGGCCGTCGTCACGGCTGACGACCTGGTGCGAGCACGCGATCGGCTGCTCGCGCCAGGTCGGCGCCGTCTGACGGGGGAGTCGCTGCGCGAGGCGCTGGTGGACCTGCACGAGTTTTGGCTCACCGCGCACGCCTCGCAGGCGGGCGTCGGGGGACCGGGCAGCGGTGTCGCGCTGGTGGCCGTGGGGGGTCTGGGCCGGCGCGAGCTGGTGCCCTACTCCGATCTCGACCTGCTCCTGGTCCACAACGGGCACAAGGGCGTGGACGCGATCGCCGAGAAGCTCTGGTACCCGCTGTGGAACTCGGGCATCGGGCTCGACCACTCGGTGCGCACGGTGGGGGAGGCGCTGCGCGTCGCGGCCGGCGACCTGCGCACCGCGTTGGGGCTGCTGGACATCCGCCACATCGCGGGCGACCAGGAGATCAGCCAGCGGCTGACGGACAGCGCCCGCCAGGCGTGGCGCTCGGGGGTCCGCACGCGGCTGGACGAGATGGCCGAGTCGGCGTCGCGGCGGTGGGCGCGCAGCGGCGAGATCGCGCACCGCGTGGAGCCGGACCTCAAGCACGGCCGGGGCGGGCTGCGCGACGTGACGCTGCTCGACGCGTTGAGCGCGGCGCAGCTGACCGACCGGCCGTCCGCCGAGGTCAACGAGGCCCGCAAGCTGCTGCTGGACGTGCGCACCGAGCTGCGCCGGGTGGCCGGGAAGCCGCGGGACGTGCTCCGCGCGCAGGACGGCGACGAGGTCGCCACCGCGCTCGGCCTCCAGGACCGCTTCACGCTCGCCCGCTCGATGTCGTCGGCCGCGCGCACGATCGTGTACGCGGTGGACGTGGCCATGCGCACGGCGCGGGCCGCCGTCCCCAAGCGGGGCCTGGGCGTGTTCGCCCGGTCACCGCTGCGGCGCAGCCCGGCCAGGCGCCCGCTGGACGAGGGCGTCGTGCTGCACGGCGCCGAGGTCGCGCTGGCCCGTGACGCCGTGCCGAGCCGCGACCCGGCCCTGTTGCTGCGGGTCGCCACGGCCGCCGCGCGCAGCAAGCACCCGATCGCCGCGGGCACCCTGGCCAAGCTCGCCGACTCGGCCCCCGAGCTGCGGCAGCCGTGGCCCAGGGAGGCCCGCGAGGAGCTGCTGGCCCTGCTGGGCAGCGGCACGGGCCTGATCGACGTCGTGGAGGCGCTGGACCGCACGGGCCTGTGGGGCAGGCTGTTCCCCGAGTGGGGCGCGGTGCGCGACCTGCCTCCCCGCGACGCCGCGCACACGTGGACCGTGGACCGGCACCTGGTGCAGGCGACCGCGCACGCGGCCCGTCTCGTCACCAGGGTGTCCCGGCCGGACCTGCTGCTCCTCGGCACGCTGGTGCACGACATCGGCAAGGGCAGGCAGGCCGACCACTCGGGGGTCGGCGCGGCCATCACCACGCAGATCGCCGAACGGCTCGGCCTGTGGCCGCAGGACGTGGCCACGCTGACGTCCCTGGTCCGCCACCACCTCCTGCTCCCGCACACGGCGACCCGCCGTGACGTGGAGGACGAGGCCACCGTGCGCCGGGTCGTGGACACCCTCGGCGGCGACCCCGTGCTGCTGGAGCTGCTCTACGCCCTGGCCGAGGCGGACGCCGTGGCCACCGGTCCGGGTGTCTGGTCGGACTGGAAGGCGTCGCTGATCAGCGACCTGGTCGCGCGCTGCCGGACGGCGATGGCGGGTGACCCGCTGCCCAAGCCGGAGCCGCTGGACCAGCGCCAGCAGGACCTCGCCGCGGCCGTCCTGCGCAGCGGCAAGCCCGACGTGCTCATCGACCCGAACGACCACGCGGCCACCGTCACCGTGGTCGCGCCCGACCGCCCCGGCCTGCTGTCCAGGGCCGCCGGCGTGCTGGCGCTCAACTCCCTCGAAGTGCACGCGGCGACCCTCCGCTCCCACGGCGACCCGGCCCTGGGCGCCGCCGCGGTGGACGTGTTCACGGTGTCGCCCCGGTTCGGTTCCCTGCCGGACGTGACGCTGCTGCGCGAGCAGCTGACCCGCGCCGTGGACGGCTCCCTCGCGCTGGCCGACAAGCTCGCCGCGAAGGAGCGCGACTACGGCGGCCCGCCGCAGGACCCGCCGCCGCCGAAGGTGCTCTGGTTCGACGACGAGTCGACCGGCGGGGTCGTGCTGGAGCTGCGCGCCGCCGACCGGATCGGGCTGCTGCACCACGTCGCCGGCGCGTTGGAGCAGTCCGGTGTGGACATCGTGTGGGCGCGGGTGTCCACATTGGGCTCCACGGTCGTCGACTCGTTCGCCATCACCGTGCCGGACGGCGGGTACGGGCTGGACGCCGCGCGCCGGCGCAAGATCGAACGGGCCGTGCTGCTCGCCGCCCGGTGAAAGCCCCGACGCCGTTTGCGTAGGTCTACGCACAACCGACCACGGGTGCTCACGCTGCCGCCGCGGGCCCGGCGACGGCAAGCTTCCCACCGTGGCAAGCGAATCCGCCCCCGAGGGGGGTGGGGCGGAGGACGTGGCGCCACGGTCGGTCGGAGGCGGCCCATCGAGGGGTTGGGCCGCCTCCGACCGCCACCGGAACTCGTGGTCGTCCGGAACGTCTCTTTAGTATGGATGCGATGACCGCTGTCGCCGTGAGGCCGCGCTCGCTGATCGTGCTGGCCGGACTGCCGGGAGCGGGTAAGTCGACGCTGCTCGCCACCGCCGACACGGGTGGCGAGCCCGCCGTCGTGCTGGACTCCGACCAGGTGCGGACCCGGCTGCGGGCGCTGTTCCCGAAGGCCGTTCCGTACCGCGTCTACCGCCCACTGGTGCACCTGGTGCACCGCCTCCGCATCCTCTGGTTCGCGATCACCGCGAGCGGCCTGCTGCTGGTGCACGAGCCGTCCACCCGGCCGTCCACCCGCGCGGGGCTGGTCGCCGTGGGCGCGCTCACGAACCGGCCGCGGCACTTCCTGTGGCTCGACGCCAGCGCCGAGGAGGCGCTGTCGGGGCAGGTCAAGCGGGGCAGGCTGATCCGCTCCCGGTCGTTCGCCCGGCACGTCCGCCGCGCCGCGAGGCTCCGCGCCCGCTTCGCCGCCGGGGCGCCGCCGCGCGGCTGGCACGGCCTGACGCTGCTGACCCGCGGTGACCACCTGCGGCTGTCGGTGGCGCCGGCGTGAACGGCTACCCTGAGGAGCAGGAACCAACCGACGACGTGCGAGGTCTGGCGGCAACGTGTTCAACACCCTTTCCGACCGGCTCACCTCGGTCCTGCAGAACCTGCGGGGCAAGGGGCGGCTGTCCGAGGCCGACATCGACGCGACCGCGCGCGAGATCCGGGTCGCGCTGCTGGAGGCGGACGTCGCGCTGCCCGTGGTGCGCACGTTCATCGCGAAGGTCAAGGAGCGCGCCAAGGGCGCCGAGGTCAGCCAGGCCCTGAACCCGGCCCAGCAGGTCGTCAAGATCGTCAACGAGGAGCTGGTCGGCATCCTCGGCGGGGAGACCCGCAGGCTGAACCTGGCGAAGAACCCGCCGAGCGTGATCATGCTCGCGGGCCTCCAGGGCGCCGGCAAGACGACCCTGGCGGGCAAGCTCGCCAAGTGGCTGAAGGGCCAGGGCCACACCCCGATCCTGGTGGCCTGCGACCTCCAGCGCCCCAACGCCGTGACGCAGCTCCAGGTGGTCGGCCAGCGCGCCGGCGTCCCGGTGTTCGCCCCCGAGCCCGGCAACGGCGTGGGCGACCCGGTCGACGTGGCCCGCAAGGGCATCGAAGAGGCCCGGCGCGCCCAGCACGACATCGTCGTGGTCGACACCGCCGGCCGCCTCGGCGTCGACGAGGAGATGATGCGCCAGGCCGCCGACATCCGCGCCGCCGTGCAGCCCGACGAGGTGCTGTTCGTGGTCGACGCGATGATCGGCCAGGACGCGGTGAACACCGCGACCGCGTTCGCCGAGGGCGTCGGCTTCACCGGCGTGGTCCTCACCAAGCTCGACGGCGACGCGCGCGGTGGCGCGGCGCTCAGCGTCCGCGAGGTCACCGGGCAGCCGATCCTGTTCGCCTCGAACGGGGAGAAGCTGGAGGACTTCGACGTCTTCCACCCGGACCGGATGGCGAGCCGCATCCTGGGCATGGGCGACATGCTCACCCTGATCGAGCAGGCCGAGCAGGCGTTCGACGCGGACCAGGCCGAGGCCGCCGCGATCAAGATGGGGTCCGGCCAGCTCACGCTGGAGGACTTCCTGGAGCAGATGCTGGCCCTGCGCAAGATGGGCCCCATCGCGAACCTGCTGGGCATGCTGCCCGGCGCGGGCCAGATGAAGGACCAGCTGGCCAACCTCGACGAGAAGCACCTCGACCGGGTCCAGGCGATCATCCGGGGCATGACCCCGGCCGAGCGCGACGACCCGAAGATCATCAACGCGTCGCGCCGGCTCCGCATCGCCAACGGCTCGGGCGTCCGCGTCAGCGACGTGAACGACCTGGTCAACCGCTTCTTCGAAGCGCGCAAGATGATGAGCCAGATGGCCGGCCGGTTCGGCCTGCCCGGCGGTGGCGGCAAGAACACGCGCAAGGGCAAGGGCAAGAAGGGGAAGAAGGGCAAGGGCCGCGGCCCGACGCCGCCGAAGGTGCGCGGCGGCTTCCCCGGCATGATGCCGGGCATGCCCGGGATGCCCGGGATGCCTCCCCAGGGCGGCATGCCCGAGCTGCCCCCCGGCCTGGGCGGCCTCGACCAGCTGCCGCCCGGCTTCGACCCGTCGAAGTTGAAGTTCGGCAAGTGAGCGGGCTGCACCTGCGGGGCGTGGTCCTCCCGGACGGTGGCGACCCGCGAGACCTGTGGGTGGTCAACGGCCGCGTGCGGACCCGTCCCGTGCCGGGCGCCACGACCGTCGTGACCGGCGGCTACCTCGTCCCCGGCCTGGTCGACGCGCACTGCCACGTCGGCCTCGGCCCGAAGGGCGCGGTGGACCTGCCGGAGGCGTTCGAGCAGGCGCTCGTCAACCGCCGCGCGGGCACGCTGCTGATCCGCGACTGCGGCTCGCCGCTGGACACCCGCCCGGTGCAGGAGCGGCTCGACCTGCCCCGCCTCATCCGCGCGGGCAGGCACATCGCCCGGCCCAAGCGGTACATCAAGTACCTGGGCGTCGAGATCGAGGACCCGGCCGACTTGCCGGCCGCCGTGGCGGAGCAGGTCGCCGAGGGCGACGGCTGGGTCAAGCTCGTCGGCGACTGGATCGACCGCGACACGGGCGACCTCGCGCCGCTGTGGACCGAGGACGTCCTCACCGAGGCGATCAAGGTCGCGCACGAGAACAAGGCCAGGGTCACCGCGCACGTGTTCGGCGAGGACGCCCTCCCCGCCCTGCTCAACGCGGGCATCGACGGCATCGAGCACGGCACCGGCCTCACCGACGACACCATCGCGCAGATGGCCCGCAACGGCACGGCGCTGGTCCCGACCCTGATCAACATCGAGAACTTCCCGTCGATCGCGGCGGGCGCGGACAAGTACCCGGCCTACCAGGGCCACATGCGGCACCTGCACGCGCGCAACACCGACACCATCGCCAAGGCCGTCGAGGCGGGCGTGCCGGTGTTCGCGGGCACGGACGCGGGCGGCGGCATCGCGCACGGCCGGATCGTGGACGAGGTCCAAGCGCTCCACCGGGTCGGCATGACGCCCACCCAGGCCCTCGGCGCGGCGTCCTGGGCGGCCCGCGAGTGGCTGGGCTTCCCGTCGCTGACCGAGGGCGCGGCGGCCGACATCGTGGTCTACGACGACGACCCCCGCGAGAACCTGGAAGCGCTGCGGCACCCCCGGCTCGTCATCCTCCGCGGCCGCGTCCACAGCTGAGCACGGCCCGGCCGGACGGCGCCCGCACCCGGCGTGACCACCGACAATCCTGCGAAAAGCGTCCCTGACCGAAATTCTTGCTCCGCCGGGGGAACGTCGTGCCGCCGTCAGAGTGATCTTGAGCGGACTCCCGCGTCACCCGCGCTCACCGGACCACTACGTTCGGACGAGTGGAGGATCAGCGAGACCGGGACACGGGCCGAGCGCACTGGGGGTTCCTGGCGTTCTTCACCGGGCTGGCGGGCTACCACGTGGCGGTCCTGGTCTTCACCGCCGCGACCGCCGACCGCTTCGCCGAGATCGACATCACCGACCCGCCCGTCCTGGGCCCGCTGCTCCTGCTGGTCTTCCTGCCGAACGTGCTGCTCGGCCTCGGGCCGGTGGTCGTCTCCTGGGTCAAGGGCGACGGCCCCGGCCGTGACTTCGGGCTGCTGCCCACCCTCCGCGACCTGAAGGTCGGCGTGGCCGCCGGCGGCGTGGCGCTGCTGGCCGCGTGGCTGCTCGGCGCGCTGCTCCTGCGCCTGAACCCGGACGGGTCCGGCTCCCTGGACCACATCGAGGCCCTGTCGGGCGGCCGGACCGTCTGGCTGGCCGCCGCAGCCCTGTTCGTCTTCATCGGCGCTCCCCTGACCGAGGAGGTCCTGACCAGGGGAGCGCTGTGGCAGGCTCTCGCGCACTACAAGATCCCCCGGATCGCGATCCTGGCGCTCACCGCGCTGGTCTTCGCCTTCCTGCACGAGGAGAGCTGGCGCATGATCAGCCTCTTCGCCCAGGGGCTGGCGATCGGCGCGGCCCGCATGATCACCGGCCGGGTGGCGTCGAGCGTCGTCGCCCACGCGACGAACAACCTGCTTCCCGCCGTCTACCTGTACACCGGCTGATTAGGGTGAATGGCTGTGACACCACCGGATGGACCTCCGCCAGGCCTGATCGCCAGCGTGCGCGCGGTCGGTCGCGAGCCGGAGCCGGTGCGCCCCGGCCAGCGCTGGGGCTTCGGCGCGTTCCTGCTCGTGGAAGCCGTTTTCATTCTCAGTGCGGTGTTCATCACCGCCGTGGCCCGCACGTCGGGCACGGATCTCGGCGCGTCGGTCGCCTTCCTCCTGGTCGGCTCGATGCTCCCGACGGTCCTCGCCGCGGCCGTCGCCGTCACCATCACGTACGTGCGCGGCAACGGCCCGTTCCAGGACCTTCGGCTCGCCTGGGACTGGGCTGACGTCAAGGTCGGCCTCAAGCTCGGCGCGCTCGGCCTGGTCCTCACGTACGTGGCCGCCGTCGTGTGGTCGAAGCTGGTCGGCGACCAGAACGCCACCTCCGCCATCGGCGAGCTGGTGGACGGCGCGGCGCTGCCCCTCACCGCCGCGATCGTGATGTTCCTCTACGTGTGCTTCGTGGGCCCCGTGTGCGAGGAGATCGTCTACCGCGGCCTGCTGTGGGGCGCGATCGAGCGCCAGCGCTGGAGCCGGTGGGCCGCGTTCGTGCTCACCACGCTCATCTTCGCGGCCGGCCACCTCGAACCGCTCCGGACGTCGCTGCTCATCGTCATCGCGCTGCCGATCGGCATCGCCCGCCTCATCACCCGGCGGCTGACGGCGAGCGTCGTCGCCCACGTGATCAACAACTTCCTGCCCGGCCTGACCCTCCTCCTCGTCTCCATCGGGGTGATGCCCGCGTGACCACCGGCCCGAACACCCGTTCCCTCGACCTCAACAGCGACCTCGGCGAGGGCTTCGGCATCTGGCGCCTCGGTGACGACGAAGCCCTCCTCGGCGTCGTGACCAGCGCCAACGTCGCCTGCGGCTTCCACGCGGGCGACCCGTCCACCATGCGCGAGGTGTGCCGGCGCGCCGCGTCCGCGGGCGTGGCGGTGGGCGCCCAGGTGTCGTACCGCGACCTGGCGGGCTTCGGCCGCCGGTTCATCGACGCCGACCCCGCCGAGCTCGCCGACGAGGTGCTGTACCAGATCGGGGCGCTCGACGCGTTCGCCAAGGCGGCGGGCACCAGGGTCGCCTACGTCAAGCCGCACGGCGCGCTCTACAACGCCACCGTGCACCACGACGCCCAGGCCAGGGCCGTGGTGGACGGCGCCAGGGCGTTCGGCGACCTCCCCGTCCTCGGGCTGCCCGGCTCCCGGCTCCTCCACCACGCCGAGCGGGCCGGCCTGCGCCCGGTCCGGGAGGCGTTCGCCGACCGCGCCTACACCCCCGACGCCACGCTCGTGCCCCGGTCCCAGCCGAACGCCGTGCTGATCGGCACGGACGCCGTGGTCGCGCAGGTGCTCCGGCTCGCCGAGCGCGGTGAGCTGGTCGCCGTCGACGGCGCCGTCCTCACCGTCGAGGTCGACTCCGTCTGCCTGCACGGCGACACGCCGGGGGCCGTCGAGCACGCGCGGGCGGTGCGCGCGGCGCTGGCCGACGCGGGCGTCGCCGTGGCCCGATTCGTGGCCGAGTAGACGCGTCTGGCAGAATGGCTGGTTGTCCGCCGAGGTCGGTCCCTCTCACCGTGCCGTGGCGCCCCAGACACTGGGCTTTCACCACCCGTGCCCCACTCGGGTGAGGACTGCCCGCACCTGAGCACATCGAGAGCACGAGGAGCACCCACACCCGTGGCCGTCAAGATCAAGCTTCAGCGGCTTGGCAAGATCCGTCAGCCGTACTACCGGATCGTCGTCGCCGACGCCCGCGTCCGCCGCAGCGGCAAGGCGATCGAGACGATCGGCAAGTACCACCCCAAGGAAGAGCCGTCGTTCATCGCGGTCGACAGCGAGCGCGCGCAGTACTGGCTGGGTGTCGGCGCGCAGCCGACCGAGTCCGTCCAGCGCCTGCTGGAGATCACCGGTGACTGGCAGAAGTTCAAGGGCCTGCCGGGCGCCGAGGGCACGCTGAAGGTCAAGGAGCCGAAGCCGAGCAAGGCGGACCTGTTCGCCGCCGCGCTGGCCGCCGCGGGCGACGCCCCGTCGACCGAGGCGACGACCCCGAAGAAGAAGTCGGCCAAGAAGGCCGCCGACGCCGAGCCCGCCCCCGAGGCTGCCAAGGACGAGGCGTGAGCTTGTTGGCTGACGCCCTCGAACACCTCGTTCGGGGCATCGTCGACCACCCGGACGACGTCCGGGTGAACCTGGTCACGACCCGGCGCGGTCGCACGCTGGAGGTCCACGTCCACCCGGACGACCTCGGCAAGGTGATCGGCCGCAGCGGCCGCACCGCGACCGCGCTGCGCACCGTGATGGCCGGCATCGGTGGTCGTGGCGTGCGCGTCGACGTGGTCGACACCGATCGCTGATCGCGCACATGGACGTCGTCGTCGGCCGCGTGGCCAAGGCGCACGGGATCAGCGGCGAGTTGGCCGTCGACGTGCGCACCGATTCACCCGCGACCCGGTTCGCGCCGGGCTCCGTGCTGGCCGCCAAGCTGCGCGACGGCACGTCCCGGAACCTCACCGTCACAGCCGCCCGGAACCACTCCGGGCGGCTGTTGGTGCGTTTCGAGGAAGTGCTGACGCGTGACGTGGCGGAGACGCTGCGGGGCACGCTCCTGCTCGCCAGCACGGAAGACCTGCCTCCGACGGGCGACCCGGACGAGTTCTACGACCACGAGCTCGAAGGGCTCACCGCGGAGCTGACCGACGGCACGAAGGTCGGCACCGTGCTGGAGGTCGTGCACGGTCCGGGCGGCGAGCTGCTCGTGATCCGGCGCGAGGGCGGCGGCGAGGCCTTGGTGCCGTTCGTGCGGCAGATCGTGCCCACGGTGGACGTCAAGGGCGGGCGCGTGGTCGTCGACCCGCCCGAGGGCCTGCTCGATGCCGACTGACCCGACGCCGGTCGACCAGGGCCAAGCCGATCAAGCCCAGTCCGGTCGAGGGCAGGCCGGTCCCATGCGCATCGACGTCGTCACGATCTTCCCGGAGTACCTGGACCCGCTCCGGGCCGCCCTGCTGGGCAAGGCCGTCGACAAGGGCCTGATCAGCATCGGCGTGCACGACCTCCGGCGCTGGACGCACGACGTGCACAAGGCCGTGGACGACAGCCCGTACGGCGGTGGTCCCGGCATGGTCATGAAGCCGCAGGTGTGGGGCGAGGCGCTGGACGAGGTCTGCACCCCGGCCACCCGGCTCGTCGTCCCCACGCCCGCGGGCCGGCCGTTCACCCAGCGGCTCGCCCACGAGTACGCCGCCGAGGAGCACCTGGTGTTCGCCTGCGGCCGGTACGAGGGCATCGACCAGCGGGTCGTGGACGACGCGTCCCGCCGGATGCGCGTGGACGAGGTCTCCATCGGCGACTACGTCCTGGTCGGCGGCGAGGTCGCCGTGCTGG
Organism: Saccharothrix hoggarensis; assembly: GCF_052936025.1. The sequence continues at coordinate 6,180,769 of NZ_CP193624.1, read as the reverse complement.
TCGTGGTCGAGGCCGTGGCCCGGCTGCTGCCGGGCGTGCTGGGCAACCCGAAGTCGGCCGCCGAGGACTCGTTCTCCGACGGCCTGCTGGAGGGGCCGAGCTACACGCGGCCCGAGGTGTGGCGGGACCTCGCCGTGCCGGAGGTGCTGCGGTCGGGCAACCACAGGGCGATCGACCGCTGGCGGCGCGACCAGTCGTTGCGCCGTACCCGGGAGCGCCGTCCCGACCTGCTCGACGCCCTCCCGGAGGGCGCGCTGGACAAGCACGACCGCAAGCTGCTGGACGAGTTGGAGGCGTCGGACTAGGTGCGGTGCCAGGGGCGATTTCACCCGGCCGCACCTCGTCTGGCACACTGGACAGGTTGCTGCACCCGGTTCTACTCATCCGGCGTGCGCTAGGCCCGCCCCCGCGCGTGTGTGACTTGAGTTCGACCGCGCCCTGGGGGAGTACGCATTACACGTGAGGACGAGGACGGACCACCGATGAACACCCTGGACGCTCTTGACGCCCAGTCGCTGCGCTCCGACATCCCCAGCTTCCGGCCGGGCGACACGCTGAAGGTCCACGTCCGCGTCATCGAGGGCTCCCGCGAGCGGGTCCAGGTGTTCCAGGGCGTCGTGATCCGCCGCCAGGGTGGCGGCATCCGTGAGACCTTCACCGTCCGCAAGGTCTCGTTCGGTGTCGGCGTCGAGCGCACCTTCCCGGTGCACTCCCCGAACATCGCCGAGATCGAGGTCGCCTCCCGCGGCGCCGTCCGCCGGGCGAAGCTGTACTACCTCCGCGACCTGCGCGGCAAGGCCGCCAAGATCAAGGAGAAGCGCGAGGCCAAGCCGGCCTCCTGACGCCGGGCTCACGCGGAACCAGTAGCCTGCCCACGTGGCAGACCCCGTGCACCGCTCCGCTGACGAAGACGATCAGGATCCCGCGGCCGAGTCCATTGCGGACCCGGCTGCGGGAACCAAGTCGAAGAAGGACAAGAAGAAGCCGCCGTTGTGGCGCGAGCTGCTCGTGCTCGGCGCCACGGCCCTCGTCCTGACGATCCTGATCCAGACGTTCCTCGCGCGGGTGTACGTGATCCCGTCGCAGTCGATGGAGGAGACCCTCCACGGCTGCCCGGGGTGCAACAACGACCGGGTCCTGGTCGACAAGCTCGTCTACGACTTCACGGACATCGAGCCGGGCGAGGTCGTGGTGTTCCGCGGCCCCGCGGCGTGGAACAACAACGACTTCGCGTCCGTGCGCTCGGACAACCCCGTCGTGGCCGCCCTCCAGTCGGCGGCGTCCCTGGTCGGCCTCGCGCCGCCGGACGAGCGCGACTTCGTCAAGCGCGTCATCGCCGTCGGCGGCCAGACCGTCGAGTGCTGCGACGACCAGCACCGGGTGAAGGTCGACGGCAAGCCGCTGGACGAGCCGTACATCTACTGGCAGCCCGGCACGTCGCCGGAGAACCACGACCCGTTCGAACCGGTCAAGGTTCCCGAAGGACACCTCTGGGTGATGGGTGACAACCGCACCAACTCCACCGACTCCCGCAAGCAGGGCGGTGGCGGCGTGGCGGGCACCGTGCCGGAGGACCACGTCATCGGCAAGGCGCGCGTGATCGTGCTGCCGCCGTCGCGCTGGCAGGGCATCGGCGACCACAACCCGCAGGCCCTCGCGATCGGCGCGCCCGCGTGGCAGAGCGCCGTGCCCGCCGGGGCCGGGCTGGCCGCGGCGTGGCCCCTGGTGCTCCTCGGCCGGAAGCTGCGCAAGCGGTTGACCAGGGCCTCACAGGCCTGATCGGTACGCTGACCGGGTGGTAGACGTCGCACCGTCCCGTGGCTCCTCCGACGAGGGGGACGCGGAGCACGAGGACAAGGTCGAGCAGTGGCGTGCCCGCGCGCGCAAGACCGCCAGGCGCAAGGGCTCGTTCTGGAAGGAACTGCCGATCCTGGTCGGGGTCGCGGTGCTGCTCGCCGTGCTGATCCAGGCGTTCCTGGCGAAGGTCTACATGATCCCGTCGGAGTCGATGGAGCAGACGCTGCACGGCTGCTCGGACGGCTGCTTCGGCGACCGCGTCCTGGTGGACAAGCTGACCTACGACTTCAGCGAGCCGGAACCCGGCGAGGTGGTCGTCTTCCACGGCCCCGACAGCTGGATCAACCAGGACTTCGTGGCGCCCGAGCCGACCAACCCCGTCACCCGGACCTTCCAGGGGCTCGGCTCGCTGCTCGGGTTCCCGGCGGCGAACGAGGAGGACTTCGTCAAGCGGGTCATCGCGGTCGGCGGGCAGACCGTGAAGTGCTGCGACGACCGCAACCGGGTCGTCGTGGACGGCGAGCCGCTGGACGAGCCGTACCTGTACTGGGCGCCGGGCCGCAGCACCGTGCAGGAGTCGTTCGCCGACCTGACCGTCCCGGAGGGCTACCTGTTCGTGCTGGGTGACAACCGCAACGACTCGTGCGACTCGCGGTGCCAGGGCGACGGCCGCGAGGGCGGGCTGGTGCCCGTCGACAACGTCGTGGGCAAGGCGCGCGTGATCGTGCTGCCGCCGTCGCGCTGGCAGGGCGTGGGCGACCACAACCCGCAGGCCGTGGCCCTCGGCGCGCCCGCGTGGCAGGAAGCGCTGCCCGCCGGCGCGGGGCTGGCGCTGGCGTGGCCGGTGGTGCTGGTGGGTCGCCGGGTGAGGGCGCGCTTCCGGAGCGCTCACCTGAGATAGGGTCGGAGGGTGATCCGCAAGCCCCCACGTGTCCAGGTTCGGCAGACCGCGGGCATCTGGGCGTTCGAGGCCGCACTCGCCCGGCGTGGCCTCGGGCCGGTGGCCGGGGTCGACGAGGCGGGTCGCGGCGCGTGCGCCGGACCGCTGGTGGTGGCGTCGTGCGTGCTCAAACCGGGTGACGGCGCGAAGTTCGACGGGCTCACCGACTCGAAGCTGCTGACCGCGGCGGCGCGCGACCGGATGTACGACCTGGTGCTCAAGCGCGCGCTGGACTACGCGGTGATCGTGATCCCGAGCGCCGAGGTGGACCTGATCGGCGTGCACGTGGCGAACATCGAGGGGATGCGGCGCGCCGTCGCCCAACTGGGCGCGCACCCCGGCTACGTGCTGACCGACGGCTTCCCCGTGCCGGGCCTCACCGCGCCGAACATGCCGGTGGTCAAGGGCGACCGGGTGGCGGCGTGCGTGGCGGCGGCGTCGGTGCTGGCGAAGGTCACCCGTGACCGCATCATGACCGAACTGCACGAAGAACTGCCCGTCTACGGCTTCGACGTCCACAAGGGCTACAGCACCCCGGAGCACGCCGCGGCGCTGGCCGAACACGGCCCGAGTGCGCAACACCGCTGGTCGTATGCGAATGTGGCGGCCGCGGCGCGGCAGCACGGGTTGGAGCCGCCGCACAGGGTGGCGCGCGGCGTGGTTGCCGCCGCCGTGGTCCAGAATGGGTCAACCCCGCAGACCGGCGGTGGCAGGCTCGCGACGAGGAGGGGCGCGGATTCGATGATTACCCGCGCGGAGGCGTAATGAGTGCAGAGGATCTCGAGAAGTACGAGACCGAGATGGAGTTGTCGCTGTACAAGGAGTACCGCGACATCGTCAGCCAGTTCTCGTTCGTCGTGGAGACCGAGCGGCGGTTCTACCTGGCCAACTCGGTGGACGTGCAGGTCCGCAACGCGGACGGCGAGGTCTACTTCGAGGTGCGGATGTCCGACGCGTGGGTGTGGGACATGTACCGCCCCGCCCGCTTCGTGAAGAACGTCCGGGTCATCACCTTCAAGGACGTCAACGTCGAGGAGCTGGACAAGCCCGACCTCAGGCTGCCCGAGGACGGTCCGTTCAACTCCTGACAGCCCGCAAAAGTCGCTGGGGCCTGCCCGAAGGGGTGGGCCCCTTTGCGTTTCCGGGCCGCCCGGCAGCGCTTTCCGCCGACATTTCGCCCGCGGTTGTCCACAGCCCGTCGAGTTGTCCACAGCCGGCCACTGGCCCGTGGACGCCCCTCCACCACCCCGGCAAGGTCGAACCAGGACCGAGTCCGATTCCGGAGGGGTGGAGCATGAGCACAGCGACCGACCTGGGCAAACGCGGCGAGGACGCGGCGGTGCGGTACTTGGAGCACCAGGGCCTCGCGATCCTGGCGCGCAACTGGCGGTGCGACGACGGGGAGCTGGACGTCATCGCGACCGACGGCGCGGGGCTCGTCGTGGTCGAGGTGAAGTGCCGTTCGGGCACCGGTCGGGGCTCGCCCCTGGAAGCCGTGACGCCGGAGAAGCTCGACCGGGTCCGAAGGTCGGCGCTGCGCTGGCTGAGCACCCACCGGATCGGCCGGGTGGACCTCCGCTTCGACGTGATCTCGATCGAGTGGCCGCCGGACGGCCAGGTCCGCCTGCACCACCTGCGAGGTGTGTGATGGCGCTCGCGCGAACGTGGTCGGTGGCGTTGTTCGGCGTCGACGGCGTGCCGGTGGAGATCGAGGCGGACGTCGGCGTCGGGACCGTGCGGACCCAGCTGCTGGGCCTGCCCGACGCGGCGCTGCACGAGTCGAAGGACCGGGTGAAGGCGGCGGTCCGCAACAGCGGGCACGGCTGGCCGTCCCAACGGGTGACGCTGGGTCTGTCCCCGGCGACGCTGCCGAAGAACGGCTCGGGCTACGACCTGGCCCTCGCGTGCGTGGTGCTGGCCGCCGCGCAGGCCATCCCGGCCGACCGGCTGGCGGACACGGTGTTCCTGGGGGAGTTGGCGCTGGACGGCCGGGTGCGCGCCGTCCGGGGCGTCCTGCCCGCCCTGCTCGCGGCGAAGCGGGCCGGTCTGACCCAGGCGGTCGTCCCCGTGCCCGCGCTGCCCGAGGCAGCCCTGGTGGAGGGCCTGACCGTGCAGGGCGCGGCCACGCTGGCCGAGGTCCTCGCCTGGCTGACCGGTGCCGGCGGCCTCCACGCCACCACCCCGGCCGAGCCGTCGCCGCCGCCGGACGGACCGGACCTGGCGGACGTCATCGGCCAGCCGGAGGCCCGGTGGGCGCTCGAAGTGGCCGCCGCCGGTGGTCACCACCTCCTCCTGTCCGGCCCGCCGGGCACCGGCAAGACGATGCTGGCGCAACGCCTGGCCGGCCTCCTGCCGCCGTTGTCGCGGGAGGAGGCGTTGGGCGTCACGGCGGTGCACTCGATCGCCGGCCTGCTCACCCCGGAGGCGCCGCTGGTCTCCACCCCGCCGTTCGTGTCGCTGCACCACTCGACGTCCGCGGTGGCGTTGATCGGCGGCGGCAGCGGCATGGCGAAGCCCGGCGCGATGAGCCGCGCCCACCGCGGCGTGCTGTTCCTGGACGAGGCGCGGGAGTTCGGGTCGGCGAAGCTGGAGGCGCTGCGCACGGCGTTGGAGGAGGGGGAGGTCCGCCTGGCGAGGCGGGACGGGATCGCCCGCTACCCGGCGAGGTTCCAGCTGGTCATGGCCACGAACCCGTGCCCGTGCGCGCCGCCGAAGGACATCGACTGCACGTGCCTGCCGGCGGCCAGGAGGCGTTACGAGACCAAGCTGTCCGGCCCGCTGCTGGACCGGGTGGACCTCCGGGTCGTGATGCGCCCCCTGACGGCCATGAGCGCGGTCGAGGTGTCCGCGCCGGAACCCACCGCCGCGGTGCGCGAACGCGTGCACAAGGCCCGCACCAGGGCCGCGGAACGCTGGTCGGACCACGGCTGGCTGACGAATGCCGAGGTGCCGGGCCCCGCCCTCCGCCGCGACTTCGCCCTGCCCCGCTCCACCACCTCGATCCTCGACCGCGCCCTGTCTCGGGGCGTCCTGACGGGCCGAGGCTCGGACCGTTGCCTCCGCGTGGCGTGGACCCTGGCCGACTTGGCGGAGGTCGACCGTCCGACACCGGACCACGTGGCGGCGGCCTTGGAGTTCCGCGAACGGAGGATGTCGTGACCGCCTCCGGGAAGCTTTGCGCCCGAGGCCGGCCGCAGGGTCGGCGGGTGCTGGACCGTCGGCCCTGGCCCTGGCCCTAGTGGTGGGCATGGCCGGCGTGAGGCGTGCGGATGGGTCACAGATTCGATTCGTGCCGGTAGGGGGTTGTTGTGACGACCGATGAGGTGCGGTTGGCGCGGGCGTACCTGTCGCGGGTCGCCGAACCGCCTGCCGCCGCGCTGGCCGCCTTGGTGGCCGAGGTGGGGCCGGTGCGGGCGGCGAGGATGGTGCGGGCCGGGGAGGTGCCGTCGGCCGTCGACAGCCAGACGTCGGCTCGGCGGGCGGTGGACCGGGCCGAGCAGGACTTGGCGACGATGGCCGCCCTCGGCGGGCGGTTGGTGGTCCCGGAGGACGACGACTGGCCGCGGTGGCCGTTGAACGCGTTGGCCGTCGCCGCGGCCAACGGCCTCCGGTGCGGGTTGGAGCCGCTGGCGTTGTGGGTGCGGGGCGGGCACAGCCTGGCCGCGCTGACCGAGCGGGCGGTCGCGGTGGTGGGCAGTCGGGCGGCGTCCGGGTACGGGCAGCACGTGGCGGGGGAGTTCGGGTTCGGCCTCGCGGAGGCCGGGGTGACGGTGGTGTCGGGCGCGGCCTACGGCATCGACGGAGCGGCGCACCGGGGCGCCATCACGGCCGGCGGGCTCACGATCGCCGTCCTGGCCTGCGGTGTCGACGTCGCCTACCCGGCGGGCCACCGCGCGTTGCTGGACCGCATCGCCCGCCAAGGGCTGGTGGTCAGCGAGTACCCTCCGGCGCACACCCCGGCCCGCCACCGGTTCCTGACGCGGAACCGGCTCATCGCCGCCCTCGCGGAGGGGACGGTGGTGGTCGAGGCCGGGCAGCGCAGCGGGGCCAAGAACACGGCAGCGTCGACCGTGGCCCTCGGGCGGGTACTCATGGCGGTGCCGGGTCCGATCACGTCGGTCAGCTCGTCGGGCTGCCACGAGCTGCTGCGGTGGGGGAACGCGCTGCCGGTGACGAGCGTCCCGGAGATCATCGAGTCGACGGGCCGCCTCGGGGTCGATCTCGTGGAAACCACGCGGAACACCGACACCGGGCCGCCGCAGGGCGACGCGATGCGGGTCTTCGAAGCGTTGGGCCTGTCGTCCGGGCACAGCCCCGAGTCGATCTCCGTGGAGTCCGGCGTGGAGTTGCCGCGGGTGCGGGCGTTGTTGCCACAACTGGAACTGGCCGGTCTCGCCACGCGGGTCGAATCAGGTTGGAAGCGCTCCCAGGAAATGAGTTGGCGTGGCGATACTTGACCAAGTGCGCTTGAGGGCGCAGCGTCAGGGACTATGTCCCCGCCGCCGCCCGCTCGGACACGTCGTGTCGATCTCGTACGCCTGCGTCGAGGGCTGCCCGGCGACGTGGCGGCGGCCCTCGACCGCTACGAACGCCACCTGGCGATGGAGCGCGGTCTTTCCCCGCACACGGTCCGGGCGTACCTCGGGGACGTGGTCGCGCTGCTGGTCCACTTAGCCGGCGGCGCGCCCGACCACGCCACGATCGAAGCCGTTGACCTGCCCGGACTGCGCTCCTGGCTGGCCGCCCAGCACTCCACCGGCGCAAGCCGCACGACCATGGCCCGCCGCGCCGCCTCGGCCCGGACGTTCACCGCGTGGGCCTCCCGGAACGGCCTCCTCGCCGCCGATCCCGGCCCCCGGCTCTCCGCGCCCCGCCCCCATCGCACCCTTCCCGCCGTGCTGCGGCCGGACCAGGCCGACGCCGCCATGACAGCCGCGGAAGTAGGTGCGGAACAGGACGATCCGGTTGCGCTGCGTGACCGGGCCGTGGTGGAGTTGCTGTACGCAACAGGCGTTCGGGTCGCCGAGTTGTGCGGTCTCGACCTCGACGACGTGGACTACTCCCAAAGGGTGATTCGGGTTCTGGGCAAGGGCAGTCGCGAACGGACCGTGCCGTTCGGCGTTCCGGCCGAACGCGCGGTACGGCGCTGGGTGGAACGCGGCCGATCGGCGCTGGTCACCGACCGTTCACAACGCGCGCTGCTGCTCGGTGCGCGAGGCGGTCGGCTCGATCCCCGTACCGCCAGGAGGGTTGTCCACGATGTAGTAGGCGAGGTGCCCGGAACGGCCGACACCGGGCCCCACGGCCTGCGGCACTCCGCGGCGACGCACCTGTTGGAAGGGGGAGCGGACCTGCGCACCGTCCAAGAGCTTCTTGGTCACGCTACGCTCGCAACGACTCAGCTCTACACACACGTCACCGTCGAACGGCTGAAGGCGATCCATGACCGAACCCACCCCCGTTCCTGACGTCGCAGGGGGAGGTTCGCGGACCGCAACCGTGACCTCTCCTTCCGCCGCGCGCGTCGGGACCTCGTCGGCGGCGCGCACCCCGGCTGGGACGAACGGTCACCACGTCGACGCCGAGCCCCCGCGCAACGGTCACGCCGTGCCCGCGGTTGTCGGGAGACCGGCGCACGGGGCGTCGGACCGCACCGCCGATGACGTGGAAGCCGGGATCATCGCGCTCTGGCACACCTACGGCCAGTCGCGCCGGCAGGGCCTGCGGGACCGGCTCGTGCTGCACTACGCGCCGCTGGTCAAGTACGTCGCCGGTCGGGTCGGCACCGGCCTGCCCGCGCACGTCGACGTCGCCGACCTGATCCAGTCCGGCATCTTCGGCCTGGTCGACGCGATCGAGAAGTTCGAGCCCGAGCGCGGCCTGAAGTTCGAGACGTACGCGATGCAGCGCATCCGCGGCGCGATCCTCGACGACCTGCGCTCCCAGGACTGGGTGCCCCGCTCGGTCCGGAGCCGGGCCCGTGACGTCGAGCGGGCGCTGGAACGCCTCGGCGCCCGCCTCCAGCGCACCCCGACGGACCGCGAGCTGGCCGCCGAGCTGAAGATCGGCCTCGGCGAGCTGCGGGAGCTGTACGCGCAGCTCCAGCTGACCAGCGTCGTCGCGCTGGACGAGCTGATCGCCGCCGGCCGCAACACCGGCGGGGCCGGCTCCTCGCTGGCCGAGTCGCTGCCCGACGAGGGCGCGGAAGACCCCATCGCCACCCTGGTGGACCAGGACAGCCGCCGGCAGCTGGCCGACGCGATCGCCCAGCTCGCCGAACGCGACCGGGTGGTCGTCACCCTGTACTACTTCGAGAACCTGACGCTCGCCGAGATCGGCAAGGTCCTGGGCGTCACCGAATCGCGCGTCTGCCAGCTGCACACCCGCGCCGTGCTGCGCCTGCGCACCAAGCTGAACGAGCAGCTGGAGGCCTGACCGACGCGAACGCCGGAGCCCGCCGCCGGTCTGAACCCAGGTCCGAACGCGCAGGTCCCAACGCGCAGGGTCTGACGCAGAGGTTGTGGCGGCGGCACTAGCCCGTGGGAGCGAGGTGAAGGCTGCTGGCGCAGGCCGCGCCCGGCTCGGTCTGCGGTGGGCGGCCGGCGCACAGACAGCCAGCGCAGGCGGCTGGCGTGCAGGTGGCCGGTGCGCAGGCGGTCGGGCACGCAGATGGCCGGCGTGCAGACGGCCGGTGCGCAGGCGATCGGCGCGCAGTACGGCCGGTGCGCAGGCGGTCGGCATCCAACGGTCGGCTGCTCGATCCCGGCGGCGGTGGCTCGGTGGCTCGGTGGCGGTGGGCCGGTGGCTGATGGTGATGGACCCGGAGCTGTGACGCCCGGCCCGTGGCCCGTGACCCCTGGCCCGTGGTCGGTGGCCGGCCCGGGTGGTCGGTGGCCTGGACCGGTGGCTCGTTGGTCAGTCGACAACCGGGTGGGACGGCTGGGCCGTGCGGGGGTGTTGGGGGCCGGCTTGGCGGGGCAGGAGACGGACTCGGGGTGTGGTCACCAGGTGCCTCGGGTCCAGGTAGGCGCGGGTTCGGGGTGGGGTGACGCGGACCGCGGCCCAGTGGAGGCAGGCTTCGGCCGGGCAGCCCTCGTGGCCTGGGCGGAGGGTGGCTATGCGGTCCCCTCGCCGGACCTGCTGCCCTCGGCGAACGGCAGGGTCCACCGGTTCGTACGTCGTGCGCAGGCCGTCGGCGTGGAGGAGCGAGACCACCGTGCGGCCGGCCACCGGGCCGGCGTGCAGGACCACGCCGTCCCCGGCGGCCAGGACCGGGGCGCCGGGTGGCGCCGCCAGGTCGATGCCGCGGTGGCCGTGGGCGTACTCCGTGGCCGGTGGCTCGAAGGCCCGGACCACCTGGTGCGGCGGGGCGAGGGGCCAGGCGAAGCGGGGACGGCGGGTGGCCTGTGCGGGTGCGCCGAGGGGCGCCACGGGTAGCGTCACGAGGGCTGTCAAGGCCAGGACCAGCAGTGTTCGCATCGTGGGAGTCATGGGTCGAGCGTTCCGCGGCGCACCGGGGGCTACCAGTGGCTTCTCCGGAACTGTGGACAACTCGGAGGGCTGTGGACAACTCCAGGGCCGGTTCGTTGTTCTCCGTCCCCCCGGCGTACACTCGACCCGCGGCCCGTGTGAGTGCGGGACGACTTCGCGTGCCAATGCAGACCCGACCCCGTTCCCGCGGTCGAGTCACGGCGTCCGGCGGTCCTGAGGTGAGAACCCTCCGGTTCGGACGGCGGCAGGGGCACCAGGGCGGCGGCCACCCCGGCCCGCCGCGATGAACCGGAACGCGTGCCGGCTGCACAGCCCGGCGCGCCTGAACGAAGAGGTGCGAACCCGGCCATGGCCGTCGTCACCATGAAGCAGCTGCTCGACAGCGGCGTGCACTTCGGGCACCAGACCCGCCGCTGGAACCCGAAGATGAAGCGCTACATCTTCACCGAGCGCAACGGCATCTACATCATCGACCTGCAGCAGACGCTGACCTACATCGACCGGGCTTACGAGTTCGTGAAGGAAACGGTCGCGCACGGCGGGTCGATCCTGTTCATCGGCACCAAGAAGCAGGCGCAGGAGGCCATCGCCAACGAGGCCCTCCGCGTCGGCATGCCCTTCGTGAACCAGCGGTGGCTGGGCGGCATGCTCACCAACTTCTCGACGGTGCACAAGCGCCTCCAGCGGCTCAAGGAGCTGGAGTCGATGGAGCAGACCGGCGGTTTCCAGGGTTTCACCAAGAAGGAAATCCTGATGATGAACCGCGAGAAGGACAAGCTGGAGCGCACGCTCGGCGGTATCCGCGACATGTCCAAGGTGCCCAGCGCCGTGTGGATCGTGGACACCAAGAAGGAGCACATCGCCGTCGGCGAGGCGCGCAAGCTGAACATCCCGATCGTCGCGATCCTCGACACGAACTGCGACCCGGACGAGGTCGACTACCCGATCCCGGGCAACGACGACGCGATCCGGTCCGCCGCGCTGCTGACCAAGGTGGTGGCCGAGGCCGCCGCCGCCGGTCTGATGGCGCGCTCCGGCGCCCGCACCCAGGCCGCCGACGGCGCGGACAAGCCCGAGCCGGGCCAGGACGAGCCGCTCGCCGAGTGGGAGCAGGAGCTGCTGGTCGGCGCCGAGGCGACCGAGAAGCCGGCCGAGGCCGCCGCGGCGCCCGCCGCCGAGGGCACCGAGACCGTCCAGTCCTGATTCGCCGCGCGCCGCGCCCGCCACGACCAAGGCGGGCGCGGCGCGCGCACAGGCACCGCACCACCCCCAGCAGGGCACCGCACCACCCCCCAGCGCGTAACCGCGTCGGCGGCGCCGCCTGACTGACGCAGTGGCGACACCGACGAACAGACCGCAGAAGGAACGGAAATCGCACGATGGCGAACTACACCGCCGCTGACGTGAAGCGCCTCCGCGAGCTGACCGCCGCAGGCATGATGGACTGCAAGAAGGCGCTCGAGGAAGCCGACGGCGACTTCGACAAGGCGGTCGAGATCCTGCGCATCAAGGGTGCGAAGGACGTCGGCAAGCGCGCCGAGCGCACGACCTCCAACGGCCTGGTCGTGGCCGAGGACGGCGTGATGATCGAGCTGCGCTGCGAGACCGACTTCGTCGCCAAGAACTCCGACTTCCAGGACCTGGCCTCCCGGATCGTCGCGGTGGCCAAGGCGACCCGCCCGGCCGACGCCGAGGTCCTGAAGGCCACCGACCTCGACGGCCAGACCGTCGACGCGGTCGTGCAGGAGTTCTCCGCCAAGATCGGCGAGAAGCTGGAGCTGGCCAAGGTCGCCGTCTTCGACGGCACCGTGACCACCTACCTGCACCGCCGTGCCGCCGACCTGCCGCCGGCCGTCGGCGTGGTGGTCGAGTACACCGGTGACAACGAGGACGCCGCCCGCGGCGCCGCGATGCAGATCGCCGCGATGCGTCCCCGCTACCTCACCCGCGACGAGGTCCCCGCGGACGTCGTGGCCAACGAGCGCCGCATCGCCGAGGAGACCGCCCGCGAGGAGGGCAAGCCGGAAGCGGCCCTGTCCAAGATCGTCGAGGGTCGGGTGAACGGCTTCTTCAAGGACGTCGTGCTCCTGGAGCAGGCTTCCGTGACGGAGTCCAAGAAGACCGTCAAGGCCGTGCTGGACGAGGCCGGGGTCACCGTGACCCGCTTCGCCCGGTTCGAGGTCGGCCAGGCCTGATTCGCGTGAGGGCGGGGTTGCGCGCAGACGTCGCGACCCCGCCCTTGCCGTGTCCAGAGGAGGACCTGTGAGCGCAGAGGTAGACCACGCGAAAGCGGATCACGCCGACGACGAGCCCACCCACGGCTTCCGCCGGGTGATGCTCAAGCTGGGCGGCGAGATGTTCGGCGGGGGCGGTGTGGGCGTCGACCCCGACGTCGTGCAGACCGTGTCGCGCCAGATCGCCGCGGTCGTCCGAACCGGGGTCCAGGTCGCGGTCGTCATCGGCGGCGGCAACTTCTTCCGCGGCGCGGAGCTGCAGCAGCGCGGCATGGACCGCAGCCGCGCCGACTACATGGGCATGCTCGGCACCGTGATGAACTGCCTCGCCCTGCAGGACTTCCTGGAGCGCGAGCACGGCATCGAGACCCGCGTGCAGACCGCCATCACGATGGGCCAGATCGCCGAGTCCTACATCCCGCGCCGGGCCATGCGGCACCTCGACAAGGGGCGCGTGGTGATCTTCGGCGGCGGCGCCGGCATGCCGTACTTCTCCACCGACACCACGGCCGCGCAGCGCGCGCTGGAGATCGGCTGCGAGGTCGTGCTGATGGCGAAGGCCGTGGACGGCGTCTACACCGCGGACCCGAAGATCGACCCGAACGCGCAGATGTACGACAACATCACGCACCGGGAAGTCCTCGAACGCGGCCTCAACGTCGCCGACGCGACCGCGTTCAGCCTGTGCATGGACAACAACATGCCGATCATGGTGTTCAACCTGCTCACCGAGGGGAACATCGCGCGGGCCGTGCGTGGTGAGAAGATCGGCACACTGGTGAGCACCCCCGGTGGTCGCCCGTCCTTCTAGACCTGCTGGGATTCGAGCCGAACTGCGCACTTCAAGGGAGTCAGCCGTGATTGACGAGACCCTCCTCGACGCCGAGGAGAAGATGGAAAAAGCGGTGTCCGTGGCGAAGGAGGACCTGGCCTCGGTCCGCACCGGTCGCGCCAACCCCTCCATGTTCTCCCGCATCGTGGTCGAGTACTACGGTTCGCCGACCCCGCTGAACCAGCTCGCCAGCGTCGCCATCCCCGAGGCGCGCATGGCCGTGATCAAGCCGTACGACGCCAGCCAGCTCAACGCGGTCGAGAAGGCCATCCGCGACTCGGACCTGGGCGTGAACCCCAGCAACGACGGCTCGATCATCCGCGTGGTGATCCCGCAGCTGTCCGAGGAGCGCCGCCGCGAGATGGTGAAGGTCGCCAAGGGCAAGGGCGAGGACGCCAAGGTGTCCATCCGCAACATCCGCCGCAAGGCCAAGGAAGAGCTGGACCGCCTGGTCAAGGACGGCGAGGTCGGCGAGGACGACGGTTCCCGCGCCGAGAAGGAGCTGGAGAACGTCACCCACCGGTACGTCGCCCAGGTCGAAGAGCTGGTCAAGCACAAGGAAGCCGAGCTGCTCGAGGTCTAGCTCGACCGGGTGGTGGGCGTCGGGTTTCGTCGGGTCGGGTGACCGATCGCGGGCGTCGGGTGGCCGGTCGACGGCCGTGATGGGAGCACAGCAGGTGTCAGGCGGCGGTGACCGAGGCGCGCCGGAGAAGAACGCGTCACGCGCGGGGCGCAACCTGCCCGCGGCCATCGCCGTGGGCGTCGGCTTGGGCGCCGTCATCCTCGTGGCGCTGTTCACGGTGCGCGAGCTGTTCGTGGGCGTCGTCGCGATCGCGGTCGCGGTGTCGACGTACGAGCTGGCGGGCGCGCTCCGGCGCAGCGCGGACATCCGGGTGGCGCTGCTGCCCGTCCTGCTGGGCGGTCAGGCCGTCGTGTGGCTGGCCTGGCCGTACGAGCGCGCCGGGGTGCTCAGCGCGTTCGTCGTGACGATGCTGGTGTGCCTGATCTGGCGGCTCAAGGACGGCGCGGACGGCTACCTGCGGGACGTCACCGCGTCCGTCTTCACGGTCGCCTACGTGGCGGTGTTCGCGGCGTTCGCGGTGATGCTGGTCGTGCCGGACGACGGCGTGTTCCGCGTCCTCGCGTTCCTGATCGGCGTCGTGCTGTCCGACACCGGCGGGTACGTGGCCGGCGTGCTGTTCGGCAAGCACCCGATGGCCCCCACCATCAGCCCGAAGAAGTCGTGGGAGGGCTTCGCGGGCTCGATGGTGGCGGGCATGGTCGGCGGCGCGCTCACCGTCGGCCTGATGCTCGACGGCCAGTGGTGGCAGGGCGTGCTGTTCGGCGCGGCGCTCGTCGTCACGGCCACGGCGGGCGACCTGGTCGAGTCGCTGATCAAGCGCGACCTGGGCGTCAAGGACATGGGCACGCTGCTGCCGGGTCACGGCGGGCTGATGGACCGGATGGACTCGCTGCTGCCGTCGGCCGTGGTGGGCTGGCTGCTCCTGCACACGTTCGTGCCCGCGGCGGGCTGACGCGCGCTCGCGACGCTCACTCGTCGTACGGGTCGTCGATCGGCGACCCCACCTCGTCCTCGGACAGCGGCGTGGTGCGCGACGGGTCGATCACCGAGAACACCGCGCCCGTGTGGTCGGCGACGACGGTGATCCGGCCGAACGGCGTGTCGTAGGGCTCCACGGTGACGCGCCCGCCCAGCTCCAGCACCCGGGACGCGGTGGTGTCCGCCCCGATCTCCGGCGCCGCGGTGAAGTACACCATCCAGTGCGGCGGGGTGCCCGGGGCGAACGCGCGGCCCATCCGCTGGCGGCCGAGCACGGTGTGCCCGTGCAGCGCCCAGATCGTGTAGTCCACGGCGCTGCCGTCACCGATCTGGGTGATCTCGTAGCCGCACAGCTCGCCGAAGAACTCGTCCGCCGCCTGCCCGTCACGGGTGTTCAGCTCGGCCCACGCGTACGCGCCGTGGCCGTCGGTGCCGAACACCCAGTCGGCGGGGACGTGCCGGAACCCGACCACGGCCCCGGTGGGGTCGGCGAGGATCGTCACCGCGTCGGACGGCTCGCCGAGCACGGTCCCGCCCAGCGCGTGCGCCTTCTCGGCGGTGGCGCGGGCGTGCGGCGTGTTCAGGTACAGCGTCCACGCGCTCGGCTGGTCCGCGGCGACCAGCTCGGCCACCGGCAGGCCGTCGACCAGCGCGACCGTGCCGCCGCCCGTGTCGGAGAAGTACCAGCCGAACAGGCCGGAGTAGAAGTCGGCCGTGGCGCGCAGGTCGGTGGTGGCGAGGTCCACCCAGCACGGCGCGCCGTGGTGCATTTCGGCCAAAGCGGGAGAATTCGGGACGATCGACACCGCTTACCTCCCCACGGACCAGTGTTCGATCACGCTACGGCTCTAAAGTCGTCCCGTGAAGGGATTGGTCCGCGCAGCGTGGGCGGCGGTACGGCCGGTCGACGTCCTGCCGAGCCCGAACATCTGGCACTGGCCCGAGGTCTACGAGGTTGAGAACCGCGCGCAGGACGTCGACGGCGCGATCTGGCGGGCGCTCCGCGAAGAGTGCGACTGGGCCGGTCGGGACGTGGTCGACGTCGGCTGCGGCGACGGGTTCCACCTGCCGGTCTTCGCCCGCGAGGCGCGGACCGTGACGGGTGTCGAACCGCACCCGCCGCTGGTCCGCCGGGCGCGGGCACGGGTGGCGGAGGTGCCCAACGCCGAGGTGGTGGCGGGCCCGGCGCAACGGCTGCCGCTGCCCGACGCGAGCGCGGACGTCGTGCACGCCCGCACGGCGTACTTCTTCGGACCCGGTTGTGAGCCCGGCCTGCGCGAGGCGGACCGGGTGCTCCGGCCCGGCGGCGCGCTGGCGATCGTGGACCTCGACGGGCTGGCCGCGCCGTACGGGCCGTGGTTGTGCGCCGACGAGCCGCGCTACAACCCGGCGGAGGTGGAGCGGTTCTTCGCCGACCAGGGGTTCTCGCTGTGCCGCGTGCGCGCGCTGTGGCGGTTCGAGAAGCGCGAGGACCTGGAGGCGGTGCTGCGGATCGAGTTCTCGGAGGCGGTCGCGGAGCGGGCCGTCGCCCAGACACCCGGCCTGTCGTTCGAGGTCGGGTACCGGGTCCACGTGAGACGCAAGCCGGCCGGGATTGTGCTGCCCTGAGAACGCTCACATAGGATTGGGAGTCGTGGAGAACAGGAACGCGGTGAGGTTGGGCCGGCAGGTCGGCGTCGTGGGTCTCGGCTGCTGGCAGCTCGGCGCGGACTGGGGCCAGGTCGAGGAGTCCGACGCGCTGGCGGTGCTGCACGCCGCCGCCGACACCGGCGTGACCTTCTTCGACACCGCCGACGTGTACGGGGACGGCCGCAGCGAGGCGCTGGTCGGCAAGTTCCTCCGCGAGCGCGGCGACGCGGGCATCACGGTGGCCACCAAGATGGGCCGCCGGGTCGAGCAGACGCCGGAGAACTACAACCGGGACAACTTCCTGGCCTGGAACGACCGGTCGCGCGCCAACCTCGGCGTCGACACGCTCGACCTCGTTCAGCTGCACTGCCCGCCGACGCCGGTCTACTCGACCGACGAGGTGTTCGACGTGCTGGACGAGATGGTCGAGGCGAAGCGGATCGCCGCCTACGGCGTGAGCGTGGAGACCGTGGACGAGGCGCTGACCGCGATCGCCCGGCCGGGTGTCGCGAGCGTCCAGATCATCCTCAACGCGCTGCGCCACAAGCCGCTGGAGCGGGTGCTCCCGGCGGCGGCGGAGGCGGGCGTGGCGATCATCGCCCGCGTTCCGCTCGCCTCGGGGCTGCTGTCCGGCAAGTACACGGCGTCGACCACGTTCGGCGCGGACGACCACCGCAACTACAACCGCAGCGGCGACGCGTTCGACGTCGGCGAGACGTTCTCCGGCGTGCCGTTCGAGGTCGGTCTGGAGGCGGTGGAGCGGCTGCGGCCGCTGGTGCCCGCCGGCGCGACCATGGCGCAGTTCGCGCTGCGGTGGATCGTGGACCAGCCGGGCGTCACCGTGGTCATCCCCGGCGCCCGCAACGCCGAGCAGGCTCGCGCCAACTCGGCCGCCGCGGACCTCGCGCCGTTGCCCGAGTCGGCTCAGGACGAGGTGCGCGCGGTGTACGACTCGCTGATCCGCCCGCTGGTCCACGACCGCTGGTAGTTCACTCGTCCGGGTTGTCTTCCTCGACGTCCAGCTCACCGAGGATCGCGTAGAGCTTCCGGCGGGCCTCGCTGAGGACCTCGACGGCCCTGGCCTGCTGCTCGCGCGTGCCCGCGTGGGCCATCTGCTGCATCGCCGCGCCGAGGTGGCGTGCCGCCGTGCGCAGCTTCGCGGCGTTGACGTCGACGTCGTCGTTGACCTGCTGCCACGGCGGCACGCCCTCGAGCTTGGCCGCTTCCGCCTGCCCGGCCTCGGTCAGCGTGAACAGCTTCTTGCCGCCCGTCTCCTCGGTCGAGGCGACGAGGCCCTCGTCGGCCAGCATCTGCAACGTCGGGTAGACCGACCCCGGGCTGGGCCGCCAGAGGCCGTCCGTGCGGGCCCCGATCTCCTGGATCATCTCGTAGCCGTGCATCGGGCGTTCGGCGAGCAGCGCGAGCACGGCCGCGCGGACGTTGCCCTTGCGCTGCCTGCCGCCCCGTCCCCGGCCTCGGCCTCGGCCGAAGAAGCCCGGCGGCTCGGGCGGGATGGGCGGCATGGGCGGGCCGCCGAACGGTCCGCCGGGGCCGAAGCCGCCGGGCCCGCCAGGGCCGAACCCGCCGCCGAATCCGCGCGGCGGGCCGCCGAACCCGTGCTCCCGGTGGTGCCGGTGCGCGTGGTGGTCGCGGTGGAACCTCATGTCGGTACTCCTTGCTGGCGATCGGTTCTGACGTATCGACGATATATCGGAACGTATCGCGATGCAACGGTGATGGTGGTCGCCCGGCCGTGGGACACTGGAGGGCGCTATGACTGCCCTTCCCCTCGTCTTCGACGCGCCCAAGCGCGGCCTGCCGCCGCGCCACCTCGCCGACCTGTCCGCCGACCAGCGTCGCGAGGCCGTCGCCGCGCTCGGCGAGAAGCCGTTCCGCGCGGCGCAGCTGTCGAACCACTACTTCGGTCGGCTGACCGTCGACCCCGACGCGATGACCGACATCCCCGCCGCCACCCGCGACCGCCTGGTCGCCGACCTGATGCCGCCGCTGTGGAGCGAGCTGCGCAGCGTGGAGGCCGACGGCGGCACGACGCGCAAGACGTTGCTGCGCGCCCACGACGGCACGCTGGTCGAAAGCGTCCTCATGCGCTACCCGGACCGCGCCACGCTGTGCATCTCCAGCCAGGCCGGCTGCGGCATGGCGTGCCCGTTCTGCGCGACCGGCCAGGGCGGGCTCACCCGCAACCTGTCCACCGCGGAGATCGTGGACCAGGTGCGGCGGGGCGCGGCGGCCATGCGCGACGGCGAGCTGCCCGGCGGGCCCGGCCGGCTGTCGAACATCGTGTTCATGGGCATGGGCGAGCCGCTGGCCAACTACAAGCGCGTGGTCGAGTCCGTGCACCGCATCTGCGACCCGGCGCCGGACGGGCTGGGCATCTCCCAGCGCTCGGTGACCGTGTCGACGGTCGGCCTGGTGCCCGCGATCCGGAAGCTGACCGAGGAGAATTTGCAGGTCAGGCTCGCCGTGTCGCTGCACACGCCGGACGACGAGCTGCGCGACACGCTGGTGCCCGTCAACACCCGGTGGAAGGTCGCCGAGGTGCTGGAAGCGGCCCGCGGCTACGCGGACCGCACCGGTCGGCGGGTGTCGATCGAGTACGCCCTGATCCGCGACATCAACGACCAGCCGTGGCGCGCCGACATGCTCGGCAAGCTGCTGCGCCGGCACCTGGGGCAGCTCGTGCACGTCAACGTCATCCCGCTGAACCCCACGCCGGGTTCGAAGTGGGACGCGTCGCCGAAGCCGGTGGAGCGGGAGTTCGTGCGGCGCGTGAACGAGCAGGGCGTCGCGTGCACCGTGCGGGACACGCGCGGCCAGGAGATCGCCGCCGCCTGCGGCCAGCTCGCCGCCGAGGGCTGAGTTTCCCGCACGGGGCAGTTTCCTTCGACGAGAAACCGACCCAACCGGGCGAGGTTTCCTCACCGGTTCAGTTTCCCGATCGGGGAAAGTTGGCCATCGGGGCAAGTTTTCTTGCTCAAGCTCGGTTTGTCGTGGCACTCTGTCGCTGTGGACGAGACCCCGCTGAGCGACGACGAGGTACTGCTGCGCGGCATCCAGCAGCTTGGCGACCTGCTCGGGCCGACTTGGGAACTGGCTCCGCGCAGTGACGTGGCCGAGCGTGGAGGTGTGGACGCCCTCGTCGACGTGAGGCCGCCGGACGGAGGCGTCCAAGCCCAGTTGGCGATAGAGGTCAAGGCCGGCCTGACCCCGCGCCAGGTGGAGGATCGGCTGTTGCCGCGGTGGAGCCTGATCAAGCAGGTCAACTCGGGTACGAACCTGCTGGTGCTGTCTCCTTGGCTCGGTCGGCGGACCCGGGAACTCCTGAGCGGGCACGGCATCGGCTACCTCGACCTGACCGGGAACATCCACCTCCGCGTGCGCCGTCCGGCGATCGTGATCCACACCGAAGGCGCGGCCAAGGACCCCCGTGCGAGCGCGTCGCGTCGCGTCGGCGGTCCCACCCTCGCCGGGCCACGAGCGGGCCGCTTGGTCCGTGTGCTCGCCGACCACGTGCCGCCGTACCGTGCGACGCAGCTCGCCACGGCGACGGAGTTGAGCTTGCCATGGGTCTCCAAGCTGTTGACACAGCTCGAAGACCAACTCCTGATTCGCCGGGAGGGCAGGGTCGTCACGCACGTGGACTGGCAGAACCTCCTTCGCGCTCGCGCGGAGTCCTACAACCTGCTCAGGAACAACCCGTACGTCGGCATGCTGGCTCCCAACGGGATCGAGCAGGTGCTGCACGACATAAAAGCAGGCTCATCACCGGTTCCCGGGGGAGCACTCGACGTGGTCGTCACCGGCCACCACGCGGCACGGGCAGTCGCTCCGCTGGCTTCCGGTGGGCAGCTGATGCTCTACGTCCACCACGGTCCGCACACCGCGGACGAGGTGGGTGACCGATTGGGGTTGCTGCGCGTCGACGCCAACGCCGACGTGCTCTTGATGCGAGCTCACGACGACGTGGTCTTCCGTGATCGACGGGATGTCGGCGGCGTGCCCCACGTGGCGTTGAGCCAGCTGGTCGTGGACTGCTTGGCTGGTCCGGGACGCATGCCGGCCGAGGGCGAGGCGGTGCTCGAGTACATGGCAGACAACGAGCGCCGGTGGCGACGAGCCGAGTTGCCGAACGGTGAGGCCAGGTAGGAGCGAAATCCTCATGTCGAAGGTTCCGGACGGTGTCGCTCCCGATCAGCTGAACACGACCGCGCGCAAAGTGCTGCTCGACGGGTTGGAGGCGCTGGCCGCGCACCGCGCCGCCATAACCGTGATCGGCGCCCAGGCGGTGTACCTGCGCACGTCGAAGGCCGCGCTCAAGAGCGCCGCGTTCACCTCGGACGGCGACCTCGCGCTGGACCCGGATGTCCTGGGGGACGAGCCGCTGGTGGACGAGGCGTTGACGGCGGCCGGGTTCAGGCTCCGCCATGCCGAGCAGCCGGGTCTGTGGGTGCGACCGGAGGTCATCGACGGCCGAGCGGTCGAGGTGGAGTTGGACATCCTCGCCGGCCATTCCTTGGCGTCGGGTGGTCGTGCCGCCAGGATCCCGCCACACGGCAAGATGTCCGCCAAGAAGGTGCGGGGGATCGAGGTCGCGGTGGTGGACCGCTCCCCGATGGTGGTCCGGAGCCTGACTCCGGAGGACGATCGCCGCGTCGAGGTCAACGTCGCGGGACCGGTAGCCCTCCTCGTGGCCAAGGCGTTCAAGATCGAAGACCGCCTCCTGGGCGCGGCGAAGCGCCCCGACCGACTCGTGAACAAGGACGCGGCGGACGTGCTGCGGATCATGATGGCGGTCCCGGTGCGGGAGGTCGCCTCCTCGTTGGCGGAACTGGTCCGCGACCCACGCGTCGGACCGGTGGCGACCGCCGGCGTGGAAATGCTCGGCACGCAGTTCGGTGGGGCGGATGCCCCCGGTGTTCAGATGGCGGTGGACGCGCTCGCCGGTGACGTGCCTGCCGACCGCGTCCGCTTGCTGGCTCCGGCCTACCTCCGCAACCTGCACCGGACGTAGTCGCCGCCGCCGGCTCGCCGCCGAGGGCTGACCCCGGCCCTCCTCCCGACGACGCGGGACGAGGCCGCCATCCGTTGTGCGGCTACGATCCCAGCCGTCGGTCGACGAGGGGGGACTCGTGCAGTCGAAGCTGGTGGCGGGCCGGTACGCGACGGTCCGCGAGCTGGGGCGCGGCGGCATGGGCGTGGTCTGGTTGGCGGAGGACCGGGTCATCGGCCGGCGGGTCGCGCTGAAGGAGCTGCGGACCTCCTCGACCACCGAGCTGGAACGCGTGCTGCGGGAGGCGCGCACCGCCGGGCGGCTCAACAGCCCCGCGGTCGTCACCGTGCACGACGTGCTGTCCGAGCACGGCACCACCTACATCGTCATGGAGCTGGTCGAGGCGCCGACGCTGGCCGACCTGATGCGCGGCGGGCCGATGCCGGCCGACCGGGTGGCCGCGATCGGGCTGGAGGTGCTGCGGGCGCTGGGTACCGCGCACGCGGCCGGTGTCGTCCACCGGGACGTCAAGCCCAGCAACATCATGGTGCTGCCGGACGGCGGGGTGAAGCTCGCCGACTTCGGCATCGCCCGCGCGCTGGACGACCCCGGCCTCACCGTCACCGGCGGCGTGATGGGCTCTCCCGGCTACATGGCGCCGGAGCTGTTCGCCGGCCAGTCGCCGTCTCCGGCGTCGGACCTGTGGGCGTTGGGCGCGACGCTGTTCCACGCGGTGGAGGGCCGGTCGCCGTTCCAGCGGGACTCCACCGCCGCCACCATGCACGCGATCATGTACGAGGCTCCGGTGCTGCGCCGGTGCACCGGACCGCTGGCCACCGCCGTGATGGGCCTGCTCACGCAGTCGCCGGCGGGCCGCCTCACCGCCGCCCGGGTGCGTGACCTGCTCTCCGGCGTGGACGGACCTCCCCGCGCGGTCGAGGCGCCGACCCGTGCCGTCGAGCCCGACACGGTGATCATCGAGGCGCCCACGGGCCTGGCGTCCGCGCCGGTGTCGAACACCCGCCCCGGCTGGGGCGACGAGTGGGACGACGAGCCGCGGAAGCCCAAGCGCAGACTCGCCTTGCTGGCGGGGGCCGCCGTCGCCGTCACGGCCCTCGCGCTGACCGCCGTGTTCGTGCTGGTGCCCGACCCCGAGGAGGGGCGCGCGTCAGGCGCCGACGGCTCGTCGTCCCTGGCGCAGGCCACTCCCACCGGGACGACCACGTCCGCGTCCACGGCAGGCAGCAGCACGGCGAGCAGCAGCAGCGGGAGCAGCGCTCCGTCGTCGCCGCCGCCGTCCTCGGGCGCGGGCAGGACCACGGTGACGACCACGCAGGCCGCCGTGCCGCCGGTCGCCGCGACGACCACGACGCCCGCCAAGCCGCCCCGCCAGACCGCGGGGCTGACCCGGTTCCGCAACGCCGAGGGCTGGCACTACACCGGGTCGACGCTGCTCGCGACGCCCGGCGGGTTCACGCCGGAGGGCGTGCTGGGCAAGCTCGCGATCAACGCCGAGCCGGACACCCGGCCGCTGTACTCGTGCCAGATCAAGAACAGCCAGGACCGCATGAGCTCCGTCTCGCCCACGTGCGAGGGGCAGACGGTGTACGGGCTGCTCGGGCACGTGTTCACCAAGCCGCCGGCCGACGTGCCGTCGAAGGAGCTGTACCGCTGCAACCTCGGCGGGCACCACTTCGAATCCCTCAGCCCGACGTGCGAGGGCAAGACGGTCGAGTTCCGGATCGGTTGGGTGCTCGGGTAGCGCCGAGGCCGGTCTCCCGAAGCGCCAAGCGCCAGGAGCGGCGAGCCCGGGTCAGGGGAGTCGGTGGACTACCGGCGCCACGACGTGCGGCTGCGCACCTGGTCCCAGATCAGCAGCCCGGCCATGCTCAGGCCGACCAGCACGACCCACAGGTCCTCGGTGCGGCCGTGGTGGTTGCCGATCAGCAGGGAGAACACGCCCAGCGTCGACAGCCAGCCCGCGATCTTGATGCCCTTGGGGAAAGTGCCGTGCCAACCCCACTCGGCCGACGGCTCGTCGTGGGTGTCGACCGCCCGACGCTTGTCCAGTTCCGAGGACGAAGACACAGCCGCACGACCTTCCTGCCCGATCACGTTCACCAACGCCGTCATCGTCGCACATCACCGCTCGCGGGCGGGACGTGAGGTGCGCGGCACCGGTGCTTGCCGGACGTCAACTTTCGTCGGAGCGCTTCTAGACCAACGAACGCCGCACGCGACCTGGGAGTTCTTTACCGTTGTCCCCTGTGACGTCTGTCGTTCAGCGCCTCCGGCCGGCCCTGCCGGACTTCCGGGAGGCACCCGCCGCGTTCCTGCGCACCCACGCCGAGCGCCTCGGCGACGTCACGCGGTGGCGGGTCGGGCGCGAGGTGCTCGCGGTCCTCGTGCTGCTCGGCCTCGACGTGTTCCCCGGCTGGCTCGCGGGCGACTGGGAGCTGTCCGGCTGGGTGCTGGCGGCCGTCGGGGCCGGTTACGTGGCGCTCTACCTGTCGCGGCTGCTGTTCCCCGCGTTGGCGCTGCTGGCCGGCACGTGGGTGGTGTTCAGCGCCGAGCACGGCGGGATCGCGCTGGTCATCATGCTCAGCTACGCGGCCGGGTACCGGATCGCGCCGTGGCAGCGGGCGCTGATCACCGCGGTCGTCGCGCTCGCGCTGCACATGCTGGCGTGGGACGTGTCCAGCCCCGGCCTGTCCGGCCCGTTCGGCTTCTGGGTGATGCTCACCGTCTACGGCATGGTGGTCGCCCTGCCGTTCCTGGTCGGCCGGTACGCGGCGCAGCGCAACGCGCTCGTCGCCGCCCTCCAGGAGCGCGAGGAACGGGTGGTGCGGGAGCGGCGGATGGTGTCGCGCCAGGTCCGGCTGCGGGAGCGCAACCGGATCGCCCAGGACATGCACGACAGCCTCGGCCACCGGCTCAGCCTGATCTCGGTGCACGCGGGCGCGCTGGCCCTGGACGGCGACCTCGGCGACCGCCAGCGGGAAGCGGTGCAGGTGCTCCGCACGGCGGCGCTCACGGCGATGGAGGAGCTGCGCGGCGTCATCGGCGTGCTGCGGCGGGACGAGGAGCCCGAGGAGGACCAGGCGCGCCGCACGACCGTCGGCGGCCCCGACAACCGGACCGTGGACGCGATCGACGAGCTCGTCGACGGCGCGCGGCGGGCCGGTGTGCGGGTGAGCCTGGTGCGCGGCGGTCAGGCCGTGCCGCTGCCCGCGAAGGTGAGCCACGCCGCCTACCGCATCGCCCAGGAGGGCCTGACCAACGCGAACAAGCACGCGCCGGGCGCGAGCGTGCAGGTGACCGTGAAGTACGAGCCGGACGCGCTGGTGGTCGAGGTCCGCAACAACCCGCCGCGGGCGAAGCTGCCCAAGGGCGCCGGGTTCGGCCTGGTCGGCCTGGGCGAGCGGGTGCGGCTGGCCGGCGGGATGCTGCACGTCGGCGAGCTGCCCACGGGCGGGTTCCGGATCGCCGCCGTGCTGCCGTACGAGGACACCGCCGCGGCGGGCGACGAGCCGTCCGACGACGAGCCGCTGGACGGCGAGCCGGCCGGGCCCGCGAAGCCCACCGGCATCCGCAAGTGGGCGGGCGTCGGCTCGATCCTGCTGGCCGGGATCGTGGTGATCGTGGTCGTCGGCGGCTACACGTGGCTGGGCACGCAGCCCGTCACCAAAGTGGTGTCCGACGAGTTGTACGACTCGGTGTCGGTCGGGCAGGCGGAGTCGGAGGTCCTGGCGAGGCTGCCGGGCGGCGCCGAGCCGCCGCTGGGCGACATCAGGTCCGACTCCGCGCCGGAGCCGTCCGGCGCCCGGTGCGAGTACCGGGTGGCCGACCGGCAGACCTACTCCTCGCGGGCGACCAGGATCGTGCGGTTCTGCTTCGCGGACGGCAAGCTCGTCGAGAAGAACACCCACCTGCAGGGGATGTGAACGTTGATCCGGGTCCTCATCGCCGACGACGAGCCGCTGATGCGCGCGGGCATCAAGGCCATCCTCGGCACCGCCGACGACATCGACGTGGTCGCCGAGGCCGGTGACGGGCGGGAAGCGGTGCGGGTCGTCCTCGAACGGCGCGTCGACGTCGCCGTGCTCGACATCCGGATGCCGCGGCTGGACGGCCTGGCGGCGGCGCGGGAGCTGCGGTCCGTCGCGCCGACCGTGCGGGTGGTGATGCTCACCACGTTCGGCGAGGACGACAACATCGTCCGGGCCCTGTCGGACGGCGCGGCCGGGTTCCTGCTGAAGGACTCGGCGCCCGAGGAGCTGCTGCGCGCCGTGCGGGCCGTGCACACGGGCGAGGCGTACCTGTCACCGATGGTGACGAGCCGGGTGGTGGGGATGGTCGCCCAGGTGGGCCAACCGCGCCGGCAGGAGGCTCGGCGGCAGGTCGAGGGGCTGACCGAGCGCGAGGTCGAGGTGCTGGCGCTGCTGGGGCTGGGGATGTCCAACGCGGACGTCGGCCAGCGGTTGCACATGAGCGAGGCGACCGTGAAGACGTACGTGAGCAGGCTGCTGGCGAAGCTGGGGCTCACCAACCGGGTGCAGGCGGCGCTGCTGGCGCGTGACGCCGGTCTCGCGGGGTGAACAATGCGCGGCGGTAAACGACCGTGGGGCGTTCCGTAAAAGCCCGGAACAGCGGAGTGCCCCGCCGAGAAATTCTCGGCGGGGCACTCCGGGTGTGGTTCCGAGCGTCAGGCGAAGGTCATGCCGGTCATGCCCTGGCGCGGCTGCCGGTAACCAGGCGGTAGATGCCGAGGACGATCAGCGAGCCGAGGATGGCCAGGAGCCAGGTGCTCAGGTCGAAGAACGAGCTGATGTCGGACCCGAAAATGGCCCGGCCGACGAAGCCTCCGATCACGGCGCCGACAATGCCGAGCAGCATCGTGATGATGATGCCGCCGGGGTCCCGACCAGGCATGATGGCCTTGGCGATGGCACCCGCGATGAGGCCGAGGACGATCCAACCCAAGATGCCCACGGGGGCTCTCCTTCCTGATGGCCGCGACGGGCGGATCCGTCGAGGCGCTTGATCAGGGAGTGCCCACGTTCGGGTGAAGCCACTCTCGCGTTACCGTTCCGTTATCGAAGTACCGCTGTGCGGGCTATCAGGTTGCTTCCGGAACAATGGAGGGTGATGAGCACACCACGCACGGTTCTGGTCCTCGGTTCCACGGGTTCCGTGGGCACCCAGGCACTCGACGTCATCGCCGCGAACCGCGACCGGTTCACCGTCGTCGGACTGGCCGCCGGTGGCGCCGATCCGGCCGCCCTCGCCGCCCAGGCCGTCGAGTTCGGCGTGGAGGCGGTCGCCGTCGCCAGGGCCACCGCGGTCGAGGACGTCACGCTCGCCCTCTACGCCGAGGCGCAGCGGCGCGGCTACGCCCGAGGCGCGTTCAAGCTGCCGCGCATCCTCGCGGGTCCCACCGCGATGACCGACCTGATCGACTCGACGCCCGTGGACGTGGTGCTCAACGGCATCACCGGCTCCATCGGCCTCGCACCGACCCTGCACGCCCTGAAGACCGGCGCGACGCTCGCCCTGGCGAACAAGGAGTCGCTGATCGCGGGCGGCCCGCTGGTGCTGAAGGCGGCCCGTCCCGGCCAGATCGTGCCGGTGGACTCCGAGCACTCGGCGCTCGCCCAGTGCCTGCGCGGCGGCCGGGCCGACGAGGTGGCGCGCCTGGTGCTCACCGCGTCGGGCGGGCCGTTCCGCGGGCGCACCCGCGCCGAGCTGGCCGACGTCACCGCCCGCGAGGCGTCGGCCCACCCGACCTGGTCCATGGGGCCGGTCATCACCATCAACTCGGCCACGCTGGTGAACAAGGGCCTGGAGCTGATCGAGGCGCGGCTGCTGTTCGACGTGCCGTACGACCGCATCGACGTGGTCGTGCACCCGCAGTCGGTGGTTCACTCGATGGTGGCGTTCTCGGACGGGTCGACGCTCGCGCAGGCCAGCCCGCCGGACATGCGGCTGCCGATCGCGCTGGCCCTCGGCTGGCCGGACCGCGTCCCCGGAGCCGCGGCCCCGTGTACTTTCGACGTGGCGACGGCGTGGACGTTCGAGCCCCTGGACGACGAGACGTTCCCCGCGGTGCGGCTGGCCAGGCAGGCGGGCTCCGGCGGGGGCTGCCTCCCGGCGGTCTACAACGCGGCGAACGAGGAAGCGGTGGCCGTCTTCCTCGGCGGCGGCACGTCGTTCACCTCCATCGTGGACACTGTCGACCGGGTGCTCGCGGAGGCGGACGGCTGGGCGCACGAGCCCGCCGACGTCGCCGAAGTCCTCGCGGCGGAGCATTGGGCCCGGGCGCGGGCGCGGGAACTCGTGGCCACTTCGGTGGGGTCTGGAAGGGACTGACGTGCTCGTCTTCTTGGGCATTCTGCTGTTCGCGCTGCTGATCGGCATCTCGATCGCGCTGCACGAACTGGGCCACCTGGCCACGGCGAAGATGTTCGGGATGAAGGTGACCCGGTACTTCATCGGGTTCGGCCCCCGCATCTGGTCGTTCCGCCGGGGCGAGACCGAGTACGGCATCAAGGCCATCCCGGCGGGCGGGTTCTGCGAGATCACCGGCATGACCGCCCTGGAGGAGGTCGCGCCGGAGGACCGCCACCGCGCGTTCAACCGGCAGAAGACGTGGAAGCGCGTCGTGGTGCTCTCCGCGGGCTCCATCACGCACTTCATGGTCGGCTTCGTGATCCTGTACTTCATGGCGTTCACGATGGGCATCCCGAACCTGCGGGACACTCCCCTGGTCGCCGAGGTCACGCCGTGCGTGCAGAGCGACGCCGCGGCGGACTGCGCGCCCGGCGTGCCGGCCCCGGCCAAGGACGCGGGCTTCCTGGCGGGCGACGAGATCGTGGCCGTGGCCGGGACGGCGACGCCGACGTGGGCGGACGTGCTGAAGAAGACCCGCGAGCGGTCCGGCACGACCGAGTTCAAGGTGCTCCGCGACGACCGCGAGATGACGCTGACGGTGGACGTGGCGCGGGTCGAGCGCGAGCTCGAGCGCGAGGACGGCACCCGGTTCAAGACCGAGGTCGGCGCGATCGGGATCATCCACCAGCGCAACTTCGAGTACAACGCGCTCACCGCCGTCGGCGGGGCCACCAAGTTCACCGGCATCATGTTCGAGAACACCTGGCAGGGCCTGCTGCGGTTCCCGCAGAAGATCCCCGCCGTGATCGAGGCGATCGGCGGCGCGGAGCGCGACGTGGACAGCCCGGTCAGCGTGGTCGGCGCGAGCCGGCTCGGCGGCGAGGCGGTCGACCGCGGCCTGTGGCAGCTGTTCTGGCTGATGCTGGCGGGGCTGAACTTCTTCGTCGGTGTGTTCAACCTCCTGCCCCTGCTGCCGCTTGACGGTGGTCACATCGCCGTCAACCTGTACGAACGGGTGCGAAACTGGTTCCGGAAGCTGCGTGGCCTGCCGGACGGCGCCCCGGTGAACTACCTGCGGCTCTTGCCGCTCACGTATTTCGCGATCTTCGTCGGCGGGTCGGTCACGTTGCTCACGATCACCGCGGACATCGTCAACCCCATCAAGCTCTTCCAGTGAGAGGTGCCAGTTCATGAGTGACGGCGTCATGCTCGGTATCCCGGCGATGCCGCCGCCGGTGTTGTCGGAACGGCGCAAGACCCGCCAGCTCATGGTGGGCTCGGTGGGTGTCGGTAGCGAGTTCCCGGTGTCGGTCCAGTCGATGACGACGACCGTGACGGCGGACGTCAACGCGACGTTGCAGCAGATCGCGGAGCTGACGGCGGCGGGCTGCGACATCGTCCGGGTGGCGTGCCCGTCCCAGGACGACGCGGACGCGCTGGCGGCCATCGCGCGCAAGTCGCAGATCCCGGTGATCGCGGACATCCACTTCCAGCCGAAGTACGTGTTCGCGGCGATCGAGGCCGGGTGCGCCGCGGTGCGGGTGAACCCGGGCAACATCAAGAAGTTCGACGACAAGGTCAAGGAGATCGCGGCGGCGGCCCGCGACCACGGCACCCCGATCCGGATCGGCGTGAACGCGGGGTCGCTCGACCCGCGGTTGATGGCCAAGTACGGCAAGGCGACGCCGGAGGCGCTGGCGGAGTCGGCGCTGTGGGAGGCGTCGCTGTTCGCCGAGCACGACTTCCACGACCTGAAGATCTCGGTCAAGCACAACGACCCCGTGGTGATGGTCCGGGCGTACGAGCTGCTGGCCGAGCAGTGCGACTACCCGTTGCACCTGGGCGTGACGGAGGCCGGTCCGGCGTTCCAGGGCACGATCAAGTCGGCCGTGGCGTTCGGCGCGCTGCTGCGGCAGGGCATCGGCGACACGATCCGGGTGTCGCTGTCGGCGCCCCCGGTGGAGGAGGTGAAGGTCGGGCACCAGATCCTCCAGTCGCTCAACCTGCGCCCCCGCAAGCTGGAGATCGTGTCCTGCCCGTCGTGCGGCCGGGCGCAGGTGGACGTGTACACGCTGGCGGAGCAGGTCACGGCGGGTCTGGAGGGCATGGAGGTGCCGCTGCGGGTCGCCGTGATGGGCTGCGTCGTGAACGGTCCGGGCGAGGCCCGCGAGGCCGACCTGGGCGTGGCGTCCGGCAACGGCAAGGGCCAGATCTTCGTCAAGGGCAAGGTCGTCAAGACCGTCCCCGAGCACCAGATCGTCGAAACCCTCATCGAGGAGGCCATGCGCATCGCCGAGGAGATGGGTGAGTCCGCGCAGGGCGAACCGGTCGTCACGGTCGGCTGAGCGGGTGGTGGACGCGCCGCGCGGGCCGTCCATCTGGCAGGCTTGAACCGTGCTGAGGTTGGCTGGCGCGCGCCTTCTCGACGAGCGGGACCTGACGGAGGTCCTGGCGGTGCTCGCGGCCGACCCGGTGGCGTCCTGCATGGTCGCCGCACGGGTCGAGGCCGCGGGCCTCGACCCGTGGCGGCTGGGCGGCGAGGTGTGGGCGTACGACCACCGCTCGTTGCGCGGTGGCCGGCTGGACGCCCTGTGCTTCGCCGGCCCCAACCTCATCCCGCTGCGCGGCAACGCGACGGCGCTGCGCAGCTTCGCCGACCGGGCCCGCCGCCGGGGCCGCATGTGCTCGTCCCTGGTCGGGCCCGCGGAGCAGGTGCTCGGCCTGTGGGAGGAGCTGGCCCCGGACTGGGGCCCGGCCCGCGAGGTGCGCGGCGACCAGCCGTTGATGGCGTTGGGCGGCAGCCCGTCGATCCCGCTGGACCCGCTGGTCCGACCGGTGCGCCCGGACGAGCTCGACCGGTACCTCCCCGCGGCGATCGCCATGTTCATCGAGGAGGTCGGCGTCGACCCGTGCGCCGACGACGGCGGCGCGTCGTACCGGGCGCGGGTGGCCGAGCTGATCGCGGGCGGGCGGGCGTTCGCCCGGTTCGAGGGCGGCGACGTCGTGTTCAAGGCCGAGATCGGGGCCTTGTCCGCGCGGGTCGGCCAGATCCAGGGCGTGTGGGTGCGGCCGGACCGCCGGGGCCGGGGCATCGGGACGGCCGGCACCGCCGCGGTGGCGGAACGCCTGGTCAAGGGCCTGGGCCGGACGGCGTCGCTGTACGTGAACTCGTACAACGACGTGGCGAAGGCCGCCTACCGCAAGATCGGGTTCACCCAGGTCGGCCAGTACGCGACCGTGCTGTTCTGAACGGCGGCCCGCCGCGCGGTCGGGCGGACCGGGCATACTCGGCGGCGTGATCGCGCGCACGCCGGCCCTGTCCCGATTGGTTCTTCCTGGGGTGGTCCTGCTGCTCGTCAGCGGCTGTGGCCTGTTCTCCTCCCCGTCCGGCCCCGACCAGGTGGCGAACGACTTCCTCACCAAGCTCGCCGCGGGCGACGTGGACGGCGCCGCCGCGGCGACCGACGACCCCGCCGGCGCGAAGGACGTGCTGACGAAGGTCCGCGAGGCGCTGAAGCCCGCCGGGCTGCGCGCCGCGACCGAGGAGGTCCGCTCGCCCGGCGAGTCGACCACGGCGGACGCGACCGCGAAGCTCGACTGGGACCTCGGCAACGGCCACACGTGGAGCTACCGGACCACGTTCGACCTGCGCCGCGGCGAAGAGGACTGGAAGGTGCACTGGGCGCCGTCGGTCGTGCACCCGAAGCTCGCCGCCGCGCAGGCGCTGGGCCGGGCGGAGGTGAGGCCGGAGCTGGCGCCGGTGCTGGACCGGGACGGCACCCCGCTGCTGGCGCCGGAGCAGGTCGTGTCGATCCTGCTCGACGCGAGGGAAGCGGGCGACGTGGCCGCGGTGGCGGGCGCGCTCGCGGCGGCGTTGACGCCCATCGACGCCGCGATCACCCAGCAGTCGATCGTCGACGGCGTGGCGAAGGTGCCCGCCGGGCAGGTGTACCAGGTGGCGGCGCTGCGCGACGCCGACTACCAGACCGTGAAGCCGGTCATCTACGAGCTGCCGGGCGTCCGGTTCACCTCCCAGACGAGCCTGCTCGCGCCGTCGCGGACGTTCGGGTCGCAGGTGTTGCCCGCCGTTCGCAAGGCGGTGGAGGAGGACATCGCCGGGCAGGCGGGCGTGCGGGTCTACACCGTCAACGCGGCCGGCGACGAGCTGGAGAACCTGCACGAGGAGGAGCCGAAGCCCGCGCAGGCGATCACGACGGCGTTGAGCCGGGCCACGCAGGTGGCGGCCGAGGACGCGCTGGAACCCGTGCCGCAGGCGGCGATGCTGGTGGCGCTGCAGGCGTCGACGGGCGACATCCTGGCCGTGGCGCAGAACGACCCGGCCGACAAGGAGGGGCCGGTCGCGCTGACCGGGCGCTACCCGCCGGGGTCGACGTTCAAGGTCGTGTCGGCGGCCGCCGCGCTCGCGGGCGGGAAGGTGACCGCGGACAGCCCGGTGCCGTGCCCCGGCCGGACCACCATCGACGGGCGCCGGATCGTGCCCAACGACCGCGAGTTCGACAAGGGCACGATCCCGCTGCACTCGGCGTTCGCGTTCTCGTGCAACACGACGTTCGCGCAGCTCGCGGCCGAGATGGCGCCGGACGCGCTGACGAAGGCGGCGGACTCGTTCGGCCTCGGCGTCGACTTCGAGGTCCCGGCCATCACCACCATCACCGGTTCCGTGCCGCCCGCCGCCGACGTGGTGGAGCGGGCGGAGGACGGGTTCGGCCAGGGCAAGGTGCTGGCGAGCCCGTTCGGGATGGCGCTGGTGGCGGCGACGGTCGCGGCGGGCGAGATGCCCGTCCCGTCGTTGCTGAAGGGCCGCGAGACCAAGGCCGACCACACCCCGACCCCGCCCGACCCGGCCGTGCTGACGGCGCTGCGGGCGATGATGCGGGAGGTCGTGGAGACCGGCACCGCGCCCCAGCTGAAGCCGTACGGCGACGTGCGGGGCAAGACGGGGACGGCGCAGTTCGGGGACGGCACGAACTCGCACGGCTGGTTCGTCGGCTACCGGGGCGACGTGGCGTTCGCGACCCTGGTCCTGGGCACCAACTCGTCCGTTCCGGCGGTCGACGCGTCGGCCCGCTTCCTCGCCGCGCTCGGCTGAACGGCCTCACCGCGGCGCGTGGTCGGCGTGGTGGGCGCCGGGGGCGGCTCCCGGTCGCCTCACCCGGAACGGTCGAACCGGCCGCGTAGGGGACACGTGGTGCGTGCCTCATCACGCTGAGCCGTAATCTGGGGGGCATGTCCGTGCGTGCCGTCCTCCAGCCAGGTGTGCTGTCCCCGCGTCGTCCGGTTCCGCCCGAGATCGAGCGGCCCGAGTACGTCGACCGGCCCGAACCCCGGCGCAACACCGATCCGTGGGTCCAGCCGCCCGAGGTCATCGAGGCGATGCGCGTCGCGGGCCGCCTGGCGGCGCAGGCGTTGCAGGAGGCGGGCAAGGTCATCGTGCCCGGCGTGACGACGGACGAGATCGACGCGGTCGCGCACGAGTTCCTGTGCGACAACGGCGCCTACCCGTCCACGCTCGGCTACCGCGGTTTCCCCAAGTCCTGCTGCACCTCGCTCAACGAGGTCATCTGCCACGGCATCCCCGACTCGACCGTGGTCGAGGACGGCGACATCGTCAACGTCGACGTCACCGCCTACATCGGCGGCGTGCACGGCGACACGAACGCCACCTTCCTCGCCGGTGACGTGAGCGAGGAGGCCCGACTCCTCGTGGAGCGCACGCACGAGGCCACCATGCGCGCCATCAAGGCCGTGAAGCCCGGCCGGCAGCTGAACGTCGTCGGCCGCGTCATCGAGGCCTACGCGAACCGGTTCGGCTACGGCGTGGTGCGCGACTTCACCGGCCACGGCATCGGCCGCACGTTCCACAGCGGCCTCATGGTGCTGCACTACGACGCGCCGCACGTGCCCACGATCATCGAGCCGGGCATGACGTTCACCATCGAGCCGATGATCACCCTCGGCGGCATCGACCACGACCTGTGGGACGACGGCTGGACGGTCACCACCCGCGACAAGAGCTGGACCGCCCAGTTCGAGCACACCATCGTGGTCACCGACGACGGCGCGGAGATCCTCACGGTCTGCTGAGCAGCGGCACCAGGGCGGACGCCACCTCGGCGGGCGACGTCACGGCGGCCAGGTGGTGGCCGTCCACCTCCACCACCGGCCAGCCCCGCTCGCGCGCCGCCGCGGCCGCCTCGTCGTAGGCCGGGCTGAGCCGCACGTACGAGCACGGGCCGTTCCACGCCACGGTGGGCCGGGGTTCCTTCAGGAACGCCAGGGGGACCTCGGGCGCCTCGGCCACGATCTCCTCCAGCAGCCGCACGTCCGGCACCATCGCGGACAGCGCCTCGGGCGCGAACCACAGGTCCCAGCGCGGCATGAGGCCGTCGCGCGCGATGGCCTTCAGGTGGGCCATGCGCTCGGCGGGCGCGTCGTCGCGCCAGCTCCGGCCGGGGGTGGGCAGGTCGGCGTCGAGGAACACGAGCCCGCGGACCGGTGTCTCCAGCGCGTCGGCGAACGCGGGCAGCAGCGGCCCGGCGCCGCTGTGCCCGACGAGCACGAGCTCGCCCTCGACCAGGGAGTCCTCCACGGCGTCCGCGAACACGCCGATCAGCCGTTGGTGCACGGGCGCGGCGTTGACGGTGACCCGCAGGTCGAGCAGCACCACCGGGTGGCCCAGCGCGGCGAGCGCCCCGGCGAGCGGGCGGAGGCTGGCCGGTCCGAGGTAGGGGCTGTGCACCAGGACTGCGGTGGCGGGGGCGTCGACCATGACGTGGATGATGTCAGCCGGAACCGACAAAGTCCGCTTGTCGGCCCGGACGGCGGTGAGGGGACCACGTGCGCAGTGCGTTGTTGGTGGCCGGCACGACGTCGGACGCGGGGAAGAGCGTCCTGGCGGCCGGCCTGTGCCGCTGGCTCACCCGGCGCGGCGTGAGGACGGCCCCGTTCAAGGCGCAGAACATGTCCAACAACTCGGTCGTGACGCAGGACGGCGGCGAGATCGGCCGGGCGCAGGCGCTCCAGGCGGCCGCGTGCGGGCTGGAGCCGAGCGTGCGGTTCAACCCCGTGCTGCTGAAGCCGGGCGGTGACCGCAGCTCCCAGGTCGTCGTGCTGGGCCGGGTCGTCGGCGAGGTGTCGGCGTTGTCGTACCGGGCGCGCAAGGCCGAGCTCCTCACCACCGTCCTCGCGACGCTGGACGGTCTGCGCGACGAGTTCGAGGTGGTGGTCTGCGAGGGCGCGGGATCGCCCGCCGAGATCAACCTCCGGGCCGACGACATCGCGAACATGGGCTTGGCGCGGGCGGCGGACCTGCCGGTGCTGGTGGTCGGCGACATCGACCGCGGCGGGGTGTTCGCCCACCTGTTCGGCACGCTCGCCCTGCTCGACCCGGCCGACCAGGCGTTGGTCGGCGGGTTCGTGGTGAACAAGTTCCGCGGCGACCCGGCGTTGCTCGAACCGGGCCTGCGGCAGCTGGGGGCGTTGACCGGACGTCCCGTGTACGGCGTGCTGCCGTGGCGGGAGGAGCTGTGGCTGGACGCCGAGGACTCCCTGTCGTACGCGGCGGACGGCGTGATCGGCCGGCCCGAGCCGCCGCGCGGCGGGCAGTGGCTGCGGGTGGCGGTGGTGCGGCTGCCGCGGATCTCCAACGCCACCGACGTGGAGGCGCTGGCGTGCGAGCCGGGGGTGTCGGTGCGGTTCGTCACCGAGCCGTCCCGGCTGGCCGACGCGGACCTGGTGGTGGTCCCGGGTTCGAAGGCCACCGTGGCGGACCTGAAGTGGTTGCGGGACACCGGCCTGGCCGACGCGATCGCCGCGCACGACGGCCCGGTGCTGGGCCTCTGCGGCGGGTTCCAGATGCTCGGCCGGACGATCGAGGACGAGGTGGAGTCGAAGGCGGGCGCGGTGGCGGGGCTCGGCCTGCTGGACGTGGACGTGCGGTTCGCGCCGGACAAGACCCTGCGCCGGCCGCACGGGACCGCGCTGGGCGAACCGGTGACGGGGTACGAGATCCACCACGGCGTGGTCACCCGCAACGGCGAGCAGGGGCTCGTCGCCCTGCCCGACGGCACGCCCGAAGGCGCGGTGCGCGGGCGGGTCGCCGGCACGCACTGGCACGGGTTGCTGGAGAACGACGCGTTCCGCCGGGAGTTCCTGCGCTGGGCCGCCGGGCACGCGGGGCGGGACGGGTTCACGCCCGCGCCGGACGTCGACTTCGCCGGTCGCCGGGCCGCGCAGCTGGACCTGCTCGGCGACCTGGTCGCCGACCACCTCGACACGGACGCGGTGTGGGCGTTGCTGGAGCGCGGCGCGCCGGCGGGCCTGCCCGTCATCCCGCCCGCGGGCGCGCCGCCGGTCGCGTGACCCCCCGGCTTCACGGGACTTGGCTTCACGGGACCCGGCTTCACGGCACCGCGACGGGCGCCTCCACCACGGCGGGCGGTGTCGGCCGAGGGGTCCGCCGCTTGAGCGTGGTCGCCGCCATGCCCGTGATCACCAGCGCGGCCGCGCCGAGGCGGACCGGCGTGACGGCCTCGCCGAGCAGCAGCCACCCGGACAGCATCCCGGCCACCGGCACCAGCAGCGCGAACGGCACCACGGCGCTCGCCTCGTAGGTGCGCAGCAGCAGGTTCCACAGCCCGAAGCCGAGCAGCGTGGACCCCCAGGCGATGAACAGGATCGCGCCGACGCCGGTCCAGCTCAGGCCGCGCAGCGCCGCGAGGTCGGCGGCCGGTCCCTCGAACAGCAGTGACAGCGCGAGCAGCGGCAGCACGGCCACCGCGCTGACCCACACGATGAAGTTGAGCGGGTCCGGCGGCCGGGCGTACCGGGTGGCGACGTTCGCCAGGCCCCACGCCACCGCGCCGAGCACCACGAGCAGGAACGCCGAGATCGGGCT
The DNA here is from genome assembly GCF_052936025.1 of Saccharothrix hoggarensis. Next base: position 6,143,967 of record NZ_CP193624.1, on the reverse strand, counting down.
GCTCACGCCGTAGTCGACGGCGATGACCACGATCCCGACCGCCGCGACGGCCATCCCGAGCAGCTGCACGGGACGCGGCCGTTCGCGCAGCAGCACGGCGGCGAACAGGACGGTGAAGAACACCTGGCTCTGGAGCACCAGCGACGACAGGCCCGCGGGCATCCCGGCGGCCATGCCGACGAACACCAACCCGAACTTGGCGACGCCGAGCGCCAGCGCGACCGCGACGACCCACTTCCACGCCACCTTGGGCCGTCCGACGAACCACAGCGCGGGCACGGCGGCGGCGAGGAACCGCAGCGCCGAGAAGAACAGCGGCGGGAAGTCGCGCAGGCCCACCTTGATGACGACGAAGTTGACGCCCCAGATGGTGGCGACGAGCACCGCGACGGCGACGTGACGTGGTTTCACGCCACCGAGTCTCAGCGCGAGCATCGTTTAGCACTAGCGAATAATGCTGAAGCTTTCGGTTTAGGATCGCTACATGCTTGATCTCGGACGGCTCCGCGCTTTGCACGCGGTGGCGCAGCACGGCTCGGTCGGCGCGGCGGCTGCGGCACTGGGCTACACCCCGTCGGCGGTGTCGCAGCAGATCGCCAAGCTGGAGCGGGAGACCCGCACCACGCTGCTGGAACGGCGCGGTCGCGGTGTCGCGCTGACCGACGCGGCGCACCTGCTGTCCGCCACCGCCGGGCAGGTGCTCGCGCTGGTCGAGCACGCCGAGGTGGCGTTGGAGGAGCAGCGCGGGGCGGCGGTGGGCGAACTGAGGGTCGGCGCGTTCGCCACCGCCGCCCGCGGTCTGCTGCCCGCGACGCTCGCGCGCCTCGCCGACGAGCACCCGCAGCTGGACGTGCGGCTGGTCGAGCTGGACCCGCCGGACGGACTGGAGGCCGTGGCGCGCGGCGAGCTGGACCTGGCCGTCACCCACGACTGGGTGAACGCGCCGCTGGCCGTGCCGGAGCCGGTGTCCCGCGTGCGGCTCGGCGTGGACGTCGCGGACGTGCTGGTGCCCGTCGACCACCCGCTGGCGGGGCGGGAGTCGGTGGCGCCGGAGGACCTGGCGGGCGAGCGGTGGATCTGCCAGCCCGAGGGGACGATCTGCCACGACTGGCTGGTGAACACGTTCCGCGGCGCGGGCATGGAACCGGACCTGGCCTACCGGATCGCCGAGTACGAGACCCAATTGGCGTTGCTGGCCAAGGGGATCGGGGTGGCCCTGCTGCCGCGGCTCGGTCGCGGCGCGCTGCCGGACGCCGTCCGGGCGGTGCCGTTCCTGCCGACGCCGACGCGCCGCGTGTTCGCCGTGTGGCGCACGCAGGCCACGCGCCGGCCCGCCGTCACGGCCACGCTCGCCGCGTTGCGGTCCTGCTGGGAGCAGCGCGAGACGGCGTGACCGGGCCGGGTGTCGCGGTGGCCCTGACGGCCTCGCAGGCCTCCGGCGGCCTCGCCGGCGGTCGCGTCGGGTGGTTCGCGCGGTCGCCAGGTCGGGCGGTCGTCTCGCGGTCGCCTTGCGCGGCGGTCGCGTTGGGCGGTTGCCTCGCGCGGTGATTGCCTCGGGCGGTGGCGGTGGCGGTGGCGGTGGCGGTGGCGGTCGGCGGTGGCGTCGCGTGGCCGGGACGTCGGTGGTGGCGCGGTGGGTCGGTCGGTCAGTCCCCGTGGCGCTCCAGCAGCTCTTCGAGGAAGCTGCCCGCCTCGGCGGCGGCACGGGCGGAGTCCCGGTCGCGCACCGCGTCGAGCAGGCCGGTGTGCGACACCTGGTCGTCCTCGTGGTCGGTTTCCACGGCGGCCGTGATGCTCGCCCGGACGGCCTCGGTGAGGCCCTGGTACAGCTCGGCCAGCAGGGTGTTGTGGGAGCACTGGACGAGCAGCACGTGGAACGCGGTGTCGCGCTCGACCAGCCGGGTCCAGTCCTTGGCGGCGAGCGCGTCGTCCCGCTCCGCCAGCAGCGCCTCCAGCTTGCGCAGCTCCTCGTCGGTGCGGTGGGTCGCGGCGAGCCGGGCGCCCTCGACCTCCAGCGTCCGCCGCACCTGGAGCACCTCGCGCAGCTCGGTGCCGCACATGCGGCGGACCGCGCCGGACAGCTCGCTGGTCGCGCGGACGAACGTGCCGTCGCCCTGGCGCACCTCCAGCAGCCCGGCGTGGGACAGCGCGCGCACCGCCTCCCGCACGGTGTTGCGGCCCACGCCGAGGGCGCTGACCAGCTCCGGCTCCGGCGGGATGCGTCGGCCGACCGGCCACTCACCGGCGGCGATCGCGCTTCTCATCTGGTCGATCACCTGGTCGACGAGCCCGGTCCGTCGAGTAGTGGCCAACGGCACAGCATCGTCCTTTCATCCGAACATCCCATGTCTGCGATAGTAGTCGCGTGGCAATCCAGCAGACCCAGCCAGACTGGTCACCGCCGACCGCTCACCTTGCCACCGGAACCGGCGGCGAGGTGACGACCGGGGCCCATCCTGGCGGTACCGCCGCCGGTGGGGTGGGGCGGAACCGCCAAGTTGCCCTGGTCGGCAGCACCCTGTTGGCGATCGGCGTAGCGCTCGCCGCGGCGAACCTCCGCCCGGCCGTCACGAGCCTCGCGTCCGTGCTCGGCGACGTCCGGGTGTCGCTCGGCGTCTCCACCGCGTGGACGAGCCTCCTGACCGCCGTTCCCACGGTCTGCTTCGGCTTCGCCGCGTTCCTCGCGCCCTGGTTGGGCCGGCGGCTCGGCATGGCCCGCGCGGTCGGGCTGTCGTTGCTGGTGCTGACGACGGGCCTCGTGCTGCGGGTCGTGGACGGCCCGGCGGCGGTGCTCGGCGGCACGTTCATCGCGTGCGCGGGCATCGCGGTCTGCAACGTGCTCATCCCCGTGGTCGTCAAGGAGTCGTTCCCCGGCCGGGTCGGCCTGGTGACCGGTGTCTACACGGCCGCCCTCGCCGCCGGCGCGGCCCTCGGCGCGGCCTTCACCCCGGGCCTCGAATCCGCCTTCGGGTCGTGGCGGCTCGCCGTGGGCGCGTGGGCGTTCCTGTCGCTGGCCGCGCTGGTGATCTGGCTGGCGGCGGCCCGCCACGGCTCCTCCGCCCGGCCCGTCACGCGTCGGCCGGTCGTCGGCCGGTCGATGGTGCGCCGCCCGCTGGCGTGGGTGATCACCGTCTTCTTCGGCCTGCAGTCGTTGCTCGCCTACACCGTCATGGGGTGGCTGCCGCAGATCCTCGGCGACGCGGGCGTCGACCGGACCACCGCCGGGCTGCTGCTCGCCATCACGATGGTGCTCGGCGTGCCGGTGAGCCTGATCGTCCCGCCGCTGGCCGCACGGCGGCGCAGCCAGTCCGGGCTCGTGGTCGTGCTCGGCGTGCTGTCGGTGCTGGGCGTGCTGGGCCTGGCGCTCGCGCCCGCCGCCGCGCCGGGGCTGTGGGTCGTGCTGATCGGCGTCGGCATGGGCATGTTCCCGCTCGCGCTGGTGATGATCTCGCTGCGGACGTCGTCCGGCGCGGACACGGCGCGGCTGTCGGCGATGGCGCAGAGCCTCGGCTACCTGATCTCGGCGTCCGGCCCGTTCGCGTTCGGCGTGCTGCGCGGGGTGACCGGGACGTGGACCGTGTCGATGCTGGTCCTGGCGGTGTTGCTGGTCGTGCTGACCGTGCTGGGCTGGGTCGCGGGCCGGCCGCGCACGGTCTAGTCGGCGGTCGCCCGGCCGGGTTCGCGAGGTCGGGTTCCGGTGGTCGGCGGGCGGGGTCGCCGTGAAGTTCGCGTGAGGTTGGACGGGTGCGGATAACGCCGGGGCCGTCCGGTGCGATGTGTCGGTTACGGATACAAAAGACCCGGCCGCGCGAGGGGTGCGGCCGGGTCGCCCGTGTCCGGGGCGTTGCTGGGGCGGTCAGGTCAGCGGCAGGTTGAGCAGCGCGTTCTCGATCACCTCGGGCATGGCCGGGTGGATCCAGTACTGGCCCCGCGCCATCGTCCGCGCGTCCAGGCCGAAGCTCATCGCCTGGATCACGGGCTGGATCACGCTCGACGCCTGCGGCCCGATCACGTGGGCGCCCAGGATCAGCCCGGTGTCCGGGTCGGCCAGCACCTTCGCGAAGCCCGTGGTGTCCTCCATCGCCCAGCCGTACGCGATGGACGCGTAGGCCTGCGACGCCGCCACGTACCGCACGCCGCGCGCGACGGCCTGCTCCTCGGTCAACCCGACCGACGCCACCTGCGGCGACGAGAACACGGCGGCCGGCACGAACCGGTGGTCCGACGCGATCGGCTCGTCCGGGTGCAGCAGGTTGTGCTGCACGACCCGCGCCTCGTGGTTGGCCACGTGCTTGAGCTGGTACTCCGAGCTGACGTCGCCCATCGCGTAGATGCCCTCGACCGAGGTGCGCTGGTGCTCGTCCACGACGATCCGGCCGTCCGGGTGCACGTCGACACCCGTGGCGGCCAAGTCCAGCAGGTCGGAGTTCGGCGTCCGGCCGACCGCGACCAGCAGTTCCTCCGACTCCACGACCTCCGCGCCGTCCGGGCCTTCGAGGTGGAGGCGCACCACGCCGTCGACCCGCTCGGCCCGCACCGCCTTGCGGCGCAGCCGCACGTCCCACTTCTCCGACGCCACCTGCGTGAACCGGGTGGCGACCTCGCGGTCCTCGTGGCGCAGGAGCAGGTCGGACCGCGCGATCACGGTCACCGCCACCCCGAACGACGAGAACACGTGCGCGAACTCCGCCGCCACGAACCCGCTGCCCAGGATCGTGATCCGCGGGGGCAGCGCGTCGAGGCGCATGACGGTGTCGCTGGTGTGGTAGCCGGCGGACGCCAGGTCCGCGACGTCCGGCACGACCGGCCGGCTGCCCGCGGCCAGCACGAACCGGTCGGCGGTGATCACCTCGCCGGTGCCGGTGTCGAGGGTCTTCGGGCCGGTGAACCTGGCCGTGCCCGCGAACACGGTGACGTTCGCGTTCTCCTCGGCCCGCCAGCGGCGGCCGCCCTCGGAGATGGGGTCGATGCGGCCGAAGATCCGGTCGCGCACGTCCGTCCACCGCACGCCGTCGAGGTGCGCGTCGACGCCCAGCCGCGCGCCCGAGGCGGGTGCCGCGGCGACGTCGGCGGTGTGCACGAACATCTTCGTCGGGATGCACCCGACGTTCAGGCACGTGCCGCCGAACACGCCTTTCTCGACGATCGCGACCTTCCAGCCGGCGAACCTCTCGTCCGCGATGGAGTTGCCGGAACCGGAACCGATGATGACCAGGTCGAAGTGCCTCACGTCGTGCTCCAACCCGCGGTGCGGGGCACTTGTTCCCGCGACGTCGCCGGTCACGTCAGTGGGCGTAGGTCGGCACCAGGATCGCGCGCGCCAGGGTGTGGAAGGCCAGGTTGAAGCTGACCACCGCGGGCGACGCGTCGCCGTCCACGTCGAGCTTCTCGACGTCCACCGCGTGCACCACGAAGTAGTAGCGGTGCACCTGGTCGCCGGGCGGCGGCGCGGCGCCGCCGAACGCGCGCGTGCCGAAGTCGCTGCGCACGTGGAACGCGCCGTCGGGCAGCGTGTCGTCCGACGCGCCCGCGCCGGTGTCGAGGGACGTCGTGGTCACCGGGATGTTCACCGCGACCCAGTGCCAGAAGCCGGACGGCGTCGGCGCGTCCGGGTCGAAGCACGTCACCACGAAGCTCTTGGTGCCGTCCGGGAAGCCGGTCCAGCTCAGCTGCGGCGAGGTGTTGCCACCTTCGAACAGGTGTGCCTCCGACAGCGGCCGGCCGTCGGCCACGTCGGTCGAGCTGACGGTGAACGACGCCACCTCCGGCAGCAGCGCGTACGGGTCGGGTGCGACGGGTCGTTCGAGGCTCATCAGGTCCTCCACACGTGATCTTGTCGGCGCGGACGACCTTATCGCCGGCGAGGGCGGACCGCCGGGCAACCTCGGTGGTCGTCGGACGTCTCCACCCGCGGGACCGTCACCTGATCGGGTGACGGCCGGTGGAGGGGAACCCGGATGAGACGGATCGGAGTGGCGGTCGCGGCCGCCGTCATCGCGGTGGCCTGCGCGCCGGAGCCGCAGGGGCCGCGGCCACCGGGCGCGATGGCGACCACGGGCACGGCGACGTCCGCCTCGCCCACGACGTCCACGACGCCGCCGACCGCCGTGCCGGGACCGGGCGGCGTGGTCGTCCCCGTGTTCCAGCAGCCGTACCGCTTCGGGACGCCGCAGCAACACGTCCCGCCGACCACCGACGGCCTGGTGCCCGTGGTCCGGCGCATCGAGACCGACCGGCCGTACGTGTTCATCACCATCGACGACGGCGCCGTCCGCCACCCCGCCGCGCTGGAGCTGATGCGCAAGAGCGGCGTCGAGCCGACGTTGTTCCTGAACTCCAAGCACGTCGACGGCCACGCCGACTACTTCAGGTCCTTCCACGGCGCGGCGGAGGTCCACGCGCACACCGCCACCCACCCGAACCTCGACGGCACGTCGTACGACTTCCAGCGCCAGGAGATCTGCGGCAACGCCGACCTGCTGCGCGCCCAGCTCGGCGCGAAGCCGACGCTGTTCCGGCCGCCGTTCGGCAACTTCGACCGCACCACCCGCCGGGCCGCCGCGGACTGCGGGTTCACCGCCCTGGTCATGTGGACGGCGGCGGTCAACGACGGCGTGGTGCAGTTCCAGGCGGGCAACCGGCTCAACCCCGGCGACATCGTGCTCATGCACTTCCGGCACACGTTCGTGGAGGACTTCGTGGCCTTCCTGGAGCGGTGCAAGCTCGACGGCGTCACGCCCGTGGTGCTGGAGGACTTCCTCGCCGATCCGCGCGCAACCGTGTGACGTGCGACACGTCTCTAGGGGTGTGCCGGCACTGAGCCGGTCAGCCCACGGAGGGCCCCATGAACAATCGCTTCGGAAAACTCGCCCTGCTCGCTCTCGCGATGGTCGCGGTGGGGGTGGTGGTCCCGGCCGCTTCGGCGTCGACCTCGGCGTCGACCTCGGCGTTGTCGGCCGGGATGTCGATGACGCAGACGCCCGTGCTGACGGGCATCCGCTCCGGCAGACACGCCGACTTCGACCGCGTCGTGCTCGACCTCTCCGGCCACCGGCCGCAGTTCTACATCCGGTGCGTCGACCGGCTGGTCGAGGACGGCTCCGGCAACCCGGTCCCGCTGCCGGGCAGCTACTTCCTGGAGGTGCGCTCGGCCCCGGCCGCGGCGCACGACGACAACGGCAACTCCACGTACACCGGTCCCCGCAAGTTCGAGACGCCCGCGTTGGCCAACGTCCAGGCGGTGGCGATCACGGGTGACTTCGAGGCCAACCTGACCGTCGGCCTCGGGCTGCGCCGCGACTCGTGGCACCGGGTGTTCCTGCTCGACTCGCCCACCCGCGTGGTGATCGACGTGGGGCACTGAGCTCCGAGGCAGGTGTGCGGCAGGCTGCGCGCGGAATCCCTTGCCACGGCGTGAAGTCGTGGTGAACGTCCGGTGATGACCCGGTTCCCGGTCGGTCCGCCGACCGAGAATCGGGTGTGCAGGTGCTGCGGTCCGCGTTGGACTTCCTCGGTGGCCCCGGTCCGGTCGCGCTCGCGATCGCGCTGCTGTTCGCGACGCCCGTCATCGACCGGCTGTTCGTGCGCCGCAAGCGGCTCGGGTTCCGCGTGCTCTACAACTCCAAGATCGGGCTCGGCCCGGAGCAGTTGCACGACGGCACCGACCCGAACTCGCCGCAGCTGCGGGAACTGGTGCGGGTGCTGGACCGGATGAGCATCGTGGTGATCCGGGTCCGCAACACCGGCAGCTACGACATCGACGGCGAGGACTTCGACAAGCCGCTGACGTTCACCTTCGGCAAGCGGATCGTGTGGAACGCCAGGGTGTCCGAGGCCGGGTCGGAGGAGCTGAAGGCGGAGATCCGCCGGACCCTCCAGTTCTTCGGCACGGAGAGCGACACCGGGCAGGCCGGGGCGGTCGGGGCGGCCGCGACACCGGTGCGGGCGTCGTTGCCGACCGTGCGGGAGCGGATGGCTCAGCGCGTGGCCCGGTGGGGCGGGTTGGCGGTGTCCGCGGAGCCGCCCGGCGAGCCGGTGTGGCGCGGCGTGCGGCTGGAGAACCTCTCGTTGCGGCGCAAGCAGAAGTTCAAGCTGCTGGTGGTGCTGCGCGAGCCCGACAGCAACCCCGACGGCGAGCTGGGCAAGGACGTGAAGGTGGTCGGCGACCTCGGCGGCGCGGGGATCGTGCACGACGAGCGCCCCGAGCGGCTGATCACGCTGCCGAGGTTCACCGGCGGTCTGGCCGCGGTGCTCGCCGCCGTGCTGGTGCTGGTGATGGCGTGGCCGCAGAGCTCGACCGACGCGACGGTGGCGTGCGCGTCCGGCGCGTTGCGGGTGGAGGGGTCGAGCGTGTTCATGCCGACCATGGCCACCATCGCCGACCAGTACGAGCGGGTGTGCCGCGACGCCGAGATCACGACGACGGCGACCGGCAGCATCCAGGGCGTGCGCGAGGTCGCGGGCGGCGCGGACGGTGTGGTGGCGCTGTCGGACGGCAAGCAGGACGTGCCGGGCGTGTACGCGCAGCAGCTGGCGATCGTGGTGTACCACGTGGTGGTGCACGGGTCGGTGGGGATGGACACCATCACCGTGCCGCAGCTGCGCGGGATCTACGCCGGCGTCTACACGGACTGGAGCCAGCTGCGCGGCGGTGACCCGTTGCCGATCAGGGTCGTGGGCCGGGGCGGCGAGTCGGGCACGCGGGAGCTGTTCGAGCGGCGGGTGCTGGGCACGACCGAGAGCGCGTTGTCGTCCAACGACTGCCGGGTGAAGGACCGCGCGCCCGAGGCCCCCGTGATCCGCTGCGAGCGGGACGAGAACGCGGACGTGGTGCGCGAGATCGGTGCGGTGGAAGGGGCCATCGGGTACGCCGACGCGCCGTCCGTGGCGGAGGCGCGGAAGACGAACGCGCTGACCGCGTTGTCGTTGGACGGCAAGGTGTTCGACGCGGCGGCGGGGGTCGAGGCGGGCTACCCGTTTTGGACCGTCGAGTACCTGTACACGCGGTCGGAGCCGGCGGCGGGGTCGTTGGCCGGGCGGTTCGTCGCGTACGTGCGGGAACACGGTGACGCCCGGCTGCGGATGAAGGATGCCGGGTACCTGCCGTGCGTGACGGCGGACGGCGTGCCGTTGGACCTGTGCAACCTGCGTTGAGGGTGTGTGGGTGAGGGTTTGTCCAGGTGTGTGGTTGGGCCGGCCGTCGGTTGGTCGTGGGGTGAGTTCGTGGGAGCCCGGTCGACCTGTGGTCGACCGGGCTCCGTCGGGGTCAGGCGGCGGTGGCGGTGGTGGCCTGGTGGGGTTCCAGGGCCAGCGCGAGGACTTCCCGCACGTCGGCGACCAGGTGGACGGTGAGTTCGTCGAGGACGGACTGGGGGACGTCGTCGAGGTCGGGCTCGTTGCGCTGGGGCAGGAGCACGGTGGTGATGCCGGCGCGGTGGGCGGCGAGGAGCTTCTGCTTGACGCCGCCGATCGGCAGGACGCGGCCGGTCAGGGACACCTCGCCCGTCATCGCCACGTCGGCGCGGACGGGGCGGCCGGACAGGAGCGACGCCAGGGCCGTCGTCATGGTCACGCCCGCTGACGGGCCGTCCTTCGGCACCGCGCCCGCCGGCACGTGGATGTGCACGCCGCGTTCCGCGAGCACCCCGGCCCGGGTGTCGTTGGAGCGCAGGTAGGACAGGGCGATCTGGGCGGACTCCTTCATCACGTCGCCGAGCTGGCCGGTCAGGGTGAGGCCGGCCGCGCCGGTCTCCGAGGACGCGAGGGACGCCTCGACGAACAGGACGTCGCCTCCGGCGCCGGTGACGGCGAGGCCCGTCGCGACGCCCGGGACGGCGGTCCGCTCGGCCGATTCCGGGGTGTGCTTGGGCGAGCCCAGGTAGCCGCGCAGGTCGGGCACGTCGACGGTGACCGGCAGTTCGGTCTCGCCGAGCGCGACGCGTGCGGTGACCTTGCGGAGGATGCGGGCGAGCGAGCGTTCCAGTTGCCGCACACCGGCTTCGCGGGTGTACTCGCCGGCCAGCTTGCGCAGCGTCGCCTCGGTGACCGTGACGTCGTCGGGGGTGAGGCCGGCCCGTTCGACCTGCCGGGGGAGGAGGTGGTCGCGGCCGATGGTGACCTTCTCGTCCTCGGTGTAGCCGTCGAGCTGGACGAGCTCCATGCGGTCGAGGAGGGGGCCGGGGATGGACTCCAGGACGTTCGCGGTGGCCAGGAAGACCACGTCCGACAGGTCCAGCTCGACTTCCAGGTAGTGGTCGCGGAAGGTGTGGTTCTGGGCCGGGTCGAGCACTTCCAGCAGGGCCGCGGTCGGGTCGCCGCGGTAGTCCGCGCCGACCTTGTCGATCTCGTCGAGGAGGACGACCGGGTTCATCGAGCCCGCCTCCGAGATGGCGCGCACGATCCGGCCGGGCAGCGCGCCGACGTAGGTGCGCCGGTGGCCGCGGATCTCCGCCTCGTCCCGCACGCCGCCGAGGGCGACCCGGACGAACTCGCGGCCCATGGCGCGGGCGACGGACTCGCCGAGCGACGTCTTGCCGACGCCGGGCGGGCCGACGAGGGCGAGGACCGCGCCGGAACGCCGTCCGCCGACGACGCCCATGCCCCGGTCGGCACGGCGGCGGCGCACGGCCAGGTACTCGGTGATGCGTTCCTTCACGTCGTCGAGGCCGGCGTGGTCGGCGTCGAGGACGGCCCGTGCGCCCGCGATGTCGTACGAGTCCTCGGTGCGCTCGTTCCACGGCATGTCGAGGACGGTGTCGAGCCAGGTGCGGATCCAGCCGACCTCGGGGGACTGCTCGGCGGTGCGCTCCAGCTTGTCGACCTCGGCCAGGGCCGCCTCGCGCACGTGCTCGGGCAGGTCCGCGCCTTCGACGCGGGCGCGGTAGTCCTGCTCCTCGGTGGCGGGCTTGCCGTCCAGCTCGGCCAGTTCCTTGCGGATGGCGGCCAGTTGCTGGCGCAGCAGGAACTCCCGCTGCTGCTTCTCCACGCCTTCCTTGACGTCCTTGCGGATCGTCTCGGCCACGTCCAGCTCGGTCAGGTACTCGCGGCCCCACTCCAGCAGCTTCTCCAGCCGCTCGGTCACGTCGCTGGTCTCCAGCAGCCAGACCTTCTGGTCCTCGCTCAGGTACGACGCGTACCCGGCGAGGTCGGCCAGCGCGGACGGCTCGTCGACCTGCTGCACCGAGTCGACCACCTGCCACGCGCCGCGCTGCTGGAGGATCGTGGTGACCAGCGCCCGGTACTCGCGGGCCAGCTCGCGGGTGCGGTCGTCCACCGGCGGCTCGTCCGCCACGGTCGCCTCCACCCACAGCGCCGCGCCGGGCCCGGTCGTGCCGGTGCCGATGCGGACCCGCTCGGTGCCGCGCACCACGGCCGCGCGCTCGCCGCCGGACAGCCGGCCGACCTGCTCGATCAGCGCCAGCGTGCCGACCTTGGCGTACTTGCCGTCCAGCCGGGGCACCAGCAGCACCTTGGCCTGGCCGCCGGACGCCTCGCCGGCGGCCGTGGCGGCCTCGATCGCGGCACGGGCCTCGGAGGTGGCGTCCGAGCCGCTGAGCCGGATCGGCACGACCATGCCCGGCAGCACGACCACGTCGTCCAGCGGCAGCACCGGCAGCGCCAACGTCTCGCCCATGATCCCTCCAAAGTTGAGTCTGACTGGCTCAACCAAGGTGAGCCGGAGATTGTTTCCGCCTGGTGTTCGCCCTGAGCGAGCACCGCCTTTCGTGGGGATGGGCGCCTGCCGGCACCATCGCGAGCGCCCGTTCGGGGGTTGTGCCCCGTTCGCGGTGCGGGAACGATCACGCCGTCGGCTGACGAGGAGATGTGTGCGCATGGAGCAGGCGAGCTGGGTTCCGTCGTCGGTGGACCTGAGCCGGCCGAGCGCGGCCCGGATGTACGACTACTTCCTGGGCGGCTCGCACAACTTCGCGGTCGACCGCGAGGCGGCCAAGGCGGTCGAGCAGATCTTCCCCGGCATGTCCGGCGCGGCGCGGGCCAACCGCTCGTTCCTCCGGCGCGCGGTGCGGTACCTGCTGTCGCAGGGCATCGACCAGTTCCTCGACCTGGGCTCGGGCATCCCGACCGTCGGCAACGTGCACGAGATCGCCCAGCAGACCAACCCGGCGGCCCGCGTGGTGTACGCCGACATCGAACCCGTCGCCGTCGCCCACAGCACCGCCCTGCTCGCGGACAACCCCGGCGCCACGGCGATCCAGGCGGACCTGCGCGACCCGGACTCGGTGCTGGGCGCCGACGAGGTCCGCGAGGTGCTCGACTTCGACCGGCCCATCGGCCTGCTGATGGCCGCCGTGCTGCACTTCGTCCCGGACGAGGACGAGCCGCACCGGGCGATCGCCCGCTACCGCGAGGCGTTGGCGCCGGGCAGCCACGTGGCGATCTCCCACGCGAGCTGGGACGGCGTGTCGCAGGAGGGGCAGGAGAGCGGCGAGCGGGTCAACGCGATCTACCGCCGCACCGACAGCCCGCTGGTGCTGCGGACGGGCGCGGAGGTCGCCTCGTTCTTCACCGGGCTGGACGTCGTGGAGCCGGGTGTCGTGCCGCTGTCGGAGTGGCGGCCGGACTCGGACGACGCGTACATCAGCGCCTACGCGGGCGTGGGCCGGAAGGCGTAGGCGCCGGTCAGCGGAGGTGCTCGACCGCCGGCCTGGCCGCCGTCCCGATGACGGCGTCCGCCGCCGGCAGGGTGAACGCGGGCGTGATCGTCGCGTCCGGCGGGGAGCACCTCGACTTCCACGGCTTCACCGTGCGGGTGTTCCGCAGCCTGCACAGCCAGTTCGGCTCGTACGGCTACTTCGCGCCCGGCACCCTGACCGCGCCGCCGCCGCGCCCGGAGACCATCAGCGACCTCGTGGAAGGCGGCTCGCTGGCGTACCTGATCACCGTGGGCGGCTTCTCGGTGCTGTTCCTGTCGGGCACGGCGAACTACGTGGAGCGCGAGGTCGCAGGGCTGCGGCCGGACGTCCTGGTGCTCGGCATGAGCGGCCACGCGAACGTCCACGACTACACCGCGCGGGCGCTGCGGGCGACCCGCCCCAGGCTGCTCGTGCCGAGTCACCACGACGACATGGTGACGCACTGGACGACCCGGCCCTGCCGCCGCGCGGCAACCCCGCGGCCGCCGCCGAGCTGTCCGACACGGCGGCGGATCGGCCTGGCCGCCCGCGTCCTCGACCCGGAGGTCCTGCGCTGGTACGACCTGTAGCCGTGCCGGCTCAGAGGAGGCCGGCGCGGGCGGCGGCGAGCGCGGCCCTGGCCGCGCGCTCGGCGGTGGCGCGGTCGACGGGTTCGCCGGAGATGAAGACCCGGTGGTACAGCGGGGCGCAGGTCTGGCGGATCACCTCGACCGGGTCAGCCGGCGGTGGCAGCTCGCCGCGGTGGACGGCCCGCGTCACGACCCGCGCCGCGGCCTCCTGCCGTGCCGCGTAGAAGCGCCGCTTCGCTTGCAGGGCGCGGTCGGACTGCAGCGCGGCGGCGACGACCGCCACCGGCACGGAGCTGTGGTCGGGGTCGGTGAAGGTGTCGGCGACCTCCGTGGCGATGGCGATCAGGTCGCCCTCGATCGTGCCGGTGTCGGGCACCGGCCACGTGGTCTCCGCGGTGTGGTCCAGGGCGTCGGCGATCAGCACGTCAACCGTGCCCCAGCGGCGGTACACGGTCGTCTTGTGCACGCCCGCGCGGTCGGCGACGTTCTCGACGGTCAGGCCGGCGTAGCCGTGCTCGACCAGTTCCGCGTGCACGGCCGCGACGACGGCTTCGCGCACGCGGGCGGAGCGACCACCGGGTCTCGACGTCACAGTGCGACTCCAGTTGCGTTAAGGGGCATCGGCCTGCCACTCTAACGCAACGTGAGTTGCGTTAGGAGTCTGATCCCTTGATCCCCGACCCGACGATCCCCGACCCGGCCGCCCTCCACCCGCTGCCGCACGCCGACCGCGTCGTCCAGCTCAAGCCGTTGGTGACGTCGCCGACGATCGAGGTCGGCGAGTACACCTACTACGACGACCCCGAGCACGCGCTGGAGTTCGAGACGCGCAACGTGCTCTACGGGTACGGCGCCGAGAAGCTCGTCATCGGCAGGTTCTGCGCGCTGGCGACCGGGACCACGTTCATCATGGCCGGCGCGAACCACCTCACCACCGGCGTGTCGACGTTCCCGTTCACCATCTTCGGCGGCACGTGGGCCGAGCGGACGCTGGACCTCATCACCGGCATGGAGACGCGCGGCGACACCGTCGTCGGCAACGACGTGTGGTTCGGCTACCGCGCCCTCGTCATGCCCGGCGTCACGATCGGCGACGGCGCGATCATCGCCACCGGCGCGGTGGTGACGTCCGACGTGCCGCCGTACGCGGTGGTCGGCGGCAACCCGGCCCGTCCCGTGAAGCGGCGGTTCGCCGACGAGGACGTCGCACGCCTGCTGCGCGCGAGGTGGTGGGACTGGCCGGTCGACCTCCTCACCGAGCACGTCCGCACGATCATGTCCGGCACGCCGGCCGAGATCGAGGACATCGCCCGATCGCACCTCTAGCCGCGCGCGCCGCCACCGGGAGATCATGGACGCCGGGAGGTTCGCCATGGCCGAGGACTTCGACCGGTACTGCGACCTGACCATGCGGGGCGGGACGGCGAGCGGCGTCGTGTACCCGTGGGCCGTGGTGGAGTTGGCCGAGCACTACCGCTTCCGCTCGCTGGGCGGCGCGTCGGCGGGCGCGATCGGCGCCGCGTTCACCGCCGCCGCCGAGAAGGGCCGCGACGACGGCGGGTTCCAAAAGCTCAAGGAGGTCATCGACTGGTTCGCCGCGCCGGGCTGGCGGATGGCGCAGCTGTTCCAGCCGAGCGAGCACACCCGGAAGCTGTTCCGGATCGTCGCGGCGTCCATGCAGCGCCGCGACACGACGGGCCGCAGCGCGCTGACGTGCCTGCTGCTCGCCCTCCTCGGCGCGATCGGGTGGCGGGCGCGGTCGTTCCTCGGCCTGGCGCTGGCGCTGTGGCTCGTCGGCCCGACGCTGTGGTTCCACGCGGTCGGGTGGGGCGCGACGCCCACGTGGCTGCTGATCGGGCTCGCGGTGGTGGTGCTGGTCGGCGTGCCGGCGATCGTGCTGCGGGTCCTGCCGACCGGCCGTGACGCGTGGCTGCGCCGGGTCGGCACGGCGCTGCTGCTCGTCGTGCCGCTGGCTCCGGTGGCTGCGAGCACCCGGTGGACGCCCCAGAGCGTCGCGAGCGCCGCCACGGCCGCGGTGTGGTGGCTGGTGCTCGGGTTCGCGTTCGTCAGCGCGGTCGCGCTCACGTACGGCCTGGGCGCCAAGCGTTTCCTCGACCGGATGGCCACCACCATCCACTTCGGACTCGTGCCCGGCACCGGTCACTTCCGGTCGAACTTCTGGGACCGCCGCTGCGGTGTGCCCGCCTCCACCGGCGTGCCGCCGTTGGCCGACTGGATCGCGGACCGGCTGGACGACCTGTCCGGCGTCACCGACCTCACGTTCGGCGACCTGACCACGAACCTGGTCCTGATGACCACGGACCTGTCCGAGGGACGCCCCTACCGGCTGCCGTTCACCGAACCGCGCGACGCGTGGCTGTTCTGCCGCGAGTGCCTGAACACCGTGCTGCCGCGGCGGACCGTCGACCGGCTCGGCTCCGACGCCACCGGCCACCGCTGCCCGCTGCACCCCGCCGACACCCTCCACGCGCTGCCCGACGACCTGCCCGTGGCGCTGGCCGTGCGGATGAGCATGCCGCTGCCGGGCCTGATCGCCGCGGTGCCGCTGGTGCGCGCCGAACCCGAGCCGCGGGTGCACTGGTTCTCCGACGGCGGCATCACCAGCAACTTCCCGATCCACTTCTTCGACCACCCGCTGCCGCGCTGGCCGACGTTCGGGCTGACCCTCCAGCCCTACCCGCCGGGAGACGACCGGGACGTCTGGCTGCCCGAGCAGGACGCGTCCACCAGCGGCGCGCCGTGGCGGGGCATCGGGCTCGTGGGCCAGTTCGCGTGGGCGATCCTCAACACCATGCTCGACTGGCGCGACACCATGCAGTCCGCGCTGCCGGGCTACCGGGGCCGCATCGCGCACGTCCGCGTCGGCGCGCTGGAAGGCGGCACGAACCTGTTCATGCGCCCGGAGACGATCCTGGCGCTGGCCGGGCGCGGCGCGCAGGCCGGGCGGTTGCTGCGCACCCGGTTCACCGAGGACGACGCCGCCAAGACCGACCGCTACCGCTGGATCCGGATGCGGCTGGCGATGCGCGAGTTCCGACAGCTCGCCGGGCAGTCGACGGAACGCGCCGACCTCTACCGCGACCTGGCCGCCCGCTACCGGATACCGGAGGACCTGCACGACTGGTTCGCCACACCGCCCACGGGCTCCGACCCGCACGCCCGCGAGATCGGCCTCACCCTGGACGCCCTCGCCGCCGTGCCCGACGACCCGCTGGACGGCGAGCCGCCGGTGGACCCGGACCTCCGCCTCACCCCGCCCGAGTGACGGCGCGGTCCGTCAGACCTGGTCCAGGAACTCGTCGATCTCCGCCAACGCCCGCCGCCGCACCGACTCCGCCGACAGGAACAGGTCGTGCATCCCGCCGTCGACGGGCACGATCGTCACCCGGCGGCCGATCTTCGGCCCCCACCGGACCATGTGCCGGACGTCCAGCACGGTGTCCGCCGTCATCGCCTCGGGCGTCCACGTCCTCGCGCGCAGGTGGCTGCGCTCCGACCGCAGCAGCAGCACGGGCACGCGCACGTCCAGCCCGCGGTGCAGCTTGGCGTGGCCGCGGCGGATCGCGCGCAGCCACCCGGCGTGCACCGGGAACGCGTCGATCGGCTTCCACGCCGTGTCGAAGTCCCACTCGCCGTGGTGGTCGCGGTGGATGCTCTCGCCGTACACGGGGGCGAGGCCGGGCTTCACCACGAGCTTCGGCGCGAACCGGCCCACGCCCCGCACCAGCGCCGACCCCACGGTCCGCAGCAGCCACGGCTCGGCCAGGTCCAGCCACGGGCTGTTGAGCACCAACGCGTCCAGCACGTCGTCCGCACGCCGCTCGTGCGCCCACAGGCTGGTGATCAGACCACCGGTCGAGTGACCCATCAGCACGAGGTGCCGGTGGCCGTCCTCCTCGCGGATCACCCGCACCGCGGCGTCGATCTCCTCGAAGTGCTCCGCCAGGTCGGTCACGTAGTTCGCGACCTGCCCCGGCTTCAGCGACCGCCCGTACGCGCGCAGGTCCACGGCGTAGAAGTCGAACCCGCGCGCGGTGAAGTGCTCGGCGACGTGCCGCTGGAAGAAGTAGTCCGCGAAGCCGTGGACGTAGAGCACGGCGCCGCGGGTCGCGGGCCGCGCGCGCCGGCGGACGAGGGTGGCGGTCGTGTCGCCGCCGCCCAGCGGCAGCGCGCGGGTTTCGTAGTCGGTGCCGAGCACGTCTGCGTTCACGGGGTCAGTGTGCACGCCGATTCGCCCGTTCGGGGATGGGCGGGTGTCGGGTCGTGGCACTGTGGGTGACATGAGCAGCGAGGAGATCGAACGGTCGACGGCACGCGTGCGCTTCCCCGGCATCAGCCCGCGGGCGTACGAGCACCCGGTCGACCGGGGGGCGTTGGCGGTCCTGCGCGCCGTGCCGGGCATCGGCCCGGTGCTGCAGGCGGTGGCGGGGGCGTTCACCGAGCGCGGTGAGCGGCTGGGGTACCTGGCGTCGAGCATCCGGGTGAGCCCGAAGCAGTACCCGGAGCTGGACCGGCTCCGGCTGGAGGTGGCGGCGACGCTGGACGTCGACCCGGTGCCGGAGTTGTTCGTGCAGCGCGACCCGGTGCCGAACGCCATGACGCTGGGCATCGACAAGCCGTTCATCGTGCTGACCACGGGTCTGGTGGACCTGCTGGACGCGGAGGGCCTGCGGTTCGCCATCGGCCACGAGATGGGCCACGTCCTGTCCGGCCACGCGCTGTACCAGACGATCCTGCGCCGGCTCATGCAGCTGCAGTACGGCCTGGGCTGGATGCCCGCCGGCTACTGGGCGATCCGCGCGGTGATCGCGGCGCTGTGCGAGTGGTACCGCAAGACCGAGCTGACGTGCGACCGCGCGGGCCTGCTGTGCGTGCAGGACCCGTCCGCCGCGCTGCGCGTGCACGTGGCGATGGCGGGCGGCATGGACCTCACCCAGGTCGACACGGCCGAGTTCCTCAAGCAGGCCAAGGAGTACGAGCAGGTCGAGGACGTGCGGGACAGCGTGCTCAAGCTGATCCGGACGTGGCCGCTGACGCACCCGCTGGCCGTGGTGCGGGCGGCGGAGCTGCAGAAGTGGGCGGCGAGCGAGGAGTACCGCGCCATCCTGACGGGTGAATATCCGAAGCGCGAGGACGACCGCCCGACCAGCTCGTTCAGCGAGGACATCAGGTCGGCGGCGCGGTCCTACAAGGAGTCCGCGGCCCAGTCCGAGGACCCGCTCATGAAGGTGTTCAACGAGTTCGGCGACGTCCTGTCGGGCGCGGCGGGCAAGGTGCGGAGCAAGTTCACCGGGGCGGGCTAGGCCGCCGTTTGGCCCAGCGGATTCGGCTGATCTGGCTAACCTCCTTCTGACGCCTTTGATCAGGAGGAGGGGCGATGCGGCTTGCCGCGTTGTTGATGACGTTGTTGACGGCCCTCGCGGGCACCGCCGCGGCGGACGACCGCGGGCACGGCGACCCGGTGGACGGCCGGGCGGGCGATCGCGCGGACAGCCGCGTCGCCGACGGCCGGGTGGTCGACGGCCGCGTGGTGGGCGGCGAGCGGGTGCCCATCGCGGCGCACCCCTGGGTGGTCTACCTGACCGACGCCGGCGGGTTCCAGTTCTGCGGCGGCACGCTGGTCGCGCCGACCAAGGTGGTCACCGCCGCGCACTGCGTCAACGGCCGCACGCCCCGCAACACCCGGGTTGTGGCGGGCCGCGAGGACAAGCGGAGCGGCGACGGCGTGGTGGCGCGGCTGTCCCGCATCTGGGTGCACCCGGACTACGTGACCGCGGACCAGGGCGACGACATCGCGGTGCTGACGTTGCGGACGCCGGTGGACTACACGCCGCTGCCGCTCGCCGGGCCGTCCGACGAGGCGCTGTACCAGCCGGGCACGAACGGCTGGGTGCTCGGCTGGGGTCGCACGAGCGAGCAGGGTCCGTCGTCGCGGTACCTGCTGCGCGCGACCGTCCCGGTGATGGCGGACCAGGACTGCCGCGCCGCCTACCTCCAGTTCGACCCGGCGGAGATGACGTGCGCGGGCTACCCCGAGGGCGGCGTGGACACGTGCCAGGGCGACTCGGGCGGCCCGTTCGTGGCCGGCGGGAAGCTCATCGGTGT
Source organism: Saccharothrix hoggarensis (assembly GCF_052936025.1). The sequence continues at coordinate 6,124,619 of NZ_CP193624.1, read as the reverse complement.
CACCTCGTGGGGCGAGGGTTGCGCGCGGCCGGGCAAACCGGGCATCTACACCGAGGTCAAGGCCTACTCGGCGGAGCTGCAGGAGCAGCTGGCCGGCTGATCGGGCGGCGTGCGGACCCTCGGGTCGCGGGGGTCCGCACGCCGGTCTCGGACGTGTCGGCCGGCTCTAGAGCACGAGCCCGATCGACATCGTGAGGAACACCGCCGCGCACACCGCGTCCAGCGCCGTGGTGACGCCGGGGCGGCGCAGCGAGCCGGCGACGCGGGCCGCGGCGACGACGATCGTCAGCTCCCACAGCGCGGCCAGCCCGAGGAACACGGCGGCGAGCATCCCGAGCTGCGCGGCCGGGTCGCCCGTGCCGATGAACTGCGGCAGGAACGCCAGCGAGAACAGCAGCATCTTCGGGTTGGTGATGTTGGTCAGGAACCCCTGCCGGAACGGGCGGCTCGCGGCGACGGCGACCTCGCCGGCCGACCGCCGGAGCAGGCCGCGCGTGATCGTCACGGCCAGGTAGAGCAGGTACGCCGCGCCGATCCAGCGCAGCCCGGTGAGCACGGCGGGGTAGCGGGCGATCACCACGCCCAGGCCCGAGATCACCAGCGCGACCTGGGCGAAGGCCGCGGTGTGGATGCCGGCCAGCGCGAGCAGCCCGGCGCGGGTGCCGGACCGCATCGAGGTGCGCAGCAGCAGGAAGGCGTCCACGCCCGGGGTCAGCACGACCACGGCGCACGCGATCAGGAACGCCGGGAGCTGGGTGAAGTCCAGGTGCATGGAAACCTCCCTCGTGATCCGGACAGACCGTCGTGATCTGTCTCACTCGCCGTCAAATCTTCGGCGCTCAGGCATCCTAACAACAGATTTTCCGGTTTCCATGCCCCGGCGACGCTCGATGCGACCCTCCGCTACGGTCGGTGGTCGATCACCCACATGCCGTAGAGAGGTGCTCCATGCGCATCAGCGCGCCGGTCTTCGCCGTTCTCGTGCTGGTCCTGTCCGCGCTGCCCGCGGACGCGGTGGTGGGCGGCCGGGCGGCGCCCGTGACGCCGTGGGCGGTGGCCCTGTTCGACGCGGCCGGCAACTTCTTCTGCGGCGGCGCCCTGATCGGCCCGGACAAGGTCGTGACCGCCGCCCACTGCACGGTGGAGCGCACCGCGCTCGGCGACCGCGACCGCCTCCCGGCGGACCTCACCGTCGTGGCGGGCCGGGCGGACCTCGACGCGAAGGACGGTCGGACGGCGAAGGTCGCGGGCATCTGGCGGCACCCCGCGTTCACCGACGTCGCCGCCGGCGACGACGTGGCCACTCTCACCCTCGCCGCCGCGCTGCCGTACCGCCCGGTCCGGGTCGCGGAGGCCGTGCCGGGGCGCACGGCCACCGTGTACGGCTGGGGCCGCACGGGCGAGCTGCGCGCGCCGAGCCGGACGCTGCGCCAGGTCGACGTGCCGATCCGGTCGGACGCCGAGTGCGCCGCCCGCGTCCCCGACTACCGGCCGGACGGGATGCTGTGCGCGGGCTTCCCGGAGGGCGGCAGGGACGCGTGCGAGGGCGACTCCGGCGGCCCGCTCACCGTGGCGGGCGAGCTGGTCGGCGTCGTCTCCTACGGCCGCGGCTGCGCCCGCCCCGACCAGCCGGGCGTCTACACGCGGCTGAGCCGGTACCAGGACCGAATCTGAGACTGTGGTACCACAGTCGGGTGCGCTCTCACCCGTTCCCGGCGACGTTGCGCCGGCAGTGGTCGGCCGACCTGACCCCCGCCCAGCTCTACGCCGTGCTCAGGCTGCGGGGCGACGTGTTCGTGGTGGAGCAGAACTGCGTGTACCGCGACGCCGACGGCCGTGACCTGGAGCCGGGCACCCGGCACTTCTGGCTGGAGGCCGAGGGCTCGTCGCCGGACCAGGCCGCCGGCCCCGTCCCCCTGGCCTACCTGCGGTTGCTGGAGGAACCGGACGGCACGTTCCGCATCGGCCGGGTCTGCACGGCCCGCGCCGCCCGCGGCCGTGGCTACAGCCGGCGGCTGGTGGAGGCGGCGCTGGCCGAGGTCGGGCAGACGCCGTGCGTCCTCGACGCCCAGACCTACGTGGCGGACTTCTACGCGTCGTTCGGGTTCGAGCCCGAGGGCGCGGAGTTCATGGACGACGGGATACCGCACCTGCGGATGCGCCGGTCTCCGTGATCACCCGCACGGCCCGCTCGACGTCCGCCTCGGTCAGGTCGGCGCGGGCGGTGAGGCGCAGCCGGGAGATCCGGTCCGGCACCGACGGCGGCCGGAAGCAGCCGACGACGACGCCCCGCGCGCGGCAGGCCTCCGCCCACTCGAACGCGGACTCCGGCGACGGCGCCTGCACGGACACCACGGCCGCGGTCGGCGTGCTGACCCGCAGCCCGTTCTCCTTCAGCCGGAACGCCAGGTCCTGCGCCACGTCCAACGCCCGGCCGGGCCGCTCCGGCTCCTCCCGCAGCACCTTCAACGCGGCCAGCGACGCCGCCGCGCTCGCCGGCGAGAGACCGGTGTCGAAGATGAACGTGCGGGCCGTGTCGACCAGGTGCTTGATCACCCGGCTCGGCCCGAGGACCGCGCCGCCCTGCGCGCCCAGCGACTTCGACAGCGTCACGGTCGTCACCACGTCGGGCGCCTTCGCCAGGCCCGCCGCGTGCACCGCGCCCCGTCCGCCGTCGCCGACGACGCCGAGGCCGTGCGCGTCGTCCACGACCAGCGCGGCGTCGTGCTCGCGGCACGCGGCGGCCAGCGCGGCGAGCGGCGCGAGGTCGCCGTCCACGGAGAACACCGAGTCGGTCACCACGATCGCCCGCCGCTTCCCGCGCGTGGCCAGGGCGTGCGTCACCTGCTCGACGTCGCAGTGCCCGGCGACCACCACGTCCGCCTTGGACAGGCGGGTGCCGTCGATCAGCGACGCGTGGATGTGCTGGTCGGCGACGATCGCCGTGCCGGGGCCGGTGAGGGCGGTCAGCGCGCCCAGGTTCGCCGCGTAGCCCGACGAGAACACCAGCGCCGACTGCGCGCCGCAGAAGTTGGCCAGCTCGTACTCCAGCTCGGTGTGCAGCTCGGTGGAGCCGGTGACCAGCCGCGACCCGGTCGACCCCGCGCCCCAGCGCAGCGCGGCCGCGGCGGCGGCGCCCGTCACCCGCTTGTCGCGGGCCAGGCCGAGGTAGTCGTTCGACGCCAGGTCGAGGTCCGTCGAGTCGGCCGGCCGGGGCCGGACCCGGCGGGCCAGCCCGGCTTTCGCGCGGGCTTCGGCTCGCGTGTCGATCCAGTCGAACACCGACTCACCTGTGCGCACACTCACGGCGGGAGTGTCGCATCCGGCGGCTACCGTGCCGGCGTGGACCTCTTCCAGCCGGAGCCTGCCGACCTGCGGTCGTTGCGCGAGAACGCGCCGGTCCACCGGGACGAGCGGACCGGGTTGTGGCTGGTCAGCCGCTACGACGACGTGCGCGCCGTGCTGGCGGACGCGCGCCGGTTCCACCCGGACAACGCGCTGGACGCGGTGGTGCCGATCCCGCGCCCGGTGCTGCGGGTGCTGGCGCGCGCCGGGTTCTCGCTGCCGCCGACGCTGGCCAACAACGGCACCGGCACGCACGCCGACCTGCGGCGACTCGTGGCCCGGTTCCTCACCCCGGCGCGGGTCGCGGCGCTGGGGCCGCGGATCGCGGAGCTGGCCGCCGAACGGCTGGACCGGCTGAGCGGGCGCGTCGACCTGCACCCGGCGCTGGCCCGCGACCTGCCCGCGATCGTGCTGCTGGAGGTCCTGGGCATCCGGGACGTCGACGTGGACGCGCTCAAGGCGTGGAGCACGGCGTCGTTGGAGCTGTTCTGGGGCGACGTGACGGTGGAGCGGCAGCACGAGCTGGCCCGGCCCGCCGCCGCGTTCCACCAGTGGCTCACGGCCCGGATCAAGGCCGCGCGGGGCGACGACGACCTGTTCGGCGCGCTGCGGTCGGCCGAAGTCCCGATCCGCGACGCGGCCGGCCTCTGCTACTTCCTGCTGATCGCGGGCCAGGAGACGACGACGCAGCTGCTGTGCGCGGTGTTCCACGCGGTGCTGCGGCACGACGTCGACCGGCCCGGCGACCGCCTGTGGTCCCGGCTGGACGAGCCGGGCGTGGCCGCCGCGTGCGTGGAGGAGGTGCTGAGGCGTGATCCGCCGGTGAGCACGTGGCGGCGGGTCGCGGCCGAACCGGTCACCCTCTCCGGCGTGGACGTCCCGGCGGGCGCGCCGCTGCTGCTGATGCTCGCGGGCAGCGGCTCCGACCCGGCGGTCTTCGACGACCCCGAGCGGTTCTGCCCGGCCCGCCCCCGCAACCGCAGGCACCTGGCGTTCGGCCACGGCCGGCACTTCTGCCTCGGCGCGGGACTGGCCCGGCTGGAGGCGCAGGTCGTGCTGCGGGAGACCGCGCGGCGGTTCCCGGAGCTGCGCCTGGCCTCCGCCGAGCCGCCGCCGATGCTGGGCCTGCTGTCGTTCCGCGCGCCGCTGAGCGTCGAGGTCGACCTCGTCCCGGCGCCGGGGCCGGAGCCCGTCCGACTCGCGCGGGTGTGATCGTCCTCGCCCGCCGGGGACTTGGAGCACGCCTGCGGAAGTGCGACGATGCCCAGGCTCTAGAGGGGGTGCGCGAGGAAGCCGGTGCGAATCCGGCACGGTCCCGCCACTGTGACCGGGCCTTGGGATCCGGGAGTCAGGAACTCGGCCCCCGACTCGTAGACCGGACACGGGCGTGGACACCCGAGGAAGGACACCGCCGCATGGGCGCGCGTTTCCCCTTTTCCGCAGTCGTCGGCCACGACGACCTCCGCACGGCTCTGCTGCTCAACGCCGTGCACCCCGGTATCGGCGGGGTGCTCGTCCGAGGTGAGAAGGGGACCGCCAAGTCGACCGTGGTGCGGGCGCTCGCCGCGCTGCTCCCCGCGCTGGACGTGGTGCCGGGCTGCCGCTTCGGGTGCGACCCGGCCGCGCCCGCCGACTGCCCCGACGGCCCGCACGGCCACGGCTCGGAACGGCGTCCCGCCCGGCTGGTGGAGCTGCCGGTCGGCGCGACCGAGGACCGGCTGATCGGCTCGCTCGACCTGGAACGCGCGCTCACCGAGGGCGTCCGCGCCTACCAGCCGGGTCTGCTGGCCGCCGCGCACCGGGGCGTGCTGTACGTGGACGAGGTGAACCTGCTGCACGACCACCTCGTGGACCTGCTGCTCGACGCCGCCGCCATGGGCCGCGCGCACGTCGAGCGCGAAGGCGTCTCCGTGTCGCACGCCGCGTCGTTCCTCCTGGTGGGCACCATGAACCCGGAGGAGGGGGAGCTGCGGCCGCAGCTGCTCGACCGGTTCGGCCTCACGGTCGCCGTCCGCGCGTCGCGTGACGTGACGACCCGCGCCGAGGTGGTGCGGCGGCGGCTCGCCTACGAGGCCGACCCGGAGGGGTTCGCGGCCCGCTGGGCCGACGCGGACGCGGAGCTGGCGCGGCGGATCGTCGCCGCCCGCGACCACCTGAAGGACGTCGTCCTGCCCGACGCCGAGCTGCGCCGGATCGCCGGCATCTGCGCCGCGTTCGAGGTGGACGGCATGCGCGCCGACCTGGTGGTGGCCCGCACCGCCACCGCGCACGCCGCCTGGCGCGGCGCCACCGAGGTGGCCGAGGAGGACGTGGAGGCGGCCGTGCGGCTGGCGCTGCCGCACCGCAAGCGGCGCGACCCGTTCGACGAGCCGGGGCTGGAGGAGGACCAGCTCAACGACGCCCTCCAGCAGGGCGCGGAAGCCGCCCGGGAGCCCGAGGACGGCCCGGAGGACCCGGACGGCCCCGGCGGCCCGGACGGTCCCGGCGGCCCGGAGGGTCCGGAAGGCCCCGACGGTCCCGACGACGGTGGCGGCTCCCCGCCACCCCGAGCCCCGGACGAGTCCACTTCGGACGGCAAGGGCTCCGCCGAGCGGTCCCACGCGCCCGCGCCCGCGTTCCGCGCCCGGCTGCTGCAGGTGCCGGGCGTCGGCGAAGGCGCGCCCGGACGGCGTTCCCGCGCCAAGGCCCGCACCGGCCGCGTGGTCCGATCGTCCACTGTGGACGGTTCGGGGCTGCACCTGCTCGGCACGCTCGGCGCGGCGGCGCCCCACCAGGCCGCCCGCGGTCGCCGCGGGCCGGGACTGGAGCTGCGCGGCGCGGACCTGCGGCTGTCGGTCCGCGAGGGCAAGGAGGGCAACCTCGTGCTGTTCGTCGTCGACGCCTCCGGTTCCATGGCCGCCCGCAAGCGCATGTCGGCCGTCAGCGGCGCCGTGATCTCCCTGCTGCGCGACGCCTACCAGCGGCGCGACAAGGTCGGCGTGGTCACGTTCCGGGGCCGCGAGGCGCAGGTGGCGCTGCCCCCGACGAACTCGGTCGACGCCGCCGCCGCCAGGCTCCGCGACCTGCGCACCGGCGGCCGCACCCCGCTGGCCGACGGCCTCCTCCGCGCCCGCCGCGTGCTGGAGGCCGAACGGGTCCGCGACCCGCGCCGCCGCCCCCTGCTGGTGCTGCTCACCGACGGCCGCGCCACGTCCACCGCCACCGGCGGCGACCCGATGCGCGACGCGGTGCGCGCCGCCGGGCTGCTGGCCGCCGACCGGGTCGCGTCCGTCGTCGTCGACTGCGAGCACGGCCCCGTCAGGCTCGGCCTGGCCGCACGCGTCGCGGACGCGCTGGAAGCGGCGTGCCTGCGCTTGGAAGAACTGTCCGCAGACCAGGTCGCCGGCGTCGTGCGCGCCGCACGAGCCGCGTAGGAGCCTCGACATGCCCCAAGGCCAACCGTCCGTCGTCCCCAACGACGGCCTCAGCACCCGGCAGCGCCGCAACCGGCCCCTGGTCGTGCTCCACACCGGCGAGATGAAGGGCAAGTCCACCGCCGCGTTCGGCCTCGCCCTGCGCGGGTGGAACCAGGGCTGGTCCATCGGCGTCTTCCAGTTCGTGAAGTCGGCCAAGTGGAAGGTCGGCGAGGAGTCGGCGTTCCGCGCGCTCGGCCGGCTGCACGAGCAGACCGGCGAAGGCGGCCCGGTCGAGTGGCACAAGATGGGCGAGGGCTGGTCCTGGACCCGCAAGCAGGGCACCGAGGACGACCACGCCGCCGCCGCCCGCGAGGGCTGGCGGGAGATCGCCCGCCGACTCGCCGCCGAGCAGCACGGCCTGTACGTGCTGGACGAGTTCACCTACCCCCTGCACTGGGGCTGGATCGACGTGGACGAGGTCGTCCGGGCCCTGCGCGACCGGCCCGGCCACCAGCACGTCGTCATCACCGGCCGGTACGCGCCGGACGCGCTCGTCGACGCCGCCGACCTCGTCGTGGAGATGACCAAGGTCAAGCACCCGATGGACGCGGGCCAGAAGGGGCAGAAGGGGATCGAGTGGTGAACCGGCTGGTGGTCGCCGCGCCCGCGTCGGGCAGCGGCAAGACCACCGTCGCCACCGGCCTGATGGCGGCGCTGCGCCGCGCGGGCGACAAGGTCGCGCCGTTCAAGGTCGGACCCGACTACATCGACCCCGGCTACCACTCGGTGGCCACCGGCCGGCCGGGCCGCAACCTCGACCCGGTCATGGTCGGCGACCACCGGGTGCCCGCCCTGTTCGCGCACGGCGCCCGCGGCTGCGACCTGGCCGTCGTGGAAGGCGTGATGGGCCTGTTCGACGGCCGGGTGGACACCGAGGGCGTCGGGTCCACCGCGCACGTCGCCAAGCTCCTGTCCGCGCCCGTGCTGTTCGTGGTCGACGCCCGCGGCCAGAGCCGCAGCCTCGCCGCGCTGCTGCACGGGTTCCGCGGCTACGACCCGACCGTGCGGCTCGGCGGCGTGGTGCTCAACCAGGTCGGCTCCGCCCGCCACGAGCACGTGCTGCGCGGCGCGTGCGCCGAGGTCGGGCTGGAGGTGCTCGGCGTGCTGCCGCGCGACGACCGGTTCGCGCTCCCGTCACGGCACCTCGGCCTCGTCACCGCCGCCGAGCACGGCCCCGCCGCCACCGCCGCCGTCGACGCCATCGCCGACGCCGTCGCCCGGCACGTCGACCTCGACGCCGTCCGCCGGCTCGCCGCCGAGGCGCCCGCGCTCGCCGTGTCGCCGTGGGACGCGCACGCCGAGGTGGACCGGGTCGCGGGCGCGCCCCGGATCGCCGTCGCGGGCGGCGCGGCGTTCACCTTCGGCTACGCCGAGCACGTCGAGCTGCTGGAGGCCGCGGGCGCGGACGTCGTCGTGGTCGACCCGCTGCGCGACGAGGCGCTGCCCGACGGCGCCGCCGGTCTCGTGCTCCCCGGCGGCTTCCCCGAGCAGCACGCCGCCGAGCTGTCCGCCAACGAGGGGCTGCGCGCCGCCGTCACCGCCCTCGCCAGCTCCGGCGCGCCCGTGCACGCCGAGTGCGGCGGCCTGCTGTACCTGGCGAAGTCGCTCGACGGCGCGCCCATGTGCGGCGTGGTCGACGCGGACGGCGCCATGACGCCCCGCCTCACCCTCGGCTACCGCGACGCCGTCGCGCCGCAGGACTCCGTGCTGGCCCGCGCGGGCACGCGGATCACCGGGCACGAGTTCCACCGCACCGCGTTGAGCGTCCCGCACGGCGCGCGTCCCGCCTGGCGGTGGCGCGGCCACGACTCCCGTCCCGTGGCCGAGGGGTTCGTCCTCGGCCGCGTCCACGCGTCGTACCTGCACACCCACCCGGCGTCCGCGCCGGAGGCCGTGACCCGCTTCGTGCGGGCCTGCGCGGCGGACTCCACGCGGTCCGAGGCCACCCGATAGTGGATCGCGCTCGCGCGGTACGGTCCTTGCCCACCAGCCGAACACGTCGTGGGGAGCAGTTGTGATGACTGGTCGGGTCTCCTTCGTGGGCGCCGGTCCCGGCGCCGCCGATCTCATCACCGTGCGCGGCGCGAAGCGGATAGCCGAGGCCGACGTCGTGCTGTGGGCCCCGAGCGTCGTCGAGGCCGAGTGCGTGCGCGAGCACGCTCGCCCCGACGCGGAACTGGTCGACTTCTCCCGGGTCGCCGACGCCGACGTGGTCGAGGTGTACCGGCGCGCGTCGGCGGGCCGGCTGAAGGTGGTGCGGCTGCACGCGGGCGACCCGTCGCTGTGGGGCGGGCTGCGCGACCAGCAGGAGGTGTGCCGGCGCTTGGGCTTGGAGACCGACGTCGTGCCCGGCGTGTCCCAGGTGTCCGCCGCGGCGGCGGCCGTCGGCCGCGAGCTGACCACGTCGGACGTCGCCCAGTCGCTCGTGCTCGCGGGCCCCGAGTCCGCCGAGCACGTCAGGGAGTTCGCCGCGCACGGCACCACGATGGCGATCTCCGCGTCCGGCGCGCGCACCGGCCTGCTGGTCGAGCAGCTGCGCGCGGGCGGCTGCGCCGACGACACGCCGGTCGTGGTGGCCTACAAGGTGTCCCTGCCGGACGAGACGGTCGTGCAGACCACGGTCGGCGAGCTGGAGGCGTGCGTCAAGGAGCACAAGCTCTACCGCACCACGCTGTTCCTGGTCGGCAAGGTGCTCGCGGAGCCCGCGCCCCGCCGCCGTTCCCCGGTGGTCGAGGGCGACGAGCCGGTGCGCCGCGCCCGGCCGTCGAAGTGGTCGCTGCGCGCGAACCGTCCCGTGCCGAAGCCGTCCGGCCCGGCGCCGCTGGTGGACGAGCCCGTGACGCCCCGGACGGACCCCGACTCGCCGTCGGCCGCGGCGTGGTCCGCGGTGCACGACTGGCAGGAGACGGCGCGCACCAAGCGCGCCGGGGCGAAGGCGAAGCCCGAGCCGGTCGGCGAGCCCTTGCTGGAGCTGGTGGTGGACCAGGCGGAGTCCGCGGAGGCCGTCGAGCCGAAGCCGAAGCCGGTGGTCGCCGCCGCCGCGAAGCGGACCACGACGGTCAGGGCCAGCACGACGCCGCGCAAGCAGACCGCGTCGCGGTCCAAGAAGAGCAAGCGCGCCACCTGACATGGACGTCGTCGCACTGCACCGGTTCGTCACCGAAGCCGGCCGTTCGTGGGCCGAGGTGACCGTCGTGGACGCCGCCGAGGCGGGTCCCCGGCACGCGCTGAACGTGTGCCGGGCCCGGCCCGCCGTCGTGGTGTCCGGCGCGGACCCGGCGGAGCTGGCCCGCGGCCTGGCGGGGTGGCGGCGCACCCTCGTCGTCGAGTCCGCCGCCGGTCTGTCCACTGTGGACCCAGCGGACGCGGTGGCGCGCCCGTGGCCGGAGCCCGGTGCGATCCTGTGCCTGGCCGAGCAGCGCTTCGCGCCCACCCCCCGCGGCTGGGCGCCGGACGACTGGGCGCTGCCCGACGACGAGTTCGCCCACCGCGAGGGCATGGTCGCCGTCGCCGAGGTGCGCGCCCTGGCCCTGGCCAGGCTCGCGCCCCGCCCCGGCGTGCTGGTGTGGGACGTCGGCGCCGGACCCGGCGCGGTCGGCGTCGAGTGCGCCCGCCTCGGCGCGGCGGTGGTCGCGGTGGAACGCGACCCCGTGCAGTGCGTGCGGATCATCGCCAACGCCTCCGCGCACGGCGTGGACGTGCGGGTGGTGGAAGCGGAGCTGGCCGAGGCGGGCGAGCTGCCCCGGCCGGACGCCGTGTTCGTCGGCGGCGGTGGCGTGGACGTGGTGCGGCGGTGCGCGCGGACGGGCGCCGGGCGGGTCGTGGTGGCGACCCGGGACCTCGACCGCGTGGTCGCCGCGCGCGACGCCCTGCTGGAGGCCGGCTACGACGTGCAGGGCAGCCAGCTGTCGGCGGCCCGGCTGGCCGGTGGCGCGTTGCTGGCCACCAACCCGGTGACCGTGCTGTGGGGGAGGAAGAAGGCGTGATCGGCGTGTTCGCCGCCGGCGGGCGCGGGCGGCGGGCCGCGGTCGAGCTGGCGGGTTTCCTGGGGCCGGACGCGGTCGTGCCGGACGGGCCGGTCGGGCCCGCGTTGCGCGCCCTGTGGCCGAGGCTCGGGTCGGCGGTGTTCTTCCTCGGCACGGAGGCCACCGTGCGGCTCGTCGCCCCGCTGCTGCGCGACGAGCGGTCCGACCCCGGCGTGGTGTGCGTGGACGGCGGCTTCGCGGTGGCGCTGCTGGGCGGCGCGGACGCGTTGGCCGGCCGCATCGCCGACGTCCTCGGCGGGCACGCCGTCGTCACCTCGGCGTCGGTCGACTCGCCGCTGGACGAACTGGTCGAGCTGCTGGACGCCACCGTGGACGGCGACCTGGCCGCGTGCGGCGAGGCGGTGCGGCAGGGCGAACCCGTGCTGCTGGCCAACCCCCTCGGGTTCCCGCTGCCCGCGCTGCCCGACAACGTCCTGACCGGCCCGGCCGGGCACGACGCGGCGTGGACCGTGCTGGTGGACGACCGCGTCCCCAAGGGCCCGCGGGACGACCGCGTGGTGCGGGTCGTGCCGCGCACGCTCGTCGTGGGCGTCGGGTCGAGCACGGGGGTGTCCGCGTCGGCCGTGTCGGCGGCGCTCGCGCAGCTGGAGGAGAAGCGCGGGCTCGACCTGCGGGCCGTGCGGGCGTTCGCCACGCTGGACCGCAAGGTCGCCGAACCCGGCATCGCCGACGCCTTGGAGGACTGGGGTTTCTGGCACGACTCGACCACCGCGCCGCTGCTCGCCTACCCCGGCGAGGAACTCGCCGTGATCCCGGTGCCGAACCCGGCGGACCTCGCCATCGGCATCCCCAGCGTCGCCGAGGCGGCGGCGCTGCGGGGCGCCGTGCAGCTGTCCGGCGGCGGCCGGGTGGAGATCGCGGCGGAGAAGGTGAAGGGCGCCGGCGTGACGGTGGCCGCCGCCCGCGTCCTGCCGCGCGGCCGGCTCGCGCTGGTCGGCCTCGGCCCCGGCGACGCGGACCAGCGCACACCCCGCGCCGAGGCCGAGCTGCGGCGCGCGTCCGTCGTGGTGGGCAGCGCCGAGTGCGTCGCCCAGGTGCGGCACCTGCTGCGGCCCGGCACGCGGGTCCGGTCGGACGGCGCGGTGCGGCTCGCCGAGGCGGGCGCCGCCGTCGCGTACGTCGACGCGGGCGCCGGACCCGTTGTTTCCGGGCCGGTGCACGCCGATGTCATTCGTGTGACGGGTGTCACTCGTCAACTGTGAAGTGGTGCGGAGCAGCCGAAAGAGGGTTGTCGACCTCCCCGTCTTGGGCCTAGCTGTGGGTGTGCGCGTCGCTACACGGCGCGTCCCCGCCCAGGAAGGATCGACATGGCGAAAACCCTGCGTCGCCTGATCACCGCGTTCGCGGCCACCGTGGCCGCGATCGGCCTGCTCACCGTCGCACCCGCGTCGGCCGAGACCTCCGACACCGGCGTGTCGCCGTACATCGTCGGCGGCACCCGCGTGTCCACCAGCACGTACCCGTGGGTCGTGTACCTGGCCACCAGCACCGGCGGCCAGTTCTGCGGCGGCACCCTCGTGCGCGCCAACAAGGTCGTCACGGCCGCGCACTGCGTGAGCGGCCGCACCGCGTCCAGCACCCGCGTGGTGCACGGCCGCGACGACAAGCAGAGCACCGCGGGCACCGTCGCCACCGTCAGCCGCATCTGGGTGCACCCCAGCTACCGCACCGCGAGCTCCGGCTACGACGTGGCGGTCCTGACCCTCGGCGTCAACATCAACTCCACCTACCTGCCGCTGGCCACCCCGAACGACACCGCGCTGTACGCGGCGGGCACGAGCGCCCGCATCTACGGCTGGGGCACCACGTCGTCCGGCGGCACGGCCTCGCGGTACCTGCTCGGCGCGACCGTGCCGGTGACGTCCGACTCGACCTGCCGCACCGCCTACTCCAACTACAGCCCCACCCACATGGTGTGCGCCGGCTACCCGCAGGGCGGCACGGACACCTGCCAGGGCGACTCGGGCGGCCCGCTCGTCGCGGGCGGCAAGCTGATCGGCGCCACCTCGTTCGGCCGCGGCTGCGCCCTCGCCGGCTACCCCGGCGTGTACGCGCGGATCGCCTCGTACTACTCGACGATCACCGCCCAGCTGTAACCCGCCGCGACGTGCCCACGACCGGGTGGTTCGCCGGTCGTGGGCACGCGTGCGGCGCCGACGTGCCCCGCGGCTCGCGTAGCGTCGGCGGCATGTCGGACCTGGAGCCGTTGCAGGAGGACTGGGAGCGGGCGTTGGCCGTGGTGGCCCACCCCGACGACCTGGAGTACGGGGCGTCCGGCGCGATTGCGCGCTGGACCGCGCAGGGCAAGCACGTCGCGTACGTGCTGGCCAGCCGGGGCGAGGCGGGCATCGACACCCTGCCGCCCGAGGAAGCCGGACCGCTGCGGGCGCGCGAGCAGGTCGCCAGTGCCGCCGTCGTCGGCGTGGACGTGGTCGAGTTCCTCGACCACCCCGACGGCATGATCGAGTACGGCCTGCCGCTGCGCCGCGACATCGCCGCCGCCATCCGCCGCCACAAGCCCGACGTCGTGCTCAGCGGCAACCACCACGCCACCTTCCCCGGCGGGTTCCTCAACATGGCCGACCACCGGGCCGTCGGCCAGGCCGTCATCGACGCCGTGCGGGACGCCGCCAACCGGTGGGTCTTCCGCGACCTCGACCTGGAGCCGTGGAGCGGCGTCCGGTTCGTCGCCGTCAACGCCTCACCGCACGCCGGGCACGCCGTCGACGTCACGGACACGTTCGACCTCGGCGTCGCCTCGCTGCGCGAGCACGCCACCTACCTGGCCGCCCTGAGCGGCGACATGGCCCACCCGGAGGTGTTCCTGCGCCGAGTGGCCGAGCAGGCGGGTAGTCGTTTCGGCGGCAGGCTCGCCACCACGTTCGAGGTCTTGGTGATGTGAGGCACCCGGGTTGGACAGGGCATGTCTGATGTGGATGCTTCTACCCATGCACGGTGAACAGCACTACCTCGTGGGCCTGGACCTGACCGGGCGACGCGTCGTCGTCGTGGGCGGCGGCACGGTCGCCCAGCGCAGGCTGCCCAGGCTCGTCGCGGCGGGCGCCCGGGTCGAGGTGATCTCGCCGGAGGTGACGCCCGCCGTCCAAGGGATGGTCGAGGGCGGCGAGGCCACGTGGCACGCCCGCGAGTACGCCGACGGCGACCTCGACGGCGCCTGGTACGTGCTGGCCTGCACCTCCTCGCCCGAGGTCAACGCCCGCGTCACGGCCGACGCCGAAGAGCGCCGCGTGTTCTGCGTGCGCGCCGACGTGGCCGTGAAGGGCACGGCGGTGACGCCGGCGGTCGGCGAGCACGACGGCCTGCTCCTCGGCGTCCTCGCGGGCGGGCAGCACCGCCGGTCCGCGGGCGTCCGCGACGAGCTGCTGTCCGCGCTGCGCGACGGCTCCCTCGCCGACCACCACGACCAGCCCGCGGGCGTCGCGCTCGTCGGCGGCGGCCCCGGCGACCCCGACCTGATCACCGTGCGCGGCCGCCGCCTCCTGGCCCGCGCCGACGTCGTCGTCACCGACCGGCTCGGACCGCGCGAGCTGCTGGACGAGCTGCCGCCGCACGTCGAGGTCGTCGACGCGGCGAAGATCCCCTACGGCCGGGCCGCCAGCCAGGACTTCATCAACCGCACCCTGGTCGAGCACGCCAAGGCCGGCCGGTTCGTGGTGCGCCTCAAGGGCGGCGACCCGTACGTGTTCGGCCGCGGCTTCGAAGAGCTGATCGCGTGCGCCGAGGCGGGCGTGCCGGTCACCGTCGTGCCGGGCGTGACCAGCGCCTTCGGCGTGCCCGCGCTGGCCGACGTGCCGGTGACGCACCGGGGCGTCGCGCACGAGGTGGTCGTCGTGTCCGGCCACGTCGCACCGGACGACCCGAGGTCCCTGGTCGACTGGTCGGCGCTGGCGAAGCTGCGCGGCACCGTCGTGATCCTCATGGGCGTGGAACGGGCCGCGGCGTTCGCGGACGCCCTCAAGGAGGGCCGGCCCGGTGACACCCCGGTGTCCGTGATCCAGGAGGGCAGCACCCGCACCGAGAAGGTCCTCCGGTCCACTTTGGACACCCTGGCCGCGGACATCGCCGCGCACGGCGTCCGCCCGCCCGCGATCATCGTCGCGGGACCGGTGGCCGGACTGGCCGCGGAACTGCCGCCCCGCCCCTGACCGCCCACGCCGCCCCGGCGGCCACGCACCCCCCGCCAGCCCGGCCAAGGCGAGCAGGGTCGTGCCGCCGGGGTGGACCACCGACTCGCCCCGCAACGCCTGCCACGTCACCAGCACCAGCAACCCCAGGTAGCCCGCCGCCGCCACGACGACCAGCCGCGTGCGGCCCCGCTCGGCCAACCCCAGCGCCGCCAACCCCAGCACCAGCAGGATCATCACCTGCAGGCCGTGCATCCCGACGAAGTGCGGCACCCGCAGGTCCCCGCCCGTCGTGCTCCACCCCGTCACCGGCATCCCCGGCCCGCCGTCGGGCACGCCGACACCGTGCCCGGCCGCCAGCTCCACCGACCGGCCGCCCGCGTCGACCGCCGTCACCCGCTTCCCCGGCTGCGACACCATCAGGTAGCCGGTGAACATGCCCAAGACCGCCAGGTACAGCCCCGTCCGCACGGCCCACCGCACGTCAGGCCGCCCGAAGCGCTGGAACGACAGCACGAGCGCCAGCACCACGTTCGCCAGGAACATCACCGGGATCGCCAGCGCGAACGTCGCCTGCACGAACCGGTTCAACGGCTCGTCCGACGTGGTGTAGTGCGTGAACATGCCCCGCCCGGCCTGCACCGCGATCAGCCCCACCTCCACGAACATGATCACCGCGATGGTCGTGGCGAGCCCCGACATCCACCGCTTCCCCTTGTGCGGCACGGAGAGCATCCACGACAGCGTCGCCGAGTACACCGCCAGCGACACCGCGAACTTCAACGGCTTCGACCACACCGACGCGCCCTGCAGCACCCGCCCGTCGAGCACCAGCGCCACCGCGCAGGCCACCGCGCCCAACGCCATCGCCACGGCCAACCACAGCGTCGGCCGGTGCCACGTCCTCGTCATGGCACCACCCTCGCCCGGACCGCGCCGCCGATCACTGGGGCGGGCACGACAACCCGCGGTGGGGCAGGCCACCCCGTCCCGGTGGGACAATGGCCGTCGAGGACGCCCGGAACACCGGGCCGCGCGGAACGGGGACGGCGTGGCGGTGTGGGTTCGGCTCGCCGGGGTGGGACTGGCCAAGGTCAGGTTCGCCTACTCCGCCGTGTTCGAGACCGTCATGGCCGTCGACGGGCTCCGCACACCCGGCGCGCACGCCGTGCACCTGCCGTGGGTGCGGTGGGCGCGGGATCGCGTCGCCGACATCCCCGGCCTCGACACGCTGCTGGACCGCCTGGAGGGCCCGGCGAAACCGGCCGACCTGATGCCCGTGCCGGACGTCCGCATGCCCGACCTGGACGCCGAGCTGCGGCACGTCCGGCAACCGGAGGCCGACGTCATCCGCCGCTGCCACGACCGGCTCATCGCACCGCACTGGAAGCGCATCACCGCCGTCCTCGAAGCCGACATCGCGGCCCGCGCCGCGACGTTGGCCGACAAGGGCGTCGAGGCGGTGTTCCACGACCTGCACCCCGAGGTGACGTGGGCGGACGGCGAACTCGTCCTGCACCGCAAACCGGAGCACCGCGTGGACCTCGCCGAGCACGGACTCGTGCTGTGCCCCAGCGTGTTCTGCTGGCCGAAGGCGTGGATCGCGCTGGACCCGGTCAGCCAGGGCGTCCTGCGCTACCCGGCGCGCGGCATCGGGACGCTGTGGGAGGAACGCGAGACGCCGCGCGAGCTGGCCGCCCTGATCGGCCGCACCCGCGCCCACCTGCTCATCCTGCTGGAAGCCCCGAAGAGCACGACCGACCTGGCGGCCCTGCTCGGCGTCACGGCGGGCGCGGTGTCGCAGCACATCGGCGTCCTGCGCGCCGCCCGCCTCGTCACCACGCGCCGCGAAGGCCGCCACGTCCTCCACATGCGCACCGCGCGCGCCGACGCGCTCATGAGCTGAGGTGATCGCTCCGGCGACCTCGCCTATGACCTCCGCCTATGATTTCCGCCGTCGATCTCGGGCGACGACCTCCGCTCAGGACTCCACCCATGACTCCGCCGACGAGTTCAGCCGACGATCTCGGGCGATGAGTAGCCGGTGAGGAGTTCACTGACGAGTTGACTGACGAGTCGGTGAGGTGCGGTTCGTGCGGACACCGTGGAGCGGTCCGTCGCGAGGCGAGGGAGCCGTGGCCGAGGCAGGGGCCGAGGCAGGGGCCGTGGCAGGGGGAGCCGTGGCCCGCTGGGAACAACCCCGAGAACGGCAAAGCAGGAGTCCCCGCCAAGGGGACCCCTGCTTTTATCTTGCCAGAAGGGTCTGACAATTCCGGGCCGTGAAGCCCGGCCGCCGGCACCGCGAACCGGTGCCGGCGGGCCAGACCCGCGAACTAGTGCTGCGCCACCCGACGCGGTCGGCCGGTGCCGGCGCCGCGGTCACGGTCCCGGTCGGGACGACCGCCGCGGAAACCGCCGCCACCCGCGCCACCGCTGCGCCGAGGACCGCCGCCACCGCCACCGCCGCGACGCGCGCGGACCGGGATCTCGGGCTCCACGATCGGGATGCCGCTGGGCACCCGGGCGCCGGTGATGCGAACCAGCTCCTCGTCACCGGGACGGACCTTCGCCGACGCCGGACGGATGCCCGCCCGCGCCGTCAGGCCCTGCACGGCACGCCGCTGGTCGTGCGTGACCAGCGTGACGACCGTGCCGGACTGCCCGGCGCGCGCGGTGCGACCGGCGCGGTGCAGGTAGTCCTTCGGGTCGGCCGGCGGGTCGACGTGCACGACGAGGCTCACGTCGTCCACGTGGATGCCGCGCGCCGCCACGTCCGTGGCGACGAGCACCGGCATGGTGCCCTCGCGGAACTGGCCGAGCACCCGCGTACGCGCGCTCTGCGCCTTGCCGCCGTGCAACGCGCCCGCGTGCACGCCCATCGACCGCAGCTTCTTCGCCAGGCGGTCCACGTGGTGCTTGGTGCGGACGAACATGATCGTGCGGCCTTCACGCGCCGCGACCTCGGTGACCACGTTCTGCTTGTCCTCGGCGGACACGAACAGCAGGTGGTGCTCCATCGTGGTCACGCTGCCCGTGGGCGGCGACACCGAGTGGACCACCGGGTCGTGCAGGTACTGGCGGACCAGCTTGTCCACGTCGCCGTCCAGCGTCGCGGAGAACAGCAGCCGCTGCCCGTCCTGCGGGGTCAGGTCGAGGATGGCCCGGACCTGCGGCATGAAGCCCATGTCCGCCATCTGGTCGGCCTCGTCCAACGCCGTGAACATGACCTCGGACAGGTCGGCCGTGCCCTGCCGGACGTGGTCCGACAACCGGCCGGGGGTCGCGATCAGCAGGTCGACACCGCGGCGCAGCGCGTCGATCTGACGCGGGAACGACGTGCCGCCGACGACCGTGCGGCACCACAGGCCCAGCGACCGGGCGAACGGGTTGAGGGCTTCCTCGACCTGCATCGCCAGCTCACGCGTGGGTACCAGCACGAGCGCGCGCGGCTTCAACGGCTTGGCCCGGCCACCGGCCAGGCGGGACAGCAACGCCAGGCCGAAGGCCAGCGTCTTGCCGGAACCGGTCTGCCCGCGGCCCAGCAGGTCGCGGCCCGCCATGGCGTCCGGCAGCGTCGCCGCCTGGATCGGGAACGGCTCGGTGATGCCTGCCTGCTCGAGCGCGCGCAGCAGCTCGTCGGCCAGGCCCAGCTCGGCGAACGAGGGCAGCGGGCCCTCGGGCATCGTGCTCTCGACGTGGTCGGGGATGCTCGTCGTCAGCTCCACGCTGGGCGCGGGACGACGGTTGCCCTGGCCAGGGCGCCTGCTGCGGGTCTTGCGGAACTGCGGGCGCTCGGAACGGCCTTGGGACATTGTGGGCAAAACAAACCTCCGGGACACGGCACGTCTCGAGGATTGCTCTGCTCAGCAGGCGCGATCGCGGGGACGGGCCCGGCGCGCGGATCGCGCCGATAGTGGTTGGGAAGCACCACCGGCCACTCTGGCGGCCTGGGGCGCTCTGTGGCGCCACCGGGCGGTGCACCACTCAGTCTAGCTGATCACGCGGCGTAGTTCGGCACCGCGGCGGTGTTCTCGCGCACACGCGTGGTGGAAAGGGCGATCACGTGTGCCGCCCCGACCCCCACAGGGAACCACAAAAGTCCACGTGGCGGGGCGTTCACGCCGCACCGTCCCGCCCGAGTTGACGAAGTGCCCACCAGGTGAACAGGTCCACGGCGATCGGCGTGGCGACCACACCGGTGCGTCACCGCGGAACACCGACGCCGCACGGCCCGCACGGCGTTGAACGGCGGCGGCCGCGGCGAGTCCCGGGCCGATGTCGACCCGGGACCCGTCCGCGACCCCGCTGTCCGGATCTCCCGGCTACCGCCGGCCTGAGGCGACCGGCGACCCTCGCTCGTTCGAGGCCTTCCTCGACCTCGTCCGGCCGGAGTCCGTCCGGCCCGCGCTCGGCGACACCGTTACCGCAACCCGGCCAGCTCCAGCAGCGTCTCCGTGAGGTCCCGCGGCTCCGCCAACTCCGGCGGCAGACCGCGCGACGTGAACCAGCCGGCGATGTTGCGGACGTCCCGCTCCAGGAACTCCGGCCCCCGCGGGTTCGCCACCAGGTCCACCACCTGCGGCAGGTCGATCACGACCAGCCGGCCGTCGTGCACCATCAGGTTGAACGCGGACAGGTCGCCGTGCGCCATGCCCGCCGACGCCATCACGCTCAACGCGTCCACGAGCTGCCGCCACAACCCCAGCAGCTCCTCCGGCTCCGGCCGCACCTGCGCCAACCTCGGCGCCGCCGCACCGTCCGTGCCGATGAACTCCAGCAGCAGCTCGGTGCCCTCGCGCTGCACCGGGTACGGCACCGGGGCGCCCAACTGCCACAGCGTCGACAACGCGGCGAACTCCGCCACCGCCCACCGCTCCGCGATGAGGTTGCGGCCGAACGCGCTGCGGTTCGCCATCGCGCGCATCTCCCGCGACCGCCGCATGCGACGGCCCTCGAGGTAGCCCGCGTCCCGGTGGAACAGCCGGTGGTCGTTGCTCCGGTACCGCTTCGCCGCCATCAGGCACGACCGGTCCGTGCCCGGCATCGCGCGCTCCAGCAGGTGGACGTCCGCCTCCTTGCCGGTCTTCACGACGCCCAGCTCGCGGTCCACCGCGGACAGGTCCGTGACCAGCCACGACGGGTGCGGCTTCGGCCCCTGGTCGGCGTCGCCCCAGGTGGACCACCGGTCACCGTCGGGCGGGACGTCCGCGGCCGCCGCGTCCTCCCGCATCTGGGCGAGGCGGTCCTTGGCGTCCTCGGTCAGCCGCCCGCGACGTGACGGTTCCACCTCGTCGCGGCGTGACTGGATCTTCGCCTTCTTGACCCGCCAGCGCAGGTCGTCGGCATGGTCGAAATCGGATTCGAGATCCGTGTAGTGATCGTGCTCGCGCACTGGATGAGCTCCAGGTGAAGGGGAGTGATCGCCCCACCCGGCGCGGTGTCGTCCTTCGCGTCAGGCGAGCGGGGCGAGCGGACGGGTCGGTGCCACGTCCCGGACGGCAATCACCATCTGGCACCTCCTCGACTCCGCCGTGGTCTGCCACCACCGGCGCTCTGCGCGTACCCGACCAGGCTGCCCGACCCCACGTCCCGCGGGCAACCGATTTATCCGCCCCTCAGGCTCCGCCGGGTGTCAGGTCTCCAGCCGATAGCTCGACCGGTTGCCCAACCACGCCGCGGCCAGCTCGCCCATCACCAGCGAGTCGTGCCGCAACACCCGCTCGTCGTGCCACTGCGACGCCTGCGCCGCCGCGGCCAGCATGCGCCGCCGCGCCGTGGCGCTGAAGTCCACCAACGCGTCCAGCGCCTCCTCCACCTCGTCCGCGGCGAGCGGCCGCGGCGGGTCGTCCGGCAGGGCGAGCGCGGTGTCGGCGAACGTCGCCGACGTCCCCAGGTCACGGGCCAGCTGGTGCTCCACCGACTCGGCGTTCACCTGCCGCTGCCGCCACGCCTCGTCCACCGCCGCCAGGCGCAGCCCCAGCACGCGGGCGAGGCACAGCCCGGACCACACCCGTTTCAACGCCTCCGGCGCGTCGAGCGCGTCGGTCTCGAGGTCTTCGGTGATCCCCCGGAGCAGAGCCGGGGTGACCTTGTCGGCGGGCGGGTCGCCGAGTGTGTCGGGGCTCACCCGGTCATTCTGTCACTATCGTCACGACAGGTGA
The DNA here is from genome assembly GCF_052936025.1 of Saccharothrix hoggarensis. Next base: position 6,103,467 of record NZ_CP193624.1, on the reverse strand, counting down.
CAACTCGCTGGCGTTCCGTCACGCGTTCGGCGGTTATCGGTGCGAGAATGACCGTCGGTAATCCTTCGGTGGCAAACCCACCACCGACGTGAAGTGGTGCCGCAGCAAGGCCGCCGTCCCGAACCCGCAGCGGTGCGCCACGTCCTCCACGGTCAGCTGCGTCTCCTCCAGCAGCTGCCGGGCCCGCAGCACCCGCTGGTTCGTGAGCCAGCGGTGCGGCGTCGTGCCCGTCTCGGCGGCGAAGCGGCGGGCGAACGTCCGCTCCGACATCTTCGCCCGCTCCGCCAGGGTCGCCACCGTGTGGTCCTCGTCCAGCCGGTCCAGCAGCCACGCCAGCACCGGTTGCAGGCTGTCGCCCTGGTGCGGCGGCGTCGGCAGCTCCACGAACTGGCGCTGACCGCCGTCCCGCTGCGGGGCCACGACCATGCGACGCGCGATCGCCGCCGTCGTCGCCGCGCCGAGCTCCCGCCGGACCACGTGGAGGCACGCGTCGATGCCCGCCGCCGTGCCCGCGCTGGTCACGATGTCGCCGTCGTCCACGAACAGGACGTCCGGGTCGATCTTCGCGTCGGGGAAGCGCTCGGCGAGGTCGCCGACGTGCCGCCAGTGCGTGGTGCAGCGGCGGTCGTCCAGGAGACCGGCCGCGCCCAGGATGAACGCGCCGCTGCAGACGGAGATCAGCGTGCCGCCGCGGCGGTTGACGGCGCGCAGGGCGTCGAGGACCGCGGGTGGGTAGGTGTCGCGGATCGTGGCGGCGGGGACGGCCACCAGGTCCGCGTCCTCGAGGGCGTCCAGCGCGTAGTCGGGGACTATGGACGCCCCGACGCTCGTGCGGACGGGCGCGCCGGGGTGTTCGCCGCAGACGCGGAAGTCGAACGCCGGGACGCCGTCCTCGGTGCGGTCGACGCCGAAGACCTCGCAGACCACGCCGAACTCGAACGGCGCGAGGCCGTCGACGACGACGGCGGCAACGGTGCGGAGCATGCCGCTACCGTACTTGGCAGGATTTTGATGCACAACGGCACAACTGCCAATTGTGGCGGTATCTTGTGCCTCGCATAGTTAGCGCCATGACCGCAATCGTCTTCACCCTCGCCCTGATCGCCCTCGTCGCCTACGGCTTGGAACGCAACCACCGCCGACAACGCCCCCTCACCTCCAGCCTGGCCGGCAGCACCACCGCGGAAGACCGAGACCTCTCCCGCCTCCAGTCGGACCTCCGTGCCGCCGCCACCCACACCGCAACCCCCACCCCCTCGAACCGCCGCCCCACCCCCAGCCCCCACGCCGCCCGACCGGTCACGCCCACCACCCCCGCCCGCTGCGCCTAACCCCCGCCGCCCTCGCCGCGGCCCCCACCACCGGGCACACGCCGACCCCTGGGCGCGCACCACCGGGCAAACCCACACGCTCCGGCTCCTCCTGGACACCGGTTGCACCGACCTGCACCGGTTCCACCGGCTGCACCAACCGGCGCCGGTTGCACCGGAGCCACCGACCGGAGTCGCCGACCGGGCATCAGCTCCGCACTCAGCTCGGCATCAGCTCGACAGGACGATCAAGTCAGCGGCCGCGGGCCCGGTAGCGTCGATCCGCAATCCGGCCTTGGCCGCGACCTTGATCAATCCCTTGAGATCCGCCGGCTCGGCCCGCGACGTGACCAGCGCCCGCGCCAGCCGCCCCTTGTGCGCCTTGTTGAAGTGGCTGACCGCGTTGCGACGCCCCTTCGCGTCCTCGGTGACGACCCGAACCACCGCCGCTCCGGGAATCCGCGCGAGCGACGTGTACGGACTGGACCGAAGATCCACCACGAACCCGTCCGCACCCGCCAACACCGGCTCCAACACCGGCCGCCACACCGCACCCAACGGCCCGACGGCAGGCAACACGCTCCCGCCGGACAACCGGTACGCGGGAATCGGGTCCCCACCGCGGACAACCCCGAACAACGCCGACACCACCGCCAGCCGAGCGAACGCCCGGGCCTTCTCCACCTTCGTGAAGTCCCCCAGCCCGAGCGCGTCGTAAAGCACCCCCGTGTACCGCGCGAGGGCGGGCAACGTGGGGGAGCGGCGGAGTTCGGCGTTGCGCTCGACCTCACCGGCCTGTCGCTCGGACAACCCGAGCGCGGCCAGGCTGACCGGAACATCACCGGCGAGGTCGACCAACGCGTCGACCAACTTCCCCCGAACCGGGTTCAGCTCCGGGTACGAGAGCAGGTCGAGGTCGAGCGGCGCGCCGGACCCACCAAGGGCCTTGGTCTCCGACGGGGGCAGCAGTACCAACACGACGGGCAACCCTATGCGCTTCCACCCCCCGCGCACGCGCCAGCGCCGCCGCGCACCCCACTGCATGCGCACCGCCCGCCGCGCACCGCCCGCTGTACGCGCACCCACCCCCGTGACGCGCGCCTCCGGGCTACCCCATCCCCGCCGCCCGCGGCCCGTCGAGCCATCCCGTCGATCCTGGTGACCGTCAGCTCCACCGACCTGTCGCAGGCCGTGGTGTGCCCGCCACGCCGTGTCGCCTCCTTCTTTCCCGGCAACGCTTTCGAGCCCTGAAATGTTGCCCGGTGTCGCGCTGTTCCTACGTTGGAGTGATCTTCGGAGGGGGAACGACGCGGCGGTGACGGGCGTGGTCAGCCGGGTTGGCCCACGCAGAACTGGTTGCCGTCCGGGTCGGCCAGGACGGTCCACGTGAGACCCGGCACGGTGTGCTCCGCGACCTCGGTCGCCCCCAGCGCCACGAGCCTCGCGACCTCGGCCACGCGGTCCTCGACGTGGGCGTCGAAGTGGACCCGGTTCTTCCCGGGGGTGGGCGCCTCGACCTTCTGCAGGCCGACCTGGAGGGTGGTGCCGGCGGCCGGCGCGAGCATCAGGAACTCGCCGCCCCAGTCGTGCTGGATGGACGTGCCCAGCGCCTTGGTCCAGAAGTCCGCCAAGCGGTGCGGGTCGATGGTGTCGAAGGTGATCATCCCGATGGTGAACGTCATGCGCGGAAGGTAGACCCGACCACCGACAATTTCGGCCGAGTGGGGCTCTGAACAGCACGAACGGCGTCTGGGGCGACAACGGCGCGATGTGGTGCTGCGGCGGAAGCGATCAGGGGTAGGCCTGCGAGAGCCCTCAGAGGTCGGCGGACGGGGAAGAGGCGGTGAGAGGGCCGGGAGAAGGCGGTAGGCGGATGAGCGGGGAAGGGGGCGGAGAAGGAGTCGGGAGAGGTGGAGGAGTAACCCGTTGGAACTGATCAGAGCCGGTTCACTACCCTTTCCCGGACAAGCCGCGCCACGAGGAGCACCCACCGTGATCACGAGGATGTCGTCGCTGTTCCTGCGCACGTTGCGCGAGGATCCGGCCGACGCCGAAGTACCCAGCCACAAGCTGCTGGTCCGCGCCGGTTACGTGCGCCGCGTCGCGCCGGGCGGTTACTCGTGGCTGCCGCTGGGTCTGCGGGTGCTGCGCAACATCGAGCGGGTCGTGCGCGAGGAGATGGACGCCTTCGGCGCGCAGGAGATCCAGTTCCCCGCGCTGCTGCCGAAGGAGCCCTACGAGGCGACGAACCGGTGGACCGAGTACGGCCCCAACATCTTCCGCCTCAAGGACCGCAAGGGCGCCGACTACCTGCTGGGCCCGACGCACGAGGAGCTGTTCGCGCTCACCGTGAAGGGCGAGTACTCGTCGTACAAGGACTACCCGGTCACGCTCTACCAGATCCAGACGAAGTACCGGGACGAGGCGCGCCCGCGCGCGGGCATCCTGCGCGGCCGCGAGTTCGTCATGAAGGACTCCTACTCCTTCGACCTGACCGACGAGGGCCTCAGCCACTCCTACCGGCAGCACCGCGACGCCTACATCCGCATCTTCGACCGGCTCGGCATGGAGTACGTGATCGTCTCCGCCACGTCGGGCGCGATGGGCGGCTCGGCGTCGGAGGAGTTCCTGGCGGTCGCGCCGAACGGCGAGGACACGTTCGTCCGCAGCACGGAGTCGGACTACGCGGCGAACGTCGAGGCGGTCACCACGCCCGCGCCGCCCGAGCAGGACCCGGCGACGAAGCCCGAGGCGCAGGTCCACCACACGCCGAACACGCCGACGATCGACTCGCTGGTCGACTTCCTCAACCAGAACACCGACCGGACGTTCACCGCCGCGGACACCCTGAAGAACGTCCTGGTGAAGACGAAGAAGCCGGGCGAGAAGGAGTGGACGCTCCTGGCCGTCGGCCTGCCCGGCGACCGCGAGGTCGACCTGAAGCGCCTGGAGGCGGCGCTGGAGCCGGCCGAGGTCGCGATGCTGGAGGAGGCGGACTTCGCCCGCAACCCCTTCCTGGTCAAGGGTTACATCGGCCCGGCGGCGCTGCAGGCCAACGGCGTGCGGTACCTGACCGACCCGCGCGTGGTGAGCGGCACGGCGTGGGTGACCGGCGCGGACAAGGCCGACCACCACGTGGTGGACCTGGTCGTCGGCCGCGACTTCACCCCGGACGGCACGATCGACGTGGCCGAGGTGCGCGAGGGCGACCCGTCGCCGGACGGCAGGGGCGTGCTGGTGGCCGCGCGCGGCATCGAGATCGGGCACATCTTCCAGCTGGGCCGCAAGTACGCGGACGCGTTCTCGCTGGACGCGCTGGGCCCGGACAGCAAGCCCATCCGGATCACGATGGGCTCGTACGGCATCGGCGTGTCCCGCCTGGTGGCGGCGATCGCCGAGCAGAGCCACGACGACCGCGGCCTGATCTGGCCCCGCAACGTGGCTCCCGCCGACGTGCACGTGGTCGTCGCGGGCAAGGACGAGACGCTGCTCGCGGGCGGGGAGAAGCTGGCCGGCGAGCTGTCGGCGGCGGGCCTGAAGGTGCTGCTGGACGACCGCAAGGCGAGCCCGGGCGTGAAGTTCGCCGACGCCGAGCTGATCGGCGTGCCGACGATCCTGGTGGTGGGCCGCGGCCTGGCCAACGGGGTGGTCGAGGTCAAGGACCGCCGCACGGGCGAGCGGGAAGAGGTGCCGGTGGACGGCGCCGTGCGGCACCTGCTGGACGTCGTCCGCGGCTGAGTCTCACCCGGTCGGGGGTGGTCGGAACCGCAGAACTGCGTACCGCCCCCCACCGGGCGCTCGGGATCATCCGGGCATCGACGAGCCCCGACCTACCAGCAACGCGGTGCACGGCCACGTGGACGCGGTCGTGCAGTCCGGCACGGTCCGGGAACTGCGGATCGGCGGCCACGACGACCGGCGCGGCGTGATCGCGCTGTTCGTCGTCGTGGTGCTGCTCGTGGTCGCCGGTGTCGTCGTGGTATGGCGGGTGACCCGCGCGGAGGAGCCGCCCGCGACGCCCCTGGCCGTCGCCACCGACCAGCGGCTCCGGCTGGACTGCCCGGAGAGCGGCTGGGTCGTCCCGGACCGGGGTGACGAGCCGATCCCGCACGGTGGTGGCCGGCCGCCCGCGGACGCGGTGCTGGGCAGCGGCGGCGAGGTCGTCGTGACGATGCAGGGGCTGACCGGCGCGTCCGTGGTGGTCCAGTCGGCGCGGGTGGAGGTGGTGCGCGTCGCGGACCCGCTGCCGGGGATCTTCCTGCCGGCGGTCTGCGAGGCCGGGGTCGAGCCGAGGTTCTTCCGGCTCGACCTGGAGGCGGCGTCGCCGACGCTCGTGCCGTTGTCCGTGGACGGCACGCCGGTGGTGGACTTCCCCTACCGGGTCAACGACTTCGAGCCCGAGCAGCTCGTCATCACGCCGATCGCGCGGCGGGACGTCGAGTGGCGGCTGCACCTGAAGTGGACGTCCGGCGCGGCCAAGGGCGAGCTGGTGGTGGACGACGGCGGCAAGCCGTTGCGCACCACGGGAGCCGGCGCCGCCCGGAGGTTCCGGTTCGACACGGACACGAGCCACTGGCGGCCGGAGTCGTGAGGCCGGCCCTGCTGCTGCTCGTGGTGTTCCTGGCCGCGTGCACGCCCGCGCCGAAGGCCGTTCCGGTGTCGTTCGACCCGCCGCGCTGGTCTGCCCACGACCGGTCGGAGCTGCCCGCGCGGCTGGCCACGGCGTACGTGGCCGCGGCGGTCGGGTGGGTCGGAGGTCTGCTCGTCGCGGCCGACTTCCCGGAGCCGGTCCTGTTCGCGTCGCCGGACGGCGACCGGTGGACCGAGCAGGCGCCGGCGGGGTTCGAGCGGTACCTGCGGGGCCAACCGATGGCCACGCACGGTTCGACCGCGTACGTCCTCGGCGGCGGGCCGGGCGAGATCGCGGTGTGGCGCACCGGGGACGGGACGACGTGGGACCGGACGGTGCTGCCGGACCGCGACCCGGACCCGGTGCGCGACCCCGACGGCGACACCGCCCCGGACAGCGAGGGCGAGCAACCGTTCGCGGCGATCGCCGCCGGTCCGCACGGCGTGCTGGTCGTCGTGCCGGACGGGTTCGAGCTGGAGTTCGAGCGCGCCCCGGGCGACTTCTCCGGCTTCGACGTGTGGCACTCCGCAGACGGCCGGTCGTTCCGCCACACGGGCAGCGTCCCGCTCGACCGGGAGTCCGCCATCCTGCAGCCCGCGGTGACGGCCACGGCGGACGGCTTCCTCCTGCACGACACCGACGACCCGTTCCGGGACGACACGCCGCTGTTCCGGTCGGCGGACGGAGTCGACTGGGAGCCCGTCGGGGACGGCCTGCCGCTCGGGTCGCGCCTCACCGCCGGCCGCATCGGCGACCTGACGTTCGTGCTGGGCCGCGAGACCGACGACGCCCTGTACGCGCGGTACCGGCGCGACGGCGACGACACCTGGCACGCCGGCCACACCGACCTGGGACGGCTGCCGGACGCCGGCGTCGTCGCCAGGGACCAGCAGTGGATCACCTCCGTGCGCCAGTGGGGCGGCGGGTTCCTCGCCGTCGGCCGCACGGAGCACGGCGCCGGCGGCCTGGTGTGGACCTCGCCGGACGGCATCCGCTGGACCCGGATGCCGGTGCGGGACAACGGGTTCGAGGGCATCTACGAGATGAGGGCCGTCGCGTCGAGCCGGGGCAGGACGTACCTGTTCGGCACCGCGGGCTTCCCGCCCGACCAGCAGCTCTTCGTGTGGCGGGCAGAGGGGTCTTGAGCGGAGGGTCCCCAGGACGGACGGTTCCTAGGGTTCGCCGAGCACCGCGTCCAGCACCGCGGCGGTGTCGGACAGGTCGGTCAGCACGACGTGCGCGCCGGCTTCGCGGAGTTCCGCGGCGGTGCTGCGGCCGGTCGCCACCCCGACTGCCACGGCGCCGTGGTGCAGGGCGGCGTCCACGTCGTGGGGCGTGTCGCCGATGACGACGGACCGGAACTCGCGGGTGTGCTTGGCCGACGCCAGCCGCACCGCCTCCAGCACCAGCGCGGGCCGGTGCGCGGACACCGAGCCGTAGCCGCCGATCTCGAAGTCGACGTGCTCGTCCAGCCCGAACGCGGCGAGCTTGAACCGGGCGATCTCGACCAGGTTCCCGGTGACGAGCGACTGGACCACGTCCTCGCGTGCCGCCAACGCCGCGAGCGCCGCCGACGCGCCCGGCAGCGCACGGCCCCGTGACGGCAGCAAGTCGCGTTCCCGCGTGGCCACGTCGATCAGCTCGGCGTGCAGCCGCGTCACGAGCTCCTCGGTGGGCTCCAGGTCGTGCGCCGCGAGCAGTTCCAGCGTGATGGCCCGTTCGGTGCGGCCGGGGAAGCTGGGCGTGTGCACGAGGTCGAGGCCCGCGGCGGCGCGCAGGGCGGTGCGGTACCACTCGTGGCCGAGGCCGCGCGCGTCGATCAGCGTCAGGTCGATGTCCCACAGCACCAGCGTGTTCACGGCAGCCGCACGCTCCCCAGGATGCGCGTCACGTCGTCGTCGGACGGTCCTTCGGCCACGTGCGGGCCGCCCTGGGCGACGTTCAGGACGAACAGGGACACCTTGGGGCCGTTGCGCAGCGCCACGGCGCTGATCGTGGCCTTGGGCGCGTAGCAGGCGTTGGCGGACTTCGGCGTCACCTCGACGCTGAGCCGCACGGCCTCGTCGTCGGCGGACTCGACGCGGGGCTCGCCGATCTCGGGCGGCGCGCCGTCGACGGTGTACCCGCCGGCGGCCATCCGGTTCACGACCTCGGTGGCGACCTGCTCCAGGTCGTCGTCGACGACGGACCCGGACACCGCCTGCGCCTGGATCATGCGGCGGCCCTGGCACTCGAACGGTCGGGACACGTGCGACGACGAGAACCGGACCCGGCCGGACGCGCCGCCGCCGGTGTCCTCCCACGACGGCGGCAGCTCGTAGGCGAGGCCCGACTGGGTGTCGTCCACGGGCTGCCAGTCGGGCTCGGGCGGCGTGGTGGACGTGGGGGTCGACGCGGACGAGCCGGGCGCGGCCGAGCCGCCGCCGGAGTTCAGCAGCACGGCGGCGGCCACGCCGGCCCCGACGACGAGCACGCCGACCACGGCGAGCGCGATCCACAGCGGCGCGCGGCTCGGCGGCTTCGGCGGTGGCTGCTGGTAGACGCCCAGCCCGGAGTAGCTCACCGGCGCAGCGGCTTCACGGAGTCGACCATGGCCTGGAGGTCGGCCTCGGTCGGCGGCTTCGGCGTGGCCGGTCCGCCTTCGAGGTCGCCGTTGGCCATGAACACGTGGAAGCCGGTGTCGCCCTTGAGGACCAGGACCTTCACCATGCCCTTGGTGGCCAGGCACTCCGCGCCGGACGTGGTGATGGAGGCGTCGACCTGCACGCCCTCGATGTCGCCCGCCGTGCCGGGGATCTTCACCGGCTTCGGCTCGCCGAGCTTGACCTCGAACTGGGGCGCGGAGTCGTAGTACTGGGTGCCGAGCTTCGTGGCGAAGTCCTTGGCGACCGCGGTCAGGTCGGTCTGCGGCACGACGACGCCGCCCGCGCCGCCGCGGGTGTACTCGTCGCCGCCGCAGTCGTAGGCGCCGGTGAGGGTGAGGCCGGTGAGCCGCACGTCGTCCATGCCCTCGACCGTCGGGCCGGCGGACGACGGCGACCAGCCCTTGGGCACGTCGTAGCTGTACGAGAGGGCGGGGACGGCCAGGCAGTTCCACCCCGGCTTGGCGGCCTCGCACGTCGGGGGCGCCTGGGTCGACGTGGTCGTCTTGGTGGTCGTGGAGGACTTCGTCGCCGTGGTGGTCGTGGCGGTGGAGGTGTTCGCGATCGTCGTCGTCTTGTCCGGCCGGGTCAGCGCGTACGCGGTCACACCGCCCGCGACGAGCACCAGCACGGCCGCGCCGAACGCGAGCCACAGCTTCTTCCGGTCCTTGCGCGGCGGCGGTCCCTCACCGCCGGAGAACACGCCGAGCCCGCCGTAGGAGCCGCCGTAGCCCTGCTGGGGGTAGCCCGGCGCGCCCTGCTGGGGGATGCCCTGTTGCGGGGTGCCCTGCGGCGTGTAGCCCGGTTGCCCGTAGCCGTGGTCCTGCGGGCCCCAGTCGCCCTGGCCGGGCTGGCCGCCCCAGCCGGACTGCCCGTCACCTGGGTAAGTCACCGGCAAACCGTACCCCGCCGGTTCGGTGGACCGGACGTCTCCCGTTAATTCAGCACGCGTTGACTTCGTCACCCGATCGGTCGTAGCCTCGAATTCAACATGCGATGAGGAAATCGGGGGGACATCATGGCCGCACTACCCGATCGGCCGCCCGCGGCAGTCGCCGCGGCCACCGCCGTCGTCGGCGCGCTGATCGCGCTCGTGCTCGGCCTGCTGACGTTCGGCGTCCAGGCCACGTCCCACCCGGACCACGTGCCGCTCGCCGTCGCCGTCGGGGCCGACGCGCCACCGCCGCTGCGCGGGGTCGCCGACAAGCTCGCGGGGTCGGACGCGGCCGAGGTCGACTGGCGCGTCACGACCCCGGCGGAAGGCCGTGACCTGCTGTCCCGCCAGGAGGTCTACGGCGTGCTGGAGCTCGCGCCCGAGGCCGCCACCGTCGTGCTGTCCGGCGCGGTGAACCCGTCCGGCACGCAGGTCGCCCAGCAGGTGCTCGGCGGCGTCGCGCAGGGGTCCGGGCTGCCCGTTCGGGTCGTCACGCTCGACCCGGTGTCGGCCGCCGGCCGCACCGCGCCGCTGGCCGCCGGCGCGCTGTTGTGGATCGCGGGCCTGGCCGCCGCCGCGGCGTTCACCGCGCTGGCACGGCGTCCGAACCTGGTCGGCCGGCTCGTCGTCGCGGCCGCCGCCACCGTGCTCGGCGTCGGCGTCGTGGCGGGCCTGTTCGCGCTGTGGGACTCCGCGCTGCCGCTCGGCTGGGACGTCCTCGGCTACCTCGCCCTGGTCGGCGGGTCGTTCGTCCTGGTCCAGCTCGCGCTGCTGCGGCTGCTCGGCCTCCGCGCGATGGCCGTGCTCGGACCCCTGTACCTGGTGGCGCCCGCCGTCGCCGGCCAGGTCCCGGAGCTGCTCGACCCCGCCTACCGGACCCTGCTGTGGTCGTGGACGCCGTTCCGGTTCTCCGCCGACGGGCTGCGCGCCCTGGTGGCCGGCACGTCGCCCGACGCCGCCCAGGTGTGGGTGTTCGCGGCGCTCGCCGTCGTCGGGCTCGCCGTGCTGCTGCTACCCGGCCAGGAACGAGAGCCGGACCTTGCGGACGGGGTTGTCGACGTTGGTGTCGACCAGGCAGACGGACTGCCAGGTGCCCAGCGCCAGCACACCGCCTAGCACCGGGATCGTCGCGTAGGGCGGCACCAGCGCGGGGAGCACGTGGTCGCGGCCGTGGCCGGGCGTCCCGTGGCGGTGCCGCCAGCGGCCGTCGGCGGGCAGCAGCTCCCGCAGCGCGGTCAGCAGGTCGTCGTCGCTGCCCGCGCCGGTCTCCAGGATCGCCAGGCCAGCCGTGGCGTGCGGCACCCAGACGTGCAGCAGCCCGTCGCCGTCCACGTCGGCCAGGAAGTCCTCGCACGCCCGCGTCAGGTCGTGCACGACCTCGCGCGAACCGGTGCGGATCTCGATCTCTTCACTGCGCACCCCCGGCATTCTGCCGGTAAATGGCGTGCGGGCGCGCGGCGCGCGCGGCACGATCCGGCTGTGATCCACACCGCGATCGTCACCGGCGCGAACCAGGGCATCGGGGCCGCGACCGCCAAGGCCCTCGCCGCGCGCGGCGTCAACGTCCTCATCACGTACCTGCGCTTCACGCCGCCGGCGGACGACAGCCTGCCGGAGGCCTACTTCACCGCCCGCGAGTCCGGCGCGGAGGCCGTCGTCACCGCCATCGCCGAGGCGGGGGGCCAGGCGCACGCCGTCGAGGCCGACCTCGCCGACCCGCAGGCGCCCGCCGCGCTGTTCGACACCGCCGAGGAGGTCTTCGGCCCGGTGGACATCCTGGTCAACAACGCCTCCAGCTGGGTGCAGGACACCTTCCTGCCCGACGAGGCCGACGGGTTCGGCCGGGTGCTGCGGCCCGTCTCGGCGGAGACGTTCGACGCCCAGTTCGCGGTGGACGCCCGCGCCGGCGCGCTGCTGATCGCCGAGTTCGCCCGGCGGCACGTCGCGCGCGGCGGGACGTGGGGCCGCATCGTCGGCCTGACGTCCGGCGGCCCGCTCGGCTTCCCGACCGAGGTGTCCTACGGCGCGGCGAAGGCGGCGCTGGACAACTACGCCATGTCCGCGGCGGGCGAGCTGTGGCCGCACGGCGTCACGTCGAACGTGGTCAAGCCCGGCGTCACCGACACCGGCTGGGTCAACGACGCGGTGCGCGCCGCGCACGACGTGTCGCGGCCCGAGGACGTGGCCGCGGTGGTGGCGTTCCTGTGCTCGGACGAGGCGGCCAAGGTGACCCGGAACGTGATCACCCTCCACTGACATTACCCGCTGGTAACATGCGGGACGTGAAAGCTTCCCGGCTGCGCCGCGGCATGAACCTGTGGCCACCGTTCCTGTTCGCGGGCATCCGCGTGCTCGAACTGTCCGACGACTACCGCCACGTCCGCGTCCGGCTCCGGATGCACTGGTGGAACCGCAACTACGTCGGCACCCACTTCGGCGGCTCGCTGTTCGCGATGACCGACCCGTTCTGGATGCTGCTCGTGCTGCACCACCTCGGCCGCGAGCACCTCGTGTGGGACCGCGCCGGCGAGATCGACTTCGTCAAGCCCGGCCGCGGCGACGTGTTCGCCGAGTTCCGGCTCACCGACGAGCAGCTGGACGAGGTCCGCACCCGGACCGCGGACGGCGGCAAGGCGCTCGTGTGGTTCTCCACCGACGTGGTGGACGAGCACGGCGACGTCGTGGCGCGCACCCGCAAGCAGGTCTACGCCCGCCGCAAGAACCGCAATTCGGTGGACGGCGAGGCGGCCAAGGCCATGTGATGGCCCCATGCGCGCAGCCTTCGGCACGACCTTCGACGTCCCCCTCGGCTACCTGAACACCGCGAGCATCGGCGTCCCTCCCGCTCCCACCGCCACGGCCGTCGCCGACGCCGTGCGCCGCTGGTCGACCGGGGCGGACGGGCCCGCCGCCGTGGACGAGCACGTGACGACCGCCCGCACCGCGTTCGGGCGTCTCGTGGGCGTGCCGGGGGACCGCGTGGCGATGGGCGCGTCCGCGTCCCAGCTGGTGGCGCTGGTCGCGGCCGGGCTGCCCGCCGACGCCTCGGTGCTCGTCGCGCGCGGCGAGTTCACCAGCCTCACGTTCCCCTTCGCGGCCCGCGGCCTGCGGGTCACCGAAGTCGATCTGGAGGAGGTCCCGTCCGCCGCCCCCGGCCACGACCTCGTCGCGGTGAGCGTCGTGCAGTCCGCGGACGGCCGGATCGTCGACCTCGACGCGCTCCGCGCGACCGGCGTGCCGGTGCTGCTGGACGCCTCCCAGGCCGTCGGCTGGATGCCGCTGCGGCTCGACTGGGCGGACTGGGTCGTGGCCGTCGGCTACAAGTTCCTGATGTCGCCGCGCGGGTGCGCGTGGCTCGCCTGCTCGCCCTCGGCGCTGGAGCGCACCGTGCCCGCGGCGGCGAACTGGTTCGCAGGTGACGACCCCTGGTCCACGGTGTACGGGCTGCCGCTGCGGCTCGCGCCGGACGCCCGGCGCCTCGACCTCTCGCCCGTCTGGCTGTCCCAGTACGGCGCGGCGACGTCCCTGCCGTACCTCGCGTCGCTCGACCTCGCCGACGTCCGCGACCACGTCGTCGCGCTGGCCGATTCCCTGCTCGACGGCCTCGGCCTGCCGGCCCGCGGGTCGGCGATCGTGTCGCTCGACCTGCCGGGCGCCGGTGAGCGGCTGGAGGCCGCCGGGGTGCGGTCCAGCCTGCGCGCCGGACGGGTCCGGCTGGCGTTTCACCTGTACAACACGGCGGAGGACGTCGATCTGGTGCTCGCAGCGCTCAGGTGACCCGCGTCCGTTACCGTGGGTCTTTGTGTCGGTTCCTCCCGAATCACCCGAAGAGGTGACGCAGCGGATTCCGCCCCTCCGGTCGTCGGACACGGCGCCGCTGTGGCGGTCGGAGATCGGTCAGCTCGACTCGCTGCTGAGCTCGCCGCCGCCCCCACCCCCGCCTCCGCCGGCGGCGCGGTCGCGGCGTGGCCTGCTGCTCAAGGGGCTCGGGCTGCTCGGCGTCGCGCTCGTGTCCGGGCTGGTCTGGATCGCCGTGACCGGCAAGGAGCAGCAGACCGGCACGCCGACGCCCACGTCCGCGCCGCCCGGCGGCGAGTTCACCTTCGCCGTGTCCCCGGACGTCCCCGAGCCGCTGAAGGACAGCAGCTGCGCGCCGCACGCGTACGGCGAGACCCAGCGGTTCCTGACCGCCACGCCGTGCCAGCAGCTCACGCGCGGTCTGTACACAACGACGACCCCCGACGGGGTGACGGTGTACACGTCCGTGTCAGTGGTGCGCATGAAGACCGCCGAGGACGCGGCCAAGCTGAAGGAGCTCACCACCCGCGACGGCACCGGGAACGTCAACGACCTGGTGAAGGACGGCGCGGTGCGCGTGCCGAACCTGCCGACGCTGGCGAACGGCGGCTTCGCGGCGCGGCAGGACGACCGGGACGTGATCATCATCGAGTCGGACACCGTCCGCCACGGCAAGGACGAGGCCGAGCACGTCAAGCTGATGAAGCGGATCAGCAACGACGCGTTCCGCCTGGCCGCCGACCTGAACCGCTGACCGGGACCGGGGTCCCCGGCGAGGATTCCCGCGTCGCGTCAGCCCACCCCGGCGCCCGGGAACGCGATCGACGTCGGCGTCACCCCGGCCACCTTCCGCCACCGCGTCGCCCGCACCGCGGACACGGTCAGCGCGTCCAGCGCCGCCTGCCGCAACGCCGCCTCGTCCGTGCGCTCCAGCACGCCCCGCCACGCCACGCACGCGTCCGTCTCCGCCGTGATCAACGCCGCGATGGCCGACGCCGCGCTGTCCACCGGCTCCGGCGGCAGGTAGGCCGCCGCGGGCGGGCGCGGGGCGGCTCCCCGGTCGCGCAACCACCGCTCCGTCGCGTCGCGCCGCGCCCGGTGCGCGGTCGCGCCCGTCGCCACGTCCGCCGCCTGCTGCTGGATGAACGCGCTGACCAACCCGTACGTCCACACCGCCGCGTGCTCCGCGGCCAACGCGTCCTGCACCGCGTCCACGCTCACGACAACGCCTCCACCAGGCTCGCGCACCCGGCCGCCACCGAGGCGACCAACCCCACCCGGTGCGCCTCCACCGACGCCACCAGCTCACCGGCCTGCTTCTGCGCCGCCTGCAACGCCGGCACCAGCGCCTCCCGCGACGCTCCCGCAGGCGGCGCCACCGAGGCGGACGTCGAGGGCGGCGCCGACGAACCCGGCACCCGCGGCGTGGCCCGGTCCACCTCGGCCTGCAGCTTCACGGCGTGCTCCTCGCGCACCGCCGCCGTCTCCGGCGCGCCGACCGCCGCGGCCAGCGCCGCGTCCGACCGGGCCGCCCGCACCAGCTCGGCCAGGGGGTCCGGGGGCGGCGGAGGGGGTGGGGGTGTGGTGCACGCGACTGCCAACGGGGCCGTGGCAGCCGCCAGCAGCACTCCGCGCCTGCTGAACGCCGTTCTACCGATCACGTGTTCCGATCCTGCCAGAGCACCGCCTCCGCCCGTGGCACGTGGGACGTCGCCGAACGAGATAGTCTGAGCGACCACGGCCGGCGAAGTGCAGCGTCGGCCGGGGTTGCCGTGCCCTCTGCACAGACCAAAGGAGTCACCACGTGTCCAGCCCGCCGCGCGGAGAACTCGCCGCGCAGCTAGCACCCGTCGTTCGCGAGGCGGTGGAGGCCATCGGCTTCGACCTCGAGACGCTCGACGTGAACCAGGCTGGGCGTCGCAGGCTCGTCAAGGTGGTCGTGGACGGCGACGAGGGGATCGGGCTGGACGAGGTGGCGCAGGCCAGTCGCGCCGTGTCCGCCGCCCTCGACGCGCACGAGCACCTGATCGCGGGCCCGTACACGCTTGAGGTCACCTCTCCCGGCGCGGACCGCCCGCTCACCAAGCCGCGCCACTGGAAGCGCAGCCGGCTGCGGCTGGTGAAGGTGAAGCAGCCGGACCAGGTCGAGTGGTTCGGCCGGGTCGGCGAGGCCGACGACACCGGCGTCGTGCTGCTGGTGAAGGGCGAGCTGCGCCGCGTCGAGTACCGGACGATCGAGCGCGCCGTCGTCGAAGTCGAGTTCAAGCAGCCGCCGGTCGAAGAGCTCGCGCTCCTCGAAGGCAAGCACCTGAAGGAGGAGTCGGAGTGAACGTCGACATCGCCGCTCTCAGGGCGATCGAACGGGACAAGGACATCCCCTTCGACACGGTTCTCGAAGCCATCGAGACCGCCCTGCTGACCGCCTACAAGCACACCGAGGGCCACCACGCGCACTCGCGGGTGGAGATCGACCGCAAGTCCGGCATGGTCCGCGTCCTCGCGCAGGAGCTCAACCCCGACGGCTCCGTCGCGGAGGAGTGGGACGACACGCCGGAGGGATTCGGCCGCATCGCCGCCACCACCGCCCGGCAGGTCATCCTCCAGCGCCTGCGCGACGCCGAGCACGAGCGCACCTTCGGCGAGTTCTCCGCCAAGGAGGGCGAGATCATCGGCGGTGTGGTGCAGCGCGACGCCCGGGCCAACGCCCGCGGCATGGTCGTGGTGCAGATCGGCGACACCGAGGGCGTGCTGCCGCCCGCCGAGCAGGTGCCGGGCGAGTCGTACGAGCACGGCTCGCGGCTGAAGTGCTACGTCGTGGGCGTGTCCCGCGGCGCGCGCGGCCCGCAGATCACGCTGTCGCGCACGCACCCGAACCTGGTGCGCCGGCTGTTCGCCCTGGAGGTGCCCGAGATCGCCGACGGCACCGTCGAGATCCCCGCGGTGGCACGTGAGGCAGGTCACCGTTCGAAGATCGCGGTCCGCACGACGGTGCCCGGCGTGAACGCCAAGGGCGCGTGCATCGGCCCGATGGGCGCGCGGGTCCGCAACGTGATGAGCGAGCTGGCCGGCGAGAAGATCGACATCATCGACCACTCGGACGACCCGGCCACGTTCGTCGGGAATGCCTTGTCACCGGCGAAGGTTGTCTCTGTCAGGGTGCTCGACGAGCGCGCCAAGACGGCACGCGTCGTGGTGCCGGACTTCCAGCTCTCCCTCGCCATCGGCAAGGAGGGCCAGAACGCCCGGCTGGCCGCCCGGCTGACCGGGTGGCGCATCGACATCCGCAGTGATGCGGAGGCCGCCGGGTCCGCGCCGGCGGGCGCATCGGCATCCGGTTCGGCTGAATAGGCAACAGGGGATAGACTTCGCAGTGGTTCAACGTCGGGGATCGGATCTCACGCACATCGGCCCGGTTCGTACGTGCATCGGATGCCGCGCTCGGACGTTGCCCTCCGAGCTGCTGCGCGTGGTGGTCGTGGACGGGGCTGTGGTCCCGGACACACGCCGACGGTTGCCCGGTAGGGGAGCATGGCTGCACCCCGATCCGGACTGCCTCCGCAACGCCGAGAAGCGACGGGCGTTCCCCAGGGCCTTCAGGGTCCAGGGGCCGCTCGACGTGGATCGCGTGCGCGGTCACCTCGAGCAGTGTGGGCAGGAGGTCGCGGGATCGCCCCGTGACCAGCAGGAAGCAAGGAAGCAGGTCGACCCGTCATGAGTCAGCCGTGAAGCTGAAGACATGAACGCGCGACGTTAAGACGAGGTCGACGGGACTTGCCCGCCGGCCTCCCTCACAGAGGAGTGCAGTGGCAGGTAAGGCCCGCGTGCACGAGCTCGCCAAAGAGCTCGGTGTCACGAGTAAAGAACTACTGAGCAAGCTCGCCGACCAGGGCGAGTACGTGAAGTCCGCGTCCAGCACCGTCGAGGCCCCCGTGGCCCGGCGGCTTCGTGACGCCTACGCCAAGAACGACGCGAAGGCCAAGCCGGCGGGCGCCCGCCCGGCCCCGCCGAAGCCCGCGCCGTCGGGTGAGACCAAGAGCGACACGTCGGCCCCGCGTCCGCCGGCCCCGGCCGGCAAGCCGGGTCCGCGTCCGGTGCCCGGCCCCAAGCCGATGGCCCCGAAGCCGGTGGCGAAGCCCGCCACCCCGGCGCCCGCTCCGGCCGCGCCCGTCGCGCAGCCCGAGGCCCCGGCCCCGGCCGCCGCTCAGACGCAGGCTCCGGCTCCCGCCGCCCAGGCCCCCGCTCCGGCGGCCGCGCCTCAGCAGCAGCAGCCGCAGCAGGCGCCCCAGCAGGCGCCGCGGACCAGTGGCCCCGGCCCGCGTCCCGGCCCGCGCGCACCGCAGCAGCAGCCCGCGGCCGCGCAGAACACCCCGTCCGTGGTCCCGCCGCGCCCGCAGGCCCCCAAGCCCGCCGGCCCGCGGCCCCCGCGTCCGGGCAACAACCC
The DNA here is from genome assembly GCF_052936025.1 of Saccharothrix hoggarensis. Next base: position 6,085,712 of record NZ_CP193624.1, on the reverse strand, counting down.
GTTCGGTGTCGGTGGTGGCGCTCCCGCGCCGCGTCCGCAGGCTCCGCGTCCGGCCACGCCGGGCGGCGGCGAGCGCCCGTCCGGTCCCAAGCCCGGTGACTCGCGTCCGGCCGGCCCCCGTCCGGGTGGCTCCGGTGGCGGTCCCGGCGGTCCCCGTCCCAACCCCGGCAACATGCCGCCGCGGCCGAACCCGGGCATGATGCCCGGTCGTCCGGCCCCGCGCCCTGGTGGCAGCGGTGGCGGCGGCGGTCGTGGCCCCGGCGGTCCCGGTGGCGGCGGCGGTGGCCGCGGTCCCGGCGGTGGCGGCGGTCGTCCCGGTGGCGGCGGCGGTGGCGGTGGCTTCCGCGGCGGTCCCGGTGGCGGTGGCGGCGGCGCCGGTGGCGGCTTCCGCCCCGGTGGCGGCGGTGGCGGCGGCGGTGGCTTCCGCCCCGGCGGCGGTGGCGGCGCCGGTGGTGGCGCCCCGGCTGGTGGCGGCGGCGGTTTCCGCGGTCGTCCCGGTGGTGGCGGGCCCGGTGGACGCGGCGGCGCCGCGGGCGCCTTCGGCCGTCCCGGTGGTCCGGCGCGTCGTGGCCGCAAGTCGAAGCGGCAGAAGCGCCAGGAGTACATGGACAACATGCAGGCGCCGTCGGTCGGTGGCGTCCGCCTGCCCAAGGGCAACGGCGAGACGATCCGCCTGCCGCGTGGCGCCTCGCTGACCGACTTCGCCGACAAGATCAACGCCAACCCGGCCTCGCTGGTGCAGGTGTTGTTCCACCTCGGCGAGATGGTCACCGCGACGCAGTCGGTGTCCGACGAGATCCTGGAGCTCCTGGGCTCCGAGATGAACTACAACGTGCAGGTCGTGTCCCCCGAGGAGGAGGACCGCGAGCTGCTGGAGACGTTCGACATCACCTACGGCGAGGACGCCGGTGACGAGGACGACCTGCAGATCCGGCCGCCGGTCGTGACCGTCATGGGTCACGTCGACCACGGTAAGACGCGACTCCTCGACACCATCCGCAAGGCGAAGGTGGCCGAGGGCGAGGCGGGTGGCATCACCCAGCACATCGGCGCCTACCAGGTGAAGACCGAGCTCGAGGGCAACGAGCGCCTGATCACGTTCATCGACACCCCGGGTCACGAGGCGTTCACCGCCATGCGTGCGCGTGGTGCGAACTCGACCGACATCGCGGTGATCGTGGTGGCGGCCGACGACGGCGTGATGCCGCAGACGGTGGAAGCGATCAACCACGCCCAGGCGGCCAACGCGCCGATCGTGGTCGCGGTGAACAAGATCGACAAGGAGGGGGCCAACCCCGCCAAGATCCGCCAGCAGCTCACCGAGTACGGGCTGGTCGCCGAGGAGTACGGCGGCGACACCATGTTCGTCGACATCTCGGCGAAGCAGGGCGTCAACATCGACGGTCTGCTGGAGGCGATCCTGCTGACCGCCGACGCGTCGCTCGACCTGCGGGCCAACCCGAACATGGAGGCCCAGGGCGTCGCGATCGAGGCGCACCTCGACCGCGGTCGCGGTCCGGTGGCCACGGTGCTGGTGCAGCGCGGTTCGCTCCGGGTCGGCGACTCGATCGTCGCCGGTGACGCGTACGGCCGCGTCCGCCGCATGGTGGACGAGCACGGCGCGGACATCACGGTGGCGACCCCGTCGCGGCCGGTCCAGGTCATCGGCCTCACGTCGGTGCCCGGCGCGGGCGACAGCTTCCTGGTCGTCGACGAGGACCGCGTGGCCCGGCAGATCGCCGAGCGCCGCCAGGCCCGCAGCCGCAACGCCGCCAACGCGGCCAAGCGGAAGCGCGTCAGCCTGGAGGACCTCGACGCCGCGCTGAAGGAGACCAGCGCCCTCACCTTGATCATCAAGGGTGACAACTCGGGTACCGTCGAGGCCCTGGAAGACGCCCTGATGAAGATCGAGGTCGGCGACGACGTCGAGCTGCGGGTCATCCACCGCGGCGTCGGTGGCATCACCGAGGGCGACATCAACCTCGCCGTCGCGGGTAGCGCCATCGTCCTGGGCTTCAACGTCCGGGCCGAGGGCAAGGCCACCGAACTCGCGAACCGCGAAGGCGTGGACGTCCGCTACTACACGGTGATCTACCAGGCGATCGACGAGATCGAGCAGGCCCTGAAGGGCATGCTCAAGCCGGAGTACGAAGAGGTCCAGCTGGGCCGCGCGGAGGTCCGCGAGGTCTTCAAGTCCTCCAAGGTCGGCACGATCGCGGGTTGCCTCGTGATGTCGGGCGAGATCCGGCGCAACGCCCGGGCCCGCCTGCTGCGCGACAACAACGTCGTGCAGGAGAACCTGCCGATCAGCTCGCTGCGCCGGTTCAAGGACGACGCGACCGAGGTCCGCGAGGGCTTCGAGTGCGGTCTGACGCTCGGCAACTACAGCGACCTGAAGGTCGGCGACATCATCGAGACGTTCGAGATGCGCGAGAAGCCGCGCGCCTGATCGTCTTCAGCCAGGTGCGGGGCCGTCGGAACCGGCGGCCCCGCACCCCTGACCACCTGGTGATCATCTGTGTTCGTCGGTGCCCTGGAGCTGGACGTCTTGCTCGGCGACGTCCACTCGTTGAAGCAGAAGCGGTCCGTGGTCCGGCCGATCGTGGCCGAGCTGCGGCGCAAGTTCGAGGTGTCGGTCGCCGAGGCGGGCCACCTGGACCTGCACCGCCGCGCCCTGATCGGAGTGGCGGCGGTCGCCGCCGACGCCGAGCATGTGAGGGACGTCCTGACCGCGTGCGAGCGACTGGTGGCCGGACGACCCGAGTTGGAACTCCTCTCCGCCCGCCACAGGCTGGTCGGGCCGGAGGACGAGTAGCACACGCCGCCCTCTGCGGCGGCACATCGGACGACAGGAGGGGAGCGCCGTGGCCGACCAGGCACGGGCTCGCAAGCTCGCCAAGCGGATCTCGCAGATCGTGGCTTCCGCGTTGGAGCACCAGGTGAAGGACCCGCGGCTGGCCCGCGTGACCATCACCGACACCAGGGTGACCGGGGACCTGCACGACGCGACGGTCTACTACACCGTGCTCGGCGAGAAGCTCGACTCCGAGCCGGACCTCGCGGGCGCCGCGGCGGCGCTGGAGAAGGCCAAGGGCGTGCTGCGCACCATGGTCGGGCAGCAGACCGGCGTCCGGTTCACGCCGACCCTGACGTTCGTCACCGACACCGTGCCGGACGAGGCGCGTCGGATGGACGAGCTGCTGGCCAAGGCGCGCGAGCTGGACGCCGAGGTGGCGCGGATCGCGCACGGCGCGGAGCCCGCGGGCGAGCCCGACCCGTACAAGGCGCCGCGCGAGCCCGAGGACGCCGACTAGCGTCGCGGCCGACTAGCGTTCCGGCCGTGCGCAACGACTCAGGCTTGACCGACCACTTGAGCGCCGACCTCGCCGCGGCCGCCCGTGTCCTCTCGACCGCCACCGACGTCACGTTGCTGGCCCACGTGAACCCCGACGCCGACGCGTTGGGGAGCGCGTTGGCGCTGGGCCTGGCCCTGCACCGCCGCGGTGTGGCGGTGCGCGTGTCGTTCGGCGCGCCGGACGAGGTGCCGGAGACGTTGCGGAGCCTGGACGTCGCGGGACTGCTGGTGCCCGCGTCGGAGGTGCCGGCCGAGCCGCCGGTGCTGGTGGCGTTGGACACGGGCAGTGTCGGACGGCTCGGGCCGTTGGCCGATCGGGTGTCCACCGCCGGTGTGGTGGTCGTGCTGGACCACCACGTGTCGAACCCCGGGTTCGGGCACGTGAACGTCATCGACGACCGGGCCGAGGCGACCGCGCTCGTGGTGCTGCGGCTGCTGGACGAGCTGGGCGTCGAGCTGGACGAGCCGGTGGCGCGCTGCGTCTACGCCGGTCTGGTGACGGACACCCGGTCGTTCCGGCACGCGTCCGCGACCACGCACCAGGTGGCGGCCCGGCTGATCGCGGCCGGGGTGGACGCCGAGGCCGTGGCCCGGCCCCTCATGGACTCTCACCCGTTCGGGTATCTCGGGATGTTGGCGAAGGTGCTCGGCCGCGCCCGGCTGGAGCGCGAGGCCGCGGGCGGGCGGGGGTTCGTGCACGCCGTCGTGACGCTGGAGGACGCCTCCGGGCTGCGGCCCGAGGAGGTGGAGAGCGTGGTCGACCTCGTCCGCACCACGGCGGAGGCCGAGGTGGCGGCCGTGCTGAAGGAGCTGCGGCCGTCGTCGTGGTCGGTGTCGCTGCGCGCGGTGAGCGAGGTGGACGTGCGCGAGGTGGCGCAGCTGCTCGGCGGCGGCGGTCACCGCCTGGCGTCCGGGTTCACCGCCGCCGGCACCGCCGACGAGGTGCTGGACCGGCTGCGCGCCGCGCTGGAGACGATCGCCGGGTCCTGACCGGGCGCCGCGGGCTGAGGGGGACGGACGGGTGGAGGAGCGGGTACCGGCCCGGCGGGTCGTCGGGCTGGCCGCGCCGGCGCTGGTGGTGCTGGCGGCCGAGCCGCTGTACGTGCTGGTGGACACCGCCGTCGTCGGCCACCTCGGCGCGTTGCCGCTGGCCGGGCTGGCGTTGGGCGGCGTGCTGTTCACGCAGGTCGCGACGCAGTTGACGTTCCTCTCCTACGGCACCACGGCCCGCACGGCGCGCTTGTTCGGCGCGGGACGGCGGCCGGAGGCGGTCGAGGAGGGCGTGCAGGCGACGTGGCTCGCGCTGGCCGTCGGCCTGGTCGTGATCGCGGCGGGGCAGCTGTTCGCCGGTCCCGCGGCACGCCTGCTGGCCGGTGGGGGCGCGGTCGCCGACAACGCCGTCGCGTGGCTGCGGATCGCCCTGTTCGGCGCGCCGTTCGTGCTGGTCACGATGGCCGGCAACGGCTGGATGCGCGGTGTGCAGGACACCCGCCGCCCGCTGCGGTACGTGCTCGTCGGCAACGGCATCTCGGCGGTGCTGTGCCCGGTGCTGGTGCACGGCGCCGGGTGGGGCCTGGAGGGCTCGGCGGCGGCGAACGTGGTCGCGCAGGCGTTGTCGGCGTGCCTGTTCTTCCGGGCGCTGCGCGCGGAGCGGGTGAGCCTGCGGCCCGACCGGCGCCGGATGCGGGCGCAGCTCGGCCTCGGCCGCGACCTCGTGCTGCGCAGCCTCGCGTTCCAGGCGTGCTTCCTGTCGGCCGCGTCGGTCGCCGCCCGCACGTCGGTCGGCGCGGTCGGCGCGCACCAGGTGGTGCTGCAGCTGTGGACGTTCCTCGCGCTGGTGCTGGACTCGCTGGCGATCGCCGCGCAGTCGATCGTGGGCGCGGCGCTCGGCGCGGAACGGCGTGAGCAGGCCAAGCGGTTCGCCTGGCAGGTCACCGGCTACGGGCTGTGGTTCGGCGTGCTGCTGGGGGTCGTGTTCGCGGCGCTGTACCGGCCGCTGCCGCTGGTGTTCACGACCGACCGGGCGGTGCTGGACGAGATCCCGCACGCCTGGTGGTTCTTCGTGGGGCTGCAGCCGATCGCGGGCGTGGTGTTCGCGCTGGACGGCGTGCTGCTCGGCGCGGGCGACGCGAAGTTCCTGCGGACGGCGACGCTGGTGGCGGCGGCGTTGGGGTTCCTGCCGCTGGTGTGGGCGTCCGCCGCGTTCGGCTGGGGTCTGACCGGCATCTGGACGGGGCTGTCGGCGTTCATGGCGCTGCGGCTCGTGCTGGGGCTGGCGCGCGCCCGGTCCGGCAAGTGGGCGCAGGTCGGGGCCGTGCGCTGAGCGGTCCGCGGTGTGGTGAGGGGCACCCCGGGAATCGTTAACACTAGGCAACTTTTTCCCGATACTGGGAGTGCAGCCGCACGGAAGCCTAGGAGACCCGCCTTGCCGGTCGATCGCGCCACCAAGCAAGCGTGGCTGATCTGGTCAACCGCCGTCGTCGTCTACATCGCCGCCCTGTTCCACCGCACCTCGCTGGGCGTCGCCAGCCTGGAGGCGGGCGACCGCTTCGCCGTCGGCCCCGCCGGTCTCGGCACGTTCACCGTGCTCCAGATCGGCCTCTACGCGCTGATGCAGATCCCCACCGGCCTGCTGGTGGACCGCTTCGGCCCGCGCCGCGTGCTGACCGCCGCCGCGCTGCTCATGGGCGCCGGCCAGGTGTTGTTCGCGCTGGCCGGGTCGTACCCGCTCGGGCTCGCCGCCCGCGCCGTGCTCGGCGTCGGCGACGCGATGACGTGGGTCAGCGTGCTGCGGCTCGCCGCCGCCCACTTCCCGCCCCGCCGGTTCACGCTGGTCATGACGCTGTCCGCCGCGCTGGGCGGCGCGGGCAACCTCGTCGCGACCGTGCCGCTGACGCTGCTGCTGGACAACGCGGGCTGGACGGCCACGTTCCTGATCGCGGGCGTGGCGACGGCGGTGTACTCGGCGGTGGTCGTGTGGCGGGTCCGCGAGGTGCCCGACGGCGTCGTGCCGCCCGCGCCCGAGCCCGTGCCGCTGCGCGCCCTGGGCGGACGGGTGCGGGAGGCGTGGCGCGAGCCGAGCACCCGCCTCGGGTTCTGGGTCCACTTCACGTCGATGTCGACGCCCGCGCTGCTCGGCCTGCTGTGGGGCTTCCCGTACCTGGTCGAGGCGCAGGGCTTGTCGCGCCCGGCGGCGTCCGCCGTGCTGAGCACGCTGGTGCTGGTGGCGATCGTGGTCGGCCCGGTGCTGGGCACGGTGATCGGCGGCCGGCCGGAGTGGCGGATGCCGATCGTCGGCTGGTACCTCGCCACGGCCGTCGTCTGCTGGGCCGTGCTGCTGGGCTGGCCGGGCGGCGTGCTGCCGACGCCGGCGCTGTACCTGCTGTTCGCGGTGCTCGCCGTGGGCAACCCGGTGTCGGGCGTGGCGTTCGCGTTGGTGCGCGACTACAACCCGCTGCACCGGGTGAGCACGGCGACCGGCGTGGCGAACGTCGGCGGGTTCGGCGCGATCACGTTCACCGCGCTCGCCGTGGGCGTGCTGCTGGACGTCGTCGAGCCGGTCGTGGCGGCTCCCCAGGCGTACCGGATCGCGTTCCTTTCCGTGGTCGCGGTGATGCTGCTCGGCGTGTGGCGCACGGTCGTGTGGTGGCGTCGCGCGCGGGCCGCCGTGTTCGCGGCCGAGGAGCGCGGCGAGACCGTCCCGGTGCAGTTGCGCCGCAGGCGCTGGGACGTCGTCGCCGGCCGAGCGGACAGCCGGACCCTCGTCGAGGCTTAGGATCCTCGACCGTGTCCGCATCTTCTCGTGCCCGAACCGCCGTCCCCGTCCCGCCCGGCCTCGTCGTCATCGACAAGCCCGACGGCATGACCTCGCACGACGTGGTGGCCAGGGTCCGCCGCATCCTCGGCACCCGGAAGGTCGGGCACGCGGGCACGCTCGACCCGATGGCGACCGGCGTGCTCGTGCTCGGCATCGAGCGGGCCACGAAGCTGCTCGGCCACCTGGCGCTGGACAGCAAGGCGTACCTGTCGACGATCCGCCTCGGCTCCGCCACCACGACCGACGACGCCGAGGGCGAGGTGCTGTCCACGGCCGACGCGTCCGACGTCCCCGAGGACGCCATCCGGGCCGGCGTGGCGAAGCTGACCGGCGCGATCGAGCAGGTGCCCAGCGCGGTGAGCGCCGTGAAGATCGACGGCAAGCGGGCGTACGCGCGGGTGCGGGCCGGCGAGGACGTGCAAATCCCGGCGCGGCCGGTGACCGTGCACCGATTCGACGTGCTGGCGATCCGGCGCGAGGGCGACGCCACCGAGCTCGACGTCATGGTCGAGTGCTCGTCCGGCACGTACGTCCGGGCGCTGGCCCGCGACCTGGGCGCGGACCTCGGCGTCGGCGGGCACCTGGCGGCCCTGCGCCGCACCCGCGTCGGCCCGTTCGACCTGCGCGTCGCCAAGACGCTGGACCAGCTGGAGGAGTCGCCCGGCCTGTCGCTGGACCTCGACGCCGCCGTCTCGACCGCGTTCCCGCGCCGCGAGATCGCGCCCCGCGAGGCGGTGGCCCTGTCGCACGGCCAGCGGCTCGCCGCCGGCGGGCTGGCGGGCACGTACGGCGTGTTCGGCCCCGACGGCCACGTCGTCGCCCTGGCGAAGGACGAGGGCGCGGTGGCCAAGCCGTTGGTGGTACTCACGCCGGCGGGCTAGGGCCTACCTTGGAGCGCATGGCGAGATGGGTCTGGCCGGCCGCGGCCGGTGTCGTGACGTCGGCCACCGGGGTGGCCATCAACCTGGCCACGGACGGCGGCACGAACCCGTGGGCGTGGGTGGCGGTCGTGCTGCTCACGGCGCTGGGCGTGGTCATCGCGCTGCGCGTGCCGAGAGCCGCGCCGAAGCCGCCGGCCGCCGAGCCGCCGGCGCCCAGGTCGTCGGTCAGCAACGTGATCCGCGGCGACGTGGCCGGTCCCGTGCTCCAGGTGGGCGACGTCGACTCGATCTCCGTCAACTCGCCGAGCACGGTCAACCAGACCGCCATCGCGCGCGACGGCGGCACCGTCCACCAGGCCGGACGGGACGTCAACCTCAACCCGTAGGCTTGCCGGCGTGCAACGCTGGCGAGGGCTGGACCACCTACCGGGCGGCTGGGGCCGCTGCGTCGTGACCATCGGCGTGTTCGACGGGGTGCACCGCGGGCACCAGGCGCTGATCAACCGCGCCGTCGAGCTCGCGCGCGACCGGAACGTGCCGAGCGTCCTGATCACCTTCGACCCGCACCCGTCCGAGGTCGTGCGGCCCGGCAGCCACCCGGCCCAGCTCACGAGCCTGCGCCGGCGCGCCGAACTGGTCGAGGGCCTGGGGGTGGACGTGTTCTGCGTGATCCCGTTCACCGCCGAGGTGGCGCGCACGCCGGCGGACGAGTTCGCGCACGAGGTGCTGGTGGACCGGCTGCACGTGGCGGCCGTCGTGGTGGGGGAGAACTTCACGTTCGGCCACAAGGCGGCGGGCACCGTGGACCTGCTGCGCGCGCTGGGCAAGCGGTTCGGTTTCGTGACCGAGGGGGCGGATCTGGTGACCGACGACGGCGTGACGTACTCGTCGACGTACATCCGGGCGTGCATCGACGCGGGCGACGTGGCCGCGGCCGCCCACGCGCTGGGCCGGCCGCACCGGCTGGAGGGCATCGTGGTGCGCGGCGACGGCCGCGGCAAGGAACTCGGCTTCCCCACGGCGAACCTGTCCACGACCCGCTTCGCCGCCGTGCCCGCGGACGGCGTGTACGCGTGCTGGTTCGTGCACGGCAGCGGGAGGAGGCTCCGCGCCGCCGTCAGCGTGGGCACCAACCCGACGTTCAGCGGTCGGGAACGCCGCGTCGAGGCCTTCGTGCTGGACGTGGACGAGGACTTCTACGGGCAGCGGGTGGCGCTCGACTTCGTCCACCGGCTGCGGGACATGGAGAAGTTCGACAGCGTCGAGTCGCTGCTGGAGCAGATGCACCGCGACGTCGCCACGACCCGCGAGATCCTGGCCGGCGACGACGGCGCCTGAACCGTTGAACCAGGTGGGTGGAACCGGCCGTGCGACACCGGGCGACCTGGCAGGATGCCTGGCAGGTCGAGCGGTCAGGGGAGAGGCGAAGGTGGAGGACCACAAGATCGTCCAGCGCAACCTCGCGTTGCAGCGGGAGTGGTACGGGGAACCCCTGGGCGACCGGGTGCGCCGGCTGGTGGTCGCGTTCAACGTCTCGCAGGCCCAGCTCGCCGACGTGCTCGGCATCAGCGCGCCCATGCTCAGCCAGGTGATGAGCGGCCGCCGCGCCAAGATCGGCAACCCCTCCGTGCTCGCCCGGATGATCATGTTGGAGCGCAAGGTCCTCACCGCCGACGTGGCGACCGGCGCGCCCGAGGCGTTGCAGCGCGCGCTGGAGGACGTGCGGCTGTCCAAGCCGACGGTGAGCCGCGACTCGTTCCCCGTCAACGGAGCCGACGACGAGGTGTCCGTGGTGTTCCCGGTCCTGCGCCGCGTCGCCGACCGCCGCGAGCTGTCGCAGGCCGCCGACGTGCTGGGCGAGGACTTCCCGGCGCTGGCGGAGCTGCTGCGCCGCGCGAGCAAGGAACGCTGACGGTCGGGCGTTGAGCCTCTTCTCCGCCCTCTTCCCACCCGCCGACGTCGTCGACGAGCTGCTGGACGCCCTGGCCCCGCTCCGCCTGGCGCACCCCCGGCTCCGCTGGGTGCGGCCCGACCGCTGGCACGTCACCGTCCGGTTCTTCGGCGAGGCCGAGCCCGCCGACCAGCTCGCCGGGCTGCGCGGCCTGGCCGCGCCCGTGGTGCGGCTGCGCGGGAGCGGCCGGTTCGGGCAGGCGCTGTGGGTCGGGGTGGAGCCCGTGGACGGCGCGCTGGCCGCCCTGGGCGCGGCGGCGGGCGTGCCGCCCGACTGGAGCCCGCACCTGACGGTCGCCCGCGGCCGGGCGTGGCCGCCGCTGGAGTTCACCGGGCGTGAGTGGGCGGCGGCGGAGGTCGCGCTGGTCCGCAGCCGCCCGGCCGAGGGCTACACCGTCCTCGACCGAGTGCCCTTGACCACGTCAAACGCGTAGGCCGCGGCCACTGCTGGTAACCTCGACAGTTGGGTCTGGCTGCGGTCCGTGGCGGCCAGTACCGACTACCCCGCGATCCGCGGGGCCGCACGGCACTTAACCAGGCACAAGGAGTAACGAGCACGTGGCACTGACCACCCAGGAAAAGAAGACCATCCTCGCCGAGTACGGCGTCCACGACACGGACACCGGTTCCGCCGAGGCCCAGGTCGCGCTGCTGAGCAAGCGCATCGCCGACCTGACGGAGCACCTGAAGAAGCACAAGCACGACCACCACTCGCGTCGTGGCCTGCTCCTGCTGGTCGGCCGTCGCCGCCGGCTGCTGAACTACCTCCAGAAGGTGGACATCCAGCGCTACCGCGCCCTCATCGGGCGGCTCGGTCTGCGCAGGTGAGACGTCCCGAGGGGGAGTGACCACGAGGGTCACTCCCCTTCGGCGTAACTGAAAACAACAAAGACGAGGGACGCACGCGCGGCGCACGGGACGACAGTTCGCCGGTCCTCGGTAGTGGCCCCCTGGTACGAATCCCAGGGGACTTCGATCGAAGACCGGCCTCGTCCGAACCGCGACCCGCGCCTGAGCGCGCTGTGGCCCGCATGACGAGGAGTATCCGCACATGACGGACATCGAGGTCCACGAGACTTCAGCCGTGATCGACAACGGTCGATTCGGCACGCGCACCATCCGCTTCGAAACCGGTCGCCTGGCCCGCCAGGCCGCCGGCTCGGTCGTCGCCTACCTGGACGACGAGACGATGCTGCTGTCGGCCACGACGGCGTCGAAGCACCCCAAGGAGCACTTCGACTTCTTCCCCCTCACGGTGGACGTCGAGGAGCGCATGTACGCGGCGGGCCGCATCCCCGGCTCGTTCTTCCGCCGCGAGGGTCGCCCGTCGACCGACGCGATCCTGACCTGCCGCCTGATCGACCGGCCGCTGCGCCCGTCCTTCGTGGACGGTCTGCGCAACGAGATCCAGGTCGTCATCACGGTGATGAGCCTGAACCCGCAGGACCTGTACGACGTGGTGGCGATCAACGCCGCGTCCGCGTCCACGCAGCTCGCGGGCCTGCCGTTCTCGGGCCCCATCGGCGGCGTCCGGGTGGCGCTGATCGAGGGCCAGTGGGTGGCGTTCCCGACCCACGAGCAGCTGGAGAAGGCCGTGTTCGACATGGTCGTCGCCGGCCGTGTCGTCGGTGACGACGTCGCGATCATGATGGTCGAGGCCGAGGCCACCGAGAACGTCATCGACCTGGTCGGCGACGGCGCGCAGGCGCCCACCGAGGAGGTCGTGGCCGCCGGTCTCGAGGCGTCCAAGCCGTTCATCAAGGCGCTGTGCGACGCGCAGGCCCAGCTGGCGCAGGTCGCCGCGAAGGCCACCGGCGAGTTCCCGACCTACCCGGCCTACCAGCCCGACGCCTTCGAGGCCGTCGAGGAGGCCGCCGGCGGCGAGCTCGGCCAGGCGATGACGATCGGCCCCAAGCAGGAGCGCGAGTCCCGCATCGACGAGATCAAGGCGTCGGTGCTGGAGAAGCTGGCCGAGCGGTTCGAGGGTCGCGAGAAGGAGGTCGGCGCGGCGTTCCGCTCGCTGACCAAGAAGCTGGTCCGCCAGCGCATCCTGCGCGACAAGGTCCGCATCGACGGCCGCGGCCTCACCGAGATCCGGTCGCTGTCGGCCGAGGTCGAGGTCATCCCGCGGGCGCACGGCTCGGCGCTGTTCGAGCGCGGCGAGACCCAGATCCTGGGTGTCACCACGCTGAACATGCTGCGCATGGAGCAGCAGATCGACTCGCTGTCCCCGGAGACGCACAAGCGCTACCTGCACCACTACAACTTCCCGCCGTTCTCCACCGGTGAGACCGGCCGCGTGGGCTCGCCCAAGCGCCGCGAGATCGGCCACGGCGCGCTGGCCGAGCGGGCGATCATGCCCGTGCTGCCCAAGCGCGAGGAGTTCCCCTACGCGATCCGCCAGGTGTCCGAGGCGCTGGGCTCCAACGGCTCGACGTCGATGGGCTCGGTCTGCGCGTCCACGATGTCGCTGCTCAACGCCGGCGTGCCGCTGAAGGCGCCGGTCTCGGGCATCGCCATGGGCCTGGTGTCCGACGAGGTCGACGGCAAGACGGAGTACGTCGCGCTGACCGACATCCTCGGCGCCGAGGACGCGTTCGGCGACATGGACTTCAAGGTCGCCGGCACCAAGGAGTTCGTCACCGCGCTCCAGCTCGACACCAAGCTCGACGGCATCCCGTCCGAGGTCCTGGCGTCGGCCCTGGGTCAGGCCCGCGACGCGCGCCTGACCATCCTGGAGGTCATGGCCGAGGCCATCGACAGCCCGGACGAGATGAGCCCGTTCGCGCCGCGCGTGACGTCGGTCAAGATCCCGACCGACAAGATCGGCGAGGTCATCGGCCCGAAGGGCAAGATGATCAACTCGATCACCGAGCAGACCGGCGCCGACATCTCCATCGAGGACGACGGCACGATCTACGTCGGCGCGGCGGACGGCCCGTCGGCCGAGGCCGCGATCGGCCTGATCAACGCGATCGCGAACCCGCAGCTGCCGAAGGTCGGCGAGCGCTTCCTGGGCACCGTGGTGAAGACCGCGGCGTTCGGCGCGTTCGTGTCCCTGCTCCCGGGCAAGGACGGCCTGATCCACATCTCGAAGCTGGGCAACGGCAAGCGCATCAACAAGGTCGAGGACGTCGTCAACGTCGGCGACAAGCTCCGCGTCGAGATCGCGGACATCGACCAGCGCGGCAAGATCAGCCTGGTGCTGGTCAACGACGACGCCGAGTCGGCCCCGGCCGGCGACGCGCCCGTCGCGGACGACGCGCCCGCCGAGGCACCCGCGCAGTGAGGACGAGCGTCAACGGGACGGCCGCGAGTGCTTCTGGCACTCGCGGCCGTCCGCTTACGCGCCGGCTCGGGCACCTGCAGAAGCCCGGCAGCACGGTCTCGCTGGAACGCGGCGACGGCGGCCTGGCCGTGCGCCGCAGCGTGCTGCCGTCCGGGCTGCGGGTCATCACCGAGCGCATCCCCGGCGTCCGGTCGGCGTCGGTCGGCCTGTGGGTGCAGGTCGGGTCGCGCGACGAGCGGGTCGAGGTCGCGGGCGCCGCGCACTACCTGGAGCACCTGCTGTTCAAGGGCACGGCGAACCGCACGGCCGCGCAGATCGCCGAGGAGATCGACGCGGTCGGCGGCGAGCTGAACGCGTTCACCGCCAAGGAGCACACCTGCTACTACGCGCACGTCCTCGACGAGGACCTGCCGCTGGCGATGGACCTGGTGTGCGACGTGGTGTTCGACGCGCTGTGCGAGCCGCGGGACTTCGAGACCGAGCGCGGCGTGGTGCTCGAAGAGATCGCCATGCGCGACGACGACCCGGAAGACCTGCTGCACGACGCGTTCCTGGACGCCCTGCTGGGCGAGCACGCGCTGGGACGGCCGGTGCTGGGCACCGAGCAGTCCATCGGGGACATGGACCGCGACGCGCTGTTCGGCTTCTACAAGCGGCGCTACACGCTGCCGCGGATGGTGCTGGCGGTCGCGGGCAACATCGACCACGCGCACGTGATGCGGTTGGTGCGCAAGCAGGTCGGCGATCGGCTCGACCGCGTCGGCACGCCCGTCGCGCCCCGCGCCGGACGCGCCCGCATCCCCGGTTCGCGCAAGCTGGTGCTGCACTCCGACGACACCGAGCAGGCGCACCTGATGCTGGGCGTGCGCGGGCTGGACCGGCACGACGAGCGCCGGTTCGCCCTGAACGTCCTCAACGCAGCGCTGGGCGGCGGCATGAGCTCGCGGCTGTTCCAGGAGGTCCGGGAACGGCGCGGCCTGGCGTACCAGGTGTACTCGTCGGTGGGCCTCTACGCCGACGCGGGCACGTTGTCGATCTACGCGGGCTGCCAGCCCGACCGGCTCGGCGACGTGGCCGGCGTGGTGCGCGAGGTGCTGTCCACCGTGGCCCGTGACGGGCTGGAGGACGCGGAGGTGGCCCGCGGCAAGGGCCAGCTGCGCGGCGGGCTCGTGCTGGGCCTGGAGGACACCAGCTCGCGGATGTCGCGCATCGGCAAGGGCGAGCTGAACTACGGCGACTACCTGTCCGTGGAGCAGACGCTCGCGCGCATCGACGAGGTCACGTCCGAGGACGTGGCGACGCTGGCGCGTGATCTGCTGCGACGTCCCGTCGCCGCCGCCGTGGTCGGCCCTTACGCTCACGCCGACGATCTGCCGTCCCAGGTGCACGAGGTGATCTCTTGAGTGCTCAGTCTCCGCTCGACCCCGCGAACGGGTCGTCGGCCGAACCGCTCCGCGTCGGCGTCATCGGCGCCAGGGGCCGCATGGGCGCCGAGGTGTGCCGCGCGGTCGAGGCCGCGGGGGACATGGAAGTCGTCGCGATGGTCGACGCGGGCGACTGGCTGTTCAACCTGGCCGACGCGGGCGCCCAGGTCGCGGTCGACTTCACCAGCCCCGAGGTGGTGATGGACAACATCCGGTTCTGCGTGGACAACGACATCCACGCCGTGGTCGGCACCTCCGGGTTCGACGCCCAGCGGCTCGGCGCGGTGTCGGAGTGGCTGGAGCAGAAGCCGGAGCTGGGCGTGCTGATCGCGCCGAACTTCGCCATCGGCGCGGTGCTGTCCATGCGGTTCGCCGAGCTGGCCGCCCGGTACTACGAGTCGGTCGAGGTCATCGAGCTGCACCACCCGCGCAAGGTGGACGCCCCGTCGGGCACCGCCGCGCACACCGCCCGGCTGATCTCCCAGGCGCGTGAGGCGGCGGGCCTCGGCCCGATGCCGGACGCGACGACCCAGGAGGCGCCGGGGGCGCGCGGGACGCTGGTGGGCGACGTGCGGGTGCACTCGCTGCGCGTGGCCGGGCTGATCGCGCACCAGGAGGTCGTGTTCGGCACGGAGGGCGAGACGCTGACGCTGCGGCACGACTCGCTGGACCGGAAGTCGTTCATGCCGGGCGTGCTGCTGGCCGTGCGGTCGATCGCGCGGCACCCGGGCCTGTCGGTCGGTCTCGACAAGTACATGGACCTCTGATCCCCGTGGACCTCCGCGGACCGGGCCGGCGATGAGCACCCGCACCGTCGCGTTCCTGATCACCGCCGCGCTGGCGGTGTACTTCGTGCTGCTCGGCGGCCGGGCCGTGGCGCTGCTCAGCACCGGCGACCCGGTCGGCGTCGGCCTGGGCGTCGGCGTGCTGGTGCTGCCGCTGATCGGCGCGTGGATCGCGTGGACGAACCTGCGGTTCGGCTTCACCACCGAGCGGATGGCGCGGCAGCTCGACGCGGAGGGCGGTCTCCTGGACACCTCCGCGCTGCCGCGCCGTCCGGGCGGGTGGAGCGGGAGGCCGCCGACGCGTGGTTCGAGGAGCGCCGGGCCGACGTCGAGGCGCGGCCGGAGGACTGGCGGGCGTGGTTCCTGCTGGCGCAGGCGTACGACCTGGCCGGTGACCGTGGTCGGGCCCGCGAGACCATGCGCAAGGCCATCGAACTATTCCAGTCGCCGACGAATCGGGTGTGAGCCGGTCGAGTGAGACGCGGTTCATTCGGTCTTAACGTCTTCTTGCCTTTGATCCTTCGGCACGTGTCGCTACCGTGGCTCGTGTGGTCAAAACCTGCGAGAACCTGCGGCTGACCGTCGCCTGCCTGGTCATCGCCGCCGCCGTGAGCATCGCCCTCGCCCTCACCTAGCGGTCACACGACCGGGTGGTTCGCCGTGCGCTCACCCGAATGGCCGGGTAGCCGGTGGGACATGGACCGAACAACAGTGGACCGGCTCTACGACTGCGACGTGCTGGACCGGCACGGCCGGCCGATCGGCCCGGTGTCCGAGGTGTGGCTGGCCGACGGCCGCCCGCTCTGGGCCACCGTGCGACGGGCCGGCGGCACCACCCTGGTGCCCATCCTCGGCGCCCAGGTGCGCGAACGCCGGCTCGTCGTGCCGGTGGAGGAGCACGAGGTCGCGGGCGCGCCCGAAGTGCGCAGCCGGGAGCTGTCGGACGACGAGCAGGCCGAGCTGCACGACCACTACGGCCTGACGCTGCCCGAACAGCGCCTGGTGCGGCACGAGCGCGGCGGGAAGACGTCCGTCAGTGCACCCACCACCCTGCGACCGCGGCCGGGGAAGCGGCCAGCACGCTGAACCGGGCGAACCGCCCGACCATGCCGGTGGAGATGAACAGCCAGGACGACATGCCCGCCAACCCCGCCAGCACGGTGGTGAACATGAACGGCGGCAGGCCGACCACCGAGCTGACCGCGTGCGTGCCGAACATCCAGTGCGGGTGCCGGTGGCAGCGCTCGCGCACCCACTCCAGCCGCGCCTTCCACTTCCGCCGCCACGGCGACGACGGCTTCTCCGCCTTCTCCGCGCGCTTCAGGAACGCGGGGAGGTGCAGCGAGCCGCGGGCGGCCAGGAAGTAGAACATCTTGCCCAGCACCTGGCCCAGGGCCACGGCGAGCCCGATCCACCACCAAGAAATGCCCGGCTGCTGGGTGACCAGGCCGATGACGAAGATCTCGATGCTGATCAGGGGCAGGATCGCGGAGCCGAACGCGACCCCGAACGTGAGGCACAACCACCCGAGCACCCGGCCGAGGCTACCCGTCCTGTCACGGCGTGAGCAGTAGGGACAGCCCCCCGGTCATCCGGATCTCCCTGACCGGCCGCCCGCCCGCGTCCAGCGTGCGCACCGTGCCGTCCGCTTCCCACTCCGCCTTGGCGTAGAAGTCGATCGAGCTGCGGTCCGCCTCGGGCACCCACGCGACGCCCCTGGTGGCCCCCGCTTCCCGCAGGTGCCCGGCGGCCGTGGCCAGCAACCTGCCGCCGTGCCCGCGCCGACCCCACCGGGGTTCCACGAGCACGCTCACCAGCGCCGTCGTCGACGCGTCGGCGGGCAGCGAGCCGTCGGCGTTGGCCACCTCGTCCTCCGGCGCCGGCCCCGCGACGCAGAAGCCGACCGTCCACCGGCCCTCGGCGGCGACGAGCACCTGGCCGCGCGCGACGGCGTCCGCCCAGGCCGGAGCGGTCTCCGCGACGTCGAGCGAGTCCAGCACCTCGGCGGGCAGGATGTCCCGGTAGGCGGTCCGCCAGGTGTCTCGGTGGATGCGGGCGATCTCCGCCACGTCGTCGGGCTGCGCGGTGCGCACGCTGGCGTCGGCCATGCCGGAACCCTAGCGGCGGAAACCCGCGTGATTCCGGGCGGTGTCACGTGAAAGCGTCCGTGGGTGCGTTGGGCAGCGTTGGGCGTCGTGTACGTGGTGTGGGGTTCCACCTACCTGGCCATCAGGTTCACCATCGAGTCGATGCCGCCCCTCTTGTCGGGCGGCACGCGGTTCCTGCTGGCGGGCGCCCTGCTGGCGCTCGTGGTGGCGTGGCGGGGCGGGCTGCGGATGACGCGGCGGCAGTTCGGCTCCTCGGTGCTGCTGGGCCTGCTGCTGCCCGCGTGGGGCAACGGGCTCGTGGTGCTGGCCGAGCAGTCGGTGGCGTCCGGGCTGGCCGCGCTGCTGGTGGCGGCCGTGCCGCTGTACGTGGTGGTGATGCGGCGGGTCGCGGGCGAGCGGCCCGCCGGCGTGACGTACGCGGGTGTCGCCATCGGGCTCGTGGGGCTGGCGGCGCTGCTGCTGGACGACGTCGGCACGTCGTCGTGGTGGGGGCCGTGGGTCGTGCTGCTGGCGGCGTTCGGCTGGGCGCTGGGGACGTTCCTGAGCGGGCGGCTGGACACGCCCGCCAACCCGTTCGCGCTGTCGGCGGTGGAGATGCTGGCGGGCGGCGCGGCGTTGACGGTGGTCGGGCTGGCCGCGGGGGAGCGGGTGTCGTTCGGCGCGATCACCACGTCGTCCTGGGTGGCGTGGGGGTACCTCGTGGTGTTCGGGTCGTTGCTGGCGTTCAGCTCGTACGTGTACGTGCTGGGGCAGCTGCCCGTGTCGACGGTGGCGACGTACGCGTACGTGAACCCGATCATCGCCGTGGTGCTCGGGGTGTGGCTGGCCGACGAGCGGGTCGGCGTGTTCCAGCTGGTCGGCGGCCTGTTGGTGGTGCTGGCGGTGGTCCTGGTGGTGCGGGCCGAGCGGAAGTGTCGGACCTGAGTGGGAGCATCCTGCCGTGCAGAAGATGAGCGCCGACGTCGCCCGCCGCATCGCGCTGGGCGCCCAGGGCTTCGCCGATCCCCGGCCCGCCTCCGCGCCCACCCGGCGGCACCTCCAGCGGGTGCTGTCGCGGGTGCGGCTGCTGCAGCTCGACTCGGTGAACGTGGCCGTCCGCGCGCACTACATGCCGGTGTTCAGCAGGCTCGGCGCCTACTCGCCGTCGCTGGTGGACGACGCGGCGTGGTCGCACAGCGCCCGGCGGCCCCGGCTGCTGGTCGAGTACTGGGCGCACGAGGCGAGCCTGGTGCCGATCGAGGACTGGCCGCTGTTCCACTCCGGGGCCAAGCGGCCGGGCTGGTGGAAGAACTACACGGCGGTCGCCGAGGGCTCGCCGCGGCTCGTGGACGACATCCTGGCCGTGGTGAAGGAGCTGGGGCCGCTCGGCGCGGGCGCGATCGAGAAGGCGCTGGCCGGCGGCGGGCCGCGGGCCAAGGACCACTGGGGCTGGAACTGGTCCGAGGTGAAGAAGGTGTGCGAGTACCTGTTCGGCGAGGGCGTGCTGACGACGGGGACGCGGCGCGGGTTCGAGCGGCTGTACGACCTGAGCGAGCGCGTGCTGCCGCCGGAGGTGCTGGCCCGGCGGCGGTCGATCTCGGCGGAGGAGGGCGCGCGGGAGCTGGTGGGCCGCGCGGCCGAGGCGATGGGGGTGGCGACGGAACCGGACCTGCGGGACTACTTCCGGCTCCAGCCCGCGCGCAGCCGGCAGGCGGTCGCGGAGCTGGTGGACGCCGGGGTGCTGGAGCCGGTCGAGGTGGCCGGCTGGGGCGTGCCCGCGTACCGGCACGTCGAGGCGCGGGTGCCGCGTCGGATCACCGGCCGCGCGCTGCTGTGCCCGTTCGACCCGCTGATCTGGGAGCGGGCGCGCACCGAGCGGATCTTCGACTTCTTCTACCGGATCGAGATCTACGTGCCGGCGGCGAAGCGCGTGCACGGGTACTACGTGTTCCCGTTCCTGCTGGACGGCGAGCTGGTGGGGCGGGTCGACCTGAAGGCGGACCGCGCTGCGGGCGTCCTGCGCGTGCAGGCGGCGCACTCCGAGCCGACCGCGGACGTCGGGCGGGTGGCCGTGGAGCTGGCGGCCGAGCTGCGCCACATGGCGGACTGGCTGGAGCTGGACGACGTCGAGGTGGTGCCGCGCGGCGACCTGGCCCCGATGCTGAAGTCGGTGGTCCACTGACAGGTCCGGTGGGCCGCTGGGGCCGCTGGGGAGTGGGCCGCTGGGGAGTGCGCCGCGGCGAGGTGGGCCGCGGCGCGCGCATCGGGGGTGCGCACGCCGCGGCGGCCGCGGTGCGACGAGCCGGTGGTGTCAGGTGGTCGTCGCGGTGGTCACCAGGGCGGTGCCGCTGCTCGTCCGGCCGGTGATGTGCAGGGCCGGTTCGGTGGGCGGCGGGGTGTCCGAGACGTCCAGCTCGCTGCGGGCGGAGCCGGTGCTGGACACCAGGTCGATCTCGGCGGCCACGCCGGGGCGGACGCCCACCCGGACGTCGCCGGAGCCGGTGCCCATCTGGATGCGGCCCGCGGCGGCGTCGGCGACGGTGACGTCACCGCTGCCCGTGCGCACCTGCACGTCGTCCTGCACCGCGCCGAGCCACACGTCGCCGGTGCCGGTGTAGAGGACGGTGTTCCCGCCGATCGACGACACCTCGATGTCGCCGCTGCCGGTCTTCGCGCGCAGCCCGCCGAGCATCGGGCCGAGCCGGAGCTTGCCCGAACCCGAGTTGACCTGGGACGGCGCGTCGGCCCGGTCGGCGGTGACGTCGCCGGTCCCGGTCTGGATCTCCAGGCGGCCCGCCGCGCCCGTCACGGTCACGTCGGCCGACCCGGCCTTGGCGATCACGTGGGAGCCGGACGGCGCCCGCACGGTCACCGCCAGCGGCACGGCGCGCAGCGGCAGCGCCTTGGACGACTGCACCTTCAACCGCCCGCCGGTCAGCTCGACGCGGGCGTCCCGCACGGCCTCCTCCGGCCCGGCCGCCTGTTCACGGCCGCCGCCGAACTGGTCGTTCACCCAGGTCAGGAGGCCGGACAGGCCGGCCGTCCACGACTCGCCCAGCGACGGGTCGTGCTTGAGCTCGACGTGCACGCCCGGCTCGTCCACCAGGTGCACCAGCACCCGGCCGGCGAGCAGCGCCACGTCGACCTCCACGACCCCGTCGACCTCGAAGCTCTGCTGACGCGCTGCATCCGGTTCCATGATCTCCCCCTCAGCCCTGCACCCAGCCGCGAACGCGTGAGGACGGCGAGCCGCCGCCCGGCTGGTCCTTCGGCGGCCCCCAGTGCTTGTGACCCCCGCCGCCACCGCCGCCGCGCCGCCCGCCGACCGCGCCCTGCACGGCCTGCGCGACGAACGTGTTCAGCGACAGCCCCTGGGCCGCGGCGGCCTGCTCGGCCTTGGACTTCAGCTCGTCCAGCAGCCGCAGGGTGATGCGCGTGGCCTCACCGCCCGCCGGCCGCGGGACCTCCTGGGGTTGAGGCTCGGGCTCGTCCCGAGCGGCCGTGCCGGTGACGACCACCTGCACGTCCCGGCCGTCCAACCGCACGTCGACGACGGGGCCGTCGAGGGCCGCGGTGACCTCCGCGGCCAGGTCGGACAGCGCGTTCATGAGCGCGAGCCGCGCGGCGGGCTCCAGGGCTGCGGACAGCAGGGCCGCGGTGCGCCGGGTGGTGTCGTCCCCGGCGGAGGCGGCCGTCGCGAGGTCCTCGCGCAGTGCTGCGATGTACGGCGACAGATCCATGACACCACCATGACGTCAAATCTGACATCAGTCAAGGAGAACGTGATGCCGGAAGTGACATCACGGTGCTGTCGATCACGCCGCGCGAACGGGGGCATCACCCGCCGCCGAACGGCCGTGACGGAGCGCAGCCGGGGCGCGGCCGAACGGCGGGCGGCGGCGGTGGCGCGCGCCGGCGGACGGGTCGGCTTCGGTTAGGGTTCGGGCCATGGCTGAGACGGTGGCGCCGAAGGTGCAGTTGATCGCGAAGACGGAGTTCTTCCCCCCGGACGGCGTCCCGTGGTCGACCGACGCCGACGGCGGCGAGGCGCTGGCGGAGTTCGCGGGCCGTGCCTGCTACCAGTCGTGGACCAAGCCGAACCCGGCCACCGCCACCAACGCCGGCTACATCAAGCACATCATCGAGGTCGGCCACCTGTCCGTCCTCGAACACGGTTCGGTGAGCTTCTACCTGACCGGCATCTCGCGGTCGCTGACGCACGAGCTGATCCGCCACCGGCACTTCTCGTACTCGCAGCTGTCGCAGCGGTACGTGCCCGAGCGCAACGCCGCCATGGTCGAGCCGGACGTCATCGCGAACGACCCCGAGCTGCACGAGAAGTTCCTCGCCGCCGCCCAGGCCAGCGTCGACGCGTACAACGAGCTGCTGAAGGGCCTGGAGGAGAAGTTCTCCGACGTGCCGAGCGCCACCCTGCGCCGCAAGCAGGCCCGCCAGGCGGCTCGCGCGATCCTGCCCAACGCCACCGAGACCCGCATCGTGGTCACCGGCAACTACCGGGCGTGGCGGCACTTCATCGCGATGCGCGCCACCGAGCACGCCGACGTGGAGATCCGCGCCCTCGCCGTCGAGTGCTTGCGCCAGCTCCAGAAGGCGGCGGCCAACGTGTTCGCCGACTTCACGATCTCCGCGCTGTCCGACGGCACCGAGGTCGCGTCCAGCCCGCTGGTCACCGAGGGCTGAGCCGTGAAGCGGCTGATCGTCGACGTCCGGCCGGGTGAGTACACGATCGCGCGGCTCCCCGCCGACGCGCCGGTCCCGGCCGGGCTGCTCGACGCGCCAGGCCTGGTGTCGGTCACCAGGACGCCGGACGAGCTGTCCGTTGTGTGCCCGAGCGAGCGCGCGCCCGAGACGGCCGCCGTGCAGCCGGGGTGGCGGCTGCTGACCGTGCGCGGCCCGCTGGAGTTCACCCTCACCGGGATCATGGCGGCGCTGTCCGGCGAGCTGGCCGCGGCGGGCGTGAGCCTGTTCGCGCTGTCCACTTACGACACCGACCACCTGCTGGTGAAGGCCGGTGACCTGGGCCGGGCGGTGCGCGCGTTGCGGGCGTCCGGGCACGAAGTCACGAAACCGTGAAACCGGATCGGGCTCCGGGCGGTCTGAAGTAGCGTTCCGCCCGGTCGGCGGTCGGGTTTCGAGGAGTGACGGTGACTGGTCCCCAAGGTGTGAGCGCCCAACCCCGCGTCATCGCGGGCAGGTACACCCTGCTCGCCGAGCTGGGTCGCGGTGGCATGGGCGTCGTCTGGCGCGCCCAGGACAACGTGATCGGGCGCCAGGTGGCCATCAAGGAGCTGCACCTGCCCGACGGCATCGCGCACGAGGAGCGCCGCGTGCTGGAGGAGCGGGTGCTCCGCGAGGCGCGCACCGCGGGCCGGCTGAACGACCCCGGCGTGGTCACCGTGTTCGACGTGGTCGCCGAGAACGGCATGACCTACATCGTGATGGAGCTCGTGGAGGCGGCGACGCTGTCCACGCTCATCGCCCAGCACGGCCCCATGCCGCAGGACCGCGTCATCTCGATGGCCGTGCAGGCGCTGTCCGCGTTGGACTCCGCGCACCAGGCGGGCATCGTGCACCGCGACGTCAAGCCCGGCAACCTCATGATCACGTCGACCGGCCGGGTGAAGCTCACCGACTTCGGCATCGCCCAGGCCGTGGACGACCCGCGGCTGACGACCAGCGGCAGCCTCATCGGCTCGCCCGCGTACATGTCGCCCGAGCGCATCCACGGCCACGACGCGTCACCGGCGTCGGACCTGTGGGCGCTCGGCGCGACGCTCTGCTACGCCGTGGAGGGCCTGAACCCCTACGAGCGCACGTCCACCGCGTCCACCCTGCACGCGATCATGAACGAGATGCCCCGCCTGACCAGGGCGCACGGCGTGCTCGGCGCGGTGATCACCGGCCTGATGATGCCCGACCCGAACGCCCGGCTGACCGGTCCGCAGGCCCGCGCGATGCTGGAGCGCGCCGTGGCCCAGCCGACGCCGCCGACGGGGTTCGGCGCGCCCAACCCGACCATGCACTACACCGCGCCGACCGCGGTCCGGAAGCCGTGGCTGAAGCCCGTGCTGATCGCCGGCACGTCGGTCGCGTCGGTCGCGCTGCTGGTCTGCGGCGTGCTCCTCGGCCGGTGGATCTTCACCGACCAGCCGTCCGCCGCGATGGCCGAGACGATCACCTACGGCGCGGGCGGCACGCTCGGGAAGAGCCAGTTCGACCTCACCGCCGGCCAGTGCGGCGACAACTACCTCGACCCCAACACCACGATCAACTACACGGACTGCCAGAAGTCCCACCGCGTCGAGTACTTCGCGAAGGGCAGCCCGTTCGGCTCGGACAAGCGCGGCTACCCCGGCGACGAGTACCTGAAGAAGTACGCCGAGGACTTCTGCACCCTGCACTTCATGTCGGACCTGATCCCGGTGGACGACAAGGAGGACCGGTTCCGCTACGCCGCCGTGGTGCCGACGAGCGGTGAGTGGCAGTCCGACCCGACCGACTCCTCCGGCCGGGGCAGCCGCGAGGTCGCGTGCGTGCTCTGGCACAAGGACAAGGCCCCGCTCGAGGACCAGGTCTACGCCGAGGATCGGTAGCGTGGGGTCATGGGCGTCGCGCAGGACGAACGCAGGCTGCTGACCGAGCTGTTCGCCGAGGTGGGGCCGGACGCGCCCACCCTGTGCCACCCGTGGCGCACGCGCGACCTCGCCGCCCACCTCGTGCTGCGGGAACGCCGGCCCGACGCGGCGGCGGGCATCCTGGTCGGGGCCCTGGCCGGGCACACCCGGAAGGTGCAGGACGCGTACGCCGCCAAGCCGTGGGACGAGCTGGTCGGGCTGGTCCGCGGCGGTCCGCCCCGGTTCTCCCCCTACGCGCTGGTGGACGAGCTGGTGAACCCGGTCGAGTACTTCGTGCACCACGAGGACGTCCGCCGGGCCCGCGACGACTGGGCGCCGCGTTCACCCGATCCGGTACGAGACGCGGTGCTGTGGCGGCGGCTGGGACCGGTGGCCCGCCTCCTGTACCGCAAGAGCCCGGTCGGCGTGGTGCTCCGCCGCCCGAACGGCGAGGCCCACGTGGCCAGGCGCGGACGCCACCCCGTGGTGCTGACCGGACAAGTCTCGGAATTGCTGGTGCACGTGTTCGGCCGGTCCGCCGCGCACGTCGAGTACGACGGCCCGGACGAGGCCGTGCGCCTCGTGCGAGACCTCGACCGGAGCATGTAGTCGCAGCTTGCCGAGGGTGACGCGGTAGATTTCCGGCCATGACCGGAAGTCCTACCGCCTCGCCCGGCCGCCCGTTCGGCCGCGTGCTCACCGCCATGGTCACGCCGTTCGACGCCCGGGGGGCGGTGGACCTGGAGAAGGCGCAACAGCTCGCCGAGCACCTGGTCGGGCTGGGCAACGACGGTCTCGTGGTCAACGGCACCACCGGCGAGAGCCCGACCACCAGCGACGCCGAGAAGGCCGACCTGGTCCGCGCCGTCGTCGAGGCGGTCGGCGACCGCGCGACCGTGGTCAGCGGCGCCGGCACGTACGACACCGCGCACAGCGTGCACCTGGCCAAGGAGGCGGAGGCGGCGGGCGCGCACGGCCTGCTCCTCGTGACGCCGTACTACTCGCGCCCCACCCAGGAGGGCGTGTACGCGCACTTCACCACCGTGGCCGACCAGGTCGGCGTGCCGGTGATGCTGTACGACATCCCGCCGCGCGCGGTGATCCCCATCGAGGTGGACACCCTGCTGCGGCTCGCGGAGCACCCGCGTGTCGTCGCCGTCAAGGACGCCAAGGGCGACCTGCTCGCGGGCAGCAAGGTCATCGCGGCCACCGACCTGGCCTACTACTCCGGTGACGACCCGCTGAACCTGCCCTGGCTGTCCGTCGGCGCGGTCGGTTTCGTCAGCGTCGTGTCGCACTTCGCCGCCGACCGGCTGCGCGACATGCTCGACGCGTTCGAGTCCGGTGACGTGGCCGGCGCGACCGCGATCCACCAGTCGCTGCTGCCGCTGCTGCGGCCCTTCAGCCGGATGCCCGGCGTCACCTACGCGAAGGCCGCCCTGCGTTTGCGGGGCCTCGACGTGGGCGACCCGAGGTTGCCGCTGGTACCCGCTTCAACCGAGGACATCAAGGCCGTCGAGGCCGAACTGGGAGTCAACGCGTGATCAACCCGAGCTCACCCCCGCCCGCACTGCCGGACGGCGCTCTGCGCGTCGTCGCACTGGGCGGAATTGGCGAGATCGGCCGCAACATGACGGTGTTCGAGCACGCCGGCCGGCTGCTCGTCGTGGACTGCGGCGTCCTGTTCCCCGAGGACGACCAGCCGGGCGTGGACCTGATCCTGCCCGACTTCCGGGCCATCGAGGGCCGGCTGGACGACATCGAGGCGCTCGTCCTCACCCACGGGCACGAGGACCACATCGGCGCGGTGCCGTTCCTGCTGAAGCTCCGCCCCGACCTGCCCGTGGTGGGCTCGCGGTTCACGCTGGCGCTGCTCGCCGCGAAGTGCCGGGAGCACCGCCAGACCCCGCGGCTGATGGAGATCACCGACGGCGAGCGCCGCGCGTTCGGGCCGTACGAGCTGGAGTTCTTCGCGGTCAACCACTCGATCCCGGACGCGGTCGCGGTGGCGATCCGCACGTCCGCCGGGCTGGTGCTGCACACCGGTGACATCAAGCTCGACCAGCTGCCCCTCGACGGCAGGCTGACCGACCTGGCCGGGTTCTCCCGGCTCGGCGACGAGGGCGTCGACCTGTTCCTGGTCGACTCGACCAACGCCGAGGTGCCGGGGTTCGTCGCGCCGGAGCGCGAGATCGGGCCGGTGCTGGAGAACGTCATCCGCAAGGCCGACCAGCGCGTCATCGTGGCCTGCTTCGCCTCGCACGTGCACCGCGTGCAGCAGGTGCTGGACGTGGCCGTGCAGTACCGGCGCCGGGTCGCCCTGGTGGGCCGGTCGATGGTGCGCAACATGGGCATCGCGGTCGAGCTGGGCTACCTGCGCGTGCCGGACGGGCTGTTCGTGGACCTCAACGAGGCCATGGAGCTGCCCGAGGACGAGGTGCTGTTCGTGTCGACCGGGTCGCAGGGCGAGCCGCTGTCGGCGCTGTCGCGGATGGCGCGCGGCGAGCACCGGCAGATCTCGATCCGCGCGGGCGACACGATCGTGCTCGCGTCGTCGCTGATCCCCGGCAACGAGAACGCGGTGTTCGGCGTGGTCAACGGCCTGGCGCGGCTCGGCGCGACGGTCGTGCACCAGGGCAACGCCAAGGTGCACGTCTCCGGCCACTCGCCCGCAGGCGAGCTGCTGTTCCTGTACAACGCGGTGCGGCCGTCGAACGTGATGCCGGTGCACGGCGAGTGGCGGCACCTGCGGGCGAACGCGGCGCTGGCCGTGGCGACCGGCGTGGCCGAGGAGCGGGTCGTCATCGCCGAGGACGGCGTGGTGGTCGACCTGGTCGACGGCAAGGCCGCGATCAGCGGCAAGGTCGAGGTCGGGCACGTCTACGTGGACGGGCTGTCGGTGGGCGACGTCGGCGAGTCGACGCTGTCCGACCGGCTCGTGCTCGGCGAGGGCGGGTTCATCGCCATCACCGTGGCCGTCGACTCCACCAACGGCCGCGCCGTCGCGCCGCCGACCGTGTCCGGGCGCGGGTTCTCCGACGACCCGAAGGCGTTGGACCAGGCCGTCTCCCTGGTGGAGATGGAGCTGTCCCGCACCGAGGCCGAGGGCATCACCGACTCGCACCGCATCGCCCAGGCCGTGCGTCGAGTGGTCGGCCGCTGGGTAGCCGAGACCTACCGGCGCCGGCCGATGATCGTGCCGACGATCATCCCGGTGAACTGACCGTCGCCGAGCCCGACGGCCGGCCCGACCACCTCGTCGGGCCGGCCGTCGTCGCACAGAGGGGGAGTGACATGGCAGAGGTGGTGCTGTTCCACCACGCGCACGGGCTGACGTCCGGTGTGGAGGCGTTCGCCGAGCGGTTGGCGGAGGCCGGGCACACCGTGCACGTGCCGGACCTGTACGACGGGCGGATCTTCGTGGACCTCGGCGCGGGGCTCGACTACGCGCAGGAGGTCGGGTTCGGCACGATCGCGGAACGCGGCCGGCTCGCCGTCGAGGGGCTGTCCCCGGAGGTCGTCTACCTGGGGTTCTCGCTGGGCGTGCTGCCGGCGCAGATGTTGGCCCAGACCAAACCGGGGGCGGTGGGCGCGTTGCTCGTCAGCGCGTGCGTGCCGGCGTCCGAGTTCGGCGGGTGGCCCCCGAGCGTGCCGGTCCAGGTCCACGCGATGGCCGACGACGCGTCGTTCGTCGACGACGGCGACCTCGACGCGGCCCGCGCGCTCGTCGCCGGCGCGCCGGACGGGGGACTGTTCCTGTACCCCGGCGACAAGCACCTGTTCGCCGACGAGAGCCTGTCGTCGTACGACGAGGTGGCCGCGGCGCTGTTGATGGAGCGCGTGCTCGCGTTCCTGAAGTAGGTACCGCTGGTACCGCGGTGATCCCTTGGGGTGGAATCCGGGCCGCCGGCTGGAAACCGCTGGTCAGGCGGCCCTAGCGTGCCCACATGGAGTCACGGATGTCGAACGCGTTGAGTCGCGAGCTGGGGGACGCCCTCCGTCAGGCCCGTCGTCGGTCGGACGTCAGGACCGGGACGTTGATCGAGGAGCTGGGCTGGTCCGCGGGCAAGCTCTCCAAGTTGGAGGGCGGCACGCGCGGCACCAGCCCGGTGGACATCGCCCGGTTCGTCGGCCACCTCCGCGCCGACCCGGACACGTTCGACCACATCATGGGGTTGGCGCAGGAGCCGACCACCGGGCACTACGTGCGCCCGCACGGCGTCGCGATGCCGGACAGCCTCCGGATGCTGATCATCCACGAGCGGTCGGCCAAGACGATCAGGTCGTACCAGACCATCGTCGTGCCGGGGCTGCTCCAGACTCGCGACTACGCCGCCGCGTTGATGGACGGCGCTCCCGGCGCCGAGGACGCCGTTGCCGATCGCATGGCCAGGCAGGCGATCTTCGACGAGCCGTCTCCCCCGAAAGGCATGTTCTTCCTCTACGAGGCCGCCTTGCACCGCATGGTCGGCGGCCCGCAGGTGATGTACGAACAGATGCTGCAACTGCTGTTCCGGGGCGGCGTGCGGCTCATCCCGTTCACGGCGGTGCTTCCGCGTTCGTTGAACACGCCCTTCACCCACATGACCTTCGCCGACTACACGCCGGTGACGTACGTCGAGTGCGGCCAGGTGTCGCTGTTCCTGGACACCTTCGAGGCGACCAGGGCGTACCAGCAGAGTTGTCACGACCTCGCACGAGTCGCGCTGACTGAGGAACAATCGCGGTCGGCGTTCGCCAGGTGGGCGGACCGCTTCGACCGACTGCGGGAGGCCAGGGGTGCGACGACAGCAGGCGGTGAGGTGGCGTAAGAGCAGTCACAGCGAGGGCGTCGGCACAGACTGCGTGGAAGTGGCGTTCGCGTCCGACGCCGTCGGCGTGCGGGACTCCAAGAACACCGCTCCGCGGTTGGCCTTCACCGCTGTCGCCTGGCGGGCGTTCCTCGCCAAGGTGTGACGCGTACTCGATCACGGTCCGGTCCGGTCAGGTCAGGGCCGGGGCACCGGCTCGGGTGTGACGGGCGCCTTCCGCCCGCTCGCCACCTGCACCGCCGCCGCGCCGGCCAGCAGCACGGCCGCGCCCGCGACCTGCAACCCGCTCAGCGCCTCGTTGAGCAGCCACCACGCCAGCACCGTCGCCACCACGGGCTCCAGCAGCCCGATCACGCTCGCCGCCGACGACGGCAGGTGCTTCAGCGACACGATCCCGGCCAGGTACGCCACCACCGTCGCCACCAACGCCAACCCCAGCAGCAGCGCCCACGTCGGCCCGAGGT
The DNA here is from genome assembly GCF_052936025.1 of Saccharothrix hoggarensis. The sequence goes on along the minus strand of NZ_CP193624.1, from coordinate 6,056,214 downwards.
CCGTCGGCGTACCCATCGGCACCAGCCACGGCGGGCTCACCACGGCCAGGACCACCGCGCCCACCACCATGCCGACCGCGAGCACGCCGAGCGGGTCGTGCTTGCCCGCCGCGCGTTCGCCCAGCAGGTAGTACGCCGCCGTGCACACCGCCGAACCCAGGCCCGCCAGCACGCCGACGGTGTCCAGCCGCACGCTCTGCCACACCTCGCCGACCATCGCCAGGCCCAGCAACGCCACCGCGATGCCCCACCACACCGCGCGGGGCAGCCGCGTGCCGCGCACGAACCGCACCCACAGCGCCACCAGGATCGGCGCGGTGAACTCCAGCAGCATCGCGATGCCCACCGGGATGCGCGCCGCCGAGATGAAGAACAGCAGCGGCGCGCCGATCACGCCGAACAGCCCGTAGCCGACGAGCAGACCCCAGTCGCCGCGCGCGAACCGCAACGCCCGCGGCCGCAGCAGCGCGACGACCACGAGCAGCACGGCCGCCGCGATGCCGATCCGGGCGCTGGTGACCTGCGTCGGCGTGACGCCGGCCTCCATCACCGGCTTCGCCAGCACGCCGGACGCGCCGAACGTGACCGACGACAGCAGCGCCAACGCCGTGCCGCGGGCCGGAATCCCGGCAGCGTCCACTCCGGACACCCGGGACGCGGTTCCGGCGGACTTCTCCTCCGACGCCGTCACTCCGGACGCCAGGGGCTCTTGCCGGTCGTCGGCCGCGTCGGGTCGTGGAACCTCGGCAGGTCCGGCTCGTCGATCCGCAGCGGCACCAGGCCCGCCGTGATCGCGCGCATGATCCGCTCGTGCGCCCGACGCGCGTCGCCCGGCTTGCCGTCCTCCAGACCGGACAGGTCCACCGGCTTGCCGAAGTGCACCTTGAACGTCGGCCGCCGCAGCATCCCGCGCACGTACGACGTGACGTACGGCTTGGCGTCCTGCCACCCGTTCACGTGCGTGTTGCCCCAGTAGACGGCCTCGTGCGCGCCCCACTGGCTGACCGGCACCACCGGGATGTCGCCGCTCAGCGCCAGCCGTGCCGCGCCGGTCTTGCCCCGCTCCGGCCACAGCCCCGGGTCGAGGCTGATCCTGCCCTCCGGGTACAGCGCGATCGGGTCGCCGCCGCGCCGCAACGCCTCGACGGTGCGGTGGTAGGCGTCGCCGACGTCCGCCGCCGCCCGGTCCACCCGCAGGTGCCCGGACCCCCGCAGCAGGGGCCCCAGGACGGGCGCGTCGAGCAGCCCTCCCGCGAGCAGGAACCGCGGTGCGACACCGATCCGGCGGCACGCCGCGATCAGCACGAAGGGGTCGAGGTTGCCGATGTGGTTGGACGCGAGCAGCAGGGGACGCCCCCTGAGGTCCGCCGGGATGTCGCCGGTGACTTCGAGTCGTCCGCTGAGGCCGACGACACCCTGGTCGACGGCGGTCAGCACGCGCCACAGCAGTGGTGTGGACACGACGGGCAGGCTACGGCGTGTCGAGGTGTCGGCGCAGCGACTTCCGGGCAACCATGGGCGTCGGGCAGCGCACGTCACGTCCACCGTGACCGTTGGGGCCGGTGGGGCACAAGGGACTACCGTAGGGCACATGGCCGGTCGAACGGGGACCTCGCGCAAGGGCACGACCCGCAGCACCAGATCCGGGTCGAAGCCCCGTTCCGGCGCGTCCAGGCCGGCCGCCCGGCGCTCCCCGGCGAAGAAGGCCTCCGGCCCGTCGTCCATCGGCAAGGTGTGGGGCCTCCTCGGCCGCGGCGTCGGCTCGATCGTCCGCGCGGTCGGGCGCGGCAAGGAACTCGACCCGGCGCACCGCCGTGACGGCCTCGCGCTCGTGCTCATCTCGCTCGCCGTGATCACCGCCGCCGGCGTGTGGTGGCAGGCGGGCGGACCGGTCGGCCGGTGGGTCGACGTCGCCGTGCGCAGCTCGGTCGGCGGGCCCTCGGTGATCGTGCCCGCGCTGCTGCTGGCGGTCGGCGTGGCGCTCATGCGCACCGACCCGAACCCCGAGGCGCGCCCACGCCTGGTGATCGGCTCCATCCTCGTCACCGTCGGCTTCCTCGGCATGTTCCACCTCGTCGGCGGACTGCCGATGGACCCGATCGCGCGCCGGGACGCCGGTGGCGCGCTCGGCTACCTCGCCGGCGGGTTCCTCGCCCAGGGCCTCACGCCGTGGGTCGCCGGACCGCTGCTCTTCCTGATCTTCGGCTACGGCGTGCTGCTGCTGGTCCACGTGCCGATCCGCGACCTGCCCGCCAAGCTCGGCGGCCTCCTGCACCGCGCGCCCGAGCGGACCGAGGGCTTCGGCGCCGAGGACGAGGCGGAGCCCGAGCCCGAGCCGAAGCCGGCGAAGCTGCGCCGCCCGTCCCGCTCGCGCCGCCAGGCCGTCGCCGCCGAGGACGACCAGCCCGAGCTCCCGCTGGACGACGAGCCGCCACCGCCGCCCGTGGCGAAGCCCGCGCCGAAGCCCAAGGCCACGCCGGAGCTGCCGAAGACGGCCGCGCTCGCCGTGCGCGCGGTCGAGGGCGACTACAAGCTGCCGCCGCCGACCATCCTGAAGGACGGCGACGCGCCGAAGGCCCGCAGCAAGGCCAACGACCTCATGATCGAGGCCATCTCCGGCGTCCTCGACCAGTTCTCCATCGACGCGCAGGTCACCGGCTTCACCCGCGGCCCGACGGTCACCCGGTACGAGGTGGAGCTGGGTCCGGGCGTGAAGGTCGAGAAGATCACCGCGCTGACCAAGAACATCGCCTACGCCGTCGCCACCGACAACGTCCGGCTGCTCGCCCCGATCCCCGGCAAGTCCGCCGTCGGCATCGAGGTGCCCAACAGCGACCGCGAGATGGTGCGGCTCGGCGACGTGCTGCGCTCGCCGTCCACGGTCAAGGACAACCACCCGATGGTCATCGGGCTGGGCAAGGACATCGAGGGCCACTTCGTCACCGCGAACCTGACCAAGATGCCGCACCTGCTGGTCGCCGGCTCCACGGGTTCCGGCAAGTCGAGCTTCGTGAACTCGATGCTGGTGTCGCTGCTGGCGCGGGCCACGCCGGACGAGGTCCGGATGATCCTGATCGACCCGAAGATGGTCGAGCTGACGCCGTACGAGGGCATCCCGCACCTGATCACGCCCATCATCACCCAGCCGAAGAAGGCCGCCGCCGCGCTGGCCTGGCTGGTCGAGGAGATGGAGCAGCGCTACCAGGACATGCAGGTCAACCGGGTGCGGCACATCGACGACTTCAACCGGAAGGTGCGGTCGGGCGAGATCGGCGCGCCGCCGGGCAGCGAGCGCGTCTACCGGCCGTACCCCTACATCATGGCGATCGTGGACGAGCTGGCCGACCTGATGATGACCGCCCCGCGCGACGTCGAGGACGCCATCGTCCGGATCACGCAGAAGGCCCGTGCGGCGGGCATCCACCTGGTGCTGGCGACGCAGCGGCCGTCCGTCGACGTGGTCACCGGTCTCATCAAGACGAACGTGCCGTCGCGGCTGGCGTTCGCGACGTCGTCGCTGACCGACTCGCGGGTCATCCTCGACCAGCCGGGCGCCGAGAAGCTGATCGGCATGGGCGACGGCCTGTACCTGCCGATGGGCGCGTCGAAACCGGTGCGCGTGCAGGGCGCGTACGTCGGGGACGACGAGATCTCGGAGATCGTCAACTTCACCAAGCAGCAGGCGCAGCCCGAGTACACGGACGGCGTCACGGCGGCGAAGGCGAGCGAGAAGAAGGAAGTCGACGCCGACATCGGCGACGACATGGAGCTGCTGATCCAGGCCGCCGAGCTGATCGTCACGTCCCAGTTCGGGTCGACGTCCATGTTGCAGCGCAAGCTGCGGGTGGGTTTCGCCAAGGCCGGGCGGCTGATGGACCTGCTGGAGACGCGCGGCGTGGTCGGCCCGTCCGAGGGCTCGAAGGCGCGCGAGGTGCTGATCAAGCCCGACGAGCTGGACTCCGTGGTGTACCTGATCCGCGGTGGTTCCGGGCCGGACGAGGCCGTGGACGACGACTGAGTTCTCCCGGCACGATCGCCGCTGCCGAATACGCGGTCGGATACCCGGTCGAATGCCGAGTCGAATGCCTGGTCGACCACCCACTCGACTACCCGGTCGAATGTCCCGTCGAAGGGCGCGGTCGAATCCGTCGAATTCGCGCGGGCGCGTCCCGCTTGACCGTCCGTCGTTGACCGGACGGGTGTCGGCTGCGATAGTCCGGTCATCCACCGCCGCGTCGCAGGAATCCCTCCGCACTGTCAGTCGAAGCGATTCGATTGCCAGTGCGACGACATGGGCAGCGTTGCCCGGGAAGAAGCGCCATGAACAGGATGCGTTCGGCCGCGGTCGCGGTCGCGTTGGTCGGTTTCCTCCTCGGCTCCACCGGGGTCGCCCAGGCGGCGGTCTGGTCGTCCAACGACAAGTGGGGCACGTGGTCCAACGGCGGGTACACCGTCCGCAACAACGTCTGGGGCTCCGGCGCGGGGTACCAGGGGATCTGGGCGAACTCCTTCAGCAACTGGGGCGTGTGGGCGGACCACCCGAACACCGGCGGCGTGAAGTCCTACCCGCACTCGGCGAAGGCGGTCAACCGCAAGCTCAGCGCGATGACCAGGTTGTCGAGTTCGTTCGACGTGACCCGGCCGGGCGCGGGCTCGTACGCGACGGCCTACGACATCTGGGCCGACAACCACGCCTACGAGATCATGATCTGGATGAACAAGCAGGGCGCCGTCGGGCCCATCGGGACCAGGCAGACCACGGTGACGGTCGGCGGACACACCTGGGACGTGTACCGGGGTTCCAACGGGTCCAACGCCGTGTTCTCGTTCGTGCGGACCGGGAACACGAACTCCGGCACGGTCGACGTGCTGGCGGTGCTGAGGTGGATCGGGGCGCGCGGCTGGTACGGCGACGTGACGGTCGGGGACGTGCAGTTCGGGTTCGAGATCACGTCGTCGGCGGGCGGCATGAACTTCGCCTCGAACAGCTTCTCGATCACCACCTGACGGTCCCGCCCGGCACGGGCACGGCATTCCCGGGGTCACGCGACGTCGACCGTCGCCCGACCGAGGGAAACGCCGTGCCCGTTCCGCGAACCGCTGACGCGAACCGCTGACCGCGAAGGGCCGTCAGCTGGCGCCGAACTCGCGCACCGCCTTGTAGTAGGCGTCCGCGGTCCGGTTGCAGGACCAGTTGCCCGCGCACTGGTGGTACATGTCGGACTTGAAGTTGTTGTCGATCCGCAGGCGGGTCGTCTCGTTGAACCGACCCTGCCGCTTGTAGTTGCGGTAACCGAAGTCGTGCCGGTGGCAGGCCGGCAGGAACTTGAAGCCGAACGGGTTGTCCGGCGACCACGAACAGCCGTCCGACGACCAGTCGAGCTGGTCGGCGTACGGGCGCTGGGTGCGGATCGAGCTGAACTGCGACAGGGACTTGCTGAAGAGGTAGTCGTCCGTCACCGCCGGGGCGTTGATGGCCGCCTGGCCGACGCCGGCGCCGGCGAGCAGGGAGAGCGAGGCGAGCAGGACGACGAACGCGTTGCGCAGGGATGTCGCGAGCACTGTTCTTCCCCTCGAATTCGGGCTGAGGGGCATTTCATACCGGCCGGTAATCTACGGGCGCCAGCCCCAATCGGCGGATGCCGCGTCAACGTCCGGTGAACGTCCGGCCGCACGCGATGACCGCCGCCAACCGGACCGGTTGACCTCGCAACCCCAGCAGTGCCAGCACATCCGCGTCCGCCGCGCCGCCGAGGAGGTAGCCGCCGAGGCGCTGCTGGGCCATCCGGAGGCAGACGGACTGGGCCGCCGCGCCCGCCTCGACGAGGCCGAACCGCCCACCGCGCTGCCCGTACTTGTCCAACACCGGTTGGTCCGCGAGGACGAGCGCCAGCACCAGCGCGGGTTCGGCATCGGCCGCGAGCACTTCGCGCAGCCGCAGCCAGTCCGGTGCGGGACCGACGTCCTGCACGGCGTGCCGCCGCGCGTCGTACCGGACCACCCGGCCGTTCAGCCCGTGCTCGACGCGGCGCAGGAACCCGTAGCAGCGCAACGGGTTCAGCCCGCCCGCGGACGGGTAGCTGCGCCCGTCCTCGTCGGCCAGCGCGGCGAGCACCGCGCCGAACTGCCGCGCCGTCACCGGCTCGGAGCTGAACTCCCGCGTGCTGCGGCGGGCCCGGAACAGCCGTTGCAGCCGGTCCCGCGGCTTGCCCAGGGGCTGCGGCGCGGACGGCAGCTCGAACGGGTCGGCGGTCGGCGGCGAGCCGCGGAACTCGCGGAGGCGCTCACCCAGCCTGCGCTGGTGCAGCGCCGAGTAGCCGCCGGCGGTCCAGAAGTCGTCGAACGGCGTCATGCTCACCCCAGCGGATGCGGTGCGGGATTGGGGAACCGGCCCGATCGGCCGGGGTAGCGCCACGCCACGTCGGCCGCGCGCCCGCCGAGGTGCGGCCAGCGGTGGTCGGCGTGCAGCGGCGTGAGGTCGGGGGACAGGACGCGCACGCACCGCAGGCCCACGGCGGCGGCCTCGGGCGACGTCAGCTCCCGGTACGCCAGCCGCACGCCCAGCGCGCGCACCAGCTCTTCGAGCTGCGCGGCGTCACCGCGGGCGGTCGAGTCGCGCGGCGGCGGTCCCGGCACGCCCCGCCACCACGGCAACGCGTCCCACTCGTCGGGGTGGCCCGCGTAGTAGAGGGCGTGCCGGTCGAAGTCGGTGACCTCGTCGGGCTGGTGGACCCGGTCCGCCGATCCCCGGGCCGCGATGAAGACCGTGCCCTGGGTCCACTCCAGCCACGCCTTGCGGATCGCCTCGGCGACCGTCGCGCGGCACGCCAGCCCCAGCGTCGGCCGGGGGCGGCCGGCGAGCGGCAGCGTCCCGGCGACCGCGACCACCGGGTGCGGGCTGTGCGCGGGGGTGAGGTCGAACGCCCGCACGTCGCCGACCCGCAGGTCGTCCGGCAGCGAGAGCCGCGGCGGCGCGAGGCTGTGCAGCCAGGTGGTCGTGAACGCGTCGCGTTCCACCAACTCCTGGGTGGCGCGCAGCAGCGCGTGCGCCGCGGACGGGCCGGCGGCCAGACCGGACGACGTGGCGGGCAGGCCGAACTCCTCCCGCAAGCCGACCAGCCCGGCGGGCACCCACACGGGTTCGTTGTCCGGCAACGTCCACGCCCTGGTGTAGCCGGGGTCGGCGTACCGGTAGCGGAACCCCGGGCGGGACCGCTGCTCCGCGGTGTGGAGGCTGAACTCGTCCAGCCGCCAGCACGGCCCGTCCGGCTCGGCGACCGTCTCCAGTGGACTGCGCGCGGCGGCGTGCCGCTCCAGCGCCTCGGCGATCGCGGCCAGCCTCGCCTGCTCCGGCTCGAACGCCGCGCCGCCGGACGTGCCGCCGGTCGCGAACGGCTCCGGCACCGCCGCGAACCCCGGAACGTCCACATCGGACAGCGTGCGCGGCACGGGGCGCAGCGCGGACACGACGCCCTGCCGCCAACCGACGGCGCGTGCCAGCAGCACGGACGCGGGCGTGATCACGTCGCCCTCCGGCGGTAGTGCTCCGACACCCACGGCCCGACCAGGCCGGCCGCCAGCACGTACGCGAACACCGCCGGCACCACCACGAGGTTCGTCATCGTCACCAAGGACGGCACCACCAGGCACTCCGCGGCGAACACCAGCACCCAGAACGCCGTCCGCTTCACCCCGGACCGCAGCGGGGGCCTGCCGATCGACCGGTCGTACCGGTAGCCGGCGCGCAGGCAGACCGCCGCGCCGACGAGCGCGATCACGTCGCGTCCGGCCGGTAGAACCGGACGACGGCCCGCCCGACCAGCACCACCACCAGCAGGTAGGCCAGCCCGCCGAACCACGGCCCGAGCCAGCCGACCACGGCGATCATCGGCAGGAACAGGATCGCCTCGAACGTGAAGAAGATCGCCCAGATGAGCAGCCGGCCGACCCCGCCGAACGGCTTGGCCGAGCCGGTGAGCTTCGCCGCCAGGAACGCCCACAGCAACGCGACCGCGCCGCCGCCGACGATGTACGCGAGCCAGTGGTCCACGAGGCCGACGGCCGGCACGAGCGCCACACCGGGCGGGTACAGCGCGGCGGGCAGCACCCACAGGGCCTTGCGGCGCGGCTGGTCCGCCTCGGCGAGGTCGTTGCGCATGCCCAGGGGAAGCGCGATCGCCGAGCCGACCGCGGACGCCGCACAGCAGCAGCAACAGCAGCAGCACGTCGGCGTGGCGGCGCTGGTCGCGCTCGCGTCCGGGGTGAACGGATCGGGCAGGCGCAGAGCGGTCGTCATCGGTTTTCCCCCCACGGCAGGTCCACCCGGCCCACGTCGAGCCGGGGGCACACCTCGCAGTCCGCCGCCGGCAGCACGTCCTCGGCGGTGGTGGTGAACTCGTCCAGGTGGAGCGTCACGACCCGGTCCAGCAGCGCCAGCGAACCGGCGGCCAGGCGGGTGATCGCGTGCTTCGCCCACAGCAGCGGGAAGTCGGTGGTCGTCGCCGCGGGCCGGGCGGGCGGCTCCGGATCGCCCCACCGGTACCGCGCGCGCACGGCCAGGCAGCCGAGGCAAGCGCTTGCGCCCGGCACCACGAACGGTCCCAGCGACGCCGTGTGGTGGTAGGCGAGGTCCAGCAGGAGGTGCGGCTTCGGCTCCCGCAGCGCGACCAGGTCGGCCAGCGTGCCGGTGGTGCGCACGACCAGCACCACGTCCGGCGCGGCGACGTCGGGGAAGTGGGCGTCGAGCCCGGCGGGCGCCGTGCCGAGGACCCGCACGCCGACGTCCAGCGGCTGGTCCGGCACGGGCAGGCCCGCCGGGCGCAGCGCGCCCAGCGACCGGAGCTGCGGCAGGTGCGCGCGGACCGGCGCGGTGAGCCGGTCCGGGTCGAGCGGGCGAGCCGTACCCCTCCGCACCGGCTCGAACAGCTCGACCAGCACCCGCGCCTCGGCGGCGGGCACGTCCGGGAGGAGGTAGGCGAGGTCCGCGCCGGCGTGCACGACCAAGCCCTCGTCCCGCACCTGGGCGCGCCAGGCCGGGTCGGGCACGAGCGCGGTCATCGGACCGGCTCGTCGTGGTCGTCGCCCCGGTCGAGGAACCGCTGGATCGTCGGCTCGTCGGGGACCTCGTCGTCCTCCTCGGTGTCGATGAGACGTTCCGCGATCGGCACCGGTTCCTCCACCCACGCGGGTTGGAAGTCGTCGCTGGGCAGCAGCCCGTGCCGGCGCGCGAACTCCTCGGCGGCGTCCCGGATCGACTCGCGCAGCGTGCCGATGACGACGGTCTCGGCCGTGTAGGTCAGCTCCACGAGCAGCGCGCGCATCCGGTCGAGCTGGTCGTCCTGGCCCGCGTTGTCGGCGAGCTGCGGCCACAGCCTGCGCTCGAACACCTCCACGAAGTCGGCGGCGATGCCGTCGGTGGCCGTGCGGAGGTTCGCGAACTTGTCCAGCACGTCGTCGCTGGGCACGGTCAGCGCGGCGAGCCGGTTGCCCGCCTCCAGCGCCCAGCGGCGGGCGTGCGGCCAGCCCCGCCGCCACCGGACCAGGCCGAGCTGCACGGCGCGGCGCAGGACGCGCGGCCGGACATCGCCCAGCGGCACCAGCCGGCTGATGTCGCGGACCCGGATGCGGACCCAGTCGTCGGGGCCCTCCGCCTCGCCGACGCCCAGCACCGCGGCGACGCTGGCGCCCTTCTCGCGGGCCTTGACCAGCTCGGCGATCGCGGGCAGCGAGAAGCCACGCGCCTGGAGGCGTTGGACGAGGGTGAGGCGTTCGAGGTGGGAGGCGTCGTAGTAGGCGACGCGGCCCTGGCGGCGCGGCGGGTGCAGCACGCCCTTGGTCTGGTACATGCGGATCGTGCTGCCGGGCAGGCCGACCCGCACCGCCAGCTCGTCCACCGTCAGTTGCTCCACGACGCCGATCTTGGTGGGTCGCCGTTCGTGGAGTCAATACTCTTCGAGTTATTACTCGAAGAGTTACAGGTGGAGGAGCATGCGCGAGTTGCCGAGGGTGTTCGGCTTCACGTACGAGAGGTCGAGGAACTCGGCGACGCCCTCGTCGGCCGACCGCATGATCTCCTCGTAGACCTCGGGGGAGACGGGCGTGCCGTCGATCTCCACGAAGCCGTGCCGGCCGAAGAACGTGGTCTCGAAGGTCAGCACGAACAGCCGCTCCAGCTGGAGCTCGCGGGCCGTCTCGATGAGCCGGCGCACGATCCGGTGCCCGATGCCCCGCCCCAGCGCCTCCGGCGCCACCGCCACCGAGCGGATCTCCGCCAGGTCCTCCCACAGCACGTGCAGGGCGCCGCACCCCAGCACCGCGCCGTCCTGCTCGGCGACCCAGAACTCCTGGACGTCCTCGAACAGCGTCACCAGCGGCTTGGCCAGCAGCACCTTGCCGGCGTACGCGTCGATCAGGGTCTTCATCGCACGCACGTCACCGGTCCGGGCCCGCCGCACGTTGATCGGGTCGTTCACGGGTCAAACGTAGGCCTCGCCCCGACGGGCCGAGCGCCCAGGTGACCGGAAACGGGCCGCCCGGCGTCACCGCCGCCGGGTCTTCGGACGCCCGTGCGACGAGTGCCGTCGTCGGTCGCGCGGACGCCGCGGTGAGGCGTGCGGCACGTGCCCCCGCACGGACGACGCACGGCCGGGCGGCGACGGCCACCGCGCCGGTTACGCTGAGCACCGTGTCTTCCCCCACCACGTCCAAGCGCGTCGCCATGCTGACCCTCGGGTGCGCCCGCAACGAAGTCGACTCCGAAGAGCTGGCCGGTCGCCTCACCGCCGGCGGCTGGGAGCTGGTCGACGACGAGGCCGACGTGGTCGTGGTCAACACGTGCGGCTTCGTCGAGTCCGCCAAGAAGGACTCCGTGGACACGCTCCTCGCCGCCTCCGACAGCGGCGCGAAGGTCGTCGCGGTCGGGTGCATGGCCGAGCGGTACGGCGCCGAACTGGCCGACAGCCTCCCCGAGGCGGACGCCGTGCTCGGGTTCGACCACTACGCGAACCTCGCCGAGCGGCTGGACGACGTCCTCGCCGGCCAGACCGTCGAGTCCCACCAGCCGGTGGACCGCCGCACGCTGCTGCCGCTGACCCCCGTGCAGCGCCCGGCCGTCGTCGAGGACGTCCAGGTGCCCGGCCACGGCTGGGGCCCGCGCGTGCTGCGCACCCGCCTCACCGACACGCCCGTCGCGCCGCTGAAGATCGCCTCCGGCTGCGACCGCCGCTGCTCGTTCTGCGCGATCCCGTCGTTCCGCGGCGCGTTCGTGTCCCGCCACCCGGACGAGGTGGTGGCCGAGGCCATGTGGCTGGCCGAGCAGGGCGTGCGCGAGGTGTTCCTGGTCTCCGAGAACTCCACCTCCTACGCCAAGGACCTGCCGCGCGAGCTGGGCGGCCTGGAGCGGCTGCTGACCAGGCTCGCCGCCGTGCCCGGCATCGACCGCGTCCGCGTCTCCTACCTCCAGCCGGCCGAGACGAAGCCCACGCTGGTCAAGGCCATCGCCACGACGGACGGCGTCGCCGACTACTTCGACATGTCCTTCCAGCACTCCAGCGCGTCCGTGCTGCGCCGGATGCGCCGGTTCGGGTCCACCGAGTCGTTCCTCGGCCTGGTCGAGCAGATCCGCTCCCTCGCGCCGCGCGCGGGCATCCGCAGCAACGTCATCGTCGGCTTCCCGGGCGAGACCGAGGAGGACGTCGCCGAGCTGGAGCGCTTCCTCACCGCGGCCAGGCTCGACGCGGTGGGCGTGTTCGGCTACTCCGACGAGGACGGCACCGAGGCCGAGGGCCTGCCGGACAAGCTGGACGCCGACACGATCGCCGAGCGCGTCACGCGGATCTCGAACCTGGTCGAGGAGCTGACCTCGCAGCGCGCGGAGGACCGCGTCGGCGAGGAGGTCGTAGTCCTGGTCGAGACCGCGGAGGACGACGACAACGACTGCGTCGGCCGGGCCGCCCACCAGGCGCCCGAGGTCGACGGCGAGTGCGTCGTCACGAACGCCGACGGCCTGGAGGTCGGCGACCTGGTGCGGTGCCGGGTGGACGCGTCCGAGGGCGTCGACCTGGTCGTCACAGCGATCGAGGTGCTCCCGAGGTGACCGAACCCGCGCGCGTGCCGGTGCTGAACATCGCCAACGTGCTGACGATGTCCCGGCTGGTGCTCGTGCCGGTGTTCCTCTACCTCCTGTTCGCGGAGGACGGCCACCAGTTCTGGTGGCGGCTGGCGGCGTTCGGCGTGTTCGCCGTGGCGTCGGTCACGGACCACGTGGACGGCAACCTGGCCCGCAAGCTCGGTCTGATCACCGACTTCGGCAAGATCGCCGACCCGATCGCGGACAAGGCGCTGACCGGCGCCGCGCTGATCGGCCTGAGCCTGCTCGGCGAGCTGCCGTGGTGGGTGACGGTCGTCATCGCCGTGCGCGAGCTCGGCGTGACGCTGCTGCGGTTCTGGGTCATCCGGCACGGCGTGATCCCGGCCAGCCGCGGCGGCAAGGTGAAGACGCTCGTGCAGATCTTCGCCATCGGCCTGTACCTGCTGCCGCTGCCGCCGTGGCTGGAGTTCGTCGCCGTGGCGATGATGGGCGCGGCCGTGGTGCTGACCGTGGTCACCGGCGTCGACTACGTGATCCGCGCCGTGCGGCTGCGGGCGCGCGGGAAGCGGGCGGTGGCCGGGGCGTGAGCGCCGAGGACGTCGTGCGCGCCCTGAAGCGGCGCGGCGAGACGGTGGCGACGGCCGAGTCGCTCACGGCGGGGCTGGTGACCGCCGAGCTGACGTCCGTGCCGGGGTCCAGCGCCGTCGTGCGCGGCGGGCTCGTGGTCTACGCCACCGACCTCAAGCACGCGCTCGCGGGCGTGGACGCGGCCCTGCTGGCCGACCGCGGCGCGGTGCACCCCGAGGTGGCCCGGCAGCTCGCCGAGGGCGCGCGGGAGCGCTGCGGGGCGACATGGGGGCTCGGCCTGACCGGCGTGGCCGGCCCGGACTCCCAGGACGGGGTCGCGCCCGGCACCGTCCACATCGGTTTGTCCGGTCCGTCCGGTTCGTTCGTCGACACGCTCACTCTCGGTGGTGATCGTCACGAAGTACGGGCAAGATCGACGGCGGCGGCGCTGGACCTCCTGCACACCCACTTGGAGATCCCGGACGAGTGACATGAGCAGCGCGTTCCCGGTCACACCCGCGCACGGCCGCGGGAACTTACCCGTGAGTTCACTCGTTCGCCCTTGGCGGACGTGTCCGGAAGTCACTGCCCGTCGACGGAACGGGTCGGTAACGTGGTGGCACGGCCGGCCGGAAGGAGGCGCGCGATGACCGTGCTGCTACGCGAGGCGATCGGTGATCGGCTCCGCCATGCCCGCACCACCCAACGCCGCACGCTGCGCGAGGTCTCCAGGACCGCCCGCGTCAGCCTGGGGTACCTCTCCGAGGTGGAGCGTGGCCGCAAGGAGGCGTCCAGCGAGCTGTTGGCCGCGATCTGCGAGGCGTTGGACCTGCCCCTGTCGGAACTGCTGCACCTGGTCGCCTCGGACATCGGCGCGGTCCAGCAGCCGGTGCCCACCCCGGCCGAGCTGACCGAGCGCGCCGCGCCCGCGTCGGCGAGCCTGGAGGGCGGCGCCCTGGTGCCGGCGGTGATCGGCAACGACCTGTCCGACCTGCGGTTGCAGCCCGTGCTCACGCACCGGCTGTCCACCGCGATCAGCAAGCCGCGCAACGCGGTGGTGGCGGCGTAACCCAGCGCACCCGTGCGGAAGCCGAGCCGGTCCGACCGGCTCGGCTTTCGGCGTTGGCGGGGACCGTGCAACGAGTTGGCAACCGCCCGCGGGGTCGGCGCGTGCGCCCGCACCCCTACGGGCAGGATGACCATGTCGACGAAAGTCGGGGGGTGACTCAGGGTGAACCCGGATATCTCCCCAGGTCGGTGGAAGCAGCGCGGGACAACTGACACGATGGAACCAACACCGGCACCGGGTCGTTGCCAATCACGAGCGCGAGCCAGGGAAGTGCGGAGAAGGCAGGCGTAGGAGATGGCCAACCCTTTCGTGAAGGCATGGAAGTACTTCATGGCGGCGTTCTCGTCCAAGATCGATGAGCACGCCGACCCGAAGGTGCAGATCCAGCAGGCCATCGAGGAGGCTCAGCGGCAGCACCAGGCGCTGTCCCAGCAGGCGGCCGCGGTGATCGGCAACCAGCGCCAGCTCGAAATGAAGCTCAACCGCCAGCTCGGCGAGGTGGAGAAGCTCCAGGCCTCCGCACGTCAGGCGCTCGTGCTCGCCGACGAGGCCCGCGCGAAGGGCGACGAGGCGAAGGCGGCGCAGTTCGAGACCGCCGCCCAGGGCTTCGCCACGCAGCTGGTGACGTCGGAGCAGAACATCGAGGACCTGAAGACGCTGCACGACCAGGCGTTGCAGGCCGCGACGCAGGCCAAGCAGGCCGTCGAGCGCAACGCGATGGTGCTCCAGACCAAGCTCGCCGAGCGCACCAAGCTGCTCAGCCAGCTGGAGCAGGCGAAGATGCAGGAGCAGGTCTCGCACTCGCTGCGCCAGATGACCGAGCTGGCCGCGCCGGGCAACACGCCGTCGCTCGAAGAGGTCCGCGACAAGATCGAGAAGCGGTACACGACCGCGCTCGGCTCGGCGGAGCTGGCGCAGAACTCGGTGCAGGGCCGGATGCTGGAGGTCCAGGCGTCGACCACCGAGATGGCGGGCCACTCGCGGCTGGAGCAGATCCGCGCGTCGATGTCCGGCGGCAAGGTCGCCGGCGAGGTGACGAGCGGTCAGCCGGCGAGCGCGAGCGCGAGCATCCAGCAGGAAATCCAGCAGCGGGTGCAGCAGGCGCAGGCCCAGCCCACCCAGCAGATGCAGCAGAACCCGCCGGCGAGCCAGGGCTGAGAGGAGTGGTGTCCGCGATGGAACCCCGGCGGAAGGTGGCCGGCGAGATCGTCCAGATCGTCGGTGGCCAACTCCAAGGGCAACTCGCGGACCAGGTGAAACGGCGGTACGCCGCCTGGAACGACCCGCGCGCGAAGCTCGATCGGCGGTACCGCCGATCGAGCCGCGTGCTCACCTTCTGGCTGATCGTGCTGGCCCTGCTCGCGGTGGTCGGCACGCTGACGCTGACCGGCGTGCTGCCCGCCGGCGTCGGGATCGGCGCGGCCCTCGGCTTCGCCGGCACCTCGGTGCTGACGGTCCGCACGCACCAGAAGATGCGGGGCATCGACGCGGCCCGCAAGCAGATGGCGGCCCTGCCGTCCCGGCAGGCGTTGCCCGCCCGCTCGTCGGCGGCGCGGCAGCCGATGGAACGGCTGGAGGCCGCCGAGGACACGCTGCGGGAGCTGCTGCGGCAGCTCGACTCGGCCGCGTTGACCTCCGTGCCCACCGACTCGGTCGAGCAGGCCAGGTCGACGGGCGTCGAGGCGGCGTCCGCGATCCGGGCCGTCTCGGACCAGCTGCAGGCCGTGGAACGGGCCCGCGACACCGCGCCGCCGCTGGACCGCGCCCCGCTCGTCGAGGGCGTGCGAAGACTGCGCGCCCAGCTGGACGAGGGCGTGGACGGTTACTGCGCCCTGGTCGCCGCGGCCGGTCGGGTGCTCGCCGAGAGCACCGCGTCCAACCCCCGGCAGGTGCTGGGCGACGCGACGGACCACCTGGCGGGCCTGTCGTCGGCGCTGCGCGACCTGTCGCGCTAGGCCGGCCGTCCCGCCGGAACGGCGCCACGTCCCGCTGAGACGGCGGGGGTGTCGTGCCGCCTGCGGCACGTCCCGCTGAACGGCGCGCGGCCATCTGCACGAACCTCGGTTACGTCACGTTGCGTAGCAGAGTACGGCTGCTTTGGCAGCGGTAGTGGCGTACGCTGCTGCGATCGTGTGATTATCAGACTGTTACCTAGCCGCAGCCACTACTTGGCGTGGCAGGATCCCTGGGTCGGACAGCGTGGTCCGTCCTGGTCGCCGGGGAGGTCATTGAGTGGCGTTGTGGACCGTGCACGGTGATGGCCGCTCGACCGACGGCGACGCCATCGCGCCGGAGGAGCGGCTGAGCTGGCCGCGCACCGTGGGGTTCGGCGCCCAGCACCTCGCCGCCATGTCCGGCGCCACGATCCTGGTCCCGGCCACGACGGGACTGCCGGTCAGCACCACGCTGCTGTTCTCCGGCGTCGGCACCCTCCTGTTCCTGGTGATCACCCGCAACCGGGTGCCCAGCTACCTCGGCGCGTCGTTCGCGTTCATCGCGCCGCTGTCCGCCGCCCGCGACCAAGGCATCGCCGCGCAGCTCGGCGGCGTCCTCGCGGCCGGCCTGCTGGTGATCATCATCGGGGTCGCGGTGAAGGCCCTGGGCGTGCGGCTGCTGGAAGCCGTGATGCCGCCCGTCGTCACCGGCGCGGTGGTCGTCCTCATCGGCCTGAACCTGTCGCACCAGGCCACCGACTCGTTCGCGCGGCAACCGCTGCCTGCCGTGGTGACGATGGGCATCATCCTGCTGTGCGGCGTGCTGGGCCGCGGGTCGTTCTTCCGGTTCTCCGTGCTCATCGGCGTCGTCGCGGGGTGGCTGCTCGGGCTCGTCCTCGGCCTGGTCGACACGGCCGCCATCGGCCGGGCGGACTGGTTCGGCCTGCCCGCGTTCCACGCGCCGGAACTGCGGCCGTCGGTGACGCTGCTGGTGCTGCCGGTGGTGATCGTGCTGGTCGCGGAGAACGTGGGCCACGTCAAGGCCATCGCCACGCTGACCGGCCGCAACCTCGACGGCAACGTCGGCGACTCGATCATCGCGAACGGCCTGTCGACCGCGCTCGCGGGCATCGGCGGCGGGTCGGGCACCACGACGTACTCCGAGAACATCGGCGTGATGGGCGTGACCAAGGTCTTCTCCACGGCCGCGTACGCGGTGACCGGCGTGGCCGCGGTGCTGCTGGCGTTCTCGCCGAAGGCCGCGGCGGTGGTCGGGTCCATCCCGGCGGGCGTGGTCGGCGGCGCGACCCTGGTCCTGCTCGGCCTGATCAGCCTCGTCGGCGTCCGGGTGTGGATGGAGAACCGGGTCGACCTCGCCAACCCCGGCAACGCGCTGGTCGGCGGCGCCGCCCTGGTGGCGGGCGTGGGCGACCTGACGTTGCGGCTGGGCGAGCTGGAGCTGGGCGGCCTCGTGTGGGGCTCGCTGCTCGTGGTGATCCTGCACCCGGTGCTGCGCTCGCTGGACGCCATCCGCAAGCCCAGGCCGGGACCGGTCGGCCGGCCGTAGTCCGCGGCTCCCGCCCGCCGCGGGCAGCTGCCGCGGACGGCCGGCGCGGACAGACGACGTGGACAGACGGCGCGGACGGCCGGCGCGGACAGACGACGTGGACAGACGACGCGGACAGACGGCGCGGACGGCCGGCGTGGCTCAGGCCAGCGAGCGGGTGATGCGCCGCACCAGGCCCGGCCCCTCGTAGATGAACCCGGTGTAGAGCTGGAGCAGGCTCGCGCCGGCGTCCAGCATCCGCTTGGCGTCGTCGGCGCTCGCGATGCCGCCGACCCCGATGATCGGCAGCTTGCCGTCGGTCTCCCGGCTGACGAACCGCACCACCTCGCGGGCCCGTGCGGCCAGCGGCTTGCCGCTCAGCCCGCCCGCCTCGTGCGCCAGGCGTTGGTCGGCCGGGGCGAGCCCGTCGCGCGACAGCGTGGTGTTCGTCGCGATCAGGCCGCTGACCTCGTGCGACGCGCACACGTCCAGCAGCTCGGCGATCGCCTCGTCGGTCAGGTCGGGCGCGATCTTGACCAGCAGTGGCTTGCGCGGCTTCGACCCGGCCAGCTCGTGCGCGGTGGCGTTGAGCGCGGACAGCAGCTCGGTCAGCGCGCCCCGGTCCTGCAGGCCGCGCAGGCCGGGGGTGTTCGGCGAGCTGATGTTGATCGCGAAGTAGTCGCCGTGCCGGTAGAGCGCCCGCAGGGACGTCCGGTAGTCCTCCACGGCTTCCTCGACCGGCGTGACCTTGGACTTGCCCAGGCTGATGCCCAGCGGCACGGACAGCGGGCCGAGGCGGTCCAGCCGGTTGGCCAGCTCCTGCGCGCCGTCGTTGTTGAAGCCCATCCGGTTGATGATCGCCTCGCTGTCGCGCAACCGGAACAGGCGCGGCTTCGGGTTGCCCGGCTGCGGGTGCCGGGTGACCGTGCCGACCTCGACGAACCCGAACCCGAGCGCGCCCCACGCGGGCAGCGCCCGGCCGTTCTTGTCCAGCCCGGCGGCGAGGCCGACCGGGTTGGGGAACCGCACGCCGAAGACGGTGCGCTCGGCCGCCGGCTTGCGCCGCACGAGCTTCGCCGCCGGGCTCACCGCGGCGAGGAGGCCGAGGGTGGTCTCGTGGACCCGCTCCGCGTCGCCGCCGTGCATCCGGAACAACGCCTTGCGCACCACGCTCTTGTAGACCACGGCGGCAACCCTAAGCGATCGGCCCTGGCTGGCAGCGCGGGCACCAGTACGCGGGACGCTCCAGCACGCCCGCGCCCTGCCCGCCGACCCGCACCTTCGTCGCGCAGCGCAGGCACGGCCGGCCGCCCCGCTCGAACACCCAGTGCTGTCGGCCGCGCTCCATCAGACCCGTCGTGTTCTGCTCCGGGCGCCACGCGTTGGCGAGCAGGAGCTTGCGGGCCAGCCGCACGGCCTCCGCCGGGTCCACGGCGGACACCGGGGTCCACGGCGAGACGCCCAGCAGGAAGCACACCTCGGCCTTGTAGAGGTTCCCCACGCCCGCCATGACGCGCTGGTCCAGCAGCGCCAGGCCGACCTCGCGGTCGGGGTCCGCGGCGAGCCTGGCGACCGCCTCGGCGGCCCGTTCGGCGTCCCAGTCGCCCAGCAGGTCGGGCCCGAGGTGGCCGACGAGCCGCGACTCCTGGTCGGTGGGCAGCAGCTCCAGGTCGTGCAGCGCGAAACCCACCGCGACCCGGTCGGGCACCTCCAGCAGCGCCCGCACCTGGTGGCCGGGCCGCCGCCAGCGCTCGCCGGGCCGGTAGAGGTGCCACGCGCCGTCCATGCGGAAGTGGCTGTGCAGGCTCAGGTCGCCGGAGAACCGCGTGAACAGGTGCTTGCCGACCGACCGCACCTCCAGCACGTCGCGGCCGCTCAGGTCGGCCGTGGCCCACCGGGGGTGGCGGAGCTCACCGCGCAGGAGTCGCCGGCCGGCCAGCGCCTCGTTCAGGCGGTGCCCGGCCAGGAAGACCGTGTCACCCTCGGGCACCGCTGTCGAAAGCCACCTTCAGGCCGAACCCGACCAGCACGGTCGCGGTCAGCCGCTCGGTCCACCGGCGCACGTCCGGCCTGGTCAGCACCACCGCGGCTTGTCCGGCGAGCCACACGACGACGAGCTGCCACACCTGGCCGACGGCGACGTGCAGGCCGACCAGCAGCGCGCCCCAGCCGGCCGACGCCTGGTCGGAGGGCAGGAACTGGGGGAGGAGGCTCAGGTAGAACACGCCGATCTTCGGGTTGAGCAGGTTCGTGGTGAACCCGATCCGCAACGCCTGCGGCGCCGTGACGGAGGGCACGTCCGCCGGCGCGGCCGGCGTGCCGCGCCACGACTTCCACAGCGCCGACCCGCCCAGCCACAGCAGGTAGGCCGCGCCCGCGTACCGGACGACGTCGTAGGCGAACCGGGACGCCACCAGCAGCGCGGTCAGGCCGGCGATGCTCGCCGCGCCCCACACCAGGCAGCCCAGCGTGGTGCCGAACCCGCCGACCAGGCCCGCCTTGCGCCCGCCGCCGAGCACCATGCGCAGCAGCATCATCGTGTCGAGTCCGGGGGTGATCGTCAGCAGGACCGCCGCGACGGTGAACGCGAGCAGCGCGGTGGTGCTCACGCGTCCACCGCTTCCTCGATCTCCTGGTCGTCGAAGTCGTGGTGCACGGCCCGGCGTCTGCTGCGGCTGATGCGCAGTATCCGGGCCAGGAGCAGGTTGAACGCCAGCGCCACCTCGCGCGCGCCCGGCGTGCCCCACTCGTGGATCGGCATGCACGCGCCCTGCGCCTGCTGCACCGCCAGCCGGTCCGGCAGCGCCACCGGCATCACCAGCGGGCCGAAGATGTCGCGCAGCTCGTCGATGCGGAACTGGTGCTCGTGCGACCGCGGCCGCACCCGGTTCACGACCACGCCCAGCGGCTGGAGGTGCTCGTTGTGCTCGCGCTCGGCCTGCACGGCCTCGAACGCCCGCTGCACGCCCGCCACGGCGAACATCGTGGGCTCCGTCACCAGCAGCGCCCGGTCCGCCGCCACCAGCGCCGACCGGGTCAGCTGGCCCAGCGACGGCGGGCAGTCCAGCAGCACCAGCTGGTAGGGCTCCTCGTCGTCCTTGAGCAGGCTCAACGCCTCGCGCAGCCGCCCCAGCCGCGTCTCGCCGGGATCGGGGTGGTTCAGCGACTCGGCGTCCTCGGAACCGGCCAGCACGTCCACGCCGTCGCCCCACGCGCTGGGCGCGATCGCCGCCCGGATCGTGTCCTCGCTGGGGTCCTGCAGCACGTCGTAGATGCTGGCGTCGGTCTCGTCGGGTTCCAGGGTCGAGGTGGCGTTGCACTGCGGATCCAGGTCGATGACCAGCGTCCGGACCCCGCGCCGCAGCGCGGCCGACGCCAGACCAAGCGCGACCGTCGTCTTCCCCACGCCACCCTTGAGGCTGAGCACCGCCACCGTATGCACGTTGTGCAGCCTACGGCCCCTAGGCTCTACGTCCATGCGACCGGACGCCGTACACAGGGTGCTCGACGCCGAACTGGCCGCCGCGCGGGACCGCCGGGGCGGCGAACCGCCGCGCGTCCTCGACGTCGGTGGTGGCAGCGGCGTGTGGGCCGTGCCGCTCGCCGTGGCCGGGTGCGCGGTGACCGTCGTCGAGCCGAGCCCGAACGCCCTGGCCACGCTGAACCGCCGGGCGGCCGAGGCGGGCGTGCTCGACCGGATCACCGCCATCCAGGGCGACACGGACGCGCTCGACCACGAGGCCTCGGCTGACCTGGTGCTCGGGCACGGGCTGCTGGAGGTCGTGGACGACGCCGGGGTCGCGCTGGCCGCGCTCGCCGCCGCCACGGCTCCGGGCGGCGCGGTGTCCGTGCTGGTGGCGAACCGGTTCGCGGCCGTGCTGCACCGGGCCATCGCGGGCCGGCTGGTCGACGCGAGGCGGCTGCTGGACGACGAGGCCGGCCAGCTGGCCGGCACCCGCGACCCGCTGCTGCGCCGGTTCGACGTGGCCGGGCTGGAGGCGCTGGTCCGGGACGCGGGCCTGGGGGTGGAGCTGGTGCAGGGCTACGGGGTGGTGTCGGACCTGGTGCCGGGCTCGGTGCTGGAGGCGAACCCCGGCGCGGCGGAGGCGCTGGCCGAGCTGGAACTGGTCGCGTCGACCCGCCCCCCGCTGCGCGACGTCGCCGCCCGCTTGCACGTGCTGGGCCGCAAGCCCGGCTGAGTGGGGTAGAACGGAGGCTTCGCCGCCTACCGCAGAGGACGCGCCATGGAAGACCCGCACTTAGGCGGAGCCGCGTGATGCCGGACCCGGTTCCCGACGTGCTCGAAGACGGGGTGCGGGCGGCCGTCGCCGGTGACCGCGACGCGATCGCGGCGGTGCTGGCGGCCGTGCGCCCGCTCGTCGTGCGCTACTGCCGTGCCCGCGTGGGCAGGCAGGAGCGGGCGTTGGCGTCGGCGGACGACGTGGCCCAGGAGGTCTGCGTGGCCGTGCTGACGGCGTTGCCCACGTACCGCGACCACGGCCGCCCGTTCCTGGCGTTCGTGTACGGGATCGCGGCGCACAAGGTCGCCGACGCGCACCGGGCGGCGTCGCGCAACCGCGCCGAGCCTGTGCCGGAGGTGCCGGACGGTCCGGACGACGACCTGGGACCGGAGTCGCACGCGTTGCGGGTCGAGCAGGCGCGGAAGGTCGGCGAGCTGCTGCGCGTGCTGCCGGACAAGCAGCGGGAGATCCTGGTGCTGCGGGTCGTGGTGGGCCTGTCGGCCGAGCGGACGGCCGTCGCCGTGGGCACGACGCCCGGCGCGGTCCGGGTCGCCCAGCACCGCGCGCTGACCCGTCTCCGCAAGGAGGTCGAGCGCGCGTTCGCCACTCAACGCGCGCGTTAGCCGTCCCAAGTTCGCCCGATCGCGCTTCAAACGCCTCCGTTTGGGCTAACTTCATGTCGGTAGCGTCATCCCGGTGAGTCGAGGGCGTCCCGTTGGCATGTGCCCCAAGGTGCGGGCCGGCGCGCGGACGCCGAGGAGCTGGCGATGGCAGCAGCAGTGGTCGGATCAGGAGTGGCGCTGTGGCGCGGCCACGCGGGGAGGGCGGTGATGCCCGTGCACTGCGAGGACGCGCCGTCGCCCGCCCCCGTGCGGACGACGGCTCCCGACGTGTGGGTCGAACCCGCGCTCCGGGGCGACCGGCGGGCCGTCAACGAGCTCCTCGCGTCGATCCGGCCGGTGATCGTGAAGTACTGCCGGGCGAGGTTCGGCCGAGGCGAGCGGTCGTCGGCGTCCTCGGAGGACGTGGCCCAGGAGGTCTGCCTCGCCGTGCTGAAGGCGCTGCCGAGCTACCGCGAGCAGGGCAGGCCGTTCCTGGCGTTCGTGTACGGGATCGCGGCGCACAAGGTCGCCGACGCGCACCGGGCGGCGTCGCGCAACCGCGCCGAGCCCGTGCCGGAGCCGCCCGACGGCGCGAGCGGCGACGCGGGCCCCGAGGACCGGGCGCTGCACGGCGAGCTGTCCGACCGGATGGGGCGGCTGCTGGGCGTCCTGCCGGACCGGCAGCGGGAGATTTTGGTGCTGCGGGTCGTCCTCGGGCTGTCCGCCGAGGAGACCGCGCAGGTGGTCGACTCGACGCCCGGCGCGGTCCGGGTGGCCCAGCACCGGGCGCTGGCGCGGCTGCGCAAGGCGTTGGAGGAGTCGTGAGCCCAGGGGAGTCGTGAGCCGGGGGAGTCCTGGGCCGGGGGCGTTCGGGTCAGTGCCGCCAGCGGGTCACCGCGGCGACCTCCTCCGGCGAGCAGCCGGCGAACCGGGCGACCTCACCGCGCCGCACGTCGGCGATCGTCGCGGCGAACTCCGCGCCGAACGCCTCGGTCAGCACCTCGTCCCCCTCGAACGCCGCCACCGCGTCCTCCAGGCACGTGGGCAGGCGGCGCGCGTCCGGCAGGTCCGCCGGGTCCACCCCGACCGGCTCGGGCAGCCGCTCCCGGTCCACGATCCCGGCCAGCCCGGCGGCCATCGTCGCGGCCACCACCAGGTACGGGTTCGCCGCCAGGTCGAAGCAGCGGATCTCCAGGTCACGGCCCGCGACCAGGCGCAACGCCGCCTCCCGGTTCTCCAGGCCCCACGCGGCGAACGCGCCCGCCCAGTGCCGCGGCACCAGCCGCAGGTAGCCCGCCACGGACGGGGAGCCGATCGCGCACAGCGCCGGCAGCCGCCGCAGCACGCCCGCCGCGAACGCCTCGGCGTCCTCGGTCAGGCCGAACCAGCCGTCGCCGCCGTCGAACAGGGTGCGCCCGTCGCGCCACAGGCTCACGTGCAGGTGGCCGCCGTTGCCGACGCCGTCCGCGGTGACCTTGGGCGAGAACGACGCCCGCATGCCGTGCCGGAGCGTGATCGCCCGGATCGTCTCCCGCACCAGCACCGACGTGTCCGCCGCGTGCACCGGGTCCTCGGGCGTGGTGGACAGCTCGAACTGGCCCGGCGCGTACTCCGGGTGGAACTGCAGCACCTCGACGTCCTGCTCGGCCAGCGCCGACAGCAGGTCCACGCCGTAGTCCGACAGCTCCACCTGGCGGGCGTGGCCGTAGGCGGGGCCGGTGGTGGCCGGTCGGAACTCCTCCGTGCCGCCCTGGCCGACGACCCACTCCACCTCGAACCCCGCCTGCACCTCGTAGCCGTGCACGGTGAGGCGGTCGGCCACCGCGCGGGCCAGGCCGCGCTCGTCCTGCGGGTGCGGCTCGCCGTGCTGGTCGTAGCGGTCCGCGGGCGCCCACGCCCAGCCCGGCTGGCCCGCCAGCACGGTGAGCCGGTCCAGGTCCGGCAGGAGCCGCAGGTCGCCGACCGGCCCGCCCGCGTGCCGCCCGCCGACGATCGTGTCGTCCAGGAGGAACGCGTCGAACACCGGTGACGCGCCCACGCCGTCCGCGGCGGCCCTGGGCAGGCCCGCGAGCGGCACCGACTTCACCCGCGTGATGCCGCTGTGGTCGACCCACGTGAGCGCGACCGCCACCACGTCCTGGTCGAGCAGGTCGTCCACGAGCTCGGCGGCCAGCGCGCGCCGGTGATCCCGCTCGGCTGTGTCCATCGTGCGTGGTTACACCAGGTCTCTACCCTTCAACAAGTGGAGCCGCTGCTGCCGTGCGTGTCGTCGTCGCCCCTGGTCGACCACCACTGCCACGGGGTGCTGGGCGTCGACCTCGACCGGGACGGGTTCGAGTCGAACCTCACCGAGGCGTCGTCGGTGTCCCCGCTCGGCACGTCCCTGTTCGACTCGTCGCTGGGGCTCGCGGTGCGGCGCTGGTGTGCGCCTTTGCTGGACCTGCCGTCCCTCGCGCCGGCCGTGGAGTACCTGGCGCGGCGGCGGTCGCTCGGCGCCGCGGAGGTGAACCGGGCGTTCCTGTCGGCGTCCGGGATCTCGACGTTCCTGGTGGACGCCGGCGCGTGGCCGGAGGGCTTCCAGGCGCCCTCGGTGTTCACCGGTTCGCGTGAACTCTCCGTGCTGCGGCTGGAGCGGTTGGCGGAGGACGTCGTGCCGGACGGGGCCTCGGGGTTCCCGGCGCGGGCGCGGGAGGCGCTGGACTCGACCACGGCGGTCGCGGCGAAGTCCATCGCGGCCTACCGGGTGGGCCTGGAGCTGGACCCGGCGCGCCCCTCGGACCGCGAGGTGGTGTCGGCGGCCGACGAGTGGCTCACCTCGGGCTCGTCCCGGTTCGCGGACGAGGTGATCTCCCGGTTCCTGGTGTGGGAGGCGCTGGACCGCGGGCTGCCCGTGCAGTTCCACGTCGGCTACGGGGACGCGGACCTGTCGTTGCACAAGTGCGACCCGCTGCTGCTCACCGACCTGCTGCGGGCGACGGCGCCGCTCGGCGTGCCGATCATGCTGCTGCACAACTACCCGTTCCACCGCCACGCCGGGTACCTGGCGCAGGTCTTCCCGCACGTGTTCGTGGACGTCGGGCTGGCCACGCACTCGGTGGCGCACCAGGCCGGGCGCGTGCTGGGCGAGGCGCTGGAGATCGTGCCGTTCGGGAAGTTCCTGTTCTCCACCGACGCGTTCGCGCTGGCCGAGCTGTACTACCTCGGCGCGCTGTTCTTCCGGCGCGCGCTGTCCGACTTCCTGTCAACGGGTCTGCGCAGGCATGCTTTCGGCTTGTCGGACGCCGAGCGCATCGCCCACCTGATCGGGTGGCAGAACGCGCACCGGGCGTACCGGCTGGAGTAGGGTGTCGAACGCGTGTTCGGCTTGACGGGGGGTGGTCGTGGGCCGCAGCGCCAACCTGCCGCGCGGTCTGGTCGATCGCTTCCGCGCGCGTGGCGACGTCTGGCCGGACGACACCGGCTGCTCGATGCTGCACGTGGACATGGACGCCTTCTACGCGTCGGTCGAGATCCGCGACCAACCCGAGCTGGCCGGCAAGCCCGTGGTCGTCGGCGGCACGGCGAACCGGGGCGTCGTCGCGTCGGCCAACTACCTGGCCCGCGAGTTCGGCGTGCGGTCCGCGATGCCGACCTCGCACGCCCGCAGGCTCGCGCCGCACGCCGTGTTCGTGTCGCCGAACTTCGCCCGGTACCAGGAGGTCTCGCGCGGGGTGATGTCGATCTTCCGCGACATCACGCCGCTGGTGGAGCCGCTGAGCCTCGACGAGGCGTTCCTCGACGTCAGCGGCGCGCTGAAGCGGCTGCGGTCCAGCCCGGCGCAGATCGCCCAGGTGATCCGGGGCCAGGTCGAGCAGGCCCACGGGATCACCTGCTCGGTGGGCGTCGCGCCGACGAAGTTCCTGGCCAAGCTCGCGTCCGGGATGTGCAAGCCGGACGGCCTGATGGTCGTGCCGCGGACCGAGGTGCTGTCGTTCCTGCACCCGCTGCCGGTGTCCGCGCTGTGGGGCGTGGGGCAGCGGACCGCCGAGCAACTCGACCGGGTCGGCCTGGAGACGGTGGCCGACGTGGCCGCCACGCCGCTGCCGCGGCTGCGGAAGCTGATCGGGGTGGCGTTGGCCGAGCACCTGCACGCGTTGGCGCAGGGGCACGACGACCGGCCCGTGGTGCCGTCCACCCGGGAGAAGTCGATCGGCGCCGAGGAGACCTTCGAGGTCGACCACTTCGACCGCGAGCTGCTGCGCCGGGAGCTGCTGCGGCTGGCGGAGCGCTCGACGGCGACGCTGCGGGCGCGGGGACTGCGCGGCCGGACCGTGTCGATCAAGGTGCGGTTCGCCGACTTCACCACGATCACCAGGTCGAGGACGCTGCGCGTGGCGACGGACGTGACGCAGGAGGTCTACCGCACCGCGTCCACGCTGCTCGACGAGCAGGTGCCGCCGGGCGCGGTCCGGTTGATCGGCGTGCGGATCGAGCAGCTGGTGGAGGGCGACGAGGGCGAGCAGCTCATGTTCGACGCGCCGGAACGCGGCTGGCGCGACGCGGACCAGGCGGCCGACCAGGCGCGGTCGAAGTTCGGGCGGGCGGCGATCCGGCCGGCCTCCCTGCTGGCCCAAGGCCCCACCCGGTCCGCCGTGGAGGCGCCCAAGCCCGACCGGGAGCCCTGAGCCGCGGCAGGCGGTCGCGGCACGCCGTTCGGGTGGTCGCGGTGGGGAGTCGGGACCATTCGCGCCCTCACCGGGCAGGCTGGAGCCGTGGATCGGTTCTGGGGCCTGCTCACGCCGGCGGAGCACGCGGTGCTCGCGGCGTCCGGTGTGGAGCGCGACTACCCGGCGGGCGCGGTGGTCTGCCACGAGGGCGAGGTCACCGGGCACGTGCTCGTCGTCCGGCGCGGCCTGCTGCGCGTCACCGCGACCACCGCCAACGGCCACGAGAAGGTGCTCGCGGTGCGCGGTGCGGGCGACATCGTCGGCGAGCGGTCCGCCGTGGACGGTCGGCCGCGTTCGGCGACCGTGCGGGCGCTCGGGGACGTGCGCGCGCTGGTCCTGTCCGCGGGGGCGTTCGCGGCCCTCTGCCAGCGGCAGCCGCGCATCGCGTGGGCCGTCCTGATCGTCGTCGTGGCGCGGCAGCGGGACACCGACCGGCAGCGCGTGCAGATCAGCGGCACGGCGACCCAGCGGGTGGCGGCCGTGCTCATCGACATGGCGCTGGAGCGCGGCATCGCCGACCAGGGCGCGATCGCGTTGAGCCAGGAGGACCTGGCGGGCATCGCCGGGACGTCCCGGGAATCCCTCGTGCGGGTGCTGCGCGCGCTGCGCGAGGAGGGCATCATCAGCACGGGCCGGCGGAAGATCGACATCCACCACGTGAGCCGTCTCTACGACTTCACCAACTGACTCCCCGTTCTGCGTCATCTGACGCAGAACAACGACGTGAGACCTCGTAGAAATGAGGCATCAGTCGAGCTCAGAGGGGGAGCCATGAACCACAACGAAGAGCAGGCCCGGTCCCGTCGCCGCTTCACCGAGCGCCTCGCCTGCACGCTCGTGTTCACCGCCGTCCAGCTGTGGGCGGTCGTCGTGGTCGTCGTCAAGGCCGAGGTCGACGGTGTCGTCGCGCCGGCCGTCGCGCTGGTGCTGGCCGGTGGCCTGATCGCGGTGCACGACGCGTGGCGCGAGGTGCGCGCCGTCCGCCGGGAGCTGGACGTGGAGATCCGCGAGGACCTGGTCCGCCTGTGAGCCAAGCGGCGGCCAACGAGGGGTGGCCGCCGTTTCCCGAGGCCTTCCGCGGGCTGGTCGGGCCCGCGGAAGGCCTCCTCCTCGTCACCGGGTTGTCCACAACCCGTCGAGTTGTCCACAGTTCGTGATCTCCCGGTCGACCCGCCCGCCCCGACCGCCGATGGTGGACCCATGCGCACCACGAACCGCACCACCATCGACGTCGACGCCCTGGGCGGCCTCTTCCCGCACCGCGTGGCCACCGCGTCCGAGCTGCTGGCCCTGGGCCTGCCGAGCGAGGAGCTGGCCGTCCGCTGCCGTCCCCAGGGCCCGTGGCAGCAGGTGCTGCCGGGCATCCTGCTCCTGGCCCGCACCCCGCCGACGCGGTGGCAGCTGGTGCGCGCGGCGCTCCGCTACGGCGGCCCGGAGACCCAGCTCACCGGCGTGGACGCGCTCCAGCTCCACGGCATGCGCGCCCTGCCCGCCGCGGGCCCCGTGCACGTCCTCGTGAACCGGGTGCTCGAACCGGCCGCCAAGGTCCGCATCTCCCGCGCCCGCCACTTACCCGACCCGGTGCTCCGCAAGGGGTTCCTGACCGTGCCGCTGGCGAGGGCCGCCGTGGACGCGGCGCGGGCGCTGCCCGGGCGGGACGACATCCGTGCCGTGCTGACGGAGGTGGTGCGCCACGGCGGCGTCCCGGTGGCCGACCTGAAGCCGGGGCTGTCGCGGGGGTCGGAGCCCGCCAGGCAGGTCTTGTCGGAACTGTCGGAAGGCATCCGCTCGGTGCCGCAAGCCTGGGCGAGGGCCGTCCTGGACGACCTGCCGCTCCCCGCGCCGCGCTGGGGCGTCCCGCTCCGCACCGCCACCGGTCGCCCGTTGGGCATCGCCGACGCCTGGTGGGACGACCTGGGGCTGGCCTGGCAGTTCAACAACCCGAAGCCCCGCTCCGACCGCCTCGCGGCCGCCGGAGCGGTAGTCCTGCACACCACCCCGATCCGCCTGCGCCAATCGCCCACGTCCGTGGCCAACGACCTCCTCAACGCGGCCACCCAAGCCACCCGCCGTCCACGGCCGACCATCAGCGCCGCCACCCACCACGTCCACCCCGACCACTGACCCTGCCGACCCCTGCCCCCGCCGACCCTTGCCACCGCCGACCACTGCCCCCCGCCGTCCTGGCTCGCCACCCGGTCGGTTTCCGACCGCTCGCCGCCGGCTCGGGCAACTGATCGGCTCCGGTGCCGCCCGGCCGTCCACAGATCAGGTCGGCTGCCCCTGGGGTTCGCGCTTGAGCCGACCGCTCGCCGCCTGTGAAGGGAGGTTGCTCCGGCAATTGTCGCCGGTCGTCCGAAGCGGTTCAGACCACTTGGGTGATCGGCCGCGGACGGTCCGTGATTGGTCACGGCTTTTTGGCAGGTGGGGGAAGGGATGAGGCACTGTGATCCTGGTCTCGGTCGATCGACCGGGGAATCCGCGATCCGGCGGACTGGCGCGTGACCGGCCTGGCATCGGGGTGAAGATTTGGGCGCGCCGAAGCCTTGACAGTTGACCTAGGAGCCCGTCGTGCGACCTCACGGTGGTCTGACCGTTGACCCGTGAGGATGATGGTGACAGAACGAACCGCTTAGGGGCACGGACTGGGTAGTCGGCAAGCCTCCCGAATCGTATCCTGGTTGTGACGCCCCCAGGGCGGGGCGTCCGCCGGGACCGGCGGCAACCGTGATTACCCGGCGCCCGCGACCGCTGTGCCGGAGGAGGAGCCATGCCACTCTCCGAGCACGAGCAGCGACTGCTCGACCAGATCGAGCGCGCGCTCTACGCCGAGGACCCGAAGTTCGCATCCACTGTGCGCGGTGCCAAGCTGCGCAAGCCGTCACGACGGCGTCGCATCCAAGGCATCGCGTTGTTCGCCGTGGGTGTCGCGTTGCTGGTGACGGGTGTGATGTTGCCGAAGCTCGCTGGTATCCCGGTGGTGAGCGTGGTCGGCTTCTTGTTGATGTTCTTCGGCGTGCTGCTCACCGTGACGACGCTTCGTCGTGGTGACCAGGGTGCCGAGGAACCCAGCGAGGAGGGAAGCCGGCCCAGCCGCAGCTCGTTCTCACAGAAGATGGAAGAACGTTTCCGTCGCCGTTTCGAGGACGAGTAGTCCGCGCGACAGCCCTGACTGAACGAACGCACACACGGCCCGCCCCGGGCACCACCGGGACGGGCCGTGCGTTTGTCCGAAGTGTCCGCGTCACTTCGCCGCCGCCATCGCCATCAGCAACCGGATAGTGCGGAGAGCGACGGCCGAGAACGGCCAGTGATCGGAGAGCGCGGCGGGTGCCGGCGGAGCGCGGCCGGTGCGGCAGGTGCCGGGCGAGTGCGGCACGGGTGATGGCTGGGCGCGGCAACGCGCGACCGCCCCCAACGGCGCAGCTCGGCGCGGGTGCGGCCGAGAGGTCGTAGTGCGGCCGAGACCGGGGTTGAGGTCGGTCTCGGCCGCGACTACTCGTCTCCTGGCTCGGTGTCGGCCGGCGGCTTCGGTTGGAGCACCGAGCGCGGCAGGACCTTGGCCTTCAGGGCCAGCGGCGCGTTGCGGTTGAGGCTCTGGCGGACGTCGGCCACCGCGCCCGGCAACGACGGGTCGGCCGTCGGCTGCGCGCTGTACCACGACCGCTCCACCGCCCCGACGACCGCGCGCAGCCCGTTCCGGCCCTGGTCGTCCAGGTTGTGCGCCCGCACCAGCCGCCGCGCGGCCACCCGCACGGTTTCCGTGCGCGGCACGCGGGTGCCCCGGTCCACCGACTCGGCGACGAGTTCCTGCCACGCCGCGCCCGCCGCGTCCGGACCCAGCCCGGCCACCGCCCGCAGCCGCTCCCGCCGCCGCCAGGCCCGCACGGCCGCCGGCGCGGCCGCCACCAGCATCAACACCAGTGCGACCGCCGCGATCCACGACAGCAACGCCACCAACAACGCCGCTACGACCACCCAGGCCACCACCGCGGCCACCGACGCCGCCTGCCGCAACCACACCGGCCGGGCCACCCGCGCCCCGCCGAACAACACCAGCAACGTCAACAGCACCGCGATCGCGAACGACACGCCCAACGTCACCAGGTGCCAGGTGGGCGTCGGCTCCTCGGTCGACGTCGTCCCGTCCTGCCCGAGCGCGTCCGGCGCGGCCGAAGCGGACGCCGACGTGCCCGGCGCCACCGTGGTGGTCGTGGTGGTCGTCGTGCCCGAACTGGAGGAGTCCTCCTCGTCGTCGGCGTTGAGGCCGGCGATGTACGGCGGGTTCACGCCGCGCCCGTCGGACAGCGGCGTCGGGTCGAACGTCATCCAGCCGTAGCCCGCGAAGTAGATCTCCACCCACGCGTGCGCGTCCTGCGAGGTGATCGTCTGGAAGTCACCGGTGGGGAACCCGGCGGTGAAGCCGAGGGCCACCCGCGCGGGCATGCCGACCGACCGCGCCATGATCGCCATCGCGGACGCGTACTGCTCGCAGAACCCCTTCTTGCCGTTCAGCACGAAGTCTTCCAACGCGTCCGCCGTCGTCACCTTGGACTCGGTCTGCGTCGTGTACGTGAAGCCCTGCGTGCCGTCGGTGAAGTACCGGTACAGCGCGGTCGCCCGGTCGAACTGGTTGCCCTGACCCGCGACGATCCGCCGCGCCAGGTCGGCGACCGGCCCGTCGACGCCGGGCGCCTCCAGGTACGCCGGGTCGACGTCGGGCGCGCCGCCCGCCCGCCGCAGCGTGTCGGCCGACGGGCTCTCCAGCACCGTCTCCAGCGTGTACTCGTCGGACTTGCGCGCCCGGACGCTGTAGATCATGCCGCGACCGGGGTCGTACCGCCACGCGTCGTCGATGTCCTGGACGTTGCGCGGACGGCCGTAGACGGGCAGCCAGTTGTCCACCCAGTTCACCGGCTCGATGCGGACCTCGTGCGGCTCGCCGTCGCCGGGGTCGCCGGGCTGCGCCGGCAGCGTGCCCTTCGCCTCCACGCCCTCCGGCATGTTGCCGCCGAGCTGCCAGCCCTTGTCCGGCACGTACTCGCGCAGGGTCATCGCGCGCAGGTACGCCGAGCTCGGCAGGCCGCGCACCCGGAACAGCTCCCGGCTCGCGCCCTGGTTCAGCATGCCGCGCAGCTCGGTCATCGGGTCGATGCCCAGGCCGCCGGAACCGCCGCCGATCTCCTCGCCGGTGCCGGGCAGCCGCCCCACCGTGCCGACGAGGGTCAGGCTCGCGCCGGCCAGCAGCGCGACCACCACGGCCAGCCCGGCCACCGCCGTCGCCGCCGGACCGGACCCGCTCTGCCCGCCACCGGCCAACCGGCCGCGCCACGCCTCGTGCCGGTGCTGCCCGTCCACGGCCAGGAGCATCGCGAACGCCCCCGCGCCGAACACGAACGTCCACAGCGGCAGCATCTCGTCGGCCAGCGACGCGGGCACCGCGAACACGCACAGCAGCACCAGCCCCGACGCGGCGGGCGCCGACGCGCCGACCGCCAGGGTGTCCACCAGGATCGCGACCAGGCCGATGGCGACCATCACCAGGCACCGCATGGCCGGGCTGTCCGCCACGGGCGGCACACCGGTCTGCACCTCGGTCATCGCGTCGCCGAGCACCGCCACCAGGTCCTGCAACGACTGCGGACCCGGCAGCACGATCAGCACACCGCTGCGGGTGAAGATCGTCACCAGCAGGCACAGCAGCGCCACCGCCTGGCCGAGCCCGACGATCGGCGCGGCCAGCCGGGCGGCGCGCAGCAGCACGCCCGTGCCGCCGACCACCGCGACCGCCACGGCCAGGTACACCAGCCACAGCCCGCCGTCGATCACGCTGGACAGCGCCGTCGCCGCGCACAGCGTCGCCAGCCCGGCGACCGCGGGCGTCACGCCCACCACCCAGTCGCCGTTGCGCGGGGCCGTTCTGCCGGTCACCTAACCCACCTCCGTGCGCACCACGGGCCCGCGGTTGCCCGCGCTGTGGCACAGCTCCTGCCAGACCTGGCCCATCGGCGTCGACGGCCGCGCCACGACCACGCCCCACCCCGCGCCACCCAGCAACCGCTGGGCGTCGGCCGGGTCCGGCGCCGGGTCCTCCGACGCGGACGCCCACGCCCGGACGTCCATCACCACCGCCATGCTCCGCATCCCCCGAGGCCGGTTCCGCACCAGCGAGTCGATCACCGACGGCGTGCTGCCGCCGAGGATCGCGATGACCTCCTGGCCCGCGCCGGGGTCGAGCCCCGCGGCGGGCTCACGCCGGTGCGACGGCGCCAGCGCGGCCAGCGCGTCCAGCACCACCGCGTCGCTGTACCCGCTGTCACCCGCGCCGCCCGCCAGCACCCGCCCGTCGTCGCCGACCAGGCGCACCTGGTGGCCGTACCGGTGCAGGTGCAGGCAGATCGAGGCGGCCAGCGACACCGCCCACTCCAAGCTCGCGCCGGGACCGCTGCCGCGGTGCGCGACCAGCCGGTGGTCCAGCAGCACCGTCGTCCCGCCGCGCCACGGCCGCTCCTCGACGCGCACCATCAGCTCGTCGCGCCGCGCGGTCGAGCGCCAGTGCACCTTCCGCAGGTCGTCGCCGTGCCGGTACGGGCGCACCACCGCGTCGTCCTCGCCCTGGCCGGCGCGCAGCCGGATCGAGCCGTCGTCGCCGGAGCCCATGCCGGACCCGCTCGGCAGCCCGGTCAGCTGCACCACGCGCGGCACCACGACCAGCCGGCTGCGCCCCGCCATCTCCCGGTCGAACTCGGCCAGGCCGAACGGGTCGGTGATCCGGGCCATCAGCGGGCCGACCTGCTGGACGCCGCGCATCACCGGCTTCAACGGGTACCGCAGCACGGTCACCGTGTTGCGCGGCAGCCGCTCCACCACGAACCGCGGGCGCGCGCCCAGCGCGTACGGCACCGCGTCCTCCAGCAGCAGCCCGCCGGTCGGCAGCCGCCCGGCGCTGCGCAGCTCCACCCGCACGTCCGCCGCCGAGCCCACCTGGACCCGGCTCGGGTGCAGCAGCCGGGTCGCGTGCAGGCCGACCCTGGCCCGCTGCGCCAGGTACGCGGCCAGCACCGGCAGGGCGACCACGAACGCCGCCACCCGCAGCAGGTCGCGCTCGTTCAGCACGATCGCGCACAGACCGGCCGCGAAGCCGGCCGCCAGCAGGCACCGGCCGCGCGTGGTCAGCCCGGACAGCGCTCCGCGCATGTCAGCGGTGGTTGTTCGGGTTGACGTTGTGCAGGAACTGCCCGGTCGGGTCCAGCGCCGCCTGCGGCACCGGCACCCGCTGCAGCAGGTTGCGCACCAGGTCCGCCGACGAGCGGCGGGCGGCCTGCGCCTCGGCGGTCAGCACCAGGCGGTGCGCCAGCACCGGCACGGCCACCGCGTGGATGTCGTCCGGCACCACGAAGTCGCGGCCCGCCAGCGCGGCCTGCGCCCGGGCCGCGCGCACCAGCTGCAACGTCGAGCGCGGCGACGCGCCCAGCCGCAGCTCGGGCAGCCGCCGCGTCGCGCCGACCAGCTCCACCGCGTACCGGCGGATCTCCGTCGACAGGTGCACCCGCCGCACCACGTTGACCAGCCGGAGCACCTGCTCGGCGTCCGACACCGGGCGCAGGTCGGCCATCGGGTCGTGGCCCGCGTGCTCGTCCACCATCGCCAGCTCGGCCGCCGGGTCCGGGTACCCGATGGAGACCCGCGAGGTGAACCGGTCGCGCTGGGCCTCGGGCAGGGCGTAGGTGCCCTCCATCTCGATCGGGTTCTGCGTGGCGATCACCATGAACGGCGCGCCGAGCGGGTACGTCTGCCCGTCGACCGTGACCTGGTGCTCCTCCATGCACTCCAGCAGCGCCGACTGGGTCTTCGGCGAGGCGCGGTTGATCTCGTCGCCCACCACGATGTTCGCGAACACCGGGCCGGGGCGGAACTCGAAGTCGTTGTCCTGCCGGTTGTAGATCGAGACGCCGGTGATGTCGCTGGGCAGGAGGTCCGGCGTGAACTGGATGCGGCTGACCGTGCAGTCGATAGACCGCGCCAGCGCCTTGGCGAGCGACGTCTTGCCGACGCCGGGCACGTCCTCGACCAGCAGGTGGCCCTCGGCGAGGAGGGTGACCAGCGCGACCCGGACCACGTCCGGCTTGCCGACGATGACCTTCTCGACGTTGGCGGCGATCCGGCCGACCACGGCGTGCAGCTCGGCGAGCCCTTCCTCCGGCCTGCCCTGCGGCTGGGGAGCGGCGTTCACGTGCGGGGCGTTGTTCACGTGGTTCACCGCGGGCGCGCCGCCCCCGTAGGAGTGTTCTGGCAGCGCGGCTGGCTGGGTACTCGGAGTCACTCGACCTCCTGGAGCAGGGCGCGGCCCTACCGCGACCGGTTCGCGATGGCGGTGAGCGTTTCACGCAGTGTGTCAAACCAGGGCGAAGCGCCCTACACCGATTGAACAGTTTCGTGCGCACGGTTTCCACGGCCCGCCGACCCGGCCGGTTCACCCCACCCCACCACCATTCCCCACCGGGGTCGCCGGCGAACCGGTTTTGCCCGATTTCGTTGCGCCATCCGAGTGGACTTCAGGCCTGATCAGCTCACCCGCGGAGGTGGTCGCGGCCGTCGTCCCCCACCGCCCTCCACGCCTGGGCGTCCGCCCTCTACCTGCGTAAACGCTCTGAGACGGGTCGGGCAACCACCCGTTTCAGCGTTGACTGTGGTGAAAAGTGGGGTACTGTGGCGGCCGGTGGGGCAGACGGGGGCTCCACTGCCGGTCGGATGTCCGTTCCGGCATCGGGAGGTGGGCGCCGTGTTCCTGGGCACGCACTACCCGAGGCTGGACGACAAGGGCCGACTCACGCTGCCTGCGAAGTTCCGGGACGCGCTAGCGGGGGGTCTCATGGTCACCAAGGGCCAGGACCACTGCCTCTACGTGTTCCCGCGGGCCGAGTTCGAGCAGATGGCGCGCAAGGTCGCGGACGCTCCGTTCACCAACGAGGCCGTCCGCGCCTACCAGCGCTACCTGTTCGCCGGGACCGACGAGCAGCGGCCGGACGGCCAGGGCCGGGTGTCCATCGCACCGGAACTGCGCCGCTACGCGGGGTTGACCAAGGAGTGCGTGGTCATCGGCGCGATCAACCGGCTGGAGATCTGGGACGCGCAGGCGTGGCAGCGCTACCTCGAAGAGCACGAGGACAGCTACGCGACCGCCCGCGAGGAGGTGCTGCCCGGAGTCTTCTGATCGGCCGTTGTTTCGAGGTATCGGGTGCCGTGAGGCCTCGGTCCGCTCGGCTTTCGGCCCTGGCGCACCTTCCCCGGCGCCAGGTCCGACGGGCGGGCGGGGACCTGACGACACCCGAATTTCTTGTTGTGCGAGGGGGGACCATCCAGGGAGCGGACATGGTGGAGCAGGCGCGGCACGTGCCGGTGCTGCTCGATCGCGTCCTCGAACTGCTGGCCCCCGCGTTGGCCGATCGGGACGCCGTGTTCGTCGACTGCACGCTCGGGTTGGGCGGGCACTCCGAGGCGGTGCTGCGCGCCCACCCGCGGGTGCGGCTGATCGGGCTGGACCGCGACCCGCAGGCGATCGCGCTGTCCCGCGAGCGGCTGGCGCCGTTCGCCGACCGCGTCGAGTTCGTGCGGACCACCTACGACGGCATCGCCTCGGCGGTCGGCGGCGCGAAGGTCGACGGCATCCTGATGGACCTCGGCGTCTCCTCGCTGCAGCTGGACGCGGAGGAGCGCGGGTTCGCGTACTCCAAGGACGCGCCGCTGGACATGCGGATGAGCGCGGGCACCGGGATGACGGCGGCCGACGTGCTGAACACGTACTCGGTCGACGACCTGACCCGCATCCTGCGCGACTACGGCGAGGAGCGGTTCGCCCGCAAGATCGCCGGCGCCGTGGCGCGGGAGCGCGAGCGCGAGCCGTTCACCACGAGCGGGCGGCTGGTCGAGCTGCTCTACGACGTGGTGCCCGCGGCGACGCGGCGCACCGGCGGCCACCCGGCGAAGCGCACGTTCCAGGCGTTGCGGATCGAGGTCAACGAGGAGCTGGAGTCGCTGCGGCTCGCGCTGCCCGCCGCGCTGTCGGTGCTGGCCGTCGGCGGGCGGATCGTCGTGGAGTCCTACCAGTCCCTGGAGGACCGCATGGTCAAGCGGGCGTTCACCGCGCTGGCCACGTCCACGTCACCGCAGGACCTGCCGGTCGAGCTGCCCGGCCACGGACCCCAGCTGAAGCTGGTGACCAGGGGCGCGGAGCAGGCCAACGAGCAGGAGATCGAGGAGAACCCGAGGGCCGCCTCGGTGCGACTGAGGGCGGCGGAACGCATCCGGGAGGCGACATGACCGCACCGGCACGGACGGGCGGCGGCGTGCCGCCGGTCCCGACCAAGTCCGCGAGGCCCCGCGAGCGCGCGCTGAAGGCCGTGCCGGCGGAACGTCGCCGGTCGCCCGCCGCCGAGCGGGCCTACGCGCGGCGCGCGCAGCGCACGTCGTCGCGCGGCCCGGCGGTGACCCGTCAACCCGTGGTGGCGCCCAAGGCGCCGTTCGTGGTGATGGTCATGGTCGTGCTCGGCGTGGGCATCGCGGCGATCATGTGGCTGTCCACCCAGGCGGCCGCGGACTCGTACCGGCTGCAGGACGCCCGCGCCGAGGAGACCAGGCTCGCCCGGCAGGTCGAGCAGCTGCGGCAGGACGTCGCGCTGGCCGAGTCGCCGCTGAAGCTGGCGGAGGCCGCGGCGAAGCTCGGGCTGATCCCGGCCGGCGACCCGGCCCGGCTGCGGCAGCTGCCGGACGGGACGATCGAGGTGTACGGCAAGCCGTCCGCGGTCCAGCCGCCCCCGCCGCCGACCACGCCCGCGGACCAGCAGCCGCCGCCGGAGGCGCCGCCCGCCGGCCAGGACGCGCCGCCGGCCCAGGACCAGGCCGCACAGCAGGAACAGGGGCAACCCACGCCCGAAGGCCAGCCGCCCGCGCAGGGCCAGGCCGGGCAGCAGGCCGCGGAACAGCCGGTACCAGGAGGTCAGTGATGCCGGGGCCAAGCCGCGGCAAGCCCGTGCGACGCCCGTTGTCCGTCCGCGGCCCCGCCCCGAGGCGGCGTCGCGGCGGCAACAGCCGGGTGCGCCTGGCGGTCGGCCGGCTCCTGCTGGTCGGCGCGCTGCTCGTGGCGGGCGTCAAGCTCGTCCACGTGCAGGGCTTCCAGGCGGAGGCGTTGTCCGCGAAGGCGCAGAAGCAGCGCGCCACCCCCATCGACATCCCGGCCGCGCGCGGCTCGATCCTCGACCGCAACGGCAACCAGCTCGCGTTCAGCGTGGAGGCCCGCGCGCTCTACGCGGTGCCGCAGCTGATGCGGGAGCGGTGGGCCGAGGCGCTGGCGGCCGACCCGGACATCGGCAGCTTCGAGGACCGCGTCGCGGAGATCGCGACGTTCATCGAGCAGACCCTCGGGCCCGAGGTCGACGGGCAGAAGACCGACCGGGAGACGGTGCGCGCGAAGCTGTCGCGCGACATCACCTACATCGAGCTGGCCGAGAACGTCGACCCAGCCAAGGCCGACGCGATCTCGGAGAAGTACAACGACATCGGCTCCGAGTACCGCGCGGTCCGCGTGTACCCGAACGGCGAGCTGGCGTCGAACATCATCGGCGCCGCGAACTGGCGCAAGGACGAGGAGCCGCCCGCGACGCACGGCCTGCTCGGGCTGGAGATCGCGCAGGACAACCTGCTCGCCGGCAACTCGGGGCAGCGGATCGTCGACACCATGCAGGGCAGCAACGTGGTGATCCCCGGGCCGGGCCGGTCCCGCGAGATCACCGCCGCCACGCCCGGCAAGAGCCTCGAGCTGACGTTGGACGTCGACACGCAGTACGCGTTGCAGCGCATGGTCACCGACTACACGAAGAAGACGGCGGCGCGCAGCGGGTCGGCCGTGGTGCTCGACCGGCGCAGCGGCGAGATCATCGCGATGGTCAACGACAAGACGTTCGACCCGAACGACTTCGGCAAGGCGAGCGAGGAGCAGCTGCGCAACGTCGCCGTCACGTCGGTGTTCGAGCCGGGTTCGGTCAACAAGATCGTCACGGCGGCGACGGCCGTCGAGGACGGCATCTACCAGCCGGACAGCGTGCTCCAGGTCGACGGCAGCATCAAGATCGCCGACCGGGTGATCCAGGACGCCACGCGGCACGGCCGGCTGGACATGACGTTCACCGGCGTGTTCGCGAAGTCGTCCAACGTCGGCACGCTGATCGCGGCGCAGAAGATCGGCCAGGAGCGGTACGCCGAGATGCTGGACAAGTTCGGGCTGGGCAAGCGCACCGGTTCCGGGCTGCCCGGCGAGGAGTCCGGCTACGTGCCGCCGCTCAACCAGTGGTCCGGCTCGACGTTCGGGAACCTGCCCATCGGGCAGGGGCTCAACATGACCCTGCTGCAGATGACGGGCATGTACCAGGCGATCGCCAACGACGGCGTGCGCATCCCGCCGCGGATCATCCGGGCCGAGGTGTCGGCCGACGGGAGTCGCAAGGAGACGCCGCAGCCGGAGAGCGTGCGCGTGGTGTCGCCGCAGACGGCGAAGACGGTGCGCGACATGTTCCGCGCCGTGGTGCAGAACGCGCCGGGGCAGACGGGGACGGGCGCGTCGGCGGCGCTGCCGGGGTACCAGATCAGCGGGAAGACGGGCACCGGGCAGCAGATCGACCCGAAGTGCCGGTGCTACAGCAACACGCAGCACTGGATCACGTTCGCCGGCATCCTGCCCGCCGACAACCCGCGGTTCGTGGTCGGCATCATGCTCGACAACCCGACCGTCGGCGACCAGTCCGCCGCGCCGCTGTTCCACGACATCGCGTCGTACCTGTCGCAGCGCTACCAACTGCCGTTGTCGGCCGAGCAGAGCCCCATCGTGCCTCTGGTGCTGTGAGGGTTTCCCGCTACGGCCGCGGTGCGCCAATACCGGTGTCGGGCGGCGCTTGACGGCGACCGCGCTCACGGCGGGCCCGTGCTCAGGCGTGAGTGGTGAGCCGGCGGTGGTTTTCGCAGTCGTGCACAGGTTCGCAGTTGTCCACAGGTCGGGCCGCCCAGCGCACTTGTGTCGGTCGCCGCCGGCAGGATAAAGACAGGGGTCCCCTGGAGGGGACCTCTGCGAAGCATGAACGCGGCGAAACATGACGGCGACGAAAGCACGACCGCGGGCGAAGACGTCACTGCGGCCGAGCACGACTGCGGCGAAGTCGTGACCGCGGGCGACGCGTGACCGCGGCGAAATCATGACTGCGGGCGAAGGCACGACCGCCGGTGAAATGGCCACACCACGGGCCTCCCTCACCGACCCCACACCGGGACCGAAAAGCGCGTGCCCTCCGCCGACCTACGCCACGATGGCCGTCGCAACGCCACGACCTCGCGCGACGGCCAACCGCCGGCACCCACCACACCGACCGGTCGAGAAATTGATTCAGGTTTCACGCCTGCACACGACCTCCGCGCCGGTCCCGAGTGGACGTGCCGGGTGACCACTCTCCGTGCGCCGGTAGCCTTCCGCGCGTGCCTGCCAAGCTAGAGGGCAAGGTCGCGACCGCTCCGCCTCGCCCTTCCCGCACCCAGCCCGTTGCCGTGTCCGAGCTCGCCACGACGGTCGACGCGCGCCTGACCGCCCCCGACCGGGCGCACGTCCAAGTCAGCGGCGTGACGTTGCGCGCCCAGCACGTCCGGCCGGGGGACCTCTTCGCCGCCCTGCCGGGCACGCGGGTGCACGGGGCCGACTTCGCCGCCCAAGCCGTGGAGCACGGCGCGGTCGCCGTGCTGACCGACGAGCAGGGCGCCGCGAAGGTCCACGGCGTGCCGGTGCTGGTGCACCCGGACCCGCGCGCGGTGCTCGGTCTGCTCGCCTCCCACGTCTACGGCCACCCGTCCACGAAGCTCGAGGTGTGGGGTGTGACCGGGACGTCCGGCAAGACCACCACCAGCTACCTGGTCGAGTCGGCGTTGCGCGCCGCCGGCCGGGCCACCGGGCTCATCGGCACGGTCGAGACGCGCGTCGCGGGCAGCCGGCTGGACAGCGCCCTCACCACCCCCGAAGCCCCTGACCTGCAAGCCCTGCTGGCCGTGATGGTCGAGTGCGGCACGACGGACGTCGCCATGGAGGTCTCCAGCCACGCCCTGCGGCTGGGCCGCGTCGGCGGGGTGGGGTTCGCGGTCGGCGCGTTCACCAACCTCTCCCAGGACCACCTCGACTTCCACCCCGACATGGAGGACTACTTCCGGACCAAGGCCGAGCTGTTCGACGGCCGGGCCCGCACCGAGGTGGTCTGCGTGGACGGCGAGTGGGGCCCCCGGCTGGTCAAGGAGCGGACCACCACGGTCGCCACGACCAAGCCCGCCGACTGGACGGCCACCGACGTCACCGTCTCCACCACCGGCGAGCAGACCTTCACCGCGCACGGCCCGGACGGCGTAACGCTCGACGTCGAGCTGAGCCTGCCGGGCGACTTCAACGTCGCCAACGCGCTCCTCGCCATCGCCTGCCTGCACTCCCAGGGCATCCCCCGGGACGCCATCCGCGAAGGGTTGCGGACCGTCCAGGTGCCCGGCCGCATGCAGCGCGTCGACGAGGGCCAGGACTTCACCGCCGTCGTCGACTACTCGCACAAGCCCGCGGCCGTCGCGCTCGCGCTGGAGGCGGTCCGCGCCCGCGCCACCGGCCGCGTCATCACCGTCCTCGGCTGCGGCGGCGACCGCGACACGGCCAAGCGCCCGCTGATGGGCGAGGAGGCCGCACGTCGCAGCGACGTCCTGGTCGTCACGGACGACAACCCGCGCAGCGAGGACCCGGCCGACATCCGGGCCGCGATGCTGCGCGGCGCGCTGGCCGTGCCGGACGGCGAGCGCGGCGAGGTGGTCGAGGTCGGCGACCGCCGCCTCGCGATCGAGCACGCGGTGTCCCTCGCCCGGTCGGGCGACGTCGTCGTGGTCGCGGGCAAGGGCCACGAGACCGGCCAGGAGGTCGCGGGTGTCGTGCACCCGTTCTCCGACGTGGACGCACTGACGAACGCGATCCGGGGAGCCGTCAAGTGATCGAGTTGAGCCTGGCCGAGATCGCCGAGGTCGTCGGCGGCAGGGTCCACCACGCCACCGGCGACGAGGTGGTCACCGGGTCCGTCGAGTTCGACACCCGCAAGGTCACCCCCGGCGGCCTGTTCCTGGCTCTGCCCGGCGAACGGGTCGACGGCCACGACTTCGCCGCCCAGGCCGTCGCGAACGGCGCGGTCGGCGTGCTCGCCGGGCGCGAGGTCGACGCGCCCGCCGTCATCGCGCCCCCGGTCGAGCGGGACGGCGGCAACGCCTACGTGCTGTCCGGCGACACGGACGGCGCGGGCGCGGCGGTGCTGGCGGCGCTGGCGAAGCTCGCCCGGCACGTCACCGACCGCCTCGCCGACCTGACCGTCATCGGCGTGACCGGCTCGTCCGGCAAGACGTCCACCAAGGACCTCATCGCGCAGGTGCTGGCCCCGCTCGGGCCGACCATCGCGCCGCCCGGGTCGTTCAACAACGAGCTGGGCCACCCGTGGACGGCGTTGCGCGCCGACGAGTCGACCCGGTTCCTCGTGCTGGAGCTCAGCGCGCGAGGCGTCGGGCACATCGCCGAGCTGTGCCGGGTCGCCCCGCCGCGCGTCGGCGCGGTGCTGAACGTCGGCAGCGCCCACGTCGGCGAGTTCGGCTCCCGCGAGGGCATCGCCCGGGCCAAGGGCGAGCTGGTCGAGTCGCTGCCCGAGGACGGCATCGCGATCCTCAACGCCGACGACCCGCTGGTCGCGGGCATGGCCGAGCGCACCAAGGCCAAGGTCGTGTTCGTCGGGGAGAACAGCGCCGCGCACGTCCGCGCCGCGAACATCGAGCTGGACGAGCAGGCCCGCGCGCGGTTCACGCTGGTCACGTCACGAGGCGAGGCCGACGTCCGGCTCGCCGTCCACGGCCCGCACCAGGTCGGCAACGCCCTCACCGCCGCCGCGATCGCGCTGGAGCTCGGCGCCACGCCGGAGCAGATCGCGCGGAGCCTCGGCAGCGCCGAACGGGTCTCCGCGCACCGCATGGCGGTCTCCGAGCGTCCCGACGGTGTGACGATCGTCAACGACGCCTACAACGCGAACCCGGAGTCGGTGCGGGCGGCGCTGAAGTCGCTCGCCACCATCTCCCGGGCCACGACGCCCGCCCGCCGCAGCTGGGCGGTGCTCGGCCCGATGGCGGAACTGGGTGCGGACTCGATCCGCGCGCACGACGAGATCGGACGGCTCGCGGTCCGCTTGGACATCAACAAGCTGGTCGTCGTCGGACAGGACGCCCGCGCGATGCACCAAGGGGCGCACCTGGAAGGATCATGGGGCGAAGAAGCGATTCTGGTGCCCGACGTGACGGCGGCCGTCGAGCTGCTGCGCGACCAGGTGCGGCCCGGTGACGTCGTCCTGGTGAAGGCATCCAACTCATACGGCCTGTGGCGGGTTGCCGAGGCTCTCCTGGAGGCGGTCAGCAAGTGAAGAGCATCCTGATCGCGGCGGCCATCGCCCTGATCACGTCGATCATGCTGACGCCGTACCTGATCAAGATCTTCTCCCGGCAGGGCTTCGGCCAGGAGATCCGCGAAGAGGGACCGCAGAGCCACAAGACCAAGCGCGGCACGCCCACCATGGGCGGCGTCGCGATCCTCGTCGCGATGTGGGCGGGCTA
Source organism: Saccharothrix hoggarensis (assembly GCF_052936025.1). Next base: position 6,012,766 of record NZ_CP193624.1, on the reverse strand, counting down.
CCTCGGCTCGCACCTGGTGAACTCCATGTCGGCGTCCGCGCAGGACCAGACGCCCAGCGCGTCCGGCCTGCTGGTGCTGCTGCTGACCACGTCGCTCGGCGTCGTGGGCTTCCTCGACGACTTCATCAAGATCCGCAAGCAGCGCAACCTCGGCCTGAACAAGACCGCGAAGCTCGTCGGCCAGTTCGTCGCCACGATCATCTTCGCCGTGCTGGTCATGCAGTTCCCGAACCGGGACGGCCTCACGCCCGCGTCCGTGCACCTGTCGTTCGTGCGCGACATCACCGTGGTGTCGTTCGGCGTCGTCGGTTTCGTCGTGTTCTGCTACGCCGCGATCAGCGCGTGGTCGAACGCCGTGAACCTGACCGACGGCCTCGACGGCCTCGCCGGCGGCACGTCCGCGATGGTCCTCGGCACCTACGTGGTGATCAGCTTCTGGCAGTTCCGCTACAACTGCTCCAACCTGCTCGTCGCCGGCTGCTACGACGTGCGCGACCCGCTGGACCTGGCGCTCGTCGCCGCCGCCGCGATGGCCGGCTGCATCGGCTTCCTGTGGTGGAACGCCGCGCCCGCCAAGATCTTCATGGGCGACACGGGCTCGCTCGCGCTCGGCGGCCTCGTCGCCGGCCTGTCCATCGCGACGCGCACCGAGCTGCTGATGGTCGTCATCGGCGGCCTGTTCGTGGTCGAGGCGCTGTCGGTGGTGCTGCAGGTCGCGGTCTTCCGCACGTCACGGCGACGACTGTTCCGCATGGCGCCGTTCCACCACCACTTCGAACTCGCCGGGTGGGCGGAAACCACGGTGATCATCCGGTTCTGGCTGCTCGCGGGCATGTGCTGCATGCTCGGGCTCGGCCTGTTCTACAGCGAGTGGCTGACCGCGGTCGAGAGCTGACGATGGGATTCCTCGCAGGTCGTCACGTCCTGGTCGCCGGCGCCGGCGTCACCGGGCGGTCCGCGGCGGAGGCGTTGCTGGCGGCGGAGGCCGTGGTGACGGTGACCGACGGCTCCGCCGACCGCCTCGCCGCGCTGGAGCAGCTGCTGCCCGGCGTGACGCTGGTGCCCGGCCTGGCCACGCCGCCGCCCGGCACGGACCTGGTCGTGACCAGCCCCGGCTGGCGCCCGTCCAGCCCGCTGCTCGCGGCGGCGACGTCCGCCGGGATCGAGGTCATCGGCGAGGTCGAGCTGGCCTGGCGGATGGGTCTGGAACTGGCCGACCCGCCGACGTGGCTCGCGGTGACCGGCACCAACGGCAAGACCACGACCGTCGGCATGCTGGAGTCGATCCTGCGCGCGGCGGGCATCGACGCGGTGGCGTGCGGCAACGTCGGCCTGCCCGTGGTCGACGCCCTGCTGGCCGGGCGGCGCGTGCTGGCCGTCGAGCTGTCCAGCTTCCAGCTGCACTGGTCGCCGTCCGTGCGGCCGTTCGCCGGGGTGCTGCTCAACCTCGCCGAGGACCACCTCGACTGGCACGGCACGTTCGAGGCGTACGCGGCGGCGAAGGCCGGCGTGCTCACCGGCGACGTCGCGGTCGGCGGCGTGGACGACCCGGTCGTCGCCGCGCTCCTGGCCGAGTCGCCCGCGAAGGCGCACGTCGGCTTCACGCTCGCGTCACCCGAGGAAGGGCAGCTCGGCGTCCACGACGGGCAGCTGGTCGACCGGGCGTTCGGGGCGGCCGACACGGTGCTGCTGCCGGTCGCCGACGTCCAGCCGGCCGGTCCGCCGGGGATCGCCGACGCGCTCGCCGCCGCCGCCCTGGCACGTGCGCACGGCGTTCCGGCGGAGGCGGTGGCCCGCGGGCTGCGCGCGTTCCGGCCGGGCGCCCACCGGGCGGTGCCGGTCGCGACGGCCGACGGGATCACGTACGTCAACGACTCGAAGGCCACCAACCCGCACGCGGCGGCGGCGTCGCTGCGGTCGCACGACAGCGTGGTGTGGGTGGCCGGCGGGCTGCTCAAGGGCGCGTCGGTGGACGACCTGGTGCGCGCCGAGGCGCACCGGCTGCGCGGCGCGGTGGTGATCGGGGCGGACCGCGAGGTGATCGCCGCGGCGCTGGCCCGGCACGCGCCGACCGTGCCCGTGACCGTGCTGGACGACGCCACCATGCCGGACGCCGTGCGCGCGGCCCGTTCCCTGGCGCGGCCGGGTGACGCCGTGGTGCTCGCCCCCGCCGCCGCGTCGCTGGACATGTTCACCGACTACGCGCACCGCGGGCAGGCGTTCACGGAGGCCGTGCTGGAGCTGGTGGGCCGGCCCGACGAGTGACCCGCGGCGAGTTCCGCGTCACCGCCGCGCGTCCCGCCGACGACCGGTGGCGGGACGCGTCGGGCGGGTAATCTGGCCGCGATCATGGTCGCGACGGGCGACACGCGGGGGATTGGCGGGTTTGCCCGCGCCGGGCGGGAGACGATGGGCGCATGACTGCGGTGGACCGGACCACGGTGGAACGACCGCCTAGAGCGCCACGGCGGGGGAAGCGCGCCGGCCGGACGTCGCTGACCGCGTGGCTCGGCCGCCCGCTGGCGGACTTCCACCTGCTGCTCGCGATCTTCGGCATGCTGACCGTCCTCGGCCTCATCATGGTGCTGTCGGCGTCCGCGCCGGGCGAGGTGGCGCTGGGCGCGTCCGCCTACAGCGTCTTCAAGAAGCAGCTGCTGTACGTCGGCGTCGGCGCGGTGGTGTTCCTGGTCGTCCTGCGCATCCCGCTGCGCACGATCCGGCACTCCAGCACGATGGCGATGCTCGTCTGCGTGATCCTGCTGGTGCTGGTCCTCACGCCGCTCGGGACGACCGACTACGGCGCCCAGTCGTGGTTCAAGGTGGGGCCGGCGTCGTTCCAGCCGATCGAGCCGGCGAAGCTGGCGCTGGCGCTGTGGGGCGCGCACGTCCTGGTCACCAAGCGCGCGCTGCTGGACCAGTACCGGCACCTGCTGGTGCCGGTCGTGCCGGTGGCGATGCTGGTGTTCGCGCTCGTCATGCTGCAACCCGACCTGGGCGGCACGATCACGCTCGGTGTCGTCCTGATCAGCCTGCTGTGGTTCGTCGGCGCGCCGATGCGGATCTTCGGCATCATCGCGATCGGCGCGGTGACGGGCGCGCTGGTCCTGGCGCTCGGCGCGTCCTACCGGCTGCAGCGGGTGGAGACCTTCCTCAACCCGGAGGCCGACCCGCAGGGCGCGGGCCTGCAGGCGTTGCAGGCGATGTACGCGCTGGCGGAGGGCGGGTTCCTCGGCAAGGGCCTCACCAACGGCAGCTCGAAGTGGCGCTACCTGCCGAACGTGCACAGCGACTTCATCTTCGCCGTGATCGGCGAGGAGCTGGGCTTCATCGGCTGCCTGCTGGTGCTCGGCCTGTTCGCCCTGCTCGCCGTGGTCGGCCTGCGGATCGCCGCGCGCAACACCGACCCGTGGATCCGGATCGTGTCCGCCACGCTGACGGTGTGGCTGGTGGCGCAGGCCGCGATCAACATCGGCTACGTCGTGCGGTTGCTGCCGGTCACCGGCATCACGCTGCCGATGATCTCCTCCGGCGGCACGTCGGTCGTCACGACGATGTTCGTGTTCGGGCTCCTCGCCAGCTGCGCCCGCCACGAGCCGGACGCCGTCGCCGCGCTGCGCTCCCTGGGCCCCGGCCGGGTCGGCGGCGTGCTGAAGCTGCCCGCGCCGGAGGCGTACAAGCCGCCGCCCAAGCGCCGCCCCTCACGGCCGTCCACGCCGCCGCGCGGTCGCAAGGCCGCGCCGCCGCCCGTGGACGAGCGGAGGATGGCCGGTCGTCACGCTCCGCCGTCGGAGTACCGTCGTCGCGAATCCCGACGGGCGAGCCAGGACCGGGACGTGCGGTCCAGGCGCCGTGACGGGCGTTAGCGGTTCATCGACGCGAGGAGGAAGTGCGTGACCGGGGTTCCCCAGCAGGCCGGACCGTGCGTGGTGGTCGCCGGAGGCGGCACCGCCGGGCACATCGAGCCAGCCCTGGCCCTGGCCGACGCGGTCATGCGGCTGCGGCCCGACGCGCGCGTGGTCGCGCTCGGCACCGAGCGCGGGCTGGAGAGCAAGCTCGTGCCCGCGCGCGGCTACCCGCTCGAGCTGATCCCGCCCGTGCCGATGCCGCGCAAGCCGACGCCGGACCTGCTGAAGCTGCCGCTGCGGGTGCGCGGCGCCGTGAAGCACACCCGTGAGGTGCTGGAACGCGTCCACGCGGACGTCGTGGTCGGCTTCGGCGGGTACGTCGCGCTGCCCGCGTACCTCGCGGCCCGCGGCCGGGTGCCGATCGTGGTGCACGAGGCCAACGCCAAGGCAGGTCTGGCGAACAAGGTCGGCGCGAAGTTCGCCGAACGGGTCGCCGCCGCCGTGCCCGACTCGGGCCTGACCGACGCCGAGATCATCGGCATCCCGCTGCGCTACTCGATCACCTCGCTGGACCGGGCCGCGCTGCGCGCCCAGGCCCGCGCCCACTTCGGGCTGCACCCGACCGCGCCGACGCTGCTGGTGTTCGGCGGCTCGCAGGGCGCCCGCTCGATCAACAACGCGGTGTCCGGCGCGGCGTCGGCGTTCGCGCGGGCGGGCGTCGCGGTGCTGCACGCGCACGGCCCCAAGAACACCGTCGCGGTGCAGTCGGTGCCGGGCGCGCCGCCGTACGTGCCGGTGCCGTACCTGGAGCGGATGGACCTCGCCTACGCGGCGGCGGACGCGGTGCTGTGCCGGTCCGGCGCGATGACGGTGGCCGAGGTGTCCGCGGTCGGTCTGCCCGCGGTGTTCGTGCCGCTGCCCCACGGCAACGGCGAGCAGGCGCTCAACGCGGGCCCCGTGGTGTCCGCGGGCGGCGGCATCCTGGTCGCCGACGAGAACCTGACGCCGGAGTGGGTCGCGGCGAACGTGGTGCCGCTGGTCGGCGACCCGAACCGGCTGGCCGCGATGACGACGGCCACGCTGGGCACCGGTCACCGCGAGGCGGACGAGGTCCTGGCCCGCATCGTGCTCGAGGTGGTCAAGAAGTGAGTGACGTCCTGGACCGGGTGCACCTGGTCGGCATCGGCGGCGCGGGCATGAGCGGCATCGCGCGCATCCTGCTGGCGCGGGGAGCGAAGGTGTCCGGCTCGGACGCCAAGGACTCCCGCACCGTGCTCGCCCTGCGCGCGCAGGGCGCGGAGATCGCGGTCGGCCACGACGGCGCGAACCTCGACCAGCTGTCCGGCGGCCCCACGTCGGTCGTGGTGTCCACCGCGATCCGCGAGGACAACCCGGAGCTGGTGGCGGCCCGCGAGCGGGGCGTGGTCGTGCTGCGGCGCGCCGAGGCGCTGGCCGCGCTGATGCTCGACCACCGCGTCGCGTGCGTGGCGGGCACGCACGGCAAGACGTCCACGACGTCCATGCTGACCGTCGCCCTCCAGCACTGCCGGATGGACCCGTCGTTCGCGATCGGCGGTGACCTGAACGAGTCCGGCGCGAACGCCCACCAGGGCGCCGGCGGCGTGTTCGTCGCCGAGGCCGACGAGAGCGACGGCTCGTTCCTCTTCTTCGCGCCCTCGGTCGCGGTCGTCACGAACGTCGAGGCGGACCACCTGGACCACCACGGCACCGTCGAGGCGTACGTGGCGGTGTTCGACTCGTTCCTGGAGCGCATCCAGCCGGACGGCGTGCTGATCGCCTGCGCCGACGACCCCGGCTCGGCGGCGCTCGCCGAGCGGGCCGCGAAGCTCGGCATCCGGGTCCGCCAGTACGGCCGCACGGCGACCGGCCCCGGCTCGGCCCGCATGGTCGACTACCGGCCCGCCGACTCCGGCGGCGTGGCCCGCGTGGAGCTGGACGGCTCGGACGGCCCCGACGGCGCGCACGGCGGCTCGGACGGCGGCTCGGACGGCAACGAGGTGCTGGACGTGAAGGTGGCCGTGCCGGGCGAGCACATGGCGGCCAACGCCGTCGCCGCCCTGCTCGCCGCGCTGGAGCTCGGCGCGGACCGCGACCGCGTGCTGGCCGGCCTGGCCGCGTTCGGCGGCGTGCGCCGGCGGTTCGAGTTCAAGGGCCAGGCGCGGGGCGTGCGCGTGTACGACGACTACGCCCACCACCCGACCGAGGTGTCCGCCCAGATCACCGCGGCCCGCCCGGTCGCGGGCGAGGGCAAGCTCGTCGTCGTGTTCCAGCCGCACCTGTACTCCCGGACCCGGCTGTTCGCCGAGGAGTTCGCCGCCGCGCTCGGCCTGGCCGACGCGGTCGTGGTGCTCGACGTCTACGGCGCGCGCGAGCAGCCGGAGCCCGGCGTCACCGGCGCGCTGGTGTCCGGGCGGGTGCCGCTCGGCGTCGGCAAGGTGTTCTACGAGCCGTCGTTCGACCGGGTGCCCGCGCTGGTGGCGGGCCTGGTCGAGGAGGGCGACGTGGTCGTCACGATGGGCGCGGGCGACGTCACCATGCTCGGCCCGGAGATCGTCTGGGAGCTGGACCGGGCATGAGCACGCAGGCGGCGCGTCGTCGTCCGGCCACCGCCTCGCGGCGGCGCCCGCCCCGGCGCCCGTCGCGCGGCCCCGTCCGGGGCCCGTCCCGGCGCCAGGTGGTGCGCCGCCGGGTGGGCGCGATCCTCGTCATGCTCGTGGTGACGGCGGTCGTCTGCACCGTCTGGTTCACGCCGCTGCTCGGCGTCCGCGACGTCGACGTGCGGGGCGTCGAGGCGCTGACGCCCGACGAGGTCCGCGAGGCCGCCGCGATCGAGCCAGGCACGCCGCTGGTGCGGCTGGACGCCGACGCGGTGGCCGCCCGCGTCCGCGAGCTGTCCCGGGTGGCCGGGGTGCGGGTCGAACGGCTGCCGCCCGGCACCGTGCGGCTCACCGTGGACGAGCGCGACCCGGTCGGTGTGATCAACGCCTCGGACGGCGCGCACCTGGTCGACGCCACCGGCAAGGACTACGCCACGGTGGCGGGGCCGCCGTCCGGGCTGCCGGGGCTGGAGGTGGCGCCGGAGGCCCTGGCGCCCGCCGTGGGCGTGCTCACGCAGATCCCCGAAGCGCTGCGCCGCGAGGTCCTGGCGGTGTCGGCGGACTCGCCGGCGGACATCAGGCTGACGTTGAGCGCGGGCCGCGAGGCGCGCTGGGGCTCGTCGGACGACACGCCGCGCAAGGCGGCCGTGCTGGAGGTCCTGCTCACCAGGCAGGGGAGCGTGTTCGACGTCTCCAGCCCCGAGCTGCCCACCGTGTCGTGACGGGCGCCGTGAGCCCTGCCACGACCCCTGCCAGCGCAAATCGATCGTCCGAACCGGACCCGGCCGGAGATACTCCCGCCATGACGACCACCCAACCGGTCGACCACCGCGTCGACGTGCCCTTCACCGGCGACGAGCGCGCCCTCCTGTGCGGGTTCCTCGACTACCTGCGGGGCACGATCGAGCTGAAGTGCGCCGGCCTGTCCGACGAGGACGCGCGGCGCGCGGTGCTCCCGTCCCGGCTCACCACCGCCGCCGGCGTCGTCAAGCACCTGCGCTGGGTGGAGGACCACTGGTTCCGGGTAGCGCTCGGCGGACAGCCCAGCGAGGCCCCCTACACCCGGGAGGACCCGGACGCCGACTGGCGTGTCGAGCCGGGCGAGACGATCTCCGGATTGCTCGCCGACTACGCTGCGCAGTGCACGGCGAGTCGCGAGCTCGTCGCGGGCCTCGACCTCGACCACGAGGTGGCGTTCCGCGGCGACGAGGTGCTTTCCGTGCGCTGGGTGTTGATCCACATGATCGAGGAGACGGGTCGGCACGCGGGGCACCTGGACGTGGTGCGGGAGCTGCTCGACGGGGTGACCGGCGAGTAGTGACGCCTCACCCGGTCAGGACACAACACGGCGTGGCTGCTGGACCGAGGCATTCCAGGTGCATAACGTCCAGCAGGAACATACGGGGTTGACATAACTCTGAACCTCTGGTTGAGAGTTTCAATCCGGGTGGAGATCCGTCCGGGCTGTGACACCGGTGGTCATCCACTCCAGCACATGAGCACGGACACGATCAGGAAGGCGGACCGATGACGCCCCCGCACAACTACCTCGCGGTGATAAAGGTCGTCGGCATCGGCGGTGGCGGTGTCAACGCCGTCAACCGCATGATCGAGGTCGGGCTCAAGGGTGTCGAGTTCATCGCGGTGAACACCGACGCCCAGGCGCTGCTCATGTCGGATGCCGACGTGAAGCTCGACATCGGCCGCGAACTCACCCGCGGCCTGGGAGCCGGCGCCAATCCCGAAGTCGGCCACAAGGCCGCCGAAGACCACCGCGAGGAGATCGAGGAAGTCCTCAAGGGCGCGGACATGGTGTTCGTGACCGCCGGCGAGGGCGGCGGCACGGGCACCGGCGGCGCGCCCGTCGTGGCCTCGATCGCCCGCAAGCTCGGCGCGCTGACCATCGGTGTGGTCACGCGACCGTTCTCGTTCGAGGGCAAGCGCCGCGCCAAGCAGGCCGAAGAGGGAATACAGGCCCTGCGCAACGAGTGCGACACCCTCATCGTGATCCCGAACGACCGGCTGCTGCAGCTCGGCGACATCGGCGTCTCGCTGATGGACGCGTTCCGCTCCGCGGACGAGGTGCTGCTGTCCGGTGTCCAGGGCATCACCGACCTGATCACCACCCCCGGTCTGATCAACCTCGACTTCGCCGACGTGAAGTCGGTCATGTCCGGCGCCGGCAGCGCCCTCATGGGCATCGGCTCGGCGCGGGGCGAGGGCAGGGCCGTCCAGGCGGCCCAGAAGGCGATCAACTCGCCGTTGCTGGAAGCCTCGATGGAGGGCGCGCACGGCGTGCTGCTCTCGATCGCCGGCGGCAGCGACCTCGGGCTCTTCGAGATCAACGAATCGGCCTCGCTGGTACAGGAGGCCGCGCACCCCGACGCGAACATCATCTTCGGAACCGTCATCGACGACTCGCTCGGCGACGAGGTTCGCGTGACGGTGATCGCGGCGGGTTTTGACAGTGGCGGGCCGACGCACAAGAAGCTGGAGCCGCAAGCCCTGTCCAGCCCGCCGCGGGGCACCCCGGTGGCTCCGGGCACGGCAGGACAGGTGAACCACCAGCCGCAGCAGCAGCCCGTGCAGCAGCAGCCCGTGCAGCAGCAGGTCGACCACCAGCAGCACCAGCACCAGCAGCAGGCGCCCGTCACGCCGCCGCGGCCGACCGTGCCGCAGCAGCAACAGCCCCAGCAGCAGCCCCAACCGCAGCAGCAGCAGACCGGCCAGGGCAACGGCCAGTCGCCCTACGGGGCGCCGCAGCCGACCCTGCACCGGACGCCGACGCCGGGCCTGCAGGGCAGCACCAGCGGGACGCTGCCGAGCCGGGCCGTGCCGGTGACCGACGACCCCGACGACGAGGTGGACGTGCCGCCGTTCATGCGGCGGTAGCCCCGGACACGTCGCACGTCACACGGCGCCGCGCCGTCCCACCCCGGGACGGCGCGGCGCCGTCGTGTTGCCCGGACGCGGACCCGCGGGCGTCTGGAAAGCTGGGCACGTGCGCATCCGCCGTGTCGTGACCACCCGCGAAGGTGGCGTGTCGAAACCGCCGTACGACTCCTTCAACCTCGGCGACCACGTCGGCGACGACCCCGCCGCCGTCGCCGCCAACCGGGAACGCCTCGCCGAGGGCATCGGGCTGAGCCCGGACCGCCTGGTCTGGATGGAACAGGTCCACGGCCGCACGGTCGCCGTGGTGGACGGGCCCACCACCGAGCCGCTGGAGGCCACCGACGCCGTCGTGACGGCGCGGGAGCGCCTGGCGCTGGTCGTGCTGACCGCCGACTGCGTCCCCGTGCTGCTGGGCGACCCGGAGGCGGGCGTGATCGGCGCCGTCCACGCCGGACGCGTCGGCGCCCGCGTCGGCGTCGTCCCGGCCACCCTGGACCGGATGGTCGAGCTGGGCGCGCGGAAGGACCGGATCGAGGTGCTGCTCGGCCCGGCCGTGTGCGGCCAGTGCTACGAGGTGCCCGCCGCCATGCGCGACGACGTCGAGAAGCACCTGCCCGGCAGCGCGACGAAGACCCGCTCCGGCAAGCCCGCGCTGGACCTGCGCGCGGGCATCTGGCAGCAGCTCGCCGACGCGGGCGTGACGAAGGTCGGGCTCGACCCGCGGTGCACCGCGGAGGAGAGGACGCTGTTCAGCCACCGCCGCGACCCCGGCACGGGTCGCCTCGCGGGTGTCGTCTGGATGGAGCCGTGAACCAGGACGCACGGGACGGAGTCGTGGACGTGGACCGCCGGGAAGAACTCGCCCTGTCGCTGGCCGAGGTGAGGGAGCGCATCGCCAAGGCGTGCGCCGCCGCCGGCCGCTCGCCTGCCGAGGTGGAGCTGCTGGCCGTCACCAAGACGTTCCCGGCGGCGGACGTGGCGATCCTCAGCGACCTCGGGCTCACCGCCTTCGCCGAGAACCGGGACCAGGAGGCGAGCCGGAAGACGGGCGAGTTCGCCGAGCTGCGGCCCGGCGCGCCGGCGCGGTGGCACATGGTCGGCTCGCTCCAGCGGAACAAGGCCAAGTCCGTCCTCCGCTGGGCCGACCGGATCGACACCGTCGACTCCACCCGGCTCGCCGACGCGATCGCCAGGGCCGCCGCCGAGCCCGTCGAGGTGCTGGTCCAGGTGAGCATCGACGGCGACGAGAGCCGCGGCGGGCACCCGATCGGTGACCTTCCGCGACTCGCCGATCACGTAGCACGGTCGAGTGAACTTATTTTGCGGGGTGTGATGACCGTCGCACCCCTTGGGATGTCTCCACAGCAGGCGTTTGCCGCTCTATACGAAGCGGTAACCCGCTTGCGGGACGATCATCCCGATGCCACCGTGATCTCGGCGGGGATGAGCGGTGACCTGGAAGATGCCATTGCGTGCGGTTCGACGTGCGTGCGTGTCGGAACAGCGTTGCTGGGCAGCCGGAGACTAGCCTCGCCGTAACTGTCTGGAACCTCTGGGACGGCCGCGACGTCCTTGCGGGTAGGGATCTCGGCGGAGGAAGGGCTCAAGCCATGAGCGGGTTTCACAAGCTGAAGGCCTACTTCGGGATGGTTCCCGCCGAGTACGCCGACGACCCGGCCGCCTACGACGACGACCGGCGCTACGCGGACTACCGGTCCGAGTACCCCGAGTCCGAGGAGTTCGAGCCGTACCCCGAGCAGAGGACCGCCCGTCGCCGTTCCTTCAACGGCTACCGCGCCGAGTTGGACGACGCGGACGACTTCGAGCCCGAGCGCGCCGCACGCCCGCGTCGCGCGTGGAGCCCGGAGACGCACGGCGCGCTGGCCGTCGAGCCGACGCGTGAGCCGGTGGGGCGGCTGCGCGCGGCCGCCGAGCCCGCCAACCACCCGCTGGGCCGCATCACCACGCTGCACCCGCGCAGCTACAACGAGGCGCGGACCATCGGCGAGCACTACCGCGACGGCACGCCGGTGATCATGAACCTCACCGACATGGACGACGCGGACGCCAAGCGGCTGGTGGACTTCGCGGCCGGGCTGGCGTTCGCGCTGCGCGGCTCGATCGACAAGGTCACCAACAAGGTGTTCCTTCTCTCACCGCCGAACATCGACGTGACGGCGGAGGACCGGAGGCGGCTCGCGGAGGGCGGGTTCCTCAACCAGGCCTGAGTGATGGCACAGTTGACGCTGTGGATGCCCTCTGGCTCGTGGTCTACTACGTGTTGTTCTCGTTCTGGCTGCTGCTCACGGCGCGTGTCGTCGTGGAGCTCGTCCGTAGTTTCGCCAGGGGATGGCGGCCTGCGGGCGGTGTCGCGGTGGCGCTTGAGACCGTCTACACAGTGACCGATCCCCCGGTCCGCCTGCTGCGTCGGATCATCCCGACCGTGCGGATCGGGGGCGTCGGACTGGACTTGTCCATTATTGTGCTGTTGCTGGTCGTTATCATTCTGATGCGAGTAGCCGATCCCAGGTGAGGGGACCAGGGATGTCCACAGCCCAGGAGTGCGTGAGGTGATCTGATGCCGTTGACCCCCGCGGACGTGCACAACGTCGCGTTCAGCAAGCCGCCGATTGGCAAGCGGGGCTACAACGAGGACGAGGTGGACGCGTTCCTCGACCTGGTTGAGGGCGAGCTTGCTCGCCTGATCGAGGAGAACAACGACCTGCGCCAGCAGGTCGAGCAGCTCGACCAGCAGGTCGAGACCGCGCGTGCCGACCTCGAGGACGCCCGGGCGAAGGTTGCCGCGGGTGTCGGCCCGAGCCGCGTCGTCGACGAGCCTCGCCGGCTCGCCCCGGTGCCGCCCCCCTCGGCGCTGGAGCAGACCTCGCCCGGCGGTGGTGGTGACCACCACGTGCAGGCCGCGAAGGTCCTGGGCCTGGCCCAGGAGATGGCGGACCGGCTCACCGGCGAGGCCAAGGCCGAGGCCGACGGGATGCTGTCGGAGGCCCGGACGAAGTCCGAGCAGCTGTTGTCCGAGGCGCGAGCCAAGGCCGACACGATGGTCAACGAGGCCCGCACCCGTGCCGAGACCATGCTGAACGACGCGCGAACCCGCGCCGAGACGTTGGAGCGGCAGGCCCGTGAGAAGGCCAGCGCGCTCGACCGCGACGCGCAGCGCAAGCACGCCGAGGTGATGGGCAACATCACCCAGGAGAAGAACACGCTCGAGAAGCAGATCGACAAGCTTCAGACGTTCGAGCGCGAGTACCGCACCAGGCTCAAGACGATGCTCGAATCGTCGCTGCGCGACCTGCAGGACCGGGGTCCTGCCGCGCCGTCCGACGGCCGTCAGCAGGGTGGGTACTCCTTCGGGGCGCGCGCCGAGGCCGGCTGATCGGCGCTGCTGATCTAGTCTGCTGCACGTGCTCTACGTAGTCCTGCTGTTGGTGCTGGCAGCCCTGGGGTTGCTCGTGCCCGCGCTCACCAGCGCCCAGACGTTCTGGGCGTGGTTGTCCGTGGGTGCGAGCGGGGCCGCTGCCGCGGTCCTGGTGCTCGACTGGTGGCTTCGCCGCCGGTCGGGCCCCCGGGCTGCCGGTGCCATCGCTGGTGACGTCCAGGTTAGCGCCGGTGATCAACTCGGCGGGACGGGGGTCGAGGAGGCTCCGAGGTCACCTGATCAGGTAGAAGTCGAACCTGACGAGGAGGACACGGACGCCGCCGACTCCCTCGTCGTGAGCGATCTCACGGACGAGGTCCGGGTGCTGGACGAGCGTCCCCGCTACCACCTCGCCGACTGCCCGTGGCTGGCTTCGCGGCCGTCCCTGGGCCTGCCCGTCTCCGAGGCGCGGCAGCTCGGCTTCACGCCGTGCGCGGTGTGCCGCCCGGACTCCGGCCTCGCGGCCCGCAAGCGGGCCGCGGACCAGTCGGAGCCCGCCTAGCTGCTCAGCGCCCTAGCTGCTCAGCGCCCTAATTGCTCAGCGTCCTAGCTGCTCAGCGTCGCGCGCGCGGTGAACGCCGGCGCGTCGGGCGCGCCGCAGCGGTGCTCCACCTCGACGTCGACGTCCGTCAGCCGACCCGTGACCGGGTCGCGCCCGATGCTGTGCACGGTGAAGCCCCCGTGCACCGGGCCGCAGGCCAGGCCGTTGGAGATCACGACCAGGCCGGGGTTGGTCGCGGTCGCCCGCGTCCGCACGTCGGTGTAGGCACCGACCTCCAGCGGCGCGTTGCCGGGCGCCGCGAGCTCGACCCGGATCAGCTGCTGGTTCGAGGACGAGTCCTCGTCGAACTTCAGCAGGCCGTCCTGGCTCTCCCAGATCCTCACGTCGTCCTCCGGGGTGGACCAGAACCCCTGCCGGCCGTCCACCGGGGTCGCCCCGGCTTCGGCGTGGAACTCGAACGTGGCCACGCGCCCTTCCTGCGCCACGGCCGGCGGCGCCGGAACCGGTGCGGGTGCGGCCAGGGCGGGTGCGGCCAGTGCGGGCACGGTCGCCGCGGCCAGAACAGCGCGATCGCTCGCTTCACGAGTGTTCCCCCTGGGTCGGGCGGACCCGGTGATCGGGACCGGTCCTCCCAGCCTCCCGACGGGCTCCGGCGCGTCGCATGGGGGGAACTGCTCAAAGGGGTTTGCGCGGCTCGGCTACCCTTGGTGGTAGCAAGGCGTCGATCCGGCCATCACCGGGGAGCCTCCGGAAGAACGGGCGCGCGCCCCGGCCGCGCCTCAGTAGAACCGGACGGGTGCGGCCCGTCACAGCCGTCGCAAAGAGAGGCCAGTGCCTTCGCGCCCTGGCAAGCGGGGTGGTACCGCGGTGCGCCGGACTCGGCGTGTCGTCCCCGTGAGCCGGTTGGACGCACGCGAGGAGCAGCACGATGGCCTACCCGAAGGCAGGCGAGGGTTCCGTTCCCTCCCAGCCGTCCTTCCCCGCCCTCGAAGAGGGTGTGCTCGACTACTGGAAGTCCGACGGGACGTTCCAGGCGTCGATCGACGCCCGTCCGGCGGGGGACAACGGGGCGAACGAGTTCGTCTTCTACGACGGCCCGCCGTTCGCGAACGGCCTGCCGCACTACGGCCACCTGCTCACCGGGTACGTGAAGGACGTAGTCCCGCGCTACCAGACCATGCGCGGCAAGCACGTCGAGCGCCGCTTCGGCTGGGACACCCACGGCCTGCCCGCCGAGGTCGAGGCGGAGAAGCAGCTCGGGTTCTCGTCCAAGAGCGAGATCGAGGCCTTCGGCATCGAGAAGTTCAACGAGGCGTGCCGCACGTCGGTGCTCCGGTACACCGGCCAGTGGCGCGACTACGTGACCCGGCAGGCCCGCTGGGTGGACTTCGACAACGACTACAAGACGCTCGACCTGGACTACATGGAAAGCGTCATGTGGGCCTTCAAGACCTTGTGGGACAAGGGTCTGGTCTACGAGGGCTTCCGGGTGCTCTGGTACTGCTGGCGCTGCGAGACGCCGCTGTCCAACACCGAGACCAAGATGGACGACACGTACCGGGACCGGCAGGACCCGGCGGTGACGGTGGGCCTGCGCCTGGAGACCGGCGAGCTGGCCCTGGTGTGGACGACGACCCCGTGGACGCTGCCGTCCAACCTGGCCGCCGCCGTGCACCCGGACGTGGACTACGTGACGGTCGAGGCGAACGGCGAGCGCTACCTGCTCGCCGAGGCGCGCGTGCCCGCGTACGCCCGCGAGCTGGGCGAGGAGCCGACCGTCGTGGCCCGCTGCAAGGGCGCCGACCTGGTGGGGCGCAAGTACGCGCCGCCGTTCGACTTCTTCGTCGGCCGGGAGAACGCGCACCAGGTGCTGCCCGCGGACTACGTCACCACCGAGGACGGCACGGGCGTGGTGCACATCGCCCCCGCCTTCGGTGAGGAGGACAAGGCCGTCACGGACGCGGCGGGCATCGAGGTCGTCGTGCCCGTGGACGCGCACGGCCGGTTCACCGCCGAGGTGCCGCCGTACGAGGGGCAGCAGGTCTTCGACGCGAACAAGCCGATCATCCGCGACCTGAAGGCCGCGGGCCTGCTGCTGCGCCACGAGACCTACGACCACCCGTACCCGCACTGCTGGCGCTGCGACAACGCGCTGATCCAGCGCGCGGTGTCGTCGTGGTTCGTCGCGGTGTCGCGGTTCAAGGACCGCATGGTCGAGCTGAACCAGCAGATCAACTGGGTGCCCGAGCACGTCAAGGACGGCCAGTTCGGCAAGTGGCTGGAGAACGCCCGCGACTGGAACATCTCCCGCAACCGGTTCTGGGGCTCGCCGATCCCGGTGTGGGTGTCGGACGACCCGGCGTACCCGCGGGTCGACGTCTACGGCTCGCTGGACGAGCTGGAGCGCGACTTCGGCGTGCGCCCGACCGACCTGCACCGGCCCGGCATCGACGCCCTGACCCGGCCGAACCCGGACGACCCGACGGGCAGCTCGACCATGCGCCGGGTGCCCGAGGTGCTGGACTGCTGGTTCGAGTCCGGCTCGATGTCGTTCGCGCAGGTGCACTACCCGTTCGAGAACGCGCAGTGGTTCGAGGACCACTACCCGGGCGACTTCATCGTCGAGTACAACAACCAGACGCGCGGCTGGTTCTACACCATGCACGTGCTGGCCACGGCCCTGTTCGACCGGCCCGCGTTCCGCAACTGCGTGGCGCACGGGATCGTGCTGGGCGACGACGGCCAGAAGATGTCCAAGTCGCGCCGGAACTACCCGGAGGTCAACGAGGTCTTCGACCGCGACGGCTCGGACGCCATGCGGTGGTTCCTGATGGCGTCGCCGATCCTGCGCGGCGGCGACCTGGTGGTGACCGAGCGCGGCATCCGCGACGCGGTGCGGCAGGCCGTGCTGCCGTTGTGGAACTCCTGGTACTTCCTCGCGCTGTACGCCAACGCGGAGGGCGTGGAGGGCGCCTGGCGGACCGACTCGTCGCACGTGCTGGACCGGTACGTGCTGGCGAAGGCGCACGACCTGGTGGTCGGGGTGACCGCGCAGCTGGACGCCTACGACGTCTCGGGCGCGTGCGCGTCCATCCGGGAGTTCCTGGAGGTGCTGACGAACTGGTACGTGCGCCGCTCGCGCGACCGGTTCTGGGCGGGCGACCGGGACGCGATCGACACGCTGCACACCGTGCTGGAGGTGGTGAGCCGCGTCGCCGCGCCGCTGCTGCCGTTGACGGCGGAGTCGGTGTGGCGCGGGCTGACCGGCGGCCGTTCGGTGCACCTGGCCGACTACCCGTCGGCGCCGGACCTGCCCGCGGACGACGCCCTGGTGGCCGCGATGGACCAGGTGCGGCAGGTGGCGTCCACGGCGCTGTCGCTGCGGAAGTCGAACAAGCTGCGGGTGCGGCTGCCGCTGGCGAAGCTCGTGATCGCGTCCGCGGACGTGGCCCAGCTGGAGGGGTTCACCGAGATCCTGCGGGACGAGGTGAACGTCAAGGAGGTCGAGCTGACCTCGGACGTGGACGCGCACGGCCACTTCCAGCTGGCGGTCAACGCGCGGGTCGCCGGGCCGCGGCTCGGGCCGGACGTGCAGAAGGTCATCAAGGCCGTGAAGGCCGGTGACTGGCAGGAGGTGGACGGTCGCGTCGTGGCCGCCGGGGTCGAGCTGTTCCCGGAGGAGTACGAGCAGCGGCTCGTCGCCACCGACCAGGGCGCGACGGCGGCGCTGCCGAACGGCGGCGGGCTGGTCGTGCTGGACACCGCGGTGACGGAGGAGCTGGCCGCCGAGGGCGTCGCGCGCGACCTGGTGCGCGTGGTGCAGCAGGCGCGGAAGGACGCCGGTCTGGACGTGTCGGACCGGATCGCGCTGACCGCGCAGCTGCCCGCGGAGGTCGAGGCGGCCGTGCGCCGGTTCGAGGCGTTCGTGAAGGACGAGACGCTCACCGGGTCGGTCTCCTACGGCGATGTCGCCGAGGGGTCGGACGGCGTGGTCGGTGACGGGCAGAAGGTCCGGGTCGCGGTCGCCCGGGTCTGACCCCTCGCCGGGGTCGCGGGCCACCGCCCGCGACCCCGGCGAGGTCGGGTTCGCGCCGGTTCCGGCGCGTCAGCGGACGTCGTCCTGCTCCAGCCGGGCCTTCAGCTGGTTCAGGCAGCGGCCCCTGGTGGGGCCGATCGAGCCGTGCGGCATGGCGAGGGCCTCGGAGACGGCCCGGTACTCGGCCCGGCCCGCCAGGACGGTGAGGCGCAGCACCTCCTGGCAGCGGCGGGGCAGCGCGTTGAACGCCTGCCAGAGGCGGCGGTCGCGGTCGTCTCGCAGCGCCTCCGGCTCCGGCAGCCAGCGGTCGTCGGGCATGTCGAGGGCGGAGTCGGTGGACAGCGCGGGCCGGCCGTGGCGCTCCCGCCAGGCCCGCTGCGACTCGCGGCGGGTGGCGACGATGAGCCAGCCCGCCACCGCGCGCGGCTCGTGCAGGCGGTCGAGGTGGCGCAGCAGGCTCAGCCACACGGTCTGCACGACGTCCTCGGCGGTGGCCTGGTCGAGGCCGTTGCCGCGCGCCACGTGCCACACCAGCGGTGTCAGCTCGGCGACCAGGGAGTCCAGCGCGGCCCGCGAGCCCGCCCGCGCGGCGACCACGAGGGCGGCCTGGCGGTCGTGCGGCGCGGCCTGCGCCATGATCGCCGCCACGCCGAGGTCGTCCGCGCCGGGGTCCTCCGGGATCGCTTCGGCCAGCTCGGCCCGCAGGTGGTCCAGCCGGGGGTCCAGCTCGTCCGTCACGACGTCTCCTTCCCGCGCTGGGAGCCCCGCACCCGTCGCTCCTGGTTGCCGACCCGCGCGCTGACCCGCGCCCGCGCCTCCGCCACGTACCGGCGGACGGACGCGCGGCGGCAGCCCAGCACGTCGGCGATCTCGTCGTCGTCGAAGTCCCAGAACCGCAGCACCAGCGCGGTGCGCAGGTGGTCCGGCAGGTCGACGACGGCGGCCAGCGTGCTGATCAGCTCGTGCCACGTCTCGGCGTCCCGCTGCCGGGGCAGCAGGATCCGGTACGTGCCGCGCTGCCGGACGGTGGCCTCGTCGGTCACGTCGCCCGGCCGCTCCCGCCGGCGGGCCTGGTCCACCAGCAGGTTGCGGATCGTCCGCACCAGCCAAGCACGCCGCGACGGCGCGGCGATCACCGGCCAGTTCCGCCACGCGCTGACGAACGCCTCCTGCACCGCGGACTCGTGGTCCAGGTGCGGCGACACCACCGCGGCGAACCGGAACAGCCGAGTGCGTTCCCGGTGGTAGAAGTCGCTGAACGTGGCGGCGTGGTCCTCGTCGTCGGGGTCGTCCGGCGTCACGAACCCTCCCCCCTGTGGTCCCGGTACCGGGTAGACGGACGAGACCGCGGGTTGTGGAGGAAATCCGTCAGGCGGCCTGCCCGACCTTCCTCCTCCTGGCCGCCGCGCGCAGCAGCCGGACCCACGGGGACCACCTGCGCGGGCGGACCGGCGGGTGGCCGGCGGCGTGGGCCGCGTTGTCGAACAGGTCCTCGATGAGCGCGTCGTGCAGCCACCGGACGGCCAGCGGCCACCCGAGGCGCATCAGCCCGCTCGTGCGGCCGGTGAGGGTGTGCCGCAGCCCGCCGGGGACGGCTTCGAGGACGTGCGTCCCGGTCACGCCGATGCGGGGGTCGAAGGTGAACTCGGCCCGCTGACCGGGCACGTGATCCGTGCAGCGGTAGCGGACGAACCCGTGGCCGCCGTCCGCGCCGACGCCCAGCGGTCGGTCGAGGACCAGCGCCGGCCACCGGTCGGACGGCCACAGCTCGACGACCCGGTCGACCAGGCCCGCGCTGTCGGGGATCAGGCGGGTGTGCACGTTCTGGATCACGACGACCTCCTCCACGCCGGACCGTACGGGTCCGTATGGTCCACGACCGTACGGTAGCGTATGGAGTCGTGACGCGGCGAACGAGGGACGACTGGACCGGGGTGGCCCTGCAGGCGCTCGCCGAGGGCGGGGTGGCGGCGGTCGCGGTGGAACCCCTGGCCGCGCGGCTCGGCGCGACCAAGGGCAGCGCCTACTGGCACTTCCCCAACCGGGAAGCCCTGCTCAAGGCCACCCTGGAACGGTGGGAGCGCGAGCACACCGAGGCCGTGATCGAGGCCGTCGAGTCCGTGCCCGACCCGGCCGGGAAGCTGCGCCTGCTGTTCGGCACGGTGCTGGAGGACGTCGAGGACAGCGCGGTCGAGCTGGCCATGCTCGCGGCCAAGGACGACCCGGCCGTGGCGCCCGTGCTGGACCGCGTCACCGACCGCCGCATCGGCTACCTGGAGGAGCTGTTCGGCGAGCTCGGGTTCGACGCCGGCGCGGCGCACCAGCGGGCGGTGCTGGCGTACTCGGTCTACCTCGGGCAGGCGTTGCTGCTGTCGTCCACGCCGAACCTGGTGCGGGCGCGGCGGGCGTTGCTGGAGGACACGCTGGCCGTCGTGATGAGCCGTGGCTGACCGGTCGGCGTTCCGGTTCGCGGTGCGGGTCAAGCCGGGCGCGAAGCGGGAGGCCGTCGGCGGTCGGTGGGGTGACGGCGCGCTGGTCGTCGCCGTCGCCGCGCCCGCCGTGGAGGGCAAGGCGAACGAGGCCGTGCGCAAGGCGCTGGCCCAGGCGTTCGGCGTGCGGAAGCAGGACGTCGAGGTGGTCGCGGGGGAGCGCGGGCGGGACAAGGTCGTGCGGGTCGAGCCCGCCCCGGCCGACGCCGGCGACGTCCTCGCGCGCCTGCTGGACGGCTGAGCGGAGGCCGTGCGGCACGGCGTCCGCACGGGTGTCGTTCACGACCGCGACGCCTGTTCGGTGACGCTGCGTGTGATGCCGGATTCGTCCATTTCGGTATCACCGGGGAGAATGACCTCCGTCGAGTGACCGCGAAGTACGACGGTGTGGAGGTCGAGTGGGTGGTGTGACGGGCTTCCTCGGCATCGCCGCCGCGGTCCTCTTGCTCTCGGTGATCGCGGTCAGGGTGTCGATCCGGCTCGGACTGCCGTCCCTCCTGCTGTACCTCGGCATCGGCGTGCTGCTCGGCGAGGCGGTCGTCGGCATCCAGTTCGAGGACGCCGACCTGACCCGGTCGCTCGGCACCGCCGCGCTCGTCCTGATCCTCACCGAGGGCGGTCTCACCACCCGGTGGAGCGCGGTGAAACCCGCGCTGGGCTTGGGCATCGCGCTGTCCACGGTGTCGGTCGGCGTGAGCATCGCCGTCACCGGGTTCGCGCTGCACTTCCTGCTCGACATGGACTGGCGCACCGCCCTGCTCTGGGGCGCGGTGCTGTCGTCCACCGACGCGGCGGCCGTGTTCAGCGTGCTGCGCGGGGTGGGCGTGGGCAAGCGGCTCATCGGCGCGCTGGAGCTGGAGTCCGGCATCAACGACGCGCCGGTGTACATCGCCGTCGTGCTGCTCGCCGCCCCCGACCCCATCACGTGGACCGCGCCGCTGCTGATGGCCTACGAGCTGGTCGCCGGCGGTGTGATCGGCATCGTGCTCGGGTGGCTCGGCGGGGTCGGGCTGCGCCGGGCCGCGCTGCCCGCCACCGGCCTGTACCCGCTGGCCACGGTCGCGGTGTGCCTGCTCGCCTACACCGTGGGCGACCTCGCGCACGCGTCCGGCTTCCTCGCCGTCTACATCGCCGCGCTGGTGCTCGGCAACGCCCGCCTGCCGCACCGGGCGGACACGCTGTCGTTCGCCGAGGGGCTCGGCTGGATCGCCCAGATCGGCCTGTTCGTGCTGCTCGGCCTGTACGCCTCCCCCGGACGGCTGCTGGACGCCCTGGTGCCCGCCCTGGTCGCGGGCGCCGTGCTGGTCCTGTTCGCCCGGCCCCTGTCGGTGCTGTGCGCGGCGCTGCCGTTCCGGGTGCCCTGGCGGGAACAGGTGTTCATCTCGTGGTCCGGGCTGCGCGGCGCGGTGCCGATCGTGTTCGCCCTGATCCCGCTCATCCAGCAGGTGCCGGACGCCCAGCACCTCGTCGACGCGGTGTTCGTGCTGGTCGTGCTGCTGACCGTGGTGCAGGGCACTAGCCTGCCGTGGCTCGCGAAGTGGCTGGGGCTGGTCAGGTCCGGCGAGGCGCACGAGGTGCAGGTCGACTCGTCGGCGCTGGACGAGCTGGGCGCGGAACTGCTCCAGGTCCGCATCCAGCGCGGGTCCAAGCTGCACGGCGTGTACCTGTCGGAGCTGCGGCTGCCGCCCGGTTCGTCGGTGAGCCTCGTGGTGCGCGACGACAACGGCTTCACGCCGCAGCCGACGACCCGGTTGCAGGAGCACGACCAGCTGCTGGTGGTGTGCACGGAGGCCATGCGCACGGCGACCGAGCAGCGCATCCGGGCCGTCGACCGGGCGGGCCGGTTCGCCCGCTGGAAGGGCGACGTCGGCCTGCCGTGACGGCGTGCGCGGGGGTGCTCCCAGGATGTGAACCCCTCTCGACGCGGTCGCGCGGGCTGCGTAAGTTCGTCGGTGAAGGTCATGAGTGCCAGCGACAAGCCCGGGCTTGCTGGCCGGCAACCCTCCAACCGCGGTGGGGTGCCCCCGGTGAGGACCTGGCCTGGCGCGCAGGGCGTCCGGCAAGCGCGGGCTCCCTCTCCGGTGGGGTCCCGGACCCCCGGAGGGCGTCATGACGATCGCGATTCCCCGAACCGCCACCACCACCGCCACCGTCGCCGCGTCGGACCAGCGGGCGCTGCCCCGCGTCGTGGGCGCGTCGCTGCGGGTGCCGCTGGTCACCGGCGAGCGCGTCGAGTACGCGAACCTCGACCACGCGGCCAGCGCGCCGTGCCTGGAGCAGGTCCGCGACGTCGTGGACGAGGTGCTGCCCTGGTACGCGAGCGTGCACCGGGGCGCGGGCTTCGCCTCCCAGGTCACCACGAAGGTCTACGAGCAGGCCCGCACGTCCGTCCGCCGGTTCCTCGGGGCACGGTCCTCCGACGCCGTCGTCTTCACGCGCAACACGACCGACGCGCTGAACCTGCTGGCCAGGAGCCTGCCGAAGCGCACCGCCGTGCTGCTGTTCGACACCGACCACCACGCCGCGCTGCTGCCGTGGCGCGGGCCGGACGTGCGCCGCCTCCGGACGCCCGCCACGCCCGCCGCGGCCGTGCTGGAGCTGGACCGGGCGCTGCGCGAGGCGCCCGTGGGGCCGCGGCTGCTCGTGGTGACCGGCGCGTCCAACGTCACCGGCGAGGTGTGGCCGGTGGCCGAGCTGGCGCGGGTCGCCCGCCGGCACGGCGCCCGGATCGCCCTCGACGCCGCCCAGCTCGCACCGCACCGCCCCGTCGACGTGCGGGCGCTGGACGTCGACTACACCGTCCTGTCGGGGCACAAGCTCTACGCGCCGTTCGGCGCGGGCGTCCTGGTCGGCCGGTCCGACTGGCTGCAAGCCGCCGAGCCGTACCTGGTGGGCGGCGGCGCGACGGCCCGCGTCACCGACCACGGCGACCGCCTCGGCGTGGCCTGGTCCGCGGTGCCCGAGCGGCACGAGGCGGGCAGCCCGAACGTCGTCGGCGTGCACGCGCTGGCCGTGGCGTGCGACGTGCTCGGCCGGCACTGGGAGCAGACCGTCGAGCACGAGCGCGCGTTGCTGGCGCGGCTCCGCGCGGGCCTCGCGACCGTGCCCGGCGTGCGGGAGCTGGCCCTGTTCGGCGCCGACCACGACCGGGTGGGCGTGGTGAGCTTCACCGTCGGCGGCCAGGACGTTGGTTACCTGTCCGCCGCGTTGTCCGCCGAGCACGGCATCGGCGTGCGCGACGGCGCGTTCTGCGCGCACGTGGCCGTGCACCGGCTCACCGGCGGTGACCGGGCACTTCGCGCGTCCCTCGGCCTGGGCACCACCGAGGAGCACGTGGACCGGTTCGTGGCCGCGCTGCGCGCGCTCGTCACCGAGGGCTCGCGGTGGGACTACGAACTCCGCGACGGCCGCTGGGCCCCGCTGAACGACGAGCGCGCGCTCCCGCCGTTCCTGCGCTGATAGCGATACTGGACAATGGCCCGGTGAGCACCGATCCCAACACCGAGCCGGACACCCCGGACCAGCCGGACGCGCCCCTGCCGAAGCGACGGGTCCTGCTGCTGGCCGTCATCGCGCCGCTCGTGTTGGCCCTCGACCTGGTCACCAAGATCATCGCGGTGGACCGGCTGGAGGGGCGGGAGCCGGTCGAGCTGTTCGGCGGCCTGCTCTACCTGCCGCTGATCCGCAACACCGGCGCCGCGTTCGGCCTGGCCGAGGGCTGGACCGTGATCCTCGCCCTGATCGCGTCCGGCGTGGTCGTGTTCATCCTGTGGATCGCGCGCCGGCTGCGGTCGGTCGGCTGGGCCATCGGCCTCGGGCTGGTGCTCGGCGGCGCCGCGGGCAACCTGGTGGACCGCATCTTCCGCGGGCCCGGCCCGCTGCGCGGCGGCGTCGTCGACTTCATCTCCGTGCTCGACCCGTGGGGGAACTTCTTCCCCGTGTTCAACCTGGCGGACTCCGCCATCTGCGTGGGCGGCGGGGTGATCGTGCTGATGGCGCTGCTCCAGCGCGACTACGACGGCACCCGCGTGGAGAAGAAGCCCAGCCGGTCGGCTGAGGAGAAGTCGGCTGAGAAGAAGGCGGGCGCATGAGCGGCTATCGGACCCTTCCCGTCCCGGACGGCCTGGACGGGATGCGGGTCGACGCCGGTCTCGCGAAGCTCCTCGGGCTGTCCCGCACGGTCGTCGCGGCGCTGACGGAGTCGGGCGACGTCGTGCTGGACGGCCGGCCGGCGGGCAAGTCGGACCGCCTCGTCGCGGGTTCCGTGCTGGAGGTCACCCTCCCCGAACCCGAACGCCCGGTGCAGGTGCAGGCCGTGCCCGTGGAGGGCCTGGTGGTCCTGCACGAGGACGACGACATCATCGTGGTGGACAAGCCGGTCGGCGTGGCCGTGCACCCGAGCCCCGGCTGGACCGGCCCCACCGTGGTCGGCGGGCTGGCCGCGGCCGGCATCCGGATCGCCACGTCCGGCGCGGCCGAGCGGCAGGGCGTCGTGCACCGGCTGGACGTCGGCACGACGGGCGTCATGGTGGTCGCGAAGAGCGAGCACGCCTACTCGGCGCTGAAGCACGCGTTCAAGGAACGGACCGTCGACAAGCTGTACCACGCGCTCGTGCAGGGCCACCCGGACCCGATCAAGGGCACCATCGACGCGCCCATCGACCGGCACCCCAAGCACGACTACAAGTTCGCCGTGATGGCCAACGGCAAGCCGAGCATCACGCACTACGAGGTGGTCGAGGCGTTCCGCGCCGCGTCGCTGCTCGACGTGCACCTGGAGACCGGCCGCACGCACCAGATCCGCGTCCACTTCTCGGCGCTGCGCCACCCGTGCGTCGGCGACCTGACGTACGGCGCGGACCCGTCGCTGGCGAAGCGGCTGGGCGTGACCCGGCAGTGGCTGCACGCGCGGACGCTCGGCTTCCACCACCCGGCCGACGGCCAGTGGGTGTCGTTCACGAGCGAGTACCCCGACGACCTCGCCGCGGCGCTGGAACTGCTGCGCGACGAGGGTTACTGACCGGTTCGTCCACACTGTGGACGAAACTCTTACGCAGTGCGCGTGAGTTGCGCCAAATAGCTTTCCCCCAGGTCGTTCGGCTTGCGAAGCTTCTCGCAGACGAGCCCCCGGGGGAGTGGCGAATGGACAACAGGTCCCGACTGGTGGTCCTGCTGGGCACGCTGTGCCTGCTCGGACCGCTCTCGATCGACACCTACCTGCCCGCGTTCCCGTCGATCGCGGAGGAGTTCGGCGCGACGGAGTCGCAGATCCAGCTGACCTTCACGATGTTCATCATCGGCCTCTCACTGGGGCAGCTGCTCGTGGGCCCGCTCTCCGACTCGTGGGGCAGGCGGCGGCCGTTGCTGGTCGGCATCGGCAGCTACGTGGTGATCTCCCTGTTCTGCGCCGTCGCGCCCGGCGCGTTCGCGCTGTCCGGTCTGCGCCTGCTCCAGGGGCTCGGTGTGGCGGCCGGGTTCGTGATCGCGATGGCGGTCGCCCGCGACCGGTTCGAGGGCCTGGCGATGGCCCGGTTCATGTCGCTGATGATGCTGGTCAACAGCCTGGGACCGGTCGTGGCCCCGGTGCTCGGCGGCCAGTTGCTGAGGTTCACGAGCTGGCGCGGCACGTTCGTCGCGCTCGCCCTGATCGGGTTGGCGCTGTGGATCGCCCTGGCCGTCGGCCTGCCGGAGACGTTGCCGCCGAACAAGCGGCGCCCGGCGAACCTGCTGCTCACGCTCAAGGTGTTCGGCGGGCTCCTGGCCGACCGCAAGTTCCTCGGCTACGCGCTGTCGTCGGCCCTGGCCCTCGGCGCGCTGCTCGCGTACGTCGCGGGCGGGTCGTTCGTGCTCCAGAACGTGTACGGGTTGAGCCCGCAGCAGTTCAGCCTGGTGTTCGCGGTGAACTCGGTCGCGATCATGGTGGCGGGCCTGGTCAACACCGGCCTGACCGGTCGCGTCATGCCGCGTCCGCTGCTCAAGATCGGCTTGGCGGGCTGTGCGGCCGGCGGGGTCGGGCTGCTGGTCGGCGGGCTGGTCGGCGGCGGGCTGGCGACGTTCCTGCCGCCGCTGTTCGTGCTGACGATGAGCGTCGGCCTGCTCATGCCGAACGCCGGTTCGCTGGCGATGTCACGGCACCCGGAGGCGGCGGGCAGCGCGTCGGCCGTGCTGGGCGTGACGACGTTCATGGTGGGCGGCCTGATGGCGCCGCTGGTGGGCGCGGGCGGCTCGGCGAGCGTCCTGCCGATGGTGACCGTGATGGCCGCCGCGACGATCCTGGCGGTCATCCTCTTCGCCACCCTGACCAGGGGCGACGTGGGCATCACCCGAGACCCGCAACCCACCCCGGCCCACGCCTGACCCCCGCTCGCTACTCTCTCGGCCCCGCGACCTCACCCCACCCGCGCGCTACCCTCTCGGCCCCCGCGAGGTCGCGTCGACCGTTCGCGACTCATTTCCCGGCGATCACGCCCTTCGATCGCCGGGAAATCAGGCGCGAACGGTCGACTTCCAGGCGACCGAGCCGCCGTCTGCGGAGCAGCGGCCAAAATTCAGTCGTCGATCGTCCAGACCAGCGTGTTGAGGTCGGTCTCCGGGCGGGAGCTCCAGCGCACCGAGAAGATCACCGTGTCCTCGGGCAGCACGTAGACGGTGTGCCCGCCCGCCGTCTCGCCCGGCTGCACGCCGATCTTGTGCGGCGGCCGGGACGACAGCGACACCGGCGCCTTGCTCACCGTCTCGCCCTTGTTGGTCATCAGCACCAGGTACATGTCGGGCAGGGCGTTGAACGGCACCTGGCCGATGTTCGCGAGTTCGGTGTGCACGACCACGGCCCGCTCGCCGTCCGCCAGCTTGTAGCCGGCCGCGGTGAACAGGAAGTCCGCCGGGTCGACGACCTCGACCAGCTGGATGGTGAACCGGGCGCCCTCGAGGCCCTCGGTCTCCAGCGTGCTGCCGATCTTGCCGGTGCGCGCGCGCGGCGCGGGCTGCTGGTCGCCGCGCGCCCACCCGGACGTGCCGGGGACGCCCCACGTGCTCATCGGCTCGGGCACCGGGCCGGACGGCGGGCCCATCAGCGCGCCGGGCTGCGGCTGCGCCGGGAACGGCGTGCTGGGCGGGCCCTGCGGTCCCGGGTAGCCGGGGTACGGGCCGGACGGCGTGCCGTGGACGGTGCCCGGCACGGGCGGGTACGGGCCGCTCGGCGTGCCGCGGACGGCCTGGCCGCCGGGCCCCGAGTAGTTGCCCCACGCCACGCTGTTCGCCAGCGCCTTGCGGATGCCGTTCGGGTCGCACTCCACGCCGACGAGCAGCGGCAACCCGCTGCCGGACAACGTGATCAGGCGGGTGGCGGCCTCGCGCGGGTCCATGCCGAGCCGTGCGGCCACCTCGTGCACGGCGGCACGGCCCATCTCGGCGATCATGGCCAGGAGACGGGCGTCGACGGGGTCCGGCGCTACCACCCCTCGAACGCTACCCGCCTGGGGCGATCTTCGCGTCATCGGCCCGCCGGGTCACCCGGACGCCCGCCGGGGGTGTCGTGGTGATGTGATCTTGTTGCCGTTATAGGGTCGGGCGAGTCTTGCCCGAGCGATTGAGTCCCGGGCCCGCTGCGATCTTCAGGGGGGTTTGGGTGTCCGACTCGTTTGTGCACCTCCACGTGCACACCGAGTACTCGATGCTCGACGGCGCGGCCAAGCTGAAGGACATGTTCGCCGAGTGCGAGCGGATGGGCATGACCGCCGCCGCGATCACCGACCACGGCAACATGTACGGCGCGTACGACTTCTACCGGCAGGCGACCGCGGCGGGCATCAAGCCGGTCATCGGCATCGAGGCGTACATGGCGCCGGAGTCGCGCTTCAACAAGAAGCGCGTGCTGTGGGGCGACCCGGGGCAGAAGGCCGACGACGTCTCCGCCAGCGGCGCGTACACCCACCAGACGATCTGGGCCCGGACGAACGAGGGCCTGCACAACCTGATGAAGCTCTCCAGCCGCGCCTCCACCGAGGGCCAGCTGGGCAAGTGGGCGCGGATGGACGCCGAGCTGATCGCCGAGCACTCGGCGGGGTTGATGGCGACGACCGGCTGCCCGTCGGGCGAGGTGCAGACCCGGCTGCGCCTGGGCCACGAGAAGGAGGCCCTGGAGGCCGCCGCGAAGTGGCGCGACATCTACGGCGCGGAGAACTTCTTCGTCGAGCTGATGGACCACGGCATCGAGATCGAGAGCCGGGTCCGCGGCGGGCTGCTGGACATCGCGAAGAAGCTCAGCATCCCGTTCGTGGTCACGAACGACTCGCACTACACCTACGCCGAGGACCGCGAGGCGCACGAGGCGCTGCTGTGCGTGCAGACCGGCAAGACGCTCCAGGACCCGAGCCGGTTCAAGTTCGACGGAACGGGCTACTACCTGAAGTCGCCGGACGAGATGCGCGCGATCGACTCGTCCGATGCCTGGCAGGAGGGGTGCCGCAACACCCTGCTGGTGGCCGAGAAGGTCGACACGACCGGCATGTTCGCGTTCCAGAACCTGATGCCGCGCTATCCCGTGCCGGAGGGCATGACGGAGGCCGACTACTTCCGCGAGCAGGTGTGGGAGGGGATGCGCCGCCGCTTCCCCGAGGGCGTGGACGACGTCCACCGCACGCAGGTCGAGTTCGAGATCGACGTCATCCTCCAGATGGGCTTCCCGTCCTACTTCCTGGTGGTCGCGGACTTCATCAACTGGGCCAAGGCCAACGGCATCCGGGTCGGCCCCGGCCGCGGTTCGGCCGCGGGCGCGCTGATCGCGTACGCGATGGGCATCACGGACCTCGACCCGCTGGCGCACGGCCTGATCTTCGAGCGGTTCCTGAACCCGGACCGGGTCAGCCCGCCCGACATCGACATCGACTTCGACGAGCGCCGGCGCGGCGACGTGATCCGGTACGTCACCGAGAAGTGGGGCTACGACAAGGTCGCCCAGGTGATCACGTTCGGCACGATCAAGGCGAAGGCGGCGATCAAGGACTCCGCCCGCGTGCTGTACGGGCAGCCGGGCTACGCGGTGGCCGACCGCATCTCCAAGGCCATGCCGCCCGCCGTGATGGGCAAGGACATCCCGCTGTCGGGCGTGTTCGACCCGCAGCACAAGCGGTACTCGGAGGCCGCCGAGGTCCGGGCGCTGTACGAGACGGACCCGCAGGTCAAGGAGATCATCGACACCGGCCGCGGGCTGGAGGGCCTGATCCGCAACGCCGGCGTGCACGCCTGCGCGGTGATCATGTCCGCGGAGCCGCTGATGGACCACATCCCGGTCTGGATGCGCCCGCAGGACGGGTCGATCATCACCCAGTTCGACTACCCGACGTGCGAGACGCTCGGCCTGCTGAAGATGGACTTCCTCGGGCTGAGCAACCTGACCACGATCGACGACGCGCTGAAGAACATCGCGCTGAACGGCAAGGGCGAGGTCGACATCACGACCGTCGGCCTGGACGACCGCAAGACGTACGAGCTGCTGGGCCGCGGCGACACGCTGGGCGTGTTCCAGCTGGACGGCGGCGCGCTGCGCGACCTGCTGCGGCTGATGCGGCCGGACAACTTCGAGGACGTCTCGGCCGTCATCGCCCTGTACCGGCCGGGTCCGATGGGCGCGAACTCGCACACGAACTACGCGCTGCGCAAGAACAAGCAGCAGGAGATCACGCCGATCCACCCCGAGCTGGAGGAGCCGCTGGCCGAGATCCTGGACACGACCTACGGGTTGATCGTGTACCAGGAGCAGGTCATGGCGATCGCGCGGAAGGTGGCGGGCTACACGCTGGCCCAGGCGGACCTGCTCCGCCGCGCGATGGGCAAGAAGAAGAAGGAGATCCTCGACAAGGAGTACGAGGGCTTCGAGGCGGGCATGCGCGCCAACGGCTACTCGCCGGAGGCCATCAAGACGCTGTGGGACATCCTGGTCCCGTTCGCCGACTACGCGTTCAACAAGGCGCACTCCGCCGCGTACGGCCTGATCGCGTACTGGACCGCGTACCTCAAGGCGAACTACCCGTCCGAGTACATGGCGGCGCTGCTCACCACGAACTCGGACAACAAGGACAAGTCGGCGGTCTACCTGGCGGAGTGCCGCCGGATGGGCATCACGGTGCTGCCGCCGGACGTCAACGAGTCGGAGCGCGAGTTCGTCGCGGTCGGCAGCGACATCCGGTTCGGCCTCGGCGCGATCCGCAACGTCGGCGCGAACGTGGTCGACGCGATCATCAAGACCCGCAAGGAGAAGGGGAAGTTCGCCGACTTCTCCGACTTCCTGCGCAAGGTCGACGTGCAGGCGTGCAACAAGAAGGTCGTCGAGTCGCTGATCAAGGCGGGCGCGTTCGACTCGCTCGGCCACCCGCGCAAGGGCCTGCACATGGTCCACGTCGAGGCGGTCGACGCGATCATGCTGACCAAGAAGGAAGAGGCGCGCGGCCAGTTCGACCTGTTCGGCGACGGCGGCGGTGACGACGGCGCCTCGGTGTTCGACGTGAAGATCCCCGACGAGCACTGGGAGTCCAAGCACCAGCTGACGCTGGAGCGGGAGATGCTGGGCCTGTACGTGTCCGGCCACCCGCTCAACGGCGTGGAGCAGGTGCTCGGCTCCTACTCGGACACCACGATCCCGCGCATCCTGGAAGGCGACGTGCCGGACGGCACGCAGGTCACGCTGGGCGGCATCCTCGCGTCGGTCACCCGCCGGGTGAACAAGAACGGCGAGCCGTGGGCGTCGGCGATGCTGGAGGACCTGGCCGGCGGCATCGAGGTGCTGTTCTTCCCGAAGAGCTACATGGTCCACGGCATGTCGGTGGCCGAGGACGCGATCGTGCTGGTCAAGGCACGGGTGGCGAAGCGGGAGGACCGGATCTCGCTGATCGCCAACGACCTGGTCGTGCCGGACCTGTCGGAGCTGGGCGCGCAGGCGTTGAAGCTGAAGGTGTCGGCGTCGCGGTGCGACCCGAAGCTGGTGACGTCGTTGAAGGAAGTCCTCGCCGCGCACCCCGGCACCACCGAGGTCCACCTGAACCTGGTCATCAACAGCAGCCGCAACACGCTGCTGAAGCTGGACGACGCGCTGCGCGTGACGCCCACGCCGTCGCTCATGGGCGACCTGAAGGCGCTGCTGGGACCGGGGTGCTTGGGCTGATCGGGTGACGTTGATCGGGATCGGGGACACGAGGACTGCTCGACTCGTTGAGTAAACGGAGTTAACTCAGGCGAGGAGAGGGGTCTCATGGGGGAGAAGATCGCCGGTCTCGACGTGCTCGGGGACGAGTACTTCGCCGACCCGCACGCGTACCACGCGCGGCTGCGCGAGGAGTCCGCGGCGACCGAGGTCGTGCTGCCGCGCGGCATGAAGGCGTGGCTGGTCACCCGGTACGACGAGGGTCGGCTCGCGCTGGCCGACCCGAGGTTCGTCAAGCACTTCGAGCGCTTCCCCGAGGTGGTGGAGAAGAACCGGGTCGTCGACACCGAGGCGGCGGCGTTCGACGAGTCCCTGGTGCGGCACATGCTGAACCTGGACCCGCCGGACCACACCCGGCTGCGCAAGCTCGTCACCAAGGCGTTCACCGCGCGGCGGGTCGAGCAGCTGCGGCCGCGGGTGCGGGAGATCACCGACGGGCTGCTGGACCGGATGGCGGAGCAGGCGGGGACCGCGTCCGCGGTGGAGCTGGTGGACGCGCTGGCGTTCCCGCTGCCCATCACGGTGATCTGCGAGATGCTCGACGTGCCGATGGACGACCGCAAGAAGTTCCGCGAGTGGTCGAACGCGCTGGTGGCGGGCGGTCCGGACGCCCAGGCCATCGCGACGGCGGGCGCGGCGATGGCGCACTTCCTGTCCGAGCTGGTCGAGGACAAGCGGGCGAAGCCCGGTGACGACTTCTTCTCCGCGCTCGTGCACGCGGACGACGAGGGCGACCGGCTCGACCGGACCGAGCTGGTCTCGATGGCGTTCCTGCTGCTCGTCGCCGGGCACGAGACGACGGTCAACCTGATCGCCAACGGCGTGTACCACCTGCTGCGGCACCCCGAGCAGCTGGCGAAGCTGCGCGCCGACCGGTCGTTGCTGCCGGGCGCGATCGAGGAGGTGCTGCGCTTCGAGGGGCCGATCAACCAGGCGACGTTCCGCTACACCAACGAGGACGTCCGGCTGGGCGACGTGCTGATCCCCAAGGACAGCGTGGTGCTGGTGTCGCTGCTGTCGGCCAACCGGGACGGGTCCCGGTTCCCCGAGGCGGACCGGTTCGACATCACCCGGCCCGCGGGCGGGCACCTGGCGTTCGGGCACGGCGTCCACTACTGCCTGGGCGCGCCGCTGGCCCGGATGGAGGGCGAGATCGCGATCGGGTCGCTGCTGGACCGCTTCGACCTGGAACTCGCCGCGGAGCCGGAGACGCTGCGGTGGCGGGCGGGCACGCTCGTGCGCGGCCTCGCGTCGCTGCCGGTTAGCCTGACCCCTCGTGGATCGCGATGAGCTGCTGAAGCTGGACCAGGCGCACGTCTGGCACCCGTACGGCCCGATGCCGGGCACCCACCAGCCGCTCGTGGTCACGTCGGCGGAGGGTGTCCGGCTCCGGCTGGACGACGGGCGCGAGCTGGTCGACGGCATGTCGTCGTGGTGGGCCGCGATCCACGGCTACCGGCACCCGGTGCTCGACGCCGCCGTGCGCGACCAGCTGGGCCGGATGAGCCACGTCATGTTCGGCGGCCTCACGCACGAGCCGGCGGTGGCGCTGGCCGCGAAGCTCGTGGAGATCACGCCGGAGCCGTTGCAGCACGTGTTCCTGTGCGACTCGGGGTCGGTGTCGGTCGAGGTCGCGGTGAAGATGGCCCTGCAGCACTGGCGCTCGCGCGGCAGGCCGGAGAAGCGGCGGCTGCTGACGTGGCGCGGCGGGTACCACGGCGACACGTTCCAGCCGATGTCGGTGTGCGACCCCGAGGGCGGGATGCACTCGCTGTGGCGGGGAGTGCTGCCCGAGCAGGTGTTCGCCTCCGCGCCGCCGCGCGACCTGGACACCGCGTACGTGCAGGAGCTGGCGGACCTGGTCGAGGCGCACGCCGACGAGCTGGCCGCCGTCATCGTCGAGCCGGTCGTGCAGGGCGCGGGCGGGATGCGCTTCCACGACCCGCGCTACCTGCACGTGCTGCGCGAGCTGACCCTGGCCCACGACGTGCTGCTGATCTTCGACGAGGTCGCGACCGGCTTCGGCCGCACCGGCGAGCTGTTCGCCGCCGACCACGCCTCCGTCAGCCCCGACGTCATGTGCCTGGGCAAGGCGTTGACCGGCGGGTACCTGTCGATGGCGGCGACGCTGTGCACGTCACGGGTGGCGGACGGCATCTCGCGCGGCGAGGTGCCCGTGCTGGCGCACGGGCCGACGTTCATGGGCAACCCGCTGGCCTCGGCGGTGGCGCTGGCGTCCACCGAGCTGCTGCTCTCGCAGGACTGGCGGGCGTCGGTGCGCCGGATCGAGGCCGGGCTGCGGGCCGGGCTGGCGCAGGCGCCCGGCGACGTGCGGGTGCTCGGCGCGATCGGCGTCGTGCAGCTGGACCACCCGGTGGACCTGGCCGCCGCCACCGCCGCGGCCGTCGACCACGGCGTGTGGCTGCGGCCGTTCCGCGACCTGATCTACACCATGCCGCCGTTCGTCAGCACCGACGACGACGTGGCCGCGATCGGGGCGGCCGTCGTCGCGGCGGCCGAGGCGTCACGCGCGCAGCAGGGTTGAGCCCCACACCAGCAGCAGCACCGAGTAGCCGACGCAGATCCAGCCGATCGTCTCGGTGCTCGGCTCTCCCTTGTGCTTGAACAGCTTGGTGACGAGCAGCCACCAGCCGAGGGCGACCACGCCCAGCGCCACCGGCGACAGGAGCATGCCGTAGGCGCCCGCGTACACGCCCGCCCAGAAGTCCACCGGCAGCAGGACGTCGTTCGCGTACCCGGTGGGGACGAGCAGCACCGCGACCGCCGACCACACCCAGGCGACGGTCCGCAGCCGCGCCGTCGTCCGCGGTGTCGCGGTCTTGTGGTTGACGGCCACCACGCCCCACGCCAGGAACGCGCCGCCGCCGAACAGCCACCCCGTCACGGTGGACACGACCGGCACCCGGCCGACCGCCGCGCCCAGGGCCGGGAACACCGCGCCCCAGAGGAGGAAGTGCCCGCCGACCGCCGCGGCGATGGACCCCAGCACGACGAGGGTCTGCACGCCGCCGCCCTGCCGCTGGAACCACGCCAGGTCCTGCTTGGTGGCCGCCCGCGCGGCGCGTCGCGCCTGCTCGCGCTCGCGGAGGTCGCCGCGCCGGATCTCGTCACGCCTGCCCTGGGACTCCGCCTGGCGCCGCTTGCGCCTGCCGGCCTTGCCCACTCAGCGCTCCACCGCGGCGGCGAGCTCGGTGTTCGACGGCTCCACCAGCACGCGGCCGTCGGGCAGCACGACCACCGGGATGTTCTTGCGCCCGCCGGCGATCTCGATCGCCTTGTCGCGGGCCGCGTCGTCGTGCTCGACGTCGACCTCGGTGAACGGCACTTCGTGCTCCCGCAGCCATGCCTTGGCCCGCCGGCAGTCGCCGCACCAGTTCGCGCCGTAGAGAACGATCTCACTCATGTCGGTGACTGTAGAACGCGGCCGGCCGCGACTCTACGTGTGCGCCTAGGCTCTGCGCCCGTGAGCGTCCTCGTCATCACCGGCACGGGCACCGAGGTCGGCAAGACGGTGGTCGTCGCCGCCCTGGCGGCCCTGGCCGTCGCCGACGGCCGGCGGGTCGCCGTGCTCAAGCCCGCGCAGACCGGCGTCGCCGACGGCGAACCGGGCGACCTCGCCGAGGTGGCCCGCCTCGCGGGCCGCGTGACCACCCGTGAGCTGCGGCGATACCCCGAACCGCTGGCCCCGGCCACGGCCGCGCGCCGTTCCGGCCTGCCCACCGTGCACCCCAGCGAGGTCGCCGCGGCGGCCGCGGAGCTGGACGAGACGCACGACCTGGTGCTGGTCGAGGGCGCGGGCGGGCTGCTGGTCCGGTTCGACGACGCCGGGTCCACCATCGCCGACGCGGCCTGGGCGCTCAACGCGCCGGTGCTGATCGTCGCGCACCCCGGCCTCGGCACGTTGAACATGACCGCGCTGACCGCCGAGGCCTTGCTGCACCGCGGGCTGGAGTCCGCCGGCGTGGTGGTGGGCCGCTGGCCCGCCGTGCCGGACCTCGCCACCCGGACCAACCTGGTGGACCTGCCCGAGGCCGCGGGCGCGCCCCTGCTCGGCGTGCTGCCCGACGGCGCGGCGTCGCTGGGCAGGTCCGAGTTCGTGGACACGGCCCGCGAGGGCCTGTCGCCGTGGTTCGGCGGCACGTTCGACCCGGAGAAGTTCGCCGCGCCGCACACCTGCTGACCTGCCCGTCCGTCCGGCGCCGCACTTCTCGACCGAACCAGTGACGCACGTCGCTGGGGCGCGCCGGGGTCCGTGCGGCAGACTGCACGGCGGACCACCGCCGGAGTTCTCGATCGAGGAGAAGTCGTGACCGCAGCCCCCGAACAGGTCGATGTCCTCAGCGTTGCCCGCGAGCAGGTGCTGGAGCAGGGTGTCGGGCTGTCCGAGGAGCAGGTGCTCGAAGTCCTCCAGCTGCCCGACGAGCGCATCCCGGACCTGCTGGAGCTGGCGCACGCCGTGCGCATGCGCTGGTGCGGCCCGGAGGTCGAGGTCGAGGGCATCGTGTCGCTGAAGACCGGCGGCTGCCCCGAGGACTGCCACTTCTGCTCCCAGTCCGGGCAGTTCCCCTCGCCGGTGCGCTCGGCGTGGCTGGACATCCCCGGCCTGGTGAAGGCGGCCCGGCAGACCGCCGAGACCGGCGCGACGGAGTTCTGCATCGTCGCCGCCGTGCGCGGGCCGGACAAGCGGCTGCTGTCGCAGGTGCGCGACGGCATCAAGGCCATCCGCGAGGACGGCAACGACATCCAGATCGCGTGCTCGCTCGGCATGCTCACCCAGGAGCAGGTGGACGAGCTGGTGGACATGGGCGTCCACCGCTACAACCACAACCTGGAGACGGCCCGCTCGCACTTCCCCAACGTGGTCACCACGCACTCGTGGGAAGAGCGCTGGGAGACGTTGACGATGATCCGCGAGGCGGGCATGGAGGTCTGCTGCGGCGGCATCATCGGCATGGGCGAGACGCTGGCGCAGCGCGCCGAGTTCGCCGTGCAGCTGGCCGCGCTGGAGCCCGACGAGGTGCCGCTGAACTTCCTCATCCCGAACCCCGGCACCCCGTACGAGAACTACCCCGTCGTGGAGGGCCCCGACGCGCTGCGGGCCGTGGGAGCGTTCCGGCTCGCCCTGCCGCGCACGATCCTGCGCTTCGCGGGCGGCCGCGAGCTGACGTTCGGCGACCTCGGCGCGAAGCAGGGCATGCTCGGCGGCGTCAACGCGATCATCGTCGGCAACTACCTGACCAACCTGGGCCGCCCGGCGCAGCAGGACCTCGACATGCTGACCGAGCTGTCCATGCCGATCAAGGAACTGAGCAAGACCCTGTGACGAGTGGGCTGGGTGCTGTGACGTACTGCGGGTATTGCGGCAAGGCGCGCGCGGAGGCCGACCACTCGGCGTGCGCCTCGCGGCTCGGTGTCATCGACCCGCCGCGGTTCTGCGGCGAGTGCGCGCGGCGGATGGTGGTGCAGGTGACCCCGGCCGGGTGGACGGCCACGTGCAGCCGTCACGGCGAGATCACCTCAGCGCGGTAACCTGCCCTGCATCTGGTCACGGGTGCAGGGAGGTCGTCGGGTGGCGGAGCAACCGGTGGACGAGCGGGCGGCGCCCGTTCGCGTGCCACCCGCGCCGGCGTTCGAGTACTACTACGTGGCGCGGCGGCCGCGGGTCGTGGTGAAGCGCGACCTGCTGCCCGCGTTCTCCGTGCTGTCCGCGATCGCGCTGCTCGGGCTGCCCGCGGGGTGGCTGTGGGCGCGGCTCGCGCCGCCCCAGAACGTGGTGGTGCAGCAGGACGGGTCGCTGATCCCGGTGACCGGCGAGAGCTACCACCGGCTCGACGGCCTGATGTTGTTCGTGCTGATCGGCTTGGGCGCCGGCCTGGTGACCGGCATCGCGGTGTGGATGCTGCGGGAACGGCGCGGGCCCGTGGTGATGCTGGGCGCCACGCTCGGCGCCGGGGTGGCCGCGTACCTCGGCCAGCTCACCGGCACCGGCTCGGCGGCCGGCCGGTACACCGTCGGCGCCGCGCCCGAGGTGGGCGACGTGATCGCCCTGGCCCCGGTGCTGGAGACGTGGTGGGGCGTGCTGGCGTGGCCCTTGGGCACGGCGCTGGCGTACGGCTGCCTGGCGGCGTGGAACGGGTTGGACGACCTGGGTCGGCGGCTCGGCTAGCGCGCTGCCGGTCAGAGCACGTACGCCGTGTCCGGCACGTCGGTGACGAACATGTGGCCCGGCGCGTGGGTGATCGCGAACGGCGGCTTCGACGCCATCACGGCGGCCTGCGGTGTCACGCCGCACGCCCAGAACACCGGCACGTCGCCGTCGCGCGGCTCGGTGCGGTCGCCGAAGTCCGGCCGGTCGGGGTCGTCGATGCCGAGCGCCGCCGGGTCGCCCACGTGAACCGGCGCGCCGTGCACGGCGGGCATGCGGGCGGTGACCCGCGTCGCCGTGTCCACCAGGTCCGCCGGGACGTACCGCATCGACACGACCAGCGGGCCGTGCAGGCGTCCCGCCGGGCGGCACTCGCGGTCGGTGACGTACATCGGGACGTTGCGGCCCTGCTCGACGTGCCGCAGCGGGACGCCCGCCCGCTTCAGCGCGGACTCGAACGTGAAGCTGCACCCGATGAGGAACGCCACCAGGTCGTCCCGCCAGTGCTCGGACGCGTCGGTGGGTTCGGCCACCAGCTCGCCGTGCGCTCAGACCCGGTAGCGGGGCACGTCGCGCATCAGGTCGGCGTTGCCCGCGAGGACGGTGGTGGTGCTGCCGGCGTCGGTGACGTCCAGGACGGGGCACGGCTTGGGGTTGCGCTGGGTGAACAGCAGCACGTCGTAAGCCCAGTCCCGGGGCACGGCGATCAGGTTGGCCTGCGCGTAGCCGTCCGCGAGCCCGGTCGTCGGGCCGTCGTGGCGGGCGCGCACCTCGTGCGGTGTCATGGTCATGCCAGCTCCACTCCCTTCGTCTCGGGGAGGCCGAGGAGGGCCACGACGGCCAGGCCGTAGGCGACCGCGCCGAAGACCATCGCGCCGCCGACGCCCATGCCCGCCGCCAGGAAGCCCACCAGGGTCGGGAACAACGCCCCGACCGCGCGGCCGAAGTTGTAGGTGAAGCCCTGGCCGGTGCCGCGCAGGTCCGTCGGGTACAGCTCGGCCAGGAACGAGCCGAAGCCGCTGAAGATCGCGGACGTGGTGAACCCGAGCGGGAACGTGACCAGCAGGATCAGCCAGTTCGCCCCCGACGGTATCTGGGTGAACAGGACGATGAGGATCGCGCTGAGCACGGCGAACAGGGTGAAGGTGCGCTTGCGGCCCAGCCGGTCGGTCAGGTAGCCGCCGGTGACGTACCCGGCGAACGCGCCGCTGATCAGCAGCGCCAGGTAGCCGCCGGTGCCGACGACGCTGAGGCCCCGTTCGGTCCGGAGGAACGTCGGCACCCAGCCCGCCAGGGTGTAGTAGCCGCCCTGCACACCGGTGGCGAGCAGCGACGCGAACAGCGTGGTGCGGCCGAGCGGGCCGCGGAAGACCGCCCTGAAGTCGCCCTTGCGCGGGCTGGTGTGCAGCGACTTCTCGGCCCGGGGCGCGTCCTTGACGTTGCGGCGCACGTAGAACACCAGGATGGCGGGGATCGCGCCGGTCCAGAACAGCACGCGCCACGCGAAGTCCTGCGGGACGAAGCTGAACACGAGGGTGTAGACGACGACGCTCAGGCCCCAGCCCACGGCCCACGAGCTCTGGATGAACGCGACCGTGCGCCCCCGGTACCGCGGCTTGCAGTACTCGGCGACGAGGATCGCGCCGGCCGCCCACTCGCCGCCGAAGCCGAGGCCCTGGAGGGCGCGGAAGACCAGCAGCGTCTCGTAGCTGGTGGCGAACCCGCACAGGACCGTGAACACGGCGTAGGTGATGACGGTGATCATGAGGGTGCGGACGCGGCCGACGCGGTCCGCGAGGACACCCGCGATCGCGCCGCCGAGCGCCGAGACGACCAGCGTGACGGTGTTGAGCAGGCCCGCCTGGGCGTTGCTGATGCCGAAGTAGGCGGTGATGGCGAAGAGCCCGAGGGGGAGGACCTGGTAGTCGTAGGCGTCCAGGCCGAACCCGCCGAACGCGCCCACGAAGGCGCGCTTGCCGTTGCGGCCCAGCGTGTGGAACCAGGTGAACGGTCCGTCTTTGGTGCCCGTGTCCGTGGTGCTCATGTGGATCACCTCGCAGCCGTGGTGGTGTGTCGTGCACCACACGGTAGGGGATTGTTGAACAATCCCACTAGAGGGCAAGAGGACGAATCAACACTCCACCGTGTGCACGTCGACGCGCACGGTGAGTCACCGTGAAGGAAGGCGGAGGCAGCGCGAAAGGCCGACGCCCAGGTGTCACGAGCGCCGGCGCGGGGTGGGGGAGGTGCTACAGCTCGGCGGTCTTCCGCTGGTCGAAGTCCGGGTAGAAGCGGCGCAGGAGCCGGAACGTCTCGGCGTAGCCGAGCTGCCCGGACGTCGGCCGGTGGTCCACGAACGAGTACGTGAGCCGGGAGCCGAGCGCGGGGAAGAAGATCCGGGAGACGCTGCCGATCTCGCCCATCGCGATGACGATCAGCCCGGTGTCGTCGTCGGCCTCCGTCAACAACGTGGCCAGCGCCTTCACGTCGGCGCGCGACGTCGCCATCGTGGAGACCTTGACGATGTCGGCGCCCGCGGCCTTCGCCTCGGCGACGGTGGCGCGCAGCCGGTCGATCGGCGGCGTGCGGTCGAAGTCGTGGAACGAGACGATCACCACGGCGTCGTGCCGCCGGGCGGCCGCGACCACGTCGGCCAGGATCTCGCGGGACGACAGCTCGACGTCCACCGCGTCGACCAGCGGCGCGACCGCGCGGAACAGGGCGAGGCGTGCCTCGTCCGTCCCGGTCCACCCGCCGCCCTCCCGCGCGGACCGCGCGGTGGCCAGGACGGGCAGGTCGCGGAAGGCGCCGATCTGCTCCCGGACGTGCTCGGGGTCGGTGGTGGAGAACTGGTCGAGCCGCAGCTCCGCCACGTCGACCTCGGCCTCGACCGCCGCCTTCGCCGCGCGCTCGCAGTCGGTGTCGTCGAAGCTGGCCGCGACCAGGGGGACACCGCGGTCCAGCAGCGCGCGAATGGCGTTCATCCTCGTGTCCCGTCCCTTGCGGCTCGTCCCGGTACCCGTGAGGCGGTGCGCGGGGAAGCTTAGTGACCGGACGGTCAGTTGCGGTGGGGCAGGTGTCCCAGTTCCGACAGCGGCGCCGGCACGGCGCTCAGCGCGTCGAGGATGCCCGCCTCGCGGTGCAGGACGGCGCGGACGAGCCGCAGCCGGCGGGCCGGCGACGTCTCCTCAAGCAGGCGCTGGCGGTCCTCCAGCGTCAGCAGGCAGTCGCCCGCCAGCGCGTACGCCAGGTCGGCCGGCGGGGTGTCCTCGGCGGGCGGTCGGCGGCCGGCGCTCTGGAACGCCGCCTCGCGGTACCGGCCGTGGGCGGCCCGCGCGCTGCGCGCCAGCAGCGGCAGGAGGGCCTCGACCTCCGGCGGCCCGGCGGTGTCCGGCAGCCACTCCACCGAGCCGACCAGGTACGGCGCGCTGTCCTCGTCCACGTCGAGCAGCCGGAACCGCCGGCCGCCGGTGGTGGTCAGGTCGTACCGCCCGTCGGGCAGCCGCCGCGCCTCCTGCAGGACGGCGGTGCAGCCGACGTCGCACAGCGCCTCGACGTTCTCCGCGCCGACCTCCCAGCCCTGCTTGATCGACACGACGCCGAACGTGCGCTCCGGCACCGCGCCCGTCACCAGGTCGACGGTGAGCTGTCGGTACCGGGGCTCGAAGACGTGCAGCGGCAGGGACGCCCCGGGCAGCAGCACGGTGCCCAGCGGGAACAGGGGGAGCGTCGCGGTCACGAGCCCAAGCTACGGGTGGACGGCGGGCGCAGCACGGCGAACGGGTCGGTGACCCGCATCTCGCCCGACACGAACCGGAACAGCGCCGCGGGCCTGCCGCCGGACGGTCCGGGCTGCACGGTGCCGCCGGTCGGCTCCAGCAGCCCGCGCCGCGACAGCACGCGCTGCAGGTTGGTCGCCGACACCTTGTAGCCCAGGGCCGCCGAGTACAGCGAGCGCAGCGCGGAGATGGTGAACTCCGGCGGCGCCAGCGCGAACCCCAGGTTGGTGTACGAGAGCTTCGACGCGAGCCGGTTGCGGGCGCGGCGGCAGATCGCCTCGTGGTCGAACGCGGTCGCGGGCAGGTCGTCCACGGGGTGCCACGCCGTGTCGGCCGGCACGACGGGGTCGATGTGGGACGGCACCAGGCCGAGGAACGCGGTGGCGACGACGCGGAGCCCCGGCACGCGCTTCGGGTTGCTGAAGACGGCGAGCTGCTCGACGTGTGACAACTGCCGCACGTCGACCTTCTCGGCCAGCTGACGGCGGATCGACGCCTCGACGTCCTCGTCGTCGCCGAGCCCGCCACCGGGCAGTGACCAGCGGTGCGCGTGCGGCTCCCGACCGCGCTCCCACAGCATGACCTGGAGTGATCCGGCTCTCACCTGGAGCACCGCGGCCAGCACCTCATGTCCCGCCAGTCCCACTCGGCTGATACTATCGGCCACGTTTTCGACCGTTAGGCGAAAACCTGGCTCAAGGGAGGAACCCATGGTCGCTACCGCCTACGTGGAGCGAACCTCGGACGGCGCCTACGACGGCATCGCGCCGGACGCCGCATGGCGTGACGAGGTGCTGGAGCTGGCCCGCGAGCGGGACGCGGTCATCCTGGCGCACAACTACCAGCTGCCCGAGATCCAGGACATCGCGCACCACACCGGTGACTCGCTGGCGCTCAGCCGCATCGCGGCCGCGAGCGACGCGTCCACCATCGTGTTCTGCGGCGTGCACTTCATGGCCGAGACCGCGAAGATCCTCGCGCCGCACAAGACCGTGCTCATCCCGGACGAGCGGGCGGGCTGCTCGCTCGCCGACTCGATCACCGGCGACCAGCTGCGGGCGTGGAAGGCCGAGCACCCCGGCGCGGTCGTCGTCTCCTACGTCAACACCACCGCCGAGGTGAAGGCGGAGACCGACATCTGCTGCACCTCGTCGAACGCGGTGGACGTGGTCGCGTCGATCCCGGCCGACCGCGAGGTGCTGTTCCTGCCGGACCAGTTCCTCGGCGCGCACGTCAAGCGCGAGACGGGCCGCGAGAACCTGCACATCTGGGCGGGCGAGTGCCACGTCCACGCGGGCATCAACGGCCCCGAGCTGGCCGAGCGCGCGGCGGCGAACCCGGACGCCGACCTGTTCATCCACCCCGAGTGCGGCTGCGCCACGTCGGCGCTCTACCTCGCGGGCGAGGGCACCGTCCCGGCGGACAAGGTGAGGATCCTCTCGACCGGCGACATGATCACCGCCGCGCGGCAGACCAGCGCGAAGTCGGTGCTGGTCGCCACCGAGATCGGCATGCTGCACCAGCTGCGCCGGGCCGCGCCGGAGATCGACTTCCGGGCCGTGAACGACCGGGCGTCGTGCCGGTACATGAAGATGATCACCCCGGCGGCCCTGCTGCGCGGGCTGCGCGAGAACAAGGACGAGGTGCACGTCGACCCGGAGACCGCGGCGCGGGCCCGGGGCGCGGTGCAGCGCATGATCGAGATCGGCAAGCCCGGCGGCGGCGAGTGAGCACCCCGCTGTGGGAGGCCCGTGCCGACCTGGTGGTCGTCGGCACGGGGGTCGCGGGTCTGACGGCGGCGCTGCGCGCGCGTGAGCTGGGGCTGCGGGTCCTGGTGGTCACCAAGGCGGCGGGCGAGGACGGCAACACCCGGTGGGCGCAGGGCGGCGTGGCCGTCGTGCTGCCGGGCGAGCACGACGAGGGCGACTCGGTCGACGCGCACGTGCGCGACACGCTGGTCGCCGGCGCGGGCCTGTGCGACGAACTGGCCGTGCGGGAGATCATCGCGGGCGGTCCGGCGGCGGTGGCCCGGCTGCGCGAGCGCGGCGCGGTGTTCGACGCGCTGCCCGGCGGCGCGCTGGCCCGCACGCGGGAGGGCGGGCACAGCGCGTTCCGCGTGGTGCACGCGGGCGGTGACGCGACCGGCGCGGAGGTGGAGCGCGCGCTCCTGGCGGCGTCGTCCGACGGGCGGGTGCCGATGCTGGAGGGGCACGTCGCCGTGGACGCGGTGCGCACCCCGCTCGGCCAGGTGTGCGGCCTGCTGGTGCTGGACGGCAACGGCGTGCCGGGCGTGATCGGCGCGCCCGCCGTGCTGCTGGCCAGCGGCGGCCT
Source organism: Saccharothrix hoggarensis (assembly GCF_052936025.1). Next base: position 5,969,472 of record NZ_CP193624.1, on the reverse strand, counting down.
CGGGCAGCTCTACCAGGCCACGTCCAACCCGGAGGTGGCCACCGGCGACGGCCTGGCGCTGGCGTTGCGGGCCGGCGCGGCGGCGGCGGACGTCGAGTTCGTCCAGTTCCACCCCACCGTCCTGTACACGGGGCGCGGCGCGCGTGGCCGCTGCCCGCTGGTGACGGAGGCCGTGCGCGGCGAGGGCGCGGTGCTGGTCGACGCGACCGGCGCGCGGGTCATGCGCGGCGTGCACCCGCTGGAGGACCTGGCGCCGCGGGACGTCGTGGCGGCGGCGATCACCCGGCACGTGGCGGCCGCGCCCGGAGGCGTGGACGACCACGTGTTCCTCGACGCGACGGGCATCGCGGACTTCGCGCGGCGGTTCCCGACCGTGCACGCGGCGTGCCTGGCGGCGGGCGTCGACCCGGCGGACGAGCCGATCCCGGTGGCCCCGGCGGCGCACTTCGCGTGCGGCGGCGTGGTGTCCGACGTGGACGGTCGAACGGGCGTGGCCGGCCTGTACGCGGCGGGCGAGGTGGCCCGGACCGGGCTGCACGGCGCGAACCGGCTGGCGTCCAACAGCCTCCTCGAAGGACTGGTGGTGGGCGCCCGGGCGGCCGAGGCCGTCGCGGCGGACCTGGCGCTGGGCGTGCTGGCCCGGTGCTCGACGGCGAACGCCGGCCCGGTGGAGCTGCCCACGGCGCCGGTCGCGGCCCGCGACTCGTTGCAGCGGGTCATGTCCCGGTACGCGGCCATCGGCCGTGACGCCGAGGGCCTGGCCGTGGTCGGCTCGGTGCTCGACCTGTCCACTGTGGACCGCAAGCTCGACACCAGGCAGCTGGTGGAGGACGCGGCGCTCACCGTGGCGGCGCGGGCCCTGATCGCGGCGGCGGCGGAGCGCGAGGAGTCGCGCGGCTGCCACGTGCGCACGGACTTCACCGAGCGGGACGACGTGGGCTGGCAGCGCAGCCAGGTGGTCCGGCTCAACCCCTCCGGCCAGCCGGTGCTGGCCGATCCCGTGGTGGCGGTGGGAGTGGCATGAACGACGAAGACCTGGTGGCGGGCTCGCGGTTCGGGCTCGACCTGGACGACGCGCGTCGGGTGATCGCGACGGCGCTGGAGGAGGACCTGCGGTACGGCGCGGACGCCACGACGGAGGCCACCGTGCCCGCCGACGCGGTGGCCGTGGCCGAGCTGACGCCCCGCGCGGCCGGCGTGCTCGCGGGCATCCCGGTGGCGCTGGAGGTGTTCCGGCGGGTCACGGACGTCGAAGTGCTGGACCGGCGGTCCGACGGCGACAAGGCCGTGCCCGGCGAGCCCGCGCTGGTGCTGCGCGGACCGGTGCGCGGCCTGCTCACCGCCGAGCGCACCGCGTTGAACCTGCTGTGCCACCTCTCCGGCGTGGCGACGCTCACCGCCGCCTGGGTCGACGAGGTCGCCGGCACGAAGGCGGCGGTGCGGGACTCCCGCAAGACCCTGCCGGGCCTGCGGCTGCTGGAGAAGTACGCGGTCCGCTGCGGCGGCGGCGTGAACCACCGTCTCGGCCTCGGCGACGCCGTGCTGATCAAGGACAACCACGTCCGGGCGGCGGGTTCGGTGCGCGCGGCGATGGCCGCCGTGCGCGCCCACGCGCCGCACCTGGCGTGCGAGGTCGAGGTCGACTCGCTGGACCAGCTGGACGAGGCCGTCGCCGAGGGCGCGGAACTCGTGCTGCTGGACAACTTCACCGTCGCCGACTGCGCGGAGGCGGTGCGGCGGGTCGCGTCGGCCGACGTGCGGCTGGAGGCGTCGGGCGGGCTCACCCTGGACGTGGCCAGGGCGTACGCCGAGACGGGCGTGGACTACCTGGCGGTGGGAGGCCTCACGCACTCCGCCCCGGCGCTCGACCTGGGTCTGGACCTGCGCTAGGCAGGGGGACGCACCCGCGCCCGGGGCATGAGGCGCGGGCACGTCCTGGTCAGGTGTCGCGACGCCTGGTCCGGTCGTCGCGCTCCACGTCCACCTGTTCCTTGCGGACCTCGCCGCGGACGTGCTGCTGCTCGGTCACGGTCTCCTTCTCCATGCGGACCTTCTCCACCGGCCTGGTCGTCTTCTCGACGACCGGCTCCTGGCGGTGCAGGGTGACCTCGGTCTCCTCCTCGGTGAACGCCCGGCCGGTCGGCTCGCCGTCGGCCGGCTCGCGCACCACGCGGACCTCCTCGTGCGACACGGGCACGGTGACGTCCCTCTGCTCGGTCACCACGTGCTTGACCAGCCGGACCTTGCCGGCCTCCACGTCGCGGGTGCCGACGTCGAGGTCTTCCTCGTAGCGCGTGACGTAGTCGCCGGTCCCGGAGCGGGCCTCGTGCTTGCCGCGCCGCCCGGTGTCGGCCTGCCCCGTCGCGGCCTGCCCGGTCGCGGCCTGCCCGGTCGCGGCCTGGTCCGTCGCGGGCTGCCCGGTCCCGCGGGTCTGGCCGGTCATGCCGGTGCGGGTCTCGCCGCGCGTCTCGCCGGCCATGCCGCCCGCGAGCCCGCCGGCCATGCCGCCCGCGCCCGCCGCCGTGCCGCCGCGCGTCTGGCCCGCGCCGGGCATCGGCGTGTTCGTGTCGCCGCGGACGCGGCCGCCCGGCAGGCGGTCGTGGTCGCCGCTGCGGTGGGACGGGATCATCCCGTAGTACTCGTACAGCTCTTCCTGCTGCCGGTCGGACATGTGCTGGTCGGACACGTCGAGCCGGGGTGCGTCCTTCACCTGCTGCTTGTCCACCGGCACGGTGATCACGCCGTCACCCAGCGTGGCGTCCTGGATCGGCACGAACGACTCCTTGAGACCGAACAGGCCGGTGTGCACCGAGGCCCACAGCGGCCGGCCGTCGCGGTCGTCGAGCCAGACCTGTTTCACCGAGCCGATCCGCTCACCGTGCTCGTCGATCACTTCGCAGTCGTACAGGCGGTCCACTTCGGCCTGGTTGATCATGGCCGTGGCCCCTTTCACGAGTGGTTGTGCGTACGTGCGAAAGAGGGTTTCCCGGCTCCAAGGGCCACCTATTCGGCTGCCACCCGGACGTGTGAAATCGCGTCCCCTGAAAGAAACTCAGAGTCGACGGTTGGCCAGAACGGGGAGCGTCCGGCGCGCCGCCGCGACACTGTCCGTGTCGATGTCGGCCAGGATGGCCCCCGGCTCGCCCGCCAGCCGCTCGACCACCTCGCCCAGCGGCGACACGACCGCGCTGAACCCGATCCCGGTCGGCGCGCCGCCGTGGTTGACGCCGGGGTCGGCCTGGCCGCAGGCCAGCACCCACGACGTGCAGTCCAGCGCCCTGGCCCGCACCAGCAGCTCCCACTGCTCCCGCTTGCCCGGTCCCGCGCCCCACGACGCGCACAGCACGACCGCCGTCGCGCCCCGGTCGGCCAACGCCCGGAACAGCTCCGGGAACCGCACGTCGTAGCACGTGGCCAGGCCGAGCGTGACGCCGTCGACCTCGACCGCCACGGGCTCGGCGCCGGGCGCGACCGTGCGGGACTCGGTGAAGCCGAACGCGTCGAACAGGTGGATCTTGTCGTAGCCGACGTGCCGGCCGCCGCCGGTGACCAGCAGGGTGTTCGCGACCCGGCCGTCCGGCGCCGGCGTGAACATGCCCGCCACGACGACGACGCCGTGCTCGTCGGCGATGGCGCGCACCGCGCCCGCCCACGGCCCGTCCAGCGGCTCCGCCACCGGCCCGAGGGGCACGCCGAACCGGCACATCGTCGCCTCGGGGAACACGACCACGCGCGCACCGCCCGCCGCGGCCCGCGCCGTCCCCGCCCGCACCGCGTCGAGGTTCGCCGCCGGGTCGGTGGACGAGGCGATCTGGCACAGGGCGACACGCATGTCACCCACTCTAGGTAGTGTCGGGACTCGTGCGCTCCCTCCTGCCCCCGCTCGTCGTCGTGGCCCTCCTCGCCGCCGCGGGGTGCACCGGCACCACGACACCGAGCGCCGAGGGGACTGCGGACGGCAGCGCGCTCGTGCTCGCCGACCCGGTCGAGCCCACCACGCTGAACCCGCTGCTCGGCTACGGCCGCGACGGCGTGTCCAAGCTCTACGACGGCCTGGTGGAGCACCGGGCGGACGGCAGCGTGCGGCCCCGGCTGGCGGCCGACGCGCCGGAACCCGCCGCCGACGGGCTCAGCTGGACCGTGGAGCTGCGCGACGACGTCCGGTTCACCGACGGCACGGCGTTCGGCCCGGAGGACGTGGTGGCCACGTACCGGGCGCTGCTCGACCCGGCGTCCGGCGCCGCGGAACGCGACGCGTACGCGGAGCTGACCGGCGTGGAGCAGCTGGACGCGCGCACGGTCAGGTTCGCGCTCGCGAAGCCGTGGGCGGCGTTCCCGCACGTGCTGGTGCTCGGCATCCTGCCCAGCGAGTCGTTCGGCGTCCCGCTGCGGGACGTGAAGCCGGTCGGCACCGGCCCCTACAAGCTCGTGGAGTGGCACAAGGGCGACCGGATGGTGCTGGAGGCGAACACCGCCTACTTCGGCGGCGAGCCGAAGATCCGCAAGGTGACCGTGGTGTTCGTGCCCGACGACAACACGCGCGCCCAGCGGATGCAGGCGGGCGAGTTCGACGGCGCCGTCCTGCCGCCCCGGCTGGCCGCGTCGTTCGGCTCGGCCAACGGCCTGCGCGTCATCACGCACCGCAGCGCCGACCTGCGCGCGGTGACCCTGCCGACCGGTCCGGTGACCGGTGACCCGGCGATCCGCGCCGCGTTGAACCACGCGGTCAACCGCAAGGGCATGGTCGACAGCCTGCTGGGCGGCAAGGGCACGCCGGCGAGCACGCCGGTGCCGGACACGCTGCCCGAGTTCGTGGACACCGGCGCGGGCTTCGACTACGAGAAGCCGCGGGCCGAGCAGCTGCTCGACCAGGCGGGCTGGGTGCGCGGCACGGACGGCGTGCGGGTGCGCGACGGCGTGGCGGCCCGGTTCACCCTGATGTACCCGATCGGCGACGTGGTGCGCGCCGACCTGGCCACCGCGTTCGCCGCGGACGCCAAGGCGGTCGGCGTCGACGTGCAGCTGGCGGGCCTGAGCTGGGAGGCGGTCACGCCCCGGCTCGGCGTGGACGCCCTGCTGCACGGCGGCGGCACCCCGTTCGACCCGGACCTGATGACCTACCGGCCGCTGCACACCGGCAACCCGTGGGGCTACTCGAACCCGCAGGTCGACGCGGCCCTCGACACCGCGCGGTCGCTGCTGGACCCGGCGCAGCGCGCGGCGGCCTACAAGCAGTTCCAGCGGGCGTACGCGGCCGCTCCGGGCATGGTGGTGCTGGCCACCGTGCAGCACACGTACGTGGTGCGGGAGAACTGGAACGGCTACGAGGAGGTCGTGGACCCGCACTCGCACGGCGCGCTGTCGTGGGGCCCGTGGTGGAACCTGGAGAAGTGGACGCCCCGGTAGGCCCCGAGCCCCGGAGGGTCAGCGCTGGAGGTCCCAGACGAGGACCCGCAGCGAGATCGACGGGTCGAGCGGGTCGGCCGGGGACGTGCCGGTGACCGTCGCGTAGCCGACCCGGCCGCCGCGCGTGCGGAAGCAGAACGTCGTGCCGGCCTTGGCGGACGCGCGGGTGGAGGTCGTGCCGGCCTGGAGCCGGACGCACGCCGCCCGCTCCGGCGGCTCCGCGGACGTCCACCTGGCGACCTCGTCGCCCATGACCGACGTGGCGTCGCCGAACGCCAGGTCCCCGACGGTGAAGCCTTCCCGTGGCTCCGGGTGGTCGAAGAAGTAGCCGCCGCGCGGCCCGCCGTCGCCCTTCACGGTCACCGAGCCCTCCCACCACACCTCGACGGGAGCCGGGCCGGGGACGGGGAAGGGAGCCGGCGACGGGAGGGTCGGCGGCGCGGTCGCCCAAGGACGCCGTGACGTCGTGGTCGTCGGCTGGACCGCCGGCACGGAGGCGGTGGTCGGCTCGGCCGGGGCGGTGGTCGGCGCCTCGCCGGTCGTGGTCCGCGCCGCGTCCGTGACGGCCGGCGCGCCGTCGGCCGCGCGCTCGACGCCCGGATCGCGCAGCGCCCACCACGTGACGCCGCCGAGGAGCACGAGCGCCGCGCCCAGCAACGCCCACAGGTAGGCGTGCCGGGCCGGGTTGACGTGCACGTTCTCGACCTGGCCCGCCATGATCGCCGTGCCGACGGTCCGCGCGTCGAGCTTGTTCTCGCCCGGCCGCCGCCCGGCGTCGTCCTCGGTCATCGCCTCGACCCGCTCTCGCCGTGTCCCCCGGACATGGTGTACACGAAAGGGGACGCGGCCGACTCGGAAACGCCGGACCGGCCCGGACACCAGGGGGCTCCATGAACGACCGCATCTTCCTCGACTCGGCGGGTTCCTCGCTGCCGCCGCCGGAGGTGCTGGACGAGGTGGTCGGCCACCTCCGGCGCGAGGCGGAGGTCGGCGGGTACGTCGCCGCGCAGGAGCGGGAGGACGACCTGGAGGCCGGGTACGGGGTGTTCGCCGAGCTGCTGGGCGCGTCGCCGGACGAGGTCGCGTTCACCGACAGCTCCACCCGCGCGTGGCTGACCGCGTTCGACGCCGTGCCGCTGGCCGCCGGCGACCGGGTGCTGTTCAGCGAGGCCGAGTACGCGGGCACGGCGATCCCGATCCTGCGCCGCGCCCGCGAGGTCGGCGCCACGGCCGAGGCGGTGCCGTCGGACGAGTTCGGGCAGATCGACGTCGACGCGCTGAAGGACCTGCTGGACGAGCGGGTGAAGCTCGTGTCGCTGGTGCACGTGCCGACGAACAGCGGGCTGGTGAACCCGGCGCGCGAGGTCGCCGCCGCGGCGCACGAGGTGGGCGCGCTGGTGCTGCTGGACGCGTGCCAGTCGATCGGGCAGATGCCCGTGCGGGCGGACGAGCTGGGCGTCGACCTGATCGCGGGCGCCGGCCGCAAGTGGCTGCGCGGCCCGCGCGGCACCGGTGTGCTCGTGGTGCGCCGCCCGGCGGCCGAGCGGATGCGGCCGCGGCTGATCGACCTGCACAGCGCCGAGTGGGTCGCGCCGGACGAGATCCGGCTGCGCGACGACGCGCGCGTGCACGAGATCTGGGAGACGAACGTCGCCGCCCGGCTGGGGCTCATCGCGGCCGCCCGGTACGCCCTGGCCAGGGGCATCGACGTGATCGAGCGCGAGGTCGGCGAGCGGGCCGGGCGGCTGCGCGACGGGCTCGACGCGCTGCCCGGCGTGACGGTGCGCGACCCCGGCCTCCGCAAGGCGGGCCTGGTCACGTTCACCGTGGACGGGGTCGCGCCGGCCGACGTGCGGGACCGGCTGGCCGCCGCGGGCGTCACGGTGACCGTGAGCGGCGCGTCGTCCGCGCTGCTGGACATGACCCGGCGCGGGCTCGACGAGGTGGTGAGGGCGTCACCGCATTACTTCGTCGAGCCCGCGCAGGTGGATCAGGCGGTCGAGGCCGTGGCGGCCGTCAGCAGGTCCGCCCGGTGATGCGCGGCACGCAGTCCGAGTAGTCCAGGAACAGCTGGACCGCGGTGTCGTTGCGCGACGTCTGCGCGGCGATCACCGTGTCACGCGGGTAGAAGCCGCTGGTGCCGCTCGCCGACTTGGGGTACATCTCGAACGTGTAGCTCCAGATCTTGTGGGCGGCCCACATCCAGTCGTCGACGCTGCCGTCCGTGATGTACAGGTCGCTGGCCTGCTGCGGCGTGTAGCCGTTCAGCGACGCCATTCGCCTGCCCATCGTCTGGAACACGTTCGCCTGGGTGGCGTCCAGGCCCGCGGCCGTGTCGGCGTACGTGTAGCCGTACGGCCACAGGATCAGCTCCGAGTACGTGTGCCAGTCGATGTGCGTCTTGATCTGCTGCACACCGCCGACCACGCGGCCGTTGACGAAGTCGCGGATCCGGGCGGTCTCCGGCGCGGAGAACGCGGACGGGCCGCGGTAGGTGTCGCTCGACCCCGTGCCGCTGGAGCCGCCGCAGCAGCCCCACTGGTAGCCCCAGTTGCGGTTCGGGTCGGTGCCGACCGCGGTGGCGTTCGGCTGCCGGTTCTTCCGCCACGCGCGGAACGAGCCGGTGGCGATGTCGTACTCGGCGCCGTCCGGGTTGACGCTGGGGATGACCCAGATCTCCCGGCTGTCGACCGCGCCCTTGACGGCCGAGTTCGACGCGTAGTTGTCGGTGTACCGCTTGATGATGTGCAGGCACATCTCCACGGTCAGGTGTTCCCGCGCGTGCTGGTTGCAGGTGAACAGCACCTCGGGCTCGGCCTCGTCGACCGCCGGGTTGTCGCTGATCTTGATCATCCACAGGTCGCGGTTCTGGTACGACTTGCCGATGCTGCGCAGCGTGACGAGGTTCGGGTGGTCGCTGACCGTCTGGTTCAGCTCCGCGACCATCTCCGCGTAGTTGTGGTAGCCGGTGTAGCCGGACGGGAAGTCCTGCGCTCCGACCTCGGGGTCGGCGAAGTCCGCCTTGCCCAGGGCCGCCAGCTCGGCGTCCGCGTCGCCCGCGTGCCGCACGGGCAGGCCGGTGGCGCGCAGCGCCCGCTGCTGGCGGGCTTCCGCGATCACGGTGAGCGTGTCGCCGTCCTGGCCGAGCACGTCGACCCCGGTCCGGGCCACCGCGGTCCGGGCCTCGGGGGTGGTGGCGGTGACCTCGAAGAGGGCCCGCCCGGGGCTCTGCGCGGTCGACGGCTGAGCCGACCCGGGGTGCACGGGGAGCACCAGGGTCACGCTCGCGACCAGCGCGGCGGCCAAGAGGCCGCGCCGCTTGGTGAACATCAAGCCTCCATCATCAGCAGGGATTGCGACGGAGAAGTGCCGCACCCCGAAGAGGTGCCCACGCAGCGTGGCCCGCCGGTCACGCATCGAGGTAGCCCCCGTTTGTCGGGTTCCCCGCCGGGGCCCGGGCTGACAGTTGACGGAATTCGCGACCGCTTACCCTTGGAGGCATGCTCAGCCGCATCGACCTGCGAGGTCGTGTCCCGTCACCCGCCGAACTGCGTGCCGCGCTGCCGCGCGCCGAGGTCGACGTGGACGCGGTGCTGCATCAGGTCCGCCCCCTGGTGGAGGACGTGCGCCACCGCGGCGTCGAGGCCGTCCTGGAGCACGGCGAGAAGTTCGACAAGGTCCGGCCCGCCTCCATCCGCGTGCCCGCGTCCGAGCTGGAGCGCGCGCTGTCCGAGCTGGACCCGGCCGTCCGCGCCGCGCTGGAGGAGTCCATCGCCCGCGCCCGCAAGGTGCACGCCGACCAGCGCCGGGTCGACACGACCACCCAGGTCGTGCCCGGCGGCACGGTCACCGAGCGCTGGGTGCCGGTGTCCCGCGTCGGCCTGTACGCGCCCGGCGGCCTCGCCGTCTACCCGTCCAGCGTGGTCATGAACGTCGTGCCGGCCCAGATCGCGGGCGTCGATTCGCTGGTGGTGTGCTCGCCGCCGCAGGCCGAGTTCGACGGCCTGCCGCACCCGGCGATCCTGGCCGCCGCCGCCCTGCTCGGCGTGACCGAGGTGTGGGCCGTCGGCGGCGCGCTCGCGGTCGCCCTGCTCGCGTACGGCGGCACGGACACCGACGGCGCCCAGCTCGGCCCGGTCGACCTGGTGACCGGTCCCGGCAACATCTACCTGACCGCGGCCAAGCGCCTCCTGCGCGGCCTCATCGGCATCGACTCCGAGGCCGGCCCGACGGAGATCGCGATCCTCGCCGACGAGACCGCCGACCCGGCGCACGTGGCCGCCGACCTGATCAGCCAGGCCGAGCACGACACGCTCGCCGCGAGCGTCCTGGTCACCACGTCCGAGGAGCTGGCCGACGCCGTCGACGCGGAGCTGGACCGCCGGGTTAACGCGACCAAGCACAGCGACCGGGTGCGGACGGCGTTGCGGGGCAGGCAGTCCGGCACCGTGCTCGTGTCCAACGTGGACGACGGGCTGCGGGTGGTGGACGTGTACGCCGCCGAGCACCTGGAGATCCAGACCGCGTCGGCCCGCGAGGTCGCCGCCCGCGTGCGCGCCGCCGGCGCGATCTTCGTCGGCCCGCACTCGCCGGTGTCGCTCGGCGACTACTGCGCGGGCTCCAACCACGTGCTGCCCACGGCCGGCTGCGCGCGGCACTCGTCCGGGCTGTCGGTGCAGACGTTCCTGCGCGGCATCCACGTCATCGACTACAGCGAGGACGCGTTGCGCGACGTCGCGCCGCACGTCGTGGCGCTGGCGAACGCCGAGGACCTGCCCGCGCACGGCGAGGCCGTGACGGCGAGGTTCGGCGGATGACCCCCTCCGACACCACCCGCCCCGGTGGCGCGGTCGGCGCGCGCGTGGAGCTGGGCGACCTCCCGCTGCGCGAGGACCTGCGCGGGCGCACCCCGTACGGCGCGCCGCAGCTCGACGTGCCCGTGCGGCTGAACACCAACGAGAACCCGTACCCGCCCACCCCGGCCCTGGTCGAGGACGTGGTGCGCGAGGTGGCCGCCATCGCGGGCGAGCTGCACCGCTACCCGGACCGGGACGCGGTGGCGCTGCGCGAGGACCTGGCCGCCTACCTGGCGTCCGCCACCGGCGTGCCGCTGACCTCGGCGAACCTGTGGGCGGCCAACGGGTCGAACGAGGTGCTCCAGCAGATCCTCCAGGCGTTCGGCGGACCGGGCCGGGTCGCGCTGGGCTTCGAGCCGTCGTACTCCATGCACCCGATCATCGCCGCCGGCACCCGCACCGAGTGGGCGCCGACGCCCCGCCGCGCCGACTTCTCGCTGGACGTGGCCCGCGCGGCGGAGACCATCGCCGCACGCGCGCCCCACGTGACGTTCGTGACCAGCCCGAACAACCCGACCGGGCAGAGCCTGCCGGTGGCCGACCTGCGCGTGCTGATCGAGGCCGCGCCGGGCATCGTCGTGGTGGACGAGGCGTACGCGGAGTTCTCCTCGCGGGAGAGCGCGGTCGTGCTGCTGGACGAGCACCCGGACAAGCTGATCGTCAGCCGGACCATGAGCAAGGCGTTCGCGTTCGCGGGCGGCCGGCTCGGCTACCTCGCCGCCGCGCCCGCCGTGGTCGACGCGCTGCAGCTGGTGCGGCTGCCGTACCACCTGTCGGCGCTGACCCAGGCCGCGGCGCGGGCGTCGCTGCGGCACGCGTCCGAGACGCTCGGCTCGGTGGCCAGGCTGGCCGCCGAACGCGACCGGGTGGCCGACTCGCTCGCGGGCCTGGGCTTCTCCGTCGTGCCGAGCGACGCGAACTTCGTGCTGTTCGGCTGGTTCGAGGACGCGCGCGCCACGTGGCGGTCCTACCTGGAACGCGGTGTGCTGATCAGGGACGTCGGCATCGCCGGACATCTGCGGGTGACGGTCGGTACTCCGGAGGAGAACGACGCGTTCCTCGCGGCGAGCAAGGAGGTTGACCGGTGAGCCGGGTCGGCAAGGTGGAGCGCACCACCAGGGAATCGTCGGTGTACGTCGAGATCGACCTCGACGGCACCGGCAAGGTCGAGATCGGCACGGGTGTGCCGTTCTACGACCACATGCTCACCGCGCTGGGCGTGCACGGGTCGTTCGACCTGGTCGTGCGCGCCACGGGTGACGTGGAGATCGACGCCCACCACACCGTGGAGGACGTCGCGATCGTGCTCGGCCAGGCGCTGCGGGAGGCGTTGGGCGACAAGGCGGGCATCCGCCGGTTCGGCGACGCGTGGATCCCGATGGACGAGACGCTGGCGCACGCGGCGGTGGACGTGTCCGGGCGGCCCTACTGCGTGCACGTGGGAGAGCCGGAGCAGTTCAACGCCTTCACCATCGGCGGGAACTACCCGTTCGTGCTGAACCGGCACGTGTTCGACTCGCTCGCGTTCCACGCGGGCATCGCGCTGCACGTGCGGGTCGAGTACGGGCGCGACCCGCACCACATCACCGAGGCCGAGTTCAAGGCGGTCGCGCGGGCGTTGCGCGCGGCCGTCGAGCCCGACCCGCGCGTGGGGGGCGTGCCCTCCACCAAGGGCGTCCTCTGATGCCGAAGGAGTACGTGGTCATCGGCCTGCTCGCGCTGGCCGGTTTCCTCGGCGGCGGCGTCTACAGCACGTGGAAGACCGCGCGCGGTCTGGCGGTGGTCCTGATCGTGCTCACCCTGGCCGCCGTGGCCGCCGCCGTCGCCTGGCTCCTCTGAGCCGGCCCGCCCGCCACCCGAACGGACACGACCTGAGCCGTTCGGGACCGGCGGGCTTGGCTGTCTGCGTATGGTTGGTCACATGTCGTCACCGGGTGAGGCCACCATCGCCGCCGGTCGTCCCCGGGAACGGGCCGACGCCGCCCGCAACCGGGCCCGCGTGCTCGCCGCCGCCGAAGAGGTGTTCGCGGCCGCGGGCGGGGCGGTGGGCGTGACGATGGAGGACATCGCCCGCGCCGCCGGGGTGGGCCGCGCGACGCTCTACCGGCGCTACCCGGACACGACGTCGATCGCGCAGGCCCTGCTGGACGAGCACGAGTACGAGATCCAGGAGCGCATCCTCAGCGGTCCGCCGCCGCTGGGTCCGGGGGCGCCGCCGGACGAGCGGCTGGCGGCGTTCTACCGGACGATGGTCGGCCTGCTGGAACGGCACCTGCACCTGGTGCTGGGCGCGGACACGGGCCGGGCGCGGTTCCGGGCCGGCGCCTACGGCTTCTGGAGACGGCACGTGGCGTCGCTGGTGGACGGCGCGCCGGCGGCCGTCGTGGACGCCCTGATGGCGCCCCTGGCCCCGGAGGTCTACCAGTACCAGCGGCACGTGCGAGGACTCGGGCCGGACGAGGTCGTGGCGGGCCTCGACTGGCTCACCCGGCGTGTTCTCGCAGGTGGTTAGGCGGCACGGCGGCGGTCAGCCACACGCCGTTCGCGCTGAGCCGGAACTCGTGGCCGGCGGCGGACATCGCCGCGGCGTCGACCTCCAGCACCACCGGCTTCCCCCGGCGCGCCCCCACGCGGACGGCCGTCTCGACGGTCGCGGACAGGTGCACGTCGTGCCGCCGCATGGGCCGCAGCCCGTCCCGCAGGATGTCCGGCAGGAACCGGGCCACGGTCCCGTGGAACAGCACCGGCGGCGGCTCGGCGACCGGCAGGTCCAGCGCGACGTCCACGGTGTGGCCCTGGCTGGCCCGGATGCGCCCGTCCACGACGGCGAACCGCTGCTTGTCGTTGGCCGCGACGACCTCCAGCACCTGGTCCGTCGTCACCCGCAGGGCGCGGGCGAACTCGTCCAGCTCCACCCACCCCGCCGGGTCGAGGGTCAGCCCGACCTCCCCCGGCGCGTGGCGGAGGTGTTTAGACATCCGCTTCGACAAGCGGATCATGTCCTTCTCTTGCACGGCTCCCAGTGCAGCACGGGGGCGCAAGCGGGTTTCCCGCGCCACGTCCCGCGCCACGTCCCGCGCCACGTCCCGCGCCAACTTCCGCGACACTTCCCGTGCGGCTTCACGTGCCGCCCTCGACGGCGGGCTTGAGCTTCGGCGCGCCGGGACCGTCGGCGGCCTGCTCGTCGTCGAAGTTGTGCAGGAAGCAGCTCCGCAGCGACAGGCAGCCACACCCGATGCACGACGTCAGCCGGTCCCGCAGCCGGCGCAGCGCGTCGATCCGGGCGTCCAGCTCGACCTGCCAGGACGCGGACAGCCTGCTCCAGTCCGACTTGGTGGGCGTGCGGTTGTCGGGCAGCGTGGCCAGCGCGGCGTGCACGTCCTCCAGCGACAGGCCGACCCGCTGCGCGGTGCGGATGAACGCCAGCCGGCGCAGCACGTGCCGGGGGTACCGGCGCTGGTTGCCCGCCGTCCGCTCCGACGCGATCAGCCCCCGTTCCTCGTAGAACCTCAGCGCGGTGTGCGGCACACCGCTGCGCTCGGCCACCTGACCGATGGTCAACATCTCGGGCAACTTGCTCACGTGCGCATCCTATGGGTTGACCTCCACATAGGTCGAGGTTGTTGAGTGGGTTCATGGCAGTCAAGGGAGGGCTGGGACTCGCGGACATCCCCGCGTTGTTCCGGCGGATGACGGGGGACGAGAAGCACGAGTGGGCCGCGGCGTCCACGCTCGACGTGCTGTGGGTGCTCTACGACCGGGTGCTGGACGTGTCACCGGACCGGGTGGACGACCCGGACCGCGACCGGTTCCTGCTGTCCAAGGGGCACGGGCCGATGGCGTACTACGCCGTGCTGGCCGCGAAGGGCTACCTCGATCCGTCCACATTGGACAACTGGACCGCGTGGGACTCCCCGCTCGGGCAGCACCCCGACCGCGTCCTCGTCAAGGGCGTGGAGATCAGCAGCGGCTCGCTGGGGCACGGTCTGCCGATCGCCGTCGGCACCGCCCTCGGGCTGCGTCTCCAAGGTCGCACCGCGCGGACGTTCGTGCTGGTCGGGGACGCGGAGCTGGACGAGGGCAGCAACCACGAGGCGATCGCGCTGGCCGGACGGCTCGGCCTGGACCGCCTCGTCACGGTGGTGGTGGACAACGAGTCCGGCACGCACGGCTGGCCCGGTGGGGTGGCGAAGCGGTTCGAGGTCGAGGGCTGGCGGGCGTCCACAGTGGACGGTTGTGACCACGACGCCTTGCACGCGGCGTTCACGCAGGACCACACCGGCCGCCCGCTGGCCGTGGTGGCGAAGATCCGGAAGGGGGAGTGGTGATGTCGATGCGACAGGTGTTCGTGGACACCGTGGAGGACGTGATGCGGCACGACCCGCGGGTCGCGGTCGTGATCGCCGAGATCTCGCGGGACGTGTTCACCCCGCAAGAACGCCTGATCAACGTGGGCATCCGCGAACAGGCGTTGGTGGGCGTGGGCAGCGGCCTCGCGTTGACCGGGATGCGGCCGGTCGTGCACACCTACGCGCCGTTCCTGGTCGAACGGCCGTTCGAGCAGATCAAGCTGGACTTCGGCCACCAGGACGTCGGCGGCGTGCTCGTCAGCATCGGCGGCTCCTACGACGACCCCGTGTGGGGCCGCACGCACCAGGCTCCCGGCGACGTGACGCTGTTCGACACCCTCCCCGGCTGGACGGTCCGGGTCCCCGGCCACCCGGACGAGGTCGGGCCGATCGTCCGCGACGCTCTGGAGCGCGACGACCGGATCTACATTCGCCTGTCCCTGCGGGAGAACGAGTCGCCGCACCCGGTGGTCGAGGGGTTCACCGAGGTGCGGCGCGGCCGGCGGGGCGTCGTGGTGGCCGTCGGGCCGATGCTGGACAAGGTGCTGGAGGCCACCCGGGACGCGGACGTGACCGTGCTCTACGCGACCACCGTCCGGCCGTTCGACGCGGCGGGCCTCCAGGCGGCGGTGGACCGGGCCGACCACGCCGACGTGCTGCTGGTCGAGCCCTACCTGGAGGGCACGTCCACGCACCTCGCCGCCGAGGCGCTGGCCGACGTGCCGCACCGGCTGCGGTCTCTCGGTGTGCGGCGCGACTTCGAGCTCCGCGCCTACGGCACCGCCGAGGACCACGATTCCGCGCACGACCTCGACGTGCTCGGCATCACCGCGGCCGTGCGTCGGATGTTCGGCCACCCGGCGGCTGCGGCATGATCTCTGCCTGTGAGCGTGCCGAGAACCCTGATCTGGACACCCGCGCCGACCGCCGAGTTGCAGCTGAACCTGCACCGCGCGGCCGCGGGCCCGGCCGCCCTGGTCCCGGTGCCGTCCGGGACGGTGCTGCTGCCGCGCAGGCAGATCGGGTTCCCGGCCGCCGCACGGCTCGCCGAGCAGGTCCGCGACACCGGCACGGCGGCCCTGCTGCTGCGCTGGGGCCCCGGCGCCGAGGTGTGGACCGACGGTGACCGCGCCGGGTCGACCGGCCCCGCCCGCCGGCTGGTCGGCCTGCTGCGCTGGTGGCGGCTCGACGCCCGCCCCCTGGCCGTCGAGCTGCCCGACGACGTCGCCGAGGTCCGGGCGCTGGTGGACGAGGGCCGCGCCGACACGTGGGTGACCGCCCTGCCGACCAAGGCCGGTCTGCCGATCAACACCGTGCTGCCGGTGGTACCGGTCATCCAGGGCGGCTCGCCGTTGGCATAGCCTGGTGACGTGGCACGAGTCGTCGTACTGGACTACGGATCAGGCAACCTCCGCTCCGCCGAGCGCGCGCTCCAACGCGTCGGCGCCGACGTGGAGGTGACGTCGGACCATCGGGCGGTGCTCGACGCCGACGGCCTGGTCGTCCCCGGCGTCGGCGCGTACGCGGCGTGCATGGAGGGCCTCAACGCGGTCAAGGGCGGCCTGCTCATCGGCCGGCGCCTCGCCGGCGGGCGCCCCGTGCTCGGCATCTGCGTCGGCATGCAGATCCTGTTCGCGCACGGCATCGAGCACGGCGTCGACACCGAGGGCTGCGGCGAGTGGCCGGGCACGGTGGAGCGGCTGGAGGCCCCGATCGTGCCGCACATGGGCTGGAACACGGTCCAGGCGCCCGAGGGCAGCGGGCTGTTCGCCGGCCTCGACCCCGACACCCGCTTCTACTTCGTGCACTCCTACGGCGTGCGCAGGTGGGAGCTGGAGCAGTCCGACGCCCTCCGCGCGCCGCTGGTCACGTGGTCCGAGCACGGCGGCGACCGGTTCGTCGCGGCCGTCGAGAACGGCCCGCTGTGGGCGACGCAGTTCCACCCGGAGAAGTCCGGCGACGCGGGCGCGCACCTGCTGGAGAACTGGCTGAAGAGCTTCGCCTAGCGTCAACTAGGCTGTTCGCGTGACTTTCACGCTGCTCCCGGCTGTCGACGTGGCCGACGGCCTTGCGGTTCGGCTCGTGCAAGGCGAGGCCGGAACCGAGACCTCCTACGGTGACCCGCTGGACGCCGCGCTCGCGTGGCAGCGCGACGGCGCCGAGTGGGTGCACCTGGTCGACCTCGACGCCGCGTTCGGCCGCGGCAGCAACCGCGAGCTGCTGGCCCGCGTGGTCGGCGAGCTGGACGTCAAGGTGGAGCTGTCCGGCGGCATCCGCGACGACGCGTCGCTGGCCGCCGCGCTCGCCACCGGCTGCGCCAGGGTGAACCTGGGCACCGCCGCGCTGGAGGACCCGGTGTGGTGCGCGAAGGTCGTCGCCGAGCACGGCGACAAGGTCGCGGTCGGCCTCGACGTGCGGATCACCGAGCAGGGCCACCGGCTGGCCGCGCGCGGCTGGACGCAGGACGGCGGCGACCTGTGGGACGTGCTGGAGCGGCTGGACCGCGACGGCTGCTCCCGGTACGTCGTGACGGACGTGAGCAAGGACGGCACGCTCCAGGGCCCGAACGTGGACCTGCTGCGCGAGGTGTGCGCGCGCACCGACGCGCCGGTGATCGCCTCCGGCGGCGTGTCCAGTGTGGACGACCTGGTGGCGCTGGCGGCGCTGGCGCGCGACGGCGTGGAGGGCGCGATCGTGGGCAAGGCGCTCTACGCGGGCGCGTTCACGCTGCCGGAGGCGCTGGCCGCGGTCCGCGCCTGATCGCGTCCTCGATCTCCCGGACGATGTGGGCCTCCGCGGCCTCCCTGGTCACGCCCGTGCGGGCCAGGGCCCTGGCCGCGGCGCCCTCCTCCTCGGCGAGCAGTCCGAGCAGCAGGTGCTCGGTTCCCACGAACGTGTGACCGTGGCGCAGTGACGCGCGCACGGCCAGTTCCAGCGCCTTCTTGCAGTGCGTGGTGAACGGCTGCGGGTCGGGCCGCTCCCGCACCGTGCCGTCGAGGTCGATCAGCACGGCCAGGCGCGTGGTGCCCTCCGCCGCCTCCAGCCTGGCGATGGTCTTCGCGGCGAGGCCGCCCGACTCGTCCAGCAGGCCGAGCAGCAGGTGCTCGGTGCCGATGTGCTCGCTGAACCGGGCGTGGTGGCGGGCCAGTACGACGACCCGCCGCGCCCGATCGGTGTAGCGGTCGAACCTCGGCTTCAGGTCCGGCGACTCCTTGGGCACGAACCGCTTCTGCGCGGCCTGCTTGGTGACGCCGAGGCTCTCGCCGATGTCGGTCCAGCTCGCCCCCGCGCGCCGCGCCTCGTCCACGAAGTGCCCGATCAGGTGATCTCCGAGCTCGTCCAGCCGGCCGCTCAGCTCGACGGCGGCGGCCAGCCTGCCGAGCACGTCCGGGTGTTCCGACGCGACGGCGACGATGAGGTCCGTGAGCTGGACCGGGGCGCTGACCATCCGTCAACTCTAGGTTGACGCCAGACGGGTGGTCAACTTCGGGTTGACGGCACGATCTCGATGCCGACCGTGCCCTCGCGGCCCCGGCGGAGGCGACTGCCGAGCATGGTGAGCCTGCCCACCACGCCGTACTTCTTCGCGATCAGCGACCGGACGCGGTCGCTCTCGGTCTGGTCGAGCAGGCGCGCGGTGGCCGGGACCTGCTCGCCGGTGGGGTTGCCCCTGAAGTCGCACGGCCCGATCCGGACGTCGCCGCCGCGGCGGATGCGCTTGACCTTGCCCGCGTCGGCCGCGGACCACGCGTAGAGCGTGCCGCCCTCCCCGGCCACCCAGACGGGTGTCGGCACGGGGGTGCCGTCCTTGCGGAAGGTGGTCAACAACAGGTACTTGCCGGCTGCGAGGTCCATGGTCGCCGACGGTAGTCCGCCGCCACCGCGACCGTCGCGCGTGGACCTGCCGCCCGAGGACCGTCGTGCGTGGACCTGCCGGCCGAGGACCGTCGCGCGTGGACCCCGCGGACACGTTACTGCCCCGCGTCGGCCCCCGACGCAGGTCCAAGGGACCCCGGGATGCGGAAGAGCCCCGCTCCCACGAGGGGAACGGGGCTCAGCCGGTAACGCTCAGGTCAGATGACCGTCACGTTGGTGGCCTGGGGGCCCTTGGCGCCCTGGCCGACATCGAAGCTCACGCGCTGGTTCTCTTCCAGGCTGCGGTAGCCGCCGCTCTGGATCTCCGAGTAGTGGACGAACACGTCCGCGCCGCCATCCTCGGGGGAGATGAAGCCGAAGCCCTTCTCCGAGTTGAACCACTTCACGGTGCCCTGCGCCATGCTTTACTCCTCATACAGCTACCAACGGGGCGAACGCACCCGCTGAGGCCGGTCCAAACGCTGACCCTGAGGAATCACACGCTCAAACGCGTTTCGCGAGCGTGGATGACACGAACACAAAACTTGCGACCTCCACAAGTGAACCACACTTTCGCCGCCACGTCGCCCCCAACGGCCGGCGAGTCGGAGGTTCGCGTCACACCCGCCTCCCGCCCGCGTGCGGGCGAGCCGTGCGCGCGGGCACCACGAGTCGGTCGCCCACCAGCGCACCCGTAGGCTTTTACCCATGTCAGTAGCGGTGCGCGTGATCCCCTGCCTCGACGTCGACCGCGGCCGGGTGGTGAAGGGCGTGAACTTCACCAACCTCGTCGACGCGGGCGACCCGGTCGAGCTGGCGCGGGCCTACGACGCCGAGGGCGCCGACGAGTTGACGTTCCTCGACGTGACCGCCTCGTCCGGCGACCGCGAGACGACGTTCGACGTGGTGCGCCGCACCGCCGAGCAGGTGTTCATCCCGCTGACCGTGGGCGGTGGGGTGCGCAGCGCCGAGGACGTCGACAAGCTGCTGCGCGCGGGCGCGGACAAGGTCAGCGTCAACACGGCCGCGATCGCCCGCCCGGAGCTGCTGGGCGAGCTGTCCCGCCGGTTCGGCGCGCAGTGCATCGTGCTGTCGGTGGACGCCCGGCGCGTCCCGGAGGGCGAACCGCCCACGCCGTCCGGGTTCGAGGTCACCACGCACGGCGGCCGCCGCGGCACCGGCATCGACGCGGTCGAGTGGGCCGCGCGCGGCCAGGAGCTGGGCGTCGGCGAGATCCTGCTGAACTCGATGGACGCGGACGGCACCAAGGTCGGGTTCGACCTGGAGCTGATCCGGTTGACCCGCAAGGTCGTGGACGTGCCGCTGATCGCCAGCGGCGGCGCCGGTGTCCTGGATCACTTCCCGCCCGCCGTGGCGGAGGGCGCGGACGCCGTGCTCGCGGCGAGCGTCTTCCACTTCGGCGCGCTGCGCATCGGCGACGTGAAGCGGACCCTGCGCGACGCGGGCGTGGAGGTCCGGTGATGCCGAACGCCCGCAACGCGCCGCCCGAGGCGACCCTCGCGACCCTGCTCGGCGCGGGCGGCGGCCTGGCGTTCGTGCTCATGGGCCTGATCCAGTGGCAGGTCGAGGGCGACTCCGGCTGGATGAGGTTCCCGGTCACCGTCGCGGTGGTGGAGCTGGTCGTGGTCGGCGGCCTCTACGCCGGCCTGCGCCCGGCCCGCCTCGCGGCCGCGATCGTGTACGCCCTGGTCGCGCTGATCCACCTGCTCGCCGTGCTCAACGACGGCCCCGTGTGGCTGCGCGTGCTGTCCGCCGTCCTCTCCGCGGTCCACGTGTTCGGCGTGGTGCTGCTCAACACCCGGCCCGTCCGCATCCACTTCCTCGGAGGACAGCGTTGACCAGCGCGCTCGACCCGTCCATCGCGTCCCGGCTGAAGCGCACCGCCGACGGGCTGGTGTGCGCCGTGGCCCAGCGGCGCGGCACGGGGGAGGTGCTGATGGTGGCGTGGATGGACGACGAGGCCCTGCACCGGACGCTCACCACCCGCCGCGCCACGTACTACTCGCGCAGCCGGCAGCAGCTGTGGGTGAAGGGCGAGACGTCCGGGCACACGCAGCACGTGCACGAGGTGCGGCTCGACTGCGACGGCGACACGGTGCTGCTGGTCGTGGACCAGGTCGGCGCGGCCTGCCACACGGGCGACGCGACGTGCTTCGACTCGACCGTGCTGCTCGGCGCGGGCTGACCGGTTCCCCCGCGGCCCGTGCGGGTCAGCCGATGTCACCGGTGAGGTAGCGCTGGAGGTTCGGCGCGATCGCCTTCACCAGCGTGTCCACGTCCGCCGACGCGAGCGGCTCGAACCGGACCACGTACCGGATCATGCCCATGCCGAAGATCTGGCTGGCCAGCAGCGTCGCCCGGAGCTCGGCGTCCGGCACGTCGAGGTGCGCGATGATCCGGTGCAGCACCGTCCGCACGAAGAAGTCGCGCAGCACCTCGGCGACCCGGTCGTGCGCCGTCACGCTGCGCACCATCGCGGAGAACTGGCCGCCCCCGATCGGGTCCCACACGCCGAGGAACGTGCGCACGATCCGCTCGCCGATCTCGTCGTCCGGACCGTCGAGCAGCGTCACGACCAGCGCGTTCGGGTCGATCGGCACCTGCAGCACGGCCTGCGCGAACAACTTCTCCTTGCCGCCGAACCAGTGGTTGACCATCGCCGCGTCCACGCCCGCCCGCGCCGCGATGGACCGGACCGTCGAGCCCTCGTAGCCGCGCTCGACGAACACCTCGCGCGCGGCGGCCAGGAGCGCCGCCTTGGTGTCCTCGCCACCGGCCCGTCGGCCGCGGCGCTTCGGTTCGGTCTGTTGCGAGCTGGGGTTCACGTCGCCATCATGTGTCAGACCGGCCACGTTTTCAACGTGT
The DNA here is from genome assembly GCF_052936025.1 of Saccharothrix hoggarensis. The sequence continues at coordinate 5,948,120 of NZ_CP193624.1, read as the reverse complement.
GATGAATTCGGCCCGGCGGAGTGCCGGGGTAGACCCGACCTGCACAATGACGCCCATGGTGAGCGTCATCGGTGCAGGCGTGGGTCTGGGCGAGGTCAGCCCCACGCGCGAGGAGTTCCGCGAGCTCGCCGCCCAGCGGCGGGTCATCCCGGTCGTGCGGCGGCTGTTGGCGGACGCGGAGACCCCGGTCGGGTTGTACCGCAAGCTCGCGGCGGACCGTCCGGGCACGTTCCTGTTCGAGTCCGCCGAGAACGGCCGCTCCTGGTCGCGCTGGTCGTTCGTGGGCGCGCGCAGCGCCAGCGCGCTGACCGCGACCGGCGGCGAGGCCTACTGGCAGGGACCGCACCCCGTCGGCCTGCCCGAGGGCGGCGACCCGCTGGTGGCGTTGCGGGAGACCATCGAGGTGCTGCGCACCGACCCGCTGCCCGGCCTGCCGCCGCTGACCGGCGGCATGGTCGGCTACATCGGCTACGACGCCGTCCGCCGGCTCGAACGGCTGCCGTCGCTCGCCGAGGACGACCTCCAGGTGCCGGAACTGGTCATGCTGCTGGCCACCGACCTCGCCGCGCTCGATCACCACGAGGGCACCGTCACGCTCATCGCCAACGCCATCAACTGGGACGACTCGCCGGAACGGGTGGACGCCGCGTACGACGACGCGGTGGCCCGCCTCGACGCGATGACGCAGGACCTCCAGAGCCCCGCGCCGCCCACCGTCGCCGTGTTCGCCCGGCCCAAGCCCGAGTTCACCCGCCGCCGCACCCAGCAGGAGCACTACGCCGTCGTGGAGAAGGCCAAGGAGGCCATCCGCGCCGGTGAGGCGTTCCAGGTCGTGCTGTCGCAGCGGTTCGAGATGCGCACCACCGCCGACCCGCTCGACATCTACCGCGTGCTGCGCACGTCCAACCCCAGCCCGTACATGTACCTGCTGCGGCTGGACGACTTCGACATCGTCGGGTGCAGCCCCGAGTCGCTGGTGACCGTGCGCGACGGCAAGGCCACCACCCACCCGATCGCGGGCACCCGCTGGCGTGGCGTCGACGAGGAGGAGGACGCCCTCCTCGAGAAGGACCTCCTGGCCGACCACAAGGAACGCGCCGAGCACCTCATGCTGGTCGACCTGGGCCGCAACGACCTGGGCCGCGTGTGCAAGCCCGGCACGGTGACCGTGGTCGACTTCTTCAAGGTCGAGCGGTACAGCCACGTCATGCACATCGTGTCCACGGTGAGCGGCGAGCTGGCCGAGGGCCGCACGGCGTTCGACGCCGTGGCCGCGTGCTTCCCGGCGGGCACCCTGTCCGGCGCGCCCAAGCCGCGCGCGATGGAGCTGATCGAGGAGCTGGAGCCGACCCGGCGCGGCCTGTACGGCGGCGTCGTCGGCTACCTCGACTTCGCGGGCGACGCGGACACCGCGATCGCCATCCGGACCGCCCTGGTCCGCGACGGCGTGGCGTACGTGCAGGCCGGCGGCGGCATCGTGGCCGACTCCGACCCCGTCGCCGAGGACAACGAGTGCCTGAACAAGGCGGGCGCGGTGCTGTCGGCGATCGCGACCGCCCAGACCATGGCCCCGGCGGTGGACCCGGCCCGTGTCTGACGCGCGACCCGGCCGCCGTCCACTGTGGATCGTGGTGGCGCTGCTGCTGCTCGGCGCGGCGGCGCTGGGCGGCGCGTCCGGCGTCACCTGGGACGCTTCGGCGGACCGAAGCGGCGCGGACGTGCTGCCCGCGCTCACGCCGCTCGCGCTGCTGTGCCTGGCCGCGATCGCCGCCGTGGTGGCGCTGAGCGGCTGGGTGCGGCGCGTGCTCGGCGTCGTGGTGCTCCTCGCGGGCGCCACGGCGGCGTTCCAAGCAGTGGGAACGGACGGTCCGCCGACCGGCCTGGGCCTGGTGTTCGCGGGCGCGGTGTCGGTGGTCGCGGCCGGTGCGGTGCTGGTCGTGCGCGGTTCGGCCATGCCGCGGCTGGGTGCCGGCTACCAGGCGCCCGGCGCGGCCGCGAAGACCGCCGACCCCGAACGCGACCTGTGGAACGCGCTGGAACGCGGCGACGATCCCACGGAGCGGGACTGACACCGCGCCGGCGGCCCGCCCGCCCGCCGACACCGCACGTTTGCGCACGTCGGCTGGCGAGGACCCTGGCCATCAGCGCGAACCGGACTACCCGGTGGCCGGACGCCGTGCCCGCCGGGGTTAGCATCCTCGTGGCGGGAAGGGGAGCATGACGTGCGGGAGCTTGCGACTGAACCGGAAGGTCTGACGGAGTCGAGCGAGGTGCTCGGATGACCGTGCTGGAGTCGATCATCGAGGGCGTCCGCGAAGACCTCGCCGTGCGGGAGGCGGCACTGCCTTTCGACGTGCTCAGGGAGAAGGCGGCGAAGGTGCCGCCGCCCCAGGACGTGATGTCGGCCCTGCGGAGCCCGGGCGTGGGCGTCATCGCCGAGGTCAAGCGGCGCAGCCCGTCCAAGGGCGCGCTGGCCGACATCCCGGAGCCCGCCGAGCTGGCCGTGCAGTACGAGCTGGGCGGCGCGCGGGCGATCAGCGTGCTGACCGAGCAGCGCCGCTTCGGCGGGTCGCTGGAGGACTTCGACGCGGTGCGCGCGGCGGTGGGCGTTCCCCTGCTGCGCAAGGACTTCATCGTCAGCCCGTACCAGGTGCACGAGGCGCGCCTGCACGGCGCGGACCTGGTGCTGCTGATCGTGGCGGCGCTGGAGCAGAACGCCCTGGTGTCGCTGCTGGACCGGGTCGAGTCGCTGGGCATGACGGCGCTGGTCGAGGTGCACACGGCCGAGGAGGCCGACCGCGCGCTGGAGGCCGGTGCGAGCGTCATCGGCGTCAACGCCCGCAACCTGCACACCCTCGAAGTGGACAAGGACGTCTTCGGGCGGATCGCCCCCGGACTGCCCTTCGACACCATCAAGATCGCCGAGTCCGGTGTCACCGGGCCGGGCGACCTGATGGCGTACGCGGGCGCGGGCGCCGACGCGGTGCTGGTCGGCGAGAGCCTGGTGACGAGCGGCGACCCCAAGGTCGCGGTGAACAAGCTGGTGACCGCGGGATCGCATCCCGCCTGTCCCCGGCCGAGCCGGTAAGGAGAGCGCATGTCGCCCGGCCAGTTGGCTCCGACACCCCACGACCCCGACGAGCGGGGCCACTTCGGGCCGTGGGGCGGCCGGTTCATGCCGGAAGCGCTCATCGCCGCCGTGGACGAACTCGCCGCGTTCTATGAGAAGGCCCGGGTCGACCCCGAGTTCCTCGACGAGTTCGCCCGGCTGCTGCGCGACTTCGCGGGCCGCCCGTCGCTGCTGACGGAGGCGCCGAAGTTCGCCGCCCACGCGGGCGGCGCCCGGATCTTCCTGAAGCGCGAAGACCTCAACCACACCGGCTCGCACAAGATCAACAACGTGCTGGGCCAGGCGCTGCTCACCAAGCGCATGGGCAAGAAGCGCGTCATCGCCGAGACCGGCGCCGGCCAGCACGGCGTCGCCACCGCCACCGCCTGCGCCCTCATGGGCCTCGACTGCGTCGTCTACATGGGCGAGGTCGACACCGAGCGGCAAGCCCTCAACGTCGCCCGCATGCGGCTCCTCGGCGCCCAGGTCATCCCGGTCAAGACCGGGTCCCGGACCCTCAAGGACGCCATCAACGAGGCGCTGCGCGACTGGGTCGCCAACGTCGACGACACCCACTACCTGCTCGGCACCGCCGCCGGACCCCACCCGTTCCCGGTGCTCGTCCGCGACTTCCACCGGATCATCGGCATCGAGGCCCGCGAGCAGATCCTCGACAAGGCGGGCCGCCTGCCCGACGTCGTCGCCGCGTGCGTCGGCGGCGGCTCCAACGCCATCGGCATCTTCCACGGCTTCATCGACGACCCGTCCGTGCGGCTCGTCGGCCTCGAACCCGGCGGCGACGGCATCGACACCGCCCGGCACGGCGCCACCCTCACCGCCGGCACCCCCGGATCGCTCCACGGCGCCATGTCCTACGTGCTCCAGGACGAGGACGGCCAGATCGCCGAGGCCCACTCCATCTCCGCCGGCCTCGACTACCCCGGCGTCGGCCCCGAGCACGCCCACCTCAAGGACACCGGCCGCGCCGAGTACCGGCCCGTCACCGACGCCCAGGCGATGGAAGCGTTCGCGCTGCTCTCCCGCGAGGAAGGCATCATCCCCGCCGTCGAGTCCGCGCACGCCCTCGCCGGCGCGCTCGTGCTCGGCCGCGAGCTCGGCCCGGAGGGGTTGATCCTGGTGAACCTGTCCGGCCGCGGCGACAAGGACATGGACACCGCGATCAAGTGGTTCGGGCTGGGAGTGGACGCATGAGCAAGCTTGCCCCGGTGTTCGAGGCGTGCCGGGCCGAGTCGCGGGCCGCCCTCATCGGCTACCTGCCCGCCGGCTACCCCACCCTCGACGGCTCCAAGGACGTGCTGCGGACCATGGTGTCGTCCGGGTGCGACCTGGTCGAGGTCGGCCTGCCGTTCTCCGACCCCGTCATGGACGGCGTCACCATCCAGCGCGCCGCCGAACAAGCCCTGCGCGGCGGGTTCCGCGTCCGCGACCTGTTCGGCGTGGTGGAATCCGTCGCCGAAGCCGGTGGCCGCGCCGTCGTCATGACGTACTGGAACCCCGTGCTGGCCTACGGCGTCGACCGCTTCGCCCGCGACCTCGCGGCGGCGGGCGGCCTCGGCGTCATCACGCCCGACCTCGTGCCCGACGAAGGCGCCGCGTGGATCGAGGCCACCGAGACCCACGACCTCGACCGCATCTTCCTCGTCGCGCCGTCGTCCACCGAGGAGCGCATCGACCTCACCGCCCGCTCCTCCCGCGGCTTCCTCTACGCCACGTCCGTGATGGGCGTGACCGGCGCCCGCGACGTCGTGTCGTCCGCCGCCCCGGCGCTGGTCAAGCGCGTGCGCGAGCACACCGACCTGCCCATCGGCGTCGGCCTCGGCGTCCGCAACGGCGCGCAGGCGGCCGAGCTGGCGGCGTTCGCGGACGGCGTCATCGTCGGCTCGGCGTTCGTGTCGGCCGTGCAGGACGACACCGTGGCCGCGTTGACCGAGGAACTGGCCGCCGGAGTGCGCCAGGTCCCCACCCCGGCCTGAGGCACGGGGTCGCTGGATCGAGTGAACTGACAACCGGGGGCTCCGCCGAGCCCCCGGTTTTGTCGGTGGCCGTCGCCACACTTGGCCCCATGAACCCGACCACCCGCCTCCTCCACGCCCTGACCACCGCCTTCAACGCCCTGACCGCGCTGCTGCCCGCCCGCGGCGGCCGGCGGCGCCCGGACGCCCACGCGCCGACGCCACCGCCCTCGAACTGCCCGGGCCCGGCCTCCCCACCCGCCGCCTCACCACCCGCCCCACCACCTCCGGCCTACTCCCACCCGAGGTCATCGCGCCCACCCCGCGAACCCCGCCGCCGCCCGGACCACGCCACCGCGACGCGCCGGGCCCCGCCGCCGGACGACTTCGCCGCCGTGCCGCACCACCGACGTCCGCCCACGTCCCCGACGAACGCCGTCCGCGTCCGTCTCGGCAGCGGTGCCCGCCCACGTCTCCGGCAGCGCGTCCCCGTGACGCCGGCGAACGCCCGCTCTGGCGGCGTCCGCGCACGTCAAGGGCAGTGCTCCCCGCGTGGACCCGTCGCCGTGACGCCCGCACACGTCACCTGCCGGCACACGTCTCCGCCAGTGGCGACGGCTCGCGGCTCCCCGGTTCCGTGGCGTCCGGCGCACGACGCCTGCCGGCAGCGCGGGGCATCCCCCCGTACGGGCGGGTTCCGGTAACAATCGAGCTGTCCCATCGAGCCGTCCCTCCGGGACGGACGGACGCACCCACTACGGTGGTGGCCGTGGTGACGACTTACCTCGCGACGATCCCCAGCCCCGACCAGGGCGTGTGGCAACTGGGACCGATCCCGATCCGCGCGTACGCGCTGTGCATCATCCTCGGCATCATCCTGGCGATCTGGTGGGGTGAGCGTCGCTGGGTGGCCCGTGGCGGGCTGAAGGGCGAGGTCACGGACATCGCCGTCTTCGCTGTCCCGTTCGGCCTGATCGGTGGCCGGCTCTACCACGTGGCGACGGACTACCACAAGTACTTCGGCGAGGGCCGCAACCCGCTCGACGCACTGGCCATCTGGAACGGTGGCCTCGGCATCTGGGGTGCCATCGCGCTGGGCGGCGTCGGCGCGTGGATCGCGTGCCGCCGCAAGGGCATCCCGCTGCCCGCGATGGCGGACGCCCTCGCGCCCGGCATCGTCGTGGCGCAGGCCGTCGGCCGCCTCGGCAACTACTTCAACCAGGAGCTGTACGGCGGTCCCACCACGCTGCCGTGGGGCCTGGAGATCTACGAGCGCGTCGACCCGGCCACCGGCTTCAAGGACGAGCTGGGCGGCGTGGCGCTCGACCACACGCCGATCGAGATCGTGCACCCGACGTTCCTCTACGAACTCCTCTGGAACCTCGGCGTCGCGCTGCTCATCGTGTGGGCCGACCGGAAGTTCCGGCTGGGCCACGGCCGGGTGTTCGCGCTGTACGTGGCGGGCTACACGGCCGGTCGGTTCTGGATCGAGCTGATGCGCGTCGACCCGGCCACCGAGGTCTTCGGCACCCGCATCAACGTGCTCACGTCCGTCGTCGTGTTCGCCGGCGCGGTGATCTACTTCCTGCTGGCCGCGAAGCGGGGCGGACGCGAGGTCATCGTCCGACCCGACGGCGACGGCGACTCCACCGACGGCGCGACCGAACCGGACTCGCCCGCGGCGAGCACGCCCGAGCAGGCGACCGTCCCCGACACCAAGTCGTCGGACACCACGTCGAACACCGAGCCCTCGGACACCAACGCGGGCGCGGGCACCACCGGCACCGGCACCAGCTCCGGCGACAAGCCGGGCCAGTAGTCGGCGATGCGCATCCTCGTCGTCGAAGATGACGACCGGGTGGCGCGCGGCCTGCTCACCGCACTCCGCCACGCGGGCTACGAGGTCCACCGGGTGGCCACGGCCGCGGCGGCGCTCACCGCGCCGCCCGCGGACGTCGTCCTCCTCGACCTCGGCCTGCCCGACGGCGACGGCCTCGACGTGCTGCGCGAACTCCGCCGCCGCACCGGCACCGCCGTCATCACCGTCACCGCCCGCGGCGAGGAACGCGAACGCGTCCTCGGCCTGCGCCTCGGCGCCGACGACTACGTCGTGAAACCGTTCGGCACCGCCGAACTCCTCGCCCGCATCGAAGCCGTGCTCCGCCGCACCCGCTCGGCCCGCGCCGCCGAACGCGAGGACCGCATTACCCTGGGCCCGCTGACCCTCGACCCCGAGAGCCGCGAAGCCACGATCAACGGCGACCCGGTGCCCCTCACCCGCAAGGAGTTCGACCTCCTGGCCCTCCTCGTCGGCCGAGCGGGCACCGTGGTCAGCCGCGACCTCATCGTCGACCAGGTCTGGCAAGCCCACTGGGAAGCGCCGTCACGCACGCTCGACACCCACATCGCCGCCCTGCGCGGCAAGCTCGGCGACGCCCTCCGCATCGAGACGATCCGAGGTGTGGGCTACCGCGTGGCAGCCCACACCTGACCTCGGAACCCGGACGTCACCGCGCGCCGCCCTTCCGGCGTCCGCCTCCACCCGCCGCCCGGCGGGCTTCCCGGCACTCGCACCCGGCACTCGCACCCGGCACGCGTCACCGGCACCCGACACCGGCACCCGACACCCGGCACGCGTCACCCGGCACGTGTCACCAGGTGTGGGCGACGTCCACCACGACCCGACCGGGCAGCGTGAACACGCGGAACGGCAGACGAGCCCGCACCCCGAGGCCCACGGTCGTCTGCCCCTCGAACGACCCGGCCCACGCGACCTGCCGGAACGTCTGGTACCCCGTGACGTCGACCAGCTCGGCCGGGTTCGCGTACCGGTACGTCGGGTTGCCGTCGTGGTCGTAGGCCGGCGAGTGCACGGTGATCTGCAACTTGCCGTCACCGCGCAACGGCACCAGGTGCCCCGATCCCTCGTGGTGCACCTCGGTCACGTACTGCACGTGGTAGCCGTCGTTCGTCCCGACGACGTCGAACACCAACCGGTCGTAGCAGTCCTGCCGGCCGGCGCGGATGTTCGTCAACTGCCCGGCCGTCATCGGCCACGCCGACTTGGCCCCCGAGCCCCAGTCGACCGTGCACGCGGTTGGAGCGGCGGAGGCCGTCACCGGTGCCACCACCGCGGCCGCCGCCACCACCGCGATAAGCAGTGCAATCTTGCGTAGCATGCTGATTTCCCCCTCACACGGACCGGAACGGTCACGTGAGACATGACGCAGGTCACCCCGGGGAGGTTGCCTCCGCGTGCTGCGCCGTCTGCTAGTCCTCATCGTGCCGCTGCTGATGGCCCTGGTCGCGGCCCTCGGCGTGCCGCTCGCGTTCGCCGTCGTGCAGCGCGAGAGCCAGGAGACCTACCTCGACCGGCTGGGTGACGCCAGCCGGTTCGCGTCGCTGGCCGAGAACGCGCTCGCGTCCGACCGGCTCACCGCGCTGCGCGAGGAGCTGGTCCGGTACGACCAGCTGTACGGCATCTCGGCGGGCCTCGTCGGCACCGACGGCACGGTGGTGGAGGCGTCGCGCACCCCGTTCCCGCTCACCGACCCCAACGTCGCCGCGGGCCTGAAGGCCGCGTTCGGCGGATACCGCGGCGAGACCGACCAGTCGGTCTGGCCGTGGGAACGGGTGAACCTGGTGGTCGTCGAACCGGTCGGCCGGGACAGCGAGGTGGTCGCGGCCGTGGTCACGATCTCCCCCACGGACAGCCTGCGATCGGCGATCCTCCGCCAGTGGGGCGTCCTCGCGCTGCTAGGCCTGATCCCGATGCTGGGCGTGGTGGCGGTGGCGTGGCCGATGTCCCGCTGGGTCCTGCGCCCGGTCCGCAGGCTCGACGAAGCCACCGCGGCCGTGGCCGGCGGCCACCTGGACGCCCGAGCCGACGAACTCGGCGGCCCACCCGAACTCCGCCGCCTGGCGGCCAGCTTCAACGCCATGGTCGACGTCGTGGGCCGCGCCCTGCGCCGCCAACGCGCGTTCGTCTCCGACGCGTCCCACCAACTCCGCAACCCCCTGGCAAGCCTCCGTCTGGCGGTCGACAACCTGGCCCCCCACGTGACCGACGAGGCCGCCCGCGAGGCCCACCGCATCGCCGTGGACGAAGCCGAGGAAATGGGCCGGGTCCTGGACACCCTCCTGGCCGCAACCCGTCTCGACAGCGCCTCAGCCGCCGAACCGGTCGACGTGGACGCCCTCCTGGCCACCCACGTCCCCGGCTGGCGCGCACTGGCCGGCGACATGCGCCTGGACGTCGACGTCCCACCCGGCCTCCGCGTCCTGGAACCCCCGGGCGGCCTGGGCAGCGTCCTCGACGAACTCGTCGGCAACGCCATCCGCCTGTCCGGCGGCACCGAGCTGAAGATCTGGGGCAGGACGTCGGGCGGCCGCGTAGAACTCCACGTGACCGACAACGGCACCGGCCTCACGGATCAGGAGCGCGCCAACGCCCTGGCCCGCTTCTGGCGCGCGCCACGCCACCAGAACACCCCCGGCACCGGCCTGGGCCTGGCGATCTGCGCCGAACTGATCGCCTCCGCCGGAGGGGAACTCCTCCTGCAACCCGCAGACCCGCACGGTCTCGACGCCGTGGTCCGCCTCAGCGCCTAACTCCACAAGCGGCACCGGTCCTCGATCCACGGAGCCCGGCCCCGCGGTCCCAGCCCAGGCCCCGGTTCCAGCCCAGGCCCCGGCTCCAGCCCAGGGTGGGCGGTCGGCCCGAGTTGTGAGGGGACTTGGGGGCGTGAGGTTGGGGAGTGCTCGCCGTGGGTGCCTTGCGCCGTGGTGCCGCCTCCTTCTTTCCCGGCAACGCGGGAAGAGGCCTGGACCTTCCCCGAAAACGCTGCGTTCAGTCGCCTGGGTGATCTTCGGGGACAGTCGGCGAGGGTGGGTGGGGGTGGACGGCATTCAACACTGGTGAGGGTCGGTGGAGGGAGGGAAGTGTAGTGGGTGTGGATAAGCGGGGTGGGTGTGGATATGTGGGTGGGTCAGCGTTTTGTTGCTCTGAACCAGCGCTCGGCGCCCTTGTGGAGGGGGACCTGGCCCGTCGCGATGCCGGTTCGGACGTTGATCCGGCTTGCCTCGGGGTGGCCCGCGGCGATTCGGGATGACTGGGTGAACACGGTCCTGGTGACGACCTCGACCACGTCGGCGTCCAGCGACGTCCGCGCCAGCAGGAGGTTCGGCACGGCGAACGTGCGGCACGGGCCGAGGTTGCCGTACGTGGTGGCGGGGATGGTCGCTGGGACGTACGGGCCCGGGTAGCGCTCGGCCAGGTGCTCGGCCTCGTCGGGCAGGTCGAGGAGGCGCAGCGGGAACGTGTCGAGGATGTCCGTGACCGCGGGTGTGGGGATGCCGGTCAGCGCCAGCAACGCGTCCAGTGAACCGGCGGCCAGCTCACGTGCCGCCTTGGCGTGCTCCATCCGCCGCGCGTCGACGGAGATCCCGAACAGGGCCAGCAGCCGGGTCGCGGTGAACTCCGTCCCCGACTCGGACGGGCCGAACGACACGATCCGGCCGGCCAGGTCCGACAGGCGGCGCACGGGCGACCCGGCCGGCACGACGATCTGCATGAAGCTGTCGTACAGCCGCCCCACGGCGCTGATGCCGCCCGGGTCGTCCGCATCGAGCAGCGCACCGACCAACGGGTCCAGTGAGGACAGTCCCAAGTGGACGTCGCCCGCCTGGAGCAGGCGCACGTTCTCCACCGACGCGGCGGTCGAGCGGGCTACCACGCGGGTCGCGGGCAGTTCGTCCGCCAGCGCCGCGGCCAGCGCGCCGCCGACCTCGCGGAACACCGCGCCGTCCGGGCCGGTCGCCAGCACGAGTTCGTCGAGGACGGGCGCGTCGGTCGACGTGCACGCGGCCAGCGCGGAGGAACCCAGCGTGCCGGGCACCGCCGCGACCAGGGCGGTGCGCAACAGCGAGCGCCGCGTCACCTGCACGACCAGCAGACTAACCCCGTCGGACCAGTGAACGGCGTGTTACGTCAGAGGGATCTGAAGTTTCCGGCCACGTCCTTGTTACCGCCGGCGCCTGTGCTCAGGATCACCAACCAACCCCCACCGGCAGGCACGAAGGTCCCCTTGGAGGAGACGTGGTCAGCGCGCAGGAACGTCAGCGCAAACCGATCTACCAGCACCTCTACTTCTGGGTGCTCGTGTCGATCGTGCTCGGCGTGATCGTCGGGTACGCGTTCCCCGCCCAGGCGTCGGGCATGAAGTGGCTGGCCGACTTCTTCGTCGCGCTGGTGAAGGTCGTCATCGCGCCGACGATCTTCTGCACGGTCGTGGTCGGCATCGCGGGCCTCGGCAACCTGGCCAAGGCGGGCGGCCTGGCGCTGCGGACGATCCTGTACTTCACGGCGATGACGACGGTGGCGCTGGCGATCGGCCTCGTCGTCGTGAACCTCGTGCAGCCCGGCCACCACGGCCCGTCGATCCCGATCAACGACGACGCGGCCGCGAAGACCCTCGCCGACGCGAAGACCGCCGAGACCGGCGTCACCGGGTTCATCCTGAGCCTGGTGCCGAAGTCGTTCTTCAGCGCGTTCACCGACGGGCAGCTCATCCAGGTCCTGGTGGTCGCGATCCTGGTCGCGGTGGCCGTGGCGGGCATGGGCAAGCGCGGCGCGAAGGTCGTGTCCGCGCTCGACACGTTCGCCAAGGTGATGTTCGGCGTCATCAAGATCGTCATGTACGCGGCGCCGATCGGCGCGTTCGGCGGCATCGCGTACACGATCGGCAAGTTCGGCGGCACGATCCTCGGCAAGCTGGCCTGGCTGATGGGCTCGTTCTACGCGACGTGCCTGCTGTTCATCCTGGTCGTGCTGGGCGGTGTGTCGCTGTACGCCGGGTTCTCGATCTTCAAGTTCCTCCGGTACATCAAGGACGAGCTGCTGATCGTGCTGGGCACGTCGTCCAGCGAGTCGGTGCTGCCGCGCATGCTGGTGAAGATGGAGGCGGCGGGCGCGGACAAGTCGGTCGTCGGCCTGACCATCCCGACCGGCTACTCGTTCAACCTCGACGGCACCTGCATCTACCTGACCATGGGCGCGATCTTCATCGCCCAGGCGACGGGCGTGGACGTGGGGCTGGGCACGCAGATCGGGCTGCTGCTGTTCATGCTGCTGGCCAGCAAGGGCGCGGCGGGCGTCACGGGGGCGGGCCTGGTCACGCTGGCGGCGTCGCTGAGCGCGTTCGAGGCGAACAGCGCCATCCCGGCGGTCGGCATCGCGCTGATCGTGGGCATCGACCGGTTCATGTCGGAGGCCCGCGCGATCACCAACGTCATCGGCAACGGCGTCGGCACGCTCGTGGTGGCCCGCTGGCAGGGCCAGTTGGACCGCGACCGGCTGCGCCAGGTGATGGACAACCCCTCCCAGGTCGACGTGGACGCCCTCATGGACCGCCGGCACGGCGACGTCGAGCACGACGGCACGCCTGACGGCACGCCTGACGGCGGACACGACGGGGACCGCGGCGGTGCGCAGGGCGGCCGGGGGAGCGGTGGGAGCCGGGAGTCCGTAGCGGCGTCCGCGGGCTAGTCGGCGGAGGACGGTCGGCCGCGCGGACGGCGGACGCCGACGTTCCGGAGGGCGGACGAGCCTGCCAGGGGCGCGGACGCCACCGGGCGGCGAAGGTGGACCGACAGGCACGGCGGAGGCTCCGCGGGTCGACTGGCTCGCGGAGCCTCCGGGCGTCTGACCAGCGGGTTCACGTCGGGGAACCGGGATGGTGGCGGTGGCGGGGACGGGGCTGTTCGCCAGGTCTCACCGACGCGCGAGGAGGGGTCGGCTCGGTTATGCTTAACAACGCGTAACAAGCTGGCCGGGGTATCGCGCCGGCGGGCCGAATCGTTACGCGTAGGCGAGCTGGATCACCCGTTGGATGGTGTGGTTCAGTTTCGCGACTGTTAAAGTCTCGTCAACACGCGGGCCATCGTCGTCCCGTGCCCAGCACCCGGATTCCAGGACCTGGACACGAGGACTCGTTCTTTCACCAAGGACGACGAAGGAGGTCTGCGCAGTGATCTTCTCCGCCATCCCGGCCCCTCAGGGGCTCTACGACCCGACCGCCGAGCGCGACGCGTGCGGTGTGGCGATGGTCGCCGACATCAAGGGCCGGCGCTCGCACGACATCGTCGTCGACGCGCTCACCGCGCTGGCCAACCTGGAGCACCGGGGCGCGGCGGGCGCCGAGCCGACCAGCGGTGACGGCGCCGGCATCCTGCTGCAGCTGCCCGATGCGTTCCTGCGCGAGGTGGTGGGGTGCGAGCTGCCCGAGGCGGGCGCGTACGCGGCGGGCATCGCGTTCCTGCCCGCCGGCGACGAGGACCGCGCGAAGGCCGTGGGCCTGGCCGAGCGGATCGCCGCCGAGGAGGGACTGCGGGTCCTGGGCTGGCGCGACGTGCCGATCGAGCCGGACCACGCGGGCTTGGGCCCGACCGCCCGGTCGGTGATGCCGCACTTCGCGATGCTGCTGGTCGAGAGCGAGACGGGCAAGCGGGACGTCGACCTGGACCGCCTCACGTTCGCCCTGCGCAAGCGGGTGGAGCACGAGAGCGCGGCGGCGGACGTCGGCACGTACTTCCCGTCGCTGTCGGCCCGCACGATCGTCTACAAGGGCATGCTGACCACGGGCCAGCTGCCGTCGTTCTTCCCCGACCTGCGGGACGAGCGGCTGGCCAGCGCGATCGCCCTGGTCCACTCCCGCTTCTCCACGAACACGTTCCCGTCGTGGCCGCTGGCGCACCCGTTCCGGTACGTCGCCCACAACGGCGAGATCAACACCGTGCGCGGCAACCGGAACCGGATGCGCGCCCGCGAGGCGCTGCTGGCGTCGGACCTGATCCCGGGCGACCTGAGCCGGCTGTTCCCGATCTGCCACCCGGAGGGCTCGGACTCGGCGAGCTTCGACGAGGTGCTGGAGCTGCTGCATTTGGGCGGCCGCAGCCTGCCGCACGCGGTGCTGATGATGATCCCCGAGGCGTGGGAGAACCACACCTCGATGGACCCGAAGCGCCGCGCGTTCTACGAGTTCCACGCCAGCCTGATGGAGCCGTGGGACGGCCCGGCGTGCGTGACGTTCACCGACGGCTCGCTGGTCGGCGCGGTGCTGGACCGCAACGGCCTGCGCCCGGCCCGCTGGTGGCAGACCGCGGACGGCCGGGTCGTGCTGGCCTCCGAGACCGGCGTGCTGGACGTGCCGCCGGACCAGGTCGTGGCCAAGGGCCGCCTCCAGCCCGGCCGGATGTTCCTGGTCGACACCGTCGAGGGTCGCCTGGTCGAGGACGACGAGGTCAAGTCGCGGCTGGCCGAGGAGCTGCCCTACGACGAGTGGCTGCACGCGGGCCTGCTGGAGCTGGCCGACCTGGCCGACCGGGAGCACGTGGTGCAGAGCCACGAGTCGGTGGTGCGCCGCCAGCTCACGTTCGGCTACACCGAGGAGGAGCTGCGGGTCCTGCTCGCGCCGATGTCGGTGAACGGCGCCGAGCCGCTGGGCTCGATGGGCACGGACACCCCGGTGGCGGCGCTCTCGCAGCGCTCGCGGCTGCTCTACGACTACTTCGTGCAGAACTTCGCCCAGGTCACGAACCCGCCGCTGGACGCGATCCGCGAGGAGATCGTCACCAGCGTGTCGCGGGTGATGGGCCCGGAGCAGAACCTGCTGGAGCCGGGGCCGGTCAGCTGCCGGCACATCAAGCTGACGTACCCGGTGATCGACAACGACGAGCTGGCCAAGCTCATCCACATCAACGACGACGGCGACCTGCCCGGCTTCGCCTGCACCGTCCTCAGCGGACTGTACGAGGTGGACGGTGGCGGCGCGGCGCTGGCGGCGGCGGTCGAGCGGGTGCGCCGGGAGGCGTCCGAGGCGATCGCGCACGGCGCGCGCACGCTCGTGCTGTCGGACCGCGACTCGGACCACCGGATGGCGCCGATCCCGTCGCTGCTGCTCGTCTCCGCGGTGCACCACCACCTGGTGCGCACCAAGGAGCGGCTGCGCGTGGCGCTGGTCGTGGAGACCGGTGACGCCCGCGAGGTGCACCACGTCGCCGCGCTGCTGAGCTACGGCGCGGCCGCGGTGAACCCGTACCTGGCGTTCGAGACGATCGAAGACATGATCAGCACCGGCGCGGTGACCGGCATCGAGCCGCGCAAGGCCGTGCGGAACTACGTGACGGCGCTGGTCAAGGGCACGCTGAAGATCATGTCGAAGATGGGCATCTCGACCGTCGGCGCGTACACGGCGGCCCAGGTGTTCGAGGCCGTCGGCCTGTCGAAGGACCTGCTGGACGAGTACTTCACCGGCACGGTGTCGAAGCTCGGCGGCGCGGACCTGGACGTGCTGGCGGAGGAGGTGGCGCTGCGCCACCGCCGCGCCCACCCGGACAACCCGACCGACCGGGTGCACCGCCGGCTGGAGGTGGGCGGCGAGTACGCCTACCGCCGCGAGGGCGAGCTCCACCTGTTCACGCCGGAGACGGTGTTCCTGCTCCAGCACGCCACCAAGACCGGCAAGCAGGACGTGTACCGGCGCTACACCGACGAGGTGGAGCGGCTGTCCCGGCAGGGCGGCACGCTGCGCGGCCTGTTCGAGTTCAGGTCCGAGGGCCGCACGCCGATCCCCATCGACGAGGTCGAGCCGGTCTCGTCGATCGTCAAGCGCTTCAACACCGGCGCCATGTCGTACGGCTCCATCTCGGCGGAGGCGCACGAGACGCTGGCCATCGCGATGAACCGGCTCGGCGGCCGGTCCAACAGCGGCGAGGGCGGCGAGGACCGCGAGCGCCTGTACGACCCGGAGCGGCGCAGCGCGGTCAAGCAGGTCGCGTCCGGCCGGTTCGGCGTCACCAGCGAGTACCTGGTCAACGCCAGCGACATCCAGATCAAGATGGCGCAGGGCGCGAAGCCCGGCGAGGGCGGGCAGCTGCCCGGCTACAAGGTGTACCCGTGGATCGCGCGGACCCGGCACTCCACGCCGGGCGTCGGCCTGATCTCGCCGCCGCCGCACCACGACATCTACTCCATCGAAGACCTCGCGCAGCTCATCCACGACCTGAAGAACGCCAACGAGCAGGCCCGCGTGCACGTCAAGCTGGTCAGCGAGGTCGGCGTCGGCACGGTCGCGGCGGGCGTGGCGAAGGCGCACGCGGACGTGGTGCTGATCTCGGGCCACGACGGCGGCACCGGCGCGTCGCCGCTGAACTCGCTCAAGCACGCGGGCACGCCGTGGGAGATCGGCCTCGCCGAGACCCAGCAGACGTTGCTGCTCAACGGTTTGCGCGACCGGATCACCGTGCAGGTGGACGGCGCGCTGCGCACCGGCCGGGACGTGGTGGTGGCCGCGCTGCTGGGCGCGGAGGAGTTCGGCTTCGCGACCGCGCCGTTGATCGTGGAGGGCTGCGTGATGATGCGGGTCTGCCACCTGGACACCTGTCCGGTCGGCATCGCCACGCAGAACCCGGAGCTGCGCAAGCGCTTCACCGGCCAGGCCGACCACGTGGTCAACTTCTTCCACTTCGTCGCCCAGGAGGTGCGGGAGCTGTTGGCGGAACTCGGTTTCCGCACCATCGACGAGGCCGTGGGCCACGCCGAGCTGCTGAAGACCGACGAGGCCGTCGAGCACTGGAAGGCGGCCGGGCTCGACCTGGCGCCGGTGTTCGAGGTGCCCGAGACGCCGTACCGCACGGCCAAGCGCAAGGTCCGCGAGCAGGACCACGGCCTGGCGCAGGCGTTGGACCGCACGCTGCTGCAGCTCGCCGACGCGGCCTTGAACGACGCCCGCCCGGTGCGGCTGGAACTGCCGCTGCGCAACGTCAACCGCACCGTCGGCACGCTCCTCGGCGCCGAGGTGACCCGCCGGTTCGGCGGCGACGGCCTGCCCGACGACACGATCCACGTGACGTTCACCGGCTCGGCCGGCCAGTCGCTGGGCGCGTTCATCCCGCGCGGCGTCACGCTGGAGATGGTCGGCGACGCCAACGACTACGTCGGCAAGGGCCTGTCCGGCGGCCGGATCGTGGTGCGGCCGCACCCGGACGCGCCGTTCGCGGCCGAGCGGCAGGTCATCGCGGGCAACGTCATCGGCTACGGCGCGACGTCCGGCGAGATCTTCCTGCGCGGCCGGGTCGGCGAGCGGTTCTGCGTGCGGAACTCGGGCGCGCTGGCCGTCGCCGAGGGCGTGGGCGACCACGCGTTCGAGTACATGACCGGCGGCCGGGCCGTGGTGCTCGGGCCGACCGGCCGCAACCTCGCCGCGGGCATGTCCGGCGGCGTGGCCTACGTCCTGGAACTCGACCCCGCGGCGGTCAACACCGCCATGGTCGAGCTCCAGCGGCCCGGCGCGGACGACCTGCGCTGGCTGCGCGAAGTGGTGGAGCGCCACCACCAGCTCACCGGATCGGCGGTGGCCGCGTCGCTGCTCGGCGACTGGACCCGGCGTTCCGCGTCGTTCACCAAGGTCATGCCCGGTGACTACCAGCGCGTGCTCGAAGCGATGAGGCTCGCCCGCGCGGAAGGCAGGGACGTCGACCAGGCGATCATGGAGGCCTCCCGTGGCTGACCCGTACGGCTTTCTCAAGCACTCCCGCTCCGAGCCGAAGAAGCGGCCCGCCGCCGAGCGGCTGAGCGACTGGAACGAGGTGTACCTCGACGTCCCTGCGGAGCAGCGGGACGAGGAGGTGCGCGTGCAGGCGACGCGGTGCATGGACTGCGGCGTCCCGTTCTGCCACTCCGGGTCGGCCGGGTGCCCGCTGGGCAACCTGATCCCCGAGTGGAACGACCTGGTGCGCCGGGGTGACTGGGAGTCGGCGTCGGACCGGCTGCACGCGACGAACAACTTCCCCGAGTTCACCGGCCGGCTGTGCCCCGCGCCGTGCGAGGCGGCGTGCGTGCTGTCGATCAGCCACGACGCGGGCGGCCCGGTCGCCATCAAGCGCGTCGAGCAGGCCATCGCCGACGTGTCGTGGGAGCAGGGGCTCGTGCCGCCCGTGCAGTCGCACGTGTCGTCGGGCAAGAAGGTCGCGGTCGTCGGTTCCGGCCCGGCCGGGCTCGCCGCGGCGCAGCAGCTCACGCGCGCCGGCCACGAGGTCACCGTGTTCGAGCGGGACGACCGGCTGGGCGGGCTGCTCCGCTACGGCATCCCCGAGTTCAAGATGGAGAAGAAGGTCCTGGACCGGCGGCTCGCGCAGCTCCGCAAGGAGGGCACGAGGTTCGTCACCGGCTGCGAGGTCGGCGTGGACCTGACCGTCGAGGAGCTGCGGTCGAAGTTCGACGCCGTGGTGCTCGCGGTGGGCGCGCTGCGCGGCCGTGACGACACCACCACGCCGGGGCGTTCCCTGAAGGGCGTCCACCTGGCGATGGAGCACCTGGTGCCCGCGAACCGGGCGTGCGAGGGCGACGGCCCGCCCGCGATCGACGCCGCCGGCAAGCACGTCGTGATCATCGGCGGCGGCGACACGGGCGCGGACTGCTACGGCACGGCGTCCCGGCAGGGCGCGGCGTCGGTGCTGCAGCTCGACCAGTACCCGATGCCGCCGTCCACCCGCGACAACGACAGGTCGCCGTGGCCGGTGTGGCCGTGGATCCTCCGCACGTACCCCGCGCACGAGGAGGCGGGCGAGCGGAAGTTCGCGGTCGCCGTGGAGAAGTTCGTCGGCGACGAGGACGGGCACGTCCGGCAGATCCAGCTGCGCAAGGTGCGGGTGGAGAAGGACGCGTCCGGCCGCCGCCAGGTGGTGCCGACGTCCGAGGAGGTCGAGGTGCTGCCGGCGGACCTGGTGCTGCTGGCCATCGGCTTCGAGGGTGTCGAGCACATGCCGCTGCTGGACGGCCTCGGCCTGCGGCTCACCCCGCGCGGCACGATCTCGTGCGGCTCGGACTGGCAGACCCAGTCGCCCGGCGTGTTCGTCTGCGGCGACGCGCACCGCGGCGCGTCCCTGGTCGTGTGGGCGATCGCGGAGGGCCGTTCGGTGGCCAACGCGGTGGACCGCTTCCTGACCGGCTCGTCGGACCTGCCGTCGCCGGTGATCCCCACCATGCTTCCGCTCGCCGTGGTGTGAACCGCTGAGGTGCCCGGCCGCCCCGACAGCGTCGTCGGGGCGGCCTTCGCGGTTCCCGGGGCGGGTGCGACCGGGCCGCCCGCGGCACGTGAACGCATTCCACGCCGTCGCGATTCGATTGCCGACGCATTCTTTTCCACGTCACCCGGCCAGGTCAGCGCCCCGGTGCGGCCGTAAAGCGCTCGCCGTTGGTCCGTTGTCAGCATGGTAAAAACGCGACCGGGGCAAAATCCCGATCCGCTGTATCGGTTGCGCGCCCGGAGCGGACTTAACCGGTCGAGGGCTTTTTTCCTTGACGATGGGATTTTCGGGTGAACAACATCTACAGATCATCGAGACGGGTCGGCGTGGCGCTGGCGAGCGCGCTGCTGGCGACGATCGGCCTGGTGTCCACGGCGTCGGCGTCACCGAGGGGCGTGGAACTCGGGGCGAGCGACACCGAGGGCGTGACCCTGTCGGCCGCGCCGGCGCGAGGGCTGCGCGGGGTGTCCGGCTACGAGGGCACGGGCGTGCCGGGCGACGTCACGGCCTACGGCGCGCAGCGCGTGCCCGCCGGCCACCGGATCGCGGGCTACGAGTCGCCGACCGGCGACGACGTCGGCGTCCAGTCGATCATCGGGGCGGACGGCCGCGTGCGGGTCGACCCGACGACGAGCTTCCCGGCCCGCGCGACCGTGCTCATCACCCGCACCGTGAGCGGTGTGGAGCGGTTGCACTGCACCGGCTGGATGTTCGGCGCGAGCCTCGTGCTGACCGCCGGGCACTGCGTGTTCAACCAGAGCACCGGCTGGTACACCGGCCAGCTCAAGTTCTACCCCGGCGCCAACGGCACCTCGTACCCGTACGGCTCCTGCACCGCGGCGACGTTGCGGTCCAACACCGGCTGGACCACCGACGGCAACCCGGACGCCGACTACGGCGGCGCGACGCTGAACTGCTCCATCGGCAACACGACCGGCTGGTACGGCGCGTACTGGACCACCGCGTCGCTCAACGGCACGTCCACCACCATCCAGGGCTACCCCGGCGACAAGGCCCAGCAGCAGTGGACCCACACCGACCAGGTCCGCGAGAGCGGTTCGCTGCGGCTGTACTACGACAACGACACCGTCGGCGGCAACAGCGGCAGCGCGGTGCACACGGTGCGCGCGGCCGGGTCGTCCGGCTGCTCGGGCCGGTGCTCGCTGGCGTTCCACGCGTACGGCGTCGGCTCCAACGGCCACAACAGCGGCCCGCGGATCACCGAGAGCCGGTTCAACCTGGTCGTCGGCTGGCGCTGACGCCGGGCAACCGAACCCCGCTGCCGTTCCGTCCTCCACGTGACCGAGAGGAGCAGATCGTGCGCCACCCACTCCGCCTGCGAGCGGTCCTGCTGATCGGCCTGCTGGCGCTCGGCGCGTGCGGCGGGGAAGCGGGCACGTCCGACACCGGCGACCCGCCCGCACCACCACCCTCCACCACCGCGATGGCGACCTTCACCGGCGTGGTCGTGGACTCCGCCGGGCAGCCCGTCGACGGCGCCCTGGTGGCACCGAGATCGCTCGACACCCCGCCGCGGCCGGTGCCCGAGATGGCGGTCATGTCCGGACCGGACGGCCGTTACGAGTGGCGCCTGGCGGCGGGCCGCTACGAGTTCTCCGCGTCGAAGGACGGCCGGACGGGCACCCCGTCCGAAGTCACGGCGGCGGCGGGCGCGACCGAACAGGTCCGGCTGCACCTGCCCTGACCGCCGCCAGAGAGCCCCCGGCCCGTCGAACCGGGCCGGGGCTCCACCTCGCCCCCGGACGCCGGACCGATGAGACGCCGGCCCTGTGAGCCGTCGGCCCTGTCAGACGCGGGCCCTGTCAGACGCCGGCCCCGTGCGACGCGGCCTCGTCAGACGCCGGTCACCGCGCGCACCGAGCGGATGTGGCTGACCAGGAACTCGCGGTGCTCGCCGCGCGGGGCGCAGTTGGCCTTCAGGTTGCCCGCCGCGTGGTCCACGGGCGTGATCACGTGCTTCACCGTGGTCCGCGGGCCGCTCGCCACGGCGATCTCCACCGACGTCCGGCTCGCCAGCGCCTCGGCCAGCAGCACGACCTCCGAGTCGCGCAGCACGAGCGACTGGTCGCGCAGCAGCCGCACCGTCCCCATGCGCTGGGTGTGAGCCGGCGGCAGCACGAACCGGGGCCGGGGCCGTTCCCGCTCGACCAGCGCCACCGCGAGCTTCGCCAGCTCCTGCTCGGTCAACGGCGCCCGCCAGCCCTCCGCCACCGCGCGCACCGGCGGCGGGGGAGGCTCGACGCGGCGGCGCGGCGCCCGCTCCACGACCGACGTGCCGTCCGCCGTGGACGCCGTGGGCGCGTAACCGGCCGCCCGCAACAGCGCCAACGTCTCCGGCGCGGGTCTCGCCGACGCCAGCACCGTCGGCCCCAACGGCTGCAACGCCAGCCGGGCCAGCGACGGGTGCGCCGCGATCTCCCGCAGCAGCTCCGGGTCCGCCGCCCGCACGCAGCACGCCACCGGCGTCACGGTGATCCGCCCGTGCTGCCGCGCCACCTCCCGCACCAGGTGCTCCAGCGTGGGCGGCACGCCGTGCTCGGCCACCGACGCCAGCCGGGCCAGCAGCGCGTCCGGCTCGTGGCCCGCGTCCAGCGCGCGCCGCACGCTCGCCCCGCTGAACCGCCACCCGCCCTCCGCGCCGTCGGCGACCAGGTCCAGCACCGCGCTCAGCTCGCGGCTCGGCAGCCCGGCCACCACGGCGGTCAGGTCGGCCCGCAGGTGGGCCGTCCGCGCGGCCGGCGGCACGAACCGCCCGGCGACCTCCGCCACGCGACCGGCCAGCACGGCGCGTCCCAGCGCGGTCGACGCGCCCAGCGCGATCAGGCCCACCGACTCGGCCTCCACCAGCGCCGCCTCCGTCGCGGCCCGGCTGTGCACGGCGGGCCGCGACCACACCAGCTCCGCCACCACCTCGTGCCGGTGCTCGAACGCCTCGTCCTCGCCCAACCGCGCGTACCGCTCCAGCACGCCCAGCCTGGTCCGGTCGCCCGCCTCCGACGACGACGGCTCGGCCGACGCGGGCCGCTGCCTGCCCGGCGTCCACGTCATCCGGGGCCACGCCTCGGCCAGCGCGGCCAGCCGCTCGGCGGGCGGCGCGGCACGCCACGCGTCGGACCGGACGGTCGGCGTCAGCCTGCCGTCGTCCACCGCCAGCAGCCGCGCCTCCACGGCCAGCTCTACCCACAGCCGCGCCCGCGGCTCGTCGGCGCGCAGCATGCCCGCGACCCGCCGCAGCTCCCGCGACCCGACCCCGTTGCGGCACGCCACCTGGTCCCAGTCGCACAGCTCGACGAGCCGCGTCACACCATCCACAGTGGACGTCGCGGGCGTGGTCGCGGCGCGGTCGGCGAACCCCCGGTCCTGCGCGGCACGGCGGGGCGCGCGGGGCGCGGGCGTGATGCGGCGCGCCGGCTCCTCGGTCAGCAGCCGCAACCCCGGCGACGTGACCAGCCGGTCCTCCGAGGGCCACACCAACGCCCTCGCGCGCAACTGCAGCAACGTCCGCTTCAGCTCGGCCCGCGACGCCTTCCCGTTGCAGCGCAACCGTTCCGCCAGCGCCTCCACCCCGGCCTCGTCGCCCAGCCGCACGGCGGTGTCCAGCACGTCCCGGCACGCCTGGTCGAGCCCGTCGACGGCGGCCCGCAGCGACGCCGCCGAGGTCAGCTCGTCCGCGAGGTCACGCAGGGATCGGGGCCGGCGGTCGGCGGCGTCCCTGCGCAGCGCCAGGACGGCCTGGACGTCCTGTGCGTCGAGTTCGCGCAACCAGCCGGCCAGTGCCGCTTTCCTACCCACTCGGCCGATTATGCACAGGACGTGACCGACCGGTCATCCACTGCGATAAGGCGATCGAATGAGCCACCAATGGACGAACGTAAGCTGGTCGCGTGGAATTCAGCGGTTTCGGCGAACACGCCATCGACTTCTACGACGGGCTGGAGGTCGACAACTCGAAGGCGTACTGGGAGGACCACAAGCACCTCTACCAGGACGACGTGCGCGCCCCGATGGAGGCCCTGCTCGCGGCGCTGGAACCCGAGTTCGGCCGGGGCAAGGTGTTCCGGCCCTACCGGGACGTCCGGTTCAGCAAGGACAAGACCCCGTACAAGGACCACTGCGGCGGCGTGGTCGAGCTCGGCCGCGGCGGCGGCGCCCACTACGTCCAGATCGGCACGGCGGGGCTGTTCGTGGCCGGCGGGTCGTTCGCGATGGCGTCCGACCAGCTCGCCCGCTACCGGGAGTCGGTCGCCGACGACGTGCGCGGCGGGACGTTGGAGCGGCTCCTGGCCGCCCTCACCGGCGCCGGCTGGGAGCTGCGCGGCGACAAGCTGAAGCGCGCGCCGCGCGGCGTCGACCCCGGGCACCCCCGGATCGAGCTGCTCAAGCACAAGCGCCTCTACGCGGCGAAGGTGTGGCCGCCGGACGACGTGCTGCACGAGCCGGGCTGCCTCGACCGCGTCCGCGACGCGTGGCGCGAGGTGACGCCGCTGGTCGACTGGTGCGCCGACCACGTCGGGCTCACCGAGGTCGGCTTCCGCCGCTGACCGCCGGCAGGCGCGCGAGGAGCAGGCCGAGGCCGATGCCGGCGACGTCCACGAGGCCGTCCAGGACGTCCCCGCCGCGCCCGAGCGGGGTGATGAGCCACTGCAACACTTCCGAGACCGCGGCGTAACAGATCAACCCCGCGACGAGCGGTCGGACCCGCAGCCCGGCGTACCGCCCGGTGGCCGTGAGCAGCGCGAACAGCAGCACGTGCACCACCTTGTCGGTGCCCGGCGGTGAGTCCGGCACACCTGACTGCGGGGTGAACAGCACGATGACGCTGAGCAACGCCGCGACCACGAACGGAAGGATTCTGACGCCCACCGGGCAGATTCTGCCGGTTTCACGGAGATTACCCCCCGGTACATCCTGATCGGTCCAGTGACAGCGACTACTCTCCTGAGACGTGAGTCGACGCGCGAAGATCGTCTGTACGCTTGGTCCTGCCACCGCGACCGAGGACAAGGTCAACGAGCTGGTAGCGGCCGGTATGGACGTGGCCCGGATGAACTTCAGCCACGGCAGCCATGCCGACCACAAGCAGGTCTACGACCTGGTCCGCTCGGCGGCCGAGGCCTCCGGACGTGCCGTGGGAATCCTGGCCGACCTGCAGGGACCCAAGATCCGGCTCGGCCGGTTCGCCCACGGCCCCGTCGAGTGGCGGACCGGTGACATCGTCCGGGTGACCGTCGAGGACGTCGAGGGCACCCACGACCGCGTCTCCACCACCTACAAGCAGCTGTCGCAGGACGC
Source organism: Saccharothrix hoggarensis (assembly GCF_052936025.1). The sequence continues at coordinate 5,923,640 of NZ_CP193624.1, read as the reverse complement.
CAAGGTCGGCGACCGGCTGCTGGTGGACGACGGCAAGGTGGGCCTGACCGTCACCGAGGTCGACGGCCCCGACGTGGTCTGCGAGGTCACCGAGGGCGGCCCGGTCAGCAACAACAAGGGCCTCTCGCTGCCCGGCATGGACGTGTCCGTGCCCGCGCTGTCCGAGAAGGACATCGAGGACCTGGAGTTCGCCCTCAACCTGGGCGTGGACTTCATCGCCCTGTCGTTCGTGCGCTCGCCCGCGGACATCGACCTGGTCCACCAGGTCATGGACCGCGTGGGCCACGGCCGCAAGCCGGTGATCGCCAAGATCGAGAAGCCGGAGGCGGTCGACAACCTGGAGGCGATCGTCCTCGCCTTCGACGGCGTGATGGTCGCCCGCGGCGACCTGGGCGTGGAGCTGCCGCTGGAGCACGTGCCGCTGGTGCAGAAGCGGGCCATCCAGATCGCCCGCGAGAACGCCAAGCCGGTGATCGTGGCCACCCAGATGCTCGACTCGATGATCACCAACTCGCGGCCGACCCGCGCCGAGACGTCGGACGTCGCGAACGCGGTGCTCGACGGCGCGGACGCGCTGATGCTGTCCGGCGAGACGTCGGTCGGCCGGTACGCCATCGAGTCGGTCAAGACCATGGGCCGCATCATCGAGGCCGTGGAGACCGAGTCCACGCAGGTCCCGCCGCTGACGCACGTCCCGCGCACCAAGCGCGGCGTGATCTCGTACGCGGCGCGGGACATCGGCGAGCGGCTGAACGCCAAGGCGCTGGTCGCGTTCACCCAGTCCGGTGACACGGTCCGGCGGCTGGCCCGCCTGCACACGCCGCTGCCGCTGCTGGCGTTCACGCCGGAGCAGAGCGTGCGCAGTCAGCTTTCTCTCACCTGGGGCACCGAGACGTTCCTCGTGCCTAAGGTGGACTCGACGGACGAGATGGTCCGCCAGGTCGACCTGTCGATGATCGACATCGGCCGGTACCAGCCGGGCGACCTCGTCGTGGTCGTGGCAGGCTCGCCGCCTGGCACCATCGGCTCGACCAACCTCATCCGGGTGCACCGCCTGGGGGAGGACGACCACGCTTAGGAGTTGACGTGACCGAGGCTGCCCGCGCCGCGGCTTCCGCCGAGTTCTCGGACGTTCCGCTGGACACCGACGGCGTGCCGCACGGGCAGCCCGTGCTCGACCGCCTCGTCGCGCTGCTCGACCTGGAGCGCATCGAGGAGAACATCTTCCGCGGGGTGTCGCCCGCCGAATCGCCCGTGCGGGTGTTCGGCGGGCAGGTCGCCGGTCAGGCCCTGGTCGCCGCCGGCCGCACCGTCCCGCCGGAGCGCCGGGTGCACTCGCTGCACTCGTACTTCATCCGCGGCGGTGACCCGACGGTCCCGATCGTGTACGAGGTCGACCGCATCCGGGACGGCCGCTCGTTCACCACCCGGCGCGTCGTCGCCGTGCAGCACGGCAAGGCGATCTTCTCGCTGTCCGCGTCGTTCCAGGTGGACGAGACCGGCATGGACCACTTCGAGCCCATGCCCGAGGTGCCGTCGCCGGACTCCCTGCCCACGTACGCCGAGTCGGCGGCCGGGTACCTGGAGAAGGTCGGCATGGCGCGCCTGCCGAGGCCGATCGACATCCGGTACGTCACCGAGCCGCCGTGGCGGGCGCGCGAGACGGGGCCGGGCGAGGCGCGCAGCCAGGTGTGGATGCGCGCCGACGGCAAGCTGCCGGACGACGAGCTGCTGCACGTGTGCGTGCTGGCGTACGCGTCCGACATGACCCTGCTCGACTCGGTGCTCGTCCGCCACGGCGTGTACTGGGGCACGGACAAGGTGCTGGGCGCGAGCCTCGACCACGCCATGTGGTTCCACCGCGGGTTCCGGGCCGACGAGTGGTTCCTCTACGACTGCGAGTCGCCGTCGGCGTCGGGCTCGCGCGGCCTGGCGACGGGCCGCTTCTACAGCCAGGACGGCCAGTTGGTGGCTACCGTGGTGCAGGAGGGCCTGCTGCGGGTCCTGTGATCGACCGGCTACGCTGCGCAGTCAACGGGGACGTCATGGGAAGTGGGTCGCGATGAGCACGATGCACTGGCCTGACCACTGGCTCACGCTGGAAGAGTGGGACGCGCTCCCTGAGGACGAGTTGCACCACGTCGAGCTGGTCGAGGGAGCCTTGCTCCTGTCGCCCAAGCCGGCTCTCAAACACCAATTGGCCGCGAAGCGGTTGGGCACCTGGCTGGACGAGCAACTGCCTCACGACGTGGTGGCGGTGCCGGAGATCGATGTGCTGATCAACCCCGTGCCTCCGATCACGGTGCGCGCACCCGACATGGTCATCGTCCCGACCGAGCGTGCTCTGGAGTACCCGAAGCGCGTCGACCCCGACGATGTCCTGCTGGCGGTCGAGATCGTGTCACCGGGGACGAGGCGCATGGACCGCATGCTCAAGCCGATCGAGTACGCCGACGCGGGTATTCCGCACTGCTGGCTGCTCGAACTCGACGAGCCGATCACGCTCGCGGCGTCCACCCTGGTCGACGGCGAGTACAGGCACGTCGCCGGCGGCACCGGCAAGGTCGAGGTACCGAGCCCCTTCCCGGTTGTCCTCGATCTCGACGCGCTGCTCAGCCGCTAGCCGCCAGCGCCTGCCACAGCGCGCGCACGTGGTGTTCTTCCGTTGACTCCGCGCCGATGGCCACGCGGATCGCGAACCTGCCGTTGACGGTGGTGTGGGTGACGAACGCGTCGCCGGCCGCGTTGACGCGGTCCATCGCCTCGCGGGTGGCGTCGTCGCCGTCGCGGTGGGCGAGGGTCAGCAGTGCCAGCGACCGCGGCGCGACCAGGCGCCACTCCTCGGACCCCGCGACCCACGACTCCAGCATCTCCGCCAGCTCGACGTGGCGGCGCAGGTGCGCCCGCACGCCCTCCAAGCCGTACCAGCGCAGCACCGACCACAGCTTCAGCGCCCGGAACCGGCGGCCGAGCGGGATCTGCCAGTCGCGGTAGTCGACGACGGCGCCCGATTCGGTCGCCGTGTTGCGCAGGTACTCCGGCAGGATCGTGAGGGCGTCCACGAGCACGTCCGGGTGCGCGGTCCAGAACAGGGACAGGTCGAACGCGGTGAGCATCCACTTGTGGGCGTTCGCGGTGAACGAGTCGGCCTGGTCCAGGCCGTCGAACAGGTGCCGGAACTCGGGGCACAGGGCCGCCGGGCCCGCCCACGCCGCGTCGACGTGCAGCCAGATCCCGTGCTCGGCGCACAGCGCGGCGATCTCCCGCACCGGGTCCACCGCGCCCGTGCCCGTGGTGCCGACGGTGGCGCACACCAGGACCGGCTTGCGACCGGCCTCCACATCGGACTCGATCCGCGACGCCAGGTCGTCCACGCGCATCGCCAGCACGTCGTCGACGTCGACCGACCGCACGGCCCGCTCGCCCAACCCGGCCAGGCGCGCGGCCCGTTCGATGGACGAGTGGGTCTGCGAGGACACGTACACGGTCTCCGTGCCGTCCACACCGGACTGCCGCCACGTGCCGCCGGACTGGCGGTGCAGGGCGGCGAGGAGCGCGACGAGCGCGGCCGACGACGCGGTGTCCTGGATGACGCCGCCGCCGCGGAACCGCTCGGGCAGGCCCATCGCGCCGACCAGCTCGTCCAGGAGGTGCTGCTCGACCTCGGTGGCGGCGGGCGACGTCGACCACAACATGCCCTGCACGCCCAGGCCGGACGAGAGCAGGTCGCCGAGCACCGACGGCAGCGACGCGTTGGACGGGAAGTAGGCGTAGAAGCCGGGGTGCTGCCAGTGGGTGGTCCCGGGCAGCACGACCCGGTCGAGGTCGGAGAGCAGGCCGTCGAACCCCTCGCCCCGCTCCGGCAGCGGGGCCAGCCGCTCGCGGACCCAGCCCGGTTCGACCCGCGACCTCACGGGGAGGTCCGCGACCCGCTCGCGGTAGTCGGCGATCCAGTCGATCACCTCGTGTCCGATCCGGCGGAACTCGTCAGGCTGCATGGGGTGCAGGTTAGACGCGCCGCCTGCGGTGCAGCGGACGCCGGTCGTCGGGCGGGGTGAGGGCCCGCGTCTCGACCCGTTCCAGCACCACCGAGCTGGTCAGGTTCCGGACCTCGGTGCGGGAGGCGATCTTGTCCATCAGGAACGCCTGGAGGTGCGTGCTGTCGGCCACCGCGATGTGCACCAGGAAGTCGGCCTGGCCGCTGACGTGGAACAGCGACCGGGTCTCCGGCTGGGCCATCACGAACTGCCGGAACGCGGCCACCACCGGCCTGGTGTGCGGGCGGACGTTCACCGACACCACCGCCTCCAGCGGCAGGCCGGTGGTCCGGGGGTCGACCTCGGCGTGGAACCCGGTGATCACGCCGAGGTCCCGCAGCCGGCGCACCCGCTGCAGGCACGTGGACGGCGCGATGCCGACCCGGTCGGCCAGGGTCCGGTTGGGCAGCGTCGCGTCGTTCTGCAACGCCTCCAGGATCGCCCAGTCGACCGAATCCAGTTCGGCTACGTCGCTCACAACCGAACACGGTACTCGTCGGGTGGAATACACCCGAACGTCCGGCCGAGGATGCCGCCGTGCACATCGCCTGGACGTCCTTCCTGCTCGCGCTCGTCGTCATCACCGTCGTGCCCGGCCCGGACTTCGTGCTGATCACCGGCAACGCGGTGCGCGGCGTGCGGCCCGGGGCGGTGACCGCCCTCGGCGTGGTCACGGGCCTGCTGGTGCACGCCGCGCTGGCCACCGTGGGGCTGTCCGCGCTGGTCGCGGCGGCGCCGGCGGCGTTGCTGGCGGTCAAGGCGGTCGGCGCGCTGTACCTCGCTTACCTGGGCGTGATGACGTTGCGCGCGGCGCGGGCCGGCGGGCCGATCGCCAGGGCGCCGAAGTCCGACCGGTCGCTGTTCCTGCGCGGCCTGCTGTGCGACCTGCTCAACCCGAAGGTGATGCTGACGTTCCTGAGCCTCGTCCCCCAGGCGATGGACCCGACCGCGCCGCCCCTGCCCCAGGCGGCGCTGCTGTCGGCGGTCGCGGTCGGCGTGTTCGCGTGCTTCTGGGCCGTGGTGGTGCCGCTGGCCGGTCGGCTGTCCGCGCTGCTGTCGCGGCCCCGGGTGCGGCCGGTGTTCGAGCGGCTGTGCGGCGCGGCGTTGATCGGCATGGCCGCGTCGGTGCTCGCCGCCTAGGGCCGCGAGGCCCTACCGGGCCGGGTCCGTCCACGTCACCGGCAGCGCGTGGACGCCGTAGATGTTCATGTCGGTCCTGAGCCGCACCTCGTCGGCGGGGACGGCGAGCGCCAGGGTCGGGAAGCGGCGCAGCAGCCCCGCGAGACCGGCGCGCATCTCGATCCGGGCCAGCTGCTGGCCCAGGCACTGGTGGACACCGTGGCCGAAGGCCAGCTGACCGCGGGCCGCGCGGCGGACGTCGAGGGTGTCGGCGTCCTCGAAGCGCAGCGGGTCGTGGTTGGCGGCCAGCAGCGAGACGACGACGGTCGACCCCCGCGGGATGGTCTCCCCACCGAGTTCGAGGTCTTCGGTGGCGTAGCGGTAGAAGATGTCCGCCACGGACAGGTAGCGCATCAGCTCCTCGACGGCGCCGGGCACCAGGTCCGGGTCGGCGCGCAGCGCGGCGAGCTGGTCGGGGTGCTCCAGGAGCGCGAACGTGCCCAGCGACAGCATGTTCGCGGTGGTCTCGTGGCCCGCGAGCAGCAGCAGGAACGCGATGCCCGTCAGCTCCTCGACGGTCAGCTCGTCGTGCCGGGCGAGGTCGGACAGCATGTCCTCGTCGGGCGCGGCGCGCTTGGCCGCGACCAGGTCGGACAGGTACGTGGTGAGGCCGGTGTACGCGGCCATCTTCTCCTCCAGCGCCACCTCCTTCTCCATGAACTTGGCGGAGTTGGACTGGAACGTGTCCCGGTCCGCGTAGGGCACGCCGAGCAGTTCGCAGATCACCAGGGACGGCACCGGCAGGGCGAACTCCTTCACCAGGTCGACCGGCGGGGTCAGGGCCGCCATCTCGTCCAGCCGCCGTTCGACGATCTCGGCGATGCGCTCCTCGAGCTGCTTCATGCGCCTGACGGTGAACGCGCCGGTGAGCAGGCGGCGCAGCCGGGTGTGGTCCGGCGGGTCCATGCTGATGAACAGGCCGGGCACCTGCGGCGACGGTTCGGTGGCCGCGGGCATGCCGGGGACGTCGTACGGCACGTGGAGGACGCCGATGTCCTGGCGGGAGCTGAACCGGGTGTCGGCCATGAGCCGGCGGACGGCGTCGTAGCCGGTGACGAGCCAGCCCTCGTGGCCGTCGGGGAAGTGCAGTGGGCTGACCGGGTGCGCCTCGCGGAGCCGGGTGATGGCGCTGGGCGGGTTGAACGGGCCCGCGTCGCGGTCCATCGGCAGGCCGTGGGGGATGGGGACCGTTCGCGTCATCGGGGGTGTCCTTCCGTGGCTGGTGTCGGGATCACGATCACCGGACGGCCTGACACGGGGCTGACACGGGACTGACACCGGAGGCGGGGAGACGCGGGGCCGGGAAAAGTCGTTATCGTGTCGCCGTCCGACCGTCTCCGGTGGGTAGAGCCCGACTCGGCCGAGAGGAACGGTATGCGCACACCAGGGGACGCCGCGGCGGTGACGGCCGCGCAACGGGGTGAGCCCGGCGCGTTGGACGCGCTGGTGGCGGCCTACCTGCCGCTGGTCTACAACGTGGTGGGGCACGCCCTGGCCGGGCACCCGGACACCGACGACGTGGTGCAGGAGACGATGCTCCGGGCGCTGCACGGGCTGCCGAGGCTGCGCGAGCCCGAGGCCTTCCGGTCGTGGCTGCTGGCCATCGCCCTGAACCAGGTGCGCGACCACCACCGGACCCGGCTGCCGCTCGCCGACGCGGAACCCGACGACGTGGCCGACCCCGGCGCGGACTTCGCCGATCTGGCCATCACCCGGCTCCGGCTCACCGGGCAGCGCCGGGAGCTGGCGGCGGCCACCCGGTGGATCGGCGACGACGACCGGGAGCTGCTGTCGCTGTGGTGGCTGGAGCAGAGCGGCCGGATCACGCGCGCCGAGCTGGCGTCCGCCCTCGACCTCACGCCGCAGCACGCGGCCGTGCGGGTGCAGCGCATGAAGGCGCAGCTCGACGCGGCGCGGGTGGTCGTGCGGGTGCTCGCCCTGCCGCGGTGCGGCGACCTGGCCGAGGTGATCGCCGGGTGGGACGGGCAGCCGAGCGCGTTGTGGCGCAAGCGGATCGTGCGGCACGCGCGGGAGTGCGCCCGGTGCGGGCGGGGGTTCGAGGACCTGGCGGCGGTGGACGGCCTGCTGGCCCGCATCCCGCTCGTGCCGCTGCCCGTCGGGTTCGACTTCCTCGGCGCGGAGCCCGTGGTCGCCGTGGCGCGGAAGGGGTTCTGGGCGCACGCGGCGGCCAAGCCGTTGCTCGCGGCGGCGGCCGTGGCGGTGGTGGCGGGCGCGGTCGTGCTGCCCGTGGACGGCTGGCCGGAGCCGCTCGGTGTGGCCGCGCCGCTGACCGTCACGACGACCACCACGTTCGTGCCCACGACGACGACCGCGACGACGGCCACGACGACGACCGCGACGACGACCGCGATGACGACCACGTCGGCGCCCGCGACCCAGCCGGTCGCCCCGACGTCGGCCGCGGCCCCGGCGCCCGCCCCGACTCCCGCCCCGGCGCCGGCCCCCGTGGCCAAGTCGGCGAAGAAGGGCGTCGCGACCTGGCACTTCGACGGCGTGACGCGGGCGCTGTCGGACGTCGGCGCGGGCTGGTTCTACAACTGGGCCACGACCAGGGAGGACGTGCAGGCGCCGCCGGGCGTGGAGTACGTGCCGATGATCTGGGGCGCGAAGCACGTGACGCCCGCCAACCTCGAAGCGGTGAAGGGGCAGGGCGCCACGCTGCTCGGGTTCAACGAGCCCGACCTCTCCGAGCAGTCGAACCTGACGGTCGAGCAGGCGCTGGACCTGTGGCCGCGGCTGCAGGCGACCGGGATGCGGCTGGGCAGCCCCGCCGTCGCCCACAGCGGCGACAAGGCCGGCGGCTGGCTGGACCGGTTCCTGGCCGGCGCGCGGCAGCGCGGGCTGCGGGTCGACTTCATCACGGTGCACTGGTACGGCTCGGACTTCGGGCCGGCCGCCGTCGGCCACCTGAAGAACTACCTGGACGCCGTGCACGCCCGCTACGGGCTGCCGATCTGGCTCACCGAGTACTCGCTGATGGACTTCTCGGGCGGCGGTGCGCGCTACCCCGACGAGCGGCAGCTGGCCGACTTCGCGGGCGCGTCGTCGCGGATGCTCGAAGGACTGCCGTACCTGGAGCGCTACGCGTGGTTCGCGCTCCCCGCCGACAAGCCGGGCACGGGGTTGTACCTGCCCGGGGGAACGCCGAACCGGGCCGGCGAGGCCTACCGCGCCACCGGTTAGGTGAGCGCCCGCCGCCGGTGGTGCGGCGGCGGGCGCTCCGCGGTACCCGGTCCGCCGCTGGTCGAGCAGCGGCGGACCGGGCCGCACGCGGCGACCGGCTGTGTGCAGCGGGTCGACCGGTGCGGTGGAGCCAGGCCTTGGGGCGGTGCGGTGGAGCCAGGCCTTGGGGCGGTGCGGTGGAGCCAGGCCTTGGGGCGGTGCGGTGGAGCCAGACCGCGGGGCGGTGCGGGGGAGTCAGGCCGCGGGGCGGTCGTCGAACAGTGGTTGCCAGCGGCCGTCGAAGCCGCCGTTGGCCGCCAGGTGCCAGCCCGGCGGCAGCCAGACGCCCACCTCGCGGCTCGCGCTGTCGTCGATCCCGCCCGAGTGCACGAAGAACTCGTGCTGCCGCCAGTAGGCCCCGTGCGAGGCGAGGTCGCCGCTGACGGCTCCCCGGCTGCGCCCCGAGCTGTCCAGCCCGGTGCCCGCGAACCCGCCGAAGTCGTCCGACCCCGACGGCGTGTCCTCGTTCAGCTCCGCCGAGTACGCGCCGAAGAACCACGCCTTCGACAGGTACCCCTCGCGCCCGTCGGTCAGGTCGGACGCGGCGTCGTCGCGGGACTGGTTGTAGAACCGCTGCACGCCCGTCCCGATGCCCAGCGCGGGCGTCTCGAACCGCACGTCCACCACGTCGGTCGCCAGCCAGTGCCGCTGCCACGCCGACTGCGACCAGTGCGTCGGCACGATGTCCGCCAGGTCCTGCAGCTCGTAGGTCAGCCGCTTGACCCGCGGCCACGTCACCTTCGTGCCGTTGTCGACCCGGCTAGCCTGGGCGGACGCGTTGGCGAACGTCAACGGCACGGCCCCGAACGCCGCCACCGCGCCCGCCGCGCCCTCGGGCACGAACGCGTAGTGCACGTTGCGCTTGTCGTCCGCGCCGGAGATGTTCACCTCGGCGTTGCCGCCCGCCGCCATCCGCCCCGAGACGTACGCCCACGTGTTGGTGACGTACCGCAGCTCGTGCGCGTGCGGCCCGGCGTCGGGCAGGTCGAAGTCGCTCTCGTCGGCCTGCCACAGCATCAGGTGCCTGCCGTTGGCGGTCTGGAGGAAGTTGACGTCCGGGTCGTACGACCGCCGCATCACGTGGTCCTTGTGGTGCGTCACGGTGGAGTTGGCGAACGACTCGCCCGCGCCGCCCGGTGTGCCGGTCACCCCGCGCACCACGATCTCGACCCGTTCCCAGTCGTGGATCTCGTCGCCGTCCTTGTCGGCCGCGTTGTAGACGTGGTACAGCAGCACCAGCGACTTGCCGTCGTTCCCGGTGAACTCCAGCAGCGCGGTGTAGAGCGTGGGCCGGACGCGCCACCGCTCGTACCCCGCGGTCCCGGCGACGTACTGGGGGACGAGCTTCCAGTTGGCCCGGTTGGTGGCGTAGACGCCGTCCCGGTCGAAGTCGAAGTTCGCGAGCCAGTCCCGGCCCTGCTTGCCGTCGTTCTCGTCACCCCTCTTGAGGATGACGGGCGCGTAGTAGTTGAGGTACGCCTGCCGCTGCGCGACGGTCAGCGTCCACGGGGCAGCCTGGGCCGCGGGCGCGGTCAGGCAGGCCGCGAACACGGCCGCGACGAGCACGAGGAGTCGTGTCATGCCCTGGACTCTCGCGCCGTCGCGGCCGGGTTGTCAGCGGGGTCCCGCCCTACCGGAGCGGGACCCCGTAGTGGGGACGACAGCGGTCAGGTCAGGTTCCACTTCTGGTTGGCGCCGCCCGTGCACGTCCAGATCTGGAGCCTTGTCCCGTCCGCGCTGGTGTTGCCCGTGACGTCCACGCACTTGCCGGTCGCCGGGTTCACCAGGTCGCGGCCCGAGGTGTGGGTCCACTGCTGGTTCGCGCCGCCCGCGCAGCTCCACAGCTGGAGCTGCGCGCCGTCGGCGGTGCCGTGGTCCTTGATGTCGAGGCACTTGCCGAGCGCCCGCAGCGTCCCGTCGCCGGGCCGCGTCCACTGCTGCGCGGCCGTGCCGTTGCACGTGTACAGCTGGACGGCGGTGCCGTCCGCGCTGCTCGCGCCGGCGACGTCGACGCACTTGCCGGCCAGGCCGGTGATGGCGCCGCCCGTGCCGCCGCCGCTGCCGGGCGTGCCCTGCCAGGTGAACGTCGCCGAGGTGCGGGCGGGCAGGGTGTAGGTGAACGACTGGTTGCCCCAGTTCACGCGGACGGACTGCGACGACGTGCCGCCGTTGTGCGCGATGAGGGCCTTGGAGCCGTCCGGGTTGCGGTAGGCCACGTTCTGCACGGTGCCGTTCGCGGTCGAGTCGATCCGGTGCGCGCCCGGCTTGACGAACTTCGTCAGGTGGCCGGTGGTGTAGTACTCGACGGTGTAGTCGACCTGGCCGGCCCGCGCGCCGCCCTCCTGCACGGTGATCAGGCCGGTGCACGTGCCGCAGCCGCCGTTGTGCGGGCCCATGTTCTGGTTGAGCGCGAGGCTCCACTTCACCAGGCTGGAGCTCCAGTTGCGGGCGTAGTTGACGATGTCGGCCATGTCCTCGTTGTGCTGGTTCGAGATCCACGTGCCGCCGGAGTGCTCGGTGCTGAACTGCCGCACGTTCGGGTACTGGTTGCGCACCTGCGTGCCGACCGCGGGGTCGCCGAAGTAGCCGTGCCACGCGATGCCGCCGAACAGCGGGTCGTTGCGCACGCCCGCGTCGCCGAGGATCGCCGCGCCGAAGTTGGCGTAGTCGCCGTAGTTCCAGTCGTGCACCAGCACCTTGGTGGTGATGCCCGCCGCGCGGAACGCCGGGTAGACGTGGTTCTTGGTGAACTCGACCAGGCCGGACGGGTTCCAGGCCATGCCGGGGTAGTTCATCGCGGTCGGGTTGGACGCCTGGCAGCAGTTCGGCTCGTTCTGCACCGACAGGTAGTCGACCGGGATGCCGGCGGCCTGGTAGCTCTGGACGTACTTCACCAGGTACTGGGCGTACGTGGGGTAGTGCTCCCACTTGAGCCAGCCCATCTGGTCCATGCGGCCGTTGTCCTTCATCCAGCCCGGCGCGCTCCACGGCACGCCCTTCACCCGCAGCTGCGGGTTGAGCTGCTTGGCCTGCTGCGTCAGCAGCCGCACGTCGGTGTCGTACCCGTTCGCGCCCCAGTCGCTCAGGTCGCAGCACGTGTCGTCCAGCGAGACGTGGCCGGGCCGCGACAGGTCCGAGGCCCCGATCGGGTTGCGCACGAACGACAGGCCGATGCCGTCGACGGGGTGGAACAGCTTGCGCATCACCGCGTCCCGCGTCGCGGCCGAGACGGGACCGCCGCGCAGCAGGTAGGCGGTGGTGTCGGTGATCGACGCGCCGCCGCCCTCGAACTGCTGGTACGTCGTGCCCTCGTTGACGGTGATGGTGTGGGCAGCGCTGCCGCCGTTCGCGCTGAACGCGACGGACGGCTGCTGGGCGAGGCCGCGGGTGACGGTCCGGCCGCCCGCGTCGGAGGTGGTGGTCAGGTAGACGTTGACCGTCTCGCCCGCGGCGGAGGCGGTGGACGTGGAGGCGGTGACCGCGGCGGCGAGTGTGATCACCGCTATGCCGGTGCTGATGAAGGCCCGACGGTGGGATGAGGGCACCTCGGACTCCTTTCACGACGGTGTGCGCAGGGTCAGCGGGCGTGAAACAGATGAAACAATTCTGGAACTTATCCGCACGTGAAAGGAAACAATGGCCCGGAACCGGTGTCAAGGCTGAGCGTCCAGCCCGGTAAATACCGTGAAAAGCGGTGGAACAGCGGACGCGTCACACGCGCGGCACGGGCCCCGTGGACGCCCTGACCACCAGTTCCGTGGCCAGCTCCACGTGCAGCGCCTCCAGATCGTGCCGGTCCAGCAGCCGCATCAGCAGGGTCACCGCCATCCGGCCCATCTCCTGCAGCGGCTGCCGCACCGTGGTCAGCTCCGGCCGCGTGGCCCGGCTCAGGTCGAGGTCGTCGAACCCCGCGACGGACACGTCGCGCGGCACGTCGAGGCCGCGTTCCCGGGCCGCCCGCAGCGCGCCGACCGCCATCTTGTCGTTGAACGCGACCAGCGCCGTGGGCCGGTCCGCGAGGTCGAGCAGCTCGCGGGCGACGAGGTAGCCGTTCCCGGTGGTCGGCTCGTCGACGTGCCGCAGCAGCTCCGGCGAGGGCAACACGCCGACGTCCGACAACGCCGCCGCGTACCCGGCGAGCCTGCCGTCGCTGGCCTGCCAGTCGCCGGGCCCGCCGATGATCCCGATCCGCCGGTGGCCCAGCTCCACCAGGTGCGCCATCAGCCGGCGCGCGCCCGCGAAGTGCGCCGCCGACACCGACGCCACGTCGCGCGGCAGCTCGGTGCGCGGGTCCACCACGACGAACGGGAAGCCGCGGTCGCGCAGCCGGACCAGCTCCTCGGCGGGCTCCGGCGGCAGGATCAGGATCGCGCCGCCCACGTCCGACCGGCCGGGCAGGCCGGCCAGCGCCGACGCCGGTCGCGCCGACGTGCCCGCGCTGAGCACGACCTGCCGGTGGTGCAGCGCCAACGTCTCCGCGACGCTCGACACGATCAGCCCGAAGTAGTCGGTGAGCAGGTACGGGCAGCGCACGTAGACGGGCTCGGTCGGCTTCGCGCCCCGCGGCCGGGGCGCCTCCGCGCCCAACCCGGCGACGGTCCGCAGCACCAGCTCCCGGGTGTGCTCGGCGACGTTCGCCTGGCCGTTGAGCACCCGTGACACCGTGGCGATGGACAGCCCGGTCGCCCGTGCCACGTCCCGCACCGTCGCCCTGGCCATGCCGCCCCCCGTTCCACCGTTGTTTCACGATGTTACAGGCGTGACGGACGCCGCACGGCGCAATGGGCGTCCAGAGGTGTCGGACAGGTGCGCGCGAGCGCCGATTTCGGCAGGCTGTGCAGATGACCACCTCCGAGGCACCCGCGCGGATCGCCGTCACCGGGCTCGCCGTCATGGGCAGCAACCTGGCGCGCAACCTCGCCCGGCACGGTTACCGCGTCGCCGTGCACAACCGCAGCAACGCCCGCACCAAGGCGCTCGTCTCCGAGCACGGCCACGAGGGCGACTTCGTGCCGGCCGAGACGCTGGAGGAGCTCGTCGCGAGCCTCCAGACCCCGCGCCAGATCATCATCATGGTGAAGGCGGGCGGCCCGACCGACGCCGTCATCGACGAGCTCGTGCCCCTGCTGGAGCCGGGCGACATGGTGATCGACGGCGGCAACGCGCACTACGCCGACACCCGCCGCCGCGAGGCCGCCCTGCGGGACGCCGGCCTGCACTTCGTCGGCGCGGGCATCTCCGGCGGCGAGGAGGGCGCGCTCAACGGCCCCTCGATCATGCCGGGCGGGTCGAAGGAGTCCTACCAGCACCTCGGGCCGGTGCTGGAGGACATCGCGGCCAAGGTCGACGGCGTGCCGTGCTGCGTGCACGTCGGGCCGGACGGCGCCGGGCACTTCGTGAAGATGGTGCACAACGGCATCGAGTACGCCGACATGCAGCTCATCGCCGAGGCGTACGACCTGCTGCACCGGGTCGGCGGCATGACGCCCGCCGACGTCGCCGAGGTGTTCCGCGGCTGGAACACCGGCGACCTGGAGTCGTACCTGGTGGAGATCACCGCCGAGGTGCTGGGCCACGTGGACGCCGACACCGGCGCCGCCCTCGTGGACGTCATCGCGGACGAGGCCGAGCAGAAGGGCACCGGCCGCTGGACCGTCCAGGAGGCGCTGGAGCTGGGCGTGCCGGTGACCGGCATCGCCGAGGCGGTGTTCGCGCGGTCCCTGTCCGGGCGGGCCGGCCAGCGGACCGCGGTGCGCGCCGCGTTCGGGCCGGCCGACGTGCCGGTGGCGGGCGACTCGTCGCTGGTGGAGGACGTGCGGCAGGCGTTGTACGCGTCCAAGGTCGTCGCGTACGCGCAGGGCTTCGACCAGATGCGGGCGGCGAGCGCCGAGTACGGCTGGGACCTGGACCTGGGCGCGATGGCCACCATCTGGCGCGGCGGCTGCATCATCCGGGCCCGGTTCCTCGACCGCATCCGCGAGGCCTACGACAAGGCGCCCGACCTGCCGTCCCTGCTCGTGGACGACTACTTCCGCGACGCCGTGCGGTCGGCCGAGGAGGCGTGGCGGCGGGTCGTGGTGAAGGCGGTGTCCGCGGGCGTGCCCGCGCCGGGGTTCGTGTCCGCGCTGGCGTACTACGACGGCCTGCGCTCCGAGCGCCTGCCCGCGTCCCTCATCCAGGGCCTGCGGGACTTCTTCGGCGCGCACACGTACCGCCGCACGGACCGCGAGGGCAGCTTCCACACCCTCTGGTCGGGTGACAGGTCCCAAGTGGACGCCTGAGCCGGCTGCCCCGATCATGGCCCGGTGCGAGATCACTTCCGCCGGAACCCCGCCACGGCCGGCTACCTGTCGGCCGTGGCGGTCCTCGCGCTGCTGACGCGGTTCGTGTTCGCCGACGGGATGTCGGCGCAGGTGCGGGAGTCGCTGAGCACCAACACCGACAACCTGGGCCACCACCCCGTCAACGCCCTGCTGGGCAGCGCGTTCGTGCTCGACACCGCCGGCGACGGCGTGATCCGCACCGGCCTCGCCCTGGTGGCGGTCGCGCTGTGCCTCGGCGCGCTGGAACGCGAGGTCGGGTCGTGGCGCGCGTCGGCGGTCGCCCTGGCCGGGCACGTCGGCGCGGCGCTCGTGGCGGCCCTGGCCGTCTCCTCCGGCGCCTACCCCGGCGACCTGTCCGACGTCGTCGACGTCGGCCCCGGCTACGTGGCGCTCGCCGCGGCCGGCTCGACCACCGTGCTGGCGCCCGCCGTGCTGCGCCTGCCGTGGGTCGCCCTCCTCGTCGCGTACCCGTTGGCAGGGGCGCGGTGGTTCGGCGTGGTCCCCGAGTTCGCCGCCGTCGGCCACGTCGCCGCCGTCCTCATCGGACTGTGCGCGGGCGCGTTCGCGGTGCGTCGCGCCTACGTCGCCGTCGGCCGGCTGTGACACCCGATCCCCGCAGCGGCCGTCACCAGGGGTGACGATCCGGCGGGTGATCAACACGTCCGGGTGGAACCGCTGTGAGACAAGGCAATTCGTCGTCATCATGGTGTGGACGCGACCTGTGCGACGCGGGCTGTGCCGACACGTCCCCTGTGCCGACACGGAGGTGCCACCGTGGCGAACCCTCACCACCGCGCCGGGGCCGAGTTCCGACTCGCCTTCTGGCCGCGCCTGCTGCCGCCCTTAGCGCGGTCGTAGGCACCTCTCCCGAACGACGACACCCCGCGGCCGACCGCGGGGCGATGCCCCCTACCCGCGACACCTTCCTGCCGAGAGGACCCGACATGACCTGGCTGCGCCCCGAGAAGTCCCACGCCGGCGAGCACACCACGGCCGGCCCACCGGGCGGCCTCGCCACCGTGCTGCGGCACGACCTGCCCGCCTCCGTCGTGGTGTTCCTGATCGCCGTGCCGCTGTCGCTCGGCATCGCCGCCGCCACCGGCGCGCCGCTCATGGCGGGCCTCGTGTCGGCCGTCGTCGGCGGCGTCGTCGCCGGGGCGCTCAGCGGCGCCCCGTTGCAGGTCAGCGGCCCTGCGGCGGGCATGGTGGTGGTCACCGCGGGCATCATCGCCGAGTACGGCTGGGCCGCCACCGCCGCCATCACGCTCGCCGCCGGCCTCGTGCAGGTCGCGTTCGGGCTGACCCGCCTCGGCCGCCTCGCGCTGTCCCTCTCCCCGGCCGTGGTGCACGGGATGCTCGCCGGCATCGGCGTCAGCATCGCCGTCGGCCAGGCCGCCGTGGTCCTCGGCGGCGCCGCGGCCACGTCCGTGTTCGACAACCTCGGCCGCCTGCTCACCACCGACGTGCGGTGGTCCGCCCTGCTGGTCGGCGCGCTGACCGTCGCCGTCATGGTGCTCTGGCCCCGCCTGCCGCGCGCCGTGCTCGTGCCCGCGCCGCTGGTGGCCGTGCTCGCGGCGACCCTGGTCACGACCGGGCTCGACGTGGCCCGCGTCGACCTGCCCGACGACCCGCTCGGCCAGGTCGTGCTGCCGCAGCTGCCGTCCGGCACCGTCGCCGGCGTCCTGTTCGCCGTGCTGACCGTCGCCGTGGTGGCGAGCGTCGAGTCCCTGCTGTCGGCCGTCGCCGTGGACAAGCTGCACGACGGGCCGCGCGCGGACCTCGACCGGGAGCTCGTCGCCCAGGGCGCGGCCAACGCGGTCGCCGGCGCGCTCGGCGGCCTGCCGGTGACGGGCGTGATCGTGCGCAGCTCCACCAACGTCGCGGCCGGCGCGCGCACCCGCGCGTCGACCGTGCTGCACGGCGTGTGGATCGCGGTGTTCGTGCTGGCCCTCGGGTCCGTGCTGGAGCTGATCCCGCTGGCGGCGTTGGGCGGCGTGCTGCTGGTCATGGGCCTGCGGCTGGTGGACGTGCGCCGGATGCGCGCGCTGTGGCGGCACGGCGAGTTCGCCGCCTACGCGGTCACCCTCGTCGGCGTCGTGGCGCTCGGGCTGGTGGAAGGCGTGCTGCTCGGCGTCGCCGCGGCGGCGCTGCGCTCGCTGCACCGGCTGACCCGCAGCTCGGTCCGCGTCGACCAGGAGCCGGACGGCTGGCGCGTGGTGATCCGCGGCTCGCTGGTGTTCCTCGGCGCGGGCCGGCTGGTGCGCCGGCTGCGCGAGATCCCGCTGGGGCAGCGCGTCGTGCTGGAGCTGCACATCGACTTCCTCGACCACGGCGCGTACGAGGCGATCGACGACTGGCGCGTCGGGTACGAGCGGCTGGGCGGCCACGTCGAGGTGGACGAGGTGCACGACACGTGGTTCAGCAAGGCCAGGAAGGGCATCCCGGCGCTGCGCAAGACGCCGCTGTCGCCGTTGCCCAGGTGGTTCGCGCCGTGGTCGCACTGGCAGCGCCGGCACGCCGTCACCGTGCCCCGGCAGCGCGGTGACGCCGACCCGATGATCCGCGGGATGCGGGAGTTCGAGCGCACCACCGCGCCGCTGGTCCGGCCGTTCCTGGCGGAGCTGGCGGCGCGCGGCCAGCGCCCCCGGCAGCTGTTCATCTCCTGCGCCGACTCCCGCGTGGTGCCGAACCTCATCACGACCAGCGGGCCGGGCGACCTGTTCTGCGTGCGCAACATCGGCAACCTCGTGCCGCTGGAGCACGACGACTCCGTCGGCGCGGCGATCGAGTACGCGGTGGAGGTGCTGGCGGTCGAGACGATCGCGGTGTGCGGCCACTCGGACTGCGGCGCGATGAAGGCGGTGGTCCACGGTTCGACCCGCCCCGGCACGCGGCTGCACTCGTGGTTGAAGGCGGTGGAGCCGAGCCTGATCCGCTTCCACGGCAGCGAGTCGGAGCTGCCGGTGGTGGAGCGGCTCGCGGTGGCGAACGTCGCGCAGCAGCTGGACAACCTCATGGCGTACCCGAGCGTGCGCGAGGCCGTGGCCACCCGGTCGTTGCGCCTGGTCGGCATGTACTTCGACATCTCGGCGGCCCGCGTGTACCTGGTGGACCCGGAGCACGACGGCCTCGAACCCGTCCGGGTCTGAGCGGTCCTGTTCGGACGCGTCGCGTTCGGACACCGCCGGTCGGGCACCGGCCGTTCGGGCACAGCGCGGTCGGCCACCGCCCGGTCGGATACTGCCCGTTCGGGCGCGGCGTGGTGCGGCACGAGGGGTGGGGCACAACGCGGTCGGACGCGACGGGGGTGACCACAGCACCGGTCCCGGTCGGGGGGAGGCGGGACCGGTGCTGCGGTTCGGGTCGGGGGCGCTGAGAGCCTCGGGGGAAGGCGCGTCGCCCGACCGGAGCGGGCCGTGCCCGCTCGTCCAAGGGGCGCTAACCCACGCTGCGCAAGCGCTTGCGCGGAACGGGCGAGTCCTCGCCGACCACGGTCAGGCACAGTTGCGCGCCGAGGTAGGCGCGGCACGGGGCGGGCCGGCGGCGGCTCCACCACCGGGTGCGGCACGTCGGGCAGCGGCCGTGCTCGTCCGGGGTGTGCTCGTCCAGCAGCGCCTCCACCACGGCCACCACGCGCGGCAGCTCGGTGCGGGCCAGTTCGGCGGCCGTCTCGTCGTCGCCGGTCGACGCCAGGCGGACCAACGCGTCCAGGTGCTCGTGCAGGGACCGGTCGAGCTGGCTGAAGACGGTGACGGACACCTTCGGCGCTCCTTCCGGGCGGTGGTGTGCTCCAGCAGCCTGCGACCGGGTGCGACCGACTGCAAGTTGCACTACACGAATGGATGACGTCCCTTTGCCCGTCACGCCGCCGGCCACAGACTGGAGCGGTCGCCATGGGAGGTGTGCGGATGCCACGGGGCAGCAGCCCGACGCTGCGCAAGCGCCGGCTGGTCAGCGAGCTGCGCCGGCTGCGGGAAGCGGCCGACCTGACCATCGAGGAGGTCGGTGCGCGGCTGGAGTGCTCCGCCTCGAAGATCAGCCGCATCGAGACCGGCCGCGTCGGCGTCACCCCGCGCGACGTCCGCGACATGCTCGCCGCGTACGGCGCGGACCCGGCGACGCTGGAGGAGCTGGTGCAGCTGGCCCGGGACGCGCGGCGCAAGGCGTGGTGGGACGAGTTCGGCGACATCGCGCCCGGCCGGTACGTCGGGTTCGAGGCGGACGCCGCGTCGGTGCGCACGTACCAGGGCCTCATGGTGCCCGGCCTGCTCCAGTCCGAGGCGTACACGAGGGCGTTGATCGGCGGTGTCCTGCCCGACGCCGCGCCCGCGGAGGTCGACCGCCGGGTGCAGCTGCGCAAGGCGCGCCAGGCGCTCCTGCTGGAGGACGACCCGCTGCGCCTGCACGCGGTGGTGGACGAGGCGGCGGTGCGGCGGCTCGTCGGCGGCCGGGACGTGATGGCGGACCAGCTGCGGCGGCTGCGCGACCTCGCGGAACAGCCGAACATCACGCTCCAGGTCGTCCCCTTCGAAGCGGGCGGCCACGCCGCGATGGACGGCCCGTTCGTGATCCTCGCCTTTCCCGAGCGGTTCGACCCGGACGTGGTCTACCTCGAAAGCGCGAGGAGCGACGTCTACCTGGAACAGCCGTCGGACGTCGCCAGGTATTCCGACCTCTTCGCGCGCCTCTGCGCCGACTCGCTCGACCCGGCCGCGTCGTCCGCGCTGATCGAGCGGGTGGCGCGGGAGCTGGCCTGACCTTCGAGGTGAACTGGCATGGCACGGGAGTGGCGCAAGAGCACGCGGTCGTCCGCCGGAGGTCCGGAGTGCGTGGAGATCGCGTTCGACCCGTCCGGCGCGGGCGTGCGTGATTCGAAGAACCGGAGCGCCGGCGAGTTGGACTTCGGCGTCGAGCAGTGGTGCCGATTCGTGGGCACGGCCAAGAATGGCGTGGTCGACGCGCGCTGACGGTTCCCGACCGCGCCGGCGGTGATCCGCCGGCGGCGGCGCGCGAACCGTTCCGAAAAGCGACGACCATTCATCTCGGGGTTGTGCCGTACGGCGCGTCCCCGACTTTCGGCCACCCCTCGTACGACCGGGGTCTGGTGGTCGGTCACCCCCCGGTCCGATGCGCCCGACGACGTGGCCGCGGTGGACTCCCCCTAGCCTGCACACCGGTGCTCGTCATGATCCACAGGGGGATGAACCATGGCCTTGCTGACCGACGCCCTGGAAGGGCTGGCCGGTCTGCCCCAACCCGCGGTGCTCGCGGTGACGGGCGCGTTGACGTTGGCGGAGTGCACGCTGGGCGTGGGCTTCATCGCGCCGGGCGAGAGCGCGCTGCTCCTGGCCTCCACGACGGTGACGACCGTGCCGCGGTTCCTGGTCATGTGGCTGGTGGTGTCGGTGTGCGCGGTGGCGGGCGACAGCATCGGCTACTTCCTGGGCCGCAGGTACGGCGACCGGCTGCGGGAGACGAAGGTGGTCCGCCGGATCGGCCAGGAGCACTGGGACAAGGCGGGCGCGCTGCTGCGCCGCCGTGGCGCGTGGGCGGTGTTCTTCGCCCGGTTCATGCCGGTGGTGCGGACCCTCGTGCCCGCGTCGGCGGGCGCCTCGAAGCTGGAGTACCGCCGGTTCCTGCCCGCGTCCATCGCCGGCGCGGTGAGCTGGTCGGCGCTGCACATCGGCATCGGCTCGGCCGCGGGCGCGTCGGCGAAGTACATCGAGTCCGTGTTCAACGGGGTGATGTGGGTGCTGATGGCCCTCGCGGTGGTCGTCGGCGTCGTCGTGGCGGTGCGTCGCCGCCGGAAGGCCGCCAGGGCCGCCGACGCGGACGGGCCGCGGGAGCTCGAAGAGGTCGCCTAGGCGCGCGAGAAGGGGCCGTGACCGGGGGTTCGGATCCCGGTCACGGCCCCTTCCACTGGGGAGGGCAAGGGAGTCGTGACCATCCCCTACCGGATGGCCCCGCTCCGGTGGAGAAGGGGACGAGGGCAGGCCGGCGTTCCGCCGCCGCGGGCTGGATGCCCCTTGCACGCCGGCCCGCCCTCGTCGTTCATGGAGAGCAACGGGTGTTCCGCTGTCTGGCCCAACCTCCCGCACCGGGGTTCGCCCTGTGTGGTTGATCGGACACGCTTAGCGTAAGAATGCGGCTACAGGACGACTGGAGCCCGACTGAAGTGATCTCCTAGGCTCCGTTGTGGGGGGCACAACCTTCGGTGAAGGATCGGTCGGTGGCAGACGGCGGCGGGGAGCCCTTGCGGTTCGAGGTGCTCGGCCTGCTCCGGGCGGTGCGCGGCGGCGGGGAGGTGGACCTCGGCGCCGCCAAGCAGCGCGCCGTCCTGGCGGTGCTGCTGCTGGCGCGCAACATGCCGGTGAGCCGGGACCAGATCATCGAGGCGGTGTGGGGCGACAACACGCCCAGCAGCGCCGTGAACCTCGTGCAGACCTACGTGGCGGGGCTGCGGCGGGCGCTGGAGCCGCGGCGGGCCCGCCGCGCGCCGGCCGAGCTGCTGACCTCCGTCGGCGACGGCTACCTGCTGCGGGTCGACCAGGACGCCGTCGACCTGGACGACTTCGAGCGCGGCGTGGCCGCGGCGGCCCGGTTGCGGGCGGGCGGCGACCTCGTGGCCGCGGCCACCACGCTGGACCAGGCCCTGGGCCTGTGGCGGGGCGAACCGCTCGGCGGCGTCGTCGGCCTGTTCGCGGAGGTCGAGCGGGGCAGGCTGGCCGAACGCAGGCTCGCCGTGCTGGAGGAGCGGGCCGAGCTGCTGCTGCTGATCGGGCGCGGCGCGGAGCTGGTGCCGTCCCTGACCACGCTCGTCGGCGAGCACCCGCTGCGCGAGCGCGGGCACGGCCTGCTGATGCGCGCGCTGTGCCAGGCCGGGCGGCAGGCCGAGGCGCTGGCCGTCTACCGGGAGGCGCGCCGGGTGCTGGTCGAGGAGCTGGGCGTCGAGCCGGGGCCGGAGCTGCGCAAGCTCCAGCAGGCCGTGCTGTCGGGGGAGAACCCCGAGCCCGAGCGGCCGACCCGCCCGATGGCGCTGCGGACGGCGGCGGACGCGACGCCCGCGATCACGCCGGCGCAGCTGCCCCGCGCCTCGGTGTCCCTCATCGGCCGGGACGACGAGCTGAAGCGGCTGGACGGGCTGCTGGCCGACTACCCCGGCGGCGGGCTGGTCCTCGTCGTCACGGGCCCCGCCGGCGTCGGCAAGACCGCGTTGGCGCTGCACTGGGCGCAGCGGGTGCGGGAGGACTTCCCGGACGGCCAGCTGTACGTCGACCTGCACGGGTTCGACCCGAACCAGGAGCCGCTGGGCGCGGGCGAGGTGCTCAGCCGCTTCCTGCGCACGCTCGGCGTGCCGTCGCCGGACATCCCGGTGACGGTGGAGGAGCGGTCGGCGCTGTTCCGCACGCTCATCGCGGACCGGCGCATGGTGGTGATGCTGGACAACGCGCGCGGCTCGACCGAGCTGCTGCCGCTGCTGCCGGGTCCGCCGTCGTGCGTCGTGGTGACGTCGCGGCGGCGGTTGGTCGGGCTGGTCGCGCACGCCGAGGCGCGGCTGGTGGAGCTGGACATGCTGGACCTCGACGCGGCGGTGGCCGTGGTGGGCCGGGTCGCCGGGCGCGACGACACGGAGTCCGCCGCGCTGCGCCGGCTCGCCGTGCTGTGCGACGGGCTGCCGCTGGCGCTGCGGATCGCGGCGGCCCGGCTGGCGGTCGCGCCGACGTTGCGGGTCGCGGAGCTGGTGGCCGAGCTGGACGACGAGCACGGCCGGCTGGCCGCCCTGGGGCTGGAGGACGAGGACTCGACGGTGCGGGCGGCGCTGGACGCGTCGCGCCGGGCGCTGTCGCCGCTGCCGGCGCGCCTGCTGGCGCTGCTGGGCCTGCACCCCGGCCCGGACGTGACGGCGTTCGTGGTGGCCGCGATGGCGCGGGTGCGGGTCGGGGAGGCGCAGCGCGCGCTGGACGCGTTGACGGCGGCGAACCTGCTGTCGGTGAACGAGCCCGGCCGGTACGGCGCGCACGACCTCGTGCGGGTGTACACGCGGACGTTGGCCGCCGAGCTGCCGCCGGACGTGCGGCACGAGGCCACCAGCCGGATGCTGGACTACTACCTGCACTGCGCGGACCTCGCCGACGGCCGGCTGCCGGTGGGGCGCGGCAGCGTGCGCGTCGCCCCCGAGCACGTGCCCGCGGAGGTGCCGAAGCTGTCCGGCGCGGCCGACGCGATCGCGTGGCTGGACGCCGAGCAGGGCAACATCGTCGCCGCCGCCGAGCTGGCCACCGCCGAGGGCGCGGACCCGAAGTGGCTGGTGCACGCGTGGCAGCTGCCGTACACGCTGTCGCGGTTCTTCTGGCTGCGGGCGGACCGGACGACGTGGCTGCGCACGACGGAGGCCGCGCTGGAGGCGGCCATGACGCTGGGCGACCCCGAGGCGAAGTTCGTGATGCTGTTCAACCTCGGCATCGCGCTGGCCCAGTTCCAGCGGACGGACGAGTCGCTGGCCCGGCACCGCGAGGCCCTGGAGGTGGCGCGGTCGTCGGGCGACGTGAACGCGCAGGCGCGGGCGTTGACGACGGTCGCCGACATGCTCCAGTACCTGGGCCGGGTGGACGAGTCGGAGGCGTCGTACCGGGAGGCGCTGGAGGTGAGCCGGGCGGCCGGGTCGCGGTGGGCCGAGGCGAACGCCCACCACAACCTCGGGTTGCTGCACCTGGCGTCGCGCCGCTACGACGAGGCGAAGGCGTGGCTGCGGGCGGCGGTCGCGATGTACCGGGAGGTCGGCGAGCAGTGCGGTGAGTCCACGTGCCACACGGACCTCGCCATGGTGCTGCTCGAGTCGGGCGAGGAGGCCGAGGCGGTGACGTCGGCGCGGACGGCGTTGACGGTCGCGTCCGCGGCGGCGAGCCCGTACCACCAGGCGATGGCGCACGACCGGCTGGCGACGGTGTTCGACCGGCAGGGGATGCCCGGCGCGGAGGCGCACTGGCAGCGCGCGCTGGCGTTGTTCACCGAGCTGAACGCGCCGGAGGCGGACCAGGTGCGGGAGCGGCTGGCCCGCGCCAGGGCCACGGCCGCCTCGCGCCCGTCGGCGGTCTGAGGACGTCCGGCGCCGGGACTCCGAGCCCGTCGGGGGCGTGGTGCCGCGGTCCCCCTGATCGGTTGAGTGGTCTGGACCTATTGACAGTGAGGTCTAGACCTATTTACGTTTCCGGTGCTGCGTCGAGGCCGCCGCCTGGTGCAGGAGGTGCCCGGTAGTGCCCAAGAGATCCCGATCCGGCAGGTTGTTCCCCCTCGTGGCGTTGCTCTCCACGGTGGCCGGACTCCTCATCGCGGTCGTGTCCCCGTCCTCGTCCAGCGCCACCGCGGGGGAGGAGTGCCGTCCCGACGGCCTCTACCAGACCCCCGGCGTCGCGGTCCCCTACTGCTCCGTCTACGACGCCGAGGGCCGGGAGTCCCTGGGCGCCGACCACTCGCGCCGCGTCATCGGCTACTTCACCAGCTGGCGCACGGGCCGCAACGGCTCGCCCGCGTACCTGGCGTCCGACATCCCCTGGGACAAGGTCACGCACCTCAACTACGCGTTCGCGCACCTCGACGCGCAGAACCGCGTGTCGGTCGGCCCCGACGGCCCGGACAACCCGTCCACCGGCATGACCTGGCCGGGCGTGGAGCTCGACCCGTCCCTGCCCTACAAGGGCCACTTCAACCTGCTGAACAAGCACAAGAAGCAGCACCCCGACGTGAAGACGCTGATCTCGGTCGGCGGCTGGGCGGAGACCGGCGGCTTCTTCAACGCCGACGGCTCGCGCAACGCCAGCGGCGGCTTCTACAAGCTCGGCGCGCAGCCGCAGTCCACTGTGGACGCCTTCGCCGACTCCGCCGTGCAGTTCATCCGCACGTACGGCTTCAACGGCGTCGACATCGACTACGAGTACGCCACCTCCAACAACCACGCGGGCAACCCGGACGACTTCTGGATCTCCAACGCCAACCGCGGCACGCTGTGGGCCGGCTACGAGAAGATCATGAAGACGTTGCGGGAGAAGCTGGACCGCGCCTCGCAGCAGGACGGCAAGCACTACCTGCTCACCGCCGCCGTGCCCGCCTCGGGCTGGCTGCTGCGGGGCCAGGAGGCCTACCAGGTCACCCGCTACCTCGACTACCTGAACGTGATGAGCTACGACCTGCACGGCTCGTGGAACCACTTCGTCGGCCCGAACGCCGCGCTCTACGACGACGGCAAGGACGGCGAGCTGGCCGCCGGCGGCGTCTACACCGCGCCCCAGTACGAGGGCATGGGCTACCTGAACACCGACTGGGCGTACCACTACTACCGCGGCGCGATGCAGGCCGGCCGGATCAACATCGGCGTCCCGTTCTACAGCCGCGGCTGGCAGGGCGTCACCGGCGGCACGAACGGGCTGTGGGGCCGGGCCGCGCTGCCCGACCAGACGAAGTGCCCCGCCGGCACCGGGTCGAACGTCGGCTCGACCACCCCGTGCGGCAACGGCGCGGTGGGCATCGACAACCTGTGGCACGACTCCACGGCGGGCGGCGCCGAGGTCCCGTCGGGCGTGAACCCCATGTGGCACGCCAAGAACCTGGAGAACGAGATCACGCCGGACTACCTGGCGCAGCACGGCCTCGACCCGGCGAACGACCCGACCGACCGGCTCTCCGGCTCCTACAACCGGTTCTACGACAGCACCCTCACCTCGCCGTGGCTCTGGAACGCGGACAAGAAGGTGTTCCTGTCCACCGAGGACGAGCAGTCCATCGCCGCGAAGGCGAAGTACGTGGCGGACAAGGGCATCGGCGGCATCATGATCTGGGAGCTGGCGGGCGACTACCGGTTCGACAGTGCCAAGGGCCAGTACACCGTCGGCGACACCCTGCTCACCAAGATCAACGAGGGGCTGCGCGGCGCGGCGCCGTACGGCAACCGCAAGGCCGCCGGCGCCCAGCCGACCGAGGTGCTGAACGTGTCCGCCACCGTCTCCGGGTTCGCGCTCGGCGACAGCAACTACCCGATCACGCCGAAGCTGAAGCTGACCAACAACTCCGCCACCACCCTGCCCGGCGGCACGAAGGTCGAGTTCGACTACGGCACCAGCGCGCCGGGCAGCATGTCCGACCAGTCCGGGTTCGGCCTGCGGGTGACCTCCAAGGGCCACACGGGCGGCAACGTCGGCGGGCTCAAGGGCGACTTCCAGCACGTCGAGCTGACGTTGCCGAGCTGGCAGCCGCTCGCGCCCGGCGCGTCGGTGGACGTCGCGCTGAGCTACCAGCTGCCGATCGCCTCGCCGTCCAACTTCCGGCTGACGTTCGGCGGGAAGACCTACGCCATCGCCTCCGACCACCCGCGCGGCGGCGGCACGTCCACAACCACCACGACCACGACGACCACCACCGACGACACGACCACCACCACCACCACGACGACCACCAAGCCGCCGGTGTGCGCCGCGCCCGCGTGGGACCGGACCAAGGTCTACACCGGGGGCACGGAGGTCTCCCACGTCGGCAAGCGCTGGCAGGCGAAGTGGTGGACGCAGGGCGAGGAGCCCGGCAAGACCGGCGAGTGGGGCGTCTGGCGCGACCTCGGCGCCTGCTGACCCCACCCTGAGGCGGCGTTCGCGCTGCCGACGGCCCCCTGAGGCATCCCTTACCCGCCGTCTGCCCTCCCTTACGGCGGCGGGTAAGGGAACCACCCCCTCAACCCACGTGAACGACCGATGCCCGCCTCGCGGCCTCAGGACGACTCTTCGTGTCACCAGAGAAGACAACGACACGAGGAGCAGGTCATGGAGTGGACGCCCGAGTCCCTGAAGGCGGAGATCGACTACCGGCAGGCCGCCCTGCGCGCCGACGCGGCCCACCACCGCGTCAGCCGCCGGCCCGCCGTCCCCGGCAGGTCGTGGTGGCGGCGGCTGGGCCACCGGTCCGGTCCGAACGACCCCCCGGCGGGGAACGACCACCGCGACGCCGCCTGAGGTGTGACAGCATGCCTGGTGTGGCACGCCTTGGTTCCGGAATTCCCTTGGTGGCGCGTAGCCGGGAGATGACCAGGCTGCGCGCCGCCCTCGACGAAGCCGCCGGCGGCAAGGCCGGCGCGGTGCTGCTCGCGGGCGACGCCGGTGTCGGCAAGACCCGGCTGGTGGACGAGCTGGCCGCGGCGGCGGGTGACGCGCTCGTGCTCAACGGCCGCTGCCTGGACGTCGGCGAGACCGGCCTCCCGTACCTGCCCTTCACCGAGGCGTTGGGGCAGGTGCGGGACGCCGGTCTGCTCGACGTCGCCGCCCGGCCCGCGCTCGGCCTGCTGCTGCCCGACCTGGCGCTGCCCCCGGGCCACGACGGCAGCCCGGCCTTCTCCGGCCTCCCGTCGCACGTGGTCGGCCGCCGCCCCGAGCAGGACGTCGGCCAGCTCCAGCTGTTCGACGCCGTGCACGGGCTGCTCGGCGACCTGGCCGACCAGCGGCCCGTGCTGCTGATCCTGGAAGACCTGCACTGGGCCGACGCCTCCACCCGCTACCTGCTGTCGTTCCTGCTGTCCCGGCTGCGCTCGCAGCGCCTGCTGGTCGTCGGCACCTACCGCTCCGACGACCTGCACCGCAGCCACCCGCTCCGCCCGCTCCTGAACGAGCTGGTGCGGCTGCCCGCCGTGCAGCGGCTCGACCTGACCCCGCTCAGCGCGATCGACGCGCGCTCGTTCGTCGCCGCGCTCGCCGACGACCTGCCCGACGACGTGGTGCTGGAGGTCGCCGAGCGCTCGGACGGCAACCCGTTCTTCGCCGAGGAGCTGATCGCGGTCGCCACCTGCGGCGACGGCCGGGTGCCGTGGACGCTCGCCGAGGTGCTGCTGGCCCGCATCGAGCGCCTGTCGCCGGACGCGCAGCGCGTCGTGCGGGTCGCGTCCGTCGGCGGCCGCTCCGTGCGCCACGACCTGCTGCGCGCCGTGGCCGGCATGGACGACGTGCAGCTGGACGGCGCGCTGCGCGAGGCCGTGCAGCACCACGTGCTGCTGGTCGCGCGCGACGAGGTGTACACGTTCCGGCATGCGCTGCTCCGCGAGACCGTCTACCACGACCTCCTGCCCGGCGAGCGGGTCCGGCTGCACGCCGCGTACGCCGACCGGCTCGCGTCGTCGGGCGACCGGGGCGCCGCGGCCGCGCTGGCCCACCACAGCCTGGAGTCGCACGACCTGGCCCGAGCGCTGCGCGCGTCGGTGGACGCGGCGCGGGAAGCGCAGGCCGCCGGCGCTCCCGCCGAGTCGCTGCGGCACCTGGAGCAGGCGTTGCAGCTGTGGTCCGCGGTGCCCGCCGACGACCGCCCGACCGGCCTGACGGAGCTGGTGCTGCTGCGCCGCGCGTCGTGGGCCGCGGGCACGGCCGGCCAGCCCGAGCGGGCCATCGCGTTCGCCCGCACCGGCACCGGCGCGGTGGACGAGTCCGACCCCGAGGCCGCGGCCGAGATGTGGCGGCGCTTCGCGCAGGCGTTGCAGGTGCTCGAAGGCAACGAGGGCGAGATGTACCGCGCGGTGGAGGAGGCGTGGCGGCTGGTCCGGGACCGGCCGGCGAGCCCGTCCCGGGCGTGGGTGCTGGCGGTGTGGGCGGCGGCGCTGCGGCAGGACCGCGCGTACGCCGAGGCGCGTGAGCGGGCGCGGATGGCCGTCGCGGACGGCCGGGAGGCGGGCGCGGAGGCGGCCGTCGCGGACGCGCTGACCACGTTGGGGCTGCTGGAGGAACCCGAGGGCGAGGTGTCGCGGGCGCGCGAGCACCTGCGGGCCGCGGTGGCGTGCTCGATGGAGGCGGAGGCGGTCAGCACCGAGCTGCGCGCCCGGTACTTCCTCGGCGTGCACCACTACGACCTCGGCGAGCTGGGCGAGGCCGCGCGGGTGTTCGACGAGGGCGTGGCGCGGGCCAAGGCGACCGGCCTGACGTGGAGCTCGTTCGGCCTCGAACTGCGCATCCTCCAGGTCCTGACCAGGTACTACATCGGGGAGTGGGACGGCGCGGCGACCGCGGCCGAGCCGCCCGGCCTGCGCGTGTCCAGCACGGTGTCCGCGCGGCTGGCGGCGGCGGGCACGCACGTCGCGGTCAGCCGGGGCGAGTTCGAGCAGGCCGAGCGGATGATCGGCGAGCTGCGCGCGGACTGGCACCGCGACCTCCAGATCGCGTTGATCACCGGCGGCACCGGCGCGGAGCTGGCGCTGTGGCGCGGCCGGCCGGAGCTGGCGGTGGAGCGGATCGCGGACGCCATCAGCTGGTCCCGCAAGGAGGGCGACTGGCTGCTGGCCGGCATCCGGCTGGCGGCGCTCGGCATCGCCGGGCACGTGGAGCTGGCCGCGCGGGCGCGGCGGCGACGTGACCGGGCCGCCGAGGAGGAGGCCGTGCGGGCCGGGCGCGAGCTGGCGGAGTACGCGCACACCACGGCCGAGCTGGGCACGCCCCGCACCGGCGTGCTCGGGCCGGAGGGGCGGGCGTGGCTGGTCCGCGCCGACGCCGCCGCGTCCCGGCTCACCGGCCCCGGCGACCCCGCGCTGTGGCGGCGCGCCGTCGACGCGTTCGGCTACGGCGCGGTGTTCGAGCAGGCCGTGTGCCGGTGGCGGCTGGCCGAGGCGCTGCTCGCCGCGGATCGGCGCGACGAGGCGGCGGAGGAGCTGCGACGGGCCGGCGCGACGGCCGACGAGCTGGGCGCGGCGCCGTTGCGCGACGCGCTGGACCTGGTCGCCCGGCGGGCCAGGGTGGCGTTGCGGGACGCCGGGCCGCGCGACCGGGTGGACCCGTTCACGCCGCGGGAGCGGTCGGTGCTGGAGCTGGTCGCGCAGGGCCGCACCAACCGGCAGGTCGGCGAGGAGCTGTACATCTCGGAGAAGACGGTCAGCGTGCACCTGAGCCGGATCATGGCGAAGCTGGGCGCGAGCCGGCGGGCCGAGGCGGTGGCCACCGCGTTCGACCGAGGTCTGCTGGACCTGCCGGACTGAGCCGGGGCGGCGGTCACCCCGGTGGTCACCCCGCGGAGGAGTAGAGCTGCTCCCCGGCGCCGTTGTGGTCGAGCAGGCAGTCCGTCGCGCCGGCCGAGATCCGCGCGGTCAGCAGCTCGCGGACGGTGCCCCACCACGCCGCCAGGTCCGGGTCGTCGAGGTCGGCGATGCTCTCGTCGACCTTCTCCCACAGGCCGATCCGCGTCCACTCCCGGAAGCGCCGGTGCACGGTCGAGACCTTGACGCCGAACAGCGGGGGCAGCTGCCGCCACGAGCACTCGCCGGTGACCACGAAGATGATCGCCGCGAGGATCTGGCGGTCGTCGATGCACCCGCGCCCGCCGCCCTGGGTGCGCACGCCGGCGGGCGGGGCGAGGGGTTGCACGATCCGCCACAGCGCGTCGGGAGCCAACCGTCGGGACAGGTGGTTGACCACGGTTCGCCCTTCGCCGGTCCGGAAACAGCCGCAGTGAATCCGACGACCGAGTCTACCAGCGCGGCGTGGCAAGGCTTTCGTGGTTCCGAAGGGGGTGGGACGTCCCGCGAACGGCGCCCGCCGGACGTCCCACCGACCCCGGGTCAGGCGTGGCCCGCGTAGAAGGACGTGACGCCGGCGATGACCGCCTGCTGCTCGGCGTAGGACAGCTCGGGGTACATCGGCAGGCAGAGCAGCTTGCCGTTGTTCGCCCGCGCGACGGGGGTCGGCTCGACCCGGTGCGGCAGGTCGGCGAACGCCGGTTGCTCGGACAGGAGGTAGGGGTAGATGCGCTCGGTGGAGATCCCGCGGTTCTTCAGGTGCAGTTCCAGCTCGGCCGCGTGCTCGGTGTGGACCGTGTACTTGTAGAACACGTGCTCGCGGTCCGGCAGGACGGTGGGCGTGGACAGCGGCAGGCCCGCGAACGCCTTGTCGTACGAGCCGGCGATCATCCGGCGCTGCTCGTTCCACTCGGGCAGCATGGAGATCTGGTGCGACAGCACCGCGGCGTTCAGCTCGCTCAGGCGGGCCCGGCTGCCCCAGCTGTGGTGCAGGTAGCGGATCGTGCGGTCGCGGCCCAGGTTGTGCATGCGCTGCATGGCCTT
Source organism: Saccharothrix hoggarensis (assembly GCF_052936025.1). The sequence goes on along the minus strand of NZ_CP193624.1, from coordinate 5,892,795 downwards.
GAGGTTCCGCTCGTCCTTGACGGTGACGAACCCGCCGTCGTCCAGGCCGCCGACGTTCTTGCCCACCCACATCGAGAAGCAGCCGAAGTCGCCGAACGAGCCGGCCGGCCGGCCCTTGTAGGTGGCGTCGTGGGCCTGGGCGCAGTCCTCGATGACGACCAGGCCGTGCTCCTCCGCGATGGCCATGATCTCGTCCATCTCGGCGACCTGGCCGTACAGGTGCACCGGGATGATCGCCTTGGTGCGCGGGGTGATGGCCCTGCGGATCGCCTCCGGCGAGATGAGCCAGGTGTCCGGCTCGACGTCGACGAACACGGGCGTGGCGTGCGCGGCGTTGACCGCGAACGCCGTGGACACGAACGTCATGTCCGGGACGATCACCTCGTCGCCCGGCCCGATCCCCGCGATGCGCAACGAGAAGTGCAGCGACTCGGTGCCCGACGACGTGGCCACCGCGTGCCCGCCCCAGCGCTCGCCGAGCTGTGCCTCCAGCCGCTTGGTGAAGTCGCCCAGCAGCGACGTGCCGCTGTCGATCACCTGGTCGAGGTAGCGGTGGATCAGGTGCCGCATGTTCGCGATGCGGCGGTGCTGCCCGTCCGGGGGAACCGGTAAGTGGGCTTCGTCGGCGTTGGTGGGAGCGGTGATGGTACCGGTCACGATGGCTCCTGATCAGTTCTGGGAGTGGGCCGTGCGGCGCACTCCTGGTGGGCGACCGACCGGCGGGTGGGCACGTTCGGCTCCCGGACGTCGAGTCCTGGCGGAAGGCCGTGCCCCTGTCGGTCGGTCGGGAGGGTCGATCGGTTCGGGTGAGCGCGGTCTCGTGCGTCGGATCGTCCTGATCGGTGTTCCCCCGGTCGTTCCCTTCGGGGGGAGGGGTTGGGGCGCGCGGCCGCCGCCGTCCGCCCGTCGGAGCGGCGGCGGCCGCGCGTCGAGGTCGTCGGGTCTGGTCAGTCCTGCGGCGCGAGGGCCGTGGTGTGCGGCGGGAAGTGGGCGCTGACGTGTGCGCCCAACTCCGCGAGCACGTCGGCCACCGGGCGGCGGCTGAACTTGAAGTTCAGCCCGACGTGGTTCACCCCCGCCTCGCGCAGCACCTCCAGGTAGTCGACCAGCCACCGGGCGCCGCAGCGGAAGCCGAGGTGGATGGGGCGCGGCGGCAGGTCCTCCTGCTCGGCCAGGTCCACGTACAGGCTCTGCGCGAACGGCTTGAACGCCGCGCCCGCGCCCGCCACGGCGGCGTGCCAGCCGCCCACCACCCGCAGGTGGGTGGTGATGTCCAGGCGCGGGTAGGCGAGCCACCCGTCGGAGTTCTCCGCGATCCACGCCATGTCCTGCCGGCTGCTGCCGGTGACCAGGAGCGGGATCGTGCCGCGGGAGGGCTTGGGCAGCACGTCCACGCCCTTCCAGCGGCCGAACGGCCCGTCCACCTCGGGGTAGGAGCCGCCCCACAGCTTCCGCAACGTGCCGAAGGACTCGCGGAACAGCTCGCCGCGATCCTCCAGCGGCCGACCGAAGGCCGGGAACTCCACCGGCCGGTCGCCCGTGGCCACGCCGAGCACCAGGCGGTTGCCGGTGAGGAGGTCGATCGAGGCGGCCGACTTGGCCAGGTGGACGGGGTGGCGCAGCGGCAGGATCACCGAACCGGTCGCCAGGCTGATCGAGGAGGTGTGCGCGCCGATGTGGGTCAGCCACACCCACGGGTCGTAGAGCTGCCCGCCGTCGCCGAAGGAGGGGTCGAGCAGGGGCACGTCGCGCACCCACAGCGCGGCCAGTCCCGCGTCCTCGGCCGCCCGCGCCAGCGCGACCTGGTCCTCGTTGGACGGGACGGCGCCCGGGTAGGACTCCAGCGGGAAGAACGCGCCCACGGTCAGCCGGCCCGGGGCGAACATCCGCGCGAACCCGTCGTGCCCGGTGACGGGTGATGGCGCTGTCGACATTACTTCTCCTCATTCGATCGGAATTCACGCGCGTGGTGCGCGGCATACCCGTGGCCGGGCGTGACGTGTTCGTGCCGCGGTCGGCGACCGCTTCTTCGGCTGTGGTGCGGACCTGTGGTCCGGGAGTTTCGGTGCTGCTCGTGCGGTGTGCGTCCCCAGTGATTCTTCCGATCAATTCTAATGTTGATCGGGTGCCAATTGAGATTAGGCGGTGAAAAATGACTGTAGTCAACGGGTATGAGCGGGTCAAAGCGACCGATCGGGTGGCGTCGCAGCGTAGTGGCACCATTCCGGGGGTGTCTCGTTTGGCGTGCGCGCGGCACCGGTGGCGCGTCCCGCGTCATTCCCCGGCACGTGTGGTGGCGGGTGCGCCGGGGACCGGACGCCCAGGTCGTCCGAAGTCATCACGGAGGGCGAGCGGGGACGGGGGCGTGCGACGGTTCGGCATCCCGATTCCGGGTCCGGGTCGACACTGTGGTGAATGGTCCGCGCGGGGCCTTTCCCGGCCGATCGGTGCAGTGCGGCCGCGTCCGTGCGGGCGGCCAGGCACAAGGCTCGCCGACGTCACGTCATCGGGTGAATTCCGGAGGGTCCGGCACGTCGGGCGAAAGTAGACGGTCGACGCCATGTGGGACAACTCTGCGTAGTCGGAATCGCCTGGATACTACTCTATTCGTGTATGAGGAATAGTCTGGTTAGCTCCGGCCGGGCACTTGCCGTGAGATTTGCGGGCCACTTGGGCGCACTTCCGGCCGTGCTGCCCCGATCGACCTCGCAGCCCCCCGGGGCGGGTCCTCCTCGCGACGGCGACCGGCCGCGCCGGTGCCGCCACCAGCGGCTGGGCGTCAGACCAGAGGACTAGGGAAAGTCATCCCGCATGGTGACGACGGGTTCCGCCGCCGAGATGACGACCGGTTACCCGTGCCCCCTCTAGCTTTTTGACGACCACCCGCCGAGAGAATGAGGGAGCATGTCCGCACTGGTGTCCGATGTCGGGACCCGCGCCGCCGCAGAAGCCGTCGACCTGGCGAAGGTGTACGGCAAGGGCGACACGGCGGTCCGCGCCCTCGACGGCGTGAGCGTCGCATTCGACGCGGGTCGATTCACCGCGATCATGGGGCCTTCGGGTTCCGGGAAATCCACCCTGATGCACTGCCTGGCGGGGCTCGACAACGTCGACGGCGGCACCGTGCGCATCGGCGGCACCGAGATCACGTCGCTCGGCGACAAGGAGCTGACCAAGCTCCGCCGCGACCGGGTCGGGTTCGTCTTCCAGGCGTTCAACCTGCTGCCCACGCTCACCGCCGAGGCGAACATCCTGCTGGGCCTCGAACTGGCCGGCCGCAAGCCCGACCGCGAGTGGTTCGACACGATCGTGGACGTGCTGGGCCTGCGCGACCGCCTCAAGCACAAGCCGACCGAGCTGTCCGGCGGCCAGCAGCAGCGCGTGGCCTGCGCCCGCGCCCTGGTCGCCCGCCCGGACGTGGTGTTCGCCGACGAGCCGACCGGCAACCTGGACTCGCGCTCCGGCGCGGAGGTGCTGGACTTCCTGCGCATGTCGGTGCGCAAGCTCGGCCAGACCGTGATCATGGTGACGCACGACCCGGTCGCCGCGTCGTACGCGGACCGCGTGGTGCTGCTCGCCGACGGCCGCCTGGCCGGCGAGATCGACCGCCCGACCGCCGACTCGGTGCTGTCCGCGCTCAAGCACCTGGGGGCGTGACCTGATGCTGCGCACGATCATCGCGGGCCTCAAGGCCCGCACCGCGCGGCTCGTGCTGTCCTCGGTGGCGATCGCCCTCGGCGTCGCCTTCGTGAGCGGCACGCTGGTCCTCGGCGACGCCATGAACGAGAGCCTGCGCGACGAGTTCGCCAAGGGCGCCCGCAACGTGGACGTCTCCGTCACCCTGGGCGGCGAGTCGCCGTCCGACGCCAAGGGGATCTCCCCGGACGTGCTGGCGAAGATCCGGCAGGCGCCGGGCGTGGCGGGGGCGGACGTGCGCGGCGCCCAGCCCGTGCCGCTGCTCACCACCAACGGCAAGGCGAAGCCCGCGTGGGCGGTCTCCTTGGCGGGCAACGAGAAGCTGCGCGAGTTCGACCTCGCGGAAGGCCGCTACCCCGCCAAGGCGGACGAGATCGCCGTCGACAAGCGCACCGCCGCCACGGCGAAGCTGACCATCGGCGGGCCGGTCGTGCTGCTGGGCGAGGAGGACGCCCGCCACACGTACACGCTCGTCGGCACGTACCGGCAGGGCACGAACTCGATGTCGCTGTCCGGCTACGACCACATCGGACTGACCGCGGACGCGTTCCAGGCGCTCGACCCGGAACGCCTGCCGTACCAGGTCGTCGCCACCGCCGCGCCGGGGTTCACCCAGCAGCAGGTCGTGGACAACGTCCGGAACGCCATCGGGGACAACGCTTTCGCGGTGCAGAGCGGCGCGGACCTCACCGAGGAGACCCTGGAACGGGTCGAGTCGCAGTCGGGTGAGTTCACCTCGCTGCTGCTGGCGTTCGCGCTCATCGCGCTCGTCGTCGCGGCCATGGTCATCTACAACACGTTCACCATCCTGGTCGCGCAGCGGACCCGCGAGCTGGCCCTGATGCGGTGCGTCGGCGCGAGCCGGTCGCAGGTGTTCCGCGGCGTGCTGGCCGAGGCGCTGGTGATGGGCCTGACCGCGTCGGTGATCGGGCTGTTCGGCGGCATCGGGGTGTCGGCCCTGCTGCAACGGGTGATCCTGTCGTTCGGCAACGCCGAGGACGCCGTGGTGCGCCTGCCGGTGGCCGGGACGACGGTGCTCGCCGCGTTCGCCGTCGGCACGCTGGTGACCGTGCTGGCGGCCGTGCTGCCGGCCCGCAAGGCGACCAGGGTCGCGCCGGTGGCGGCGCTGCGCAGCCAGCCGGACAGCGGCGAGGAGGTGTCCCGCACCGGTGTGGTGCGCGTGCTGACCGCCGTGCTGTTCGGCGTGATCGGCGTCGGCACGATCGTGTTCGGCCTGGGCATCGACGACGAGGAAGCCGCGATGCTGGTCAGCGGCGCGGGCACGATGGCGTTGCTGGCCGCGGTGCTCGTGCTCGGCCCGCTGCTGGTCGGCCCGGTCAACCGGGTGCTCGGCGCGCTGCCGCGGGCGGTGTTCGGCGTGCCCGCGAAGCTGGCCTCCGCCAACGCCGGCCGCAACCCCAAGCGCACCGCCGCGACCACCGCCGCGCTGATGATCGGCGTGACGATCGTGGCGCTGGTGACCGTGGTCGCGAACAGCGCCAAGGAGACCGCCAACGCCGAGATCGACGAGCGGATGCCCGCCGACTACACCGTGACGTCGGCCGTCCACGACCGGCCGCTGCCGGAGGAGCTGGTCGGGCAGCTGGCCGCGGTGCCGGAGGTGGCGCGGGTCGCCCCGACCACCACGGTCTACGGGGAGAGCGAGTACTTCACCGGCGTGCCGACCGACGCGATCGGCACCCTGTTCCGGCCGACGGTGACCAGCGGGTCGCTCGCCGACCTCGGTGACGGCGCGGTGGCCGTGAACGCCGACTACGCCAAGCGGAGCGGCGTGACGATCGGCTCGACGGTGACGGTGAGGGCGGCCGAGGGCGTGGCGCACGAGCTGAAGGTCGTCGCGGTGGTCGAGGGGCAGCGGCTGTCCGACGGCATCATGACGCTGGAGACGTCGCTGCGCTTCCCGGAGGCCGCCAAGGGCTACGACAGCATCCTGGTGAAGCTGGAGGACGGCGTCGCGAACGGCCGGGCGGCCGTGGAACGGGTCACCGACCCGTCGCCGCTGGCCGTGCTGGACAGCGCGGCGGAGACCAAGGAGCAGCTGAACCAGCAGCTCAACCAGGTGCTCGGGTTCATCTGGGCGCTGATCGGGCTGGCCGTGGTGATCGCGTTGTTCGGCATCGCCAACACGCTGACGCTGTCGGTGCTGGAGCGGACGCGCGAGTCGGCGCTGCTGCGCGCCCTCGGCCTCACCCGCGGCCAGCTGCGGCTGATGCTGGTGATCGAGTCGGTGCTGATGGGGCTGATGGGCGCGACGATCGGGCTCGTGCTCGGCATCGGCTTCGGCTGGGTGATCACCGAGGCCGTGTCCACGGACACCGTGTCGGTCGACCTCGTCGTCCCGTTCGGCCAGCTCGGCGTGATGCTCGCCGCCGCCGTCGTGGCCGCGATCGCGGCCGCCGCCCTGCCCGCCAGGCGGGCCGCCCGCACCTCGGTCGTCGCGGGGATGGCCGAGGCGTGAGAGGTCCGGTGGCCCGTCCCTCTTCGGGGGAGGAACGGGCCACCGGGCCGGTCGCCCACCCCGGCTCCCCTTAGGGGCCGGGGTGCGACGCGTGTCACAAAATTTTCCGCGAGCGCGCGTCACATCCTGGCCCGGAACCCCTCTAACAGGGTGCGGGGTGGCCCGAGCGAGGGCCGGGCCACCCCGCATCTCCCTGCGTCTTCTCCCACTGGTTGCCGTGTTGTCACCCGCCGGCCGCCGGGGCCTCACGGACCGTGGCACGGCTGTCACGCCGGCCCACGAGAGCGCTTCAGATTGTTGCGGAACGGTGTCGACCGGTACTTCCCGGGTTGACAGCGACTACCGGTACTCACGACTGTGAGAGCGCTCTCATGACGCCGGGTCCAATCCGGCGAGTGCGTCGAGGAGGACGGATGAGCAGGACACTGGTCGGCCGGACGACGGCGATCACCGCGGTCGCCCTGGCCGCGACCCTGGTGGCGGCGTGTGGTGGCGGGGGAGGTGACGGGGGCGACGACAAGATCAAGCTGTCGATCGGGGTCTTCTCCGACTTCGGCTACGCCAACCTGATCAAGGAGTACCAGGCGTCGCACCCGAACATCGAGATCGAGCAGCGCACGGTCAAGATGGAACAGCACCACACCCAGCTCGCGACGCAGCTCGCGGGCGGTCGCGGCGCCGCGGACATCGTGGCGATCGAGGAAGGCAACATCGCGCAGTTCCGCCAGTCCAAGGACAAGTTCGTCAACCTGGCGGACTACGGCGCCAAGGAACTCGAGAGCCAGTGGGCCGCCTGGAAGTGGAACCAGGGCACCACCGACAACGGCGACTTCGTGCTCGGCCTCGGCACCGACATGGGCAGCCTCGCGCTGTGCTACCGCCGAGACCTGTTCGAGGCCGCCGGCCTGCCCGCCGACCGCGAGGCCGTCGGCAAGCTCTGGCCCACCTGGGACGACTACCTGAAGGTCGCGGACACCTTCACCCAGAAGACGCCGGGCGTGAAGTTCGTCGACACCGCCCAGAACGTCTACAAGGCGATCCTCGACCAGACCGAGGAGGGCTACTTCGCCAAGGCCGACGACTCGTTCATCGGTGACACGAACGACAAGGTGAAGCAGGCCTTCACGCTGGCCGCGAGCCTCGGCGAGAAGAAGCAGACCGGCGCGCTGGCGCCGTTCAGCCAGGACTGGAACGTCGCGCTCAAGCAGGCGTCCTTCGCCACCACGACGTGCCCCGCGTGGGCGCTCGCGCTCATCAAGGCCGGCGCCGGCGACGAGGCCGCGGGCAAGTGGGACGTGGCCGCGGCGCCCGGCGGCGGCGGCAACTGGGGCGGCTCGTTCCTGGCCGTGCCCAAGCAGGGCAAGCACCCCAAGGAGGCCTACGAGCTGGCCAAGTGGCTGACCGCGCCCGAGCAGCAGAAGCGGATCTTCAAGGAGACCGGCAACCTGCCGAGCGAGCCCGCCGCGTACAAGGACCCCGAGGTCACCTCGACGGTCAACGAGTACTTCAACAAGGCCCCGGTCGGCCAGATCTTCGGCAACTCGGCGGAGAACCTGAAGCCCACCTACCGCGGCACGAAGGACTCCAAGGTCACGCCGGTGTTCGGCAACGCCCTGTCCCGCGTGGAGACCGGCAAGCAGTCCACCGCGGACGCCTTCGCCCAGGCCCTCCAGGAAGCGCGGGACGCCGTCAAGTGACGGTCGCACCCGAACGGGCCGCGGCGGGACGGGGCACCACGCCCGTCCCGCCGCCGGCGCAGCGCCTGTCGTGGCGGGACAAGCTCGGTCGACTGGACACCAGGTACACGCCGTACCTGATCATCGCGCCGTTCTTCGTGGTGTTCGGGATCTTCGGGCTCTACCCGCTGCTGTTCACCGCCTGGGTGTCGCTGCACGAGTGGCAGCTCATCGAGGGCGACCAGGGCTTCACCGGCCTGGACAACTACACCGAGCTGCTGTCGGACAAGAACTTCTGGAACGCGCTGGGCAACACGGTCAGCCTGTTCCTGCTCTCCACCGTCCCGCAGCTGTTCGCCGCCCTCGGCCTGGCCGCCCTGCTGGACCGCGGCCTGCGCGGCCGGGCGTTCTGGCGGGCGGGCGTGCTGCTGCCCAACGTCATCTCGGTGGCCGCGGTGGCGCTGGTGTTCGCGCAGCTGTTCGGCCGCGACTTCGGCATCGTCAACGCCCTGCTCGGCCTGGTCGGCGTCGACCCGGTCGACTGGCGCGCGCAGACGTGGGCCTCGCACCTCGCCATCAGCTCGATGGTGATGTGGCGGTGGACCGGCTACAACGCGCTGATCTACCTGGCCGCGATGCAGTCCGTGCCGAAGGACATGTACGAGTCGGCGATGCTCGACGGGGCCTCGCGGTGGCGGGTGTTCTGGTCGATCACCGTGCCGAGCATCCGGCCGACGATCCTGTTCACCGTCATCGTGTCGACCATCGGCGGCATGCAGCTGTTCGTCGAGCCGCAGCTGTTCGACCCGGGCGGCACGGCGACCGGCACCGGCGGCGACGACCGCCAGTTCCAGACCTTGGTGATGTACCTGTACGAGAAGGGCTTCCGGCTGTTCGACGCCGGCTACTCGTCGGCCATCGCGTGGGTGCTGTTCCTGTTGATCCTGGTGGTCGCGGTCGTGAACTTCACGGTGGCGCGGCGGATCGCGTCGAAGGGGTGAGGCACGTGAAGACCAAGCGCCTCACGAAGGCCGGGCCGTTCGCCTACGCGGTGCTGGTGGTGGTCCTGCTCGCGTCGGTGTTCCCGCTGTACTACTCGTTCCTGATCGCGAGCAAGGACAACTCCGCGCTGGGCGACGCGGTGCCGTCCCTGGTGCCCGGCGGGAACCTGCTGGAGAACCTGACCAGGGTGTTCGACACCGTCGACTTCTGGCTCGCCATGCAGAACTCGATGGTGGTCGCGGGCACGGTGGCGATCAGCAACGTCGTGCTCGGCACGCTCGCCGGGTTCGCGTTCGCGCGGCTGCGGTTCCGCGGCGGCAACACGCTGTTCCTGGTCGTCGTCGGCACGTCGATGGTGCCGACGCAGCTCGGCGTCATCCCGCTGTACATGCTGATGTCCGACCTCGACTGGTACGGCACCCTCCAGGCGGTGATCGTGCCGGCGCTGATCGGCGCGTTCTCCGTGTTCTGGATGCGGCAGGCGTGCGAGGAGTCGGTTCCGTACGAGCTGATCGAGGCGGCTCGGGTGGACGGCTGCTCGGTGCTCAAGACGTTCTGGCACGTGGCGTTCCCGGCCGTCCGACCACAGGCGGCGGTCATGGGCATGTTCACGTTCATGACGGCGTGGAACGACTTCTTCTGGCCGTTGATCGTGCTCGACCCGAACGACAGCCCGACCGTGCAGGTGGCACTGTCGACGCTGGCGAGCGGTTACTACACCGACTACTCGCTCATGCTCTCCGGCGCGTCGCTCGCGGTGCTGCCGGTCGTGGGGATCTTCATCCTGCTGGCCCGCCAGATCGTCGGCGGGATCATGCAGGGTGCCGTGAAGGGGTGAACTTCCGATGACGACAACCGACCCGGACACCGCGGTCGGGCGGGACCTGCTGCGCTTCCCACCGGATTTCCTGTGGGGAGCCGCGACGGCGTCCTTCCAGATCGAGGGTGCGACCACTGTGGACGGTCGCGGACCGTCCATTTGGGACACGTTCGCGGCCAGGCCGGGGGCCGTCCTCGGCGGCGACACCGGCGACCCGGCGTGCGACCACTACCACCGCTACGCCTCCGACGTCGACCTGATGGCGGAGCTGGGGCTCGGCGCGTACCGGTTCTCCCTGGCGTGGCCGCGCATCCAGCCGCTCGGCTCGGGCCGGGTCGAGCCGCGGGGGCTCGCGTTCTACGACCGGCTGGTGGACGAGCTGCTGGGTCGGGACATCCAGCCCGTGGTCACGCTGTACCACTGGGACCTCCCGCAGGCGCTGGAGGACGAGGGCGGGTGGCGCAACCGCGACACCGCCTACCGGTTCGCGGAGTACGCGGCGCTGGCGCACGAGCACCTGGGCGACCGGGTCCGCCTGTGGACCACGTTGAACGAGCCGTGGTGCTCGGCGTTCCTCGGCTACGCCAACGGCATCCACGCGCCCGGCGTGGTCGACCCGAAGGCGTCGCTGGAGGCCGCGCACCACCTCATGCTCGGGCATGGCCTGGCCACGCAGGTCATGCGCGACCAGGCGCCGGCCGACCACGAGTTCTCCATCGTGCTGAACTTCTGCTCGGTGTGGGTGGACGACGACGCGTCCCTCGACGCCGCGCGCAAGGTCGACGGCCTGCAGAACCGGCTGTTCCTCGACCCGCTCGGCGGGCGCGGGTACCCGCGGGACGTCGTCGAGGACACCGCGTGGCTGGGCGACTGGACGTCCGTGGTGCGCGAGGGCGACCTCGACGTCATCGCGACGCCGATCGACTGGATGGGCGTGAACTACTACAGCCCGACCCGCGTGGCCGCCGCCGACGACCCGCTGGTGGTGAGCGGCGGGCCGTTCCCCGGCCTGCGCGGCGTGGAGTTCCTGCCGCCGCGCGGCGAGGTGACCGGGTTCGGCTGGGAGGTCGACGCGCGCGGGCTCACGGAGCTGCTGGAACGCCTCCAGCGCGACGTCGGCCTGCCGCTGGTGATCACCGAGAACGGCTCGGCGTTCCCCGACGTGGTCGAGGACGGGCAGGTGGTGGACGAGGCGCGGACCCGGTACCTGGTCGACCACTTGCGCGCGGTGCACGAGGCGATCGCGGCCGGGGTGGACGTGCGCGGGTACTTCGCGTGGTCGCTGCTCGACAACTTCGAGTGGGCGGCGGGGTACAGCCAGCGGTTCGGCATCGTGCACGTCGACTACGACACGCAGGTGCGGACGGTGAAGCGCAGCGGCCGCACGCTGGCGAGGGTGATCGGCGCCAACGCCGTCCCGGCGGAGGGCTTCGAGCTCCCGTGACCCGTCGGTCGGGGGCCGCATGTCGCCGCGGCGGCCCCCGCCCGACGCCCGGGCGCCACGTCGGGGGCTAAGCCGACTCGCGCCGCACCAGCACCGTCGGCAGCACCTCGCGCCGGGCCCGGATCGACTCGCCGCGCAGCAGTCGGAGCAGGTGGGTCACCATGTGCCGCACCTGGGCGCTGGTGTCCTGCTGCACGCTCGTCAACGACGGCGTGGTGTGCGGCGCGATCATCGGGTGGTCGTCGAACCCGACCACCGCGACGTCCTGCGGCACCCGCTTCCCGGCCTCCCGCAACGCGTCCAGCGCGCCCGCCGCCATGTGGTCGGACGCCACGAACGCCGCGTCGAGGTCGGGCACGCGGGCCAGCAGGGCCTCCATCGCGCGCCGCCCGCCCTCGCGCGAGAAGCCGCCGTCCTCCGTCATCAGCGCGGTCATCTCGTCGTCCGCGCCGACCGCCGTGCGCCACCCGGCCAGCCGGTCCATCGCCGAGTGCTCGTCCAGCGGACCCGTCACCGAGACGATCTTCTTGCGGCCCAACGACATCAGGTGCTCGGTGGCGAGCAGCCCGCCGCCCTCGTTGTCGTGGTCCACGGTGTGCAGCCCGCGCAGCGAGCCCCACGGCCGGCCCGCGTACACGACGGGCAGCGGCAGCTTGCGGGCCACCGTCGGCAGCTGGTCGCCCTTGTGCGGCGCGAACAGCAACGCGCCGTCCACGTGCCCGCCCGCCATGAACCGCTCGGCGCGCGCCTGGTCCTGCGGCGAGTGCACCAGCATGAGCACCATCTGCACGTCCGCGTCGGCCAGCGACCGTGCCGCCGAACGGATCAGCCAGGCGAAGTGCGGGTCGTCGAAGATCTTCGGCTCGGGCTCGGAGAAGACCACCGCCACCGCGCCGGAACGCCGGGTCACGAGCGCCCGCGCCGCCTGGTTCGGCTGGTAGCCCAACTCCATCACCGCCGCCGTCACGGCCTCGTGCGCCTCCGGGCTCACCCGGGGGGACGCGTTGAGCACCCGCGACGCCGTCGCACGGGAAACGCCAGCCTTCGCCGCAACGTCCTCCAGCGTGGGCCGTGCGCTTGAGTGCGATTGAACGGACACGAGCACCACTCCTCGACGTTCGCCTACCCGGCCAGCTTAGCCGGAGGCGACCTGTCGGGAAGCGCTCTCAGGACGACCCGCGACGGCGTCTCGCGGACCGCCTGCCTCGACCGACACGCGCAGCAAGCCGTCCTCCCGCCGCACCGACGTCGCCAGGCCCGCGCGGGCCGCGGTGCGGATCAGGCCGGTCTCGGAAGGCAGGCACCAGCCGACCAGCTCGCGGCGACCGTCCGCCCGCGCCGCCCGGGCCAGCGCGCCGAGCAGCGCGGTGCCCACGCCACGACCCTGCCACCCGTCCTCCACCAGCAACGACACCTCGGCGCTGTCCGGTGTGGACATCGGGATCAGCTGGCCCACGGCCACCACCCGGTCGGCGCACTGCGCCACCACCGTCGTGCCGCGCGGCGGGCTGAGCAGCCGGTGCAGCCACCGCCTCGGCACCGTCCGCATGCCCGTGTGGTAGCGGTGGAACAAGGTGCTCATGGAGCACCGCGAGTGCAGCTCGGCCACGGCCTCCTGGTCGCCCGCCCGGCCCGGCCGCAGCACCAGCGCCATGCCGTCGTCGGTCAGCAGCGCCGTCGGCTGCGCCGCAGCCACCCCGGCCGCCGCGACCAGGTCGATCAACGCCCGCGCCCGCGCCAGCTCCACCTGGGTGAACGGCGCCCAGCCGCGCCGGGTCGTGACGCCGGCCGCCGCGGCCCCGCGGGCGCCGGGCGGCGTCGTCGCGAAGGTGTGGGAGTTGGGGGTGTCGGGCGCGCGCGGGGAGTCCGCGGGGTGGGTGGTCGCCGCGTCGGCGCCCAGGACGGTGCGCAGGGCGTCGCCGAGGGCGGCCGGGTCGCGCAGGGCGGTGGCGGCCGCGCGCAGGGCGGCGGTCGGCGCGTCCACCAGGTCCCGCACGTCGGCCGCCGTGATGCCGACGCACCGGCCGCCCTCCGCGCGCACCGCGGCCACCAGGTCCGCGGGCAGCAGGCCGGGCGCGGCGCGGACCACCAGCTCGTCCAGCACGCCGCCCGGCACGGGGATGACGGACAGCGCCAGCACGTTGCAGTCCCGCTCCGCGAGCCGGATGGTCATCCGCGCCAAGGCGCCGGGACTGTCGTCCAGCTCGACGCGCAGCCGCCAGGTCTTCGGTGTGGTGTCCATGCGACCCAGGCTGCCCGCCGCACGTTGCCACGCGGGGACGTGGGCGTTTCGGTGGTGTTGAGCCCGCCGGGCGTCAGTCGTCGCAGTGCGGCGGCGGGAACAGGTTGAGCGGGCTGCACGGCCACTCGCTGTCCCGCGTCCGGGTCGTGGTGGTCGTCGCGGCCGGCGGCGCCTCGGTGGTCTGCGGCGGCGGGGGCGGCGGCGCGCTCGTCGTGGTCGTCGTGGTGGTCGTCTTGACCGTGGTCTTCGCGCCGGTCGGCGACGTCACCGCGTCCGTGCTCACGACGATCGACGTCGTGGTGGAACTGCTGGTGGACGGCCTGCCGGTGATCCACGTCGAGGCCGGGGTGTCGGCCTGCTGCTGGTCGTTCACCCCGTCGAGGTACACCCCGATGAGGACACCCGTCAGCGCCGACGCCGCGACGGCCAAGCCGCACGTGGCCCACAGCACCCGCACAGCATGCCTCCTAACAGAACGTACTTGTGGCGCAACGGTGAGCGGTGGAAACAGTACCGCCCTTCGGCCGGTCCTACCCGGCCCAGTGCACCTCGGCGGCCCCGGCCACCCGGCGCACCTCGTCGAGCACGGCTTTCCGCGCCCCCGCCGACAACGAGCGGAACGGCTCGACGGTGACGCACACCTTCGCCCCCTTCCGCTCCCGGGACCACACCCCGGCCATCATCCCGTCCACCATGACCACGGGGGATAACCATCCCTGGGGTCGGTACACCCGGTCAGGCGTCCCCCCGTCGAGGAAGTGGTGGGCGTGCCGGGTGGCGGCCACGACGTACTGGTCGAACGCCGGCAGCAGCCGCACGGTCCGCACCGGCTCCGCCTCGCGCAGCCCGGCGACGTCCTGCGCCCGCGCCCAGCACGACTCGCCCTCGACGTCCACGGGCTCGACCCGGTCGCCCAGCGCCTTCAGCACGCGGCCGCCCTCGGCCGGGCTCACGCCCCACCAGCGCGCGAAGTCCTCCCTGGTCGCCGGGCCCTGCCGGGCCAGCCACCGGAGCGCGACCTCCCCGACCGGGTCGGCCGGCACGTCCGCGCCGTCGAGGCCGAGCCACGTCCGCGGGCTGGTGAACCGGACGTACTGGCCCTCGCCGGGCCCGAACACCAGCCTGCCCTGGAACGACGCCGGCTTCAGGTACGCGCCCCAGCTCTCGCGCAGCTTCCCCCCGAGGTGCGCGGACGTCCTCGCGGCGACCGCGTCGGCCAGCTCGGCACGGGTCAGCAGCCGGTCCTCCAGCACCTCGCCCACGGCCTCCACCAGCGCGGACAGCTCCTCGGCGGTGATCTTGAACCCGCGCAGCCACACCGGCTTCAGGTAGTGCCGGTAGGTGGCGAACGCGGCCTGCCACAGCGGGTACCCGTCGGCCGGCAGCAGGTGCAGGGTGCCGCGCATCGACCACGTCTTGACCAGCGTGCGGTCGGTCCACAGGGCCTTCTCGACGGCGTCCTCGTCCAGCCCGTCCACCCGCGCGCGCAACGTCGCCGCGGCCGACGACATGAGCTGGGCGTGCAGCCCGCACAGCTCGGACACCACGTCGAGCGCCTCCGCCGCGGGCCTGCGGACGTCCAAACTGTGCCTGCGGGTGCGCCACGCCGCCACCTGCCGCCACGTCACCGTCACTCGCGATCCCACCGGGACTCCAGGGCGGCCACTCGCCGCTCGACCTCCGCCGCGCCCCACGAGCGCGCCAGGACCAGGCCCGCCCCGGACAGCCCGGCGACGAGCACCGCGCCGGTCATGTGCCAGGTGGGTGCGTCACCCGTGCAGGTGAAAACCTCGGTGAACCGCTCCGCGGAGCACGTCACGAAGGGCACGGAGGCCAGCCCGACGCTGGTCGCGGCGACCCCGCCGAGCAGGGCGGACCCGAACGTGCGCATCAGCGGGAACGCGGCGTTGGCCGCGCCGACGGCGGCGATCGCGAACAGCAGCGGCACGGGGTGCGGGAACGGCCCGAACGCGGCGCAGCCCAGCATGAGCGCGCACACGATCACCAGCCCGACCCGTTCACCCACGTGGCGACCCTAACAACGTCCGCGGGAGCCGTCAGAACTTCGTAATGAGGTTTCGCCCGCCGGAGGGTCTTCGGTTCGCCAGGGTTGACGCGTACGGGACGACTTCGGAGGGCGTGGCGATGTCCAAGCGGGTAGTGGTGGTCGGGGTTGCGTCGGTGCTGGTGGTGGCGCTGGCGATCGGGCTGTGGCTGTTCCAGCCGTGGCGGCTGGTCACCGACCGGACGGCCGACGAGGCGCTGCTGGTGCCGGTCTCGACCGGTCCGCTGCCGTCGGCGGAACGATCCGGGTCGGCCGCGCCGTCGGCGCCGGTCGCCACGACGACGCCCGCGGGGCCGGTCGCGCTGGCGGCGGGGCCGTTCCGCTCGCTCGACTACACGACGACGGGCAGCGCCACGCTGGTCCGGCTGCCCGGCGGCGGCCACGCCGTCCAGTTCGAGGCGTTGGACACGAGCGACGGGCCGGACCTCTACGTGTACCTCTCGGGGCACCCCGCGGATTCGGCCGAAGCGGTGTTCGGCTCCGGTTTCACGAACCTGGGGAAGTTGAAGGCGAACCGCGGCAACCAGGTCTACGAGGTGCCCGCCGGCACGGATCTCTCGGGCGTCCGCAGCGTCGTGATCTGGTGCGAGAGGTTTTCGGAGGGCTTCGGCGTAGCGCCGCTGGAACAGGGCTGACACGTCGGGGAAACACCGGGGGCAGTGGTCTGGGCCACGTAGCGCCTTTTCACCGTATTGACGTATCTGGTCTAGACCACCTAAAGTGATGGGTGCCACAACGTCCCTCGTTGGTGGGCGGGCGGATGCCCCACCGATGAGGAGCCGGCTCACTGGGGTGGGCCACCGTGGCGGCGGCGCGGTAAGCCTCTCTCTCCCCACACCGCGCCGCCGCTCACGGCCCTGATGCACACTGGGGGCGATGCTCACCCGGACCATCGCCATCCACTACGTCACGGCCGCGCTGCGGGGCGCCGTGCGGCGTGGTCACGACGTCGCGGACCTCCTCGCGCCGGCCGGCATCGGCGAGGCCCTGCTCGTCGACGAGCGCGCCAGGGTGACGCCCGCCCAGTACACGAAGCTCGTCCAGACGCTGTGGGAAGTGCTGGACGACGAGTTCCTGGGCCTGGCACCGCAGCCGAGCAAGCGGGGCACGTTCCCGACCATGTGCCTGCTCGCCGTGCACTGCGCCACGCTGGAGGACGCCCTGCGGCGCGGCCTCGCGTTCTACGCGCTGTTCGACGTGCGGCCCGCGATGGCGCTGGCCGAGCGGGACGGCGTCGCGTCGTTCACGCTGGCCGCGGCGGGCCTCGACGACCCGGACCGGTTCCTGGTGGAGTCGCTGCTGGTGCTGTGGCACCGGTTCTCGTCCTGGCTGATCGGCCGGCGCATCCCGTTGCGCGGGGTCGACCTGGCCTACCCGGAGCCGCCGCACGGCGCGGAGTACCACCTGATCTTCGGCGCGCCCCTGCGGTTCTCCGCGCCCACGACGACGTTGGCGTTCGACAGCCGGTTCCTGCGGATGCCGGTGGTGCAGGACGAGGCCGCGCTGCGGCGGTTCCTGCGGAACTCGCCCGCCGAGCTGCTGTCCCGGCGCGACTACGGCGCGGACGCGTCCAGCCAGGTGCGGCGGATGCTCGGGAGCGGCGTCGTGGGGCTGGAGAACGTCGCCGCGCGGCTCGGGGTGAGCGCGCCGACGTTGCGGCGCAAGCTCGCCGCCGAGGGCACGTCGTTCCGCGAGGTGCGGGAGCAGCTGCTGCGGGACCAGGCGGTGGCGAGCCTGGTCCGGGGCGGGGAGTCGGTGGAGGAACTGGCGCTGCGGCTCGGGTTCTCCGAGGCGAGCGCATTTCACCGGGCGTTCAAGCGGTGGACGGGCAGCAGCCCTGGTACGTACCGGAGCGGGACCGCAAGCTGACGTCGTCGGCCGTTCACGCCGGCAACTGCGTCCGAACGGCCGTGTCCGGCGAAAGTCCAACACGGTGGACTGACGTTGTGTAAATTTCCGCCAACCCCCTGCGGGAGTCCCCGTGTCCCCACGCCTCCGTCCGCGCGCCCTCGCCGCGGTCCTGGTGCTCGCCCTGGCGCCGGTGGCCCAGTCCCTGACCCCGGTCGCCCACGCCGCGCCACCCGGCGCGGCCGCCCAGCCACCCCCTGACGTCGTCGACCTGCCCGGCGTCGCCGTCGCGCCCGCCGTCGACCCCGCGCGCCGCATCGAGACGGCCCGCACCACCAGACCGGTCGCGCCGGGCGTCTCCCTCGACTCCTTCGACTGGTACGAGCCGGGCGGCGCGGGCGGGTGGATCCGCGGCGACGCCCTCACCGTCGACCTCACCTCCGGCACGCGGGTGGACTACCTGCACCCCGGCCACGTCAGCGCGGCCGAGCCGCTGTCCGCGCAGGCCAACCGCACCCGCGCGGTGGCCGCCGTGAACGGCGACTTCTTCGACATCAACAACTCGAACGCCCCGCTCGGCGTCGGCGTCCAGGACGGCCGCACGGTCAAGTCGCCCGTCGCCGGGCACCGGCGCGCGGTAGGCCTCGACGCGGCGGGCGTCGGCCGGGTCATGGAGGTGTTCTTCGAGGGCTCGGTGGTCCGCGCGGACGGCTCCACGATCCCGTTGGCGCAGCTCAACAGCGCCTCCGTGCAGGCGGGCGGCGTCGGCGTGTTCGACCCGGTGTGGGGTTCGTACAGCCGGGCGCGTGCGGTGACCGGCGCGCCCCGCGTCACCGAGGTCGTCGTGCGCGGCGACGTCGTGGCGGAGCTGCGCGGGCGGGCGGGCGACGACCCGATCCCCGCCGACGGCTACGTCCTCGTCGGCCGGGAGGCGGGCGCCGACGCGCTGGCCAGGCTCGCCGTCGGCGAGCGGATCACCGTGCGGCACACCACGAAGGCCGACGACGGCAGCGCCCTGCGCGCGGCCATCGGCGGCAACCAGCTGCTGATCAAGGACGGCGTGGTCGTCGCGCCGGACGACCCGCTGCACCCGCGCACGGCCGTCGGCTTCTCCGCGGACGGCAAGAAGATGTACCTGCTCACCGTGGACGGTCGGCAGGCGCCGTACCTGCTCGGGCTCAACCTCAAGGACGTCGCCGCGATCCTGAAGGAGATGGGCGCGCACAACGCGCTCAACCTCGACGGCGGCGGCTCGTCCACGCTGGTCGCCCGCACGCCGGGCGCCGAGTCGGTGGACGTGGAGAACAAGCCGTCCGACGGCGGGGAACGCCTGGTGCCCAACGGTCTCGCGCTGTACGCCCCGGAGGGCAGCGGCGACCTGACCGGCTTCTGGGTGCGCACGGCGATCGACCCGCGGTCCGCGCCCGGTGCGGACACCGTGCCGGGCGGCCACCCCGAGCGGGTGTTCCCCGGCCTCACCCGCCGCCTGGTGGCCCAGGGGCACGACGAGACGTACGGCCCGGTGGGCGAGGACGCGCACCAGTGGCAGACCCACCCCGCGAACGTCGGCCGCGTCGACGACGACGGCGTGTTCCGCGCCGAGCGGACCGGCACGACGACCGCCGTGGCACGGCGTGGCGGCGTGGCGGGGGAGATCGGGCTGACCGTCCTCGGCGAGCTGGCCGGGCTGTCCGCGACGACGTCCCGGCTCAGCCTCCCCGAGATCGGCGGCACGAGCGGGTTCGGCGTGGTCGGGCGGGACGGCGACGGCTTCACCGCGCCGGTCGAGCCCGCCGACGTGGCGCTGGAGTACGACCGCTCGGTGGTCGACATCGCGGCGGGGGAGGACGGCGCGCTGCGCGTCACCGCCCTGCGCCCCGGCTCCACCACCGTCGTGGCCCGCGTCGGGTCGCACGTGGTGCGCGTCCCGGTGACCGTGGGCCTGGAGGAGCGGTTGATCGCCGGGTTCGACGACGGCGCGTCGTGGACGTTCGGCTCGGCCCGCGGCTCCGGCTCGGTGGCCCCGGTCGCCGAGGGCCGCACCGGCGCCGGGCTGCGCATGACGTACGACTTCTCGAAGTCCACCGGCACCCGCACCGCGTACGCGATCCCGCCGCGGCCGATCGAGGTCGAGGGCCAGCCGCTGGCGCTGGGCGCGTGGGTCTACGGGCACGGCCGCGGCGAGTGGACGGCGTTCACCGTCACGGACGGGTCGGGGCTGAGCCGGTCGCTGTACGGCCCGTACATCACGTGGACGGGCTGGCGGTACCTCGAAGTGCCGGTGCCGAGCGGCCTCGCGTTCCCGTTGAAGGTCAACCGGTTCTACACGATCGAGACCAAGGCCGACCGCCAGTACACGGGCGAGGTGCTGGTGGACGACATCGTGGCCAAGGTGCCGCCCGCCGTGGAGCTGCCCGAGGCCGAGGAGACCGAGGACCGGCTGGTCGTGCGCGACGGCACGGTGGCCGACCGGCCGTGGCGGTTCGCGGTGATGTCCGACGCCCAGTTCGTCGCCCGCAACCCGGACAGCGACCTGGTCCGGGCGGCCCGGCGGACGTTGCGCGAGATCAAGGCGCAGCGGCCGGACTTCCTCGTCGTCAACGGCGACTTCGTCGACGAGGCGTCGCCCGCGGACCTGGCGCTGGCCCGCCGCGTCCTCACCGAGGAGCTGGGCGACGAGCTGCCCTGGTACTACGTGCCGGGCAACCACGAGATCATGGGTCCGGGCACGATCGAGAACTTCCGCCGCGAGTTCGGCGCCACCAACCGGGTCTTCGACCACAAGGGCACCCGGTTCGTGCTGCTCGACTCGTCCACCGGCACGCTGCGCGGCGGCGGGTTCGACCAGGCCGTGATGCTGCGGGAAGCGTTGCGGGACCACGGGTCCGTGCACTCGGTCGTCGTGATGGAGCACCACCCGCCGCGCGACCCGACGCCGACCAAGGGAAGTCAGCTGTCGGACCGGCTGGAGGCCGACGTGGTCGAGGACTGGCTGTCGGGCTTCCGCCGCGCCACCGGCAAGGGCGCGGCGTTCATCGGCGCGCACGTGGGCCTGTTCCACGCCTCGCGGGTGGACGGCGTGCCGTACCTGGTCAACGGCAACTCGGGCAAGGCGCCCGCGGGGTCGGCCGGCCGCGGCGGGTTCACCGGCTGGACCATGCTCGGCGTCGACCCGGCGGCCGGTGACGACTGGCTCGCCGCCGAGATCCGGCCCCACGTCGACGGGTTGGCGCTCGACGTGCCGCCGGTGGTGCGGATCGGCTCGCCCGGCGCCGTCACGGCGACGGTCACCCAGGCGGGCCGGCGGGTGCCGGTGGCCTACCCGGTGAGCGCCGACTGGTCCGCGTCGCTCGACGTGCACGTCGGCGCGGAGTCCGGGGTGCGGCCGTGGCACGTCGCGTGGCTCGACCCGGAGACGGGCGCGCTCACCGCGTTGCGGCCGGGCCGGGTGACGGTCGCGGTGACCGTGAACGGCGTGGCGCAACGCGCCGAGGTGACGACGGCCCTGCCCGAACGGGGTCGCGCCACCGCCTGATCCGACCGGCGAGGCCCCGGGGTTCACCGAACCCCGGGGCCTCGCCGCACCGCCGTCAGAACTTCTCGCCCCGCGCGGCGCGCTCGCGCAGCGACGTCGGCGGGCGGAACCGCTCGCCGTAGGTGTCGGCCAGGTAGTCGGCCCGCTCCACGAACGCGCCGAGCCCGTACGAGTTCACGAACTGCACCGTGCCGCCGCTCCACGGCGCGAAGCCGAACCCGAACACGCTGCCCACGTTCGCGTCGCCGACCGACGTCAGCACGCCCTCGTCCAGGCACCGCAGGGTCTCCAGCGACTGGATGAACAGCAACCGGTCCTCGACGTCCCGCTCGGTGACGCCCGCGTCGGCCCGCGCGTACCGGGCCAGGCCCGGCCACAGGAACTTCCGGCCGCCCTCCGGGTACTCGTAGAACCCCGCGCCGCCCGCCTTGCCCGTGCGGCCCTCGGCGACCAGCTCCTCCAGCACCGCGAACGCCGGGTGGTCGCCCAGCGCGCCCGCGACCGTCGGGTCGTCGGCGAGCGTCTGGTCCCGGATCTTCAGCTGCAGCGTCAGCGTCACCTCGTCCGACACGGCCAGCGGCCCGACGGCCATGCCCGCGCGCTTGGCCACGTTCTCGATCAGCGCGGGCGACACGCCCTCCGCCACCATCGACACGGCCTCGGTGACGTACGTGCCGAACGTCCGCGACGTGTAGAAGCCGCGGCTGTCGTTGACCACGATCGGGGTCTTGCCGATCTGCAGCACGTAGTCGAACGCCCGCGCCAGCGTCTCGTCCGACGTCTTCTCGCCGCGGATGATCTCCACCAACCGCATCTTCGGCACCGGCGAGAAGAAGTGCAGGCCGATGAACCTCGTCGGGTCCGGCACCGCGGCCGCCAGGCCGGTGATCGGCAGCGTCGACGTGTTGGACGCGATCACCGCGTCCGGCAGCGCGTTCGCCTCGGCGGCGGGCAGCACCCGGTTCTTCAGCTCGCGGTTCTCGAAGACCGCCTCGATGACGAGGTCGCAGCCCGCCAGGTCGGCGTCCGAGTCGGTGGGCGTGATGCCCGGCGTGTCGCCGGCGCCGCGCTTGGCCGCGTCCAGCGTCACGTCCTTCAGCACGACCTCGATGCCGGCCTTGGCGCTGACCTCGGCGATGCCCGCGCCCATCATGCCCGCGCCCAGCACCCCGACCTTGGCGACCTTCGAGCGCGCCACGCCGTCCGGCCGCGACCCGCCCGCGTTGATCTCGTTGAGCTGGAACCAGAACGTGTTGATCATGTTCTTGGACACCTGGCCCGCGGCCAGCTCGACGAAGTAGCGCCCCTCGACGGCGAGCGCCGTGTCGAAGTCCACCAGGGCGCCCTCGACGGCGGCGGCCAGGATCTTCTCCGGCGCCGGGTACACGCCGTGCGTCTTCTTGCGCAGCACGGCGGGCGCGGCGGCGAGCAGCCCGTACAGGTTGGGGTCGCCGACCCGCACGTCCGGCACGGCGTACCCGGGCCTGTCCCACGGCTGCTGCGGCGCGGGGTTCTCCTTGATCCACGCGCGCGCCTTGGCGATCAGCTCGTCGCGGGAGGACGCCAGCTCGTGCACCAGGCCCGCCTGCAGAGCGCGCGCCGGGCGCAGCTGCTTGCCCTCCATGAGCAGCGGCAACGCGGGCTGCACGCCCAGCAGGCGCACCACCCGCGTCACGCCGCCACCGCCGGGCAGCAGGCCCAGCGTCGCCTCCGGCAGGCCGATCCTGATCCGGTCGTCGTCCAGCGCCACCCGGTGGTGGCAGGCCAGCGCGATCTCGAAGCCGCCGCCCAGCGCGCTGCCGTTGATGGCCGCGACGACCGGCTTCCCCAGCAGCTCCAGCCGCCGCAACTGGCCCTTGACGTCCTCCAGGAACCCGAGCGCCTCGGCCGCGTTCTCCGGCGTGATCGTGATCAGCAGGTTGAGGTCGCCGCCCGCGAAGAACGTCTTCTTCGCCGACGTCAGCACGACGCCCGCGATGTCGTCCTTGACCGACTCCAGGCGGGCGACCGCCGCGCCCATGGCCTGGTGGTACTCGGCGTTCATCACGTTCGCCGAGCCCGACATGTCCATCGTGAGGGTGACGATCCCGTCGTCGTCCCGCTCGAAGTGGATAGCCATCAGACCCTCTCGATGATCGTCGCGATGCCCATGCCGCCGCCCACGCACAGCGTGGCCAGACCCCGGCGCAGGTCCCGGCGCTCCAGCTCGTCGAGCAGGGTGCCGAGGATCATGCAGCCGGTCGCCCCGAGCGGGTGGCCCATCGCGATCGCGCCGCCGTTGACGTTGACCTTCTCGTCGGGCAGGTCCAGCTCGCGCTGGAACTTCAGCACCACCGACGAGAACGCCTCGTTGATCTCGAACAGGTCGATGTCCTCGACCGTGAGCCGGGCCTTGTCCAGCGCCTTGCGCGCGGCCGGCGCGGGACCGGTCAGCATGATCGTGGGCTCCGAGCCGACGACCGCCGTCGCGATGATCCGCGCGCGGGGGGTGAGGCCGAGCTCCCGGCCGGTGCGGGCGTTGCCGATGAGCATCGCCGCCGCGCCGTCCACGATCTGCGACGAGTTGCCCGGCGTGTGGACGTGGTGGATGCGCTCCACCGTCGGGTACCGGTCGATGGCGACGGCGTCGAAGCCCAGGTCGCCGTGGAACGCGAAGCTCGGCTTGAGCCCGGCCAGCGCCTCCATCGTGGTCTCCGGGCGGATCGCCTCGTCGTGGTCGAGCACGACCGAGCCGTTCTGGTCGACCACGGCCACCAGCGACCGGTCGAAGTAGCCCTTGTCCCGCGCCAGCGTCGCCCGCTGCTGCGAGCGCAGCGCGTACGCGTCGACGTCCTCCCGGGTGAACCCCTCCAGCGTGGCGATGAGGTCCGCGCTCACGCCCTGCGGCACGAAGTTCGTCGCCATGTTGGTCTCGGGGTCGGCCATCCACGCGCCGCCGTCCGAGCCCATCGGCACCCGCGACATCGACTCGACGCCGCCGGCCACCACCAGGTCCTCGAACCCGGACGCCACCTTCGCCGCCGCCAGGTTCACCGACTCCAGGCCGGACGCGCAGAACCGGTTGAGCTGCACGCCCGCCGGCCGCAGGTCCCAGCCCGCCGCCAGCACCGCCGTGCGGGCGATGTCCGCGCCCTGCTCGCCGACCGGGGACACGACGCCGAACACCACGTCGTCCACCGCCGAGGTGTCCAGCTCGTTGCGCCGCGCCAGCGCCGCCAGCACCCCGGACGCCAGGGTGATCGGCTTGACGCTGTGCAGCGAACCGCGCTTCCCCCTGCCACGCGGTGTCCGCACCGCGTCGAAGATCAAGGCTTCGCTCATGTACTCAACGGTAGGCACCCGCCCGGCCCTTGCCCATGACCGCGGCAGGTGACTTATTAGCTCAGCGGGTGGTCCATGACCTCGCCCTCGCCGACGAACCCCAGCCGCGCGTACAGCCGCCGGGCGACGGGGTTGTCGCGGAACACCCGCAGCTCCACCCGCGTCCACCCGTGCTCGCGCGCCCACGCCAGCACGTTCGCGACCATCGCCTCGCCGACGCCCTGGCGGCGGAACTCGGGCCTGACCCACATGGAGTACAGGTAGAGCGTCTCCGCGTCGTCCTCGTGGGGCACACCGGCCACGAGCGCCACCGGCTCGGCCGCCCCTGAGCCCGAGGTCTCCACCGCGATCACCTTCACCCCGTTCCGGGGCGCCATCAGCTCGCGCCACCTCGCCTCGTCGTACTCCTGCTCACGGGCCAGCGTCGAGCCGAACGCGTCGGGGTCGCTGCGCAGGGCGGTCAGCCGGATGTCGCGCCACGTGCGCCAGTCGGCAGGGGTCAGCCTCCGGTATCGCATGCACCGAGTCTGGCCCACCGGCGCGCCCGCCGCGGCCCGACGACTACGGGACGCCTGACATTTGCGCTCACGATCGACGTCCACGCCGGCGGTCACGGTCATGGCGGGCGCGACGGGTCGGTGGGACCGTCTGGGGCATGCCAACTCGCCGTTCCGCCTGGATGACCGAGGACCTGGACCAGCTGCGCAAGCTGGCCCGGACGTTCTTCGAGAGGGAGTCGGTCCCCCACCACGAGCGCTGGGCCGCGCAGAAGCACGTGGACCGGGACTTCTGGAACCAGGCCGGTGAGCTCGGCCTGCTCTGCCTGTCCATCCCCGAGGAGTACGGCGGTGGCGGCGGCACGTTCGCGCACGAGGCCGTGCTGCTGGAGGAGCAGGCGCGCGTCGGCGACAGCGCGTGGGGCAACAGCGTGCACAGCGGGATCGTCGCCCACTACATCAACTCCTACGGCGCCGAGGAGCAGAAGCGCCGCTGGCTGCCGAAGCTCGCGTCCGGCGAGTTCGTCGGCGCGATCGCCATGTCCGAGCCCGGCGGCGGCTCCGACCTCCAGAACATCAAGACGCGGGCGCTGCGCGACGGCGACGAGTACGTGGTCAACGGCTCCAAGACGTTCATCACCAACGGCGTGCAGGCCGACCTGGTGATCGTGGTCGCGAAGACCGACCCGTCCCAGGGCGCCACGGGCATCTCGCTGGTCGTCGTGGAGACCGCCGACGCGCCCGGCTTCCGCCGCGGCCGGGTGCTGGACAAGATCGGCATGAAGGGCCAGGACACCGCCGAGCTGTTCTTCGACGACGTGCGCGTGCCCGCGGCGAACCTGCTGGGCGACGGCGAGGGCCAGGGCTTCATCCAGCTCATGCAGCAGCTCCCGCAGGAACGCCTGATCATCGCCGTGGCGTCGATCGCGGGCATCGAGGCGGCCGTCGACCTGACCCTGGCGTACGTGAAGGACCGCACGGCGTTCGGCCGGGAGCTGATCAAGTTCCAGAACACCCGGTTCACCCTCGCCGAGTGCGCCACCGAGGCCCGCGTGACCAGGGCGTTCGTGGACGAGTGCATCGCCGCTCACCTGAAGGGCGCGCTCGACGTGCCCACGGCGGCGATGGCGAAGTGGTGGGCCACCGAGCGGCTGTGCCGGGTGGTCGACGAGTGCGTCCAGCTGTTCGGCGGGTACGGGTACATGACCGAGTACCCCATCGCGCGCGCGTGGGCGGACGCGCGCGTGCAGAAGATCTACGGCGGGACGAACGAGATCATGAAGGAAATCATCGCGAGGTCGCTCTAGTGCCGGGGCCGCTGGAAGGGCTGAAGGTCGTCGAGCTGGCCGGCCTCGCGCCCGCGCCGTTCGGCTGCATGGTGCTGGCGGACCTCGGCGCGTCGGTGGTCCGGGTGGACCGGATCGGCGGCGGCACCGAGGCGCCGCTGCTGGGGCGCGGGCGGCGGTCGATCGGCGTGGACGTCCGCCGGCCCGAGGGCGCCGAGCTGGTGCTCCGGCTCGTCGCCGCGTCGGACGTGCTGGTCGAGGGCTTCCGGCCGGGCGTGACGGAGCGGCTCGGCATCGGCCCGGCCCAGTGCCTGGCCCGCAACCCGAAGCTGGTCTACGGGCGGATGACCGGGTGGGGCCAGGACGGCCCGCTGGCCGACCGCGCCGGGCACGACATCAACTACATCGCGGTGGCGGGCGCGCTGGAGCCGATCGGCCGGGCCGGCGCGCCGCCCACCGTGCCGCTGAACATCGTCGGTGACTTCGGTGGCGGCGGGCTGCTGCTGGCCGTGGGCGTGCTGGCGGCGCTGTACGAGCGGGAGCGGTCGGGGCGCGGGCAGGTGGTGGACGCCGCCATGGTCGACGGTGCGGCGCTGCTGACCACGTTCCTGCACGGGATGGCGTCGGCGGGCGCGTGGACGGGCGGGCGGGGCGAGAACCTGCTGGACGGCGGCGCGCCGTTCTACGACGTGTACGAGGCGGCGGACGGGCGGTTCGTCAGCGTGGGGGCGTTGGAGGAGAAGTTCTACGCCGAGCTGCTGGCGGTGCTGGGACTGGCCGACGCCGGGCTGCCGAGCCGCCACGACCCGGCGAACTGGCCGGAGCTGAGGTCGCGCATCGCCGCCGCCGTGGCGACCCGGACGCGCGACGAGTGGGCGGCGCTGGCGGAGGGCACGGACGCCTGCCTCGCGCCCGTCCTCGCCCCCGGCGAGGCGCCCGAGCACGGGCACAACGTGCGGCGGGGGACGTTCGTCGAGGTGGCGGGCGTGCCCCAACCCGCGCCCGCGCCCCGGTTCGAGCGCACGCCTCCGACCACCCCGAGCCCGCCGCCCACGGTCGGTGCGGACACGGACGCGGTGCTGGGCGAGCTGGGGCTGGGCGCGGAGGAGATCGCGGACCTGCGCGCGGCGGGCGTGGTCGGCTGAGCCGTCGTGCCCGGTGAGCCCCTGCGGCCCGGACCGCGGGGCGTGGTGTGGTTGGGGGATGAGCGCTGGTGCCCGGCCTGCGCGCGGCGGGGTGGGCGGTTGAGCCGCCAGGTCCGGTGAGCCCCTGGCGCATGGCCGGCGGGCGCGGCGATCCCGTGGGCGAGTGGTGCGGCGTCGACGGCGGCGTCAGCCTGGGCGCGGCGGGCGCGTGGGCGGAGCCGTCGTGTCCGGTGCGCGGGGCGCTTCGGGGAGTGCTTCGGCACCCGGTGAGCGGCGGCCGTGAAAAGGGCGCGGGAATTCACCTGAAGAGATACCGGAATAGGTGGCAGCCGTCATCGGCCTTTGTCACGCTCAGTGCGTGCGTCGGCGCGATCAGGTGATGGGCTGCGGAGAACTGACGATGCGGCTGTACCTCGTGTCCGTGCCAGGGGGGTGGGCGAGTGGCCCGTACCTTGGTGATCGGCTGGACCACTGGTCCCCTTGATCGTCCGTTCGGGTGACACCAGGCACGCCTCAGGCGTGATCCAGTGGTGGTTGCTACCACCGGTCGAGCGATCACGGCGGGTTCGGCCCTCATCATCCGGGTGAATGGGGGACGATGACGGGTGACTCGACCGGAGCGGCGCCTCGCCGCCCAGGCCCTGTGATACGGACGGAGACCGATCAGTGAACGTCAAGAAGGTGGTGACGCTGGCGGCGGTCGCGCTGGTGCTGTTCCTCCTGATCACCGAGCCCGACCAGTCCGCCGAGGCGGTGAAGACCGCGTTGGGCTGGCTCCGGTCCGGCGCCGAGTCGATCATCACCTTCGTTCGCAGCCTCTTCGCCTAGCGGACCCGACGAAGTCCGCTCAATGCGGTCACGATCGGTGACGGTGAGTCGCCATCGTTGCACCGTACGGGTGGAATGAGGGCTATAACGCCCTGGTAACAGGGTTTTTGACAAACCAGGGTCTAGCGGTTGTCGGTACCCGCTAATACGGTGCGCTGCATTGGCTGATCTTCGACCGACGAGGAGGCAGAATGGTCGAGGACTCCGGAGTCGACGAGCTGCTGCGGCAGTGGGCGGCTGAGCGCTCGGACGACGCCGAGCTGCAGGAGGTGAACCGGATCAAGGACGCGTGGCTCGCGGAAGCGCCGCCGTCCGCGCCGGGCATCCCGGTGCAGCGGGCGAACGGCGGGCCTCGCGGACTGGTGAAGGTCGAGTCCGCCGACCCGGCGTACGTGGCGGCGATGCGGAAGCGGGCGCCCGAGGTGCCCGAGGCCCTGCTCGCCGCGGCCGCCAGCTACTGGCAGCTGGTCGGCGACCTGTCCGAGGCGGAGCAGTGGTGGGACGCGGGCATCAGCCCGCTGGACCAGCGCGCTCTGGACTACCGGGCGGCCGGGCTCACGCCCGCCGACCTCGGTCGTCGCCTCGGCCCGATGACGGTGCTCCAGCACCTGCGTCGGGGCAGCGCGGCGGCCTGGTGCGTGGCCAGGCTGCAGAGGCAACGCCGGGACGGCGTGGCTTAGTCGGATCGAGTCGGGGCGGGCTCCTGCGCGGTACGGGAGCCCACAACCTGTGAGGGGCGGGCTCCTGTCCGGGAGCCCCAGCCCCGGGCGAAGTACTCTTGAGGCGTGCGAGGCCTCATCACTCCCCAGCGGCTGGCCATCGCGGCCGCCTGCCTGGTCTCGCTCGTCGTGTGCTGCGGCCTCGCCTACTGGCAGTGGGAGCGGTTCTCGCAGGCGGGCGGCACGTTCCAGAACCTCGGCTACGTCTTCCAGTGGCCCCTCTTCGGCCTCTTCCCGGCGTTCATGGTGTGGCGCATGCGCAAGCTGGACGCCCGCCGCAAGGCGGACGAAGCCGCCGCGGCCGCCCAGACCTCCGAGTCGACCGGGTCGACCGACGCCGCCGACGGGGACGCGTCGCCGTCCCCCGCGGAGCCGGTGGCCGCGCCCTCGCGGCCGGTCGTTACCGTTGAGCCCGTCAGAGCACCCGCGCACGACGACGAGGACGACGAGCTCGCGGCCTACAACCGCATGCTCGCGGCACTCCACGCGCGGGACCAGCGGTGAGGTGAGGTAGGGCGATGAGCGGCGCGTTGACCAGGTTCCGGTTCATGGCGTACGTGGTCGGTGTGGGCCTGCTGCTCCTCGTGGTCGCGATGATCGCCAAGTACGCGGGCGGCAACGAGGGCATGATGCAGGTCGTCGGCCCCGTGCACGGCTTCCTCTACGCCGTCTACCTGGTGCTGACCGTCGACCTGGCGCTCAAGGCCCGCTGGTCGATCAAGGGCACGGCCCTGGTGCTGCTCGCGGGCACGATCCCGTTCGTGTCGTTCTACGCCGAGCGCAAGGTGGTCGAGAGCGTCCGGGCCGAGAAGAGCCTGTGAGGCGGGTTGACCGGCCGACCGGGCACGCCTAGCGTCTGGCGGTACCAACTGAACACGGCCGTCGATGTCGCGCGGGAGAGTCCCCGAACGGGGCGCCGAAGGAGCAACTCCTCCCCGGAATCTCTCAGGCACAGCTACCGCCCGACGAAGGCAACTCTGGAAAGCAGGCGCGCAGCCGGCGCGCCTCGCCCACGGTGCAAGCCGCCCTCGCGCGGTGAAGCTCTCAGGCTCATGACAGAGGGGGAGGCTCGCTCTCGACGAGGAGTCTCCGATGGACCGTGTCATCCTTCGTACGTGTCAGCCGACCCGACCGGTCGGTTCTGCCGGCATGTCCGCACCCAGGGAGGACCCCGCCTGATGGAAAGCCGCCGCACGCCCCTGCACGCCGAGCACGAGGCGCTGGGCGCCATGTTCACCGACTTCGCGGGCTGGCGGATGCCGCTGCGCTACGACAGCGAGCTGGCCGAGCACCACGCGGTGCGCACGTCGGCGGGCCTGTTCGACCTGACCCACATGGGTGAGATCGTGCTCACCGGCCCCGAGGCGGGCGCCGCGCTGGACCACGCGCTGGTCGGCCACGCGTCCGCGATCGGCGTCGGCCGCGCCCGCTACACGATGATCTGCGAGGCCGACGGCGGGGTGATCGACGACCTGATCGTGTACCGGACGGGTGACGTCGAGTACCTGGTCGTGGCGAACGCGTCCAACGCCGCCGTGGTGCACGAGGCGCTGGTCGAGCGGGCCGAGGGCTTCGACGCCGTCGTCGCGGACCGGTCGACCGACTACGCCCTGCTCGCCGTGCAGGGGCCGAAGGCGACGGAGATCCTGGCCGGCCTCACCCCCACCGACCTCGCCACGGTGAAGTACTACGCGTCGTACCCGACCGAGGTCGCGGGCAAGCCGGTGCTGCTCGCCCGCACCGGCTACACCGGCGAGGACGGCTTCGAGCTGTTCGTCGCCCCGGACGACGCCGCGCACGTCTGGCAGGCGCTGCTGGAGGCCGGCGCGCCGCACGACCTCAAGCCCGCGGGCCTCGGCTGCCGCGACACGCTCCGGCTGGAGGCCGGCATGCCGCTGTACGGCAACGAGCTCGGCCGGGACCGCACGCCGTTCCACGCGAACCTGGGCCGGGTGGTGAAGCTCGACAAGCCGGGCGACTTCGTCGGCCGCGACGCCCTGGCCGCCGTGGCGGAGAAGGGCGTGGAGAGCAAGCTCGTCGGCCTGCGGACGGCGTCGCGCCGCGCGCCCCGGCACGGCTACCCGGTGCTGGACGCGTCGGGCACGCCGATCGGCGAGGTCACCAGCGGCGCGCTGTCACCGACCCTCGGGTACTCCGTGGCCATGGCGTACGTGGCCGTCGGCGACACTGAACCGGGCACCGCGCTGTCGGTGGACGTCCGGGGCAAGCACGAGCCGGTCGAAGTCGTCGCACTGCCGTTCTACAAGCGAACCAGCTAAGGGAGAGACCCACACATGTCCGAGCACTTCAACACCTCCCTCGCGGAGTTCGACCCGGAGGTCGCGGACGCCGTCGCCGCCGAGCTGCGCCGGCAGCAGAGCACGCTGGAGATGATCGCCTCCGAGAACTTCACGCCGGTGTCGGTGCTGGAGGCGCAGGGCTCGGTGCTGACCAACAAGTACGCCGAGGGCTACCCGGGCCGGCGCTACTACGGCGGCTGCGAGAACGTCGACGTCATCGAGCGGCTGGCGATCGAGCGGGTCAAGGCGCTGTTCGGGGCGGGCTTCGCCAACGTGCAGCCGCACTCGGGCGCGCAGGCCAACGCGTGCGCGATGTTCGCCCTGCTCCAGCCGGGCGACACGATCCTGGGCCTCGACCTCGCGCACGGCGGGCACCTCACCCACGGCATGCGGATCAACTTCTCCGGCAAGCTCTACAACGTGGTGCCCTACCACGTGGCGGAGTCCGACGGCCGGGTCGACATGGCCGAGGTGGAGCGGCTGGCGGCCGAGCACAAGCCGAAGCTGATCGTGGCGGGCTGGTCGGCGTACCCGCGGCAGCTGGACTTCGCGGAGTTCCGCCGGATCGCCGACTCGGTCGGCGCGTACCTGATGGTGGACATGGCGCACTTCGCCGGCCTGGTGGCGGCGGGCCTGCACCCGAGCCCGGTGCCGCACGCGCACGTCGTGACGACGACCACGCACAAGACCCTCGGCGGTCCGCGCGGCGGCGTCATCCTGACCAACGAGGCCGACCTCGCCAAGAAGATCAACTCGGCGGTGTTCCCCGGTCAGCAGGGCGGTCCGCTGGAGCACGTGATCGCGGGCAAGGCGGTGGCGTTCAAGCACGCCGCGTCGCCCGAGTTCGCCGACCGCCAGCGCCGCACGGTCGAGGGCGCGAAGATCCTCGCCGAGCGCCTGTCGCGGCCCGACGCGGCGGCGGCCGGTGTGAAGGTGCTCACCGGCGGCACGGACGTGCACCTCGTGCTGGTCGACCTGGTGGCGTCCGAACTGGACGGCAAGCAGGCCGAGGACCGGCTGCACGAGGTGGGGATCACGGTCAACCGCAACGCGGTGCCGAACGACCCGCGTCCGCCGATGGTGACGTCCGGCCTGCGGATCGGCACGCCGGCGCTGGCCACGCGCGGCTTCGGGGCGGCGGACTTCGCCGAGGTGGCGGACGTCATCGCGGCGGCGCTGCAGCCGTCGCCGGACCTCGCCGAGCTGCGGGCGCGCGTCGACGTGCTGGCGGCGAAGCACCCGCTCTACCCGAACGTGTGAAACGCGCCACGAAATAGGCGCGCCTCGCGGGAGGTTGTCCCGTGCGCAAGCCGCGCACGGGACAACCGAAAGAGGCATCATGACCGCGACGCTCGACACGTTGGCGCTGCCGCACGAAGCGCAGGACCTGCTGTTCCGCGAGGCGCGCACGGCCAACGCGTTCACCGCCGAGCCGGTGACCGACGAGCAGCTCCGCGAGGTGTACGAGCTCGTCAAGTGGGGCCCGACCGCGATGAACAGCCAGCCGCTGCGCGTGGTGTTCGTCCGCGGCGAGGACGCCAAGGCCCGCCTCGCGCCGCACATGTCGCAGGGCAACCGGGCCAAGACGCTGGCCGCGCCGGTGACCGCGATCCTGGCCGCCGACACCGACTTCCACGAGCACCTCGCCCGGACGTTCCCGCACTACCCCGGCGCCAAGGACGTGTTCGCGGACGACGCCCGGCGCGCCGAGGCGGCGAAGACGAGCGCCCTGCTCCAGGCGGGCTACTTCATCGTCGGCGTCCGCGCGGCCGGTCTCGCCGCGGGCCCGATGAGCGGCTTCGACGCCGAGGGCGTGCGCCGCGAGTTCTTCGACGGCACCCACCAGCTGCCGCTGATCGTGGTCAACATCGGCCACCCGGACCACTCCGGCACGCACCCGCGCAACGTCCGGCTGGACTACGACGAGGTCGTCCGCGTCCTCTGAGGCCCGGTTCCCGCTGTGCGACGCCCGATCCCCCGGCCAACCCCGGGCCGGGGGATCGGGGCGTTCCACAGTGGACTAGGCGGCCGGCGCGGTCACCCCCGGCGGCAGGCACTCGACGTTGCGCTTGCCGTTCGGCTGCACCACGAACCACGTGCCGCCGACGCCCTGGCCCTTCCACTGGCCCGGCGCCTCGTCCTTCGCGTAGGTGTAGAGCGGCCAGCCGTCGAGCGTCACCTGCTCGGCACCGTCGGCGCGCTTCACCGTCGACACCAGGGCCGGGTCGACGCCCCGCAGCTGCGGCTTGCCGTCCGACAGCACGGGCGGCCACGTCACGGCGCACTGCCCCTCGCAGGTGGACTTCGCCGGGTTCGGCGTGTCCTTGTCGAACCGGTACAGCGTCCGGCCGTCGCCGTCCTGCACGACGTCGCCCATCTTCGGCACGCTCTTGCCCACCAACGTGATCCGCGGGCCGGACGGCGCGGGCGCGGCCTGGCCCTCGGGCGCGTCGGCCGCGGGCTCCTCGACCGGCACCGCGGGTTCCCCGGCCGGCGTCGCGTCCTCGCTGGTGGGAGGGGCCAAGGGCTCCTGGACGTCTCCGTAGTCGCCCTGGGCCGCGGCGCCCACCTGCCCGGTCTGCGCGACCGTCCGGCCTTGCAAGCCGGTCGCGTTGGAAGTCCACATGACCAGCGCGAGCACGGCTGCCATGCCGCCCGCGACGGCGATGGCGATGCGGTTTCGTCGGATCACACTCACTCCTCCTTGGTCCGTCGATCGCTCCACCGACGAGTACGGCCCCGCGCCCGGCGGGGTTCAGCGAACCGGACCAGGACAGGGGTTCGGGGTGATCGCCGGTCGGCCCGCACGTCACGGCTCCGCCCGCCAGGAGAACCGACAAGCCGTTGCCGGAGAAGGACATCGCGAACGGGTGCGACGCACCCGTGATTTCCACCCCCTGCCGCCTGGGGCCACCCCGTAGGGTGTCCGGGTGGGCAACGAGACATCCTTCCCGCGCCAGCACGCGCGCACCCAGCGGTTCACCCTCGGCGCACCGCGGACGTTCACCGTCGCACCCGACGGCGCCAAGGTGTACTTCCTCCGCACCGCCTCGGCCACGAGCCGGGCGAACGGCCTGTGGGCGTTCGACACCGCCACCCGGACGGAGGCGCTGCTGGCCGACCCCGGCGCGCTGCTGACCGACCCCGAGGACCTGCCGGCGGAGGAGAGGGCGCGCCGCGAGCGGACCCGCGAGCAGGCGGCGGGCATCGTCGGCTACGCCACCGACCGGGACGTGCGGCAGGCCGTGTTCGCCCTGTCCGGCCGGGTGTTCGTGCTCGACCTCGCCACCGCCGCGGTGCGGGAGCTGCCCGTCGCGGGCGCGGCCGTCGACCCGAGGCTCGACCCCACCGGCCGCCGCGTCGGGTACGTCGCGGACGGCGCGCTGCACGTCGTGGACCTGGCGACCGGCGCGGACCGCGTGGTCGCCGAGCCGGACGGCCCGGACGTCACCTGGGGCCTGGCGGAGTTCCTGGCGGCCGAGGAGATGAGCCGGTACCGGGGCTACTGGTTCTCCCCTGACGGCGAGCGGGTGCTGGCCGCCCGCGTGGACAACGCGCCCGTGCCGCGCTGGCACATCGCCGACCCGGCCAACCCCGGCACGCCCGCCACCGAGATCGCCTACCCGGCCGCCGGCACGGCCAACGCCGTCGTCGAGGTCGCGCTCCTCGACGTGGACGGCGCCGGCCGCACCGACGTCCCGTGGGACCGCGACGGGTTCCCGTACCTGGCCTCGGTGTCGTGGACGTCGCACGGCAAGCCGCTGCTGCAGGTCCAGTCCCGCGACCAGCGCCGGTCCCGTGTGCTCGCGGTGGACGTCGCGTCCGGCGCGGTGGACGTGGTGGCCGACGACACCGACCCGCGCTGGCTGGAGATCGTGCCCGGCACGCCCCGCTGGACGCCGGTCGGCGAGCTGCTGCGCGTGCTGCCGGTCGACGGCGCGAACCGGCTCGTCGTGGGCGACCGGGCGTGGACCCCGGACGGCTTCCAGGTCCGCTCGGTGCTCGACGCGGCCGAGGACGGCGTCCTCGTCACCGCCTCCACCGACGACCCCACGCAGACCCACGTCTACCTCGTCACGGCCGACGACGTCACCCGTCTGTCCACTGAGGACGGTGTCAGCGGCGCGGTCCGCGGGGGCGGCGTGCTGGTCCTCGCGACGTCGACCACGGACCGGTTCGGGCAGCGGGTCACCGTCTCCACCGGGGGCGAGATCGCCTCGTTCGCCGAGACCCCCGTGCTCACGCCGGAGGTCCGGCTGCTCACCGTCGGCGAGCGCGACCTGCGCGCCGCGCTGCTGTTCCCGCGCGACCACGTGCCCGGCCGCAAGCTGCCCGTGCTGCTCGACCCGTACGGCGGCCCGCACGCCCAGCGCGTCGTGGCGGCCCGCAACGCCTACCTGACGTCGCAGTGGCTGGCGGACCAGGGGTTCGCGGTCCTCGTGGTCGACGGGCGCGGCACGCCCGGCCGCGGCCCGGAGTGGGAGCGGGAGATCGCCTTCGACTTCGCGGGCGCGACCCTCGAGGACCAGGTGGACGCGCTGCACGCGGTGGCCGCGGCCGAACCGGACCTCGACCTGTCCCGCGTCGGCATCCGCGGCTGGTCCTACGGCGGCTACCTGGCCGCGCTCGCCGTGCTGCGCCGGCCGGACGTGTTCCACGCGGGCATCGCGGGCGCGCCCGTCACCGACTGGCGGCTCTACGACACCCACTACACCGAGCGCTACCTCGGCCACCCGGACGACAGGCCCGACGTCTACGACGGCAACTCGCTGCTGGCCGACGCGCCGAAGCTGGAGCGCCCGCTGATGATCGTGCACGGCCTGGCGGACGACAACGTGGTGGCCGCGCACACGCTGCGGCTGTCGTCGGCGCTGCTGGCCGCCGGCCGCCCGCACACCGTGCTGCCGCTGTCCGGCGTCACGCACATGACCCCGCAGGAGCAGGTGGCGGAGAACCTGCTGCTGCTCCAGGTCGACTTCCTGCGCCGGTCGCTGGCCTGACCCGGTGGACGCGAAGGGGCCGCCCCGCCACGAAGGCGGGACGGCCCCGTTCACGTTCCGCCGTCAGGCGAGCGAGTGCCGGACCAGGTACGGCGGGATCGAGTTCCCGACCAGGGCCAGGTCGTCGATCGTCTCCGGCCGGTAGCCGCACGCGGGCAGCCGCTCGACCATCAGCGCGGTCGGGTCGGCCACCTCGTCGGCGCGCCCGAACAGGTACGCCCACTCGTGCTCGTCCGAGCCGTAGTACGCGACCGTGTCGAACACCTCGTTGAACCGCTGCCACATGCGGATCAACGTCGTGTTGCGCCACATCGTCTGGCAGCCCGCCTGGGACACCACGACGCCGCCCGGCGTCAGCAGCGCCTTGCACAGGCCCAGGAACTCGGCGCCGTACAGGCGGTTGTGCTGCGCCTCCTCCTCGCGCTCGTCCGGCAGGTCCACCAGGACGATGTCGTAGCGCTCGGAGGTGGTGCGGATGTACTCGTAGCCGTCGATGTACTGGACGCGGATCGGGCCTTCGCCCTTCTCCGCCAGCGCCAGCTCGTCGAGCGTGTACCCGTACGGCAGGTGCTCGGCGCACAGCCGCACGGCCTGCGAGTCGATGTCGATGTGGTCGACCACCGAAGCGCCGGCCGCCACCGCCATCTGGCACACCACGCCCTCGGACGAGCCGATGACCAGCACCCGCTCGACCTTGTCGGCCAGCAGCAGCGCCGGGACCATCAGCGCCTCGTGGTACGTCAGCTGGCTGAACTCGGTGCTCTGCCGGTCGTCGTCGCAGAAGAGCGACAACCCCTGCGCGGTGCGGGCGATGACCAGGTGCTGGAACTCGGTGCGGGTGTCGACCACGACCTCGTCGACGTCCCAGTGCCTGGTCATCCCGGCCGCGAGCGGTTCGCGGATCACGGCTTCTCCTCACCGACGAGCGCGGGGACGCGGTGACCCCGGCTGACCATGTCCGTCCGTGCCGACACAGCTCCCAGCGCTTCCGCCAGCAACTGCACCGCGAGCGCGGGCTTGGCGCGCGTGCCGCAGGTGAACACGTCCACGAACACCGCTCCGACCTCCGGATAGGTGTGGATGGACGCGTGCGACTCCGACAACAGGGCCAGCACGGTGACCCCTTGCGGCTCGAACTGCTTGGAGACCACCTCCAACACCGTGGCATCCGCCTGGGTGAGGGCTTCACCGAGCGCGTGTCGCAGGAACTGCTCGTCGTCGAGCAGTTCGGGGCTCACGCCTTCAAGCTCGGCGAGCACGTGCTGTCCTGCGAACAAGCCAACCGGCTCGGATTCGCACGGGAGTTCGGACATCAATCACTCCAAACATCTTCAGGAGGGGTACAGCGGCGGACAGGCGGGGGCGCGCTCATCGCACGCAGTGGGTGGCCAGCGGCGCGAAGCCGTTGAACGCCACCGACGAGTAGCTGGCCGTGTAGGCGCCCGCGCGGAGCAGGTCGACGTGGTCGCCCGCGCGCAGGTCCAGCGGCAGCTCGTAGCACGCGTTCTGGTAGAGCACGTCGTCCGCGTCGCACGTCGGCCCGGCCAGGACGACCGGGCCGAGCGGCACCCCGTCGTGGGGCACGCCGTCGCGGCTGGTGACCAACGGGTACGCGATCGCCTCGCCCTCGGTCTCGGCCAGGCCGCCGTAGCGGCCGATGTCGAGGAAGACCCAGCGGCGTTCGTCCGAATAGGACTTCTTCGCCACCAGCACCACCTCCGAGCGGATCACGCCCGCCTCGGCGACGACCGCCCGTCCCGGCTCGATCATCACCCGGGGCCGGACGTCGCCGAAGTGGCGCTCGACGGAGGCCGTGATGGCGGCGGCGTACTCCGCCAGCGGCGGCGGCTGCTCCAGGTAACCCGCCGGCAGGCCGCCACCCAGGTTGACCGTCGTCAGCTCGATGCCCTCGGCGCGCAGCTTCGCCGTGATCAGGGCGGCGTCGGCGATCGCGCCGTCCCAGCCGTTCGGGTCCAGCTGCTGCGACCCGGCGTGGAACGCCACGCCCAGCGGAACGAGACCCGATTCGGAGGCCAACCGCAGGAGATCCGTCGCCATTTCCGGCGCGCAGCCGAACTTCTTGCCGAACGGGTAGGTGGAACCCTTGCTGTTGACCAGGATTCGCAGCAGCACCGACGCGCCGGGCGCGTGCTCGGCCAGCGCGAGCACGTCCTGTTCGCTGTCGGACACGAACAGTCGCACCCCGCGCTCGAACGCGTAGGCGACGTCCCGCGCCTTCTTGATCGGGTTGCTGTACGAGATGGCCTCCGGCGCGGCGCCGAGCTCCAGGCACAGGTCGATCTCCGCGGGGCTGGCGACGTCGAAGCACGACCCCTCGGCGGCCAGCAGGCCGACCACCTCGGGCGTCGGGTTCGCCTTCACCGCGTAGAAGATCCCGACCTCGGGCAGGGCCGCGCGGAGGGCCGTGAACCGGTCTCGCACGGTCGGCAGGTCGATCACCAGACAGGGGGTGTCCGGTTGCTCATGGTCCAGGAAACGACGGATACGAGCTGTTGCCTCGTCGAGCCGTTGATCGGCAAAGCTCTTCGTCATCTCGCTAGGGGTCCCCCTCCGCAACCGTGTTCGGGCACGGCCGTCCACTCTAGGCGGTGCGGGCGAAAAAAGCGCTATCGGCCGGCGAACTTGTGACGCAACTCCACGACGGTGATGTCCGGCGGAGCGCCCACGCGCACCGGCGGACCCCAGAAACCGGCCCCGTTCGTCGTGTACACCTGCGTGCCGTCGATCGTCTCCAGCCCGCTGCGCATCGGCTGCTGCAGGCCGATCGCCAGGTGGAACGGGAACATCTGCCCGCCGTGCGTGTGCCCGGACAGCTGGAGGTCGACGCCGTGCTTGGCGGCCTCGCGGACCTGCACCGGCTGGTGCGCCATCAGCACCACGGGCGTCGACGTGTCGCGGCCGTCGAGGGCGCGGGCGTAGTCCGGCCCGTCGCCGTGCGCCCTGCCGGTGACGTCGGTGACGCCCGCCAGGTCGAACGACGCGCCGGCCCGCTCGATCGTCAGCCGCTCGTTGCGCAGCGGGTTGACGCCGAGCCGCTCCAGCTCCGCCAGCCACGGCTCGGCGCCCGAGAAGTACTCGTGGTTGCCGGTGACGAAGAAGCTGCCGTGCGTGCTCACGAGGTCGCGCAGCGGAGCCGCCGCCTCGCCCAGCTCGGCCACCGTGCCGTCGACCAGGTCGCCGACGATCGCCACCAGGTCCACCTCCTGGGCGTTGATCATCCGCACGATCCGCTCGGTGTGCGCCCGGCCCAGCAGCGGGCCGAGGTGGATGTCGCTCACGACCGCGATCCGGTAGCCCGCCAACCGCTGGTCGAGCTTGCCGAGCGTCACCGGCACGCGCTTGACCACCGGGTCGCCGAGTGCCTGCGTGGTCCCGTAGCCGACGACCCCCGCGGTGGCCACCCCGCCCGCCACGGCGAGCGACCGCGCGATGAACAGCCGTCGGCCGGGGTCCACCGGCTGCTCCCCGGTCGGGGGCGCCGCCCCGGGCGCCTCGACCGCCCCGTCCGGCGCCCCCACGGCGGCCGGGACCTCGTGCCGGCGGGCGGACCGGAGCAGCAGCGCCCGCGGGACCTCCAGCACGCCGAGGACCAGCGCCAGGTAGAACGCGCCGGCCAGCCAGATGAAGCCGGGCCAGGCCACGGCGTTGCCCAGGGTCGACCCGAGCCGGCTCACGGCCAGCGCCGCCATCACCAACAGGTAGGCGAAGAGCACCACGCCGGTGCCCACCCGGCGCGCGCGACCGGCGCGCGTGGTGTCGCGGACCACGCGCTTCCAGATGTAGTAGTGGGCCGCGCCCATCACGACGGCGAACAGCACGAAGAAGAACAAGCAGGGCCTCCCCGGTGGTGGTGAGACCAGTTTCCACGAATCTCGAACCTGCCATGCAACCCCGGTGGCCCCCGCGGGCGTGATTACCTCGTACCGCAGTACGGGGGAGGACAGATGAGTGATCGGGACACCGCGTTCGCGGAGTACTTCGCGGCGCGGTCCGAGGCCATGCGCGGCACGGCGTACCTGCTGTGCGGTGACTGGCACCGTGCGGAGGACCTCGTGCAGGCCACGTTCACCAAGCTCTACGTGGCCTGGCGGCGGATCAACCGGCACGAGGCACTCGACGCCTACACCCGGCAGACGCTGGTGCGGACGTTCGTCTCCGACCTGCGTCGCGGCTGGTTCCGCAAGGAGCGCGTGTCCGAGTCGACCGCCGACGTCGAGGCGGTCGGCCGGGGCTCGGCGGAGGACCGGCTGGTGCTGCTCGCGGCGCTGGCCAAGGTGCCGCCGAGGCAACGCGCCGTGCTCGTGCTGCGGTACTGGGAGGACCTGTCGGTCGAGGAGACCGCCAGGGCGTTGAACTGCTCGGAAGGAACGGTCAAGAGCCAGGCCGCGCGGGGGCTGCAGACGCTGCGCGGCCTGATCACCCCTCAGCAGGGAGAAAAGGTGCGATGAACGAGCACGAGCTGAAGAGCGCGTTGCAAGACGTGATGGTGGCGAGCAGCCCGCCGCCGCCCATGGACCCCACGGCTGCGCTGGAACGCGGGCAGCGGGCGCACCGGCGCCGCAAGGCCACGTGGGGAGGCGCGGTCGCGGGCCTCGCCGTCGTCGGGATCGCGGTCGGCGCGGTCCTGGTGCCGAACCTCGCCGGCGGCGGCCGTGAGGTCGCGCAGGTGGGCGCCCAGTCGTCGCAGCCCCCGGCCTCGACCGCGCCGTCGGTCACCCCGACCGCGTCGCCGCCCCCGTCCGCCCGGCCGTCCGTGACGGGGACCGACGTGCCCGCGGACACCGAAACGCCGTGGCCGAACGGGCAGACCGACCGGACCGCCACCAACGGGCCGCGGGCCGACAAGAGCGTCGCCGTGCTCAACGACCTGGTCTCGTCCCTGCCGTCCGGCCTGAAGGCCGAGGACCGCTCGCGGATCGGCTTCGAGGGCTACGGGCCGATGACGCGCACCCAGTCGCAGTTCGCCGATTACGCAGGCCAGCTGGAGGTCTGGGAGTACATGGCCTACACGCCGGTGGTGCGCTCCGGCGCTCCGGGCGTCGGGCACCTCTGGATCCAGGTGGAGACCAAGGGCGGCACGCGGCTCCCGGACCAGCCGGGCTGCGCGAAGCTTGCGGGGCAGCCCTACCCGGTGGTCGGCGCCGGCACTTGCGAGGTGGTCGACGCGGCCGGCGCGCAGGTCGCCGTCGCCACCACGGCGAACCCCGACGGCGGCATGGAGCAGGGAGCCTTCCACCGCCACGCCGACGGCACGCTCGTGATCGTGGCCCAGTCCCGGGTCTACGCGAACTCCGGCCACCCGGGCCTGGCCGAGCTGCCGCTGACGCCGGCGCAGCTCGCGGCGCTCGCCGCCGACCCGAGGTTCCACCTCGACTGAGCCAGGGGAGGACGGGGAGGCCGGGCGCCGGTCGCGCCCGGCCTTTCCGCTGTGCGAGACCCCTCTGTGTCATCCGTCCGTGGGTACTCCATCCGGGTGTTCGTGCAGGTACCGTGCTGTTTGCCATGCGGACGCTGCTCATCGACAACCACGACTCGTTCACCTTCAACCTCTTCCAGTACCTGGCCGAGGTGAACGGGCGGGAGCCGGTCGTCATCACCCACGACGACCCGCGGTTCCGGCTGTCCGACCTGCGGCGGTTCGACAACGTGGTGATCTCGCCCGGCCCCGGCCGGCCGCAGCGCGACGCCGACTTCGGCCTCTGCCGCGCGGTCGTCGACCACGCCGACATCCCGTTGCTCGGCGTCTGCCTCGGGCACCAGGGCCTGTGCCTCGCGCACGGCGCGT
Organism: Saccharothrix hoggarensis; assembly: GCF_052936025.1. The sequence continues at coordinate 5,851,086 of NZ_CP193624.1, read as the reverse complement.
CGGTGGGGTTGGTCACCCCTCGTCACGGCGTCGTCGACCTCGTGCGGCACACCGGGGCGGACCTGTTCGCCGGCCTGCCGTCACCCCTGCCCGTCGTGCGGTACCACTCGCTGGCCGTGTCCGACCTGCCGGCCGAGCTCGAACCGATCGCGTGGGCGTCCGACGACGTCCTGATGGGCGTGCGACACCGCTCGCGGCCGGCGTGGGGCGTCCAGTTCCACCCCGAGTCGGTGTGCACGTCGCACGGCCACCAGCTGCTGGCCAACTTCCGCGACCTCACCGCGGGCGTGGCGCCCCCAACGCCCCCTTTCGCCCCTCTGCCCCCACCTGTCGCACTCCCTGACCGCCCGGCGGCGCGGGAGGTGCTGGTGCGGAGGGTGGACGTTCACCCGCCGCCGGAGGCCGTCCACGCGGCCCTGTACGGCGCGTCGCGCGACGCGTTCTGGCTGGACAGCAGCCTGACGGGCGAGCGGGGCCGGTTCTCCGTGATGGGGGACGCCGGCGGGCCGCTCGCGCGCGTGGCCACGTACGACGTGTGGACCGGCGAGGTCACCGTGGACGGGGTGGCGCACCCCGGGCCGTTCTTCGACTGGCTGGAGGCAGACCTGGCCGCGTGGCGGGTCGCGCCGCCCGACGTGCCGTTCGACTTCGCGCTCGGCTGGGTCGGGTACCTCGGGTACGAGCTGAAGGCCGAATGCGGCGGCGCGGCGGCGCACCGTTCGGAGCAGCCCGATGCGGCATTCGTGTTCGCCGACCGGGCGCTGGTTTTCGACCACGATTCACGCTGCGTCTACCTGTTGGCGTTGTCCGACGAGGACGGCTGGTTGGGCCGAACGGCGGAATTCCTGCGTGATTTCACCGCCGTGCCCGCGGCGGCGCCCGTGCCGGCCCGCGCGGACTCCGTGCAGTCGCGGCACAGCCGTGCGCACTACTTGAAGCTGGTCGCGGCGTGCCAGGAGGCCATCACCGCCGGCGAGACGTACGAGGTGTGCCTGACGAACACGGTGACGTGGCGCGGCTCGGTCGACCCGTGGGACGCCTACCGGTTCCTCCGGGCGGAAAGCCCGGCCCCGTTCGGGGCGTTGCTCCGTTTCGGTGCGCTCTCCGTGCTCAGCACTTCACCCGAGCGGTTCATCCGGGTCGACCGACGGGGTGTCGTCGAATCCGAGCCAATCAAGGGCACGCGCCCCCGCGGGGCGACCGCCGCCGAGGACGAGGCTTTGCGCACGGCCTTGGCGACCAGCGCGAAGGACCGCGCCGAGAACCTCATGATCGTGGACTTGGTCCGCAATGATCTGGGCCATTGCGCGGAAGTCGGCAGCGTCGAGGTGCCCCGGATCTTCGCGGTGGAGAGCTACGCGACAGTGCACCAGCTCGTCAGCACCGTTCGGGCGCGACTGCGTTCCGGTAGTTCCGCCGTCGCCGTGGTTAGGGCGGCGTTCCCCGGTGGGTCCATGACGGGTGCGCCCAAGATCCGGACAATGCAGATCATCGACGGGCTGGAAGCCGGGCCCAGGGGTGTCTACTCCGGGGCGCTCGGATACTTCTCACTGTCCGGAACGGCCGACTTCAGCATCGTCATCAGGACGCTGGTGGTGGACCGGGACAAGGTGAGTTTCGGGGTCGGCGGCGCGGTCATCGCGCTGTCCGACCCGGAGGAGGAATTCGAGGAGACCGCCGTCAAGGCGACGGCCCTGCTCAGACTGCTCGGCGCGGAGTTCCCCGGCCGCGCCGGAATGCCGTAACGGCCCTGACCTGTGGTTTTCCCCTGCGGCTGGACTGACCCGCCGCAGGGGAAAACCGGACGAGTCAGGAGGCGTGCGCTTCCTGGAACTGCACGACCAGGCCCTGGGGAATGCGGCCGCGGTCCGAGATCTGGTGGCCCTGGGCGCGCGCCCAGTCCCGAATCGCCTGCGCCTGGGCCTTGTCACCAGCCTTTACCGTGCTCTTGCCGGTGCCCTTGCGCTGCTTGCGGCCACCTGCCCGGCGCGCCTTGGCGACGAAGTCGGCCAGGGACTCGCGGAGCTTGTCCGCATTGTCCTTGGAGAGGTCGATGGAGTACTCCACACCGTCCAGCGCGAAGGTCACGGTCTCGGCGGCTTCGCTGCCGTCGAGGTCGTCGATGAGTTGGACGACGGTCTGCTGTGCCACTGTTCCTCCGTGTGTGCTCGCATAGCGCGTGCTGCCCTCGACTTGTTCTGCGCCACACGCTTCGACGACACCATAGTGCACGAGAGGAATATCGCCTAACCTTTCGCGGTGAAAATGTGACTGATGCCCCCGGACGGGTCATTTCGCGCGGTAAACCGCACCTGCCGAAATGTGAGGGTGCCCAAGGGGTCACCCGGTGGTGCCGGTCACACCCGGTCGAGTGGCCTATCCTGGACCTGGATACCCGCCCAGGGTAGGGAAGGTCGGGAGCGATGCCCGGAGCGATGCACGGTTACACGGCGGACAAGGACGCGTACCTCAAGCGATTGCGCCGCATCGAGGGTCAGGTGCGCGGCCTCCAGCGGATGGTGGAGAACGACGACTACTGCATCGACGTGCTGACCCAGATCTCCGCGGCGACCAAGGCGTTGCAGGCGGTCTCCCTGGGCCTGCTGGACGAGCACCTGAAGCACTGCGTGGCCCAGGCCGTCGCCGAGGGGGGCGAGGTGGCGGACGAGAAGATCGCCGAAGCCTCGGCCGCAATCGGCCGCCTGGTGCGCTCATAACGGCCCAGCCCGGCCGCCACCCCGTGCGGCGGCCGGGCCGGCTGATCGAGTAGAGTGCTCCCGCCGGCCCCCGTAGCCCAATCGGCAGAGGCAGCGGACTCAAAATCCGTCCAGTGTGCGTTCGAGTCGCACCGGGGGCACGTACAGGACGCACAGGCCTTGACCCGCGGTTTGGTGCAGGTGTCCACAAGGTCCGATGGGTCGTCGTCCAGGGCGGCGGCCAGTGTGGCCAGTTGAGATGCGTCTTCGCCGGGCAGAACCAGCTTCAGGGTCGCTTCGTTGGTCTTGTAGTGGACCGTGATCGACAGCTGGGTCAGGGTGAACAGCGGTCCGGCAGTTCGGCCGGGGCCCGGTGCAGGTGACTTTCGGGTGCGGCAGCCGTCGACCAGATCGACGTTGTCGATGCTGGGCTGCTGCGGTTGCGATTGCTTTGCGTTCTCGAGCGCGTTGAGGCGGCCGGCACAGCTCGGGGCGGGCGACGAGCAGCACGTCGACCCGGTTCTCGTCGGCGAGCGTGGTGATCACGTCGGGCGTAGGCCTCGACGGCGCGCATCAGCGATCGAGGGAAGCTGGCCCGACGGCGAGTTCGTCGCGGCGAACAGCGCCATCAACTCGTCGGTGGGCACGGCCCCTTCGTCATCGGGGTGTCGGTGTGGGGCCGTGTTCGTCCTCAGGGTGCTTGACGACCTCGGCTCCCCACTGCTTCGTCAATTCCCGGCTCTACTGTGACCGCCGCGGGCGGGTCGGCGCGGAGCAACGCGTCGCTCGCGAGCAAGTCGTCCCGGCACAGGTAGCGGACCCGAGTCCGTTGCCAGCCTGCGATCACTCCGTGGCGCTCGATCCGCTTGATCTGCGCGAGGTGACTGTCGGCATACGGTGATTTCTGATAGCCGTCCACCGTGAAGCAGTAATCGGTACCGGGCCGATCAGCTACGGGAAGCGTTGTCCACGCAGCCGGTGATCGAGCAGGCCGAGGGCATGCTCATGCTCGTGCGCGGCTGGACGGCAGCCGAGGCGTTCGACGCACTACGCGAGACCTCTCAGCACCAACGTCAAACTGCACGACGTCGCGGGCATCGTCGTGGCGTCCGGTGGCCCGGAGCGGCCGCCCCTGCCGGACCTCGGGGCGGTTCAGGCGGTGGTGGCGGGAATCCGTCGTCCGGTGAAGGGCAGGTCCATCGGATGACGCGCGAACCCCACCACCTGACACGTCGGTGTCCGTCCCGCAACTCTCGACGTGGCACAGGCTTGGGGACGGCGTCCTGTCGTATTCGGAGCCTGACCCCAAGCCTGTGCCGCTATGTCGGCCGTACGCTGACTAGCTCGACACCTGGACCAGCGACCACTGCTGTTCGAGCAGGTTCCGGTCCGGCCACTGGATGACCTGGGCGCCGTCGGCGGTCGAGCCACCGGCGACGGTGAGCAGCTTCCCGCTGTGCCGGGCGCGGATCTCGTAGTGGGCGCCCACGGGTTCGAGCGTGTAGGCCTGGTCGAGCCCGTTGTTCTGCACCCACTGGACGGCTGTCGCGGCGTCGGCGGTGCTGGTGCCGAGGATGGACACGGCGCGGCCGCTGTTGCGGTTGAGCAGCGTCCGGTTGCCGCCGCCGATGTCGGTGACGTGCCAGTGCTGGTTGAAGCCGCCGTTGTCGGCCCACTGGACGAGGTTGGCGCCGTCGGCGAGGTCGGCGCCGTAGGCGTCGAGGACCTTGCCGCTGCGCCGGTTGACCAGCTTGTAGTACGGCCCGGCGGATCGGCCGAAGTCGATGTCGGCGTGACGGATGGCGCCGAATCCGGTGACGATCAGGACGCGGCCCGTGCGGGGGACGTAGGTCAGGTTGCGGCTGTAGCCCGCCTCGATGGTGGTGAGTTGCCGGGTCCAGGCGCCGGTGCTGCTGCCGCTGGGGTTGACCCAGACGTCACCGCTGCCGTGGGCGTTGTAGATCAGCCGGCCGTCGGGGGTGCGGATGATGACGGGGCTGCCGCCCGGCGTGACCGCCGGGGATCCGGAGGTGACCGGGAGGGCGGTGATGTTCGTGCCCGCCTGACCGCCGACGGAGAAGAAGTCGAGCGGGTTGGAGGAGATCTTGTAGCGCACGTTGTCGCCGCCGCCGAAGTACTCGTAGGTCAGCATCCAGCGGCCGTCGGAGGTCGGCACGACGTTCGGCATGCCCGGACGTCCACCGCCGATCTGGTCGACGCCGCCGACGCTGTGCGTGTAACCCGCGACGTCGAGCACCGGAGCGCTCCACCCGCTGGACGCGGTGCCGTTCCACGTGCGGTGGGCGATGACCTGCCCGTGGGAGTCGGCGGCCGTGGTGTTGTCGGCGCGGGGGATCAGGACACCGGTCGAGGTGTTGTAGCCGGTGTAGTCGTTCTCGTCGGAGTAGTAGGCGACGAGCTGGTTGTTGTACACCATCAGGTACGGCTCCCACACGGGGTCGACCTGCCGGTAGGTGTTGGCGCGGGCGATGCGCTGGCCGATGGCGCCGGCGCTGCCGCCCTGCCAACCGCCGGTGGTGATGATGTTGAGGAAGTTCCAGGACGCGCCCTGGTCGGTGCTGGAGTACAGGGCGATCGCCATGTCGCGGCGGTCGCCGTCGTTGGTGGGCACCCAGTTCGGGTTGGAGGCCTTCTGCTCGGTGTAGTACACGTCTTCACCGGAGACCACTGTGGACAGCAGCAGCGTGCCCGCGCTCAGGTTGCCGACGTTCTGGGGCAGGACGTAGAAGTAGGGGTTCGTCCAGCTGCTGGTGTACCTGGCGTGCGCGGGGTTGCTCGACGTGTACGCCGGTGCCCGCACGTCGGACAGCCACTGCCACGTCGTGCCGTCGTCGTCGCTGCGGTAGACCGGGATGACCTGGCCGACCGCCGTGCCGGATGGGCCGACGGTGGCCTTCTCGAACGCGGCGACCAGGCGACCGCTCGGCAGTGCGGCCGCCTTCGGGTACACGACGCAGTTGCCGAGGCCCTTGGTGCACTGAGCGGTGGAGGGGAGTTGGTAGATGGTGCGGGGTGTGGGGCTGACGGCTTGGGCGGGGACGGCCGGCAGGGTCAACGCCGCGGCGCCGGTTACCGCGATCATGGCTCTGGCGAGCCATTTCCTTACCCGGCTCGTGGTTGTGCGCGATGACGTCATCGTCTTCTGCTCCTGAGAGGGGAGGGGATGAGGTGGCTCGGCGGCAACGCCCGGTGTGGCGGGCGGGTCAGGGGGAGGGCGGCTGTTCGAGCAGGACGCGGACGTCCCACGCCGACAGGTCGATCTGCCGCCCGGCGGGGAGGACTTCGCCGGTGAGGACGTCGTGGCAGTCCACGGGCGCGGTCACGGAGGTGGGTTGCCAGGACCAGTTGTGCAGGAACCGCAGGCGGCCGCCGCTCGCCGCGGTCGCGCCGGTCGACGTGACGGTGTCGGGCAGGTCGTGCCAGGCGGTGGTCCGGTGGCCGGTCGCCCAGCGCAGGAGGGCTTCGGCGAGGGGTTGGTCGGGGACGGTGCCGACGTGGGTGATGCGTCCCTTGCCGGTGGCGCGCGTGGTGATGGCGGGCCAGCGGCCGAAGTGCGGGTGCCGGTAGTGGGCGAGCACGGTCGCGCCGTCGGGTCGCAGTCCGTCCACCCACCGGGTCGCGGTGGCGCCTTGGGGGAGCGGGAAGGCCTCCGGGTCCGCGGACTCCACTTCGACGGGCGTGTGGATGGTGCTGAACTCGTCGTACCAGACACCTGCCGCCTCGGCGAGCCTGGCGGGCATGCGGTCGGTGCGGGCGCGGGCTTCGTGGTCGGCGTAGCCGGTGCGGGGGCCGAGGACCAGGTGGCCGCCGGCGTGGGCGTAGTCGCGCAGCCAGTCGAGGGTGTCGTCGTCGGTGAGGTACAGGCCCGAGGCGATGAGGACGGGGTACCGCCGGACCGCGTCCTCCACGTCGCCGGTGCCGAGCCGGGCGGCGTGCAGGACCCGGGTCTGCAGGCCGGCGTCGAACGCGCCGCGGTAGAACGGCTCGGTCAGGCCCTGGTAGGCGCGCTCGTCCGGTGTTCCGTCCGGATGTGACAGGGCGGGGTACTTCTGCATGATCCACCGCGTGGGCATGTCGAACACCAGGGCGACGTCCGCGTCCGGTGTCAGTCCGGCCACCAGCCGGCCCGCGCGCTTGAACTCCTCACCGAGCCGGGCGATCTCGGCGTAGGCGCGGCCGGGTGTCCCGTTGTGGGGGAGGATGCCGCCCCAGTACGTCTCGGTGCCGAAGTGCAGCGTGTGCCAGTGCCAGTAGCCGATCATGCGTGCGCCGCGGGCGACGAGCGCCCAGGCGGCTTGGCGCCATTGGCCGTCGTAGGCGGGTCGGCTGTCCCAGGAGAAGCCGATGTGGGAGGCGTTGGTCTCGGTGACCAGGAACGGGGCTTGGTGGGAGGAGTACATGCGGTCGGCGGTGAGGTACAGGGCCCAGGCGCCGTCGGTGGTCCAGGTTTGGGTGGGGGTGCGGGTGTCGGGAAGGGCGAGGCCGTCCTGCATGACGTAGTAGGCGTTGCCGGAGGTGATGTCGAGGTGTTGGGCGAGCCGGTCGTCGTCGAACGCGGGCCGGTCGTAGGCCAGGCACGTGGTGACGAACTGGTCCTCGTCGGCGTACTCGCGGACGATCCCGGCCTGCCAGGCGATGAACTCCTCGGTCTGCCGTGCCTGGAACCGCCGCCACGCCAGCTCGTACTGCGGTTGGGCGTTGCCGTCGGGCAGCCACAGGTCGGCCCAGGTCGAGAGCCGGTGCGACCAGTACACCAGGCCCCACTCGCGGTTGAGTTCCTCGACGGTGCCGTAGGTGTGGCGCAGGTGGTCGACGAAGCGCTGGAAGACACCGTGGTTGTGCAGCAGTTCCAGGCCGGGTTCGTTGTCGACCTGGAAGCCGATGACCGACGGGTGGTCGGCGTAGCGGCCCACGACCTGTCGGATGACACGTTCGGCGTGGTGGCGGAACGCCGCGTGGGTGAAGTCCACTTCCTGGCGCGCGCCCCACGGGATCGGTTCGCCGCTGGCCCGTTCACCGGCGATCTCCGGGTAGAGGCGGGTCAGCCAGGGCGGCACCGCGTAGGTGGGTGTGCCGAGGATGACGGCGATGCCGCGTTCGTGCGCGCCGTCGAGGACGGGTTGGAGCCAGTCGAGGTCGAAGCGGCCGTTCTCCGGTTCCCAGGTGGACCAGACCGACTCGCCGACCCGGATCACCGAGAAACCCGCCTCGACCATCAGGTCCAGGTCCGTCTTGAGCCGCTCGGTGGGCTGGTACTCGTGGTAGTAGGCCGCACCGAACAGGACGGTGTCGGGGATTTCGGGCATGGTCGGGTGACTCCCCACGGTGGTCGGGGGACCGGGCGGCGGCGCCCAGGTCCGGGGTACTACTCCTTGACGGCGCCGGCCGAGAGGCCGGACTGCCAGTAGCGCTGGAGCAGGACGAACGCGGCGATGAGCGGGATGATCGACAGCAGCGACCCGGTCACGACGGCGGCGAGCAGTTCGGCGTTGGCGCCGCTGCCGCCGACCGCCTGCGCGGACCAGGAGGCGAGGCCGACGGTGACGGGGAAGTAGTCGGGGTCGTTGAGCATGATCAGGGGCAGGAAGTAGTTGTTCCAGGTCGCGACCAGCGTGAACAGCAGCACCGTGACGAAGCCGGGGGTGAGGCTGCGCAGGGTGATGCGGAAGAAGATGGTCAGCTCGCCCGCGCCGTCGATGCGCGCGGCTTCCAGCACGTCCTCGGAGACCGCGTCACGGGCGTAGACCCACATCAGGAACAGGCCGAACGGGCTGACCAGCGACGGCAGGATGATCGCCCACGGCGTGTTCACCAGGTCGACCTCGCTGAACAGGAGGTAGGTCGGGATCGCCAGCGCCGTGGTCGGGACCATGATCGTGCCCAGCACCAGGCCGAGCAGCAGGCCGCGGCCCCGGAACGCGTACCGGGCGAAGCCGTAGCCCGCGAAGGTGGCCAGGAACGCGGTGCCGACCGAGCTGACCGCGGCGTACAGCAGCGTGTTGGCCAACCAGCGGCCGAATACCCCGCCGTCGTGGGTGAACGTGCGGTGGATGTTGTCGACCAGCGAGAAGTCATCGGCGAACCAGAGGCCGAAGCTGGAGAACAGGTCACCGGTGTTCTTGGTGGACGCGATCACCAGCCAGAAGAGCGGGAAGAGGAAGTAGACGAGCAGCGCGCCCATGCCCAGGGTCAAGACGGTGCTCCGGCGTTGGGCGCCCGGCCGCCATCCGGTCGTGGTCATCGGCGGGAACTCCTGCTCGTGAGGAACAGCACCGCGTACGACACGACCAGGATCACCAGGCCGAGCAGGAACGAGACCGCGGCGGCGTAGTTCACCTGCTGCGAGGTGAAGGCCAGGCTGTAGGCGTAGAGGTTGGGCGTGTAGGACGAGGTGATCACGTTCGGCGCGAGCCGTTGGATCAGGTCGGGTTCGGCGAAGAGCTGGAAGCTTCCGATCACGGAGAAGATCAGGCACAGCAACAGCGCCGGTCGCAGCGCGGGGATCTTGATGTGCCAGGCGACGCGCAGCGCTCCGGCGCCGTCGATGGAGGCGGCCTCGTAGCGGTCGGCCGGGATGGTTCGCAGCGCCGCGTACAGGATGATCATGTTGTAGCCGGCGAACTCCCAGGTCACGATGTTGCCGACGGCCGGCAGCACGAGGGTGTCGCCGAGCAGGTCGGGTGCGGTGAAGCCGAGCCGGTCGCCCAGCTGGGCCAGCGGGCCGAAGTCCGGCCCGTACAGGTAGCCCCACATCAGGGTCGCGACCACGCTGGGCACGGCGTAGGGCAGGAACACCCCCAGCCGGAACAGCCGCGCGGCGCGCAGCACCCCGCTGTCGATGGCCAGCGCGGCGACGAGGGCGACCAGCAGCATGACGGGGACCTGGACCAGGAAGAACACCGCTACGCGGAGCACGCCGTCGACGAGTTGTTCGTCTTGGAGGGCTTTGACGTAGTTGTCCAACCCGACGAACGCGGTGCCGCCGACCAGTTGGTCCTTGAACAGGCTGAGGTAGCCGGCGTAGCCGAGGGGAAGCAGGAACAGCAGGACGAAACAGGCGAGGAACGGGGCGATGAAGACGTACCCGCGGTTGGCGGTGTGCCTTTGGTGCTTTTGGCGCGTGCGCCCGCGGGGCGGCTGGTGCGGTGCGACGGGCGGCGTCGCGACAGTGGTGGTCATGGCGAAGCTCTTCTCACGGCGGGCGGCGGAACGCGGGGGAGAGGAGTGGCCTCCCGTCGTGGTCGAGGGGAGGCCACTCGCCGACCTAGCGCGCGGTGACGGTGAAGCCCTGGTCCTTGGCGTAGGACGTCAGCCGTGACTGCCACTGGTCCGTGGCCGCGGCCACGTCGCCCTTGTCGGCCAGGGCCTTGCCCGCTGTCTCGGTCCAGTCCTGCACCGACTGGTCCAGGAACGGCGGCCACTGCCAGCCGAGGTCGACCGTGCCGCTGATGTCGGCGAACACCTGGTTGACCGCCTGGCCGCCGAAGAAGTCGGACTTCGCGCCGGTGAACGCCGGGTCGCCGATCAGCGCCGTGGTCGCGGGGAAGAAGTTCTGCTTGGTGTTGAACATCTTCGTGGACTCGGGGTCGGTGTTGAGGAACTCGGCGAACTCGGCGGCGGCGATGGCGTTCGACGTGCCCTTGATGACGGCGGTCGTGGAACCACCCCAGTTGCCCGAGGCGGGCTTCGCGGCGTCCCACTGCGGCAGGGGCGCCGCCCGCCACTTGCCGGCCGTCGACTTGGCGCTGCCGCCGAGGAACGCCGGACCCCAGGCGGCGGTGAGCCAGGTGGCGTACTTGCCGCTGTTGAAGCCCTGGTACCAGGTGTCGGTGAAGTCCGGGTCCGTCGAGACCACGCCTTCCGCCGCCAGACCACCCCAGTAGTCGGCGACCTTCTTGGACGCCGTGTCGTTGACGGAGAGCCCCACTGTGGTGCCCTCGACCGAGTACGCCTCGGAGCCTGCCTGCCACATCAGGCCGTGCCAGCCCGCGGCCTCGTTGGCGGCCATGTTGGTCAGGTACACGTCGGGGTTCGCGGCGTGCAGCTTGCGCGCGGCGGCGGCGAACTCGTCCCAGGTCTTCGGGACGTCGATGCCGTACTGCTCGAACAGGTCCGCCCGGTACAGCATGCCCATCGGGCCCGTGTCCTGCGGGTAGGCCAGGATCTCGCCGCCGGGGCCGGTCACCTGGCTCCACGTCCAGTCCAGGAACTTCGACTTGTTGGCCTCCGCGCCGTGGGGGCGCAGGTCGACCAGGCTGTCGGTGATGGAGAACGTGGGGATGTACTGGTACTCGATCTGGGCCAGGTCGGGTGCGCCCTTGCCGGCCTTCAACGCGGTGCGCAGCTTGGTGTAGGCGTCGGCTCCCTGGCCGACGTTGACCACGTCGACGTCGATGGCGGGGTACTTCCGCTCGAACAGCGCCACTTCCTGCTCGATGTCGGGCACCCAGGTCCAGAACGTGAGGGTGGTCGGCGTGCTCATGGCCTTGTCGACGTCGGCCTGGCTCACGTTCTCGGCCGGGCCGGGATCGGAGGACGACGGTGCGCCGGAACAGGCGGCGAGCGCGAGCGTGGCGCACGCCACCAGGGCGAGCAGGCCGCGCCGGCTAGGATGGGAGGGGGAAGTCGGCATGGGGACCAGTCCTTTGCGGTACCGACGGGCGTGTCCGCGCCTACGTCGGTGTCATGGCTTCTTCGCCGGCCGCATCCGTCCGACCGCGGTTCGCAGCCGTGGGTCGGGGGTGCGGCCGGCACTCAGTGCTCCGGGTGTTCACGCCTGCCGGCGTGCGCGGCGTGCGGTGGTCCTCCTTCCGGCGGGCGGTGGCGCCGTCGACTCCCGGACGACGAGCTCGTGCACGTGCTCCGGCGGTGGCGCCGGCGGGGTGTCCGGCGAGTCGAGGAAGTCGACGAGGTAGGTCAGCCCGGTGGCGGCCAGCACGGCGTTGTCCGAGCTGACCGTCGTCAGCGGCGGCCAGGTGTGCGCGGCGACCGGGATGTCGTCGAAACCCACCACGCTCACCTCACCGGGCACCGACCGGCCCGCCTCGTGCAACGCGTGCATCGCACCGATCGCCATCTCGTCGTTCGCCGCGAAGACCGCCGTCACGCCGGGGTCGTCGGCCAGCACCCGGCCGATCCGGTAGCCGTCCCGGGCGGTCCAGTCACCCTCCACGGGCTCCGGCACCTCCGCGCCCGCGGCGACCAGCGCGTCCCGCCAGTGCTGTGCCCGTTCACGGGCCGCCCACCAACGCCGCGGCCCCGCGATGTGGTGCACCGTCCGGTGCCCCAGCGCGAGCAGGTGCCTCGTCGCCTCCGCCGCCGCGTCACCACCCTCGGCCGCGCGCACCGACAGCACCGTGGGCGCGTGGACCACCGGCGCGGCGCCGAGGGCCAGCACCGGCACGTCCACGACCAGCGGCTCGCCGCCGTCGTCCACCGGCTCGGACAGGATGATCGCGTCGACCCCCTGCACGAGCAGGCTGTCCACGGCGCCCGCCAGGCCGGCCGGGTCGTCCTCGAACGAGTTGACGATGCTCAACGAGTAGGCGACCTCGCGTGCCGCTCGTTCCAACGCCACCAGCAACGACGACGGCCCGAAGTGCGCCGTGCCGTGCGACACCACGCCGATCCGGTTCGTCCGCCCGGTGAGCAGGGCACGCGCGGCGCCGTTCGGCCGGTACCCCAGCCGTCGGGCCGCGGCCAGCACCCGGTGCCGGGTGTCCTCGGTGACGTTCGGCTCGTTGTTGAACACCCGCGAGACCGTCTTCTGCGAGACACCGGCCAGCCGTGCGACGTCGGTACCGCCAGGGCGGCGCCCACGACCGCTCGGAAGCGTCTCCAGGTGCGACATGAACTCTCCGTTGCGCCCGTGTGTCTACGTAGTCACGCCACTGTCTACGTAGTCATGCCGGGAAGTCAAGAGCCAGGACTCGTTGGCCTCACCGTGGAGGGTGTGCCGCAGCGCGTGAAGCCCTTGAGCGCTTCGCCGGCGAAGGTGGATGGAGCGTGGATTCGCGCTGGTAGTCGGCCGTGTTAAGCAATGTTAGCGATAACATCAATCGCTCGTACAGAAGGGCGTCCGGAGTGGATCTTCGTTTTAGACACCCCTTGGGTTGCTCATTCCGATCTGTTAGCGTTAACATCGCCGCCGTGACGTGAGTCACCACGTGGGACCACCCGCCTGGGTGCCGGTCGTCCGGACCGACCGGCCAGTGAACACCTGGCGGTTGTCTCGCGAAGCCGTCGATACCCCGCCCCGCGACCACTCGATGCCGCCTCGGTGATCGCGCTGCCACACCGGACGAAGTGCCGACCCGTCCGGAGCTCGACCACGCCCTCCAACGCAGAAGGGTTCAACCATGATCCGCAGGAGAAGGGGCTTACTCGCGGCGGCCTTGGCCCTGGCGACCGTCGCGGTGCTGCTGCCGGTGACCGGTACCGGCGCGCAGGCCGCGTCCGGCTCGTTGCGTTCCGGGAACCACGAGCTGGTCCTCACCACCGGTCCGACGAGCCAGTCGGTGGTGGTGCGCGACGTGACCAGTGGTGCGTCGGTGCTGGCCGAGCAGCAGCCGATGCAGGTGGTCGTGAAGAACGGTGAGACACCCGCCGACGTCAACGGGCAGTACGCCTCGGTCGTGCTGGAGGGCACGCGGCTGGTCGGCACCGGTGACGTGCGCAGCCGCAACGGCAGCGTGTTCCGGTTCCGGGACAGCTACGAGGCCGCGCCGGGCGGTGGGTTCGGCGTGACCCGGACGGTGACCGTGGTGACGGCCAACGTCGCCGACCAGGGCTTCAACTCCCGCTTCACGATCGGTGCGACGGCTCCGCGTCCGTTGCAGGACTACCAGTTCCTCGCGCCCGGCGTGATGTACGACCGCAACCGGACCGTGCCGGCGGGGGCGTTGGGCAGCAACCTGAACGACAACTACCTGTACTTCCGCGAGATGCGGATGCCGTTGCCGTTCGTGATGATGCACGACCCGGGCAGCGGCTTGGACGTGAGCCTGGCCCACCAGAACCCGCGTGCGGTGTCACCGGTGGACGAGGGCAGCGGGGCCTGGTTGGTCAACGGTGGGATCACGCACGCCGCGCTGGGCGCGCAGCGGGTGCCGTCGAGCAAGCTGGCGATCGTGTACCCCGGCATGGAGGGGGAGAAGAACTACGTCAACCGCGGCGCGGCGTGGGTGCGGCGCAGCAACCCGGTGACGGCCGGCTACACCCAGAGCTACCAGTTCCGCTTCCGCGCGCACCGGACCGCGGACTTCGGCGCGGCGGTGCGGGATTCGTGGCGCTACCACTGGGACATGGCCAACCCCGAGATCACGAAGGTGCCGATCGAACAGGTCTACCGGTCGTCGGTGGACGTGCTGGCGTCGTACCAGGGGAACTGGGGTGGGGCGCCGGGGTTGCCGTTCAGCGTGTGGATGGACGGCACCGTGCGCGAGGTCAGCTACCAGATGGGGTTCGTCGGCCAGCAGATCCCGGCGGCCTACCTGATGCTGCGCGACGGATACGTCAACAACCGCCCGGATCACGTCACCAAGGGACGGCAGGTCCTGGACTTCTGGGCGGCGAACTCGTCGGCGCCGTCGGGTCTGCCCAGGACGTGGTACGACGTGAACCCGCCGGGGTGGCGGAGTTTCTACCCGACCTACCTGCGCATCGCCACCGACGGCATGGAGGGCATCCTCAAGGCGGCGCGGTTCATGCGTGCCCGCGGCACGCCGGTCGCGTCGTGGGAGTCCTACGCGCGGCGGTTCGGTGATTGGCTGGTGGCGAACCAGAACGCGGACGGGTCGTACTACCGGTCCTACAACCTGGCGGGCACCGCGCCGGACAACCAGGCCAAGTACAACACGCACAACGCGATCCCGTTCCTGATGGAGCTGACCGCCTACACCGGCGACACCCGGTACCGCACGGCGGCGCTGCGCGCGGCGGAGTTCGCGTGGCAGACCGTGCACCTGCCCTCGGCCTACGTCGGTGGCACGCCGGACAACCCGAACGTGACCGACAAGGAGGCCGCGAGCCTGGCGTTGCGGGCGTTCCTGTCGGCCTACGACCACACCCGGGACCAGCGGTGGTTGCAGGCGGCGCAGCGGGCCGCGGACTTCGCCGAGACCTGGCAGTTCGCCTGGAACTACTCGGTGGCCTCCAGCCGCCCTGCCTACGCGAAGTACGGGGTGCGGGGCCAGAGCATCATCGCGACCGGGCACTCGGCGATGGACACCTGGCAGTCGGGGATGCTGTTCGACTACTACCGGCTCTACCGCGCCACCAACGACGGCCACTACCTGCAACAGGCGCGGTTGCTGGCCAACAACACCAAGTTGACCACCCAGTACCCCGGCAACCCGCTGGGATACGGCCGGGACGGCCTGCTGGAGGAGGCCATCGGCCTGGCCGACCTGCGCTACGGCGGGGTCAACCTCTGGCTGCCGTGGAACTCCGTGGCGCACGCCGAATCGCTGGCGATGTTGCAGGACACCTACGGCAACATGGACATCGACGTGCTGACCGGCAACCCGCCCGCCGGCCCGAAGCAGATCCGCAACCGGCACAGCGACCTGTGCCTGGACGACTACAACGCCGTCACCACACCGGGTGCCGAGGTGCGGCAGTGGACCTGCAACGACCTGCCCGTCCAGGACTGGACCCTGACCCCGGTCGGTGACGGCTACTACGAGGTCCGCAACGGCCACAGCGGCCTGTGCCTGGACAACAAGGACTTCGCCACCGCGCCCGGTTCGGTGGTGCAGCAGTGGACCTGCAACGGCCTGCCGGTCCAGCAGTGGCGAATGACCACCACCAACGGCACGACGACCCTGGTCAACCGGCACAGCGGCCTGTGCCTGGACAACTACAACTGGGGCACCGCCCCCGGTTCCGAAGTCCGGCAGTGGACCTGCAACGGCCTCGCCCCGCAGGACTGGAGCGTCGCCTAGAGCCGCGCCGCGGCCCCCGATCCCCTGTTCCACGTAAATCCCCTGAGGAGTGATTGTGCTGTTCGCTCAACGTCGAGGAACGGTCTGGCGGGCGATGTCGTTCGTCGCCGCCGTCGTCGCCGGGCTCATCCTGAGCCCGATCAGCCAGCCCCAGGCCGTAGCCGCGCCTGGTCCGTCGTTCACCAACCCGGTCGTGCCCGCGCCCAACAGCGCGGACCCGACGTTGGTGCAGTTCAACGGCAACTACTACTACGTCGCCACGACGTGGACCTCCGACATCGTCATGCGCCGGTCCTCCACCATCGCCGGCTTGCGCAGCGCGCCGGAGCAGCTGGTGTTCCGCTCCAGCGGCACGGTGATGTGGGCGCCGCACCTGGAGCAGATCAACAACCGCTGGTACCTGTACTACTCCGTCGAGCTGGCCGGTGCCCCGCGCCGTACCCACGTGCTGGAGAGCGCCGGAAACGACCCGGCCGGCCCCTACACCTACCGGGGCATCCTGAACCTGATGCCCAACAACGGGTGGGCGATCGACGGCGCGGTGCTCAAGCTCAACGGCGCCCTGTACTTCCACTTCTCGGCGTTCCACTCCGACGGGTTGCAGTCGCTCTACATCGCGCCGATGTCCAACCCCTACACCGTCTCCGCCTTCGGAACCCGGATCTCCGCCCCGACCCTGGCGTGGGAGCGGCAGGACGGCGCGGTCAACGAGGGGTCGTTCGCGTTGCAGCGGGGCGGCCGGACGTTCCTGACCTACTCGGCCAGCCACTGCAACGGCCCCAACTACAAGCTCGGCATGCTGGAGTACCGCGGCGGGAACCCGCTGTCGGCGTCGTCCTGGTCGAAGTTCTCGAACCCGATCTTCCAGCGCAACGACGCCAACGGCGTGTTCGGCCCCGGCCACCACTCGTTCTTCACCTCGCCGGACGGCACGGAGACCTGGATCGCCTACCACGCCAACGCCTCGGCCTCCCAGGGCTGCGGCACCACCCGCACCACGCGGGTGCAGAAGATCTCCTGGAACGCCGACGGCACCCCCAACCTGGGCGTGCCCGTCTCCACCTCCACCGTCCTGGCCGGCCCCTCGGGCGAGGTGAACACGACCACGCGGGCGCACCTGCGCAACCAGCACAGCAACCTGTGCCTGGACGACTACAACTGGGTCACCACGCCGGGCGCGGAGGTGCGGCAGTGGACCTGCGCGAACGTGCCGGTGCAGGACTGGTACCTGACCCCGGTCGGTGACGGCTACTACACCGTCGCCAACGGCCACAGCGGCCTCTGCCTGGACAACAAGGACTTCGCCACCGCCCCCGGTTCGGTCGTGCAGCAGTGGACCTGCAACGGCCTGCCGGTCCAGCAGTGGCGGATGACGACCACCAACGGCGCCACCACGCTGGTCAACCGGCACAGCGGCCTGTGCCTGGACAACTACAACTTCGGCACCGCCCCCGGCGCCGAAGTGCGCCAGTGGACCTGCACCGGCGCGGCCAACCAGCAGTGGATCGTCGGCTGACGACCACCTGACCGGCGAACGCGCCTGACCACGAGCACCGGCCTGCAACCCGCGTGACCAGGTGCTCCCCACCCTCGGCGCGAGGTGGGGAGCACCTGCGGTCCGTGCGGGCGTTTGCGTGGTCCGGCACGCTGCTCACTGAGCACTGCAGGCCCGGTAGTTGGCGATCGAGCGGTTGGTGAGGTGACCACAGTTGGTCACACCCTCTGGCACTCCGCTCGACACGCCTCTACTGATCGGCTGGAGAAGTGGCGTGGATGAGGGAGCGGACCGAGTCGCGGATGACGATGTGGGTGCCCAGCATGACGTGCTCGGCCGTCTGGGACTTGGCCCGCACGCGTTCGAGGGCCATGCGCACGGCGGTGCGGCCCAGTTCCTCGTGTGGCACGTGGACGGTGGTGAGGTCGATGTCGGCGGACGGGGGCAGGTCGTCGAAGCCCACCAGTGAGATGTCGTCGGGGACCCGCAGGCCGTGCTCGCGCAGCGCCTGGCGGGCGCCGGCGGCGATGAGGTCGTTGCCGGCGAAGACGGCGGTGAAGTCGGGTGGTCCGGCGGCGAGCCGTTCGCGGATCATCCGATAGCCCTCGCTGCGCTCCATCGTGCCCTCGACCTCCAGGCCGGGGTCTTGGGGGACGCGGTAGTCGGCCAAGGCCTTGCGGTAGCCGGCGATGCGGCTCTCCGGCGTGCTGTAGCCGTCACGGCGGCCCAGGAACAGGATGCGGCGGTGTCCCGCCGACAGCAGGTGGCTGGTGATGGCGTGGGCGCCGCCGATGTTGTCGTACTCCACGACGAGGGCGGGCACGTCGGGGCCCAGCGGCGGGCGTCCGCACAGGACCAGCTGCGAACCGGCCAGGCCCAGCGCGCGGGCGTAGTCCGCCATGCGCTCGCGGTAGGCGTCGTCGGCCACGACGTTGCCGACGAGGATCACGCACTCGGCGTGCTCCTCGCGCATGAGCTGGATCGTGGCGAGCTCGCGTTCCGGGTCGCCGCCGGTGGTGCCGACGATGCACAGCTTGCCCTCGACGGCGGCCTGGGTCTGCACGCCTTGGGCGACGTGGGCGTAGTGGGGCGAGATGACCGAGTTGACGACGATGGCGACGCTGCGGCTGCTCGCACCGGCCAGCCCGCGGGCGTTGGCGTTGGCCACGTAGTCGAGCTCGCGGACGGCCCGCATGACTTTGGTGCGGGTGGCCGGCGCGCTGGGGTAGGTGCCGGAGAGGATGCGCGACACCGTGGCGACGGAAACGCCCGCGTGCGCGGCCACGTCGCGGATCGTCGTGGGCCGCGGCCCTCCGTTGTCGGCCGCCGCGCGCCGGACCATGTCGCCCCCTTGCCGCTGAAACCCCGTGGTAAACCGCTTACACCGATGCTTCCGGCTGGTTGTCGCCCTGTCAAATCACATGGGTAGTGCAGTGGGAGCGGGCGCTCCCCAGGTCGAATGCCCACTGCTCAGACGACAGTAACCGCATCCCCGCTGAGGCGCGTGACTATTGACACGAACCCCTGTAGATGCTGCGATCGAGCCCTTGTAAACGGTTAAACACCCGTCGTCTCGCCATCGCGACTTTCACCTCGTGGAGCCCTCATGTCGATGATCTCCCGACGCAACCTCCTACTCGGCGCGGCGGCGGCCGGCGCGGCCGGACAGCTCGTCCACCCGGTGGGTCGGGCACGTGCCGAACCCGCTGCCGGCACGCGGGCAGTTCAGGTGAGCGGCCTGCCCGGGGACGGCGTCCAGCTCAGGTGGTTGGAAGGTGGCGTGCCGGGACAGTTGGCCGCCGGCTGCACGTGGGGTGTTCCGTGGCCCAAAGGCGCGGTGCCGGCAGATCAGGCGTTCGCGCTGCGGACCGCCGCGGGGCGGCAGGTGCCGGTGCAGTCGTGGGCGACCGCGTACTGGCCGGACGGTTCGCTGAAGTGGACCGCGCACGCGATCGGCGCCGACGTGCCGCCCGCCGAGCACTACGTGCTCGCGGCGGGGACGCCTGCCGCGCCGACGACGGCCGTGACGGTCGAGGACGGCCGCAACGAGGTGGAAGTCTCCACCGGAGTCGTCCGGTGCGTCATCCCGAAGAAGGGCGACCAGCTGGTGCGCGCCCTGTTCCGGGGTGACCGCGAGCTCGCCCGCAACGGCAGGCTGGTGTGCCTGCGGCAGGACGAGCCGGGTGACGACGAGGGCGGCGCGGCGAAGCCGGAGCGGTTCACCGGCCGCGTGGAGAAGGTGACGGTCGAGCAGTCCGGCCCAGTCCGCGCGGTGGTCCGGGTCGAGGGAGGGCACCGGCACGGCAATCGCACGTGGTTGCCGTTCACCGTGCGGCTGTACTTCTACGCCGGCAGCGACGGCATCCGCGCCGTGCACACGTTCGTGTACGACGGCGACGAGAAGAAGGACTTCATCCGCGGCCTGGGCATCCGGTTCGAGGTGCCGATGCGCGACGAGCCGCACAACCGGCACGTGCGCTTCGCCGGGTCGGGCGACGGCGTGCTGTCCGAGGCGGTGCGCGGTATCACCGGCCTGCGCCGCGACCCCGGTGCGGCGGTCCGCCGGGCGCAGGTGGCCGGGCAGGCCACCCCGCCCACCGCGACCTGGGACACCCGGGTCAGTTCCCGGTTGCACCTCATCCCCACCTTCGGGGACTACTCGCTGCGCCAGCTGTCCGCCGACGGCTTCCAGATCCGCAAGCGCACCAAGGCGGGCCACGGCTGGGTCCCGGTCGACTCGGCGGGTCGGGCGGGCGGTCTCGGCTACGTGGGCGGTCCGAGCGGCGGGTTCGCGTTCGGCATGCGCGACTTCTGGCAGCTGCACCCGACCCAGCTCGACATCCGGGGCGCGGCCGGGGACGCCGCCGAGGTGACGGTGTGGTTGTGGTCGCCCGACGCCGGGCCGATGGACCTGCGCTTCTACCACGACGGCATGGGCCAGGACACCTACCCGGAGCAGCTGGAGGGCCTGGAGATCACCTACGAGGACTACGAGCCGGGTTTCGGCGCCCCGTACGGCATCGCGCGCACGACCGAGCTGGTGTTCTGGGCGCTGGACGCCACACCGGCGGCGGACCGGGTGGCGGGTCTGGCCCAGGCGGTCCGGACGCCACCGCTGGTCGTCGCGCCGCCGGCGCACCTGCACGCGGCCGGGGTGTTCGGTGACTGGTCACCGGTCGACCGCTCGACGCCGGCGAAGGCGCGGATCGAGGACCGGCTGGACTTCCTGTTCGAGTTCCACCGGGGGCAGGTGGAGCAGCGGTCCTGGTACGGGTTCTGGGACTACGGCGACATCATGCACAGCTACGACCCGGACCGGCACGTGTGGCGCTACGACGTCGGCGGCTACGCGTGGGCGAACTCCGAGCTGTCACCGGATTTGTGGCTGTGGTACCACTACCTGCGCACCGGCAAGGCCGAGGCGTTCCGCTTCGCCGAGGCGATGACGCGGCACACCGGCGAGGTCGACGTCTACCACCTGGGCAAGTGGCAGGACCTGGGCACGCGCCACGGTGTGCAGCACTGGGCCGACAGCGCCAAGCAACTGCGCATCAGCACCGCGGGCTACCGGCGCATCCACTACTTCCTCACCGCCGACGAGCGCACCGGCGACCTCATGCGCGACCTGGTCGACTCGGACAAGACGTTCCTGGCGCTGGACCCCCTGCGCAAGATCCGCACCGGGCCGTACGAGCCGGACCCGCACGCGCTGGCCGTGGGCACTGGCACGGACTGGAGCGGCCTCGCGATGGCGTGGCTGACCGAGTGGGAGCGCGGCGGAGACCCGATCGCCCGCGAGAAGCTGCTCAACGGCATGCGGACCATCGCCGCGATGCCCAACGGGTTCGCGCAGGGCAGCGGCCTCTACGACCTGGACAACGGCGAGTTCGCGCCCGCCCAGCCCGCGGTGAGCGTCGGCTCGCTGGGGTCGGTGTTCGGGCTGGTCGAGGTGTGCAGCGAGCTGGTCGACCTGACCGGCGACGAGGCGTTCACGAGGGCGTGGCTGCAGTACTGCCGCCTCTACAACGGCACCGCCGCCGAGCAGCAGGCCGAGACCGGCCAGTCGTGGGGCAGCCTCAACCTGCGCCAGGCCCACTCCCGGCTCACCGCCTACGCCGCCGCCAAGCTCGGCGACACCGCCCTGGCCGCACGCGCGTGGAAGGAGTTCGACACCGGCCACGCCGGCTACCCGGCGAACCGCGAGTTCACGTCGGTGCGGGTGGAGGGCCCGGCCGTGCTCAAGCCGGTCGACGAGGCCACCTTCGTCTCCACCAACGCCAGTTCCCAGTACGGCCTGGCGGCCATCCAGTGCCTGGCCCTGGTGGGGGACCACCTCCCCGCGTGACCCTTCCGGAAGGATCTTCACGGTGCAGCACCTCCCGTTGCCACCGCCCGACCCGCGACGGTCCCCGCGCACCGGCTGGACCCGGGCGCACTGGGAGGCGGTCGCGGACCACCTGCTGGCGGCCGTGGAGCCGTACGCGACGGCCGACTTCGCCCAGTACCGCCTGCCCGGCAGGCCGAGCCGGGCGGGGGAGCGCAGCGACGGGCTGGAGGGTTTCGCCCGGACGTTCCTGCTCGCCGCGTTCCGGATCGCGGGCGCGGGCGGTGACGTGCCGCCCACGCTCCTGGAGCGCTATGCCGCGGGCGTGGTCGCCGGGACCGATCCGGCGCACCCGTACGCGTGGCCCGCCCTGGCCGACATGTCCCAGCAGCTCGTGGAGGCGGCCTCGGTGGCGCTGGCCCTGCACGAGACGCGACCGTGGCTGTTCGACCGCCTGTCACCGACCGAGCAGGAGCGGGTGGTGGCGTGGCTGGCCGGGTTCGTCGGCAAGCGCACGCCGGACAACAACTGGGTGCTGTTCCGAGTCGTCGTGGAGCAGTTCCTGGCGCAGGTGGGCGGGCCGCACGAGCCGGACGAGATCGCCGGCGGCCTGGCGCGCATCGAGGACTGGTACGTCGGCGACGGCTGGTACTCCGACGGCAAGGGCAAGAACTTCGACTACTACTGCGGCTGGGCGATGCACCTGTACCCGGCGCTGTGGGCGAGGATGGCCGGCGACACCGCCCGCCAGGAGCTGTACGCGTCACGGCTGCGCCGGTTTCTGGAGCAGTACCAGCACTTCTTCGCCGCCGACGGCGGGCCGGTGCACCAGGGGCGGTCCCTGACCTACCGGTTCGCCACCGTGGCGCCGTTGTGGCTCGGCGCGCTGACCGGCGCCTCCCCCCTGCCGCCCGGTCGGACCCGGCGCATCGCCAGTGGGGTGCTGCGCCACTTCGCCGAGCACGGCGTGCCCGACGAACGGGGGCTGCTCACCCTGGGCTGGTACGAGCCGTTCCTGCCGACCGTCCAGGACTACTCGGGTCCGGCGTCGCCGTACTGGGCGAGCAAGGCGTTCCTGGGCCTGCTGGTGCCGCCCGACGACCCGACCTGGACCGACCCCGAGGAGCCGGCCCCGGTGGACGTGGCGGACCAGGCGGTGTCCCTGCCCGCACCCGGCTGGCTGCTGCACGCCACCCGCTCGGACGGCGTGGTGCGGCTGGTCAACCACGGCAGCGACCGCGACCGCGTCCCGCCCCCGGACGGCGTGCCGGACCTGCACTACCTCAAGTTCGCCTACACCAGCCACACCGGGCCGGAGTCCGGCGGCGCGGCGTCGGGGGTGGACAACCACCTCGCCGTCATCGCACCCGACGGCACGGCCTCCGCGCGTCGGCGCATCGAACCCCTGGCGGTGGGCGATCGGTTCGCCGCCTCGGCCTACCGGGACGGCGCCGTGCACGTGCTGACGGTGTCGGTCGTCCACGGCGCGGCGGAGATCAGGGTCCACCAGGTCACGGCTCCGGCCGGGCACGTCATCCGGGACGGCGGGCACGCGGTGGCCGCGCCGGTCCAGCCGGCCGTGCGTGAAGGCGGTGACGTGGCGCTGGCCCGGCGTCCGGACGGGTTGACCAGCGCCGTGCGCGCCCTGCACGGCTACACCGGTGCGGGGGTGCTGACGGCCGAGGGCGCCAATGCCTTCGGCTCCTGCTCGGCCACGCCGTACGCGATCGCCGACGACCACGGCGGGGGAACCGCGATCTACGTCAGCCTCGTGCAGCTCGGCGTGATGGTGGACGAGCCGCCCGCGGTCGGCGTGCGGGCCCGGGACGACGTGGTCGTCCTGGACCTGCCGGATGCGCAGGTGGCGACGGTCCGACTGGACGGTGTGCCGACGTGCGAATGGGCGTTCCAGGGGCGGCGGCGCCCCTGAAACGCCCCGGTTCACCGGTTCGCCGCGTGCTCCTTGGCCAGGTCCTCGGCGACCTGGTCGCCGCCGGCCTGCTGCCACTGGGCGACGACGTCCTTCCAGGCCGACAGCGGCTTGCGGCCGAACGTGACCGCCGCGATCCCGTCGCCGATGATCTGCGAGAGCTGCGCGCCCTTGCTCGCCTCGGTGGCGGAGCGGAGCCCGGTGGCGGGGTTGCGCACGCTGCGGGGCAGGGTCGCCTTCTGCCAGTCGTGCACGGCCTTGGCCGTGTCCGGGTAGCCGGGCAGGTAGAGCACGGCGGGCGCGGTGCCGATGTACTTGGTCGGCAGCAGGGAGTTGTTCTCCTGGTTGTACAGGTCGGTGGTCTTGATGCCGTCGGCGTCCTTGGTGAAGTGCTGACCTTCGACGCCGTAGTTGGCCAGTTCGTACTCGGTGGTGCCGAACGGGGCGCTGAGGTAGTCGCAGATGCGCAGGAGCAGCTTGATGCGGGCGGGTTCGGCCTTCTTGAACGTGACGTAGCCGAAGCTGCCCGAACCCTGCCACGGGGTGGCCTGCGGGCCGTACGGACGGCCGAGGTCGAGGGCGAACCGGCCGTTGATCTTCTTCATCGTCGCCAGGCTGACCGAGCCGAAGCCGTCGTTCATCGAGGCGACCGTGCCGTTGTGGAAGTGGCTCTGCATGTCGGTGGAGCTGGTGGTGAGGCTGTCCGGGTAGTGGGCGCCCGCCTCGACCAGCTTGCGCATGACCTCCAGGGCCTGCTCGAACTGCGGCGTGGTCAGGGCGGACGTGAACGCGCCGCCGCCCTCCGACCACGTGTTGGGCGCGCCGAGCGAACCGGCGTGGTAGGTGATGCCGCCCAGCCCGCCGAACAGGGTCTTGAACCAGCCGACGCCCCACTTGCGGTCGCCGGTGAGCTGCTTCATCGCGTCGAGGTACTGCTCGGTCGTCCAGTCCTTCGGGATGCCCGCCGCGTCCATCGCCGACCGGTTGACGAACAGGCTGTTGGCGGGCATGGGGCGTTCGAGCGGGATGCCGTGGAGCTTGCCGCCGATGCGGCCCATGCCCTTCCAGGCGTAGGTGGGGATGTTGGCCAGGTTCGGGAACTCCTTGATCGCGTCACCGCCGACGAACTCCGACAGGTCCGCGCACTGGGCCTGGACGAACTCGGCCGCGTGCGGCAGCGCCAGGTTCGAGAACATGATCACGTCCGGCAGGTCGCCGCCGGACGCCATCAGGGTGGCCATCTTCTGCCCGTACTCGGGATCGGGCACGACGATGACCTTCAGGTTGACGCCGAGCGCCTGGTTCACCGCCTGCCAGTACCGGTTCTCGGCGACCGGCTTGGGCGGCGCGCCGTAGGACACGACCATCACCGTGACGTCGGAGCCGTCACCGACCGGGTTGTGCACCGACCGCACGACCTTCTCGGGGTACTTCAGGAACAGCGGCTGCACACCGGAGTCGTCACCGGGGGCGTCCGGGGTCGGGCCGGCGAACGGCACGTACGTCGGCCACGGGGCCAGGTCCTTGCCGGCGTTGGAGACGCCGCCACCCGACGAGCCCGAACCGCACGCCGTGAGGAGGGACGGGACGGCCAGGCCGAGCGCGCCGACTCCCGCCAGCCGCAGCAGGGAACGGCGGTCGATGCGGTGATCCATGTCGAGTTCCTCTCCCGGCGCGGCGCCGAAAGGAAAGTGGTGGGCGGTGGGGCAGGTCAGGCCTTCACGGCTCCGGTGACGACACCCTTGACGAAGTAGCGCTGCACGAAGGGGTACACGCACACGATGGGCAGCGTCGCGAGCATGACGACGGCCATCTGCACCGACTGGGGCGAGGCGGTGGCCAGTTCCCCCGAGGTCTCCGCGAGGGAGGCGCCACCGGTGACGTACTGGCGCAGCACGGTGCCGATCGGCCACTTGGTCTGGTCGTTGAAGTAGATGATCGCCTCGAAGAACCGGTTCCAGTAGGCGACGGCGTAGAACAGGCCGATCACCGCGATGACCGCTTTGGACAGCGGCAGCACGACCTGGCGCAGGATGCCCAGCTCGCCCGCGCCGTCAATGCGGGCGGCGTCGATCAGCTCCGGCGGGATCGACTGGAAGAACCCGCGCATCACGACCAGGTTGAACACGTTGATCAGGAAGGGCAGGACCAGCGCGGCGTAGGAGTCGAACAGCCCGGTGCCCTGCACGACCAGGAACAGCGGCACCATCCCCGGCGGGAACAGGAAGGTGAACAGCACCAGCAGCAGCATCGGCTTGCCGCCGTACACCTTCGGCCTGCTCAGCGTGTAGGCCAGGCCGATGGTGCACACCAGGCTCAACGCCGTGCCGACGACCGTCACGCCCGCGCTGACCAGCAGCGCGCGGGTGATGATCCCGCCTCGGAGGATCTCGGAGTACGCGTCTAACGAGAACTCCTCCGGCCAGACCACCCAGCCGCCGTTGGCGATGACGTCCTGCGGGCGGGCCAGGCTGGTCGCCAGGACCGTCCACAGCGGGAAGACCACCAGGGCGACCACCACGGTCAGCGCGACCGCCTTGGCGACGCGCACGGCGGGGGAGGGACGGCCCATCCAGGCCGGCGCGAGTGCTCTGCTCATGCCTTGTACACCCCTTGCTCGCCCAGTCGGTGCGCGACCTTGTTGGCGGTGTAGATGAGCACCACGCCGATCACGCCCTTGAACAACCCGACCGCGGCGGCGTAGCCGAAGTCGCCGTTCGCGAAGCCGGTGTAGTAGACGAACGTCTCCAGCACCTCGCCCGTCTCGGGGCCCACCGACTGGCGCTGGAGGAAGAACTGCTCGAACCCGATGGACAGGAACTCGCCCAGCCGCAGCACCAGCAGCAGCACGATCACCGGCCGGATCGCGGGCAGCGTCACGTGCCACAGCCGACGCCACCAGCCCGCGCCGTCCAGCGCCGCCGCCTCGTACTGCTGCTCGTCCACCTGCGACAGCGCGGCCAGGAAGATGATCGTGGCCCAGCCGCACTCCTTCCAGACCAGCTGCGCGACCACCAGCGGCCCGTAGGCGTCGGGGTTGCCGATGACCGAGATGCCGCCCACGCCCAGGGTGGACAGCCACCCGTTGACCACGCCCGCGCCGCCCAGCATCTGCTGGAACAGCGCGATCACGATCACCCACGACAGGAAGTGCGGCAGGTAGACCACGCTCTGCACGAACCGCCGGATGGTGTCACCCACGATGCTGTTGAGCAGCAGTGCGAGCGCCAGCGGCGCGGGGAAGAAGAACACCAGCTGCAGCACCGCGATGACCACGGTGTTCCTCACGGCGTTCCAGAAGGCCGGATCGCCGAACATGCGCTCGAAGTGCGCCAGGCCGACCCACCGGCTGCCCCCGACGCCGAGGAACGGCACGTACTCCTGGAACGCGAGCACGTTGCCGAACAGCGCGCCGTAGTGGAAGACCAGGAAGTACGCCAGACCCGGCGCCGCGACGGCCAACAGCACCCGGTTGGCCAGGATGCGGCGCAGGTGGCCTGGGCGCGACCGGCTCTTCCGGGCGTGGTCGCGTGCCTCGTCGGTCGGAGGACCGCTCCTGCCGGCGCCACCGCGGACCCGCGTCATGCTCACAGCGAACGCCTCTCTCGCGGTGCCGAACCGAAACGGAATGGTCACAAAGTAAACCGCTTACATACCAACGTCAACAACCGTTCGGTACCAGGTACCGGACCGTATGGCTTCTGAATCGGGGATTCCTTCGACCGACATCGTTGTCTACGAAGAACGCGGGCCTCTAGAGTGGCGTCGGAAGGTAACCGTTTACACAAGCTTTCGTAGATCTGTCGAGAGGAGTCAGCACTGTGCCACGGCGACCCGTCGCGGTCTTCGCCCTCGCCTCGTGGGCCCGCCGCGACGTCTTCCCTGCCGACCTCATCACCCGGTTGCGGCACCTGGTCGACATCGACCCGGACACGACCTTCACCTCGTTCCGGGACCCGGACGCCGCGACGGTCCTGGCCGAGGCCGACGTGCTGATCACCGGGTGGGGCGGCCCGTTCATCGACCTCGACGTACTGGTCGCCGCGCCGAGGTTGCGCGTCGTCGTCCACGCCGCCGGCACCGTGAAGAACCGACTGGACCCCGTCGTCTTCGAACGCGGCGTCATCGTGTCCTCCGCAGCCGGGGTCAACGCGGTCCCGGTGGCCGACTACACCATGGCCATGCTGGTCCTGGGCGCGAAGCAGGCGTTCAGCCGCGCCGAGCGGTACGCCACCGCCGTCGAGGGCGCGCCCCGCGACTGGCTGTCCGGGGACGGCACGGGACTGCACGACTGCACCGTCGGGGTCGTCGGCGCCTCCAGGATCGGGCGGCTCGTGCTGGACCGGTTGCGGTCGTTCGACGTCGAGGTGTTGCTCTACGACCCGTACGTGACCGCCGCCGAGGCCGCGAGCCTCGGCGCGGAGCGCGTGGGCATGGACGACCTGTGCCGCCGCAGCGACCTCGTCACCGTGCACGCCCCGGCCCTTCCCGAGACCCGCCACCTCCTCGACGGCCGCCGCCTGGACCTGCTGCCCGCGGGTGCGGTCGTGATCAACACGGCCCGCGGCTCGCTGGTCGACACCGAGGCGCTGACGCGGGTGTGCCGGACCGGCGCGGTCTCCGCCATCCTCGACGTCACCGAACCGGAGCCACTGCCACCGGGGCACCCCCTGTTCGCCCTGCCCAACGTCCTGATCACCCCGCACCTGGCCGGCGCGCAGGGCCGCGAGCTGCGCCGGCTGGGCGAGTTCGCGGTCGCGGAAGTGGACCGGTACCTCAAGGGCGCACCGCTGCTCGGACAGGTGGAGCCCGCGCGCCTCCCGTACATCGCTTGAGACCGTGGGAGCCCGTCCGTCCGAACGAATAGAGGTGGTGTGACCGTGACGTGGCGGTTCGCGGTGAGCACGCTCGGCATGCCGGGCACTCCGGTGCGGGACAGCGCGCGGGTGGCGGCGGAGCACGGCTGCCACGGCCTGGAGATCCGAGTTCATCCGGACGAGGAAGTGCGCCTCGGCCTGCCACCCTCGCGAACGGCCGACCTGCGCGCACAGGTCGAGGACGCGGGGTTGGAGGTCGCCTGCCTGGCCGGCTACGCCAAGGTCTGCGCGCCAGGCCCGGACGAGCCGGTGGTCACCGAGCTGCGCGACCTCGTCGCCCTGGCGTCCGGGCTCGGCGCTCCCGCGGTGCGGGTGTTCCCCGGCGGGGCGGCCGGTGAGGTCGGTCCGGCGTTGGACCGGATCGGCGCGGTCCTGCCCGACCTGCGCGACAGCGGTGTCCGGCTGCTGGTCGAGACCCATGACTCCCACCCGACCGGCGAGGAGGCGTTGCGGCTGGTCGAGCCGTTCGAGGACCCGGAGCTGGTCGCCGTGCTGTGGGACGCGGTGCACCCGTGGCGGGCGGGGGAGCGGCCTGCCCGGACCAGGCAGGTGCTGGGCGAGAGCCTCGGCTACTTCCAGGTCAAGGACGTGGCGGCGGGCGAGCCCACACCGGTGCCGCCGGGTGAGGGTGCGGTGCCGCTGGAGGAGTGCGGGGAGTCGCTGCGATCGTGGTCGGGCTGGATCTCCCTGGAGTGGGAACGTGCGTGGTACCTCGGCATCCCCGAGGTCCCGGCGGCGCTCAGCGCCGCCGGGACCTGGTTCGAGACGTGGCGTCCCCGTGACTGACACGTCTACCTGGGCTGGTAGGTGATGTTCGGTCGGGGTGGGGTGGCCATGCCCGCGCCGATGAAGTAGTCGACGTGGTGGGACTGGATGTAGCCCTTGAGGGTCATGGCGTTGCGGTAGGCGGGGTTGTGGGCCAGCGTGTAGAGCCTGGTGTTGCTGGGCCGGTCGGTGGTGAAGATGATCAGCTCGTTGAAGGCGGCGTTGGTGTAGAGGACTTCTTCGCGCCAGTCGCCGTGGATGTCGCCCTGGAGGACGGGGGAGTTGCCCTGGGCGGCGTCGACCGCGCCGTAGTTACCGGTGGTGAGCAGGCGGGGGACCCTGCTGGTGGTAGTGGGGTTGTTCGGGTCCCACTTCTCGAACTTGCCGTCGTTGAGCAGTTCCATGGTGGTGTCGCCGTCCCAGTACAGGCCGAGCTGCGGCCAGGGCTGCAGCGACGAGTCGGACTGGGTGAGCCGGTTGGTGGGCGCGTTGTAGAGGCCGTCGAAGGACCAGACCTCCATGCCGGGGTGGCGGGGGTCGACGTCGCCGACCATGCCGCGGCCCACGTCCACGACACCTGAGCCGGTGTGCCGCCAGATGATGCTGCCGTTGGCGGCGTTGTAGTAGTACTCGCGCAGGCCGCTGGGGTTGTTCTGCTGGACGCCGTAGCCCTCCAGGCCGGGGCGGCTGGGGTCCATGTCGGTGATGTGGAAGCGGTCGCCGTGGATGACGCCCTGCGGTCCGAGGGAGTAGCGCAGGCGGCCGTCGCCGTTGAGCACGAACCCGATCTCGGCGATCTCGTCGCGGCCGTCGCCGTCCACGTCGATGATGCGGGTGTTGTGGCCGTCGGGCAGGTCCTGGTTGCCGCGCAGGAACTTCCACTGCATCGTCAACGCGCTGCCGGTGAACCGCCAGGCGGCGAACATGAGGTTGAAGTCGCCGTCGCCGATGCGGTTCTTCATGAACGCGACCAGGCTGGGGTTGACGCCGTCGAGGTAGCCGACGCCGAAGCGGGCGTACATCGGGCCGTCGGCGAGGTAGTCGGTCGGCACGGGGGCGGTGGCGCGGGGCGCGCCGGTCATGCCGTCGAGGATGGCGATGTGCTGGCGGTTGTTGTCGCTGTCGCTGAACCTGACGCCGTTGCCGAAGGTGACGCCGTTGGCGATGCGCACGGCGACCTCGGCGCGGCCGTCGCTGTCGAGGTCCTGGACGGTGACGCCGTCGTTGTGCCCGACGTTGATGGTCGAGGAGCCGCCCTCGATGTTGTTCTGGTTGGTGCTGTTGGGGCCCATGTCGACCTGCCAGAGGAACCGGCCGTCACGGCGGTAGGCCTCGATCTTCTGCGGCGAGGTCTGCCGGTCCAGCACGTAGTCGTACTCGCCGTCACCGTCCAGGTCGCCGACCCAGAGGAACTTGACCGCGCCGCCCGCGCGCAGCGGCACGCGGACCACCGGCTCGGTCGCGGCGTTGGCGCGCAGCGTGAACGCGCCGCTGGGCGCCTGCTCGACACCGCCCACCACCGGGCGGACGCGGTAGCTGTTGGCCTGCGAGAGGTTCGCGGTGGAGTCGACGTAGTTCGTGCCGCCGGTCAGCACGGACGGGTTGAGCTTGACCTCCGCGCCGCCGCCGGTGGAGCGGTAGACGTTGAACCCGATCCCGGCCGGGTCGAGACCCAGCAGCCGCCAGCTGACCAGCACCTGGCTGCTGCCGGACCGCACGGCGACCACGCCGCGGCCCAGGCTCTCCATCTTGCGACCCTCACCGGGCGGGGTGGTCCCGTCGTCGGCCTTGACCATCCGCCACTGCTGGTTGACCCCGCCGTTGTCGGTGTACTGCGAGATGCGGCCACCATCGGCGGTGGACCGCTCCCACACGTCCATCGCCTTGCCGCTGTGCCGGTTGACCAGCTTGACGTGGCCGCTGTCGGTGTCCAGCACCTGCCACTGCTGGTTGGCGGCGCCGGTGTCGGGCCACTGGACCAGCTGGGCGCCGTCGGCGGTGGACCAGTCCAGCACGTCGATCACCTTGCCGGAGTGGCGGGCCTTGAGCCGGTAGTAGCCGCCGCCCGAGGAGACGAACTGGAACTGCTGGTTGGCCTGGGAGAGCGGCGTCCACTGCTGGACGCAGGCGCGGTCGGCGGTGGACTGCTCGCACACGTCGATCGCCTTGCCGCTGTGCCGCGAGACGAGCTGGTACCAGGCGTTGGTGTCGATGGTCGCGGCGGCGGCCGGCGTCGAGGCGACCGCCGTGACGACGCCTGCGACGACGACCAAGGCGGTCGCCAGCACGGTGGCACGCCATCGCCGGCGCACCGGGTTCGGGTGGATCACGGAGCTTCCTCTCGGTGGTGGGACCTGTTCGCGGGGCGGGTGTCAGTACCCGGTCGGCATCCGGGTGGTGAGCCCGCCGGGCAGCGTGATCGGACTGGACGTGACGGTGGCGGTGGCCGCGCCCAGGCCGTTGCAGGTGGCGCGGAGGGTGAGCGTTCCGGCGGTGCGGGTGGCCCGGACGAACACCCGGTTGATGCCCGCTTCGGTGTCCACGTAGGGCTTGCGGACGCTGCCGGGCTTGCCGGGGTTGAAGCCGCCGAGGAACTGGCCGGGGCCGGTGAGGGCGAAGTCGACCCTGGCCAGGTGGGTGGGCATCCGCCGCCCCTGGGCGTCGACGGCTTCGACGTCGAAGAACGCGATGTCACTGCCGTCGGCGAGCATCCCGCCCGGCGCCGTGTGGGCCGTTGACGTAGACCGTCGCGGCCTGGCGGACACCCTCGAACTCGATCAGCACCTTCGACCCCACCTGCTCGGCGGGCAACGTGAAACGCTTGCGGTACCAGGTGATCTGCATGGCCACCGCGGACTCACCCGAGCTGGTGATGTGGTTGTCGAACGCGTCCACGTCGTTGTACGTGCGCGGCACGCTCACCTTGGTCCAGGCCGAGTCGTCCAACGACGGCGACTGCGCGTTCGGCACGTCCCGCTGGGCGAACCGCCAGAACGGGTTCATGTTGTACACCGTCCGGCTCGACGGCGTGGCCGCCGACGCCTCGGCCACGGTTCCCAGCACGCCCGAAGCAGCGGCCACCGCCGCGCCCATACCTGCCAGCACGGCTCGGCGACTCACCCCGCCGGGCACGTGCTCCACGGTGTTGTCCATGTGATCCATTCCCCTGGAATCGTTGGTGTGGCAGTGGATGGCGGCGGAGCGCCGTGGCGCCGAGCAGTCAGGCGACCTTCAACCGCGGTGTCGCCAGGTGCCAACCGCCGGCCAACACGTCCGATGTGGACCGAGCCGCCGCGAGGAGACACCTCTACGGGCTCTATTCGGACCCTGTGAGCGCGATTTGCCTTGTCCAGGCCGCACTATGTTTGCGCAAACATCAGGCAGCCCGGCAGGTCACACAGCCGGCGAGTGCCGGCATGGGGTTCGGCCTGCTTCGGAGATCAGAGACCGGAGCGGTAGTTGCTTCACCGGTCTTGCGTCGCGCCGATATGACGCGATTGTGGGAGTACCGCAGGTTCCTGTGTCGCCTCCTTGCGGACAGGATCGGTGAAGCTCGCCACTGGCTCGGCCTGGGAGCGCTCCCAGCGAGCCGTAGTGCGACTGCTTCGTCATCGACAGCCTGTGGAGTGGATACCGAGGCGATGTCAGCGATCGCCAGGGTGCGCTGGATCGCTCGCCGCCGTGCGCTCGAACCATGCCCTCGGCTTGCCGCGCGCAGGGTCGGTGACCGGTCGCGAGCGTCGGAGGCAGGCATCCGTCACGCGACAGGCGGGCGAAGGGTGCTCCGGGCGCCTGTCGGTCGAGCTGGTCATGTCATCACGTCGGTTTCCCGTCGTCGTTGGCGGGGTGTCCGGTTGTAGCAGCTTCGACAAACATAAAGCGCTTACTCGGTCCAGTCAACCAGTTGAGCTGGCTGGATCGACGCTTGTACTGTCACCAACGGTAAACGGTTACATCGCGCGGCTCGCCCGACGCTCATGCCCGGCGTCGTGCAGTTCGCCGAGATCCACGTTGAGGCGCACCTGGTACAGGCGGACAGTCGCCGCCTGCGGTGCCGGAGGTGATGTGGAACGTCCGTCCGCCGGGATCATGCCGCGGGGCGGGGCAGGTGGCCCCGCCCCGCGGCCCGGTTCACCGTCCGAGGGTGACTTTGAGGACGCGCTCGTTGCTGTTGTTGGGGACGCTGTCCTTGTCCCCGAGGTTGCTGGTGGTCAGCCACAGGCCGCCGTCGGCCGACGGTTCGACCGCGCGCAGCCGCCCGTAGGTGCCGTTGAGGTGTTGTTGCACGTTGACGAGCTCGCTGCCGCTGATCTCGGCCCGGTACATCCGCGCCCCGCGAAGGCAGGCGATGTAGAGCGCGTCACGGACGATGGCGATGCCGCTGCACGACCCCTCGGCCGTCGGGTAGGTGCGCTTGGGTGCGATGAAGCCCGGTTCGGCGCAGCTGCCGGAGGTGCCTTCGCAGCGGGGCCAGCCGTAGTTGCCGCCCCGGACGATCAGGTTGGTCTCGTCCATGACGCTGTTGCCGAACTCCTGTTCCCACAGCCGGCCCTGGGAGTCGAAGGCGAGCCCTTGGGGGTTGCGGTGGCCGTAGCTCCACACGGCGTTGCCGAAGGGGTTGTCGGCGGGGACGGTGCCGTCGGGGTTGATGCGCAGGACCTTGCCGGCGAGGTTGGTGCGGTCCTGTGCCCAGGTGCCGTTCTGGCCGTCGCCGGTGGCGACGTAGAGCTTGCCGTCCGGGCCGAAGCGCAGCCGGCCGCCGTTGTGGTACTTGTTGCGCGGGATGCCGGCGAGCAGCACCTGCGGGGCTCCGGTGAGCACTCCGCCGGTGTAGCGCAGGCGCACCACCCGGTTGTCGGTGGGGCTGGTGTGCATGACGTACACCCACGGATCCGCGGCGAAGTCCGGCGCGACGGCGATGCCCATGACGCCGCCCTCTCCGTCGGTGCCGGCCGCGTTGGGCACTCGGCCGATGCTCGTCTTCGCGCCCGTGGCCGGGTTGAGGCGGACGATGTCGAAGGCGTCGCGGCGGCTGTAGAGAACCTGACCGTCGGGCAGGGAGGTCAGACCCCACGGCAGGTCGGTGTCGGTGGCGGCCACCGTGACGGCGCAGATGGCGGTGGCGCAGGCGGAGCCGGTGGTCACCGCGACCGGTGCGCTCAACCCCGACCGGTTGCCCTGGGCGTCGCGTGCCCGCACCTGGTACTCGTAGCGGGTGTTCGCGGTCAGGCCGCTGTCGGTGAACGAGCCGGTCGCCGCGCCGGTGACCGAGCCGACCTGGACGCCGCCCCGCACGATCTCGTAGCCCGTGACACCGACGTTGTCGGTGGAGGGCGACCAGCGGAGGGTGACCGTGGTGCCGGCGGCGGTGGCGGTCACGCCCGTGGGCGTGGTGGGCGGCTGCGTGTCAGCCTGGCACTGCGGCACGGTGATGGTCACGGTGGGACTGGCCTGGGAGACGTTGCCCGCGGCGTCGCGGGCGTTGACGTACAGGCCCCAGGTGGCGCCTGGCACGACGGTCAGGTTCGCCGACAGGCTCGATCCGGGCACCGAGGTCATCTGCTGCCCGTCGTGGTAGATGTCGTAGAACGCCACCCCGACGTCATCGGTGGACGCCGACCACGACAACGTCACCGAAGAGCAGGTGAGGTTCGAGGTCCGGGGGTTGGCGGGCGCGGTCGGCGACGTGGTGTCGGCGCCGAGCTTCACGAGCTGCCACTGCTGGTTCGCCCCGCCGGTGTCGGGCCACTGGATGAGCTGGGCGCCGTCGGCGGTGGAGAAGTCGAGCACGTCGACCGCCTTGCCGCTGGCGCGGTTGAGCAGGCGCACGAACCCGCCGGCGGAGTCGGCCAGGCGGAACTGCTGGTTGGTCCCGTTGTGGTCGCTCCACTGGATGAGCCCGGCCCGGTCGGCGGTGGACGGGAAGTCCAACACCTTGCCGCTGTGCCGGGACTTGAGCCGGTAGTAACCACCGCCGGAGTCGACGAACTGCCACTGCTGCCACGCGCCGTCGTTGCGGGTGTACTGCGAGATCCGCGCGCCGTCGTTCGTGGCGAGGTTGTACACGTCCAGCGCCTTGCCGCTGTTGCGGTTGACCAGGACGTACGAGGCGTTGGTGTCCACCACGGCCGCCGAAGCGGCCGGAACCGGGACCACGATGCCCGCTATCGCCAGCGGCACCACCCACGCGGCTCGCAGTCGCGAGCGCCGGGCGGTGCTCTTCCTCTTCACGAAGGGCACTCGCATGGTGTTCCTCTCGGGAGGCGGAGCTGGTTCGCGCGGCGGCAGAGCACGTCGGCTCAGCGAAAAGGACACAGGAAAGCTCCAAGGGTGAAGGGGGACGTCATGACGGTGAGGACCGTGCCACCGCCACCCAGGGCCCGCTGGGGATTGACCTCAGCGGGCCGTGAGTGACTGCCGTTGCGACCCGTCACGGGGCCGGGTGATCAGACGACGGACGGCCAGCCGGCGGCGTCGTAGACCAGGCGGTTGATGCCCAGCAGTGCCGCGCCGTTGTCGGCGTAGTAGTGGTAGACCAGGAAGTCGCCGTCGGTGTCGGCGAGCACGGCCTGGTGACCGGGGCCGTGGATGCTGCCGTGCCCGGCCAGGATCTCCGTGCCGCCGCCGGAGGTCATCGCCCGGCCGTTGCGGTCCACGTAAGGGCCGCCAACACTGGTGGAGCGGCCCACCATGACGCGATAGGTGCTCTGGGCGCCGCGGCAGCAGAAGTCGAACGACACGTACTGGTAGTAGTAGGCGCCGCGCTTGACGATGAACGGCGCCTCGATCGCGCCGTTGTAGGCGATGCCGGTCATCGTGGTGCCCTGCCGCAGGCCGGTGGCGGGGTCGAGCGGGATGAGCTTGATGCCGGACCAGAACGAGCCGAAGTTCAGCCACCAGCGGCCCTGGTCGTCCACGACCAGGTTCGGGTCGATGGCGTTGAAGTTGTCGCTGGTGCGCGACTCGACCACCAGGCCGCGGTGGGTCCAGGTGCCGGAGTTGCCGCTGGGGCTGGTCGCCAGGAAGATCGCCGAGCGGTTGGAGCCGAACGTCGAGGCCGAGTAGTACATCCAGTACTGGCCGTTGCGGTAGGAGATGTCCGGCGCCCACAGGTGCCGGCTGTTGTTGGTGTAGGTGTTGGCCCACGGCGTGCCGCCGGGGAACGCCGCGCCGGCGTTGCGGAACGTGATCCGGTCCGCGGAGGTCTTCAGCGCGATGCCGTCGCCGGTGGCCGCCACCAGGTAACCACCGGTCGGGCGCTTGAGGATGGTCGGGTCGTGCACGCCGATGTCACCGGTGACGTAGCCGGGGTTGGGGTAGGCAGACCGTCCGGTGGACCAGCGCTGGTTGGGCGCACCGGTGCAGCTCCACAGGATCACCCGCGTGCCGTTGGCGGTGCCGTGGTTGAGCACGTCCAGGCACAGGTTGGACTGGGTGGCGATGATGGTGCCGTCGCCGTTGCGCCGGAACTTCTGGTTCGCCGCGCCGGTGCAGTTCCAGCTCACCAGCCGGGTTCCCGGCGCGGTGCCGAAGTTGTAGGCGTCCAGGCACCGGGTGCCGTCGAACGTCCGCATCTCGCCCGCGGCGGTGAACTCCCAGCCCTGGTTCGCCTGCCCGTTGCAGTCCCAGATCCCCACTTCCGTGCCCGGGGTGGCGTTGTTGCCCACCACGTCCAGGCAGCGACCGGACCCGGCGCCGACGAGGGGTGGACCGATGACGGCCGACGCCGTGGGCGCGCTGACCAACGTGGTCAGCAGCGCGGCTATGAGCAGGACGGCTCCGGTGAGCCGGGATCGAGCGGTCGACATGGTGCCTCCGTTGGCAACCAGGACCTGTTGTCGCTGCACGACCTCAGGTCCATGAGCAGACTTGCAGGGGTGTGGTCGGCACTGCGGATTCGACGTACGTGTGATCGAGGCGCGGCAGCTGTCCGGATCGGACTTCCGCCCGCGCAGGGAGCACGCGCTCGACGTCGCACGCCGGTCCGTGCCGGGACAGAACTCGGTGGGAGAAGGGCTATTCGACAGCCCGCGCCGGTTTTCTGCTGGTTCGACGCGTCGGGCGGTTCCGCTCGACGGCCACTACCCGGTTACGTGATGCGCGCAAAGCCATGCCTCGCCTCCTTGCGAGCTGGTCCAAGCGTGCTCCAAACCCCGGCCGGGTTCTGGGCGCGGAGGAGCGGCGTCCCGAACGTAACCCCGGTCCCCGGACGCGGCAATACTCCGTCCGCAGGAAATGTTAGCGATAACAGGCAGTGGCGGCGGGCGTGAAGGGACGGTCGACATCGACGGCGAGATCAACATGCCGTTCTCAGCTCGAAGGAAACGTGAGGTTTGCCTCAGGTGGTGACGACGCTTCGGACGACTGAAGATCCTCATCTGTTAGCGCTCACAGGCGAAGTGGGGTCGTGCGGGGCCGCCGGTCACGTCCGACCCGGCCGGTCACGACCGGCGCGGATCGATTCGGATGCCCTTGGAACTCATCGTGGTTGGTGGGCGAGAACGCTCGGGTGAGGACCGTCCTGACCGGACGGCGGTGGGATCTCACCTGACCCGCGGCGGACAAAGGTGGCGGGGACGACGGCGTGCGTGGGTGGGGACTGGTCGCCCTGGATGCGGTTGAAGATCAGTTCCGCGGCTTTGCGGCCGAGGGCGGGGACGTCCTGGCGCAGGACGGTGACGCCGGGTTCGAGCATGTCGGCGAGGGGGAAGTCGTCGAAGCCGATGAGCGCGACCGAGTGGTGCAGGTGCCGGTCGCGCAGTGCTCTCATGGCGCCGACGGTGACGAGGTTCTGGGCGGTGAACAGGGCGGTGGGGGGTTCGGCCAGGTCGAGCAGGGTCGCGGTGGCGGTCTCCGCGGCGTCGGGGCCGTGCAGGTCGGTGCGGACGAGTTCCTCGCGCAGCGTGAGGCCGGTGTGGGCGAGCCCTTCGAGGTAGCCGGTGTAGCGCTCCTGGCTGGTCCACAACGTCTGCCGGTCGCCGAGGAAGGCGATGCGCCGGTGGCCGAGGGCGGCGAGGTGGAGGACGGCGTCGCGGGAGCTGACGCGGTTGGTGGTGGTGACGCTGTCCGTGCCGTCGAATGTGGGTGGTCGGTCGACCAGCACCATGGGCGTCCCGCGCTCGCGTTCCTGCTGGAGGGCGTCCTGGTGGCCGCCGGCGGCCATGACGACGATTCCGTCGACGCGGCGGATGGCCAGGGAGGTGAGCAGTTCGCGCTGGAGCTCCGGGTCGTCCTCGCTGCTGCCCGCCAGGACCAGCACGTCGTTCTGTCTCGCCCGGTCCTCGACGGCACGCAGCAGTGCGGCGTCGAACGGGTTGGACAGGTCCTCCAGCAGCACGCCGATGGTGGCGCTGCGCTTGTCGGAGCGGCGCAGGCTGCTGGCGGTGAGGTTGGGCCGGTAGCCCAGGGTGCGGGCGGCGGCGCGAACGCGTTCGACGACCTCGGGTCCCGCGCCGGGCAGGTCGTTGATCACCCGCGACACCGTCTTCGTGCTGACCTTGGCGAGTGCGGCGACGTCCCGCATGGTCGGTTCCCGCCGGGCCCTCCGCACGTCCATGACCGCCTACCCTCTCCAGGTAACGCTTGCGTAACGACGACTTGTCGTGACCTGCACCACGAAGTTAGCGTCAACGATGACTTAACGAAAGACCCACTTCTTCGAGTGCCCTGGCGGGGGACCGGAAGTGTGGCGATCTTGACTGCGATTCGCGTGACAGGTGACCCGACCGGAGCATCATTGTGCCCAGCGGCCTGTTACGTCAACGTTGACGTTGGAGGAAGACATGACCGGACGGTCGCGAACGGGCGTCAGACTCACGGCGCTGGTGTCGGCGTCCTTGCTGGCGCTGGTCACCGGGTGCGGGGACGGTGGCGACGCGGCCGGTGGCGGCACGCTCGTCGGGTTGGTGACCAAGACGGACACGAACCCGTTCTTCGTGAAGATGAAGGAGGGCGCGCAGCAGGCCGCGGGCAGTACCGGTGCGACGGTGCAGTCGTTCGCGGGCAAGCAGGACGGTGACAACCAGTCGCAGGTGGACGCGATCGAGAACCTGATCGGCGCGGGGGCGAAGGGCATCCTGATCACGCCGAACGACTCGAAGGCGATCGTGCCGTCGGTGGACAAGGCACGGGTGGCGGGTTTGCTGGTCATCGCGCTGGACACCCCGCTGGAGCCGTCGAGCGCCGCCGATGCCACCTTCGCCACCGACAACTTCCAAGCCGGGAAGCTGATCGGGCAGTGGGCGAAGGCGAAGTTCGAGGCCGAGGGCAAGCAGGCGAAGATCGCGCTGCTGGACCTCAACCCGAACCAGGTGTCCGTGGACGTGCAGCGCGACCAGGGTTTCCTGGAGGGCTTCGGCGTCGACGTCAAGGACAAGGAGAAGATCGGGGACGAGAGCGACCCGCGCATCGTCGGCCACGACGTCACGGACGGCGCCCCGGAGGGCGGCCGGACGGCGATGGAGAACCTGCTGCAGAAGGACCCGGGAATCAACCTGGTCTACACGATCAACGAGCAAGCGGCGGTGGGCGCGTACGAGGCGTTGAAGGCGGCGGGCAAGGAGAAGGACGTCACGATCGTCTCGGTCGACGGCGGCTGCCCGGGTGTGGAGAACGTCAAGTCGGGGATCATCGGCGCGACCGCGCAGCAGTACCCGTTGAAGATGGCGCAGATGGGTGTGGAGGCGATCGCGAAGTTCGCCAAGGACGGCACCAAGCCGCTGAACACCGCGGGCAAGGACTTCGTGGACACCGGCGTCAACCTGATCACCGACCAGCCCGTGTTCGGGGTCGAGTCGAAGGACTCCACCTGGGGCCGCGAGAACTGCTGGGGCTGAGCATGACCACGACGCTGTCCAAGAGCCACTCGTCCGGCGGTAACCCGCTGGGCGGGCAGGACACGAAGCGCTCGCCACTGACCCGGCTCCAGCATCTGCTGCACTCGCAGGCGACCATCGGCCCGGCCGTGGTGCTGCTGGTCGCGGTGATCGTGTTCGCGGTGCTGTCGCCCCGGTTCCTCACGCCGGGCAACATCTCGCTGATCCTGCAACAGGTCGCGGTCATCGGCACGCTGGCCGTCGGCCAGACCATCGTGATCCTGACCGCCGGCATCGACCTGTCCTGCGGTGCGATCATGGTGCTGACGTCGATCGTGATGGCGAAGGTGGCCGCGGACACCGGCCTGCCGGGTCTGCCGGCGCTGCTGCTGGGTTTCGTGGTGGGCACGTTGTGCGGGCTGCTCAACGGGCTGCTGGTGACGCGGTTGAAGCTGCCGCCGTTCATCGTCACCCTGGGCACGCTCAACGTGTTCTTCGCGCTCAACCTCTGGTACTCCGAGAGCGCCACCATCCGCGGCACGGACATGCCCTCGCTGCTGCTGTGGACCGGCCAGACGATCAACGTCGGCGGCACCCGCATCACCTACGGCTCGATCATGATGGTCGTGCTGGTCGCGGCGATGGCGTTCGCGCTGAAAAACACCGCGTGGGGACGCCACGTCTACGCCACCGGTGACGACCTGGAAGCCTCCCGGCTGTCCGGTATCCGCACCGCCCGCGTGCTGCTGAGCGTGTACGCCACGGCGGGGGCGGTGTACGCGCTGGCGGCGTGGGTGCTGATCGGCCGCATCGCCTCGGCCAGCCCGCAGGCCGGGCAGCTGGACAACCTCGACTCCATCACGGCCGTGGTCATCGGTGGCACCAGCCTGTTCGGTGGTCGTGGGGCGATTGTCGGGTCGCTGCTGGGTGCACTGATCGTCGGGGTGTTCCGCAACGGCCTCGCGCTGGCCGGGGTGGACGTGCTGTGGCAGACGATGGCCGTGGGCGTGCTGATCATCGTCGCGGTGTCGCTGGACCAGTGGATCAGGAAGGTGAAGCCATGACCACGCCGGTGCTGCAGGCCCGCGGCCTGGTCAAGCGCTACGGAAGGGTCACCGCGCTGGCGGGCGCCGACCTGGAGCTGCTGCCCGGCGAGATCCTGGCCGTCATCGGCGACAACGGCGCCGGGAAGTCCAGCCTGATCAAAGCGTTGTCCGGCGCGGTCGTGCCGGACGAGGGCGAGATCCTGGTGGACGGCCGCCCGGTGTCGTTCTCCACGCCGATCGACGCCCGCGACGCCGGTATCGAGACGGTGCACCAGTCGTTGGCGGTGTCGCCGTCGCTGGACATCGCGAGCAACCTGTTCCTCGGTCGGGAACGCCGCCGCAAGGGCGTGCTCGGCACGGTGTTGCGGATGCTGGACCGCAACGGCATGCGCGACGAGGCCCGCCGCCAGCTCGACGCCCTGGGCATCATGACCATCCAGAACCCCGGCCAGGCCGTGGAAACCCTGTCCGGCGGCCAACGCCAGGCCGTCGCCGTCGCCCGTGCCGCCGCGTTCGGCAGCCGCGTCGTCATCATGGACGAACCCACCGCGGCGCTGGGCGTGCGCGAGTCCCGCGCGGTGCTCGACCTCGTGCTCCAGGTCCGCGACCGCGGCCTGCCGGTGATCCTGATCAGCCACAACATGCCGCACGTCTTCGAGGTCGCCGACCGCATCCACATCCAACGCCTCGGCCGCCGCAAGGCCGTCGTCGACCCGAAGACCATCTCGATGTCCGACGCCGTCGCCATCATGACCGGCGCGATGGAACCGCCCGACCAAGCCGCCTGACGCTGTTCGCCCGGCGCAACGCCCTCCCTCGGGCGTTGCGCGGGACGAGCACGCCTTCCTGGAGGTGCCATGAGACGCCGACGTCTCCTCAGCCTGGTGACCGCCGCCGCCCTGCTCGGGGCAGTGCCCACCGCGCAAGCCGACCCGTCGTTCACCGAGCCTTACCGACCGCAGTTCCACTACACACCTGCGACGAACTGGATGAACGACCCCAACGGGTTGGTCTACCACGAGGGCGAGTACCACCTCTTCTACCAGTACAACCCGGACGGCAACACCTGGGGCAACATGTCCTGGGGCCACGCCGTCAGCCCCGATCTCGTGCACTGGCGGGAACTCCCGCTCGCCCTCCCGCACGACGACACCGAGATGGTGTTCTCCGGCAGCGCCGTCGTCGACCACGCCAA
This sequence comes from Saccharothrix hoggarensis, assembly GCF_052936025.1. The sequence continues at coordinate 5,808,979 of NZ_CP193624.1, read as the reverse complement.
CACCACCGGCTTCGGCACGTCCGAAGACCCGGCGATGGTGGCGATCTACACGACGCACTCCAAGGCCGATGGCCGGCAGGCGCAGTCGCTGGCCTACAGCACGGACAACGGTCGCACCTGGACGAAGTACGCGGGCAACCCGGTGCTCGACATCGGCTCCCGCGAGTTCCGCGACCCCAAGGTCCAGTGGCAGGCGGGGCGCTGGCTGATGACGGTCGCGCTGTCCACCGAGCACAAGGTCCGCTTCTACTCCTCACCCGACCTCAAGACCTGGACGCACCTGAGCGACTTCGGCCCGCAAGGCGCGGTCGGCGGCGTCTGGGAGTGCCCCGACCTGTTCCCGCTCCAGGTCGACGGCGATCCCCGCAAGACCAAGTGGGTGCTCGTGGTCAGCATCAACCCGGGCGGCATCGCGGGCGGCTCGGCCGCGCAGTACTTCGTCGGGGCCTTCGACGGCACCCGCTTCACCGCCGACGACGACGGCAGTTACACCCCGCCCGCCGGCGTCGTCGTGGAAGACTTCGAGTCGACCTACGGCAGCTGGACCACCACGGGCACCGCCTTCGGCGCCGCGCCGGCAACAGGAGCACTGCCGGGACAGCTCCCCGTGAGCGGCTTCGAGGGAACCGGTCACGCCAACAGCTTCCACGGCGGCGACGCCTCCACCGGCACCCTCACCTCACCGCCGTTCACCGTGGACAAGCGGTACCTCAACTTCAAGATCGGCGGCGGCCGGCACCCGCACGACCCGGAGGCGTCGACCGACGACACGCCGCCGGCGGCACGCGAGGTCCTGGCCGACTTCGAAGGCGGCACCTACGGCACCTGGACCGCCACCGGCGAGGCGTTCGGCGCCGCGCCCGCGACCGGCACGTTGCCCGGCCAGATGCCGGTCTCCGGCTGGCAGGGCGGCGGTCTGGTCAACACCTTCCTGCGGGGCGACGCCACCACCGGCACGCTCACCTCACCCGAGTTCACCGTCTCCGCCCCCTACCTGAACTTCCTCGTCGGCGGCGGCAACCACCCGTCGGACTCCGAAGCGCCCACCGCCGTGCGCCTGGTCGTGGACGGCCAGGTCGTGCGCAGCGCGACCGGCAAGGACTCCGAGGCGCTGGACTGGGCCTCGTGGGACGTGCGCGACCTGGCCGGGCGGAAGGCCCGCTTGGAGGTCGTGGACGAGAACACCGGCGGCTGGGGACACGTCCTGGTCGACCACGTGGTGCTCGCCGACTCACCCGCCAAGCCGCGCTCCACCGAGACCTCGGTCAACCTCGTGATCGACGGGAAGGTCGTGCGGACGGCCACCGGAGCGGACAGCGAAACCCTCGACTGGACGTCCTTCGACCTGCGCGAGCACCTGGGCAAGCAGGCGCGGATCTCCATCGTGGACCGCAACACGGCGGGGTGGGGACACGTGCTGGCCGACCGGTTCACCCTCGCCGACGCAGCCGCCGAGTCCACCGTCGAACGGGCGGACTGGGTTGACCTCGGCAAGGACTACTACGCCCCCGTCTCGTGGGAGAACACCCCCGGTGGCAAGCGCTACGCGATCGGCTGGATGAACAACTGGCAGTACGCCGGCGCCACCCCGACCTCGCCGTGGCGCAGCGCGCAGAGCGTGGTGAGGCAGCTCGGGCTGCGCACCGTCGACGGCGAGATCCGGCTCGTCCAGGAGCCGGTGCGCGCCTTGGACCGCCTCCGCCAGGGGAAACCGGTCATCGTGCACGGCAGCACCGTGCAGGAAGGCTCGCGGTCGTTGGGCGAGCACGTGGAAGGCCAGGCCCTGGACATCGAGGCGACCTTCTCGCCGCGTGACGCCGAGCGGTTCGGCCTGAAGGTGCTCGGCGGACCTGGGCAGGAGACGGTGATCGGTTACGACGCCACCACCGGCGAGCTGTACGTGGACCGCACGAGGTCCGGGCGCGTCGACTTCAGTCCCGACTTCCCCGCCGTGCAGCGCGCGCCGCTGGCCGCGGTGGACGGGAAGGTGACGCTGCGGGTGCTGGTCGACCGCTCGTCGGTCGAGGTGTTCGGCGGCGCGGGCGAGACCGTGATCACCAGCCTCGTCTTCCCCGACCCGACCAGCGACGACGTGACGATCTTCGCCGAGGGCGGCGACGCCCGGGTCGACCGGCTCACCGCGTGGCACATGAGCACCTACCGACGTTGACCGCTCGTGGTGGTGGAGCCCACCTCCCGGCTCCACCACCACTTCCCCCGGACGACAAGGAATCCGCACATGATCATCGTTGGTGGCGAGGCCCTGGTGGACCTCGTGCCCGATCGCGCCGGCGGCTACCTCCCGATCCCGGGTGGCAGCCCGGCCAACACGGCCGTCGGCCTCGGCAGGCTCGGCACGCCGACCGCGCTGCTGGCGCGCCTGGCCGACGACCGCCTGGGAGCGCTGCTGCGCGCCCACCTCGAAACGTCCAACGTCGACCTGCGCTACGTCGCCGCGTCGACTGCCCCGACCACGCTCGCGGTGGTGGACGTCGACCAGCACGGCGTGGCGGACTACTCGTTCTACATCGACGGCTGCGCCGACGGCGGCTGGCAGGTGGCCGACCTGCCGACCGGCCTCCCGCCGGACGCGGCACTGCACGTGGGCGGCTCCTTCGCGCTCGCGGTCGAGCCGATGGCCGCGGCGTTCGAAACCCTGCTGTCGCGCGAGCACCCCCACCGCGTGATCACCTTCGACCCCAACATCCGACCCAACCTGATCGACGACGACACCTCCGCGCGGGCCCGGTTGCGGCGGTGGCTCGGCATGATCGACGTCGTCAAGCTCAGTGCCGACGACTTGCGGTGGATCGCCCCCGACCGTGCCCTCTCCGATGTCGTGGGCGAGTGGCACGAGCGAGGGGTCGTCCTCGTCGTCGTCACGCGCGGCGCTGAGGGCGTGTACGCCTCCGGGCCCACCGGACACATCGAGCTGCCGGGCCTGTCGGTCGACGTGGTCGACACGGTCGGCGCCGGGGACGCCTTCATGGCGGGCCTCCTGGCCGCCTTCGACCGCAACGACCTGCTCACCCGGACCAACCTGACCACCGTGACCCACACCGAGCTGACCGACACGGTCGCCTACGCCCAACGCGTCGCGGCCATCACCTGCACCCGCCCCGGCGCCGACTCACCGTGGTTCGACGAACTGCTCCCCGATGAAGTCCGCTGCGCCACCTCCTGAACTCGGACCGCGCTGCGAATCCGGTCCGCGGCGTCCGAACCGAAGGCACCCCTGAACAGTCGACCAGTGGTGCCTGTCTGCCCGGACGTGTTCATCAGCCCACCGAAGCCCGCTCCCTCTTCCCGCAGATGTGAAGTGAGGTCAGCATGCGCAGATTCACCTTCAAGCGATGGCCACGCCGTCGCACCACCACCGTGATGGCAGTGGCCTTCCTGGTCGCGATCACCACTGTCGTCGCGCCCTCGGCGCAGGCGGCGCCCTACCCGGAGTACCCCTACGACGCGACGGACTACAACGAGCCGTTCCGGGGCCAGTTCCACTTCAGCTCGCAGGGCGGCTGGATGAACGACGTGAACGCGCCGTTGTACTACAACGGCGTCTACCACTTGTTCTACCAGCACAATCCGCACGGCCTGCAGTGGGACACCATGCACTGGGGCCACGCGACCAGCCGGGACATGGTGCACTGGACGCAGCAGCCGATCGCCCTGGAGCCGGGTCTGCACAACGCCACGCTGTTCTCCGGTGGCGGGTGGGTGGACCACAACAACGTCACCGGCCTCAAGACCGGCACCGACGCGCCGATCCTGTTGTTCACCAACACCAACGGTGTCTCGATCGCCTACAGCACCGACGGCGCGCGGACGTTCCGCATGTACAACGGCGGCGCGAAGGTGATCTCCACGCCGTACGAGTCGCGTGATCCGAAGGTGTACTGGGACGCGGCCCGCAACCGGTGGGGCATGGTGTTCTGGGGCAACGAGGGCGGCAACGTCGCCAAGTTCTACAGCTCCACGAACCTGCTCAACTGGACCTATCGCGGCGAGTTCCGCGCCGACTGGCTGTTCGAGTGCCCCGACCTCTACCAGCTTCCGGTGGACGGCAACACGGGCAACCAGAAGTGGGTGCTGCAGGACGCCAGCGGCGAGTACGTCATCGGCACCTTGAACAGCGCCGGGGTGTTCGTGCCGGATGCGGGCTGGTCGCGGCCGCAGCGGATGGACGTGGGGCGCACCGATTTCGGCGGGACCGCCTACGCTGGCCTGACGTTCACCAACATGCCGACCAACCGGGTGGTCCAGATGTTCTGGCAGCCCGGCAACAAGGGCAGCACCTGGACCGGCAACGCCTCCTTCCCCGCCCAGCTCGGCCTGCGCACGTTCCCGGAGGGCATCCGGGTGACCCGCAACCCGATCGGCGAGATCTCCACGATCCGCCAACCCGCGCAGACCTGGAGCAACCTGACCATCTCCAACGACCTGGCGACGAACCCGTTCAACGGCATCTCCGCGGACACCTACGAGATCGAGGCGACCTACGACCTCGCGGGTGCCACGGCCACGGACTTCGGCTTCGAGCTGCACCGCCGCGCCGACGGCACCCGTGACGCGGCGATCGGTTACGACCGCGTCCGGCAGACGTTGGCCGACGCACCCATGCCGCCGGTCAACAACCGGGTGAAGCTGCGGGTGTTGGTCGACCGGGGGCAGTTGGAGACGTTCGGCAACGACGGCAAGGTCTCGGTCACCGACAACGTCAACTTCGACTCCTCCAGCGGCAGCCTGGGCATCCGGACCTACGCCAACAACGGCACGGTCCGCCTCGAATCCTTGACGTTCCGGCGGTTGAGCAAGGCCTGGACAGCCGCGCCCAGCGGACCGGACCAGGGCGTCGGCATGATCAAGTGGAACGGCGTGAACAAGTGCGTCGACCGTGACGCCGCCACCGCCGCGGTGAACATCTGGGACTGCTGGAACGGCGCCAACCAGCGGTGGACGTTCACCGCCGCCGGGAAGATCAGGATCGGCAACGAGTGCCTCGACCAGCCCGGCGAGACCATCGGCAACGGCGCGCAGCTCAAGACCCACGCCTGCTGGGGTGGGGACAACCAGCGCTGGATCCGCATCGGCGCCAACCAGTACCAGAACGCGTGGTCCAAGCGCTGCCTGGACCTCGCGGCCGGTGACGCCACCAACGGCCGCAGGTTGCAGGTCTGGGACTGCGTCGGCGGCCCGAACCAGACGTGGAGCATGCCGACCAACTGATCACAGCCACCCGACATCGCGCCCCGAGCCGTTGCCGGCGTCAGTGACGGAGGGTGGACGGCTCGATCGTCCACCCTCCGTCCGGCCATCTGTTGTGGACATTGAGGATTCTGGAGGTTCGATGAGCTCAACGACGAGCGGCCTTCGCTTACTGCGGACCGCGCTCGCCGCCCTCGTGCTGGCGACCGCAGCAGTCGGCGTCCCCGGTGCCGGCGGTGGTGCGCCCCAGGCGCAGGCCGCGGGCACGTACCGGGCGCAGTACCACTTCACGGTGCCCGACCGCTGGATGAACGACCCGCAGCGGCCGGTGTACATCAACGGCAAGCTCCACTACTACTACCTCTACAACGCCGACTACCCGAACGCGGTGGGCACGGCCTGGCGTCTGGCGACGAGCACCGACGGGGTGGCCTTCGCGGACCAGGGCATCGCGGCGCCCAAGAACACGAACGTCAACCGCGACCTGTGGTCGGGTTCGGTGGTCGTGGACACCGCGAACACGGCGGGTTTCGGCGCCGGCGCGGTGGTCCAGCTGGTCACGCAGCCGGACTTCCGCACCGGCGGCGGGGCGCAGGCGCAGTTCCTGTGGTACTCGATCGACGGCGGCCGGACGTTCCGGCCCCACGGCGACACACCGGTGATCCCCAACGGCGGCCGCCGCGACTTCCGCGATCCCAAGGTGGTCTGGGACTCCGCCCGAGGCCGGTGGGTCGCCGCGATCAGCGAAGGGGAGCGGATCGGGTTCTTCACCTCGCCGGACCTGAAGACCTGGACGTGGCGATCGCACTTCGTGACCAACCACGGCTTGCTCGAATGCCCGGACCTGTTCCCCATTCGCGCCGACGACGGCACGACGCACTGGGTGCTGGGTGTGAGCCCGGGCGGGACGCCGAGCACCTACGCCTACTGGACCGGGACCTTCAACGGGACCGCGTTCACCGCCGCCAAGACCACTCCGCAGTGGCTGGACCACGGCTTCGACTGGTACGCCGGGGTCACCTGGGAGGACCCGGCCGCGCCGATGGACCGGCGCTTCGGCATGGCGTGGATGAACAACTGGGCGTACCCGGACAACACACCGACACGGGCCGCGGACGGGTTCAACGGGACCGACTCGATCGTCCGCCAGATCACGCTCAAGCGCTACCCGGACGGCTACGCCCTGGTGTCGCAACCGACCCCGGCGCTGGCCTCCCACGCCACCTCGGTGCGCAACCTCGGCACGATCCAGGTCAACGGCGGCCCGGTCCCGCTGGCCTACAACGGGACGGCGTACCAGCTCGACACCGACATCAGCTGGACCCAGTTGGACAACGTCGGGGTGCAGCTGCGGGTGTCGGCCGACGGCACGCGGCACGCGGACGCCGGCATCTACCGCGACTTCAGCTACCTGAACCGGCGCCAGACCGGGAGCCCCGACACCACCGGGACACGGGGTGAGAGCCACGCGCCGTGGAACCCGGCGAAGAAGACCGCGCACCTGCGCATCCTCGTCGACCGCACCACCATCGAGGTGTTCGTGGACGACGGCCGGCACGTGCACTCCAGCCAGGTGTTCGCCGACCCGTCCGACACCGGCATCAGGCTCTACACCAGCGGGGGCAGCGCCACGTTCGCCAACACGAGGATCACCGAGTTCCGCGACCTGGCCCAGCGCCCGGCCCGCGTCCTCTCCGGCTTCGAGGGCACGTCCTACGACCCGGGCTGGAGCACCACCGGCCGCTTCGTCGGCACCGGCCCGACGTTCCAGAACCTGCCCGGCATGGTCGGCAGGGCCGTCCTGGACACCTTCGCCGGCGGCGGCGACTCGGCCACCGGCACGATCACCTCACCGACGTTCACCCTCGACCGCAACCACCTGCACCTCCTCATCGCCGGCGGGAACCACCCGGCCGGCTCACCCGGCCAAACCACGGTCAACCTGATCGTGAACGGCCAGGTGGTGCGGACGGCGACCGGGGACAACACGGGCGTGATGAAACCGGTCGACTGGAACGTCGGCAACCTCCAAGGGCAGAGCGCCCGAGTGCAGGTGATCGACCAGGCGACCGGCGCGTGGGGACACATCATGGTCGACCACCTGCTGCTGAGCGACTGAGCGAACCGATCGGGGGGCGGACTCGTCCACCCCCCGATCGAACCGCCGCAACGCGGACACCGGCGCCAGCCTGTCGAACACGCCCCACCGCAACGCTCCCGGCTGGCCTGGGACGTCGGTGGCGCCGCCACCGCCACAGGCGACGGAGCCCAGGTCCACCTGTCGTCCTGCGTCGGCGGCACGAACGAGCAGTGGCAACCCGCCGCCCAGGGGCAGCGGCACCTACCGCTTTGCCACCCGTCACACTCACCTGACCAGCCGCTGCCGTGCTCGCGCGACGCGATCGTGACGGCCTGCGCCGAGGTCACCCCGAACGACGACGGGTCATGCCCGAGGTGGTGTCGAACCGATTCGACTCGCGGGTTACCGGTGTCGGGCCCCGGTGCTCGACCGCAGGGAGATGACGGGTCGCAGGAGCGCGTGGCGGTGCGGCGCGTCGGGGTTCGCGATGCGTTCCACCAGCAGGTCCACGGCGAGTCGGGCCATCTCCTCCGCGGGCACGTCGGCGGCGGTCAGCGGAGGGTGGAAGGCTTCCGCCAGGCGGCTGGCGATGACGCCGGTGATGGAGAAGTCGCCGGGCACGTCGAGACCCGCTTGGCGCAGGGCCCGCTGTAGGCCGGGCAGCGCGGCCTCGTTGATGGTCACCGCCGCCGTCACGTCCGGCCACCGCCGGCGGATCTCCTGGAAGCAGGCCAGGCCGGCGGCCGGTTCGTCGGCGCAGCACACCGTGTGCGCCGTCAGCCCGCGCTGCTCGGCGGCGGCGAGGAAGCCCGTCGACGAGCGCAGTGCGGGCCCGTAACCCGCGGCGACGAGCTCGTCGGACCGGTTGATGAGCACGACGTCGCGGTGGCCGAGGTCGGCCAGGTGGTGGACGCAGCGGGTGATCAGCTCCGCGTAGTCGACGTCGACCCACGGCGCGGCGCCCGGGCGCTCGACGTGGCCGATGGTCACGAACGGCAGCGCTTCCTGTTCCAGGCGGGCCACGCGCGGGTCGTCGAGGAGGATCTCCATCAGGATCACGCCGTCGACCCGGCGGCCGGTGACGACGCGCTCGAAGGACCGGTCGTGGTCGCCGCCGCTGGGTGAGAGCAGCACGTCGAGGTCGTGGGTGGCCGCCGCCTCCACGACGCTGGCCACGAACCCCAGCTGCACGTCGGTCAACCGCCTGCTCGCGGGTGGTATCACCAGGCTCAACGTGCGGGTGCGCCCCTCGGCCAGCGCCCGCGCGCTGGCGTTGGGCCGGTAGCCCAGCTCGGCGATCACGTCGTTGATGCGCTGCGCGGTCGCGGTCGACACCGGCCGCTTCCCGCTGAGCGCGTACGACACCGTGCTGCGGGACACGCCGGCACGCTTGGCGATCTCACCGATGTTCATGCGCTCTCCGTCCAACCGGTTCGACAGGTTCTGATGGTAGCGGAAACCAGGTCTTGCGCCGGTTACTCCCTGCGGATACGTTGACGAAACATCGCGTGGTCGAACCGGTTCGATGACCGACAGTCCAGTTGTCAGTGCCGCCGCCTGGAAGGACTACCCCTATGAAGCGCTCCCCGTTCAGTCGACGCGTGACCGTCGCCCTGGTCGCGGCGGGACTGTCCCTGACCGCGTGTTCCTCCGCCGGGGACACGGGTGGTGACGCCACCGGCCCGTTCGCGGTGTGGGACCCGTACCCGCAGTTCGACGGGACGTCGGAGTGGGCGAAGGTGATCGAGAAGTGCGGCGCTGACGCTGGGGTGAAGGTCGAGCGGCAGGCGTACGACACCTCCGACCTGACCAACAAGGTCCTGCTCGCCGCGCAGCAGGGCACCGCGCCGAACGTGCTGGTGGTGGACAACCCGGTGGTGTCCACGCTGGCCGAGGGCGGGGTGCTGAAGGCCAACCAGGACACCGGCCTGGACGCGTCGCAGGCCTCGCCCAACCTGGTGGCCGCGGGCGAGGTCGGCGGGAAGACCTACGGGGTCCCCATCGGCGCGAACACCCTGGCGCTGTACTACAACAAGGCGGTGCTGGCGTCGGCGGGCGTGGACCCGGCGTCGCTCACGGACTGGGCGTCGTTGGACGCCGCCCTGGCCAAGGTCGCGGGCGCGGGCAAGAAGGGCATCACGTTCTCCGCCATCGGCACCGAGGAGGGCTCCTTCCAGTTCCTGCCGTGGTTCTGGGGCGCGGGCGCGCAGCTGACCGACCTGTCGTCCACGCAGGCCGTGGCGGCGGTGGAGCTGTGGAAGTCGTGGATGGACAAGGGGTACGCGCCGAACTCGGTCGTGGGCAACACGCAGACCACCAGTTGGCAGGAGTTCGCCACCGGCGAGTACGCGTTCGCCGAGAACGGCACGTGGCAGCTCGGCAACGCGGCGAAGCTGGGCTTCGAGTACGGCGTCATCCCGATCCCGTCCCGTGACGGCGGTGTCGCGCCCGCGCCGACCGGTGGCGAGTTCGTCACGGTGCCGGCGCAGGGCGCCGCGGACCGCGAGGCGACGGCGGCGAAGATCGCCAACTGCCTGGTCGGCGCCGACACCGTGCTGGCCACCGACACCGCGCTGACCTACGTCTCGGCCATTCAGTCGGTGCGGGAGAAGCAGGTCGCCGCCAAGCCGGAGTTGACGGTGTGGGTCGACGCGGTGCAGTCGGCGAAGGGGCGCACCGGCGACGGTCTCGGCACCCGCTACCCGCGGATCTCGCAGCCGCTGTGGACCGCGGTGCAGGCGGTGCTGACGGGGTCGAAGCCCGCCGCGGACGCCCTGAAGGACGCCCAGAGCGCCGCGGCGTCGGCGAAGTAGAGCCGTGCTCCGCAGGAATCTCGTCGGCTGGGCGTTCCTCGCTCCGCTCGTCGCCTACCTGGTGCTGTGCTACGGCTTCCCGCTGCTGACCACTGTGGACCTGAGCATCCGCGACTACACCGTCCGCACGTTCGTGCACGGTGGCGCGCCGGTGGTCGGACTGGACAACTACACGGCCGTGTTCACCGACCCGGTCTTCCGCACGGCACTGGTCAACACGGTCGTGTTCACGGTGGTGTCGCTGGTGTTCCAGTACGGCATCGGGTTGGCGTTGGCGGTGTTCTTCTCCCGCCATTTCCGGCTGTCGGCGACGTTGCGGGCGTTGTTCCTGGTGCCGTGGCTGCTGCCGCTGATCGTGTCGGCGTCGACGTGGGCGTGGATGTTCAACAGCGAGGCCGGTGTGGTGAACGCGGCCCTGTCGTGGGTCGGGATCGACGGCGTGCACTGGTTGACCTCGCCGACCTGGTCGCTGGTGTCGGTGATCGTCGCCAACATCTGGATCGGCATCCCGTTCAACCTGGTCGTGCTCTACAGCGGGTTGCGGAACATCCCGGCCGAGGTGCACGAGGCGTCCGCTTTGGACGGTGCGAGCTCCTGGCAGACGTTCCGGCACGTCACCTTCCCGATGCTGCGGCCGGTTTCCACGGTCACGCTGCTGCTCGGGCTGGTCTACACGCTGAAGGTGTTCGACATCATCTGGATCATGACGCGTGGCGGCCCGAGCGGGTCGTCCACCACCCTGGCCACCTGGTCCTACGAACTCGGGTTCGGCAGCATGCTGCCCCGCTTCGGGCCCAGTTCCGCGGTGGGCAACGTGCTCATCCTGCTCGCTGTGGCCGTGGGCCTGGTGTACGTGCGGGTGCAGCGCCGGCAGGAGGCGTCATGACGCGCTCGTGGTGGCGGACCGCGGTGGGCGTGGCGCTGACCGCCGTGATGCTGTTCCCGGTCTACTGGATGGTCAACGTCTCGGTCACCCCGCCGGGCGACATGCGCAAGTCACCCCCGGACTTCTTCCCGGGCAACCCGACGTTCGACGGGTACGCCCGGGTGCTGGACGAGCAGCTGCCGTACTTCGGCACCAGCCTGCTGGTCGGGCTCGGGACCGTGGTGCTGACGTTGGTGCTGGCCGCACCCGCGGCGTACTCGCTGGCGAAGCTGCGCCCGCGCGGTCGGGGGCCGTTGACGTTCGTGCTGCTGGTGGCGCAGATGATCCCCGGGATCATCATGGCGCTGGGGCTGTACGGCATCTACGTCAAGCTCGGCATCACGAACACGGTGTGGGGGCTGGTGTTCGCCGACTCCACGATCGCGGTGCCGTTCGCCGTGCTGATCCTGACCTCGTTCATGTCCTCGGTGCCCGACGAGATCGTGCAGGCGGCACGCATCGACGGCGCGGGAGCGTTGCGCACGTTCTGGTCCGTGGTGCTGCCCGCCAGCCGCAACGGGGTGGTCACCGCCGGGCTGTTCGCGTTCCTGTGGGCGTGGTCGGACTTCGTGTTCGCCGCGACGCTCGACAGCGGGGGCGCGCTGCAACCGCTGACGCTGGGCATCTACCGCTACATCGGCAACAACAACCAGGAGTGGAACGCGATCATGGCCACCGCCGTGGTCGCCTCCGTGCCCGCCACCGTGCTGCTCGTGCTGGCCCAGCGCTTCGTCGCCGCGGGCATCACGTCGGGCGCCGTCAAAGACTGACCAAGGGGGAACTTGTGGACGACTTCTCGGTGCGGGAGATCCCGTTCAGCTGTTCGGGAGCGTGGTTCGGCATCTCCGCGGTCGTGGGGCTCGCCGAGTACTCCGAGGACCTGCACCTCGTGTCCCACCGCAACGGGATGCACGCCGTGCTGTCTCTCGTGCCGGTGCTCGCCGGTGCGCGGGTGTCCGCCGAGGTCAACGCCAACCCCGCGCTGCTCACGTGGAGCGCGGGCCGGGTGCGGATCGCGGCGGCGTTCGAGTCACCCACGGCGCTCCGGATCTCCGGCCACGGCCTCGGCCTGCGGATCGCCGCCGCGGACGACACCCTCACCCCGTTCACCGGGACCTTCTTCTTCCACGACCCCGTCACCTCGTCGTACGTCTTCACCTCCTACGAGACCGGCCACCGCTACCGGGTGACCGTGCTGGCGGGGAGCGAGGACTCGGCCGGTGCCTCCGCGCTCGGCACGGCGGAACGGGCGGTCGTCGTCGGTGGGGACGGCGGGGAGTGGGAACTCGTCGTGGAGGAGCTGACGACCACGAGCGGGCGGTTCTCGACCACCGCGACGTTCTCGGAGGTGGTGGCTGCCTCGCGGCGTTCGTTCGAGCGGTTCGTGGACGAGGTCGCGCCCTGGCGCTCCGACCGCACCCCGGCCGCCGGGCTGGCCTGCTACGTGCTCTGGTCGGCCACCGTGAGCCCGGCGGGCTTCGTCGGCCGTCCGGCGGTGCTGATGTCGAAGAACTGGATGGACAAGGTCTGGAGCTGGGACCACTGCTTCAACGCCCTCGCCCTCGCGCCGGGTCTGCCCGGCGTGGCGTGGGACCAGCTCCAGGTGGTGTTCGACCACCAGACCCCCGAAGGGGCGCTGCCGGACTCGATCACGCACGCGGAGGTGCTGCACAACTTCGTCAAACCACCCATCCACGGCTGGGCGGTGGCCAAGCTGAGGTCGAAGCTGCCCGGTGGAATCCCGGCCGCGGAACTGCCAGTGCTCTACCGGCAGTTGGAGGCGTGGACGACCTTCTGGCTCGACCACCGTCGCGCGTCGGGTGAGCCGTTCGCCCACTACGAGCACGGCAACGACAGCGGCTGGGACAACTCCACCGTCTTCGACGGGCAGCGGCTCGTGCAGTCCGCCGACCTCGCCGCCTTCCTCGTGGTGCAGATGCGGGAACTGGCCCGACTGGCCCGGGAGATCGACGACCCGGCCGCCGCCACGCGCTGGGAACGCGAGGCCGACACCATGCTGGACGCGATGCTGACGACGCTGTGGGACGGGACGGCGTTCACCGGCCGCGCCCTCGACGGCACGACCCGCACCACGGCCAGCCTGCTCGACCTCATGCCCGTCATCCTGGGCGACGACCTGCCCCCGAACGTGCACGCCAAGCTCGCCAAGGGCATCGCCCGGCACCTGACCGCGGTCGGCCCGGCCACCGAACGACCCGACTCGCCCCACTACGAAGCCGACGGCTACTGGCGCGGCCCGGTGTGGGCGCCCTCGACCGTGCTCATCGAGGACGGCCTGCGCCGCGGCGGCGCGGTCGACCTCGCCGACCAGGTCAGCGCCCGCTTCCGCGCGGTGTGCGAGAAGAGCGGCTTCGCCGAGAACTTCGACGCCCTCACCGGCGAGGGCCTGCGCGACCGCGCCTACACCTGGACCGCGAGCGCCTACCTGCTGCTCGCCGCAGAGGCCGAGGCCCGACCGGCCGACGGCGCTCCGCACCATCCCAGCACGTCAGCGGGGTAGACGAACCGATCCGACCGACGTCCTCCCCGGGACGAAGGGGTTCAACGCCGAACCCCCGACCTCGCACGCCCACAACACCTGACAAAGGAGTCACGCATGTCCCTCACACGCGCACGACGGCGAGGCCGTGGCCTCGCCGCGGTCATCGCGGCGGCCGCGGCCGCGATATCGGCGGTGGTGGCGCCCGCACCGGCCGCCCTGGCCGGTGACGAGTCGATCTCCGTCAACTTCTCCGTCGCCGGCGGGTCCCCGACCTACCGGGCCTCCGGCTGGATCTACGGCATGACCGAGGACGCCTCCGGTCCCGCCGACCACTTCTACCGCGACCTGAAGTTCCGGTACATGCGCGCCGGCGGCGCCCAGCTCGACGGCCCCGGCGGCTGGGTGGCGGGCAAGTACGAACGCCGGTGGAACGCCACCCGCGCCCAACTGCTGCGCACCCGTGCGCTGGGCGGCGAGTTCATCCTGCTGCCCCACGACCTGTGGGGCGCCGACGGCTACCCGATCACCCGTTTCCCGGGCGACAACGGCGACTGGACCGACTACGACAACTTCCTCACCCGCCTGATCGCCGACGTGCGGGCCACCGGCGTCCCGGTGCAGTGGGACCTGTGGAACGAACCGAACCTGGACCTGTTCTGGAAGCGGTCGCAGGAGCAGTACTTCGAGCTGTGGCGCCGCACGTACCAACGCGTCCGCGCCGCGTTCCCGCAGCAGCTGATCGTCGGCCCGAGCTTCGCGGGCGTCCCGACGACGAACGGGACGTGGTGGAACCAGTACCTCGACTTCATCCGCTCGTCGAACACGATCCCGGACATCATCAGCTGGCACTCCCTGCCGGGTGACCCGGTGGCCAACGTGGCCGCGGCGAACGCCACCCTCGACGCACGGGGCATCCCGCACCCCCGCCCGTACCAGATCAACGAGTACGGAGCGCCCGACGAGCAGAACCCCGGTGACGGCGCCTGGTACATCGCCCGCCTGGAACGAGCGGGCGCCGACGGGCTGCGCGCCCACTGGGGCAGCACGAACGCCCTGCACAACGACCTGGCCAACCTCCTGACGCGCAACTCGGAGGGACAGCACCTGCCCAAGGGCGAGTGGTGGGTCTACCGCTACTACGGCTCACAGACCGGGCAGATCGTCTCCGTCACGCCCAGCCCGACCTACGACGCGTTCGCCACCAAGACGAACGGCGCGGCGAAGGTCCTGGTCGGCGGTGGCGGCACCACGGGCAACATCGCCGTCAACCTCCAGCGACTCGACACCACCAGCGGGATCGTGCAGAACAACCAGGTGCGGGTGGTCGTCCAACGCATCCCGTACAACGGCGGCGGCGCGGTGCAGGGACCGATCACCATCGGCAACTCCGTCGTGACGCTGTCCGGCAACGCCACGACGGTCAACCTGCCCCACACCAACGCCGACGACTCCTTCACCGTCACGCTCCTCCCACCGTCCGACACCGGCTTCCAGTCGGTGGCCGTCGCCCAGCACTCGCAGCAGTGCCTGGACAACACCAACCTGGGCACCGCTGACGGCAACCGGCAGCAGCAGTTCCACTGCGAGGGCGGTGACCAGCAGCTGTGGAACTTCCGGCCGGTGGCCGGGGTCACCGACACCTACACCGTCGTCAACCAGCAGACCGGCAAGTGCCTCGACGTCAGCGGCGTCTCCACCGCCGACGGCGCCGCGGTGCAGCAGTGGGCCTGCCACGGGGGCCAGAACCAGCAGTTCACGCTGCGGAAGGTCACCTACCCGGGCAACGACTCCCACGACTACCAGCTCGCCGCCCGGCACAGCGGCAAGTGCGTCGACGTCAGCGAGATCTCCACGGCGGCACGCGCCCCCATCCACCAGTGGACCTGCAACCCCACCGGTCAGAGCAGCCCGCTCAACCAGACCTGGCGGCTCTGGGGGCGGTAACGGCCGTGCTGTCGCGCGGCAGCGGGCTCGTGCCGCGAACCCGCTGCCGCGCACCTCCTCCACCAAACCCGCTCCCGCCCGTCGCCTGCACGGGCCCGAACCACCTGACTGCACTGGGTCCTTCCCCAACGCCGTCATCGATGCCGGCGCTCCGCTACCGCGAGCGGTGATCGACCGGCTCGACAGGAGATCGCGATGAACCGAAGCCTCACCGCCGGACCGCCGGCACTGGCGATGGCGGCGTTGTCGGGAGCTGCAGCGCCTTCGCGGGTGTCCACATCCAGCGCACCAGCCACGACACCACGAACCTGACCAACAAGGTGCTGCCCGGCGCGCAGCAGGGCGCCGTGCCGACATCCTGGTCCTGGACAACCTGGTCGTCTGCGGAACGTTCACCGTGCTGCCGACGTTAGAAGGCGTGTCCGGGATGGGCAGACGCGACCTACCGCGTGTTCCTGCCGGAGCACCGCTTGGGCAATCCTGGTCACTACACCCGTACTTCCGGCGACATGACGACGGCCGTTGCAGCCCGATCACGTAGAACCGCGCGCTTGTGTCGACGTCGGGGTGTGTGGAGGCGGCGTCTGCCTGAGCGGAGCCATGGTCTGGACGGTAGTAACTCATCAAGCGGTGTGGGGTGGCCGCTATGACCGACATCGAGGACTCGCGGACCGCGGCTTGATAGTCGATCTGCCCGGGTCCGTGGTCGCGCTGGCCGCCTGGTCCTCTTGGACCCGGTTCGACCTGTTGCCTGATATCAACGACCGAACGACGCTCGGCTACCTGACAAGTCCGCTACCACGATATTGGCGACTTCTGACCCGGCACGAGAAGCTCGCTATCATTTGAGTGTGATCGATCCACATCGAGGTTATCCGGACGGAGGGGGTAATGCTCGGACCGCCATTGGACGACGTGGTTGACATCCTCCGGCACGCGTTCCCGAACGGTGTGCCGGAGGAGGACACCGAGGCCGTCCTGGTAGTGCTGTCGGAGGGGTTGAGCGAGAGGAACCTCGCCTTGGTGGTGGAGGAGTTCACCGGAATCAGCCGCTACGAGGTGGGGCAGTTGACGGCTACCGCGCTCAACAACCGCAGGCTTGATCGGGCCAAGGTCGCGCGCGTGGAAGAAGCGCTGCGGCGGAAGGGATGGGATCCGGACGAGGACTGATCGCGAACGCGACCACTGAGAACCGCCTGCGCGAACGTTTCCCGGTGCTTCGGTCTCGGCGGCCGCCACTGCGTTCGAGATCGCCTGCCCGCCGAAGATGATCACGTCGGTGTCGAGTGTGTTCGGGAAGTGGTGGCCGGTGATCGTTGCGGTGGGATCTTCGCCAACCTCCAGTCGAGTGACCGGACGCCCACCTGCCAGTGCACAACTCGTGACCTGGCAGGTGCGGATGCCGTCAAAGCGTCTACTTTCCGGATCGCAGCGATGACGAACGCGGGATGTCGGGATTTGTCGTTCGTGAGTTCGGCATCGATGGCGGGGGAGACGAAGGGATGTCCGCCGTCGGGCCGGCGTAGTTGTCCGATGGTGGAGCGATCCACACGAGCAGCCGTAGTCGCCGAACGACGTGGCGCAGCGGTACAAGCACGTGGCGACCAGGGTTGGCATCGACACTCACCTGTGAGCCCCGCGCCGACGAGTGTCCGGCGACGCGGGCAACACCACAGCGGCAACAGCCTTCTTACGAGCTCCTTACGTGGACGCCCCGCCCGGAACGGCGGTGGTCGTCTCCAGCTCTCATCCGTGCTGACGAAAGGAGCGTTGACATGACGTCAACCTTAAGGCGTTCGACAACCGCCGTCCTGATCGCGGTCGCCACTCTGCTGAGCCTGCTCACCATCACGACCCCCGCCGTGGCTGCGGGCGGCCCCTACTGCGGCGACGGCGGTTACACCAAGCGCTGGCTGTGGGAGAAGCCGGGCGGCAACAACATCGGCCAGGCCTGCTACTGGGACTCGGGCAACCGCCTCAACGTGGACGACCAGGAGAAGGACGACCACTCCCTGGTCCTCCAGCTGCGCAACCCCGACAACGGCCGTGCCTGGGACTACTGGAACTTCGGCGGCGCCGAGGGTTCCGGTTACACCACCAGCGTCACCCAGTTCGCCGACAACGTCATCGTCGAAGGCCGCCTCTGCCTCGGTGAGTGGTCCCAGACCAACCCCCGCATCCTCTACGGCACCTGCCGCGCCTGGTCCAACGTGCGCCTCTGACCCGTGACACAGCCAGGGCCTGTTCGGCACAACCGAACAGGCCCTGGTGGCGTGCCCGGAGTGATTCGATTCCCTCACCTCTGATCCCGAGGTCCGGCGTACTCGGTGCCGGCCCGTCTGCGCGCGTTCGGCATGGTCATGCGTTAGCGAATGCATCCCTTCACCGACCTTCTACGGACAGCACAGTGGGCTGAGTTCCGTTGCAGGGCTGTATCTGCGCGTGCGAAATCACGATCACGAGCCGGCGGGCGCAGGCATGAGATGGGCGTCGACAGTGAGCAATGGGCCGTAATGCGGGCCGGTAGGGTGATCTGGTGAGGGGTTTGGGGTTGGGGGTTGTTGTCACGCCCCTTCCGGCCAGGTCTGTCACCGTTCGTGGGCGGCTCGTCGACGTCGGGCTGTGGGTGGGGCTGGGTGCGCCGTTCCTCGGCCAAGGGCTTGGGCTGTCGTTGGCGGTCGGACTTGTGGCTACCGCGGTGATGGTTGTGCTCGCCCGCAGGTTGCCGCTGGTGGCCTCGGTCGTGGCGACCATTGCCGCGGCGGTGGACTGGCGGTTCCTGCCGGCTGTGGTGGTGATGAGCTACCTGGTCGGGCGCAGGGTGTCCGACGGCCGGGTGGCGCGGGCGGTGTTTCCTGGTGTGATCGTGGTCGGGTCGGTCGTGGTGCTGTCGCTCGGCGTCGATCTGTACACCTGGATGGTGCGTCTCGGCGGGTTCGTCGTGTTCGGGGTGTTCCCCTGGTTGATCGGCCGTTATCGGCGGCAGCAGGTGCGGCTGGTCAGGGCCGGCTGGGAGCGGGCGGCCCGGTTGGAGGAGCGGCAGCGGATCGTGGCGGAGCAGGCACGGCTGCGGGAGCGGGCCCGCATCGCGCACGACATGCACGACTCGCTCGGCCACCACCTCAGCCTGGCCGCGCTCAAGGCGGGCGCGCTGGAGGTCGCCGCCGACGTGGACGAGCGGCACCGGGCCGCGGCCACGACGTTGCGCGAGAGCATCGCGCTGGCCACCGAGCAGCTGCACGACATCATCGACCTGCTGCGGGAGGACGATCCGGAACCGGCGATCGCCGGCGGCGAGCGCATCGGCGACCTGGTCGCCAGGGCGGCGGCCGCGGGCGTGGCCGTCGACCTGGTCACCACCGGTGACGTCGAGGACGTGGAACCGATGCGCTACCGGGCCGCGTACCGGGCGGTGCAGGAGGCGATCACCAACGCCACCAAGCACGCGCCGGGCGCCGAGGTGTCCGTGCTCCTGCAGGGCTTGGACGACGAGGTCCGGATCGCCGTGACCAACGGCCCGCCCGCCGAGCCGGCGCCGTCCGACCCCTCACGCGGTGGGCGCGGGCTGGCCGAGCTGCGGGAACGGGTCAGGCTGGTCGGCGGCACGCTGCGCGCCGGTCCGCACGAGGGTGGTTACCGAGTGCTGGTGCGGTTGCCTCGGGCCGAGGACGTGATCGGCGACGGTCCGGGCGTCGAGGCGGACGAGAACCCCACCGTGGCCGACGAGTTCGACCGCGCGCGGCACGGTGTGCGCAAGCGTTTGACGCTCGCGTTCCTCACCCCGGTGGCGCTCGGGACGTGCCTGGTGGTGGTGCTGATGGGCCTCTACGCCTACGACACGGTCACCTCGACGTTGCCGCCCGAGTCGTTCCACCGGCTGGAGCTGGGCGCGGCGCGGTCGGCCGTCGCGGACGTGGTGCCCGATCGGCAGGCGCCCGAGCGCGGTTTCGGCCCGGCGCCCGCGGAACCGCCGGGCTCGACGTGCGAGTTCTACCGGTCCGAAGGCGGATTCCTGCCGACGGCTTTCGACGTGTACCGCCTGTGCTTCCGCGACGACCGGTTGGTGGGCAAGGACGTGCTGGCGCGCATCGGGCAGGAGGCGGGGAAGTGAGTGCCGGAGGGGGACCGCGGGCGATCCGGGTCGTGCTGGCCGACGACGAGGCGCTGGTCCGCGCCGGCGTCCGCGCCATCCTGGACAGCGACCCGGAGATCGAGGTGGTCGGCGAGGCGGGCGACGGGCGGGAAGCGGTCGACGTGGTCTTGGAGCACCGCCCGGACGTCGTGCTGATGGACGTGCGGATGCCCGTGCTGGACGGGATCGCGGCCACCGGCGAGATCGTGGAGGTCGCTCCGGGCACGGGCGTGCTGATGCTGACGACGTTCTCCGACGACCACTACGTCGCCCAGGCTCTCGAACTGGGCGCCGACGGCTTCCTGCTCAAGACCGGTGATCCCCGTGAGCTGGCGGTGGGCATTCGCGCGGTGAAGGCCGGTGGGGCGTACCTGTCGCCGCAGGTGGCGAAACGGGTGATCCGCGCGTACGGCGGCACTCGTCCGGGGTCGCGTGCCGTGAGGGCCAGGGAGGCGAGGAACCGGGTCGAAGGCCTGAGCGGACGGGAGGTGGAAGTGTTGCGCCTCATCGGCGCGGGCCTGTCGAACGCCGAGATCGCCGCACGGCTGCACGTGGTCGAGGGAACGGTCAAGGCGTACGCCGGCGCGCTGTTCAAGCACCTCGGGGTCCGCAACCGCGTCCAGGTCGCCATCATCGCCCACCACGCGAACCTGGTGGACGACTCCCCGTAGCGGAAGCCGGAGCTTGGACTACCCGCGTGGAGGGTGAGTGCGGTCGGGACGCGTCGCCTGGTCGTGCCCGAGACGCCGAACCGCTTCCGTGGCCAGCAGGACACCGGCCTTGTCGTGGTGGCGCAGCCTTTGGACGAGAGCGGTGGTCGGGAGCAGGAGGACCGGCACGGTGATCAGGGCGACCAGCGCGCCGAAGACCAGGCCGACGACGGCGTCGTGCGGGTAGTGCGCCCCGACGAACACCCGTGAGGCGGCCGCGGCCAACGCGACCGGGACGGCGGTCGCGCCGAGCAGGCGCCACGCCAGGAGCACGCCGATCGCGGCGGCGCCCGCGATCACGGAGTGGTTGCTGGGGAACGACCAGTCACCCGGTGGCGGGCACTCCGCGATCGTCACGACGACGCCGAGCGTGCGGCACGGCCGTTCGACCTCGTAGCCGCTCTTGATCACTTCGCTCAGCAGGTACGCCACCACCACGCCGGCCGGGGCGAGCAGCGCGAACGCCATCGCGCGGGCGGGCAGTGCCCGGGCGCGCCACCAGCCCGACAGCACGAAGCCCAGCAGCAGCACGATCGCCGCCTCCGTGAAGAACCCGGCGAACGACTGGAACCAGGGCGGCGTGCCCTCCGCGAAGCGGATGACGTCGAGGTACCAGGCGGCGCTGACGTCCGGCACGTCCTCGACGTTCGTCGGCGCACGGCTGTCCGGTTCGGCAGCGGTGACCGCGTTGTCCGGAAGCGCCACTGAGACCCCATTCTCCGATGCGCCGAATTTCGGCAAGGTTGTCCTGCGGAACAGGGGGAAGGTAGGGGTCGATAGACGTGGGCGCACAGTGCGCGATGGTCAGGAGTTCGCCCTTACTTTCGTCCATCCCGCGCTGACCGGAAGTGATATCCCAGGCGCTGCCGCAGAATAAAACGCCAGGTAGGAGCGCTGTGGGTCAGGCGTTGCCGTGTCACGTGCGCTGTGTCGAGACGGGACGGCGTCCCCGTTTGACACGACATTGCCGGGAGCCGAACCCGCCCAATGGTGTGAGTGGCGTGAATCGGGTGGCGCGGTGTCGCCGGGGGAGTCTGAGGCCGGCGACTGAGGTTCCGGAAGGGGACGGTGCGGTCGCTCGGCGCGTCGTCCGGCCGACGTGGCCAGTTGAGACGCCGGATCACCCTGCGGAGTCGGCCTCGTTGGTCCTGTCAGCGGCACGGCGGAACGCGGGGTCAACCAGTTGGCTGCGCGTTATTTGTGAACGCTCACTACCGAAGGAGGTGCCGCCTCGCGCCCTCTGCACCGCTGCAAACCATCCCTTGACGGTCGCGTCTGTTAACGCTCACACTCCCCGGTGGTAAACGCTGGCATTTCCTACGGCGGTGGAACTCAGAGTGGAGCACCCCTCATGACGACAGCGCGACGGCCGGTCGGAAGACCGGGTCGACGGTGGATCAGTGCGCTGGTGGCCGCGGCTCTGCCGGTCACCCTCGGGGTCACGCTCTCCGCGGTGACCGCCCCCAGCGCGGGGGCGGTCGAAGGGGAGACGTGGACGGACGACTTCGCCTCGACGACGCTCCGGCCGGAGTGGGAGATCGTCAACGAGGACCCGGGCGGTTGGACCCTCCTCGACGGCACCCTGCGCGTCACCGGCCAGACCGGTGACACCTACCAGGCGGTCAACACCGCCCGGAACGTGTTCCTGGTCGACATCCCGGCGGGCGACTTCACCGCCGAGGTGACCGTGCGCGCCCAGGTCGCCAAGACCTACCAGGGCGCCGGGCTGATCGCCTGGCAGGACATGGACAACTACGTCCGCTCGGGCCTGACCTACGTCGGCACGCTGGCCCCGTCCGGGATCGCGATCGAGAACGACGTCGAGACGGCCGCCGCGTTCCGCGCCGAGCGGTTCGTCGACCGGCCGGGCTCGACCGGCGAGACGTTGCAGCTCCAGCGGGTCGGCGACACCATCACCACCCGGTACAAGAACGCCTCCGGCGCGTGGGTGGACGCCTCGTCGGTCACCGCCGCGTTCCAGACGACCCAGGTCGGCGTCTACGCCTTCGGCGCGCTCGACGGCTCGACGCTCGACGCCGCCTTCGACGACTTCCGGATCACCGCGGCCGCCGGCCGTGACGTCCAGCCCGCGGGCACGTTCTCGATCAAGAGCGCCGCGGGCGGCCACCTGGTCGAGACCGAGGGCGGGCTGGCGCTCTCGCCCGAGCCGCCGCTGTCCACGCTGGTCTTCACCGCGGCCGCCCAGGCCGGCGGCACGGTGCACCTGCGTACCACCGACGGCGACCGGCCGCTCGTCGTCACCGACGGCCGCCTCGCGCTCGGCCAGACCGGCGGCGCGGCCTCGCCCGTGCGGCTGACCGACGCCGCGGGCGGCGAGCTGTTCCTGCGTGACGCCGAGGGCGCCGGCTACGCGGGCGGCACGGGTCCGCTGGTGCTCGGCGACAAGGCCTCCGCCGTCCGCTTCAAGCTCGCCCAGGTCAGCACGTCGACCGCCGAGCTGGCCATCGACGGCGACGCGGCCGCCGCGCAGATCAGCGACACGATGTTCGGCATCTTCTACGAGGACATCAACTACGCCGCGGACGGCGGCCTCTACGCCGAACTCGTGCGCAACCGGTCGTTCGAGTTCAACTCCTCGGACAACGCGGGCTTCACCGGCATGACCGCCTGGGAGGTCGTCAACGGCGGCGGCACGGCACCGCAAGCGCTGGTCGTCAACGACGACACCCGGCTCAACCCGATGAACCGCAACCACTTCCGGCTGATCGCCGACGGCCCCGGCGACGGTCTGCGCAACATCGGCTACAACCGCGGCTTCGCGCTCAAGGCGGGCGCGCAGTACGACGCCTCGGTGTGGGCGCGCACCACGACCGCGCAGAACCTGGCGGTCCGGCTGGTCAGCGCGGACGGCGCCGTCACCTACGCCGAGGGCTCCGTGGCCGTCGACGGTTCGGACACCTGGAAGCAGTACCCGGTGACGCTGACCGCCTCCGCCACGACCGACGCGGCCCGGCTCGTCGTCACGGCGGGCGCGGCGTCCGTCGTCGGCCTCGACATGATCTCGGTCATGCCGCAGGACCGCTGGGTCGGCCCGGTGAACGGCAAGTCGGTGCTGCGCAAGGACCTGGCCGAGAAGATCGCCGCGATGAAGCCGACGTTCCTGCGCTTCCCCGGCGGCTGCGTCACCAACGTCGGCACGTTCCGCACGTACGAGGAGAGCGGCTACACCGACCGCCGCCGCACCTACCAGTGGAAGGAGACCATCGGCCCGGTCGAGGAGCGGCCGGCCAACTGGAACTTCTGGGGCTACAACCAGTCCTACGGCATCGGCTACCTCGAGTACTTCAAGTTCGCCGAGGACCTGGGCGCCGAGCCGCTGCCCGTGGTGTCGGTGGGCGCGAACGGCTGCGGCAGCACCATCCCCGAGATGAAGGACCCGGCGATGATCGCCCGCTGGGTCGACGACACCCTCGACCTGATCGAGTTCGCCAACGGCGACGTCACCACCGAGTGGGGCGCCAAGCGGGCCGCGCTCGGCCACCCGGAGCCGTTCGGGCTGGAGATGATCGGCCTGGGCAACGAGGAGAACACCACCACGTTCGAGGCGAACTTCCCGGCCTTCCGGGACGCCATCGAGGCCCGGTACCCGGACATCACCATCATCTCCAACTCCGGCCCGGACGACGCGGGCGCGCGGTTCGACGCCCTGTGGGACTACAACCGCCGCCAGAACGTCGACATGGTCGACGAGCACTACTACAACGACCCCGACTGGTTCCTGCTGAACAACCACCGCTACGACAGCTACGACCGCAACGGCCCCAAGGTGTTCCTGGGCGAGTACGCCTCGCGCGGCAACACGTTCCACAACGCCCTGGCCGAGGCGTCGTACATGACGGGCCTCCAGCGGAACGCGGACGTGGTCCGGCTGGCGTCGTACGCGCCGCTGCTGTCCAACGAGTCGCACGTGCAGTGGAACCCGGACGCCATCTGGTTCGACAACGACGAGTCCTGGAACACCCCCAACTGGGAGGTGCAGAAGATGTTCGGCAACAACGTCGGCGACGAGGTCGTGCCGAGCACCTTCACCGGTTCGGTCAACCAGTCGGTCGTCAACGGCGGCATCTTCCTGTCCACCTGGAACACCGCCGCCGCGTACGACAACGTCCGGGTGACGTCCAACGCCAACGGTGAGACGTTGTTCTCCGACGACTTCGCCAACGGCGACCAGTGGAACCCGACCGCCGGCAGCTGGGCCGTCTCCGACGGCCAGTACGTCCAGTCGTCCGCGACGACCACGGACGCCCGCAGCATCATCGACGACGCGTACGCGAAGGGCTGGACGAACTACACGCTGGAGCTCGACGCCAAGAAGATCTCCGGCGCCGAGGGCTTCCTCATCGGCTTCGGCGCCCAGGCCACCAACGACTTCTACTGGTGGAACCTCGGCGGCTGGAACAACACCCGGTCGGTGCTGCAGAAGGCGTCCGGCGGCAGCGCGGTCGAGGTGAAGTCCGTCGAGGGCCACAGCGTGGACACCGGCGCGACGTACCGGGTGAAGGTCGTCGTCGCGGGCAACACCATCTCGCTGTACCTCAACGACCAGCTGCAGATGACCTACGACTCCGGCGCGGACGAGAAGCTGTTCCAGGTCGTCACGCGGGACGAGGCGAGCGGCGACATCGTGGCCAAGGTGGTCAACACCTCGACCGAGACCGTCCGCACGCGGGTCACGGTCGCGGACGCGGGCGTGCTGCCCGACGGCGAGGTCGTCCAGATGACGGGCGCGCCCGGTGACACCAACACCAAGGCGAACCCGACCAAGGTGGTGCCTGCCACCCGGCAGATCAGCGGGCTGTCGAACGACTTCAGCTACGACTTCCCCGCGCAGTCGATCACGTTCCTGCGGCTGCGCACGACCGACGGCGTCGCACCGGTCGTCGGCGAGGTGACGCTGCGGGGCACGGCGGTCAACGGCTGGTACGGCGACCCGGTCACCGTGACGGCGACCGCCACCGACGACCGGCGGCTCGACCGGATCGAGTTCCGCGTCAACGGCGGCGCGTGGGTCCCCGGCACGGAGGTCCAGGTCGCCGGCGACGGCCGGCACACCGTGGAGGTCCGCGCCGTGGACGCGGCGGGCAACATCGGCGAGGTCCGGCCGGTGACGTTCGGCGTCGACGACCTGGCACCGGTCTCCAACGCCACTGTGGACGGCGCCGCGCGCACCGTCGCGGTCCGGTCCGCGGACGCGGGCGTCGGGGTCGACCGGGTCGAGACCCGGATCGGCACGGCCGACTGGCGGCCGTACACGACCCCGGTCGTGGTCGGCGACGCCGAGACCGCGGTGCAGTTCCGCGCGGTCGACCGGCTGGGCAACGTCGAGGCGCCCGGAACGGTCGTGGTGCCCGCGAAGCAGGCGCAGTTGAAGTCGACCACGACGACGGTGACGCCGTCGAAGCCGAGGGTCGAGCAGGGCGCCGCCCTCCCGCTGACCGTGAAGGTCGGCAGCACGTCCGGCGGCACGACGCCGACCGGCGAGATCCGAATCCTGGAGTCGTCCGTGCCCCTGGCATCAGCGACCTCGACCAACGGAACCGCCACGGTGTCGCTCGACACCAGCGGCCTGAGCGTCGGTGACCACACCCTCGTCGTGCGCTACCTCGGCGACGGCGGGCACAGCCCCTCGCAGACCAGCGTGGTCGTGCGGGTCACCAAGCGGAGAGGGTGATCGGGATGAAGATCGCCATGCGGAAGCGGACCACCCTCGCGCTGCTGGGCGCCGCGCTCGTGGCGGCCGGCCTGGCCGCCGTGCCCGCCCACGCGGCGGGGCCGGTCGGCCGGGGCCTGGTGGCCTCGTACGCGGCGGAGAACACGGCGCAGGCGGCGGTCGACGCCGTCACGCTGACCGACGCCGACGGCGTCCGGGGGAACCTCGCCCTCCCCCTGGCCGGCGCCCACGGCGCGACGTTGACGTGGCAGTCGAGCGACGGGAGCGTGGTGACGGACACCGGCGAAGTGACCCGGCCCGCGCACGGCGGCGAGCCGGTGGCGGTGGACCTGACGGTCACCGCCACGCTGAACGGCGGCACGGCGACCCGCACGATCCCGATCACCGTGCTCCCGCTGCCCGCCCCGGCGGTGCACGAGGCGTACTTCTTCCCGTACTTCGTCGGTGAGAGCACCGACGACGGCGAGAAGATCTACTTCGCCGCGTCGGAGGGGAACGACCCGCTGTCCTGGGACGAGCTGAACAACGGCCGTCCCGTGCTCACCTCGACCCTGGGGGAGCGGGGCCTGCGCGACCCGTTCCTCATCCGGTCGCACGAGGGCGACAAGTTCTACCTGCTCGCGACCGACCTGAAGATCTTCGGCGGCAACAACTTCAGCGAGGCGCAGGAGTCCGGCAGCAAGCACCTGGTGGTGTGGGAGTCCACCGACCTGGTGCACTGGTCGGAGCAGCGGATGATCAAGGTGTCGTCGGACTTCGCCGGCAACACCTGGGCGCCGGAGGCGTTCTACGACGAGGCGTCGGGCAACTACGTCGTCTACTGGGCGTCGAACCTCTACCCGACGACCGACGTGGCCTCCCGCGACTTCCGGACGTCCTACAACCGGATGATGTACGCGACGACGCGCGACTTCCGCACGTTCAGCGAGGCGAAGCCGTGGGTGGACGTCAAGCGGGGCACCGGTCTCGGCATGATCGACGCGACCGTGGTGCGCGACGGGGACACGTTCTACCGGTTCATCAAGGACGAGGCGTCCATGACGGTCCGGCAGGAGAGGTCGACCGACCTCCTGGCCCCGGTCACCGGGACGCTGCCGACCACGACGTCGTCGCCGTGGTCCCTGGTCCGCGAGCGCATCGGCGTCGGCCAGCCCAACCCGTGGGGCGGGACGTTCACCGGCGGCGAGGGCCCGACGGTGTTCCGCGACAACGCGGTGCCCGGGCGCTGGCACATGCTGATCGACCAGCCGAGCTACCACGGCGGTCAGGGGTACCTGGCGTTCCGGACCGACGACATCGCCTCGGGCGTCTGGACGGCGGTCCCGGACTCGGCGCTGCCGCGCAGCCCGCGGCACGGCACGGTCATCCCGATCAGCCAGGCCGAGCTGGACGCGCTGCGCGCGGCGATGCAGCCGAACCTGCTGGCCAAGTCGGTGGCATCGGTGTCGGTGCGCACCCGTGAGGGCGTGGCCCCGACGCTGCCGTCCACTGTGGACGTGACCTACGCGGACGGCTCGACCCGGGCGACCGCGGTCGACTGGGCCGACGTGGACCCGGCGCGGTACGGCTCCTGGGGCTCGTTCCAGGTAGAGGGAACGTTGGTGGGCCAGGCGCTCCGCGCGACGGTGACGGTGATCGTGACCGACCGCGCGGACCCGACGGTGTCGTTGAGCACGACGCCCGCGTCGCCGACCGGCGACTGGTTCACGGTTCCGGTCGACGTGAGGGCCGCGGCCGCCGACGAGACCGGCGTGCAGTCGGTGGAGATGGCCGTGGACGGCGGCTGGCGCACCACCGACGTGGTGACGCTGACCGACGGCAGGCACACCGTGCAGGCCAGGGCGACGGACGTCACCGGGAACACGTCGAGCCCGGTGACCCGCGAGGTCAACGTGGACACACAGGCGCCGGTGAGCCGTGCCTCGTGGGACAACGCGGCCCGGTCCGTGGCGATCACGGCCGCGGACGACACGTCCGGCGTCGCGCGGGTCGAGTACCGGGTGGGCGACGCGGCCTGGGCGACGTACACCACGCCGCTGGCGTTCGGCGACGTCGCCACGACGGTGCGGTACCGGGCCGTCGACCACGCGGGTCACGTCGAGGAGGTCAACACGATCTCCGTGCCGCGGGAGACCCTCGACCCGAGCACGACGACCGCCACCCTCAACCGGGACGCGGTCAAGCTGGGCCGTGACGCCTCGGCCCTGGTCGAGGTGCGGGGTGGCCCGTTCACCCCGACCGGCGCCGTCCGGATCATCTCCGGCGGTGACCTCGAGGTGGGCCGGGCGACCCTGGTGGACGGCCGCGCGACCGTCGCCATCGACACCGCCACGCTCGGCGTCGGCCGGTGGCAGCTGACCGTGGTCTACGACGGCGACGCCAACCACGCCCCGTCGACCGCTGAGGTCGTGCTGAAGGTCAACAAGCGCTAGTGATCGCGGAGAGCGGCCGTCCCGACATCTGCCGGGACGGCCGCTTTTCGCTTGCCCGGAGCCCGCGGGCGGTCGAGCGGCGCGAGCGGTGAGCGGGCACGGTTACCCGAACACCTCTTCCGGGCCGCAGTTCAGGACGACCTCGCAGTCGCAGTAGCCGCCCAGCTCGGCCAACCCGTCCGCGATCGCCTCCCCGTCGAGGTCGTGGGCTTCGACCCACGTCCGGGTGTGGCGAAGCGTGTGGTCGCAGCCCTCCGCGAGCACGAGCGCGTCCACGAAGTCGACCAGCGCCGTCAGCTGGTCGCGGTTCAGCGGCAGTGACGCGGCACGGGCCTCCCGCTCGGCGCGCTTGTACTCGTCGCGGAGCTGTCGGCGGCGGGCGTCGTCGGGCGGGACGGCCATCGTCCGATGCTCCCACGGCCGCGCGCGGGACGCCGTGGACCGGGCTACGGGGCGGCGGCGCGGAGGAACGCGGCGGTGAAGGTGTCGCACACGTCGTCGAAGCCGGGGACGTCGGCGGGCAGGACCGCCCGCAGGGCGGAACGGGTCAGCAGGTGCGCCAGCAGCGGGCCGATCAGCAGTTGCACCAGCAGCGGCAGGGGGAGGGGCCGCAGGCGGCCTGCGCGGACGTGCGGCGAGAGCAGGGCGTCCAACGGGACGATCATGGACGGCAGGGTGGCGTGCACGAGGCGGCTCGCCGGGCCGTCGGGGCGGGCGAGCAGGTCGGCGAAGAGCGCGGGCATGACGCGCGGCTCGCGGGTGAAGACCGCGGTGAGCGCGCGGTAGACCCGGCGCACGGTCTCCTCGACGTCCGCGGGCGGGTCGGCGGCCAGCTGGCGCAGGTCCGGGACCGGGCCGTAGTGGTCGAACACGGCGGCGAGCAGGCCGTCCCGGCTGCCGAAGACGGCGTACAGGCTGGGCACGGCGCAGCGCGCGGCGTCGGCGACGGCTTCCAGCGTGAACGCGCCGAGGCCGTGCCGGGTGACGAGGTGGGCGGTCGCGGCGACGGCGCGGTCCCGCACGGGGACCCGGCTGCCGGGGTCGACGCCGGCCTCCCGGCACGCCTGGTCGAGCGCGGCCCGGTGGCGGATGCGGCGGATCAGCGTGCTGCGGGACATCCCGGCGGCCTTGGCGATCACCACCAGCGGGACCTCGGCCACGGGCTGGTCGCGTTCCCGTGCGGCGGCCAGCGCGGCTTCGACGATCTTGGGGTCCACGGCGCGGATGGTACTCGACTATAGTTGACATTGTACTGAGTTCCACCTCTACTGGCAGCCATGACGTGGTTCGAGGTCCTGCTGGTGGTCACCGCGGTGGTGCGCGGCCTCGGGGCGGGCATCATCTACGACTCGGCGGTGGTCAGCCCGCGGGTGCGCCACCGCGTGGGACTGCCCGCGTACGCCGACTACCTGCGCGCGAACCTGGCCGGGCTCGGCGGCAAGAGCTACGTCCCGGTGGCGTGGCTGGGCGCGCTGCTGACCGTCACGGCGACGGTGGCGGCGTTCGCGTCCGACCAACCGCCGGCCGTGGCGTGGTGGACCGCGGGCTCCCTCGCCGCCACGGTGGTGGCTTTCGTCGGCACGGGGTTGGCGTTGCCCGCGCTGTTCCGCGTCACGCGCACGCCGTCGGACGAGCACGACCGGCTGCGCCCACGCCTGGACCGCTACGCCCGTTGGTACGGCTTCAGCGCGCTGTGGCAGGGCGTGGCGTTCGTCGCCGCCGTCCTCGCGCTGGCCGTCCGCTGACCCGGGGAAGGACGACGTCATGCGCAAGTCGAGAGCCGCGGCCGTCAGCGCGGGGTTCTTCGTGGTGGCGCCGGGCACGGTGGTCGGCCTGGTCCCGTGGCTGATCACCCGGTGGCGGGTCCGGCGGCCGCTGCCCGGCGCGGCACGGGTCGTCGGCGCGGTCCTCGTCGCCGCCGGGCTGGTGCCGGCCACGTCGGCGTTCGCGGAGTTCGTCAAGGCGGGCGGGACGCCGATCCCGGTCGCGCCGACCGAGCGCCTGGTGGTGTCGGGGTTCAACCGGCACGTGCGCAACCCGATGTACCTGGGGCTGCTGCTGTCGATCATCGGGCAGGCGGTGCTGTTCGGGAACGTCCGCCTGCTGGCCTACGCGGCGGCGGCGTGGGCCGTGCCGGCCGCGTTCGTCCGCTGGTACGAGGAGCCCACGTTGGCGCGCACGTTCGGCGCGGAGTACGAGGAGTACCGCCGGTCGGTGCCCGCCTGGCTCCCGCGAACGACCCCGTGGACGCCGCCCGCCCGTGAGGACACCGGCCGATAGGACGCCGAACGGCGTCCAGGACCGCGGCTCGCCTTCCGGGCGTCGGGTTTTCACGTGCGCGCGTCACCGCCGTACCGGTAGCTTCGAGCGGATTACCGGGGGGTGACCATGAGCGTGCGCGTCCGGAACCTCGTCAGGACGTACCGCAAGGGCAAGGGGTGGCGGCCCAGGGGCGAGGAGGTGACCGCGCTCGCCGGGCTGACGCTGGACGTGCCGGCGAACGAGGTGCACGGCCTGCTCGGCCCGAACGGCGCGGGCAAGACCACGTTGTGCAAGATCCTGTCCACGATCCTGCTGCCCACGTCGGGCACCGCCGAGGTCCTCGGCCACGACGTCGTCGCCGACGCGGCCGAGGTCAGGGCGCACATCGGCATCGTCTTCGGCGGCGAACGCGGCCTGTACGGCAAGCTCACCGCGCGGCAGACCCTGCGCTACTGGGCGTCCCTCTACAAGATCCCGGACGCGCGGGCCAAGGCGCGCGCCGACGAGCTGCTGTCGCGCCTGGGCCTCGACGGCAAGGCCGACGACCTCGTGGAGACGTTCTCGCGCGGCATGAAGCAGCGGGTTCACCTGGCCCGCGGGCTGGTCGGCGACCCGAAGCTGATCCTGTTCGACGAGCCGACGACCGGCATGGACCCGGTGGCGGCGCGGGACTTCCGCGCGCTGATCGGCGAGCTGCGCGACGAGGGCCGCACCATCCTGATCACCACGCACGACATGGACGAGGCCGAAGCGGTCTGCGACCGCGTCACGCTGATCGACAAGGGCGGGGTGCTCGCCACCGAGTCGCCGCGCGGCCTGGCCGAGATGTCCGGGCTGCACCGCTGGGTCGAGGCAGAGACGACGCTCGACGTCACCGCCATCCCCGGCGTGCTGCACACCGAGACCCGCAACGGCGTGCTGCGCGTGAAGACGACCGACGACCGGTCGGCGCGCGCGGTGCTGGACTTCCTGCTGGACCGCGGGGTGCGGTCGGTCCGCGCCGTCCCGCCCCGGCTGGAGGACGTCTACCTCGACCTCATCGGCCGCCGCGGCATGGAGGTCTGAGCGTGCGCCTGTTCCTGTCCGGGGTCCGCACGCAGTTCTGGCTGGTCGGCAGGCAGCCCGACGACCTGCTGTCGCTGTGCACCATCCCGTTCACCGTGGTGATGATGCTGTCGATCGTGATGCACGCGGCCCGTCCGGACCTGGTCGCCAACGCGTTCCTCGCGCCCACGCTGATCGGGCTGTGGGGCTTCGCCACGGGACTGGCGGCGGAGGTGCTCGTGGGCGAGCGCTGGGTGCGGGCGCTGGAGCTGAGCATGGCGGCGCCCAGCGCCATGCACTCCGTCTACCTGGGGCGGATCACCGCGGTGATGGCGCTCGGCGTCGTCCCGCTCGGCGAGACGTGGCTGCTGGGGAAGGTCCTGTTCGGCGTGACGCCGGCGGTGCACCACCTGGGGGTGTTCTGGGCGGCCATGGCGGCGTCGGTGTTCGCGATGACGGGCACCAGCCTGCTGCTGGCGACGTTCATGCTGCTGTCCCGCAACAGCCACCACTACCTGAACTTCCTCGGCTTCCCGATCTACGTGCTGTCCGGCGTGATGGTGCCGGTGCAGTACCTGCCGGAGTTCCTGCGGCCGCTGTCGCACGTGATCTTCCTGTCGTGGTCGGCCGACCTGATGCGGGACGCCCTGGCCGTCGCGCCCGTCCTGAACGCCGGCTGGCGGCTGCTGGCCGTCGTCGCCCTCGGCGCCGCGGCCCTGGTCGCCGGTCGGGTGCTGCTGGCGGTGGCCCTGCGCCGGGCGCGCGAGCTCGGGACGGTGACGTATGCGTGACCAGGCGCGCGTGCTCAAGCACGGCCTCATCGCCTCGTGGGTCATGTACACGGCGTTCCACACGTGGAAGTCGTGGACGTTGACGTGGCTGTCCCGCCTGCTGATCCAGGCGTGCTTCTACGCGCTGATCGGCCGGATGCTCGGCTCCCAGGAGAAGGTCGACTACCTGCTCATCGGCAACCTGGTCGCGATCATGGCGATCGACGCGACCGTGGTCATCCTGCTGACCGTGGGCGAGCGGCAGTCCGGGACGCTCGCCCTGATGGTGGCCGCGCCGTCCAGCCACCTCGTCGTGTACCTCAGCCGGGGGCTGGTGAACCTCGGGTCGGGCGTCGTCGCGTCCACCGTCGCGTTCCTGGCGCTGCCGCCGCTGTTCGGGGTGCGCCTGCCGTGGCCGGAGGCGGCGCTCGTGCCGCTGATGATCCTGGTGGTGGGCCTGTCCTGCTACTGCTACGGGACGTGCGTCGCGTCGTTCGTGCTCGGGTTCCCGTCGGCGCGGTGGCTGGCGCTGAACCTCAGCTACCTGGTGCTGATGACGTTCTGCGGCGTGAACGTGCCGACGTCGTTCTGGCCGGACTGGTTGCGCGCGCTCACGTCCGTGCTGCCGATGACGCACGGCTTGGCCGCGATCCGGGCGTTCCTCGCGGACGGGCCGGCGTCGACAGTGCTGCCGGAGCTCGCGCTGGAGGTGTGCGTGGGCGCGGGGTGGTTCGCCGTGGCGGCGTTGAGCTTCAACCGGATGGTCCGCCGCGGCCGCCGTGACGGGACGATCGAGTTCAGCGGCTGAGCGGTGCGCCCGTCCGTCCACAGAGGACGGACGGGCGCGGTGTCACGCCGTCTCGTCGTCCGCCGCGCGCGCCTTGCGGCGCTGGCTCTCGGCGCGCTCGCGGCAGCGACGCAGGAACTCCTCGTCCGACTCGACGTCCGCGGCGGCGAACCGGCCGGGGCGGTCGTACTCGGGGAACGCCGGCGTGGTGCGCTCGAACGCCCGCGGCCTGCCGACGGCCCGCGCCGGCCTGCCCGCGACCAGCCACAGGACCGAGCCGACCAGCGGGAACAGCAGCACGATCACCAGCCAGCCCGGCCGGGGCAGGTTCCTGGTGTCACCGTCGGCGGTGGTGATCACGTCGACCAGGCAGAACAGCCACAGGCCCAGCGTGAGCACGCCGAACAGGCCCCCGAAGTACAGCATCGTCAACAGCCCCCAAAGTCGTCACGGGAGGGTAGCGCAACGGGGTGGCGCGCCACCCGCACGGCGGCGAATGCGCGCCGCACCCGAGGGTGTGCCGCACGGCCGTGATCCCTAGGCTGGGCGGGGACCTTGCCTGGCTGGAGGGAAGCTGTCGTGAGTCGTTCCGGATCGGTCGGCGTGATGCTCCCGCGCGACCTCGCGCCGTCGCAGGTGCTGCCGTTCGCACGGCGTGCCGACGAGTTGGGGTTCGACGAGCTGTGGGTCGTGGAGGACCTGGGGTTCCGGGGCGGGATGGCGCAGGCTTCGGCCGTGCTGGCGGTGACGGCGCGCGTCCGGGTCGGCATCGGGCTGCTGCCGGTGGGCGCGCGGAACGCGGCGTTCGCGGCGATGGAGGCGGCGACGCTGGCCCAGCTGTTCCCCGGACGGGTCGACGTCGGCATCGGGCACGGGATGCCCGGCTGGATGCGGTCGGTGGGGGAGTGGCCCGCCAGCCCGTTGACGCTGCTGGAGGAGTACCTGGGCGCGGTGACGGCGTTGCTGCGCGGTGAGGCGGTCGAGCGGCACGGCGGGCACGTCACGCTGGACGGGGTCCGGCTGGAGGACGCGTGCGTGCCGGACAGCCCGCCGCCGGTCCTGGCCGGGGTGCGCGGTCCGCGGTCGCTGGCGGTGTCCGGTCGGGTCGCCGACGGGACGATCCTGGCCGAGCCGACGACGCCGGAGTACGCGCGGGCGGCGCTCGCGCGGATCGACGCGCGGCGACCGCACCGGCTGGTGGGCTACAACGTCGCCGCGGTGGACGCCGACGCGGGCGCGGCGGTGGACGCCGTGCGGGCCGGGCTGGAGTGGATCGGCGAGCCCGACTGGACGCCGCACATCGCCCCGCTGCCGTTCGCGGAGGAGTTCGCGGCGCTGCGCCGGGAGTGCGGGAGCCGGGAGGAGTTCGTGCGGCGGCTGCCCGAGGAGTGGGTGCGGCAGCTCGCGGTGACCGGCACGCCCGACGACGCCCGCGCCCGGCTGGACGAGCTGTTCGCGGCCGGGGTGGACAGCGCCGTGCTGTTCCCCATCGGCGAAGATCCGTTGCACGCCATGGAAAAGCTCGCGGCGGTGTTGTAGTGCGCTGACCCGTCCACAATGGACGGTCGTAACGCTCAGGCGGAAGCCATGACGTGCGCGGACAGCGCGTCGGACGTGGCGGCGTCGGCGGGCAGGTAGACCACGAGGCGGTGGTCCTCGTCGCCCGGCACGGCCAGGCTCTCGTACGCCAGCCGCAGCACGCCCGCCTCGGGGTGCCGCCACCGCTCGACGCCCGTCCCGGCCGGCAGCACGGCCGCCGAGGCGAAGCGGCGGCCGAACTCGGCGCCCGCCGTGATCGACAGCTCCTCGGCGAGCACGGCCGACGCGCCGTCGCCCAGGTCCGCGGCGGCGCGGAGGGCGGCGGCGCGTTCGTCGGCGACCCGCTCCCAGTCCGGGAACGCCGTGCGCGCCCGCACGTCGCCGAACACGTACCGGGCCAGGTTGGGCCGCTCGACGTCGAGCAGACCCGTCGGCGCGGCGAGCCACCGGAACCCGGCCGTGCGGGCGAGCACGTCGCCCCGCGCGTCGGTGACGAACGCGGGCGAGGGTTCGAGCCGGTCGAGCAGCGCCAGCACGGTGGGCCGCACGGGACGGGGCGCCGTCGCCCCCGCGCACGTCGTGCCGCCGCCCGCCTTCACCAGCCGGTGCAGGTGGACGCGTTCGTGCGACGACAGGCGCAGCGCGTCGGCCAGCGCGCCGATGACCTGGGCCGACGGGTGCGGGTGCCGCCCGCGTTCCAGGCGGGTCAGGTACTCGACGCTGACGCCCGCGAGCGCGGCCAGCTCGGCCCGCCTGAGCCCCGGCGTGCGGCGGCGCGCGCCGGTCGGCAGCCCCACCTCGGCCGGGGTGATCGCCTCCCGACGGGCACGCAGGAACCCGCCCAACGCGTTCATGCGGGCGAGTCTAGGTCGCGCCCCGGCGCAGAGGGGTCCTCGCCGGGACTCCCTCCGCCACGCCGGCCGTCCCACGCTGGGCGCATGAGGTATCGACTCTTCGGCCGGACCGGGCTGCGCGTCTCCGAACTCCTACTCGGCACGATGGCCTTCGGCGACCCCGTCGAGGCGCGGCGGATCGTGGACGCCTACGCCGACGCGGGCGGCAACGTGCTCGACACCGCGTCGGCGTACGGCGACGGCGAGGAACTGCTCGGCTCGATCGTCGAGCGGCGCGACCGGTTCGTCATCGGCACGAAGTACACGCTGTCGCGCGACGCCGCCGACCCCAACGCGTCGGGCAACCACCGCAAGAACCTGACCGCGTCGCTGGAACGGAGCCTGCGGCGGCTGCGGACCGACTACGTCGACGTCTACTGGGTGCACATCTGGGACCGGCACACCCCGGTCGAGGAGACCATGCGCGCGCTGGACGACGCCGTCCGCGCCGGCAAGGTCCTCTACACGGGCGTCTCCGACGCGCCGGCCTGGGTCGTGGCGCACGCCAACACGCTGGCGGGGTGGCGCGACTGGACGCCGTTCGCGGGCCTCCAGGTGCCCTACAACCTGCTCAAGCGGGACGCCGAGCGGGAGTTGCTGCCGATGGCCGAGGCGCTGGGGCTGAGCGTGACCGCGTGGGCGCCGCTGGCCGCGGGCAAGCTGTCCGGCGCGGATGACGCGCCGCCGGGGTCGCCGCGTCCGCGCCGCGTCGACCCGGCCGCGCTGACCGAGCGGGAACGTGCGGCGGCCCGTGCGGTCCGGGAGGTCGCGGACGAGCTCGGCGCCCGCCCGGCCCAGGTGGCGCTGGCGTGGACGCGGGCCAAGTCGCGGGCGGTGCTGCCGCTGGTCGGCGTGAGCAGCGTCGCGCAGCTCGCCGAGAACCTGGGCGCGCTGGACCTCGTGCTGCCCGACGACGCGGTGCGGCGGCTGGAGGCGGCGGTGGAGTTCCGGCTCGGGTTCCCCGGCGACTTCATCGCCGAGTGCGAGCCGAACCCGTTCGTCTTCGGCGACACGGCGACCCGCGTCGAACCCCGGTGAGCGGTCAGGCTCCCAGCATCGCGTCGACCGCCTTCGGCAGGACTTCCCGCAGCTGGGCCTGAACGTCGGCGGACTCGCCCCTGCCGGCCACGGTGAGGACGGACAGGAGGTTGTCGCGGCTGATCACGGCGGCGCAGAGGTGCGCCCGGGGCTGGAACTCCTCGCAGTAGCCGAACATCCCGGACAGCAAGGCGTTCGGGGGCAGCTCGACGTCGGCCAGGACGGGTCGCGTCGACCCGTCGCCGTGGACGTACGACGGGCACGTCCGGGCGCGCTCCGCGATCCGGCGCAGGACTTCGCCGCCGGTGGTCTCCTCGAAGCGGTGGACGTAGTGGAACGCCGAGATGCGGTCGCTGCCCCACGCGCGGTAGTACGACGCGTACCTGCCGGGGTCGCGGACGCCGCCGCACAGGTCCGTCACGTTCCACTTGCCGTACTTGTCGTCCCTGGGCTGGTCGGCGCCGTACGCGACGAGGGCGTCGACGGGCAGGGCGGCGGCCTTCAGGCGACGCTGACCCACTTCCGGGTCCACCGACCTCGTGGTGGTCGTCGTCGCGGCCGTCGTGCTCGACGGTGCGGCGGTGGTGGTCGGCGAACAGGCCGTGACCAGCAGTGCCACGACGATCAGCGCGTGTCTCACACATCCCCCTCGGTGCCCGCGCGGATCGTAGCTCCCGCGGCGGCCCGCGACCGAGCGGAATGCCCGCGGGCGGTCCGCGTGCCCCGGTGTGAGCGTGCCGGGAACGATCTACGTCCCCGTCCCGTCAGACGGCGTGGTGTCGAGTGGACGGATGGGGCGGACATGGTCGGGTTCGGGGCGGTGCCCGAGGAGTTGCGGCGGGCGGCCGTCGAGATCGGCGACGCGGGGGACAGGACGTCGGGCCTGGTGTGGTGCGGTCCGAGCGGCGAGTACGGGCACGCCGGGGTCGCCGGCGCGTTCGAGGGGTTCATCGAGGACATGAGGGCGTTCGTCGAGCACCTGCGCCGGGAGGCCGAGGAGCACGCCGCCGGCCTGCGCGAGGCGGCGTCGTCGTACGTCGAGGTGGACCGGGCGGAAGCGCTCGCGTTCGACCGGTTCGGGGAAGGACCGGGCGCCGACATCTCGCGCCGCCTGGCGACCACGCCGCTGACGCCGCTCGACCGGAACGGCGGGGTGTCCTGATGGCCGCACGACTCGGCGAGACGAACGACCCCAAGGCGCTGGTCCCCGGCGAGCCCGAGCTGATCAGCGGCGACCTGCGCCGGTTGGTGCGCACGCTGCGCCTGGTGGTGGCGGTCGGCGAAGACCTCGGCCGCGTCGACCCCGGCGGCTGGAGCGGCGACGCGAGCACCGCGTTCCGGTCGGTGTTCCAGGCCGAACCGCCCCGCTGGCTGCGGGCGGGCGAAGAGCTCGGCGGCGGCGGGCAGTTGGTCGCCGACTACGCCGACGCGCTCGTCCGGAGCCAGGCCGAGGCGCAGCGGGCGATCGAGCTGTACCTGCAGGCCCAGGCCGCGACGCGCCTGGCCGCCGCCCGGCACGACGCGGTGGTGCTCTCCGGCGCTGCCGCCGGTCCGTTCCACGACCCGGGCCAGGCGGGTGTCGCCCACGCCCGGAAGGTCCTCGACGACGCCCGCGAGGGCCTCACCGGCATCGGCGACGTCGTCGCCAGGGCGCTCGGCTGGGAGCCCGACGGCGACGGCGGCTACCGGAAGTCGTTCGGCAAGGAGAAGTTCGGCGCGTCCCACCGCGAGACCGACGACGACGGCAAGGACCCGGGCGGCTGGCAGCGCGGACCGCACGGCCGGTCGTACGAGGACAAGGCGGGCAGCGAGTCCAAGCGCCTGCTCACCGAGGCGCTCGCCGAGGTCGCCGAGTCGATCGGCGTCGACCTGCACGAGCGCGGCGGCGCGAAGGACTGGGGGGTCGACGTCGCCCACGGCGCCAAGGAGGGCGACTTCACCGCCGGGCCGCTGTCGGGCCGGGGCGGCGTCAGCGGGTCGGTGCTCGGCGCGGAGGCCGGCGTGACCGCGACCGCGAGCGCCGCGGGCGTCACCGTCGGCGCGAGCGCGAGCGCGTACCTGGCCAGTGGCCACGCCGAGGGCGAGGTCAAGCTCGGTCAGCACGTGAGCGCGTCGGGCAGCGCGGACGGCATGGTGGGCGCGGCGGCCGAGGCCAAGGGCACCGTCGGCTGGCTCGGCGCGAAGGGCAACGCGGAGGCGTTCGCGGGCGCCAGGGTTTCCGGCGAGGCGGGCGCCGAGGTCGCCGGGATCGGCGCAGGCGTGAACGGCGAGGCGTGGGCGGGCGTCGGCGCGCACGCGAGCGGCCAGTTCGGCCTGGGCGAGGACGGCAAGTTCCACATCGGAGGGTCGGTCGGCGTCGCGTTGGGCGTGGGTGGCAAGGTCGGGTTCGACGTCACCGTCGACCCGGTCCAGGTCGTGGAGACGGTGGTCGACGTCGCCGACGACGTGGGCGAGATCGCGAAGGACGTCGGCCGCGGGGTCGAGGACGTCGCGGAAGACGCCGGCCGCGCCATCGGCCGGCTGTTCGGCCGATGACCGCAGGAGGAGACCCACGCATGGCCACCACGCTCCCGGTGCCGATCGAGTTCTCGCTGCCCGACGGGTGGCTCTCGGCGCCGCCCGACGAGGTCGGCGCGCCGCGGGCGGCGTTCGTCGCGCTGCACCCCGGTTCCGCCGCCGGGTTCACCGCGAACGTGACCATCAGCGGCGAGCTGCGCACGGACGGCGCGACGGTGGCGGAGGTGGCGGCGGAGGCCGTGGCCCGGCTGGAACGCGGGCTCGGCGCCGTCGAGGTCGGCCGGCGCAACGAGCTGGAGTCGGCCTTCACGCAGGTGGTGCGGATGACCGTGCCGATCGACGGCCGGCCGGTGGAACTGGTGCAGCTGCAGGTGTTCCTGGCCATGCCGGACGTGCGCGACGAGAGCAGGCGCGCGGTGCTGGAGATCGTGCTGAGCGCGACGCCGGCGCAGTTCGAGCAGCTGGTCGGCGACTTCCAGGCGTTCCTGAAGACCATCCGACCGGACGAGGGGGCGGCGAGGTGAGCGAGTCCGCCGACATCCTGCTGCGCCGCATCGAGGCGATCGACACGGCCGCCGCCGCGAACCGGCTGCGCGCCGAGTCGTACCAGCGCATGGCCGAGGGGCTGAAGGACGTCGTGGGCACGGCGACGTCCGCCGACGGCGTGGTGACCGTGGTCGCCGGGTCGGACGGCGCGGTCAAGTCGATCACCTTCGGCCAGGCGGTGCGCGCCGCGGACCCGGCGGTGCTGTCGACGACGACCGTGCGGACGATCGCCCTGGCCCGCGCCGACGCCGCGCGCAGGCAGGCCGAGGTGGTGCGCGCGGCACTGGGCGACACCACCCTGCTGGACCGCGTGCTGGCCGAGGACCGGCGGCTGTTCGGCGACGAGCCGCCGCAGGACGTCCAGGCCGCCACCCCGTCCGCGCCCCGCCCACCCCGCCGTCCGGCGCCGGTGGAGGAGGACGACCAGGACACCGCCTACCGGAGCCGCCCCGCCTGGTGACTCACCCCCGCACGACGTCCCGGCCCGCGCCGCACGCGCAGCCCCGGCTGTGGTTGCCCGCGGTGGTGGCGGCGCAGAAGCGCGTCGCGATCGGGTCGTGCGTGGCCCGGGGGTGGGGGCAGGCGGCGCACGCGGCCGCCCCGTGCCCGTCGGCGCGTGCGGGAGGGACGTTCGGCTGAGCGGTGGGCGTGGCGTGGTTCATCGGACCTGTCCTGTCCGCCACGCGCGCAGGCCGGCCGCGACCCGGCGGACTCGGAACCACCGCCGGGTGAACGCGGTACCGCCTGCGAGCGGTGCGAGATGGCTCGGGAAACCGGCAACACGCTGACTGATGCTCGAACGGTTCCCGCCGCCCCCCACCGTACACGCCGGCCACCACGCGAACTCCACGCCGACGCGTGCCACGAAGTCCTTGTGCCCGCACGGAGAACTGCCCGCGCCGGCGGCACGGGCAGTTGTCGTGGTCAGGCGGCGCGCGCCTTCAGCTTGCGCGCCAGGTGTTCCGGCCTCGGCCAGCGGACCTTCGTGGCCCAGCCCAGCTTCTCGAAGACCCAGATGAGGCGGGCCGAGATGTCGATCTGGCCGCGCTGGACGCCGTGCCGCGCGCACGTCGGGTCGGCGTGGTGGGAGTTGTGCCACGACTCGCCCATGGAGGCGATGGCCAGCGGCCAGAAGTTGGCGGACTTGTCCCGCGCCGTGAACGGCCGGTCGCCGATCATGTGGCAGATGGAGTTCACCGACCACGTCACGTGGTGCAGCACGGCGACCCGCACGAGACCCGCCCAGAAGAACGCGGTCAGCGCGCCCCACCAGCTCCACGTCAGCAGGCCGCCGAGGAGGGCGGGCGACAGGAGCGTCACGACGGTCAGCGCGGGGAACCAGCGGTTGACCCGCTGGATGTCGGCGTCGGCGAGCAGGTCGGGCGCGAACCGCGCCGCGTTCGTCCGCTCGCGCTCGAACAGCCAGCCGAGGTGGGCGTGCCAGAAACCCTTGGCGAGCGCCCGCGCGGACGTGCCGAACCGCCACGGGGAGTGCGGGTCGCCGTCGCGGTCGGCGTAGGCGTGGTGCCGGCGGTGGTCGGCGACCCAGTCGATGACCGGTCCCTGCATGGCCATGCTGCCGACCACGGCGAGCGCGACGCGCAGACCCCGGTTGGCGGTGAACGCGCCGTGGGTGAAGTAGCGGTGGAAGCCGACCGTCACGCCGAGGCACGTCAGCGTGTAGAAGAAGAGGGCGAGGCCGATGTCGACCCAGCCGAGGCCCCACCCCCAGGCGAGGGGCACCGCGGCGGCCAGGGCCAGCGCCGGCACGACCACGAAGAGCTTCACCAGGAATACCTGGGTCGACGATTTCTCGCCCGCCAGCATCGGTTCCGGCGCGCGGTCGGAACGCGTGGCGCGCGGCGATCCCGGCGATTCGGGCGGGGACGAGCCGGTGGGACCGGCCGAGCCGGTCGAACGGGTCGACGGGGAATGTGTTCGGATTGCTTCGCTCACGAGCGGTACCTCCGTGCGTGCGGTGACCGGGTCTCCGCCGCCGAGGGCTTCGGATGATCGGTGTCGGAATTGCCGTCGATGCCCCGGCCGCTGACGGCGGCGTCCGTGTCGCCGGGGCGGAAACCTCTGCGTCCCTGGTCGCGGATACCCGAACGGGTGGTCCGCGAACCGTCGGCCGGCACGCGGCGTGCGGCGCGACGCGACGCGCGGGCGTCAGCGGCGGACGGCGGGAGCGGAACGGCGGCGGCCGCGCGAAGGCGCCGGGAAAGGCCGGAGCCCTCCGACCCGTGGTGGGTCGAAGGGCTCCGGTTCCGCGTCTCCTCCAGGCTTTACGCTGGTAGGAGCAGGTTTGTGAGGCCGTGCCGATCGGTCCGGCCGATCAGCGGGCGCGGATCAGACGGCGCGGACGCCGACCGCCTGCAAGCCCTTGGGGCCCTGGTTGACCTCGAACTCGACGCGCTGGTTCTCCTCGAGGCTGCGGTAGCCGAAGCCCTCGATCTCCGAGTAGTGCACGAAGACGTCCGGGCCGTCCTCACGGGCGAGGAAGCCGAAGCCCTTTTCCGAGTTGAACCACTTCACGGTTCCCTGGGTCATGTTCTCTCTCCTTGGCAGAGCTGGATCGGCGCCGCCGGATGCGGCTCCGGGTCGGATTCCAGACGACGACTTCTCCAGTGCTTGTCAGGCAAGGCAAAGAAAGAAAACCGTCCGCAACATCATTCCGCGAAACAGCTGTGGAAACACGGACACAAAATTGACGACCACCCGGTACAACCACCGGACGTCCGAAATAGTTCCGGAGACCCTCGGAAGTGTCGCAGGTCACCCGTCCAGGCGGGTCCGGGCCGGCCGCGCCCACTTCCCGGTGGCGCGCACGGCGCCGCGACGTGTACCGTGGCGGCATCGGGGCGATTCGTTCTATCGGACCCGAAACACCCCTCGCGTCGTGCGAATCCCCGGCTCAGCGTCACCGGCCGTGAGCACGCACCGGGCGCGGAGAAAGTCGGAACCCATGTCAAGTACCGCACAGCCGGCGAACGAGCTGTTCAGCCACCCGGACACGCACCGCACTCAGGCCGCCAACGGCCCCCGCAAGGACGAGCAGCGGTCGTACACCGACCTGTTCCGCGAGCCGGCCGACGTGCCGCCGCAGAGCACCGGCGGAACCGCCTGACCGCAGGCCGTCGCAGACCCGCGGGAGCCCGTGACCGGACCGGTCACGGGCTCCACTGCGTCCTCGCCCGCGTCCTGGCGCCGTCCTACCCGCGTCGACGGGTCACTCGGCCCGCCACAGCGCGGGGACGTTCGGCGGCTCCCAGCCCGGCTGGGCCAGGTGGCCCTGCAGGCACACGTACCCGCCGCCCCCGTACGTGACGCGCGCGCCCGCCGCGTAGGTCGTGCCCGCGGTCCACGTGCCGCCACCGGGCGCGGACGGCGTGGTGGACGTGGTCGACGTCGGTGTGGTGCCGGTCGTCCCCGGCACGTTGAGCACGAAGTCGAAGCTCGCCTCCCGGCCGCTCCCGACGTTCCGCACGGTCATCAGGAGCCGCGGGTCGAAGATCGAGTCCGTGTTGTTGCGCGGCTCGCCGGGGAAGTACAGCTGGGTCGTGAGCACCGGGCGGCCGGGCGCCTGCACCTTGACGTGGATGTGCCGCGTGCGGCCGGGGTAGAGGCCGGGCACGATGGTCGTCAGCGTGAACGCGCCCCGCGCGTCGGTGAACTGGTGGCCGCGGAAGCGGAAGCCGGTGTTGTCGTAGACGCCGTTGACGTCGGCCTGCCAGAAGTCCATGAGCACGTTGCCCAGAGGTTGGCACCCGAGCCCGAACACGTACCCCGTCACGGTGAGCCGGGTGCCGGGCGTGCCCGCGTCGACCAGCGACGTGCGGCGCGGCGAGTTCGGCTTGAAGTAGGGGCCTTCGGTCTGGGGCGGGGTCGGGTCGTCGCCGTCGTCGCACTCCGGCGTCGGCTCCAGCGTGCCGCCGTTCGCGCCGACCGTGCGGGCCAGCGCGGGCACGCCCATCAGGGCGACGGGCAGCGCGACTCCCGCGGCGAGCGCGGCGCGCAGCACCGTCTTGCGGCTGGGGTGGCGGGCGTCGGCGCCGTCGTCGAGGGGGTGCTCGGTGGTGCCGCGGTCGTCGTCCGTGGATGCGTCCATACCTGCTCCTTGTGGGCCGGCTCCTCGTGAGGGCTGGTCGGAAGGTCATCCCGAACGTACGGACGCGGGCCAGGCCCGGACGATGGACTGGCGCCGTGGTTCGTGGTGATCCTCGTGGGCGCTGTTGCCCGTGCTCCCGACTGTGAACGTCGCC
This sequence comes from Saccharothrix hoggarensis, assembly GCF_052936025.1. Next base: position 5,764,882 of record NZ_CP193624.1, on the reverse strand, counting down.
GGCGGCGGTGAACGCCGCCGGGTCACCCGCGGTCGTCGCCGCGCCGGAACGCCCCCGGGCTCACGCCCGTCTCGCGCCGGAAGAAGCGGCAGAAGTAGGCGGGGTCGGCGAAACCCACCCGGTCGGCGACCTGCCGCACGGTCAGCTCCGTCTTCACCAGCAACCGCTTCGCCTCGTGCGTGCGCGCCTCCCGCACCAGCTGCGACGGCGTCCGGCCGGTCGCGGCCTTCACCACCTCGGTCAGGTAGCCGGGCGTGACGCCGATCCGTTCCGCGTAGGCGCGCACCGACCACAGCGCGTGGTCGGTGCGGCCGGCCAGCCGGACGAACTCCTCGGCCACCGCGCCGGCGCGTGCGGGCGGCGGGGCGGACGGCGTCGGGTCGAGCCGGGACGCCCGCACGACCAGCACGTGCAGCAGGGAGCGGAGGACGGTGTCCACGCCGGGCTCGGCGCGCCGGTACTCGTCGTGCAGCTCGGTGACGAGCCGGCCGATCCCGGCGCGCGCGGGTCCGTCCAACGTCAGCCAGGGCCGTTCGCTCAGCCGTCGCAGCACGTCCCGGTCGCCGGGGTGGTCCAGCAGGAAGTCGTCGGTGAACAGCAGGACGTGCCCCTCCAGGTCCCGCGCGCCGTCCCAGTGGTGGACCTGGCCGGGCGCGATGACGCACAGGTGGGGCGGCCGCAGCTCCCACCGGGCGAGGTCGACGACGTGCGCCCCCGTGCCGCCGGTGACGTGCACGATCTCGTGGAACGTGTGCCGGTGCGGGAAGGGCGCGCGCGACAGGGGCCCGATGGTGTCGAACGTCCCGACCGCGAACGGCAGGGCGTTGGGCAGCGGCACCTCCAACCGGTGAACCGGCAACTCGCCTCGCCGCGGCGCCGGGCAAGGCGTCCCGGGCAACACCGTCGTGCCGCGCATAGTCCCGATCCTCTCGCCGCCGAAGGTCCAGACCAATCACGCCCACCCCACCATGACACGACCCGCCGTCCAGGGACACCCGCGTTCGTCGGGTCGACGTCGCCCGATCACGCGCCGCGGCCCGCCGACCCCACCAGGCCCCAACCGGCTCAGTCGTTCGAAGGGGCGATCACGCACAGGTCGCGGTGGTAGGCGATGTGCGCGTCCTCGATGGCGTGGCCGGAGACCCGGCGGAGCTTGCCGACCTCCCCGCGGTCGCGGACCCGGCGCACGACGTCACCCTCGTCCACGTACAACCCGAACCCGTCGAACTGGACGTGGCAGTTCGCGCACAGGCACAACAGGTTCTCCAGCTCGTCCGGCCCTTTGTGCACGGTCAGGCCGCGGATGTGCGCGGCCTCGCTGTAGTAGCCGAAGCCGGTGTTGAGCCGGGTGTGGCAGAACTGGCACGTGTGGTCGTGCAGCGCCTTCACCCTACGGACCACCTCACGGTCACGGGCGACCGACGACCCGGTGTTGGGCCGCAGCCGGCGTTCGCGGGATCTGCCGCCGCTGCGCGGCTCGCCGCTGGCCGTCGCGTAGTCCTCGAGGCCCACGCTCGCCAGGAGGACCTCGTGGTCCTCGCCGTCCAGGTGCCGGGAACGCAGCACGTTGATCGCCTTCGTGCGGAACGCGACGTCCACCAGCAGCCGGTGCGACTCGTCGGTGAAACCGGCGCTCGGCTCCTCCGCGTCCGCGGCCCCCGGAGCGGCCGACTCGGGGACGACCCGCCAGAAGCCGGTCCGCCGCAGGTCGTAGAACGGGCGTTCCAGCTCGTCCGCGCCCTCCAGGCCGCAGGTGGTCAGCACCTTGGCGACCTCCTGCCGGAACGTCGACCACGGGTGCAGCCGCGGCTTGCGGTGGACCTGGCCGATCGTCCACAGCAGGGCCACCGAGTCGCGCTTCGCGGCCTGCTCCCGGCCGTGCAGGGTGAGCAGCCGGGTCAGGAACTCCTCGGCGGAGACCGGCCCGTCGTCCGGCGGGGGCGGCGGCGCCACCGGGCCGGCGGGAGGTTCGACGTCCGCGGGGACGAGCGTCACCGAGCGCAGCGTCTCCTGACCGGTCGTGCGGAGCACCAGGTCGGTGGCGTCCCGCCGGATCAGCGTGACGTCGCCCAGCGCCATCATGTGCTCGAACGTCGCGCCGGTCTGGTCGACGCCCCAGATCGAGCGGGCGGCGGCCGGGTTGTGGAACAGCTTGAGGATCACCGCCTCGGCGATGAACGTGCGCTCGGCGTAGAACAGCACCCGGTCGCCGACGCGCCTCCCGCGGATCGCCTTGGCCTTGGGGTTGTTGCTCTTCGCCGGAGGGGTGTTGCCCCACAGCCTCGCCGTCCCGTCGCGGTACAGGGCCCGCAGCTCCGCGAGGTCGGCGCCCAACGCCTCCGCGTGGTCGTCGAGCCGGATCCCCTCCTCGACGGTCCGCTTGAAGTTCTGCGGACCGCCGTCGCGGGCGCCGCCGCGCGGCTGGAGCAGGAGCTGCGGTAAGGCGCCGCGCTCCTGCACCACGAACCCGAGCGCGCCGAGGCGGCGGCCCACGGTGGCCCGGCCACCGCTGAACTCGTCGGGCGTGAGCGCCCGGCCGTCGAGGAACTCGTGCGCCACGCCCACGATCGCCTTCGAGTCGTACTGCTTCCCGTTGTGCACCAGCACGAAGCGGCGCGCCTTGTCGTACCCGTACCGCTCGAGGAAGGCCTCGCCGCCCAACTCGTCGAACCGCGCGATCGCGGCGAGCACGTCTTGTTCTCGGACGTCCCGGTAGCTCATGGCGCGAGCGTAGGGGAGGGGTCCGACGATTCCCGGTGCGACGGGAACAGGCCGCGCAGGAAGCGCTGGGTCTCCGGGTCGGTGGAGTGGAACCGGCAGCCGCGGGTGCCCCGGGTGGCGAGCACCCAGTAGGTGTTGAGGGCCAACCGGCGGTACGCGTCCGGGGCGACGCCCTTCATCGCCTTGTCGTGGCTCTCGTCGGGTCGGCCGACCCACCCGCCGTCCCGGCGGACGAGGTCGGGGCCGATGATCACGCCGCTGTAGTCGTACTCGAGCGCCTGCGCGGTGTAGACGCAACCGACCTGGTTCTCGCCGCCCGGGTCCGTCGCCCAGAACTCCCTCCGCGGCGCCTCGACGGCATCACCGACCTTCCGCGTGTGCTTCGAGTTCCACGGCCGTCGCCAGGTGTGACGCCTTCCGCGCTCGTCGGTCCACTCGATCACCACGTCCTCCCGGAGCGGCCCCGTGGACGCGTCGTCCGGCCACGGCCAGCAGAACCCGGCGGAGATCCGGGCCGTGCGCCCGTCCCGGCCGCGCTCGCGGATCCACGCGGACAGCTCCTCCGGGTTCGCCGCCACGTCCACCTCGTAGTCGGCCTCCACCCAGGGCTCGGCCACGCCGTCGACCGAGAACAAGCGGTCCAGCCAGTTCAGGTACCGCTGAGAGCCGCCGCAGCGGAACTGGCTGGTCAGGGGGATGTGCGTGAACTCGGCGCCGAATCTCCGGGCGTTGCGCTCCAGCTCGGCGACGCTGACCCCCTCCTTCGGCCGGACGACCTGCCGCTCGTCGAGGAAGAACACGCTCACGGGCGAGCCGCCGACCAGCCGCTCGACGGTGCGGTCGCCCCGGCGCAGGCGCTGCGCCTCGTCGACCAGCGGGATGACGTGGACGCCCTCGCGACCGGCGCGGAAGTCGCCGGGGAGCAGGAAGAGCTGCCGCGCCGCCGGCGACTCGGTGGCGCGCGCCAGCTGCCGGCGCAAGGTGCCGGACGGGGTGATGAACCGGGTCTCCACCCGGCCTCGCTCCGAGTGGATGCGGGGGATGTCGGCGAGCAGCCGCAGCGCGACCACGGTCTTGCCGGTCCCCGGACCGCCGGTGACCGCGATGACCTGCCTCTTCGTCGACCGCTCGGGGTCGAGGGTCCGCAGCACGCGCAACTGCGCCGTCTGCTGGTCGCCCACGAGGGTGAAGTCCGACTTCTGCGAGAGCACGTTGTCGAGGTCCTCGAACACCGACCTCGACGGACGCTGCTCCGCCCGGAGGAACCGGTCCACCTGCTCGCGCGTCGGCGGCCGCAGGTCCGCGCAGCGCAGCAGCCGGGCCAGCTCGGCGCCGTCCGAGCCGGAGAGCTCGTCCCGCCCCACGATCGGCACGTCCTGGCTGCCGCGACTGCCCGCCACCGCGTCCCTCAGCCGGTGCACCACGTCGACCGGCGCGTTGTGCAGGAACGCGACGCCCCGGTACTCGAGGTCGAGCGTCGCCTCCTCCAGCCACCGCTCCAGGTGGCTGGTGTAACCGAACGCCTGGCGGCAGGGGTGGGGGCGGACCATGTCCTCCAGCGCCACTTCGAGCGGCGACGCCCAGGTGAGGCGGCTCCACTGCTTCAGCTCGACCACGACGCCGGTCAGGCCACCGCGGGATCGCGCGCCGAGCAGCACCGCGTCCACCCGTTCCGCGCTGCCCGCGAGCGTGTACTCCAGGACGAGCCACGACTCGGCCTGCCCGGCCCGGTCTAGCGCGTCCAGCAGCACCGGCCAGCTCCTGGCCCAGCTCCGCAGCTCGGCGTCACCGGGCGGTTCCCCGTGCTGCTGCTCGAAGCGGTCCGCGCACTCGCGCGTGAACCGCTCGGGTGACGACCGCATGGCCTCGCGGATCTCACCCACCTGCCCGCAGTGGACGTGCATGATCTACAGCTACCAGAGAACCCCGCCGGTCGACGTCGGAATCGTCAACCCCGCCCGACGGCGTCGACGTGACCGCGACCTCGTGCCGCGTTGGTCGGAACGGCCCCGACCGGCCTGCGGGGCCGGGGGTGTCGGACGGGTCCGTTAGGATCGCGCGATGGCTTCGCAAGAGGTGCTGCGAAGGATTTTCGGGTACGAGTCCTTCCGCGGGGACCAACAGGAGATCGTCGACCACGTCGTCGCGGGCGGCGATGCGTTGGTGCTCATGCCCACCGGGGGCGGGAAGTCGCTGTGCTACCAGATCCCCTCCCTGGTGCGCGAGGGGACCGGGGTGGTCATCTCGCCGTTGATCGCGCTGATGCAGGACCAGGTGGACGCGCTGCGCGACCTCGGGGTGCGGGCCGGGTTCCTCAACTCGACCCAGTTCCCGGACGAGCGGACGCTCGTGGAAGCCGAGTTCCTGGCCGGCGAGCTGGACCTGCTGTACCTCGCGCCCGAACGCCTCCGCACCGAGCAGACGACCCGGCTGCTGGAACGCGGGAAGATCGCGCTGTTCGCCATCGACGAGGCGCACTGCGTCTCGCAGTGGGGCCACGACTTCCGCCCCGAGTACCTCGCCCTCTCCCACCTGCACGAACGGTGGCCGGAGGTGCCGCGCATCGCGCTCACCGCGACCGCCACCCGCGCCACGCACGCCGAGATCGCCGAACGCCTCGACCTCGGTGACGCGAAGCACTTCGTGGCGAGCTTCGACCGCCCCAACATCCAGTACCGGATCGTCCCCAAGAACGAGCCGAAGAAGCAGCTCCTCGAACTGCTCCGCACCGAGCACCGGGGCGACGCGGGCATCGTCTACTGCCTGTCCCGCAACTCGGTGGAGAAGACGGCCGAGTTCCTCACCCAGAACGGCATCCCGGCGCTGCCCTACCACGCGGGCCTCGACGCGGGCACCCGCGCGCGCAACCAGAGCAGGTTCCTGCGCGAGGACGGCCTGGTGATGGTCGCCACCATCGCCTTCGGCATGGGCATCGACAAGCCGGACGTCCGGTTCGTCGCGCACCTCGACCTGCCGAAGTCCGTGGAGGGCTACTACCAGGAGACGGGCCGCGCGGGACGCGACGGGCTGCCGTCCACGGCGTGGCTGGCCTACGGCCTGCAGGACGTGGTGCAGCAGCGCAAGATGATCGACGACTCCGAGGGCGACCAGCAGCACCGCCGCAAGCTGATGGCGCACCTCGACGCGATGCTGGCGCTGTGCGAGACGGTCGACTGCCGGCGCGTGCGGCTGCTGGAGTACTTCGGCCAGTCGGGCACGCCGTGCGGCAACTGCGACACGTGCCTCGTGCCGCCGGAGACGTGGGACGGCACGGTCGCCGCGCAGAAGGTGCTGTCCACCGTGGTGCGGCTGCGCAACGAGCGGCGGCAGAAGTTCGGCGCGGGGCAGACGATCGACATCCTGCTCGGCCGCAAGACCGCGAAGGTCATCCAGCACGACCACGACCAGCTGAAGGTCTTCGGCATCGGCACCGAGCTGAACGAGAGCGGCTGGCGCGGCGTGATCCGGCAGCTGCTGGCGCAGGGCCTGATCGCGGTGGAGGGCGAGTACTCGACGCTCGTCGTCACGCCCGCGAGCGACGAGGTGCTGTTCCACGGCCGCAAGGTGATGATGCGGCGCGAGGTGGAGCGCGCGGCCAAGGTGTCGGTGAAGTCGGGCAAGGCGGCGAAGCAGGTGGTGGAGCTGTCCGCCGAGGCGACGCCGGTGTTCGAGCGGCTGCGCGCGTGGCGGGCGGCGACGGCGAAGGAGCAGGGCGTCCCGGCCTACGTGATCTTCCACGACGCGACGCTGCGCCAGATCGCCACGACGGCGCCGACGACGCTCGAGGAGCTGGGCACGGTGAACGGCGTCGGCGAGAACAAGCTGGTCAAGTACGGTCAGCAGATCCTGGACACGTTGAGCGCATGACCGAGCTCCGCGCCGATTGCTCGCGCTGCTTCGCCCTGTGCTGCGTGGTCCCCGCGTTCGCCAGGTCGGCGGACTTCGCGGTCGACAAGCCCGCGCGCACGCCGTGCCGGAACCTGCTCGCCGACTTCGGCTGCGGCATCCACACGTCGTTGCGGGACAAGGGCTTCACCGGCTGCACGGTGTACGACTGCTTCGGCGCGGGCCAGCGGGTGGCGCAGGTGACGTTCGGCGGCACGAGCTGGCGGGACGACCCGGCGTCGGCCGAGGCGATGTTCGACGTGTTCCCGGTGATGCGCCGGCTGCACGAACTGCTCTGGTACCTGAACGAGGTGCGGGGCCTCGAACCCGCCCGCGGCCTCCACGCGCGGGCCGGCGAGCTGGCCGCCGAGGTCGAACGGCTCGCCACCGGCACTGCGGACGAGCTGCGCGCGCTCGACGTCGACCCGTACTGGGAGCGGGTGAACGCCGTGCTGCTGCGGGCCAGCGACCTGGTCCGCGGCAAGGGCCGCAACCGCCGCGGCGCCGACCTGATCGGCAAGGACCTGAAGGGCGCCACCCTGCGCGGGTCCACGTTGCGCGGCGCGTACCTGATCGGCACGAACCTGCGGGGCGCGGACCTGCGGCTGGTCGACTTCATCGGCGCGGACCTGCGCGGCGCCGACCTGTCGGGCGCGGACCTGACCGGCGCGTTCTTCCTCACCCAGGCCCAGGTGGACGCGGCCAGGGGCGACCGCGCGACCCGGCTCCCCGCCACGCTGACCCACCCCGCGCACTGGCCGGCCTGAGTACGTCGGCAGGCGTAGGCGCGCGAGCCGCCGCACGACGGACGCGGTGACGTGCCGGCGCGCGACACGCTGTGCGCCATGAAGCCGAGAGCGCGCAAGTGGTGGCTGGTGCTGCACGTCGTCTCGTCCGTCGGCTGGCTCGGCGTCACGATCGGGATGCTGGCGCTGGCGCTGGCGGCGTTCGACGCGCCGGCGTTGTACCCGGCGATGTCGCTCCTCGGCGACGTGGTCGTGCTGCCCCTGGCGCTGACCGCGCTCGCCACGGGGGTGGTGCTGTCGCTGGGCACGAAGTGGGGCCTGGTGAAGCACCGATGGGTGCTGGTGAAGTTCGCGCTCACGGTCGTCGCGGTGGTCGCCACGACGTTCTCGCTGCGCTCGGGCCTGCACGAGGCGGCGGCCTCCGCGTCGGACGGCACGGCGGTCGGCGCGGTGGGCACGGACGTGCTGGTGGCGGCGTGCGTGTCGTTGACGTTCTACACGGTCAACACGGTGCTGTCGGTGTTCAAGCCGTGGGGTCGGACGCGGTGGGGTCGGACGCCGTGAGGTCGGACGCGCCGGGGGCCGACGCGCCGGGGCCGGATGCCGCGCGATCGGACGCCGTGGGGTCCGGCGCCGTGGGGTCTGACGCCCCGGGTCTGCCCCTGGTCCGCCTGCCCCCGGTCGCTCTGCCCCCGCTCGGTCTGAGCCCGGTCGCCCCCAGCCCGGCCCGCCGTCGCTCGACGGCCGCCGCGACCTCCGCCGGGTCGCACTCGGCGAGGTGGTCGCGCACCCAACCGTGCGGGAACCGGTGCTCGTCCACCAGCAGCACCCGATCCCGCGCGGACTGGAGGATTCCCTTGCGCCCCCACGGGAACTCGTCCCACGCGAGCGGCCGGGCGAGCAAGTTCGCCACCGCGTCGAACGGCCGGTTCACGACCGGCGTCACGGCGAGGCCGAGCAGCAGCCCGGTCACCGCGCCCAGCGCCGCCCCGAGCGCCGACGGACGCGCCTCCGCCCCGGCGAGCGCGGCCGACCCGACCCCGACGAGACCGGCGACGGGCAGCCACGGCAGGCGGTGGGCGGGCCGGCGGCGCAGGCCGGACCACACGGCGGTCAGCCCGCCGACGAACGTCCCGGCCACCGCGCCCGCGGCCAGCCCGATGCCCAGCCCCACCGGCAGTTCCGGTCCCGTCCCGCTCACCACCATCACCCCGGACGGCACGAGCGCGCACGCCACGGCCCAGTACCGGTCGCGCAGGGTGGCGTGGGCGAGGACCAGCGTGACCACGACGACGAGCCCGAACACGACCGCCGCCGGCCACCGCGCGACCTGCCCGCCGACCCACGCCCCGAGCACCGCCACCGCACCCGTCACGACCGCGCCGACGGCGAAACCCGTTGCCGCCCAACGCTTCCCCCGCCGCTTGTCGCCGCGCGTGGCCGTGAACCCGCCGCGCGGCAAGCCGATCACGGCCACCGCCCCGACCGCGGCGGGCACGAGACCCAGCCGCACGCCGACCACGAAGCACAACGCGGCCGCCGCACCCGCCACGGCGCCCGGCACGGCCCGCCGGAACAGCCGCCACACCGCGTCCGGCCCGACGAACCCGAGCCACACGTGCCGCGCGGGCAGCGTCGCCCACGCCTCCAAGTGGTGCTCACGCCGGGCGACGCGGGCCAGGAACCGCAACGCGCGCACGGTCCGCTCGGCCCGCGCCGGCCCCCGTGCCACCGACTCCACCAGGTACGTGTCCAGCACGCCCCGGTACTCCGCGCGCCCGGCCCGGTAGGCGAGGGCCAGCAGCCCGAACGCGAGCGGCGTGCGCACCTCGTCCCACAGGCCGGGGTCCTTCTCCAACGCCTCGCGCAGACCGTCCAGCCGGGGGCCGCACGCGTCGATCAGCTCCAGGACTTCCGCGCGCCCCAACGGTTCCACGCGCACGACGTCGTACCGGGGCAGGTGCTCGTGGTCGTCGCCCGCGCTGCACAGCACCACCTGCGGCATGTCCAGCGCGGTGATCCACGCCAGGCACTCGACCCGGTCGGCGGAGGCCAGGTCGTCCAGCCCGTCGAACAGCAGCACGAGGTTCCGGTCGCGCAGCCACGCCCGGCCGAGGCGCGGCCCGATCCGGTACCGGTCGGCCAGCACCCGCAGCAGCCACTCGCCGAAGTCGTCGTCGCGCCGCCACCCGCCGAGGTCCACCAGCACGGGCACCGGCCGCCCCGGGTCCTGGGCGGCACGCGCCAGCAGTGCCTCGGCCAGTTCCAGCAGGAGGGTCGTCTTGCCCGCGCCGGGCTCGCCCGCCACGACGAGGGGGCGACGGACGCGCGTCGGCAGCCGGGGCCGGACGCGGGGCACGACGCCGAGCTTCAGCCGCACCTGCTCGGCCAACGACCCGCCGATCCGCGCCCGCACGAACCGGTCGACCCGCTCCAGCGCGGCCTTCCGGTTGGCCGGGTGCGCGGGACGCCGCCGCACGAGCAGCGCGCCCAGCGGTTCCCAGGCGGCGAGGCACGCGGTCAGCGCGACCAGCACGCCGAGCGCCGGCCACAGCCACGGCGTGTACGGACCGAGCACGCGGGGCGCCGACCCGCCCGTGACGGCGTTGATCGCGACGGGCACGAGCACGAGGCACGTCACCCCGCCCACGCCGATCAGGGAGACCAGGCGGGTGGTCCGGGCGAGCCGTCGCGCGTCCATGTGCCCCTCCCGCCAGGTCGCGATCGACGGTAACGGCGTTCGGAGCGCTCGGGTAGCGGGGTTCCCGTGGTCGTCCGGTCACCGTCCGTGCTCACGGCGACCGGACCGCCTCACGAGGTCAGGAAGTCCACCATCAGCCGGTTCACCGCGGCCGGCTGCTCGAGGAACCCGAAGTGCCCGGCGTCGGCCACTTCCTCGTACCGCGCGCCGGGGATGGCCTCGGCCACCTCGCGCGCCAGGTACGCGGGCAGCACGCGGTCGTCGGCGAAACCCACCACCAGGCACGGCACGGTGATGCGCCGGTACGCGTCCAGCCTGCTGTCGTACTCGTCCAGGTCGTGCTGCGCCCGCACGCCCTTGCCGTAGCCGGAACCGGTGAACTCGAACACGTCCAGCCAGTCCCGCACGCCGACCGGGTCGCCCAGGGTCGCGGGGGAGAGGTTCAGCACCGCGTTCACCGCAGCGAAGTACCGGCCCGGCAGCGTGATCCCCTGGTCGTGCAGCGCGCGCTCGCCCTGCGACAGCGCCGTCTGCACGGGGTCGTTGCGACCCGCCGTCGCGAGCAGCACGGCCTTGCCCACGAGGTCGGGGCGGGCCAGGGCGAGTTCCTGCGCCACCCGCGCGCCCAGCGACGTGCCGACGACGTGCGCCCGGCCGCCCAGCGACTCGATCAACGCCGCGGTGTCGCCGACGAGGTCGTCGATCGTCATGCCCGACGCGCACTCGTCCGTCGGCGGGATGCCCCGGTTGTCCATGGTCGCCACCCGGAACCCGGCGGCGCGCAGCGCGGGCACCTGGTGGGCGTGCCACACCCGGCCGGGGCTCCCGGTGCCCATCACCATGACGACGAGGTCGCCGTCGCCCTCCACGTGGTAGCTGAGGTTGATCCCGTTGAGCGCGACGACCGGCATGGCTCGCAGGCTACTGACCACGTGCCCGCGCCGGCCACCGCCGTGCCGGAACCGGCGGAAACCGCCGCGTGGTCGGGTGATCGGCCGGTTAGGGTGGCGGCCATGAGGCGAGCGATCCTGTCGGGTTCGACGTTCGAGGAGCAGATCGGCTACGCGCGGGCCGTGGTCGACGGCGACTGGGTGCACGTGTCCGGCACGACCGGCTTCGACTACGCCACCATGACCATCTCCGACGACGTGGTCGCGCAGGCCGAGCAGTGCCTGGCCAACATCGGCGCCGCGCTGACCGAGGCGGACTGCACGTTCGCGGACGTCGTGCGGGTGACGTACTACCTGCCCGACGCCCGGGACTTCGAGCCGTGCTGGCCCGCGCTGCGCGCCGTGTTCGGCGAGGTGCGCCCGGCGGCGACGATGCTGGAGTGCGGCCTGGCCGACCCGCGGATGCGGATCGAGATCGAGGTCACCGCGCGCCGCCGGGCGTGATCAGCGGGGGCCGTGGGCCGACCACTCGATGGCGGGGCAGCGGTCCATGACGACGTCGAGGCCGGCGGCGGTGGCCCGCTCGTAGGCCGCCTCGTCGACCACGTCGAGCTGGAACCACACCGCCTTCGCGCCGATCGCCACGGCCTGGTCGGCGAACTCGCCCGCCGCCTCGGACCGGCGGAACACGTCGACCACGTCCACCGGGAACGGGATGTCGGCGAGCGACGCGTAGCCCTGCTCGCCGTGCACGGTCGGGGCGTCCGGGTGCACGGGCACGATCCGCTTGCCGTGCTGCTGGAGGAACTTCGCCACGCCGTAGGCGGCCCGGTGCGGGTGGTTCGCCAGCCCGACCACGGCCCACGTGTCGCCGCCCGCCAGGACGCGGCGGATCTTCTCGGGGTCTCCCCAGGGTTCGGTCATGCCCCCAGCCTAGGACGGGGCTGACCTGAAGGAGTTTCGCGTTTACCCTGGGCGGTGCCCGCCGCCGCGGAGCCGTCGAGAGGACTGCTTGATGCGCGCCACCCGGTCAGCCCTGATCGCCACGCTCGTCACCTCCCTGGCCGCCGCAACCCTGACCGCCACCATCACCGCGCCCGCCGCGGCCGCCGCCCCCGCGGACGGCCTCTACTACCTCCAGAGCGCCACCACCGGCCTCAACGCCGGCGTGTCCGGCACGTCCGTGCTCCAACGCCGACCCAAGGGCGACGAGGACCACCAGCAGTGGACGCTGTCCAGCCGCACGCTCCGCGAAGGCGCGGGGTGCCTGGGCCGGCAGGGCGACCTCGCCGTGGTGCTGCCCTGCGACAGCCCCGACGCGCAGTGGGACGTGGTCCCCGACGGCGACCGGCACCGCCTCCACGTCCCCGGCACGGACCGGCGCCTGGTCGCGTCCGGCACGGACCAGGTGCGGATCGGCTCCGGCGCCGACCTCTGGTACCTCACCCCCGCGTTCCCCCAGCGCGTGCCGGCGCCGCCGGAGGGGGAGCGGCGCCTCGACCAGGTCACGTTCCTCACCGCGCACAACGCCTACGCCAACGGCGTGGACGGCGGGTTCGCGCCGCCGTTCGTCAACCTCGCGCCCAACCAGGCCCGCGGCATCGAGCAGCAGCTCGCCGACGGCGTGCGCGGCTTCCAGCTCGACGTCCACCAGACCCGCGACGGCGCGATCCTGTGCCACAACAGCTGCACGTGGGTCAGCCGGCCCGTGGCGCTGTGGGTGGACGTGCGGCGGATCGTGGACTTCCTCCACCGCAACCCCGCCGAGTTCGTCACCGTGTTCCTGGAGGACTACGTCACCGCCGACGTGCTGCGCTCCGAGCTGGCCCGCGTCGACGGACTGGCCGACGTCCTGTTCCGCCCCGACCAGGCGGGCGTGCGGACGAACGGCTGGCCGACCCTGAACGCCCTGCGCGCCGCCGACAAGCGGCTGATGATCTTCACCGACCGCGGCCGTTCCGGCGACACCCCGCAGCGCGACACGTTCGGCGTGATGTACCAGTCCGAGTGGACGGTGGAGAACCACTGGTCGATGGGTCCGGGCGTGGGCGGTTCCGACTGGTCGTGCCACAGCCGCTGGAGCACGCCGCTCACCCGCACCGAACCGGGCTTCCGGCCGCTGTTCGTGATGAACCACTTCCGGGACGTCCCGGTCACCGGCACGGCGGGCACCGACAACGCCAAGCTCGCCGACCGCGCCCGGCGGTTCTGCGAGCCCGCCGCCCGCAAGACCCCGACCTACCTGGCCGTGGACCACTACCACCTGGGCAACCCGATGGCGGCGGTCCACGCCCTGTCGGGCGAGCGGTTCCCGGGCTAGTCCCCGGCCCCGGGGCTCACGGCTGAGGCTTGGGCTGCGGCTTGGGCAGCCCGCACCCGGGGGCGGCGAGGTCGACCCTGCCGCCCCCGGTCAGGCACGGCACCACGTAGTGGGTCTGCTGCCCGTACCGGATGCCGTGCCGCACGGTCACCGCACCGGTCTCGTCCACCTCGCACGGGTTGTTCCGCGTGCACCGCTCGCCGTTCTCGTTGCCGGTGTTGTTCACCGCCACCACCCGGCCGCTCGCCACGTCCACCACGGGCGAGCCGGACGTGCCGCCCCGCGTGTCGCACGACGCCGTGTAGCGCATCGAGCCGCGCCAGGTCCACGGGCCTTCCCGCAGCTCGTGCACGTAGCCGTCGGCGCGGCAGGCGAAGATCTCGCGCCAGTACCCGGACACCACGCGGACGTCGATGCCGACGGCCGGGTGCTCCGGCGACAGCTCCAGCACCCGCGTCCCCATCGCCTCCACCTCGGCGTAGGTCGAGGTGAGCCGGTACAGCGCCACGTCCGTGCCGGACATCGTCGCGTACAGCAACCGGGCCGCGCGCAACGTGCCGAGCGTGCCCTCGCCGGTCCGGTCGAGCAGCGTGAACGTCCGGTCGGCGGCCTCGTCCACCACCACCTCGGTCCCGCTCATCAGCCGCACGCAGTGGCCGTTCGTCAGCACCAGCGCCGGGTCGGACGGGGCGTGCCGCGGCGGCCGCACCACCGAGCCCGAGCAGCCGCGCAGCGACACGATCCCGGTGAAGTCGACCTCGACGGCCGCGGGGGCGGGCGGGGCCGCGGACGTCGCCGTCGCCGACGCGGCGGGCACGGACAGCAGGAGCACGGCGGCGAGCACGGCAACCAGGTGGCGCATGGGCGTTGATCCAATCAGCCGCCACCGCGCCCCGCACGCCCGTTCACCCGCTCGCGTTACGGCCGCGGGACGGGGTCACTCGCCCTTCGCGCCGTCCGCGAGCTCGCGCAGGAGGTCGAGGTGCCCGACGTGCCGGGCGGTCTCCTGCACGACGTGCGCCAGCACCCACCGCACCGTGCGGCCGTTGCCCGCGTGGTCGCCCCGCGTCCGGTCGTCCGGGCCGAGGCCGTCCAGCGCCCGCGCCGACCGCTCCCACTCGGCGCGGTACTCGTCGACCACCGACTCCACCGTGTCGCCCTCGTGCAGGAGCCACGACGCGTCCGCGTCCGCGCCCCACAGCGACGGCAGCTCCACGCCACCCACCTCGATCGACAGCCACCACCGCTCCACGGCGGTCAGGTGCCGCAGCACCCCCAGCGCGCTCACCACCGGCGAGGTCGGGATGGGCGCGGCCGAGGCGTCCGCCCAGCCCAGCCCTTCCACCTTGGCCACGGCGGTCAGCCGCAGGAACGTCAGGAACTCCGTCATCAGCCGCAGCTCGTCGTGGGCGGCGGCCGCAGGCCACAGGCGTTCGTTCGAACTCATGTTCGGACCCTACGTCGAGCGCCGGCCGCCCGCCCCGGCGACGCCGGTTTTGCTATCGTCGGCGACGGCGTGTGTGAGCAGACGTGAGGCTGGAGCCACCTCCCGGCAAGCGGGTGGCGTGATCCGCCGCGGGGTGGGGGCACCCCTGCTCACGGAGTGCACCGAAGACCACCGACGACGCGTGACCGCGTCCTTGTCGCGCCGAGCCGGGCGGCGGGAGCGAGGACTGCCATGGCGCGATCGTCGTTGACCGACCAGCTGGTCGACCTCCGCCGGACCTACACCGGCGAGAACCTCACCCAGGCCGTGCCCGCGGTGAAGGCCGTGCTGCACGACCTGCCCGCCGACCGCCGCGAACGCGTGGTGGACGCCCTGCGCGGGCGGGCCGACGTGCGCGGGCTGTTCCTGCCCGACGCGGCGGAAGACGCCCAGCGCGGCTGGAATGCGTTGTCCTGCAAGCAGGTCTGGACGCGGCGGGCCACCTCCAGTTGCGCCCGCCGGCGAGCATGCTGCGGCCCGCGCACGCGTTCCGCGCCGTCGAACCGGCCGAGCGCCCGCGCCTGCACCTCGCCGAGCACGCCCTCGGCCCGCTGCTCTACGAGCTGCTGCCGCGGCACGACGAGTCGTGGGTGGCGGGCGCGCCCGGCCTGCGGGTCGTCCGGCACCCGCGCTCGGTGGAACTGCGGTTCGCCGACGTCGACGCGTCGGTCCACCTCGCGGGCGTGGACGAGCGGGCGTGGGCGGACGGCATGAAGTACGTCCGCACCCTGCTCAAGGGCCGTGCCCTGAGCGACCGGTTCGTCGACGGACCCCTCACCGCCGCCGAGCGCGACCACCTGGAGGAGACGCCGCGCCCGACGGGCGTCGGCAGCGCGGTGCTGCGCCGCTACCACCTGTTCACCGCCGCGCCGTGGGTGCGGGCGCTGGCGCAGGGCGACCGGTGGTGGGTCGAGTGGCCCGAGAGCCTCGGCGTGACCACCGTCGCGGACCGCCTGCTGCACCCCGTGTTCGGCCTGCCGGGTTCCGTGGAAGTTCCCAGTGCCGGCGGCGGCCTCGGCCTCTCCACCGGGTGGTACGACCTGTTCCTCCGCGAGGTCGACGGCCCGGACCCGGCGCACGAGCCCGCGCTCGCCGCGATGGAGTGGCCGGAAGGCGTGACGGGCTGGTGGGAGCCGCCCCAGGCGGTGCGGTGACCCGAAGTCTCCCCGCGCCGGCGGCCCGACTTCGTCCCGCTGTCGCACGGTGACCCGCCGTGTCGGGTGTCCCTCGTGGACACCCGGCACGGCGTCAGACACCCGTTCGGGGCCACCCGGACGGGTGGCGTGGGCCCGTCGCGTTCGGACCAGCCGTGCCGTCCGAAACGACGAAGTGGCGGCCGGTGGCCGTGATCACGGCCGGACGGCCACGGCGCGGGCCGGCACGCCGGTAGACTGCGGTTTCGTCCGACGCGACCGCGTCGAGCCGCCGTCAGAGTGTCAGGAGGACCCCGGTGACCCAACAGGCTGCCGAGGCCCAGGCCGAGGTCGCGCCCCGGCGCGTCCTCGTCGCCGAGGACGAAGCCCTCATCCGCCTCGACCTGGTCGAGATGCTGCGCGAGGAGGGGTACGAGGTGGCCGGTCAGGCCGCCGACGGCGACGAGGCGGTCACGCTGGCCACCGAGCTCAGGCCCGACCTGGTCATCATGGACGTCAAGATGCCGAAGGTCGACGGCATCGAGGCCGCGTCGGTGATCGCGGGCAAGCGCATTGCGCCGGTCGTGATCCTCACCGCTTTCAGCCAGCGCGACCTGGTGGAACGGGCCCGTGACGCGGGCGCGATGGCGTACCTGGTGAAGCCGTTCGCGAAGCGCGACCTGGTGCCCGCGATCGAACTCGCGATGAGCCGGTTCGCCGAGTTGCAGGCGCTGGAGAACGAGGTCGCCGGTCTCACCGAGCGGCTGGAGACGCGCAAGGTCGTGGAGCGCGCCAAGGGATTGCTGATGACCAAGCAGGGTCTGTCGGAGCCCGAGGCTTTCCGCTGGGTGCAGCGCACCGCGATGGACCGTCGCACCACCATGAAGGCCGTGGCGGAAGCCGTCATCGAAAACTTCGGGTGAGTATCCCCGCGAGTGATACACGTTCGAGTATCGGACGGTCTGCCGGGGTCATTCTTGGTTACTGCGCGCATTGACCATGTGACCTGCGGCTATTTGAGCTGGATTTAAGCTTGTTAACCGTGGACTATTTGCCGGTGACTACCGTCACGATGTGGACACAGAGCAGTAAGACCACCTGTTCACGGAACTCAACTGAAGCTACGTTCCCTCCCTAACCCAAGCCCTCGTGTGAGGGCTCTCCGCCTACCGGCGGGCTGGTTGGTGTCATGGGAGGTATTCCGGTGTCAGGAGCACGACTCGGCCGAGTTCTGGCGCTGGCGGCGGCTTCGTCGCTGGTGCTCGCGGCTTGCGCTGGAGGCGGCGGCGGTGGCGACGCGGGTGGCGACGTCACCTCGGTCAAGATCGGGTTCATGGGTGACCTCACCGGTGAGAACTCGGCGATCGTGATCCCGCCGCGCAACGGCGCGAAGATGGCCGTCGACGAGTACAACGCGAAGAACCCCAAGGTCAAGATCGAGCTGGTGCAGTACGACAGCCAGGGCAAGCCCGACCAGGCGACCTCGCTGATCACGACCGCCATCGGCTCCGACAAGATCGTCGGCCTGATCGGCCCGGCGTTCTCCGGTGAGTCGAAGGCCATCGGCGGCGTGCTGGAGGAGAACAAGATCCCCAGCGTCTCGCCGTCCGCCACGAACCCGGGTCTCGCCTCGAACGGCTGGACCTACTGGCACCGCGTCGTCGCGAACGACGACGACCAGGGCCCCGGCATCGCCGAGTTCCTGGTGACCGCGAGGAGCCCGAAGAAGGCCTTCGTCCTGTCCGACGACCAGGAGTACAGCGTCGGCCTGGCCGACGCCGTCGCCAAGTCGTTCGAGGGCAAGGGCGTCACCGTCGAGCGCGACAAGTTCGCCAAGGACGCGTCCGACTACTCGTCCACCGTCACCAAGGTCGCCGCGTCCAACCCCGACGTGATCGTCTTCGGTGGCTACTACGCCCAGGCCGGCCGCCTGCTCAAGCAGCTGCGCGACGGTGGCGTGAAGGCCCTGTTCGCCTCCGGTGACGGCTCGCTCGACCAGCAGCTCGTCTCCGGCGCGGGCGCCGACGCCGCCGAGGGCGCCGTCCTCGCCTGCCCGTGCAACATCCCGTCGGCCGACGTCGAGGGCGCGCTGAAGACGTTCTTCGACAACTACAAGAAGAGCGCCAACACGGACCCGGCGATCTACGCGACCGAGGGCTACGACGCCGCCACGGCGTTCATCAAGGCGGTCGAGGCCGGCAACACGTCGTCGGAGAAGATCAACGAGTTCCTGAAGACGGTCTCGTTCGAGGGTGTCTCCAAGCCGATCAAGTTCAAGGCGAACGGCGAGCCGGAGAACAACTCCATCTTCGTCTACCAGGTCAAGGGTGGTGTCCTCAAGCTTCTGGGTCCGGCGGAGTCGGCGAAGCTGGAGGGCTGATCCGAGACGGATTAGGCAGCAAGCTAGCGCGCTGGGGAGCGGGAGTGTCGTGGGAACGACTGCTCCCGCTCCCCGCCACTATGGCGAAGTCTCTCCCCCCGCCCGTCTCGTGAGGCAAACCTGTCATGCTTGATGATTTCCTCAACCAGTTCCTACCCAGCACGGTGGGCGGACTGGTGTTCGGCTCCATCTACGCGCTCGTCGCCCTCGGCTACACGATGGTCTACGGCGTGCTGCGTCTGATCAACTTCGCCCACTCCGAGATCTTCATGATCGGCACGTTCACGTCGCTCGTGGTGGTCACGGCCCTCGCGCCGACCACCCCGTTCACCGGGATCGCGCTCATCGGTGTGATGCTGTTGATCATCGCGTTGTCGGCCGCGGTGTCCGGCGGCGCCGCCGTCCTGCTGGAGCTGGTGGCCTACCGGCCGCTGCGCAAGAAGGGCGCCACGAGGCTCACCGCCCTCATCTCCGCGATCGGCGCGTCCCTGTTCCTGATGGAGCTGTTCGCGCTCGTCATCATCCCCTGGCTGACCGGCAAGCCCGGTCGCAACCAGCAGTCCTCGCCGCGCCTCGTCGACCGCGACACGGTGTTCACCGTCGGCAACGCCGCGGTCCGCACCGACCACATCATCGTCGTGGTCGCCGCCGTCATCATGATGATCGCGCTGGACCGCCTCGTGAACCGCACGAAGATCGGCCGCGGCATCCGGGCCACCGCCCAGGACCCCGAAGCCGCCGTGCTCATGGGCGTCAGCATCGACAACATCGTCCGGGTCACGTTCCTGCTCGGCGGCTCGATGGCCGGCGTCGCCGGCGCGCTGTACCTCATGGAGTTCGAGAACACCGTCTTCAACGTCGGTTTCGTGCTCGGCATCAAGGCGTTCACCGCCGCGGTGCTCGGCGGTATCGGCAACCTCCGCGGCGCACTGCTCGGCGGCATCGTGCTCGGCCTCATCGAGAACTGGGGCGCGATCTTCCTGGGTTCCGAGTGGAAGGACGTCATCGCGTTCACCGTCCTGGTGGTCGTGCTGATGTTCCGCCCGACCGGCATCCTCGGCGAATCCCTGCAGAAGGCCCGCGCATGAAAGGCAACGGAGTGACTGGCAACGCGAATCCGTTGAGGCGCGTGGGCGCCCCGTTCGACGGCGCCCGCGACTGGTGGGAACACGCCAAGGTGTGGCAGCGGTACCTCGTGTACATCGCGGTCATCGTGTTCGCGCTGATCCTGCCCGCGCCGTGGATCGGCTCGTTCATGTCGCCGGCGTCCGACTGGACGACGGTGCTGATCTACCCGATCGGCACGTACATCCTGCTGGCCATCGGCCTGAACGTCGTGGTCGGCCAGGCCGGCCTGCTCGACCTGGGCTTCGTCGCGTTCTTCGCGATCGGCGGCTACTCGGTCGCCTACTACGGCACCCAGTTCGGCTGGAACTACTGGGCCACGGCGGCGTTCGGCATCCTGCTCGCGGCGGTGTCCGGCGTCATCCTCGGCGCGCCGACGCTGCGGCTGCGCGGCGACTACCTCGCCATCGTGACGCTCGGCTTCGGCGAGATCGTCCGCATCACCGCGAACAACACCGACGAGATCGGCGGCGCGCGCGGCATCACGAACATCCCGCACCCGCCGCCCATGCTCGGCATGGAGTTCAAGCTCCTGCCCGCGCCGTACTACTACCTGATGGTCGCCGCGATCGTGCTCGTGATCATCTTCTCGGTGCGGCTGCAGAAGAGCCGCGTCGGCCGCGCGTGGGCCGCGATCCGCGAGGACGAGGACGCCGCCGAGCTGATGGGCGTGCCGACGTTCAAGTTCAAGCTCCTCGCGTTCGCAATCGGCGCCATGATCGGCGGCCTCGCCGGCGGCATCTACGCCGGCAAGGCGGTGTTCATCGAGCCGAACACCTTCCCGTTCATCCTGTCCGCGACGATCCTCGCCGCGGTCGTGCTCGGCGGCTCCGGCAACCTGCCCGGCGTCATGCTCGGCGCGTTCGTCATCGCCTGGCTGCCCGAGCGGTTCCGCGAGGTCGACTGGCTGAAGGACATCCTGGGCAAGGACCCGGCCGAGTACCGCATCCTGCTCTTCGGCGGTGTGCTGGTGCTGATGATGGCCCTGCGGCCGGAGGGCCTGCTGCCCTCCCGGAGGCGCAAGGCCGAGCTGCACGAGGGCACCGGCGGCATGGGCACCATGGGTGCCGAGGTCGCCGGTCCGGACAGCGACGTTTCGACGACGGAGGCGGCCAAGTGAGCACTCCCGTCCTTCAGCTGGACGACGTGACCATGCGCTTCGGCGGCGTGGTCGCCCTGCGCGGCGCGCAGCTCAGCGTCAACCAGGGCGAGATCTTCGCCCTGATCGGCCCGAACGGCGCCGGCAAGACCACCGTGTTCAACGTGGTCACCGGCGTGTACCAGCCCACCGAGGGCCAGGTGCTGTTCAACGGCGCGCGGATCAACGGCGCCAAGCGGTTCGCCATCACCAAGATGGGCATCGCCCGCACGTTCCAGAACATCCGGCTGTTCCACAACATGTCGGCCCTGGAGAACGTGATGGTGGGCGCCGACGCGCACCACAAGACCGGCGCCATCGGCGCGACGCTGGGCCTGCCCTGGCACCGCAAGGAGGAGAAGCGCGGCCGTGAGCTGGCGCGGGAGCTGCTCGACTTCGTCGGCATCCCCGGCCGGATGAGCGAGACCGCGAAGAACCTCCCGTACGGCGACCAGCGCCGGCTCGAGATCGCCCGCGCGCTGGCCACGGACCCGAAGCTGCTCCTGCTGGACGAGCCCGCGGCGGGCATGAACCCGGCGGAGAAGGAGTCGCTCCAGGCCCTCATCCGCAAGATCCGCGACAGCGGCCGGACCGTGCTGCTGATCGAGCACGACATGAGCCTGGTCATGGGCGTCAGCGACCGCGTGGCGGTGCTCGACTTCGGCCAGCTGATCGCAGAAGGGCTCCCGCACGAGGTGCAGAACAACCCGAAGGTCATCGAGGCGTACCTGGGGGTGTCCGAAGATGCTTCTTGAGATCGACGACATCCACGTCCACTACGGGAAGATCGCCGCGATCAAGGGCATCAGCCTGCAGGTGGAGGAAGGTGAGATCGTCTCGCTCATCGGCGCCAACGGCGCGGGCAAGACGACGACCCTGAAGACCATCTCCGGGCTGCGCCCGCTGACCAGCGGCCGCGTCGTGTTCAACGGCGAGGACATCTCCAAGATGCCCGGCCACAAGCGCGTCATGGCGGGCATCGGCCAGTCACCGGAAGGCCGCGGCGTGTTCCCCGGCATGACGGTGCAGGAGAACCTCCTGATGGGCGCCTACACCCGCAAGGACGACCTGTCGGCCGACCTGGCGGAGGTCTACGAGCTGTTCCCGCGGCTCGCCGAGCGCAAGAACCAGTTCGGCGGCACCATGTCCGGCGGCGAGCAGCAGATGATCGCCATGGGCCGCGCCCTGATGACCAAGCCGAAGGTGCTCCTGCTCGACGAGCCGTCGATGGGCCTCGCGCCCATGCTCATCGCGCAGATCTTCGAGATCATCAAGGAGATCAACAAGCGCGGCACGACCGTGCTGCTGGTCGAGCAGAACGCGCAGCAGGCGCTGAAGCTCTCCGACCGCGCGTACGTGCTCGAAACCGGCCGGGTCGTGAAGAGCGCCCCCGGCCCGGCGCTGCTGGACGACCCCCAGGTGCGCGCCGCGTACCTCGGCGGTCACTGACGGTCCGGACCCCGCTGGCCCGGCTACGGCTGGGCCAGCGGGATCTCGGTGCCCGACTCGTCCTTCAGGTCCGTCAGCGTCGGACCCCCGTACACGCGCAGGGCCAGCGGCTTCGCGTCCTTGGGCAGGTCGTAGTAGACGTCGTACTCCAGGCGCACGTTGGCCCCGATGTCGATCGTCTCCGGCTGCCGCTTGATCGTCATGGCCTGCTCGTCCACCGCGTGCTCGCCCTTGCGGTCGTCCACCAGCACGTGCCGCCGGGCGTCGAACGACACGCTGCTGCGGCCGTTGTTGACCACGCTCATCCGGATTCGCACGAACTGGCCCTTGGCGTGGAACTCGGCGTGGCTGCCGATGATCGTGGCCATCTCGGCGGTGAGCCCCACCAGCGTGAAGGCCGTGTCGCCGTCCGCCGTGGTCGGGATCTTCAGCACCTTCTCGTCCGGCCGCACCGTCGCCGCCGGCACCGGGTACGTCGCCGGCGTGCTCGACACCGCCACCGGCCCCGCCTCGACCGGCGACCCGCCGCACCCGGCCGTGACCAGCCCGGCCACCGCCGCCGCCACCACGACCACGCGACGCCGCACGCCCACCTCCACCGATCGGGGCCCTCGGGTTCCACCGCGGGGCCGCGAGACCCGCACGTTCACCCCTTCGGGGCGTCTTTCAGGAAGCACGTGAGCCGGGCCGTGCACGCCCGCCGCCCCTGCTCGTCGGTGATGGCGATCTCGTACGTGGCGGTGCTCCGGCCGCGGTGGATCGGCGTGCACACCCCCGTGACGACGCCCTCCGTCACGCCCCGGTGGTGCGTGCACGACAGCTCCAGGCCCACGGCCACCCGGTCCGGCGCCGCGTGCATGGCCGCCGCGATCGAGCCCAGCGTCTCCGCCAGCGCCGCGTTCGCGCCGCCGTGCAGCAGCCCGTACGGCTGCCGGTTGCCCTTCACCGGCATCGTCCCGACCAGCCGGTCGGCATCCCATCGGGTGATCTCGATGCCCAGCCTGGCGGTCAACTGCTCGTGGGCGACGTCCTGGTTGGCGCCGGGGATGTCCTCGGGTGCTGGCGTCACGGGTGGCTCCCAGTCGGTGCGGAACTGTCGGACCCTCACCCTAGACTCGCCGGTGTGAGCACTTCAGAAGCCTCCCGCCTGCTGCTGGTCGACGGCCACTCCATGGCCTACCGGGCGTTCTTCGCGCTGCCCAAGGAGAACTTCCAGACCGGCACGGGCCAGACCACCAACGCGGTCTACGGCTTCACCTCGATGCTGATCAACTTGCTGCGCGACGAGAAGCCCACGCACATCGCGGTCGCGTTCGACGTCTCCCGCAAGACGTTCCGCACCGAGGCGTACGCGGAGTACAAGGCCGGTCGCAGCGAGACGCCGAACGAGTTCCGCGGCCAGGTCAGCCTCATCGAGGACGTGCTGGGCACGCTGTCCATCCCCGTCCTGTCCAAGGACAACTACGAGGCCGACGACCTGATCGCCACGCTCACCACCCAGGCGACCGCGCTCGGCTTCGAGGTCCTCATCTGCACCGGCGACCGCGACGCGTTGCAGCTGGTCACCGACAAGGTGACGGTGCTGTACCCGGTCAAGGGCGTGTCCGAGATGGCCCGCTACACCCCCGAGCTCGTGCTGGAGAAGCAGGGCGTGCCGCCCGAGCTGTACGCCGACTACGCGGCGGTCCGCGGCGACTCGTCGGACAACCTGCCCAACACCCCCGGCGTCGGCCCCAAGACCATCGTGAAGCTTCTCACCCAGTTCGGCTCGCTCAACGGCCTTATCGACCACGTCGACGAGGTGCCCGGCAAGGTGGGCGACGCGCTGCGCGCCAACCTGTCCAACATCATGCTGAACCGGCAGCTCACCGAGCTGGTCCGCGACGTCGAGCTGCCCCTCGGCCCGGCCGACCTCGAAGCCCGCCCGTGGGACCGCGACGCCGTCCACCGCCTGTTCGACGAGCTGGAGTTCCGCGTGCTGCGGGACCGGCTGTTCTCCACCCTGTCCACCGCCGAGCCGGAGGCCGAGGAGGGCTTCACGGTCAGCGGCGGCGCGGTGCCCGCCGGCGCGCTGGGGTCGTGGCTCGACACCCACGCCCGGTCCGGCCGCGTCGGCATCGCGTTCCGCTCCACGGGCGGCGACCTGGAGGGCGTCGCGCTGGCCGCGGTCGGCGGCGAGGGCGGGTACGTCGACGTCACCTCCCTGGCCGAGGAGGACGAGAACGCGCTGGCCGCGTGGCTCGCCGACGAGTCGGTCGCCAAGGCCGGCCACGACCTGAAGGTGCCCCTGCGCGCGCTGCGCGCCCGCGGCTGGAAGCTGCGCGGCGTCACCAGCGACACGGCGCTCGCCGCGTACCTCGTGCGGCCCGGCCAGCGGTCGTTCGCCCTCGACGACCTGGCCCTGCGCTACCTCAAGCGGGAGCTGCGCGCCGAGGAGCCCGACGACGGCCAGCTGTCCCTGCTCGCCGACGAGGAGGAGGACCGCCAGAAGGCCGCCCAGGCGTCGATCGTGCGCGCCTTCGCCGTCGCCGAGCTGGCCGAGGCGCTGGACCGCGAGCTGGTGGCGACCGGCCAGGAGTCGCTGCTCGCGACGCTGGAGCTGCCGCTGATGATGGTGCTGGACGACGTCGAGGCGGTCGGCATCGCGATCGACTCCGAGCACCTCGCGGCGCTGGAGGCGCACTTCGCGGCCGGCGTGAAGCAGGCCGCGCAGGACGCGTACTCGGTGATCGGCAAGGAGATCAACCTCGGCTCGCCGAAGCAGCTCCAGACGGTGCTGTTCGACGAGCTGAACATGCCGAAGACGAAGAAGACCAAGACCGGGTACACGACGGACGCGGACGCGCTGCAGAACCTGTTCGAGGCCACGCAGCACCCGTTCCTCCAGCACCTGCTCGCGCACCGCGACGTCACCAGGCTGAAGTCCACCGTGGCCGGGCTGCTCAAGTCCGTCGCCGACGACGGCCGCATCCACACCACGTTCCACCAGACGATCGCGGCGACCGGCCGGCTGTCGTCCACCGACCCGAACCTCCAGAACATCCCGATCCGCACGGACGAGGGCAGGCGAATCCGCGAGGCGTTCGTCGTCGGCCCCGGCTTCGCCGAGCTGATGACCGCCGACTACAGCCAGATCGAGATGCGGATCATGGCCCACCTGTCGGAGGACGCGGGCCTGATCGAGGCGTTCCGCAGCGGGGAGGACCTGCACACGTTCGTCGCGTCGCGCGCGTTCTCCGTGCCGACGTCCGAGGTGTCGCCCGAGCAGCGCCGCCGCGTGAAGGCCATGTCGTACGGGCTGGCGTACGGGCTGTCCGAGTACGGGCTGGCGCAGCAGCTGCGGATCTCGGCGGCGGAGGCGCGGGAGCAGAAGGAGGCGTACTTCGCCCGGTTCGGCGGGGTGCGCGACTACCTCCACGCCGTCGTCGAGGACGCCCGCAAGAAGGGCTACACCGAGACCATCCTCGGCCGCCGCCGCTACCTGCCGGACCTGACCAGCGACAACCGCCAGCGGCGGGAGATGGCCGAGCGGATGGCGTTGAACGCGCCGATCCAGGGCAGCGCGGCGGACATCATCAAGGTCGCGATGCTCGGCGTGTTCCGGGCGCTGGAGGAGTCGGGGCTGCGGTCGCGGATGCTGCTCCAGGTGCACGACGAACTGGTGCTGGAGATCGCCGAGGGGGAGCGGGAGCAGGTCGAGGCCCTGGTCCGCGAGCACATGGGCAACGCGTACCCGCTGTCGGTGTCGCTGGAGGTCTCGGTGGGCGTGGGCCGTTCCTGGGACGCCGCCGCCCACTGACCCGCGCCGGGTCGTCCACGGCGCGGGCTTCGCGGCCCGCGCCGTGCGCACGGCGCTCACTCCGGCTCGTGCCCGGCCGACCCACGGCCTGCCGTGCCCGCCGTGCGGTGCCGCGGCCTGCGGCGCCCGCCCGCCGGAGCCGCGCCGTGACATGCGGAGACGTGCCATGCGGAGCCGGGTCATGACGTGAGTGCGGTGCGGTGCCGTGTGGAGCCGGGCCGTGCGGAGCCGTGGCGGGCCGTGCGGTGGCGATGCGGTGTCATGCCATTTCGCGGGGAGGGTCAGCGGAGCGGCGTGACGCTGACGTCCCGCGCGCTCAGCTCCGCCCCGCACTCCTCGCACGCCACGTGCACCCCGACGTCGCCGCCGCACGAGCGGTGGTGGAGGTCGAACGACCGCCCCTCGGCCGGCGCCATCCAGCGGTCGCCCCACTTCCGCAGCGCCATCAGCACGGGGTAGAGGTCGAGCCCCTTCTCGGTCAGCCGGTACTCGTACCGCGTCCGCACGTCCTTGTACGCCTCGCGGCGCAGGATTCCCTCCTCGACGAGCGTGCCGAGGCGCTCGGTCAGCACGCTGCGCGAGATGTCCATCGAGGACTGGAAGTCCTCGAACCGCCGCGTGCCCAGGAACGCCTGCCGCAGCAGCAGCAACGTCCACCGCTCGCCCAGCAGGGCGGCGGGCAGCGACACCGTGCACAACTCGTCGGCAACCTTCACTGGGGCCATGCCCACCGACAATACCCCTTGCGTTCGAAAAACGAATCCAGGTAGGGTTCGGAATCCGAACCCAAGGGGCGTCCGTCATGAGAGTCCGCGAAATGCATTCCGCCGAGGCGGGCGACGCCGTCGACGCCGTCTTCCACGGCCTGTCCCCGCGCAGCCGCTACCTGCGCTTCCACGCGCCCGTGCCCCGCCTCACCGCGTCCATGCGCCGCCGCCTCACCGACCTCGACGGCCACCGCAAGGCCGCCGTCGTCGCCGAGTGCCGCCGCCAACCCATCGGCATCGCCCGACTCATCGCCACCGGCGACGACGCCGCCGAGATCGCCCTCGCCGTCGTCGACCCCTGGCAGCGCCGAGGCGTCGGCACGAAGCTCATCGCCGCGCTCAGCCGCCTCGCCACCGACCTGCGCTACGCCGAGCTGCACGGCGACGTCCTCGGCGAGAACCAGCCCATGCTGCACCTCGTCCGCCGCGCCTTCCCCGGCGCGCGCCTCACCAGGGCCGAGGACGACATCGTCCGGGTGACGTACCCGCTCACGTTCGAGTTGACCCACGAGGACCTGGTGGCGGGCCTCCGGTGGTGAGCACAATGGCCCGTATGCGACGGGTCTTCGGGTTGGCGCTCATCCTGGTCCTGCTGTCACCGCCGGCGATGGCGGCCACCCCGCCGGGCGACCAACCCCTGCCCGGCTACACGATCAACAACCCGCCGCTCCCGCCCGCGCAGGTCGGCGGCCAACCGTCACGGGTGCTGCAAGGCGTCCACGAGCACGCCGCCTACACCATCGAGGTCCCGCCGAACTGGAACGGCCGCCTCGCCATGTGGGCCCACGGCTACCGCGGCGCGAGCACCGTCCTCACCGTCGACCCGCCCGGCTACGGCCTCCGCCAGAAACTCCTCGACCAGGGCTTCGCCTGGGCCGCCTCCAGCTACTACGCCAACACCTACGACGTCGAAGCCGGCGTCCGCGGCACCCACGCCCTCGCCCGGCACTTCCACAAGCTCGTCGGCAAGCCCAAGGACACGTTCATCGCGGGCGTCTCCATGGGCGGCCACGTCATCGGGCGCTCGCTGGAGCAGTTCCCCGGCTTCTACCAGGGCGCCCTGCCGCTGTGCGGCGTGCTCGGCGACCACGAGCTGTTCGACTTCTTCCTCGACTACAACCTCACCGCGCAGGCCATCAGCGGCATCCGCGCCTGGCCCGCCCCCGCCGACTACCTCAGCGCCGTCGTCCCGCGCATCCAGGCGGAACTCGGCCTCACCGGCACGCCCAACGAGCGCGGCGCGCAGTTCGCCGCCGTCGTCACCCACCGCAGCGGCGGCCCTCGTCCCGGCGCGGCGCAGGCGTTCGCGTTCTGGAAGGACTTCCTGTTCGGCGTCGCGGCCGACGCGTCGGGCGACGACCTCTCGGCCAACCCCGGTCAGCTCGCCACCAACGCCGTGACCCGGTACGAGCCGAACGCGCCGGTCGACGTGAACCGCGAGGTCCAGCGCGTCCTGCCGGAGAACCTCAAGGCGAGGCTCACGCCGAGGCTCACCGAGGTGCCGGCCATCGCCGGCCGCCCCACCGCTCCGGTGCTCTCGCTGCACGACCTCGGCGACCTGTTCGTGCCGTTCTCCATGGAGCAGATCTACAAGCGGGACGTCCAGCGCAACGGCCGCGGCCACCTGCTGGCGCAGCGCGCTATCCGTGCCGTCAACCACTGCGAGTTCAGCCCGAACGAGGTCGGGCGGGCGTGGGACGACCTGGTGACGTGGGCCGACACCGGCCGCCGGCCCGCCGCCGACGTCGTGGACGACCCCGCCGTCGTGGCCGCGCCGAACTACGGGTGCCAGTTCACCGACCCCACCGCCTACACGGCGCCCAACACGACCCGCCGCCTCTTCCCGGCCTGCTGACGCCCAGGTCGCGCGGCGCGACCTGAACGCTTGACGTGACCTGGACCCTCCCGGCTAACGTGGCGTCGTCGTTGCGGAAAGCGCTTACCATCGCTTCTCGGGGGTAGCAGGAATGGCACGCAGGCGGTACGCGGTCGTCGGGACCGGGGCGAGGGCCGAGCAGCACGTCGACGCGATCGTCCAGCACACCGAGCACGGCGAGCTGGTCGCGTTCTGCGACGTGAACCCCTCCCGCATGGCCGCCCACAACGACCGCCTGCGAGCCCGCCACCACCGCCCCGTGCCGACCTACGCCGCCGAGGACTTCCTCCGCATGATCGAGGCCGAGCGGGTGGATGTCGTGGTCGTCACCACCGTCGACCGGCACCACGTCACGTACATCGTGGAGGCGCTGGACGCCGGGTGCGACGTCGTCACCGAGAAGCCGATGACGGTCGACGCGCCGAGCGTCGGCAAGGTCTTCGACGCGGTGGAGCGCAACGACGGGCAGGTGACCGTCGCGTTCAACTACCGGTACAACCCGGTGCACGAGAAGGTCCGCGAGCTGCTGATGGGCGGCGCCGTCGGCGAGATCGGTTCAGTGCACTTCGAGTGGCTGCTGGACGTGCGCCACGGCGCCGACTACTTCCGCCGTTGGCACCGGGACAAGGCGAACTCCGGCGGCCTGCTGGTGCACAAGTCGACGCACCACTTCGACCTGCTCAACTGGTGGGTCGACTCCGCGCCGGAGGTCGTGTACGCGCAGGGCAGGCTCTTCTTCTACGGGGAGGAGAACGGCAAGCGCCACGGCCACCACCGGCCGTACGAGCGCGTCCACGGCTCGCCGGACGCCCTGACCGACCCGTTCGCCTTGCACATCGACCGCGACCCCTGGCTCCGCCGCCTCTACCTCGACGCCGAGCACCACGACGGCTACCACCGCGACCAGAACCCGTTCGCGCCCGGCGTGTCCATTGAGGACGACCTGTCGGTGCTGGTCCGCTACGCGAACGGCGCCAACCTGACCTACCACCTCACCGCCTATTCACCCTGGGAGGGCTACCGGCTGATGGTCAACGGCAGCCGGGGCAGGCTCGAACTCGAGGTCGTCGAGAACACCTGGGTCAGCGGCCAGCAACCCGCGGTCCACGGCAAAGCGCCCAACCCGGAAGCCTCCTCGACCCGCCTGACCGTCCAGCCCCTGTTCGGCCGAGCCGAGGAGATCCCCCTCCCGCCGGGAGGCGCAGGCCACGGCGGCGCCGACGCCCGGATGACCGGCGTCCTCTACGGCCCACCGCCCCCACCCGACCCGCTCGGCCGCCAGGCCACCCACCGAGACGGCGCCCTCTCGCTGCTCACCGGCTTCGCCGCCAACCGCAGCCTCGAATCAGCCACCCCAGTCCGCGTGGTGGACCTGCTAGACCTCCGCTAACCCCCAACCCCCCACGGACGCGCTCGCCCCCACTGGGCGCGCTCGCCACCGCCGCCCGCTCGCCCCCGACTGGGCGCGCTTGACTCCCCGACTGGGCGCGCCGGACCGCCGGCTTGGATCTTCCCGTCGCTGAGCAGGGCTTTCCGTCGTTGGGTTCGGCCTGCCAGCCCTCCCCGTGCTCGCCAGCCACCGTGCTCCCCAGCGCCGTCCGCTCGCGCTCGTCGCGCTCGTGGCGCGCTCGTCGCTCGCATCGGCCCTCGGGCCAGGGCCGCCTCGGGTTCGCCTCCCAGCCTGGGCCGCCCCGCCGCCGCCTCCTTCTCTCCCGGCAACGTTTCACACAGCTGAAACGGTGCCACCGGCCGCGCGGTTCGCACGTTTGGGTGATCATGGAGCTTGCTCCGAAAGACTTGCGGTGCGGCGGTAGCCTGACTCGGTGCCGCTCTTGGGACCAGCCGACGAGTTGCCGCATCCGCCGCGCCGGGTGCTCGTGGCCGGCACGTCGGGCTCGGGGAAGTCGACCATGGCGAGCCTCGTCGCGCGCACCCTCGGCCTGTCCTATGTGGAGATGGACTCGCTCTTCCACGGTCCACAGTGGACGCCCCGGCCGGAGTTCGAGGACGACGTCCGGCGGTTCGTGAAACGTCACGCGTGGGCGACGGAGTGGCAGTACCGGGCGGCGCGTCCGGTGTTGTTGGCGCACGCCGACACGTTGGTCTGGTTGGACCACCCCCGGCACGTCGTGATGCGGCGGGTGGCGGTGCGGACGGCGGTGCGCCGGTTCCGCCGCCAAGAGCTGTGGAACGGCAACGTGGAACCGCCCCTGCGCACGGTCTTCACCGATCCGGAGCACCTGCTGCGGTGGGCGTGGAAGTCGCACAACCGCACCGCGGAGCGGGTCCGCGCCGTCCTCCGGGGCGAGCACGGCGACCGGCTCGCGGTGGTGCGGTTGCGCGGGCAGCGCGAGGTCGACCAATGGCGGTCAGGCCCGTTGCGACGGGCCGCCGAACGCGGCGAGGAGTCGGTGCGATGAGTGAGCGGACGGCGCTGGTGCTCGGTGGCACCGGCATGTTGAAGGGCTGCGCGGAGGAGCTGGTGGCCCAGGGCTGGCAGGTGGTGCTCCCCAGCCGCCGGCCCGACCCGGCGTTGGGACGCGCGGCGAAGGCGGCGCTGCGCGGCGGCGGCCACGTCCCGCAGGTCAGCCGGACGGACGCGGACGGGCGAAGAGACGGCTCGCGGGTGGCGGTGGTCGCCGACTGGACCCGGCCGCAGGAGCTGGCGGAACGGGTCGAGGCGGTGATGGAACGCCCCGCGGACCTGCTGGTGGCGTGGGTGCACGCGAGCTACCGGGACGCCGTGCTGAAGGCCGTCGCACCCCTCCTCGCCCCGCACGCCCCGGTCGTCGAGGTGCACGACAGCGGCGCGATCCACCCGGTGCGCGGCGTGCCCGACCCGGCGTTGGACGGCCACCCGACCCAGCAGGTGGTGCTGGGGTTCGTGCGGCACGGCGGCAGCACCCGCTGGCTCAGCCACGAGGAGACGTCGGTCGGCGTGCTCGAAGCGGTCCACCGCGCGCTCGACGGCCGGCCGCCCTCGATCCACCAGGTCGGCGAGGTCGACACCTGGGTGATGCGCCACTAGCCGTGACGGCGCCGGCCGAAACGGCACCAGCAGTACCGCGGGCCCGGTGCGGAGGACGACCGGCAACCTCCGCACCGGGGTCGACCACCCTGCCGGTGAGGCCTAGCTCGGCCGCAGCCCCCGCACCAGCGACAACACCGACTCCCGCACGTCGGCGAGGCTGCGCTCGGGCTGGAACACCTGCCAGTCCAGCGCGATCACCAGCAGCGTGCCGAACAACGCGGCCGACGCCGTCCCCACCTGCACGCCCTCGGGCAGCCGACCCGTGTCGGCCAACCGCTGCATCTGCCCCCGCACGATGGACACGATGTCGTCGCGCAGCAGGCTCAACGTGCCGTGCCACTGGCCGGGGGTCCGCCACAGCTCGGACACGAGCAGCTGCCCGAACGCCGGGTACTCGGCGAAGAACCCGAGCATCCCGTCCACCAGCGACGCCATCGCCGACGCCGTGTCGTCCTCCTCCTCGGCCACCTTCAGCCGTGCCGCGAGCAGGTCGACGCCGTGCCGCAGCAGGGCGTCCACCAGCGCGTCCTTGCTGGCGAAGTTGTAGTAGACGGTGCCCTTCGCGACCCCGGCCTCGGCCGCGATCTCGTCCACGGTGACGCTCGCCGCGCCCCGCTCGCCGACGAGCCGCAGCGCGGCGTCGAACAGCTTCTGCTTGGTGGCCGCGGTGCGGCCGGGGCGGGTCACAGCACCAGTTCGGGCTTGAGGCGAGACGGGGTCCACACCCGCTGCTTGTACGCGGCGAGCGTCGCCAAGGCAAGGCCCGCGACGAGGTAGCCGACGAGGACCAGGGCGTCCAGGCCGACGCCGCCCAGCGATCCGCCGTACATGAGGTGCCGCAGCCCGTCCACGGCGTAGCTCATGGGCAGCCCGTGGTGCAGCGGGTACAGCGGCACGGGGATGGTCTGCCACGGGAACGTGCCGCCCGCGCTGACGAGCTGGAGGATCAGCAGCACCAGCCCGATGAACTTGCCGACCGCGCCGAACAGGGCGTTCAGCGCGTGCAGCACCGCCACGAACGTCGCCGACACCAGCAGCAGGAACGCCAGCGCCCCCACGGGGTGCGAGGGTCGGATGTCCACGACCAGCGTGACCACCGCGAACATCACCACGACCTGTGCCGCCCCCAGGAGCGCACCGGGCAGCCACCCGCCCAACGCCACCCGCAGCGGCGACTGCCCGCCCGCGAGACCACGTCGGGACAGTGGCCTGAGCAGCAGGAACAGCACGAACGCGCCGATCCACGTCGCGAGCCCGAGGAAGAACGGGGCCAGGCCCGCGCCGTAGCTGCCCGCGGACGTCTGGCTCACGCCGCGCACGGTCACCGGGTCGCCGATCGTCCGCGCGGTCGACTCGCGGGTCGGGTCGTCGGGGTTCGGGATCTCCGCGACGCCCGCCGCCAGCCCGTCGCGGAGCCGGGCGGAGCCGTCCACGAGCTGCTCCGACCCGTCACGCAGCCGCGCCGCGCCGTCCCGGGCCTGCCCGGCTCCCGACGCGACCTGCGCCGCGCCGTCGTTCAACCGGGTGATCGCGCTGGTCAGCTCGGGTGTGCTCGCGGCGAGCGCGGCCGCGCCGTCGGACACCTGCCGCGCGCCGTCCGCCAACGTCCGCAGCTGCCCGGCGGTGCCCTGGACCTTGGCGTTGGCGTCGTCCACGGGCTTGCGGGCCTCGCCCAACGCGCCGAGCACGCGGCGCACTTCTTCTTCGGAGAACCCGAGCGCACGCAGGCGCGCGGCCACGTCCCCGTTCACGGTGTCGAGCCGGGTGACGACGTCCTGCGCCTTGGCGGCGTAGTCCTCGGCGGTCCTGGCGACGGTCTCGTTGCCGTCGGCCACCTGCCGCGCGCCGTCCGCGAGCTGCTGCGACCGCCGCGGCAGGTCGGCCGTCGAGTCGCGCAACGCGGTGAGCCCGGTCGACACCCGGGACGCGCCGTCGGCCAGCGGCACGGTCCCGTCCGCGAGCTGCCGGGCCCCGTCGTGGGCGTCCTGCTGGCCGGTGGCGAGCTTCGTCGCGCCGTCGGCGGCCTCGGCGGTCTTCTGCCGGATCGTCGAGAAGCCGAGCAGCAGCTTGTCCGCGGCCTCCGCGCCGACCCGCGCGGACACCGACCGCCGCACCTCGGCGACGACCTGGTTGGCGATGGTCGAGCCGAGGTAGTTGTTGGCGTCGTTGGTGGTCAGCACGATCACGCCCGGCCGCGGCGTGAAGTCGCCCGGCGACAGGAGCGCCTGGGAGAAGTCCCCGGGCAGGGTCAGCGCGAACGTGTACGTCCCGTCGCGCACGCCCTCCTCGGCCTCGGCGGCGTTCACGCGGCGCCAGTCGAACCGGTCGCCGGCCACGAGCTCCTCGGCGACGTCGCGGCCCGCGTCCAGGCGCGTGCCGTCGCTCGCGGTCGCGCCCTCGTCCTCCACGACGAGCGCGGCGGGCACCTGGTCGAGGTGCGCGTGCGGGTCGTCGTTCGCGTACAGGTACAGCGCCGCGTACAGCAGCGGGACCAGCGTCAAAGCCACCACGGCCAGCTTCGGCAGCGTGCCGGAGGTGACCCGGCGCAGCTCGTTGAGCGCCATCCGGACGGCGGTCACTCGGACTCCTCGGGGACGTTGTCGGCGCCGATCCGCGCGGCGGGGACGGTCCCCAGGGCGGCGGCGGTGGTCGTGGTGCAGAGGGCGACGACGGACCGGTCGGGCGTGACGTGCCGGCGCGCCAGCTCCCACCAGCCCGCGGGGTCGCCGTGGTAGCGGTCGGGGCTGTCCAGCACGAGCGCCCGCGCGCCGGGGCGGCCGGCGGCCAGGTCCAGCATCAACGCGCACCGGGTGGCGGCCGGGACCTGCTCGAACCGGTGGTCGAGGTACGCGTCGGCGTCCCGCTCGGTCAGCCAGTCGGCGACGGCCTTGCGCCCGCTGCGGGCGCCGTTCATGGCCAGTTCCTCGCCGACCACGCCGGCCAGCGACAGCGCCGCCTCGGGCTCGCTGACGTCGGGGGAGTCCACCAGCACGACGTGCTCGCGCAGCTCGGCGGCGGACGGGGCGACCTCGCCGGTCGTCGGGCGCATCCGACCGGACAGCACGAGTCCGAGGGCGGTGTGGCCCGCGCCGGGCGGACCGGCGACCAACACCAGCTCGCCCGGCTTGACCAGCAGGGACGTCGGCTTCAGCACCGGGCCGTGCGGGCCGGTGACGCCGACGCGGCGAGCGTGGATCTCCACCGCGAACCTCCTACTTGAACTGACCGGTCAGTACAAATAGTGGCGCGCGAAGAGGGCGGCCCACAACTCGGGGCGGTGTGATTCGCGACCCGGCGGGGTGGCCGGGGTGGGCTCAGCGGAGCGCCCCGGCGGGGCGGACCTCCCACATCGTCCACAGCGGGCGGTAACCCTGGCGCGGCCAGAACACCGACGACAGCGGGTTCGGCGGGTTGTAGTAGAGGTAGGTGCCGACCGTGCCGAGGCGCTGCAACTCGCGGTGCGCGTGGGCCATGAGCTGCCGGCCCAGTCCGACGCCCCGCGCGCCCGGCAGCACCGACACGCAGTTCACGTAACCCCAGCGGCCGTGGGGGAGCCTGGTCGACGTGGCGTTGCCCGGCTCCGACGTCACCACCGCGCACTCCGCCAGCGCCACCGCGATGCCGTCCCGCTCGGCCAGCCACGCCGGACCGCCCGCCGCCAGCCGCTCGGCCAACGTCCGCCGCTTCAGCTCCACCGCGTCCGGCCGGTGCACCGTCGAACCCACCATGGACGAGTAGCGCAGCTCGGCCAGCGCCAGCGTCAGCACCGTCTCCAGGTCCGCGGGCGTGGCCCGGCGGATGACCGCGCCGCCCGTGACCTGCGGCGCGGGCGCCTGCCGGACGGCGATCACCGTCAACGGCACCAGCCCGTGGTCCAGCAGCGCCCTGGTCGCCTCCGCGTCCCGGCTCGGCCAGGTCAGCACGCACGCCGAGTCGCGCTCGGCCGGTCCCAGCAGGTCCAGCCGCTTGCGCCACGCGCGCAGCAGCGCGTCCATGCCCGCCGCGCCCGCCGCGCCCAGCAGCGGCGTCAGCTCCCACACCTCGGTGGCCGACCACAGCCGCGCGGGGGACCGCCGGTCGTGCACCTGGCGGCTCAGCACGCCGGCGACCCGCGTGCCGTCCGGCAGCGCGGCGGTGATGACGTCGCCCTCCGGCGGCGCGGCCACCGACGGCAGCAACGGGTCGACGCTCGCGAAGCGCGCGCTCTGCGCCTCCATCAGCCCTTGACCGACGGTCATGACAGGCAGGCTACGGCTTGCGCGTGCGGAAGATCGCGGTGCCCGGGAACAGCCGGCCGCGCAGCGGGCTCCACTGGCCCCACGTGCGGGTGTGCCCGGCGGGCCACTCCGGCTCCACCACGTCGACCAGCTCCAGGCCCGCGCCGACGAGCGCCCGCACGTAGTCCCCGGTGGTCCGGTGGTGCTCCACGTACGTGGCCCGACCCGAGTCGTCCACCTCGACGTACGGCGTGCGGTCGAAGTACGACTGGGTGACGGTCAGCCCGCCCGGCCCGGGGTCGTCCGGGAAAATCCACCGGATCGGGTGAGTCACCGAGAACACCCACGGCGCGCCCGGTCGCAGCACCCGCGCGACCTCGCGGAACACCTCGCCCACGTCCGCCACGAACGGCACCGCTCCGAACGCCGAGCAGGCCGCGTCGAAGCTGCCCGCCGCGAACGGCAGCTGGTCCGCGCTGGCCTGCACCAGCGGCACGGCCACGCCGGTCGCCTCGTTCGCCGCCACCGCGTGCCGCAGCATCCCCGCCGAGATGTCGAACGCCACCGCGCGGGCGCCCCGCGACGTCAGCCACCGCGCGCACGGCGCGGAGCCGCAGCCGACCTCCAGCACCCGGCGTCCGCGCAGGTCGCCGAGGTAGCCGACCTCCTCCTCGCGGACCCCCTCCGGGCACCAGAGGAAGTCGGCCGCGCCCAGGAAGTCGCCGTGCTCGGCGTGGTAGTCGTCGGCGTCGGCGTCCCACCACATCCGGTTGGCCGCCCGCGACTCGGCCGCGTCCACGCCCCGCTTGGCGATGCCGGTGGTGCCGAGCGCCTGTTCCGCGCTCGCGTGCTGGTCGGACACACTGCTCCATTCAAGGGACCGGTTTGCCCGGTCGTCGCCGAGCCGCGTACGATATCGCCCGCGTAGTGGGTTCGCGCTGTCCTGATCGGTGAACACCTGGTGAGTCGGTCTTCGCGGTGGTGGCGTGCCCTCCGCGTAGCGTTGAACCCGCAGGCCTAAACCCCAATCCGTACCGGAGCCACCTACCTAATGTCCACCGACACCACCACTGTCCCGGTTGCCGCTGCGCCGAAGCAGGTCGCTATCAACGATATCGGGACGGAGGAGGACTTCCTCGCCGCCATCGACAAGACCATCAAGTACTTCAACGATGGCGATATCGTCGAAGGCACCATCGTCAAGGTCGACCGGGACGAGGTCCTGCTCGACATCGGCTACAAGACCGAGGGCGTCATCCCCTCGCGCGAGTTGTCGATCAAGCACGACGTCGACCCCAACGAGGTTGTCAAGGTCGGTGACGAGGTCGAGGCTCTTGTTCTCCAGAAGGAGGACAAGGAAGGCCGGCTGATCCTCTCCAAGAAGCGCGCCCAGTACGAGCGCGCCTGGGGCACCATCGAGGCCCTCAAGGAGAAGGACGAGCCCGTCAAGGGCACCGTCATCGAGGTCGTCAAGGGCGGCCTGATCCTGGACATCGGTCTGCGCGGCTTCCTCCCCGCCTCGCTCGTCGAGATGCGCCGCGTCCGCGACCTCCAGCCGTACGTCGGCCGGGAGCTCGAGGCGAAGATCATCGAGCTGGACAAGAACCGCAACAACGTGGTCCTGTCCCGCCGCGCGTGGCTGGAGCAGACCCAGTCCGAGGTCCGCAGCGAGTTCCTCAACCAGCTGCAGAAGGGCCAGGTCCGCAAGGGCGTCGTGTCCTCCATCGTCAACTTCGGCGCCTTCGTGGACCTGGGTGGCGTGGACGGCCTCGTGCACGTCTCGGAGCTGTCCTGGAAGCACATCGACCACCCGTCCGAGGTCGTCGAGGTCGGCCAGGAGGTCACGGTCGAGGTCCTGGACGTCGACATGGAGCGCGAGCGCGTGTCGCTGTCGCTCAAGGCGACGCAGGAAGACCCGTGGCGCCAGTTCGCCCGCACCCACGCGATCGGCCAGATCGTGCCGGGCAAGGTCACCAAGCTGGTTCCGTTCGGCGCGTTCGTCCGGGTCGACGAGGGCATCGAGGGCCTGGTCCACATCTCCGAGCTGGCCGAGCGCCACGTCGAGATCCCGGAGCAGGTCGTGCAGGTCGGCGACGACGTCATGGTGAAGGTCATCGACATCGACCTCGACCGTCGCCGGATCTCGCTGTCGCTGAAGCAGGCCAACGAGGGCTTCACGGTCGACTCCGAGTTCGACCCGACCCAGTACGGCATGGCCGCCGAGTACGACGACCAGGGGAACTACATCTACCCCGAGGGCTTCGACCCGGAGACCCAGGAGTGGCAGGAAGGCTTCGACAAGCAGCGCGAGGAGTGGGAGCGTCAGTACGCCGAGGCCCACACGCGCTACGAGGCCCACATGAAGCAGGTCGCCAAGGCCGCCGCGGCCGAGGAAGAGGCCGCGGGGGAGACCAACTACTCCTCCGGTGGCGACGCCCCGGCTGCCGCCACGTCGTCCAGCACGGGCGCCCCGGCCCAGGCCGGCGGCACCCTGGCGAGCGACGAGCAGCTCGCCGCGCTGCGCGAGAAGCTGTCGGGCGGCGCCTGACAGGCACGACCGGCCGACGCACCTCGTCGGCTGACTGAGTGACCACGGTCGCCCCTCGCCCACTCCGGGCGGGGGGCGACCGTCGTTCCGGCCTCTCTCACGACGTTCGGCGGCGGCGCAGCGGGCCGAAGCGCCCGGCGGCCCACCCCGAAGCGTGGTCCGAACCACCGCCGAGCCCGCCGCCGCGATCACCACGGCGATCACCGCGTCGCGGACACCGCCACCGACCGCCGGAAACCGGCGCCGCACACCACCTCCCGCGGCATCCCCCGTGGCGGTTGATCGCCGTGCGGAGTGGTTGCCGTGCGCTAAGTTGAGAGCCCTATGGGCGTGCGTGCGGTGATGGCGGCGGTGGCGGTGGCGGTGGCCCTGGGCTCGACGGTCACGGCGTGCTCGACCGTGACACCGCCGGCCGTGCCGAACCCGCGGATCCCGACGATCGTGCCGCCCACGTCGTTCAGCCGCGTCCCCCAGATGGTGGACCGCCCGCTGCCGGACGACTGCGAGCTGGTCGTCCCCGTGGAGGTCCTGCACCAGCGCCTCGGCCGCGAGCTCCCCGGTGAGCTGAAGACGATCATCGGCATCCCCGAGCCGTCGCTCGGCCGCACCGGCAAGATCGACTGCTACTACGGCGTGGGCGAGCGCCAGCCCCTCGCCGCCGCGCCCGTCGTCGTCGGCCTCGCCTCCTACGTGGACGCGCCCACCGCGTCCGGCCGGGTCACCGAGAGCGTCACCGCCGAACGCGAGGACGGCGCCACCGTCACCCAGGTCGACGTGAGCAAGCACAAGGGCTCCCTGGTCACCACCAAGGACGAGCGGCTGCTCATGGGCTCCCTCGGCAAGACGACGTTCGTGGCCCGGGTCAAGGCCGGTGTCGTGCCGGACGACGCGGTGGGCGCGTTCCTCGCCGCCATCGCCCAGCAGTCCATGACCCCGGTCGAGGAAGCCTGAAGATCCTTCACGTGGCAGGCTGGACGCCATGTTGCGCGTGGGGCTCTCCGGGGGAATCGGGTCGGGCAAGTCGACGGTGGCACGCCGCCTGGCCGAACACGGCGCGGTCGTCATCGACGCCGACCGGCTGGCCCGCGAGGTGGTCGAACCGGGCACCGACGGGCTCCGCGAGGTCGTCGCGGCGTTCGGCGAGGACGTCCTCGACGCCCACGGCGCCCTCAACCGCGCGGCGCTCGCGGCGAAGGTGTTCGGCGACGAGCAGGCCCTCGCCACCCTCAACGGCATCACGCACCCGAGGATCGCCGCCCGCACGGCCGAGCTGATCGCCGCGGCGCCCGAGGACGCGATCGTCGTGCACGACGTCCCGCTCTTGGTCGAGAAGGAGATGGCGCCGCTCTACCACCTGGTGCTGATCGTCCACGCGGACGTGGACCAGCGGCTGGCGCGGCTGCGCGGCCGGGGCATGGCCGAGGACG
The DNA here is from genome assembly GCF_052936025.1 of Saccharothrix hoggarensis. Next base: position 5,725,243 of record NZ_CP193624.1, on the reverse strand, counting down.
ACGCGCGCCGCCGCATCGCCGCCCAGGCCGACGACGACCGCCGGCGTGCCGTCGCGGACGTGTGGCTGGACAACTCCGGCACGCCCGACCTGGTGCTGGCGCGGGTGGACGCGCTGTGGGCGGACCGGCTGGTGCGGTACGAGGCGAACGTCCGCCTGCGCCGCCACGCGTCGGGTCCGCCGATCGTGGTGCCGTACGACGAGACGTGGCCGGTGCAGGCGGCACGGGTCGCGGCCCGCATCCGGCTCGCCGCGGGCGGGCGCCGGGTGGAGCACATCGGCTCGACGTCCGTGCCGGGGCTCGCGGCGAAGGACGTGCTGGACTTCCAGCTGGCCGTGACGTCGCTCGACGAGGCGGCGGAGCTGGAGGAGGCGCTGACCCAGGCCGGGTTCCCGGGCCTCGGCATCGGCGAGGACACCGTCAGGCACGGAGGCGACGACCAGTCGCGGTGGCTGAAGAGGCTGCACGCGGGCGCGGACCCCGGGCGGCGGGTCAACCTGCACGTCCGCGTGGAGGGCGGTCCGGGGTGGACGTGGGCGATGCGGTTCCGCGACTGGCTGCGCGCCGACGCACGGGCGCGGGACGAGTACGCGGCGGTCAAGCGGGAGCTGTCGGAGCGGCACAGAGGTGATGCGGACGGTTTCGCGTACGGCGACGCCAAGGAGCCGTGGATGGACGCGGCGACCGCGCGCATGGACGCGTTCTACAGGGACGGCCACACGTCGTAGATGCCCCGGTGGGTGAGCCACGTGCCGAGGTCGTGCCGGTGCAGGCTGACCTCCTCCAGCGTGCGGTGCACGGTCCGCAACGCCTGGTCGGCGTCGTCGGGGCCCAGCACGCGCCCGGCGACGGCGGCGGCGAACTCCTCCGAGCGCACGATCCGCGCCGTCGTGCCGCCCGGCACGGCGAGGCCCAGAAGGAGGTCGGTGGTGCGCCACCAGCGGCCGTCGCGCTGCACGCGGACTGCGCTGAGCACGCTCGGGCCGCTGCGCGCGTGGCGCGACCGGGGTCGGTGGTGGGTCAGCCGGAGCCCCAGGTCGGGCATCAACCAGGTGACCTCGGAGTCGGAGAACGGGTCGTCCGGGGTGGGGCATTCGAGCCGCAGGCCCCAGTGCTCCACCCGACAGGTGGAGAGGTGCCTCGACGTGCCGCTGGAGTAGCTCCGAACAGCGCTGACGGTGTCGACAACGTCGACCAGCTGAGGTGTGATGACCGCTCCCACGCGACCCGAGGGTAGCCGGAAGTGTGCTGCGGGTAACTACGCGGATCGATTCGTTACATCACGGTCTGCGTAGGGCCGGATCACTATCGGGTGACGGACTCGGATGGCGGTTGACCAGCGAGTGTGACCGTCTGTATTACCGCTGACGCCACGTGGTGATCGTTCCGCAGGCCGCCAGCCAGCGGACGACGTCGTGCCCGTGCGCCGCGATCCCGGCGACCGCGCGGTACGTCGTCTCCAACGCCCACTGTGCCCGGTCCGGCTGGATGAGGCCCTGGTCGAGTGCGGTCAGCAACTCGTCCGTGTCGAGCACGGTCACGCTGCGTCCCGTGCGGACGACCAGGTCCAGGTACAGGTCGACGGTCTTCCACACCGACCCGCTCGAACTGATCTCGACCACGTCGACGTACAGGTCGTAGTCGCGCTCGTGGCCCGGGTGCCACGACTGGCGGGTGACGCGCAGGCCGTGCGCGGGCAGCAGCCACGACTCGAAGTGCGACAGGCGCGGGTGCCCCGGCACCGGGCGCGACATGTACAGGCCGTGCCGCGTGAGTCGGTACTCCTCGACCCCGCGCAGGTGGCCCTTGGGATCGGTGTTGCTCTTCGCGTCGAGGTCGAAGTACTCGATCTTCGGCGGGTGGATGTGCATGCGGGTCCCGGCGGCACTCGACGTCACAGGCCCGACTTTAGGCATCGGCACCGGCCGAACACCCAGTTCTGTCACCCAAAAGTAGGATGATCGCTTAGTCTTCCCGCCATGTTCGGCATCATCCGCCCGTGCCGCAACCGCCTGGGCCCCGAGCTGCGCGAGTCGTGGCTGGCGCACCTGTGCGGGCTGTGCCTGGCGCTGCGCGACGACCACGGCCACCTCGCCCGCGTGGTCACCAACTACGACGGCCTGGTCATCTCCGCCCTGGTGGAGGCGCAGGCCGGTCGGTCGCGGCGGTCCGCGGGGCCGTGCGCCCTGCGCGGCATGCAGGCGGCGGACGTCGCCGTGGGCACGGGCGCGCGCCTGGCCGCGTCGGTGTCCCTGGTGCTGGCGTCGGCGAAGGTCGGCGACCACGTGTCCGACGGCGACGGCGTGTTCGCGCGGGCCCCGATGCGGGGCGTGGGCAGGCAGGTCGCGCGGCGGTGGGCGGCGCAGGCGTCGGAGACGGGCCTCGACCTGGGGTTCGACACGGCGGTCCTGGTGGACGCGGTGAAGCGCCAGTCCGACGTTGAGGCGGCGGCCGGGCTCGGCTCGTCCGTGCTCGCGGTGACCGAGCCGACCGAGACCGCGGCGGGCGAGGCCGTGGCGCAGACCGCCGTGCTGGCCGGGCGTCCGGGCAACGCCGCGCCGCTGCGCGAGGTCGGCCGCCTGTTCGGACGGCTGGCGCACCTGCTGGACGCCGTGGAGGACCTGGCGGACGACCGGGCGTCCGGCGCGTGGAACCCGCTGGTCGCGACCGGGACGACGGTGGACGAGGCCCGGCGGCTGTGCGACGACGCGGCGCTGGGCATCACGCTCGCGATGCGGGAAGTCGACTTCGCCGACGACCGGCTGGTGCACGTGCTGCTGGTGCACGAGGTGCAGGAGTCGATCCGGCGGGCGTTCGGCGACCCGCACACGCACACGCGGGCCGCGCGCGCTTCCGGAACGGACATCATCGAGGCGGACGACCTCGACTCACACATCCTCCACTCACACACCCCCGAGGCGCACACCCCGCAGCCGCCGCCCGGCTGGCAGCCCGCGCCCGGCATGTACCCGCCCCCGGCGCAGCACGGCCCGCACGGCGCGCCGCCTCCGTACCAGGGCCACGTGCCGCCTCCCGGCCCCGTGCCGCCGCCGTCCGCGCCCGGCCGCGGTGGTCCGCCCGGCCCGCCCGTCCCGCCAACCGGGGGGAAGAAGGGCAGGCGCGGCGACGAGCCCCTGCGCCCCGGCAGCGGGCTGTGGTTCTGGCCCAAGCTGAAGCGCCCGCCGGTGACGCGCGGCGTGCTGCTGGGCTGCCTGGCCGTGCTCTACCAGTGCGGCACGTGCCAGTTCTGCTGCCGCGACCCGCACCCCGGCCCGTTCAGCGGCAAGCCGCGCGAGGCGTGGTGCAACTGCGACTGCTCGTGTCCCGACTGCTCGTGCTGCGACTGCTCCTGCTGACCGTCCCCGCGTCGTCTGACCTGGGCCGATCGAACAGTGTCGTACCCCCGGCGTACCGTCGTACCCGTGGCATTCCCTACCGAGATCCCGGTCAAGGCGCACTCGTCGCATCGTCCCGTCGGTGACATCCCCCGCACCGACGGGAAGTTCCGCGTGGTCAGCGACTACCAGCCGGCGGGCGACCAGCCCGCGGCGATCGCGGAGCTCGAACGGCGCATCCGCGCGGGGGAGAAGGACGTGGTGCTCCTCGGCGCCACCGGCACGGGCAAGTCGGCCACCACGGCGTGGCTGGTGGAGAAGGTGCAGCGGCCCACGCTGGTGATGGCGCCGAACAAGACGCTGGCCGCGCAGCTCGCCAACGAGCTGAAGGGCTACTTCCCGGACAACGCGGTGGAGTACTTCGTCAGCTACTACGACTACTACCAGCCCGAGGCGTACATCCCGCAGACGGACACGTACATCGAGAAGGACTCGTCGATCAACGAGGACGTCGAACGGCTGCGTCACTCGGCCACGATGAGCCTGTTGACCAGGCGTGACGTGATCGTGGTCGCGTCCGTGTCGTGCATCTACGGCCTCGGCACGCCCCAGTCCTACCTCGACCGGTCGATCAAGCTGGAGGTGGGCGGCGAGGTCGAGCGCGACCTGCTGCTCCGCGCCCTGGTCGACATCCAGTACACCCGTAACGACCTCGCGTTCAACCGCGGCACGTTCCGGGTGCGCGGCGACACCGTGGAGATCATCCCGGCGTACGAGGAGCTGGCGCTGCGGGTCGAGTTCTTCGGCGACGAGATCGACAAGCTGTACTACCTGCACCCCCTGACCGGCGACGTGGTGAAGGAGGTCGACGAGCTGCGCATCTTCCCGGCCACGCACTACGTCGCGGGCCCGGAGCGCATGGAGAAGGCGATCCGCAACATCGAGCTGGAGCTCGCGGACCGGCTCGCGACGCTGGAGCGGCAGGGCAAGCTGCTGGAAGCCCAGCGCCTGCGCATGCGCACGTCGTACGACATCGAGATGATGCGCCAGGTCGGCTTCTGCAACGGCATCGAGAACTACTCGCGCCACATCGACGACCGCGGCCCCGGCACCGCGCCCGCCACGTTGATCGACTACTTCCCCGACGACTTCCTGCTGGTCATCGACGAGTCGCACGTCACCGTGCCGCAGATCGGCGGCATGTACGAGGGCGACGCGTCCCGCAAGCGCAACCTGGTGGAGCACGGCTTCCGGCTGCCCAGCGCGTTGGACAACCGCCCGCTGACGTGGGAGGAGTTCGCCGACCGGATCGGCCAGACCGTCTACCTCTCCGCCACGCCCGGCCCGTACGAGATGGGGCAGGCGGGCGGCGAGTTCGTGGAGCAGGTCATCCGCCCGACCGGCCTGGTCGACCCGGAGGTCGTCATCAAGCCGACCGAGGGCCAGATCGACGACCTGGTGCACGAGATCCGGGTGCGGGCGGAGAAGGACGAGCGGGTCCTGGTCACCACGCTGACCAAGAAGATGGCCGAGGACCTCACCGACTACCTGCTCGAACTCGGCATCCGGGTCCGCTACCTGCACTCGGAGGTCGACACGCTGCGCCGCGTCGAGCTGCTGCGGCAGCTGCGCCTGGGCGACTACGACGTGCTGATCGGCATCAACCTGCTCCGCGAGGGCCTTGACCTGCCCGAGGTGTCGCTGGTCGCGATCCTCGACGCGGACAAGGAGGGCTTCCTCCGCTCCGGCACGAGCCTCATCCAGACGATCGGCCGCGCGGCGCGCAACGTGTCCGGCCAGGTCCACATGTACGCGGACCGCGTCACCGACTCGATGCGGCACGCGATCGACGAGACGAACCGCAGGCGGGCCAAGCAGATCGCCTACAACGAGGAGCGCGGCCTCGACCCGCAGCCGCTGCGGAAGAAGATCACCGACATCCTGGAGCAGGTCTACGCCGAGGCGGAGGACGCCATCGCGCCCGGCGGCTCCGGCCGCAACACGTCCCGCGGCAAGAAGCCCACGGGCGACCCCGGCGCGAACGGCCGCACCAGCTCCGGCGTCCTCGTGGACCGCGACCGGGGCACGATGGCGCGGTCCGAGCTGGCCGACCTGGTGCAACAGCTCACCGACCAGATGATGAACGCGGCCCGGGAGCTGCAGTTCGAGCTGGCCGCGCGCCTGCGTGACGAGATCCAGGACTTGAAGAAGGAGCTGCGGGGCATGGACGCGGCCGGGGTCAAGTAACCCGCGCCATGACGCTGGACGACGTGATCGGGCACTGCCTCGCCAAGCCGGGGGCGGAGGAGACGTACCCGTTCGGGGACGACGACCTGTGCGTCAAGGTCGGCGGCCGGATCTTCGCGTTCATCGGGCTGTCGAGCGGCACGGTGGGCGTGAAGTGCGGCGCGACCGCCGAGGAGGCGGGGGAGTGGCGGGCCAGGTACCCGGACGCCATCGAGGTCAGCGCCTACATCGGGCGCCACGGCTGGAACCGGGTCCGCCTCGACGGCACGGTTCCGGCCGACGACGTGCGGGACCTCCTCGACCACTCCTACGACCTGGTCGTCGGGAAGCTGCCGAAGTCGAAGCGCCCGCTCCCACCCGCCGACGCCCCACCCGCTGACGCCCCACCCGCTGACGCCCCACCCGCTGACGCCCCACCCGCTGACGCCCCACCCGCTGACGCCCCACCCGCTGACGCCCCACCCGCTGACGCCCCACCCGCTGACGCCCCACCCGCTGACGCCCCACCCGCTGACGCCCCACCCGCTGACGCCCCACCCGCTGACGCCCCACCCGCCGACGCCCCGCCCGCCGACGCCCCGACCGCCGACGTGTCCTGACGGTCCGACCGGCCGGAACCGGCGCGACCGCGGCGCGCAGGCGCTAGCGGCGCGACGGGTACGTCGGCCAAGGCCCGAGCGGGGGCAGGGGCGAGGCGGACGCCAGGGATTCCGGGCCGCCGCGGCCGGACAGCCACGCCGCGAGGTCGCGGACGGGGCCGGACACCTCGACGCCCGTGCCCCACGCGCGCGGCACGTCGGTGGCCCGCAGCGAGAACCCGTCGGGCAGGCGGGGCCGGAGGACGTCGACCGCGTGGCACGCGAGGTCGACGCCCCACTCCGCGGGCCGGACGCCGAGGTCCAGGTCGACCAGGTGGATCCACACCTCGCGCCAGCGGGTGAACACGGCGGGCAGGGGGTCGGGGACGTCGGGCGATTCCGGCTCGGACCAGTCGGCGACGGCCGCCCAGGCGCGTTCCAGCCGCTCCGAGTGCTCGACGGTGGCGGCGCGGTGCTCGGCGGCGGTGCGGGAGGCGGTGGCCTCGATGATCGCGTCCCGCTCGCCCGGCTCCCACAGTGCGACGACCTCGCCGCGCGCCTGGTGCTCGACGACGCGGCTGCGCGCGCGGGCGGCGTCCGCCAGGTGGGCGAGCACGTGGCCCCGCGTCCACCCCGGCAGCAGCGACGGCTGGGCGACCTGCGCGTCGGTCAGGTCGGCGATCACGTCGTGGAGCCGCCGGTGCGCCTCGGCGACACGGGCCAAGGGTGGCGTCATACCGCCACCGTAGCCAAAGGAGAACGGCGCACCGGCCGAAGCCGGTGCGCCGTTCCCGGCCGGCCGGACGTCAGCTGGTGATGTCCTTGCGGGCGAACTTGCGCGCCGCCAGCAGCGTGAAGAACGCGCCGAACGCCAACGCCGAGAACGTCCCCTTCGCCATCTGCGACCAGTCGACGTCGGACGACAGCAGGTCCGCCCACGCCAACGCGTAGTGCGTCGGCAGGTAGTTCCGCAGGTCCTCCAACGCGGTGATCTGGTCGAGGATCTGCGACACGATCGACGCCAGCACGGCGCCGCCGACCGCGCCGAGCGGCGCGTCCGTCGACACCGACAGGTACAGCGCGAGCCCGGCCACCCAGAACAGGTGGATCGAGATGTAGACGACGGCCAGCGCCACGCCGTACACCCCGGCCCCGAACGACGCGGCCTCGCCGGTCGGCGACACCGCCTCGCCCGCCCCGTACCAGGCGACGCCGACGGCGAGCGCCACCGCGGGCAGCAGCGCCAGCGCGAACACCGACATCAGCCCGGACGCGAGCGCCTTGCGCCGCAACAGCCGGTGCCGGGGGATCGGCGCGGCCAGCAGGTACTTCAACGACGACCACGACGCCTCGGACGCGATCGTGTCCCCGAAGAACAACGCCACGATCATCGGTAGCAGGAAGCTCCCGCTGACGAACAGCGTCAGGATCACGAAGTTCACGCCGCTGGCCGTGGCCAGGTCGACGAACCCGCCCGCGCGCCGGTTCGGCGACGCCTGCCCCAGCTCGAACGCCACCACCAGGATGAACGGCAGCAGCACCAGGAACCCCAGCACCAACTGCGTCCGCCTGCGGCGCAACTGCCGCGCCAACTCGACCCGGACGGGCAACGTGCGCCCGGCCCGGTAGCCGACCTTGGACCCGTCCGGCGCGACCGACGAGTGCTCGGCCGCCGCCGCGTCCGCCAGGTCGGCGATCGCGGCCGGGTCAGTGTGCACACCGTTCTCAGTCATTCGCCCACCAACTCCAGGAACGCGTCTTCCAACCGCCGGCGCGGACCGGCCTGGTCCACCGCGACGCCCGCCGCCACGAGCGCCTGCAACGCGGTCGCGCGCGGCGTCCCGTTGAGGCTCGCGTGGACCTGCTCGCCGTCCACGTGCACGTCGTGCACGCCGGCCAGGCCGCGCAGCACGGTGGCCGCCTCGTCGGGCCGGTCCACCCGGAACGTCGCCTCGCCGCCGCCGGTCGCGATCTCCTCGACCGGGCCGGCCGCGACCAGGCTGCCCTTGTGCATCACGACGACGTGCGTGCACGTCTGCTCGACCTCGGCCAGCAGGTGCGACGACACCAGCACGGTGCGCCCGGCCGCCGCGTAGCTGCGCAGCACCTCGCGCATCTGGTGGATCTGGGGCGGGTCGAGCCCGTTGGTCGGCTCGTCCAGCACCAGCAGGTCCGGCAGGCCGAGCATCGCCTGGGCGATCGCCAGCCGCTGCCGCATGCCCTGGCTGTACGTCCGCACGCGCCGGTGCACGGCGTTGCCCAGCCCGGCGATCTCCAGGGCCTCCTCGACGTGCGCCTGCTCCGGCGGACGGCCCGTGGCCGCCCAGTACAGCCGCAGGTTCGCCGCGCCGGACAGGTGCGGCAGGAAGCCGGAGCCCTCGACGAACGACCCGATCCGGGACAGCACCGGCGCGCCGGGGCTGACCTTGTGGCCGAACACCCTGATGCCGCCCTCGGTCGGCCGGATGAGGCCCATCAGCATGCGCAGCGTCGTCGTCTTGCCCGCGCCGTTGGGCCCGAGCAGGCCGAGCACCTGCCCGTGCTCCACCCGGAACGACAGGTCCTTCACGGCGGTCAGCCCGCCGGGGTAGGACTTCGTCAGGCCCTCGATCACCAGCGGCACCGATTCGAGCGACGGGTCGACGTCCGCGGTCAGCCTGCGGCGGAACCACGCGACGACGGCCGTGATCAGGCACACGATCAGCACGATCGCGATGCCCCACAGCGCCGTCGTCGGCACCTCGCTGGTCGCGTTCACGCCCGGCACCACCGGCACCGACAGGCCCGTCGAGGCCAGCGAGATCCGGTACGCGGCGGGCTCCTGAGCGTTCGCGTACGCCTGGTCGGTGGTCGACACGACGAGCTGGAACCGGTGGTCGGCCTCGACCGGGCGCACCGCGCCGGGCAGCGTCACCGTGACCTCGACGGGCGTGCCGTCGGCGGGCAGGTCCGCCACCCGCACCGGCGCGACCGCCGAGCCGGGCAGCGTGCGCACGCCACTGGCGTCCGCGTCGTACAGCTTCACGAACAGCACCGCGCCGTCGGCGGGCACCGGCTGCCCCGGCACGGCGGCGACGCGCAGCCGCACCGTCGACGAGCCGGTCAGCAGGGTCTGCGCGGTCTGCGGCTCGCTCTGGAACACGGCCGCCTGGCCGGGCAGGTCGATCGACAGCCGCGACGACAGGGAGCTCGACCGCGACACCACCGACCCGAGGCCGGGCAGGCTGGACACCGCGGCCGGGTTGCCGCCCGCCGGGTTCACCACCACCTGCTCGCGGCCGGTCAGCGGCACGTCGCGACGCTCGGTGGCGTCGGCGCCGACCAGGCCCGGGTACGCGGGCGCGACGACGTTGCGCAACGACGGCGCGCCGCTGCTGCGGAACGCGCCGACCACCGTGTACTCGAAGGTCGTGCCGGGGTCGTCGCCCTTGCCGTCGAGGTGGAACGCCATCCAGTCGGCGATCTGCCCGCGCAGCTCGGGGCCGGGCGAGCCGCCGTCGTGGCCGCCCGCGTACCAGACGACCTTCACCTTCGCGCCGTTCGCGGCGATCTGGCGGGCGTTGGCGTCGGCCTGGTCGAGGCCGAACAGGGTGTCCTGCTCGCCCTGCACCAGCAGCGTCGGCTGGGTGATCTTGTTCGTGACCGACGACGGCGAGGCGCGGCGGAGGACCTCCAACGTCCGCGGCCCGGCCTTGCCGGTGGTCGCGACCTCGGTGTACGCGGCGCACACGTCGGCCTGGAATCGCCCGCACGCGCCGTTCACCGGACCGGCCGGCCGGGGGTCGCCCTGCTGCTGCGGCGGCGCGGCGGCCGACGCGGCGGCGTTGTCGAGGCCCTGGTTGTCGTCGTCCTGACCGGGCTCGGCGGCCTCCTGGCCGGGGTTCGCGGCGTCCGCGCCGGACAGGCCGGCGGAGAAGAAGATGCCCGCCCACGAGCGCTTGAACACGCCCGCGTCGGCGAACGCGCCGGCCGCGGGAGTGGCCGTGGTGAGGCCGTCCAGGCTCGCCGAGTTCGGCAGCAGCGCCTGGGCCAGGTCGTTGTAGGTGATGACGGGGGCGATGGTGTCGACGCGCGGGTCGACGCCCGCCAGCGACAGCGCCAGCGCGCCGCCGTACGAGCCGCCGGTGACGCCGACCTTCGGGTCTCCGCCGCCGTCGGTCGCCACCTCCTCGCGGGTGGCCAGCCAGTCGAGCAGCTTCTGCGCGTCGCGGACCTCGTGGTCCAGCGAGTTGAGCGCGATCTGCCCGGTGCTGCGGCCGAAGCCGCGGGCCGAGTAGGCCAGCACCACGAAGCCGCGCTGGGCGAGCTCGGTCGCCTGCGCGGCGACGCTCGCCTTGCTGCCGCCGAAGCCGTGCGGGAGCAGGACGGCGGGCGCGGGGGTGCGCTCGGGCAGGTAAAGGGTGGTGTCGATCTGCACGGTGCGGTCGCTGTCCGGACTTTCCGGCACGTCGATCACCGCGTCGCGGGTGCTCACCGGGACGGGGTCGTCTCCTTGGCGCGTCCAGACGACGATGGCGCCCACCAGGGCGACCAGCACGACGAGCGCGGGGAGCGACCACCTGCCGCGGAGGCGGTTGAGGGAGGCCACGGAGTTGACCATAGGCGTGGTTGGCTGAGAACGGGCTGTCGGCTCCGTGTCGCGCTCTCAGCGAAACCGTCCCGCGACGACGTCGCGCCGAACTCGGCCGGACCTCGTGATCTCCCGTCCGACCAGCGGCGCGAGGGGACCGCCGCGCGGGGGACGGGCGGCGTCCGGGCGGTCTACCCGCTGGTCGTCGGCGCGGACCCGGTCGGGTGCGTCTGATCACGCTGACTGGCGCGAGACCGCATTCATGCGTGAGACTGTGGTCTGCGTGGAGGGGAGTACTCCCTCGCGGCGGTGTCGTCAGCACGGAGCCTGGCGTGGGGTTCCCGGTGCCGCCGGTCGGCTTGCTGAGAGCCGGCGGAGGAGACCTCCGGTCATTGGCGTGCGCGCGCGATGCACCGGAGGTTTATCGAATGTCTGTACCCGTGTGGCTGTGGTTCGCCACGATCGCCGGCCTGGTGGTCCTGCTGGCCATCGACCTCTTCATCGTCGACCGCAAACCGCACGAGGTGACGATCGCCGAAGCCGCGCGGTGGGTCACCTTCTACGTCGGTGTCGCCGTGCTGTTCGGCCTGGGCATCTGGTACTGGGCGGGCGGGGTGTCCGCGGGTGAGTTCTTCGCCGGGTACATCACGGAGTACTCGCTCAGCGTCGACAACCTGTTCATCTTCCTGATCATCATGACCACCTTCAAGGTGCCCGCGATCCACCAGCACAAGGTGCTGCTGATCGGCATCCTGATGGCGCTGGTCATGCGCGGCATCTTCATCGCCGTCGGCGCGGCGGTCATCGCGCAGTTCAGCTGGGTCTTCTACCTCTTCGGCGCGTTCCTCATCTACACCGGCTACAAGCTGGCGCGGACCGACCACAACGCGGAGGAAGAGGAGTACCACGAGAACGCCGCGCTGCGGTTCGTCCGCAAGGTGTTCCCGGTGACCGACCGCTACCACGACGAGAAGTCGTTCGTGAAGATCAACGGCAAGCGGTTCGTCACGCCGATGTTCATCGTCATGGTCGCCATCGGCACCACGGACCTGCTGTTCGCGCTCGACTCCATCCCGGCGATCTTCGGCCTGACCAAGGAGCCGTTCCTGGTCTTCACGGCCAACGCGTTCGCGCTGATGGGCCTGCGGCAGCTGTACTTCCTGCTCGGCGGCCTGCTGAACAAGCTGGTCTACCTGTCGATCGGCCTGTCGGTGATCCTCGGCTTCATCGGCGTGAAGCTGATCCTCGAGGCGCTGCACACGAACTCGCTGGGCTTCCTCAACGGCGGCGAGCCGCTGGACGTGCCGACCATCGGCATCGAGCTGTCCCTGTCGGTGATCGTGGGCGTGCTGGCCATCACCACGATCGCCAGCCTGATCAAGGTCCGCCGCGACCCGGACTCGGTGAAGCAGGTCGCGCCCAGCGACCATCTGTGAGCGTCAAAAACTCGTGAGCCTTGCTAATAATCGGTGCGGTAACGTCCTCGGACGTGCGCCCCGATGACTTGCAGTCGTTGACCCAGCCCGGCTCCGTGTCGGTGCGTGGTGACCTCGTCCTGGTGAACGTCGCCACGCCGGACGTCGCCGCGAACGCCTACCGGGGCGGGCTGCACCGCGTCGCCCTGGACGGCGGCGGCACGCGGCGGTGGACGTGGGCGGAACGCGACCTGGCCCCCAGGATCTCCCCGGACGGGCGCTGGGTCGCGTTCCTGCGCGTGGCGGAGCGCGGCAAGCCGCCGCAGCTGCACGTCATGCCCGCCGACGGCGGCGAGGCGCGCCGGCTCACGGACCTGCCGCTGGGCGCGGGCACGCCGGTGTGGGCGCCCGACTCGCGGCGGCTCGCGTTCAGCGCCCGGGTGCCCGAGCCGGGCCGCTACGGCACGCCCGTCGCCGAGGGCGAGGAGCCGCCGACGCCGGACGCCGAGGCGCCCCGCCACATCACCCGGCTCGACTACCGGCTGGACGACGTCGGCTTCACCGCCGACCGGCGCACCCGGCTCTTCACCGTGGACGCGCTGGACCCCGACGCGCGGCCGGTGGAGCTGACCGACGGCACGTTCGCCGTCCTGGAGCCCAACTGGACCGCCGACGGCGAGCGGCTGCTGTTCCTGGCGGAACGCGACCTCGGCGCGACCGAGACGTTCCACAACGACGTGTACTCCGTGCCCGCGTCCGGCGGCGCGCCCGAGCTCGTCGTCCGCACCGCGGGCTGGGCCGCGCACCCGGTCGGCCTGCCCGACGGCGGCGTGCTGTTCTACTCGCCCGAGAGCGCGCCCGGCACGGCGAGCATCGCGCGGAACATGAGCCTGTGGCGGTTCGACGGCGAGAACCTCACCCGGCTCACCGACGTGGAGACGGTGGACTGCGAGAAGGCCGCCGGCCCGCCGGTGGTGACCGACGCGGGCGTGCTCGTGGCGGTCCGGAACCGAGGCGCGGTCGAGCTGCGCCGCGTGCCGCTGGACGCCTCCGAGGCCGCCCTGTCCGACCTGGAGCTGCTGGCGGGCGAGCGGGCCGAGGTGAAGTCGTTCGCCGCCGACGGCGACCGGGTCGTGGCCGTGGTGTCCACTTCGGACAACCCCGGCGAGGTCGTGCTGGTGGGCGGCGGCACGCTGACCGACTTCGGGTCGGCGGTGCCGCTGCGGCCCGCCGTGGAGCTGACCGGCTCGGCGCCGGACGGCTACCCGGTGCACGGCTGGCTCGTGCTGCCCGAGGGCGAGGGCCCGCACCCGGTGGTGCTGGCCGTGCACGGCGGGCCGTTCATGTACCACGGCTGGGGCTTCTTCGACGAGGCCCAGGTGTACGCCGCGGCGGGCTACGCGGTCGTGCTGCCCAACCCGCGCGGGTCGGCCGGGTACGGCCAGGCGCACGGCCAGTCCGTGATCGGCGGGTTCGGCACGGTGGACGTGGACGACATCCTCGCGGTGCTGGACGTCGCGCTGGAGCGCCCGGACCTCGACGCGGACCGGGTCGGCGTGATGGGCGGCTCGTACGGCGGGTTCATGACGTCGTGGCTGGCCGCGCACCACGGCGAGCGGTTCCGCGCCGGGTGGAGCGAGCGGGCCGTCAACGCGTGGGACTCGTTCGCCGGGTCGTCGGACATCGGCTGGTACTTCACCGACGCCTACTGCGGGCCGAGCCTGGAGGCCCAGCGCGCGATGAGCCCGCTGACCTACGCCGAGAAGATCACCATGCCGTTCATGGTGGTGCACTCCGAGCACGACTGGCGCTGCCCGCTCGAACAGGCGCAGCGGCTGTTCGTCGCGCTGCGTCGCAACGGCGTGGAGGCGGAGATGCTGGTGTTCCCCGGAGAGGGGCACGAGCTGACCCGTTCGGGCAAGCCGCGTCACCGCGCGCAGCGGTTCGAGGCCGTCCTCGCGTGGTGGGCCCGCCACCTGGCCTGAGCCCGGCGGCCGAACGGTTGGCGGAATGGCTAGCGGACGGCGTGCCGGTTGCGGCACGCTCACCGGATGCAGTGGACCGTGCGGGCCGGACGGCCCGACGACGCGCCCGAGATCGCCAGGATCAACGTCGATGCCTGGCAGCACTCGTACCGGGGGATAGTGGACGACCCGGTGCTGGACCGGATGCTGCCCGAGAGCAGGCTGCCGACGTGGTCGCGGGTGCTGCGGCTGCCCGAACCCAGCCGGGTGTTCGTGGCCGTCGAGGAGGGCACCGGCCGGATCGGCGCGTACTGCGCGGTCGACGAGGTCCGCGAGGCGAAGGACGCGCACCCCGACCTGCACACGGGCGAGCTGGTGGCGATCTACGCCGATCCGCGCTTCCACGGCCGCGGCGCGGGCCACGAGGTGCACGAGGCCGCCATGCGCCACCTGATGGAGCAGGGGTTCCGGTACGCGGTCGTGTGGGTGTTCCAGGACAACGCCAAGAGCCGGGCGTTCTACGAGGCGCACGGCTGGCGGCACGACGGGCTCGTGCACCGGTACGAGCTGGGCGACCAGGAGTTGCCCGAGGTCAGGTACGGCCGGTTCCTCCCGGCGCCGCGCAAGCGCGGGCGGCAGACCACGAAGGTCTGAGCCCGCAGAGTGTCGGCCTGCGGAGTCTTGGCCCGAGGAGCCTGCGACCGGGCCGGTCCGCGCCCGCGGGACGCGTCACCCGAGCAGGGTGTAGTTCAGCTCCTCGCAGACCCGTGCGAGCGGCAGGTCGAGGCCGGGGTGCTCCAGCGGCAGCAGCACGTCCGGCGACGCGGGCAGGCCCGTCGCCGCCGGCGGGTCCCAGAGGCACACCGCCGGGTCGCCGCCGTCCATCGACGACCGGTACCAGAGCCCGTCCAGCTCGGGGTAGGCGGCGCGGATGGCGCGCGCCCACTGCTGGGTCAGGTGCTTGGGGCCGGAGCTGATCTCCTGGGACGCGCCGACCCGGGTGGGCCACAGCCCGGCCAGGTCGAGCAGCCGCAGGGTCCGCCGGGGCCGCAGCACGACGAGGAACGGGCTGCGGGTCCGCCGGTCCACGACCGACGTCGCCTGGAACACCTCGGCCACCGACGTGCGCACGGACAGCCCGAAGTAGAGCACGCCCTGGTCGTGGGCGTGCGTGGGCGACCCGTCGGGCGCGGGCGGCTGGGTGTCGAACCGCGCGTGCGGCAGCGGTCCGGTGTACCGGAAGCTGTTCCAGCGCTGCGGGTGCAGGCCCTTCGCGGTGAAGACGCGCACCAGGCGGGTGGCCCGGTGCACCGCCACGACGTCCTCGGTGCGGCGCAGGCTCGCCTGGAGCACAGCGGGAGCGGGCGGCTGGGGAAGCCGTGACATTCGCGTCCAAGGTTCTCGGCGACAGGTTCATCGGCGACGGGTCGTGGGCAGCCGTGGTGTCGGCGGCCGGATCGTCGGCGACCGGGTCAGGCGGGTGGGCCGATCAGGCGGGTGGCCGATCGGCGGCGATCTCGATCAAGGGTGTCGGTCGCGCGTGGTGACGGTCGCGCGGTGTCGGTCGTGGGCGGCGGTCAGGCGGGTGTGCCCAGCTGCGCCGCCAGCGCCGCCACCCGGCGCGGCTCGCCTCCCGCCAGCAGCCACTCGCGCGGCGTGGTCGGTCCGCCGTCCACCACCAGGTCCTCCTGCTCGGTCGTCATGAACCCGGCCACCACGAGCGCCGGCTGGTCCGTCGGCACGGCGGCCAGCACGGCCTCCAGCCCCGGCAGCACGCCGCCGCCCGCGAACTGCCAGGCGGGCAGCCGCCAGCTGCCGCGGTCCTTCCAGCCGACCAGGCGGCCGACGCCGAGCCGGTGCCGGATGCGGCTGGTGTCCACCCCGAGCCGGCGGGCCGCCTCCGCGACGGTCAGCGCCGAGTCGCGCAGCACGGCGTGCGCCACCACGGTCCGGGCCCGGCCCTGGTCGTCGTCGACCCGGTGCGGGCTCAGGTCCAGCCCGACCTCGATCAGCGCGTCACGCTGGTCGGGTGGGAAGTAGCTCGCCGGATCGGGGTGTGGCGGGGCGAGCCTCTTGGCGGCGTCCGCCACGAGGGAGAGGAACTCGTCCGGGGTGACCTGCAGACCTGCCTTGGCCAACACCGCCTCCAGCGCGGGACTCATGCGCACAGGGTATCCCGAGCGTGCGCTTTTGTGCGCGTTGGTAGCCCGATTGACCAACGGCCTCGACTGTGTGCGCACATCTCGCCACTCTACGTAAACGCGTGAGGTCGGGCACGGTGACGTGCGCCTCACACGGACGCGCGAGGGCGCGCACGACCGGGAACGCCCGAGGTGCGTGTGGGTGACGAAACGCGGCGGCGGGCCGCGGCAGGACTACTGACCGGTGATCAACGCGACCGCGCGCTCACGGGTCGCCTCGTCCACCTCGCCGAGCTGGAACCCGCGCCCGACGATGTGCGCGACCAGCTCCGGCTCCGGCGGGAGGCCGTGCTTGCGCAGGTAGTGCGGCACCGCGCCGGCCCAGATCCAGGAGCCGTCGGTGCGGAAGTTCAGCGGCACGTCCTGGTCGCCGGGCACGAACTCGTCCACGTCGAGGTGGCGCGCGGCGAGCACGACCGGCGCGCCCTCCAGGTACACCAGCAGCGCCTCCGCGAGCCGCGGGTCGATCGCCTGCCGGTTGACCACCGGGCGGCCCGCCTCGTCGCGGCCGTCGTACACGTGCGCGGTGCGCAGACCGCCGTCCTGGGCGGCCGGTGACGCCTCGGCGGCCTCGACCGGCGGCGGGGGCGGGGGCAGCGGCGGCAGGCCCAGGCGCGCGCGCAGCCAGTCGGGGATGCGGTCGTCCTGGCGCGGGAACGTGCGCAGCTCGTCCTGGAAGCCGATGAGCGGCGGCGCGTTGCGCCAGCGCGGCTCGTCCTCGGCGTTGAAGTCGACCGCGAACTCGGCGGGCGCGACGATCTCGTACACCGCGCTCAGCCACGTGCCGCGGTCCGGCTGGTACATGCCCGCGCGGAGCTGCCCGAACAGCTGGACCACGTCCATCGGGGGGCGCACCGGCCGCCACTGGCCGTCGGGGCCCGCGAACGCCAGGTCCACCTCGATGTGCCTGCCCGCGGCCCGGTACTCGGCCCGGACCCGCTGCCAGCCGGGGGGCAGGGCGGGGAGCATGGCCCGGCCGATCTGCTTGACGAGCTGGTTCTGCTCCTGCTCGGTCAGCGGTGTGGCTGGCTGGCTCATGCGTCGAACACCCCTTTGGCTCCCCCGGCGCGGTGTGGCTGATCTTAACGGCCGCGACCCGCGCGCGTGGTCCGGTTGGGCGAGCCCCCGCCGGTCAGCCGCCGGTCCGGAAGCTGTCCCGGATGGCGTCTTCCATCTCGCGGTACTGGTTGACGGTGTCCTTCACCGACCGGCCCGCGGCCTCCATCGCCTCGACGGCGCCCTGCAGCGCGTCCAGGCCCCACTGCTCGACCGGGTCCAGCATCATCCGGAACGGCTGGCAGATGATGCCGTACGCGTCGGTGGGCATGCTGACGGTCTTCGCCGCGTCCACCGCGCCCTGCAACCGCGAGCCCAGGTCGTCCAGCTGCTTGCTGTGCGCGTCGAGCGTGTCCGCGACGATCTCGAAGCCGGCCATGCGATCCCCCTGGAAGGCTGGTTAGGAAAGGAAGGACTGCCCGAAGTCGTCATCGTCGTCGTCGGGCCGGCGCGCGGGCCTGCGGGACGACGGCGGCGCGGGCGGCGTGCCCGACGGGCCGTGACGCGGTGGCGGCGGCGGTGGCGACGCGTCGTCGTCCTCGATGCCGAACCGCAGCTCGCGGCCCACCGCCGGCGGCGGCGGGGCGTCCTCGGGCGGCGGCGCGGGGAAGGTGCGCTTGGCCTCGTCGAACAGGACGTTCGCCGTCTCGTCGCGGGTGCCGATGGTCTCGGTCATGGCCTGCTGGAGCAGCTCCGGGATGCGGGACTGCGCCCGCTGCAACGTCCGCATCACCTCGGCGGACACCTCGGCCATCCGCTTGTCCCGCGCGGACTCCGCGATCTCCAGGTGCGTCAGGATGCCGTTCGAACCGATGGTGAGCCGCACCGAACCGTCGCGCGACGCCTCGGAAATGGTCATGCCCTGAACGCGGGTGGCCATCTCCTGGTAGCGCTCGGCCTTCTCCTGGATGCTCTGCTGCCACTGCCCGAGCATCCGCTCGGACGCGCCGATGTCCTCGGGCACGCGGCTCCCCCTCGGTAACGCCTGGTCGGTGGTCCCACCAGGATGACGCAGTGGTGAACGGCCCGGTTCCGGTCACGGTCAAATGCTCCGAACGGGGCAACCGCCGGAACCGGGCCAGGTCCCGGTCAGCCCACGCCGAGCAGGTCCACCACGAAGATCAGGGTCTCGCCGGGCTTGATCACGCCGCCCGCGCCGCGGTCGCCGTAGCCCAGGTGGGCCGGGATGACCAGCTTGCGCCGGCCGCCGACCTTCATGCCGGCCACGCCGCGGTCCCAGCCGGCGATGACGCGGCCGCCGCCCAGCGGGAAGCTGAACGCCTCGCCGCGGTCCCAGGACGCGTCGAACTGCTCGCCGGTCGAGTGCGACACACCGACGTAGTGCACGTGCACGAGCTGACCGGGCGCCGCCTCGGGCCCGTCGCCGACGGTGATGTCCTCGATCACCAGGTCGGCGGGCGCGGGGCCCTCGTACGGCTCGACCACGGGCTTGCTCGGGGCCATATCACTCTCCTGTGTCGCTGCACCCCGGGAAGTGGGGTGTTGGGCAATCGGTCCTGGCCTACTCAATCACGTCCGGGTGACGACGGCCGACCGGCCCGCGCGGCGCGGCGCGAACCGGTCCCGGGCAACCCTTTGCCTGTTCCCCTCCGTCCTGGGGACATGACGAGATGGCCTTGGGGCGCGCGGGCGGCGCTGTTCGGTGGTGTCGCCCTGGTGGTGGGGGTGAGCGCGGCCTCGGCCGTGCCCACGCGGGCGGAGGACTGGCGGACCATGCCGCCGATCGAGGCCGTGCCGGTGGACCTGGTGGCGTTCGACACGTGCGACGCCGCGCTGGCCGGGCTGCGCGAGGCCATCGCGCCGCACGTCGGCGTGTACGGGCTGGAGCAAGGCGGTTTCGCCGCCTCGACGGACGGCGAGGTGGCCGCCGACTCGCGCGCGGCCGGCGTGCCGAAGGCCACGGCCGAGTCGGCCCAGGAGCCGCAGCACTCCAAGACCAACGCGCACGAGGCGGGCGTCGACGAGCCGGACCTGGTGAAGACCGACGGCAATCGGCTGGTGACGGTTGTCGACGGCAGGCTGCGCGTGCTGGACGTGGCCACCCGCGCGGTCACCGGCACGCTCGACCTGCCCGGCGGCCACGCGTCCCAGTTGCTGCTGCACGGCGACCGCGCGCTCGTCGTCGGCGGCGGGGGAGGCATGGCGGGGCGCGGCATCGCGCTCGACGGGCCGACCGACGTGTACTCCGAGGGCGCCTCGGTGACGTTGGTCGACCTGGCCGGCGCGCCCCGCGTCCTGGGCACGCTCACCGTGGACGGCCGGTACGTCGACGCCCGGCAGGTCGACGGCGTGGTGCGGGTGGTCGTGCACTCGGGGCCGCGCCTGCCGTGGGTGTACCCGACGGACGGGCGCAGCGAGGCGGAGTCCCTGATCGCGAACCGGGAACTGGCCGCCACCGCGCCGATCGGGTCGTGGCTGCCGCGCTACGAGCTGACCGAGGCGGGCGGCGCGCGGTCGGAGGGCTCGCTGGTGTCGTGCGACCGGGTCAGCCACCCGGAGGAGCACTCGGCGACGTCCATGCTGTCCGTGCTGACGTTCGACTTCCCCGGCGAGCTGGGCAACGGCGACGCGGTGACGATCATGGCCGACGGCGACACCGTCTACGGCACGGGCACGTCGCTGTACGTCGCGGACGACCACCACTTGCGGCCGATGACGCGGACCGCGCCGACCGCGCCGCCGACGACGGCGATCCACCAGTTCGACGTGTCGCGGCCCGGCCCGCCGGAGCACGTCGCGTCCGGCCAGGTCGCGGGCGCCCTGCTGAACCAGTACTCGCTGTCCGAGCACGCCGGCCACCTGCGGGTGGCGACGACGTCCGCCGACGCGCCGGGCATCCCCGAGCAGGCGCCCGCGACGCAGAGCGCCGTCACCGTGCTGAAGCGGGACGGCGCGGTGCTCCGGCAGGTCGGCAAGGTCGACGGCCTCGGCCTCGGCGAGCGGATCTACAGCGTCCGGTTCCTCGGCCCGGTCGGGTACGTGGTGACGTTCCGGCAGGTCGACCCGCTGTACACGCTGGACCTGTCGGACCCGGCGAACCCGCGCAAGGTGGGCGAGCTGAAGATCACGGGCTACTCGGCGTACCTGCACCCCGCCGGCGACGGGAAGCTCATCGGCGTCGGCCAGGAAGCCACCGAGCAGGGCCGCACCACGGGCACGCAGGTGTCGCTGTTCGACGTGTCGGACCCGGCCGCGCCCGCCAAGGTCGCGGGCCACCACCTGCCGGGCGCGTCGTCCGAGGTGGAGTACGACCCGCACGCGTTCCTGCACTGGCCCGCCCGCGACCTCGTGGTGCTGCCGGTGCAGACGTACCCGACCGCGGAGAAGCCGGTGGCGCCGCAGGCCGGAGGCGTGCTGGTGCTGCGGCTCGGCGACGGCGCGTTCTCCGCGCTGGGCACGATCGCGCACGAGCCGTCGACCTACGACGCCGGCATCCGCCGGGCGCTGGTGATCGGCGACGACCTGTGGACGGTGTCCGCGGTGGGCGTGGCGGTCAGCCGGATCGACGGGCTGGCGCGTCAGGCGTGGGTGCCGTTCACCTGATCTGGTCGTGGAGCAGGCGGTGCGCGAGGACCGTGCCGCCTGCCATCGCCGCCGGCAGCACGACCAGCGCCGCCAGCGGGACGAGGCACAGCAGGTAGGTGGGCACGGCGAAGCCGAGCGTCACGGCCCGCCGCTTGCGCAGCACCCGCCGTCGGACGCCGAGCTTCAGGCCGCGGCGGGTGAACGGGATGGCGGTCAGCTCGATGCCCAGCAGCGTCGCGTTGACGCACACCGCGACCACCGGCACGACGGTCTGCCCGACGACGGGGATGAACCCGGCCGCGAACAGCGGGATGGCGCACAGGATCGCGATGCCCACGAGCAGCACGGCGTCACGCACGCCGACCGCCGCGGACCTCACCCACGTCACCTGCTCGGCCTCGGGCACGCCGCCGAGGTGGGTGTCCTCCACGGTCTCCGCGATGTGCTCGTAGAACGGGCCGCCGATGATCAGCGTGATGGCGGTGAACAGCAGCAGTCCGATCGCGACGAACGCGCCGATGATCGAGAACCCGGCGGCGAACCGGGTGGCCGCGCGCAGGCCCTCGTTCCAGTCGTCGGCGAACGGGGTGACCCACGCGGCGATGTCGTCGATCCAGACCGCGAGCCCGATCACGCCGCCGATCAGCAGCGCGGTCGTCACCACGGCCGGGATCGCGCCGATGAGCAGCAGTTTCGGCGAGCGGAACACCAGTCCGAACCCCTGGCCGAGCAGACCGACACCGGTCGAGAAGTCCCGCAGCACCTTGATCACGGGGCGGAGCATATCCGCGCGGCCGCCGCGCCCCGCCCGATCTGTCCGATCCGAGTCCACCCCGTAACGGCGGTCGCGGAGTTCTGGGAGCGGTGCCAGGATGCTGGGTCTGTCGTGAAGGGAATGGGTTATGGCACTCGATCGCACCGACCCGCGCGGGGGACGTCCCACGGTCGTGGTCCCCGAGGCGCCGTTACCGCCGCTGCCCCGCTCGTTGTGGGAGAGCCGCGAGGTGCGCGACGCGGTGCGCGACCGGTCGCCGGGCGCGGTGGTGGCGCTGGCGCGGCGGGCGCACGGCCTGCGCCAGGACGAGCTCGGCGCGCTCGCCGGGTTCTCGCAGTCGGCGATCTCGCGGCTGGAGTCGGGCAGCAACATCGCCTACGACCTGCGCGTCCTGCGCCCGTTGCAGCGCCTGCTCGGCATCCCGGCGCACCTGCTGGGCCTGGCCGACCACTCGCTGCCGGTGGCGGCCGACGAGCTGGACCGGCTCGGCTTCGCGGGCGCGGCGGACGGCGGCGGCGGCGTGGTCGGCCTCGACCTCGGCTCGCTCCTCGCGATCACCGGCGCGGCCGTGTTCAGCGGACCCGGCGGCACGGTGTCGGCCGAGGCGCTGAACCGGCTGCGCGTCCTGCGCCGCGTCATCAACGACGCGCACAACTGGCGCGGCTCCGACGCGCTCATGTCCGCCGCCCGCGGCCTGTACGACTTCGTCGACCGGCTGCGCCGCTCCGCCCGCGGCGAGCAGCGCCGCGACCTGCTCGGCATCGCCGCGACGTACGCCGAGTTCCTCGGCTGGCTGCACGAGGAGACCGGCGACCCGCGCGGCGCGATCCAGTGGACGGCCCGTGCGCTGGAGCAGGGGCAGGCCGCGGACAGCGGCGACCTGGTCGCCTACTCGTACGTGCGGATGTCCCAGCTGGCTGAGGCCGACGGCGACGCGGACCGCGTGGCGGGCCTGGCCCGCGCCGCCCGCCGGGAGAAGGACCTGAGCCCGATGGTGCGGGCGCTCGCGCTGCGCCAGGAGGCGCGGGGCCTCGCCGGCGCGGGCGACGAGGCCGCCTGCATGGACCGCCTGGACGAGGCGCGCGCCGAGTTCGAGCGCGTCACGCCGCCGTCCGACGACGAGTACTGGATCGGCTACTGCTCCGCCGCGGAGCACTTCGAGCTGGAACGCGCGGCGAGCTGGCTGGCGCTCGGCCGGCCGAACCGCGCCATCGAGGTGTACGAGGACGTCCGGCAGCAGGTGTGGCGGCGGCTGTGCGCGTGGGAGCAGGGCGTGCACGTCGCCAAGCTCGCCCACGCGCACGCCATCGCGGGCGAGACCGACCACGCGGTGTCGCTGGCGTACGACGCGCTGGACACCGCGCGGGCCACGAAGTCCGCGCAGGTGCTGCGGGAGCTGGGCAGGCTCGGTTCGTGGGAGGGCTCCCGCGACGTCGCCGAACTGGCCCGCGGCGCGCGCTGAACCGGTCCCCATGCGTGTTCCGCATACGGCGGTGGCGATTCGGGTTCCGCGCTGCCCTACCGACCGGTCACCCCGCACGATGGGAGGATGATCGAACCGGAACCCACGGAGCGACCGCCCCGCGAAGCGGCCGGTGACCGCGCCCGCGCCCACGGGGGCGTCCGCAGGGGCGACGCCCGGCAGCGCTGCGGGCCGTACCGGCTGGACTTCTACGCGACCCCCGACGCCGTCGTGTGCGTCGTGTCGGATGACGAACTGGTCCGGACGTGAGCGCGACGCCGCCCTCCCAGGAGCCGGTGCTGCTCGTGCGCCGCAGCGGTGGTCTCAGGGGCGAGTGGGAGCGGACGTGCCACCTGGTGCCGCTGCCCGACGGCACGCAGTCCGCGTTCCACGCGCTGTGCGGCGAGCGGATCGAGGTGGACGCGGCCGAGCTGCTGCCCGAGCCGGACGGCATGCCGTGCGTGGCGTGCCTGCTGTCCGCCCCGCCCGCCGCCGGCTGAACGTCGGGTCGGCGTCGGGGTCAGCGTGCGAGGTTGCGGGCCAGGTCGCGGAGGTCCTTGCGGAGGTTCGCCCGCACGAACCACCCATGAGCGGCCCGACGAGCCGGTAGTGCCGGCCCGCGTCACCGCGCACGCGCAGGGTGGCCGCCGTCCCGCCGCCGGTCGCCGGGGCGAACCGGTACGTCACGTGCATCGGGAACGGGCCCGCGACCGAGGTCATCTCCAGCAGTCCGGGCGGCTCGTGCGCCACGACCCGCAGCACGTAGTCGATCCGCTTGCCCAGGAAGCGCGCGGTCCGCGTCACCTCCGCGCCGACGCCGAACCCGCCACCGGGCGCGGGCGCGGTCAGCTCGGCCCGCTTGATGCCCTGCGTCCACTCGTGGTCGTGCCGCCAGTCCATGGCGTACCGCGCCACCACGTCGGGCGGCGGCGGGAGGACACGGCGGGCGGACACGTCCACCGGCCGATTGTCCACCCGGGACGCCGCCCGCACCCGGCGGCGAGGCGGGGGAACGGGTCAGCGGCGGCGACGCCGGAAGCTGAGCGACCGGGCGCCGGCGCCGACACCGGCGAGGTGCAGCGCCACGCAGAGCAAACCGGCCAGCAGCAGCGTGCCGCCGTCCAGCACGGTGCCGAGCGAGGCGTTGGCGAGGTCGAGCAGCAGGGCGAGGCCGAAGATGACCGCGGCGATGATCGCTAGCACGGAAGCCTCCAGGTGGGGATGAGGATGACCACCAGTTACCCCGCCGCGGAGTCCTCCAAGCAGGCGTTCGGCCCAACTTCGAGCCCGAGGTAGGTGAGCGGTCCCGCGTCCGGCACGGCGATCTCGTGGAACCCCAGCCGGTCGTAGAACGCGCGCGCCGCCGTGTTGATCGTCAGCATCCCGAGGTGCACGCCGCGCACGCCCTGGAACGCCAGCGCGCCGAGGAACGCCGTCATGAGCGCGCGGCCGTGCCCGGAGCGCTGGTGCTCCGGCAGGAGGTCGATGTGCAGGTGCGCCGGGTAGTCCGCCAGCTCCGGCACGACCATGCGGCGCGGGTGGTGCAGCAACCACACCATCTCGTCGGTCGGCGTGGCGGGCCGGTCGACCGGCGGGTACCGGTCGGACACCTTCGGCAGCCACTCCGACTCGAACCGGGACACGAACGACGGCGTGTCCGCGGTGCCGATGACGTACCCGACCGCGCGCTCGCCGTCGTCCGCGACGAACGCCAGCGACGGCTCCAGGTCCGTGTACGGCCAGGCGAAGATCGTGGGCATGAGCTCGAGGTCGGGGTAGAGGTGCCGGGAGTCGCCGCCCGCGTCCGCGGTGCGCACGCAGATGTCGCCGACGGCGTCGCGGTCGGATTCCCGGTAGGGCCTGATCACCACGTTACGAACCCCTCGTGAGTCGCGGTACGCCGACGCCCGACGCGGCCCAGGCCACGAGGCCCGCCACGTCGACCCCGTGCGGCGGGTCGTCGAGGTAGGGCGAGATGTTGCGGACCCCGCGGGCCAGCAGCGACGAGGCGCCCGCCGCGCTGCCGCGTGCCGCGTGGGTCAGGCCCACGGCCAGCTGCGCCAGCCCGCGCCACAGCTCCCGCTCCGGCTCGGGCGCGGCCTTCCACGCGTCCTCCAGCACCTCGTGCGCGTGGAACGGCCGGCCCAGGTCCAGCAGCCGCTGCGCCTCGGTCAACGCCTCCCCGGGCGTGCGCGGCACGCCTTCCGGCTGGCGCTCGACGCCGGGCAGGCCGTAGGGCAGCGGTCGGCCGAGCCCGTCGCGCGGTCGCGCGTTGCGGGCCCTGCCCTGCTCGTCGCGGTCACGGGGGCTGGTCGGCACGTCTTGATCGTGTCACGAACGGCGGTCACGCGAAACGGGGCGGTCTCGCGTGGAGAGGGCCGGCCGGGCCGTCTCCCGTGGACCGGGCGGCGTGGCACCGCCCGGGCGGTGTTCGGATCGCCGCACGCGAACGGCGTCGCGCGGTGATACTGGCGGACGTGTCCGAACAGGACTGGGTCCTGCACGTCGACCTCGACCAGTTCATCGCGGCGGTCGAGGTCGCGCGCCGGCCCGAGCTGCGCGGCAGACCGGTGGTCGTCGGAGGAGCCGGCGACCCGGACCAACGCGCCGTGGTGGCCACCGCGTCCTACGAGGCGAGGGAGTTCGGCGTCCACTCGGGGATGCCGTTGCGGCTGGCGAAGAAGCGCTGCCCGGACGCGGTGTTCCTGCCGTCCGACGCGCCCGCCTACGAGGAGGTGTCCGCGCACGTGATGGACGTGCTGCGCGAACTGCCCGTGGTGGTCGAGGTGATCGGCTGGGACGAGGCGTTCCTGGGCGCCCGCACCGACGACCCGGAGGCGTTGGCGGACACCGTGCGGCGGGCCGTGAAGGCGGGGACGGGGCTGGAGTGCTCGGTCGGCGTCGGCGACAACAAGCTGCGCGCGAAGCTCGCCACCGGGTTCGCGAAACCGGCCGGCGTCTACCGGTTGACCAGGGACAACTGGGTCGAGGTGATGGCCGGGAAGCCGGTCTCCGCGTTGTGGGGCGTCGGCCCGCGCACGGCGGCCAAGCTGGCGTCGCTGGACATCCGCACGGTCGCGGAGCTGGCCCGCGCCGACCCGGCGGAGCTGGCCGCCCGGTTCGGCCCGGCGATGGGGCCGCACTTCCGGCAGCTCGCGCTGGGCGCGGGCGACCCGGTCGTCACCGCGACGCCGTGGGTGGCGAAGTCGCGCAGCCGCGAGACGACGTTCCAACAGGACCTGACGGACCCGGCGGAGATCCGCGACCAGGTCCGCGCGCTGGCGCGGCGGGTGGTGGAGGACGTGCGGGCGGAGGGCAGGCCGGCGGCCCGGGTGGTGGTGAAGGTGCGGTTCGCGCCGTTCTTCACCGCCACGCGGGGCGTCGCCCTGGAAGTGCCGACAATGGACGGGAAACCGATCGAGGACGCGGCCCTGGCGGCGCTGGCGCGGTTCGACGACGCGCGCGCCGTGCGCCTGCTGGGTGTGCGCGCCGAGTTCACTGGGGGATGACGTGGGCAAAGTGGTGCTGAACGGTTCCGTGTCGCTGGACGGGTACAGCGCGGGGCCGAACGTGGGCGACGACCACCCGATGGGCGAGGGCGGTGAACGGCTGCACCGCTGGCTGTTCGCCGAGGGCTCCGACCGCGACGCCGCGTTCGCCGCGTCGGTGGGCGCGGTCGTGCTGGGCCGGCGGACGTTCGACCTGGGGCTCCGGTACTGGCGGGACACGCCGTTCCCGGTGCCGAGCTTCGTGCTGACCCACGAGGGACGTCCGCCGCTGGCGATGGAGTCCGCGTCGTTCACGTTCGTCACCGACGGGCCGAAGAGCGCGATCGGCCAGGCCCGCGCGGCGGCGGGGGACAAGGACGTGCTCGTCATGGCGGGCGCGGACTCGGCCCGGCACGTGCTGCGCGCCGGGCTGGTCGACGAGATCCGGCTCCAGCTCGTGCCGGTGCTGCTCGGCTCGGGCGCGCGGCTGCTGGACGGCCTGCGCCCCACCGAGCTGGAGAAGCTGGAGGTGACCGACTCGGACGACGTGGTGCACCTGCGGTTCCGCGTGGTCCGGTGAGACGGCGCTCAGGCGCGGCCGAGGCCGGTGATCGCGTCGAGCACGGCGTGCAGCCGGGCGGCGGTGGCGCGGTCGAACTCGGGTCGGTCGAGGGGGACGAACGCGCCGGCGCGTGACGCGGTGAGCGGCGCGGTGGGCGGGTCCGCCAGGAACCGGCGCACCTGGTCCGCCGCGTCGTCCACCGACCTGGCGAACCGCCGCGCCACCACGTCCAGCGCCTTGCCGCGCAGTCCTCCGACCTGCGCGCCGAGACCGCTGTCCACGAACATCGGGTTGTGCAGCACGTACCGCACGGCGCTGCCCGGGTGCCGGTCGGCGAAGCCCGCGCCGAGCAGGTCGGCCGCCCGCGACGCCTGGCTCACCGCGGCGAACGCGCGGTAGCGCCGGCTCAGCGCCAGGTCGTCCCACCGGATGCCCGGACCGCGCGGCCCGGCCACCCCGCACACGCTCACCACGACCGGCGCGGCCGACCGCTCCACCACCGGCAGCAGCCGTTCCACCAGCACGAACCGGCTCACCGCGTGCAACGCGAACGTGTGCTCCAGCCCGTCGGCGGTGACGACCCGGCGGCGGCTGAACCGCCCCGCGCCGAGCACCAGGTGGTCGACCACGTCGAACCGCGCCGCCAGCTCGTCGGCCACCGCGAGCGTGCCCGCCACCGTGCCGAGGTCGCCGCGCACGAGCTCGACGCCCTCCGGCGCGGTGGCCGAGCGGCCCACGACCGCCACCCGGTGCCCCTCCCGCGCCAGCCGTGCCGCCAGCGCCTTCCCGATCCCGTTGGTGCCGCCCGTGATCACGGTGTTCGCCATAACCTGAAGCGTGGTGCGCGCCGCGACGACACGAAAGAAGGCACATCCATGTCACTGGTCCCGGTGCCGGTCACCACGGCCGACCGCGCCGCCTGCCCGGTGGGCGACGTGCTGACGCGGGTCGGCGACAAGTGGAGCCTGCTCGTGCTGGGGCTGCTCGCCGAACGCCCCTACGGCTTCAACGAGCTGGACCGCGCGGTGCACGACCTGAGCCGCCGCATCCTCACCCGCACGCTCCGGCAGCTGGAGCGCGACGGCCTGGTCGACCGGGAGGTGCGGCCCGGCAAGGCCGCCGGCGTGGAGTACCGGGCGACCGCGCTCGGCCGTTCGCTGCTGGACCTGGTCGTCCCGTTGGGACGGTGGGTGCTGGCGCACGAGGACGCCATCCGGTCCGCGCGCTCCCGTTACGACAACGCTTCCGGCACCCGACGGGTGAAGTCCACAGTGGACTAGAGAGCGAGCGCGGCGCCGGCCGTGGGCTCGGCGCCGCGCTGTCGCCTGGTGGCCCGCTCGCGCGACTGGGGCGTGTCGTGACACTCGCGCGAGCGGGCTGGTCCAGGGTGTTCCGGTACCGGCTCAGACCCCGGCGATCGACTGGATCCACGACCGGTACCGCGTCACGTTCGTGTACGCGGTGGTGGTCTGCCGGTCGCTGGTCGACGCGACGCCGACCTGCACGCCGTTCGCCATCATCGGGCCGCCCGAGTCGCCGCCCGCGGTGATGCCGTCGCCGCGGCGGGCGCAGATGGCCGAGCCGCCGTAGGCGTCGGTGCAGCCGCCGGTGACGGTCACGTTCGCGACCTTCAGGTACTGCGACTGGCAGTTGATCTCCGAGCCGCACTGGGACGTCGCGCCCCAGCCGTAGACCTGCACGTTCTGGCCGACGGTGACCGAACCCGGCTGGCCGAGCCGGGCGTAGGTCGCGGACACGGAGCGGTCGAGCCGGACCAGCGACAGGTCCGCCGAGTGGTTGTAGGTCTGGACGCCGTTGGCCAGGGTGCCGCCGGACGTCTGGTCGAGGCTGCCGATGCGGAACGACAGACCGCCGCCGCTGACGCAGTGCCGCGCGGTCAGGATCCACGTCGGCGCGATGATCGTCGCGGAGCACGTCTGCCGGCCGTTGGAGAACAGCCGGGCCGCCCACGGGGCGTTGCTCGCGTAGCTGCCGCCGATGATGTACGGCGACACGCCGCCCTCGTTCGCGGGCGCCGCCGACGCCGACGGGACGAGGGCGAGCAGGGAGAACAACGCGGCTGCGAGCGCAGGGATCAACCTGGTGATTCGCAAGGTTCCTCGTTTCCGAAGACACGCGATTTCTCGCGCACAGGGGTGTCTTGGGTCACGATGTTCGTACCACCCGACCGGGTGAAAAGGGATATATCGAATCGGTTATAACGTGCGCGTCATGCTTGTCGAACTGGCGGTCGGGGACGCGTACGGCGCGGGCTTCGAGTACGCCGACCACCGCTTCGTGACCACGCACAACACGCTCGCCGGGTACGTCCGGCACCCCCGCCACCACGGCATCCGCCCCGGCTCCTACACCGACGACACGCAGATGGCGCTGGCGCTCGCGGAACTGCGGGTGTCCGGCGAGCCGTGGACCCCCGAGGCGGTGGCGTCGGCATTCGTGACGGCGTTCCACCGCGACCCGCGCGAGGGATACGCCTCCGGGTTCCACGCGTTCCCGGGGACCGTGCGCACGGGGGCGGAATTCCTCGCGCGCATCCGCCCGGACAGCGACAAGAGCGGCGCGGCGATGCGTGCCGCGCCGGCCGGGCTGCTGCCCACCGCGGCCGACGTCCTGCACCACACCGACGTGCAGGCCAAGGTCACCCACGACACGCCGGACGGTGTCGCGGCGGCGCGGGCGGCGGCCCTGGCCGTGCACTACTGCCACCACGGGCTCGGGCCGGTCGCGGAGGTCGGCGCGTGGATCGCCGACCGGCTCGGCTCGGACGTGTGGGCGCGGCCGTGGACGGGCAAGGTCGGGTCGAAGGGCGTGATGAGCGTGCGCGCGGCGCTGACCGCGCTGGCGTCCGGCGACTCGCTCAGCGGGGTGCTGCGGACGTGCGTCGCCTTCACCGGTGACGTGGACACGGTCGCGACCGTCGCGCTGGCCGCCGCCTCACGCTCCGCCGAGATCCGCGCCGACCTGCCCGCGGTGCTGGTGGACGGGCTGGAGAACGGCCCGTTCGGGCGCGACCACCTGGCCCGGTTGGACGCTCAGCTGCTCGCGTAGCGCCGTTCCAGCTCGGCGACCCGGTCCTCCGGCCACCCGCGGACCTCGCCGAACGTGGCCGCGAAGAACAGCTCCAGGTGCGCGTGCCACGCCGCCGGCGCCCGCGGCGCGAACGCCGGGTCGGCGAGCGCGTGCGTCAGCTCCACCGTCGTGCCGCGGTCCGGGTCGTGCCGGAACTCCCACCGCACCCGGCCGGTGGGCGAGTCGAACCCCAGCACGCGCGGGGGCGTGCGCTCGACCACCGGGCCCGCCGGCACGTCCGGGTTGGCGGCACGGGTCGGCACGCCGTCCCCGCCCTCGGTGAGCAGCGCCCACACCTCGTCCAGCGGGCGCCAGACGAGGTCGCGGACGAACCGCACCACGCGGCCGTCGAACCGGCCCTCGTCCAGCCCGAACTCCCGGACGTAGCGCTCCATCGCCCCGAGCACCGCCGCGGGCGGCTCGACCGGCCGGTCGTCCAGCCGGGCTTCGAGACCGGCCAGGCACGTGTCCCAGCCGGCCGCGTTGCGCCCGGCCCCGAGCTCGTCGCCGAGGACGTGCGTGAACACGAGCAGGCAGCTGCGCTCGTGCGGCAGCAGCTCGAACCGGAGCACGTCGGTGTTCCAGCGGAACGCGAACACGGCGGGCGGGTCGAACTCCAGCACCTCGCCGGTGGTGACCTCGTCGGGGAACGAGAACGTCATCGCGCGCCCGTCGATCGCCACCTCGGCCGGGAACCAGTGCGCCAGCTCGCCCGGTTCCGTCACCGCCCGCCACACCTTGTCGCGCGGGTGCGCGAGCACCCGTTCGAACCGCAGCACGGGCTTCCCGTCGATCCGCCTCAGCTCGGCGCTCATCCGTCCACCTCGTCCAGTCGGCGCTCCAGCGCGTCGAGGCTGTCCTCCCACATCCGCCGGTACGGCGCGAGCCACGCGTCGACCTCGGCCAACGGCCCCGGCCGCAGCCGGTAGAGGCGGCGCTGGGCGTCCCGGCGCACCTCGACCAACCCGGCCTCGCGCAGCACCTTCAGGTGCTTGGACACCGTCGGCTGGCTCACCGACAACCCGTCGACCAGGTCGTTGACCGGCCGCTCACCGTCCCGCAGCACGTCGAGGATCTGCCGCCGGTGCGGGTCGGCGAGCACGGCGAACGTAGATGCCATAATGGCAATATAGCCACCACGGCATATGCGCTGTCAACCCGAGGCGGTCGCACCGCGTCGCGTCGGGCGTCTGGGATCAGGCGACCACCTCCGCCCGGCGGATCGGCATGAGCGGTCTCGGGGTGGTGGTCAGGAAGTCGGCCACCAGGGACGCGCACAGGTCCGGCCGCTCGAACGGCATGAGGTGCGACGTGCCCGGCAGCACGCACAGCTGCGCGTCCGCGATGCCCCGGTACAGCGCGACCGTGTGCTCCAGGCGCACGATGTCGTCGTCGCTGCCCAGCACCAGCGTCGGCGCGGTGATCGCGGCCAGGTCGACCACCTCCGGGTCGTGCGCCGCCCGGGCGAACTTCTCCACCACGACCGGCAGGTGGTCGCGGCCGTCCGGCGACACCTCGGCGTACCGGTCGGCGACCTCGGCCGGCAGCCCGCCGCCCGGCTGCGGCAGGAACAGCCACCCGTCCTTGCCGAACGCCGAGTTCAGCACCGCCAGCCTGCGCACCAGGTCGGGCCGCCGCTGCGCCACGCCCAACGCCACCACGCCGCCCGCGCTGTACCCGACCAGGTGCGCCGGCCCGCCGACCACGTGCTCCAGGAACGCGACCACGTCGCCCGCCAGCACGTCCGGCGACACCGGCCCCGGCACGTCCGGCGTCCGCCCGTGGCCCCGCCGGTCCACCAGGTACACGCGGAAGCGGTCCGCCAGCCGCGCCAGGTTCGGCTCGAAGTCCCGCGAATCGCTGAACCCGCCGTGCAGCAGCACCAGCGGCTCGCCCTCGCCCCGCACCTCGTACCAGGTGCGCACGCCGGCCACGATCTCGTACATGGTCATCCCCCTCCGGTAGTCCTCACCCACTCGTACGGGAGGGGTCCGACAAAATCACCGGCAAACCGAAGAGTTCGAACAGATGATCACCCAAAAAGGTGGTCGAGCCGATCACCAGGTCCCCCGAGAACTCCACCAGGACCAGCGCGAACGGCCGGTGCACGCCCTGCTCGTCCGGCCGGTACTGGCCGAACGCGGGCACGCCGTTCGCCCACGTCGGCACGAGCCGCGCCGTCTCGCACCCGCTGTCGCCGAAGGACAGCGCGGTCGCGATGTCGGCCCGCCCGCGCAGCCACCACGCGAACGGCGGCATGCTCATCGTCGCGTCCTCGTGCAGCAGCGCCACCAGCGCCTCCACGTCGTGCCGCTCGAACGCCGCCGCGTACCGCTCCAGCAACCCCCGGTCGAACGGCTGCAACGGCGCGGGCTTGCGGTCGGCGAGCGTGGCCCGTGCGCGTTGCAGCGCGCTGTTCACCGAAACGACCGTTGTGGACAGCAACGCGGCCACTTCGGACGCTTTCCAGCACAACACGTCCCGCAGGATCAGCACCGCGCGCTGACGTGGCGGCAGGTGCTGCAGGGCCGCCACGAACGCCAACCGCACCGTCTCCCGGCCCACGGCGACCTCGTCCGCCGGCAGCACCCGCGCGTCCGGCGCCGGCTGCACCCACGCCCCGTCCGGCAGCGGCTCGCCCAGCGGCGTGCCGACGGCGGCCGGCGACGTCAGGTCCATCGCCACCGCCCGCCGCTGCGCGCTGCGCAGCATGTCGAGGCACACGTTCGTGGCGATCGAGTACAGCCACGTCCGCAGCCGCCCGCGCTCCGGGTCGAACGTCCGCCAGGCCCGCACGAACGTCTCCTGCACGGCGTCCTCGGCCTCGAACGGCCCGCCGAGCATGCGGTAGCAGTAACCGGTCAGCTCCACGCGATGCGCTTCCAGGTCCACCGCCACATCGTCACCCGGTAAGGTGGACTTCGGCGCCTCGACCCCAGTGCAGCCCCTTTCCTGCGTGGCACGACCGCGTGAACTCTTCCGCTCGATGATTCGAGGAGCCCCATGCCGCGCACGTTCACGGGGTCGCCGGTCCGCGACCTGCTCGCCCTCACCGCCCGCCCCGAGGTCATCTCGTTCGCGGGCGGCCTGCCCGCGCCCGAGCTGTTCGACGTCGAGGGCCTGCGCACGGCCTTCGACCAGGCGCTGTCCCGCCGTTCGCTCCAGTACGCGCCCACCGAGGGCGACGCGGACCTGCGCGCCCTCGTCGCCGACCGGCTCACCCGCCGCGGCCTGCCCACCGACGTCCCCGACCTGCTCGTCACCACCGGTTCGCAGCAGGCGTTGACGCTGGTCGTGACCGCGTTGCTGGAACCCGGCGCGGTCGTCGCCGTCGAGCAGCCCACCTACCTCGCCGCCCTCCAGTGCTTCCAGCTCGCGGGCGCGCGGATCGTGCCCGTCGCGGGCGACGAGCACGGCATGGACCCGGCCGCGCTCGCCGACGTCATCGAGCGGGAACGCCCCGAGCTGCTGTACCTCGTGCCCACGTTCGCCAACCCGACCGGCCGGACGTTGAGCGCCGGGCGGCGCGCCGAGATCGCCGCGCTCGCCGACCGGCACGGCCTGTGGGTGGTCGAGGACGACCCGTACAGCGAGCTGCGCTACCGCGGCGAGCCGGCGCCCGCGCTGGCCACGATGAGCGACCGCGTGCTGTACGCGGGCAGCTTCTCCAAGGTCGGCGCGCCGGGACTGCGGCTGGGCTGGCTGCGCGCGCCCGCGTCGATCATGCGCAGGCTGGTGATCGTGAAGCAGGCGGCGGACCTGCACACGTCCACCATCGACCAGGCGGCCGCCGCCGCGTACCTGAGGGCCAACGACCTGGACGCGCACGTGCGGACGTTGTGCGCGGCCTACCGCGAGCGGCGGGACGCCCTGGTCGCGGCGCTGCCGTCGACCGTGCCGGACGGCGCGCGGTGGAGCGACCCGGACGGGGGGATGTTCGTGTGGGTCACCCTGCCGGGCGACGTCGACACGGGGTCGCTGATCACGTCGGCGCTGGAGCGGGACGTGGCGTTCGTGCCCGGCGCGCCGTTCTACGCGGCCGAGCCGGACCGGTCGACGCTGCGGTTGTCGTTCACCACGAACACCACCGCCGAGATCGCCGAGGGCATGCGGAGGCTGGCGCCCGTCTTCACCACCTGACCGTGTGAATCGCACGGTTGTCCGGTGACACCGCGTGGGTGGGGGTTGTGCGCCGCCGGCCGCAACGTGGTCCCCATGAAACGTTCTTCGATCGTCTCCCTCGTGGTGTCGACCGCGCTGGGCATCGTGATCGTCGCCGACGACAACGGCGAGTGGACCGGCTTCGGCACGTGGGGCCTGGTCGCGTGCGCCCTGGTCTACCTCGTCGCCGTGCTGCTGCGGGGCGAGCTGCGCCGCACCAAGGTGATGTGGGCCCAGGTGGCGGGCGTGGCGGGGTTCGGCGCGGTCGCGGGCATCGCGCTGCTGGTGGACCCCGACGTCGGCCGCTACCTGGTCGCGGCGGGCTGGCTCGCGCACGCCGGGTGGGACCTCGTCCACTTCCGCGCCAGGCTGGTCGTGCCGACGTGGTACTCGCTGGCGTGCGCCGTGGTGGACGCGTTCGTCGGGGTGTCCCTGGCATGGTGAGGAACGTGTCGCGATGGGGGTGCAGCGCGTGATGAGGCGGGCGCGGGCGCTCACGCTGGTGTCGCTGGGCGTGGCGTGGTCGACGAGCCTGGTCGGGCCGGGGATCGGCGTGCTGCTGGAGACCCGGCCCGGGTGGGTCGTGGCCGGGCTGGTGGGCGTGGTCGTGTTCGGCGTCGCCTACGTGGGAGTGCTGTACGCGACCGTGACGCCCGGTGTGGCGCGGCGGCGGTGGGACGTCGCCGTCGCCGTGGCGACGCTGCTGTCGGTGCCGTTGCTGGCGCCGGTGGCGGCGGGCCGGTGGGACACCTGGGCGTGGGTCGGCGCCGCGCTCGTCGGGACGGCCCCGGTGCTGGTGCGGCGGTGGTGGTGGGCGGCGGCCCCGGTGGTGGTCGCGGTGGCCGTGGCGGTGTCGCCGGAACCGTTGCGCGCGTTGGTGATCACCGGTGTGGTCGGTGTCGGGTTGGCGTTGATGCACGTGCTGCCGGTGTGGCTGTGGGACCTGGTGGTGCAGGCGCAGCAGGGGCGTGAGGCGCGGGCCCGGCTCGCGGTGATCGAGGAGCGGCTGCGGTTCGCGCGGGACGTGCACGACCTGCTCGGGCACCGGTTGACGGTGATCGCGCTGAAGGCCGAGCTGGCGTCGCGGCTGGCGGTCGCGGACGGGGAGCGGGCCGGTGCGGAGGCGGACGAGGTGCGGGCGCTGGCCGCGGCGGCGTTGGCGGACCTGCGGGAGGCCGTGCACGGGTACCGGACCGTGGAGCTGGCCGAGCAGGCGTCGGCGATCGAGCAGGTGTTGACCTCGTCCGGGGTGCGGTGCACGGTGTCGGTTCCGGCGGAGCTGCCCCCGGCGGCGCGGGAGCTGTCGTGGGCGCTGCGGGAGGCGGGGACGAACGTGCTGCGGCACAGCCGGGCGCGGTGGTGCACGATCGACGTCGTGGTCGAGGCCGGCGAGGTGCGGCTGACCGTGGCGAACGACGGCGCGATCGGCGTGCCGGCGAACGGGTCCAGGCTGGGCGGGGCGGGGTCTGGTGGGTCCGGGTCTGGTGGGTCCGGGTCGGCCGGGTCGGGGTTAAGCGGGTCGGGGTCGGGCGGGTCGGGGTTGAGCGGGTTGGCCGAGCGGTTGGCGGCGGTGGACGGGTCGGTGCGCGCGGGGGAGGAGGACGGGGTGTTCACGCTCGTGGCCACCGTGCGGTCGTGATCCGCGTGCTGCTGGCCGACGACGAGGAGCTGATCCGCGTCGCGGTGGCGGCGCTGCTCGGGCTGGAGCCGGACCTGGAGGTCGTCGCCCAGGCCGCGGACGGGCGGGAGGCGGTGCGCGCGGCCCTGGCGCACCGGCCGGACGTCGCCGTGGTGGACCTCCAGATGCCGTCGCTGGACGGCTTCGAGGTGACCGCCGAGCTGGCCGAGGCCCTGCCGGGGTGCGCGGTGGTGATCCTGACCGGGCGCGGCAAGCCGCCGCACCTCCAGCGGGCGTTGGCGGCGGGGGCCAAGGGCTTCCTGCCGAAGGGCTCGCCGGGCGGCACGCTGGCGGACGTGATCCGGCGGGTGCACGGCGGCGCCCGGTACGTCGACCCGGCGTTGGCGGCGGACGCGCTGACCACGCCGCCGTGCCCGCTGACGCCGCGCGAACTGGAGGTGCTGCGGCTGGCGGAGTACGACACGCCGGTGGCGGTGATCGCGCGGAAGACCCACCTGTCCGCCGGGACGGTACGCAACTACCTGTCGGCGGCGGTGGCGAAGCTCGGCGCGGCGAGCCGGTCCGAGGCCTACCTCACCGCGCACGACAACGGCTGGCTGTAGCCCGGCGCCGGTCCCCGGAGCCGCCCGCGCCGGTCCCCGGAGCCGCCCGCGTCGGTCTCCCGGAGGCCGGTCCCCGGAGGCCCCGGAATTCCCCGGACCGGGCCGGTCCGGGGAAACGATCAGGGCGGTTCCCGGCAGGTGGCGGGAGCGCCCGGCCGCGCGCCCGTGGCCACGGCGACGCCGCGTCCCTAACTTTCGGGCCATCTCAACCGAAAGAGGGCGATATGACCGACCACGTGCAGCCGACTCCGCCGCCGCCCGCCCCGGCCGGGCCACGGGCCGCGGTCGTGGTCCTGAGCGCGCTCGCCGTGCTGCTGGCGGGGGCGTCGGTGCTGGCGATCGTGCTGTTCCTCGGCGCGCGGGAAGACCTCGGGCTGGAGGTCCGGCGCCTCGACGAGACCAGCCGGTCGCTCACCGGGGCGCAGGACCGGCTGGAGGAGACCAGGACGTCCACCGAGGCCGTCGCCGGGCGGATCTCCACGCTGGAGGCCGAGAACGCCGAGCTGCGCGAGTGCGCCGAGCCGGCCAAGGACTCCATCATCGCCGCCCGGGACGACGATGACGCGGCCCTCGGGCCCGCCGTCGCCCGCGCCACGGAACACTGCTGAGCCAGGGGGATCGAATGACCACGCCCGAACCGAACCACCGCGGCACCCCACCCGTGCCGGCGCCGACGTCGGCGTCGGCGGATCAGCCCGCCGTCGACCAGCAGCCCGCCGCCGCGCCGTGGGGCACCGAACCGCAGCCCGCGCCCTGGGCCACCGGACCGCAGCTTGCCGAGGCGCATCCGGCACAGCACCCGTACCCGCCGCACCCCGAGTTCCCGCCGAACCTGTTCCAGCCGGAGATGCGCCAGCCGAGCGCCACGCGCTCGGGCGGCCGGGTGCCGATCGTCGTCCTGACAGCCCTGGCCGTCGTGTTCGCCGTCGTCGCGGGCGTCTTCACCGCCCTCTACGCGAGCGAGCGCGCCGAACTCGACCGCACCACCGCCACCCGCGCCGACAGGGAACGCGCCCTCGCCGACGTGACCGCGCAGCAGGCCGAGGCCGACCGGACCCTCGACACCACCCGATCCCGCGAAACGACCCTGACCGCCGAGCACGACCTCCTCACCGAGTGCGTGGACGCCGCCAAGGGCTACTTCGACCTCCCTCCCGGACCGTCACCCGAGTCCTCCCGCCTTTTCGGCGTCATGTACGACGTCTGCCCGCAGATCTGACTCCATCGCCGCCCGGACGCCGCGGACCGCCAGCCGGTCCGCGCGTTCGTTCTCGGGGTGCCCCGCGTGCCCCTTCACCCAGTGCCACTCGACCTCGTGCGGCGCGGTGGCGGCGTCGAGCCGCTGCCACAGGTCGACGTTCTTGACCGGCTGCCGGGCGGACGTGAGCCACCCGTTGGACTTCCACTTCGTCATCCACGACAGCACGCCGTTGCGGACGTACGTGCTGTCGGTGTAGATCCGCACCACGGACGGCCTCCGCAGCGTCTCCAACGCCCGGATCGGGGCCATCAGCTCCATCCGGTTGTTGGTGGTGGCCGCCGACTCCCCACCGAACAGATCCCGCTCGTGCGCCCCGTACCGCAGCACCGCGCCCCAGCCGCCCGGTCCGGGGTTCCCGCTGCACGCGCCGTCGGTGTAGATCTCCACCACCTGCTCCATGCGGCGAACATACCGAGCGGCGGGAGAGCGGCGGCGGCCCGCTCGCCGGGCTGTGGACAACTCGCCGAACCCCCCGCCGAACCCGTCGCCGAACACCTGACCCGGACCACTCGGTCGGTGCGCTGAGAGCGCAACCGCTGTCCTCGGGACGGTGTTCGCCTGCACCCTGGTCGGCATGGCACTGGGATTCGCGGGCGAGGTGGCCGACTACTACCACCGCTACCGGCGCGGCTACCCGCCGGAGGCGATCGACGCGGTGGCGGGCGCGTTCGGGCTCACCGCAGACGACACGGCGGTCGACCTCGGCTGCGGGACGGGTCAGCTCGCGCTGCCCCTCGCGGCACGGCTCCGCGCCGTCGTCGGCGTGGACCCGGAACCGGACATGCTGGCCCACGCCCGCCGCGCCGCCGCCGAGCAGGGCCTGTCGAACCTCACGTGGGTGATCGGCACGGACGCGGACGTGCCCGCGTTGCGCGCCCTGCTCGGCGACGGGTCGGTCGGCGCGGTCACCATCGGCCAAGCCCTGCACTGGATGCGGTACGACGAGCTGTTCCACGCACTCTTCCCGCTGGTCAGGCCAGGGGGAGGCGTGGCGGTGCTGGCGAACGGGACACCGCTGTGGCTGCAGGACGCCGACTGGTCACGGGCGTTGCGCGAGTGCCTGGAACAGTGGTTCGGCACGCGTGTCGGCAACGCGTGCGGAACCGACGAGGAGAGCCTGCGGCGATACCGCGACAGCCTGGTCGCGGCCGGGTTCCGGGGCGACGTGCACGGCGTCGACTACACCGGCACGCTGGACGTGGAGTCCATTGTGGGCGGTGTGCTCTCCGCGTTGCCCGAGGACCGGCTCCCGGCGTCGGCGGAACGCGCGCGGTTCACCGGCCTGATCCGGCGCGCGGTGGAACCGCACGCGCCGTTCGCGGAGCACGTCCACGTGTCCGTGCTGACCGGTCGGCGGTGAGGGCCGCACCTGCCGACGCCCCCGGATGGGTGAGGATGGTCGCGTGAAGTGGTCACGGGCGGTGCGGCACGTCGAGGAGTTGGCGGCCAAGTGCGGTGAGCTGGCGGGCCTGTCGGGGGCGATCCACCCGCTGCGGGTGGTGGAGCTGTGGGCCGTCGGGGAGATCCTCGGTGAGGCGCGGGACGTCGATCGGGTGACCGTCGCCCTGGTGGTCGACCTGCCGGTCGACGACGTGCCGTGGTTGGCCGAGCCGCACGGCGCGGAGCACTGGGCGAACGCGGCGCGGGTGGCGAGGAACCCCATCCGGCCGCTGTGGCGGTCCGCGCGGGCGCCGGTGTGGAACCACGGCGTCGACCGACCGGCCCTGGTCTGGAGCGAGGTCGACGGCACCGTGGAGGCGACGTTGGCCGCGTTGGTGGACGGGCGTGGCGAGCGGGTCCGGCTGCCCGCGCCGGGGCCGGACGAGTTCCGGGCCCGGCTGCGCGACGAGCTGGCGGTGAGCCTGCGGGCGCTGCGCCGGCAGACCCGCGAGTACGAGGACAAGCGCTGGAGCCCCGGCAAGTTGACGGCGGTGTCGGACGGGTTGCGGCGCGTCACCGGCGGTTACCTCGACGTGCTGGACGCCGTGGCGGAGTGACGGAAGATCACTCGGACGCGTGAATCCTGCCGGTGGCTTCGATCGCGAGCGTGAGCAGGTCGGCGCGGGCGTCCGCCGTGGTCCAGTTCCGCGAGTCCCAGGCCGGGCCGCTGAGGTCGTCGGCGGCGTAGAGCAGCGCCCCGAGCCGCGCGCCGCGGAACCGCGCGGCGGCCAGCAGCGCCGCGACCTCCATCTCCACCACCACGCACCCCTGGTCACGTCGGGCTCCCACCGCCGCGCGGGTTTCCCGGAACGGCGCGTCGGTGGTCCACGTGAGCCCGGTGACGCACGGCACGTCCCGTTCGGCGAGCAGGCCGACGAGGGCGTCCACCACGGCGCGGTCGACGTCGACCACCTCGGTCGGGGGCGCGTAGTGGAACGACGTCCCCTCGTCCCGCACCGCGCCGGTCGGCACCACGGCGTGGCCCATCACCAGGCCCGGCACGAGCGCTCCGGCGCTGCCGCACAGCACGACGCGGCGGGCGCCGCCGGCCATCGCCCGTTCGAGGTGGTGCACGGCGGCCGGGGCGCCGACGCCGGGGTGGAAGACGGCCACCGGGTCGCCGTCGGCGGCGTCGACCAGGTGGATGCCGTGCCCGCCCATTTCGGCGGTGAACCGTCCCGCCAGCCGGGCGGCGCCCCGCTCGCGCAAGGCCGCGATCTGCTCGTGGAAGTAGCACAGGACCAGCCGGTCCGGCCACGGCTCGGTCAGCTCGGGCGCGGACGGCGTGATCAGCGCGTCGGCGTCGGGATCGAAGCGGAGCGGGTCGGCGGGGAGGTCCACGTCCCCGAGTCTGGCCGGGTGGCGATCACCGCGACCACTCCTTTTGCAGGGCGCGGTAGTCGATCACGGTGATGCCCTCGCGGTCGACCAGGTCGCGGGCCTCTGGTGAGACGAGGAAGTCGTAGTCGGTGCGCCGAACGCGCCACCCGCCGTCGACCTCCCGCGACCGCGCGCTCGCGACGCTCGGGTGCACGGCCCACTCGCTGAGACCTGGGGGCAAGTCACGCAGAAGTTCACCGTATCGAGCGAATTTCCGGTCGACGTCGAGGGCGAAGCTGTCCACGAACGGGTGGTCAATCACGGGCAGCCCGCGCCGCCGCATCGCCCGCCGCCCCTCCTCCAACCAGACCCGCACGGCCAAGCCGTACT
The DNA here is from genome assembly GCF_052936025.1 of Saccharothrix hoggarensis. The sequence goes on along the minus strand of NZ_CP193624.1, from coordinate 5,684,141 downwards.
CCTCCGCCAACCCCACCGTCAGCGCCAGGACGTCGTCGCGCCCACCGTCGGCGAGGCAGTGGAAGTCCAGGTGCGTCGGCGAGAGCCCCGCGTCGACCGCCGCGTCGACCTGTGCCCGGAACTCGACCTCGACCTCGTCGGCGCGCGCACGGGCCAACAGCGCCTCCCGGTCGGCGGAGGTGAAGAACCGGCCGGCGTCGTCCAGCAGCGAGCGGACCTTGTCCTTCGAGGTCAACGGTCCCGACCGATCGGTGGGCGAGTCGCGGACCAAGGTGAGGTGCACGCCGAACGGCACGTCCGGGCGCGCCCGGAGCAACCGCATCGCGTGCGCCGCCGACGGGCCGGCCGTCATCAGGCTGCACGACGCCGCGATCCCGACCTCGATCGCCTCCACGGCCGCGACGTCGACGTCCTCGTGCAGGCCGACGTCGTCGCAGTTGACGATCAGCACCCTCGCGTCGGGCGGATGACCCAGCAACTCACTCGCCGGCACCGCGCTTCCCCTTTCGCGCTCGCCGTCGCCGCCGACCGGTCAATGTCATCAGGTCGTAGGCTGGCGACCGTGACAACACCTGGCCAGGGGCCTGTGACGGCGTTCGACGACACCGTCGACGTGGAATATTCGCAGTTCTGCCTCCAGGACATGGCCCGGAACAACTCACCGCTCGCACTGGAAGTCCCCGACGGCGACGACTGGCTGATGGTCGGCGGGCTCGGCGGCGTCCTCTTCCACAGCACGGACACCGACCACAACCCGCCGATCCGCCTGGAACTGTGGTCCACCCGCCCGACCGCCCCCACCGCGTCCTGGCACGACTCGGCCGAAGCCGTGTTCCGGACGGAGAGCGAAGAAGTCCGCCTCTGGTCCCCGACCGCCGCGATGGGCGAGCACACCGTCCCCCTGCCCGGCCCCGGCGAATACCACGTCGAAGCGTTCGTGCGCGGTCGCGAGGAATCGGACGAGCATTTCGCCGGCGATGAACGGGAACACTGGCTGGTCCGCATCTGGCCCGTCTCCGACCCACCGCTCAACGTCCATCACTGAACAGCCGGAGAAGCGCTCGCAGGCACATCCTTCATCGTGACGAAAAGGGACGAAGACTGACGTCGCCGGTGGGACCGCAGCAGAGTGCGCGGCCCCACCCGCACGGCTCACCAGCCCCGGGAACGCCACTCGTCCAGGTGAGGTCGTTCACGCCCCAGGGTGGAATCGTCCCCATGACCCGGGTAGAACCAGGTCTCGTCGGGCAGTTCGTCGAAGATCCGCGTCGACACGTCCTCGATCAACGACCCGAAGGTTTCGGGCGACGTGGTCTTGCCGACTCCTCCCGGGAACAGCGAGTCCCCGGTGAACAGGTGGGGGTGGCCGGTTGGGTCGCGGTACAGGAGGGCGATCGAGCCCGGAGTGTGGCCGCGCAGGTGGATCACCGTCAGGGGCACCTCGCCGACGTCCACCGTGTCGCCGTGCTCGACCAGGACGTCCGGCGGGATGGGGAGGACGTCGGCGTCCAGCGCGTGCGCGACCGTGTTCGACCCGTTCGCGCCCGCCACCGCGCCCAGGGCGCCCCAGTGGTCGGCGTGCCGGTGCGTCGTCACGACGGTCTTCAACCGCGGGCGGTCGACGGAGTGGCCCACCACGTCCGACAGGCGCTCCGGGTCGGCTGCCGCGTCGATGAGCATGGCCTCGTTCGTCGCACGGCAGACCAGCAGGTAAGCGTTGTTGTCCATCGGTCCTACCGAGACCTTCGTGATGGTCAACGCGTCCAGGGTGCGCCGTGCCGGCGGGCCGCCCGGCGACACGTGCCCCGTGTAGTCCTCTAGTACGTCCACAGTGGCCGACGGTAGCCGACCGGACACCCTTCAGGCTCCCCGCAGCCGGACCTCATAGGGTGGGCGACCGAAACACCGCCGCCCTGCCGACGCCACGTGAATAGGGTTCTTCCACCTCGTGCCTACCCAACGCCGGATCAACTGGGACGTCCTGCGCATCGCCGCCGTGCTGTGCGTGCTCCTGCAGCACGCCACCCACGCGGGGCCGTCCGCCCACTCCGAGCTCGGTTCCGCCGCGTTCGTCTTCAGCCTCGAGTTCGGCGCGAGCACACTGGTGGTGATCTCCGCCTTCTTCGCGTGCGCGTCGCTGGCGAAGGGCGAACCGGCGCGGTTCCTGCGCAACCGCCTGGCCCGGCTGGTCCCCGCGTACGTGGTGGCCGCCACGTTCACGTACACGTTCCTCCGCTACGCCGCGCCGGAGGGCTGGAGCCCGATGGGCCCGCGGGACCTGCTGTTCAACGTCCTCATGCTGCAGAACTGGTTCCCGGACGTCCACGTGGTCGACTTCTCGTACTGGACGTTGCCCGTGCAGGTCACCGGGTTCGTGGCGGGCGCCCTGCTCGCGTCGCGCCTCCGCGGCCGCGCGCTCAAGGTCGGGCTGTGGGCGCTGGTCGTCGTGCCGGTGGCGCTGCGCGACGCGGCGGCCGACCCGGGCGTCCTCCAGACCCTCTTCAACGGCCTCGGCATGCACCGCGCGCAGCTGTTCGCGATCGGCGTCGGCATCTGGCTGTGGTCGCGGGGACGGCTCGGCGACCGGCACCTGTTCGCGCTGCTCACGGCGGCTCTGATGGCGCAGTCCGGGCACACCGGGGACTTCGAGTCGACCGTCGGCCTGGGCGTGGCGCTGATCGGCGTGTGCGCCGCCGCGGGCGGGCGCGACTGGGACATCGCGCCCGTGCGCGCCCTCACCCGGCCGATCAAGTGGCTGGCGGGCATCTCCTACGGCGTCTACCTGGTCCACCAGCAGATCGGCTACGTCGTGATGCTGCGCGTCGCGGCCCTCGGCCCCTGGGCGCAGCTGGCGGCGTTCACCGGCGCGGCCGTGGTCCTGGGCTGGCTGCTCACCAAGTACGTCGAACGGCCCGCGCACCGCGTGCTCACCACGAGCCGCCGCCCTGCGTTGGTGGGCCTGCTGCTGACGGCCCGCCTGCACTCCGCTCAGAGCCACTTGGGCAGCGTGGGCGCCGTACCCTTCAGCCGCGCGCCGCTGTGGCGGCCGGTCACCCACGCCAGCACGTCCGCCGCCGCGCCGCTCACGACCGGGGACGCGCCGCTGTCCGCGGTGAGCGCCCAGCTGCGCTGACGGCCGTCCGGGAACGTGGCCTCGACGCGTGCCGGCGGCACGTCCGGACGGTCCGCGTACTGGCCCACGGCGTCGTCCAGGAAGTGCTCCAGCAGCTCCTCGGGCAGGTCCTCGAACCCCGTGCCGCCGTCGAGGTCGACCAGGTGGAACCACACCTCGCGCAGCCGCAGCCACGGCACGCGGTGCGCCAGGAGCACCCCGCTGTGCGGGTGCGCGACCTCCGCCTCCCACGCCGTCGGCGGCAGGTCGCGGGCGGCCGCGGCGAACCGCTGGCACGCCGCGTCCAGGTCGGCCCGGAGCAGCTGCGGGAGCCGGCCCGCGCCCTCGGCGATGTCCGCGTCGCGGTCCGCCGTGCTCGGGTACATCTGGTGCTCGACGCCCGTCTTCGCCCACGTCAGCAGGTTGACGAGGGCGTCGGCGTTGCGTGCGAGGTGCGTCACGACGTGCGCCCGGCTCCAGCCGGGCAGGAGGCTCGGACCGCGCAAGGCCCGCAGGTCAAGGCCCGCGACGACCTCGTACAGAGCCTCCGTGGCCCGTTCGACCTCGGCGAGCCCGGCGACCGCGTCCTGGACCGCGGCCGACTGCTCGCGGGGCGCGGGTACGCTCGTCTGGGCGGATCGGACCTGGGCGGCATCAGCGAAGCTCATGGGCACCTCATCCCGGCGGTTGCGGCCGAACGGCCTATCACCCCAGCGTAGGGGCGTTCACTACCGACCGGTAGAGCCGTTGGCGCACGATCGTGGAAGTGCCGCTCGCGGTTTTTGTCGGTGGTCGCACTTAGCATGGTTGTCGCCTCCCCCGACAGGGCTGACACCCGTGGTCCGATACGCTTTTCGAACGTCTGTTCGGGGAAAGGTCAAGAACCGAAGGGAACCGTTGTGGCCGACCGGCTTGTCGTTCGCGGGGCGCGCGAGCACAACCTGCGAGGGGTGGACCTCGACCTGCCGAGGGACAGCCTCATCGTGTTCACCGGGCTGTCCGGCTCGGGCAAGTCCAGCCTCGCCTTCGACACGATCTTCGCCGAGGGCCAGCGCCGCTACGTGGAGTCGCTGTCGGCGTACGCGCGGCAGTTCCTCGGCCAGATGGACAAACCGGACGTCGACTTCATCGAGGGCCTGTCGCCCGCCGTGTCGATCGACCAGAAGTCCACCAGCCGCAACCCGCGGTCCACCGTGGGCACCATCACCGAGGTCTACGACTACCTGCGCCTGCTCTACGCGCGCGCCGGCAAGGCGCACTGCCCCACGTGCGGCGAGGCGATCTCCAAGCAGACGCCGCAGCAGATCGTGGACCAGGTCCTCGCCATGGAGGCGGGCACCAAGTTCCAGGTGCTCGCGCCCGTCATCCGGGGCCGCAAGGGCGAGTACGTCGACCTGTTCTCCACCCTCCAGTCCCAGGGCTACTCGCGCGCCAAGGTCGACGGCGTCGTGTACGCGCTGGGCGAGGTGCCCAAGCTGAAGAAGCAGGAGAAGCACGACATCGCGGTCGTGATCGACCGGCTGAGCGTGAAGGCGAGCGCCAAGCAGCGGCTGACCGACTCGGTGGAGACCGCGCTGCGCCTGGCCGACGGCCTGGTCGAGCTCGAGTTCGTCGACGTGCCGGAGAGCGACCCGGGCCGGGTGCGCGGCTTCTCCGAGAACCTGGCCTGCCCGAACGGCCACCCGCTCGCGATCGAGGACCTGGAGCCCCGGTCGTTCTCGTTCAACTCGCCCTACGGCGCGTGCCCCGCGTGCACCGGCATCGGCGTGCGCAAGGAAGTCGACCCGGAGCTGGTCGTCCCGGACGACGAGCTGTCGCTGGCCGAGGGCGCGATCGCGCCGTGGGCGACCGGGCAGACCGCCGAGTACTTCACCCGGCTGCTGGAATCGCTGGGCCTCGCGATCGGGTTCCGGATGGACACGCCGTGGCGGCAGCTGCCCGCCCGCGCGCAGAAGGCCGTGCTGCACGGCGTCGACGAGCAGGTCAACGTCCGCTACAAGAACCGCTACGGCCGCGAGCGCTCGTACTACGCCAACTTCGAGGGCGTGATCCCGTTCCTGGAGCGCCGCCAGGAGCAGACCGAGTCCGAGTACATGCGGGAGAAGTACGAGGGCTACATGCGGGAGGTGCCGTGCCCCACGTGCCAGGGCACCCGCCTCAAGCCGGAGATCCTGGCCGTCACGCTGCACCACGGGCGCAAGGGCGACAAGTCCATCGCCGAGGTGTGCGCCATGTCGGTGGCGGAGTGCTCCGAGTTCCTCGACGGGCTGAAGCTCGCCAAGCGCGAGGCGATGATCGCGGGCGCGGTGCTGAAGGAGATCCAGGCCCGGCTGCACTTCCTGCTCGACGTCGGCCTCAACTACCTGTCGCTCGACCGGGCGTCCGGCACGCTGTCGGGTGGTGAGGCGCAGCGGATCAGGTTGGCGACGCAGATCGGCTCCGGCCTCGTCGGCGTCCTGTACGTGCTGGACGAGCCGTCCATCGGCCTGCACCAGCGCGACAACCACCGGCTGATCGAGACGCTGACGCGGCTGCGCGACCTGGGCAACACGCTGATCGTGGTCGAGCACGACGAGGACACCATCCGCACGTCCGACTGGGTGGTCGACATCGGCCCCGGCGCGGGCGAGCACGGCGGCAAGGTCGTCCACAGCGGCCCGTACCAGGCGCTGCTGAAGAACAAGGAGTCGATCACCGGCGCCTACCTGTCGGGTCGCAAGGAGATCCCGGTGCCCGCCGGCCGCCGCAAGGTCGACAAGAAGCGGCAGCTGACCGTCGTCGGGGCGCGGGAGCACAACCTGCGCGGCATCGACGTGTCGTTCCCGCTCGGCTGCCTCGTGTCCGTGACGGGCGTCTCCGGTTCGGGCAAGTCGACGCTGGTCAACGACATCCTGGCGACCGTGCTGGCGAACAAGCTGAACGGCGCGCGGCAGGTGCCGGGCCGGCACACCCGCGTGCGCGGGCTGGAGCAGGTCGACAAGCTGGTGCGGGTCGACCAGTCCCCGATCGGCCGCACGCCGCGGTCGAACCCGGCGACGTACACGGGCGTGTTCGACCACGTCCGCAAGCTGTTCGCGGCGACCACCGAGGCGAAGGTGCGCGGCTACCAGCCGGGGCGGTTCTCGTTCAACGTCAAGGGCGGGCGCTGCGAGGCGTGCGCGGGCGACGGCACGATCAAGATCGAGATGAACTTCCTGCCGGACGTGTACGTGCCGTGCGAGGTGTGCAAGGGCGCCCGGTACAACCGCGAGACGCTGGAAGTGCACTACAAGGGCAAGACGATCGCCGAGGTGCTCGACATGCCGATCGAGGAGGCCGCCTCGTTCTTCGAGCCGATCAACGCGATCCACCGGCACCTGCGGACGCTGGTCGACGTCGGCCTGGGGTACGTGCGGCTGGGCCAGTCCGCGCCCACGCTGTCCGGTGGCGAGGCGCAGCGGGTGAAGCTCGCGTCCGAGCTGCAGAAGCGGTCGACCGGCAAGACCGTGTACATCCTGGACGAGCCGACGACGGGGTTGCACTTCGAGGACATCCGCAAGCTGCTCGGGGTGATCAACGGGTTGGTCGACAAGGGCAACACGGTGATCGTGATCGAGCACAACCTGGACGTGATCAAGGTGTCGGACTGGCTGGTCGACATGGGGCCCGAGGGCGGGTCCGGTGGCGGCATGGTGGTGGCCGAGGGCACGCCGGAGCAGGTGGCGGAGGTCGCGGACAGCTACACGGGCCAGTTCCTGCGCGAGGTGCTGCCCGCCCAGGCCGCGGTCGGCTGACCCGTCGAGCTGCCTGGCGGTAAGTCAGCGGAGGGTCGGCTGGCGGCGGTCGGTTGGCGGTAGCGGTGGCGGTGGCCGGTCGGATGGTGGCCGGTCGGATGGTGGCCGGTCGAGTGGTGGGTGTGCCGCAGGTGGGGTGCGCGGGTGGGTGGTCAGGCCGCTCCGCGTGGGTGACCATGTCGTCATGCCGCTGAACTCGTACCGCTTCCGCAGCGTCTGGTCGGTGGACAGCACGCCGGAGCGGACCTTCGACGTGCTCGCCGACCTCGGCAACTACCCGCACTGGTGGCGTGAGGTGCGTGACGCCCGCCAGGTGGCCGAGAACGCGGCCGAGCTGCGGTGCCGGTCGGTGCTGCCCTACGACCTGGTCTTCCAGGCCCACCACAACGCCAAGGAGCCGGACGCCGGGCTGCTGCGCGCGGACCTGGTCGGCGACCTCGACGGCACGGTGAGCTGGCGCATCTTCCCCGACGGCGCCGGGTCGCGGCTCGTCTACGACCAGGAGGTGACGGTGCGCAAGCCGTTGCTGCGACGGCTCGCGCTCGTCGGCCGGCCCCTGCTCAAGGCGAACCACGAGCTGATGATGCGCAGCGGGCAGCGCGGCCTGCGCACCTACTTGGCCGGGTTCCGGGCGGCGGCGGGCAACGACTAGTCCGAGGTGCGCGAGCGCTGGTCCCACCACCGCCTTCGCGGTTTTGCGGTCAGCTTCGCGCGGTGGGCCCGTAAGGTGCGATTCGTGGCAGACAGTGATCACACCTACTCCCGTGGTGACCGAGCGGCCTTGATCCTCCTGGGTGCGGGGAAGTGCTACTGGCCGACCTGCACCGAGCCGTTGTTGACGCGCACCGATGACGGCAAGTTCCGCATCGCCCTGCAGATCGCCCACATCCGGGCGGCGAAGCCGGACGGGCAGCGCTACGTGCCGGACATGGACCCCGCGGTCCGGAAGTCCTTCGACAACCTGATCTTCCTCTGCGTTCCGCACCACCAGGCGGTCGACGAGAAGGGCGGCGAGGAGAAGTACCCGGCGGAGACGTTGCAGGAGTGGAAGGAGATCCGCGAGAGCGGTCGCTTCCAGGCCCTTCGCGGGTTGCGGGACCTCACCGAGGACAGGCTCCAGGACATGATCGCCACCGCGACCAGGGAACGCGACGAGGACATCAAGCGGACCCTCGACCGGCTGGAGCGCTCGGACGCCGAGGCGGCCGGACTGCTCAGGGAACTCCGTGACGAGGTGAAGGCGAGGGAGGGTCGTCGTTCCGCGCTCGACGTCGACGCGGTGTACGCGCTCGCCCGCGCGGCGGATCAGTTGCGCCACCTGGAAGAGAACGCGGGATCGCTCAACAGGGCCGCCGACGGTCTGCGCGGGCTCGAAGACCGCGCCGCCTCCATCGTCAACGCCGTGGCGAAGCTGAACGCGGCGCAGGACACCGTGTCGGAGCTGTCGGTCGCCCTCGGGAAGCTGGGCGGTCTCCGAGACGACCTGGCGCTCATGAGAAGCACCGCGGACGCCGTGGAACGGGCCTCACGCAGGATGGAGGACTACGGCCGTCGGTACTGAGTCGTCCCGGGGGCGAGAGGTGGTGGAGAGCGGCGCCCGATCCCGCACGGGGCACCGCCGGGTCAGACCACCAGGCTCAGCAGCGCGGCCACCACGAACCCGACCACCGACAGGATCGTCTCCAGCACGGTCCACGTCTGGAGCGTCTCCTTCACCGACAGGCCGAAGTAGCGGGACACGATCCAGAACCCGCCGTCGTTGACGTGCGACGCGATGATCGAGCCCGCCGCGATCGACATGACGAGCAGCGCGAGCCGCGGCTGCGAGTAGTCCAGGTCGGCCACGACCGGCGCGACGATGCCGGTCGTGGTCACGATCGCCACCGTCGCCGAGCCCTGCGCGACGCGCATGCCGCAGCTGATCACGTACGACAGCGCGATCACGGGCAGCCCGACGTCGGCCAGGGACGTGGCGAGCACCTTGCCGACGCCGGTCGCGGCCAGCACCGCGCCGAAGAACCCGCCGGCGCCGACGACGAGCAGGATCATCGCCACCGGCCGCAGCGACGCGCCGGACAGCTCGGTCACCTGCTCCCGCGTCATGCCGCGGCGGAACCCGAGCAGCCAGACGGCGACCAGCACGGCGATCGTCAACGCCACGGCGGGTGTGCCGAAGAACGTGAACACGCCCAGCAGGGTGGAGCCCTTGGGCAGCAGGATGCTGCCGAACGTGCCCGCCAGGATGAGCACCAGCGGCACGGCGATGATGCCGAGCACCAGGCCCAGCGGCGGCTCGCCCTTCGTCGCCGCCTCGGCCCGCGCCTTCTCCGCGGCGGCCAGCATCTCCTCCGGCACGGGCACGTCGAGCCGCTTGCCGATCCACGCCGAGTACAGGACACCGCCGATGAACCACGACGGGAGCGCCACGGCCGGCGCCATGACGATGATCCAGCCCAGCTCGACGCCGAGGAGCCCGGCCGCGGCGACGGGGCCGGGGTGCGGCGGCATGAACGCGTGCATCACGGACAGGCCCGCCAGCAACGGCATCGCGTACAGGACGATCGACTTGCCGCTGCGCTTCGCGGCGACGTACACCAGGGGCGCGAGGACGAAGATGCCGATGTCGAAGAACACCGGCACGCCGAAGATCAACCCGGCGAGGCCCATCGCGAGCGGCGCGCGGCCCTCGCCGAACGCCCGCAGCAGCGACCGGGTCAGCACCTCCGCGCCGCCCGAGGCCTCCAGGATCGCGCCGAGGAGCGTGCCGAGGCCGATGATCGCCGCGACGTGGCCGAGGATGCCGCCGAACCCCTTCTCCACGAGCGAGTCGGACGCCTTCTGCGCGGAGCCGACCAGCGTCTCCACGGGCAGGCCGGCGGCGAGCGCCACGAGCAGGCCGACGACGAGCAGCGCGATGAACGGCTCGACCTTCCACCTGATGATCATCGCGAGGAGGAGGGCGATGCTGAGCGCGGACAGCGTCAGCAGCCCTCCGGTCGTGTGCTGCAGCCAGTCGATCACGCGCGGCTCCGGTGGGGTCGCAGGGAACGGCCGGGCAGGGCGTCGGTGCGCCGGCCGTCGTCGATCACGGGAACGCCGTTGACGACGACGTGGGTGATGCCCGCGGCGGCCTGCCGGGGTTCGTCGAACGTCGCGGTGTCGGCGACGGTGTCCGGGTCGAACAGCACCAGGTCGGCGGCGCAGCCCTCGCGGACGAGCCCGCGGTCGGCCAGCCGAAGCCGGCGCGCCGCCCGTCCGGTGAGGTGGTGCACGCACTCCTCCAGCCCGAGCACGCCCAGTTCGCGCACGTACCGGGCGAGGTAGCGGGGGAACGTGCCCCAGGCGCGCGGGTGCGGCCGGTCGCCGACGAGCAGCCCGTCGCTGCCGCCGGTGTGCGCGGGGTGCCGCATGATCGCCTGGACGTTGTCCTCGTGGCCGACGTGCATGAGGCACGACGTGCCGAGCCGCTCGGAGATCAGCACGTCGAAGTACAGCTCGGCGGGCGGACGCCCGGCCCGGCGCGCGGCCTCGGCCACGGACAGCCCGACCAGGTGCGCGTTCTCCGCCTCGCGGACGCCGTTGACCTCGATGGCGTCCCAGTCCACCGGCACGCCGTGGCAGCCGTCCGAGCCGGTCTCCTCGATCTCGACCCGGACGCGTTCCCGGATGTCCACATCGGACAGACGGGCCAGCGTCGCGTCCGGGCCGCCCTCGCCGGTCCAGCTCGGCAGCAGCGCGGACAGGTACGTCGCGCCCGGCAGGTACGGGTACGTGTCGAGGGTGATGTCCGCGCCCGCCGCGATCGCGTCGTCCAGCAGCGCCAGCAGCTCGCCCGCCCGGCCCCGGTTGACCTCGAAGTTCATCGTGGCGTGCGCGAGGTGCAGCGGGCAGCCCGAGTCGCGCGACACCCGCACCATCTCCGCGTACGCCTCCAGCGCGCCGGCGCCGTAGCTGCGGTGGTGCGGGCTGTAGAACCCGCCCAGCTCGCCGACCACCCGGCACAGCTCGGTCAGCTCGGCCGTGTCGGCGTACATGCCGGGCGTGTAGGTGAGGCCGGACGACATGCCGGCCGCGCCCTCCCGCAGCGAGTCGGCCAGCAGCCGGCGCATCCGGTCCAGCTCGGCGTCGGTGGCGGGGCGGTCGTCGTAGCCGACGCAGAGCATCCGCAGCGTGCCCTGCGGCACGAGGTACGCGGCGTTGACGGCGATGCCCCGGTCGAGCCGGTCGAGGTACTCGCCGACCGTGCGCCAGTCCCAGTCGAACCCCGGCGGGTCGTCGTTCCACCCGGCCAGCTGGGCGCGCAGCGCGGCCAGCACCTCGTCGTCCACGGGCGCGTACGACAGGCCGTCCTGGCCCAGGACTTCGGTGGTGACGCCCTGGGTGACCTTCGCCAGGTGCGCCGGGTCGGCCAGCACCTGCAGGTCGGAGTGGGAGTGCATGTCGATGAACCCGGGCGCGAGCACCCGGCCGTCGGCGTCGACTACGCGCCGGCCGTCGACCCGGTCGCCGATCTCGGCGATCCGCCCGTCGCGCACGCCCACGTCGGCCCGGTGGGCGGGCGCGCCGGTGCCGTCGACCACCCGTGCGCCCCTGAAGACGATGTCCACGCCGCCGTCCTTTCCCGGATGTCAGAAGTACGTGCGGACCAGGTCGACCACGGTGGTGCCCTCGACCACGGGGATCAGCGGCCACTTGTCGAACACCGTGCACGGGTGGGACAGGCCGAGGCCGACCCAGTCGCCGACCTCCACGTCGTCGCCGGACAGCCTCACGAACGCGTGCTGGTCGTTGAGCGCGGTGACCTCGGCGCGCAGCGGGCGCTCCACGCCGTCACGGCCGCGGACGACCTGCGGTTCGGGCAGGCCCTCGTCGAACGACGCGTCCCGCTTGCCGAGCGTCAGCAGCGCCAGGTCGGGCTGCGGCCGTGACGTGACCTGAGCCCAGGCCCGCAGCGCGCCGCGGAACGGTTCCGCGCCGGGAGTGCGGCCCAGGGGCGAGATCCCGCGGTAGAACCCGTCGTCGTGGGTGATGTACGCGCCGCTGCGCAGCACCGGCCGCACCGGGAACGGCCACGGTTCGGTGAGCTTCGCGGCCACCTGGTCGAAGTACGCGCTGCCACCCGCCGTGACGATCGGCTCGGCCACCTCGTACCGGTTCCGCAACCCGATCGCCAGCTCCCGCAACGACGACAGGTAACCGTCCACCACGGACCGCGCGGCCGGGGAGGCGTCGTGCGCCAACGCGCCCTCGTACCCGCCGACGCCGGCCAGCCGCAGCGCCGGGCTGTCCGCCGCCGCACGGGCGACCTCCAACGCCGTGGCCAGGTCGCGCGCACCGGTCCGCCCGCCGGGCGCCCCCAGCTCGACCAGCACGTCCACCGGGCGCTCCACGTCGCCCAAGGCCTCCGCCATGCGCTCCACGCCCGCCACGGAATCCACCCAACAGGTGAACTCGAACGTGTCATCGGCGGCGAGTTCGCGCGCCAGCCACCGCAACCCCGCCGGGTCCACGAGCTGGTTGGCCAGCAGCACGCGCGACACCCCGAACGCCCGGTAGACGCGCAGCTGGCTCGTGTTGGCCGCGGTGATGCCCCACGCGCCGTGCGCCAACTGGCGGGCGAACAGCTGCGGGGCCATGGTCGTCTTGCCGTGCGGGGCGAGCAGCACGCCGCGGTCGGCGCACCAGCGGGCCATGGTGGCGAGGTTGTGCTCCAGCGCGGCCGCGTCGAGCACGACCAGCGGGCCGACGAAACCGTCGGCGAACAGGTCGAGCCGGCGGTCGGCCACGTCGCCGATCGTCGCGCCGAACACGTCGGCGGGCAGGCCCTTGAACCGCCAGTCGACCCGCTCGTCCCGGATGGCGGCCACAGCGTCGAGGTCCACGTTCTCCGCTCCTCACGTTGCACATACTGCAACGGCTATTGCGCGATGTGATGCAGACGTGTGTAACATTCGGTCGCCGTCCCGTCAACGAGCGAGTCCGGAGGAGCACGGATGCGGTTCGACCTACCGGGCGGCGTGGTGTGCCTGGGCGAGACGATGGCCGTGCTCGTGCCGGCCGAACCCGGCCCCGTGCGCGCGGCCCGCACCTGGACGCGGACCATCGGCGGCGCCGAGTCCAACGTGGCCGTCCACCTCGCCCGCCTCGGCGTCCGCAGCCGGTGGGTCGGCGCCGTCGGCGACGACGCGTTCGGCGGCGCGGTCCTCGACGCCGTCGGCGGCGCGGGCGTCGACGTCACCGGCGTCCACGTCGACCCCGACCGGCCGACCGGCCTCTACGTCAAGGAAGCCGACGCCGCCGGCAGCCCCGTGCGCTACTACCGGCACGGCTCGGCGGCGTCCGCCATGGGACCGGCCACGCTGGACCGCCTGAACCTCGACGACGTGGAGCTGCTGCACGTCAGCGGCATCACCGCCGCCCTGTCCGACAGCTGCCTCGACCTGCTCCGCGCCGTCCTCCGCCGACCGCGCCCCGTGCCCGTGTCGTTCGACCTCAACTGGCGGCCCGCCCTGTGGCGCCACCGCGACCCGTCCGTCCTGCGCGCCCTCGCCGACGCCGCCGACATCGTGCTCGCCGGCTCCGACGAGGCCCAGGCCGTCTGGGGCGCCGGCGACCCCGCCGAACTCCGCGCCCTCCTGCCCGGACCGTCGACGCTCGTCGTCAAGCACGGCGCACGCGGCGCCACCGTCGTCGAGGACGGCGCCACGACGTTCCAACCCGGCCTGCGCGTCGACGTCGTCGAGCCCGTCGGCGCGGGCGACGCGTTCGCCGCCGGCTACCTCGCCGCCCACCTCGCGGGCGCGCCACCGGCCCGCCGACTGCGCGCCGGGCACCTCCAAGCCGCCGCCGCACTGCTCACCAGGGAGGATGTCGGCGAGTCGCTGCCGTCCGCGGTCACCGTGCCACTGCTGGACGCCGACTCGGACACGTGGGCCGCCGCACACCTGAGGAGACGTCGATGAGCCAAAGCCTGGACCGGGCGCTGACCCTGGTCGGTGAACTGGCCACCGGACCCAAGACCCTGGACGAGCTGTCCGGCGTCATCGAGGTGCACAAGTCGACCACCATGCGGCTCCTGCGCACCCTGGAGTCCCACCGGTTCGTGCAACGCGAAGGCGTCCACCACTACCGGCTCGGCACCGCCCTCTTCGACCTCGCCAACCGGGCCCTCGAAGAACGCGACGTCCGGCGCAGCGCCGAGAACGCCCTCCGCGAGCTCAACGCCCGCACCGGCTACACCGTCCACCTCGCGTCCTACGAGGACGGCGAGGTCATCTACATCGACAAGTACGACAGCACCCACCCGATGCGCATGTACTCCCGCATCGGCAGGCGCGCCCCCCTGCACTGCACCGCCGTCGCCAAGATCCTCCTCGCCGACCTGCCCGAACCACGCCGCCGCGAGGTCGCCCACACCATCGACTACGTGCCGCTGACCGCCAACACCATCACCACCCCCGACGCCTACCTCGCCGAGCTGGACCGCGTCCGCTCCGCCGGCTACGCCGTCGACAACGCCGAGCACGAGGACTTCATCCACTGCGTCGCCGCACCCATCCGCGGCGCGCGCGGCGAGGTCGTCGCCGCCGTCTCCCTGTCCGTGCCCAAGGTCCTGCTGGACTTCGACGGCCTGCTCGGCCACCTGCCCGACCTGCTCGCGACCGCGCGAGCCGCGTCCGTCGAGTGCGGCTGGTCGCCGCGCGACTGAACCGCCGGCGCGAGCCGGCACCCGAGAGGAAGCACATGTCCAAGACCGAGATCAGCACCACCGCCGCGCCCACCCCCGTGGCCGCGTTCTCCCAAGGCGTCCGCAAGGGCCCGATCCTGCAGGTGGCGGGCCAGGTCGCGTTCGACCCGGCCACCGGCGCCGTCGTCGGCGACACCGTCGCCGAGCAGACCCGGCAGGCCCTGCGCAACGTCGTCGCCGTGCTGGAGGCGGGCGGCGCGTCCCTCGCCGACGTCGTGATGCTGCGCGTCTACCTCACCGACACCGCGCACTTCGCCGAGATGAACGCCGCCTACGGCGAGTTCGTCACCGACGAGCCCTTCCCCGCCCGCACCACCGTCTACGTCGGCCTGCCCGCCGGCCTGCTGGTGGAGATCGACGCGCTCGCCGTCGTCGGGTAACCCCGCACCGAGCCGGTGACGCGGAACGGGGCACCGCGCGTACTTCTGCCGGTACTTCTGCGTGGTGCCGCCCCCAAGCGGCCGGTTGACTGGGGCCACCCCCAGTGAGCGCGGCATGGAAGGACCCCGGCGATGGCTAGGAACGCATCACCGATCGGCTGACCCCAGTGCGGCGACCCGGTCCCGGCACCTCCCGGCCGCGACCGGGTCGCCGAGGTCGTCGTGCACGTCCGCCAACGCGCCCAGCACCGCCACCAGCCGCCCGTGCCGGTTCTCACCCGCCAACCCGGCCGCCAGCCCCAGCTCCACCCGCGCGCCCGCCGCGTCACCCAGCCGGTGCAGCGCCAGACCCCGCAGGTACCGGGCGTCGCACAGGCTCGGCGGCGCGGGCGCGCCCCGCAACAGCTCCAGCGCGTCGTCCGCCGCCGCCAACACCTCCGGCCACCGCGCCAACCGCACCAGCGTGTCCGCCGTCCGCACCAGCAACGTCGCCGTCATCTCGGCCGCCATCACCGGCGCCACCGCCAACCGGCCCGACCGCACGTTGTCCACCAGCTCCCGGTGCACCACCACCGAGTCCTCGTACCGCTCCAACGCGTCCAGCACCAACGCCAGGCACGACAACGAGATCTGCTCGCCCAACGGGAAACCGGCCACCCGGAACAGCTCCTGCGCCCGCCGCGCGCTGACCTGGGCCTCCTCCAACCGCCCCGTCCGCAACTCCGACACCGACCGGTAGTGCAGCGCCCAACCCTGCTCCGTGACGTCGCCCGCCGCCACCGCCGCCCGCCACGCCTCCTCGTGCAACGCCAACGCGTCCGCGTGCCGGCGCGACAGCACCGCCAACGTCCACGTCAGGAAGTTCAGCTGCACGGCCTCGTCCCGCACGCTCCCCACCGCGCGCGCCGCCGCCACACCGGCCGTGAACACCTCCGCCCACGTCTCACCACGTCCACGCTGGTCGGAGTACCAGTGCATGGCCGTCGCGACCCGCAGCACCTCCGCGTGCAGCCCCGCGCCACCCGCCCACCGCAACGCGCCCAACCAGTTCGCCGTCTCCGCGGCCAGCCAGGCGTCCGCCTCCTCCGGACCACCCAACCCGCCCGCCGGCGCCGTCCGCGCGTCCGGGCCGAAGAACCCCGCCGCCGCGGCCGCCGTGCCCAGCAGCCAGTCCACCATCCGCCGCCGCGCCGCCCCCACCGCCGGCGCCGGCTCCTCGTCCGCCAACCGCTCACCCGCGAACACCCGGATCAGGTCGTGGAACACGTACCGGCCGGGCACCTCCGCGGTGTCCAGCAGGCTCATGTCGACCAGTTCCTCCAACGTCTCCTCGGCCGCGAACCGGTCCACGTCGGCCAGCACCGCCGCCAGGTCCGGCCCGAAGTCACCGCCCGGCGCCAGCGACAGCCGCCGGAACAACACCGCGGCCCCCTCGCCCAGCTGCCGGTACGACATCTCGAACGCCGTCCGCACCCGCAGGTCGCCCGCCGTCAACGCCGACAGCCGACGCCGCTCGTCCACCAGCTGCCCCGCCAGGTGCCCGATCGTCCACTTCGGACGGCTCGCCAGCCGGTTCCCCGCGATCCGCAGCGCCAGCGGCAGGTGCCCGCACAGCTTCGCCACCCGCGCCGCCGCCACCGGCTCCGCGCCCACCCGCGCCCGTCCCGCGATCGCGCCCAGCAGGTCGAACGACTCACCCGGGTCCAGCACGTCCAACCCCAGCCGCGCCCCCGCCTCCAACCCGCCGAGCACCAACCGCGACGTCACCACCACCAACGACCCCGCCCCGGTCGCCAACAGCGGACGCACCTGCGCCTCGTCGGAAGCGTTGTCCAGCACCAACAACGTCGACCGCTCCCGCAACCGCGACCGGTACAGGTCCGAGCGCTCCGCCTCGCTCCCCGGGACCTCCTTCTCCGCCACGCCCAGCGCCAACAGCATCCGGTGCACCACCTCCGACGGGTGCACCGGCCGCACGTCCATGCCACGCAGGTTGAAGAAGAAGCACCCGTCCGCGAACCACGACGCCAGCCGGTACGCCGCCCGCACCGCCAGCGCCGTCTTCCCCGCACCCGGCGGCCCGTGCACCACCACCAGCGACGTCGCACCCGCCCGCGCCCGCTCGGCGACCTCCGCCAACGCGGCCAGCTCGCTCTCGCGCCCCGTCAGGTCCGCCACGTCCGGCGGCAGCGCCGACGGCGCCGGCGACGACCCGGCCGACGACGGCGCACGCCGCGCCCGACCCTCCTTGGCCGCGTCCAACAGCTCCCGGACCTCCGGCCCGGCCAACGCCAGCACCCCCGCCAGCGCCTCCACCGTGCGCCGCTGAGGACCCCTGGCCCGACCGCGTTCCATGTCGCTGATCGCCCGCACGCTCACCCCGGAGCCCTCCGCCAGCTCCTCCTGGGTCAGCCGCACCCGCAACCGGTGCGCCCGCAGCAGCTCACCGAACGTCATCCCCACGCCCCGACATTAGTGGCCGGGCGCCCAATCGAGACCCCGCGGTCGCGGCGATGCCGATCACGTCGGTTTCCCGTGACCCGCGCCTGGTAAGACCACACCCCATGAAGTGGTACGCGGATCGTCCGACCCGACTGGCGCGGCAGGTGGTGGCCGACCTCGTCGCGGTCGCCTGGACGTGGTTCTGGGTGACCCTCGCCCTCGCGGTGGGGGAGGCGGTCCGCACGCTGCGCGCGCCCGGCGACGGGCTCGTCGACGCGGGCAACGCCCTCTCCGACACCTTCGGCGACGTCGCCGCCAAGGCCCGCGACGTGCCGCTGGTCGGCGGGAAGCTCGCCGACGCGCTCGACCGCGGCAAGTCCGCCGGCGGCACGCTGACCGACGCCGGTGGCGCCCAGATCGAGGCGGTCGAGTCCACCGCCCTGTGGCTCACCGTCGCCCTGATCGTCCTGCCGCTGGCGTTCCTGCTGCTCACGTGGCTGCCGCTGCGGATCAGGTACGCCCGGCAGGCCACCGTCGTCAGGCGCCTGCGCGACCAGGGCCGTCTCGACCTGCTCGCGCTGCACGCGTTGACGACGCTGTCGCTGCGCGACCTGGCGACGTTCCCCGGCGACCCGGCCGAGGGCTGGCGCCGGCAGGACCCCGAGGTCATCAGCGCCCTGGCCGCCCGACGGCTGCGGGCCGCCGGCGTCAGGGCGTGACCTCGCGGGCTCGGCCTCACGGCCGGTGACCTCACAGGTCGGGCTCACACCCGCGACCCCGCGGGCTTGGCCTCCGCGGGCCGTGACCTCGCGGGCTCGCCGTCACGGCCGGTGACCTCACAGGCTCGCCGTCACAGGCCGTGGCCTCGCGGACTCGCCGTGCGCGGGGTCCGCGGAGGCCCGACCCGTGCGTCCGGGCCCGTCAGTAGACGGGGCCGGTGTACTTCTCGCCCGGGCCCTGGCCCGGCTCGTCCGGGTACGCCGACGCCTCGCGGAACGCCCGCTGCACGGACTGCAGGCCCTCGCGCAGCGGCCCCGCGTGCGGGCCGAGGTACTCCACCGACGCCGTGACCAGGCCGGCCAGCGCGGTGATGAGCCGGCGCGCCTCGTCGAGGTCGCGGCGGGGGCTCGTGTCGGGGTCCTCGTCGGCCAGCCCGAGGCGTTCGGCGGCGGAGGAGAGCAGCATGAGCGCCGCCTTGCTGATCACCTCGACGCTGGGAACATCGGACAGGTCGCGGACGTTGTTCGAAGGCAGGTCGGTCACGGGAGCCATTCTCGCAACCACCCCGTCCGGGTCGCCGATTCGGGGGTTGACAAGGCCGTCTGCTAGTATTCTCCGCGCGACCAGTCCCCGCACCGTGGGGACGGCAAGTGGAGCCCCGCTCCCACCCGCGTCTGCCGCTTCGTGCAGGTGGCCGGGTCCGGTCCCTCGAGGGGTGGACTGCGCCCTTCGTTGTGCGATCGGTCGGAAGCGGGCCTCACACCGGGCAGGTGTGGGGCCTCTTGTCTTTGGCGCACAACGAGTCACAAAGGACGTGAATGACAAGTCCCTCGAACCGAGGTGCTCCCGCGAGCACCGAGCCGCGCATCAACGACCGCATCCGCGTGCCCGAGGTTCGTCTGGTCGGGCCGAACGGCGAGCAGGTCGGGATCGTTCGCATCGAGGACGCGCTCCGACTCGCCCAGGAATCGGACCTCGACCTCGTCGAGGTCGCCGCGCAGGCTCGGCCGCCCGTCTGCAAGCTCATGGACTACGGCAAGTTCAAGTACGAGAGCGCGCAGAAGGCACGCGAGTCACGCCGCAACCAGCAGCTGACGGTCATCAAGGAGCAGAAGCTCCGGCCGAAGATCGACCCGCACGACTACCTGACGAAGAAGGGCCACGTGGCCCGCTTCCTGTCGCACGGGAACAAGGTCAAGGTGACCATCATGTTCCGGGGCCGTGAGCAGTCCCGGCCGGAGCTGGGTTACCGACTGTTGCAGCGGCTCGCCGAGGACGTCGCGGAGCTGGGGTTCGTCGAGTCCAACCCGAAGCAGGACGGCCGCAACATGATCATGGTGCTGGCCCCGCACAAGACCACGAAGACCCGCCCGATCAAGCACGACGGCGCCGACGAGGCGACGGCGGAGTCTGTCGAGGAGTGATCTCCCGGCCCCCGGGCCGGGAGCAAGCATGGCCGCCCCCAACCCCGGTGGCTGCACGAGACTGAGGACGGAAATGCCCAAGAACAAGAGCCACAGCGGGACCTCCAAGCGAGTGAAGGTCACCGGCAGCGGCAAGCTCGTCCGCGAGAAGGCCGGCAAGCGCCACCTGCTGGAGAAGAAGTCCAGCAAGCTGACCCGCCGCCTCTCCGGCACGACCGAGGTCGCCAAGAACGACGTGCCGCGGCTGAAGAAGCTGCTCGGCCTCTGAGCGTCCGACCCTCGAGCGTCTGACCCTCCGAGGACCGAGACCTTCACCCCCTTGAACACCGGGGCCCTCCACCGGCCCCACGAGATCGACAGGATGGACCCGTGGCACGCGTCAAAAGGGCAGTGAACGCCCAGAAGAAGCGCCGTACCACCCTTGAGCTCGCCAGCGGCTACCGCGGCCAGCGTTCGAGGCTGTACCGCAAGGCCAAGGAGCAGGTGCTCCACTCGCTCAACTACGCCTACCGGGACCGTCGCGCCCGCAAGGGTGACTTCCGGAAGCTGTGGATCCAGCGCATCAACGCCGGTGTCCGCGCCAACGGCATGACGTACAACCGCTTCATCCAGGGCCTGCGGCTCGCCGAGATCGAGGTCGACCGCAAGATCCTGGCCGAGCTCGCCGTCAGCGACCCCGGCGCTTTCGCCGCCCTGGTCGAGGCCGCTCGCGCCGCGCTGCCCAGCGACGTGAACGCGCCCGTCGAGGACAAGGCCTGAGCGCGGACGACCGCCGCGCACCGCGACCCGGGGATGCTCCGTTCACCGAACGGACTCCCCGGGTCGTTGCAGCTAGGAGGCTGACCAGGCGCGCCGGCCGTGACCGGGCCGAGCGCTTCCTCGCCGAGGGCGCGCAGGCGGTGCGCGAGGCACTGGCGTGGGCCGCCGCCGGCCGGGGCCGCGTCCACGACCTCTTCGTCACCCCCGCCGCCGCCTCGCGGAACCCCGAGTTGGTGCGCGACGCCGTCGACGCTGGCGTGCCGGTCAGCTCGGTGACCGACAAGGCCGCCGCGTCGTTGTCGGAGACCGTCACGCCGCAGGGTCTCGTCGCCGTGTGCTCGTTGGTGGACGTGCCGCTGAAGGCCGCGCTCACGCCCGGCGTGCGGCTGGTCGCCGTGCTGCACGGCGTCGCGGACCCCGGTAACGCGGGCACCGTGGCACGGGTCGCCGACGCGGCCGGTGTCGACGCGGTGATCTTCGCGGGGGACACGGTCGACCCGCACAACGGCAAGTGCGTGCGCGCGTCCACCGGCAGCGTGTTCCACCTGCCCATCGCGCGGGTGCGGGACGCCGACGAGGTGTTCGCCGCCTGCCGCGAGGCGGGCCTGCGCCTGGTCGCCGCCGACGGCTACGCGGAGGAAGACCTGGTCACCGCCGACCTCCGGGGAGACCTGACCACCCCCACCGCGTGGGTCTTCGGCAGCGAGGCCCACGGCCTCCCCGACCACGTGGTGGCCACCCTCGACACCGCCCTGAAGGTCCCGATCTACGGCGGCGCCGAAAGCCTCAACCTCGCCACGGCCGCCGCGGTCTGCCTCTACGCCTCCGCCCGAGCCCAACGAGCCTGACCGGCCCGACGGGCTCCCCGGCCTCCCCGGCCCGACGGCCTCCCCTGCCCGACGGCCTCCCCTGCCCGACGGCCTTCTCCAGCCTCCCGGTTCGCCTCGGCGGCCCCAGCCCGCGGTGGCCCAGACCCCCACCTCGCCGCCGCGCGCGCCTCACCTGCCACACCGCCGGGTACCGACCTCGGCCCGGCGCGTCTGACCGCTCCGGCGTGGCTGACCACACGCTCACCGCGTGTGTCGGGGCCTGCGCAGGTGGGGCCTTGGCCGGCTTCCGTTCTGTTCAAGGCGACGCGCGAAGTGCGATTTGGTTCTAGCTGGACCGACGGTTCGCACGATGTGGTGATCTTGGTTGACATGGGCGGTGTGTGCTGGGGCGCGCGGCGCGCCCCAGCACAGACCGCGCGGTCAGGACTCCAAGCGGCTGGTCAGGGCACGGAGGACCGGGTCCGTCGAGGTGGGCTTGTCCTGCGCTCTCAGGGCTTCTTCGAGGACGTTGGCGGTGTCGCCGAGGATCTGGGGCGGTGTGTCGTCAGCGATCAGGGTGGCCGCGCGGCGGGCCTCCGCTTCGGCGTTGACCGCGTCGCCGGACTCGAGCAGGAACTTCGCGCCGCGCATCACGAGGAACATCTGCCAGTCGGTGTCACCGAGCTGGGCGGCCAGTTCCTCGGCGATGCCGTTCTGCTCCACGGCCGCCGCGTGCTCGCCCGCCTGGATGTGCAGGAACGCCCGGATCGCGGCGATCCGCGCCGTCAGGTGAACCCGGTGGTCGTGGTCTTCCACGGACGGCAGCAGTTCCTCGGCCGCGGTGAGGGTGGCGGCGCATTCCGCGGCCTCGTCGTTCGGCAGGGCGGCGGCCGCCTCGACCAGCGAACCCGCCGCCTCGGCGAACTCCGACACCTCCTGCCACGCCGCCGCGGCGCCCTGGTAGGCGGACGCCGCCTCGGGCTGCCGGTCCAGCCGCCGCAGCACGCCCGCCAGCACCTCCAGCACCATCGCGCGCCGCCACGGCTCGTCGGCCGGGACCAGGCCCAGCGCGACCTCCAGGTGCCGCCGGGCGGCCTCGGTCTCGTCCAGCCGCGCGCACACCTGGCCCAGCCGGTAGCGGACGGGGACGACGGCGTCGGGGTCGACCTCGCCGCCCTCGATCACGCGGACGGCTTCCTCCAGCGCCTCGGCGGCTTCCACGAGCCTGCCCGCCTTCAGGTAGCCGCCGGCCAGCGCGTAGCACGCCTTCGCCACGTCGTCCGGCACGCCGACGTCGTGACCGGCGCTGACGGCCTCACGCAGTTCGACCAGGTGCTCCGCCTCCAGCCCCAGCCGTTCGAGCGACGCCACGCGCTGCCGGTGCGTCTCCGCCGTCCACGGCCCGCGCGGCGTGCTGAACGCGGCGACGAACTCGGCGGCCGTGCGGACGGCGTCCTCCGCGTCACCGCGCACGGTCTGGATCTTCAGCAGCAGGCGCAGCGCGTCGAACCGCACGGAAGCGGGCGGGTCGGTGGCGAGCACGTCCACGACCTCGGCGTGCGCCTCGTCCATCTGCCCGACCGTCGCCAGGTACTGCGCCCGGTCGGACCGCGCCCGCGTCACCAGCTCCGGCACCTCGGCACGGGCCAGCTCCAACGCCTCACCGGTCAGCACGCCCTGCTCGTCGGTCTCGTCCACGTCGGCGAGCAGGTCCGCCAGCAGCAACCGCGTCAGCACGCGCGTGTACGCGGTGCCGGTCGCCTCGGCCTCGGCCAGGCACGTCCGGACCACCTCGACGCACGCCGCCGGCCCTTCCTCCTCCGCGCGCAGCCCCGCGCCACGGGCCCGGTACCGGTTGGCCAGGTCGTGCTTCCCGCACGCGACCAGCCGCTCGATCGCCGCGTCGAGGTCCGCCAGCACGTCCGCCCGCGGCCGCGAGTGCCCGCTGACTGTCGCCCGCCGCGCCGCCACCAGGGCGCCGAGCGACTCGGGCAGCAACGGGTCGAGGTCCTCGGGCAGCGACCGCAGCAGGCGCATCCCGACGATGAACTCGCCCCGGTCGAACGCCGCGCACATCCGCTGCGCCAGCTCCACCGGGTCCGCGACCACCACCGGCTCCTCCTCGACCGCGGGCGCCGGGGGAGACGGGAGCGGCACGGCCAGCGGGACCGGGATCGTGTCCGGCGCGGCCAACGTCTGCCGGATCCGGGTGCTCACCGCGGTGCTGCCGTTGCGCCGGTCGAACCGGGCCGCGATCTCCAACGCCTGCGCCTCCAGCAGCGCCCGCAGCTCCGGCGCGGACATCACTGTCGTCCGCCCGTCCCGCGGCACGGCGAACCGCTCGTCCGGTGACACGCGGCTCAGCAGCAGCGCGGCGCCCGCGGCGAAGTGCATGGCCCGCGACGGGCTGGTCGAGTGGTGCACCCGGTGCAGGTGGCCGCGCAGCAGGTCGACGCCACGGCCCACGTTGCCGGACGTCGCGCAGAACTCCAGGTGGTCGTCGAGGTAGCCGCCGACCAGGTCGTCGCGCACCAGCCGGTACGCCACCACGTGCGCCTGCCGCGCCCGGTCCACGTCGCCGAGCGCCACGAACGCGGGCGTCAACGTCGTCAGGATGCCCTGCGGCTGGGTCGCGCAGCCCGTCTCCTGCTCCAGCTGGTGCTCGGCGTGCGCGACCGCCTCGGCGTGCCTGCCCTGCCGGATCAGGTGCCCCGCTTGCTCCTCGACGACGCACGCCTCGCAGTCGCTCATCGGACCGCGGTCCACCGCCATGTACCGCGCGAAGTGCCGCCGGTACGCCTCGTCGTCGCCGACGTGCGCGGCCAGGTCGGCCCGCGCGCCGTACACCGGCTGCATCGAGTACCCGAGCCGCTGGTAGCGCGCCGCCAGCTGGTCCACGAACGAGCCGATCTGCTCCAGCGTGAACCTCGGGTCCGCGATCAGGCCGCCGACGATCCACTTGTGCGCCCAGTCGAAGCTGTGCGTCTCCCACTCGTCGAACGCCGTGGGGTCGCGCTGCTCGGCCGTGCCGCACCACGCGAACGGCGCGAGCATCAGGTCGTACCGGCCCAGGTCGTACGCCGAGCGGATCAGCGCGATCCGGCAGCTCACCGCGAGCGGCAGGTGGTCGACGGCGTCCGCGGCCCGCGCGGCGCGCTCCAGCGCCTCGTGCCGCGCCATGCCCTCCGGCATGTGGTACGCCTCCACGAACTGGCGCTCGGCGGCGTCCTTGTCCTCGTTCATCGCGGCATCATCCCTTTCGACCACCCACGGCGCGGTCCAGCAGTTCGAGGAACGAGCGGTTCAGCGCCGCGGTGTCCTTCGGTCGCATCGGCCGCCGCGCCTGCAGCAGGGCGTGCACGTACAGCGACTCCACGGTCAGCTCGACGAGCGCCGGGTCGGTCAGCTGCGCCAGCTTGAGGACCAGCGGGTTGCGGCAGTTGAGGACGAGCCGCTGCGCCGCGCCCGACGACGACTCGACCAGGCTGCCCAGCAGCTCCGCCCACAGCGGGTCGGCCTGCTCGCCGGCCTGCTGCGCGTCCCGCTTGCGCTCCGCCTCGACGTTCGTGACCAGCAGCGCGGGCAGCGAACCGGGGTCGAAGTCGCGCGGCACGGCCTCGCAGTCGTGCCGGTCCAGCACGTCCGCCGCGAGCGCCAGGCGTTCCCGCAGCGCGCGCTCCAGCTCCGGGTCCGGGTCGCCGAGGGCGGCCAGCACCTCGCTCGGCGCGACCCGCCGCGCCGCCGTCGGGCCGTCCAGCGCGACCAGCCGCTCCATGATCTCCACGTCGTAGGCGTAGCCCGCGTTGACCAGGCCCATGCCCTGGGCGTGGGCGACCGGCGCGAGCTGCCGGAACTCGTCCACGTCCGGCACGTGCGCGAGGATGCCGTGCTTGCGCCGGAACTGGCGCAGCGACTGCGGGCCGTCGGTGGTCTCGAACGGCAGCCACCGCTCGACCAGCCGCAGCATCTCGTCGTCCACCCGGGCCAGCGACTTGATGCCCAGGTGGTGCGCGTCCAGCAGGGCGCGGGTGCGGTCCGGGTCCGTCGCGTCGAGCCGGACCAGCCAGTCGCGGACCTGCCTGCCCAGCTCCTCGCGCACGGCGAGCAGCGTCTCGTCCTGGTAGAGGGCCTCGCGGCTGGCCGTGGGGCGCAGCGACGACGAGTCGACCACGCAGCGCACGAAGTACGCCCACTCCGGCAGCAGTCCCTCGATGGCGTCGCCGACGAGCATCCGCTTCAGGTAGACGCGGTGCGACTGGCGGGCGCCGGGGTGCACGCCGCGCGGCAGCACGTACGCGACGCCGGTCAGGCCCACCGTCGGCACCTCGACCGGGATCGCGTCGAACGGCGCCACGCCCAGCACCTTCTCGCCGTACGCCACCGGGTCCTCGGCCCACGGCAGCGCGCCGCTCGTGACGACCTCGTCGCCGATCCGGACCGTGACGGGCAGCGCCTCGCCGTACTCGGTGACGAGCGCGCGCACCACGTCCCGTTCCAGCCAGTGCTCGGAGTCGCGGTGGGGGACGAGCTCGATGGTGGTGCCGATCGCGGCGCGCGCGTCGTCGTCGACCTCCACCTCGTAGTTGCCGGCCGCGTCGGCGGTCCACCGCACCGCGGGGCCGCCCTTCGCGGACCGGCTGACCAGCCGGATGCGGTCGGCGACCAGGAACGCCGACAGCAGGCCCACGCCGAACTGGCCCAGGAAGCCCTGGCGGGCGAACCCGAGGTCGTCGCGCTTGGACGTGCGGCCGAGCGTGGAGAGCAGGTCGTGCACTTCGCGCTCGGTGAGGCCGATGCCGGTGTCGGAGATGCGGAGGGTGCCGCCGGAGGACCCGACCGGCTCGATCACGATCTCGCCCGGCGCGTCCGGTTGGAGGGCGCGGCGGGCGGTGATCGCGTCCACCGCGTTCTGCAGCAGCTCGCGCGCGTAGACGCGGGGGCTGCTGTAGAGGTGGTGGCTGAGCAGGTCGATGATCCCGCGCAGGTCGACACCGAAGGTGTGTGCCATGGGACTGGGGTTCACCTCGGGTAAAGGTCACGGGGACGGACGATTCTAAGGTCGGCACGGCGGCCTGTGACCCGGTTTTTCGCTGATCGCCCGCGATCGCCCGCCGGGGTCCGGCTCGCATGGTCAAGACTGCCACGGCCCACCGACAATTCCGACGGTGGACGCCTGTTCGGCCGCCGGTCCGGCCACCTGTGGCCGCTTGGCGGGGACGGCTGCGAAGCATGGCTGTGGGCCGCCGAACGGTCCCGAATCGCCAAGCCGCCGCGGCGTTCCTCCCGGCCCGCTCACCCCGCCGCCCACCCGCAGTTCATCCCGCGCTTTCTCCGGCCACGCGAAGCCATTCCCGACCCACCCGGTGGACGGCGGCGCGACGCCGAAGGGCGCCCGCGCCCGACCGACCGGACATCGGCACGGTGGCCGCAGGTGAGGGCGATGTCACGCAGCGCGCCCCGCGGCGGGCGGCGGTGGGGCCGTCGTTCCCCCGATCACCTAGGATCGGTCCGCCGCTCCGCATGCCGTGCGGAGGGCTGACCACCAGTTGTCCGTGACGGGAGCTGTCCACCAACCATGTCCGGAGCCAACGACCCGTACGACCCCAAGCAGGTCGCGGCGCTCTCCCCGGAAGCGCTCGACGCGGCGGTCGAGCAGGCTCGTGAGGCGTTCGCGAAGGCGGCCGACCTCGACGAGCTCGCCGCCGTGAAGCCGAGCCACCTGGGCGACCGCTCGCCGGTCCTGCTGGCCCGCCGCGAGATCGGCGCGCTGCCGCCGGCCGCGAAGGCCGACGCGGGCAAGCGGGTGAACGAGGCGCAGAACGCGGTCAAGACCGCGTTCGAGGAGCGCCGCGCCCGGTTGCAGGCGGAACGCGACGAGCGGGTGCTGCGGGACGAGACGGTCGACGTCACGTTGCCGTGGGACCGCTTCCCGCGCGGCGCGCGGCACCCGATCTCCACGCTCGCGGAACGCATCGCCGACGTGTTCGTGGCCATGGGCTACGAGGTCGCCGAGGGCCCCGAGCTGGAGACCGAGTGGTTCAACTTCGACGCGTTGAACTTCCGCAAGGACCACCCGGCGCGCACCATGCAGGACACGTTCTACGTGGCGCCCGCCGACTCGGGCCTGGTGCTCCGCACGCACACCAGCCCGGTGCAGGCCCGCACGCTGCTGGACCGCGAGCCGCCCGTGTACGTGGTGTGCCCCGGCCGCACGTTCCGCACCGACGAGCTGGACGCCACGCACACCCCCGTCTTCCACCAGGTCGAGGGCCTGGCCGTGGACAAGGGCCTCACCATGGCGCACCTGAAGGGCACGCTCGACGCGTTCGCCCGCGCCATGTTCGGCGAGGACTCCCGGACGCGCCTGCGGCCGAGCTTCTTCCCGTTCACGGAGCCGTCCGCCGAGGTGGACGTGTGGTTCCCGCAGAAGAAGGGCGGCGCGGGCTGGGTCGAGTGGGGCGGCTGCGGCATGGTCAACCCCCACGTGCTGCGCAACTGCGGCGTCGACCCGGACGTCTACTCCGGGTTCGCGTTCGGCATGGGCCTGGAGCGCACGCTCCAGTTCCGCAACGGCCTGCCCGACATGCGCGACATGGTCGAAGGCGATGTCCGCTTCACCCAGCCATTCGGAACGGAGGCCTGACCGGTGCGCATTCCGGTTACCTGGCTGGTCGAGAACCTCGAGTTCGCCGAGCTCCCCACGCCGGACCAGCTCGCCGAGGCCTTCGTGCGCATCGGCATCGAGGTCGAGGACGTGCAGAAGCTCGACTCGGTCACGGGTCCGCTCGTCGCGGGCCGCGTGGTCGAGATCGAGGAGCTGACCGGGTTCAAGAAGCCGATCCGCTACTGCCAGGTCGAGGTCGGCCCGGACCAGGTCAACGGCATCGTCTGCGGCGCGTCGAACTTCCAGGAGGGCGACACCGTCGTGGTGGCGCTGCCCGGCGCGGTGCTGCCCGGCGACTTCACGATCTCCGCCCGAAAGACGTACGGCAAGACCAGCAACGGCATGATCTGCTCGGCCCGCGAGCTGGGCCTCGGCGACGACCACGCGGGGATCATGGTGCTGCCCAGCGGCACCGCGCAGCCCGGTGACGACGCGCTGGAGCTGCTCGGCCTCGGCGACACCGTGATCGAGGTCGCGCCCACCCCGGACCGCGGCTACGCGTTCTCGGTGCGCGGCCTGGCGCGGGAGATCGCCTGCGCGTTCGACGTGCCCTACCGCGACCCCGGCACGGCCGAGGTGCCCGAGGGCGAGGGCGAGGTGCTGCCCGTCCACATCGAGGACCCGTCGGCGTGCTCCCGGTTCGTGGCGCGCCGCGTCAGCGGTGTCGACCCGACCGCGCCGACGCCGTGGTGGATGCGCCGGCGGCTGATGCTGGCGGGCATCCGGTCGATCTCGCTGCCCGTGGACGTCACGAACTACGTGATGCTGGAACTGGGGCAGCCGCTGCACGCGTTCGACGCGTCGTCGGTGACGGGCGGCCTGGTGGTGCGGCGCGCGAAGGCCGGGGAGAAGCTGACCACGCTCGACGAGCAGGTCCGCGTGCTCGACCCGGACGACATCGTGATCGCCGACGACAGCGGCGTGGTCTCGCTGGCCGGCGTGATGGGCGGCGCGAGCACCGAGGTGGCCCCGACCAGCTCGGACATCCTGCTGGAGGCGGCGGTCTGGGACCCGGCGACGATCGCCCGCACGGTGCGGCGGCACAAGCTGCCCAGCGAGGCGGCGAAGCGGTTCGAGCGCACCGTGGACCCGGCGTTGCCGCCGGTCGCCCTGGAGCGCGCGGCCCGGCTGCTGGACATGTTCGGCGACGGCAGCATCAAGCCCGGCCGCACGGACGTGGGCGCGCCGACCCTGCCGACCCCGGTGTCCATGCCGATCGACCTGCCCGACCGGGTGGCGGGCGTCCGCTACGCGCGGGGCGTCACGGCGCGACGGCTGGGCCAGATCGGCTGCCAGGTCGAGGTCACCACGGGCGACGACGGCGCGACCATGGTCACCGCGGTGCCGCCGACGTGGCGCGCGGACCTCACCCAGCCCGCGGACCTGGTGGAGGAGGTGCTGCGGCTGGAGGGGTACGACACGATCCCGTCCACGCTGCCGCCCGCGCCCGCCGGCCGCGGCCTGACCGAGCAGCAGCGCCGTCGCCGCACGGTGTCGCGCGCGCTGGCCGAGAACGGGTTCGTCGAGGTCAAGCCGTTCCCGTTCGTCTCGCCGTCGGTGTTCGACGCGCTGGGGCTGCCCGCGGACGACGTGCGGCGGAACACCGTGAGCGT
Source organism: Saccharothrix hoggarensis (assembly GCF_052936025.1). The sequence continues at coordinate 5,654,698 of NZ_CP193624.1, read as the reverse complement.
GCTCAACCCGCTGGACGCGGACAAGCACGCGCTGGCCACGACGCTGGTGCCGGGGCTGCTGGAGTCGGTGCAGCGGAACCTGGCGCGCGGCCAGAAGGACCTCGCGGTCTACACGGTCGCGCAGGTGACGTTGCCGCGCACGCAGCAGGTGCCCGTGCCGGACGTCGGCGTGGGCGAGCGGCCCTCGGACGCGCAGGTGGCGTCGCTGCTGGCGGCGCTGCCGCAGCAGCCGGTGCACGTGGCGGCCGTGCTGGCGGGCCACCGCGAGCACGCCGGCTGGTGGGGCAAGGGCCGGCAGGCGGACTGGGCGGACGCGGTGCAGGCCGCGCGGCTGGTCGGCCAGGCGTACGGCGTCGAGCTGACCGTGGTGGCGTCGGACCTGGCGCCGTGGCACCCCGGCCGCTGCGCGGAGCTGCGGGTCGGCGACTGGCCCGTCGGCCACGCCGGTGAACTTCACCCGAAGGTGGTGGAGGCGCTGGGGCTGCCGAAGCGGACCGTGGCGATGGAGCTGGACCTCGACGCGCTGCCGCTGACCGACAACCGGCCCGCGCCGGTCGTGTCCGCGTACCCGCCGGTGCTGCTGGACGTGGCCGTGGTCGTGCCCGTGGAGGTGCCCGCGGAGCAGGTGGCGCGGGTGCTGCGCGGCGGCGGTGGGGCGTTGCTGGAGGACATCCGGCTGTTCGACGTCTACACCGGTGACCAGGTGGGCGAGGGCAAGCGGTCGCTGGCGTACTCGCTGCGCTTCCGGGCGCCGGACCGCACGCTGACGGTGGAGGAGGCGACGGCGGCGCGTGACGCGGCCGTGGCCGCCGCGGCGGAGCGCTTCGGCGCGGTCCTGCGCGGCTGACGGACGGCTCGCCAGGTTGTCGGACGGTCCTGGACCCGCATTGGTGCGGGTCCAGGACTACGCCGCACGGGTGAATCCGTCGTAAGCCGAGATAGTGCGAACGCCCTGATCAGGGCTCGTGACAATGCGTGTCAAGGGGTCCAAAGACCTCTTTTTCCGGGCCGGCTTGGTCCTTGCGCGCAGGTTGAACGTTCTCCAAGATTGGGTTCGCGGCCCGCTGGGCCGAGGGGCGAAGCGATGAACCGCCGGGCGAGTCTGGTCGCCGGTCCGACGGGGAGCTAGCGGCGAACCCACCGCCTGGAGCAGCAATCGAGTGGGGTTGCCTCATGCGCAGCTTGGGCCCGCGGATGGAAGTCGCCGTCGCCATGACCATCCTCGGCGTGGGTGCCGCCGTGGTGGCCGCCATGCACCTGACCTGGCCCGAGCCGGATTACCCGGCCATGGCGTACTCGGTGAGCGGCGGCGAGGCCGGGGTGGCCGACATCGAGCCGTTCGGGATCGACGACATCTCCGGCGGCGCGGTCGAGTTGACGCCGGGCAGCGAGGGCGCGCGGCTGGTGCGCCTGTCGAACCCGAACACCGTGGACATCGTGGTGCTGACGCTGCAGGCCGTGCCGGGGCAGCCGCTGGACGAGGCGCAGAACCGCGTGCCGGAGTGCCCGTCGGGCGTGCTGACGGTGGAGCCGATGCCGGAGCCGGTCACCATCCCGCCGGCCGGGTCGGTGGACGTCGAGATGGTCGTGCAGATCGCGCACGACGTGCCGGACGCGTGCAAGGACCTGGTGTTCCCGTTGACGTACTCGGGCCGGGCGGCGCGCGCCTGACCCGTGCCCGCGGTCAGAGGTGCTTGAGGGCCTCGCGCCGGGACAGGGCCGACAGGTCGGGGTGGTCGTCGACGAACGCCCGCACCCAGCCGGGGTCCACGCGGGAGTGCTGCCGCAGCGCCCAGCCGATGCCCTTGCGCAGGAAGAAGTCCGGGTCGGCGAGGTTGGCCTCGATGACGTCCCGCAGCAGGTCCAGGTCGGTGTCGCCTTTGGACCCGAGCTGGCAGATCACCGCCACGCGCCGCCGCCACCGGTCGCCGTCGCGCGCCCACGCCCGCACGACCGGCGTCAGCTCGGCCGGGAACGCGCGCAGCAGCGGGCCGATCCGGCGGGCCGCGATCTCGTCCACGTAGTCCCACCACGCGCCGGTGACGACCAGCTCGTCGTACAGCGGCACGAGGTCGGCGCCCTGCCACTCCGGGTGCCGGCCGGCCAGGTCGAGCGCCGCGTACCGCTCCTCCCGGAACTCCGCGCCGCGCCACACGTCCAGCACCGCCGCCACCCACTCCTCGCGCGACGCGGGCGGGTGGGCCGCGAACACGTCGCGCAGCACCCGCGCGCGCACCGGTTTCGGCACGCCGAGGAACGGCATGTCCGACTTCATGTACCGCCGCATCTCCGGCGCCCTGGCCGGGTCGGCGGCCGCGGTCAGCGCCCGCCGGATCGACTCCGCGAGTCCGTTCACGACGCCACCGTAGGACGCCGGGGTGTGCGACGCTTCCGTCATGAGCGAGTACGACTACGACCTCGTGGTGATCGGGTCGGGCCCCGGCGGGCAGAAGGCCGCCATCGCGGGCGCCAAGCTCGGCAAGCGGGTCGCGATCGTGGACCGGCCGGACATGGTGGGCGGCGTGTGCGTCAACACGGGCACGATCCCGTCGAAGACGCTGCGCGAGGCGGTGATGTACCTGACCGGCATGAGCCAGCGCGACCTCTACGGCGCGAGCTACCGGGTCAAGGAGGACATCACGATCTCCGACCTGCTGTCCCGGGCGCAGCACGTGATCGGCCGCGAGGTGCAGGTGGTGCGCGCCCAGCTGCACCGCAACCAGGTCGACCTGCTGACCGGCACGGCGAGGTTCCTCGACCCGCACACGGTGGCCGTGCAGGGCGCGCACCGGGGCGAGCACCACGCCGTCACCGCCGAGAAGGTCGTGATCGCCACCGGCACCCGTCCCGCCCGGCCCGACCAGGTGGACTTCGACGAGGAGCGGGTGCTCGACTCGGACGAGGTGCTGGCGCTGGAGGAGATCCCGTCGTCGCTGGTCGTGGTGGGCGCGGGCGTGATCGGCATCGAGTACGCGTCCATGTTCGCCGCGCTGGGCAGCCGGGTGACGGTGGTCGAGCAGCGGGACCGGATGCTCGACTTCTGCGACCCGGAGATCGTGGAGTCGCTGAAGTTCCACCTGCGCGACCTGGCCGTGACGTTCCGGTTCGGCGAGAAGGTCGTCAACGTCGACGTGTCCGAGACCGGCACGGTGACGACGCTGGCCAGCGGCAAGCGCATCCCGGCCGCCGCGGTGATGTACTCGGCGGGCCGGCAGGGCAACACCGAGGCGCTGGACCTGCACAACGCGGGCCTGGAGGCCGACCACCGCGGCCGGCTGTCCGTGGACGAGCACTACCGCACGCCCGTCGAGCACATCTACGCGGTCGGCGACGTGATCGGCTTCCCGGCGCTGGCCGCCACGTCGATGGACCAGGGCCGCCTCGCCGCCTACCACGCGTTCGGCGAGCAGGCGCGGGAGCTGTCCGCGCTCCAGCCGATCGGGATCTACACGATCCCCGAGATCTCGTACTGCGGCGCCACGGAGGCCGAGCTGACGTCGTCCGCCGTGCCGTACGAGGTGGGCCTGGCGCGGTACCGGGAGCTGGCGCGCGGCTCGATCGTCGGCGACGCCTACGGCATGCTGAAGCTGCTGGTGTCCACTGCGGACCGCAAGCTCCTCGGCGTGCACCTGTTCGGCACCGGCGCGACCGACCTCGTCCACATCGGGCAGGCCGTCATGGCGTGCGGCGGCACGGTGGACTACCTGGTGGACACCGTCTTCAACTACCCGACGCTGTCCGAGGCGTACAAGGTGGCCGCGCTGGACGCCACGAACAAGATCCGCGCGCTGGAGCGCTTCAACTCCTAGGCGTCCGCGACTCCTGGGCGTCCGCGCCGAGGCGGTCGAGGAACGCGGCGACCAGCGGCGCGATCTCGGGCAGGCACTCCTCCAGCGCGAAGTGCCCGGTGTCGAACAGGTGCAGTTCGGCGTCGGGCACGTCGCGCAGGTACGCCTTCGCGCCGTCCTCGGTGAAGATCGCGTCGCCGCGGCCCCACACGACGAGCGTCGGCGGCTGGGCCGTGCGCAGCCACTCCTGCCACTCGGGGTACCGGTCGACGTTGGAGCGGTAGTCGAGGGCGAGGTCCACCTGGATGTCCGCCCGGCCGGGCAGGTCGAGGAAGTGCTGGTCGAGGGTCCAGCCGTCGGGGGACACCAGCGCCGGGTCGGTGACGCCGTCCTCGTACTGGCCGCGCGTGGCCGCGAGGGTCATGAACCCCGCGGCCACGGCGCGGTCGTCGTTGGCGATGAACGCGCGGGCCGCGTCGGACAGGCCGTCGACGTAGGCGTTGGCGTTCTGCACGACCAGGCCGGTGACGAGCTCGGGCCGCCGCACGGCGAGCCGGAACCCGACCGGGCCGCCGAAGTCGAACGCGTAGAGGGCGAACCTCCGCAGGCCGAGCGCGTCGACGAACCCCTCGACGGTGTCCGCGAGCCGGTCGAACGTGTGCCGCCCGTCGAGGTCGCCGCTGTGCCCGAAGCCGGGGTAGTCGGGCGCGACGAGGTGGAAGCGGCCGCCGAGCGCGTCGATCAGCCGGCGGAACTGGTGCGACGCGCTGGGGAAGCCGTGCAGGAGCAGGAGCGTGGGCGCGGCGGCCGGGCCCGCTTCGCGGTAGAAGACCCGGACGCCGTCGACGTCCACGTGCCGGTGGAACACCTGGGGGATCATGCCGCCGACCGTACCTAACGGTTGGATGGCGTTACAACCATTAGATTGGTGACGAGGTGGAGGCGTGCCTCGCGGATGTCCCGCAGCGGCGGGACGAGCAGCGTCGGCAGGCCCGCCTCCACGCCCGCGCCGTCGTGCGTGGACCGGTCGCCGACCATCAGCGTCTCGCCGGGCTCGGTGCCCAGCTCGTCCAGCGCCAGCCGGAAGATCGCCGGGTCGGGCTTCACCACGCCGTGCTCGAAGGACAGCACGAACGAGTCGACGGGCAGGTCCGCGAACGCCGGCCGGATGTCGAAGTGGATGTCGCTCAGCACCCCGATCCGCACGCCGTGCGCGCGCAGCTCCCGCAACGTCGGCGCGGCGTCCAGCGCGAACGGGTTGAACGCCGGGTCGGCCTCCACCGCGTACAGCGAGTCGGCCAGCTCCTCGTCGAACCCGGCCGCCCGGAACGCCGCGTAGCACGCCTCCCGGTGCACGTCGGCGTCCGCGTCCATGCCCGGCACGTCCAACCGCCGCACGTCCAGGCGCGACACCACCTCGGCGACCTGCCCGACGTCGCGCCCGATCCGCCGCAACGCCTCCGCCACCCACCCCCGGAAGGTGGGCGAGAGCACCAACGTCCCCCGCCAGTCGAAGATCACGGCCCGCAGCCGGTCGGTCATCGACACGCTCCTCGCAGTCACGCTGAGTAGTTCGCCACTGCCCTGAAGGCTCCCGCACCACTCCGGCGGCCGGCTACGTTTTGTGACAGGACCCGGACGGTAGGGGCCGTGGCCGGACGCCGACGTTGTCCGCGCACATGCGCCGAGCGGGGTTCGACCCCGGTCCGGAGCCGGTCGCGGTGCGGCCGGGCAACCCGCTCGCGCTCGACCCGCCCGCACGAACCTTCGGACTCACGACGTGGAGGCGCCCGAATTGAGTTGAGTGAGTTTGCACAGCCGTGCATACTTATCCGCATGACGGTACGGATCGCGGTCGCGGGCGCCAGCGGGTACGCCGGGGGCGAGGTGCTCCGGCTCCTGCTCGGGCACCCCGACGTGGAGATCGGCGCGCTCACCGCCGGCGGCAACGCGGGGTCCCGGCTGCTGGCGCACCAGCCGCACCTCCTGCCGCTGGCCGACCGCGTCCTGGCCGAGACGACCGCCGACACGCTCAAGGGCCACGACGTCGTCTTCCTCGCCCTGCCGCACGGCCACTCCGCCGAGATCGCCGCCCAGCTCGGCGACGACACGCTCGTCGTCGACTGCGGCGCGGACCACCGGCTCACCGACGCCGCCGCCTGGGACCGCTGGTACGGCGGCACGCACGCGGGCAGCTGGCCCTACGGCCTGCCCGAGCTGCCCGGTCAGCGCGACGAGCTGCGCGGCGCCCGCCGCGTCGCCGTCCCCGGCTGCTACCCGACCGTGTCCTCCCTGGCCCTGGCCCCCGCGATGGGGCTGGTCGAGCCGGAGGTCACCGTGGTCGCCGTCTCCGGCACGTCCGGCGCGGGCAAGTCGCTCAAGCCGAACCTCCTCGGCTCCGAGGTCATGGGTTCGCTCAGCGCCTACGGCGTCGGCGGCGCGCACCGGCACACCCCGGAGATCGCCCAGAACCTGTCCAAGGTGGCCGACGGGCCGGTCAAGGTGTCGTTCACCCCGGTCCTCGCCCCGCTGCCGCGCGGCATCCTCGCCACCTGCTCGGCGACCCTGAAGGACGCCGACGAGGACGTCCGCGCCGTCTACGAGAAGGCCTACGCCGACGAGCCGTTCGTGCACCTGCTGCCGGAAGGCCACTGGCCGACCACGGGCGCGGTGCTCGGCTCGAACGCCGTCCAGCTCCAGGTCGCGGTCGACCGGGACGTGAACCGGCTGGTCGTGGTCGCCGCCATCGACAACCTCGCGAAGGGCACCGCGGGCGCCGCGGTGCAGTGCATGAACCTGGCACTCGGCCTGCCGGAGACCACCGGCCTGTCCACCGTGGGAGTCGCACCGTGAACCTCAATACCGACGGCCCGTCCACTGTGGGAGCCGCACCGACCGCGCACCGCGGGACGTCCGCGCCCGATCGCACCAGGGGCGTGACCGGACCGAAGGGCTTCAAGGCCGCGGGTGTCGCCGCCGGCATCAAGGAGTCCGGCGCGCCGGACCTGGCGCTCGTCGTCAACGAGGGCCCCGGCCAGGCCGCCGCAGGCGTCTTCACCACCAACCAGGTGAAGGCCGCGCCCGTCCTGTGGTCGCAGCAGGTGCTGAAGGAGCGCAAGCTCCACGCGGTCGTGCTGAACTCCGGCGGCGCGAACGCGTGCACCGGCCCCGAGGGCTTCCAGGACACCCACGCCACCGCCGAGAAGGTCGCCGAGGTGCTGGGCGTCGGCGCGATCGAGGTCGCCGTGTGCTCCACCGGCCTCATCGGCGAGCGCCTGCCGATGGACAACCTGAAGGCGGGCGTCGAGAAGGCGGCCCAGGAGCTCGACGGCACCGACCAGGCCGGGCTGAACGCCGCGACCGCCGTGATGACGACCGACACGCACCCCAAGCAGTCCTGGGCGAGTCACCCGGACGGGTGGTCCGTGGGCGGGTTCGTCAAGGGCGCGGGGATGCTCAACCCGAACATGGCCACCATGCTCAGCGTCATCACCACCGACGCGGTGGTCGACGGCGACGCCCTCGACGCGGCCCTGCGCGGCGTCACCGCCAAGACCTACGACCGGCTCGACGTGGACGGCGGCACGTCCACCAACGACACCGTCCTCGTCCTCGCGTCCGGCGCGTCCGGCGTCACGCCTGCCGCCGCCGACTTCGCCGAGGTCCTCACCGCCGTGGCGCACGACCTGGTCAAGCAGCTCCAAGGGGACGCGGAGGGCGTCACCAAGGAGGTCTCCATCACGGTCAACGGCGCGCTCAGCGAAGCCGAGGCGGTCGTGGTCGCGAAGACCGTCGCCGAGGACAACCTGGTCAAGACCGCCCTGTTCGGCTCCGACCCCAACTGGGGCCGGATCGCGATGGCCGTCGGCCGCGCGCAGGCCACCGTGGACCAGCACAAGCTCGGCATCGCGATCAACGGCGTGACGCTGTTCGCGGACGGCCACAAGGCCGCCGACCGCAGCGAGGCCGACCTGTCCGGCCGGGACGTCGAGATCGTCGTGGACCTGAACCTCGGCGACGGCACGGCCACCGTCCTCACCACGGACCTGTCCCACGCCTACGTCGAAGAGAACAGCGCGTACAGCTCGTGAACGCGCACCGCAAGGCCGAGGTCCTGATCGAGGCGCTGCCGTGGCTGCAGCGCTTCCGGGGCGCGACCGTGGTCGTCAAGTACGGCGGCAACGCCATGGTGGACGACGAGCTGAAGCGCGCGTTCGCCCAGGACATGGTGTTCCTGAAGCTCGCCGGCCTGCACCCGGTCGTGGTGCACGGCGGCGGTCCGCAGATCGCGGCCATGCTCAAGCGGCTCGGCATCGAGAGCGAGTTCCGCGGCGGCCTGCGCGTCACCACGCCCGAGGCGATGGACGTCGTCCGCATGGTGCTGGTGGGCCAGGTCCAGCGCGAGCTGGTCGGCCTGATCAACGAGCACGGCCCGTACGCGGTGGGCCTGTCCGGCGAGGACGCCCACCTGCTCACCGCCGCGCGCCGACCGGCCATCGTGGACGGCGCGCCGGTCGACATCGGCCTGGTCGGCGACATCGTCGACGTCAACCCGGACGCGGTGCTGGACATCGTGCGGGCGGGCCGCATCCCGGTCGTGTCCACCGTCGCGCCGGACGCGGAGGGCGTGGTGCACAACGTCAACGCGGACACGGCGGCCGGCGCGGTGGCGGTGGCGCTGAAGGCCGAGAAGCTGGTCGTGCTGACCGACGTCGAGGGCCTGTACGCGGACTGGCCGGACAAGGGCTCGCTGCTGCACCAGGTGGACGCCGAGCGGCTGGAGAAGATGCTGCCGGACCTGGACAGCGGCATGGTGCCGAAGATGGAGGCCTGCCTGCGCGCGGTGCGCGGCGGCGTCCCCGAGGCGCACGTGATCGACGGCAGGCTCGCGCACTCGGTCCTGCTGGAGGTCTTCACCTCCGAGGGTGTCGGAACGATGGTCACCGAGACGGTGGCCGGCGAGCGAACTGGGGCGGACGAGGCATGAGCGACCAGCAGCGGTGGCAAGCCGCGATGATGAACAACTACGGCACGCCCGGCCTGACCCTCACCAGGGGCGAGGGCGCGCACGTCTGGGACGCCGACGGCAACCGGTACCTCGACCTGCTGACCGGGATCGCGGTCAACGCGCTCGGCCACGCGCACCCGGCGATCGTCGCCGCGGTGACCGAGCAGATCGGCAAGATCGGCCACACCTCCAACCTCTACATCAACGAGCCCGCGCTGAAGCTCGCCGAACGCCTGCTCGACCTGTCCGGTGTGGACGGCGACGGCCGGGTGCTGTTCTGCAACTCCGGCGCCGAGGCCAACGAGGCCGCGTTCAAGCTGAGCCGCCGCACCGGCCGCACGAAGGTCGTCGCGACCGACGGCGGGTTCCACGGCCGCACGATGGGCGCCCTGGCGCTGACCGGCCAGCCCGCGAAGCGCGAGCCGTTCGAGCCGCTGGTGCCCGGCGTCGTGCACATCCCGTTCGGCGACGTGGCGGCCCTCGAAGCCGCGATCGACGACGACACCGCCGCGTTCGTCGTGGAGCCGATCCAGGGCGAGAACGGCGTGGTCGTGCCGCCCGAGGGCTACCTCCAGGCCGCCCGCCGCATCACCGCCGAGCACGGCGCCCTGCTGGTACTCGACGAGGTGCAGACCGGCATCGGCCGCCTGGGCACGTGGTTCGCGTTCCACCAGGTCGGGATCGTGCCGGACGTCATCACGCTGGCCAAGGGCCTCGGCGGCGGCCTGCCGCTGGGCGCGTGCATCGCGATCGGCCCGGCCAAGGACCTGTTCCAGCCCGGCCAGCACGGCACCACGTTCGGCGGCAACCCGGTGTGCTGCGCGGCCGCGCTCGCGGTGCTGGACACCATCGCCGCCGACGGCCTGCTGGAGCACGCCTCCGCCGTCGGCAAGGAGATCGCGGCCGGGGTGGAGGCGCTGAACCACCCGCTCATCTCCGGTGTGCGGGGCGCCGGCCTGCTGCTCGGGATCACGCTGCGCGAGGCGGTCTCGGCGAAGGCCGCGGCGGCCGCGCAGCAGGCCGGTTATCTGATCAACCCGATCCAGCCCGACGTGATCCGGCTCGCGCCGCCGCTGGTGCTCGCCGAGTCCGATGCCCACCGCCTGGTGGCGGACCTCCCGTCGTTCCTGCCCCCGCCCGAGGAGTCGTGATGGTGCGCCACTTCCTGCGTGACGACGACCTGACCCCCGAGGAGCAGGCCGACGTCCTCGACCTCGCCGACGGGTACAAGCACGACCGGATGACGTCCAAGCCCCTGGCCGGGCCGAAGTCCGTCGCGGTGATCTTCGAGAAGAACTCCACCCGCACCCGGCTGTCGTTCGAGGTGGGCATCGCCCAGCTCGGCGGCAACCCGGTGATCATCGACGGCCGGTCCATGCAGCTCGGCCGCGAGGAGACCATCGAGGACACCTCCCGCATCCTGTCCGGGTACGTCGAGGCGGTCGTGTGGCGCACCTTCGCGCAGAAGCGCATCGAGGCCATGGCGTCCGCGTCCCGCGTGCCGGTGATCAACGCCCTGACCGACGAGTTCCACCCGTGCCAGGTCCTCGCCGACCTCCAGACCATCCGCCGCGTGCACGGCAGGCTGGCCGGCCTCACCGTCACCTACCTCGGCGACGGCGCGAACAACATGTCCCACTCGATGCTGCTCGGCGGCGTCACGGCGGGCATGCACGTCCGCATCGCCGCGCCCGCGCTGTTCCAGCCGCTGCCGTGGGTGCTCGACGACGCCCGCAAGCGCGCCGCGGACACCGGCGGCTCGGTGACCGTGATCGAGGACCCGCGCGAGGCCGTGGACGGCGCCGACGTGCTGGTCACGGACACGTGGACGTCGATGGGGCAGGAGAACGACGGCCGCGACCGGATGCGCCCGTTCCGGCCCTACCAGCTCAACGCCGACCTCGTCGCCGCCACCGGCGTGAAGACGACCGTGCTGCACTGCCTGCCCGCGCACCGCGGCCAGGAGATCACCGACGAGGTGCTGGACGGCCCGAACAGCGCCGTGTGGGACGAGGCCGAGAACCGCCTCCACGCCCAGAAGGCGCTGCTGGTCTGGCTGTTGGAGCAGTCGCGATGACCAGGACCGCGCGGCAGGCCCGCATCGTCGAACTGGTCGCCCAGCGCGCCATCCGCAGCCAGTCGGAGCTGGCGAAGACCCTGGCGGTGGAAGGCATCGAGGTCACCCAGGCCACGCTGTCGCGCGACCTGGACGAGCTCGGCGCGGTGAAGCTGCGCGGTCCCGACGGCGGCGCGCCCGTCTACGTCATCCCCGAGGACGGCAGCCCCGTCCGCGGCGTCCAGGGCGGCACGTCCCGCCTCACCCGGCTGCTCGGCGAGCTGCTGGTGTCGGTGGACCACTCCGGCAACCTCGCCGTCCTGCGCACCCCGCCCGGCGCGGCCCAGTTCCTGGCCAGCGCGCTGGACCGGGCCGCGCTCAACGACATCGTCGGCACCATCGCGGGCGACGACACCATCCTCGCCGTGGCGAGGGAACCGCTCACCGGAGCGGATCTGGCAGCACGCGTGAGCGCGCTCGCCGCCGGTCAGGATCAAGCACAACAAGGAGAAAGTCATGAGTGAGCGGGTCGTTCTCGCGTACTCCGGTGGGTTGGACACCTCCGTCGCCATCGGCTGGATCGCCGAGGAGACCGGCGCCGAGGTGGTGGCGGTCGCCGTCGACCTCGGTCAGGGCGGCGAGGACATGGACACCATCCGCAAGCGGGCCCTGGACTGCGGCGCCGTCGAGGCCGTCGTCGCCGACGCCCGCGACGAGTTCGCCGACCAGTACTGCCTGCCCGCGCTCCAGGCCAACGCCCTCTACATGGACCGCTACCCGCTGGTCTCGGCGCTGTCCCGCCCGGTGATCGTCAAGCACCTGGCCGAGGCCGCGAAGTACCACGGCGCCACGACCGTGTCGCACGGCTGCACCGGCAAGGGCAACGACCAGGTCCGCTTCGAGGTCGGCATCGGCGCCCTCGCGCCCGACCTGAAGGTCATCGCGCCCGTCCGCGACTACGCGTGGACCCGCGAGAAGGCCATCGCCTGGGCCGAGGACCGCAACCTGCCCATCGACGTGTCGAAGAAGTCGCCCTACTCCGTGGACCAGAACGTGTGGGGCCGCGCGGTGGAGACCGGGTTCCTGGAGGACATCTGGAACGCGCCCATCGAGGACGTCTACTCCTACACCCAGAACCCGGCCGAGCCCCGCGACGCCGACGAGGTGGTCGTCACCTTCGACAAGGGCGTCCCGGTCGCGATCGACGGCGAGACCGTCACCGTGCTGCAGGCCATCCAGGAGCTGAACCGCCGGGCGGGCGCGCAGGGCGTCGGCCGGCTCGACATGGTCGAGGACCGGCTCATCGGCATCAAGTCCCGCGAGATCTACGAGGCGCCCGGCGCGCTCGCGCTGATCACCGCGCACCAGGAGCTGGAGAACGTCACGCTGGAGCGCGACCTGGCCCGCTTCAAGCGGCAGGTCGAGCAGCGCTGGGGCGAGCTGGTGTACGACGGCCTGTGGTTCTCGCCGCTGAAGTACGCGCTGGACAGCTTCATCGAGAACACCCAGCAGCACGTCTCCGGCGACATCCGGATGGTCCTGCACGGCGGTCGGGCGGTCGTCACCGGCCGGCGCAGCGACGAGTCGCTGTACGACTTCAACCTCGCCACCTACGACGAGGGCGACACGTTCGACCAGACGCTGGCCAAGGGCTTCGTGCAGCTGTGGGGCCTGCCGAGCAAGATCGCCGCGAAGAGGGACCTGGGCAAGTGAGCTCTCTGTGGGGAGGGCGGTTCGCCAGCGGACCCGCCGACGCGATGGCCCTGCTGTCCGCGTCGACGCACTTCGACTGGCGGCTCGCCCCCTACGACATCAGGGGCTCCCGGGCGCACGCCCGGGTGCTGCACCGCGCGGACCTGCTCACCGCGGACGAGCTGGACCGGATGCTGGCGGCGCTGGACGCCCTGGAGGCCGACGTGGCTTCCGGGGCGTTCACCCCCACGCTGGCCGACGAGGACGTGCACACGGCGCTCGAACGCGGCCTGATCGAGCGGGCCGGCACCGAGCTGGGCGGCAAGCTCCGCGCCGGCCGGTCCCGCAACGACCAGGTCGCCACGCTGTTCCGCATGTGGCTGCGCGACGCCGCCCGGCGCGTGTCGTCCGGCGTGCTGGACGTCGTCGAGGCCCTGGCCGACCAGGCGACGGCGCACGCCACCGCCGTCATGCCCGGCCGCACGCACCTGCAGTCCGCGCAGCCCGTGCTGCTCGCGCACCACCTCCTCGCGCACGGCCAGGCGCTCCTGCGGGACGTCGACCGGCTGCGCGACTGGGACAGGCGCACCGCCGTGTCGCCGTACGGGTCCGGCGCGCTGGCCGGCTCGTCGCTCGGGCTCGACCCGGCGGCGGTCGCGGCCGAGCTCGGCTTCGACGGCCCGGTGGAGAACTCGATCGACGGCACCGCGTCCCGCGACTTCGCCGCCGAGATCGCGTTCGTCCTGGCCATGATCGGCGTCGACCTGTCCCGGATCGCCGAAGAGGTGATCATCTGGACCACCGCCGAGTTCCGCTTCGCGGTGCTGGACGACGCGTGGGCCACCGGCAGCTCGATCATGCCGCAGAAGAAGAACCCGGACGTCGCCGAGCTGACCAGGGGCAAGTCCGGCCGGCTCATCGGCAACCTCACCGGCCTCCTGGCGACGCTGAAGGCGCAGCCGCTGGCCTACAACCGGGACCTCCAGGAGGACAAGGAGCCGCTGTTCGACTCCGTGGAGCAGCTCGAACTCCTCCTGCCCGCGCTCGCCGGGATGATCTCCACGATGCGGTTCGACACCGAGCGCATGGCGTCCCTGGCCCCCGCCGGGTTCACCCTCGCCACGGACATCGCCGAGTGGCTGGTGCGGCAGGGCGTGCCGTTCCGGGTGGCGCACGAGGCGGCGGGCGAGTGCGTCCGCGTCGCCGAGGGCCGCGGCGTCGGCCTGGAGGACCTGACCGATGAGGAGTTCGCCACGATCTCGCCCGCGCTGACGCCGGACGTGCGTAGCGTGTTGACCGTGGAAGGTTCGATCGCGTCACGCGACGCCCACGGCGGCACCGCGCCCGACCGGGTCGCCGAGCAGTTGCGGCGGCTCCGCGACAAGGTCTCCGGTGCCCGGAACACCTAGGCAGCTCACCGAGCAGGAGCTCGCGATCGACCCCGTCGACGCCGCGCGGCTCCTGCTCGGCAGCGTCATCGAGTCCACCACCCCCGACGGCGTGGTGGGCGTGCGGATCGTGGAGGTCGAGGCGTACCGGGGCGGCGACGACCCGGCGTCCCACTGCTACCGCGGCCGCACGCCGCGCAACGACGTGATGTTCGGCCCCGCCGGCCGCCTCTACGTGTACTTCGTCTACGGCATGCACTTCTGCGCCAACGTCGTGTCGTCCACGGACGGCGTGCCGGGCGCCGTGCTGCTGCGCGCGGGCGAGGTGGTCGAGGGCACGCCCCTGGCGCAGAGCCGCCGCCCGGCCGCCCGCAGCGTCGCCGAGCTGGCCAAGGGACCGGCCCGGCTCACCACCGTCCTCGGCCTGGACCGCGCCCACAACGGCGTGAACCTGACCGAGTCCGACGCGTCCGTGCGGCTGCTCGCCGGGCCGCCCGTGAACGCCTCCGACATCCGCACCGGCCCCCGCGTCGGCGTGGCCGTGGCGGTCGACGTGCCCTGGCGGTTCTGGGTCGACTCGCCCGCCGTCAGCACGTACCGCCGGGGCACCCGCCGCACGCGGGTCGCCTCCCAGACCGCCCGGCGATGACCCAGGCCTGGTCGCGCGGGTGTGCCGTGCGGTCGTGGACGCCGCCGACCCCGGCTGGGACCGCATCACGTACGCGCCGCGGACCCCGTCGAGTGGTCGACCCGGCCCGTCCACCGCACGCCGTTCGGCGCCGTGCGACCCGTCTGGTTCCACCCGCGGTGGGTGCCGATCGCCACCGACGACGCGGGCCGCCACCTCGTCGTGGACCTCGCGCCCGCCGCCGGCCACCCCGGCCAGGTGCTGGCGATCGACCACCACGCCGACCTGGTCTCGAGTACGTCGCGCCGTCCGTGGCGGACTGCGTCGCGCGGGTCGTGGCGCGCCTGCGCGCGGGGGAGTACGAGACCGAACCCTTCCTGCACTTCCCGACCGACCCCGCGCCCGACGTCACGCTGCACGCGTCGCTCGCCGGCACCGACCTGGCCGCCGTGCTGGGCGCGGCCGAGGAACCCCACCTGCTCCGCGCCGTCCACCTGCGGCACGCGGACGGCGCCGACCTCACGTCGCTGACCATGCTGCCCGCCCTCGGTCACGTCGAGGTGACCGCGGCCGACGTCGACCTGTCGCCGCTCGCCGGGCTGCCTCTGCGCACGGTGCGGGTGGCCGGCGGCGCGGTCGTCGACGTGCCCGCCTGGCCCCGCCTCGTCGCACTCGACCTCGGCGACGCGAGGGCGGCGAACCCCCGCGCCCTGCCGCCCGCGCCGTTCCTCACCCTCCACACCGACCAGTGGCGCGCGCTGGGCTCCCCGCCGGAGGGCCTGGCGGCCTGACCGGTGAGGCGTCCCTCGCCGCCGCCGCCGCGTGGGCCGCGTGGCTCGGCGCCCCCGTGCCCACGACCAGCATCAACGGCCGCTACTGACCCGTCGGCTCAGACCTCGCCGAACACGTGCGTGCCGGGCGCGTCCTCGTCGTCGCCGGCCCAGAACTCGACCCAGTGGCTCACGAACTCCGACTTGGAGATCGACCCGTCGCCGTTCAGGTCCAGCCGCGCGAACACGGCGTCGGTCGGCGCGTCGTTCCCGGTCCAGGCGTGGATCATCCGGGCGTACTCGGGCGCGGACACCTGGCCGTCGCCGTCCTCGTCCACCGCCTCGAACATGAGCTCGGCCGTGGCCACCACCAGGTCGAGCATGGTGCCGAGGTTGTCCACCACCGACAGCACCTCGTCCACGGACACCCGGTGGTCGTCGTTCTCGTCGGACGACGCCCGCAGCGCGTCCCACCAGCGCATCATGATCTCCCGCAGCCGCGCGTGCCCGGCTCCGCCGCGGATGCCCTCCCACCGGTCCGTCAACGCCTCGAAGTCGGCCCGTTCCAGGAAACCGTCGCCGTTCACGTCCATCGCGGTGAACACGATGGAGGTCTTCCTCTGCTGCAAGTCGCTGGCCACGCAAGCAAACTTGGCGGGCCGGCGCGGCGCGGACAATTAACCAGCCGGGGCATACGCCGGTGCGCCAGGGTGAACCCGGTGGTGACGGTGGGTAGCGCCCCACCGCCCACGTCACCGCACCGACCGCCGGAACCACACCCGCCGCGCGTGCGTCGGCAACGCGATCCGGCTGATCATGCTGGTCAGCACCGCCGCGATCAGCAGCCACAGCAACGCCGCCAGGCCGTCGTTGAACAGGGTCCGCAACCCCTGGTCGGCCGGCGTGAACAGGTCGCGCAGGCCCAGCGACACGGCCGCCGACCACGACTCGATCACCCGCGCGAACCCGTTGGCGGGGTTCGCGCCGCCGATGACCAGGAAGATGTGGATCGCCAGCACGATCGCGAACAACCAGCACAGCAGGTCGATCAGCGCGCACGCGACCCGCACCGCGCGCACCCGGCCGTCACCCCGCTCGACGACCTCTTCCTGCTGGTAGGCCGGTTCGGGGTAAACGGGTTCCTCGTACCGCGCCTCCTGGTACCGGGCTTCCTGGTAGCGGGGGTCGGACGACGGCATGATCTCGGTCGGACGGTCGGCGGGACGTCGATCGCGGTCGGGGTACGTCATCGCAGGGTCCTCTCACTAGAGCCCTCGGAAGGGCTACCCGGCGGCGCGACCCCGGAAACCGCGCCCGACCGCACACGCCACCTGCGACGAAACCGCTGGACGCGGTAGGCGAAGATGGACCGGTGAGCGAGCACATCCTTGACGAGCTGTCCTGGCGCGGCCTGATCGCGCAGTCCACCGATCTCGACGCGCTGCGGAAGGATCTCGACGCCGGCCCGCTCACCCTCTACTGCGGCTTCGACCCGACCGCGCCCAGCCTGCACGCCGGCAATCTCGTCCCGCTGCTCATGCTGCGCCGCTTCCAGCGCGCCGGGCACCGGCCGGTCGTCCTCGCCGGCGGCGCCACCGGCATGATCGGCGACCCCCGCGACAGCGCCGAGCGCGCGCTCAACCCGCTGGACACCGTCGCCGAGTGGGCCGGTCGCATCCGCGGCCAGCTGGAGCGGTTCGTCGAGTTCGACGACGGCCCCACCGGCGCCGTCGTGGTCAACAACCTCGACTGGACCGGCGGCATGTCCGTGCTCGACTTCCTGCGCGACGTCGGCAAGCACTTCTCGGTCAACGTCATGCTGTCCCGCGAGACTGTCAAGCGCCGCCTCGACGGCGACGGCATGTCGTACACCGAGTTCAGCTACCTCCTGCTCCAGTCGCACGACTACCTCCAGCTGCACCGCCGGTTCGGCACCCGGCTCCAGGTGGGCGGCTCCGACCAGTGGGGCAACATCGTCGGCGGGGTCGACCTGGTGCGGAAGGTCGACGGCGCGTCCGTGCACGCCCTGACCGCGCCGCTGGTCACCGACGCTGAAGGCCGCAAGTTCGGCAAGTCCACCGGCGGCGGCAACGTGTGGCTCGACCCGGAGATGACCTCGCCGTACGCCTGGTACCAGTACTTCGTGAACGTGGGCGACGCCGACGTGCTCCGCTACCTGCGGCTGTTCACCTTCCTCACCCAGGAGGAGATCGCCGAGCTGGAGCGGCAGACCGCCGAGGCCCCGCACCTGCGCGCCGCGCAGAAGCGGCTGGCCGAGGAGTTCACCAACCTCGTGCACGGCGAGCACGAGACGCGGCAGGTGATCGTCGCCAGCCAGGCCCTGTTCGGCCGGGGTGAGCTGCGCGAGCTGGACCTGTCCACGCTGGAGGCCGCGATGGCCGAGGCGCCGACCGGCGAGGTCCGCCTGGCCGACGCGCCGACGATCGTGGACCTGCTCGTCAGCTCCGGGCTGGCCGAGAGCAAGGGCGCGGCGCGGCGCACGGTGAAGGAGGGCGGCGCGTACGTGAACAACGCCAAGGTCGCCGACGAGGAGTGGGTGCCCGCCAAGGAGGACCTGCTCCACGGCGCGTGGCTGGTCGTCCGCCGCGGCAAGCGGAACACCGCCGGCGTGCGCGTGCAGGTCTGACCTGCGCCGACGTTCCACGACGCGGCAGCACGGAGGCCGCCGGTCCCACGCGGGCCGGCGGCCTTCGTCATCTCCGGGTGTGATCGCGGTCACACTGTTGCGGGCGGATCGGGTCGGATAGCGTGGGGTGGACTGCTGCACGGGCTGCTGACCTGCGGTTTCAGCCTGTGGGGTGATGCTGCGCCCCCGATTTGACCTCTCGTTCGGGTGCGTGTAACTTTCTCCATGTCAGCGCGGAACGGGCCGGGGAAACCGGAACGGAGTGCGGCGGGTCACGAACCAAGCTCCCGCTAGCGTGGTAGAGTGGGTGACCTCGAACAGGAAGACCCAGTCCAGGCTCGTCTGAGCCGTTGCGACCAGGGCGTCTGGTTCACATACAAGCTTTCTGAATCACAAGCCTCCGATCGTGCCGCGTCAAGCGGTGGGTGACGATGTGCGCGTGTTCTTTGAGAACTCAACAGCGTGCCGAATAGCCAGTAAATTGTATGACCTCGTCAAGAGGTTTTCCTTTGAGATTGTTACTGGACAACTGACATTATTGTCAGTGTTGTTCGGAGCGATCAAACATTCCTTATTGGAGAGTTTGATCCTGGCTCAGGACGAACGCTGGCGGCGTGCTTAACACATGCAAGTCGAGCGGTAAGGCCCTTCGGGGTACACGAGCGGCGAACGGGTGAGTAACACGTGGGTAACCTGCCCTGTACTCTGGGATAAGCCTGGGAAACTAGGTCTAATACCGGATATGACCTGCCTCCGCATGGTGGTGGGTGGAAAGTTCCGGCGGTACAGGATGGACCCGCGGCCTATCAGCTTGTTGGTGGGGTAATGGCCTACCAAGGCGACGACGGGTAGCCGGCCTGAGAGGGTGACCGGCCACACTGGGACTGAGACACGGCCCAGACTCCTACGGGAGGCAGCAGTGGGGAATATTGCACAATGGGCGAAAGCCTGATGCAGCGACGCCGCGTGAGGGATGACGGCCTTCGGGTTGTAAACCTCTTTCAGCGGGGACGAAGGGCAACTGACGGTACCCGCAGAAGAAGCACCGGCTAACTACGTGCCAGCAGCCGCGGTAATACGTAGGGTGCGAGCGTTGTCCGGAATTATTGGGCGTAAAGAGCTCGTAGGCGGTTTGTTGCGTCGGCTGTGAAAACTTCACGCTTAACGTGGAGCCTGCAGTCGATACGGGCAGACTTGAGTTCGGCAGGGGAGACTGGAATTCCTGGTGTAGCGGTGAAATGCGCAGATATCAGGAGGAACACCGGTGGCGAAGGCGGGTCTCTGGGCCGATACTGACGCTGAGGAGCGAAAGCGTGGGGAGCGAACAGGATTAGATACCCTGGTAGTCCACGCCGTAAACGGTGGGTGCTAGGTGTGGGGGACTTCCACGTCCTCCGTGCCGCAGCTAACGCATTAAGCACCCCGCCTGGGGAGTACGGCCGCAAGGCTAAAACTCAAAGGAATTGACGGGGGCCCGCACAAGCGGCGGAGCATGTGGATTAATTCGATGCAACGCGAAGAACCTTACCTGGGCTTGACATGCACTGGAAACCAGTAGAGATATTGGCCCCCTTGTGGCCGGTGTACAGGTGGTGCATGGCTGTCGTCAGCTCGTGTCGTGAGATGTTGGGTTAAGTCCCGCAACGAGCGCAACCCTCGTTCCATGTTGCCAGCGCGTTATGGCGGGGACTCATGGGAGACTGCCGGGGTCAACTCGGAGGAAGGTGGGGATGACGTCAAGTCATCATGCCCCTTATGTCCAGGGCTTCACACATGCTACAATGGCCGGTACAGAGGGCTGCTAAGCCGTGAGGTGGAGCGAATCCCACAAAGCCGGTCTCAGTTCGGATCGGGGTCTGCAACTCGACCCCGTGAAGTCGGAGTCGCTAGTAATCGCAGATCAGCAACGCTGCGGTGAATACGTTCCCGGGCCTTGTACACACCGCCCGTCACGTCACGAAAGTCGGTAACACCCGAAGCCCGTGGCCCAACCCGTAAGGGGGGGAGCGGTCGAAGGTGGGACTGGCGATTGGGACGAAGTCGTAACAAGGTAGCCGTACCGGAAGGTGCGGCTGGATCACCTCCTTTCTAAGGAGCATTCCTCACCGGATGTCTTCGGATGTCTGGTGGAGAGCCGTGCCGGCGGCGAATGATCGTCGGATGGTTGCTCAATGATGTGGATGCTGGCTATATGCAGGACTTCGGGTTGTCTGGAGAGTTAGTACTGTCCGTGAGGGCGTGGAAGGGTCTCCAGAGGGTTCAAAGATTCTGTTCGGTACGCTGTTGGGTCCTGAGGGAACACGTGAGTGTCTCTTTCAGCGAGAAACGGCAGGGCTGCCCCAGCTCCTGAACCGCCGGTCTTCGGATCTGGTAGGCGGGTGTGTTACGGGTGGTGTCTGGTTGTTCTTTGAGAACTGCACAGTGGATGCGAGCATCTTTGTGGCAAGTTATTAAGGGCACACGGTGGATGCCTTGGCACCAGGAGCCGATGAAGGACGTAGGAGACTGCGAAAAGCCTTGGGGAGTTGTCAACCGAGCTGAGATCCAAGGATTTCCGAATGGGGAAACCCGGCCCCAGTCATGTGGGGTCACCCTTGCCTGAACACATAGGGCATGTGGAGGGAACGCGGGGAAGTGAAACATCTCAGTACCCGCAGGAAGAGAAAACAACCGTGATTCCGTGAGTAGTGGCGAGCGAAAGCGGAAGAGGCTAAACCGTATTCGTGTGATACCCGGCAGGGGTTGCGTGTACGGGGTCGTGGGACCTGTCTGATCGTTCTGCCGGACGGTCGAGGAGTCATAAAACACTGTGGTTAGCGGAACGCGTCTGGAAAGCGTGGCCGTAGAGGGTGAGAGTCCCGTACGTGAAAACCCGGTGTCTCCTGACGGTGTTCCCAAGTAGCAGCGTACTCGTGAAATTCGCTGTGAATCTGGCGGGACCACCCGCTAAGCCTGAATACTCCCTGGTGACCGATAGCGGACTAGTACCGTGAGGGAAAGGTGAAAAGTACCCCGGGAGGGGAGTGAAATAGTACCTGAAACCGTGTGCCTACAATCCGTCGGAGCCTTTAGGGGTGACGGCGTGCCTTTTGAAGAATGAGCCTGCGAGTTAGTGCTGCGTGGCGAGGTTAACCCGTGTGGGGTAGCCGTAGCGAAAGCGAGTCCGAATAGGGCGTTCATAGTCGCGTGGTCTAGACCCGAAGCGGAGTGATCTAGCCATGGCCAGGGTGAAGCGTGGGTAAGACCGCGTGGAGGCCCGAACCCACCAGGGTTGAAAACCTGGGGGATGAGCTGTGGTTAGGGGTGAAAGGCCAATCAAACTCCGTGATAGCTGGTTCTCCCCGAAATGCATTTAGGTGCAGCGTCGTGTGTTTCGTGCCGGAGGTAGAGCACTGGATGGTCTAGGGGGCCCACAAGCTTACCGAAATCAACCAAACTCCGAATGCCGGTACGTGAGAGCGCGGCAGTGAGACTGCGGGGGATAAGCTTCGTAGTCGAGAGGGAAACAGCCCAGAACGCCGGCTAAGGCCCCTAAGTGTGTGCTAAGTGGGAAAGGATGTGGGGTCGCCCAGACAACCAGGAGGTTGGCTTAGAAGCAGCCACCCTTTAAAGAGTGCGTAATAGCTCACTGGTCAAGTGGTCCTGCGCCGACAATGTAGCGGGGCTCAAGCACACCGCCGAAGCCGTGTCATTCCGATTCTGTCGGGATGGGTAGGGGAGCGTCGTTCAGCCGTTGAAGCGCCGGAGTGATCCAGGTGTGGAGGCTGGACGAGTGAGAATGCAGGCATGAGTAGCGAAAGACGAGTGAGAAACTCGTCCGCCGGATGACCAAGGGTTCCTGGGCCAGGCTAATCCGCCCAGGGTAAGTCGGGACCTAAGGCGAGGCCGACAGGCGTAGTCGATGGACAACGGGTTGATATTCCCGTACCCGTGTGAACGCGCCCATGGCGAACCTTGTGATACTAACCGCCCGAAGCCCATTCCACTCCTTCGGGAGTGGGGTGACGTGGAGCGCGGGACCTGAACTTGTAGTAGTCAAGCGATGGGGTGACGCAGGAGGGTAGCTCCGCCAGTGAGTGGTAGTACTGGTGTAAGCGTGTAGGCCGACGTGTAGGCAAATCCGCACGTCATATAAGGCTGAGACGTGATGCATAGCCGATTGAGGCGAAGTAGAGTGATCCCATGCTGCCGAGAAAAGCCTCTAGTGAGTGTTCATGCGGCCCGTACCCCAAACCGACACAGGTGGTCAGGTAGAGAATACCGAGGCGATCGGGCGAACTGTGGTTAAGGAACTCGGCAAAATGCCCCCGTAACTTCGGGAGAAGGGGGGCCGAGGGATTTGAAGCCCCTTGCGGGCTAGGATTTTTCGGCCGCAGAGACCAGCGAGAAGCGACTGTTTACTAAAAACACAGGTCCGTGCGAAGTCGCAAGACGATGTATACGGACTGACGCCTGCCCGGTGCTGGAACGTTAAGGGGACCGGTTAGTCTTTCGGGGCGAAGCTGAGAACTTAAGCGCCAGTAAACGGCGGTGGTAACTATAACCATCCTAAGGTAGCGAAATTCCTTGTCGGGTAAGTTCCGACCTGCACGAATGGCGTAACGACTTCTCGACTGTCTCAACCACAGGCCCGGCGAAATTGCATTACGAGTAAAGATGCTCGTTACGCGCGGCAGGACGGAAAGACCCCGGGACCTTTACTATAGCTTGGTATTGGTGTTCGGTTCGGCTTGTGTAGGATAGGTGGGAGACTGTGAAGCGCTGACGCCAGTCAGTGTGGAGTCGTCGTTGAAATACCACTCTGGTCGTACTGGATGTCTAACCTCGGTCCGTGATCCGGATCAGGGACAGTGCCTGGTGGGTAGTTTAACTGGGGCGGTTGCCTCCCAAAGGGTAACGGAGGCGCTCAAAGGTTCCCTCAGCCTGGTTGGCAATCAGGTGTCGAGTGCAAGTGCACAAGGGGGCTTGACTGTGAGACCGACAGGTCGAGCAGGGACGAAAGTCGGAACTAGTGATCCGGCCATGGCTTGTGGAAGCGTGGTCGCTCAACGGATAAAAGGTACCCCGGGGATAACAGGCTGATCTTGCCCAAGAGTCCATATCGACGGCATGGTTTGGCACCTCGATGTCGGCTCGTCGCATCCTGGGGCTGGAGTAGGTCCCAAGGGTTGGGCTGTTCGCCCATTAAAGCGGTACGCGAGCTGGGTTTAGAACGTCGTGAGACAGTTCGGTCCCTATCCGCCGCGCGCGTAGGATACTTGCGGAAGGCTGTCCCTAGTACGAGAGGACCGGGACGGACGGACCTCTGGTGTGCCAGTTGTCCTGCCAAGGGCATTGCTGGTTGGCTACGTTCGGAAGGGATAACCGCTGAAAGCATCTAAGCGGGAAGCCTGTTCCTAGATGAGGTATCCCACCCTTTGTGGGTTAAGGCCCCCAAGAGACTATTGGGTTGATAGGCCGGAGATGGAAGGTCGGTAACGGCTGGAGTTGACCGGTACTAATAGGCCGAGGACTTGCTACGAAGACGCTACGCATCCACTGTGCGGTTCTGAAAGAACCGAACCGGACCACCTGGTCCACTGTCGGGACGTTTGTCCTGGGTGGTGGGTTGGGTGCCTACGGGTTGGTAATTTCATAGTGTTTCGGTGGTCATAGCGGTTGGGGAACACCCGGTCCCATTCCGAACCCGGTAGTTAAGCCTTCCAGCGCCGATGGTACTGCACTCGTGAGGGTGTGGGAGAGTAGGACGCCGCCGAACATTCTTCCCTGAAAGGGCTTGTGGTGGGGGCACATTGATTTGTGCTCCAAACCGCAAGCCCTTTCGGCGTGTCCACAGTAGGAGGAGCTAGTGCCCAGGTTCGGGGATCGACCCGGCGACCGTCAGCGTGGCCAGGGAGACCGACCGCGCCGATCCGACGACGGTGGCCGTACCCAGGGAAGCCGCAAGCCGACTACCGGTGGCCGTGACGCCCGCGCGGGCGAGCGGACCGGCGGCTATCCGCGCCGGGACGACCGGCCGAGTTACGACAAGCCTCGCGGCACTGACCGGCGTGATGACAACCGGGGCGAGCGTCCCCGCTATGACAAGCCCCGTGACGACCGTGCCGGTGCTCCGCGTCGGGACGACAACCGGACCGGTGGTTTCCGCCGCGACTCCGGCGACCGGCCGCGTTTCGAGCGCGGCAGCGACGACCGCGGTGGGTACCAGCGTCGCGACGACCGCACCGGTGACCGGGGCGGGTTCCGGCGCGATGACCGGCCCAGCGGCGACCGTGGCGGCTACCAGAAGCGTGACGACCGCGGCGCCGACCGCGGTGAGCGCCGTGACTTCCGGTCGCGCGACGACCGGCCCGGCAGCGACCGCGCCGCCAGTGGTCGGCCGACCGGCGACCGGGGTAGTTACCAGAGGCGTGACGACCGGCCTGGTGCCGGGCGTCCGAGCAGTGACCGCGGTGGCTACCCGCGTCGTGACGACCGCGGCGGCGACCGCCCCAGCTACCCCCGCCGTGACGACCGGAGCGGCAGCGATCGTCCGAGCTACCCGCGTCGGGATGACCGGAGTGGCAGCGATCGGCCCAGCTACCCGCGTCGCGACGACCGCGGCGGCAGTGACCGGCCGAGTGGTGACCGTGGTGGTTACCCGAGGCGCGATGACCGCGGTGGCGACCGCGGTGGGTTCAGGTCGGACAGTCGTGGTGGCGACCGTCCGACCTACCCGCGTCGTGACGACCGGACCGGTGACCGCGGCGGGTTCCGCCGCGACGACCGGCCCAGCGGCGACCGTGGCGGCTACCAGAAGCGTGACGACCGCGCCGGTGGTGACCGGCCGAGCGGTGACCGCGGTGGTTACCAGAGGCGTGACGACCGTGGTGGCGACCGTCCGAGCTACCCGCGTCGGGATGACCGGAGTGGCAGCGATCGGCCGAGTGGTGACCGCGGTGGTTACCCGCGTCGCGATGACCGTGGCGGGGATCGTCCGAGCTACCCGCGTCGTGACGACCGGAGTGGCAGCGACCGGCCGAGCGGCGACCGTGGCGGTTATCCGCGCCGGGACGACCGTGGTGGCGACCGCGGCGGGTTCCGCAGGGACGACCGCGGCGGGGACCGGCCGAGCTACCCGCGTCGCGACGACCGGGCCGGCAGCGACCGGCCCAGCGGTGACCGGAACCGGCACGACAAGCCGCGTCACGGCAAGTCGGTGCACGACAAGCCCCGTTACGACAAGCCCCGCCACGAGAAGCCGGGGCAGGACAAGCCGGGTGACGACCGTCGGGACGCTCGCAGCCGCGACCGCGCCGCGCGGTTCCAGGAGCGGGCTTCGCAGGGTGACGAGTCGCAGGTCGTCGAGGACACCGCGGTCGGTGTCGCGGCGACCCCGGTGGACGCCGTCGAGGCTGTCGACGCCGTTGAGGTCGACGACGTTCAGGTTGACGCGGTCGAGGTCGACTCGGTTGACGTGACCGCGGTGCCGGACCAGTCGGACCAGGACGTGGACGACGTCGAGGCGGCGGTCGAGGGTGACGAGCCCGAGGCTGTCGGCGAGGTAGCGGACGCGGACGCGGTCGCCGGTGACGTCGAGGACGTCGAGGTTGCCCCGGAGGCCGTGCGGGAGACCGCCGCGGAGGCTGTGCCGGCGGTCGACGGTGAAGAGCGCGTGTTCACCCGGGCCCGCACGCCCGAGCTGCCCGAGGACGCCGACATCTCCGTCCTCGACCCCGAGGTGAAGCAGGAGCTGCGCGGCCTGCCCAAGGGCCTGGCCGAGATCGTCGGCCGGCACCTGGCGGCGGCGGGCATGCTCATCGACAGCGAGCCGGAGCTGGCGCTGGAGCACGCCCGGTACGCGCGGTCGAAGGCGGCGCGGGTCGCGGTGGTGCGTGAAGCCGCAGGGCTGGCCGCCTACCACGCCGGCGAGTGGGCCGAGGCGCTGTCCGAGCTGCGCGCCGCGCGCCGCATGTCGAACAGCACCGGGCACGTCGCGGTGATGGCCGACTGCGAGCGGGCGCTGGGGCGTCCGGAGCGGGCGATCGAGCTGGCCCGCGAGGCGCAGGTGGCGCTGCTGTCCGCGGACGAGGCGGTGGAGCTGCGGATCGTCGCGGCCGGCGCCCGTCGGGACATGGGGCAGCTGGACGCGGCCGTGGTGGCGCTGCAGGGCGACGACCTCGACCCGAAGCGGCGCGACCCGTGGAGCGCGCGCTTGTTCTACGCGTACGCCGACAACCTCGAAGCCGCGGGCCGCACGGACGAGGCCATCAAGTGGTTCCTCAACGCCGCGCAGGCCGACGACGACAACGAGACCGACGCGGCCGAGCGGGCGTTCGACCTGAGCCCGCAGGAGTGACCGCCGCGACGGCGTGAAGCACGACGGAGCAAGACCTCTGTGACATGAGCGATGCCACAGTCCGAAGGCTCGACGCCACCCGGCGTCGAGCCTTCAGACTGTCACCAGGACACCCGAACGGAGACGCCTGTGCTGCTGGCCCGCTACGACGCCCTGCTGCTGGACCTCGACGGCACGGTCTACCGGGGGCGTGAGGTCGTGCCCGGTGCGGTGGAGGCCGTCGCCGCCGCCCGTGAGCACGGCACCGGCATCCGGTTCGTCACGAACAACGCGTCGCGGTCGCCGGAGGCCGTCGCCGAGCACCTGAACGAGCTCGGCTTCCACGCCGCGCTGGACGAGGTGAGCACGAGCGCCCAGGCGGGCGCGGCGATGCTGCTCGACCTGGTGCCGTCCGGGAGCGACGTGCTGGTGCTGGGCACGGACGCGTTGGCGGAGCAGGTGCGGCTGCGCGGGTTCCGGCCCACCGACCGGGGCGACGGGGCGCGGGCCGTGGTGCAGGGCCTGTCGCAGGACCTGGGGTGGCGCGAGCTGGCAGAGGCGTGCGTGGCGATCCGGGCGGGCGCCCGGTGGGTCGCGTGCAACGTGGACGCGACGCTGCCCACCGAACGAGGCCTGCTGCCCGGCAACGGCGCGCTGGTGGCCGCGCTGAGGACGGCGACCGGCGCGGAGCCGCTGGTGGCGGGCAAGCCGGCGACGCCGCTGCTGGAGCAGGCCGCGAAGTCCGCCGGCGCGCAGCGGCCGCTGGTCGTGGGCGACCGGCTGGACACCGACATCGCGGGCGCGGTGAACGCGGGCATGGACTCGTTGCTGGTGCTCACCGGCGTGTCCACGGAGGCGGAAGCCGCGGCCCTGCCGGAGGACCTGCGGCCCACCTACGTGGCTGCCGACCTGTCGGTGCTGCATCGGCTACCTTGAATCCTGTGAGCTTCGAGGTTCCCCTCCCCGGCCCGCCGCGTGATCCCGTGGCCGGGATCGACGACGCCCTGGCCGGTCTCGACGGGCTGGACGAGCTGGACGTGGTCGAGCACGTGGCCCGGTTCGACGACGCGCACACCGCGTTGACGGCCGCGCTGTCCAGCATCGACAAGGTCTGACGGTGCCGCGCAGGGCTCGGCTGGACGCCGAACTGGTCCGCCGCGGGCTGGCCAGGTCCCGGGAGCACGCCAGCCAACTCGTCTCCGAGGGCCGGGTGACGGTCCGCGGCACGGTGGCCACGAAACCGGCGACGGCCGTCGAGCTGGACACGGCGCTGGTGGTCCGCGAGACCGACGACCCGAACTACGCCTCGCGCGGCGCGCACAAGCTGGTCGGCGCGCTGGAGGCGTTCCACGCGGTGGACGTCAAGGGCAGGCGGTGCCTGGACGCGGGCGCGTCCACCGGCGGGTTCACCGACGTGCTGCTGCGCGCGGGCGCGCGGGAGGTCGTGGCGGCCGACGTCGGCCGCGGCCTGCTGGACTGGCGGCTGCGCACGGACGACCGGGTCGTGGTCAAGGACAAGACGAACGTGCGGTCGTTGACGCCCGAGGACATCGGCGGGCCCGTTGAACTCGTGGTGGCGGATCTCTCGTTCATCTCGTTGAGGCTGGTGCTGCCCGCGCTGGCCGCGTGCCTCGACGAGGAGGGCGACTTGCTGCCGATGGTGAAACCCCAGTTCGAGGTCGGGAAGGAACGCCTAGGCTCGGGCGGTGTGGTGCGCGACCCGGAGTTGCGGGCCGAGGCGGTGCTGGACGTCGTGGCGGCCGCGGCCGGGCTGGGCCTGCGCCTGCACGGCGTCACCGCGAGCCCGCTGCCGGGGCCGTCGGGCAACGTCGAGTTCTTCGTCTGGCTGCGCCGGGGTGAGCCCCTGGACGTGGCGGACGCCACCGCGCTCGTGCGCGCCGCCGTAGCGGAAGGACCGCAGTGAGCAGCGATCCGGTGTCGAGGGAGATCCTGCTGGTCGTCCACACCGGGCGGCG
This sequence comes from Saccharothrix hoggarensis, assembly GCF_052936025.1. The sequence goes on along the minus strand of NZ_CP193624.1, from coordinate 5,626,428 downwards.
CAGCAACGTGCTGGTGGCGCAGGAGGTCGCGGCGCGGTTCGCGGCGGGCGGCGTGCGGCTGCGCGTGCTGGAGGACGAGGCGCCCGACCTGGACCCGTCGTGCTTCGCGCAGGTCGTGCTGGCCGACGAGAAGGCCGCCGAGGGCACCGAGCTGGTGTTCGTGCTCGGCGGTGACGGCACGCTGCTGCGGGCGGCGGAGCTGGCGCGGTCGGCGGGCGTGCCCGTGCTGGGGGTGAATCTCGGCCGGGTGGGGTTCCTCGCCGAGGCCGACTCGGACGCGCTGTACGAGGCGATCACGCACGTCGTCGACCGGGACTACGAGGTCGAGGAGCGGATGACGGTCGACATCACCGCTCTGGTGGACGGCGAGGTGCTGGAGAGCACCTGGGCGCTCAACGAGGCGAGCGTCGAGAAGAGCACGCGGGAACGCATCCTGGACGTCGTGGTGGAGGTGGACGGCCGGCCGGTGTCGGCGTTCGGCTGCGACGGCGTGCTGGTGGCGACCCCGACCGGGTCGACGGCGTACGCGTTCTCGGCCGGCGGGCCGGTGGTGTGGCCGGACGTGCAGGCGTTGCTGGTGGTGCCGAGCAACGCGCACGCCCTGTTCGCGCGGCCCCTGGTGGTGTCGCCGGCGTCCGTGGTGGCGCTGGAGGTCGACCCGGAGGGGCACCCGGCGGTGCTGTGCGCGGACGGCCGCCGGACGGTGAACCTGCCGCCCGGCGCGCGGGTCGAGGTGGTCGGCGGGCGGACCCCGTTGCGGCTGATCCGGCTGCGCCAGGGGCCGTTCACGGACCGGCTGGTGGAGAAGTTCGAGCTGCCGGTGCAGGGGTGGCGCGGCCCGTCCGCCGGGTAGGCCGCGCCCGGCGGGGCCGGGGGCGGCCCCGGTGAGATCAACAACGGGACACCCGCCCCCGAACACACGCTTTGTCCGTGTCGCCCAGTAGTGTTCGCCTCGTGCTGGCCGAGATGCGCATCCAGGGCCTCGGTGTGATCGACGAGGCCACCCTTGAGCTCGGCGCCGGTTTCACCGTCGTGACGGGCGAGACCGGTGCGGGCAAGACGATGGTCGTGACCGGGCTCCACCTGCTGAGCGGTGGCCGGGCCGAAGCGTCCCGCGTGCGCAACGGCGCGGACAAGGCGGTGGTCGAGGGGCGGTTCCAGGCGCCCGCGGGCAGCCCGGCGGCGAAGGTCGCCGAGGAGGTCGGCGGCGAGCCGGACGACGACGGCAGCGTGATCGCGATCCGCACCGTCGGCGCCGACGGCCGGTCCCGGGCCCACCTCGGCGGCCGGTCCGTGCCGGTCGGGGTGCTGTCGGAGCTGGCCGAGCAGCTGATCGCCGTGCACGGGCAGAACGACCAGCTGCGGCTGCTGCGGCCCGCCGAGCAGCGGGCGGTGCTCGACCGGTTCGCCGGTGACGAGGTCGCCGAGCCGCTGCGCTCCTACCGCAAGGTCCGCGACGAGTGGCTGCGGGTGGCGGCGGAGCTGACGGAGCGCACGGCGCGGTCCCACGAGCTGGCCCGCGAGGCGGAGCTGCTGCGGCACGGTCTCGCGGAGATCAGCGCGGTGGACCCGAAGCCGGGCGAGGACGAGGAGCTGATCGCCGAGGCGCGTCGGCTGGCGGACGCCGACCAGCTGCGCGAGGCCGCGTCGGGCGCCCAGTACGCGGTGTCGGGTTCGCCGGACGGCGACCCGGACAACCCCGGCGCGCTGGGCCTGATCGGCGAGGCGCGGCGGCGGCTGGTGGCCTCCGACGACCCGCAGCTGCGCGGGATGGAGTCGCGGCTGGTGGAGGCGGAGACGCTGCTCGCGGACGTCGGCGCGGAGATCGTCTCCTACCTGGAGAACCTGGACGCGGACCCGGCGCGGCTGGAGCAGGTGCTCGCCCGCCAGGCCGAGCTGAAGTCGCTGACCCGCAAGTACGCGGCGGACGTGGACGGCGTGATCGCGTGGGCGGAGGACGCGTCGTCCCGGCTGGCCGGGCTGGACACGTCCGACGAGGCGTTGGCCGCGTTGGCGGCGCGCCGCGACGAGCTGGCCGCGGAGCTGGCCGGGTACGCGCGGCAGGTGACCGCGGAGCGGACCGCCGCCGCCGAGGAGCTGGGCCGGGCGGTGTCCGAGGAGCTGACGGGCCTGGCCATGCCGCACGCCACGGTGGAGGTCGCGGTGCGGCCTCGGGTGGCCGAGCAGGGTGACGCGCAGGCGTTGCTGGTCGACGGGCAGCGGTTGCACGCGGGCGCCAGCGGTGTGGACGACGTGGAGCTGCGGCTGATCGCGCACCCCGGCGCGCCCGCGCTGCCCGTGCACAAGGGCGCGTCCGGTGGCGAGCTGTCGCGGGTGATGCTGGCGCTGGAGGTCGTGCTGTCGCACTCCGACCCGGTGCCGACGCTGGTGTTCGACGAGGTCGACGCCGGTGTGGGCGGTCGGGCCGCGGTCGAGGTCGGCCGGCGGCTGGCCCGGTTGGCGCGCAGCCACCAGGTCATCGTGGTCACGCACCTGCCGCAGGTCGCGGCGTTCGCCGACCGGCACCTGGTGGTCGACAAGACGGCGGACGGCGTGCTCACCCGCAGCGGTGTGCGGCGGCTGGACGAGTCGCAGCGGGTCGTCGAGCTGGCCCGCATGCTCGCGGGCATGGATTCCACCGATACGGGCCGGGCGCACGCCGAGGAGCTGCTGGCGGCGGCGAAGGCCGACAAGGAGAGCGTTCCCGTGGTGCGGCGCAAGGCGAAGAAGAAGTGAGCCGACGGCTGGTCGGCGTGGCGGCGCTGGTCGGGGCGGGCGCGGTGGCCGTGGTCGGCACGTTCCGGCCGCTGTTCTGGCAGGGCAGCCTGTTCCGGGACGAGCGGGTGGGGTTCACCACGACGTCGTGGGACATCACCGCCGACGCCTCGTCGTCGGAGATCGACCTCATGCTGGATCAGACGCCCCAGTTCGGCGTGCCGATCGTGATCTCGGCGGTGCTGCTGGCCATCGCGGCGGCCCTGGTGGCGCTGCCGGAGGCGCAGCGCCTGGCCGCCCGGTACGCCGCGGTGGTCGGGACGGCGCTGCTGGCCGGTTCGGTGTGGACGACCGGCATGGTCGTGGCGACGGCCGTGGACGACCCGGACGGCGAGGAGAGCCCGGTCGAGGCCATCGGCGGCTTCACGGAGGAAGTGGGCGACGGCGTCTGGGTGCTGACCGCCGCCGTGGTGCTGGCGGTGGTCGGGACGGTGCTCGTGCACGGCCGGCGCGCGACGCCGCGGCCCGAGGGGCCGGTGGTGTACCGGGTGGACGGCGACGGCGACGGCGACGACACGGACACCCCGCCGTTCGGGATTCCCGTGGTGGAGGCACCCGGGGTGGAGGTCGCGCGGATTCCGGGGACCGGGTACGACGACCGGTCCGGGGCGAACGGTCCGGCGTGAGGCGCCGGGTCGGCGTGGTGGCGCTGCTCGTCGGCGCGGCGCTGGCCGTGCTGGGCACGGTCCTCCCGCTGTACACGCACGCGTTCGACCTGGGCCGGGACCTGACCTTCGAGAACCGGCAGAACCTGTGGGGCCTGCTGAGCGGGGAGCGGGTGCAGGCCCGGGACGCCTGGTTCGGCCTGCCGGTGGTCGCCGGTGCGGGGCTGGCCGTGCTGGGCGCGGTGCTCGCGCGGCGGGCGTGGGGCAGGCTCGCCGCGCTCGCGGGCGTGATGCTGATGATCGGCGCGGTGTGGGCGGTCGCCCAGCAGGTGCTGGTGGTGGCGACGGTCGACCCCATCAGCGGCGTCACGGTCACCACCGACCTGGAGTCCGGCGCCCCGGTGCTCGTCGGCGGCCTGCTGGCGGCCCTGGCGGGTGCGCTCCTCGTGCAGGATTGGACGAGCGGCGACGCCCCGGCGGAGACCGGCGACGGCGAGGTGGCGGTGGTGCACCGGCTGGACGACCCGGACGCCGGCCCCGACGCCGACGCGGACACCCCGCCGTTCGGCATCGCGATCCCGGTGTCCGAGCTGGACGTCCCACCCGCCACTCCGCGGGCCGGCGATGCGGGGCCGGCGGGCGACGGGCGACGTCACCCGTCCGGGGGTAATCCGTCCACTGTGGATTAGTGGAGTCACTGACCAGCCCGGACCCGCTCGGCGTGTTGGCCGCCGAACCGCGCCGGACGTGAGTCACCATCGGTTCATGAAGCTCTCCGGGTTGCTCGGCCGCACGAACCACGAACTGCCAGGCGTCGTCGGCGTGGCGCGGGTCGATCGCCGCTCGGGTGACCTCCTGCGCCGCCTGAGTCCCGGCGACGTCGCCGTCCTCGACCACGTCGACATCGACCGCCGCACCGCCGAGGCGCTCGTCCACGCCGGGGTGGCGGGCGTCGTGAACGCCTCGCCGTCCATCTCCGGCCGGTTCCCGAACCTCGGCCCGGAACTGCTGGTCGAGGCCGGTGTCCCGCTGGTCGACGGCGTCGGCACGGCGGTCCTGCGCGAGATCAGGGACGGCGCCAAGCTGCGACTGCACGACGGCGGGGTGTTCGTCGGCGAGAAGGAGGTCGCGCGCGGCGTCCAGCAGACCGCCGAGTCGATCGCCGACGCGATGATCGGGGCCAAGGCGGGCATGGCCGCGCAGCTGGAGGCGTTCTCGGCGAACACCATCGAGTTCCTGCGCCGGGAGCGGTCGCTGATCCTCGACGGCGTCGGCGTGCCCGAGGTGTTCGTGCCGATCCGCGACCGGCAGGTGCTGGTCGTCGCGGGCGGCCCGCGGCACGCCGAGGAGCTGCGGAAGCTCCGCAAGTACATCCGCGAGTACCGGCCGGTGCTGATCGGCGTGGACGCGGGCGCGGACACCCTCCACGACGCCGGGTTCAAGCCGGACGTCATCGTCGGCGACCCGGACGCCATCGGCACCGAGACGTTGAAGTCCGGCTCGGAGGTCGTGGTGCCGGCGCAGACCGACGGCCACGCGCCCGGTCTGGAGCGCATCCAGGACCTGGGCATCGGCGCGGTGACGTTCCCCGCGACCGGCAACGCCGAGGACCTGGCGCTGCTGCTGGCCGAGGCGAACGGCGCGTCGCTGGTGGTGACCGTCGGCCTGCAGGCCGGGCTGCGCGAGTTCCTGGACCGCGGGAACTCCGGGTCCACCCCGTCGACGTTCCTGACCCGGCTGAAGCTGGGCAACAAGCTCGTGGACGGGCACGCCGTCGCCACGCTGCACCGCAGCCGGGTGTCGCTGGGCCTGATCACCCTGCTGGTGCTGGCCGCCGTCGTGGCGATGGTGGCCGCGCTGGCGGTGTCCGGGGTCGGGCAGGTCTACGTGGACCTGGCGGCCGACGCGTTCCGATCCGTCGTCGACTGGTTCAGGGGGTTGTTCGCGTGATCTCGCTGCGCTACCACATCGTCTCCGTCACCGCGGTGTTCCTGGCGCTGGCCGTAGGGGTGGTGCTCGGCTCCACCGCCATCAGCGGCCGGCTGCTGTCCGGGCTCACCGACGACAACAGCGCGCTCGGCGAGGAGGTCGCCGCGTTGCAGGCGCAGCGCAGCGGGCTCGACGCCCGGCTCGCCGACGCCGACCGGTTCGCCACCTCCGTCGGCCCGCTGGCCGTGAAGGGGCAGCTGGCCGACCGGACCGTCGTGGTCGTCACCACCGGCGACACCGACCCGAACGACCGGGACGCGTTGACCGGGCTGCTGCGCTCGGCGGGCGCGACCGTCACCGGGGAGCTGCAGCTCACCGACTCGTTCACCGACCCGGACAAGGCCGACCAGCTGCTGAACCTGGTCGCCCGGCTCCAGCCTGCCGGCACCCAGCTGCCCACCGGGGCCGACCCGGGGACGCGGGCGGGCGGGCTGCTCGGCTCGCTGCTGCTGATCAGCAAGGACGACAACCAGCCGCAGTCCACCCCGGACGAGCTGGCGGCCGGGCTGGGCGGGCTGGCGAGCGCCGGTTTCGTCAAGCCGGGGCAGGGGTTGCAGCCCGCGCAGCTGGCCGTGGTGCTCACCGGTGGTGCGGTGCGCGGCGACTCGGCCGGTGACCGGGCGGCGGTGGTGGCGCGGTTCGCCACCCAGCTCGACCGGTCCGGCGCGGGGACGGTGCTGGCGGGCGGGGACGGGTCGGCCGACGGCACGGGGGCGGTCGGCGTGGTGCGGGCGGACACGGCGGCGACGTCCGTGCTCTCCACCGTGGACAACCTGCACACCGCCGCCGGTCGGGTGGTGACGGTGCTGGCGTTGCGCGAGCAGCTGGAGGGGAAGGCCGGGCGGTACGGGGTGGCGGGCAACGCCGAGGCGCCCGCGCCGGGAACCGCCGGCTGACAGCGGACGGGCGGCGCCCGGGGATGGGGCCGGTGCGGGTGTCGGCCGTTCCGAGGCGTTCACCGGGCGGTTCCGGAGGCGTTGCCGGGCGTTCCCGGGGCGGTTCCGCGGGCGGATCGCGGTCGGTGGTCTCCTGTTCGAGCGACCCTAGGCCATCCGAGTGACACGCCGCCGGGCCCGCCGGCGCGCTGGGTGACCGGTGGCGTGTTAGCGTTAGGGCCCGTGGACAGGGCGCTGAGCTGTGCGGAACCACCCCAGCCGGCCCCTAGCGGAAATCCAGGACCACGGGGAGCCTCCTTGGTGCAGCAGGCACGTACGACCAAGCACGTTTTCGTCACCGGGGGTGTGGCGTCGTCCCTCGGCAAGGGGTTGACCGCCTCCAGCCTCGGGCAGCTGCTCACCGCTCGTGGTCTTCGAGTGACCATGCAGAAGCTGGACCCGTATCTGAACGTCGATCCGGGCACGATGAACCCGTTCCAGCACGGCGAGGTGTTCGTCACCGACGACGGCGCGGAGACCGACCTCGACATCGGCCACTACGAGCGGTTCCTGGCGAGGGACCTCTCCGGTGACGCCAACGTCACCACGGGGCAGGTGTACTCCGAGGTCATCGCGAAGGAGCGGCGCGGCGAGTACCTGGGCGACACGGTCCAGGTGATCCCGCACATCACCGACGAGATCAAGCGGCGCATCCGGGCGATGGCCGAGCCGGGCCCGGACGGCGTCACGCCGGACGTGGTCATCACCGAGGTCGGCGGCACGGTCGGCGACATCGAGTCGCTGCCGTTCCTGGAGGCGTGCCGGCAGGTGCGCCACGACGTCGGTCGCGACAACGTGTTCTTCCTGCACGTGTCGCTGGTGCCGTACCTCGCGCCGTCCGGCGAGCTGAAGACCAAGCCGACGCAGCACTCCGTCGCCGCGCTGCGCAACATCGGCATCCAGCCCGACGCCATCGTGTGCCGGGCCGACCGGGAGATCCCGGACGCGTTGAAGCGCAAGATCGGCCTGATGTGCGACGTGGACACCGAGGCCGTGGTGGCCGCGGTGGACGCGCGGTCGATCTACGACATCCCCAAGGTGCTGCACGGCGAGGGCCTCGACGCGTACGTGGTGCGGCGGCTCGACCTGCCGTTCCGCGACGTCGACTGGACCGTGTGGGGCGACCTGCTCGACCGGGTGCACAACCCGGCGGAGAAGGTCCGCATCGCGCTGGTCGGCAAGTACGTCGACCTGCCCGACGCCTACCTGTCGGTGACGGAGGCGCTGCGCGCGGGCGGTTTCGCGCACCGCACCAAGGTCGAGATCGTGTGGGTGCCGTCCGACGAGTGCAAGACGCCGTCCGGCGCCGCGCACGCGCTGGGCGGGCTCGACGCGATCCTCATCCCCGGCGGGTTCGGGGTGCGCGGCATCGAGGGCAAGATCGGCGCGATCACCTACGCGCGGACCCGCGGCATCCCGCTGCTGGGCCTGTGCCTGGGGTTGCAGTGCCTGGTCATCGAGGCGGCGCGGAACCTCGCGGGCATCGAGGACGCGAACTCGTCCGAGTTCGAGGAGGGCGGGTCGCCGGTCATCAGCACCATGGCCGACCAGGAGGACGTCGTCTCCGGGCAGCGGGACATGGGCGGCACGATGCGGCTCGGCGCGTACCCGGCGAAGCTGGTGCCGGGCTCGCAGGTGGCGTCGGCGTACGGGTCGCTGGAGGTGTCCGAGCGGCACCGGCACCGGTACGAGGTCAACAACGCCTACCGCGCGCAGCTCGGCGCGGCGGGCCTGGTGTTCTCGGGGACGTCGCCGGACGGGCGGCTGGTGGAGTTCGTCGAGCTGCCCGCCGACGTGCACCCGTTCTTCGTGGCCACCCAGGCGCACCCGGAGCTGAAGTCGCGCCCGACGAAGCCGCACCCGCTGTTCGCGGCGTTCGTGAAGGCGGCGCTGGACTACCGGCTGGCCGACCGGCTGCCGCTGCCCGAGACCGCGGGGGCCGCGCAGTGACCGCCCAGGAGGACACGGGCTCGCCCCGGCACGCGTTCGACACGGTGTCGTCGGAGGACGTGCACGTCGGGCGCGTCGTGGCGCTGCGGGTGGACGAGGTCGCCATGCCCGGCGGCGGCACGGCGCGGCGCGAGGTGGTGGAACACCTCGGCGCGGTGGCCGTCGTGGCGCTGGACGACGACGGCGCGGTGACGCTGATCCACCAGTACCGGCACCCGTTGGGGCGTCGGCTGTGGGAGCTGCCCGCCGGGCTGCTGGACGCCGGCGACGAGACCCCGGTGGCCGCCGCGCGCCGTGAGCTGGCCGAGGAGGTCGGGCTCGCGGCGGCGGAGTGGGTGACGTTGGTGGACGTCGCCGTGTCGCCGGGGTTCACCGACGAGGTGGTGCGGGTGTTCCTGGCCCGCGGGCTGACCGTCGTGGACCGGGACGTGCAGGGCGAGGAGGAGGCCGACCTGGAGGCGAAGGCCTTCCCGTTGGCCGACGCGGTGGCGATGGCGCTGGCCGGTGAGATCGTGAACGGTCCCGCCGTGGCCGGTCTGCTCGCCGCGCAGGCCGTCGTCGAGGGCCGGGCCGAGGGCCGTCCGGCGGACGCCCCGTTCCACGACCGGCCGACGCGCTTCGCGGCGCGGCAGTCCTGAGCGCGCGACCCGGGGGTCCCGAACGCGGGACCCCAGGGTCGGCTTGGGGGATGATGGTCGGCGTGGGTGTGCGCGGGCCGTTGGCGTTGGCCGGGGCGGCGTTGGCCGGGTGCGGGGTGCTGCTGGTCGTGGACCCCAACCGGCCGGGGTCGTGGCTGCCGCCGTGCCCGCTCTACGCGTTGACGGGCATCCAGTGCCCGGCGTGCGGGTCGACGCGGATGGTCCACGCCCTGCTGCACGGTGACGTGGTCGCCGCCTGGCAGTTCAACGCGGTCATGCTGGTCGCCGGGCTGCCGCTGCTGGTGTGGCTGTGGGCGCGGTGGTTCCGGGCGGCCCGGGCCGGCACGCCGACACCGCGCGTGTCGCCGAAGGTGGGCGTGCCGGTGGTGGCGTTGGCCGCCACGTGGATGCTGGCGCGGAACCTAGTCGCGTAGCTTGCGGCCCTCGCTGTCCGTGCCGCCGTTGACGAGCAGGATGATCCCGTCGATCAGGGACCAGATGCCGCAGCCGCCGCAGGTCAGCAGCTGGGCGATGCCGATGCCGGTGTCGCCGATGTAGAAGCGGCCGATGCCGAACGGCAGCGCCAGCTGCAGCACGCCGGCCGCGATCTTCGACTTGTCCGACAAGGGCTGCCCGGTCACCGGGTCGACGCCGTACGGCGCGTTGGGGTTGTAGCCGGGTGGGTAGTTGTACGCGTAGGCCTGCGTCGGGTCCGCGTAACCGGGCGGCACTCCCGGCACACCGTGGCCTGGCGTGCTGTAGCCGGGCGTGCTGTAGCCGGGCATCGGCGGCGGGGGCGGGTACGCGGCGGTCGGCGTCGGGTACGACGGCGGCGCGAACACCGGGTGCGGCGGCGGCAGGTCGCGGAACAGGGCGGACAGCTCGTGCGCGGTCTGGGCCGCGGACGCGTAGCCGACGCGCTGCTCGTACTCGCCGATCTCCAGGCGGCCGGCCGCGAAGTGGTCGTTCAGGGCGTTGATCGCCTCTTCGCGCTGCTGGTCGCCGATGCGCACCTGGTGTGGTTCCGACACGGGTCAAACGCTAACAGCCGAACCTTCCTGGTGAGCCGGAACCCGCTGGTCGACCTACCCTTTCAGGGTGCTGGTCGGAGTGCCGCGAGAGGTGAAGAACCACGAGTACCGGGTCGCCGTCACGCCGGCGGGCGTGGTAGAGCTGACGCGCCGCGGCCACCGGGTGCTGGTCGAGTCGGGAGCGGGCGCCGGGTCGTCGATCACGGACGCCGAGTTCACCGCCGCGGGCGCCGTGGTCGTGCCGGACGCGGACGACGTGTGGGGCGACGCCGAGCTGGTGCTGAAGGTCAAGGAGCCGGTCGCCGAGGAGTTCCACCGGATGCGGCCCGGGCTGACCCTGTTCACCTACCTGCACCTGGCCGCCGACGCCGAGTGCACGCGGGCCGTGGTCGCGTCGGGCGTCGACGCCGTCGCCTACGAGACCGTGCAGCTGCCGGACGGGTCGTTGCCGCTGCTCGCGCCGATGAGCGAGGTCGCCGGCCGGATGGCCGCCCAGGTCGGCGCGCACTGCCTGGAGCGCAACCAGGGAGGGCGGGGCGTGCTGCTCGGCGGTGTGCCCGGTGTGCCCGCGGGGAAGGTCGCGGTGATCGGGGCCGGTGTGGCGGGCATGAACGCTGCCGCGGTGGCGCTCGGCATGCAGGCCGAGGTGGTCGTGCTGGACACGAACGTCAACCGGCTGCGGCAGATCGACTTCACCTACCGCGGGCACCTGCAGACGGTGACCGGCAACGCGTACGAGGTGGAGAAGGCGTGCAGGTGGGCGGACCTGGTCATCGGCGCGGTGCTCGTGCCGGGCGCGAAGGCGCCGAAGCTGGTGAGCAACCAGCTCGTGTCCACCATGAGGTCCGGGTCGGTGCTCGTGGACATCGCCATCGACCAGGGAGGGTGCTTCGCCGACTCCCGCCCGACCACGCACGACGACCCGACGTACCGGGTGCACGACTCGGTGTTCTACTGCGTGGCCAACATGCCGGGCGCCGTGCCGCACACCTCGACGTGGGCGCTGACCAACGTCACACTGCCCTACGTGACCGCGTTGGCGGACAAGGGTTTCCGGCAGGCGATCGGCGACGACCCGGCGTTGGCGAAGGGCGTGAACGTGGTGCGGGGCGCGGTCGTGCAGGCTGAGGTGGCCAAGGCGCACGGTCTTCCCCACGTGCCGCTGGCGCAGCTGTGAGGGACGGCGGTGGGCCGGACGCGTTGGGTCGCGCGTCGGAGGGCCGAGAACCGAGAGCCGAAGACGGCGGGCTGTCTGGCCCGGAATCGGCTCGGGCCGGGTCGGGTCGGGCCGAGTCGGTGGGGTGGTGGGGGCGCGAGTGGTGGGTGAAGGGGCGAGGGGAGCGGAATTGTCGGACCCCTTGGGTAACGTAAAAGCAGGGGTCCCCTTGGCGGGTACCCCTGCGGGGCGTGCGGTGGGGGCGTTCCTCGACCACCTGGCGGTGGAGCGGGGCACGTCGCGCAACACGCTCGACTCCTACGCCCGCGACCTGCGCCGGTACGCCCGCCACCTGGAGCGGCTGGGGGTGGACGACCTCTCCGGCGTCACGGAGGCCGTCGTCGGCGACTTCCTGGCGTCGTTGCGCGAGGAGGGCCTGGCCGCGTCGTCGGCCGCGCGGACCCTGGTCGCCGTGCGCGGCCTGCACCGGTTCGCCCACCGCGAGGGCATCACCGGGCACGACCCGGCCCGCGACGTCCACCCGCCGACCCCTCCGCGCCGGCTGCCGAAGGCGCTGCCCGTGGACGACGTGCTGAAGCTCCTCGACGTCCCCGGCGACACCCCGGCTCAGCTGCGCGACCGCGCCCTCCTCGAACTGCTCTACTCCAGCGGCGCGCGGATCTCCGAGGTCGTCGGCCTCGACGTGGACGACGTGGACGCCGCCGAGCGCACCGTCCTCCTCGACGGCAAGGGCGGCAAGCAGCGGATCGTGCCCGTCGGCCGGCCCGCGCTCCGGGCGCTGGACGCGTACCTGGTGCGCGCCCGCCCCAGCCTGGCGAAACGCGGCACGCCCGCGCTGTTCCTCAACGCCCGCGGCGGCCGGCTGTCGCGCCAGACCGCGTGGCACGTCCTGAAGACCGCCGCCGAACGGGCCGGCATCCGGGCCGAGGTCTCCCCGCACACGCTGCGGCACTCGTTCGCCACCCACCTGCTCGAAGGCGGCGCCGACGTGCGGGTCGTGCAGGAGCTGCTGGGCCACTCCTCCGTGACGACGACGCAGGTCTACACACTCGTCACGGTCAACACCTTGCGCGAGGTCTACGCGACCGCCCATCCTCGCGCATCGGGTGGAACATGAGCGCGCCACGGGTACCGTGGGCGGTCGCCTGACCGGGTAACCCACCCCGATTCAAGAGCCCGACGAGCTGGAGGTGCCGACCAGGTGCCGAACTTGGACGAGCCCGAGCCCACCGCGATCGAGCTGGGCGCGGTGCTGCACGCGTTGAGCGACGCCACCCGGCTGGCGGTGGTGCGGCAGATCGACGCCGACGGCGAACGCCTGTGCGGCGCGCTGACCGTGGACGTCGCCAAGTCCACCCTGTCGCAGCACCTGCGCGTGCTGCGGGAGGCGGGCATCACCCGCACCAGGGCGTGCGGCAACCAGCGGTGGGTGTCGTTGCGCCGCGACGACCTGGACGACCTGTTCCCCGGGCTGCTCGACGTGGTGCTCCGGGCCGCCGACCGGACCGGCGCGAACCGGTGAGAAACGGTGGCGGGCGCTACGGCGGGGCGCGTTGCTGGTAGGCCTCGGTGTGCTTAGGCTGCGCCCAGGCAGAGGACTAGGAACGAGAAGGCGATGTCGACACCGGAGCACGCGGGCCAGACGTGGGGCGCACCCCCACCGCCCCCGCCGCGGTCCGCCGTGCCGCGAGCCTCGGTCGAACTGAGCCTCGCCCCGCACGCCGCGCCCGCCGACGAGGACGCTGCCGAGCAGGTCGCGGGCGACATGGGGCCCACCGGGCGGCCGCTGCGCCAGATCGCCGACCCGCCGCTGATCGCCCACCACGGGCCGGCGAAGATCCTCGCCGTCTGCAACCAGAAGGGCGGGGTCGGCAAGACCACGTCCACCATCAACCTCGGCGCGGCGCTCACCGAGTACGGGCGGCGGGTGCTGCTGGTCGACTTCGACCCGCAGGGCGCGCTGTCCGTCGGCCTCGGCGTGCACCCGCACCAGCTCGACCAGACGATCTACAACGTGATCATGGAGCGCAACGTCGCCGTCGGCGACGTGATCATGCGCACCCCGGTCGAGGGCATGGACCTGCTGCCCAGCAACATCGACCTGTCCGCGGCGGAGATCCAGCTGGTGTCCGAGGTGGGCCGCGAGCACACGCTGGTGCGCACGCTGCGACCGGTGATCGAGCACTACGACTACGTGCTGGTGGACTGCCAGCCGTCGCTCGGCCTGCTCACCGTGAACGCGCTCGCCGCCGCCGACGGCGTCCTCATCCCGCTGGAGTGCGAGTTCTTCAGCCTGCGCGGGGTCGCCCTGTTGATCGACACCATCGAGAAGGTCAGGGAGCGGTTGAACCCGAAGCTGGAGATCACCGGAATCCTCGCCACCATGTACGACCCGCGCACCCTGCACTCCCGCGAGGTGATGGCGCGCGTCGTCGAGGCGTTCGGCGACGTCGTGTTCGACACGGTGATCAACCGCACCGTCCGGTTCCCGGAGACGACCGTCGCCGGCGAGCCGATCACCCGCTGGGCCCCGCGCTCGGCGGGCGCGAAGGCGTACCGCGCGCTGGCGCGCGAGGTGATCGCCCGGTGACCCGACGCCCATCGCTGCCGGGCGCGTCCGAGCTGTTCCGCCTCACGACGGGCTCCGCCCCCACCCCCGACGTGCCCGCGCAGGAGCAGCCGGCGCAGCGGCGGGGGACCGGTCGGCAGAAGCACTCCACCAAGATCACCGTGTACGTGTCGGACGAGGAGCTGCTGGCGCTGGAGCACGCGCGGCTGGCGTTGCGCGGCGAGCACGGCCTGGCCGTCGACCGCGGCCGCGTGGTGCGCGAGGCCATCGCGATCGTGCTCGACGACCTCGAAGGGCACGGCGCGGACTCGCTCCTGGTGCGTAGGTTGCGCGAGCAGTGAGCGGTGACGCACCCGAACCGGTGGCGGTGGTCGGTGACGGGCGGTTCCAGGTCAAGCTGACCAACTTCGAGGGGCCGTTCGACCTGCTGCTCCAGCTCATCTCGCAGCACACGCTGGACGTCACCGAAGTCGCGCTGCACACCGTCACCGACGACTTCATCGCCTACATCCGGGCGCTCGGCGACCAGTGGGACCTCGACGAGACGACCGAGTTCCTGGTCATCGCGGCCACGTTGCTCGACCTGAAGGCGGCCCGGCTGCTGCCCGCGGGCGACGTGGAGGACGAGGACGACCTGGCGTTGCTGGAGGCCCGCGACCTGCTGTTCGCGCGGCTGCTGCAGTACCGGGCGTACAAGCAGGTCGCGGCGCTGTTCGGGGAGCTGGAACGGGGAGCGTACCGGCGTTACCCCAGGTCGGTGGCGTTGGAGCAGCGGTACGAAGGGTTGCTGCCCGAGGTGATGCTGGGCGTGGACGCGCGGCGGTTCGCCGAGATCGCCGCGGTCGTGTTCCGGCCCAAGCCGCCGCCGACGGTGTCGACGTCGCACATCCACCAGCACCGGGTGTCCGTGCGGGAGCACGCCGACCTGCTGCGCGCGCGGCTGGCGGAGGTGGGGACGGCGACGTTCGCCGAGCTGATCGCCGAGTGCACGGAGACGATGGAGGTCGTCGCCCGGTTCCTGGCGCTGCTGGAGCTGTACCGGGAGCGGGCGCTGGCGTTCGAACAGCCGGACCCGCTCGGCGAGCTGCGCATCACGTGGGTCGGCGGGACCATCGAGGAGGCGCAGGCACACGCCCGCGACGAGGACGAGGAGTACGGGTGAGCGACCACCGACCGACCGGCCCGGACCTGGCCCCGGACCGCGACGTCGCTCCCGAGTCGGTCCCGGCCGGGTCGGACACCGCCGAGCCGAAGACGGCTGGGTCCGACGCGGCTGGGTCCGACGCGACTGGGTCGGGCGTGGCCGGGTCGGAGACGGCCGGGTCGGACACCGCGGGGTTCCAGCGGGTCGACGCGGTGGCCGAGGTGGCCGGCGTGGCGCCGCCCCTGCCCGCCGACCTGCCCGAACCGGACGACGAGGCCGAGGCCGGCGGGTTGCCGGACCTCGCCGACGACGCCGAGTTCGAGGGCGCGCTGGAGTCGATCCTGCTCGTCGTGGACAGCCCGATCGCCGAGGAGCAGCTGGCCGGCGTCCTCGACCAGTCGGTGAGGCGCGTCACCGCGGCCCTGCACCGGCTGGCCGCCCGGTACACCGAGCAGGGCAGCGGCATCGACCTGCGTAGAATCGGGGACGGCTGGCGGTTCTACACACGGGACCGCTTCGCGCCATTCGTGGAGAAGCTGCTGCTCGACGGGCAGCGCGCCAAGCTCACCCGGGCCGCGTTGGAAACGCTCGCGGTCATCGCCTACCGGCAGCCCGTGACGAGGGCCCGGATCGCGGCGGTCCGCGGGGTGAACGTGGACGGGGTCATCCGCACGCTCGTCGCGCGCGGTCTGATCGCCGAGACGGGCACGGACTCCGACACGGGTGGCATCCTGTACCGCACGACCGAACTGTTCCTGGAGCGGTTGGGGCTGTCGTCGTTGGGCGACCTGCCGCCGATCGCTCCCCTGCTGCCCGAAGTGGATGCGATCGACGATGTCTGACCAGGCCGTGCCGAAGCGCTCGGCGCCAGGTTCTTCCGGGCAACCCGAGGGGATCCGGCTCCAGAAGGTGCTCGCCAAGGCGGGCATCGCCTCGCGGCGGGTCGCCGAGGAGCTGATCGAACTCGGCCGCGTGCAGGTCGACGGCGAGGTGGTCCGGGAGCAGGGCCGCCGCATCGACCCGGACACCGCCGTGGTGCACGTCGACGGCGTGCGCGTGGTGCTCAAGGAGGACGTGGTCACCCTCGCCTTCAACAAGCCGCACGGCGTGCTCTCGACCATGCACGACGACGCGCACCGCCCGTGCGTCGGCGACTACCTGCACAACCGCAAGGAACGCCTGTTCCACGTGGGCAGGCTCGACGCCGACACCGAGGGCCTGCTGCTGCTGACGAACGACGGCGACCTGGCCCACCGGCTGATGCACCCGTCGTACGAGATCTCCAAGACCTACCTCGCCGAGGTGCCCGGCCCGATCCCGAAGGACCTGGGCAAGCGCTTGCGCGCGGGCGTCGAACTGGAGGACGGCCCGATCGCGGTCGACTCGTTCAAGCTGATCTCGTCCATGCCGGGCAAGGCGCTGGTCGAGGTCGTGCTGCACGAGGGGCGCAAGCACATCGTGCGCCGCCTGCTCGACCACGTCGGCCACCCCGTGGAGCACCTGGTGCGGACCGCCGTCGGCGAGGTGCGGCTGGGCAACCAGCGCCCCGGCTCGATGCGGGTGCTCAACCGGCAGGAGGTCGGCGCCCTCTACAAGGCCGTCGGCCTGTAGTCGGACCAGGGTTCGCGAGCGGCCCGCGGGTCGTCCCACCGGGACGGCACGCTGGCCGTTCGGTTACGTCAGCGTGTGCTGAAAGCACATTGCAAGATCACATGGCGAAGTTTCACCGCCACGCATTGTGGCAGCGCACTTCACTCTCTAGATTGATCCGGGTTGGCTGGGGTTGATCAACTGGGAAGAGGCGTTGCGCGTGCGTGCGCTCACCCGAGGACTGCTCGGCATCGCCGGGTTCCTCGTCGTCTGGGAGCTGTTCGGCCGGTCCGCGCTCGTGCGCGCGGACTTCCTGCCACCGCCGTCCGTGGTGGCGGTGGAGCTCGTGAAGTTGCTCGGCGACGAGGCGTTCCTGCGTGACGTCATCGCGACGGTCCTCGCGCTGCTGATCGCGCTCGGGCTGTCGGTGGCGATCGCCGTCCCCCTCGGCCTGGTGCTCGGCAGCGTGGCGTCGGTCCGCCACGCCACCCGCGCGGTGGTCGAGTTCCTGCGGCCGATCCCGTCCGTGGCGCTCATCCCGCTGGCCATGGTGCTCATCGGCATCGGACCGGAGACCAAGATCAGCCTCGCGGTGTACGCGGCGATCTGGCCGATCCTGTTCAACACCATCTACGCGCTCGACGAGCTGGACCCGCTGCTCGTCGAGACGGCACGGGCGTTCGGCACGGGCCGGTTGCGCGTGCTGGTGTCCGTGGCGCTGCCCAGCGCGTTGCCGTTCGTGCTGACCGGAATCCGGCTCGCCGCCACGACGAGCCTCGTCGTGGTGGTCAGCGTGGAACTGCTCGCCGGCGGTTCCGGCGGGATCGGGCAGTTCATCGGCGACGCGCGCAGCGGCGCGGGGCGGATGGACATCGTCCTCGCCGGCACCGTCGTCGCGGGCGTCATCGGCTACCTGCTCAACGAGAGCCTGGAACGCGCGCAGCGCCGCTGGGTCGGCTGGAGCTCGGTCACCGGAGGTCGGTCGTGAACCGCTTCGTCCAGCGGTGGGCGGTGTTCGTCGGCCTCGTCGTGGTGTGGGAACTGCTCACCTGGTTCGCCGACGACACGTTCTTCCCGCGTCCGTCCGAGATCGTCGTGGCGGCGCAAGGGTTGTGGTTCTCCGGCCCCGCCGGTGACCTGTTCCTCACCGACGCGGTGTTCGAGCACATGCTGCCGAGCATCGGTCGGCTGCTCGCCGGGTGGGGGATCGCCGCCGTGCTCGGCATCGCCATCGGCGTGGCGCTCGGCCGGTCCGAGACCGGCACGCAGTACGCCGGGCCGCTGCTCACGTTCATGCGCTCGATCCCGCCGCCGCTGCTGGTGCCGGTGTTCCTGCTCGTGTTCAGCGTCGGCACCCAGATGCAGCTCGCCACGATCGTCTTCGGCGTGCTGTGGCCCATCCTGCTCAACAGCGTCGACGGCGCACGTTCCGTCGACACCACGAAGTTCGAGACCTCGGCGGTGTTCCGCATCCCCAAACCCCAGTGGGTCCTCGGTGTCGTCCTGCCTTCCGCGGCGCCGAAGATCTTCGCCGGGCTGCGGGTCTCCCTGTCGCTGTCGCTGGTGCTCATGGTCGTGTCCGAACTGGTCGGCACCGACAACGGGATCGGGTCGCAACTCCTCGTCGCACAGCGGGAGTTCGACTTCCCCGACATGTGGGCCGGGATCGTCCTCCTGGGCGTCCTCGGCTACGCCCTCAACACCGTGCTCCTCGCGTTCGAGCGCAAAGCCCTTGCGTGGCAACCGAAGCAGGAGCGCACCCCCGCGACGGTGGAGGAAAAATCATGACCGCGATGCTCGAAGTGGCCGACCTCGGCCACACGTACCAGGCGAAGGACGGCGCGCACACCGCGATAGCCGACCTGTCGTTCACCGTCGGCACCGGCGAGCTGGTCTGCGTGGTCGGTCCGTCCGGCTGCGGCAAGTCCACGCTGCTGCGCACGATCTCCGGCCTGATCCGCCCGACCCGCGGCGAGATCAGCCTGCACGGCAACGAGGTCCGCGGCGTGCCGGAGGACCTGGCCGTCGTGTTCCAGGACTACAGCCGCTCGTTGTTCCCGTGGCTGACGGTGCAGAAGAACGTCGAGTTCCCGTTGCGCCGCACCCTCGGCCGCGCCGAGCGCCGTGCCCGCGCGGCGGAGGCGTTGGAGTGGGTCGGGTTGTCCGACGTGGGCCGCAAGTACCCGTGGCAGCTGTCGGGCGGGATGCAGCAGCGCGTGGCGATCGCCCGTGCCCTGGCCTACCGGCCGGCGCTGCTGCTGATGGACGAGCCGTTCGCGTCGGTCGACGCGCAGACCCGGTTCGAGCTGGAAGACCTGCTGCTGAAGGTGCGGACCGAGCAGGACACCACCGTGCTCGTCGTGACGCACGACATCGACGAGAGCGTCTACCTGGGCGACCGCATCCTGGTGCTCTCGACGTCGCCCGCGTCCGTGGTGGCGGACCTGAAGGTCGAGCTGCCCGCGCAGCGGGACCAGATCACCACGCGCGAGTCCGAGGCTTTCGTGGCGCTGCGGGCGGAGGTGGCGCGGCTGCTGAACGTCGGCAAGACCTCCGAGGAGGTCAAGGCGCGCCGCAAGGCGAACGAGCAGCAGGCCGCGAAGTGGGCCGAGGCGGAGCGCGCGGAGGCGGAGCGGGGCGACGCCTCGCGGGTCGACGCCGCCGAGGAGCGCGCCACGACGTGACCGGCCTTCGCGTGAGTTAGCGAGCGCGCAGCGGGCGATCCGCGGCTCGTCGGCCCCCTGGGGGACGGCGCCGGGGGTCGCCCGTTGTCGTGTCCGGGACGGCTGCTGCCGGGTGGGATGGGGGTCTGGGAACGGCTGCTGCCGGGTGCGGTGGGGGTCTGGGAACGGCCGCTGCCCGGTGCGGTGGGGGTTTGGGGGACGGCCGCTGCCGGACGCGCGGTGGGGTGCGCTGCGGGGGCGGCGGAGGCGCGGTGACGTTGCGCGGGACGGGCGCTGCGAGGGCATGCTGCCAGGTGCGCTGCGGCGGCGGTGAGCGGTCGCCGGGAGATGCGCGGCGGCGGCGTTGGGCGGTCGCTGGGAGGTGCGTTGAGGCGGCGTTGCGCGGTTTGTCGCGAGGGTGTGCGGCGGGGTAGTGGGGTGGGGTTGCCGGTGGCCTGTGAACGGGCGTTTCGACGGTGATCGTTCACAACGATTCGACATCGTTCCCGCGACAGAACTGCTGCGGCGGGGAGCGTGCGGCGGGGTTTGACAGCGCTTTCCCGACCGTGCGACGGGCGGGGTGGCCGAAGTATGTCCGGGAGATTTCCGGCGGCAATCCGGGGCATTTCGCGGGCGGTCGTCGGCACGTCGCCGGAGGCGGTCACGGCAATGCGCTGAGGGGCGCCTCGGCGTCCACGGGTTGGAATCGGCGACGAATGCATCGCGCCGTCGTGCGAAGAAGCTGCGTTTAGCGAGATCGAGAATGAGAAGCCGAATGATCCGACCTGCGCCTTGTTCTCCGCTGGCGGCACCACGGTGTGCGGTGGCGGAGAACAAGGCGGCGGCGATTCCCGCGGTCACCTGCCGTTCGGGACGACAATGGCCCCGCTAATCGTGGGAGGTCCACTCACGGCCCCACGTAGTTTTGCGCGAAATATCCCGCGGACGACCCGGAGGCGATGAGGTGCTCCAGTCGAGCCTGCCCCAAACGGCCCAGGAACGGCTCGGGCGAACGGTGGATCATGAACACCATCCACTGCGAGAACTCCTGCGCACGCCAGACCCGTCGCAGGCACACCTCGGAGTACGTCCGGAGGCCCGTCTCATCGCCCGTTCGGTGGTACTTCGTCAGGGCGTCGGCGAGCACCTCGGCGTCGTGCAGGGCGAGGTTCATGCCCTTCGCGCCGACGGGCGTGATGATGTGCGCCGCGTCCCCCAGCAGGTAGAGGCTGCCGTGGTTCATTGGTTCAACCACATGGCTGCGCATGTCGAGGATGCGCTTCTCCGTGATGCGCCCCTCGGTGAGCTTCCAGTCGGAGTCCCGGAGCTCCAGCCTCTTGCGCAGCTCCGCCCACACCCGCTCGTCGGGCCAGTTGTCCACGGTGTCGTCCACCGGGACCTGGAGGTAGTAGCGCGAAACCGTGGAACTGCGGAGCATGTGCCCGGCGAATCCATCCGGGTGAAGTGCGTAAATCACCTTGTGGGTGGATGGCGGAGCCTCGGCGAGGATGCTCAGCCATTCGATCCCGTGCTGGTGGCTGAACTCCTGGACCGCGCCCGCCGGGATGCTGCGCCGCGACACCCCGTGGAACCCGTCCGCGCCGGCGATGAACGAGCACTCCAGCCGCTCCCGCGTCCCGTCGGCGTTCGTCCAGCTCAGAGCCGGTTCGGACGTCTCGATGTCGTGCAGCTGGACGTCCGTGACGGACCAGCGGACCTCCCCGCCGCGCTCGTCGACGTAGATGCGCGCGAGGTCCCGGACGACCTCCTGCTGCGGGTAGATGAAGTGCGTCTGGCCGCCGTACAGCGTGGCGTAGTCGACCTCGTACGCCTCGCCGTTCACCCGGAATTCGCACGCCCCATGCCTATCCGCCTCTCGGAGCAACCGGTCCGCCAGCCCGTGCTCTGTCAACATTCGCACCGCGCGGTGCTCCAGGACGCCGGCGCGCGGCCTGGTCTCGATGTACTCCCGGGTGCCTTTCTCCAGCACAACGCAGGGGATTCCGGCCTCGCGGAGCAGGTTCCCCAACGTCAATCCCGCCGGGCCCGCTCCGACGATGCCCACCGGGCGCCGGTTGCTCTGTACGGCCCATTCCGCGTGAAGTTCGCTCACCGCATACCCCAACCTCTGGACAGCCTGTGCAAAGATGCTCACCGAAGGTAGTGGATCAGCCTTCGAGTGTCGGTCGACTGGGGTCTTGCCGAACCACGTGTGTCACTTTGCGTGGCCCTGCAGTGCCTCTGTCGCCCGTGCATCCTGCCCCGCAATGTCGCCACTCCAACAGGAGATGTCCCCCATGACTCGAAGAGTCGGCCTCTCGGCCCGAAGGATCTTCGGCGTAGTGTCCGCTGTCGCGATGCTCGCCGTGGTCTCCGGCTGCGGTCTGCTCGGTGGTTCCGAGGACAAGCCCGCGGATGCCGCGGGCACCCCGGGCAAGGTCGAAAAGGCCAAGATCACTCTGGGCCTGCTCCCCATCCTCGACGTCGCGTCGGTCCACGTCGCGATCAAGAAGGGTTACTTCAAGGAGGAGGGTCTGGAGGTCGACGTCAAGATCATCCAGGGTGGCGCCGCGGCCATCCCGGGTCTGATCAGCGGTGACCTCGACGTCACGTTCGGCAACTGGGTCTCGTTCTTCGGCGCCGAGGCGAAGGAGGCCGCGAAGAGCGTCGACGGCCTCAAGCTCGTCAGCGACGGCTACCAGGCCAAGCCCGAGATGTTCCTGATCCTCGCGAAGGCCGACTCGCCCATCAAGTCCCCCAAGGACCTCGAGGGCAAGACGATCGCGATCAACACCTTCAAGAACATCGCCGAGCTCACCGCGAAGGCGACGCTGGAGGCCAACGACGTCGACCCGGCCAAGGTGACGTTCAAGGAGTTCCCGTTCCCGGACATGGAGGCGGCGGTCCAGAACGGCACGGTCGACGCGGCCTTCATGGTGGAGCCGTTCATCAGCCGCGCCCAGCGCGCGAGCGGCCAGATCACCGTGCTCGACGCGGCGTCCGGCCCGACGGCCGACATCCCGATCGCGGGCTACGCCACGACCGGCAAGTTCGTGAAGGAAAACCCCAACACCGTCGCCGCGTTCCAGCGCGCGATGGCGAAGGGCCAGCGCGACGCGGCGGACCGCCCCACGGTCGAGCCGCTGCTGGTGGAGTACGCCAAGGTCGACAAGGAAACCGCCAGCCTCGTGCACTTCGGCGAGTTCCCGACCACGCTGGACGCCACCCGGTTGCAGCGCGTCGCGAACCTGATGCGAACCTACGGTCTGCTGGAGAAGGACTTCGACGTCAAGCCGATGTTGCACGGCGGCGGCGGTAGCTGATCAGGCGGGGGAGCCCGTCGCCGGGCTCCCCCGTCACGTGTTTCCCGCTCGGGTCGAGGGCATGAAAAATCCGTGAACGCCGGTTAGCGATCGTTTAGCGGGTCCAGGTGTGGTCTGCGCGACAATGGTTGATTTGCAAACTACCGGCTTCTCGTCCGAACGGCGGTATCACTCGGCGGGTTTTTCCACCAAGATCCACCGGGTTTGTAGGGATGTGTCGTTTCACTGGCTGGGGGGCTGGGGAGTGTGCTGACGGTGCGCGGTCACGACGACCACGCCTCCGGGAAAGATCCGGAGCGGATTCAACTCGACACGGGTGCCGCTGAGAGCGGTCCACCCGACTCGGGTCCCAGCACAGGCGCCGTGCCCGCCGACCGGGGAGTCTCCCGGTGGCGTCTGCGGAACTGGCGCCTGCGCAGCAAGCTGGCCGTGGTGCTCCTGGTGCCCGCGCTGAGCACGCTGACCCTCGCGGGTCTGCGGCTCAACACCCAGCTCGACGACGTCGAGCTGTTCGGCCAGATCCAGCGGGAGCTCCAGCTGTCCGCCCAGGCGGCCGCGGTGTCCGACGCGCTGCAGCTGGAGCGCGACGCGGCGGTCTGGTTCGTCGCGGGCGGCCGGCGGGACAACGCCGCCGAGCTGGTGGCACGGTCCAGCAAGGTCGACGCCGAGGTGGGCAGGCTGCGCGACGTCGCGGCGTCCACCACCGGCATCGACGAGGCCGTGCGCGAGTCGTTCCAGAAGTCGTTGCAGTCGCTCGACGGCCTCAACGCGCTGCGGAACACGGTGACCACCACCAGGTACCCCGACATCTCGGTGCACAGCGCCTACGGCCAGGTCCTAGCCGCGCTCGCCCAGGTGCACCGGGCCACCGCGAGCAGCCTGAGCGACGAGACGATCACGCCGCTCGCCGAGGCCAACCTCGCGCTGTACAGCGCGAAGGAGCAGCTGTCGCAGCAGAACTCGATCCTGCTGTCCACGGCGGAGCGCGGCGAGTTCGCACCGGGCCAGGTGAACGCCCTGCGCGCGGCGCAGTCCCGACTGGACGCCGCGCTCACCGACTTCGCCAACACCGCGAGCCAGGAGAACCGCCAGCTGCTGGCGGACACCGTCTCCGGGTCCTCGGTGGACGGTCGCAACAGGCTGGTGCAGCTGGCGCTCGTGCAGCAGGCCGACGCGGGCAAGGTGTCCATCTCGGACGCCGACGTGATGCGCGTCGGCGAGGAGACCGCGGCGCTGCTGCGGTCCGTGTCCGAGGACATCGAGCAGCAGGTCGACCGCGCGGCCGTCGACCTCACCGAGGCCGCCCGCGCGTCCGCCTGGCGTGACGCGGCGCTGGTCGCCGTCGCGCTGGTGATCGCGTTCGCCCTCATGGCGTTCGTCGCCCGCTCGATGCTGACGCCGCTGCGCGTGCTGCGCCGCACCGCGTTGGACGTGGCCCGCAACCGCCTGCCGGACGCGATCAAGCGGATCCGGACGCACCGCGACCCGGCCCGCGCCGCGGAAGAGGCGCTGGTGCCGGTGCCGATCAACACGACCGAAGAGGTCGGCCAGGTGGCGCGGGCGTTCGACGCCGTGCAGCGCGAAGCCGTCCGCCTCGCCGTCGAGCAGGTGGCGCTGCGCGCGAACGTCAACGACATGTTCATCAACCTGTCCCGGCGCTCGCAGGCGCTGGTCGAGCGGCAGATCACCGTCATCGACCGGCTGGAGCAGGACGAGCAGGACCCGGACCAGCTGGCCAGCCTGTTCGAGCTGGACCACCTGGCCACCCAGATGCGCCGCAACAGCGAGAACCTGCTGGTGCTCTCCGGCACCACGGTCAACCGGCGCGTCACCCGGCCGGTGCCGATCTCCGAGGTGCTGGGCGCCGCGGTCTCCGAGGTGGAGAAGTACGCCCGCATCCAGATCGCGCCCGCGCCGGAGCTGAAGATCCAGGGCCGCGTCGTCAACGACCTCGCGCACCTCATCGCCGAGCTGCTGGACAACGCGACCGCGTTCTCCAAGCCCACCACCAAGGTGACCGTGCGGGCGATCGAGACCCGGCGCGGCGAGGTGTCCATCCGCATCCACGACCGCGGTGTCGGCATGCAGGAGCAGGACGTCATCGAGGCCAACACCAAGCTCGCCGACCCGCCCGAGGTCGACGTGTCGGTGGCCCGCGAGATGGGCCTGTACGTGGTCGGCCAGCTCGCCAAGCGGCACGACATCCGGGTGACGCTGACGAACAACGACGACATAGAGGGTGGTGTGACCGCGCAGGTCGTGCTGCCGGTCGGACTGCTGCACCGCGGCCCCGAGCCGGTCCAGGCGCAGCCCGCGCCGCCGGCCCTGCCGCCGCGCCAGGCCAACCCCGAGCTGGAGGACAGCGGCGTCGGCGTGCTCGCCGGCGTGCCGAAGTGGACGCCGGAGATCGCGCCCGGCGGCTTCCAGCCGCTGGACGCGACGCCCGCGCCGTTCCCGCAGGTCGTGCACACGCACGACGCCGAGCCCGGCGGGTACTTCGAGGTCGAGCAGACCTCGACGTCGGACCTGTTCACGCCCACCGTCACGGAGACCGTGCCGCCGCGCGACGACGAGCTGCCCGACTACTCGTACCCGCCCGCCACCCGGCAGCCCGAGCCGGTCGTGGTCGAGGAGGACGACGCCTCCACCCAGCGGCTCCCGATCTACGAGGACGTGCTGTCCCGCTGGTTCCAGGGCGGCGAGGCGGAGGCCGCCGTGCGCGGCGAGCTGGGCGGCGACCGCCCGGCCGAGCGCCCGGCGCCCGAGCGGCCGACGACCGCGCCGCCGGAGACCGCGTCCGAGAAGACGATGTTCGCCGACCGCGCCGAGCTGATGGGCACGGAGCCGGCGGACCACCAGGGCGGCCGCGCGGACACCGCGTCGGAGCAGACCGCGTACACCGACCGGTCCGACCTGATCACGCCGCCCGCGCCGGCGAAGGCGACCCCGCCCGCGCCGCGCGGCTCCACCCCGGCGGGCCTGCCCAAGCGGGAGCCCGCGCCGTCCCCGATCCCGTCGTCCGGCACGGCGGCCGGCTGGGGCGCCGCGGAGGACAGCTGGTCGACGGCCAGCAACGTGCTCAAGGCGCCGGTGGACGACACCACCACCGCGGGCCTGCCCAAGCGCGTGCCCAAGGCGCGCCTGGTGCCCGGCTCGCTCACCGGGCCCTCGCCCCGGGGTTCGGCGCCGAACGCGCCGGCCGCCGGGAACGGCGCGCCGCCGTCCGGCGTCGCCACCGCCGCGCCGCCGCGCCGGTCCGCGGACCGGTTGCGCCAGCGCTTCGCCACCTACCAGCGCGGCGTCCAGCTCGGTCGCCAGTCCGGCGACGACGCCGCGATGCCGTGGGAAGGCCTGTCGTTCGGCAACGCAGACAACGCCGCCACCGCAGGCGGCAATCAGACCAAGGAGCAGAAGTGACCACCGCAGCCGAGGAACTGGACAACTTCAGTTGGCTGGTCGACGACTTCGTCGCCCGGGTCGCGGGCGTCGCGCACGCGATCGTGGTCTCCGCGGACGGCCTGTTGCTCGCGTCCTCGGAGCGCCTGCCGATCGACCGCGCCGAGCAGCTGGCGGCCGTCGCGTCCGGTCTGGTGAGCCTGAACCTGGGCGCCGCGCGCTGCTTCGAGGCCGGTGACGTCAAGCAGACCGTGGTGGAGATGGAGCGGGGCTACCTGTTCCTGATGTCCATCAGCGACGGCTCCTGCCTGGCCGTGCTGGCCGCGCCGAACTGCGACATCGGCCTCATCGGCTACGCGATGGCGCGGCTGGTCGAGCGGGTCGGCGTCCAGCTCACCCCGGAGATCCGCTCCCAGCTGCACGTCGCCATGCGCGGCTGAGGTCCACCACCCCGGCGAAGTCCTACTACTAGGGAAAGCAGAGCAACATGAGCGGTGGCGCTCCCGGACGGCCGGGGTCATCCGCGGCGAGCCTGTCCGTCACGTCGACCAAGATCGTGGTGGCGGGCGGGTTCGGTGTCGGCAAGACGACCTTCGTCGGGTCGGTGTCCGAGATCGTGCCGCTGACCACCGAGGCGGTGATGACCGAGGCGAGCGTCGGCGTGGACGACCTGTCGGCCACGCCGAACAAGATGACCACCACGGTGGCCATGGACTTCGGCCGCGTGTCGCTGGACAGCGACCTCATCCTGTACCTGTTCGGCACCCCCGGCCAGCACCGGTTCTGGTTCATGTGGGACGACCTGGTGCGCGGCGCGATCGGCGCGGTCGTGCTGGTCGACACGCGGCGGCTGTCCGACGCGTTCGCGTCGATCGACTTCTTCGAGGACCGCGAGCTGCCCTACGTGGTCGGCGTGAACTGCTTCGACGGGCTGCTGCACCACCGCATCGAGGACATCCGGGAGGCGCTGACGATCGACCAGTCGGTGCCGATCGTGCCCTGCGACGCGCGGAACCGGCAGTCCACCAAGCAGACGCTCATCACGCTGGTCCAGCACGCGATGATGCAGCCGACGTTCGCCTGATCGGTCCCGCGGCGGGCCGCGACGGGGGAAACCCGGTCGCGGCCCGCCGTCGTCCGCGCCAGACTCGGGCGAATGAGCGAACAGCCCGTGAACCGGGACGTGGCCGCCCACTACGACCTGCTCAACGAGTGGGGCCCGAGCGACGACTTCTACCTCGGCCTGGCGATGTCGGCGGACTCCGTGCTGGACGTGGGCTGCGGCACCGGCCTGCTGCTCCACGTGGCGCGGACGACCGGACACCTCGGCCGGCTCGTCGGGCTCGACCCCGACCCGTCGATGCTCGCCGTGGCCTGCCGGCGGCCTGACATCGACTGGGTCGAGGGCCATCTGGGCACGGCGTCGTTCGACGCCGAGTTCGACCTGGTCCTCATGACCGGGCACGTGTTCCAGGTGTTCCTCACCGACGAGGACGTGCGCGCGCAGTTCACCGCCGTCCGCAAGGCGCTCAAGCCGGGCGGGCGGTTCGCGTTCGAGACCCGCAACCCGGGCGCACGGGCGTGGGAGCGGTGGTCGCCGGAGCACGGCGTCGACATCGTCGGCGAGCGCGGTGAACGGGTGCGCGTCGAGCACCACGTGGCGAGCGTGGAGAACGGTTTGGTGCGGTTCAGCGAGACCCACCGCGGCGCCGACTGGCCGGAACCCGTCGTGGAGTGGGCCACGCTGCGGTTCGCCACCGCGGCCGAGGTCGACGCGCTCCTGCGGGACTGCGGGTTCGAGGTCGCCGAGCGCTACGGCTCCTGGGACCGCGCTCCGTTCACC
Source organism: Saccharothrix hoggarensis (assembly GCF_052936025.1). The sequence continues at coordinate 5,598,800 of NZ_CP193624.1, read as the reverse complement.
GACACCAGTCGCGAGATCATCTCGATCGCACGACCAGGTCGACCTCCGGCAGGTCGTGCTCGCTGACGACGAGCGCGCCGGCCGCCCGCACCAGCGGCAGGACGGCGGCCAGCGCGTCGCGCGCCAGCGGTTCGCACGGCGGCGCGGCCGGCTCCACGCCGTGCAGCCGGTGACGTTCCACAATGGACAGTTCCGGCAGGGCGAACGTGACGCCGTGCAGCAGGCGGCGGACGCCCATGTCCGCCAACGCGGTCAGGTTGTCCTCCACCGCGTCCGGGTCCTCGGGCAGGCTGCGCGCGGACAGGCTGAGCCACAGCCGTCGCGGCGGCAGGCTCGACGTGCGCAGCGCCTCCGCGACCTGCGCGGTCAGGTCGGGGCCGCGCGACTGGTCCGGTGACAGGCGGACCACCACCGGCAGGTCCTCGGTGGCGGCGAAGTCGCACGCCTCCTCCAGCAGCCACTCGGCCAGGTGGCCGCTGAGGCCCAGCTCGTCGGCGAACCGCAGGCAGTCGTCGTGCGACACGGGACCGTACTCGGCCTCGTGCCAGCGCAGCCGCGCCGCCACCGCGACCCGTTCGCCGTCCCGCTCCACGGGGAGGTAGTGCAGCGCGATCTCGCCGTTCTGCAACGCGCCCGGCATGGTCGCGATCAGCGACAGCCGCGTCCGGTCGAGGGCGTCCTCGCCGGCGTCGTAGACGCCCCACTGGCCCTTGCCGCCGCTCTGCGCGCGCCGCAGGGTGCTGTGCGCCTGGCGCAGCAACGCCAACGCGTCCGAGCCGCGCGCCGACGTGCGGACGAAACCCATGCCCGCCGACACGCCCACGCCGTGACCGGCCAGCGGCACGGGCTCGGTCAGCGCCTCCTCGATCGCCTCGGCCAGCGCGGAGATCCCCGGCGTGGTGGGGGAGTCCTCGATCAGGACGGCGAACTCGTCGCCGCCGAGCCGGGCCACGGTGGCGTCCTCGTCCGCCACGACGTCGGCCAGCCGACGCGCCACCACCTTCAGCAGCTCGTCGCCGGACTCGTAGCCGAGGCCGTCGTTGACGATCGCCACGCTGTCCACGTCGAGGTAGATCAACGTGAGCGAACCGGGCCGGCCCAGCACCTGCTCCAGCTTCGACAGGAAGCTCTGCCGGTTCGGCAGGCCGGTCAGCACGTCGTGCAACGCCTGGTGGCGCAGGTAGTCCCGCAGCACGTGCTGCTCGGTGGTGTTCTCGACGACGGCGACGTGCCACCGCGGGCGCCCCTGGTCGTCGCGCACCGCGGACAGCGCCACGTCCGTCCACAGTGGATCGCCGGCCTCGTCGGCGAACTCGCGGCGGAACCGGGTGACGTCCCCGTCGTCGGCGAAGTCGTCGGGCGTGAGGAGGGCGGCCGGGTCCAGCGCGGCCGGGGCCAGCATCGCCTTCAGCGCCGGGTTGGCCTCCACCAGCGCGCCGTCCGCGTCGAAGATCGCGATCCCGGCCGTGGAACCCTGGAACACGCGCCGGAACAGGGCTTCGCGCTCGTCGGGCGTCGACGGGCCGGTCAGGGCCACCGGTCGTTCGGCGCGCGCGTCGACCGCCGCCACGGGGAGGTGCGCCGCGGCGGCTGCGGGTCTGGCGGCTTCGGTCATCGGGCTTTCGTGCGGCGGCGGGGGACTTCGGCGGCGGGCTTCGTCGGCGGGGACTGCGTTGAAGGGGACTGCGTTGGCGGGACTTCGGGCAGACGAAGATCAGCACCTTGAATCTTCGGACCGGTGGCCATCGGCGTCAAGGGCCGCCGCGAGCCCGCCCTGTCCACCGTCGGGTCGCCGGGCACGCGAAGGCCCCGCCACGAGCACCCTGGTGCCGTGACGGGGCTACACGCAGACCCAGTCCGTGACGACGGTCGTGCCGCCGACCTCGCAGCGGAACCGCACCGGACCGGGCGGTGGCGGGCCGAGCAGGAACATGCCGACCTCGTCCAGCTCCGCCTCCTCCAGCGGACCGGCGGCCGTGAGCAGCTGCACCCGGCCCGGCCGGGCGGGCAGGACCTGGCCCGCGACACCGGCCTCGGTCACCTCGACCTGCACCGAGAAGCCCTCGGCGTCGAACACGAGCTGCCGCGCCGTCTGCGCCGCCCGCGCCCGCACCGCCAGGTCGGCGTCCAGCACGGAGTCGTAACTGGTCAACGCCATCAGCTCGGCGTCCACCGTGCGCCACGTGTACGCGGCGCGCGCCGCTTCGCGCATGTGCCCGGGCACGTCGCGCTCCTCCGCGAGAGCTCCGCGCAGCTCCCGCAGCAGCACGTCATCGCTGTCCCACCCCGGATCGTCCGTCAACACCGAGCACACCTCCTCCGCCAACCGGTCGCGGGCCGGCGAGCCGCAGCACCGCGGGGGTCTTCCGCAACTTCTCCAGGCACCTGATCCGCGTGGGCCCGATGCTGCCCACCGGGATCGCCAGCTGCTCGCTGACCGCCGCGTAGCTGGGCGGCGGGTCGGCCATGAGCCTGGCCAGGAGCACGCGGCACTGCTCGGACAGCGACCGGAAGCCCTCGCGGAGCGCCTGCCGCCGCTCGGCGGCCTCCATCTCCTCGTCCAGGTCCGCGATCGCGTCGTCCGGGCTCGCCGGCTCGTCCTCGGACTGCGGGTCGTACGGCAGGGTGCGCTGCTGGATCCGCAGCATCCGCAGGCACTCGTTGCGCGTGGTCGTGGCGATCCAGCCGGGCAGCGCCTCGGCGTCCCGCAGCCTGCCGATCTGCTCCACCAGGCGCAGCCACACCGTCTGGTTGACGTCGGCGGCGTCCGCGGGGCGCAGCCGGTGCCGGTGGATCACCGCGAGCACCAGCGGCGTGTAGCGGTCGACGATCTCGTTCCAGGCACACCGGTCGCCCTCCGCCGCCGCGCCGACCAGCGCGGCGATCGGGGATGCAGGGGTCACGTCCCCTCCTCTTGTCCAGGGGATGCTGCGCCTCCGCCCCGGTCGGCGCCGGCGCGGACCCCAGCGGGGTCACGGACTTCGGATTCGTTGCTGCCACAGACTACGGAGGGGGGACCTCGGCGCCAGATACCTCTATTGGACGAAAACCCCGTATCCGGGGAAGTACTCGGGCTTCCCGACGAGCAGGTGGTCCCGCGCGGCGGTGGCGGACAGGCCGTGCGTGGTCATGGTCTCGGCGATCCGGCCGGCCACGTGCGGCGCGGCGAACGACGTGCCCAGCCAGTACGCGAACCGGTCGAAGACGCCGATCGGCTCGCCTTCCAGCACCCACTGGCCCTTGAGGTACGTGCTGGTCCGGTTGCCGACCGCGCACGCGTCCACCCAGTGCCCGTGGTTCGAGTAGCACGCGGGGGACAGCTTCTGGTCCAGCTCCTCGGCGACGGCCGCCACCGCGACCACGCCGGGCAGCGCGGCGGGCCAGCACGGCCGGTTGGTGCCCTGGTTGCCCGCGGAGGCGACGACCACGACCCCGGCGGGCAGGTCGGCGACCGCCCGGCGGACCGGCTCGGACGCCACGTCGTCCTGGGTGAAGCAGCCCAGCGAGATGGTGACGACGTGGACCTTCTCGTCGAACGACGACAGCGCGAGGACGAAGTCCTCCTCGGTGCCGAGGCCGGTCTGGTCGAGCGCCTTCTCCGGGTCCAGCCGGACACCCGGCGCGGCCTGCCGGACCACGCCCGCGACGAACGTGCCGTGGCCGCCCTCGACCGCGAACACGTCGTCGTGCGCGTAGGCCGGGTCGACCTCTTCGGGCTTGGGGAGGAACGCGCCGCCCAGCCACAGCGGGTGGTCGTTCCCGGCGGAGTTCGAGATGCCCGTGTCGACGACGCCCACGACGACGCCCTTGCCGTGCCCGGCGGAGCCGTCGTCGGGGTCCGGCAGCGGGTCGGCCACGTGCGGCGGGTGGCCGGGGTGGCCGTGCATGTTGCCGCCGTGGCCGACGAGCACGTGGTGCGGCTGCACGAACGGCGTGCGCTCGCCGGGCCACTGCGCCGGGTCGCGCAGCAGGCGGACGACGTCCGGGATGTCGTCGGGGTTGCGCGGCAGCACCAACCGGGCCAGGCCCGCGAAGTCACGGCCGCGGTCGGTGGGGATGTTGTTCTGCGCGAGCTTGCGGCGGACCCGCTCGACGTCCTCGGTGATGGTCAGCAGCTCACCGGCGACGAAGAGGAACTCGCGCCCGCGCTCGGTGTGGATCCGGAAGTTCTTGTGCTCGAGGATCGCCCGGTGGAAGGCTCTCCCGTACAGCTCGGAGCGATTCGAGGGTTCGGACACCGAGGCCTCACAGCAGCGTCGACGGGTGCTGAGCCAGAGCAAGCTACCACGGTGACTTGACCATAAGATGGTTTCGTGGCCGGGGTTTCCGCCACCGCGGCACTGGAAGCCCGGCAACGGGACCCGCGGGCGGCAGCAGAGATGGGCCGTTCGGCGCTGAAGGCGGCCCGCGCGGCGGGTGACGCCGAGGAGGCGTCGATCGCCGAGCGCGCGATCGGCCTGTCGCTGCGCGAGCTGCACGACTTCGACGGCGCGCTGCGGCACCTGCGCCGGTCCATCCGCGTCGCCGAGCGCGCGGGTTCCCGGCGGCTCGCGGCGCTCGCCCGGGTGAGCCTCGCGTTCGTGCTGTCGAACACCGGCCGGCACACGCAGGCGTTGCGGGCCATCAACACGGCGCTGCCCGAGCTGCGCGGCGGCGACGCGGACATCGCGCGCATGCAGCGCGGGCTCGTCCTGCACTACCTGTGCCGCTACGAGGAAGCGCAGCGCGAGTACAACTGGGCGATCGACGCGGCCCGCCGCACCGACGACAAGCTCGGCGAGGCGCGCGCCCGCAACAACCGGGGGCTCCTGCGCGCCTACACGGGCGGCCTGCGCGCGGCGGACGAGGACTTCGACCGCGCGGCCGCCCTGTACCGGGAGCTGGACCAGGGGCTCGCGGTCGCCGACGTGCGGTGGAACGCGGGGATCTCCGCGTCACGGGCGGGCGACGTGCCGCGGGCGTTGACGATGTTCGCCGAGGCCGAGCGCGAGTACCGGCGGCTGGCCGTGCCGCGGCCCGCGCTGCTGATCAACCGGCTGGAGCTGCTGGTGTCCGTGCCGCTGCTGGAGGAGGCGCGGGCGGCGGCCGACCGGGCGCTGGAGGAACTGGGCGGCGACCTGGTGCTGGCGCGCTCGGAGGCGTTGTTCCACCGGGCCCGGATCGCGTTGCTGGAGGGCGACCTCGACCGGGCCGTCGAGCTGGCCGTGGCGGCGCGCAAGGGGTTCCGCCGGGAGCGGCGCGAGGTGTGGGAGGCGGGCGCGCGGCACGTCGAGCTGCGGGCCGCGTACCTGAGCGGGCAGCGGACGCGAGCGCTGGTGACGGCGTTGACGAAGGTGGCGTCCCGGTTGCACGCGCTGGGCTGGCGGATGGCGGCGCTGGAGGCGCGGGTCGACGCGGCGCTGGTCGCCCGCGACCTCGGCGACCGCGCGCGGGCGGTGGCGGAGCTGGCGACGGCGGGCGCGGCCCGGCGCGGCGGCCCGGCGGCGCACCGCGTGCAGGGCTGGTACGCCGAGGCGTTGCGGCGCGACCTGCTGGGCAACGCGCGGGGTGCGCAGAGCGCGTTGCGGCGCGGGCTGGAGCTGCTGGACGAGTACCGGGTGTCGCTGGGCGCGCCGGAGCTGCGGGCGCTGAGCGGCGCGCAGGGCAAGGCGCTGGCGCGCGAGGGACTGCGCACGGCGGTCGAGGGCGGGCAGGCGGCCCGGGTGCTGAGCTGGGCGGAGGCGTGGCGGGCCGGCGCGCTGCGGATGACGCCCGCCCGGCCGCCGGAGGACTCCGGGCTGGCCGACGCGCTGGCCGAGCTGCGCGCCGTGACGGCGGACCTGGAGGGGGCGTCGACGGCGGGCCGGCCCACGGCGGCGTTGCGGCAGCGGCAGGTGCGCGGCGAGCAGCGGGTGCGCGACCTGACCCGGCAGGCGAGCGGCGGGGGAGCGGTGTTCAAGCCGCCCGCCGTGGACGACCTGGCGCGGGCGCTCGGGTCGGCGGCCCTCGTCGAGTACATCGACCACGACGGCGCGTTGCTGGCCGTGGTGGTGGCGGGCGGTCGGGCGTCGCTGCACCGCCTCGGCCCGCTGGACGGCGCGCTGCGCGAACTGCGGCTGCTGCGGTTCGCGCTGCACCGCCTGGTGACGCTGCCGGAGCGGGTGGACCGGACGGCGGTGCGCGCGGGCGCCGCGCACGCGGCCGGGCTGTTGCAGGCCCGGCTGCTCGGGCCGCTGCACCGCAGGCTCGGCGACCGGCCGCTGGTGCTCGCGCCGACCGGCGGGCTGGGCGGGTTGCCGTGGGCGGCGCTGCCGGCGTGCCGCGGCCGGTCGGTGACCGTCGTGCCGTCGGCGACGGTGTGGCTGCGCGCCGCGACGTCCGACCTCGCGTCGCACTCTGACCGGGCGGTGCTGGCGGCGGGACCGCGGCTGCCCGCCGCGCCGACCGAGATCGAGGCCGTCGCGCGGCTGGCCGGGTCGGCGTCGGTGCTCGTGGGCGCGGCGGCGACGGTGGACGCGGTGGCGTCCGCGATGGACGGCGCGCCGCTGGCCCACGTGGCCGCGCACGGCTCGTTCCGCGCGGACAACCCGCTGTTCTCGGCGTTGGAGCTGGCCGACGGCCCGTTGACGGTGTACGACCTGGAACGGCTGCGCACCCCACCCGCGCGGGTGGTGCTGTCGGCGTGCGACTCGGGCCTGTCGGCGGTGCGGCCCGGTGACGAGCTGATGGGCTTCACGGCCGCGTTGCTGGGGCTGGGCACCCGGACGCTGGTCGCGCCGGTCATCCCGGTGCCGGCCGACGTGACCACGCCGCTGATGGTCGACCTGCACCGCCGGCTCGACGCGGGCGAGCCGCCCGCGGTGGCGCTGGCGGGCGCTCAGGAGGCGCACCGGGAGGACGGCGACGCCGCGTTCGCCGCGAGCGCGGGTTTCCTCTGCTTCGGCGCGTAGCGCCACCCGACCCGAGGAGAAGACCGATGGCCTTCGACGAGCACCTGGCCGAGCGCGTCCGCGACGAGATCGGCGACCTGCCCGGCGTGAGCGCGAAGCGGATGTTCGGCGGGCTCGCGTTCCTGCTGCACGGCAACCTCCTGGTCGGCGTGCACGGCGACGACATGATCGCCCGCGTCGGCCCGGACGCCGCGCCCGCGTGCCTCGCCCTGCCCGGCACGCGGGTGTTCGACCGACCTCACCGGTCGGGTGATGCGCGGCTGGGTCGTGGTCGACGGCGCGGTGCTGGACGAGGACTCCGGCCTGACCGACTGGATCGGCCGGGCGCGGGAGTTCGTGGAAGGGCTGCCGCCGAAGTAGGTTGGGCGGGTGGACGCACGCGACATGCTGGCCGTGGCGGTGGCCGAGGCCCGCGCGGGCCTCGCCGAGGGCGGCATCCCGATCGGCGCGGCGCTGTTCGCCGCCGACGGCACGCTGCTCGGGCGGGGGCACAACCGGCGGGTGCAGGACGGTGACGCGTCCACCCACGCCGAGACCGCCGCGTTCCGCGACGCCGGGCGGCGGCCGGGCTACCGGGACACGGTCATGGTCACCACGTTGTCGCCCTGCTGGTACTGCAGCGGACTCGTTCGCCAGTTCGGGATACCCAAGGTGGTGATCGGCGAGGCGCGGACGTTCCACGGCGGCCACGACTGGCTCGCCGAGCACGGCGTCGAGATCACCCTGCTGGATGATCCGGAGTGCGTTCGGATGATGACCGACTTCATCGCCGCCAAGCCGGAGCTGTGGTTCGAGGACATCGGCGAGGACCACCCCGGGCGCTGACGGGGGCTCGGGCCGTCGCGGGCTCAGGCCGACGCCGGCCGTCATCAACGCGGGCGAGGGTTAACGCGGCACGACGCGCGCGGACACAATCCCGACACGGGCCGTCGCCAAGATCAGCGGGCATGAATCACTGGCACGTCGAAGATCCCGTGGACACCCTGGTGCTGGACGAGGGCGCGATCGCGGTGGAGGTGCCCGCCAGCTGGGGCGCCGAGGTCAGCCACCAGCTGCGCTCGGCGGGCCCGCTCGGCCCCATCCTCGCGATCCCCGGACCCCGGTTGCGGTGGCTGTTCCTCGCCAGACCAGACCCGGAACCCGAGCCGCGGCACGTGCCGCCGCCGGACGTCCGCTACTGGCGGGGCCCGCGCCACATCCCGGCCGCCCGGTCGCGCTGGGTGGTGCCCCCGGCGGGCGCACTGCCCCCGGTGGGGGCGGTGCGCTGCGCCATCAGGACGGTCCGCCGGCTCCGCTAGCGCGGGAGCCCGGTTCGTGGTCGGACCGGGTCACACCCTGCTCAGGGCCTCGTCGACGGAACCGACGACGGTGAACACGGAGTTCAGGCCGGTGGCCTCGATCGGTCGCTTGGTCGCCCGGCTCGTCGCGACGAGCACCAGCGTGACGCCCAGGGCGCTCGCCCGCTGACTGCCGACGACCAGCGACTCCAACCCGGCAGACCCGAGGAAGCGCACCCCGCCGAGGTCCACCACCACGGCTCGCACGTCCTCCACCAGGTGCTCGGTGAGCGGCCTGGTCAGCTCGTCCGCGCTGCTCGTGTCCAGCTCGCCCGACACGTGCAGCACCACCACGCCGTCCGAAGGTCTCTCGACCCGAACGGAAGCGAGCGTCGCCGCGGGTTCTGGCACGCCGGTTCTCCTCTCACTCTGCGACGCCGGTGGCGTCGATGTCACGGTAGTCCTCGACGGCGCTCGGCGGCGGTGCCGTGCGTGTCGCGCCGGACCGCTCGCCCCGTCGCGCTGGACGGGGCGAGCGGCGGCGCCGGGCGCGTCCGGGCACCGCCGTGCGCACCCGGCCGACGGCACGGGTTCGCGCAGGTCGGGGCGGTGGTCGGGACGTCCGGCCCGCCGCCCGCGGTCCGCGGTCGCGTCATGCCGGACCCATACCCACTCGGTCGGCATTTCAACCGTCGACTTCCGCGGGATTCCCCCCGACGGGGGTTTCGGCGCGACCCGTCCGGGAACCTGCCCGCTGTGAGACTGCGCCGCAGCGACCCGTCCGGACCCGGCTGGCGCCGCCGCGCGCGCGGCCGGGGGTTCACCTACACCGACGCCGACGGCGAGCCGCTCGACCCCGAGTCCGTGGCGCGGATCAAGGCGCTCGTCATCCCGCCCGCGTGGCGCGACGTCTGGGTGTGCCCGCACCCGAACGGCCACATCCAGGCGGTGGGCACCGACGCGGCCGGGCGGCGCCAGTACCTCTACCACGAGCGGTGGCGGCAGGACCGGGACGAGGAGAAGCACGATCGCGTGCTGACGCTGGCGCCCGTGCTGCCCGCGTTCCGCGAGGAGGTGGCCCGGGAGCTGGACGGGCGGGGGCGGTCCCGGCAGCGGGTGCTCGCGGTGGCGTTGACCGTGCTCGACCGGGGCATGTTCCGGGTGGGCGGCGAGTCGTACGCGGCGGACAACGGCACGCACGGCGTGGCCACGTTGCTCTGCTCGCACGTCACCGTGCGCGGGACCGCCGTGGACTTCCGCTACCCGGCGAAGGGCGGACTGGAGTTCACCACGTCGGTGGAGGGCGAGCGGCTGGCGCGGGCGGTGCGGACCCTGCTGCGCGGACGGGCGGGCACCGACGAGCGGCTGCTGACCGACGCCGGGGGGTACGTGATCGGGTCCGACGACGTGAACGAGCGGTTCAAGGACCTCGTCGGGTCCGAGTTCTCGGTGAAGGACCTGCGGACGTGGCACGCGACGGTGTCGGCGGCGGTGGCGTTCGCCCGCGAGGGCAGGCCGGAGTCGCAGCGCGGGCGCAAGCGGGTGGAGGCGGCGGTGATGCGCGAGGTGTCCGAGGAGCTGGGCAACACGCCCGCGGTGGCGCGCAAGTCGTACGTCGACCCGAGGGTGGTGCGCAAGTTCCACGAGGGCACGGTGATCAAGCCGAGGTCGTGGGAGCGGGAGGCGGTGGAGCGCGCCGTGATCAGGCTGCTCCGGAAGTGACGGGGCGGTGCTCCCGAGGGGATCACCGCCTCAGTCGCACCGCCTCAACCGCACCGCCTCAGTCCCACCGCCCGATGATCACCATCCGCCGCCCGTCCCGGAGCGTCCGCCCGCACCTCAGCTCCGCAGGAGCGCGCCGACGTCCTGGTGCAGCCGCACCGCGCCGCCCACGAGCACGATCTCCGCGCCCGCCGCCACCGCGCGCAGCGGCAGCACCTCGTCCGCCCGGCCGCCGTCGACCTCGCGCGAGCCGACGAGCGTGTCCGTGACGAGCAGGGTCTCGACGTCGCCCGCCTCCAGCGCCCGCACCACGGGGTCCAGCCCGTGCACCGCGCGCCCGGTCAACCTGCTCGACTCGTCGCGGAACCGGTCCACCACGACCCGCCGCGCGTCCTGGTTCGCCCGGCCGGCCAGGTGCAGCACGGCCCGGTCCGCCGGGCCCTCCACCTCGACCACCAGGTGGTGGTACTTGTTCGGCAGCGCCACGCGCAGCGACCGCCGCCCGGCCACCGGCCCGGCCAGCACGAGCAGCGACGCGCCCAGCCGGTCCACGAGGGTGGTCGCCTCCTCGGCGACGTCGGCCAGTTCGGCCGCGTCGAGCCGCCGTCCCGGCCGGCGCGCGCCCACCGACGCCACGGCCACCGGCCGTCCGCTCGGGTCGACGCCGCGCAGGTCCGCGCCGTGCTCCGCGACCTGCACCACGACGTGCGGCAGCAGGGGTTCGGAGAGGTCGACCAGGGGCAGCAGGTAGGGCAGCCGGCCGAAGCGGGCGGTGTAGCCGGAGGGCGGCACGGGCACGTACTGGTCCACCAGCACCCGCCCGTCGCCGACGATGAGCGCACGCCCGGCGAAGCCGCGCGGCGTCACGCCGGACGCGATCGCCTTGTGCGCCAACGCCATCAGGTAGGCGTCGGCGTTCTGGGCCTGGAGCTGGTCGCGCATCGCGCGCCACCGCAGGTCGACGTGGTCCCCCACGTCGAGGAACACGGAGACGAACGGCCCCTCGACGTCGACCAGGTTGTGCAGACTCGCCGTGTGCATCGGTCCTCCCCGTTCGGGTCAATTCGGAGATACCCGAAAGGGGGTCGGTGCAACCACGGCGGCGTTGCTGCGAACGGGGAATCGTCGGCGGGACCGGGAACGGAACGCGACGGGGAAACGTGAGCGGGAATCGTGAAAGGGGAACCGGGGTCGACGGCGCGGAATCGCAACGCCGTCAGGGTGGCGCCCTCAGCCGAGACCGCCAGGGTCACGCCGTCAGTCCGCCGCCGTCAGTCCGCCCTCAATGCGACACCGTCAGCGGGCCGTGCGGTCGGCGCGTTGCTCGCACCACGCGCAGCCCTCGGCCACCGCCACGGACGCGAAGCCGACCAACAGGTGGGCCACGTTGCCCACCAGACCGGCGTCCATCGCGCCGCCCGACCGGCTCACCCCGAACGCGAACACGACCAGGTACACCACGCCCATCAGCGTGCCGACCAACCGGGCCACTCGGGTGCGCACCGCGGCCAGCGCGGTCACCAGCCCCGTCACCACGTGCAGCGTGCCCAGCGGCGCGTCGCCGCGGACGAAGTCGACCACGCCCCACACCACGAGCAGCGCGCCCAGCCCGAGGGCGGTCCGCTGCGGCCACGCCAGGCTCGTCAGGTTCGTCACCACGGGACCACCCCTTTCACCCGCCGGAGGACCGGCGGTCGCCGAGCGCCGCGCGTCACCGAGTGCTACTCATCATCGAGGAGGGACCGCAACCGGGCCAGCGATCGGCTGAGGAGCCGTGAGACGTGCATCTGGGACACGCCCACCTTGTCGGCGATCTGGCTCTGGGTCATGTTCCGGAAGAACCGCAGCACCACGATCCGGCGCTCCCGCTTGGGCAGGCCGCGCAGCATCGGGTCCAGCGCGTGGTGCAACTCGACGACCTCCAGCGCCGGGTCGTCGCAGCTCAGCCAGTCGGCGTGGTCCAGCTCGCCGGTGATGACCTCCTCGTCCAGCGACAGCAGGTGGTACGCCGACGTGGCGTGCAGGCCCTCGTACACGTCGTTCAGCGGGATGCCGAGGTGCCGCGCGACCTCGCTCGGCGTCGGCGTCCGGCCGGTGGTCCGGGACAGCTCGACCCGCGCCGTGTCGATGGCGACGCACAGCTCCTTCAACCGGCGCGGCACGCGCACCGCCCACCCCTGGTCGCGCAGGTACCGCCGGACCTCGCCGGTGATCGTCGGCACGGCGAACGCGAGGAAGTCGATGCCGCGGGACACGTCGAACCGGTCCACCGCGTTGATCAGGCCCAGCGCCGCGACCTGCCGCAGGTCCTCGACGGACTCGCCGCGCTCGGCGAACCGGTCGGCGATGTGCCGCGCCAGGGGCAGGTGCTCGGTGACGAGGCGGTCACGCAGCCGGTGGTACCGCTCGCCGTCCCGCTCGGCCTCCGCCAGCTGGTGGAACAGCGGCTGGTAGTCGACGGCGCTCATGCCCGACACCTCAGCTCGACCCGCAACCGGCCCTCCCCGTCGACCCAGGTGGCCACCGCGTCGGTTACGGAACTGACAACCCGCCAGTACAACGAGTCATGATCGGGGACGGTGACGGCGGTAGACCGAACCTCCGCCCGGAAGCGCACGGAATCACCTTCCCGGGTGAACCGGCACAGCATTTGCGCGTCCGGCTCGCGGGAGCGCGCGATGAGCGCCGTGCACGCCTCGTCGACCGCGATGACCAGGTCTATCGCCAGCTCGGGGGTGGAACGGGCGATGGCTCCGGCCACCGCGCGGACCGTCGAGAGGTGGGCCGGCCTCGCCGCCACCCTGAGCTCCACCTCCGAGCGCTCCACCTCAGGGCCTTCCATCTGTGGCGAATGCTCCTCACGCCCTCGTCCGCTGTAGCCGGGGGCATACCCCCGAGCTGTTCCCGCTACACCAGTCCACACAGGACTGAGCAACAGAATCGTGAAAGCCGAACAAGCCGTGCGCTGGTTCATCACGGTTTGCGAACGGTGGTAGGTAACGTTGTGATCGGAGTCATACTGATCGCCTCCCCGACATCCCCGGAGGCGCCTGGTGCTTGAGGCGAACAACCTTGAGGTCGTCTACGACGACGTCATGCTGGTGCTCCGCGGCGTGAGCCTGAAGGTCCCGGAAGGGCGGATCGTGGCCCTCCTCGGCGCGAACGGCGCGGGCAAGACGACGCTGCTCAGGGCGTTGTCCGGCCTGCTCGACGTGCACGACGGCAAGGTCACCCGCGGCCGGATCACGCTCGACGGAACACCGATCCACCGCGCGTCGCCGACGCGCATCGCGTCGCTCGGCGTGAAGCAGGCCCTGGAGGGCAGGCGCATCCTCGCCGAGCTGTCGGTCGAGGAGAACCTGCGCATCGGCGGCCACAGCAGGCCGCGCGGCATCAAGCAGAACCTCGAACGCATGTACGAGCTGTTCCCGCGGCTGCGGGAGCGGCGGCGGCAGAGCGCGGGCTACCTGTCCGGCGGCGAGCAGCAGATGCTCTCCATCGGCCGGGCGCTCATGTCCGAGCCGAGGTGCCTGCTGCTGGACGAGCCGAGCCTCGGCCTCGCGCCGCTCATGGTCCAGCAGATCCGCGACCTCATCGTGAAGATCAACGCGGCGGGCACGACCGTGCTGCTCGTCGAGCAGAACGCGACCATGGCGCTGTCCATCGCCGACCACGGCTACGTGCTGGAGAACGGCAAGGTCGTGATGGACAAGCCCGCCGCCGCGCTGCTCGCCGACGAGGACGTGCGCGAGTTCTACCTGGGCCTGCGCGGTGAGGGCGCCGCGCAGTCGTTCCGCGACGTGAAGCACTACAAGCGGCGGAAGCGGTGGTTGTCGTGAGCGGTACCGACGTGCGCGGCCCCGCGGAGGGGCCGGCGGGCAACGTGCTGGAGGTCGAGGGCGTCACCCTCGCGTTCGACGGCGTCACGGCCGTCGACGGGGTGTCGTTCCACGTGGCCGCAGGCGAGCTGTTCGCGATCATCGGGCCGAACGGCGCGGGCAAGACGTCGATCTTCAACGTGCTGTCCGGCGTGTACCGGCCGCAGTCCGGCGCGGTCCAGTTCCTGGGCGAGGACCTGGTCGGCAAGCGGCCGCACCGGATCGCCGCGCTCGGCGTCGCCCGGACGTTCCAGAACATCGAGCTGTTCGCCCACCTGACCGTGGTCGAGAACCTGATGCTGGGCCGCCACAACCACATGCGGTACGGGGCGCTGTCCGCGTTCGCGTGGGTCGGGCGGGCCCGCCGCGAGGAGCGCGCCAACCGGGCGGCCGTCGAGGAGGTCGTCGACTTCCTCGAACTGGAGCAGTGGCGGCGCCTGCCGGTGGGCCTGCTGCCCTACGGCGTGCAGAAGCGCGTCGAGCTGGGGCGCGCCCTGGCGATGGAGCCGAAGCTGCTGCTGCTGGACGAGCCCGTGGCCGGCATGAACGTCGAGGAGACCGAGGACATGGCCCGGTTCGTCCTCGACGTCCGCGACGAGCTCGGCATCGCGATGATCATGGTCGAGCACGACATGGGCCTGGTCATGGACCTGGCCGACCGGGTCATGGTGCTCGACTTCGGCAAGCCGATCCGCACCGGCACGCCCGCCGAGGTGCAGCAGGACCCGGACGTCGTCCGGGCCTACCTCGGCGAGGCGCACCAGACCGTGGGAGGTTCCGCATGACCGCCGCGACCGCCACCACCGCCCTCACCACCGTCGTCACCCGCGTGCGGGACCGGGCGGCGGCCACGCCGGACGCGGTGGCGATGCGCGCCAAGGACCTGGGCATCTGGCGGGAGGTCACCTGGGCCCGGTACTGGGACCAGGTCGAACTCGTCGGGCACGCCCTGCTCGCGCTCGGCCTCGACCCCGGCGACCGGGTCGCGATCCACTCCGAGAACCGGCGCGAGTGGCTGTACGCCGACCTCGGCGCGGTCGCCGTGCGGGCGATCACCGTGGGCCTGTACCCGACGAACCCGGCGAGCGAGGTCGCCTACCTGCTGTCGCACTCCGGCGCCCGCGTCCTCATCGCCGAGGACCAGGAGCAGGTCGACAAGGCGCTGTCCGTGCTGGACGCGCTGCCCGAACTGGAGCGCATCGTCTACCTGGAGCCGCGCGGCATCCGGCACCGCTACGACAACCCCAGGCTGCTGCACTGGGACGACTTCCTCGCCCTCGGCGAGGAGCACCGGGCCGCCGCGCCGGACGCGGTGGACCGCCGGATGCGCGAGGTCGAGCCGGACGACGTGATGACGTTGATCTACACGTCGGGCACGACCGGGCCGCCCAAGGGCGCGATGCTCACCGTGGCCAACGTCGAGTTCGCCATCGAAGCCCTGGTCGAGGGCGGCGGGTTCACGTCGCCGCCGCCGTCGCCGAAGGACGTCACCCTCTCCTACCTGCCGCTGTGCCACGTCGCCGAACGCATCTTCACCACGTGGTTCAGCGCGTCGGCGGGCGTGCAGGTGCACTTCGCCGAGTCCATCGAGACGGTGCAGGCGAACCTGCGCGAGGTGCAGCCGACGATCCTGTTCGGCGTGCCGCGCATCTGGGAGAAGGTGCTGGCGGCCATCACGATCAGCGCCTCCAGCGCCACCTGGCTCAAGCGCGTCACGACCCGGTTCTGGCTCCGGGTCGCCGACGGCCTCGGCGAGCGGCTGGTGCGCAACGGCGGCAGGCACACGGCCGCCACGCGGCTCACGTACGCCGTGGGCTGGCTGTTCTGCTTCCGCGCGCTCAAGGCGCGGATCGGGATGCGCCACGTCCGGTACGCCGCGTCGGGCGCCGCGCCCATCTCGCCCGAGGTGCTGCGGTTCTTCATGGGCATCGGCGTGCCGATGCACGAGGTGTACGGGATGACCGAGAACAGCGCCATCGCCACCGGCAACCGGCCCGGCCGGGTCAAGGTGGGCACGGTCGGCGAGCCGCACCCCGGCGTGGAGCTGCGGATCGCCGACGACGGCGAGATCCAGACCCGGCACGCGGGCGTGTTCGCGGGCTACTGGCGCGACGAGGACGCCACCCGGCGGGCCATGACCCCGGACGGGTGGCTGCGCACCGGCGACGTCGGCGAGTGGGTCGACGGCACGCACGTCCGGATCACCGACCGGATGAAGGACATCATCATCACCGCCGGCGGCAAGAACGTGGCCCCGTCGGAGATCGAGAACGCGCTGAAGACCTCCCCGTACATCAAGGAGGCGATCGTGCTCGGCGACCAGCGCCCGTACCTGGTGGCGCTGATCGGCATCGAGCAGGACACCGTCGGCCACTGGGCGCGGCAGCGCCGGATCACCTACACCACCTACCGCGACCTGGCGGAGAAGGACGAGGTGCGCGAGTTGGTGCAGGGCATCGTGACGAAGGTCAACGAGAGGTTCGCGAGCGTCGAGCAGGTCAAGAAGTTCCGCATGCTGCCCAAGGAGCTCGACCACGAGGACGGCGAGCTGACCGCGACGCAGAAGGTGAAGCGGTCGGCGCTGGCCAAGGTGTTCGGCGACCTCGTGGAGGACATGTACCTCGGGGGGCGCGGATGAGCGAGTTCGTGCAGTCGCTGATCCGGGGCCTCGGCTCCGGCTCGATCTACGCGCTGCTGGCGCTGGGTTTCGTCATCATCTACAAGTCCACCAGGGTGATCAGCTTCGCCCAGCCCGCGTTCATGCTGGCGGGCGCGGTCCTGGTCAGCTACCTGGCCGCGGAGGTCGGGTTCTTCGTCGCCGTGCCCATCGCGGCGGTGCTGATCGCGGTGCTCGCGCTGGGCGTGGAGCGGACCGTGCTGCGGCCCATGATCGGCAAGCCGGTGTTCGTGGTCGCGATCATCACCATCGGCGTGGACGTCGTGGTGCGCGTGGTGACCAACGCGTTCATCGGGCTGGACGTGCGCCAGGTCGGCGACCCGTGGGGCCTGTCGACGGTGACGCTGCTCGGCGTCGAGGTGCAGCAGCGGTACCTGGTGATGTTCGGGACGACGGTGGCCGTGGTCGCGGTGCTGTTCGCGTTCTTCCGGTTCTCCCGGGTCGGGCTGGCCATGCGCGCCGTCGCCTACGACCAGGAGGTGGCGCTGGCGCAGGGCATCTCGGTCGGCTCGGTGTTCGCCCTGTCGTGGGCCATCGCGGGCGGGCTGGCGGCGTTGGCCGGGGTGTTCGTGGCCACCGGCGCGGGCGTGGACCAGCAGTTGTGGGTGATCGCGCTGAAGGCGTTGCCGGCGATCATCCTCGGCGGGCTGGACTCGCTCGGCGGCGCGGTCGTCGGCGGGCTCGCGGTCGGGGTGGTGGAGTCGCTGGTCGGCACCTACCAGGGTGACGTGGCGCCGTGGCTCGGGCCGAACTTCGCGCTGGTCGCGCCGTACGTGCTGATGCTGGTCGTGCTGCTCGTGCGGCCCTACGGGCTGTTCGGCAGCAAGGAGGTGGAACGCCTGTGAAGGGTCGTCCGGATCTCTACACCTCCTACTCGCAGGACATGGCGTTCCTGAACACGCGGCCCAAGCGCGCGTGGACGGGATCGCTGGTGGTGGTCGCGCTGCTCCTGCCGTTCGCCATCACCGACGACCTGCTGATGCTGCTGGCGACCGGGTTCGTGGCCGCGATCGGCGCGATCGGGCTGAACATCGTGACCGGGTACGCGGGGCAGGTGTCGTTGGGGCACGCGTTCTTCCTCGCCATCGGCGCGTACACGGGCGCGGCGCTGTCCGGCGACCCGGACGGGCGGGTGCTCGGGTTCGGCGTGACGTCGCTGCCGGTGTGGCTGCTGGCGTCCGGGCTCGTCGCCGGGCTGGCCGGGCTGATCGTGGCGCCCATCGCGGCGCGGCTGCGCGGCCTGTACCTCGCGATCGTGACGCTGGGGCTGGTGTTCCTCGGCGAGCACGTCTTCCGCGAGTGGACGTCGCTGACCGGCGGCCCCGGCGTGGGGCGGCCCGCGGCGGTGCCCGAGCTGTTCGGCGTGCGGCTGGACCGGGCTTCGGCGCTGTTCACCGGGCCGCAGCAGCTGTACCTGCTGATGTTCGTGCTGCTGGTGATCTTCGCCGTGCTGGCCCGGAACCTGGTGCGGTCGCGGATCGGTCGCGCGTTCGCGGCGGTGCGGGACCGGGACCTGGCGGCGGCGGTGATCGGCGTCGACCTGACCCGGTACAAGGCGCTCGCCTTCGCCGTGTCGTCGTTCTACGCCGGGGTGGCCGGCTCGTTGTTGTTCGTGGTCAACGGGTTCTTCGACCCCGGCTCGTTCGGGCTGCTCCTGTCGGTGCAGTACATCGCGATGGTGCTCATCGGCGGCGCGGGGACGATCTCCGGCGCCATCATGGGCGCGCTGTTCATCACGCTGCTGCCGCGCATCACCCGGGAGCTCCCGACGGTGCTGCCGTTCGTCAGCGCCGACGCGACCGGTGCGGTCACGGTGTTCCAGGTCGAGGCGGTCCTCTACGGGCTGCTGATCGTGGTGTTCCTGATCGTGGAACCACGTGGCCTGTTCGGTATCTGGGTGCGCGTCCGCAACTACTGGCGCACTTGGCCTTTCTCGTACTGAAAGGGTGGATGGGATGGCAAGTCACAGAACGGTGCTCGCGGTGCTCTCGGTCGTCGCGCTGGCCGCCGTCGCCTGTCGCGGTGGCGACGGCGCGGCCCCGCAGGAGGGCAAGGGCGGCATCAAGGTCGATTTCGGCGTGACCAGCGAGCCGTGCCCGGACACCGGCCACAGTGACCGGGGCTGCATCTACCTGGGCACGATCTCGGACCTGACGGAAGGGCCGTTCAAGACGCTGGCCGTGCCGATCACGGACGCGCAGAAGGCGTTCTGGAAGCGGGTCAACGACCAGGGCGGCATCGGCGGGTACGACGTGGACGTCACGACGCACGTCAAGGACAACAAGTACAACCCGCAGATCCACAACCAGGTCTACCAGGAGATCAAGGGCAAGGTGCTGGCGCTGACCCAGACCCTGGGCTCGCCGACGACCGCGGCGATCCTGCCCGACCTGGAGAGCACGCAGATGGTGAGCGTGCCGGCGTCGTGGACGTCGCTGTGGGGCGTGGAGGAGGTCATCCTCGAATCCGGCGCGAACTACTGCGTCGAGTCGATGAACTCGGTGGACTACGCGGTCGACAAGCTCGGCGCGAAGAGCGTCATGGCCGTGCACCTGCCGGGTGACTACGGCGACGACGCGGCGGCGGGCGCGAAGATCGCGGCGGAGAAGCGCGGGGTGACGTTCTCGAACGCGGTCACCCAGACCGGCCAGGACAACCAGGGCGGCGCCATCGACGCCGTGCTGGCGAACAAGCCGGACGTGGTCATCCTGACCACCGGGCCGACCGACGCCGCCGTGATCATCGGCCAGACCGCGGCGCGCGGGTTCAAGGGCAAGTTCATCGGCACCTCGCCGACGTGGAACCAGGGCTTGATGCAGAGCCCGGCGGCGCCCGCGATCAAGGCGCTCTACATGCAGTCCGCGCCGTGGAAGACGTGGACCACCGACAGCCCCGGGCACAAGGCGCTGCGCGAGGCCCTGCCGGGCGTGACGCCGAACGACGGCTACACGTCCGGGTGGGTGTGGGCGTACCCGTTGAAGGCGGCCCTGGAGAAGGCGGCGGAGAACAAGGACCTGACCCGCGCCGGCGTGCTGGCCGCGGTGCGGCAGCTCACCTCCGTGGACTACGAGGGCATGCTGCCGCAGGGCGCGGGCAACTTCGCCGGCAACCCGAACGACAGCACGTTCCGGCAGACGTTGATCTACAAGCCGGACGAGTCCGGGCAGACCGGCCTGGGGCTGGTGGAGGACTTCTTCACCGGGCCGACGGCGAAGGACTTCAAGTTCGAGAAGCCCTGCTACACCTGACCGACCCGACCGCCCGCACGACCCGGCGCCCCGACCACCGCTCTCGGTGGTCGGGGCGCCTTGGCGTCTCGCCCTCCGCGCCCGTGACGGGACGGCAGGTGTGACGACGGGCCGGCGATCCGGTGGGCCGGCGGTCACTCCCGTCGTGCGGCGGCCCGTCGGGTGGGCAGCGGCTGTCGGGTGGTGCGGCCGTCTCGTGGTGTGGCGGCTGTCGGGTGGTGCGGTGGTGCGGTGGTGCGGTGGTGCGGTGGTCGGCGGGGTGGCGCGGGAGTGCGTCAGGTGGCGTCAGCCCGTGGCGTGAGGTCAGTTCGGCGGGGTGGCGGCGGTCAGCGACGGGTCGGCCCACACGCCCACCCGTTCGGGGCCGGGGCAGTCGCTGAGGTCGGACGCCGTGGGCTCGACGCCGATGGCGAGGCGGCTCGCGCCGGCCACCGAAATGTCGACCGGCTGCGGGGTCAGGCCGACGTCCGGGATTTCCGCGACGCGTTTGTCGTCGGCCAGGACGTAGAAGTCCAGTCCTTTCGTCTCCAATGAGTCCTCGGCGATGCCGACGTGTGCCGAGAACTTATCGTATTTCCCGTCGAGGGCGAATACGAGTTGCGCGGAGGAACACCACGCGCCGGTCGCGGAAACGGCTTTGCCGTAGGTGACGCCGCGCACCCGCGCCGCCGCGGCCGTCCACGGGCTCTCGACGTACATGTCGTCGATCGAGCTGCTGTCGACCGGTGCGAGGTCGGCGAGCCACGTGGCGCCGGGGCGCAGCATGGCGATGGATTCGCTGGTCACGACCGTCGCCGGGGTGGTGGGCGGTGTGGCGGAGGTCGGCGGGCTGTCCGCGGCGGCGGAGGTGGACGACGTGTCCAGCCGCGTGCCGATCACCACGCCCAGCGCCAGGACCGCCACACCGGCGGCCGACAACAACGCCACCGTTCTGCCCCGACCGCCGGCGCGGGCGGGTTCGCGATCCCGGTCATCCATGTCGCCGACCTCTCAGGTCCCAGACGTGAGCCGAACTCGTCATTGTCGGTGCGCATTCGTCCCGACTGGGGCGGGAGACTAGCACCGGCCCGAACCGAATCGGGCTCGATTCAGCGGAATTCGATTCGGGGGCGTTGTCGGGGCCGGGCGCGTCGCCTCGACGTCCGCCGGCGGGCCTGAAGTGCCGGGCCGCGGGACGTATCACCGGGGCCCGACCGTGCTCCATACGGGTAGTCGAGGATCACGGGAGGGTGGGATGGGGCAGACGAGCGGCCGGGCCGTCCTGCAAGTTCACCCGACCAGGTTGTGCAACCTGCGCTGCCTGCACTGCTACTCCAGCTCCGGCCCGGACGTCGCCGAGTCCGTCCCGATCGCCGTGCTGTCCGCCGTGGTCCGGGACGCCGCCGCGCTGGGCTACGACGTGCTCAACGTGTCCGGCGGCGAGCCGTTCCTGTACCCGGAGCTGCCCGCCCTGCTGCGCGCGGCCCGTGCGGCGGGCATGCGGACCACCGTCACCACGAACGCGGTGGCGTTGACGCAGCGGCGCATCGGCGTGGTGCGCGGGCTGGTCGACCTGGTGGCCGTGTCGCTGGACGGCGACCGGGCCACCCACGACCGCATCCGGGACCTGGAAGGGTGCTTCGACAAGGCGTTGGCGGGCATCCGCAGGCTCACGGAGGCCGGCATCCCGGTCGGCGTGATCACCACCCTGACGCAGGGAAATGCCACTCAACTGGGTGACGTCGCCGTGGCGGCGGCCCGGTCCGGGGCGCTGCTGCTCCAAGTTCACCCGCTCGAACCCGAGGGTGCGGCGAGCAGGTCCATGCCCGGTGAGCGCCCGGACTCGGTCGAGCTGGCGTACGCGGCGGTCGAGCTGGGCCGGATCGCGGAGGACCACGGGCTCGCCGTGCAGCTCGACGCCGTGCCGCGCACCATGCTGGCGCGGAAGCCGGAGGCGTTCATGGCCGTGCCGGTGGACGACGGCCGACCCCTCGGCGGCTGGCTGACCCCGTTGGTCGTCGAGGCGAACGGCGCGGTGGTGCCGGTGTCCTACGGCTTCGACCGCCGTTACGGCCTGGGCAACGTCCTGGACCGGCCGCTGGCCGACCTCGCACGGGCCTGGGACGCCGCACCGTTCCTCGCCCTGTGCCGGACGACGTGGCAACGCCTGGTGGACGGCCGGACCGGCCCCCTGGTGCCCTGGTACGGCCACCTGGTCAGGGCGTCCCGGACCCACCGCCCCGCCACCGCCGGCCGCTGACGGGGAGGGTCACCGGGTCAGGAGCTCCTCCGCCCCCAGCGTGTTGATCACCCGATCGGGGGTCACCCCGCACTCCTCGGCGCGCTCGCACCCGAACGACAGCCAGTCCAGCTGCCCCGGCGCGTGGGCGTCGCTGTCGATCGCGAACGAGCACCCCAGGTCGACCGCCAGCCGCAGCAGCCGTCCCGGCGGGTCGCGGCGCTCGGGCCGCGAGTTGATCTCGACGGCGGTCCCGTGCTCGACGCACGCCGAGAACACCGCCTCCGCGTCGAACGTCGACTCCGGCCGCCCCTTGCCGACCACCAGCCGGCCGGTGCAGTGGCCGAGGACGTCGACGTGCGGGTTGGACACGGCGGCCACCATGCGCGCCGTCATCTCGGCGGCGGGCATGCGCAGCTTCGAGTGGACGCTGGCCACCACGACGTCCAGCCGCTCCAACAGGTCCGGCCGCTGGTCGAGCGAGCCGTCGTCCAGGATGTCGACCTCGATCCCGGTGAGGACGCGGAACGGCGCGAGCTCGGCGTTCAGCTCGGCGACGACGTCCAGCTGGGCGAGCAGCCGGTCCGCGGACAGCCCGTTGGCGACGGTCAGGCGGGGCGAGTGGTCGGTCAGCACCACCCACTCGTGCCCGAGGGCGCGGGCCGTCTCGGCCATCTCCCGGATCGGGCTGCCGCCGTCGGACCAGTCCGAGTGCGTGTGGCAGTCGCCCTTCAGCGACGCCCGCAGGGCCTGCCCGCCGACGACCGGCTCCCGGAACCGGCTCAGGTAGGACGGTTCGCGCCCGGCGACGGCGTCCGCGACGACGCCCGCGGTGGCCTTGCCGATGCCGGGCAGGTCGGTCAACGTCCCGGCCGCCACGCGTCGCGCCACCTCGCCCTCCGGCAACGCGGCCACCACCTCCGCCGCCTTCCGGAACGCCCGCACCCGGTAGGTGGGCTCACCCGCGCGTTCGAGCTGGAACGCCACCTGTCGCAATGCCCAGAGGGGGTCCACCCGTCCTGTCTACTCCAGCCGGTCCGCTCCGCGCGAGCCGGGAACGCCCGCGCGCCGAGCAGGGACGCCGGGCGGGAGCGGAAGCGCCTGTGCGCCGAGCCGCAACCCCCGCCGAGCCGCGCGTGCGGCCCCGCGCCGGGGCCTTGGCCGCCGAACTCAGTCGGCGAGCACCTGTTCCCGCAGGATGTCGGCGTGCCCGCAGTGGTGGGCCAGTTCCCGCAGCACCTGCAGGCACACCCAGCGGAGGGTGCGAGGTCCGGTCCGGTGGCCGGTCGCGACGGTGTCCAGCGGCAGGTCCGCGATCACCGCACGCGCCGTGGCGCAGGCTTCCCGGTGCGCCGCCGTGACCGAGGCGATGGTGTCGTCGTCGGCGAGCCGGAAGGAGTCGTCCGGGGTCTGCACCAGGCCCAGCTCCCGGCGGGGCGTGCCGCCGACGCACTCCTCGAACCACACCCGCTGCATCCACGTGACGTGCTTGAGCAGCCCGAGCAACGTCGTCGCCGACGGGACGAGCCGGCGGCGGGCCTGCTCCTCGGTGAGACCGTCGAGGGCCGCCTCGATGGCGCCCCGGTACTCCTCGATGAAGGCTTCGAGCTGGGTGCGTTCGTCGTCCAGCGGCACATCGAACGGGCCCATCCACGATCTCCTGTCCACGTTGCGGGCCGAGGGCCACGGCGGCTCGTGCGAGCGGGCGGCCCACGGCGATGCCGACCGTGCCGGCCCGCACGACTCCCCTGGCGCGAGCCGGCACAAGTCAACCAGCGCGCGCGACACCGCCATTCTGCGGCAGGGCGCCGGCGGATTTGCGACTTCGGCGGCGTTGCGCGCGGAAAGCTTGCGGCCGCCGGTGCGCGGAACCGAGGATGATCGCCATGTCCCCACGTGCCGGCACGGCCGGGTCGCGGCGCAAGCCCAGCAAGGGCGACCTCACCTCGCAGGCGATCCTGGACACGGCGGAACGCCTGCTGCAGGCGCGTTCGCTGGACGACATCGCGGTCGACGAGCTGGCGTCGGGCGCGGGCATCTCGCGATCGACGTTCTACTTCCACTTCGCGTCGCGGGAAGCGGTGCTGCACGCCCTCACCGGCGGTGTCGTGGACGCCCTGTACGAGTCGGCGTCGTCGTGGCTGCGGCGCGGCAGCGAGCCGCCCGAGGACGCCATCCGCCGCGCCCTCGGCGCAAGCCTCGTGTTGTGGCGCAAGCACGGCGCGGTGCTGCGGGCCTCCGTCCGGGCCCGCGACACCGACCCGTCGATGCGCGAGTTCTGGGCCGGCGTGGCCCGCCGCTTCATCGACGCGACGGCGTCGCAGATCGACGGCGAGCGGGAGGCCGGCGTCGCGCCGCCCGGCCCGGACGCCCGGTCGCTGGCCGCGGTCCTGGTCGCGATGAACGAGCAGGCGTTCCTCAGCCGCTCGCGGTCGCGCCGTTCCGCCGCACGGGACCGCGAGCTGGTCGACACCCTGACGTGCGTCTGGCTGCGCTCGGTCTACGGCCTCTCGCCGTAGCGCCGCCCCCACCCGGCCGGCGCGACCCTGCCACCGCCACCCGGCCAGAGCCACCCGACCAGCGCCACCCGGCCAGCGCCACCCGACCAGCGCCACCCGACCAGCGCCACCCGGCCAGAGCTCCCGATCAGCGGAACCAGAGGCCGCCCGGCGCCTGCCGGTGGCCCAGCGCCCGGTAGACGGCGTCCACAAGGGACTGACCGCGCTCGTTCACGCCCACGCCCGGACCCATCTTCGTCATCACGTACCCGAACGACAGGCGCGACGCCGGCGCCGCGAACCCGAGCGAGCCGCCCATCCCGGAGTGGCCGAACGCGTCCTCCGACAGCACCACGCCCCGGTCCGCGGCGGGCAGGTAGTGGTTGTCCACGCTCTTCATGAACCCCGCCGAGAACCGCGACGGCGCGAGCAGCATCGCGTCGAACCCCGCCGTCACCACCGCCGACATGACCGGCACGCGCGCCTCGTCGACCAGCCGCACCCCGTTGTACTCGCCGCCCAGCGCCAGCGGCCGGTACATCTGCGCCAAACCGCGCGCGTTGCTCATCCCGCCGACCGCGCCGTACTGCGCCGCGTGCGCCTCACGCGTGTTCGACGCCGCCACGTACCCGCCGCTGTTCGCGACCAGCAACGCCTGCATCGACTCGCGCCGCGTCACCGCCGCCAGGTACATCGTGGGCACGGCCTCGCCGCGCTCGGCCGGGATCGTCGGCGCGACCAGCGGCTCCAGGTCCTCCGGCAGCGACAGCCAGAAGTCCAACCCGAGCGGGCCGGAGACCTCCTTCTCGAAGAACTCCGCCAGCGACGCGCCGGCGACCCGCCGGACCACCTCGCCGATCAGGTACCCGAACGTCAGCGCGTGGTAGCCGTGCCGCGTGCCCGGCGCCCAGAACGGCTCCTGCCGCGCCAGCAGGTCCGTCATCAGCTCCCAGTCGAACATCCCGCCCGGCGGGACCGGCTCCCGCACCGCGGGCAGCCCGGCCTGGTGCGCCAGCAGGTGCCGCACCAGCGTGCCGTCCTTGCCGTTCTGCCCGTACTCGGGCCAGTAGCGGACGACCGGCGCGTCCAGGTCCAGCTCGCCCCGCGACGCCAGCACGTGCGCGCACAACGCCGTGGCGCCCTTGGTGCACGACCACACGTGCGTGATCGTGTCCTCGGTCCACGGCCGGCCGCCCGCGTCACCGCCCCACAGGTCCACGACGGTCTCGCCGTCGACGGTCACGTGCACGCCGCCGCCCACCTCGCCGCGCTCGGCGAAGTTGCGTTCGAACTCGGCGCGCACTTCGGCGAACTCGTCGGCGCAGGTGCCCTCGACCGTCATCGGTCCTCCTGGTGCGGCGGTGGTGGGCACCCATGTCACCACCGTGAGCCACGACACGTGAGTAGGGATTCCTCAATCGGTAGGGTGAGTGACCCCGGTGGGAGCCAACGACGGGAGGTCGCCCTTGTCGTCCTTCTTCGGCCGGGAAACCGAGCTGGCGGCCGTGTCCGACGCGGTGGACCGCGTGCCCGCCGCCGGTCTGGTCGCCGTCGTGGTGTCCGGCGAGCCGGGCATCGGCAAGTCCAGCCTGATCGCCGAGGCGTGCCGCCGGCTTCGCGCCCGCGGGTGCGCGGTGGCGGCGGCCGAGTCGGACGACGTCAGCAGGCGCATCCCGTACGCGGCGGTCGCGGCGGCGCTGCGATCGGTGCCGCCGACGCCCGACGTGCGGGCCGCGTCGGAAGCGCTCGACCTGACCGTGGTGGACCCCGAGGCGCTCGTCCCGCCGGACGTCGGCGTGAACCCGGACGTGCGCGGCACGTCGGACGCGACGTGGTTCGGCCGCTCGTGCGAGCTGGTCGCCCGCGCGCTCACCGGCCTCGCCGCCGACCGTCCCGCCGCCCTCGTGCTGGACGACCTCCACCAGGCCGACGACGACTCGCTGGCCATGCTCGCCGTGGTGCTGCGCCGGGTCACCGCCGCGCCCCTCGTGCTCATCGCCGCCACCCGCGCGCACCACCGCGACAGCGGCGTGGACGAGCTGCTGGACCGGCTGGAGCGGCACGCCGAGGTGGTGCGGCTGGAGCTGGCGCCGTTGAGCGGCGGCGACGTGGCGCGGATCGTGGAGTCGGTGCTGGGCACGCCCGTGGACGACGGGCTGGCGCACGAGGTGCACCAGCGCGCCGACGGCAACCCGTTCTTCGCGGTGGAGATCGCCCGGTCGCTGCGGGAGCTGGACCTGGTGTCGGTGGACGGCGACCGGGCCCGGCTGACCGTGTCGCCGGCCGCGATCCGGCTGACCCGGCGGGAGGCCGTGCTGCGCCGCGTCGCGCCGCTGGACCGGGACACGCGTGCGGTGGCCCGTGCCGTGTCGATCTTCCGGCGGGTGCGGCTGGACCAGATCGGCCTGCTCGCGCGGGTGTCGTCGCTGCCGGAGGAGACGGTGGTCGACGCGTTCGACGAGCTGCTGCGCGCGCACATCGTGGTGCGGGACGAGGACCGCGGCTACCGGTTCTCGCACGCCCTGGTCGGCGAGGCGCTGTACCAGGAGATCGGTCCGGCGCAGCGCCGTCACCTGCACAGCCTCATCAGCGCCCGGCTGCTGGACGACCGCGACCGCGGGCTCCCGGTGGACGAGCTGGAGCTGGCCTGGCACCTGGCCGAGTCCGCACCGCCCGGCGACCTGCGCGCGGTGCGGGTGATGGCGCAGGCCGCCGCCGCGAACCGCACCACCGCGCCCGAGACGGCGGCGGCGCTGTGCGCGCGGGCGTTGGAGCTGCTGCCGGTGGCGGCGCCGGAGCGGGCCGGGCTGCTGGCCTCGCAGTGCCGGGCGCTGGCGCACGCGTCCCGCCCGGCGGCCGCGATCGCGCCGGGCCTGGCCGCCCTCGACGCCCTGCCGCCGGGGCCGGAGCGGTCGCGGTGCGCGGTCGTCGTGCTGAGCAGCCTGTTCCTGGTCGGCCGGCTCGCCGAGGCGTTGCGGCTCGCCGACGCGGAGGTGCGGGCCGGGGACGCGCCGGCCGCGTTGCACGCGCAGCGCGCGCTGCTGCTCGTCTTCACCGGGCGGCACGCCGACGCCCTGGCCGCCGCCGAGCGGATCGAGGCCATGCCGGTCACGTCGGCCGCCGAGGGCGTGGTGGTGTTCGACCGGCTGGCCGTCATCACGTCCATGCTGTTCCGGCACGACAAGACGGTGGACTACGCGAACCGGTCGTTGCGCGCGGCGGCCGGTCAGCCGGCGCTGGAGCTGCAGGCGTTGGCGGTCGGCGCGTCGACCGGCGCGCTGGCGGGCCTGGTGCGGGACGCGTCGTGGCGGCTGGGCCGTGCCGAGGAGCTGCGGGAACGGACCGGCGGCCACGCGTTCCGCGGCGAGCTGGAGATGGCGCGGGTGGCGCTGGACTGGTTCGGCGGCGCCTGGGACGCCTGCCTGGAACGCGTGGGGCGGGCCGCCGCCGAGCTGGAGTCGCGGCAGGAGCTGATGATGCTCGACGGGCTGCGCGCCATCGAGCTGGAGGTGCGCACGTGGCGCGGCGAGCTGGACGTGGCCGCCCGGCTGGCCGCGTTCCCGCCGCCGACGAGCCCCAACATGTCCCGCCTGCACGCGCTGGCGATGGCCGGCTACCTGGCCGCGCGCGGTGACGCCCCCCGGGCCCGCGCCACCCTGGTCGAGGCCGTGGACGACGACGGCATGACCGCGTACGCGTGCGTGCTGCTGGGTCGCCTGATCGAGTTGGATCTTGCACACGATCGGGTGGAAGAGGCGCGGCGGACCGTGAAGCACCTGCGGGTCGTGTCGGCCGATCGGGTGGCACCGTGGAGCCGCACCACCGTCCGGCGGGTGACCGGTGTCGTCGAGCGGGACGCCGACCTGCTCCGCGAGGCGGTGCGGGAGGCGGAGGACGGCGGCCTGGTCTTCGAGCGGGCCCGGGCGCAGCTCGCGCTGGGCCTGGTGGACGGCGGGGCGGTGCCGGAGCTCCTCGACGCGTACGCCGTGTTCCAGCGGCTGGGCGCGCACGGCCTGCGCCGGCAGGCCGGTGGCCGGCTGCGCGACCTGGGCGCGAAGGTGCCGCGGGCGAGGACCAAGACGCCCGGCGTGCTCACCGAGGCGGAAGAGAACGTCGCGCGGCTCGTGCAGCAGGGCATGCGCAACCGCGACATCGCCGCAGCCCTGCACTACAGCCCGCGGACGATCGAGGTGTACCTGTCGCGCGTCTACGCCAAGCTGAACGTGTCGTCGCGGCTGGAGCTCGCGCGCGTGCTCGACGGTCGCGCTTAGTTGTCGTGGAGTCCCGACTAACCGGTCGGTAACCCCGCCGTGTTGCCTGGGTGACGTGGAGGTCATCGCGGACGCACGCCGCCGGTCACGGCGCGCCGGACCCGCTTCGGCGTGGCGGGGTCGGCGTGGCGGATCAGGTCGCGGCGGCCCGGTGCCCGGCGTTCTGGTGTGCGGCGGCCTGATCCCCGGCGTTCTGGTCCCCGGCGGCCGGCGGCGGCGCGCCGAACACCTCGGCGAGCAGCGCCGCGGCCTCCTCGGGCGCGCGGACCTCCACGTGCAGCTCACCGCCGGACAGCCGCAGCCCGAAGTCGAAGAACGCGCAGCACCGCTGCTCCGCGACGGCGAGCTCGGCGACCTCGCCGGCGAGGTCGGCGGGCAGGCGGAACCGCAGGCCGCCGTCGACGGCCTGCCGGTCGTCGGCACGGGCCAGCAGCCGCTCCCACGCGCGGACGCGTTCGACCTGGTCGCGGCCCGTGAGCGTGCACGCGACGGGCGGGGTGTCCGACGCGGGCGCGGGTCGGCCGAACCCGATGGCTACCGGCGCGATCCGGCCAGCGTGGGGGTGCGGCAGACCGCATCCTGGCCGGCACGGGCCGTCGGGCGCCGGGCCGTCCAGTTCGCGCAGCGCGCGGCCCAGCCGCTCGCGGTAGGCGGCGAGCTCCGCCGCACGCCGCTCGGCTTCGGCGAGACGTTCCCGCAGCGCGGGGCGGAGTTCGTCCCGGACGTCGGCGCACCGGCCGTCCTCCCAGACCGACAGCAGCTCGCGGATCGCGTCCAGCGGCAACCCGAGGTGCTTGCCGGCCGAGATGAAGTCCAGCCGTGCCACCGAGTCGTCGCCGTAGAGCCGGTAGCCGGACTCCGAGCGCTCCGCCGGCAGCAGCCCGGCCTGCTCGTAGAAGCGCAGGGTCGTGGGGCGCAGCCCGACCCGCTCGGCGAGCTGCGAGATCCGATACGTGGTCACATCACGACGGTAGGCCTTCCAGTGGGCTGGAAGGTCAAGCCCGCGGACTTGCCACCGCCGCCCGCCACCGGCCCGGACCGTTCGTCGAGGGGAATCGGATGCGCACCGCCTACACGACCTGCCCGCTGTGCGAGGCGACCTGCGGGTTGGAGCTGACCGTCGAGGGCGACCGGATCACCGCCGTGCGCGGCGACCGGGAGGACCGGTTCAGCGGCGGGTACCTGTGCCCGAAGGGCGCCTCCCTCGGCGCGCTGGACGCCGACCCCGACCGCCTCCGCACGCCCCTGGTCCGCCGGGGCGGCACGCTGGAGCCGGCGTCGTGGGACGAGGCGTTCGCGCTGGTGGACGAGCGGCTGGGCGACGTCATCGCCGCGCACGGCCGCGACGCCGTCGCCCTCTACCTGGGCAACCCGAACGTGCACTCGCTGGCCGGCGGCCTGTACGCGGGCGCGCTGCGCAAGGCGGCGGGCACCCGCAACGTCTTCACCGCGTCCACCCTCGACCAGATGCCCAAGCACGTGGCGTGCGGCTACCTGTACGGCGGCATCTTCACCATCCCGGTGCCCGACATCGACCGCACCGACTTCCTCCTGCTGCTCGGCGCGGACCCGTTCTCCTCCAACGGCAGCCTGTGGACGGTGCCGGACGCGCCCGGCCGGCTCCGGGCGCTGCGCAGGCGCGGCGGCGCGTTCGTCGTGGTCGACCCAAGGCGCAGCCGCACCGCCGCCGCGGCCGACGAGCACCTGCCGATCGTGCCCGGCACGGACGTGTTCCTGCTGCTGGGCATGGTCAACGAGCTGTTCGCCGCGTCGCTGGTCGACCTGGGCGCGCTCGCGCCGCACGTCGCCGGCGTGGACGCTGTGCGGGCGCTGAGCGAGCCGTTCACACCGGAGGCGGTCGCGGCGCGGTGCGGCATCGCCGCGGACGGGATCCGGGCGCTGACGCACCGGCTGGCCGCGGCGCCCCGGGCGGCCGTGTACGGGCGGATCGGGACGACGACGGTCGAGTTCGGCACGGTCGCGAGTTGGCTGGTGGACGTGCTGAACGTGCTCACCGGCAACCTGGACCGGCCCGGCGGCGCGATGTTCCCGCTGCCCGCGCACGGTCGTCGCGGCACCGGCTCCGGGCCTGGGTTCACCACCGGGCGGTGGCGCAGCCGGGTGCGCGGCCTGCCCGAGGTGGCGGGCGAACTGCCCGTGGTCACGTTGGCCGACGAGATCGAGACGCCCGGCCCCGGCCGGGTGCGGGCGCTGGTCACCGTGGCGGGCAACCCGGCGCTGTCCGCGCCCAACTCGGCCCGCCTCGACGCCGCACTGTCCACTGTGGACTTCATGGTGTCGGTCGACCCGTACCTCAACGAGACGACCCGGCACGCCGACGTGATCCTCCCGCCACCGCCGCCCGGCCGCCGCGCGCACTACGACCTCGCGTTCCTGGCGCTGGCGGTGCGCAACGTCGCCAAGTACACGCGGCCCGCCGTGCCGCTGGGCCCCGACGAGCGCGACGAGGGCGAGATCCTGCTGCGGCTCACCGGGATCTTCGCCGGGCTCGGCCCCGACGCCGACCTCGACGCCCTGGTCGGCCTGTCCGGCGAGTCCGAGCTGACCCGCGAGGAGCGCCTGCTGGACGCCCGCCTGCGCTCCGGGCCGTACGGGCTGTCGGTCGCGGACCTCCTCGACCGGCCGCACGGCGTCGACCTCGGCCCGTTGACGAGCCGCGTGCCGGAAGTCCTGCGCACCCCGTCCGGGCGGATCGAGCTGTGCCCGGAGCCGATCGCGGCCGACGTGCCCCGCGTGCTCGCGGCGCTGCGCGCGCCGTCCGACGGGCTGGTGCTGGTCGGCCGACGTCACCTGCGGTCGAACAACTCGTGGCTGCACAACGTGCCCGCGCTGGTGAAGGGCAAGGACCTGTGCACGCTGCTGGTGAGCCCGGCCGACGCCGAGCGGCTCGGCCTGGCGGACGGGTCCGCGGCCCGCGTGACGTCGCGCGTCGGCGAGGTCGAGGCGACGGTGGAGGTCAGCGCCGACATGGCCGCCGGCGTGGTCAGCCTGCCGCACGGCTGGGGCCACGACCGGCCCGGCACCCGGCTCGCCACGGCGCGGGCGCACCCCGGCGTCAACGTCAACCTGCTCACCGACGACCTCGCCGTGGACCCGCTGTCGGGCACCGCCGTGCTGAACGGCGTCCCGGTCGTCGTCACCCCGGCCCGCACCGCCCCCGAACCACACCGCACCACGGCACACGCCGGCACCGCACACGCCACCACCACCGCCCAGTGAGGAGCACCCCGATGCCCGTGACGACGGCGCGCGTCATCGCCGACCTGCCTTTCGTGGCCGCCCAGGTCCACGACGACCGCGTGGCGTGGCGCCACCGACGGGACGACGGGCAGTGGACCGACGTGACGTTCACCGAGGTCGCCGAGTGGGTCATGGAGCTGGCGTCGGGCCTGGTGCACCTGGGCGTCGAGCCGGGCGACCGGGTGTGCGTGCTGTCGGACACCCGGCCGGAGTGGTCGGCGGTGGAGCTCGCGGTGCTCGCCGCGGGCGGCGTGGTGGTGCCGATCTACCCGTCGAGCGCGGCGGAGGAGTGCGCGTGGATCATCTCCGACTCGGGCGCGGTCGTCCTGGTCGCGGAGACCGAGGCGCAGCGGGCGAAGGTCGACTCGATCCGGGACCGGGTGCCCGCGCTGCGCGACGTCGTCGTGATCGACGACGGCGGCCTGGACGACCTGCGGTCGCTGGGCCGCACCTCCCCGCTGCCGGGTGAGCTGGACGACCGCCGGGCCGCGATCGACCCCGACGACCCGAGCGTGATCATCTACACGTCGGGCACCACCGGCCCGCCCAAGGGCTGCGTGCTGACCCACCGCAACTGGCTCACCATGTGCCGGCTCAGCGAGGAGCTGTCGTACGTCCTGCCGGACGACGTGGCGTACCTGTTCCTGCCGCTGGCGCACGTGTTCGCGCAGATCGTGCACCTGGGCGCGCTGTACACCGGCCACACCGTCGCCTTCTACGGCGGCGACACGTCGCGGATCGTGCCGGAGCTGGCCGAGGTGCGGCCGACGTTCCTGCCGTCCGTGCCCCGGATCTTCGAGAAGATCTACACCGCGGCCACGGCGGGCGTGCCGGAGGACCGGCTGCGCCAGGCCGTCCGCGTCGGGCTGGCGGTCCGCGAGCTGCGTGCCGCCGGCCGGCCGGTGCCCGCGGACCTCGCCGCCGCGTTCGACCAGGTGGACCCCGTCTTCGCGCGGGTGCGGGCCATCTTCGGCGGCCGGCTGCGGCAGGCCCTGTCCGGCGCCGCGCCCATCTCGGTCGAGGTGCTGGAGTTCTTCAGCGCCGCCGGGGTGCCCGTGCTGGAGGGCTACGGCATGAGCGAGTCCACCGGCGTCGGCACGGTGAACACGCTGGCGCGGCACAAGCTCGGCTCGGTCGGCACGTTCGGCATGGCGGGCCTGCAGGTGAAGATCGCCGAGGACGGCGAGATCCTGATGAGCGGCCCGCACGTGTTCGCCGGCTACTGGAACAACCCGGCCGCCACCGCCGAGGTGCTGACCGACGGCTGGCTGCACACGGGCGACCTCGGCGAGGTCGACGACGACGGTTTCGTCACCATCACCGGCCGCAAGAAGGACATCATCATCACCGCCGGCGGCAAGAACATCGCGCCCGCCAACGTGGAGAACCAGCTCCGCCAGTCGCGCTGGATCTCGCACGCCGTCGTCTACGGCGACCGCAAGCCGTACCTGGTCGCCCTCATCACCCTCGACCAGGACGAGATCGTCCCGTGGGCCACCGCGCGCGGCCTGCCGACGGACCTCCCCGGCCTCGCGCGGACCCCCGAGGTGCAAGCGCTCGTCCAGCAGGTGGTGGACGAGGCCAACGCCCACTTCGCCCCCGTCTCGCAGGTCAAGCGGTTCACCGTGCTCGACCGGGACCTCAGCCACGAGGACGGCGAGCTGACGCCGACGTTGAAGGTGAAGCGCAAGGTCGTGCACACGGCGCACGCGCGGCGCTACGACGACCTGTACACGTGACCGCGCGGCGGTAGCCTGCGCCCTGAGGAGGTGCGGGCTTGCCGACCGTCGACACGTGGCTGCACGAGGTGCTGCCGTTGCTGCGGAGGTTCCAGGAGACGTTCGAGGCACGCCACGGCCACCCGCCCGGCGACAACCGCGTCGAACCGCGGACCGCGGGCCGGACCGGCGACCACGACCTGCCGCCGCAGCTCGGCGAGTTCTACGAGCAGGTGGACGCGGTGTGGCTGGAAGACCTGCACCACGGCTACTTCGTCCACCCGCTCGACCACGTGGTGGACGCGGAGGCCACCGGGCTGCCGACGCGCGTCCCGGAGGTCTCCGCGGGCCGGTTCGTGACGTTCGGCAGCACCGGGGGAGGGGACCTGTACGCGGTGTCGTGCTTCGGCGGACCGGTGTACCGGCTGCCGGCGGCACGCGTGGTGGACAACGTCTACACGTCCGCCGGCCTGCCGCCCAGCATGGTCGCCGAGGACTTCTCCGCCTTCCTCGGGCTGATCACCGCCGAGCTGAGGCGCGCGCTAGCCCCACGCCAACCCCCGCCGCGACCGGACGGCGCCTGACCCAACCGCCCGCGCCCGCCCGCCGTGCCCGCGCCCGTCCCACCGACCTCCATCCCACCACCGGTCGAACGCCCCAACGGCAGCGCGAGCACTGGACGCGGCAGGGGAAAGCCCTTACCGTCGTGAGGCAGGACGACCACCCGCCGCCACACCGCCGCACCCGTCCCCCGACGTCCCGGGGGAGCAGTCGACGACCGTGGAGGCTTCCGTGGCACCCCGCACCAGGGGCAATTGGTCGATCCCGCTCGCCACCGCGCTCGCGGTGGTGGCGACCGCGCCGGCACCCGCCGCGCCCGCGAGCGCGGCCCCCGTCCTGCTGTCCCAGGGAAAACCGGCGTTCGGCTCCGCCTCGGGCGGCGCCGGCTTCGAGCCGTCCCGCGCCGTGGACGGCAACTCGTCCACCCGGTGGGCGAGCCGCGCCGGCGTCGACCCCGGCTGGATCTACGTCGACCTCGGCGCGACCGCGACCATCACCAGGGTCCGGCTCCAGTGGGACCTGTCGTGCGCCCGCGCCTACCGCGTCGAGACGTCGCCGAACGCCACCACGTGGACGAGCGTCCACCAGACCACCACCGGCCAGGGCGGCGTCGAAGACCTCGCGGTGAGCGGCACCGGGCGGTACGTCCGCGTGCACGGCACCACGAGGTGCCGCACCGCGAGCTACTACGGCTACTCGCTGCAGGAGTTCCAGGTCTTCGGCGAGACGGGCCAGGCGGACACCGTGCCGCCGTCCGTGCCGCCCAACCCGCGGTCGGCCAACGTCACGCCCACGTCGGTGGACCTGGCCTGGGACGCGGCCACCGACAACGTCGGCGTCACGTCCTACGAGGTGTACCAGCAAGGCCAGTTCGTCATGTCCGTCACCGGCACGTCGACGACGGTCACCGGCCTGAGCCCCAACGGGACCTACCGCTTCTACGTCAACGCCGAGGACGCCGCCGGCAACGTCTCGCAGGCCAGCGACAACGTCGACGTCCGCACCCCGCCCGCGCAGGCGGACACGGAGAAGCCGAGCGCGCCCACCGGCCTGCGCGCCACCGCCGTCACGGCGAACTCGGTGTCGCTGGCGTGGACCGCGGCGACCGACAACATCGGCGTCACCCGCTACGAGGTGCACTCGGGCGGCGTGAAGGTCGGTGACGCCACGGGCACGTCGGCCACCATCGGCGGGCGCAGCCCGAACACCGCGTACACGTTCACCGTGCGGGCGTTCGACGCGGTGGGCAACGCCTCCGACCCGAGCGCGCCGGTCACGGCCACCACGCCGTCCGGCGGGGACCAGGTCGGCGCGGTCACGCAGCTGACCACCGACACGGACCTGCCGTGGGGGCTGGACTTCCTGCCCGACGGCTCCGGCGTCTACGGCCGGCGCGACGCGTTCGACATCGTCAAGTTGTCGCCGAACGGCGTGAAGACGAGCCTCGGCACGGTGCCGGGCGTGGTGGGCACCAACGGCGAGGGCGGCCTGCTCGGCATCGAGGTGTCGCCGACCTTCGCCACCGACCACTACCTGTACGTCTACCACACGGCCGCGAACGACAACCGGATCGTGCGCATCAAGGTGGAGAACAACGCGCTGGTCGCGAGTTCGCTGCAGGTGCTGCTGACCGGCATCCCGCGCAACCGGTACCACAACGGCGGCCGGCTGCGGTTCGGCCCGGACGGCAAGCTGTACGCGGGCACCGGCGACGGCCAGAACGCGGACTGGGCGCAGGACCTCGCGAACCTGGGCGGGAAGGTGTTGCGGCTCAACGCCGACGGCTCCGCGCCGACCGACAACCCGTTCTACGGCAACGGCGGCAACGCCCGGTACGTGTGGACCTACGGGCACCGCAACGTGCAGGGGCTCGCGTTCGACGCGCAGGGCAGGCTGTGGCAGGCCGAGTTGGGCAACAGCGTGATGGACGAGCTGAACCTCGCCCAGAGAGGCGGCAACTACGGCTGGCCCGCGTGCGAGGGCACGTCCGGCAGCTGCGCCGGGTACGTCGCGCCGAAGCGGACGTGGAGCACGGCGAGCGCGTCGCCGAGCGGCATCGCGATCGTGAACAACGCGCTCTACGTCGCCGCCCTGCGCGGCAGCAGGCTCTACCGGCTGGAGATCAGCGGCACGTCCGTCGGCGCGGAGACGACCCACTTCGCGGGCACGTACGGCCGGCTGCGCACCGTCGAGCCCGCGCCGGACGGCAGCCTGTGGCTGACCACCAGCGACGGCGACAAGGACAGCACGCCGAACAACTCCAACACCCGCGTGCTGAGGGTGCAGCTGAACTGACGGGGAACGCGGCGGGGCCCAGTTGAACCGAACGTCCCACCGGGCCGTGTCAGGGGTGCCGAACACGTCGAGGAAGGCACCGCCGATGCAGTCCACCCGCCGCAACCCGTCCCCGCTCGGAGCCCGTCCGGACCACCTCGCGCGTCCGGACGGGCCGCGCTAGCCGGACGGGGAGCCATGCCCGACCCCATCCTCGACCGCGCGCTGGGCCGGGTCCGCGCCGAGCGGGCACGCGACCGGAGGCGCCGCGGCGGCGTCGCCACGGCCGTGGGAGCCGTGCTCGCGGCCGCGGTGCTGGCCGGTGGCGTCCACCTGGGCCGGCACAGCGTGCCGGGCGACCGGGTCGTGGTCGCCTCCGCGCCCCGCGCCCGGATGACGGCGACCGTCTCGCCCGCCGACGGCTGGGTGCGGCTGCGCGCCGTGGTCGCGGGCGTCGACCCCGGTGAGCGGTGCCGGCTCGTGGTCACCGACGTGCGCGGCCGGCGGCACGTCGCGGGCGGCTGGGTGGCGTCCCGGGGCGGGGGTGACACCGCGCTGGCGGGCGCGGTCCTGGTCGACGTGGACGACGTCGCCGCGATCGGCGTGGTGACGGAGGACGGCCGCACGCTGGTCGCCGGCGCCACCCGCTGAACCCCGGATTGCCCACTCGGGCAACGGGATCGGCGCGTTCGGGCACTCACCGCGCCCGTTCGCCGGCCGACCGGTGTCGGCGGCGTCGGAACTGCCTAAGCTGTGGTGCGTGAGGTGGCTGCCCCTGGCGCTGGTGTCCGTCCTGGTCGCCGGCTGCGCGGACAGCCGCACGGTGGCCATCGACGAGGTGCCGGTGGCGGTGGAGTCGCCGGTCACCACGTCCGACGCGTCGACAGGCTCGTTCGCCGTCGACTGCGGGCGCAACGAGACGCGGCACCTCAACGCGGACAACATGGTCATCGCGCCGGGACGCCCGGCCGGCGCGCACCACACCCACGAGTACGTCGGCAACCGGAGCGCGAGCGCGGCCTCGACCGACGAGTCACTGGCCGCCTCGGCGAGCACCTGCCCCGGCGGCGACCCGTCCAGCTACTTCTGGCCGGTGCTGCGGCTGACCGACCGCGCGGGGCACGACGAGCACCAGCCGGGCGGCGGCGTGCACGGCAACACCGGCGAGGTGCTGCCGCCGTCCGGCGTGCGGATCACGTTCACCGGCAACACGGCCGGCCAGGTCGTGCCGATGCCCCGGTTCCTGCGGATGATCACCGGCGACCCGGCCGCGCTGACCAGCGGCAGGGGACGGGCCCGGTGGACCTGCAGCGGCTTCGAGGACCGGCACACCGACCGGTACCCCGAGTGCGAGCCCGGTCGGATGGTGCTGCGCACCTTCGAGTTCCCCAGCTGCTGGGACGGCCGCAACACCGACGGCCCGAGCCACCGGGCGCACGTCGAGTTCCCCGGCTCGAACGGCGTGTGCCGGACGGGCACGTTCCCGGTGCCGCGGCTGCGGGTGCGGGTGGCCTACGACGTGCCCGCCGGCCGGCCGTTCGCGGTGGACAGCTTCCCCGAGCAGCTGCGCGACCCGAGGACCGACCACGCGATGTTCGTGAACGTCATGCCGGTCGAGCTGATGGACCGGGTCACGGCCTGCCTGAACACCGGCCGAACCTGCGCCTGACAGCCCGACCCCCCCGTAGTCCGACTTCGCAGCCCGACTTCGCAGCCCGACTTCGCAGCCCGACCTCAGAGTCGGACCCCGCAGCCCGACCCCGGAGTCGGACCCCGGAGTCGGACCCCGCAGCCCGACCCCGGAAGCCGACACCCGCGCCGAAGTTCGCCCCGGCCGCGGTGAACCGGAACGCCCCACCGCCCGTGTCCCAGGCGGGAGCAGACGAGAGGAGTGGGTGGATGGCGGGTCTGTGGTCCCGGAAACGGGAGGCCGCGGCCGACGAGGCCCTGATCCGGACCCTCTACGAGGAGCACGGTCGGGCGCTGCTGGCCTACGCGACGCGGTTGACCGGTGACCGGGCGGCGGCCGAGGACGTCGTCCAGGAGACCCTCGTGCGCGCCTGGCGGCACCCGGACGCCCTGGTGAACGGCAAGGGATCGGTCCGCGGCTGGCTCCTCACCGTGACGCGCAACATCGTCACCGACCGGATCAGGGCGAAGGCGGCCCGACCGCGCGAGGTGGCCGAGACGCCGGCGGCGCCGCCGGTCCAGCGCGATCACGCGGATTCCGTGGTGGACTCGATGGTGGTACTGGAAGCACTCGACCGGTTGTCGTCGGATCACCGGGACGTGTTGATGGAGATCTACTTCCGCGGCCGGAGCGTGACCGAGGCGGCCGAGGCGTTGGGAGTGCCACCCGGAACGGTGAAATCGAGATCGCACTACGCGCTGCGGGCCCTGAGGGAGACGTTCGTCGGGCAACAGGTCGCGCTGAAGGGGGTGGCCGGATGACCACGAACCACGATCCACAGCTGCTCGGCGCCTACGCGCTGGGCGTGCTCGACGAGCCGGAGGCGCGTGCCGTGGAGGACCACTTGGCGTCCTGCCCGCGGTGCCGCGCCGAGGTGGCCGAGCTGCGGGAGATGCGGGACGTGCTGGGCGAGGTGCCGCCCGAGGCGCTGCTCGACGGCCCGCCCGAGGACGGCGACCTGCTGTTGCGGCGGACGCTGCGGCAGGTGCGGGCGGAACGCGGCGGCCAGGCGCGCCGCCGCCAGGTCGGGTGGGGGCTGGTCGCGGCGGCCGTCGCCGCGGTCGTGCTGGGCGGCGGTTTCGCCGTCGGCCGGAGCACCGCGCCCGATCCCGCCGCGGTCGCGCAGCAGTCGTCCCCGCCCGCGCCGCCCGCCGGCACCAAGGTCGGGTCGGCCACCGACCCGGACACCGGCGCGCGGATGACCGTGCAGGTCCGGCCCGCCGCGGGGTGGGTGCGGGTGAACGCGTCCGTCGCGGGCATCGCGCAGGACGCGAAGTGCCGCCTGCTCGTCGTCGCCAAGGACGGCAGCACCCAGGAGGCGGGCAGCTGGCTCGTCTCGTCGGCGGGGGAGAAGGACGGCACGAACCTGGACGGCTCGGCGCTCATCGCGCCCGAGGACGTCGCCGCCATCGAGGTGCGCACCTTCGAGGGCGAGCGGATCGTCACCGTGCCCGTCTAGCCGGGGGTGGGCAGGTCCCCGCGCGGGGACCTGCCCCCTCCTCACGGCTTCAGCACGACCTTGCCCGTGGTGGCGCGGCCTTCCAGCGCCGCGTGCGCCTTGGCGGCCTCGCTGAGCGGGAACGTCGTGGTCAGCGGGGTGAGCCGCTGCTCGGCGAGGGCGCGCAACGACATCTCTTCCAGCCCCCGCAGGCTCGTCCCCTTCATCATCCGCGGCCCCACGGCGACCGTGGCGGTGATGCCGAGGCGGTAGAGGTCGGCGGTCTCGATGCGCGTCGGCTCGCCCGCGGACCAGCCGAACAGGACGATCCGGCCGCCGACGCCCAGCAGGTCGAGGGCCGCGCGGCCGGGCTCCCCGCCGACACCGTCGAGCACCACCGTCACCGGCCCGATCCCGTCCGACCAGCCCGGCCGGGTGTAGTCCGCGGCGACGTCCGCGCCGAGCTCGCGCACCAGGTCCAGCTTGGCGGTGCTCGCCGCGCCGACCACCCTGGCCCCGACCGCCTTGGCCTCCTGCACGAACAACGCGCCGAGCCCGCCCGCGGCCGACGTCACCAGCACCACGTCGTCCGCCGTGATCCCGGCGATCCGCAGCACGCCCACGGCCGTGCGGCCGGTGCCGATCATGGCCACGGCGGCGTCGTCGGACACGTGGTCGGGCAGCGCGTGCAGCGACGCCACGCCGGCCACGGCCAGCTCCGCGTACCCGCCACTGGCCTGCCCGAGGTGGGCGGTGACCCGCTTGCCCAGCCACCGCGCCTCGACCCCCTCGCCGAGCTTGGTGACGACCCCGGCGACCTCGCGCCCCGGCGTCATGGGCAGCTCGGGCAGCGGGAACGGCCCGCCGGCCTCGCCCCTGCGGATCGACGTGTCGAGCAGGTGGACGCCGGCGGCGGACACCGTGATCCGGACCTGGCCTGGGCCGGGTTCCGGGTCGGGCGCCTCCTCGTAGCGCAGGGTCTCGGCCGGACCGAACTCGTGCTGGCGGATGGCGCGCATGTCGGAAGTCC
Source organism: Saccharothrix hoggarensis (assembly GCF_052936025.1). The sequence goes on along the minus strand of NZ_CP193624.1, from coordinate 5,558,110 downwards.
CCTCTGGTGTGAACGTCCGCCACGCTAGGAGTTCGAGCTAAGTCGAGGTCAAGTGATCACGGCGGCCCGGCCAACCCGGGCGGGCGCCCGCACGTCCCCTGGAGGTGACGCACCTCGGGCACTTCGACCACAACGCGCACCACCACCCGTTCCTGCTCGCCCGAGTGCCGGCGGGCGCCCGCACGGCGCTGGACGTCGGGTGCGGCCACGGGGCGTTCGCGCGGGAGCTGGCCGCGCGCGGCCTCGCGGTGACGGCCGTGGACCGGCACGTCGAGGCGTCGGCGCCGGGCGTCGACTTCCGTCGCGCGGACGCGCTGGTGGACGACCTCGGCGGGCCGTACGACTTCGTCTCGTGCCTCGCCGCGCTGCACCACATGCCGCTCGTGCCCGCCCTGACCCGGCTCCGGTCGCTGGTGCGCCCCGGCGGGGTGGTCGCGATCCTCGGCCTGGCCCGCGAGGAGGGCTTCCGGGACCGGGCGCTGAGCCTGGCGTCCGTGCCGCTGAACGTCGTCATGCGGCTGCTGCGGGACGACCCCGTCGACGACGCGCCGGTGCGGGACTGGTCCCTCTCCCTCCGCGAGATCAAGGCGGAAGCGGACGTCCTGATGTCCGGCGCCCGGTTCCGACGGCACCTGTTCTGGCGGTACTCCCTGGTCTGGACAGCCGCAGCGCCCCATTCCCGGACACCGTAATTCCTTTGACGGGAAGCGCGGCCCGACGGGATAGTCGTATCGACACCGCGTCGGTGTCGATACGACCAAGGGGATTCCCGTGAACAGCACCGACACCGAGTGGAACGGCTCGGCGACCCGCGCGTCCGGTGACCGGGGCATGTGCTCCTGAACTGCGCGTACGTGTGATTCGACAAGACGACGCGGAATTGTTCGGATACCGTGGCGAATGAATTCCCACGGTGTTCCACAGCGCATTCCGCGTATCCCGGCGGCCCGACCTTCATGGGGTGGGTCGGGGCGGAAGAACCCCGGCACGGCGGGGTTGTCCGACTCCTGTCGGGAACGGGGGGCGGGTTCGTGCGCCCGCCCCCCGCCTCGGTTCGGCCGACAGGGGGAACGAGGTCGCGCCGGCCTGTTTGCCGTTCGCGGAGGACGGGTAGTCGGTGGGCGTCCGGAGCCCGGCAAACGGGCTCGTGGTCCTCATTTGGAGGGCGTGATGACCCACTCGACCACCGGTCGCGTCAAGGTCGCGGGTCTCCAGCCCGCCCAGGTGCTGGCAGGTCTGACCGGCCTGGTGTTCCTCGCGTTGGGTGTGCTCGGCCTCGTCCGCACCGGATTCGGCGACTTCGCGGGCGATCCGCACTCGACGCTGTTCGGCTTCGGCGTGAACCCGCTGCACAACGTGGCACACCTGGTGTTCGGTGTGCTCGGCCTGCTGATGGCGAGCACGTCCGGCCTGGCCCGGCTCTACGGCTGGCTCCTGTTCGTCTCCTACGGCGCCCTGGTGCTGTGGGGGCTGGCGCTCAGCGACGTCTTCGCCACCAACCCGGTGTCCGGCCTCGGCAACCCGCTGGCGCTCAACACCATGGACAACTGGCTGCACCTCGGCCTGGCCGCGCTCGGCCTGCTGATCGCGGTGCTGCCGGCCCGGCGCAAGATCGTGACCGAGGAGCCCGCGGAACCGGAGCAGCGGCAGATCCCGGAGCCGACCCCGGAAACCCGCTTCGACACGACGCGGACCGACCGGGGGACGGGCATCCGCGACCCGCGGGCCGACCCGGCGACGCAGGAGATGCCGGCCCAGCGCGTCGAACCCGGTTACAACGATCCCCGGGTCGTGGAGCCCCGCCGGGAGGGCGTGCAGCGGGACGAGCGGATCGAGTCGATGGACCCGACCGTGACCCCGCGGCCGACCCAGCCGGTCGACCCCGCCACCACGGAGAAGCACCGCATGTGGCACCCCCGCTAACCCGCTCGCGCTGATCGAACGCCGCGGTGGCGCACCGGTTCCCCGGTGGGCCACCGCGGCGTTTCCGCACACCGTCCCAGTGGTCCGTCCCGGTGGTCCGTCCGATGAGATCCGTCCACGCGGGACAGCGCCGAACCGAGCGCCGGACCGCGTGGCGTCAGGCCGCGTGGGTCAGACCCCGTGGGCCGGGCCGCGTGGGTCAGACCCCGTGGGTCAGACCGCGGCGTCCATCCGCCGGACCTGGTCGTCGTCCAACTCGACCTCCAGCGCGCCCAGCGTCTCCTCCAGCTGCGCGAGAGTGCTGGCGCCCACCAGCGGGATGATGTCCTGCCGCAGGAGCCACGCCAGCACGACCTGGTTGACCGTGGCGCCCAGCTCCGCCGCGACGTCGCGCAGCACCGCGAGCCGCCGCGTGGTGCCGGGGTGGTCGTACTCCTCGCCCAGCGGCTTGTCCCGGTACCGGCCCGACAGCAGCGTCGAGTACGCCACCAGCGCCACGTCGCCCTCGGCCGCCGCGTAGTCGAACAGCTCCTCGGTCATGTGCACGTGACCGGCCTCCGGCAGCCGCACGCCCGGCCGCGGCCGCAGGTAGCTGTACCGCTGCTGCACCGCCGTGTAGAGCGGCCACCCGTTGGCCCGCGACACCGCCCGCGCCCGCTCCAGCCGCCACGTGGCGTGGTTGCTCGCCCCGACCTCCCGCACCGAGCCCGCCTCCACCAGGGACGCGAACCCGCCGAGCGTGTCCTCCAACGTCACCGTGCGGTCCTCGATGTGGCTGTAGTACAGGTCGATGTGGTCGATCCCCAGCCGCTTCAGGCTGCCCTCGGCCGCACGGCGGACGGTGTCGCCGGACAGGCCCTCGGCGTTCTCCAGGCCCGTGCCCGGCGTCAACGGCCGCGCGCCCATCTTGGTGGCGACCACCACCTCGTCCCGGTTGCCCCGCGCGGCCAGCCAGCGGCCGACCGCCTCCTCGCTCTCGTCGCCCGTGCCGCCGTCCCAGAACACGTAGTTGTTCGCCGTGTCGAGGAACGTGCCGCCCGCCTCGGCGAAGCGGTCCATGATGGCGAAGGACGTCTTGTCGTCCACCCACTTGCCGAACGGGAGCGTGCCCAGGCTCAGGGCGCTGACCTCCAGTGAACCGATGCGCTGTCGTCTCATGGGGGTCAGCCTGGGTGCTGGAGCGCGCTCCAGGTCAAGACCTGGACCTCACGTCGGTCCCACCCGCGCCTGGCATGCTGGGCGGCGATGTCGACATTCGCGAAGTGGGCGCCCGCCGTGCTGGCGCTGGCCGTGGTGGCCGGCCCCGGCGTGTGGCGGTTCAGCAGGCACGTCATCACCATCGCGCACGAAGCCGGTCACGCCCTCGTCGCGCTCCTCACCGGCCGCAGGCTGGAGGGCATCAAGCTGAACTCGGACACGTCCGGGGTGACCGTGTCGCGGGGCAGGCCCACCGGGCCCGCCGTGGTGCTCATGTACTTCGCCGGGTACGTGACGCCGTCCCTGCTCGGGCTCGGCGCGGCGGCCCTGGTGACGGCCGGGCACGTCCGGCCGCTGCTGTGGGCGACGGTCGCGCTGCTCGCCGGGGTGCTGGTCATGATCCGCAACGCGTTCGGCGTGCTGTCGGTGCTGCTCACCGGCGGGGCGATGTTCGCCGTCTCCTGGTACGCGACGGCGGAGTGGCAGGGCGCGTTCGCGCTGTTCGTGACGTGGTTCCTGCTGCTCGGCGGCGTGCGGCCGGTCGGGGAGCTGCAGCGCAGGCGGGCCCGCGGCCGCGCGCCGCGGTCCGACGCCGACCAGCTGGCCCGCATCACCGGCGTGCCGGGCCTGGTGTGGGTGCTGCTGTTCGCCGCCGTCACGATCGGGACGCTCCTGCTCGGCGGCCGGCTGCTGCTGCCGCTCTAGTTCGGCCGTCCTTTGTGGACGCCGCGCGGGACGGTGGTTCAGGCGGCCCGGCGCGGGTAACCCGTCGTCCATGGTGAGCATCGGGTACTTCCTCTCCAGCGAGGAGTTCACCCCGCGTGAGCTGGTCGACCAGGCGCGCTGGGCGGAGCGGGCCGGGTTCGAGCGGCTGTGGATCTCGGACCACTACCACCCGTGGAACGACCAGCAGGGCCAGAGCCCGTTCGTGTGGTCCGTGATCGGGGCGCTGTCCGAGGTCACGTCGCTGCCCATCACGACCGCTGTCACCTGTCCGACGGTACGGATTCACCCTGCCGTGGTGGCCCAGGCCGCCGCGACGGCCGCCGTCCAGTGCCGCGGCGGGTTCACCCTCGGCGTCGGCACCGGCGAGGCGCTGAACGAGCACATCCTCGGCGACCGGTGGCCGTCCGCGCCGGAACGGCTGGAGATGCTGGAGGAAGCCGTCGAGGTGATGCGGGCGCTCTGGACCGGCAAGGAGGTCACCCACCGGGGTCGGCACTACACCGTCGAGAACGCCCGCCTCTACACGCTGCCGCCGTCACCCGTTCCGGTGTACGTGTCCGCGTTCGGGCCGAAGGCGGCCGACGTCGCCGGCCGGATCGGCGACGGCCTGTGCTCCACCATGCCCGACCCGTCCTTGATCGAGAAGTTCCGCGCCGCCGGCGGCGACGGCAAACCGACCCAGGCCGGGTTCAAGGTGTGCCACGCGGAGACCGCCGAGGCGGGCGTGAAGACGGCCCACCGGCTGTGGCCGAACGAGCACCTGCCCGGCGAACTGGCCCAGGTGCTGCCGACGCCCCGGCACTTCGAGCAGGCGTCCACGCTGGTCACGGAGGAGGCGGTGGCGTCGGCGCTGCCCGTCGGCCCGGACCCCGAGCCCTACGTGGACGCCGTCCGCGAGTACGCCGACGCGGGCTACGACGAGGTCTACGTCCAGCAGATCGGGCCGGACCAGGAGCGGTTCTTCGCGTTCTGGGCCGAGTCGGTCGCGCCGGAGCTCACCGCCCGGACACCCGCCCCGGGCCAAACCGGCGGGACCTAATCACATCCGATGAGGCGCACCACGTTTGCCGTCCCCGGACCAGCGGGTACGCCGTGATCAAGCACCTGTGACACCGCGAAGGGGGTTCATCCATGACCAGCACCGCGCGCCTGCCCAAGCCCGTCACCGACGTCTGGGACTGGCAGAAGGACGGGCTGTGCCGAGGCCGGGACAGCGCCGTGTTCTTCCACCCGGACAACGAGCGCGGCTCCGCCCGAGCCGCGCGCGAGGACCGGGCGAAGCAACTCTGCGCCCGCTGCCCAGTCCTCGTCCGCTGCCGCGAGCACGCCCTCGCGGTCCAGGAGCCGTACGGCGTCTGGGGCGGCATGGGCGAGGACGAGCGCCGCCGCATCATCGCCGGACGCCGCCGCTCGGCCGCCTGACCACCGCGGCCGACCCGACCGCACCGGACCACCGCGACCGACACCGGCCGCACCGGACCACCGCGACCGACACCGGCCGCACCGGACCACCGCGACCGACACCGGCCGCACCGGACCACCGCGACCGACACCGGCCGCACCGGACCACCGCGACCGACACCGGCCGCACCGGACCACCGCGGCGGGCGCCGACCGCACCGGACCAGCGCACCCGACCACCCGACCGCACCCCGACCAGGCCACCGGACGACCCGCACGTCCGACCGCCACGCCACCCGGACCGCCGGCGCCCCCATCCCTCGGGAGCCCGGCCACCGGCCGGCACCCAGACCTCCGAGCCCGGGCCGCGGCCCGCCGCTCGACCTGCGGACTGATCGCGGTGCCCGACCCGGAGTTCAACCAGCAGCTCCACCCCCCCGAGTTCCACCCCCGAACTCAACGCGGAGTTCGACACAGGCTTCCGGAGACGGGCCCCGGAACACGACGAGGCCGCCTGACCCACGGGTCAGGCGGCCTCGTCGCGTTCGCGCGCACTCCGCTTCGAGCTGTGCCGCGCCGTCCTATTCGGTCAGACCCTCGCGCAGCTGCCGCAGCGTCTTCGCCAGCAGCCGCGACACGTGCATCTGCGAGATCCCGACCTTCTGCGCGATCTGCGTCTGCGTCATGTTCCCGAAGAACCGCATCACCACGATCTTCCGCTCCCGCTCCGGCAGCTTCTCCAGCAGCGGGTGCAACGCCTCCCGCTGCTCGATCGCCTCCAGCTCGGGGTCCTCCTCGCCCAGCGTGCTGCCCAGCGAGATGGAGCTGTCGTCGGCCACGAGCAGGTCGTCCAGCGACGCGCTGTGGTAGGCGTTGCCGGCCGCCAGGCCCTCGTGGATCTCCTCGCGGCTCAGCCCGAGGTGCTGCGCCAGCTCGCTCGGCGTCGGCGCCCGCCCCAACTCCTGGGACAGCCTCGCCGACCCCGCGTTGATCGCCAGGTGCAGCTCCTTGAGCCGTCGCGGCATCCGCACCGACCAGCTGGAGTCCCGGAAGTACTTCCGGACCTCGCCCATGATCGTCGGCACCGCGAACGACAGGAAGTCGCTGCCCCGCTCCGGGTCGAACCGGTCGACGGCGTTGATCAACCCGACCGTGGCGACCTGCACCAGGTCGTCGTACGGCTCACCCCGGTGCCCGAACCGCCGCGCGATGTGCTTGGCCACCGGCAGGTGCTCGGTCACCAGCTCGTCCCGCAACCGCTCCCGCTGCGGGTCGTCCTTCGACGTCGCGGCGAGCCGGACGAACAGCGGCGCCAGGTGGTCGTAGTCCCCCTGCGTGCCGGACCGTGTCGTGCCCCCGTCCGACCCCGTCACGCATCCACCGTCCCCAGTGACCGCTTGACCAGGTCGATGTGCACCTCGTGCGCGTCCGCCAGCGGCGCGACCCACGTCGTGACCGAGTCGACCAGCGCGCTCAGCACGCGCCACCCGAAGCTGTCCCGGTCGGGCGGCGCGGACGCCTGCGAACCCACCTTGGTGAACACCTGGACCGACCCGTCCGCCACCACGAACTGGGCACTGAGGACGGCGTCCGGCGCGGCCAGCGAGATGAGCGTCGAGCACGCCTCGTCCACCGCCAGCTTCAAGTCCTCGATGGAGTCCAGGTCGAAATCCTGCCGCATGGCGATGTCGGCGGCCACGGCCCGGACGATCGACAGCTGCGTCGGATCGGCCGCCATCCGCAACTCGACCCCGGTCAGGGCGTTCTCCGACTCACCGCTGCGCGGCTCAGTGTGCGACACGCTCACCTCGTCGTCCGTTCTGTCTGGTTGTGCTGCTGAAGCTATCGGTACCCGAACTGATCGTCGCTCACACGTGTAGGCGACGCGCGGGCTGGGAAGACTGACTGGTGCGACGGGGAGGCCTTTTGACCGATCAACTCGCGGACCACCACTGGGGAGTCGAGTTCCCGGCCCTGGCCGAGGAGCTCTCGGCGATCCGTGCCCGCCTCGACGCCTGGCTCGTCCGCGAAGGGCTGGGCGAGGACGACCGGTACGACCTGCTGCTGGCGGTGAACGAGGCAGCCAGCAACGCCATCGAGCACGCGTACGGCCAGGGCGGCCGGGGCACCGTCCACATCGAGGCCGAGGCCCGACCGGACGGCGCCATCCGCGTGACCGTCACCGACCACGGCGCGTGGCGCGTGCCACGTCCCGCGCTGTCCACCAGGGGCCGCGGGCTGCTGCTCATGCGCGAGAACGTCGACGAGGTGCTGGTGGACCGCCAACCCGACGGCACCACCGTCACCCTGGTCCTCGCGCCGAGCCGCCGGTCGTCCGGCGCGACGGCGCTGCCACCGCCGCCCGCCGCACCGCCGCAGCCACCGCCCGAGCCGGTGGTCGTCACGTCGCGCGACGGCTGGGTCGAGGTCACCGTGCTGGGCGACGTGCCCTCGCACGCCGCCCCGGCCATCCGCAGACGCATCCTGACCGCCGCCCGCGGCGGCACCGTTCCGGTCGTCGTCGACCTGCGCGCCCTCGGCAGCCGCAACGAAGGCCTCATCCGCGGCCTCCGGGCCGTCGCCGAGGCCGCCGCGGCGGCCGGCAACCGGCTCGTCGTGCGAGCCCCCGAAGACGGCCACGCCCGCCGCGCACTCGTCGCGGCGGGCGTGGATCAGGTCATCGACATGGTGCCGCACGGCTAGAACCGCCCCGCCCGACACCCGTGGGCTCGACACCGTTGGTCGGCCCGGTCTGCCGTTCAGCGGGCCTCGTCGGCCGCCAGCGCGGCGTCCACGGACTCGAACACGCTGAACACCTCGCCCAGACCGGTCGCGGCCAACGGGCGGGTCACCGCGCGCTCGACGGCCACGACGCGGAACGCCGCGCCACGCCGCTTGCCCTGCTGCGCCGCCTCGACCAGCACGGCCAGACCGGCCGAGCCGAGGAAGCTCACCCCGGACATGTCCAGCACGACGGTGGTGCCGGCGTCGATGTGCCGCAGGACGTCGGCCCGCAGCTGCGGCGCGGTCAGCATGTCGACCTCTCCGCTCACCGACACCACGGTGACGCTCTCGGTCACCGTGCGGACGGTGAGGCCGAGCTGCCCGTTGCGCGGGCTGGTGGTCGCAGCGGACACGGCTCCGCTCGTCGCCACGACGTCCGGATCCTGAACCGTCACGAGGGTCTCCTCTTCACCTGGAACAGCTGAGTGGGAAGCCCGGTTTGCGCGAAACGCGCGCAGCACTGAACAGCAGCGTGGCGGAACGTGCCCGCTAGCCGGACTCCCCGGCGCGGCTGTTGGCTCAACCGCTGCGCCACCCACGGTACGGAGCCCGTGGCGACACCACAAGCGCGCGGGTGGCGACCCGTCACGTACCAGTGTAATGGGCGTGTCGGTGTGCGGCGGGTGACGCACGGTGAGCGGTTTGAGGCCACCGGGGCCGGCTACACCTCGGGGGAAGGGGCTCGCGCAGCTCGGCGACGGAACCTGCCGGTGGGCGCGGAGCCCTCCGGAACGAAAGGTGGTCTCGACCACAGTCGCGCAGAATCCTGTGTCGGGGATAACGCCACGACCGCCGTGCGCGACAACCCTTGTGGAGGGATTGACGATGAGCACCAGAACGGAAACCGAGTCCGAGCCCGCGAAGCACCGGGCGGCGCGTGCCGGCGCGACCGGCGCGGGAACGCTGCCCACAGCCCCGTGCAGCGTGGTCTGGAGCAAGGGCCACGCCTACGTGCTCGAAGGTTTCCGGGCCCGCTGGGTCGGCGTCGACGACCGCGGCCGACCGCAGGCGCTCACCGGTGACGAACTGCAACGCCGTGGCTGGAGCCGCACCCGCGCGCACTAGGGTTCGCGTGTGTCGCCCGATCCAGCCGACCGGCTGCTGACCATCCCGAACGCGCTCAGCGTGCTGCGCCTGCTCGGCGTGCCGCTGTTCCTGTACCTGCTGCTGGGGCCGCAGGCCGACGGCTGGGCGCTCGTGGTCCTGGTCGCCGCCGGCCTGTCCGACTGGCTGGACGGCAAGATCGCCCGGTGGCTCGACCAGGCGAGCAGGCTCGGCGCCCTGCTCGACCCGGCCGCCGACCGGCTGTACATCCTCGCCACGCTGGTCGCGTTCGTCGTGCGCGACATCGTGCCGTGGTGGCTGGCCGCGGTGCTGGTGGGCCGCGAGGTCGTCGTCGGCGCCTGCCTGCCGGTCCTGCGGGCCCGCGGCTATGGCCCGTTCGAGGTCAACTACCTGGGCAAGGCGGCCACGTTCAACCTGCTGTACGCGTTCCCGATGCTGCTGCTCGCGCAGGGCACGTCCACGGCCGCGCAGGTCGCCCGGCCGGTGGCCTACGCGTTCATGGTCTGGGGCGGTGCGCTCTACCTCTGGTCCGGCGTGCTCTACGTCTACCAGTTCGCCCTCGCGCTGCGCCGACGGCCGGGGGTCGCGCCCGTCTGAACGGGACGTGGGAAGATCCGGCAGCGAAGATCCACCGTCATTGAAGGAGCACACCGCGGTGATTCCCGAGGAGCTCAAGTACACCGAGGAACATGAGTGGGTGCTGCGCACAGGTGAGGACACCGTGCGCGTGGGCATCACCGACTACGCCCAGGAGCAGCTCGGCGACGTGGTGTTCGTCCAGCTGCCCGAGCTCGGCGAGCAGGTCGGGGCCGGCCAGACGCTGGGCGAGGTGGAGTCCACCAAGAGCGTCTCGGACATCTACGCGCCGCTCGCCGGTGAGGTCGTCGCCCGGAACGACTCGTTGGACCAGCAGCCCGACCTGGTGAACACCGACCCGTACGGCGAGGGGTGGATGGTGGAGCTCCGACTGGACGACCCGGCCGCGGTCGACGACCTGCTCGACGCCGCCGCGTACCAGGAGCTGGCGGCACAGGAGTGACGTCGATCTTCCGGCGGCTCTTCGGTCGGTGGGGGAGCCGCTCCTCAGACAAGGGTTCGGGCACGATAGGTTCTAGCGGTCTCGACGGTTCCAGCAGCAGGAGGAGAGCTCAGGTGAGCACGAACGACGGGCCAGGCGTTCCGCCAGAGCAGTCCCCGGAGCGGACCTCCGTGTTCCGGGCCGACTTCCTCGCCGAGGTCGAGGGCGCCGAGGCGCCCGCCCAGGAGCCGGCCGTCGCCGGCGTCGACGCGCTGCCCGCTGGGTCGGCCCTGCTCGTGGTCAAGCGCGGTCCCAACGCGGGATCCCGGTTCCTGCTGGACCGCGACACGACCAGCGCGGGCCGGCACCCCGACAGCGACATCTTCCTCGACGACGTGACGGTGTCCCGCCGGCACGCGGAGTTCCGCCGCGAGGGCGGCGAGTTCGTGGTCATCGACGTGGGCAGCCTCAACGGCACCTACGTGAACCGCGAGCCCGTCGACCAGGCGGTCCTGGCCAACGGCGACGAGGTGCAGATCGGCAAGTTCCGCCTCGTGTTCCTGACCGGTCCGGGCGCCGGGGGCCAGGGGGCCTGAGCGATGGGGCTCCGGTGACGGCGGCCGGGCGGCCACGCGGGGGGTTGAGCATCGGGGCCGTGCTGGCGCAGCTCCGGTCCGACTTCCCCGACGTGACCATCTCCAAGATCCGATTCCTGGAGTCGGAGGGGTTGGTCCGCCCGGCGCGCACGGCCTCGGGGTACCGGCAGTTCGCCTCGGCGGACGTCGAGCGCCTGCGGTACATCCTGGCCGCGCAGCGGGACCGGTACCTCCCGCTGAAGGTCATCAAGGAGCAGTTGGACGCGGCCGACCAGGGCGCGGGCAAGGCGTTGCGGGCGGTCGACCCGGCCCCCGCGGCCGGGCACCGCGTCACCCGCGAGGACCTGCTGGCGCGGGCCGGCATCGAGCCGGGCGTGCTGGCCGAGCTGGAGCAGCACGGCCTGCTCAAGGCGGGTGCGGGCGGCTTCTACGACCACGAGGCCGTGCAGATCGCGTCCACCGTGCGGGCGATGGTCGAGCACGGGGTGGAGCCGCGGCAGCTGCGGTCGTTCCGGGTCGCCGCCGACCGCGAGGTCGCGCTGGTGGACCAGGTCGCGACGGCGGGGCGGCGGCAGCGTGATCGGGCCGGAGGCGACGAAGTCGTGCGCGAGCTCGGGGCGCTCTCGGTAACCCTGCACACGCTGCTGCTGAAGGTCGGCCTGCGCGACGTCGCAGGTGGCCGGGTTACACCGAGGTGAACCCGTGTCCGCATCGTGATCCGAAGCGGCCGGGCAGTTGCGCACAGGGCCCGCTTGGCGGGTAGCGTCGAAAGGGTACGTGGGGGATCCTCGTGGTAGCGGGGACGCCAGAATTTCAGCGCGCTGAGGGAGGCGAGACCCGATGAGCGAGATGCGCGTCGTCGGCGTGCGGGTGGAGTTGCCCGCCAACCAGCCGATCCTGCTGCTGCGCGAAACCGAGGGCGAGCGGTACCTGCCGATCTGGATCGGATCGGTCGAGGCCACGGCGATCGCGTTGGAGCAGCAAGGTGTCCGGCCTGCCCGGCCGTTGACGCACGACCTGCTCAAGGACGTCATCGGCGCCCTCGGCCGGCAGCTGGAGCAGGTGCGGATCACGGACCTGCAGGAGGGCACGTACTTCGCCGAGCTGGTGTTCGACGGCGACGTCCGGGTGTCCGCGCGGCCGAGCGACTCGGTGGCGCTGGCCCTGAGGATCGGCGTGCCGATCCACGCCGAGGAGTCCGTGCTGGCGGAGGCGGGCCTGATCATCCCGGACGAGCAGGAGGACGAGGTCGAGAAGTTCCGCGAGTTCCTCGACTCCATCTCGCCGGAGGACTTCCGGGGCGCCGACACGTAGCCCCGGCCGCGGGCTCGTTCTCCCGGTCTCCGGTTTCCGGTCCCGGCTGCCTTCGGCTCTCGGCTCTGGTCTGCGCTCTCGGCTCTGGTCGACGGCTCGTCGAGCGCGACGCCCGCTGAGGATGACGCCCCGCCGACGACGGCTTACTGGGCTGCGGCGGGAAGCACATGAATGCTTCGCAGGGGTCCCCGCCAAGGGGACCCCTGCTTTTACCCTGCCATGAACCCACGACAATCGGGCGCGATCATCCGCCGCCTGTGGACAACTGCCGAGGTCCGGCCGGCGCGTGTCTGACCCGCGTTCGGCTGGCGGGTTCGGCTGGCGGAAGCGGTTCTGGGGGTGTGGCTTCCTCGCTTGCCGTCCGATCCACGCGGCCGGTTCCATTCGCCCGGCTCCACCGACGCGCCGTGCGCGATTCCACACGGCGCTGGAGGGGCGGTGGGGTGACACTGGCGAGTGGGCAGGGATGCCGGCCTCGGGCTGTGGCTGGTCTGTCGTGGGCGTGTGCGGTGCGCTGTTGGGCGGTGCCGCGTCCCACTTTCAGGCGTCACGCGGGTGGGTTACACAACGTCAACGTTCTAGGGCTAAACGATCACTAAACGTCACCCGAATGGCTTACGACAGGCGTCTCTCTCAACCTCAACCTGAGGTTGAGGTCAGACACGCCCCGCGCGTCGCGTTGACCTGCCCCCTAGGCGGTCTTACCGTCGAGCTCAGGTGAATTGCCACGGTGTGATTCGGCACCGCGGCGGCTTCACGTTGGTCGCCGGTCGTCGTGACCGGACCGAGGGGAGGCAGGCGTGGTCGAGGAAGCGCCCATCCGGGCCGGATCCGGCGAACAGGGTGAGCTGTTCCCGGACTCCTCGCTGCCGGACGAACTCGTCGGGTACCGCGGCCCCGCCGCGTGCCAGATCGCGGGCATCACCTACCGCCAGCTGGACTACTGGGCACGCACGGGCCTCGTCAACCCGACCATAAGGAGTGCCCACGGCTCCGGGAGCCAACGGCTGTACTCGTTCAAGGACATCCTGGTCCTCAAGGTCGTGAAGCGGCTGCTGGACACCGGCGTCTCGTTGCAGAACATCAGGGTCGCGGTCGACCACCTGCGCCGCCGCGGCGTGCAGGACCTGGCCCGCATCACGCTGTTCAGCGACGGCACCACGGTCTACGAGTGCACGTCGCCGGAAGAGGTCGTGGACCTGCTCCAAGGCGGCCAGGGCGTGTTCGGCATCGCCGTCAGCGGGGCCATGCGGGAGATCAGCGGCACGATCCACGAGTTCCCCGCGGAACGCGCCGACGGCGCCGAGATCGTGGAGTCGGCCGACGACGAGCTCTCGCGCCGCCGCCGCACCCGCGCCATCGGCTGACCCGGCGGACGCGACGCCCGACGGCGACCGGTGGACCGGTCACCGCCCACCCGCCGCGCCGACCGTCGGCACGTGCCCGTCGCGGTAACCGCGAGCACCCCGCCGGCCACCTGCCGGGATCGCCGTTCGCGCACTGAGATCCACGTCGCGCCCGTGCCCTGGCGGCCGGTGCGGCGGGTACGATTCCGCGCGTAGTCGCTTTATCCCGTGCGGGAGAGTCCGAGCCAGCCTCGGCGCCGAAGGAGCAAATCCTCCCCGGAACCTCTCAGGCGCAAGGACCGTGCGGGTGAGACGCCTCTGGAAAGCGGGTCGGGCGAACCGACCGACCCCGCCGACGGTGCAAGCCCGACAGCCGGGTGAAGCTCTCAGGCGCCCGACCGCGGGCAGAAGACAGAGGGGGAGGGCAACGGCAGCAGTGTGCCCGTAGCCCGCCTGGAGGCGCATCAATGACGCAGGACCGCATCCCCCTCGCCGCACTTGAGCACGGCACCCCCTTCGCCGACCGGCACGTGGGCCCGCGGCCCGCCGAGCTGGCCCGCATCCTCGACGTCATCGGCGTCGGCTCCCTGGAGGAGCTGGCGCAGCGCGCCGTGCCCGAGTCGATCCGCGAGCGCGACCTGGTGCTGGACCTGCCGTCACCCGCCACCGAGACCGAGGCTCTGGCCGAGCTGCGCGCCCTCGCCGCGAAGAACCGCCCGATGGTCCAGATGATCGGCCTGGGCTACTACGGCACGACGACGCCGCCGGTCATCCGCCGCAACGTGCTGGAGAGCCCGGCCTGGTACACGGCGTACACGCCCTACCAGCCGGAGATCTCCCAGGGCCGCCTCGAAGCGCTGCTGAACTTCCAGACGATGGTCGGCGACCTGACCGGCCTGCCGTTGGCGAACGCCTCGATGCTGGACGAGTCCACGGCCGCCGCCGAGGCGATGACGCTGGTCCGCCGCGCGGGCAAGTCGAAGTCGGCCAAGTTCGTGGTGGACGCGGACACGCTGCCGCAGACGCTGGCCGTCATCGAGACCCGCGCCGAGCCGCTGGGCATCGAGATCGTCACCGCGGACCTGTCGCAGGGGCTGGAGGGGCTCGGCCTGGGCGGCGACTTCTTCGGCGTGCTGCTGTCGTACCCCGGCGCGTCCGGCGTGGTGCGCGACCACGCGGGCGTGATCGAGGAGATCCACAAGGCGGGCGCGCAGGCGGTCGTCGCCGCGGACCTGCTGTCGTTGACGCTGCTGCGCCCGCCCGGCGAGATCGGCGCGGACGTCGTGGTCGGCACCACCCAGCGGTTCGGCGTGCCGATCGGGTTCGGCGGCCCGCACGCCGGCTACATGGCGGTGCGCCAGGGCCTGGAGCGGCAGCTGCCGGGACGGCTCGTCGGCGTGTCCGTCGACGCCGACGGCTCCCTCGCCTACCGGCTCGCGCTGCAGACCCGCGAGCAGCACATCCGCCGGGAGAAGGCGACCAGCAACATCTGCACCGCGCAGGTGCTCCTCGCGGTGATCGCGTCCATGTACGCCGTCTACCACGGCCCGGAAGGGCTGAAGGCGATCGCGACCCGTGCCCACCGCATGGCGACGGTGCTCGCCGCGGGCCTCGCCGAGGCGGGGGTGGAGGTCGTGCACGGCGAGTTCTTCGACACCGTGCGCGCCCGCGTCGAGGGCCGTGCCGCCGACGTCGTCTCCGCCGCCCGCGACCTGGGCGTGAACCTGTGGCAGGTCGACGCGGACGTGGTGTCGATCGCGTGCGACGAGACCACCACGCGCGACCACCTGGAACGGGTGTGGAAGGCGTTCGGCGTGACCGTCGCCGACGTGGACGGCCTGGACGCCGACACCGCCGACGGCATCCCCGCCGACCTGCGCCGCACCAGCGACTACCTGACCCACCCGGTGTTCCACGCGCACCGCTCCGAGACCGCGCTCCTGCGCTACCTGCGCGCGTTGTCGGACAAGGACGTGGCGCTGGACCGCAGCATGATCCCGCTGGGCTCCTGCACGATGAAGCTCAACGCGACGGCCGAGATGGAGCCCGTCACCTGGCCCGAGTTCGCCGACCTGCACCCGTTCGCGCCCGCGTCCGACGCCGAGGGCCTGCTGACCATCGTGTCCGACCTGGAGCGGTGGCTCGCCGAGGTCACCGGCTACGACGCGGTGTCGTTGCAGCCCAACGCGGGCAGCCAGGGCGAGTTCGCGGGCCTGCTCGCGATCCGCGCCTACCACCGCGCCAACGGCCACGCGCACCGTGACGTGTGCCTGATCCCGTCCAGCGCGCACGGCACCAACGCCGCGTCCGCCGTGATGGCCGGGATGCGGGTCGTGGTCGTGAAGTGCGACGAGCGCGGCAACGTCGACCTCGACCACCTGAAGGCGACGGTCGAGGCGCACCGCGACGACCTGGCCGCGATCATGCTCACCTACCCGTCGACGCACGGCGTGTACGAGGACACCGTGCGCGAGGTGTGCGGGCTGGTGCACGACGCGGGCGGGCAGGTGTACGTCGACGGCGCGAACCTCAACGCCCTGATCGGCCTCGCCCAGTACGGCAAGTTCGGGTCGGACGTGTCGCACCTGAACCTGCACAAGACGTTCTGCATCCCGCACGGCGGCGGCGGCCCCGGCGTCGGCCCGATCGGCGTGCGCTCCCACCTGGCGCCGTTCCTGCCGAACCACCCGTTGCAGCCCACCGCGGGCCCGGAGACCGGGGTCGGCCCGATCAGCGCCGCGCCGTGGGGTTCGGCGTCGATCCTGCCGATCTCGTGGGCGTACGTGCGCATGATGGGCGCGGACGGCCTGCGCCGGGCGACGCTCACCGCGGTGGCGGCGGCGAACTACGTGGCACGGCGGCTGGACGAGCACTTCCCCGTGCTCTACACCGGCGAGGGCGGTTTCGTGGCCCACGAGTGCATCCTCGACCTGCGGCCGATCACCAAGGCGACCGGTGTGACGGTGGACGACGTGGCGAAGCGGCTGGCCGACTACGGGCTGCACGCGCCGACCATGTCGTTCCCGGTGGCGGGCACGCTGATGGTGGAGCCGACCGAGAGCGAGGACCTCGGCGAGATCGACCGGTTCATCGACGCGATGATCGCGATCCGGCAGGAGGTCGAGCGGGTCGGCTCGGGCGAGTGGCCGGTGGACGACAACCCGCTGCGCAACGCGCCGCACACGGCGGCGTCGATCGCAGGGGAGTGGGACCACCCGTACAGCCGTGAGGTGGCCGTCTTCCCGGCCGGGACGTCGGCCCCGAAGACCTGGCCCCCGGTGCGCCGCATCGACGGCGCGAAGGGCGACCGCAACCTGGTCTGCTCCTGCCCGCCGGTCTCCGCCTACGGCGGCTGATCACCCTTCGGAACCCCGGTCGCGAGCCCGTGCTCGCGACCGGGGTTCCGCGCGTTCGGGCGTGGCGTCAGGCGATCTCGTAGTCCAGCTCGAACCGGCCCGGCTCGCCGTGGACCCACGTGACGCGGCCCGTGCCGGTGAGCCCGGTCAGGCCGCCGGAGGCGGAGACGACGGTGAAGGCGCCGTCCGCGACGCCGTCCCGGTAGCCGCCGGTGTGGTGGAGCACGAACGAGCCGTCGCGGCCGTCCAACGTGCCGGTGACGACCTCGTACCCGGTCGAGTGGCAGGTCTCCCCGTCCGGGTACGACATGACGAACCGCATGTCACCCACAGCTCGCAACGCGCCGGTGTACGCGACGGTCATGCCGCCGGTCGTCTGCTTCGGGCCGGTGACCTCGTCGTAGCGCCTGCCGTCCCAGGTGTGCTCGTCCCAGCTCGTCAACTCGGCGCTCGCGGTGGCGTGTGTGGTCATGCCGGGCATCGTGCCGCCGGTACCTGACAGGGCGTGTCAGGAAGGATGGCGGCATGCGCGCGAGTCGGCTGCTGTCGCTGCTCCTCCTGCTCCAGTCGCGTGGCCGGATGACGGCCCGCGAGCTGGCCGACGAGCTGGAGGTGTCCATCCGGACCATCTACCGGGACGTCGAGGCGCTTGGCGCGTCCGGGGTGCCGGTGTACGCCGACCGCGGCCCGGCGGGCGGGTACCGGCTGGTCGACGGCTACCGGACCCGCCTCACCGGCCTCACCACCGAGGAGGCCGAGTCGCTGTTCCTGGCGGGGATGCCCGGTCCGGCGGCCGAGCTCGGGCTGGGCGCGGTGGTGGCGGCGGCGCAGCTGAAGGTGCTCGCCGCGCTGCCCCCGGAGCTGCGGTCGCGGGCGGGACGGGTGCGGGAGAGGTTCCACCTGGACGCGCCCGGCTGGTTCCGCGGTGACGAGGGGACGCCGCACGTCGCCGGGATCGCGGACGCGGTGTGGCGGCAGCGCCGGCTGCGCATCCGGTACGTCCGGTGGGCGCAGGTGGAGGTGGAGCGGACCGTCGAGCCGTTGGGCCTCGTGCTCAAGGCGGGCACCTGGTACCTCGTCGCGCGCGCCCACGGCCGGCCCGGAGACGGCGGCCGTGCGGACGACCGGCTGACGGACGCGCGGCGG
This sequence comes from Saccharothrix hoggarensis, assembly GCF_052936025.1. The sequence continues at coordinate 5,540,238 of NZ_CP193624.1, read as the reverse complement.
ACGGACGCGCGGCTGACGGACGCGCGGCGGACGGATGGCGGCGGTCCGGGCGGCGGCGGGACGGATGGCGGCGCGGGTGGCGGCGGCGCGGGCAACGGTGCGGGCGGCAGCGGTGTAGGCGGCAGCCGCGCGGACGGCTTTGGCGCGGGCGGCGGCCGGGCGGACGGCCCGCCCGTCGACGGCGACCTGCGCACCTACCGGGTGTCGCGGGTGGTGGAGGTGACCGCGACGGACGAGCCGTTCGAGCGACCCGAGGGGTTCGACCTGGCCGGGTACTGGGCGGGCTGGACCCGGCGGTTCGAGGAGTGGACGTACCCGATGCGGGTGACGGTCCGGTTGACGCCCGCCGGGCTCCGGGACGCGCGGGCGCTGCTCAGCCTGGTCGCGGCGCGGGAACTGCGGGACGTCGAGCCCGCGGGGGAGTGGACGACGGTGTCGGTGCCGGTCGAGTCGCTGGACCACGCGCTGGTCGACCTGCTGCGGCTCGGCCCGGACGCCGAGGTGCTGGAGCCGCCCGAGCTGCGCGACCGCGTCGTCGCCCGGCTCACCGACATGGCGGCCGTCTACCGGCGGTGACCTCCCGCGGCTACTCCGACAAGAGCTGGCCGAGCGCCGCGTCGACGCCGCGGCCGTCCTCCACCACCGACAGCGTGCCGCCGGTGGAGCGGGCCAGCTCGGACAGGGTGTCGCGCTCCGGGTCGGGGCCGAGCGCGATCACGCTGACCACGATGTCCTTGCCGGGCTGCTTGAGCGCCGCGAGCCGCGACTTCAGCTCCTCGTAGTCGATCCCGCCGTCGTTGACGCCGTCGGTGAGCACCACGATCCGGTTGCGCTTGCCGTCCTGGTAGTCGGCCAGCGCCCGCTCGTACAGCGCGAGCAGGCTGGTGTAGAGCTGGGTGGCGCTGCGCGGTTCCAGGTTCGACACGCCGTCCAGCAGGGCCTGCCGCTGCTCGGCGACCGGGCCGGTGGGGACGACCTGCCGGTACGGCTTGTCGCCGTCCAGCTCGCGGGAGAACTCCCACAGCCCCAGCGACCCCGACACCGACCGGTTGACCTGCCCGGACAGCGCCTGCTTCACCCACTCCATCCGGCTGCGGCCGTCGCCGCCGTGCTCCTCCATCGACTTCGACGTGTCCACCAGGATGGTGACGACCTGGCCGTCGTCGGCGGTCGCCCACGCGGCCGAGATCTGCTGCGTGGTGTTCGCGTCGGCGGGCGCGAGCTGGTCGGTGACGGCGGCCCAGCGGATGCCGGGCGACGGCTTGGGCCGCTCGGTGGTGCCCTCGACCCGCAGGCCCGCGACGGACAGCGTCTGGCGCTGGTCGGGCTCGTGCAGGAACTCGCGGAACGCCTGCGACGCCCGCACCTGCGCCTCGCCGACCCAGTCGCCGGCCAGCGGCACGAACGGGAAGTCGGCGACCGGCGTCGGACCGCCCGCGGGGACGCCGTAGAGCGGTTGCGCGGGCGGGGTTCCGGTGTCCTTGCCGAGGTTGTGCCGGTACAGGTCCACCTCGAACACGGGGACCGCGCTGAACCCGGCCGCGTTCACGGCGGTGTCGGCGCCGAGGAGGGTCAGCGCCTCCCACGTGCCGATGGGCGCCTGCTCCGGGCCGGACGCCGCGAGCTTGCCGAGCGTCACCTTCACCGGGTCGAGCGCCAGCATCTCCGTCGTCACCGGGCCCTTGCCGTCGGGGCTCGCGCCGGCCAGCGCCGACTGCACGGCCATCGCGGTGGCCGCGTTCGTCGCCGGGTCGGGCAGGGCGACGGTGAACCGGCCCCACTCGGGCCGCCCGAAGCGGCCCCAGCCGTCCGCCGCGCCGGCCAGGTCGGGCAGGTCGGTCCAGCGGAACCCGGCGCCCGACTCCACGGCCCGCGCGGGCTCCTGGTGCAGGGCGAGCAGCACGGGGCTCGTCGCGATCGACTCGGGCGCCGCGCCGAGCAGGCCGGCGTTCTGCGCGGCGAGCCGGTTCGCCCACAGCGTCGAGTCGGTGACCCAGGCGTGCGGGCGGGCGCCGAGCTCGGCCTCGTCCCAGCCTTGGGTGAGGCCCTGGAGCACGACCTCGGAGTCGATCGACTGGACCTCGACCTGGATGCAGTGGTCGTAGACGACGGGCCGCTCCAGGCTCCACGCCTCGGCCACCTGCTTGACCGCCTCGGCGACGCTGGGCGTCGCGGACACCCGCAGCAGCGCGTCGCCCTCGTTGCAGTCGCCCGCCTGCGCCGCGGCCCGGCGCTCCACGATGCCGCCGACCCAGCTCCAGCCGAGCCAGCCGAGCACGAGCAGGGCCACCAGGCCGACGATGGCGACCGGCCACGTCGCGATGCCGCGCCGCACCTTCGTCCGCAGCGCGCGGTGTCGAGACATCGTCTTCCCTCTCAGCGTCCGGCTACAGCTGGCGAATCCCGACCGATATCACGCTAACAGGTGACATTCGCGGAACAGGTGAAGTCTCCGCGGGTCACGCGGTGGTGACGAGGCCCTCGGCCAGCACCCGGGTCAGGTCGATCAGCCTGGTTCTCAGCGGTGCGGCGGCCTCGGCGAACGCGCTCTGCCGCCGAACGTACTCGGCCCGGCCCTCCGCCGTCTCGATCGCCACGGGCCGGTAGCCGAGCGCGGTCAGGTCGTAGGGGCTCGCGCGCATGTCGAGTTCGCGAATCCGCAGCGCCAGCTCGAAGCAGTCCGCGACGAGCTCGGACGGCGTCGCCGGGTCCAGCTTGTAGGCCCACTTGAACAGGTCCATGTTGGCGTGCAGGCATCCCGGCTGCTCCAGGTCGGCCTGGGTCTCCCGGGTCGGCTGCAGCGCGTTGCGCGGCCGTGCCTCGGGGGTGAAGAAGCGGAACGCGTCGAAGTGGCCGCACTGCACGCGCTGCGACTCGACCACCCGGTCGGTGCCCGCGCTGCCCAGCCGCAGCGGCCACGCGTCGTGCCGCACCTGGTCGGGGCGCTGCCGGTACACCATCGCCCACTCGTGCAGGCCGAAGCAGCCGAGCCTGGGCGAGCGGCCCGCGGTGGCGGTGAGCAGCCGGTTCGCGAACCCGATCGTGTTCGCCCGGTCCCGCGCGAACGCCTCGACGTCGAGCGTCACGCCGTCGTCGACGCGCCGGTAGGCGGGCCACTTGAGGTAGGCGCGCGCCGAGTCGCCCGCCAGCACGACGCCGGGTCCGGGGTGCCAGCGCTCCAGCCTCGACGGGCGGTGCGAGTAGTACGAGAACAGGAAGTCCAGCACGGGGTGCTTGAGCCCGGCGGCCTTGCGCTCGTGGTGCGGGCCGGTCCACCGGCGCACGCGGGCCACGTGCGCGTCGCGTCGCGCGGTCCACTCGGCTTCGGAAAGGACGACCCCCACGACCGGTCAGGGTACTTCCCCCGGGCTGTGGTCCGGACCTCACCTGGCGCGGCGGGTGGCGGCCCTCACGTCCCGTCCGGCCGGCTTTCACCCGTCGCTAAATCGACGGCGTCCGGCGGGCGGGGTTGGCAGGGTGTGGACCATGTCCAGGGGGTGGGTGCGGCTCCAGGCCGTCGCGGTGTCCGGTTCGGTGGCCGAAGGGCTGATGCTGACCACGTTGCCGCTGGTCGCGGTGACGATCACGACGGACCCGCGGCAGGTGTCGCTGGTCAACGTGGTGGGTCAGGCGCCGTGGCTGCTGTTCTCGCTGTTCGCGGGGGTGCTGATCGACCGGGTGCGCCGCAGCACCGTGCTGACGTGGGCGTACGCGGTGCAGGCGGGCGCGGCGCTCACCCTCGCCGTGGCGGGGCTGACCGACGCGGTGACCCTGCCGCTGCTGCTGGTGGTGGCGTTCGTGGTGACGTCGGCGCAGGTGCTCGGCGACGGCGCGACCGGCGCGGTGGTGCCCGAGGTCGTCGAGCCGCACCGGCTGGCCGCCGCCAACACCCGGCTGATCCTCATCGACCGGGGCGCGGTGCAGTTCGTGGTGCCGCCCGCGGCCGGTCTGCTGGTCGGGTTCGGCCTCGGCACGCCCGCGTGGGTCGCCGCGGCCTCCGCGCTGGTGGCGTCGCTCGTCGTGCTGGGCCTGCGCTCGGCGCCGGGGACGCCGTCGGGCAAGCACCCGTTGCGGGACATCGCGGACGGCCTGCGGTTCCTCGTCGCCACCCGGCTGCTGCTGTCGATCACGGTGGCGGTGGCGCTCGGGTCGTTCGCGGCGAGCGGGGTGATGTCCATGTTCGTGCTGTACGCGACGCAGGTCCTGCACCTCGGGCCGGTCGGCTACGGCGTGCTGCTGACGTGCATGGCGGCCGGCTGGGTGGCGTCGTCGTTCCTGGTGAGCCGGGTCGTCGGCCGGATCGGCTACGCGTGGTCGATGCGGATCGCGCAGGTCGGGATGGTGGTGACGGAGGTGCTGGTCGCCGTGCTGCCGCCGTGGGCGTGGGCGATCGGGCTGGTCGTGTTCGCGCAGTCGGCGATCGTGATGGTGTGGAACGTGTGCTCGCAGTCGAGCCGGCAGCGGTTCACCCCGACCGGCCTGCTGGGCCGGGTGCTGACCAGCCACCGGGCGCTCGCGTGGGGCCTGACGCCGCTGGGCGCGCTGGCCGGCGGGTTCGTGGCGGCCGGGTTCGGGCTGCGCGCGGTGTGGGTGATGGCGGCGCTGATCCAGGTCGCCGCGCTGGTCGTGGCGTGGCTGGGCCTGTCGCCGCGGGCGTTCCGCGAGGCGGAGGCGGTGGCGGCCGCGCGTGCGTCGGCCGCGTCCACGCCGAACCGCTGACCCCGTGGGGCCGTCGCGTCAGAGCGGGGGGACGAGGTTCGGGAACTTGCGCGCGCCCAGGCAGTGCGGGCACTCCCGGCCGTTGTCCACGGTGCGCGGCTGGCCGCCGATCACGGCCGACGTCGGGTTGGCGATGAACCCGGCGCCGCCGCACAGGTGGCAGATGGTGCGCGGCTCGGAGGTGACGCCGAACAGGTCGTCCTCGTCTTCCTCGTCGTCGTCGTCGAACCCGTCCTCGTCGAAGCCGGCCCCGTCGGCGGGGTCGAAGTCGTCGTCATCGTCATCGTCGTCGTCACGCGGGTCCACGTGACCAACCGTAGTCGGGTGGGACCGGCAGCGCCTCCCCCGTACCGGCCCCACCCCGGCCGTCAGGGACGCTGCCCGGCGGCGTCCACGACGGCCAGTTCGGTGATGGCGTGGAAGTCCGATCCGAGCAGTTCGTAGGTCTCGGGGTCGAACACCAGCACCACCGGCCGCGCCTCCGGGCTCGACCCCGGCGGCACGGGCCAGGTGATGCCGACCCCCGGCCGGCCGGACCCGTCGCGCGCGTCCGGCACCACGGACAGCCCCGGCACGCGGGCCGCCGCCTCGTACAGCGCCGCCCGGCTCAGCGGCGGCAGCATCACCTCGTTGACCAGCGCCGGCACGTCCTTGCCGCGCGCGTTGACGCTGCGCTCCTCGCCGCCGCTCGCGTTCGCGTCGAGGTGGGCGAGCATCCCGTCCACGTCGGTCGGCAGGTCGGCCAGGTAGCCCGGCGCCGGCCGGCACGGCTGGGTCGGACCGGGCACCGGCTCAGTGCCCCTGACCACGACGGACCGCCCGTTCAGGCACCCGGGCAGGACCACCGGCCCGCCGTCGTGGTTGTGCAGCAGCCCGTCGCGGGTGCCGTCGACCGACTTCCAGACCTCCCGGTCCGGCGCGCCCTGCCCGACGCTGCGCGCGTACACGAACTGGTCGGGACGCGGTGGCGCGGACGGGTCGGAGCGGGCCGCCTGGGCGGCGTGGCCGAGCAGCCGCACGGCGTCCAGCACCGGCGTCACCTCGGCCGCCGACGCCGGAACCGACGCCGACGCCGATCCGGGCGGCGACCCGGTCGGCGTGGTCCGCGTGGTCCGCGTGGTCCGCGTGGCCGTGCGCGGCGGTGTCCGCCTCGCCGACCCGGTAGCGGCGCGCCTCCTGCCTGCGGTGCCGGGCGACGAGGTTGGTCGCGATGCCGTACAGCCACGGCCGGGCGTCCGGGCGCTCCGGGTCGTACCGCCCGCGCTTGTCGAACGCGGCGAGGAACGTCTCGGCCACCAGGTCGTCCGCGACCTGCGGGCCGAGCCTGCGCGCGAGGTACCGCCGGATGTGCGGCGCGTGGCGGTCGAAGATCGCCGCGAACGCGTCCGGCTGGTGCGCCGACCGTCGGATGATCTCGGCGTCGGTTGGTGTCGTGGTGGCCTTTCCGGCTGTCCCGGGCGAAGGGCGGTCACCCGCTATCCGCCGGTGGGCCCGATCGGGTTCGCGGTGTGAGCGGAAGTTGACCGGTGTGTGAGGGCGCCCCGGTAGCAATGACGTCCACAGGCATCAGGGGGAGCGAGTGGACAAGGTGAACGCAGCAGCGCGCCGGGGACGTCCCGGCGACGCGGTGGACGGTCGGATTCTCACGACGCCGGTGGGGTTGGCGTTCCCGCGGGACGTCACGTTCGAGTCGTGGGAGCAGGCGGGGCAGCGGTTGTCCCGCATCGCCAGCTCGTCGGCCTGGTACTTGGGCGACTGGCTGGTCTACGGGCAGGACCGGTACACGGGTCGGTACCGGCGGGCGGTCGAAGCTGTGGGGCTCGACTACCAGACGTTGCGGAACTACGCGTGGATCTCGCGCAAGTTCGAGCCGTCCCGGCGCCGGTCGGGCCTGCCGTTCCAGCACCACGCCGAGGTGGCCGCGCTGCCGCCGGAGGAGCAGGACCGGTGGCTGGACCGCGCCGAGCGGGAGGGCTGGTCGCGGACGGCGCTGCGGCGGGCGTTGCGGGAGGCCCGCGACCCCGGCTCCCGGCCGTACCGCGCGGTGATGCCGCGGGTGGCCGCGGGCAGCGAGGCGGTGGACCGGTGGCGGCGGGCCGCGATGGCCGCCAACGCCGACTTCGAGGCGTGGATCGTGGCGGCCCTGGACCGGGCCGCCGACCGGGACCTCGAGCTGGTGAGCGTGCCGCCGCTGGCGCCCGCCGCCGAGCGGGAGCGGGAGCGGGGGCTGGTCAGCCTGCCGGCGGTGCGGCCGGCGTCATGATCTGCTGACTGCCCGTCGCCCACGTCGTGGTCATGGTGACGGCGTCGACGCGCCGGCCGCCGCCGGTGCGGACGAGGCCGAAGCGGTGGTGGCCGCCCGGGGTCCAGGTGGGGTCGCCGTGCGGGTTCGCCGGCACGTGCACCGCCTGGAACCGGGCGGTCGCCCACGGCCCGGTCGCCGTCGACGTCCACCAGGTGGTTCGACACGAGGTGCTGGGTGGTGTCGACGATCTCGACGCGGTCGTTCGTGGTGATCACGACATCGACCCTGGGCGACGACGACGGGGCGGACCTCGGGATCGGGCCCGGGCGGGAGCCGGCGTCCCCGGCGCGTCGGGAACGCCGGCTCCCGCCCCGGCTACAGCTCGCGCCGCACGTGCGTGCCGTCGCGGACGGTGCCCACGTACTCCTCGACCAGGTCCTCCAACGCCACCAGGCCGTGCACCGCGCCGTCGGCCGACACGGCCTGCGCCAGGTGGCTCTGGGCGCGCCGCAGCGCCGCCACGGCGTCGTCGAGGCTCGCGTCCACCGGCACCCGCGGCAGGCCGCGCACCCGGCTCGGCGGCACCCGCGTGGACGGGTCGGCGTCCGCCAGGTCCAGCACGTCCTTGACGTGCAGGTACCCGATCAGCCGCTGCTCGTCGCGCACCGGGAAGCGGGAGAAGCCGGTGGCCGACACGGCGGCCTCCACCTCGCCCATGGTGGGCCGCGCCGACACCGCCGTGACCCGCGCCAGCGGCACCAGGACGTCCGCGACGGTCCGCTCGGCGGACGACAGGGTCTGCGCCAGCCGCCGGTGCTCCGAGTCCTCCAGCAGGCCCTCCTGGCGGGACTGCCCGATCAGCAGGGCCAGCTCGTCGCGCGTGTAGGCCGACTCCAGCTCGTCCCTCGGCGTCACGCCCACGAGCTTCAGCACCGCCGTCGACACCACGGTGAACCCGCGCAGCAGCGGCGCGACCAGGCGGCAGAACCAGAAGTGCGCGGGCACCAGGAGCAGCGCGGTGCGCTCCGGACCGGCGATGGCCAGGTTCTTCGGCACCATCTCGCCCAGCACCGTGTGCAGCGCCACGACGATGATCAGCGCCAGCGCGAACGCCACGCCGTGCCGCACGGCGTCCGGGATGCCGACGCCGTGGAACGGCGCCTCCAGCATCGCCGCCACCGCGGGCTCGCCCAGCGCGCCGAGCCCGAGCGAGCACAGCGTGATGCCGAGCTGCGCGCCCGCGATGAGCAGCGGCAGCTCCCGGCCCGCCTTGATGACCGTGCGGGCCCGGCTGCTGCCCTGCTCGGCCAGCGCCTCCAGCCGGTCGCGGCGGGCGGTGATGATCGCGAACTCCGCGCCGACGAAGAACGCGTTGCCCGCCAGCAGCAGCAGGATCACGACGACGCTCACCGCGACACCCCCGAACCGGCCTCGGTGCGGGCCACCCGCAGCTCGGCCACCCGGTGCCGGTCCATCTGCACCACGGTGATCCGCCAGTCGTCCACCCGGATCTCGTCACCGGTGTCCGGGATGCGGCCCAGCCTGGCCAGCACCAGCCCGGCCACGGTCTCGTAGTCGCCCTCGGGCATCCGGAAACCGGTGGCCTCGGCGATCTCGTCGTCGCGCAGCAGCCCGGACACCAGCCACGCGTCACGGCCCAGCTGCCGCACCGGCGCCGTCTCCCGCCGGTCGTGCTCGTCGCGCACGTCGCCGACGATCTCCTCGACCACGTCCTCCAACGTCACCAGGCCCGCCGTGCCGCCGTACTCGTCCACGACCAGCGCGGTCTGCAACCCGGAGGCGCGCAGCCGGTCCAGCAGCGCGTCGCCCTCCAGCGTGGCGGGCACCGTCTGCACCGGCCTGGTCAGCGCCGACACCGGCGTCGTCGCCCGCTGCGGGCGGGGCACCCCGAACGCCTGCTTGACGTGCACGATGCCGCGCACCTGGTCCAGGTCGCCCTGGTAGACGGGGAACCGGGAGAAGCCCGTCTCGCGGGCCTTCGCCACCAGGTCCAGCACGGTGGCGTCGGAGCGCAGCGACTCCACCCGCACGCGCGGCGTCATCAGCTCCTCCGCGGTCCGGTCGCCGAACCGCAGCGACCGGTCCAGCAGGCTCGCGGTGCCGGGGTCGAGGGTGCCGTGCTCGGCGCTGGAGCGGATCAGCGCGCCCAGCTCCTGCGGCGAGCGGGCCGACGCCAGCTCCTCCGCGGGCTCCACGCCGAGCCTGCGGACCAGCCAGTTCGCGGTGCCGTTCAGGGCGGTGATGAGCCACCGGAACACGGCGGAGAACCCCGCCTGCACGCCCGCGACGGCCCGCGCCGTCTCCAGCGGCTTGGCGATGGCCAGGTTCTTCGGCACCAGCTCGCCGAACACCATGGACAGCGACGTGGCCAGCGCCAGCGCGATCGTCAGCGCGATCGGGCCGGCCGCCGACGCGGGCACGCCCACGCCGGTCAGCGCGGGGGAGATGAGCTGGGCGATGGCGGGCTCGGCGATGTACCCGGTGATCAGGGTGGTGATGGTGATCGCGAGCTGGGAGCCGGACAGCTGGAACGACAGGGACCGGTGGGCCTTCTCCACCGTCCGCGCCTTCGCGTCACCCACCTGGGCGACGTGCGACTCGACGGTGCTGCGTTCCAGCGCGGTGAGGGAGAACTCGGCGGCGACCGCGATGAAGGTGCCGACGGTGAGGAGCACCACGGCGGCGAGGCCGAGCACGCTGAGCAGGATGGTCATCGGGCCCGCCTGGGGCGGGCTTCGTGGGGCTGGCAGCCGGGTATCGGACCCGGCTCGGTACTGCTGCCCGGGGACTGCGCGTCGCGCACGGAAGGGATCACTCCTCGTGAGGGGTGGTCGGTCAAGTCCAGTTTAGAGAGTAACCGCCGGTCAACGCAGTCCGATACCGCTGGGTGACGAAGTGCTCGCCCGCAGGACGACCTCGCCGGCGACACGGACGGTGCGCGGGCCGCCCGCCACGTCGTCCAGCACGAGGCGGGCCGCGCGCTCGCCCATCTCCTCCAGCGGCAGCCGGACCGTGCTCAGCGCCGGCACCAGGTCGCGCAGCGTGGGGATGTCGTCGAACCCGGCCACCGACACGTCCTCCGGCACGCGCAGGCCGTGCTCGCGCAGGGCCGCCATCGCGCCCATCGCCATCACGTCGTTCACGGCGAACACGCAGGTCGCGCCGGTGCGCGCGGCCACCAGGTCGGTGACCGCCGTGTGCCCGCCGTCCCGGGTGAAGCCGCTGCGGATCACGTGCGCGTCGGGCAGGTCGACGCCCGCGTCGGCCAGCCCGGCCTTGAACCCGGCCAGCCGGTCGCGCGCCACGAGCAGGTCCGGGGGACCGGCGAGCACGGCGAACCTGCGGTGGCCCAGGTCGGCGAGCCGCCGGGCCAGGGCCCGCGCCCCGGACCGGTTCGCGGGCACGACGGTGTCCGCGCCGAGCTTCGCCTGGGAGACGCACGCCACCCGGCCGCCCTGCGCGGTGAACGCGGTGATCTCCTCGGCCAGCCGCTCCGACGCGTGCCGGTCGGTGGTGCGGCTGCCCGCGATCACCACGGCGCGGGCCCGGTGCGCGCGCAGCGTGTTGACCAGCTCCACCTCGCGGCGCGGGTCGCGGCCGGTGGTGCCGAGCACCACGACCAGGCCCGCGTCCTCGGCGATCCTCGTCACACCGGCGGCGATGCTGGAGAAGTACGGGTCGGCGATGTCGTGCACCACGAGGCCCACCAGCACGCTGGAGTTGCGCGCCAACGCCTGCGCCGACGCGTTGGGCAGGTAGCCGAGCCGGCGCGCGGTGCCGAGGACGCGTTCGCGCAGCTCCTCGCTGACCTGCCGGGTGCTGCCGTTGAGCACGCGTGACGCGGTGGCGAGCGACACGCCCGCGTGCTTCGCCACTTCCGCCAGCGTGACCTGCCGCGACGTCAACGCCGCCTCCTTCTCGTCCTGGTCGGGCGAGACTAGCCCGCCGGGAGGTTGACGTCCGAGAGGAGCCGACCGTAGCGTGTTGGAAAGCGCTTTCCACAAGCTTCGAGCGGCCGCGGTCGGCCGCGGACCTGAGCGGGGTGTACGTATGGCGGTGCGCACGATCGGCGTCGCGTTGAACGGTGTCACCGGGCGGATGGGGTATCGCCAGCACCTCGTCCGCTCGATCCTGGCGATCCGCGAGCGGGGCGGCGTCCGGGTCGGCGACGACGTGCTGGTCCCCGAGCCGCTGCTGGTCGGCCGCAACGCCGCCAAGCTCAAGGAGATCGCCGAGCGCCACGACCTGCCGCGCTGGACCACCGACCTGGACGCCGCGCTGGGCGACCCGGACGTCGACGTCTACTTCGACGCGCAGGTCACCTCCGCCCACGTGGCCGCGCTGACGGCGGCGATCGACGCGGGCAAGCACGTCTACAGCGAGAAGCCCGTCGCGGCCACCCCGGACGAGGTGGACGGCCTGGCCCGGCACGCCGACGCGGCCGGGGTGCGGCACGGCGTGGTCGCCGACAAGCTGTACCTGCCGGGCATCCGCAAGCTGCGCCGGCTCCTCGACGGCGGCTTCTTCGGCCGCGTGCTCAGCGTGCGCGGCGAGTTCGGCTACTGGGTCTTCGAGGGCGACTGGCAGAGCGCGCAGCGGCCGTCGTGGAACTACCGCGCCGAGGACGGCGGCGGCATCGTCGTCGACATGTTCTGCCACTGGAGCTACCTCCTCGAAGGGCTCCTCGGCCCGGTGGAGGCGGTGACCGCCCGCGCCGTCACGCACATCCCGCGCCGGTGGGACGAGAACGGCGAGCCCTACGACGCCACCGCCGACGACGCCGCCTACGCGATCTTCGAGATGGCGGGCGGCGTCGTGGCGCAGGTCAACTCGTCGTGGACCACGCGCGTGCGCCGCGACGAGCTCGTGGAGTTCCAAGTGGACGGCACGCTCGGCAGCGCCGTCGCCGGGCTGCGGAACTGCGTGGTGCAGCCGCGCGCCGTCACGCCCAAGCCCGTGTGGGACCCGGACGTGCCGTCATCCATCGACTTCCGCTCGCAGTGGCAGGAAGTGCCGGACAACGAGGTGTTCGACAACGGGTTCCTGGTGCAGTGGGAGGAATTCCTCAAGCACGTCGCCGTCGGCGCGCCGTTCGCCCACGACTTCCACTCCGGGGTGCGCGGCGTCCGGCTCGCCGCGCTCGGCCTGGAGTCCTCCCGCACCGGCCGCCGGATCGAGGTGCCCGCATGACGTCCGTGCTGCTGCCCGGCCGCGACGGCGCGTTCCGCCGGCACCGGCTGTCCGCGCCCCGCGCGTGGGAGACCGGCCCGTTCCGGTCGCGGATCGCGTTCGCCGCCGCCCACGTGGTCGCCGACCCGTTCGCCGGCAACGTGCCCGGCGCGCCCGCCGTCCTCGACTGGGACGCCACCCTCGCGTACCGGGTCCGCCTGTGGGAGCACGGTTTCGGCGTCGCCGAGGCCATGGACACCGCCCAGCGCGGCATGGGCCTGGACTGGGACACGGCCGCCGAGCTGATCCGCCGCAGCGCGTCCATCGCCACCGGACGGCTCGCCGCCGGCGTCGGCACCGACCACGACACCGCCGACCCGCTGACCGCCTACCGGGAACAGCTCGCGACCGTCGTCGAGGCGGGAGCGCAGCCCATCCTGATGTGCAGCCGCAAGCTCGCCGCCGCCGCCCGCGGACCCGAGGACTACCAGAAGGTCTACGGCGCGCTGCTCGACGACGTCGACCAGCCGGTGATCCTGCACTGGCTCGGCACGGCGTTCGACCCGGCGCTGGAGGGCTACTGGGGCTCCACCGACGTCTCCATCGCCACCGGCCACTTCCTCGACCTCATCCGCGCCTACCCCGACCGCGTGGACGGCGTGAAGGTGTCGCTGCTCGACGCCGCGCACGAGGTGGAGCTGCGGCGCGCCCTGCCGCCCGGCGTCCGCTGCTACACCGGCGACGACTTCCACTACCCCGAGCTGATCGCGGGCGACGACGTCGGCCACAGCGACGCCCTGCTCGGCATCTTCGACCCCATCGCGCCGGCCGCCTCGACCGCGCTGCGCGCGCTGGACGACGGCGACCTCGACCGCTACCACGAAGTCCTGTCGCCGACCGTGGCGCTGTCCCGGCACCTGTTCGGCACACCCACGTACTACTACAAGACCGGCGTGGTGTTCGTGGCCTGGCTGAGCGGCTTCCAGGACGCGTTCGGCATGGTCGGCGGCCTCCAGTCGGCGCGGGACGTGGTGCACCTCGGCGAGGCGCTGCGGCTCGCGGACCTCGCCGGGCTGCTGCCCGACCCCGACCTGGCGGCGGCGCGCTGGGGCCGGCTGCTGGAGGTGCTGACGTGAAGCTGTCCCTGAACCAGGCCACGGTGAAGCGGGCGTCCGTGCCCGAAGTGGTCGACGTCTGCGTCCGCAACGGCATCGAGGGCGTCGGCCTGTGGCGCGACCCCGTCGCCGACCACGGGCTGGAGCGCACGGCCGCGCTGGTCAGGTCGGCCGGGCTGGAGGTGTCGTCGCTGTGCCGCGGCGGGTTCTTCACCGGCGCCGACCAGCGGCTCGACGACAACCGGCGGGCCATCGACGAGACCGCCGCGCTCGGCGCGTCCTGCCTCGTCCTCGTGCCCGGCGGCGTGCCGGACCGCGACCTCGTGGCGGCACGGGGCCGCGTCGCCTCCGCGTTGGAGGCCCTCGCCCCCTACGCCGAGGGCGCCGGGGTGCAACTCGCCATCGAGCCCATGCACCCCATGTTCTGCGCCGACCGCGGCGTCGTGTCCACGCTGGGGCAGGCGCTGGACCTCGCCGCGCCGTACCCGATCGACGTCGTCGGCGTCGTCGTCGACGCGCTGCACGTCTGGTGGGACCCGGCCCTCGCGGTCGAGGTGCGCCGCGCCGGCCCGCGCATCCACTCCTACCAAGTGTGCGACTGGATCACACCCCTGCCCGCCGACGTCCTGCTGGGCCGAGGCCTGCCCGGTGACGGGCACGTCGACCTGGTCGGCCTCACGTCGCTCGTCGCCGACGCCGGCTACACCGGGTACGTCGAGGTCGAGGTGTTCAACGAGGACGTGTGGGCGCGGCCGTTCGACGACGTCGCCGCGGACCTCGTGCGGCGGCACGCCACGGGGTGGGAGCCGGTCGTGGACGGCGGCCACGACCGACTCCCCGTCACCCCTTAGCGGGGCAGTTCCCGGCCCGCCGCGAGCAGGCGCAGCGTGCTCACCGACGGCACCAGCGCGTACAGCGCGCCCGTGGTCCGCACGAACGGGCCGCCGACCACGGCGTCCACCCCGGTCGGCGCGCCGCGCTCGCCCGCGGCGAAGTCCGGGTTCCGCGCCCACGTCCGCTGCACGAACTCGAACTGCTCGTCCAGCGACGTGCAGTGGGCCACGAACACCAGGCCGCGCTCGCCGGCGGCGGTCGGGCCGAACGGGATGCCGCGCCGCACCAGCCGGTGTTGGCGCGGCGTCCGGTGCGTGAACGACCGCGGGTTCGTCTTGCGGGTGTGCGCCGGGCACGGCGTGATCGTGCCCGCCGGGTCGTCCGAGTAGTCGAAGTCGTTGCGGTCGCGCGCCGCGGCCAGCGGCCGGCCGTCCCGGTGGCGGCCGACGACCCGCGGACCGAGCCCGCGCGCCTCGACGGCCGCGTGCCAGCCGTCGACGTCCTGGGTGAGGCGGCGGACCACCTGGATCGACCCGTCGGCCAGCCACGCGGCGGCACGCGGGCGAGCCGACTCGGTCGGGTGACCGAAGACGAACTCGCCCGCGTTCACCAGCAGCTCGCCCGGCCGGCCGACGCGGTGGCCGGGCCGGTCCGCGTCCTCGTGGTGGAAACCGCGGACGCCGGGCTGCGAGATGCCGTCCTTGTAGCCGAAGTGCTCGTGCCCGCGCCGGTCCCCGGGCAGCGTGTCGGCCCGCTGCTCGTGCACGGCCGTGACGCCCAGCAGCGTGTCCAGCACGTCCATGTTCCGGGCCGCGCACTCCAGCCGCGCCGCCGAGTCGGACGCCACCGTCACCACGGCGTGCACGGGCCGGCACGCGCGCCCGAACAGCCAGTGGTCGGGCGCCGAGTCGCCGGTGTCGCCGTTGGCGTCGGCGGCCTCCTCGGCGGTGTGGGGGAAGTGCGGGCGCAGGTCGTCGGCCGTGGCGTCCGGGTTGACGCTCAGGTCGACGATCCCCTCGGGGGTTAGGGACACGTTCGCCCAGGTGGCGCACAGGCCCGCCGGGTCGCCGCCGAACAGCGTGCGGCCGAGGGAGAAGACCTCGTTGAAGTCCTCGACGTCGGCCGTGGTGCTGACGTGGCCGAGCATCGCGGCGAGCCACGTGCGCCCCTGCTTCGCGTCGGTGAAGCGGACGAACCGGAACAGCTGGTGGTCCTTGTTGAACGCGGCCAGGACGTTGCCCTGGATCTCGGTGGACCCGCGCAGCGGTGGTCGCCGGGCTCCCCGCTCGACGTCCGGGAGATCGGTCATGGCTCACCCCCTGTCCTTCAGGAGGCCCGCGCCGCGCCGTGGATACGCCCGGTGGCGCGTCGGCGTCAGACCAGCGCCAGCGAGGCCACCACCGGCGCCACGTACACGAGCGGGAAGGGGATGTGCGCGTACGACCGGGCCCGCACCACGGTGACCACGGCGCCCGCGAAGTACAGCACCAGCCCGATCCCCGCCGCCACCCCGATGACCGGCACGAACAACCCCACCACCAACCCCGCCGCGCCCGCGGCCTTCGCCACACCGAGCCACACCCACCACGCGCGCGGCACGCCGTAGTCGGCCAACGGCTCCACGACCCACTTGGCGCGGAGGAAGACGGAAGCGGCCGAGAACCCGGCCAGGGCGGCGGCGACGAGGGTGACGATCACGTACGAGGTGGACATCGGAAAGGGCTCCCATCGGGTGACGGACCCCGGAGCCGCCCCAAGCCGCCCCGGCTGTCCAGAACACGTTCACCGCCATGACCCCGGCCGGCGCACGAACGTGACAACCGACGGAAAACTTTCCCCGCTCGTCCTTCACCCTTGCCGCCCCGCCGCCCGCAGTCCCGCCTGGCCGCCCGCCGCCTCGCCGCCTGCTGTCCGCAGTCCCGCCGGGCCGCCCGCCGCCTCGCCGCCCGCTGCGGCCTCACTACCGCCGACGACCCCGCTTTCCGCGCTGCCGTTGTCCGCCGCGCCGGTGCTCGATGGTCGGCGAAGCGGGCCTCGGAGCGGCGGGATTGTCGGTGCCTGCCGGCAAAATAAGCGCAGGGGTCCCCTCGGCGGGGACCCCTGCGAAGCGACTACCGGCGAAGCCGAGCTGTCATGTCAGCCGCTGAGCCGTCAGCCGCTGTGCTCGGACGCCGTTGCAAAGCCGCCGTTTCCAGCCGTCGTTGCTCAGCCGCCGTTGCCCGGCCGGTACGGCTGGGCGCGGTAGGTGTGGGGCCAGGTCGTCGTGATCCGCAGCACCGAGTCGTACAGCGTGCGGCCGAGGGCGGCGCGTGCGCGGAGCGCCGGGTGGGTGGCGCTGTAGTTGTCGGCGTTGTCCTCCTGGTCACCGTGGAACCGGCCGGACGCGAACAGCGCGAACGTGATCATCGGCTTGCCCGACGCGTCGAACACGATCCCCGCCTCGTTGCGCCCGTCGGCGAACCACCCCGCCTTGGTCGCCACGTTCAGCCGCTCCGCGGACGACAGGTTGAGCCTGATCCCGTCCGTGAACGACGTCAGCGACCGCAGCACCTTCAACAGGTGCGCGGTGGACGCGGGGGACAGCAGCTCGCCCGCCGCGAGCCCGCGCAGCAACGTCGACGTCTCCCGCGGCGTGGTGGTGCCGAGGAAGAACCGGTTCGGGTTGGCGACCGGCACGACCCTGGTGTGGACGAAACCCTTGGACCGCAGGATCTCGTTCAGCTCCATCGCGGGCACGACCAGCCCGCACAGCCGCACCGCCGTGTTGTCCGACACGGTCAGCAGCGCCGCGAGCGCGTGCCCCACGGTGACCGAACTCGGGTACGCGCCGTCGAGCGTGAAGATCCCGTCGGTGTCCTGGATGACGATCGACTCGGTGACGTCGACCCGCTGGTCCAGCGTGATCAGGCCCCGGTCGACCTTGTCCAGCACGGCCACCGCCACGGCGATCTTGTTCACGCTGTACGCCTCGACGACGCGGTCCGCCTCGGCCTCGACGGCCGGCTTCACCACGCCGTCCGGGTCCGCCACGGCGATGTGCGACGACCACGTGCCACCGGCCCGTCCGACCAGCGCCGCGTACTTCCACGCGATCTTGCGCCGGGCGAGGTCGGCCGTCGTCGGGATCAGCGCGTCCCACTCGGCTTCGGTGGTCTGCGCCTGCGCGGTCCCCGCGGCGCCCAGCACGGCGGTCGCCGCCGCCGACCCGAGACCGAGCGCGATCCTGCGGTTGACGTTCATGTTCCCCCTATCGGACGAATATGCCTTTACGACGCCACGAGGGCACGGAACGTTGCTCCGAACCGGTGACGTGATCCACCCGGCAGTAGCCTGCCGACATGGCAGACGGCGTTTTCCTGGTCACGGGCGCGAGCCGCGGCATCGGCGCGGCGACCGCGCGGCTGGCGGCGGAAGCCGGGTACCGGCTGGTCCTGACCGCCCGCGACACGTCGTCGCTGGCGCCGGTCGCGGCCCGGCTCGGCGGACCCGACCGGGTGTGGGCTGCCTCCTGCGACGTGCGGAGCTTCGAGCAGCTCGCGGCCCTGGTGGGGCAGGTCGAGGAGGAGTGGGGACGCCTCGACGTGGTCTTCGCGAACGCCGGCACGAGCGTCGTCACCTCGTTCACGTCGGACGCCGGCGCGCCGCCCGACGAGTGGAGCGACATGGTGCTGACCAACGTGTGCGGCCCGGCGTTCACGGCCCGCGCCGCCATGCCCGCGCTGATCCGCCACGGCGGGCACCTCGTGCTCACCGGGTCGGCCGCCGGGCGCGGGGTGCGGCCGGGCAACCTCTACTCCGCCACCAAGTGGGCCGTGACGGGGTTGGCGCAGGCCATCCGGGCCGAGTGCGTCGGCACGGGCGTCCGCGTCACCCTCGTGCAGCCCGGCCTGACCGACACGGGCGGCATCCCGCCGTCCCGCCAGGCCGACCCGAAGCTCGCGCCGGAGGACGTCGCGCGCGCCGTGCTCTACGCCGTGAGCCAGCCGCCGACGGTCGACGTCAACGAGATCCTGGTCCGCCCGGTCGGCCAGGACGCCTACCGCTGACCGGCTCCCCGACCTCACGTGGTCGGGGCGAGCCGCGACCGGCCGCCGGCGAACCACTCGTCGGAGAGGACGCCCAGCAGCACCATGTCGTGGTGCCTGCCGCCGGAGAACTCGTGGTCGCGCAACCGCCCCTCGACCTGGAACCCCAGCTTGCGGTGCAGGGCGAGGGACGGCTCGTTGAACGCGTACACGCCCGCCTCGCACTTGCGGTAGCGGCGCTCGCCGAACATGAAGTCCAGTAGCAGCCCCACCGCCTCCGCCGCGTACCCGCGCCGCTGGTGCTCGTGGCCGATGCCGATCCCGTAGCCGAACCGACCGGCCCGCCGGTCCGCGCCGTGCGTCGTCAGGCTGCCGACGAGCACGCCATCCGCCTCGATCGCGAGGAACAGCACGTCGCCGTCCGGGGCGGCGGTGGCCTGCCTGGCGGTCCACTCCCGGTGGCCCGCGGCGGAGCGGGGCGGCTCGACGCGGTCCACCGCGCGCATGTCCTCGGAGTGCTCCCCGAACCGCATGAACGCCTGCCAGTCGTCCGGCTCGACACCGCGCAACCGCACCTTGGACCCCACCCAGACCGATGTCATGGTGCGAGGGAAGCAGAACTCACCGCGCCGACGCAGGCGGATTTCCGCTCCACCCGGACGGCGGCGCGGCGCGGCGGCGGTGGCGAGGCGGGGATGCGCGGCGGGTGGGGCGCGGCGGCGGGCCGCGGTGAGCGGGTGGGACACGTCGTGGCCCGCACAGCACTGCGCCACCGGCCGCCGGGTGCGTGATCCCGACTGCCGGTGGCGCGGTGGTGGTGCCGGCGGCGGACCCCGTGGGGAGCCCGCCGCCGGTCACCCGGTCAGCCCTTGGTGCAGGACTGGCCGTTCACCCGGAAGTCCGTGGGCTCCCCCGCACCGGACCCCGAGGAGTTGAACCCGATGTTGGCCGAACCGCCGTTGGGCACGTTGCCGTTCCACGACACGTTCGTCGCGGACGCCGCCTGGCCCGTCTGCGACCACGTCGCCGACCAACCCTGGGTGATCTTCTGCGTGCCCGGCATCGTGAACTCCAGCTTCCAGCCGTTCCACGGCTGACCGCTGGTGTTCGTCACGGTGACGTTCACCGACATGCCGGTCGACCAGGTCGAGGCCCGCCAGACCACCTTGCAGTAGTTGGCGACCACGTCCGGCTTGGTCCGCACCGACACCTGCGGCGACATCGCCGACCGCAGGTTGGCGCCGTTCTTCGCCACGACCGTGAACTGGTAGGCCGTGTCCGGCCGCAGCCCCGTCAACGTCGCCGACGGGCTGGTGACCGTGGCCACCACGCGCAGCGCGTCGCCCTCGACCGAGATGACGTCGTACTCCTTGACGCCGCTCTCCGGGTCGGTGGACGCCGTCCAGGTCAGCTTCGCACCGGTCGTGGTGATGTCCGACGCCACCGGGGTGCCCGGCGTCGACGGGGCGGTGGTGTCCACCGGCGGGGCGGTGGTGACCTTCTCCGCGGCCCAGCTGGAGATCCACGCCAGCGCGGAGTTCCAGTTGACCGTGACCTCGTTCACCGAGTACGCCTCGATGTGGTCCACGAAGCACTTCTGCGCCTTGCAGCCCGTCAGCAGGCGCGCCGCGATCGGGTCCTGCAGCGCGCTGTTCGGACCACCCGAGAGCGCGCCCGCGGGCGCGGTCGGCAGGGTCGCGTCCAGCTGGTTCGCCCAGTGCCGGTGGTGGACGTTCTTCACCGGCTGGTCGCCGTAGCCCGTGACGTACGAGTACGACAGCGGGTTGCGGCCCAGCAGGTAGTTCAGGCCCTGGAACACGCCCTCGCGGTACTTGGCGGCGCCGGTGAAGTCGTGCGCCAGCGCCAGCACCGAGATGTTGTTCGCGACCAGGCCGTTCGAACCCCAGTCGTAGCTCTCCGTCCGGTACGGCGCGGGGTAGCCCTGGGTCGCCATCTGCGACAGGTGCGCGTCCGCCACCGTGGTGAACGCCGACTTGATCGCCGCGATGTCGGCGGCGGGCAGCCCGTTCGGCACGAGGGCGAGCGTGATGTCGCCCAGCGGGCCGGTGGAGCCCCAGTCGAAGCCGCGCGCGTTCAGGCTCTTGCCCTTGAAGTGCGTCGACGACGTCAGGTCGGTGCGGTAGGCCGCCTCACCGGTGGTCGTGAACATCTCCGCCGCGGCCCAGTAGAACTCGTCGGTCAACGTCGAGTCGCTGTACGAGCCGCCACCGGTGCCGTCGTTCGGGTCGGCGATCTTGTTCGGGTTCGCCTTCGCCGCCGCGTACGCCTTGGTGGCCGCCGCGAGCGCCTTCGCCGAGAACGCCGGGTCGATCGTCTTCCAGATGCGGGCCGCCTGGGCCGCCACGGCGGCCATGTTCAGCGTCGCCGCGGTGCTGGTCGCCGACAACCGGCGCGCCTGCGGGTCCTGGTGGGGCAGCAGGGGCAGACCGGTCCAGTTCTGGTCGTGGATCTTGTGGTGCACCATGCCGTCGGGCGCCTGCATCTTCAGCAGGAACTCGACCTCCCAGCGCGCCTCGTCCAGGATGTCCGGCACCCCGTTGGCCTTCTCCGGGATGTTCAGCTTGCCGTCGCCCAGCGGTGCGGCGTCGCCGATCCGCACCGCGCGCTCGTAGGTGTTGAGCACCTGCCACGCCGAGATGCCGCCGTTGACGACGTACTTGCCGTGGTCGCCCGCGTCGTACCAGCCGCCGCGCACGTCCAGCGTGTAACCGCACGGGACGGTCGAGAGGCAGGGGACGTTGTTGTCACCCTGGTTCGGCGCGACGTTGAGGTGGCCCGCCGGGCGCGCGTACTGCGCGCCGACGTACTGCGCGTCGATCTCGATGCCGCTGCGGTTGTGGTAGAAGTACGCCAGCGAGTCGTACCGCAGCCGCTTGATCGCGTCGGTGGCGATGTCGAACGGGTAGCTCGTCTCCGTGCCGACGGTCAGCGTGTAACCCGTGCCCGGCGTGTCGTACCCGGAGAAGTCGATCAGGTGCGTGGAGTCGCCCGACTCGGCGTCCGCGCCCTTCGGCGCCGTCTGACCCGTGGCCACCGCCGTGCCGGCGGAGTTCTTCAACGTCCACGTCTGCGGGGTGGTCGCGGTCGAAGTCAGGGTCGCGTGCTTGGCCAGGCCCGGCACGTAGGCGACCTGGTTGACGTTGATCTTCTTCGCGGGCTGGGCCGGGTCGCCGCCCGGCGGCTTCACGCCGCCGATCAGGGACAGGTTGTCCACGCAGACCGTCGTGTCGGCCGCCTGCGCGCCCAGGTGGAACGTGACCTGGCCCGGACCGGCGTCCGGGAAGTCGAGCTCCGACGTGAACGTGAAGGTGAAGCGCTGCTTCGTCGTCGTCAGCGCGACGTCGTGCTTGGCGATCTGCCGGTACGGGCTGACGCCCTCGCCGGCCACCGCCGCCGCCGGACGGGCGACCGAGGCGTACGCGTCGAACGACATCGTGTACGACTGGCCCGCCTCGAACGGCACGCCGTTCTGGCCGATCAGCGAGTCCCACGGGTTGACCGTGCCGCCGGTGACCGTGGCGCACAGCTCACCGTTGACGACCCGGTTCGACACGCCCGCGCTGGCCCACCACGGGTCGGCGGAGCCGTTGCTGAAGGTGCCGTTGACCAGGCGCTCGTAGTCCGCCGCGTGGGCCGTTCCGGACGCGAGTGCGCCGCTCACCGCCACGAGGGCGAGTGCTGCGGTGGCCTGACGGCGCCACCGGGGAGAAGGAAGCGATCTCATGGACTTGGGTCTCCTCCGTCTGCTCTGACGGTTGACGACGCTTCTGGGAGCGCTCCCTGGGAGCGCTCCCAGGACTCTAGGGTGAGCCCGCGCACATTCACAAGACCGAATTTGACCTCGAGTTAAGTGGAGATCACACGCTGTGAGGTGAAAACGGTCCGACCTCAGGGGGACGCGATGCGCGCGGTGTGGTTGACGGAGTTCGGCGGCCCGGAGACGCTGGTCGGCGGCGATGCCCCCGACCCCATCCCCGGACCGGGGCAGGTCGTCGTGGACGTCGCCTACGCCGGCGTGACGTTCGTCGAGACCCAGTACCGGCGCACCGGCCTTGGTCCGTTCACCCTTCGGCCGCCCGCCGTTCCGGGCAACGGCGTCAGCGGCGTCGTTGCGTCGATCGCCGACGACGTCGACCCGACCCTCCTCGGCGCGCGCGTCGTCACGTCGACCGGAGGACGCGGCGGTTACGCCGAACGGGCCCTCGCCGACGCGTCCGACCTGGTCGTCGTCCCCGACGGCGTGGCCCTGGACGCGGCCGTCGCCCTCCTGGCCGACGGCCGCACCGCCCAGCTCAACCTCCGCGCGGTCGGCCCCCTCACCGGGCGCCGCGTCCTCGTCCTCGCCGCGGCGGGCGGCGTCGGCACGCTCCAGGTGCAACTCGCCCGTGCCGCGGGCGCGACCGTCCTCGGCGCCGCCGGCCTCACCCCCGCCAAGGCCGACCTCCTCGCCGACCTCGGCGCGGAACCCGTCGACTACCGCCGTCCCGACTGGACCGCCGCGCTGCCGCCCGTGGACGTCGTGCTCGACGGCGTCGGCGGGTCCGTCGCCGCCCGGGCGTTCGACCTCCTCCGCCCCGGCGGCCGGATGCTCAGCTACGGCCTCGCCGCCGGCACGTGGGCCGACATCGCCCCCGACACCGCCGCCGCCCGCGGCGTGACCCTCGTGAAGGGCTCCCGCCCGACCGCCGCCGAAGCACGCGACCTCGTCACCGCGATCCTCGCCGCCGCGGAGACCGGACAGGTGAGACCCGTGATCGGCCAACGCTTCCCGCTCGAACGGGCCGCCGACGCGCACGCCGCCATCGAAAGCCGTGCCACGATCGGCAAGACCGTGCTGGAGGTGCGGTGATGGACGTCGGCATCACGCTCCCCGGGTTCGGGCACGACGCCGTCGAGCACGCCCAGCACGCCGAAGGGCTCGGGTTCGAGTCGGTGTGGCACGGCGACCACCTGATCCCCGTCAGCCCGTTCCTCGACGCCACGCTCGTGCTCGCCACGGTCGCCGCGACCACGACGCGGATCAAGCTCGGGTTCGGGGTGATGGTCCTGCCGCTGCGTCCCGTCGCGTGGGCGGCCAAGCAGGTCGCCACGCTGCAACACCTCTCCGGCGGACGGGTCCTGCTCGGCGTCGGCAGCGGTGGCGACGTCCACGGCGAGGCGGCGTGGCGCGCGGTCGACGTGCCGTTCGCCGAGCGCGGACGCCGCACCGACGCGTCGCTGGCCGTGCTGCCGCCGTTGGTGCGCGGCGAAACCGCGTCCGTGCACGGCACTCCGGTGACCCTGTCCCCACCCGCCCCCATGCCGCCCGTGCTGATCGGCGGCGGGGGAGCCGCGGCCCTGCGCCGAGCCGCCCGCTTCGGCGACCACTGGTACCCGGCTTTCCTGCCGTTGCGGGCGGTGGCGGCGGGCGTGGCTCGCCTGGAAGAGCTGGCAACCACCCACTCACGACCGCGCGTGGGCGTCACGGTGGGGGTGAGCGTGGCGCTGGGCGCGGTGGCGAATTCGGTGGTGGAGCACAGAATCCGGTCGATGACCGACTACGGGCTGACGGAGGAGCAGGCGCGGGAGGTCGTGGTCACCGGCTCGGCCGAGCAGGCGAGGGACCACTTCGCACGGCTGGCCGAGGCGGGCGCGGACCGAATCGTCGCGATGCCCTTCACCGACGACCGCTTCCGCCAAGCCGAACTGGTAGCAGAAGCCACCCAAACGTGACCCATTTCCGCTGGTAGGGTGGGTGGGGCGTGCTGCCCGCCGCTTGGCCCGAAGATCACCCTAACGATGGATGATCGCGCCTTTGGGCAACATTTGAGGTTCGAAAAGCGTTGCCGGGAAAGAAGGAGGCGGCGCGGCGGCGAAGGCGGTCTCGCGAACGCACCGCCGACCCCTGTCGCCGCCCACCGCGAGCACGGGCACCACGTGCACCATTGGCCGGAGCAACGAGCGGGAGCCGGCAGGCGGCGGGGCGTCGAGCGTCGGGGGCGTGGGTGGCAGAGGTGGGGGATGGAGGGGTTGTGGGCGAGGCCAGGGACGAGGTTCGGCGGATCGAGGGGTTCGGTCCGACCACGGCGTTCGATCCGGCCACGGCGTTCGAGCGGCTCCACGCTGCCGCGTCGCGCGGCGAGGTAGAGGTGCCGTGGCACCGGGACTCGCCGCACCAGCTGATCCTCGACCGGTTCGCGGGCGTTGACGGGACCGGTCGGCGGGCGCTCGTCGTCGGTTCCGGGTACGGGCAGGACGCTGGGTTCCTGGCCGCCCTGGGTTCGACACGGTCGGGTTCGACATCTCGCCCACGGCGGTCGAGGTGGCGACGGCGCGGTTCCCGGGCGCCCGGTTCGTGGTCGCCGACCTGCTCGACCCGCCCGCCGAGTGGTGGGGCGCGTTCGACGTCGTCGTCGAGGCGTTGATCGCGCAGTCCCTGCCGGCGAGCATGCGGCCCACCGGCATCGCGCACGTGCGGCGGTTCGTGGCGCCCGGCGGCACGTTGCACGTCCTGGCCTCGGCGCGGGACGACGGCGACGTCGTGGAAGGGCCACCGTGGCCGTTGGTGCGCGCGGAGGTCGGGTCTTATGCGGACGACGACCTCCGCGCGGTGCTCATCGACCGCACCGGCAATCGGTGGTGGGCCGAGTTCCGGCGCCCCGAGGCATCAGGTCCAGAGGCGTCAGGTCCCGAGGCGCCGGAGGCGTGAATCGGGCGCGCGAGTGCGCACCCGACGCGCGGATCAGCGCGGATCAGCGGGGAGCGATGTAGCCCTGCGTCACGATCCGGTCGGCCATGGCGGCGTACGCCGCGGGGTCGTCCGGCGCCCACGTGGCCAGGCCGTCGACGTACCGGTTGAACATGCAGAACGCCGCCGCGATCAACACGGTGTCGTGCACCTCGACGTCGCTCGCGCCGGCGGCCTTCGCCGCCGCCACCAGCTCGGACGTCACGGCCCGCCCGCTGTCCGTCACCGCGGTCGCGATGTCGAGCAGCGCCAGCAGCTTCGGCGAGTGCTCGTGGTCCTCGGGCAGCTGCGCGGCGGCGAAGGCGGCGTGCGACGACGCGCAGAACTTGCACTGGTTCAACTCGGAGACGTGCGCGGCGATCGACTCCCGCTCGCCGCGCGACAACTCGCTCGGACCGCGCAGCAGGACCTCGGCCAGCTCGCTCAGGGGTCGACCCGTCTCGGGGCGGTAGGCGAGGAGCCCGGAGATCCCGGGTAGCGGGTTGTCCAACTCGATGTGCGGCATGGCGACAGTGTCCGTCACCGGCGGAGGGGTCGGCGAGCGGCGAACGGAGCACGGCACTGCGCCGTGCGGCCGCGCCCTTCACAAGGGCCGGTCACGCGAAGGTCGCGGGGGGACGCCTGTCGCACGACCGTGTGAGCGCTCCCACGGTCAACGGTGGAACACGGGGAAAGTTCGACTTCGCCCTTGACTGGTGTAGACCATTTCAGGTTGAGTGGCCCCCGTCACGTCCGAGGGCGCTCGAACGGAAAGAGTGATCTTGTGTCGAGATTCCGCGTTCTGGCGGCGATCGCCGCCTTCGTCGTCGGGGCGGCCCTGACCGTCGCGGTGGCCAACACCGCCGCCGCGGCCGCCTGCGCGTCGGCGTGGACCTCGTCGGCCGTCTACACCAGCGGCATGACGGCGTCCCACGCCGGCCACAACTGGCAGGCCAAGTGGTGGACCCAGAACGAGACGCCGGGCTCGGCGGCGGTCTGGGCCGACCAGGGCGTCTGCGGCGGCACCACCACGCCGCCGCCCGCGTCCTGCGACTACCCCGCGTGGGTGCAGGGCAAGTGGTACACCGCCGGCAACATCGTGCGGTTCACCGACGGCAAGTACTACATCGCCGAGCACGACAACCCGGGCTACGACCCGACCGTCAGCACCTGGTACTGGAACCCGCACACCTGCGGCTCGACTCCGACCACCACGACCAGCACGCCCGCGCCGGGCGGTTTCGTGGTGAGCGAGGCGCAGTTCCAGCAGATGTTCCCCAGCCGCAACCCCTTCTACACGTACGCCGGGCTCACGGCGGCGCTGAGCGCGTACCCCGGTTTCGCCAAGACCGGCACGGACACCGTCCGCAAGCAGGAGGCGGCGGCGTTCCTCGCCAACGCCAACCACGAGACCGGCGGCCTGGTCCACATCGTCGAGCAGAACCAGGCGAACTACCCGCACTACTGCGACGCGAGCCAGCCCTACGGCTGCCCCGCCGGCCAGGCGGCCTACTACGGCCGCGGTCCCATCCAGCTCAGCTGGAACTTCAACTACAAGGCCGCGGGCGACGCGCTGGGCCTGCCGCTGCTCACCAACCCGTGGCTGGTGCAGAACGACTCGTCGGTGGCCTGGAAGACCGCCCTCTGGTACTGGAACACCCAGTCCGGCCCCGGCACGATGACCCCGCACAACGCGATGGTCAACGGGTACGGCTTCGGCGAGACGATCCGCAGCATCAACGGGTCGCTGGAGTGCGGCGGCCGCAACCCGGCGCAGGTGCAGAGCCGCGTCGACGCCTACAAGCGGTTCGTCGGCATCCTGGGCGTGCCCGCGGGCAACAACCTGTACTGCTGACCGACCGGTGACGGGGGAGGGGCCGCACGCGGTCCCTCCCCTCGCACGTCACCCGCAGCCCACGTTCACCCGCAGCCCACGTTCACCCGCAGCCCACGTTCACCCGCAGAGCACGTCACCCGCAGCGCGCGACACCCCCAGAACGTCACCCGCAGCCCACGTCACCGGGCCAGGTGCGCCAGCACCGCCCACCCGAACGATCCCGGCGACTCGACCCACGGCACGTGGCCCGCGCCGGGCAGCACGACCCGCGCCACGTCCGGCAGCGCCTCGGCCAGCGAGTCCACCGCCCACCGGGGCCGCACGTCCGCCGCCCCGTCCACGATCAACGTCGGCACGGCCAGCTCGCGGCACCGCGCCACCAGCTCCTCCTCGTCCCACGTCCGGGCCTCGGCGGTCAACGCCGCGTGGGCCTCCCCGTTCACGCCGAACCAGGGCGTGGCCAGCTCCTCGGCCCGCTGCCGGGCCGTCGACGGGTCGGCGAAGTCGGCGGTCCACAGCCGCACCGCCGCGTCCCGCCCGATGGACCCGCCCTCCGGCAGCCGCTCACCCCGCTCGGCCAGGCGTTCGGCGAGGTTGCGGCGGAACTCGTCGCGCCAGTCGTGCCCGAGGCCGGTGCCGGAGACGTACACCAGCGACGACACCCGGTCCGGGTGCTCCAGCGCGTAGTGCAGCGCCACGCTCGCGCCCCACGAGTGGCCCAGCAGCGCCACCCGTGACAGTCCGAAGTGGACTCGGACGGCGTCGAGGTCGGCCAGCGTGCGGGCCACCGCGTACGGTCCCGCGTGGTCGGACCGGCCGCAGCCGCGCTGGTCCCAGCGGATCACCCGCACCCGGTCGGCCAGCAGCTCGGCGAGCCCGTCGAACATGTCCCACAGCCCGGGGCCGCCGTGGCACAGGACCAGCGGTTCGCCGCGCCCCAGCTCGGCCGCCCACAACACGCGGCCGTCGTCCGCGATGACCTTGTGCTCCTCCATGACCGCCAAGTGTCAGCCAATTCCGCGGCGGTGCCCACCGATCGGGCCAATTGAGTCGCGGGAGGGTGGCCGCGCCACCCCGGTCAAGCCGGGTCCGCTCACCGTCGGGGCCGTCGTTCACAGACTTCCACAGTAGGGAACACGGCCGGCTGGGCCACCCGGTTCAGAGCCTTGACCCGGTTGACGTTGACGATTATGGTCTAGACCACATCGCGATGCGTGACATCCTGTCGCCTCACCGTCACACGTCGCGTGATCCGGCCGCCGCGGAAATGGACCCTGCCAGGGGGACCCACGTCGGGTCCCCTCCGAAGGAGCTGGACACATGAGCCTGAAACGCAAGCTCGCGGCGGTTCTCGCCGGCGTGGGCATCGCACCGTTCCTCGTGGTGGTCTCCGCGGGAACGGCCAGCGCGCACGGCTACATCTCGTCGCCGCCCAGCCGGCAGGCGATGTGCGCGCAGGGCCGCATCTCCAACTGCGGACCCATCGTCTACGAGCCCCAGAGCGTGGAGGGCCCGAAGGGCCAGCGCAACTGCCACGCCGGGGTGAGCCAGTTCGCCCAGCTCAACGACGACAGCCGGCCGTGGCCCACCACCGCGGTGGGCAACAACGTGACGTTCAACTGGACGCTCACCGCCCGGCACGCCACGAGCACGTGGGAGTACTTCGTCGGCGGCACCAAGATCGCCGAGTTCAACGACGGCGGGCGCCAGCCGGCGGCCACCGTGACGCACAACGTGAGCCTCGGCGGTCGGACGGGCCGGATCAAGCTGCTGGCCATCTGGAACATCGCCGACACGCCCATGGCGTTCTACTCGTGCGTCGACCTGCAGGTCGGCACCGGTGGCGGCACGCCCACCAGCACGACGACCCCGCCGCCGACCAGCACCACGCAGCCGCCGACGAGCACGACGCAGCCCCCCGTGGGCGGCACGTGGGCGCCGAACGTCGCGTACTCGGTCGGGTCCCAGGTGACCTACGGCGGCGTCGGCTACCGCTGCATCCAGGCCCACACGTCCCTCGTGGGCTGGGAACCGCCGAACACCGCCGCCCTGTGGCAGCGGATCTGACCCCGGTCACGACGACCGAGGTCCGATGAGACAGAGCCCGTCCGCGCCGGCCTTGTCACGGCGCGGGCGGGCCGCTCGGCGAAGGAGGACGACCTTGCGACGCCTCACCGGATTTCGCGCCCTCGCGGCGCTGGTGGTCGGCGCGCTGGCGCTGACCGGCTGCGGCGCCGCCGCACCGGGCACGGCGCCACCGCCCGTGTCGACCGTCGTGGAGACCAACGAGTTCAACGCGACGGACGTGATGTTCCTGCAGATGGCCGTGCCGCACCACAGGTCCGGCCTGGAGATCGTGCGGCTGGCCAAGGACCGCGAGGTGCGCGCCGAGGTGAAGACCCTCGCCGCCGCCATCGAGGTCACCCAGCTGTCCGAAGTGGACTCGATGACGAAGTGGCTGGCGGACTGGGGGAAGCCGGAGGTCGCGGGCGACGATCCCCAGCTGCACGCCGGTCACGGCGGCGACCACTCGACCAGCCCGGACGCCATCGCGGAACTCGCCGCGACCGGTCCGGCCGAGTTCGAGAAGGCCTTCCTGAACCTGCTCATCGGCCACCAGCACAACGCGGTGGAGATCGCGAAGCTGGAGAAGGAGGGCGGGATCAACCCGCAGGCCAAGGACCTGGCGACGCGCATCTTCGACTCGCGCACCGCGCAGATCTCGCAGATGCTCGGCTACATCGGCTGACGGCTCGGCGCCGTCACAGGTCCAGCGAGAGGGTGCTGGTGAAGCGGCGGTGCTCGCCCGTCACCGGATCGGTGAACTCGAGCACCTTCGCCAGCAGCTGCAACGGGTTGGTGAAGTCGTCCAGCGGCTTGTCCCGCAGCACGGGGTAGAAGTCGTCGTTCCGGATCGGCACGCCCAGCGACGCCATGTGCAGGCGGAGCTGGTGCGTGCGGCCGGTCGTCGGCGTCAGCCGGTACCGGCCCCACCCGGCGCGGTGCTCGACCAGCTCGACCAGCGTCTCCGCGTTCGGCTCGCCCGGCACCTCCTGCGCCGTGATGACGCCCTTCACCTTGACGATCCGGCTGCTCACACGCGTGGGCAGCGCCAGCGACGGGTCGTGCGGCGCGATCGCCTCGTACTCCTTGCGCACCAGGCGGTCCTTGAACAACGTCTGGTACTTGCCGCGCAGGGCCGGTTCGGCGACGAACATCACCAGCCCGGCGGTGACCCGGTCCAGCCGGTGGGCCGGGCTCAGCTGCGGCAGGCCGAGGTCGCGCCGCAGCCGGACGAGCGCCGTCTCCACGACGTGGCTGCCGCGCGGGATGGTGGCCAGGAAGTGCGGCTTGTCGACCACGACGAGGGCGTCGTCGCGGTGCACGACGCCGATGTCGAACGGCACCGGGACCTCGGCCGGGAGGTCCCGGTGGAACCACACGGACGTGCCGGGCGTGAACGCCGCGTCGGGCGCGATCGGCCCGGACAGGTCGTAGACGCGGCCCTCGGCGAGCATGAGGTCGATCCGCTCGGGCGCCACCCGGGGCAACCGCTCGACCAGGTGATCCCGGATGGTCGCCCACGGCCCGTCGTCGGGCAGCCGCAGCCGTGCCGGGTCGAGGCCGTGGCGCTGGGCGAGCGGCGGCCGGAGCTTGCGCCTCATCGACCGGCAGCATACGCCGCGTCCACCTCCGCGACGGCCCGCTCGGGGAAGCCCCTGGCGACGAGCAGCACGCCCAGCGCGACCTCGAACAACCCGCCCGGCACGGACAGGGCCACGCCGACCCCGTGGCCGAGGACTTCGAGCACGGCGCCCGCCAGGAACACCGCGTAACCGGCCAGGCCCCACACCGCCAGGAACCGCGGCACGAGACGAGCCCGCAGCAGGACCCGGCAGAACAGCACGCCCACGACGCCGAGCGACATCATCGCGATCTGGTACGCGTAGTGGTTGCCCCGCACCAGCACCGCGCCCCACGGCGAGTCGACGTCGGCTCGGGCGAGCGGCACCAGCAGGAGCAGGAAGACGACCCCGACGGCCAGCACCGTCGCTTCGACGGCCCGTCCGACCAGGTAGGCGTGGGCGGCGAGGCGGTCGTGCGGGCCGAGCACGGGCACCGCGAGCACGCCGATGGCGGCGACGACGACCGAGTTGACCAGCATCAGCAGCGCGCCCGCCGCGACCCGCGTGGGGTGGGCGGCCACGTCGGGCAGCACGTCGGCCCCCGGCTCGGCGCCGACCAGGGCGTTGCCCGCGATGTAGACGACGAACGCGGCCAGGAACAACGTCCCGATGACCCGTCCGGTGGCTCTCGAAGACATGGGCGCGCCCTTCCGTCGCAGGCGAACGGAGGCCCGTTGCCTTACTAAGTAAGGCGGACGGTATCGTACTTAGTACGGGGGTGTCACCCGGCACTGTCGCCCGCGTGGCGTTCGAGGGGGAGACGGATGTCCAAGCAGGTCGGCGACCGCGTCCCGCTGAGCCGGGACCGGGTCCTCCGCGCCGCCGCCGCCATCGCCGACGCGCGCGGCGTCGGCGCGCTGACCATGCGCTCGCTGGCCGACGGGCTGGGCGTCAAGCCCATGTCGCTCTACCACCACGTCGCCAACAAGGACGAGATCCTCGACGGCATCGTCGACCTCGTGTTCAGCCGGATCGAGCTGCCCACGCCGGGCGGCGACTGGCGGCACGAGATGCGCCGCCGCGCCCGCTCCGCCCGTGACGTGCTCCGCCGCCACCCGTGGGCGATCGGGCTCCTGGAGTCGCGCGCCGCGCCCGGCCCGGCGACGTTGCGGCACCACGACGCGACCATCGGCACGTTGCGCCGGGCGGGTTTCCCGGTCGACCTGACGGCCCACGCCTTCGCGCTGCTCGACAGCTACGTCTACGGGTTCGCGGTGCAGGAGGCGGCGCTGCCGTTCCAGGGCGGCCCCGACACCGCCGCCGACGTCACCGCGGAGATCATGCGGCACCTGCGGCCCGAGGAGTACCCGCACCTCGTGGAGATGGCCACCGAGCACGTCCTGCGGCCCGGCTACGACTTCGGCGACGAGTTCGAGTTCGGCCTGGACGTCATCCTCGACGCCCTCGCGCGGCGGCTGCCCGACGACGGTCCGGCCACGTGATCACGGGCCGACCGCCGGGCGTCAGCCAGTCAGCCGGCCAGTGGGTCAGCCAGTGGGTCAGTCGAGGGTCGTGAACTCCACCTGGTAGCCGAGCGCGCCGAACATGCCGGTCAGCATCTTGCGCGTGTTGTCGTCCGCGCGTCGTACCAGCTCCGACTCGCGGGCCGCGTCGGCGATCTTCTGCTCCGCCGCCACGTAGAACGGCTGCTGGTCCGGCGTCTCCACCAACGACGTCAGCCGGTCCACCAAGCCGCGCTCCTGCGCGAACACGTAGCACCGCTCCTGGTCGAGGTTCGGCTTGTCGAGCACGGCCTTCGGCAGCGCCAGTTCCACCGACCGCTGACCGTCCGGCCCCGAAGCCGCGGTCGGCGACACCTTCAACGCGTCCTCGGCCAGCCCGCCGAAGTCGACGTAGGCGTTCACCGTCCCGGCCGCCACGAACAACGTCCGCTGCCCGGCGAGCACCGCGGGCACGTACCGGACGTCGCGCTCGATGTCGAGGACGACCTGGAACTCGCCGGCCGCCGCGTGGTACTGGCTCAGGTCCCGCAACGACTTCAGCAGCGCCGGCTGGCTCCGGTCGACGGTGTCGGCGCCCGGCCCGGCGATCCGGGGCACCACCACCACCGCCGCCACCAGCCCTGCCACCGCGATCAGCACCGCCACCGCCACACCGATGCGCCATCTCATGGCGCCGGGGTACCCGGATCGACTACCAGGGAATCCGCTTGCCGTCGCGGAAGAAGCCGCCGGTGGGGCCGTCCGCGGGCAACGTCGCCGCCCACACGACGCCGGCCGCGCCGTGCCTCACCGGCCGCCCGCCGACGCCACCCATGTCCGTGGCGACCCACCCCGGGCACACCGCGTTGACCCGCATCCCCGGCAGTTCGGCCGCCAGCGTCAGGGTCAACGCGTTGAGCGCCGCCTTCGACGTGCCGTAAGCCGGTGTGCCGCCGGACATCGACGCCAGCGACGCGGCCTCGCTGGACACGTTGACCACCCGCGCGTGCCGTGCGGCCCGCAGCAGGGGCAGCAGCGCCAACACCGTCCGCCACGGGCCGTAGAAGTTGGTCTCCATGGCCTCCCGCACGACCCGCAGGTCGGCCGACGACGCGCGCTGCCAGGAGTCGTAGTGGATGGCGGCGTTGTTGACCAGCGCGTCCACCCGCCCGTACTCCTGGGCCAGGTACTCGGCCAGCGCCTCGACCGACGCGTCGTCGGTGACGTCCAACGGGTGGTGGTCGACGCCCAGCCGGTCCGCCTCCGCCGCCGCCTTCGCGGCGTCACGAGCGGTCAGCACCACGACGTGCCCGCGCTCCGCCAACTGGCGGCACACCTCCCGCCCGATGCCCCGGTTTCCGCCCGTCACGACCGCCACCGGCGCGTCGACCACCATGCCGCCTCCCACTGCGAGTGTCCCCATCCTCCGCCACCGGGCGGACTCCTCGCGCGGGCCGGGTCGGACTAGGTCAAGTCACCACGCCGTCGCTCGTCCACTTCGGACTGGTCGGGGTGGGGCGCTCAGCGCAAGTGGCGGTCGAAGAACGACACCACGTGCCGGCGCACGGTCGGTACCGAGACGGCCGGGTCGATCGGCCCGACCAGCGCGTCCCGGCCCGCGTCGTCCACCAGCCCGGCCGCGTGGAGCTGCGGCACCACGGCGGCGTGGTCGGTCAACGCCCAGTGGTTGGCGTCGGCGATCACGTGCTGCCGGGCGCACCCGTGCGCGAGCACCGCCGACCACGCCCGCCGGTACCGGTCGTCCTGGAAGCCCTCGGTGCCGAGCAGCAGCAACGGCCGGTCGACGCCGTGCCGGGCCACCGGGAGCAGTTCGCCGTCCTGGCCGGGCCGCTCGGGGTGGTAGTCGAGGAAGCCCTCCAGGTTGGCGGCCGCGTCGACGCGCCGGCCGGTGTCCTCGTGCATCGCCTCGGCCGCGATCGTGCCGCCGAGCCCCTGGCCGTACAGGCCGACGCGCCGCAGGTCGAGGGAGCGGCCGAGGTCGGCGGGCAGGGCGCGGCCGTCGGCGTCGGGGTTGCCGCCCGCCGCCCACCGCTCCAGCCGGTCGAGGACGAGGTCGGTGTCCGCGAGGCGCGTGGCGATCACGTCCCGGTAGAGGCGGGGATCGGTGCTGGGGTCGCCGGGCAGCGCGAACAGCCGCGGCGCGGGTCGGCCCGGCACGTCGACCGCCATCGTCTCGCCGGGGTGGTCGACCGACACCACGACGTACCCGCGGCTCGCCAGCTCCTCCGCGGTGGTCGTCCCGAGGGCGCGCGGATCGGCCAGCCCCGGGCTGTACAGCACGACCGGTCGCCGTCCGGGCAGCGCCGGCGCGTCGGTGCGCGAGTGGGTGAGGGTCGCGCCCCACGCCACGCCGGTCGCCGGCAACGGCTGGTGGAAGTGCGGCAGCACCGCCGCCACGGCCGGCGTCAGGTGCGGCGCGACGGGGCGGTCGCGGACGTCGCGGGAGGGGTAGTGCACCGTGGCCACCAGGTGGCGCGGCGCGCCGGCCTCGTCGGGCCACGGGTCGGCGCGGTGCTCGTCGACGAGGTGCAGCGCGGTGACGCCGACGTGGTGCGGGCCGGTCGGCGCGGGCAGCCGCAGCGTCACGTCGTCCGCCCGGGCGACGCCGGTCGCCACCCCCGTGACGGTCGCGGCGACGAGAAGAGCCGCTGCGGGCAGACTTGTCCTGCGAAACATATTTCCCCCTTTATCCTTTAGTGCTCTATTTATTCGGTGGGCAGTGCCGCGTACATGCGGCTCACGTAATCCCAGAAACCGTCACCGAGGTCGTCCACCGCCTGGTCCGGCAGCACGTCGCGCAGCACGCCGCGCCCGTTCTCCCGGAAGAACGCGCTCATCGAGCGCAGGATCTCGCGGTCGCCGGCGGCGAACGTCTCACCCACGTCCACCAGGCGCCGGGCGGTCCGGCGCACCTCGGGATCGTCCACCGGGTCGTCCGCCCGGTAGTGCTCGACCACCCGCGCGAGCACCGCGGGCCATTCCTCGTCCAACCGCTCCCGCGCTTCGGGTCCGACGTGGAAGGCGTGCTCGTCGAGGAAATCGCGCTGCTCTTTCGTGAGCTGCTGGTCGAAGATGCCCGTGCACCCGAGGAGCGCGAGCAGGCGGTCCGAATCCGGTCGGGTCGGACCGTTCAGCTGGGCGAGCAGACCCCTCGTCTGGCGGCGCAGCGCGTTGAGCCGCCACACCTGCTCGTCCAGCTGCCCGAGGTGCGCCGCGAGGACGTCCGCGAGCGGTCCGGGGTCGGACGCGTCGGCCAGCACGCCCCCGATCTCGTCCAGCGACATGCCGAGCTGCCGCAGCAGCCGGACCTGGTAGAGCCGGTGCAGGTCCTGCTCGGTGTAGCGGCGGTGGCCCGACGGGGTCCGCTCGCTCGGCCGCAGCAGGCCCAGCTCGTCGTAGTGGTGCAGCGTGCGGACCGTCATCCCGGCGACCTTGGCCAGCGCCCCGACGCTCCACCGCGGCTCGCCGACACCCCCCGTTTCGCTCACGCCACCGACCCTAGGACCTCACGTGGCGTGAGGTTCAACTCCGACTTCCCCGCGGTCGTGACGCCCTGTGGTCGCGGTAACCGCGACTTTCGGCCATTCGTGCACGACTTTTGTATAACTCATGCGAAAGTCTTGCCAACTTCGGGCGATTCTGAACAGAATTGCGGCGCTCGCCAGCCTGTGAGCTGGACCACAGAGCGTCCGACCGGCCCACCGTCCGCGCAGCACGGCGTCGTGTGAACGAGGAGACAGCGGTGCGAGGTAAGCGAAGGATTCACCCGACCAGGTCCGTCACCACAGCGGGGACCAAGGACGCCACCGCGCCGCCGAGCACCTGGAGACGGCGAACCGCGTGCGCCCTCGCCGCCGCCCTCGGCGCGATGACCCTCGTCGCGACCCCGCCCGCGGCGGCGCAGGACGGGGAGCGCCTCCTCGTCTTCACCAAGACCGCGGGCTTCCGGCACGACTCCATCCCGGACGGCATCGCCGCGATCACCGCCCTCGGCGCGGCGAACGGCTTCACCGTCGAGGCCACCGAGGACGCCGCCGCCTTCACCGACGCCAACCTGGCCCGCTTCGACGCCGTGGTCTGGCTGTCCACCACCGGCGACGTCCTCGACGACGCCCAGCAGCAGGCGTTCCAGCGGTACGTGGAGAACGGCGGCGGGTACGCCGGCGTCCACGCCGCCGCCGACACCGAGCACTCCTGGCCCTGGTACGGCGAGCTGGTCGGCTCGCACTTCAGGTCGCACCCGGCGATCCAGGAAGCCGACGTCCAGGTGGAGGACCACGGCCACCCGTCCACCGCGCACCTGCCGGCCACGTGGACCCGCACCGACGAGTGGTACAGCTACCAGTCCAACCCGCGCTCCCGCGTGAAGGTGCTGGCCAAGCTGGACGAGTCCAGCTACTCGCCCACCGACCCGTCCGGCGACCACCCCATCTCCTGGTGCCACACCCCCGGCCAGGGCCGGTCCTGGTACACCGGCATGGGCCACACCAGGGAGTCCTTCGCCGACCCGGCGTTCCGGCAACACCTCCTCGGCGGCCTGCGGTACGCGCTCGGCGCCGCCGCGGCGGACTGCGAGCCGGACCCCGCCGCGCCCACCGACTCCGACTTCGACCAGGTCACCCTCGCGCTCGGCGAGGAGAAGACCGGTGAGCCGATCGCGATGGCCGTGCTGCCGGACCGCAAGGTCGTGCACACCTCCCGCGACGGCCGAGTCTGGCTGACCACGCCGGAGGCCACGACCACGCTCGCCGGCCGCGTCCCCGTCTACAGCCACGACGAGGACGGCCTGCAGGGCGTCGCCGCGGACCCCGACTTCGCGCGGAACCGCTGGCTCTACCTCTACTACGCGCCACCGCTGACGACACCGCCGGGCGACGCGCCGGAGACCGGAACGGACGCCGACTTCGCGCCGTTCCGCGGCCACAACCAGCTGTCCCGATTCACGCTCACCACCGACGGCGTGCTGGACCTCGCCAGCGAGCAGCGCATCCTGCAGGTGCCCGCCGACCGCGGCCTGTGCTGCCACGCCGGCGGCGAGATCGACTTCGACGCCGCCGGGAACCTGTACCTGTCCACCGGCGACGACACCAACCCGTTCGCCTCGGACGGCTACACCCCGATCGACGAGCGCGCCGACCGCAACCCCGGCTTCGACGCGCAGCGCTCGTCCGCCAACACCAACGACCTGCGCGGCAAGGTGCTGCGGATCAAGGTGCGGGCCGACGGCACGTACACCGTCCCGGACGGCAACCTGTTCCCGCCCGGCACCGCCAAGACCCGGCCCGAGATCTACGCGATGGGCTTCCGCAACCCGTTCCGGTTCGCCGTGGACAAGGCCACCGGCTGGCTCCACCTCGGCGACTACGGCCCGGACGCGGGCTCCGCCAACCCGGCCCGCGGCCCCGGCGGCACCGTCGAGTTCAACCTGGTCAAGGGCCCCGGCAACTACGGCTGGCCGTACTGCGTCGGCGACAACACCCCGTACGTCGACTACGACTTCGCCACCAAGGCCTCGGGCGCCGCGTTCGACTGCGCCGCGCCGAAGAACACCAGCCCGCGCAACACCGGCCTCGTCGACCTGCCGCCGGTGCAGCCCGCGTGGATTCCCTACGACGGCGGGTCCCTGCCCGAGTTCGGCTCCGGCGGCGAGTCGCCCATGGGCGGCCCCACCTACGACTTCGACCCGGACCTCGCGACCGTCACCAAGTTCCCGGAGTTCTTCGACGGCAAGACGTTCGCCTACGAGTGGGACCGCGGCTGGATCAAGACCATCGACGTCGGCGCGAACGGCGAGCGCGGCGCGATCACGCCGTTCTTCGACTCGATGAAGCTGACCCGGCCGATGAACCTCGAATTCGGCCCGGACGGCTCGCTGTACGTGCTGGACTACGGCAGCGGCTACTTCGGCGGTGCGCCCGACTCGGCGGTGTACCGCATCGACCACACGCGCGGCAACCACACGCCGGTGGCCAAGGTGGCCGCCGACCGGACGTCCGGACCGGCGCCGCTGACCGTGCGGTTCGACCCGGCGGGCACGGCCGACGAGGACGGCCACGCGCTGACCTACTCGTGGGACTTCGACGGCGACGGCACGACCGACTCCACCACCGCCGGACCCGTCACCCACACGTACACGGCCATCGGGCAGTTCACCGCGAAGCTGTCCGTCACCGACCCGACGGGGCTGGTCGGCTCGGCCGGCGTCGTGGTCAACGTGGGCAACACGCGACCCGTGGTCGTGCTGGACGCCCCCGCCGACGGCCGCGTGTTCGCGTTCGGCGACCAGGTGCCGTTCAAGGTGACCGTCACCGACCCGGAGGACGGGCAGGTCGACTGCTCGAAGGTGACCGTGGAGTACATCCTCGGCCACGACAGCCACGGCCACCCGCTGACCCGCGCCACCGGCTGCGAGGGCGTGATCGCCACGCCGTCCGACGGCGGGCACGGCACGGACGCCAACATCTTCGGCGTCATCAACGCCTCCTACACCGACGGCGGCGCGCCCGCGCTGACCGGCGAGGACGAGGCGGTGCTGCAACCGAAGGACAAGCAGGCCGAGTTCTTCACCACGATGCAGGGCGTGCAGGTCGTGGAGACGGGCACGGCCGAGGGCGACAAGCGCGTCGGCTACCTCGACAACGGCGACTGGATCGCGTTCGACCCGGTGCACCTCGGCGGCGTCACCGCGATCGGCTACCGCGTGTCGTCCGGCGGCAGCGGCGGCACGATCGAGGTGCGCGTCGACTCGCCGACCGGCCCGCTGGCGCAGCAGGTGGCCGTGCCGCCGACCGGAGGCTGGGACAACTACGTCGACCTCGCGCCGGCGCCGATCAGCGACCCCGGCGGCACGCACCGGCTGTTCCTGGTGTTCAAGGGCAGCGGCAGCCTGTTCGACGTCGACGCCATCCGGTTCTCCACCGGCCTCGGCTGGGAACCGGCGCGGGCCACGCCCGCCGAGTCGCACACCGCGCAGCACGGCACCACGGTGATCCACGCCGCCGAGGCCCAGGGCGGCCGCCAGGTCGGCAACGTCCACGACGGCGACTGGATCGCGTTCGACGCCGTCTCGCTGGCCGGCGTCACGGGCATCGGCTACCGCGTCGCCTCCGCCACGGCGGGCGGCACGATCGAGGCGCGCCTCGACTCGCCGACCGGCCCGCTGCTGCTGAGCACCCGCGTCACCGGGACGGGCGGCTGGCGCGCGTACGCCGACCTCGCGCCCGCGCCGATCACCGACCCCGGCGGCACGCACCGGCTGCACTTCGTGTTCCGCGGCGGCGGCGGCGCGCTGCTGGACCTCGACACGATCACGTTCCGCGGCGCCGGCACCGTCGCCGGCGTGGACGTCCCGGCGGAACACCTGACCGGGCAGCAGGGCGTCGTCGTCCACGACCGCGCGACCGCGCAGGGCGGCAAGCGGGTCGGCGACGTCCACGACGGCGACTGGGTGTCGTACGCCGACGTCGACCTGGCCAAGGTCGCCGGCATCGGCTACCGCGTGTCGTCCGGCGGCATCGGCGGCACGATGGAGGCGCGCGCCGACTCGCCGACCGGACCGCTGGTGCACGAGACGCTCACCGTGCCCGTGACGGGCGGCTGGGACAACTACGTCGACCTCGCGCCGAAGGCGGTGGCGTTGACCGGGGTGCGTGACCTGTACCTGGTGTTCAAGGGCGCCGCCACAGGGCCGTTGTACGACGTCGACACCGTGAAGTACCTGCGCTACAAGCCGATCAGCGGCACCTGCGCGCCCACCGCGCCGGAGCAGGGCTACCGCAGCCTCTACGACGGCACGGGCGTGACGGGGTGGCGCCAGGCCGGGCCCGGCCGGTTCGTCGAGGAGGACTGCACGTTGCGGTCCGAGGGAGGGCTCGGGCTGCTGTGGTTCGAGGAGGAGTTCACCGCCTACAGCCTCAAGCTCGACTGGAAGATGGCGGGCGACGACAACTCGGGCGTGTTCCTCGGGTTCCCCGACCCGGGCGCCGACCCGTGGGTGGCCGTGAACAACGGGTACGAGGTGCAGATCGACGCCACCGACGCGCCGGACCGCACCACCGGCTCCGTCTACGCGTTCCAGTCGGCGAACACCGCCGCCCGCGACGCCGTGCTGAAGCCGCCGGGGGAGTGGAACTCGTACGAGGTCGTCGTGACCGGGCAGCGCATCCGGGTGTTCCTCAACGGCGCCCTGGTGAACGATTTCACCAGCACCGACCCGGCGCGTGACCTCAGCCGCGGGCACATCGGCCTCCAGAACCACGGCGGGGGCGACGACGTGTGGTTCCGGAACGTCCGGATCAAGCAGTTGTGACACCCGGTGGCGGCCGGCGGGCACCGCGTCCCGCCGGCCGCCACCGTGGCCCCAACCGAAGACCGGCCCGACCCGAGGACCGGATCGTCCTGATGACCGAGGAGCCACCCATGCCGTCCCGCCGCACGTTCCTGGGCACCGCACTCGCCGCCGGCGCGGCCGTCGCCCTGCCCACCGCCGCGTCCGCATCCGATCAGGGGCACCGCCGGGTGCCGAGGGAATCGATCAGCATCCAGCTGTACACGCTGCGCGGCATCATGGGCGACGACCCCGAGCCGGTGCTGTCCGCGTTGGCCGACATCGGCTACCGCAAGGTCGAGCTGGCCGGCACCTACGGTCGCGGCGCGGCCGAGTTCGCCGCCGTGCTGCGGCGGTGCGGGCTGCGGGCGTCGTCCAGCCACGTCGGCATCGACGGCGACCTCGACCGGGTGATCGCCGACGCGCACACGCTCGGCCACAAGTACGTCGTGGTGCCGTGGGTGAACTACGCGACGATCGCCGAGTGGCGGGCGTTCACCGCGCGGCTGGAGGCGGCCGGCGACAAGCTGCGGCAGGCGGGCCTGAGCCTCGGCTACCACAACCACGCGCACGAGTTCGCGACCGTCGAGGGCGTGCGGCCGATCGACGTGATCACGACGGGCACCACGCGCCGCAACGTGCACCTCGAACTCGACCTGTACTGGGCGGTGACCGGCGGCGTCGACCCGGTGGACGTGTGGCGCGCCCACTTCCCGAGGGTGCGGCAGTTCCACGTCAAGGACCGCGCCGCCGACGGGTCGTTCGCCGACCTCGGCACCGGCACGATCGACTTCGCGGAGATCTTCCGCCGGACGAACGTCGCCGAGTACATCGTCGAGAACGACCAGCCGCGCGACGCGTTGGAGACCGCCCGGATCGGCTACGAGTACCTGGCGAACCTGCGGTTCTGACCACTGCGAGGTGCGGCACGGCACGCGGACCGTGCCGCACCCGCCTTCCGCCGGCAGCGCCGCTCGACGGGTCGGTTCAGCCGATCGGGGACGGGTAGAACGCCGCACTCCGGGTAACACCACCGCATGCGCAGGGCGGATGGCAGGCGACCGGACGGTGTGGACGACGCGACCGTGGAGGCGGTGGGCGTGCTGACCGAGGCGTTGGAGACCACGGAACGGGCCCGTGGCCACCTGTTCTCGTTCCACCAGCTCACCGGCAGCGCTGACGCGAAGGCCCAGGACGCCGCCCGGCTGCTCCGCGAGGCCGGGCACGGCGACCTGGCCGACCGGCTGGAGGCCCACCTCGTCGGCCGCAACGTGGTGCACGGCCGGTGGACGTTCCAGCTCGTCGAGGAGTACGACGACGACTACTACCGCTGCTTCCGCGACTGGGAGCGCACCGTGCGGGAGGAGCTGCTCGGCGGCGTCCGGCACGTGTACGAGTCCGAGATGAAGGAGCGCAACACCACGCCGGGCGCCCCGGGCCACGAGCTCAACCCGTAGGGCCGGGGGCGGTCCGGCGTCAGGACCTCCCGCAGGCGCTTACTCGTCTTCCTTCGCCTCGCCGCGGCGGCGCATGAACGTGAAGCCGGGGATGCCCAGGATCGCCTGCCGGACGTCGTTGGTGACCTCCAGCAGTTGGTGGATGTCCGGGCCCACGCGGTCCAGCGTCGTCAGGATGGGCAGCACGTCGTCGATCAGGTGCTTGGTCAGCACCGGGAGCTGGTCCACGAGCTGCACGGCGGCGTCGACCTCGTGCGGGGACAGCTCGTCCACGAACCGCTGCGCGAGCGGCTGGGCCTTCTGCGCGAGCGGCGCGTAGCTGTCCAGCAGCTCGCGTGACGTGCGGGCGGTGTGGCCGACGTCCGTCGTGACGCCCTCGGCCGCGGCGGTGACCGCCCTGGCCCGGCCGACCAGCGCCTCCGTCTCGTCCAGCACCCGTGCGGTGCGGGTGACCAGCTCGTCGGCCTGGCGGACCACGGCCTCGGCCGCGCCCAGCAGGTCGAGCACTCGGCCGGGCACGGACACGGCGGTCTCGACGGTGGTCCTCGCCAGACCGAACAGGGCGCGCGGGGTCAGATCCATGCCGTCCACTCTGCCGCACCGGAGCCGTCCCGGCCTCAGGGAGATCCCTGACGGAGTGATCCTTGTCCGAGTCGTCCAGACCAATTAGAGTGACCTGCGCCACCGCCTCGACCCTCCCCGCGTGGGAGTCGAAGGAGGCACCCATGTCCGGAACGCTCCGGGCCGTGGTCTCGGTGGCTGTCGTGGCGGTGCTCGCCGGCGGCCTGACGTTGGCGTCGCCGGTCGCGCACGCGCAGGTCGAAGCCGGTCCTTGGACGTCGTACTCGCCCACGTTCACCGTGCAGGAACGCGGGTGCGGCGACGTCACCGACTTGACCTTCCGCCTCACCT
Source organism: Saccharothrix hoggarensis (assembly GCF_052936025.1). The sequence goes on along the minus strand of NZ_CP193624.1, from coordinate 5,497,702 downwards.
GCGCCACCGCGAGCGGCGACCAGCGCGCCGAACGCCGGTACGCCACGTACACCGGCGGCACCCGCCAGTTCGAGGGCTCGTTCCGGATCACGAGCCTCGGCGGGACCCGGATCAGCCTGAAGCAGACGTTCGACGACTCCACGCCCGGCCCGTACTTCATGGTGGCCGTGGAACGCGGCGGACGGCTGTACGCGGTGCACGGCGGAGCGACGGTCGCCACCGGTGCGACCGTCGGCACGACCGTGCGGGTGAACACCGTGCACGCGGTGGGCAGCGAGCACCGGACGTACATCAACGGGTCGTTGCGGCACACGTACGCCAGTCCCGACGGCAGCTTCTACGACAAGTTCGGCGCCTACCGCACGAACAGCGGCCAGGGACCGGCCACGGTGGTGTGGAGCGGCATCCGGTTCTGGCGCAGGTGAGGGGTCTGCTCGCGGTGCTGGTGCTGCTCCTGGCCGCCTGTGGCCAGGAGCAGCACCACCGGCTCACCGCCACGTTGACCTCGCCGACCGACGTCGCCCTCGCGTGGGAGCCGGAGCGGGGCGTGGCGGGACAGGTCGTCGAGTACGCCCACGAACCCGGCGGGCCGTACACCGTGCTGGAGTTCGCGCCGCCCGGCCGGACCACGCACGAGCACCCCGACCTGATCCCGCACACGTCGTTCTACTACCGGGTCCGGCCGTTCCACGGCCCCGTGTCGGCGACCGTGGACGTCACCCTGCCGCCGGGCGACGCCGTGCCCGACTCCGACGACCACGCGTGGGCGGAACCGGTCAGCGGCCCGAGCGGAACCCATCCCGTGCGCCCCGCCGTTCCGCCTTCCGCCCCTCCCGCTTCTCCGGACGCCGATCGCGCCTCCTCCTCCGCCGATCCCACTACCTCCGACGCCGCTCCAGGCGACTTCCACGCCGAGGTGAAGCACGCGAACGGAATCCTGTTCACGTGGACCGACCACGCGGCGGGGGAGGACGGCTACCTGCTGGAGGTCCGACCCGCCGGCGCGACCGACTTCACGGTGGCCGCGCAACTCGACCCCGACGTGCGGTCGTTCGGCCTGATCACCCTGCCGACCGAGAAGACCGCCGCCTACCGGGTCCGCGCCTACTACCACGGCGCGCCGTCCACCGTGGCCCACCAGAGAACCGGTGACGACCAGAGCCGCTGACCGCCGCCTAGGCCGGGGAGGTCAGGGCGAGGTCCACGCCCGTCTCGACGTGCACACGGGTGGAGTCGATCAGCGGCACGGTGCTGTCCGACTGGTCGACCAGGAGGGTGATCTCGGTGCAGCCCAGGATGATCGCCTCCGCGCCGCGGTCCACCAGGCGTGCCATCACGTCCCGGTACGCGGCGCGGGAGGCGGGCTCCACCCGGTTCCGGGTCAACTCCTGGTAGATCACGTCGTGCACCAGCGTGCGATCCGGCTCGTCCGGGACCACCGGCTCGACGCCGTGCTCCCGCATCCGGTCGCGGTAGAAGTCCTGCTCCATCGTGAACCGGGTGCCGAGCAGGCCGACCGTGCGGTAACCGGCCAGCTTCCGCGCCGTGGCGTCCACGATGTGCACGAACGGCACGTCGACCGCGGCGGTGATCGCGTCCGCCACCTTGTGCATGGTGTTGGTGCACAACAGGATCAGCTCGGCGCCCGCCCCTTCGAGCTTGCGTGCCGCGTCCGCCAGCACCTCACCGGACCGCTCCCACCGGCCCGTCCGCTGCAACTCCTCGATCTCGGCGAAGTCGACCGTCACCAGCACGCTGGGCGCGCAGTGGTGACCACCGAGCCGTCGCCGCGTCTCCTCGTTGAGCAGCCGGTAGTACTCGGCGGACGATTCCCAACTCATCCCGCCGATCAAGCCAATGGTTCGCATGACCCCGATTCTGAACGCCCCCACAACGTCCCCACCACCGAAATCCCCCGAGCCGCCCCCGACCACCTCCCACGTCCCCCGGCCCACCTCCCACGTCCCCCCGGCCCACCTCCCGCGTCCCCCGGCCCACCGCCGCGCTGTGGCCTAAAAGATCCTTGCCCTTCCGGTGTTACGACGTGTGCGCCTCCTCAGCGAATTGGGTGCGGTACAGCTCTTCATAACGCCCACCCGCGGCGAGCAGATCGGTGTGCGTTCCGCGTTCCACCACCCGACCTGCCTCGACGACCAGGATCAGGTCGGCCGCCCGGATGGTCGACAGCCGGTGCGCGATGACCACCGCCGTCCGCCCGGCGAGGGCCTCGCCCAGCGCGGCCTGCACCGCGGCCTCCGACGTGGAGTCCAGGTGCGCCGTGGCCTCGTCAAGGATCACCACGCGCGGCTTGGCCAGCAGCAGCCGGGCGATCGTCAACCGCTGCCGCTCACCGCCGGACAGCCGGTAGCCGCGCTCGCCGACCACCGTGTCCAGCCCGTCCGGCAGCGACCTCACCAGGTCCGCCAGCCGCGCCCGGCCCAGCACCTCCCACAGCTCGTCGTCGGTCGCCGACGGCTGCGCCAGGAGCAGGTTCGACCGGATCGACTCGTGGAACAGGTGACCGTCCTGCGTCACCATGCCCAGCACGTCGCGGAGCGAGTCGGCCGACAGGTCGCGGACGTCCACGCCGGACAGCCGCACCGCTCCTTCGTCCACGTCGTACAGGCGGGGGATCAGCGAGGCGATCGTGGACTTCCCCGCACCCGACGAGCCGACCAACGCCACCACCTGGCCCGGTTCGGCCCGGAACGACACCTCGTGCAGCACCTCCACTCCGCCGCGGTTGTCGAGCACCGCGACCTCTTCCAACGACGCCAGGGACACCTTGTCCGCGGACGGGTAGGCGAACCGGACGTTCTCGAACTCCACGGACACCGGCCCGTCCGGCACGGACCGCGCACCGGGCTTCTCGGTGATCAACGGCTTCAGGTCCAGCACCTCGAAGACCCGCTCGAAGCTCACCAACGCGCTCATCACCTCGACCCGCGCGCTGGCCAACGCGGTGAGCGGCGCGTACAGCCTGGTCAGCAACAACGCCAACGCCACCACCGAACCCGCGTCCAGTTGGCCGCGCAACGCGTAGAAGCCGCCCAGCCCGTACACCACGGCCAGCGCGAGCGCCGACACCAGCGTCAGAGCCGTGAGGAACACCGTCTGCACCATCGCGGTCCGCACCCCGATGTCCCGCACCCGCCGCGCCCGCTCCGCGAACTCGGACGACTCGCGCGCGGGCCGGCCGAACAGCTTCACCAGCGTCGCGCCCGGCGCCGAGAACCGCTCGGTCATCTGCGTGCTCATCGTCGCGTTGTGGTTGACCGCCTCCCGCTCCAGCCGCGCCAGCCGCGAACCCATGCGCCGCGCCGGCACCACGAACACCGGCAGCAGCACCAACGCGAGCAGTGTGACCTGCCACGACAGGTTGATCATCACCACCAGCGTCAGCAGCAGCGTGACGAGGTTGCCGGCCACACTGGACAACGTGTCGCTGAACGCCCGCTGCGCACCGATCACGTCGTTGTTCAGCCGGCTCACCAGCGCCCCGGTGCGGGTGCGGGTGAAGAACGCGATCGGCATCCGCTGCACGTGGTCGAAGACCGTGGTCCGCAGGTCCAGGATCAGATCTTCGCCGATGCTCGCCGACAACCACCGCGTGACGAGGCCCAACGCCGCCTCGAGGATCGCGATGCCGGCGATGACGCCCGCCAGGCCGAGCACCACCTCGTACGCCGAGCCGCGGACGATCGCGTCCACGATCCGTCCCGCCAGGACCGGGGTCACCACCGCGAGCACCGCCACGACCACGCTCAGCACCAGGTACTGGGCGAGTCGCCGCCGGTGCGGGCGGGCGAACGCCCAGATGCGGCGGAGGGTGGCGACGGAGAACGGCCGCTTGTCGTCCTGGGCGTTCGTCACGTGGTACAGCGACATCCAGGCGGTGGTTTCCATGTCCATGCCCGGAACGTAGGACCTGGAGTCAGCTGGAGGTCAAGCTCCGCGGCACGTAGTCCTTCAGGGACACCGTGTTCGCGATCTTCTGCAGACCGCCGAACAGCCTCGCCCCGCCGGGGATGTGGGGCACGACGCGCAACGTGAAGTCCCGCAGGCGGATGAACACCCGCGACTTCGGCATCAGGCTGTCCACCCCGCCCAGCGCGAACTTCTGGCAGCGGGTCACGTACTCGCGCATCACCTCCTCGTATCTGCGGAACGCCGTCCGGTGGCCCGGCGCCGTGGCCAGCTCGCCCGCGAGGACGTACGCGCCGACCAACGCCATGCTGGTGCCGTCGCCCGCCATCGGGGACGCGCAGAACGCCGCGTCGCCCAGCAGCGCGATCCGCCCGCGCGACCACGTGTCCATCCGGATCTGACAGAGCCGGTCGAAGTAGAAGTCGGGAGCCGTTCGCAGGTCGTCGAGCAGCCGCGGCACCTCCCACCCGTCACCGGCGAACGCGGTGGCGACCAGCCGGCGCTGCCACGCGGTGTCGCGCCGGTCGTGCTCCAGCGGCGGCGAGGCGAACACGAACATCGCCTTCGCCCCGCCACCCGGCGTGGGATAGAGGCCCGCGGTCCGGCCGGGAACGGTGTGCAGCAGCTGCCGGCCGTCCAGGTCTTCCCGCCGGGTCGTGGTGAAGGTGGAGATGTAGGCGCCGAGGTCGTGCGCGAACGCCTCCTCGGGCCCGAACGCCAGCGACCGGACCTTGGAGTGCAGCCCGTCCGCGCCGACGACCAGGTCGAACGTGCGGGGAGCGCCGCGCTCGAAGGTCACCTCCACGCCCCGGTCCGTCTCGGTGAGCGAGGTGACGCCGTCGCCGAAGACGTACTCGACCCCGGACGCCGTCGCCTCGTGGAGGATGCGGACCAGGTCGCCCCGCAGGATCTCCAGTTCCGCGATGGCGCCGCCCGAGTCGCCCATCGTGTCCGACGACATGGTCGCCGTGGGTCTGCCCGCCGCGTTCACGAACGCCATGCCTCTCGCGCCCGTGTGCGCGGCGCGCACCTGGTCGAGCACGCCCATGCGCTCCGCGACCTCGCGCGCCGTGCCTCGCAGGTCGACCGCCTGGCCGCCGGGCCGGGGCGCGGGTGCGCGCTCGACGACGGTCGGGGCGAAGCCGTGGTGGCGCAGCCAGTAGGCCAGGGCAGGGCCGGCGACGCTGGCGCCGGAGATCAGTACGGTGTTCATGCGTACAGCGTACATATCCGTCTTACCTCGTCAATCACTCGATAGTGCACTAGTGCGCTAGGCTTTGGTGCACTACCTTCGAGGAGGCGGGCATGACTGACGCGATCTACGAGCGGATAGCGCGCGCGATTCGCGAACGGATCGAGTCGGGGGAACTGCGCCCCGGTGATCGGGTGCCGTCGACGCGCGAGATCACGGTGACGTGGGACGTCGCGATGGCCACGGCGACCAAGGCGTTGCTGTCCTTGCGCGCCGAGGGCATCGTCCGTCCGGTGGCCGGTGTGGGCACGGTCGTGTCCGAGTCGGTGGGGGAGGTCGCGCGGCCGCGCGCGCAGCAGACCGACCTGTCCGGTGAGCGACTGGTCCTCGCGGGGGTCCGCGTCGCCGACGCGGACGGGCTCGACGGGTTGTCGATGCGGCGGGTGGCGTCCGAGCTGGGTGTGGCGACCATGTCGTTGTACCGGCACGTCGAGAACAAGGACGAACTGGTGTTGCGCATGATCGACCACGTGTTGCGGAAGGAGGAGTTGCCCGACCCTGCGCCCGAGACCTGGCGGGAACGACTGGAGGTTTCCGCCCGGTTGCAGTGGAGGCTGTTCCAGCGGCACCCCTGGCTGGCGCCCGCGATGTCACTGACCAGGCCACAGCTGTTGCCCAGCGCGGTGGCGCACACCGAGTGGGTGCTGAGCGCGCTCGAAGGGAAGGGGTTGAGCCTGGAAGAGAGAATGCACGCCGCGGTGACGGTGTTCGGCTTCGTGCGAGGTGTCGCGGTCAACATCGAGCCCGAGGCCGAACAGCGGCGGCACACCGGGATCACCGGTGACGAGTGGATCGACCAGCAGGCGCCGGCCCTGCTGGACATCGCCGCCACCGGTCGGTTCCCGACGTTCAGCCAGGTGCTCGGCACCGAGCTGGACATGAGGTTGGACACGCTCTTCGAATTCGGCTTGGCCCGGATGCTCGACGGGATCGGGGAATGGATCAGTGGTCGGTCGACGTTGACGGAAAGGAGGACTGGCATGTGAAGACTTGGGGAGGCACGAGGTGGCGCTGGACCCGGAGGATCTGTTCGAGGTCGACTCCGACGTCCCGGACCTGAGTGGAGCGGTGCTGCTGCACCACTTCAGCGGCTTCATGGACGCCGGCGCGGCTGGTGCGGTGCTCGTCGCCCACCTGCTCGAGGTGCACGAGCACCGGGTGATCGCCCGGTTCGACATCGACGACCTGATCGACTACCGCGCCCGGCGGCCGACGATGACCTACGCCACCGACCGGTGGGAGGACTACGACGCGCCCGAGCTGGTCGTCCACCTGCTGCACGACGCCGTGGGCACGCCGTTCCTGCTGATGACCGGCCCCGAGCCGGACCGGAGGTGGGAAGCGGTGGCCGAGGCGGTGCGGGCGCTGGTCGAGCGGTGGGGGCTGCGGCTCGCCATCAGCTTCCACGGCATCCCGATGGGGGTGCCGCACACCCGGAAGCTGTCCGTGATCTCCCACGCCACGAGGCCGGAGCTGATCACGGAGAGCTCGCCGTTCAGCCGGGTGCAGGTGCCGGGCAACCTGTCGGCGCTGCTGGAGCTGCGGCTCGGTCAGGCCGGCCACGACGCCATGGGCTTCGCCGCCTACGTCCCGCACTACCTGGCGCAGGGCACCTACCCGGCGGCCGCGCTCGGACTGCTCCAGGCGCTGACCAAGTCGACGGGCCTGGTGGTCCAGGCCGCCGCCCTGAACGAGGCGGCCCAGCGGACCGACGCCGAGATCGCCAGGCAGGTGGCGGAGTCGTCCGAGGTCGCCCAGGTGGTCGAGGCCTTGGAGCGTCAGTACGACGCCTTCACCGAGGCCTCGGAGAACCTCCTGGTGGCCGAGGACGAGCCGCTCCCCACGGCGGACGAGATCGGCGCCGAGTTCGAACGCTTCCTGGCCGAACAACAACGCGACCACTGACCCACCACACCGCGACACCGCCCGCCGGCCGCTGCAGGCACCCGCCGCCTGCACTGGTCGAACGCGGCCCGTCCGGCGGCGGCTGCTCGATGGACCCCACACTCGACCCGGCGCGGCACCGACAAGCCGCCGCCGGTGCCGGTGGTGCCCGCAGCGCCTCCGCCGGCACCACCCACTAGCGGAGTGACGTTGCCCGCCGACTGGTCACCGGTGCCGGTCGAACCGCCCCTGCCTCCCGTTGGCGTGGCGCGGACGCCTGGTGCCGCCCTGTGCCGACCACCTGTTGCCGGGCCACCCGCCGTCTCGCGCGCGGCCGACCGCAGTGTGGGTGCCGAGGGCGCGCGTGGATGATGTGCGGGTGGCTGAACCTGCTTCGCTCGCCGAGGTCCGTGCTCGGATTGATTCGATCGACTCTGAACTGGTCCGGCTGCTGGCGCAGCGGCAAGGGCTGGTGCGGGCGGCGGCGGCTTTCAAGGTTGACGATCAGGCTGTCCGGGCGCCGGACCGGGTTGCTCGGGTGATCGCGTCGGTTCGGGAGCGGGCTCTGGAGGCGGGGTTGGAGCCTGCGGTCGCCGAGGCGGTGTGGCGGGCGATGATCGGGGCGTTCATCGAGGTCGAGTTGGTTGAGCGTGCCAACGTCGCGGGCGAGGGTCGCGGGGACTAGTTGCCGCTGGGGCTAGTCGTACAGGGCCGCCAGTTGTCGGTAGGAGTCGAGCATCGCGGCACGGTCGTGGGTGCTGGTGGTGACCAGGACTTCGTCGGCGTGGGTGCGGTCGATCAAGGCGTCCAGGGCCTTGGCCACCTCGGGTGGGGTGCCGTGGATGTGGCCTTGGAGGGACTGCTCGAAGAACTTCCGCTCACGGGCGGTCATGGGGGTGGCGAGGATGTCTTCCGGCGGGCTCAGGGGCGGGAATTCGCCCCTTGTCCTCGAGTAGGCGATGGACCACGCCTCGGGCACCAGGAGTCGCCAGGCGTCTTCGGTGGTGTCGGCCACGGCCACCGTTGAGGAGATCATCACGTAGGGCTTTTCGGCCCACGGTGACGGGCGGAACTCGGTGCGGTACGTGGTGATGGCTTCGAGCATGGCTTCTTCGCCTCGGAAGGCGCCGATGACCAGTGGCACGCCGTGTGCCGCGGCGACCTTGGCGCCGGCGCCGGTGGCCAGGACGAACGGGCAGACGCGCAGGCCGTCGGCGGGGTAGCCGCGCACCGCTTGGTCGCCGGTGAAGTAGCCCAGCAGCTCGGCGAGCCTCGGGCCGAAGTCGGCGGCGTCCTCCTTGTCGTGCCCGAGGGCCTTGCGGACCGCTTCGATGAAGCCGACCGACCGTCCCAGGCCCATGTCGATCCGGCCGGGGAAGAGGGATTCCAGCACCCCGAACTGCTCGGCCACGACCAGCGGCTGGTGGTTGGGCAGCATCACGCCTCCGGTGCCGACGCGGATGCGGGACGTCGCGGCGGCCACGGCGGCGGCCAGCACGGTCGGGGCGGAGCCCGCCACGCCGGGCACGCCGTGGTGCTCGGACACCCAGAACCTGTGATAGCCGAGCTGCTCCGCTTCTCGGGCGAATGCGACCGTGTCACGCAGCGCCTCGGCATGACTGTGCCCCACGCGCACCCGCGACCGGTCCAGCACGGAAAGCCTCACGACGTACACCAACGGTGGTGGGCAAGGGGGCATTCCGGCCGCTCGCCGAGCCAGCCCGCTAGGCCGCCAACCCGCCCGCCAGGCCAGCCCACCCGCCCGCCAGGCCGCCGGCCCGCCCGGCCACCTGCCCTCGGCCACCTGCCCCACCGCATGTCTGCCCGCCTGGCTGGGCCGGATGGTTGTGATCTGCGTGGTGGGGAGGAAGGGGTGAGACGCGGCCGCCCGCGTCCGCCGGGGAGGCGGTGGACGCGGGCGGCTCGGGGACGTGGCTTGGGTGGTCTGGTTGGGGTTCGGGGGACGGGGTCAGGCGACGTTCCACTTCTGGTTGGCGGTGCCGGCGCACGTCCACAGTTGGAGCCGGGTGCCGTTGGCGGAGCTGTTGTTCTGCGCGTCCAGGCACTTGTTCGCCTGGATGTTGACGATGTCGTTGGCGGCGCTCACCGCCCACTTCTGCGCGCCGGTCCCGTTGCAGTCCCACAGCTGGACGAGCGTGCCGTCGGCCGTGCCGCCCGCCGCCGCGTCCAGGCACTTGCCGAGCGCGCGGATGGTGCCGTCGCCCGGGCGGGACCACTGCTGCGCCGCCGTGCCGTTGCAGTCCCACAGTTGCACGGGGGTGCCGTTGGCGGAGTTCGCGCCGGCCACGTCGACGCACTTGCCGCCGATGCCGGTGATCCGGCCGCCCGCGGGCGGGTTGCTGTCCAGCGTCGACACGCGCACGTAGTCGATGACGAACTGCTGCGGGAACACGGTGGTCGCGTCCGGGTAGCCCGGCCACTCACCGCCGACCGCCAGGTTCAGGATGATGAAGAACGGCTTGTTGAACACCCACTGCCTGCTGCCCAGGTCGGCGGGGGTGCGGCGCTGGTAGACGTTGCCGTCCACGGACCACGCGATGCCCTGGGGGCTCCACTCGATGGCGAACGTGTGGAAGGCGTCGGCGAAGTTGGGTCCGTTGAACGGCATGCCGATGCCGCCCGCTCCGGAGTAGCCCGGACCGTGGATGGTGCCGTACACGGTGTCCTGGTCGTGGCCCAGGAACTCCATGATGTCGATCTCGCCGCTGTTGGGCCACCCGACCTGGCCGATGTCCTGGCCGAGCATCCAGAACGCGGGCCAGATGCCCTTGCCGCGCGGCATCTTCATCCGCGCCTCGACCTTGCCGTAGGTCGTGGTGAACTTGCCGGACGTGTTGATCCGCGCCGACGTGTACTGGCACCGGCCGTACCAGCAGTTGTAGTTGCCGGGGTTCTCGCGGCGCGCGGTGATCACGAGGTTGCCCGCGCCGTCCATCGCCGCGTTGCTCGCGGAGGTGGTGTAGTACTGGTGCTCGCGGTTCGCGCCACCGTTGTCGCCGACCTCGGTGTTCCACTTGGAGCCGTCGACCCGCGTGCCCGCCGGGCCGTTGAACTCGTCGGCGAAGGTGACGGCCATCGTGCCCACGTCGGCGTTGTTCGCCGGGGCGGCTTGCACGGCGGGCCCGGCAAGCCCGCTGAAGGCGAGCACGACCGCGCTCACCACCACTCGTGTCCTCATTGACACTCCCTTCACTCTGGCGGCAGCCAGGCCAGAACTTACTGCATAGCCTTTAATCAAGTCACGATGAAAGTGCGGGCGCTTTACTGTCGGTCATGCCGGGACACCCACCGGCCCGACAAGGAGGTCGACACCCGATGGCCATGCTGCGCAGCTACGTGTCCGGTCGCTGGCACACGCCGTCCGCCGAGGGCGCGCCGCTGCACGACGCCGTGACCGGCGAGGAGATCGCCCGCATCTCGTCCCAGGGGATCGACATGGCGGCCGCCCTGGACCACGGGCGACGCGTCGGCGGCCCGGCGCTGCGGGAGCTGACGTTCCACCAGCGCGCGGCCCTGCTCAAGGCGCTGGCATCCCACCTGCGGGAACACCGCGAGGAGCTGTACGCCCTGTCCGCCCGCTCCGGGGCCACGAAGACCGACTCGCTCATCGACGTGGACGGCGGCATCGGCGTGCTGTTCGGCTACGCGAGCAAGGCGAAGCGCGAGCTGCCCAACGACAAGGTGCTCGTGGACGGCGCGGTCGAGCCGCTGAGCCGCGGCGGCACGTTCGTCGGCCGCCACATCGCCACCCCGCTGCGGGGCGTCGCCGTGCAGATCAACGCCTTCAACTTCCCCATGTGGGGCCCGCTGGAGAAGTTCGCCCCCGCGTTCATCGCGGGCGTGCCGTCCCTGATCAAGCCCGCCTCGCAGACCGCCTACATCACCGAGAAGCTGGTCGAGCTGATGCTCGCCTCCGGCCTGCTGCCCGAGGGCTCGCTGCAGCTGGTCTCCGGCAGCGCGGGCGACCTGCTGGACCACCTGACCGGCCAGGACCTGGTCGGCTTCACGGGGTCCGCGTCGACCGCCCAGGTGCTGCGCACGCACCCCGCCGTGGTGCGCCACAGCGTGCGCTTCAACGCCGAGGCGGACTCCCTGAACTGCTCGATCCTCGGCCCGGACGCGGTCGCGGGCACGCCCGAGTTCGACCTGTTCGTCAAGCAGCTCGTCAGCGAGATGACGGTCAAGGCGGGCCAGAAGTGCACCGCGATCCGGCGCGCGCTGGTCCCCGCCCCGCTGCTGGACGCCGTCGCGGAGGCGGCGAGCGCCCGGCTGGCGAAGGTCGTGATCGGCAACCCGGCGAACGAGACCGTGCGGATGGGCGCGCTGGCCGGGTTGGAGCAGCGGGAGGAGGTCCGGCGGTCGCTGAAGGCGCTGCTGGAGGCGGCCGACGTCGTCCACGGCTCGCCGGACCGCGTCGACGTGGTGGACGCCGACGCCGAGCGCGGCGCGTTCCTGTCGCCGGTGCTGCTGAAGGCCGACCCGGACCGGCCGCAGCCGCACGAGGTGGAGGCGTTCGGGCCGGTGTCGACGCTCATGGCCTACCGCGACACCGAGCACGCCGTGGAGCTGGCCGCACGGGGCGCGGGCAGCCTGGTCGGCTCGGTCGTCACGTACGACGCGGACTTCGCGCGGGACGTCGTGCTGGGCGTGTCGCCGTGGCACGGCCGCATGCTGGTGCTCGACCGCGACGACGCCAAGGAGTCGACGGGCCACGGCTCGCCGCTCCCGGCGTTGGTCCACGGTGGACCGGGGCGCGCGGGCGGCGGCGAGGAGATGGGCGGCATCCGCGGTGTGCTGCACCACATGCAGCGCACCGCCGTGCAGGCCAGCCCGCGGGTGTTGACCGCCGTCACGGGGCAGTGGGTCACGGGCGCGCCGCGCACCGAGTCGGACGTGCACCCGTTCCGGAAGTCGTTGCGGGATCTGAGGATCGGCGACACGGTCGTCGCCGGCCCGCGGACCGTGGCGCTGGCGGACATCGAGCACTTCGCCGAGTTCACCGGCGACACGTTCTACGCGCACATGGACGAGGAGGCCGCGGCGGCGAACCCGTTCTTCGGCGGCCGGGTCGCGCACGGGTACCTGGTGGTGTCGTTCGCGGCGGGCCTGTTCGTGTCGCCCGAGCCGGGGCCGGTGCTCGCCAACTACGGGCTGGAGAACCTGCGGTTCCTCACTCCGACGTTCCCCGGCGACGAGCTGACCGTGACGTTGACGGCGAAGCAGATCACGCCCCGCGAGGACCAGGACTACGGCGAGGTCCGCTGGGACGCCGACCTGGTCAACCAGAAGGGTGAATCCGTCGCCAAGTACGACGTGCTCACCCTGGTCGCCAAGCAGTAGGCCGGCACGGGGCCCGACGCCGCGCCAGGCGTCAGGCCCCCGACCGCTCACCCGACCGTGTAGCCCACGATCGCGGGATCGACCCAGTCGCTGGACACGATGGTCGCGCCCTTCGCGGCCAGCAGCCGCACCCTGGCCTGCGCGTCGGCCACGGACGGGGTGCGCGCGTCGATCGCCGGCGCCACGGCGTGCGCGTCGGTCATCACCACGAGGTAGTGGCCGCCCAGGTACGAGTCGCCCGGCCAGCCCGCGTACGCCGACGCGCTGCCGTCGAACGCCACGAACCACGGCGCACGCGCGCCGCCGCGGTCGCCGACGCGCGGGTCGGCCTGCGACGCGCCGTTGATCGCCGGGAACGCGAACGCCGAGGCCAGCGTGCCGGCGGCGCGCGCGGCGATCAGCCGGTCCGCGTACTCCAGGTCGGTGTCGTAGTTGTCGAAGGGGTTGCCCAGCTCGAACGTGCCGTTCTCCACCAGGACGACGAACTTCCCGGCCAGCGCGGAGCGGTGCGGCCACGCGCTGGCGCGGGCGGCGGCGTCCAGCGTGGCGTGCGCCCCGAGGAGCTGCGCGGGTCCGAAGACCGAGGACGCGCCGAGCGTGTCGGCGACGAGCCGGTCGAACTCGTCGGGACCGAAGCCGCCGCGGTCGTCGAAGCCGTTCTTGAACTCGACCTTGAGCACCACGGGCGGGTGCGCGGGGTTGCGGTCGTGCCAGAGCCGGATGTTGCGCAGGCAGCCGGCGAGGTTCTGGTTGCGGGCGCCGGTGCGCAGCTCGGCGTAGGTGGTGGCGCGGGCGCAGTTGTTGGCGTTGCCGGGGTCGTGCCCGACCTGGAAGTCGCGGCTGAACAGGAAGTTCGACCACACGTCCAGCTCGACGAGACCGGGCTTCCGGTCCAGCACGTCGACGAGGTACGGGGCGGTGGCCTGCGTGTAGGCGTTGTGGACGCCCACCGCGGTGCCGCCGGTCGCGGTGGCGGCGTGCGCGGTGGCCGCGGGCAGGGAGGTCAGCAGCAGCGCGGCGGTCGCCGCGACGGCGAGGCGGACGGCTGGCAGGGTGATCATCGGTGAAGGCTCCTCGGTGGTCCGACGCCCGGTCGGCTCCCACCCTAGAAACACGAAACGTCTTCACGATGTCCGCCAGATGGACGCTGACCGCACCTTGTTCCCCCGAACGGGAACAACCGGCCCACTCCGTCGGGTTGGCGCGGGAGAAGGACCGTTCGCACCACAAGCTTCGAGGAGCACCAAAGGTGTCTGAGACCTTTTCCCTGGGTGGCGACCTGACCGTCAACCGCCTGGGCTACGGCGCGATGCGGCTCACCGGCGAGGGCATCTGGGGCTACCCGGCCGACCGCGACAACGCGATCGCCGTGCTGCGCCGCGCGGTGGAGCTGGGCATCAACTTCATCGACACCGCCGACTCGTACGGCCCGCACATCAACGAGGAGCTGATCAGGCAGGCGCTGCACCCGTACGCGGACGACCTGGTCATCGCGACCAAGGGCGGCCTGCTGCGCACCGGCCCGAACGAGTGGATCACCCTCGGCAAGCCCGCCTACCTGCGGCAGGCCGTCGAGACCAGCCTCGTCCGGCTCGGCGTGGAGCGGATCGACCTGTACCAGCTGCACCGCATCGACCCCGAGGTGGCGCTGGAGGACCAGGTCGGCGAGCTGCGCAAGCTGCAGGACGAGGGCAAGATCCGGCACATCGGACTGTCCGAGGTGGACGTCGACCAGCTGAAGGCCGCCCAGGAGGTCGCGCCGATCGTCAGCGTGCAGAACCTCTACAACCTGGCCAACCGGCAGCACGAGGCCGTGCTGGAGCACACCACCGAGCACAACATCGCGTTCATCCCGTGGTTCCCGGTCGCGACCGGCGACCTGGCGCGCCCGGGCGGCGTGCTGGACGCGGCGGCCCAGGAGCACGAGGCCACCCCCGCCCAGCTGGCGCTCGCCTGGCTGCTGCGCAAGTCGCCCGTCGTGCTCCCGATCCCCGGCACGTCGTCGATCGCGCACCTGGAGGAGAACACCGCGGCGGCCGGCATCAAGCTGACCGACGAGGAGTTCGAGAAGCTCTCCGCCCTCGGCTGAGCCGGCGCCCAGTGGTCACGCCGGGTCGAACGACCGCCGTTCGACCCGGCGTCGCAGCTCTTCGGGCAGGTCGTCCGCGGCCGGGGCCAGGCTCGGCAGCAACTCCGGCTCCAACGTCAGGGCCCGGAAGGCGACCGACATCGTGACGTCGTGGTCGGGCCGGTGCTCGACCACGATCTCGTCACCCGCCGTGACCGATCCGGGCTCCAGCACCTTCAGGTACGCGCCGGGCCACGCCCGCGCGGTGAACGTCTTCACCCACCCGCGCTCCTCCATCACGCCGGCGAACGTCCGGCACGGGATGCGCGGGCACGTCACCTGCAGCAGCAGCCCGCCGATCCGCCACCGCTCGCCCACGCGCGCGCCCGACACGTCCACGCCGACCGTGGTCAGGTTCTCCCCGAACAGGCCCGGCGGCAGGTCGCGCCCCAGGTCGGCCGACCACGCGTCCAGGTCCTCCCGCGCGTACGCGTAGACGGCCTGGTCGTCGCCGCCGTGGTGGCGCAGGTCGGAGACGTGGTCGCCGACGAGGCCGCTGCCGCCGGACCCGCGCGGACCGGGCGCCCGGACGTCCACGGGCCCGGCGACGGGGCGCTTGCCGATCCCGGTGTGGCCGACGGCGGCTTGGTCGAACTCGACTCGGGAACCGACGTTCACGGAGAGCACAGAGGGCATGACAAGACCGTAGCCCAGCCACTTTCCGGGTTCGCACCCCTTATTCGGCGCGGGTGGGGGAGGATGGACGTGGTCGCCGTCCGCCGGGGGGAGTCATGCGCAGGTCCGTAGTCGCGTTGGCGCTGGTCGCGGTGGGACTCGCGGGCTGCGCGGAGCGGACCGGGCTGCCGACGCCGACCCTGGGCCCCGCCGCGGACGACAGCGCGACGCTGATCACCACGCTCGCGGCCCGCGCCGACGAGCAGCGGTCCGTCAGGTTCGACGCCGAGACCACCCTGTCGGGGCTCAAGGTGACGCTCGACGGCGGCCTGCTGCGCGCCCGCGAGGGCCGGCTCCTGGCGTTGCGCGACGACTCGGACACCGACGTCGTGGTGCTCGCCGACGCGGGCTACTCCCGCACCTCCGGCGGCCCGTGGACCAGGCACGACCTCGCCGAGCGCGCGCCCGTGCGGTCCGACACCACGGTCGCCGGCCTGCCCGACGAGGTGGACCCCGCGGCCGTGGTGAAGTCCCTCGCCGGCAGCCTGATCGTGGCGCAGGGCGACGAGACGCTCGACGGCGTGCCGACGCGCCGGTACACGCTGCTGGTCGACCTCAGGACGCAGGCCGAGCAGACCCGTGACGCGGCGCGCCGGGGCCGGCTGCAGGCGGCCTACCAGTCGGGCTTCACCGCGTCCGCGACCGTGTGGGTGGGCCCGGGCGACCTGCCGGTGCGGGTGGACCAGGTGCTGAAGACGTTGGAGGACAACGTCTTCCAGCGCACCCTGCACCGCTTCGCGGACTGGAACGCCGACATCCGCGTGACCGCGCCCACCTCCTGACGGTCAGCCGACGCGCTTCGCCCGCGCGATGTCCGTGGTCAGGGCCGGTCGGCCGTCCACGGCGCTGTCCGGGTTCGGCGCGACGCCGCCCGCCGCGACCCGGTCGAGCGTGGCGAGGCCCTCGGGCGTGATCCGGCCGAAGACGGTGTAGTTCGGCCGCAGCACCGAGTCCGACGTGACCAGGAAGAACTGGCTGCCGTTGGTGTCGGGGCCGGCGTTGGCCATCGCGAGCGTGCCGCGGGGGTAGACGCGGCGCTGCCCGGTCGGGTCGTTCGGCGCGGGCGCCAGGTCGGTCGGCAGCTCGTCGCGGTACCGGTAGCCGGGGCCGCCCTCGCCGGTGTTCGACGGGTCGCCGCACTGGAGGACCTTCAACGTCGGGTACGCCGTGAGCCGGTGGCACGTGGTCTCGTCGTAGAACTTCCGCTGCACCAGGTGCAGGAAGCTCTGGACGGTGCACGGGGCCTGCGCGCGGTCCAGCACCAGCGGGATCGGGCCCTGGTTGGTGCTCAGCAGCACTTCGGGGTGGCCGCGGTCCGGCGTGTGGCGCGGGTCGGCCGGCAGGCGCACGGGCCGGGCGGCCGGTTCGTCGGGCGTCTTCTCGTACGCGCACGGGCCGCGCGTCACGTCCGGCGACGACGAGGGCGGGGGAGCGGCCTGGGCCACACCACCGCCGAGCAAGCCACCACCGAGAACGACCGTCAGCGCCACTGCCTGGAGGATTCTCACCGGATCAGGTGTAGTGGAGCCCGGCGGGCGCGGCTAGGGCCGGTCGGCGGGTCCGAGCGACTCGGACCAGGCGCTCAACGCCTCCCGGTCGGCGCGACCGGTCTTCGTGATCAGGCTCGCCACGTGCTTCTCCACGGTCCGCGGCGAGATGTGCAGCCGGGTGGCGATGGCCTTGTTCCCCAGCCGGCCCGCGAGGAGCCGGAACACCTCGAACTCCCGCACGGTCACGCCCAGCGCCCGCAGGTCGCGCGGCACCTGGTCGGAGCCGGTGCGCCGCTGCGGCACGGACGCGCCCAGCTGCCGCAGCAGCCCGCGGCACGCGCTGGCCACCGCCGCCTGGCCCGCCTGGTGGAAGAACTCCTCGGCGACGCGCAGCCACGCCACCGGCTCGCCCCACCGGTCGGCCACGGCCGCCTCCGCCACCAGCCGCAGCCCCAGGTGCCGGGCCAGCGGGTAGATCGCGGCCGCGTCCCGCGCCGCCCGCACCGCCTGCGCGGCCTCCGCGTCCCGTCCCGCCCGGCCCAGCAGCACGGCCAGCGCGAACTGCCCGAACACCCGGTTCCAGCGCATCCCGGCGGCGGCGGACCGCGTCACGGACCGGTGCCCGTCGAGGTCCAGCTCCCCCGAGAGCGCTCCCAGGAGCAGTCGGAGGCCGTGCATCCCGGACAGGTGGAACACCGTGGGCGTCTCGGCCTCGTACGCGATGGCCCGCGCCACGTCCCGCGTCGCCAGCGCGCGGTCCTCCTCCAGCAGCGCGCAGAACGCCCGCGCCAACCCGAAGCACAGCGGCCGCTCCTGCGACCCGACGCCGCCGACCTCGTCGAACTCCTCGATCGCGGCGTCCAGGTCGGACCGCCGCCCCTGGTGCGCGGCCGCCGTCGCCTGCGCCATCAACGCGTACAGCGTCACCTGCTTGAGCCGCAACCGCCGGGTGCTCTCGACGGTCCGCGCCAGCTTCGCCGACGCCGCCGCGTACTGGCCGCGCAGCACGGCGTCCAGCCCGAGGATCGCGTCCACGTTGTACGCCAGCGTGATCGCGCCGACCCGCAACGCCTCCTCGTGCGCCTCGACCAGCTCCGCCGACGACCCGTCGGCCAGCCAGTCCACACCGGCCTGCCGCACCAGCGCGTACACCCGCTGGATCGGCAGCCCGTGCTCCTCGGCCAGCGCGCGCGCCTGGGCGAAGCAGTCCCGCGCCGCGTCCAGGTCCCGGTCCCGCGCCAGCACGCCCAGCAGCTGCCACGTCTCGCAGCCCACCTCCGGCAGCGGCACCCGCCGGGCCGCCTCGGCCGCGCGCCGGGCCAGGAACTCGGCGGACGTGATCCGGTCCGGTCCCTGCACGAACAGCGTCAGGTACGCGGCCACGGCGTCGAGCCGCGCGTTCTGCTCGTCGGTGGCGTCGCGGCCGAGCAGCGCGCGCGCCGTCTCCACGTGCGCCATGCCGTCGGTCCACTCGCCCGCCGTGCCGGCCACCTGCGCGAGCTTCGTGTGCAGCTCGGCCCGCCGCACCCGGCTCAACCCGGCGACGGTCAGCTCCGCCACCGCGTCCACCAGCGCGAACGCCCGCCCGAACTGGCCCGCCGCGGACAGCGCGGGCAGCAGCGAGTCCAGCACGTCCGCGCGGACCTCCACGTCGACCTGGCTCGCCAGCAGCCGGTGCGCGTGGTCCAGCAGCCGCACCGCCGACCCGGCCGCGCCGTCGGCCAGCGCGCGCCGACCCGCCTCGGCCAGCAGCGCGCCCGCCTCCGCGGTCTGCCCGGCGTCCAGCCGCAGCGACGCCACCAGCGGGCACCACTCGCCGGGCAGGCCGGGGTGCAGCTCCTGCACCGCGTCCGCGATCCGCCGCGACAGCTCCGCCCGGTGCGGCGGCGGCAGCTGCGCCAGCAGCGCCTCGGCGGTGAGCGGGTGCCGGAACGCGTACCAGTCGGGCACCGGCTCGTCCGGCGTCACGAGCTGCGCGGCCACGCCCGCGTGCAGGTGCGACAGCAGGCCGCGGTCGTCCATCCCGGTCACCCGGCGCAGCACCGACAGCGGGAAGCGGTGGCCCAGCACCGCGGCCAGGGACAGCAGCTCGCGCCCCTGCGGTCCCAGGCGGTCGGTGCGGTGCGCGATCGCCCGCACCAACGCGGTCGGCAGGTCGATGCGCAGGTCGCCGAGCACCTGCCAGCCGCCGGGGTCGCGCACCAGCACGCCGCCGTTGACCAGGCCGTGCAGCATCTCCTCGACGACGAACGGGTTGCCCGCGCTGTCCGCCCACATCCGCTCGGCGACCTCGTCGGGCACCTCGGACTCGTCCACCTCCAGGCACAGCGCGACCATTCGGCGGACCTGCGCCTCGCCCAGTCGGCCCAGTTCCAGCAGCGCGCCCGCTTCCCGTTGCGCGGCAAGGCGGACCACGTCGAGCGTCGGGCCGGGGTCCGCCCGCGTCGTCACCAGCAGGGCGGCGGGGACCTGGTCGAGGTTGTCCACCAGGTAGTCGATGACGGCCAACGTCTCGGCGTCGGCGTCGTGCAGGTCCTCCAGCACCACCAGGCACGGCTGCGCGCGGCCGACGACGGCCAGCAGCCGCAGCACCGCCTCGGCGAGCACCACCACGGAGTGCGCCTGCCGCGGCGCCTCCGTGCCCCACTCCGGCACCAGCGTGCCCAGCACCGGCTGGTAAGCGCCGAGTTCCCGCAGGTCGGGCCCGTTGCCGGCGCGCAGCAACGACATCAGCGCCTCGGTCAACGGCCGGAACGGGACCATCGGCCCGATCGTGCTGCCCCGCCCGCGCAGGACCCGCATGCCGCGGTCGAACGCCGCTCCGGCGGCGAAGCGCGCCAACCGGGTCTTGCCGATGCCCGGCTCCCCGACCAGGAACACGGCGCGGCCCCGCCGGGCCCCGGCGTCGGCCAGTACCCGCTCCAGGACGCGCAGTTCCTCGTCGCGGCCGACCACGATGGGCGCGCGGGTGTGCATGCGCCGAACCTTAGTCAAGCCGATCAAACACGCGCCAAACTGCCCGCACCCCCAGTGCGGGCGGGCAGTTCGGCGGTGCGGAGGGCGGTCAGATGCCCAAACCGGGAGCGCTCACCGTCGGGTGCGAGAGGTCCGCGGCGACCGCCGCGTAGGCGCCGACGGCCAGCGTCAGACCGGCCAGCGCGCGGGCGCGGGCGCCGGTCTTCGTCTTGCGGGACAGCGCCATCTCCCCGGCGGGGTGGTCGCCGTCCTGGTCCTCGTGCCAGGTGGTGACCGCGTCGTGGTTGGCGTCGTTCATCGGTGGTTCTCCTCGCGGGGGTAGGTGTCGTGCGGAGGTTCGAGCAGGAGCACGGACGGCACCTGCTCGGGGAATCCGAGGCGCAGCAGGCCGTATCCGATCCCGGACAACCCGGTGAGCAGACCGGCCGACGGCACGCCGCCCGGCGTGCCGCAGCGCGCCCCGTACTGGTCCAGCGAGCCGAGGACGAGACCGGCCCGCCGGGTCTGCATGGCCGCGGCCAGGCTGTGCCCGCGCTGGGCGAGCACCGTGAGTGATTCGATCACACCCAGCTCGCCGTGGCACAGGCTCAGGTCGCGCAACGGTTCGTGAACGGCCAGCGCGTTCAGGCAGCGGTCGAGGTGCAGGGTGTGCGCGTCGACCGGCTGGTCGGGGTGCGCGGTGTGCGCGAGGACCGCGCCGGACAGGCCGGAGCACCAGCTGTGGTCGGCCTCGGCCACGTCGAGGAGCCGTTGCCGCAACGCCTGGTCGGCGCGCAGGTTCGCCCGCCCCGCCACGCCGTACCCCTGGTCGCCCGCGACGCGCGCGTAGCGCAGCAGCGCCCAGCCGACGCCCGCCCGGCCTCGGGCGAAGCCGTCGCCGCCCGGGGTGGCCGCGACCAGCCGGTCCGCGTAGGCGCGGGCCACCGCGCCCGCCGCCGGCAACCCGGTCTCCGCGCGCACGGCCAGCATGGCGGCCAGCCCGCCCGCCCAGCCCTCCACCAGGTTGGCCGGGTCCTCGCCGACCTTCTCCACGGTGGCCGCGACGTCCACGGCGGTCCGCAGCCAGCCCGCGATCTCGTCGTCGTCCAGCAGGGTCGCCAGCCGCGCCAGCGCGTAGCAGATGCCGCCCAGCCCGTGGAACGCGCCGCTGCCCACGGCGACCGCGAGCTCGGTGTCCTCCGCGAACGCGGCCAGCAGGCCGGGGATCGGCGCGAGCGCGTCGCGGGCGTACTCGGTGTAGCGGGACGCGCCGGTGAGCTTGCCCAGCTGCGCCAGGAACAACGCGACGCCGGTGTAGCCGTTGGACAGTCCCGCGCCCATCGGGGCGACCGCCCAGTGCCGGTCGTCCACGAGTTCCAGGCCGACCCAGTTGACCCGGCCGGCGGCGGTGGCCGCGTGCGCCAGCACCTCGTCGGCGATGCCGCAGGCCGCCACCAGCAGCCGCTGCGGGTCCGGGATGCCCGGCTCCAGCGGCACGTCCACGCCCGCGCCGGTGCGGTGGTCGACCGGCTTCGGCCGGCTCGCCAGCCCGGCGCTGATCAACCACTGCTGGTCGTGCTTGTCCACCTCGTCCAGGGCGGCGACCTTCGCCGTGACGGAGTCCAGCCCGGACACCGGCAGCACGTCGCGCAGCCGTTCCCCGGTGGACGTCCACACGTCCCGGCTGCCCGGCCGGGTGGTGAACAGCGGCACGTCGCCCGCCCACAGGTCGCCGATCTCGTGCGGCACCAGGGCGCGCAGGACGTCCTCCTGCCCGGAGTCGTCCCACAGCAGGTCGAGCGCGTCCTCCCGGTCCGGCGCGCCGCGCAGCGCGTCCGGGTGGGTCGACTCGTCGAGGAGCGTCGCGTACAGGTGCGTCATCCGCGGGATGAACCGCACCGGGAGGTCGGCGAACCGGCTCAGCAGGCCGTCCGGGCCGAGGAGTTCGGCGCGGTGGTCGTACAGCGCGTCGTAGCCGACCCGGAACCCGGCCAGCAGCGCGCCCTGGTAGTCGGCGGGCTCGGCCTCGCGGCCGTCCACGACGGGCCGGTTGTGCGCGGGCGGCACGGGCGCGGGCCGGCGCACCAGCCGCATCCGGTCCGTGCCGGGGTGCAGCCACGCCGCGCCGTCGGCGGGGAACCGGTCGCCGTGGTCGCCGCCCATGCCGCCGATGTCCACCGCGCCGTGCTCGCCCAGCAGCACCCGCGGCAGCACGGCGGTCCGGTGCACCGACCGGGCCAGCGCGACGACCGCCGGGTCGGCCGGGATGCCGACCGTGGGGTGGAACAGCGTCTCCACGTCCACCAGCACCGGCTGGTCGCCCGCCGCGACGAGGTTCTCGTAGTGCATGTCCGTGCCGTCCACCGCGTACAGCAGCGCGATCAGCGCGCCGAGGCGGTGGTAGAACCGGCCCACCTCGCTGACGTCCGCGCACGGCGTGTGCTCGACGTACTCCAGCCACCCGTGCCCCGGGCGGGCAAGCGCGCGCGGCAGCCGCAGGTCGACCCCGGTGTGCCCGTCGAACCACGCCGCCAGGTCGGCGAACGCGCGGTGCAGCGCCACCGGCCGCGGCTTGTAGACGACCCGGCGGCCGTCGGCGAACGTCAGCACTGCCACCGACCGGCCGCGCCCGTGCGGGTCGCCCTTGCCGGTCTCCACGTGCACGAGCGTGCCGGGGTCGCGGCCGTCGAGGACGGTCCGCACGATGTCCGCCCGGTCCGCGGCGAACCGGTCCAGCAGCTCGACGTGCGCCTCGACCGCGTTCAGGCAGGCCTGCCCGAGCAGCCGGGCCAGCACCGGGTAGCGGGCGAACAGCGCGGTCAGGTCGACCTTGCGGACGAAGTCGGCGAACCGGTCCTGCGGGGTGTCGCCGACGAGCCGGCGGCCGACCCGTTCCAGGTTCAGCTCCAGCACCAGGGTGCGGGCGGCGATCCGGGCCAGCCGCTTGCCGAGCGCGCGGGCGAAGTCGTCGCCCAGCCGCGGGTCGCGGGACGCCGCGGCGCGCACCAGGGGGCGCAGCGCGGCGGCGAACGCCTCGTCCCAGGCGCCCTCGGTGAAGTCTGCATGGGCCGCGGTCGCGGTGGCGCGTTCCACGAACGCGGCCCATGATGGCCGCCCGCACGGGACGACCAGCTCTCGGGGAATCCTCCGGACACCACCGAGCCACCAGCTGGCGGCGGGCCGGTCAACGGCGGAGGGGAACACGCCGCACAACGTGTCACGCGCGTGCCCCGGCGCACATGGGGGCAGTGCCCCCAGATTTGCGGGCCGCGCGCCGCGGGACCGCACATGTGCGGAAACGGTTCCGTCGCAGGTCACCCGCGCCGTGCCGGTCCGGCTAGGAGCCGCACTCCTCGGCGTGCTCGGCGGCGTCCCGGTACTCGTCCGGCAGGGACACCACGCCGATCTTCTCCACGCCCTCCTGCATCACGGTGACCGCCTCGGTCATGTCCTGGATGACGGTGGAGAACACGTCGGGCGTCATCTCGGCCGCGCCGTCCACGGTCGCCTTCGCCGAGACGAACTTGTCCCGCGCCCTGGTCAGCGGCTCGCTGACCACCTCGACGGCGGTGTCGGCGGCCGGTGTCGGCGCGGGGGTCAGCCCTTCGAGGTCGTGCAGCGCGACGTCCAGCACGTCCACCACGCGCCCGAGGGAGTCGCTGACGGACTTCTTCGCCGTCGCGGGGTCCGCCGACGCCTCCTGGTCGAGCGTCACCCCGGCCGAGGCGACCAGGTAGTTCGCCATCGCGCAGTAGTTGTTCACCCAGCGGACGACCTCCGGGTTCCCGGCGGCCGCCGACGTCGTGGGGCCCGCCACCGCCCGGCCCGCCACGGGCGACGCGCAGCCGGTCAGCCCGACCACCGCCACCGCTGCCACCAGCCACCGTTTCACAGGGGAGTTGTACCCCGACGTCACTCGATAGTGGGGCGGAACATGACAACCGGGGGAATCCTCGGCCACGATGTCCGCCTCATGACCGTCTCACTAGAGGATTCCGGGGGGATCGCGGTCATCCGGATCGACGAGCCCTCGGACGCCGTGCTGCCCGACGTGCGCGCGTTGTCGCCCGCCGTCGCCGAGGCGCGCGCGGCCGTGCTGCTGGTCGGTCCCGGGCTGTGCGGTTCGGACATCAAACAGCTGGTCCGGACGCCGGCGGCGGAGCGGGAGGCGCAGTCGGCGTCGCTGCGTCGGGTGCGGGACGAGCTCGCGAACTTGCCGGTGCCGGTCGTCGCGGCGATCGGCGGCAGCGCGTCCGGCGGGGCGGCGGAACTGGCGATGGCGTGCGACCTGCGGGTGCTGGCCGCCGAGGGCGGTCTCGGCCGGGTGACCGACGACCGGGTGACCTGCCGTGGGGTGATCTGCGGTGAAGTGGTGTGCGGAGAGGCGACGGGCGGCGCGGGGACGGGCGACGTCGGGACCTGCGGGGAGGCGGCCGGCGTCCGGGTGCTGGTGGCGCGCCGCGTCACCGCCGAGGAGGCGTTGCGCCTCGGGCTGGTGGACCGGGTCGTGCCGTCGTCCGCCGTGCTGCGGACCGCGCTGGAGCTCGCAAACCAGTGCAAGTCCGCGCAAGTCCAACGTAAGTCCTGCCGTATAGTTGCTCCATGACGCAACGGCGGTTGGCCGAAGTGGCCGCGAAGGTCGGCGTGAGCGAGGCGACGGTCAGCCGGGTCCTCAACGGCAAGCCCGGCGTGTCCGACGCGACGCGGTCGGCCGTGCTCACCGCGCTCGACGTGCTCGGGTACGAGCGGCCGACGCAGCTGCGCGGCGAACGCGCCCGCCTGGTCGGCCTGGTGCTGCCGGAGCTGCAGAACCCGATCTTCCCGGCGTTCGCGGACGTGGTCGGCAACGCGCTGGCGCAGCGCGGCTTCACCCCCGTCCTGTGCACCCGCACGGCCGGCGGCGTGACCGAGGCCGACTACCTGGAGCTGTTGTTCGAGCAGCACGTGTCCGGCGTGGTGTTCGCGGGCGGCCAGTACGCGCAGGCGGACGCCTCGCACGACCACTACCGGCAGATGACGCGGCGCAAGCTGCCCGCGGTGCTGGTCAACGCGGCCATCGACGACCTCGGGTTCCCGCGCGTGTCGTGCGACGACGCGGTGGCGGTCGAGCAGGCGTTCGGGCACCTGGTGGCGCTGGGGCACGTGCGGATCGGCGCCGTCCTCGGCCCGTCGGACCACATGCCGTCCCGGCGCAAGCTGACCGCGCTGGTCGCGTGCGCCGAGGCGGCGGGGGTGGAGCTGTTCGAGGAGCACGCGATGTTCTCGCTGGAGGGCGGGCAGGCGGCGGCGACCCGGCTGCTGCACCGCGGCGTCACGGCGGTCGTGTGCGCGTCGGACCCGCTGGCGCTGGGCGCGGTGCGCGCCGTGCGGCGGCACGGGCTGCGCGTGCCGCACGACGTGTCGGTGGTCGGGTACGACGACTCGCCGCTCATGACGTGCACCGAGCCGCCGCTGACGACGGTCCGCCAGCCGATCGAGGCGATGGGGCGGGCGGCCGTCGAGCTGCTGGCGAACCAGATCGCGGGCACTCCCGTGCCGGACGAGGAGCTGCTCTTCGAGCCGGAGCTGGTCGTCCGGTCCTCCACCGCGCCCGCGCCCCGCTAGCCCTTCCGACCCGCGCAAGCCGTCCACCGTCCGCGGTGGGCGGCTTTTTGCTGTGCGCGTGCGCAAAGGCGACACGCGACCGTGCGTGATCGGACGAATCCGCCCCGGTAGCTTACAGATTGATGTCATGAAGTTGCGAAATCTCGTAGACATCTTGCGGATACGAGGTGGGCGGACCTACCGTGTGCGCCACACCACACCGAGGAAGGTCCGCCCCCATGAACTCATCCAGCCTCCGCAGAGCGGCGGGACTGCTGCTGGCGGGAAGCCTGAGCCTGACCGCCGTCGCGTGCTCCGGGACGGCCGAGCCGGCCGCTGGCGGCAAGGTCGTCCTCTCCGTCAACGGGCAGCCGCCGCAGACGCAGGCGTTCGAGCGCAAGGTGTTCGACGAGGACGTGGCCGAGTTCGAGGCCGCGAACCCGGACATCGACATCGAGCCGCACGAGGGGTTCATGGACCCCAAGACGTTCTCCGCGAAGCTCGCCGGCGGTCAGCTCGAAGACGTCTACTACGCGTACTTCACCGACCCGGCCAACCTCATCGCCCGCAAGCAGGCCGCGGACATCACCGACTACGTCAAGGACGTGCCCCACTATTCCGCCATCCGGCCGGAGCTGCGGGACGTCTTCAGCAAGGACGGCAAGGTCTACGGCATCCCCACCGCCAACTACTCGATGGGGCTGCTCTACAACCGCGCGCTGTTCGCCGAGGCCGGCCTGAACCCCGACCAGCCGCCGAAGACGTGGGACGAGGTCCGCGAGGCCGCGAAGAAGATCACCGCGTTGGGCGGCAACAAGGTCGGCTTCGCCGAGTACAGCAAGAACAACCAGGGCGGCTGGCACTTCACCGCGTGGATGTACTCCGTCGGCGGCGCGATCGCCCGCCAGGACGGCGACAAGTGGGTCGCGGACTTCAACAACGACAAGGGCCGCGAAGTCCTCCAGCACCTCAAGGACATGCGCTGGACCGACAACACCATGGGCGAGAAGCAGCTGCTCGTCATCGAGGACGTCCAGCAGATGATGGGCGCGGGCCAGCTCGGCATGTACCTCGCCGCGCCGGACAACGTCCCCGTCCTGGTCAACCAGTTCAAGGGCGACTACGCGAACTACGGCCTGACCGCCATCCCGGACGGCGAGGGCACGCTCATCGGCGGCGAGGGCTACATGCTCAACCCGAAGGCGACGCCGGAGAAGATCAAGGCCGGCCTGAAGTGGATCCAGTGGAAGTTCCTCAACCCGGACCGGTTCGAGAAGAACCTCCAGCGGTACAAGGACCAGGGCCAGCCGATCGGCCTGCCCGTGCCGCCGGTCGCCGACGTCTGGACCGGTGACATCGCGGCCAGGCAGGCCGAGCTGAAGGAGAAGCTGGCGACCGTGCCGGTGGCGAACTTCAAGTCCTACGTGGACGCCGCGCCGAAGGGCCGGATCGAGCCGCCGAACGCCCAGCAGGTGTACGCGATCCTCGACAACGTCATGCAGGCCGTGCTCACCGACCGCGACGCCGACCCGGCCACGCTGCTGGCGGACGCCGAGGCCAAGGTGAACCCGGTCCTGGCGCAGGTCAAGTGATGCGCCGCCGCGTCGCGGAGAACCTGACCGCGTACGGGTTCCTGTCCGCCGCGCTGATCTGCTTCGCGGTGTTCTCCTGGTACCCCATCGCGCGTGGGGCCGTGCTGGGCTTCCAGCAGGTCGACTTCGTCTCCGACCCCACGTGGGTCGGCTGGGAGAACTTCGAACGCCTCTTCGCCGACCCCCTGTTCGCCACGGCGTGGCGCAACACCCTGCTGTTCACCGCGCTGGCGCTGGTGTTCGGCTTCGTGGTGCCGTTCCTGCTCGCGGTCGTGCTCAACGAGCTGCGGCACTTCAAGGCGTACTTCCGGCTCATCGTCTACTTGCCGGTGATGCTGCCGCCGGTGGTGGCCGCGCTGATCTGGAAGTGGCTGTACGACCCCGGTCCGGGCCTGCTCAACTCGGTGTTGCGCGGGCTCGGGCTGGAGGGCGCGGCGTGGCTGGACAGCGCCGACACGTCGATGCTGTCGCTGGTGGTCGTGGCGACGTGGGCCAACCTGGGCACGGCCACGCTGATCTACCTGGCCGCGCTGCAGGGCATCCCCGGCGACCTGTACGAGGCGGCGGAGCTGGACGGCGCGGGCGTGCTGCGCCGGCTGTGGCACGTCACCGTCCCGCAGACCCGGTTCGTGCTGCTGGTGCTGATGCTGTTGCAGGTCGTGGCGACCATGCAGGTGTTCACCGAGCCGTACGTGATGACCGGCGGCGGCCCGGAGGACTCCACCGTCACCGTCCTGCTGCTGCTCTACCGGTACGCCTTCTACTACAACGACTTCGGCACGGCGAGTGCCCTGAGCCTGTTGCTGCTGCTGGTGCTCGGCGCGTTCACCGCGCTGTACCTGCGGGTGACGCGGAAGGCGGACGCGTGAGGACGCTGATCGCGCCGGGGCGCAACCGCGCCGGCTACACGGCCGTCATGGTGGTCACCACCGTCGTGCTCACCGCGATCTTCGTGGTGCCGCTGGTGTGGGTGGTCGTCTCGGCCATGAAACCGGCCGCGGAGCTGGCCCGCGTGCCGCCGACGATCCTGCCCGAGACGTGGGTGCCGGGCACGTACGCCGAGGCGTGGGACCTGATGGACCTGGGCCGGTACTTCCTCAACACGATCGTCGTCGCGGTCGGCGTGTGGGCGGTGCAGCTGGCCGTCGACGTGCCCGCCGCCTACGCCCTGTCGCGGCTCAAACCCGTGCTGGGCAAGGGCATCCTCGGCATGATGCTGCTGACGCTGATGATGCCCGCCGCGGTGCTGCTGGTGCCCACCTACCTGACCATCGCCGACCTCGGGCTGCTCAACAACCCGCTGGCGCTGTGGCTGCTGGGGGCGGCCAACGCGTTCACGGTGTTCCTGCTCAAGCGGTTCTTCGACCAGCTGCCGGTCGAGGTGCTGGAGGCGGCGCGGATCGACGGCGCCGGCCAGTTCACCATGCTGTGGCGGATCGTGCTGCCGCTGTCCCGGCCGATCCTGGCCGTCGTGTCCATCTTCGCGGTGGTGGCCGCGTGGAAGGACTTCATCTGGCCGCTGCTGGTGTTCCCCGACCCGGCGCGGCAGACGCTCAGCGTGGCGCTGCAGCGCTTCGCCCCCGACACACCGGTCAACCTCATGCTGGCGGGCCTCGTGCTGTCCAGCGTGCCGGTGATCGGGTTGTTCCTGGTGTTCCAGCGGCACGTCCTGGCGGGTCTCACCGCCGGTGGCGTGAAGGGCTGAAACACACCGACGAGGGAGGATTCCACATGAACTGGTGGCGCGGTGCGGCCATCTACCAGGTGTACCCGCGCAGCTTCGCCGACGGCAACGGCGACGGGATCGGGGACCTCGCGGGACTTCGGCAGAAGCTGCCCTACCTCGCCGAGCTGGGTGTGGACGCGATCTGGCTCAGCCCCTGGTACCCGTCGCCGCTGGCGGACGGCGGCTACGACGTCGCCGACTACCGCGACATCGAGCCCGTCTTCGGCACGCTCGTCGAGGCGGAGAAGCTGATCGGGGAGGCGCACGCGGTCGGGCTGCGGGTGATCATCGACATCGTGCCCAACCACTGCTCGGACCGGCACCCGTGGTTCCAGGAGGCGCTGCGGGGGGAGGGGCGTGACCGGTTCTGGTTCCACGAGGGCGACGAGCCGCCCAACGACTGGCAGTCCCGGTTCGGCGGCCCGGCGTGGAGCCAGGCGCCGGACGGCAGCTGGTACCTGCACCTGTACAGCCCCGAGCAGCCCGACCTGAACTGGACCAACCCGGAGGTGCGGGCCGAGTTCGAGTCGATCCTGCGGTTCTGGCTGGACCGGGGCGTGGACGGGTTCCGCATCGACGTGGCGGACGGGCTGGTGAAGGACTTCTCCAAGCCCGACGCCGACCTGCCGTACTCCGACCAGGACGGCGTGCACGACATCTACCGGTCGTGGCGGCGGGTGCTGGACGAGTACCCGGACGACCGGGTGTTCGTCGGCGAGATGTGGCTGCCCGACCCGGAGCGGTTCGCCCGGTACCTGCGCGCCGACGAGCTGCACTCGGCGTTCAACTTCGACTTCCTGTGCTGCCCGTGGGAACCCGGCGAGCTGCGGCGGGTCATCGACGCCACGCTGGCCGCCCACGCGCCGGTCGGCGCGCCGCCCACGTGGGTGCTGTCCAACCACGACGTGACGCGGCACGTGTCGCGGATGGGCCGCGAGGACACCTCGTTCGACTTCGGCCGGCGGCAGCACCTCACGCCGACGGACCTGGAGCTGGGCGTGAAGCGCGCGCGTGCGGCGATCATGCTGACCACCGCGCTGCCCGGCTGCGTGTACGTCTACCAGGGCGAGGAGCTGGGGCTGGAGGAGGTGGACGACCTGCCCGACGAGCTGCGCGAGGACCCGGTGTGGGTGCGGTCCGGGCACACCGACCGCGGCCGTGACGGGTGCCGGGTGCCGCTCCCGTGGGGCGACGACGGCCCGTCGTGGCTGCCCCGGCCGGAGCGCTGGCGGTCGCTGTCGGTGGCCGCGCAGACCGGCGACCCGGACTCGATGCTGGCCCACTACCGGGCCGTGCTGGCGCTGCGGCGCGCGGAGGACGCGCTCGGCGACGGCCCGATGGAGTGGCTGGACCTCGGGCCGGGCGTCGTCGCGTTCACCCGCGGCGCCGGGTTCGCGTGCGTGCTGAACCTGTCCGGTTCGCCCGTCGCCCTCCCCGACCACGAGCGCGTGCTGCTGGCCAGCGGCCCGCTCGTGGACGGTGCCGTGCCGCCGGACACCGCCGCCTGGCTCCGGCTGGCCGGCTAGTCCGGTCGATCGGCGGCCCGGTGCGCCCGGCGCGCCAGGTTGCACTCCAGCAGGCCGAGCACCCTCAGGGTCTCGGCCTGCTGGTCTTCGTCCATGTCGTCCAGCGTGGCCTCTTCGAGCGCCCGCCACATGCGCTCGACGTCCTGGCGCAGCGCCTGGCTGGCCGCGGTCGGCTCGACGATCGTGGCGCGGCCGTCGCCGGGGTCGGGGGAGCGGCGCACGAAGCCCGCGCGCTCCAGCCGTTGCACGGTCCTGGTCATGGTGGGCGAGTCGGAGCCCAGCACGGCGCACAGGTCGGCCTGCCGCTGCGGGCCCCGGTCCCAGAGGTGCATCATCACCAACTCCTGGCCTGGGTGCAGACCTGCCTGTCTGAGCAGCTGAGCGGCGAGGAGGCGGTGCAGGCGGGCGACCCGGAAGATGGCGAAGCTGACCGGACTGTGTTCGGCGGACGGCGGATTCGGGCCTGACGTGGGGTTTTGTCCGGTCGGGGTCACGGTTCGATTCTAGTCCCCCCGGTGAGTGAGTGCCGTCACAGTGGCTGATCCGGAATAGACTTGGTGCAGTTAGCTGTTCGGACAGGTAAACCCGAGCAGTGGAGGAATCGCGATGAGCACCGCCTTCGAACCGTGGCACCTGGCCGGCGTCGAGTTGTCCAACCGGATCGTCATGGCGCCGATGACGCGCAGCCGCGCGTACGACACCGTGCCGACCGCGGCCATGGCCGAGTACTACGCCCAGCGGGCGGGCGCCGGGCTGATCATCACCGAGGGCATCCAGCCGTCCGTGGTCGGCCAGGGCTACCCGTACACGCCGGGGCTGCACAGCGACGCGCAGGTCGAGGGCTGGCGCCGCGCCACGGACGCGGTCCACGCGGCGGGCGGGCGGATCTTCGCGCAGCTCATGCACACCGGCCGGATCGGCCACCCGAGCGTCCTGCCCGACGGCCTGCACCCCGTCGGCGCCTCGCCGGTGCGCGCGGCGGGCCAGGTGTTCACCCCCGCCGGGATGGCCGACTACGTCACGCCGGTCGAGCTGACGTCCGCCGAGGTGGAGGCGACCGTCGCCGACTTCGCCACCGCCGCGCGCAACGCCGTCGAGGCCGGGTTCGACGGGGTCGAGCTGCACGGCGCCAACGGCTACCTGCTGCACCAGTTCCTCGCCGACAACACCAACCGGCGCGACGACGAGTGGGGCGGCTCGGTGGAGAACCGCACCCGGTTCGTCGTGGAGACCGTCCGCGCGGTGGCCGCGGCGATCGGCGGGCACCGCGTCGGCCTGCGGATCTCCCCCGGCAACCGGTACAACGACATCGCCGAGGAGACGCACCACGAGCTGTACCCGGTCCTGGTCGACGCGATCGACCCGATCGGCCTGGCCTACCTGCACATCGCCGAGCAGGACGAGCGCGAGCTGACGCTGCGGCTGCGCGAGCGGTTCTCCGGCGCGCTCATCCTCAACCCGTTCACGCCGGACGGCGTCACCGGCCCCGAGCAGCTGGCCCTGGTGGACGAGGGCGTCGCCGACGCGGTCAGCTTCGGCGTGCTGTTCCTGGCGAACCCCGACCTGCCGGTCCGCCTCGCGAACGGCGGCCCGTTCAACACGCCCGACCCCACGTCGTTCTTCGGCGGCACGGACCAGGGCTACCTCGACTACCCGGCCCTCGCCACCGTCTGATCCACCGCTCCCGAGGCCCCTGGGTTCCGCGCCCGGGGGCCTTCGCGCGCCACCCGCCGGGCGGGAACGGGCAGCCGACGACCGGGCGGCCTACCTGTTCGCGGGCGTGCTCGACCCGGACGTCTTCATCGGCGACCGCCTGCCGCTCGCGGACTACGCGGCGGCGCTGTCCCGGTTCCGGGCGGGGCAGGGACGCAAGATCCAGGTGCTCCCGTAGGCCGGGGGCGCTGCGGGGTCATCCCCTGAGCCGGCGGCGCAGCACGGCCGGCACGACCACGCCGCCCCGAGGAGCAGGAACGCCGGCCGCGAGGTGTTCACCCGCGACCTTGGTCGATTCGGGTCACCTCGCCGCTTGTCAACCACCTGTCGCCGCGGTTCAGCACGTGGGCGCCCTTGTTCGCACGGCGGCGAAGTGGCTACGTTTCCGCCGCCCGCCCAGTCCGGCCGTGTGAAGGGAAGAGAGCGATGACCGTCCTCCGCTCCCGCAGGCACGTCGACTTCGGCCGGGTCTCCAGCGCCATCTGTCGCAGCTCCTGACACACCGGACACCGCTGCCGCCGCGATCGACACCGACGCGGCGCTCCCGACGCGGGCGCACACCCCTCGCACCCCGCAACTCTCGCACCCCGCACCTCTCACACCCGCACCCGCCGGCACCACCGCCGCGGGCTCCGCCCCGTTCCTGAAGGACCCCACCATGAGCGTGTCCGCACAACCACGCCTGCGTGCCCACGACCCGCCCGTGCCGAAGGTCGTGCCCGTCCGCCACCCGTGGCGGTGGGTGGGCATCGTCGTCGTGCTCGTCCTGGCGGCGCAGTTCGTCAGCGGCCTGGTCACCAACCCCGGCTGGGACTGGACCACGTTCGCCCGGTACATCACCGCGAGGTCCGTGCTCGACGCCGTCCTGGTGACGCTGGAGCTGACGCTGTACGGCACCGTCATCGGCTTCGCGCTCGGCCTCGTGCTCGCGCTGATGCGCCTGTCCCGCAGCCGGTTCCTCGCGGCGGTGAGCTGGACCTACACCTGGGCGTTCCGCTCGATCCCGCTGATCGTGCAACTGCTGTTCTGGTTCAACATCTCCTACCTGTACCAGGAGTTGCACTTCGGCGTCCCGTTCGGCCCGACGTTCTTCGGCGTCGACACCAAGGACCTGATCAGCCCGATGGGCGCGGCCGTGCTCGGCCTGGCGCTGCACCAGGCGGCGTACGCGGCGGAGATCGTCCGCTCCGGCGTCATCTCGGTGGACCACGGCCAGCTCGACGCCGCCGCCGCGCTCGGCATCCCGAAGACCCGCCAGTTCCGCCGGATCGTGCTGCCGCAGGCGATGCGGTCCATCCTGCCCAACGCGACGAACGAGGTGATCAGCCTCTTCAAGGGCACCTCGGTGGTGTCCGTGGTGGCCATCGGCGAGCTGTTCTACCAGGTGCAGGTCATCTACGGCCGCAACGCGCGGGTCGTCGCGCTGCTCATGGTCGCCACCGCCTGGTACATCGCGCTGACCACGCTGCTGTCCGTCGTCCAGCACTACGTCGAGAAGCACTACGCCAAGGGCGCGACCAGGGACCAGGAGGGGTGGAAGTGGGCGAGGTGATGGTGGACGTGCGCGGTGTCCACAAGAGTTTCGGCGACAACGAGGTCCTGCGCGGCGTGGACCTCCAGGTCGGCGCGGGCGAGGTGGTCGTCGTGCTCGGGCCGTCCGGGTCGGGCAAGTCGACGTTGCTGCGCACCATCAACCACCTGGAGAAGGTCGACCGCGGCCTGGTGCGCGTCGACGGCGAGCTGATCGGCTACCGGCAGCGCGGCGACAAGCTCTACGAGCTGCGGGAGCGCGAGGTGCTGCGGCAGCGCACGCACATCGGGTTCGTGTTCCAGAACTTCAACCTGTTCCCGCACCTGACCGTGCTGGAGAACGTCGTGGAGGCCCCGGTGTCCGCGCAGGGAAAACCGGTGGCGACGGCCCGGGCGGAGGCGTTGCGGCTGCTCGCGCGCGTCGGCCTGTCCGACAAGGAGGCGGCGTACCCGCGGCACCTGTCCGGCGGGCAGCAGCAGCGCGTGGCCATCGCGCGGGCGCTGGCGCTGGAGCCGAAGGTGCTGCTGTTCGACGAGCCGACGTCCGCGCTCGACCCGGAGCTGGTCGGCGAGGTGCTCGACGTGATCAAGGACCTGGCGCGCGGCGGGACCACCATGGTCGTGGTCACCCACGAGATCGGCTTCGCCCGCGAGGTCGCGGACACCGTCGTGTTCATGGACGGCGGCGTCGTCGTCGAGCAGGGCACGCCGGCCGAGGTCCTCGACGACCCGCAACACCCGCGCACCCGCGCGTTCCTGTCCAAAGTGCTCTGATCGTGTGAGGAGAGTTCGTTGTCTTTCTTGAGGATCACCGCCCTGGTGGCCGCCGTCGCGCTGGCGTCGGTGGCGTGCGCGGGAGCCGACGGCGCGGTGGGCGAGGACCAGGTCGTGGCCGGCGGGAAGACCGTCGAGCTCGGCCCCGACCAGAAGCGCGTGACGGCGTCCAAGGTGGACTCGATCGCGGCGAAGGTGCCGGAGCGGTTCCGGGCGGGCGGGAAGCTCGTGGTGGCCGGGTCCGCCGGCACCGCGCCGCCGTTGCGGTTCTACGCGACGGACGACAAGACGCCGATCGGGGTGGAGACCGACATCGCGGTGCTGATCGCGGGCGTGCTCGGGCTGGAGGCCCAGCTGGAGGTGACGTCGTGGGAGAACCTGTTCGTCGGGCTGGACAGCGGCGCGTACCCGCTGGGGATCTCGAACATCACCGTCACCGAGGCGCGGAAGGAGAAGTACGACTTCGCCACGTACCGGCTGGACACGCTCGCGTTCGAGGCGGTGAAGGGCGGGACGTGGCGCGTGGACGGGCCGGAGGACGTGGCCGGGAAGGTGATCGCGGTCGGGTCGGGCACGAACCAGGAGAAGATCCTGGTCGACTGGAGCAAGGCGAACGAGGCGCGCGGCCTGCCGACCACGGACATCAAGTACTTCCAGAACGCGGCCGACTACTACCTGGCGCTGGAGTCGGGGCGGATCGACGCGTACCTGGGCCCGAACCCGACCTCGGCGTACCACGTGGCGACGTCGGGGAAGACCGAGGTGATCGGCACGTTCTCCGGCGGCGGTGAGATCGTCGGCAAGATCGCCGCGACGACGAAGAAGGGGAGCGGCCTGGTGGAGCCGGTGGCGGAGGCCGTGGACCACCTGATCGCGACCGGGAAGTACGCCGAGGTGCTGGAGCGGTGGGGGTTGGCGGACGAGGCGGTGGAGAAGTCCGAGATCAACCCGCCGGGCCTGCCGAAGTCGTAACGGGTTCCGACGCTCACGCAGGGGTCCCCGCCCAGGGGGCCCCTGTTGTCATCGTCGAACGACGTTGCACCACTCTCCGCACACGCCGCCTCAGGCTTCGACGTCCCACCTCCTGGCGTCCGCCATCAACCCGATCATGCCCGACACCAGGCGCAGCTGGTCGACGTCGCGGATGTCCGCCTCCACCAGCCGGGGCGAGCAGACGACCACGGCGACGGCCTGCGCCCGCGACAACGCGACGTTCAACCGGTTCCGGGAGAGGAGGAAGTCCAGGCCGCGCGGCAGGTCGACGGCCGCGGACGACGTCATGGTGGTGATGACGACCGGCGCCTCCTGGCCCTGGAACCGGTCCACCGTGCCGACCCGCACGTGCTCGTAGCCGTGCTTCTCCAACTCGCGCCTCACCAGCCGCACCTGCAGGTTGTACGGCGCCACGACGACGATGTCCGAGTCGTCCAGCGCCCGCGCGTTCGACCCGTCCGTCCACATGCGACCCATCAGCGCGCGCACCACGCCGACCACCGCCGCGGCCTCCTCGGCGGACGACGTGGTGTTGTGCGAGTGCGCCACCGAGTGCAGGTACACGCCGGGCGGCACGCCCGCGACGCCCCGCAGACCGGCGCTGGGGTGGGCGTGCAGCAACCCCGCGTACGACAGGTTCGACACGGGCTCGCACACGGCCGGGTGCATGCGCCGCGTCTGGTCGAGGAAGTAGCCCAGGGTGGGCGGGATGACGTCGGCGTCGCCGATCAGGTGCCCGAGCGCGGACGCCTCGGCGCCCGCCGGGTGGGTGCCCTGCACGACCTGCGGCAACTGCTGCGGGTCGCCGAGCAGCACGAGGTTCCGCGCGCACGTCGACACGGCCAGCGCGTCGGCCAGCGCGAACTGCCCCGCCTCGTCCACGATCAGCACGTCGAACGGCTGCTCCCGCAGCGCCGCGTTGGCGAACGTCCACGCCGTGCCGCCGACGAGGTGCCCGCCGCCCTGGTCGTTCCGCCACCGCACCAGCGCCGGGTTGTCGCGCGGCTGCTCCCACGCGCAGTCCTTCGCGGGCGCGCCCTTCGCGCGCTTCGCCGTCGGGATCGGCACGCCCAGCTCACGGCCCGCCGCCAGGGCCGCGCTCAGCACGTTCTCCACCGCCTTGTGGCTGTTCGACGTCACGCCGACGCTGCGCCCACCGCGGATCAGGTGCGCGATCAGCCGTCCCGCCAGGTACGTCTTGCCCGCGCCGGGCGGCCCCTGCACGGCCAACGTCGAGCCGTCCAGCGCGTCGACCGCCGCGATGACGTTGGTGATCACGTCCCCGCCGCGTGGCAGCGAGCCGGTCCTCAGGCGCGGCGGCGTGCGGCGGACCAGGTCGACGCCGGGGTGCGGCGGCAGCGACGGCAGGCCGTCCACGACCGACCGCGCCAGCTCGTAGACGGCCTCGTCCTTGGGCGTGGGCCGGACCGGGCTGCCCGGCAGCACGGCGACGGGCAGCTCCCCGTGGACGTCGTCCGGTGCGACGCTCTCCACGAGCACCATGTCCTCGGCCGACTCGGCGAGCACCACCGCGTCACGGGTGCGGTTCGGCGTGCCGGGGTAGAGCAGCCGGACCTGCTCGCCCGACGCGAACGGGTGCGGCCGGTCCGGGTCGCACCACACCCGCAGCTCGCGCTTGGCCTTGCGGACCCGGCCGGACGGCATCGCCCAGTCCTGCGCCCGCACCGACACCGGCACCGCGCACGCGCTGTCGGACTCCAACTCGCTCAGCGGCGCCGCCACCTGCCGGAAGAAGTCCCACCACGCCGGGTTGGTCTCGCGCCGGTGGTAGCCGACGGCGGCGGCCAGCAGCGCCCGCGCCCGCTCGTCGTCGGTGGCCTCGGCCGGGTTGTCGGGCAGGCCCTCCAGCAGCGGGTCGACGACGGCGGCGAGCCGTTCGGCCCGCTCGGCCCGGCGCTGGGCCGCGATCTCGTCCTCGACCTCCTCGCTGAACGACGGCTCCGGCACGTGCGGCTCGATGCCCGCCTCCGCGCGCACCTCCACCAGGAACCGGTACAGGCCGAGCGTCGACACGCAGTCGTACGTGTTGTAGTCGGCGATGCCGGCGAGCACCTCCTCCGCGCGCGCCGGGTCGGAGGTCCGCAGCGCCAGGAACTCCTCGTACGCCTCGATGCTCGACACCGCGGTCGTCACGTCGCCCGCGCGGGCGGACGGCATGTACAGCGGTTCCAGGTACTTGATCGAGTACGACCGCTGGGACACCCGCAACGCCTTGCGCACCACGGCGTACAGGTCGACCAGCGCGCCGGACCTCAGGAGGTGGTCGACGGCGTCCTCACGCGTGCCGTGCAGCGCGGCGAGCTTCTTGAGCGCGTTCACCTCGTACGGCGCGTAGTGGTAGACGTGCGCGTCCGGGTGATCTTCCAACGCCTTCGTGGCGAAGTCGACGAACCGCTCGAACGCCGCCTTCTCCTGCGGACGGGTGTGCGCCCAGAACGGCGTGAACCTCTCCTCGGCGTCGACCACGCCGAACAGGTACTCCAGGCCCTCGCCGTTGAGCGCGAACGGGTCGCCCTCCATGTCGAAGAACAGGTCGCCGGGGCTGGGCGCGGGCAGCGCGGCCAGGGCCTCCGGCCCGACCACCTCGTAGGCGACCTTGCCGGTCGGGTCGTCCTCGGTGCGCGAGTCGTCCTGGATGACCTGCAACGCGGCCTGGGCGCGCAACCCGGTGAACGTCGCGGCGGACATCGTCGCGGGCCGGTCGGCGCGGGTGGCGTTGGCCAGCGCGTCGATCGTGCCGAGACCCGCCGCGGCGAGCTTGCGCCGCTGGTCGGTGCGGATGCCGGCGACCAGGGACAGGTCGCGGTCCCGTTCCCGTCCGGTGGCGCAGTGGCGGCCGAACCGGCACGTCGCGCAGGCGGGCCGCTCGTCGTCCCACAGCCGTGCGGGCAGGGACGCGGGGCCGGCGACCCGGTCGCGGAGCCGCTGCCGGAGGTCGCGGACCAGCGGCAGGAAGTCGGCGACCTGGAACGTCCGGGTGGAGCCGTCGCCGAGCAGGAGGTGCATGGCGGGGCCCGCCTGCGCGCCGAGCGCGTCGGCGTACGCGGTGAGCTGGACGACGGCGGCCGGGGTGGCGTGCCGGGCCAGCTTGGCGTCGTGCGGCTCGTAGCCGCGGTCGGTGGCGACGAGGAAGTCGGCGCGGCCCTGGAAGCCGTCGGCGTAGAAGACAGCCTGGTAGATCACCGGCGCGCGGGACGCGATGGCCGCCGCGGTCAGCCCGGCGGCGTGCGTGAGCGCGTCGTGGGTCGGCGCGGGCTGCGGGATCTCGACCACGTCGTGCTCGGCGCGGAAGCGGGCCAGGACGGCCTGCTCGTGCGCGTGGCCGTGGCGGGCGGCGGGCGCGTTCCGCGGCGGGTCGGGCACGGGCGCGCCGGGCACGCCGCGGGCCAGGGCGAGGCTGAGGCGGCTGCGGTGCTCGCACTCCAGCAGGTCCACCAGGTCCGCGGGGGAGTGCACCAGGTGGCCGTCGGCGGTGAGCATGGCGGGCAGTATCGCGGCCGGACCCGCCAACCCCGGGGATCACGCCCGGCGAGTCGCCGCACTGCGTGCCCCGCCACAGCCGCCCAGCCCCGGCTCGGCGTGCGGTGGGCCGCCCCGCCGCAGCCGACCCGGCACCGGCACACCCAGCACCGGCACACCCGGCACCGGCTCGGGGCGGTGGGCCGGTCACCGGCCGTGGGCGGCTTGCCAGCGGGCCTGGTGGGCGGCGGCTTCGGCGGCGGCCACGGTCAGGGCCGCCGGGGGCAGGGGCTCGGCGCACCAGGCGCGCAGGACGTCGGCCGCCTCCCGGACGAACCACGTGCCGGTGGGCGTGAGCACGCCGCCCGCCAGCAGCGCCTCCGCGGTGATCAGGGCGGCGGACCGCCAGCGCGCGTACTCGACCTGCGCCGCCTCGCCGGGTCGGTCGCGCCAGAAGCCGGCCACGCCGAGGTGCGCGTACGTGCCGTGCAGCAGACCGGCGGCGGGCCGGGGGTCTTCCCGCCACGGCGCGTAGAACAGCGCGTCCACGTCGGGCCGGACCAGCGGGAACAAGTCCATCAACGCGGCCAGCTTGCTGTGCTGCGCCTCGTGCGCGAGCGTCACGGCGAGCGTTTCCGCGTCCGGTGTCGGCGACAGGAACACGCACCCGAACGCGTCGGCCAGCGTCGCGCTGCTCGTCCCGGACGGCGACGACGGCATGGGCGTGACCACCGAGACGACCTGCGCCACCTCCGCCGCCAACGCCGGGTGGTCGCGCGTCAGCAGGTTCCACGCGGCCCGCAGGGCGTCGCGCCACCGCCGCAGGTCGGGTGACGGCTCGACGGGCAGCTCGGCCGGCACCCCGCCGCCCGCCCACACGTCCACCTGGAGCGTGTGCCCGCCCAGGTCGACCTCCGGCAACGGCGACCACGTCAGCCCCGGCCCGACGACGACACCCAGCGACGGCAGCGAGAACACCTCGACCGGCGGGAACTCCAGGTCCACCGGAACGCCCGCGCGCACCGCCGCCGCGGCCGCCGTGAACGCCAGCTCCGCCGCCCGCACCGGCCCGCCGCGCCGCGCCGCCAGCGCGGTCCGCGTCGCCCACGCGCCGACCGACGGGTGGTCCAGCACCCGGCCCACCGCCTCCGGCGCCACCGCCGCGACCCGCCGCAGCAACGCGAACGCGGGCGTCGCCGCCGGGTCGGCCGCGATGGACCGGATCATCAGCAACGTCCGGCTGCGCCGCGCCAACCGCAGGGTGCGCACCGCCGACGCGCCACCGCCGCCGCGGGCGAGCGCGACGAAGTCCGCGGCGGACAGCCGGAACGCGGGCATCCGGTTCGGCGACACCGTCACGCCAACGCCGCCAGGTCCAGCGCCGCGAGGTCCGCCGCGGCCCGCGACCGGACGTGGCCGATCAGCCGCACCAGGTCCGGGCAGTACACCGACGGCCGGTCGAACCCGGCGCCCTCGCGGAACCGGTGCGCCCGCAGGCCGCCGCCGCACACCCGCACCACCGGGCACCGCCGGCACGCCGCCGACAGACCGGCCAGCCCGGCGCGCCCGGCCCGCACGTCGGGCAGGTCCAGCGCCGCGTCGAACGGGTCGCGCGCCACGTGCAGCCCGGTCGCCGACGCGGCCGGGGAGGAGGACGCGAGGATGTCCGACGCCTCGATCGTCCCGTCGGTCTCCACCACCACCTGGCCGGACGGGCTCAGGCCGAGCCCCTCGACCCCGGAACGCCCGCCCAGCAACAACGACAGCAGCTCGTCGAACAGCCGCACGCGCGTCCGCGGCCGGTCGTACCAGCGGTCGAACACGGCGATCAGCCAGTCCGCGTACGGCGTCGCGGGATCGCCGGCGGCACGTCCCGGCGGCGGCGTGGACCAGTTGCCGTGCGGCAGCAGGAAATCCACCGCGGGCGGCGCGAATTCCAGCAACGACTCATAGGTGCGCACGGGGTCGTTGTCGACATCCACCACGCACAGCAGACCGCCGTACACGGCGGGGAACTCGCGCAACGACTCCAAAGCCCCGCGCACCGCCGCCCAACTCCCGGAACCGTTCGGCCGCACGCGGTGCCGGTCGTGCGCTTCCGGGGTGCCGTCCACGCTCACGCCGACCCGCACGCCGAGCGCGTCGAACGACCGCAGGAATTCGCGGTCGAGCACAGTCCCGTTCGTCTGCACGGTGAACCGCACTTCGGCGGGCACGACGGCGCGGAACCGCGTGACCAGCGATTCGATCGCGCGCCGTCCCGCGAGCAGCGGTTCACCGCCGTGCAGCACCACTTCCACCTCGCGCAACCCGTGATCGCGCACGTGTTCCGCCACCCGTTCGGCGGTGTGCGCGACGATCCCGGGCGACATCGCGCGCGGCCGGGAACGCCAGCGCTGGTCGGCGAGTTCGTAGACGTAGCAGTAGTCGCAGGCCAGGTTGCACCGGCCGTGCACCTTCAGCACGAACTGGCGGAACGGCAGCGCTTTCATGAATCCCCCGATTTCCGGCCACCCCGACAAGCAATCAAACACAGCCCGCCGCCGGCTGCCTCCGCCAATCGGAGGATTCCCGTCCGTGACCGTTGTCGTTCACTACCATGGGAACTGCGCCGTCGGCGGAGCCGGCGACCGGCGTGGTGCTGAGAAACCCGCAGCAGTGCGGGAAGGGGGTGTGCCGGACATGGC
Organism: Saccharothrix hoggarensis; assembly: GCF_052936025.1. Next base: position 5,456,426 of record NZ_CP193624.1, on the reverse strand, counting down.
CGAGGAACCCGTTCTGGAGTCGGACCTGCTGGACGTCACCGGTGTCGACCTGGCGGTGCTGGCCGAGTTGCCGGACACCGCGCTGCGCGCCGCGCTGTGCCGGGTGCTCGCGGAGAACGACGCGCTGCCCGACCGGTTCGCCGCTTTCGAGAGTTCCCTGTGACGGCGCGCGCGATCGGCCGCACCGCGCGGGACGCCGCGGCGCGCGGGGCCATTCGGGTGAAACGCGGCTGACTCGCGGGCGTGCGGCCCGAGATCCCGGTATTCCCAAGTTCCCCGCCGCCCTGGAGCAGCAGATGACCACCCCGCGCACCACCCCGGCCCACACCGGGGTCACCGCCTTCCTGTCGGCGACCGGCGGCACCGGTCGCACCAGCGCGGTGGCGAACCTGGCCTGGGTGCTGGCCTCCGCCGGGCAGCGCGTCCTGGTGGTGGACTGGGGCTCCGAGGTGCCGCGGGTGCGCGAGTACCTGGAGCCGTTCCTGGTCGCCCGGCTCGGCGTGCCGGACGCGCTCGGCCGCGGCCTGGTGGCCGCCTACCGGGTCGGCCCGGCGGGCGACGACGACCCGGCGCCCGCGGCCGAGCGGTTCGCGCCGCCGGCGGGTGACGTCGCCGACCCCGGTCACGTCGACGTGGTGTCCCCGATGCCGGCGGACGGGGCGGGCCGGCCCCGTCCCGAGGCCAGGCACGGCGACACGGGCGCGATCACCGAGCTCCGGGCGCGGCTCGCCGAGTCCGACTACGACCAGGTGCTGATCGACGCGCCGACGGGCGCGGGCGACGAGACGCTGACGTTGATCGCGACGCTGTGCGAGGTGGCCGTGGTGTGCTTCCGGCCACGGCCGCGCGCGATCGCCGACGCGGCGGACCTGGCCACCCTGCTGGACCGGCGCGCGCCGATCCGCATCGACGTGGTGCCGGTGGCGACGCTGTTCGACGACGCGCACGAGCTGTCCCGCGCCCGGCGCATCCGGTCCGCGATCCACGCCGCGTTCACGGAACTGTCCGGGGGCCCGGAGAAACGGGTGCCGGACGGCGGCGCGATCGAGATCCCGTACCGCCCGTTCGACGCGTTCGACCCATTGCTGGCGATCCTGGTCGAGGAGCCGACCAGCGGCGGCGTGCTGGAGGCCCAGTACGGCAGGCTCGCGGCGGCCGTCACGGGCGGCGCGGTGACCGAGGTGACGCCGGTGTCGCCGCTGCTGCGGGCCCGCTACCGGCGGGTGTTCGGCCTGACGTCGTCCGCCGAGCCGGACCGGGTGGTGATCGCGCACGCGCCGCGGGACCGCCCGTGGGCCGACTGGGTGCGCGGGCAGCTCGAACGGGCGGGCGCGCGGGTGCGGCGCCTGGCGGACGCGGCGGAGTGGTTCGACGCCGACGTGCCGCCGGGCGTGGTGGTGCTGTCGTCGCCGCACCTCGGCCCGGTGGACCTGCCCGACCGGCCGATGACCGTGCTGCGGCTGCACCTGTCCGACGACGAGCCCGCCGACGGCGGCCTGTCCGTGCACGAGCACACCCCGGACGCGCTGAGCGCCCGCCTGCTCGGCCACTTCGGCCTGATCGACCGGCCCGGCACGGCGCACGAGCCGGGGATGCGGGCGCCGGGCGACCACCCGCAGGTGTTCGGCCTGCCGCCGCGCCACCCGGCGTTCGTCGGCCGCGACGAGGACCTGGAGGCGTTGCGCGACCGGTTCGCCGAGGCGGGCGACGAGCGGGTCGTGGTGGCGGTCAACGGCGTGCCGGGCGTCGGCAAGAGCGAGCTGGCCCTGGAGTACGCCTACCGGTTCTCGTCGGACTACGCGGCGGTGTGGTGGTTGTCCGCGCACGACCGGCAGTCCGTGCTGAGCGGCCTCGCCGAGCTGGCCGTGAAGCTGCGCCAGCCCGGTTCGACGGACTACGGCACGCTGTCCGCGCTGGACCGGCTGGCCGACGACCCGGCGTACGCCCGGCACCTGCTCGTCTACGACAACGCCGACGACCCGGACCTGATCGCCGACCTGCTGCCCCGCGGCGCGACCGGCCACGTGCTGATCACCTCGGCGCCCGCGGCCGGGTCGGTGGAGCTGGTCCCGATGCGCGCGGACGACAGCGTGCGCCTGCTCCTGGACCGGGTGCCCGGCCTGACCGCGGACGACGCGCGGCGCGTCGCCGACGCCGTCGACCACCTGCCGCTCGCGCTGGACCTGGTGTCGTCGTGGCTCGGCGAGACCGCGCGGACCGAGGTGGGCGCGGGCTCCCGCGACTCGGACGCGGCGAAGTGGGCCACCCGCACCCTGTTCGAACGCCTCGGCCGGTCCGAAGTGGACGGTGTCGCGCGGGTCGTGGACGTCACCGTGGACGCGTTGCGGGACAACGCCACCGGGCGGCTGGCCGTCCTGGTCGCCCGGCTCTGCGCGTTCCTGTCCCCGGAAGGCGCGGACCTCGGCCTGGTGCGCTCGCCCGCGTTCCTCGGCCGGCTGGTCGCGGTGGGCGGGGTGGACGCCGAGCCGCTGGCGCTGGACGCCGCGGAGGTCGACCGGGTCCTCTGGTACGGCGCGCGGCACGGGCTGTTCCGCGTCGACTGGGGCGACCAGTACACGTTGCGGCTGCACCGGGTGGTCCAGCGGGCGCTGCGCGACCGGATGGACCCGGCCGAGCGGGAGGCGCGCCGGGCGGACGTGCTGACCGCGCTGGCCGCGCTGGCGCCGACCGAGGTGGAGGACAACTCGCCGACCCGGCGGGCCCGGTTCACCGAGCTGCAGAAGCACGTCATCCCGTCCGGCGCGCTGAACAGCCCGGACCCGGCGGTGCGCCGCTGGCTGGTCAACCAGGTGCGGTTCCTCTACACCGACGGCGGCGCGGGCGTGCGCCGGTCCGCGCTGGGGCCGGGCCGCGCGCTGCTCGACGCGTGGACCGAGCGGTTCGGCCCGGCGGACCCGCTGCGCAACCGGCTGGCCGCCGAGCTGGCCAACGTGCACCGCGTCCTCGGCGAGCCGACCGAGGCGCTGCGGCTGGACGACCTGGCGCTGGCGCAGCAGCGGCGGGCGCTCGACCTCACCCACCCGCGGCCGCTGATCACCGCCCGCGGCCGCGGCGGCGACCTGCGCGGCCTCGGCCTGTTCGCCGAGGCGCTGGCGGAGGACCAGGCCACCTGGGAGGGCCTGCGGTCGGCGCTCGGCGACGACCACCCGGACACCCGGCGCGCGGCGAACAACCTGGCGTCGTCGATGTTCCTGTCCGGCGACGCGGCGGGCGCGCTCGCGGTGGAGGAGGACAACTACCGCAGGCGCCGCCGCCTGTTCGGCGTCAACGACGCGCGGACCTGGGCCACGCTCGGGCAGATCGGCCTGTACCAGCGGGAACTCGGCCGCTACCCGGAGGCGCTGGACACGCTGCTGTTCGCGTCGCAGCAGTTGCAGGCGCTGCGGCAGGAGCTGAACGCGACGCAGATCGGCGTGCGCTGGAACCACGCGATCGCGATGCGCCTGGCGGGCAGGCCGAAGGCCGCCAAGGAGCGCACCGGCAAGGCGTTGCGCGACTACCGCGAGCTGATCGGCCCGCACCACCCCTACACGCTGGGCTGCGCGTTGAGCTTCGCCGCCGACCACCGCCGCGTCGGCGTGGACCCGGAGCTGGCGGTGGAACTCGCGCGCACCGCGTTGACGGGGTTCCAGCGGCACGTCGGGCTGCGCGACGATCACCCGTTCGTGGCTCTGTGCAAGCTGGGCCTCGGCCTGGCGCTGCGCGCCGCGGGCGACCCGGCGGGCGCGGTGGACCACGTGGCGGACGCGGTCGACACCCTGCGCTCACGGTTGGGCGACACCCACCCGTGGACGTTGGCGGCGGCCGTGGACGAGGCGCGGGTGCGCGCCGCCGCGGGCGAGGCGGACCGGGCGGCCGAACTGATCGCCGAGGCGCACACCGACTGCGTGGAGTTCCTGGGGCACGATCACCCCCACACCGCCGTGGCGGCGCACAACCTGCGGCTCGCGGCGCACCCGACCGACCAGGACTGGCGGGAGTGCGATGTCGACATCCCGCACACCTGAGCGCGCAGGAGGGACCGGCGTGGAGCCGCACGAGGAGCAGGCCGAGCACGTCGGCCCGGAGTTCGACCTGGCCAGGGACGCCTGCCGCGAGGCGATCCTGGCCAGCCCCGCGCTGCACTACCTCGCGCACTACAGCAGCGGCGTCTTCGACTTCGGCGTCGACGTGCTCGGCGATCCCGCCCCCGCGCCCGACGCGCTGCCCGGCGGCACCCGCCGCGAGGAGCTGAAGCGGCTCGGCCGGCACCTCACGTTCCAGGTCGCCACGCTGGACCGCGCCCTGCAGGAGGTGCGCACCGGCCGGCTGATCCGCACCGTCCTGCACACCGAGGAAGGCGCCCTGTTCTGCGACTCCGTCGTGCCGACCGAGCACGTCGTCGGCCTGGTGCTGGACCACACGGGCGCGGGACCGCTGGCCGGGCACCCGGCGGTGGACGAGGCCGACCGCGCCGTCGCCGGGCTCGCCACCCGGCTGCGCGGGCAGCTCCGCCTCGGCTCGCTCAACCCCGGCGGCTGGGAGAGCGCCGAGGACGTCGTGCCGCTGGCCGTGGCGGGCGACTCGCGGCCGCACCCGACCGCGGCCGAGGAGCCGCACGTCAGCGTGGGGGAGGAGCCGCTGACCGCGTGCCTCGCGGCCGTGCGGGCGCAGGACCTCCACCTGGTCGCGCACGTGGCGGGCGGCGAGGTGCGGTCCCTGGTCGACTGCCTCGGCGACCCGTCGCTGGCCCCGTTCTTCCGGCAGATCACCGTGGAGGCGCGCCGCCGGTTCTACCACGGCTTCGTGCAGGAGCTCGGCGCGCTGGCGACCAAGCTCAACCGCGCGGTCAACCCCGTGATGGGCGGCCTCGTGGCGCGGCTCGTGCTCGACGTCGAAATGGGCGCCGTCTACTACTACCGGCTGCGCGCCGGCGAATACCTCGTCGGGGTGACGATCGACCAGTCGCGGGTCCGCGCGGCCGATGACCGAATGTCCGCACTGGCCGCGGAACTCACTCCAATCGGTCCTTGAACGCCCCACCGCCCCTGCCTACCGTGGAATGGTGACGCCCGTGATCCGCTCGGCCGCGCTCCTCTCGGCCCTCGGCGCGGGCTGGATCGCCGCGTGGCAACTCGGACTTCGTGACGTCGACCAATCACCGGTGTACGGGTTCTTCATCACGGCACTGCTCGGTTTCGGTTTGTACGCGAGCACGAGCGGGATCGTGATCGCGGAATTCCGCGCGCAGTTCCGCACCGTCGTCCTCGCCGTCACGCTCGGCGTGCTCGCCAAGGTCGCGCTGATCTTCGCGGTGATGTTCTTCGCGTTCCGGGAACCGGAGCACCTGATCCTCGCGGTGGCGGTGGCGCAGATCGACCCGCTGTCGGTCGCCGCCGTCCGCGCCAAGTCCCGCATGTCCGACTCGGCGAAGGCGCTGCTGGCCGCGTGGGCGTCGTTCGACGACCCGATCACGGTGCTGCTCACCGTCTACATCACCGCGTACGCGCTGCAGGGCGGCGCGGTCGGCGGCGTCGGGTCGTTCGCGGTGAACCTGGTGCTGAACCTCGCCCTGGCCGGGGCCGCGTACCTGCTGTGGCGGTTGGTGCGCGGCCGGGTGCGGCAGGCCGAGGAGGGCCGCCGGGCGCTCCGGTACGCGGTGCGCGCCGTGATGGTGGTGGCGGTGCTCGCGGTCGGGTTCGTGGCCGTCCAGCACGCGTTGCTGCTGGCGTTGGCGCTGCTCGGGCTGTTCTTCCGGCCGAACCTGGGCCGGTGGGTCGACGGGCTGGCGGAGGCGGGCATGGTGCTCGCGATCGCCGCCGTGGGCCTGGTGCTGGCCGCCGAGTTCAGCTGGGCGCTGGCCGGCGTCGGCGTGGTGCTCGGCGTGGCGGCGTTCGGGGCGCAGGCCGTCGTGGCGTTCGCGCTGACGTCGCCGAGGCGGTGGCGCGGCGACCGGATGAGGCTCGCGCTCGGCCAGCAGAACGGGCTGACCGCGATCATCCTGGCGCTGCTGCTGGAACCGGCGTTCCCCGGCTCGATCGCCGTGGTCGCGCCCGCGGTCGTCGTGGTGAACCTGCTCCACGTCGTGACGAACGGCGCCTACGACCGGCTGCGGCCACCGCTCTCCCGCGCCGAACCCGAACCCGAACCCGCGCGTGAGCCGGACCGCCCGCAGCGGACCCGTGAGCCGTCCGCCACCGTCCCGCCGCTGGCCGCGTTCCGCCGGGTGAACCCGGCTCCGTGACCCGGCACGCGCGGACCTCTCAGGAGTGCGGGGAGCGCACGACGGCGCGGCGCACGCGTGGGCTGAGGTTGCGGAGGGCGTCGTGCACCCGGCTGCGCCGCGCGCCCTGGTTGACCTCGGCCACCAGGCCACCGGCCCGTCCCGACCACGGCGCCAGGGTGAACAGCGGGTCCAGCAGGAACAGCGGCAGGAACTCCACGATCCCGTCGTAGATCCCGCACAGCTCTTCGAGCTGCTCCTCGGCGTCCGGGTCGTCGCCCGCCGACCGGTACCACTCCGCCACCGCGGCCCGGAACGCCCGCACGGCCTTCTGCATCACCACGGCCTGGGCCGCGGCCTGCGTGAACTCCGGCGTCCGCAACCTGCGGTGCACGGCCTCCTGCGTCGCGGTCGGCGCGTGGTCGAACGCCTCCGCGAACATCGCGTCGAGCTGCGTCAGGTCCTCCAACGCGTCCACCGCGTCCCGGAACAGCCGCTCCACCTCGCCCGGCAGCCGGTCCTGCTCCGCCGCGCCACCGGCCGCCGCACCGCCCGTTCGCCGCCCGGCGTCGGGCCGCGCGTCACCCGCCAGCAGCCCGAGCTGCCGCTGGATCGCGCCCAGCTGCCGGTCCGACGACGCCCGCACGCCGTCCATGTGCTCGGCCAGCTGCTCGATGAACCCGTAGATGCTCGACTGCTGCCTGGCCAGCTGGTCCATCCGCAGGCGCAGCCCCGTCAGCGGGTCGCCGTCGCCGCCCAGCCGCGCGCTCGTCGCCCCGACCAGGGCCTTGAAGTCGTCCGCGAACGTCCGCTCGACGTACACCAGCGGCTCCCGGCCGAGCGGTTCGCGCAGCTGGATCGCCACGCCGTCGGCGACGACGCCGTTGACCAGCAGCACGATCTCCGCGTCCGGGTCGGCCTCGCGCACCGCCGAGATCCGTCGCATCACCGCGCCGACGTCCGCGTTGTCCAGCAGCGACCGGGTCAGCAGCACCGCGCACCCGCCCGTGCGGTCCGGGAACGTCACCCAGAAGTCCACCAACGACTCCTCGGCCACGCCCAGCAGGTGCCGGTGCAGGTAGTCGAGCCCGTTGGCGTCGAGCAGGCGGCGCACCACGCCGTCGACGTCGTCGGAGCTGAGCGAGCCGAACAGGTCGCGCGCCGCCTGCCGCACCATGTCCTCGGTGACGACGAACTCGCCGCCGGGCTCGCGGGACCGGTCGTCGGCCATCCGGAACACCCGGTGGCACAGCCGGATCACGTTGCGCGCGTTGCCGCGGGCGATGTCCCGCAGGTAGCGCGTGGTGTTGACGGTGAACGGCGCCAGCTGCCGCGTGCCGAACACCTGCTCCTGGGCCAGCGCGACGAACTCCCGCACCTCGCCCTGGCTGAGCCCCGACATCACCACCGTGTACGGGATGCGCTGACGCACCGCGGGCGGCAGCACGGACTTGAAGTCGGGCAGCCCGCACAGCACCAGGCACGCGCCCGCCTTCGCGAACACCTGGAGCAACGTCTGGAACGCCGCCATGGTCCGGGCCTGCGGCCGGCTGTCCGCCGAGAAGATCTTGTCCAGCTCGTCCACGGCCAGCACGAACCGCCGCTGCCTGCCGCCGAACAGCAGGGCGAACACGCCCATCGCCTCCAGCGCCGCCACCTCGGTGTCGATCGGCGTCGTGATGCCCCGCTCCACCAGCACCACGTCCGGCGTGCCGCCCAGCAGCCACGACCACACCGAGTGCTCGAAACCGGGCCGCAGCAGCAACGTCAGCGCGGTGCCGAAGTCCTTGTTGTTGGTCACCTCGCGCAGCGTGTCCTGGACCTTGCGCAGCAACGCGCTCTCCATCAGGCCCAGCCGCTCCACGACCTCCTGCGGCTCCAGCTGCCTGCTGCCGAGCCACTCCAGCATGTCGCTGGTCAGGCCGCTGCTCTGCAGCGAGTCGGCGACGATGTCCGCGTAGTACTCGCTGACCTGCGCGCGCACGCCCTCGCGGCCGAGCTTCTGCATGAACCGGCGGTACAGCTCGATGAAGCTCTCCGCGGTCGCGTCGAGGTACAGCGCGTGCGTCGGGTCGGCGAGCACCTGCCGGGCGTGCCGCACCAGCCGCACGGCGAGGTGCGTCTTGCCGGTGCCGTAGTCGCCGAGCACGGCCACCACCGTGCCGCTGCGGTCACGCCCGCCGCGCGCGGGCGGCGCGTCGAGGTAGGCGGTGAGGTGCGCGAGCGCCTGCCGCGTCGCGTCGGTGGTGATCGCCACGTCCACCGCGTCGGGATCGGCGTCGAAGTCCGTGATCCGGGCGACCGCCATCGGCGAGAAGGGGTTCTTCCGCGGGGGCGGGAGATCGCTGCTACCGCTCATGGCCCATTCACCGGTCCATTCCGGGACTTCGTGTTCAGAAACGCTCTGATGTCCTCGACGGAGACCAGGTCGGCTTCGGTGTAGCCTAGCCCCGACTCGAGTTTGTGCTCGTAAGTGCCGTGCAGGAACCTCTGCAGCATCGCGACCGACTGGCAGTGCTTCTCCACCAATTCGATCGCGTCCTCGCTCAATCGCGGAAATCGTCCCGCGTCCGCGTTGCGGGCCAATCGGTCCTCGGCGAAGCGCTGCGCGTCACCGGGGTCGAGCGGACCGACCGACAGGGTGATCGGCGGCACCCACGATTCGAGCCGCCGCACCACGTCCGCCACCTCGTCCCGGCCGAGGTACGCCGATTCCATCAGGAACAGCACCTTGGCGCTGCTGAACACCCGCGCGTAGCGGATCACCTCGTCCACCAGCTCGTTCGGGCTCGGCAGCAGCACGACCAGCGCGACGTCCTCGCGCAGCGCCCGGCCCAGGCGCGGGAACACCCGGCGCGGCACCTCGCGGGCGTCCTCCAGCCGGGACACCGCGTCCGGCCGCAGCGCGTCGCGGTCGACCAGCAGGTCGACCAGCTGGTCGCACACCTCCACCGTGCGCTGGTCGACGGACAGCGCCTTGTCGGTCGGCAGGCAGCCGGTGAGGTCCAGCACCACGCCGCGCAGGCCGAGGCGGTCCAGCTCCAGCACCACCCAGTCGGCGCACCGGTTGACCAGCGCCGTCTTGCCGCACCCCGACTCGCCGGTGACCAGCGCCAGCCGGCCGTACTCCAGCAGGCCGCCCAGGTCGTCCATCTGGCGGCAGAACTCCTGGAAGGCGGCCTCCGTGCCGTCCACGGGCACGTAGTACGAGCGGTGCGCCTGCCGGTCCCACGGGCGGAGGGGGCGCATGGGCGTGCCCTCCCACCCCGGCAGCGGGAACGGGTTGACCGGCTCGCGGGGCGCGCTCACCACGCAGCTCCCCGGCACCGCGCGCGCCCGCGCTCCATGCCCACCCCCGTCGCCTCGCGGCGGCCGACCCAAAGCCCCAGCCTACCGACGGAGAGTCGCACACGGGCGCGCATCCGTCAGCCGGCGTACCCGATCGGCGCAGCGGCGTTGCTACTGTCGGGAGTGGACGGTGGCCGCCCGGACGTCACCAGGGCGCGGGCGCGTAGTCCTTGAGGAAGCAGCCGTACAGGTCCTCGCCCAGCTCACCGCGCACGATCGGGTCGTACACCCGCGCCGCGCCGTCGACCAGGTCCAGCGGCGCGTGGAAGCCCTCCGCGGCCAGCCGCATCTTGGTCGGGTGCGGCCGTTCGTCGGTGATCCAGCCGGTGTCGACGGCCGTCATCAGGATGCCGTCGGTCAGCATCTCCTCGGCGCTGGTGCGGGTCAGCATGTTCAGCGCGGCCTTGGCCATGTTCGTGTGCGGGTGGCCCGGACCCTTGTAGGCGCGGCTGAACTGGCCTTCCATCGCCGAGACGTTCACGACGTACTTGCGGCGCGCGGGCGAGGCCGCCATCGCCGGGCGCAGCCGGGAGATGAGGATGAACGGCGCGGTGCTGTTGCACAGCTGCACTTCCAGCAGCTCCACCGGGTCGACCTCGTTGACCCGCTGCACCCAGCTGTTGACCGGCGCCTCGTCCGGCACCAGGCCGCCCGCGTCGATCTCCTTCGACCCGGCGGTCAGCGCCAGCGACGTCACGGCCGGGATCGTGTCGGCCAACGTGCCCGCCAACGCCACCGGGTGCGCGGACATCGTGTGCCCGAACGTCACCAGCTCGGGCAGCGGGCCGGACGTGAGATCGCCCGAGGTCAGCGGTTCGGCCTCGGCCGCCACCAGCGGCCCGTAGGCGTTGGCCGACCGGCGCACGGTCTGCGCCGCGTTGTTGATCAGGATGTCGAGCGGCCCGGCGGCGGCCACGGAGTCGGCCAGCTGCACCACCTGGGCCGGGTCGCGCAGGTCGATGCCGACCACGCGGAGCCGGTGCAGCCAGTCGGCGCTGTCGGGCATCGACGCGAACCGGCGCACGGCGTCGCGCGGGAACCGGGTGGTGATCGTGGTGTGCGCGCCGTCGCGGAGCAGCCGCAGCGCGATGTACATGCCGATCTTGGCCCGGCCGCCGGTGAGCAGGGCCCGCTTGCCGGTCAGGTCCGCGCCCTGGTCGCGCTTGGCCCGGTTCAGGGCCGCGCAGTCCGGGCACAGCTGGTGGTAGAAGGCGTCCACCTCGGTGTACCGCTGCTTGCACGTGTAGCAGGACCGGGCGCGCAGCAGCGTGCCCGCCCGCGCGCCGGGTTCCGGCTCGCGCAGCAGCAGGCCGCGGGTCTCGTCGTCGATGCGGGACGGCGAGCCGGTCGCGGTCGCCTCGATGACGGCGCGGTCGGCGGCCGTGACGGTGGCGCGGCGCTCGGCCTTGCGGCGCTTGCGGAGGTTCTTCCAGATCCCGGCGGTGGCCCGGCGGACGGCTACCGCGTCGGGGTGCTCGGTGTCCAGTTCGTCCACTTGGGCGAGCACCCGTAGGGCGATTTCCAGTTCGGCGGGGTCAATCGACACGCCCCGCACTCTACCTGCGTGGGATTTCGCCCCCGGACGGGTGAAATTCGCGTGAGCCACCGCTAGGGTGCCCGGCATGCCTACAGCGGGTACCGGCCCCAGGGTGCGGCGACTGGCCCACCCCGACGCCGACATCCGGGCGCGAGCCCTCGGCCTGCCCCGCGGTCGCCCGGTCCTCGCGGTGTTCGGCTCGACCGGCGCCGTGGACACCGAGCTCGCCGCCGCCGTGCTGCCCGTGCTGAGAGCGGTCCTCGCCGCCGCGGCGCGGGCCGACGCGGTGGTGGTCACGGCGGGCGCCGACGTCGGCGTGACGCACCTGGTCGGGCTGGCCGCCGAGTCGTTGGACGGCCGGTGGCCCCGGTTGGTCGGCGTCGCGCCGTCCGGGAGGGTCGCGGCGGAGGACGCCGAGCCCGCGCCCGGTGAGGTGCGCCTCAACGTGAACCACGACACGGCGGTGCTCGTGCCCGGCTCCCGGTGGGGCGAGGAGCTGCCCTCGTTGTTCCGCGCGGTGGACGCCGTGGCCGGTCGGAAGCGCCCCGCGCTGGCCCTGCTGGTCGGTGGGGACGACGTCGCGCGCGCCGCCCTGGTGGACCACCTCGGCCGCGACCGGCCGCTGCTCGTGCTCGCCGGCACGGGGGCTCTGGCGGACGAGATCGCGGGCGGCAAGCCGGCCCCGGACACCCCGACCCCCGCCGTCGCCGCCGGCCCCGTCTCGGCCGAGGACCCCGGCGTCACCGCCGCTGCGGCCGTTCCCGCCGGCGCTCCCGCGGCCGACGGGCCGGATGACGTCCCCACCGGCACGACCCCCGCCGACCTGAGTGCCGATGGCACGAGGGTTGCCGAGCCGGGGGCCGACGACCTCGCCGTGCTGGTGCGGAGCGGCCAGGTGGCGGTGGTCCACCTGGACGAGGGACCGGACAAGGTCGTCGCCGTGCTGCGGCGCGTGCTGGGCAAGCCGGCCGGGGCCAAGGTGCACGCCGACGTGCCGCCGCCCGCGGTGTGGCCGAGGGTCCGGTTCCGGGCGCCCGAGCCGCGTCCGGTGATCGACCCCGGTTACGTGCTCGACTACCCGCTGCTCGCCGACGCGATCCACGAGGCGAACCGCGTGGTCGCCCCCGCGCTGCACGAGTGCGAGGTCGCCGCCCTCCGCTCGCGGGAGCGGTCGCGGCTGCTCGTGGTGCTCGCCACCGCCGCCGGGTTCGGCACGACGGTGGCCGCCGCGCTGCAGGTGTGGCTGCGGGGCGTGCCGTGGCCGGGTGTGCTGCTGGCCGTGTCCGGCGCGGCGGCGGCGGTGCTCGCGGTCGTCGCGCGCGGCGGCGAGGACACCGGCGCCCGCATCCGCGCCGAGCGGTTGCGCGCCCTCTACTTCGACCACCTCGCCGCACCGCCGGCCGTCGACGACGCGGAGCGCGACGAGCGTTCCCGCGACCTCGCGACGGCCGTGGCGCGGCTCCGGCACGAATCGGTGAGCCGCACATGAGCCTGGCCGACGACGACCACCGCGAGCAGTTCCTCCGCGCCTACCTGCGCCACCGGGTGGCGGAGCGGCTGGCCGGCTTCGAGCAGGCCCAGGCCCGCTACGGCGCCGCCGGGCGCTGGGCGACGACCGCCGCCGTCCTGCTCTTCACGGCGGCCGCGGCGCTCGGCGCGGTGGCCGTGGCGGACGACGGGCGGCGCGCCCTGTGGGCGTTCCTGGCGACCGCCGCCGCGGCCCTGGCCACCGCCGTCACCGTCTACGAGGCGACGTTCTCCTTCCGCGCCCGCTCCCAGCGGTCCGCGGACGGCGTGGCGCTGCTCCACCTGCTCCAGGCGCACGGCGCCCCGGAAGGCGAGGACGGGGTCAACGCCTTCCGCACCGAGGTGGAGAGCGTCCTCCGCCACGGCGACCGCTGACCTGCCCGTCAGCTCGCCGCCACGGCGAGCCCGGTCGCCGCCAGCTTCGCCGTGCGGTGGCCGTTCACCCACACCCGCTCGTGGTACGCGCGCAGCAGCCCGGAGTGGATGGCCTCCACGTGCTCCGCCACCGCGCAGTCACGCCGCCACACCACCATCACCCGCCGGTGCACGGGGTTGCCCACGATCGGCTTCAGCAGCACGCCCGGCAGGTCGTGACCGGTCGGGAAGAAGCACGCCACCGTGTGCCCCGAGCGCACCAGCTCCGCCGCCGACGCCGGGTCGACGCCGAAGTGCGCGCACCGCGGCGTGAACCCGGCCGCCTCGCACGCCAGGTGCAGGTTGAGCCGCCCACCGCCGTGGCTCTCGTCCGGCACGGCCCACTCCTCGTCGGCGAGCTCGGACAGCCGGATCTCGGCCCGGCCGGACAGCCGGTGCCCGGCGGCGATCCCGACGAGCATCGGCTCGGTCACCACGGTCCGCCGGCCGACCTCTTCGGGTATCCGCAGAGGGCTCTGCGGGAACTCCGTGACGAGCGCGACGTCGAGCCTGCCCGCCCGGACCAGTTCGAGCACCGCGTCGCCGTTGCGCTCGATGTGCGTGGTCTGCGGGTGGGCCGGCAGCAGCGCCCGCACGACGCCCACGAGCAGCGGCGTCGGCGAGCCGGCCACACCGCCGAGCCGGATGCCCGTGTCGTCGTTCTCCGCGGCGAGCTTCCGCGCCGTGACGAGCAGGTCGTCGAACCGTTCCACCAGGTCACGTGAGCGCAGCAGGACGTGGCGGCCCAGTTCGGTGAGCTCGACGCCGTCGGTGCGGCGCACGAACAACGGGCCTCCGAAGCCGCGCTCGATCCGGCGCAGCTGGGCGGTGAGCCCGGCCTGCGCGATCTTCAACAGCGAGGCGGCCCGACTGATGCTGCCCGCCTCCGCCACGGTCAGCACGACGTGAAGGTGCCTGAGCTCCATGTTCACTGCGGCAGCCTAGGGCGTAGCCGCCGCGCCGAGAAGACGCGCGGGCGTTGCTCCAACAGGTGCATAACTGGCGAGTTATCGCCACCTCACACCTCCCCTCCGGCTCACCCGTTCCACCACCCTGCTGGGCGTTGACACCAAATCCTGGGGAGGTGTGACCCACTATGAGGAAAGCGTTGCGGCTGCGACGCCTTTCCCGCCCGCGCGACGACAGGTACCTCTTCGTCCCGCTCGACCACAGCGTGTCCGACGGCCCGGTGGTGCCGCGCGACCGGTGGCACGAGCTGATCGATTCCGTCGTGGTGGGCGGCGCCGACGCCATCATCGTCCACAAAGGACGGGTTCGGACGATCGACCCGGCCGTGCTCGCCGGCTGCGCCCTCGTGGTGCACCTGAGCGCCGGCACGGCGCACGCCGCCGACACCAACGCCAAGGTGCTCGTCGGCGAGGTGGACGAGGCGCTGCGGCTGGGCGCCGACGCGGTGAGCGTGCACGTCAACATCGGCTCCGACACCGAGGAGCGGCAGCTCGTCGACCTCGGCGTGGTGGCCAAGGCGTGCGACGAGTGGAACGTGCCGCTGATCGCCATGGCCTACCCGCGCGGGCCGCGGATCGCCGATCCCCACGACGCCGCGCTGCTCGCGCACGTGGTGAACATCGCCGTCGACCTGGGGGCCGACATCGTCAAGACGAACCTCGCCCTGCCCGCCGAGCGGATGGCCGAGGTCATCGCCAGCTGCCCGATCCCGGTGCTGGTCGCGGGCGGTCCGGCGACCGGCGTCAGCGTGGTCGACCACGCCCGCACGGCGATGGCGGTCGGCTGCGCCGGCCTCGCCGTCGGCCGCCGAGTGTTCACCTCGGACGCGCCGATGTCCCTGGTCGCCGAGCTCGCGTCGATCGTCCACGACGACACCCGGTCCGACCTGGTCCGCGCCATGACGGGCGTAGTCGCCCAGTCATGACACTTATTGGAGAACAGTTGAAGTTCGCCTGGATCGACCTCAGAACCGTCCCCGAAGCGCACCGCGAGGCCGTCGTGGACGCCGCCGTGCACGCCCGGCTCGCCGGTGTCGTGTCCGACGACCCGGCGCTGCTCGACGCGCTCCCGCCGACGGTCACCCGCGTGCTCGTCGCCGACGAGGCGGTGGACAGCCCGCACCTGGTCACCGTCGTCGTGGACGACCAGGACCGGCTCGACCGGCTCACGTCGGACGCGGCGTTCGTGCGGGTCCGCGACGACCGCACGCTCAAGCTCGCGTGCGCGGCGGCGGTCCGCCTCGGGCACACCGTCGTGGAGTTCGCCGACCCGACGAAGATCCCGCTGGAGATCGTCATCGCGGCCGCCGACGGCGCGGCGGGCAAGCTGATCACCGTCGTGGCCGACCTCGAAGAGGCCGCGATCGTGCTGGACGTGCTGGAGCACGGCTCGGACGGCGTGCTCCTCGCGCCGCGCGACGCGAACGACGTGTTCAAGCTGGCCCGGCTGCTGGAGGCGACGACCCCGCCGCTGAACCTGACCACGCTGGTGGTCGAGGGCATCACCCACAACGGCCTGGGCGACCGGGTCTGCGTGGACACCGCCTCGCACTTCCGGGAGGACGAGGGCATCCTCGTCGGCTCCTACTCGTCCGGGTTCATCCTGTGCTGCAGCGAGACCCACCCGCTGCCGTACATGCCCACCCGGCCGTTCCGCGTGAACGCGGGCGCGCTGCACTCCTACGTGCTCGGCCCGGACAACCGCACCAACTACCTGTCCGAGCTCCGGTCGGGCAGCACGGTGCTCGCGGTGGACTCGGAGGGCCGCACGCGCAAGCTCACCGTCGGCCGCGCGAAGCTGGAGTCGCGCCCGATCCTCACCATCACCGCGCACTCGCCGGAGGGCGTCGAGGTGAGCCTCACCGTGCAGGACGACTGGCACGTGCGGGTCCTCGGCCCGGGCGGGAAGGTCCGCAACGTCACCGAGCTGCAACGGGGTGACGAGCTGCTCGGGTACATCGCGACCGAGCAGCGGCACGTGGGCATCCCGATCGGCGAGTTCTGCAAGGAGACCTGACCCGAATGCGAGAGTTCGTCACCGACCTGCTGGGCCGCCACGGCGACGACGTGCCGCTGCTCAGCCACGACCACACCGTCACCCACGGGTCGCTGCGCGCCTCGGTCGCCGCCGAGGCGCGCGTGTTCGCGGCGGCCGGGGTGGGGGAGGGCAGCACGGTCGCGCTGCAGGTCCCGCCGAGCTTCACCCAGTTGGAGGCGGCGCTGGCGCTGTGGACGCTCGGCGCCAGGGTCGTGTCGCTGGACCACCGGCTCACGCCCGCCGAGGTCGCCGTGGTCCGGGAGCTGACCCGCCCCCAGTTCGCCGTGCGCGCGTCCAGCCGGTTCGCCGGCGTGTTCCGCGAGCGGTACGAGCTGGTCACCGAGCGGTGGCCGGGCGGCCTGCCCGCCGCGACCGGCCACCGCCTGGTGCAGTTCACGTCCGGCTCGACCGGGCGGCCGAAGGTGGTGGGCCGGAGCACGGAGTCGCTGGCCCGCGAGCTGGCGCGGTTCGCCGCCGCCGAGGGCATGCCGGGCCGGGGCGAGAAGTTCCTGGTCCTCAGCAACACCGCGTACAGCTTCGGCCTGATCGGCGGGCTGCTGCACGCGCTCTCCGCCGGGGTCGAGCTGGTGTTCGCGGCACGCCCGTCGTCCGCCGAGGACGTCCTGAGGACCGCGGCGCGGCACCGGGTGGACTTCCTCAGCGGCCAGCCGTTCCACTACGCCATGCTCGCCGACACGGGCGAGGGCGAGGCGCTGCGCTCGGCGCGGGGCGCGTTCGCCGGCGGCGAGCTGATGCCGCCGGAGGTGGCCGAGCGGTTCGCCGCCGTCTTCGGGTTCCCGGTGGGGGAGTGCTTCGGCACCACGGAGACCGGCGCGCTGACGATGGACGTGAGCGGCGCGTCCCGGCCGTCCGTGGGCCGGCCGCTGTCCGACACCACGATCAGGGTGCGGGACGGCCTGGTCGAGGTCGCGCTCGACGAGTCGCCGTACCTGCACGAGGACGGGCCGTCCCGGTACTCGGACGGGTGGTTGCGCACGGGTGACCGGGGCGAGTTCGACGCGGACGGCAACCTCGTGCTGCTGGGCCGGGCCGACTCGCTGGTCATGGTGCAGGGCTTCAACGTCGACCTGACCGAGGTCGAGGCGGCGCTGCGGTCCCACCCGCTGGTCACCGAGGCGATCGCGGTGCACGACGGCGCGGTCGAGGCGTACGTCGGGACCGAGTCGGACGCGCTGACCTCCGACGACGTGGCCGCGTGGTGCGCGGAGCGGCTGGTGGAGTTCAAGCTGCCGCGGCGGGTCCACGTGCTGCGGGCGTTGCCGCGCACGTCCACCGGGAAGCTGGTGCGCAACCCCGAGGTCCTCGCCGACGCGCGGTGATCGTTCGTGTGGCAGGGTGGGCGTGTGGAACAAGTCGTGCTCCTGGACGAGTCCGGAACCGGGGTCGGCGTCGCCGACAAGGCCTCCGTGCACCACTCGTCCACCCCGCTGCACCTGGCGTTCTCGTCGTACCTGTTCGACGCGGCGGGCCGCCTGCTGCTGACCAGGCGCGCCCTGCACAAGAAGACGTGGCCGGGGGTGTGGACCAACTCGTGCTGCGGCCACCCCGCGCCGGGCGAGTCGGTGGTCTCGGCCGTGACGCGGCGGCTGTCCGACGAGCTGGGCCTGGCCGACGTGCGGCTCGACCTCGTGCTGCCCGCGTTCCGGTACCGGGCGGTGATGGAGAACGGGATCACCGAGAACGAGATGTGCCCCGTGTTCCGCGGCGCCGTCTCCGGTGACCCGACGCCCAACCCGGACGAGGTCGACTCGTTCGAGTGGGCGCCGTGGGAGGAGTTCTCGGCGGCCGTGCTGGCGGGCGTCCGCCCCGTGTCGCCGTGGTGCGCCCTGCAGGTGGCGGAGCTGGTGAAGCTCGGCCCGGACCCGCTGGCCTGGCCCACCGGTCCCGCCTCCGACCTGCCCCCCGCCGCCCGCCTCTGACCAACCCCGCTGCCCGCCCCGGCCTGGCCGCCGGCGCACGCACCCGAGCCCCGTCATCCCTCCCTCCGGAGGCGTGACCGGACCGGGGCGCAGAGAGCGCTCTCTCCTCCACGGTTCCGGGATGACCGGAACTCCCCGCTTTCCTTGACGCGGCGTGGCGGTCGTCTTACGTTCCGCTGTGAGAGCGCTCTCTGAACCCTCCTTGTCCCCTCGTCTCGTTCACGAAAGGGGAGTCGTGGTTCCCACCACTCGCCGATGGCGTCGACTGGTCACCGCACTCGCCGGCGCGGCCCTGGTCGCCTCCGGGCTCACCCTCGTCCCCTCACCCGCCTCGGCGGCGCCGGAACTGCTGTCCCAGGGCAGGCCCGTGTCCGCCTCCTCCACCGAGCACGGCGGCACGCCCGCCGCCGCGGCCGTCGACGGCAACACCGGCACGCGCTGGTCCAGCGCCGCCGCCGACCCGCAGTGGATCAGCGTCGACCTCGGCTCCTCCACCGCGATCACCCGCGTCAGCCTCAACTGGGAAACGGCCTACGCGCGGTCGTTCCAGCTCCAGACCTCCGCCGACGGCAACGCGTGGACGACGATCGCCACGGCCTCGGGCGTCCTCGGCGTGCAGGACATCACGGTCTCCGCCACGACCCGCCACGTCCGCGTCCACACGACCGCCCGCGCGACGCAGTACGGCGTGTCGCTGTGGGAGTTCCAGGTGTTCGGCGTCCGCAACACCAGCGGCCCGATCGTCCGGGTCGCGGAGTTCCTGGCCGACTGCCCGTTCAGCCACCGCCTGCCGGACGACCCGATCGTCGCGCCGAACCTGCCCGGCGGCTCGCACATGCACAGCTTCTTCGGCAACACCACCACCAACGCCCGGTCGACGGTGGAGTCCCTGCTGGCGGGCACGAGCAACTGCAACCCCGGCACCGACCTGTCCTCCTACTGGGTGCCGACGCTGTACGCGGACAACCAGCCCGTCGAGCCGACCGGCACCACGTTCTACTACCTCGGCGAAGGCGTCCGCGACGACGTGATCGCGCGCATCAAGCCGTTCCCGCTGGGCCTGCGGATCGTCGCGGGCAACGCCCGGGCCACCCAGCCCGACGCGAGCACGATCTCCCGCTGGTCCTGCCTGCACGCCGGGCACGTCGGCGCGTCCAAGGACTTCGTGAACTGCCCGGCGGGCACGATGCTGGAGTCCTACCTGGACTTCCCGCAGTGCTGGAACGGCCGCGACCTGGACTCGCCGGACCACAAGAGCCACATGGCGTACCCGGTGAACGCGGACTGCCCGGCCACCCACCCGGTGCCGGTGCCGAAGCTGCGCCAGGTGCTGCGCTACCCCGTGAACGGCGACCCGGCGCGGTTCCGGCTGGCCTCCGGCGCGGGTTTCACCATGCACGGCGACTTCTTCAACGCGTGGCCGGAGGCGGAACTCGCCCGCCGGGTGCGCGACTGCATCAACCCGATCATCAAGTGCGGCGCGGACGGCCGGCCGTGAGGCGGCTGATCGGGGCGGTGGCCCTGCTCGCGGCGCTGGTCGTGCCGACGCCCACCGCGGCGGCGGCGGAGTGCGGCACGGCCAACGCGGCGCTCAACGCGCCGGTGACCGCGTCGTCGGTGGAGCCGGGCAGCCCGTTCACGGCCGCGTCGGCGGTGGACGGCAACGCCGGCACGCGCTGGTCCAGCGCGTTCAGCGACCCGCAGTGGTTGCGGGTGGACCTCGGCGCGAGCCGGGACGTCTGCGGCGCGACGTTGCAGTGGGAGGCGGCCTACGCGACCGCGTTCCAGGTCCAGGTGTCCGCCGACGGCACGGCGTGGACCACGGTCTTCCAGACCACGACCGGCGCCGGCGGCACGCAGAACCTCACCTTCTCGGGCGCCGGCCGCTACGTCCGCGTCCACACCACGGCCCGCGCCACGCAGTACGGCGTGTCGCTGTGGGAGTTCGCCGTCCGCACGGGCACGAACACCGGCGGCGGGGAAGCGCTGCTCTCGTACAACAAGCCGGCGTTCGCCTCGTCGTTCCAGGACGACGGCGCCTGCCCGGCGTGCACCCCCGCGAAGGCGCTCGACCACAACCCGGCCACCCGCTGGGCCACCAGCCCCACCACGGGCTGGGTCGACCCGGGCTGGATCTACGTCGACCTGGGCGCGTCCGCGCGGATCAGCAAGGTGGTCGTGCAGTGGGACCCGGCGCACGCCGCCGCGTTCCAGCTCCAGACCTCGGACAACGCGACCACGTGGACCACGATCCACTCCGTCACGAACGGCACGGGGTTCAAGCAGACGTTCACCGTCTCGGGTACGGGTCGGTACGTGCGGGTGAACCTCACCGCGCGCAGCGGCCCGTACGGCTACTCGCTGTGGGAGTTCCAGGTCTACGGCACCGGCGGCAGCCCCACGCCACCACCGCCGCAGGCCCCGGACCCCGGCAACCCGCTGCGGCTGGTGTGGAGCGACGAGTTCAACGCGCCCGCGGGCACCCGGCCGGACGCCGCGAAGTGGCGGCCCGAGATCGGCACCGGGCAGAACGCCGAGCTCCAGTACTACACCGACAACCGCAACGCGTTCACCGACGGCGCGGGCAACATGGTGCTGGAGGCCAGGCGGGAGGTCACGCCCGGCTCGGCGTGCCCGGTCGACCCGGTCAGCGGCAGCGGCACGTGCCAGTACACGTCGGCCCGGCTCATCACCGAGGGCAAGGCGTCGTGGACCTACGGCCGCGTCGAGGCGAACATCAAGGTCTCGGGCACCAAGGGCCTCTGGCCCGCGTTCTGGATGCTCGGGAACGACATCTTCAAGGGCACGGCGTGGCCCGCGAGCGGCGAGATCGACATCATGGAGCACCTGGGCCGCGAGCCGAACACGGCGTACCAGACGATCCACGGCCCGGCGTACTTCGGCGGCGGCGGCATCGGCGCGATGCGCGACATCGGCCAGGACTACGCCAACGCGTTCCACCTGTTCCGGGTGGACTGGAACAGCCGGGGCATGGTGTTCAGCATCGACGGCGTGACCGTCCTCACCATCGACAAGGCGACGGTGGAGGCGACCCGCGGCCCGTGGGTGTTCGACAAGCCGTTCTTCATCCTGCTGAACAACGCGGTGGGCGGTGACTGGCCCGGACCGCCGGACGCCACCACGGTCTTCCCGCAGCGCATGCTGGTCGACTACGTCCGCGTGTACCAGTGACGGGTCGGGTGCGTCCCCCGGCGGGGAGACCTCGGTCTCTCCTCGCGGGGACGCACCCGTCCGGCGGAGGTCGGCGACGGTATAAAGGCTCACGTGGACCGCAGACCAGTCACGTTGGAAGAGGTCGCGCGGATCGCGGGGGTCTCCCGGGCCACGGTGTCCCGGGTCGTCAACGGGGTCGCCACGGTGGACGGCGAGCTGCGCCGGGTCGTGGAGAAGGCGATCTCCAGCACCGGGTACACGCCCAACCGCGCGGCGCGTTCGCTCGTCACCCGGAGGGCGGGCGCGATCGGGCTCGTCCTGCCCGACGAGGGCCGCACCGTGCACGACCCGTACTTCGGCCGGGTGGTCGCGGGCGTGCTGCCGGTGATCCGGCCGCTGGGCGTGCAGCTCGTGCTGACCACGGGCGACCACCGCGAGGTGGTGGACGACCTGCGGCAGAACCGGCTCGACGGCGTGATCCTCATCCACACCCACGGCGCCGACCCGCTGCCGCGCCTGCTGATCGAGGCCGACCTGCCGGTCGTGCTGGCCGCCCGTCCCGTCCGGCCGATGCCGATCACGTACGTGGACGTCGACCAGGCCGCGGGCGGCGCGCTCGCGGCCGACCACCTCGTGTCCCGCGGCTGCCGCCGGCCGGCGACCATCACCGGGCCGCTGGAGACGCCCGCCGGTCAGGACCGGCTGCGCGGGTTCCGCGAGGCGGTGGCCGGGCACGGCCTGCCCGAGCCCGTGGTGGTCGAGGGTGACTTCTCCCGCGAGGGCGGCGCGGCGGCGGCCCGTCGGCTGGCCGACGCGGACGTCGACGGCGTGTTCATCGCCTCCGACCTGATGGCGGCCGGCGCGCTGCCCGTCCTGCGGGACCACGGCCGGCGCGTGCCGGAGGACGTCAAGGTCGTCGGGTTCGACGACAGCAGCCCCGCGGTCGAGTGCGACCCGCCGCTGACGACGGTGCGGCAGCCGGTGGAGGACATGGCGGCCGAGATGGCCCGCCTGCTGGTGCAGCGGGTCGAGCGCCCGGACCGCCCGGTCAGCTCGGTGGTGTTCGCGCCGACGCTCGTGGTCCGCCGGTCGAGCTGACCCCGGTCGAGCCGGCCGCCGGTCGAGCTGACCCCGGTCGAGCCGGCCGCCGGTTGAGCGTCGCCCAGGTGCACCGGCGTCGAGCCGGCTGCCGTCGAGCCGACCCGGCACCCCGCCTCGGCGGACCTGAGCGGGAGCTGTGGGAACGCTGTCGAAGCTGTCGATTCGCTGAACGGCGGAACAACACACCGGTCGCCGTCCGTTCTGTCCGGTGTGCCGATCGCCGAACCCGCGCAGACCCGTTCCCCGGCCCGCTTCGCCGCCCTCGGGGGCGCCGCCGCCGTCGTGCTGACCGTCGTCCTGGTGGGCGGGCTCGACCTCTACCGCCTCACCGAGTCGTCCCGGCACCTGCGCCGCACGATCAGCGAGTACGCGCTCGGTCCGTACCGCTGGGCGTTCGACACGGGCGTCCTGCTGCTCGTGCTCGGGTCGGTGGTCATCCTCGCGGTGCTGGTGCGGCAGGGCTTGGCGAAGTGGCACTCGGCGGGCTCGCTGGCGTTCTCCGCCTGGTCGGCGGGCCTGACCCTGGTGGTGATCTTCCCGAAGAACGACTGGTCGATCGGACCGAGCCTGAGCGGCAGCATCCACCGCTTCGGCAGCATGGTCGCGTTCATCGCCCTGCCGGTCGCCATGGTGCTGCTCGCCCGCCCCTGGCTGCGCGACCCGGTGTGGGCCGCGCACGCCCGCTGGACGTTCCGGTTCGGCCTGCTGTCGGCCCTGGCCTTCACGCCCATCCTGTACGCGATCCTGGTGAACGCCGTCGTCGGCACGTCCTGGTGGCGGGTGATCCCGCTCGGGTACGTGGAACGGCTGCTGGTGCTCACCGAGGTGGTCGCGGTGCTGGTGGCGGGGGTGTGGGCGGTCGCGGCCGCCCACCCGGCCCGCCCCGCGCCCGGCGCTCAGCCCGCGTACAAGCTCTCCAGCACGTCCCGGTAGCGCGTCTCGATCTCCTTGCGGCGCATCTTCAGGCTCGCGGTGAGGGTGCCGTCGGCCACCGTGAAGTCCTCCGGGACCACGGCGAACTTCTTGATCGTCTCGTGCCGCGCCAGCTTGGCGTTGGCCGCCTCGACGGCCCGCGCCACCTCCGCCTCCCGGTCGAGGTCGGCGGGCGCGAGGTCGGGGTCGATGGTGACCAGCGCGACGCAGTAGTTGCGCCGGTCGCCGTGCACCAGGACGTTCCCGATGTACGGGCTGTTGGCCTTGATCAGGCCCTCCACCGCCTGCGGCGCCACGTACTTGCCGCCGGAGGTCTTGATCAGCTCCTTCTTCCGGTCGGTGATGCGCAGCCGGCCCTCGTCGTCCAGCTCGCCGATGTCGCCGGTGTGCAGCCAGCCGTCCCGCAACGTCTCGGCGGTCTCCTCCGGGAGGCCGTGGTAGCCCCGCATGATGCCGCGACCGCCGATGAGCACCTCGCCGTCCTCGGCGATGCGCACCTCGGTGCCGCGCAGGGGACGGCCGACCGTGCCGAGCTTGTTCGCGCCCGGCCGGTTCACGAACGACGCCGCCGACGACTCGGTGAGGCCGTAGCCCTCCAGGATGGTGATGCCGGCGCGCTCGAAGAACTCGCCGACCGGCAGCGACAGGGGCGCGGAGCCCGACACGAAGTACTTGATGCGGCCGCCGACGCGCGCCCGGAGCTTGCTGAACACGAGCTTGTCGGCGATCTTGCGGCGGAGCTTCCACTCCGGGTGCTCCGACACGGTCAGCGCCCAGTCGAACAGCTTGGCCTTCACCCCGCCCGCCTCGCGCATGGACGCGACGACCCTCTGGTGGATCTTCTCGAAGATCCGCGGCGCGGCGGCGACCACGGTCGGCCGCAGCTCCTGGAGGTTCGCCGCGATCCGGTCCACGTCGCCGTCCACGGCGGTGGGGGAGCCGGTCGCGATCATGCCGACCTGGAGCACCTTGCCGAACGCGTGGGACATCGGCAGCCACAGGAAGTGCAGGTCGTCGAGGGTGAGCACGCCCAGCTCGGCGATGGCGTCCGCGGTGTGGAGCCAGTTGTCGTGGGTCAGCTCGACGCCCTTGGGCGTGCCCGTCGTGCCGGACGTGTAGATCAACGTGGCCAGCCGGTCCGGGGTCAGCTCGTCCACCATCGCGTCGTAGTCGCCCTCGGCGTCCTCGGGCTCCCAGTCCGGCGCGACCACCTTCGCGTCGACCTTGTCCGCCAGCTCCGGGTCGGCGACCACGAGGACGCTCTCCGAGTCGCGGACGATGTGCGCGACGACGTCCGGCGTGCTGCTCGGGTAGATCGTCGTGGTGACGCCGCCGGCCGCGAGCACGGCCAGGTCGGTGAGGATCCAGTCGACGCTCGTCGCGGCCATGATCGCCACCCGCGCCTCGTCGCGCACGCCCAGCTCGCGGAAGCCCAGGGCGCGCTTGCGCACGTGCTCGCCGACCTCGGCCCACGTCATCGACGTCCACGTGTCGCCGGTGCGGTGGCGCAGCGCCTCGCCGTCCGGGGTGGCAGCCACCCGTTCGCGCAGCAGATCGGGGATGGAACGGGCCACGGTGACCTCCAGGGGAGCGGCGCTCTAGAGCGGTACTCTAACCCGGTGAGATCGACGGGTCAGCGGGCTGTGCTCGACGCGGCGCTCGCGCTGGTCGACGAGCGCGGCCTCGACGGCGTCACGATCACCGCGCTGACCGCCCGTTCCGGGGTGTCCAACGGCAGCGTCTACCACCACTTCGGCAGCCGGGCCGGGCTGTTCGCCGTGCTGTACGGGGAGAGCTTCGCGCACTGCGTCGCCGCGATGGTCCCCGCGCTGGACGCCGGTGACGCGGAGGCCGCCGTGCGGGCGCTGGTGGCGCGGTACCTGGACTGGGTCGTCGAGCACCCCGGTCGGGCCAGGTTCCTGTACGGCGCGCCGCTGACCGCCGATCCCGCGGCGAAGGCGGAGGCGTTCGCGCCGGTCGCGCGCTGGTTCGCGGAGCGGATGGCGGCCGGCGAGCTGCGCGCGCTGCCGCTGTGGGCACTGGACCCGGTGGTGCTGGGTCCCGCGCACGAGTGCGCCCGGCGGCATCTGCTGGGCGGATTCGACCTGGCGGACGCGGCCGACTTCGTCGCCGATGCGGTGTGGGCGGCGGTCGCCCCCTTAGGGTGATCACATGGCCACTTGGGGCGACCTCGCCGCATACGTGCACGAGACCTACGACGTGATCTCGGAGAACGAGGACGAGATCCGCATCCTGTTCAACTTCGAGCAGTTCGACGAGGACGACGAGCGGACCCAGGTGGTCATCCTGGTCCGCGAGGTGCTCGACAAGCTGCACGAGTGGGTGCAGATCGCCTCGCCGATCGGGCTGGCGGCGCACGTGGACCTGCACGCCTTCCTCACCGAGGTCGGCAACTCGACCATCGCGTGCGGCGCGGCGATCATGGGCGACCACGTCGTGCTGCGGCACTCCCTGCCGCTCACGGACCTCGACATCCACGAGTTCACCGAGCCGCTGGCCCTCCTGGCGGGCACGGCGGACCGGCTGGAGGAGACGTTCTTCGGCGGGGACGACTACTAGCCGCGCTCTCGGGCACCCCGGCTTCGGACTTGCTGCCCGGCACTTCGGTCACCGGCACTTCGGTCACCGGCACTTCGGCCTGCTTCGGCTCCGGCGGCGGTGATTGGTAGTAGGCCTTACCTGACGTCGAGGAAAGGCGGGCCGAGTGGCCACACGACCGGTCCCGGTCACCGGGTACGAGTGCCTGACCGTGCAGGTCCGGGCCGGGTTGGGGGAGCGGCGGCTGGTCGACGCCGTGCGGTCCCTGCTCGTCCGGCACGAGGAGCTGCGCGCGGACGGCGTGACGGCCGAGTCGTGCGTCCACCGGGTGGGCCTGCCCTCCTGCCTGGTGCAGCTCGCCGCCGTGGACGACGGCGTGCCGGGCGGCCCGCCGCTGCGCGTGGTGTGGTTCGACGGCGGTCCGGTGGCGCGGGTGGCGCTGGTCGTGCGCCACGACGTGCTGGTCCGGCTGCCGTGGCAGGTGCTGCTGCCCGCGCTGGTGTCCGCGTGGAAGGCGTGCCCCCAACCGGGCCTCCAGCCGAGCCCTCAGCCGAGCCCGCAGCAGGCCGCGCGATCGCGTCCGGTCCGCTTGGCCGTGCCGACGCCCTGAACCGTTGACAGCGGGTGCGCCGGGGTGCTGTGATCCACGCAACAGATAGGAAACTTTCCTAACTGAACCGCCGCCGCGTGATCACCTCATCCCTGACCCCTTGTGGGAGGCACTTGTGGCACCCCGTCCCCGATGGCTCGGCGGACCCGTTCTCGTGGCGGCCCTGCTGGCCCTGCCCGCCGCCCTGCCGGTGTCCGGCTGGGCCCAGCCGGAGGCGCTCGCCGTCACCGAGCACCAGGCCGAGACCGCGACGATCTCCAACGGCCTGGCCGAGGCGAACCACGCCGGCTACACCGGCAGCGGGTTCGTCAACTACGACAACGAGACCGGCGCGTACGTCGAGTTCACCGTCACCGCCGCGACCGCCGGACCCGCGACCCTGACCTTCCGGTACGCCAACGGGACCACCGCCGACCGGCCGATGGACATCGCCGTCAACGGCGCCGTCGCGGCGGGTGGCGTGGCGTTCGCGGGCACCGGCGCGTGGAGCACCTGGGGCACCCGCGCCGCCACCGTCACCCTGGCCGCCGGCGCGAACCGCGTCCGGGCCACCGCCACCACCGCCCACGGCGGCCCGAACCTCGACAAGGTCACCGTCGACACCGGCGCGGTGGCCGTCGGCCGTCCCGCCGACGTCAACGGGCAGCTCCGCGTGTGCGGGGTCAAGCTGTGCAACCAGTACGGCAAGCCTGTGCAGCTGCGCGGCATGAGCACCCACGGCATCCAGTGGTACTCGCAGTGCGTCAAGACCGCGTCCCTCGACGCGCTGGCGTCCGACTGGGGCGCCGACGTCCTGCGCATCTCGATGTACGTGCAGGAGGGCGGGTACGAGACCGACCCGCGCCGGTTCACCGACATGGTGCACGGGTACATCGAGGAGGCCACGCG
Organism: Saccharothrix hoggarensis; assembly: GCF_052936025.1. Next base: position 5,429,166 of record NZ_CP193624.1, on the reverse strand, counting down.
GCGCGGGATGTACGCGCTGGTCGACTGGCACCAGCTCACCCCGGGCGACCCGAACGCGAACATCTCGTTGGCGCGCACGTTCTTCACCGAGGTCGCGTCCCGCCACCGCGCCAAGACCAACATCATCTACGACATCGCCAACGAGCCGAACGGCGTGTCGTGGGCGGGGATCAAGTCCTACGCGGAGCAGATGATCCCGGTGATCCGGGCCCAGGACCCGGACGGCGTGGTGTTCGTCGGCACGCACGGCTGGGGCTCGCTCGGCATCTCCGACGGGCGGACCGAGCAGGACATCCTCGACAACCCGATCAACGCCACGAACTTCATGTACACGTTCCACTTCTACGCGGCGTCGCACCAGGACGAGTACTTCAACGCGCTCCAGCGCGCGGCGTCCCGCATCCCGATCTTCGTGACCGAGTTCGGCACCCAGACCTACACCGGCGACGGCGCCAACGACTTCGCCTACAGCCAGAAGTACCTGGACTTCCTGGCCGCCAACAAGATCGGCTGGACGAACTGGAACTTCTCCGACGACTTCCGCTCCGGCGCGGTCTTCAAGCAGGGCACGTGCGCCGGCAACACCTTCACCGGCACGGGCCCGCTCAAGCCCGCCGGCATCTGGGTCCGCGACCGCATGCGGACGCCGGACAACTTCCCGACGAGCTGACCGCGCGTCCGGGGTGCGGCGTCCGCGCCGCACCCCGGCGGGGCGTCACGACACCGGCCAGGTGTGCACGGGTTCGTTGGTGTGCATGAGGTCCCGGTACGTCCGCAGCATCCGCCGGAGCGCCTCGGGCCGGTCCAGCGCGGTGTGGTCGTAGTGGTGGTGGAACGCCCTCGCCTGCCACGTCGCGCCGTTCACCCCGGTCAGGCACCGCTGCTCGATCACGCCGAGCAGCCGGTCGCGCTCCGCCTCGTCCACCTTCAGCCGCACCAGCCCCTCGTGCGCCATCGGCAGCAGCCGCCGCAGCACCAGCTCCGCCACCGGCACGGTGCCGAGCCCCGGCCAGTACACCTGCGCGTCGAGGCCCGCCCGCGCGCCCGCCGTGAAGTTCTCCTCGGCCGCGCTGAACGACATCTGCGACCACAGCGGCCGCTCCTCCTCGGCCAGCATGCGCACCAGGCCGTAGTAGAACGCCCCGTTCGCGAGCATGTCGACGACGGTCGGGCCGGCCGGGAGCGTCCGGTTCTCCACCCGCAGGTGCGGCTGGTCGCGCACGACGTCGTACACCGGCCGGTTCCAGCGGTAGATGGTGCCGTTGTGCAGCCGCAGCTCCGCCAACGACGGCGTGTCGCCGCGCTCCAGCACCTGCACCGGGTCCTCGGCGTCGCAGATCGGCAGCAGCGCCGGGAAGTAGCGCACGTTCTCCTCGAACAGGTCGAAGATGGACGTGATCCACCGCTCGCCGAACCACACCCGCGGCCGGACGCCCTGCTCCTTCAGCTCGACGCTGCGCGTGTCCGTGGCCTGCTGGAACAGCGCGATCCGCGTCTCCCGCCACAGCTCCTTGCCGAGCAGGAACGGCGAGTTGGCACCCACCGCGACCTGCACGCCCGCGATGGCCTGCGCCGCGTTCCAGTACGCCGGGAACGAGTCGGGCGACACCTGCAGGTGGAACTGCGTGCTCGTGCACGCGCCCTCGGGCACGATCGAGTCGGCGGTCAGCTGCAACCGCTCGACGCCGTCGATGGCGATGTGCAGGTCCTCGCCCCTGGCCGCCAGCACCTGCTCGTTCAGCAGCGCGTACCGCGGGTTGCCGGACAGCGCGGACACCGCCAGGTGCTTCGGCTGCAACGTCGGCAGGATGCCGATCATCACCATGTGCGAGTCGACCTCGCGCGCCTTGTGCTCGGCCTCGTTCAGTGACCGCCGCACCACGTCCTCGAACTCGGAGATCCCGCCGCCGGTCAGCAGCCGGGGCGCGATGTTGATCTCCAGGTTCCACTGGCCCAGCTCGGTCACGAAGTCCGGGTCGGCGATCGCCTCCAACGCCTCGGCGTTGCGCATCGCCGGGTCGCCCAGGTCGTCGACCAGGTTCAGCTCGATCTCCAGCCCGGTGGTGGGCCGGTCGAACTCGAACCGCGACTCGCGCAGCATCCGGGCGAACACGTCCAGGCAACGCCGCACCTTCGTGCGGTACCTCGTGCGGTCATCGCGGGTGAACTCCTGCCGCCCGACCTCGTCGCCCATACCGCCGCCCTTCCCGCCGTGATCAGCGCGCGGGTACCGCGATCGCGGTCACCACAAACCCCTCCCGCGCCAGCCAGCGACCGGTGAACCCGTCCACGGCGAACCCGTCCACGACGGGCGCCTCGACGAGGATGCGCGCGCTGAACGTGCCGTCGTCCGGGTTGATGGTCACCTCCGCATCCTCGAACCCCAGCCACTTCCGCGCCAGCGGGAACCACGCCTTGTAGACCGTCTCCTTGGCGCTGAACAGCAGCCGGTCCCACGCGACCTTGTCGCTCGCCGCCCGCAGCTCGGCCATCCTGGCCAGCTCCCCGGGCAGCGCGACGGCCTCCAGCACGCCCTTGGGCGTCGGCTCGTTCGGCTCGGCGTCGATGCCGATCGTCCGCACGTCGGCGGTCCGGCCCACGGCCGCCGCCCGGTAGCCCTTGCAGTGCGTGATGCTGCCCACGACCCCGTCCGGCCACGTCGGCTCGCGCTGGGAGCCGGGCGGCACCGGGACGGGCGGGAACCCGAGGCCGGCCAGCGCGGTGCGCGCGCAGTGCCGCCCGGTGGCGAACTCGCGGCGCCGCTTGTCCACGGCGCGCGCGACGTGCTCCTCCTCCTCGGGGAACAGCACGACGCCGTCGGGGTCGCCGAAGAAGTCGACCGCGGACACGGGCGGCGCGAGCAGGTCGGTGATCACCGGGCGTCCCCCTCGCGCAGCACGTCCAGCAGCGGCGCCTTGGTCCAGCCGCGCGGCTGCCACTCGCGCGGGTAGCCGAGCGACACCTCGTCGAAGCGGACGCCGTCCTTGCGGATCGTGCGCGGGATGTGCAGGTGGCCGTAGACCATCACCGCCGCGCGGAACCGCAGGTGCCAGTCCGCGGTGCGCTCGGTGCCGCACCACAACGCGAATTCGGGGTACCGCAGGATGAACGTGGGGTCGCGCACGAGGGGCCAGTGGTTGATCAGCACGGTGCGCAACGAGGGGTCCACGGCGAGCAACCGCCGCTCGGTCTCCTCCAGCCGCGCCGCGCACCACGCCTCCCGGTTCGGGTACGGGTCCGGGTGCAGGAAGTACTCGTCCGTGCAGATCACGCCGGCTTCCTGCGCGACGGCCAGCGCGGACGCCTTGTCCGTCGTGCCCGCCGGGCGGAACGTGTAGTCGTAGAGGGTGAACAGCGGCGCCACCGCGACCGGCCCGCCCGCGCCCTCGAACACCGCGAACTCGTCCTCCGGCGTGAGCACGTCGATGCTCCGGCACAGCTCGACCAGCTGCTTGTATCGCACCTCGCCGCGGGACTGCGCCGGGTCGTCCTTGGTGGTCCACAGCTCGTGGTTGCCCGGCGACCAGACCACCTTGGCGAACCGGCCGCGCAGCACGCCCAGCGCCCACTCGACGTCGTCGAACTTCTCCGCCACGTCACCGGCCACGATGAGCCAGTCGTCGGGGGAGTGGGGGTGGATCGCCTCGACGAAGTCGCGGTTCTGCCGGTAGGTGACGTGGAGGTCGCTCGTGGCGAGGAGACGCGGCGCGGTGCTCACACCATCGAGCGTATCCGGGGCGAACCGGCTGCGGGGAGTGACCGCTCATCCGTTCGTCGCTCCTGCGTTGCCGTTCGACGGAGCGCGGGTGTCCGCGTGACGCTGGACCACTCCCGTTCGTCGCGCGTTCCCTTACCAGGGGGCGTCCCGGTTCCTAGCGTGATGGGCATCACGACAGTCCTGGGCGGAGGACCTGATGAGCAACTACGCACGACCAGCGCAGCCGTTCGGCCGAACGGTGGGCGCGGAGATCGCCCGCCAGGTGCAGCAGCACGCACACCCCGCGGTCGCGCCGAGGCGCACCGACGACGCCGCCCTGGCCATGTTGCTGCGCGCCCGCCAGCGCGGTGACGCGCAGCGGCAGGAGCCGTGGGTGCGCCGCGCGCCGGAGACCCCCGCCCGACCGCCGCACGCCGACGTGATCGAGCAGCTGGCCGTGCGCCTGGTGCCGCCGTCGCTGTGGGCGGTCGTGGAGCCGCTGATCCCGCCCGCGAAGGTGCGCCGGCAGGGCGGCGGCCGCGGTCGGGTGTCGGACCGGGCGCTGTTCACCGCGATCGTGTTCGTGCTGACCAGCGGGTGCGCGTGGCGGCACCTGCCGCCGACGTTCGGCGTGACCGTGCCGACGGTGCACCGGCGGTTCCAGGAGTGGACCGAGGCGGGCCTGTGGCTGCGGCTGCGGCGGGTCGTGGCGGAAGGCGCGGTGGAAGACGCCGAGTGGCTGCGCCTGGTGTTGGAATCGGCGGAACGGCGCGGCGCCCGCGCCGCTGGATGAACGAACGGGGAACGACGGTGTGTGCTCGGGCGTCCTAGGAGTGAACTGGGACGCCCGTTGCGCCGTATGTCCCAACGGAGGTGCTTGACATGCCGGAACTGTCCAGACGCGAGGTCGCGCTCTTGCGGGCGACCGCCGCCGACCGGGTCGACCTGACCGCGAGCGCGGAGCCCGACGTGCGGGTGGACGGGTTGCCGTTCTGCGACCCGACCACGGCGCGCTCGCTCGTGCACGCGGGCCTGATCGAGGCCGCCGTCCCGGTCGCGCCGGGCCACCGAGCCCCCGCCCGCCTGACCCGCGCCGGCGCCGCGGCCCTGGGCCTGGACGTCGTCGCCGCCTGATCCGGCCACCGGCCCGGCCGCGCGGTCGCCGCCGACGACGCGTACCCCGAGGTCAGGCGTGCACGCCCGCCTGGTACTTCGGCACCCGCACGCTGATCTTCGTGCCGAGCCCCTGCGCCGTCTCCACCACCAGGCCGTAGTCGTCGCCGTAGCACCGCCGGAGGCGCTCGTCGATGTTCCCCAGCCCGATCCCGGCCGTCTCACCGACCTGACCGGCCAGGGTGCGGCGGAGGGCTTCCGGGTCCATGCCGATCCCGTCGTCCTCGATGGTGATGTGCGCTTCCGCGCCCGCGTCGGCCGCCAGGATCGAGATGTGCCCCGGCCCGACCTTGCCCTCCATGCCGTGCCGCACCGCGTTCTCCACCAGCGGTTGCAGGCAGAGGAACGGCACGGTCACCGGCAGCACCTCGGGCGCGATCTGCAACGTCACCTTGAGCCGCTCGCCGAACCGGGCCCGTTCCAGCGCCAGGTACTGGTCGATCGACTTCAGCTCCTCCGACAGCGTGGTGAAGTCGCCCGCCCGGCGGAACGAGTAGCGGGTGAAGTCGGCGAAGTCCAGCAACAGGGTGCGAGCGCGCTCGGGGTCCGTGCGCACGTACGACGCGATGGCGGACAGCGAGTTGTAGATGAAGTGGGGCGAGATCTGCGCCCGCAGCGCCCGCACCTCCGCCTCCACCAGTCGGGTCCGCGACCGGTCCAGCTCGGCCAGTTCCAGCTGGCCGGACGCCCACCGCGCCACCTCGTTCGTCGCCCGCACCAACCCGGCCGACGCCTCCCGGCTGTACGCGGCGAGCACGCCGACGACCCGGCCCTCCACGGTCAGCGGCGCGAGGACGGCCGTGTGCACCGGGCAGTCCGGCTCGGAGCAGGTGATGTCGAACGCCCGCGTGCGGCCGGTGTCGAACACGTCCGCGGCCAGGCCCATCGCCTCCGCCGCGTGGTGCTCGCCGTCGCCCTCCCACGCCACGACCTCGGTCTCGTCGGTCAGCGCGAGCGCGGGCGTGCCCAGCAGCGTGCGCAGGTGCTTCGCCGACTTCTTCGCCGCCTCGGGCACCAGCCCGGCGCGCAGCGGGGGAGCGGCGGACCACGCGGTGTGCAGCGTCTCGAACGTGATCCGCTGCTCGTGGGTGAGGAAGTCGTTGCGGGTGCGGGAGGTCCACCACAGCGTGATCACGACGGCGACCCCGACGAGCAGGATCGCGCCGACCGTCCACAGCGGCGCCGTCACAGCCGGTCCTGACTGCGCAGACCCAGGTTCTCCGGCGCGTGCAAGCGCACCATGACGTGGTTCACCCCCGGTGGCGCCTTGCGCGGCGTCAGGAGCGACACCACGTACATCACGACGAAACCCAGCGGCACGGTCCACGCGGCGGGCCGGGCCAGGAACACGTGGTACCACTCGCCGCGGCCGCCGGCGCTGATCGTCACGAGCCCCGCCACCAGCGCGGGCAGCCCGCCCGCCACCATGCCGGCGACCGCGCCGACCGTGGTGATGCGCGTGCTCCAGATGCCCAGCACCAGCAGCGGGCACAGCGACGACGCCGCCACCGCGAACGCCAGCCCCACCATGTCCGCCACCGGCACCTTGCCCACCAGCCACGTCATGCCCAGCGGCACCAGCACGGCCAGCACCGTCGACACCCGGAACCCGCGCACACCGCGGAACCGCAGCACGTCCCGGCTCAGCACGCCCGCCAGCGAGACCATCAGCCCGGACGAGGTGGACAGGAACGCGGCGAACGCGCCGCCGGCGACCAGCGCGCCCAGCAGCTGCCCGCCCAGCCCGTCGATCATCCGGCTCGGCAGCACCAGCACCACGGCGTCCGTGTCCCCGGTCATCAGCAGCTCGGGCGTGTAGAGCCGGCCGAGCGCGCCGTAGATCGGCGGCATCAGGTAGAACACGCCGAGCAGCCCCAGCACGATCAACGTGGTCCGCCGCGCCGCCCGGCCGTTCGGGTTGGTGTAGAACCGCACGATCACGTGCGGCAGCCCCATCGTCCCCAGGAACGTGGCGATGATCAGCGAGTACACCGCGTACAGCGGGAACCGCTCGCCGCCGCGCATCGGCAGCGCCCACACGTCGTTCGTGCTCGACGGGATCGACCGCACGTGCGGCACGGCCGCGCCCTCGGGGAACGTCAGCCGCGTCCCGGCGGCCACGGCGTGGTCGCCCGCGGTCAGCTCGCCGCCGCCGTCCACGCGCTGCCCGTCCACGACGCCCGAACCGGTGAACGGCGTGGGCCGGGTGACCTCGAAGCCGGTGTCGCTGTCGAAGCTCACCGTGGTCTGCTTCGGGAACTCGGGGAACTGCGGCCCGGTCAGGTCGCGCGCGCCGTGCGCGTGCCACGCCATGATCAGGAACACGACAGGCACCGCGATCGCGGTCAGCTTCAGCCAGTACTGGAAGGCCTGCACGAACGTGATGCTGCGCATCCCGCCGGAGATCACGTTCGTGGTGACGACCACCGCGACCACCAGCGCGCCCACCCAGTCCGGCGCGCCCGTCACGGTGTGCAGCGTCAGCCCGGCGCCCTGCAGCTGCGGCAACAGGTACAGCCACCCGATGCCCAGCGCGAACCCGCTCGCCACCGCGCGCACCGCGGGCGAGCCGAACCGGGCCTCGGCGAAGTCCGGCAGCGTGTACGCGCCGCTGCGCCGCAGGGGAGCGGCCACCAGGGCCAGGAGCACCAGGTAGCCCGCCGTGTAGCCGACCGGGAACCACAGCATGTCCGGCCCGTGCGCGAAGATCAGCCCGGCGATGCCGACGAACGACGCCGCCGACAGGTACTCGCCGCCGATGGCCGACGCGTTCCACCACGGCGACACGGTCCGCGAGGCGACGAAGAAGTCCGACGTCGTGCGCGAGATCCGCAGCCCGTACGTGCCCACCAGCATCGTGCCGACCGCCACGCCGAGCACGGCGATGATGCCGTACGTACTGGTCACGAACGCTCCACCAGCTCGGCGAACTCCCGCTCGCTGCGCTCGGCCTGCCGCACGTAGAACCAGCCGGCGAGCACGAACACGGGGAACACCAGCACGCCGAGCAGCAGCCACGGCAGCGGCAGGCCGAGGAGCCGCTGGGCGGCCACCGACGGCGCGAACGTGAACACCAGGGGCAGCGCCGCGACGCTCCCGCACACCACCGCGCACAGCAGCAGCCCGAGCCGCCGCTGCGTCCGGATCAGGGACCGCATGTAGACCGCGCCCAGCTCGCTCTGCTCGTCGATCTCCCGCGACGCCGGGTACGGCCGGGGCGCGCGCGGCGCGCGGGTGCGCGGGCTCGTCACCACCACGCGCTGGGCGTGCGGGCGCTGCGGCGACGTCACGACGGCTGCCGGTTGCGGCGCACCAGCAGCTGCCGCAACTGGCGGGCGTGCCGGCGGCTGACCGGCAGCACCGCGCCGCCGATGTTGACGCTCAGGTGGCCGTCCTCCAGCCGCAGCTCGTCGATGTGGCCGAGTGACACGAGGTGACTGCGGTGGATGCGGACGAACCCGGCGGACCGCCAGCGCTCCTCCAGCCCGTTCAACGCGGCGCGGACCAATCCGCTGCCGGTGGCGGTGTGCAGGCGGGCGTAATCGCCGTGCGCCTCGACGTACCGGATGTCGGCCAGCCGGATGAACCGGGTGATACCGCCGAGTTCCACCGGAATGACCTCGTCGCCCACGTCGGGCGCTTTCTCCGCGGGCGCGGCGCCGGCCGGTTCCGGCGATTTCGAATCGAGCACCTCGTGCACGATCCGGTGCACCGACTCGGCCAGGCGTTCCGCCCGGACCGGTTTGAGCAGGTAATCGAGCGCTTTCAATTCGAAGGCCTCGACCGCCGGTTCCTGGTGCGCGGTGACGAACACGATCCGCGGCGGCTGCGCGAACCGGGAGAGGACGCGGGCGAGGTCCAGCCCGTCCAGCCCCGGCATGCGGATGTCGAGGAACACGGCGTCGACCGGCTGACCGGCGTCCATGGCCCGGTGGAGCGTCCGCAACGCCTTGGTCGCGTCCGTGACCGCCTCGACGTGGGCGACGCGCGGGTCGGATCGCAGCAGGTAGACGAGGTCTTCCAGGGCGGGGGCCTCGTCGTCCACGGCGAGCACCCGCAGCGTGCGCTCAAGCGCCCCACGGCGCTCCGGGCCCTCGCAGAGGGGACAGGGAAGTCCTGAGGTCATGGAGTTCCAATGCGGTGTGGTCGGCGGCGTCGGCGATTAGACCACCGGACGCCTATCCTCGTCCCTCGGGGTGGCCAAGGGCAATGACCGGCGCGCTGCCTCCGCGTCACCGAGCGTCATCTCCAGTTCGAGGAACGCCTCCTGCGCCCGCCGCGCGGCCGTGGACACCGAGGCCGCGGCCGCGCTGCCGACCATCCGGCGGGTCGGCTCGCCCAACCCGCGCACCACCTCCGACCACTCGTCCGCCAGCCGCGCCAACTGCGTGAGCGCGGAGACCAATTCGGCGGAAGTGCGGGGCTTGCCGTCCGCGATCCGCGCCAGCACGACGTGCGGATCGGAATCCATGGCATCCCCCGATGTGAGCCGCGGTTGTATCGAAACCCGATGCTCTCGTTCGGGGGCGGCCGGGTCAACGACCCGGACGAGTGGTCTCGATTGGTGCGGAACTCGAAACGCCACGGACACATTCCCGCTGCTCGCGAAACCACCCGAACGGGAACGCGGGCGTGATCGCGGGTCGCCGCGGGCGTGCGGTCAGGTCACCTCGTCCAGCGCCGCGGCGGCCATGCGCTCGAAGTCCCCGAACCCGCTGCGCGCCGCCAGGTCGCGGCCCACGCGGGCGTGGCGGAGGGCTTCCGCGCGACGCCCGTCGGCCGCCAGCGCGCGGACCAGGTGGACGTGGGAGCGGGCCAGGCCGTAGCGGTAGTCGGCGGAGGTGGCCAGTTCCAGCGCCCGCAGGTGGGCGGCGACGGCGCGGGCCGGTTTGCCGAGGTGGCGCAGGACCAGGCCGAGCGCGTTGTGGATCTCGGACTCGATCCGCGGGCTGCCGCCCAGCTCCTGCACCAGCGCCAACGCCCGCTGCGCCGTCCGCAGCGCCTCCGCGTGCTCGCCGCCCAGGCACAGCGCCGCCGCCAGGTGGGCCATCGCCTCCGCCCGCGCGTGCCGCGCCCCCGTCCGGTACCACGAGGCGAGCGCGTGGCGCAGCAGCTCGACCGCTCGCGCGTAGTCCCCGGCCGCCGTGTGGCAGCGGGCGAGCAGCCCGGCGCACGTGGCCTCCATGTTCACCCCGTCGGCGGCGCGCGCCAGCTCCAGGCCCTCGGACAGCAGCGACTCGGCCACCACGCGCTCGCCGCGCATCAGCCGCAACGCGCCCAGCCCGGCCAGCGCGCCGATCCGCACGTGCGGCCCGGCCCACTCCTCGCCGCTCAACCCCATCAGCCGCTCGAACGAGGCGAACGCCGCCGGGAACTCGCCCAGCTCCAGGTGCACCACCCCGTTCAGCCCGGCGTGCATCCACACCGTCCGCCCGGTCGGCCGCGCCGACCCCAGGTACCGCTGCGCCACCCGCAGGTTGCCCAGGTTCCGGTGCTCGGCCGCCAGCCACACCAGCATCAACGTCTCGGCGTCGTGGTCGCCGGCGGCCCGGCTGGCGCCCAGCGCGGCGTCGATGGCGTGCACGAACTCGACGTGGTGGCCGTGCGACCCGAAGTACCCGCCGACCGCGTCGATCAGCCGCCACGCCAGCGGCAGCGGGCCGTGCGCGGCGCAGTGCTCGGTCGCCGCCAGCACGCTGGGACGTTCCGCGTCCAGCCACGCCCTGGCCACCTCCGGCGTCATCCGGGGCGGGCCGGACACGCCCAGCTCCGGGTACAGCACGTCGCCGACCTCGATCGCCGTGCGCAGGTACCACTCGAACAGCCGCCGCCGCGCCGCCTCCAGGTCCTCGCCCGCCGCCGCCGCGCGGTCCGCCGCGTAGTCGTGCAGCAGGTCGTGCAGCGCGAACCGGTCCGCCCCGACGCGCTGCACGAGGTGCGCCGACGCCAGGTCCTCCAGCAGCCCGCGCGCCACGTCCTCCGACGCGTCCAGCAGCGCCGCCGCCCCGAACACGCTGAAGTCCGGCCCCGGCAGCAGCCCGGTCAGCCGGAACAGCCGCGCCGCGTCCGGCGGGAGCGCCGCGTACGACAGGTCGAACGCCCGCCGCACCGCCGCCGTGTCGTCGTTGTCCACCGCCAGCGCGGCCAGCCGGTCGCCGCCGCGCAGCTCCTCCACGTACGACGCGACGTCCACGTGCGACGAGCCGACCAGGTTGCCCAGGGCGATCCGCAGCGCCAGCGGCAGGTAGCCGCACAGCCGGGCCAGCTCGCCGACCGCGTCGAACTGCGCCACCGCCGCCTCCGGCCCGAGCGACCGCGCCAGCAGCTTCCACGCCTCGTCGCCGCGCAGCACGTCCAGCCGCACGGACGTGGCGCGCAGCCGCAGCTCGTTGCGGCTGGTGACGACCACCGAGCAGCCGGGGTCGCCGGGCAGCAGCGGCCGCACCTGCTCGACCGACGCCGCGTTGTCCAGCGTGATCAGCACCCGCTTGCCGCGCAGCCGGGCCCGGTAGCCGCGGACCAGCTCGTCCTCGTCCACCGGGATGTGGTCCGACCGCACGCCCATCGCCCGCAGGAACCGCGCCAGCACCGCCGACGTGGACAGCGGCGGCGACGTGGCGTGCCCGCGCAGGTTGACGTACAGCTGGCCGTCCGGGTACCGGTCGCGCACCGCGTGGCACGCCGAGATCGCGAACGCCGTCTTGCCCACCCCCGGCGGCCCGCACACCACCACGGTCGCCGCGCCGCGCGACAACATCCCCGTCACGCGGGCCAACTCCGCGCCGCGGCCCACGAAGTTGCCCACCGGCGCGGGCAGCTGCGAGACCGGCGCCCACGTGCTCGCCGCCGGCTGGTGCAGCGCCGGGTCGCCGGTGAGGATCGCGTGGTGCACCGCGCGCAGCGAGTCGCTCGGGTCCACGCCCAGCTCGCGCGCCAGCGCCGTCGACGCCTGCCGGTACGCGTCGAGCGCGTCGGCCTGCCGGTCCGCCCGGTACAGCGCCACCATGAGCTGCGACCAGAACCGCTCGCGCAGCGGGTGCTGCGAGGTCAGCCGGCGCAGGTCGGCGATCACCTCGTCGCACCGGCCGAGCCGCAGCTTCACGTCCACGAGCTCGGAGACCACCCGCAACCGCTGCTCGGCGAGGTTCGGCACCTCGGTCTCGTGCAGCGACTCGGACGGCACGTCGGCCAGCGGCGGGCCGTGCCAGCAGTCCAGCGCCCGCTCGTACACCGGGCACGCGGCGGCGAAGTCCTCGGCGGCGACCAGCGCCGCGGCCTCGTCGGCCAGCGCCTCGAACCGGTGCAGGTCCAGCGCGCCGGGCGGCAGGTCGATCCGGTAGCCGGTCGGCGTGGTGTGGATGAGCTGCGGCTCGCCCAGCGCGCGCCGCAACCGCATCACGTACACGGGCAGCGTCTGCGCGGCGCGGTCCGGCGGCGCGTCGCCCCACACCCGGCGGATCAGGTCGCTCGTCGGCACGGAGCGGTTCGCGCCCAGCAGCAGGGTCGCCAGGACGATGCGGTGCTTGGCGGCGGTGACCGGGACCGAGCGGCCGTCCCGGCGGACCACGAGAGACCCCAGCACGCCGAACTCGTCCTGAGACAGGGTCAACCGCCTCCGTTCTGTCCCGACCAGTGCCATGCTCGTACGCCGGGTACCCGGCGGAGTACCACCGGATGGACTCCAGGCACGTCAGAGCCGGCCGACTTCGGTGATCCGCACGGCGGCCGTGCCGATCTCGTCCGACTCGGCCAGGTCGACCTCGGCGGTGAAGCCCCAGTCGTGGTCCTTCGCCGGGTCGTCGAGGACCTGCCGCACCCGCCACAGCCCCGGTTCCTGCGTGATCACGAGCAGCGCCGGGCCGCGCGCGTCCGGGCCCATGCCGATCTCGTCGTGCTCCTCGAAGTACGGCTCCAGCGCGTCCTGCCACTCCTCGGCGGTCCAGCCGGCGTCGCCGTCCAGCTGTCCCAGCTCGTAGTAGTCGCGCCGGGCCGCCAGCTCCACGCGCCGGAACAGCGCGTTGCGCACCAGCACCCGGAACGCGCGGACGTTTCCGGTGACCGCGGGCGGGCTGTCGCCCAGGGACGCGTCCACGGCCTCCTCGGTGGGGTTGCGCAGCTTCTCCCACTCGTCGAGCAGGCTGGAGTCGACCTGGCGGACCAGCTCGCCCAGCCACTCCTGCAGGTCGCTCAGCTCCTCGGTCTTCGCGTCCTCGGGCACGGTCTGCCGCAACGCCTTGTACGCGTCGGCCAGGTACCGCAGCACCAGGCCCTCCGACCGCGCCAGCTGGTAGTACGAGACGTACTCGGTGAACGTCATGGCGCGCTCGAACATGTCCCGCACCACGGACTTCGGCGACAGGTGGTGGTCGGCGACCCACGGGTGCCCGCGCCGGTACGTGGTGAACGCGGCCTCCAGCAGCTCGGCGAGCGGCTTCGGGTACGTCACCTCGTCCAGCAGCTCCATCCGCTGGTCGTACTCGATGCCCTCGGACTTCATCGCGCCGATGGCCTCGCCGCGCGCCTTGTGCTCCTGCGCGGACAGCACCTGGCGCGGGTCGTCCAAAGTGGACTCCACGACCGACAGCACGTCCAGCGGGTACGACGGCGACTCGCGGTCCAGCAGCTCGATCGCGGCCAGCGCGAACGGCGACAGCGGCTGGTTCAGCGCGAAGTTCACCTGGAGGTCCACGGTGAGCCGGATGTCGTCGCCCTGCCGCTCCACCACGCCCGCCGCCAGCAGGCCCCGGTACATCTGGATGGCCCGCAGGATGTGCCGGCGCTGCGCGGGGCGCTCCTCGTGGTTGTCCTCCAGCAGGTGCCGCATGGCGGCGAACGCGTTGCCCGGCCGGCCGATCACGTTCAGCAGCATGGCGTGGCTTACCTGGAAGCTCGACGTCAGCGGCTCCGGCTCGGCGTTCTTCAGCCGCTCGAACGTCTGGTCGCTCCACGACACGAAACCCTCGGGCGCCTTCTTGCGCACCACCTTGCGCCGCTTCTTCGGGTCGTCGCCCGCCTTGGCCAGCGCCTTCTCGTTCTCCACCACGTGGTCCGGCGCCTGCACCACGACCGTGCCGACGGTGTCGTAGCCCGCGCGGCCCGCCCGTCCGGCGATCTGGTGGAACTCGCGCGCCTTCAGGTGGCGGGTGCGCTGCCCGTCGTACTTCGACAGCGCGGTGAACACGACCGTGCGGATCGGCACGTTGATGCCCACGCCGAGCGTGTCCGTGCCGCAGATGACCTTCAGCAGGCCGGCCTGCGCCAGCTGCTCCACCAGCCGCCGGTACTTCGGCAGCATGCCCGCGTGGTGCACCCCGATGCCGTGCCGCACCAGCCGGGACAGGGTCTTGCCGAACCCCGACGTGAAGCGGAAGCGCCCGATCATGGCCGCGATGGCGTCCTTCTCGGCGCGGGTGGCGACGTTCACGCTCATCAGCGACTGGGCGCGTTCCAGCGCCGACGCCTGGGTGAAGTGGACGACGTAGACCGGCGCCTCGCGGCCGTGCAGCAGCTCTTCGATCGTCTCGTGCAGCGGTGTGGTGACGTACTGGAAGTTCAGCGGCACCGGGCGTTCGGCGGAGCGCACCACGCTCGTCGTGCGGCCGGTGCGGCGGGTCAGGTCCTTCTCGAAGAACGTGACGTCGCCGAGCGTCGCCGACATGAGCAGGAACTGCGCCTGCGGCAGCTCGATCAGCGGCACCTGCCACGCCCAGCCGCGGTCGGGCTCCGAGTAGAAGTGGAACTCGTCCATGACGACCTGGCCGACGTCGGCCCGCGTGCCGTCGCGCAACGCGATGTTGGCCAGGATCTCGGCCGTGCAGCAGATGATCGGCGCGGTCTCGTTGACGCTCGCGTCGCCGGTCATCATGCCGACGTTCTCGGCGCCGAACGTCTCGATCAGGGCGAAGAACTTCTCCGACACCAGGGCCTTGATGGGCGCGGTGTAGAAGGTCCTCTTGCCGTCCGCCATCGCGGCGAAGTGGGCGCCGATGGCGACCAGGCTCTTGCCCGAGCCGGTGGGCGTGCTGAGGATGACGTTCGAGCCGGAGACGATCTCGATCAACGCCTCCTGCTGCGCCGGGTACAGCGACAGCCCCCGCTCCTGCGCCCACTCGGCGAAGGTGTCGAAGAGGAGGTCGGGATCGGGGGAAGCCGGCAACCGGTCGGTGAGAGTCATCGCAGGCAGAGCATAGTGGTAACGCGGAGTGAGCCCCGCTCGCCCAGGTCAGGCCGGTCCGGGTGGGCCGGCGCGCCGCCGGCACGTGGAGGACCCCCGGTCGGCGCGACGCCGGGCCGTGCCGCCAACAGGGTGAAGATCACTCAACTGCACCTCTTTCGTTGTTGCAGGGAGCTGGCCACAACGGATGCTGGGCAACTAGCGTGGGCCCCGTGTCCGATCCGGTTGCAATGCACATGAGCGACGGCCTGCTGAACGCGCCGACCTCGCTGCTGTTCGTGGCGGTCGCGGTGGCGGGGGTGGGCGTCGCGCTGGCCAAGGCCCGCGGCGACCTCGACGACAGGACCGCCCCGATGGCGGGGCTCGTCGCCGCGTTCGTGTTCGCCACCCAGATGCTCAACTTCCCGGTGCTGCCCGGCGTGAGCGGGCACCTGCTGGGCGGCGCCCTGGCCGCCATCCTGGTCGGACCGTGGGTCGGCGCGCTGTGCGTGACGATCGTGCTGGTCGTCCAGTCACTCTTCTTCGCCGACGGCGGCGTCACCGCGCTCGGCGCGAACGTCACCAACATGGCCCTGATCGGCACGGCGGTCGGCTACCTGACGGCGCTGGCGCTGCGGCGGCTCGCCACCCGCGGCAAGGGCGGGTTGGCCGCCGTCGCGTTCGTGTCGGCCCTGGTGAACACGGTGCTGGCGTCGTTCGGCTTCGTGCTGGAGTACGCGATCGGCGGCCAGGGCGGCGTGGCGTTCGGCACGGTCGCCGCCGCGGTGCTCGGCGTCCACGTGCTGATCGGCGTCGGCGAGGGCGTGATCACCGCGGTCACCGTGACGGCGGTCGCGTCGGCCCGGCCGGACCTGGTGTACCTGCTGCGCGGCGTGCCGCAGAAGCTGGAGCTGAAGGCGTGAAGCGCTTCTTCCTGGGGTTCGCGGTGGTCAGCCTGGTGCTGGCGGGCGTCTTCTCCTACTTCGCCGACTCGGACCCGGACGGGCTCGACCACGTCACCGAGCAGCACGGCATCGCCGAGCACGCGCAGGACCACCCGTTGGGCGGGTGGCCGCTGGCGGACTACGCGGTGGCGGGCGACGACCGGTTCACCGGCGTCGCGGGCGTGCTGGGCGTCGTGCTCACGCTGGTCGTCGCGGGCGGGTTGTTCCGGCTGCTGCGCAAGCGGCCCGTCGAGGCGGACGCGAAGGCCGGCCCGCCCGACGCGACGTGAGCGCGGGCCACGGCTTCCTGCACCGGCCGGGCGACTCGCCGGTGCACCGCCTCGCGCCGCAGACCAAGATCGTCGCCACGGTGGTGGCGGTGCTCTGCGTGGTGGCCACGCCGCGCGAGGCGTTCTGGGCGTTCGGCGCGTACCTGCTCGCGCTCACGGCGGTGTGGGCGGTCGCCCGCGTCCCGGTGCGGTGGTTCGCCGCGCGGTCCGTGATCGAGGCGCCGTTCGTGCTGCTGGCCCTGGTGCTGCCGTTCACCGGCGGCGGGGACCGGGTCGACGTGCTGGGCGTGTCCGTCTCCGAGGAGGGCGCCCTGGCCGGGTGGAACATCCTGGCCAAGGGCACGCTCGGCCTGCTCACGTCCCTGACGCTCGCCGCCACCACGGCCCCGCAGGACCTCCTGCTCGGCCTGCAGCGGCTGCGCATGCCGTCGGTGCTGGTCACCATCGCCACCTTGATGCTGCGCTACGCCGAGGTGATCGTCGGCGAGGCCAGGCGGATGCGGGTGGCGCGGATCTCCCGCGGCGACGACCCGCGGTTCCTCTGGCAGGCCGGCGCGACGGCCCGCGGCATCGGCAGCCTGTTCATCCGCTCCTACGAACGCGGTGAGAGGGTGCACCTGGCGATGGTGTCGCGCGGCTGGACGGGCCGGATGCCCGACGGGACCGGGGGGAGTGCGGTGGTCGAGCCACAGCGGACCGCGCCCGCGCTCGTGGTGGAGCGGCTGGCGTTCGCGTACCCGGACGGCCACCAGGCCCTCTTCGGCATCGACCTGACGGTGCGGCGCGGGGAGCGCGTCGCCGTCCTCGGCCCCAACGGCGCGGGCAAGACGACGTTCGCGCTGCACCTCAACGGTGTGCTGGGCGGTGGCTCGGGCCGGGTGGAGGTGGCCGGGCTGCCGGTGGAGAAGGCGAACCTGAAGGAGATACGCCGCCGCGTCGGCGTGGTCTTCCAGGATCCCGACGACCAGCTGTTCCTGCCCACGGCGCGGCAGGACGTGGCGTTCGGCCCCGCGAACTTCGGCCTGCGCGGCGCGGAGCTGGACGAGCGGGTGGACCGGGCGCTGGCCGCGGTCGGCATGGCCGGGTTCGCCGACCGGTCGCCGCTGCACCTGTCGGGCGGGCAGCGCCGGCGGGTCGCGCTGGCCACCGTGCTGGCCTGCGACCCCGAGATCCTCGTGCTCGACGAGCCCTCGGCGAACCTGGAACCGGTGGCCCGCCGAGAGCTGGCCGAAGTGCTGCTGGCGCTGGACCGCACCATGCTCATGGTCACCCACGACCTGCCCTACGCCTTGCAGCTGTGCCCGCGCAGCGTGCTGATCGACGGCGGTGTCGTGGTGGCGGACGGACCGACGCGGGAGCTCCTGGCCGACACCGGGCTGCTGGCCCGGCACCGGCTGGAGCTCCCGTTCGGCTTCCGCCTCGACTGAGCTGGTCCTGCGGCTAACCCCTGGTCACGGGCTGGTGCAGGTGACCGTGGGCAGCGAGTTGGCGCCGGAGTAGGTGGCCGTGAAGCCGAACTTCACCGACTGCTCGACGCCCACCGTGCCGTTCCACGCCGCGTTCTTGACGATCACCTGAGAGCCGGAGCCGGACTTGACGCCGCTCCACAGGCTGTTGATCGTCTGGTTGCCGGCCCACGTCCAGTTCGCGGTCCAGCCGTTGTACGGGCTCTTGCTGTGGTTCATGATCTCGACCTCGGCCTGGAAGCCGCCCGACCACGCACTGGTGATCTTGTAGATCGCCATGCAGTTCGCGTCGCCCGGGGTGGTCGGGGTCGTGGTGGTCGTGCTGGTCGGGGTCGTCGACGTGGTGCTGGTGGTGGTCGACGTGGTGGTCGTCGTGGTCGTCGTGGTGGTGGTCGTGTTGCCACCGCGACCGACGCCCGTGACCTCGCCCCGGCCGCCGTCGAACACGACGTCGGAGCAGTTGTAGAACGTCTCCGCGCTGTCCGAGCGGGTCCACACCGAGTAGATGATGTGGCGGCCCGACTTGCCCGTCGGCAGGTTCGCGTTCCAGTAGTACTGGCCCTCGACCGTGCCGACCGCGCCGCTGTTCGGCGGGTTGGTCACGCTGTGGAACGGCGTGCTCTCCAGGTCGCTCCACGCCAGCGGACGGGTCGGGCTCCAGCTGTCCTTGGTCACGTACAGGTGGAACGTGCCCGGGTGGGCGGCCCACTTGTTGTAGGAGAACCCGAAGCTCGCCCCGGCGGTCAGGTGGGTCACCGGGTAGTCGTCACGGGCGATGTCGAACCCGGAGAAGGTCGGGTTGCCGCCGCTGCACAGCTTGCCGTCCGGGATGAACCCGGTGGTGCGACCGGCGCCGTCGGACCTCAGCACGCCGAACCAGTTGTAGAGGGCGTTGGTCCCACCCGCCGTCACCGCCGCGTTGCACGCGGGGTTGATCGGCTGGATGTTGCCCTGCGGGGTCAGTCCGTCCTGCCAGCACAGGAAGGTCCGGCTGCCCGGCTTCATCATGGCGCCGTGTGCGGACGCCGTGGTCGGGCTGATCACGTTCACGAGCGTCGCGATCAGCAGGCCGGCCACACCGGCCGCGGCCAGCGCGATCCATCGTCGGGCCGTCACGTCGTTCACCTCCTCGTTGAGGTTCTGGGAGCGCTCCCAGGAACGGTGTGACTGTAGCCGCGCCCGCGTCGGTCTGTGAATGGGCCGTTACGCAGTGCGTCCATAGGGCGCAACGCCTTCGGCCCTACGGACGCGGTCGCCTACACCCGGACGCGGGCCGGCCGCCTGCGGAGGTTCCGGGTCCGCGCTGGTCCGTGCGGGTGCGCCGGACCGTGTGAGGGGGAGGGGCCGTGCGGGTGGCCGGCGGGCGGCGCCGGCTGGTGCGGGTGGCCCGCGAGCCCGGCCGGCCGGTGCGGACGCCGCAGCACCCGCTGCGCCAGCGCGGCCCGGCGGTGCCGCGGCGCGGCCAGCACGGACGCCGCGAACACCGTCACCAGCAGCGTGAGCACGCCCGCGAGCACCAGCGTCTCCGGCGCGCCGATCCGCTCGCACAGCCAGCCGAGCAGCGGCGCGCCGACCGCGCCCGCCGCCGCGCCGACGGCCGAGTTCAGCGCCAGCAGCCGGCCGCGCATGCCGTCCGCGGTGTCGAGCTGGACGTGGGACGTGCCCGGGTGAACGGCGCTCACCCTAAGCGCCGTTTTTCCGGTTCAAGCCTGTTGGTCAGGTGAAATGGCTCACGTAACGCTCTCCGTGGCGAGCGCGGCCAGGCGTTCGAGGGCCTGCGCCAGGTGCTCGTCCGTGATCTCGTGCGCCTCGCCGTCGACGGCCTGCGGGTGGTCGCCCCGCACGTCCAGGTGCAGCACCACGCGGCTGCGGTCGGGACCGTCCTCGTCCACCTGGAGCCAGCCCGAGTAGCCGCCGTCCTCCAGGTCGCCCCACTCCAGCCGGCGCTGCTCGACGTCGGCGGCCAGGTAGCCCTCCGCCTCGTCGATCTCGTCGCCCATCGACACGCGCCCGGTGACCCGTTCCGTGCCGTCGGCCGGTTCCACGCCCTCGCCGCGCTCCGGGCCGCTCGGCTCGACCTGCAGGCCGTCCGGCAGCCACGCGTCCATCGCCGTCACGTCCCGCGCCAGGTCGAAGACCGTCCGCGCGTCCACCGGGATCGTCTGCTCACGCTCGAACTCAGCCATGCCGGCAGCAGTACCCCCGGCACGTCCCGGCTACACCGCCGCGGCGGCCCTGCCACCGATCGTGGGCGCCTCGGCGCGGTGCGGCGCGACCGGCCGCATGCCGGCGTCGACGCAGCGGCGCACCACGGCGGAGTGCTCGCGCAGCAGGCGCAGGCCGCGCCGGGCCAGCAGCGGCACCGGCTTGCGCGCCTCCGCCACGTCCCGGGCGAACCGCCGGGCGAACGTCAGCACCGCGTTCGGGGCGAGCACGATCGCGTCGGCCAGCACGCCCGCCTCGCGGCAGCCCGCCACCAGCCGGTCCGCGAACAGGCCTTCGGCGACGAACAGGCCCGGCGCGGTCACCGTGCGGCTGCCGACCCGCCGGTCCTCGCCGAGCGCGTAGACCGGCGCCTCGACGGTGCCGGTGGTGGCGAGCGCGACCACGGCGGCGAGCGCGTCGGCGGTGTTCCACGAGTCCTCGGCGTCCCAGTCGGGGCGGCCGGTGTCGTCACGCGGGAGCAGCGGGTCGTCGCCCTCGCGGTAGAAGTCGTCCAGCCGCAGCACGGGGAGGCCCCAGCCGGCGGCGAGGGTGGACTTGCCCGAGCCGGAAGGACCGGCGAGCAGCACGGCGCGCGCGTGAACGGGAGATGACGGCACGGGGGACGATTTTCGCACAGGAGCGGTCCGATCCGGCGCACCGCCTTGCCCGATCGTGCACGGCCTCTGCTCCGGCTGTGCACCCGGTCTGGTCACGCGCGCGCGTGACCACCACGATGTGGGGCATGGTCGTCAGGGTGCGCGGCGTCGAGGACGCCAGGCGGATGCGCGAAGAGCTGCGGGACGAGCGCGAGCGTCCGCGGGGTGCGTCGGCGCCCGCGGTCGCGCCGCCGACCGGCGTGGGTCCGGCCGGTGTGGTCGCCGAGGGCGGCGACCGGATCGAGCTGGACCTCGACGAGTTCACCAGGGCGGAGACCCGGCTGGCCGAGCTGCACGCCACGCTCGCGCGGTTGCTGGTGCGGACCGCCGACCTGGAGCAGCCGTTGGGCGACGGCAAGGGCCCCGTGGCGCGGCACATGCGCAAGGCGTTCGGGTTGCGGGCCGGCGACCTGGGTGGCGGCGTCCAGTCGGCCCTCCAGTCGTACCTGGTGGAGCTGCAGGTGATGCGCGACGCGCTGGAGCAGGTCAGCGACACCCAGAAGAGCGTGGACGAGCAGGCGGAACAGGACTTGAGGCGGCTATGAGCGGACGCGGCGCGCACTCCGATTCGCACCGGCCCTCGGCCGCGGCGCTCCGACGTGAGAAGCGGAGGCTCAAGCAGCAGGCCGCCAACCGGCGGCCGGAGAACTTCGGCAAGATCAACTGGCGGGCGTACACCCACCGGCAGCTGTGGGACATGGTGAAGTCCGCGGACACCGCGCGGATGGCCGACCGCACCCACGCGTGGAAGAAGCTGGCGGACGAGATCGACCAGGCGACCGCCGAGGCGCGGCGGATCGTGCAGGAGCTGGCGACGTCGTGGCGCGGGCCGTCGGCGGTGCTGGCGGCGGAGTCGGCGGAACGCCTCGCCGAGTGGGCGCGGGAGACGTCGGGGCGCGCGTACACCGTGGGCGGAGGGCTCGACGCCTACACGTGGGCGGTGCAGGAGGCCGCGCAGCGCATGCCGGAGCCCGTGCACCCGGACGCCGAGCGGTGGTTCCGCGACGGGTACGACGTCACCACGTTGGACGGGCCGCAGGGCGCGTACATGCTGGACCAGCTGCTGGACGACCACATGCCGTCCAAGGCGGAGCAGCGGGCCGCGATGGCGGAGGCCGTGCGGGTGATGGAGGAGTACGAGGACGCCAGCCGCGGCGTGCACACCCGGCTGCCGACGTTCGAGCACGCGCCGGAGGTGGCCCGGATCGAGCCGGACCACCGGCCGGTGCCGCAGACGCCCCTGCCCCACCCCGCGCCTCACCCGTCACCCGTGCCGTGGCCCACGCCCACGCCTACGCCCACGCCCGTGCCCGACACGTCGTCGGACGGCACGACGTCCGTGGCGGCGGCCGGTGTCCCGGCCGGCGTTCCCGGCGCGGTCAACGTGCCCGGCGGCTACGGCGCGCACGGTGGCGTTCCCGGCGGCGTTCCCGGCGGCATGCCCGGTGGCGCGCCCGGCGGTGTCCACGGCGGGCCCGGCGGCTACGGCGGCGGCTCGTTCGGCCCGGTCGGACCGGGCGGCGGCACCGGGGTGCTCGGCGCGGTGCCGGGCGGCGCGGCGGCCCGCGGCGGGGTCGGCCCGGCCGTCGGCGCGGGAGGTCCGCAGGGCTTCGGCATGTACCCGCCGATGGCGCCGGGCAACCGCGAGGAGGACGGCGAGCACCGCAACCGCTACGACAGCGGCCTCGACCTGCTGGACGACCTGCCGCCCGCGTTCCCGCCGGTGCTCGGGGAATGAGCGACGGCTACCGCGTCGACCCGGACGAGCTGACCGCGTTCGCCGGGAGGGCGGCGGAGGCGGCCGACGAGGCGCGCGCCGCGGCGTCCACTGTGGACGTCCCGGTGGGCGACCTCGGCCCGGAGGGCGTCACGGAGGCCGTGGAGCTGCTGGTCGCCGAGTGGGCGCGGGCGCTGCGCGGCGTGGAGCTGGACGCGGTCGCGGACGGGCTGCGCGCGGTGGCCGAGACGTACCGGCGGGCCGACGAGCTTCGCCATGACTGACTACCGCGGCCTGGGGTTCGACCCCGTGCCCGGCAACGCGGGCGCGGTGGCGGCGGCGAGCGAGCGGTGCGCGGTCGCGTTCACCGTTCCCGGCGCGCCGCCCGACGGGTGGACGGGCGCGGCGGCGGAGGGGTTCGGTGCGCGGTGGGAGGCGGCGGTGTCGGAGCTGACGGCGGTGCGGCGCGCGATGCGGGCGGCGGCCGAGGTGCTCGACGGCTGGGCCACCACGCTGTTGGGCAACCAGCGGCGGGCCGAGGAGCTGGACCGGCGCGCCCTCGCCGTGCGGCGCGCGCTCGCCGACGCCGCCGACGAGGTCGACCGGACCGCGGCGATGGCGAGCTTCACCGCCGCGGACGGCGAGGCGCACCGGCGGGCCGTGGCGCGGCACGACGAGCTGCGCCGACAACTGGACGACGTGCTGGAGGAGGCCCGGCTGTTGGAGCGCGACCACCGCGCGGAGGCGAGGCGGGTCGCCGAACGGCTGCGCGCCGAGGAGCCGTCGACCGCGATCGCCGACACGCTGACGGGCCTGTCGTCCCTCACCGCCGAGCTGGCGTCCGTGCTGCTCGGCCCACCCCGGCAGGCGTCCACCAGGGGCGCGGCGGCGGCGTTCCGGGCGGGCCTGGGGTGAGACTCGCTCCCGTGCCGGGGGTGACCCCGGTGGCACTAGGCACGCCTGAGCGCACCGCGGCGGAACTCCTCGCCGTGCTGCGGCGGCTGAAGGGCACCCACGACCCGGGGCTGGAGGTGTCCGCCACGCAGGCCGCGGAGCTGGCGCACCGGCACGGCGCGGGCCTGCTGGCCGTGGTCGAGCACCCGGACGCCGACCCGGCGCTCCTGCTGGCGGGCGTGGTGCCGGTCGACCGGCCGACCGACCCCGGCGAGCTGGGCTTCCACCTCGACGGCCCGGAGATCCGCGACGTCACCACGGGCGAGACGGCGACCGGCTACCCGGTGGTGATCGTGGAACGCGTCCCGGTGACCGGGCCGGGCGCCCAGCTGCAGGTCGTGGTGACCGATCCGGACCACCCGCGGATCGCCGTGTTCACGCTGCACTCGCCGACCGGGCGCGGCTGGCTCGACGTGTCGGGCGTCGCGGGCCGGTTCGTGTCCGGGATGGTGTTCAGCGACCTCGGAACTCGCTCGGCGTCCGCCCGACGACCTGACGGAACGTCCGGGAGAAGTGCGCGGCGCTGACGAAACCGCAGTCCTTCGCGATCTCCCCGATGCCCCGCGCGGCCTTCGCCGGATCGGCCAGCAACGCCTTCGCCCGGTCGATCCGCAGGCCGCGGATGCGCTCGGACACGCCCTGCCCGTCGTCGAACAGCTGGTAGAGGCGGCGTCGGGAGATGAACAGCGCCTCGGCGACCCGGTCGGCGCTCAACGTCGGGTCCGCCAGGTGCTCGCGCATGTACTCCAACGCCTCGCGCCGCCGTGCCGCCATCGACCCGACCCGCGCCAGCTCGGCCCGCAACGCGCTGCGCAGCACCAGTTCGGCCAGGCCGAGCAGGTGGTGCGCCGAGCCGTGCGGGTCGAGCACGGGCGCCGCGGCGAGCACGTGCGCCACCGCGCCGGAGACCAGCGACCGCAGCGCCGCGTCGACCGGAACCGGCTGGAACATCAGCGGCTTCAGCTCGCCGAACCCGACCGTCAGCCGGGCCTCCGCGACGGTCAGCACCACCACGCCCACCGGCAGGACGTGCAGCGAGCAGTCGGGAAACCGAAGCGCGGTCCCGGCGCCGGGCACGTCGTCGGGCACGGCGCAGCGCAGCACCAGCTGGAGGTGCTCCGGCGTGGCCGCACCCCCGCTGAGCCCGGCTTTGGCCGCCGCCGCGCCGGAAGCCCGCACGGTGAGGAACCCGTCGGTGACGTCCACGGTCGGCAGCCTAGCCGGCGGACCGCGCCGACCCGCCCTCGTCGGCGGCCGGCACGCGCTACCTTTCGGCACATGGCGCGACGTTCGGCGACCGCGGTCGTCCTGTCCCACCTGGAGTTCGACCTGCTGTGGGAGGACCTGGGCACCGGCGAGCCGCCGTACCCGCTGGAGGTGCCGTCGCACGGCGAGACGGTGGCCGACCGGGACGCGCTGGGCGCGGAGGTGCTGCGCTCGCTGACCGAGGCGGGCCTGGCCGACGGCGACGACGTCTCACCGGAGCTGGAAGACCTCTTCGGCCTCCTCTCGCACGGCGTGGTCTCCGTGGACGCCCTGGTGTTCCGCCCGCAACCGTGGCGGGTGCTCGCCACCGCCCGCGGCCGGCGCGGCGTGCTCGCCGTCCTCAACGACCGCGAGGTGGCGCTGGAACCCATCACCGACGTGACGGCGGCGATCACGCGGGTCATCGGCGACGCGCCGGCCGGTCCCGGCGAGCAGCTGCGCCTGCCGCGGTCGGTGTTCTCGGCCGCCGTGGACGCGTACGCGACGTCCGGTCACGGCGCGATGGAGCGCACCCTGGCGCAGGCGGGCATCACCGGCCGCGCCACCAGGGCGATCACCACGCTCGTGGACTCGCCGCGCCAGGCGACCGGCCAGCTCGCCGCCACCGGGCCCGCCGGCCGGTCCCGCGTGCTCAGCTGGACCGACACCAGTGCGGGCCGGTACGCGTTGACCACCGAGCGGTCGTTCGGCACCGAGTGGGTCCACCTGTCCCCGGCCGACACCGCGTGGCTGACGCGGCACGTGTCCGCGCTGCTGGCCGGCTCCGACTGAGGTCGGTTCGCCCAAAACCCGGAGCGACCCACGTCACACTCGCTAGCCTGCGAGTGGACCGAGGGGGAACCGGATGAGTGATTTCCAGACCGATCTGGCCGACCTGGAGAACGGCCTCCGCCACAACATCGTGCCGGCGGTGGAGCGCTTCACCCGCCTGGTGGAGGACGTCGAGAAGATCGAAGACCACCACCCGGCCGCGCTGATGGGCGGCGGCCTCATGCCCGGCGCCCTGGCGCTCGTCCCGCTGTACGCGGCGGCGAGCACCGCGCTGGTGGAGAGCCAGCGCGCGGCCGTGCGGTCGCTGGAGGAGTTCCGCGAGGCGCTGGAAGACGTCGTGCGCACCTACCGCTCGGTCGAGGAGGCCAACGCGGACGGGTTCCGGGGGCGGCCGTGAGCGGGAGCGTCTTCGAGTACGACCTGGACCCGGCGTTCACCGAGGCGCAGCGGGGCCTCTACCCCCTGCTCGTCGTGCTGCACGGCTGGGTGTCGTACCTGGCCGTCGAGTCGGCCGACCCGATGGAACGGCAGCGGCAGGTGCTCCAAGGGCTGCCGGTGCCGGGCGTGGCGTACGAGGACTTCTTCCGGGTGCCCATGCTGCTCACCGGCCAGCCGCTGGACGAGATCGGCGCGGTGTACGAGGCGCTGGTGCGCAACAGCCGCGAGATCGACAACGGCATGGAGGAGTTCCAGGTCGGCTGCGCCAACGCCTTCCGCAACTGGACCGGCTCGGCGCAGGAGGCGTGCGCCAAGTACGGCGGCGCGCTCATGGACTACGTCAACGACGAGCGCGACGCGGCGGAGAGGCTGGCCGCCGTGCTGCTCGCGTACGGCGGCATCGTCAAGTCGGCCCGCGACGACTGGCTGAGGCTCGCCGACCAGTTCGTCGACGCCCTGCGCCAGAAGGTGGAGGACGACCGCGCGTCCAACCAGAAGATCCTGTTCACGGCGATCGGCGCGCTCGCGGGCGCGGCGCTCGCGATCGTCACCGCGCCGGTCGGCGGCATCGGCGGGACGTTCGTCGCGGCGGTGGGCGGCGCGATCGCCGACGTGGGCGCGGAGGCGGCGAAGGAGTCGCTGGAGGGCGAGGAGTTCGCCGACATCGCCCACCGGTACCTGGCGGCGTGCCGCGAGTTCGAGGACCGCCTCACGCGGGCGATCAAGACCGAGGTCGCCGACAAGCTCTCCGACCTGAACCAGGTGCGGCCCGCGCCGCCGTCGTCGCCGCTGGACGTGGGCACGTTCGACCACAACCCCAAGGGGTACCTGGAACCCGAGCACACCACGCCCGGCGTCGAGCGGTGGCTGGACGAGAAGGAGGAGCGGGCGCGGGAGGCCGGACCGTCGACCATCTCGGCCCGACTGGGCTGATGTCCGGCTTCGAGGACGAGTTCCGCGAGCAGCAGGTGCGCGCGCTGCGGCGGAACTCGGCGAAGGTCATGGCGGAGGCGGTGGCCCGGTCGCGCGAGATCACCGGCACGGCGACGTCGCCCGACGGGTCGGTCCGGGCCGTGGTCGACTCGACGGGGATGCTGACGTCGCTGGAACTGGGGCCGGCGCGGCGCGACCACGCGGCGTTGGCCGCGCAGGTCACCGCCGCCGTCCAGCGGGCCGCCGCGCGGGCGCGCGCCGAGGTGCGCAACCACTTCGCGCTGCTGGTCGACGCCGGGGTGATCGACGAGCTGCCCGACTGGCTGCCGGAGCCGCCGCACGTGGCCGCCGCGCCGGCCGCGCCGCCCCGCCCGGCGGACGAGGAGCCGGTGCACCAGCCGAAGCTGTCGGAAGACGCGTGGTGACGCGGACCCCGCCCGCGTCATCACGCCGCAGTACCGCCCCGGCACCCGGCCCCACGTCACCACTCCGGAACGTCAACCCAAGGCTTCCGCCGGCACGACCTCGCCCACCACCGCCAGCCCTTCCGCCAACGCCGCCGCCGCGGCCTCCTCGGCCAGCTCCCGCACGATCGCCGCGAGCCGTCCGGGCGGCAGGTCCAGCGCCTCCCGCGTGAAGGACAGGTCGACCAGCTTGCCGTGCAGGTCGACCACCACCGCCACGCCCGACGCCGAAGCCGTCCGCCGCACCGCGTCCAACCGCTCACCGAGCCCCATCACACCCGCCACGTCTCGGGAGTGGTCTCCTCCACCGACTCCACCAGCTTCGCCTCCACGTCCAGCCCGAGCGCCGCCACGTCGTCGCCCACCGCGTACCGGGCCCGCGCGTTCGCCCGCGCCGTCGCCGTGTCGACCAGGCCCAGGATCGCGTTCGCCAACCCCGACGGCCCCAGCCGCAGCGACCGGGCGTCCAGCACCAGGTCCCGCAGCCCGCCGCCGGGACCGACCTCCACCGAGATGCCCCGGTCCGGGTCCTGCGCGTGCGCCGTGATCACGGGTGCACCCCGCCGTAGAACGTGGCCGAGCTGAGCTTGTGCGTGTTGCGCCGCACGCTGTCGCCCGAGTTGCCCTCGATCAACGTCACCGTCCCGTTCGAGACCTTCTCCACGATCCCGATGTGCGTGCTGGTGGACGGGCTGCTCGGCCCGCTGCCGAACAGCAGCACGTCACCGGGCTTCGCGGCGCTCAGGTTCGTGTACGCCTTGCCGCGCCGCTGCCCCCACCGGTACACGTCGCCGGTGAACGGCAGGATCGGGATGTCCACCCCGGCCTTGCGCCACATCGCCGTGGTGAACGACGAGCACCACGCCGCCGTCGGCCCGTACGGGTTGCGGTTGCTGCCGGGCGGGTTCTCGCGGGTGCCCAGCTCGCGCCGGGCCGCCGAGATGATCGTGCGGGACCGGCCCCGGGCGCGGACGTTGGACGGGCGGGTGCGGCCCCGGGCGCGGTCCGGGCGGCCGTCCGCGACGCCGTCGTGCTCGACGTCCTTCTCCAGCGCGCGCAGCTTGCGGGCGGCGTCCTCCAGCTCGGCCCGCACCTGCCGCACGGTCGCCGTGGTCTCCTTGGTGTACCGGGGTTCCAGGTCGGCCGCCGCCGCGACGGCCTTCAGCAGCGCGGCCCGCGTGCCGACGGCCACCCCGGCGTCCAGCAGCCGCACGGCCTGGTCGAGGTACTCGTCCACGGCCTGCCGCGCCCGCGCGTGCCCGGTGGCCAGCGCGCTCGACACGCCGGCGACGATCTTCTCCGCGTCGCGCGCCGCGTCGGCGGTGACGCGCAGCTGCCGGCCGAGCCGGCCGGACCGCTTCTCGAAACCCTCGGAGTTGTCGCCCTTCCAGTGCTCCAGCACGGTCCGGGCGGCCTTGTGCTGGTCCTCGTGCCGGTCGGTGAGCGCGGACGCGGTCTGGTGCAGCGCGTACTGCGCCTTCACCGCGTCCTCCACCTTGCCCGCCAACGAGTTCCGGTGGCCGATCATGCTCTCGGCGAAGTGCCGGGCCATCGCTCGGGTGTCCACTACCCTTCCCCTCCACCGCTGATGAGGCGTCCGCCGCCGAGCGAGCGGGCCGTGTCGTCGTCCTGGTCCCGGTAGGCCCTGGCCGAGCGGCCGGCGGACGTGGCCAGCGCGTCGGTGTTGTGCGCGACGGCCTTGACCTGCTTGCGCAGCGCCGCGCCGAAGTTGTCCAGCGCGTCGGCGAACCCGGACTGCCTGCCGATCCGCCCGAAGCTGTCGTCGGCGATCTCCCGCACCTCGCGCACGTGCCGCCGTCCGAGGGCGGTCAGCTCGTCGGCCGTGTTCCGGGTCCGCCGGGCGTAGTCGCGCAGCACGCCCACGTCGACGGAGAACCCGCCGCCCCCGGAGCCGCCGCCGCGGGGACCACCGCCGCGCGAGCCGCCACCCCCGCCGCCACCCGAGCCGCCCCGCGACCCGCCGCGCTTCATCGCCTCGACGCCCCGCCGCGCCTCGTCCAGGTGCCGCTTGTAGGCGCCGCTCGTGTACGTGGTCCACGGCGTCCACGACCGGCCGTCGCCGGAGATCCGGTTGGCGGCCCGCGCGTTCACCGCCGGGTCGAACAGCTCCCGGTTCGAGTCCAGCCCGAACTCGCGCAGCCGCGCCGGGCCCAGCGAGCCCAGCATGTTGACCTGCCACAGCCCGTAGGAGTTGTCCGGCGGGGTGGCGTTGTGCGCACGGGGGTCACCGCCGGACTCGGCCAGCGCGACCGCCACCGCGATCGTCAAGTCCTGCCCGCGGAACCCCGCGTCGTGCGCGTGCCGGGCGATCTGCTCCGGGCTCAGCCTGCTCATGCCGCCACCCTGCACCGGAGGTGACCTGCGGCGGAACCGGCGTTGCACGCTCGGACAGCGGTTGTGCACGGGCGAGCTACAGTCGAACACGTGAACGAAGGGCTGTTCGACCAGGGCTTGTTCGGCGTCGACCCGGAGGAGAAGGCCGCGCGCATCGCCGCCAACGCGCCGCTGGCCGTGCGGATGCGCCCGCGCACCCTGGACGAGGTCGTGGGGCAGGACCACCTGCTCGGTCCCGGCGCGCCGCTGCGCAGGCTGGTCGAGGGCTCGTCGCCCGCCTCGGTCATGCTCTACGGCCCTCCCGGCACCGGCAAGACGACCCTCGCCACGCTCGTGTCGCAGGCCACCGGCCGACGGTTCGCCGCCCTGTCCGCGTTGTCGGCGGGCGTGAAGGAGGTGCGCGCGGTCATCGAGGAGGCCCGCCGCCGCCTGGTCCGCTCCGGCGAGTCGACCGTGCTGTTCATCGACGAGGTGCACCGGTTCTCCAAGACCCAGCAGGACGCCCTGCTCGGCGCGGTGGAGGACCGGATCGTGCTGCTCGTCGCGGCGACCACGGAGAACCCGTTCTTCTCCGTCGTCTCGCCGCTGCTGTCGCGGTCGCTGGTGCTGCAGCTGCGCCCGTTGACCGACGACGCGGTGCGCGTGCTGGTCAAGCGCGCCGTCGCCGACGAACGCGGCCTCGGCGGCTCGGTCACCGTGGAGCCGGACGCCGAGGACCACCTGGTGCGGCTGGCCGGCGGCGACGCCCGGCGCGCGTTGACGGCGCTGGAGGCCGCGGCCGACTCGGTCGGCCCGGGCGGGGTGCTCGACCTGGCGACGCTGGAGGCGACGGTCGACAAGGCCGCCGTCCGCTACGACCGCCAGGGCGACCAGCACTACGACGTGACCAGCGCGTTCATCAAGTCGATCCGCGGTTCCGACGTCGACGCCGCGCTGCACTACCTGGCCCGGATGATCGAGGCGGGGGAGGACCCGAGGTTCATCGCCCGGCGGCTGGTGATCCACGCCAGCGAGGACGTCGGCATGGCCGACCCGACCGCGTTGCAGACCTGCGTGGCCGCCGCCCAGGCCGTGCAGCTCATCGGCCTTCCCGAGTGCGCCCTGAACCTCGCCCAGGCCACCATCCACCTCGCCACCGCGCCCAAGTCGAACGCCGTGACGACCGCGATCGGCGAGGCCATGTCCGACGTGCGCAAGGGCGCGATCGGCTCCGTGCCCGCGCACCTGCGCGACGGCCACTACGCGGGCGCGGCGAAGCTCGGCAACGCCCGGGGCTACCGCTACCCGCACGACGTGCCGGAGGGCGTGCTGACCCAGCAGTACCCGCCGGACGACCTGGTGGGACGCGACTACTACGAGCCCACCGGCCGCGGCGCCGAGCGCGTGATCGCGGAACGGCTCCCGAAGCTCCGCAAGGTCGTCCGCGGTCAGGAGTAGCCCGTCGGGGGTGTTCGCCCGGAGACGACGTCCGGCACGTGGGCTGTCGGAGCGCGCTGCGCGACCGCGGCGAAATCGGTTATGCCCGAGACCGCGAAGAGGCGATCATGGCCGGATGGACGCCCCGCTCAACGGTCACACCTACCTCGACTTCAACTCGCCGCTCTCCGACGGGAAGGCGCACGAGCTGATCGGCAGCCTCCACCTGGGCGCGGGCGCCACCGTGGTCGACTACGGCTGCGGCTGGGCCGAGTTCCTGCTCCGGGCGGTGGAGCACGAGCCGAACGCGCGCGGCCTCGGGGTCGACAGCGACGACCACGCCATCGCGCGCGGCCGGGCGAACGTCGAGGCCAGGGGGCTGGGGTCCCGCGTCACGCTGGAGCTGGCCGACGTCACCACGTGGCAGGCCGAGCCCGCGGACGTGGCCATCAGCATGGGCGCGTCCCACGCGTGGGGCGGCACGGCGGAGACGCTGGACGCCCTGCGCGACCGCGTCCGGCCCGGCGGCACGCTCCTGCTCGGCGACGGCTTCTGGGAGCGGCCGCCGAACGCGCGGTCGGTCGAGATCTTCGGCGACGGGGAGTTCGGCACCTTCGCCGAGCTGGTCGACCTGGCGATGGCCCGCGGTTACCGCCTGCTCAACCTGGCCACCGCCAACGCCGACGAGTGGGACAGCTTCGAGTCGCGCTGGTGCGCCGCCCGGGAGCGCTGGCTGCTCGCGAACCCGGACCACCCGGACGCCGCCGAGACCCGCCGCGTCGTCGACGACCACCGCGACGGCTGGCTCCACGGCTACCGCGGGCACTTCGGCTTCGCCTACCTCACCCTGGCCCGCCTCTAGGACTCCGGCCGCCTCGCCCGGCCGGGGATACCGGGCGAGGCGGCCGAGCCTCGCCGGTGGCGCGTGCCTCACCAGCCGTCGGGCGGCGGGATCGGGGGCACGTCGTGCAGCGGGTTGGGGAGGGTGCCGGTCCTCGGCACCGGCGGGCGCGCCGTCAGGTCCCGGTAGCCGAGGGTGATCCGGTAGCCGTTGAGCGGGTAGCGGAGGAAGTCGCGGACGGTAAGGGAGCCGGAGTCCACGCGGTCCGCCAGGGTGGGGAAGCGGTCGCGGTAGGCGTCGACCTCGCCGCGCACCATGCCCCAGAACCGGTCCTCGGCCAGCGGCAGCAGGCGGGACAGCGGGCGGAACACGCCGACCAGCAGGGCGTCCACGATGTACTGCCGCAGCACGGGCCACGGCTTGCGCGGCAGCACGGGGTCGTGGGCGTCCGGTTCCAGCCCGCGCGCCGGCACCCGCTCCACGGACACGTTCACGTCGTCCACCAGGTCGAGCAGGGCCACGCGGACCGGCACGTGGTCCGCGTCCGTGATCACGACGACGTTCTCGCCGTGCGGGTTGAAAGTGATCCCGTACGTGTACAGCACGTGCAGCAGCGGTCGGAACAGGGCGCGCAGCAGCGCCGCGAACCACACCGCCAGGTCGGTGTCGCCGATGTACTCCGCCACCAGCGGCCGGCCCGTGCGGTCGACGTGCAGCAGCGCCGCCAGCGACCACGACCGCTCGCCGGGCCGCAGCGCCACGGGCGCCCGCCAGATGCACCCCATCGTCTCCAACCACTGGTACGGCACGTCGCCCGCGCGCGACAGCTGCGGGTGCCGGACGGTCACGGACGCGACCTCGCCCAGCAGGTCCGTGCCCCACTCGCCGAGCAGCTTGTCCGCCCGCCACAGGCCGGCGAGCCACTGCGTCACGACGGGCGCGGCGAGCGTGCAGTGCGGCGGGATGCCCCGGTACACCGACGTGTTCAGCACCTTCAGCGGCAGCTTCACCTGGTACCGGTCCGGCGAGTCCACATTGGACATCGTGCGGATCGCCTGGGTGGGCAGGTACCAGTCCGGGGCCTCGCCCAGCTCCACGATCCGGCCCGTCGCCAGCTCCGGCGCCCACAGCGTGCGCACGACGTGGTCCAGCTGCCACGGGTGCACCGGCAGCCACACGTAGGCCTCGGGGTCGACGCCCGCCTCCTGCACCGCGTCGGTGAACCGCTCCACCGTCGCCGGGTCCAGCTCGCGCGCCCGCACGCCGTCCTCGGACAGCTCCGACGTGCCGCGGAACTCCGCCAGCCCCCGGTGCACGGCCAGCCACGGCAGCCGCACGGGCGTCCGCGACTCGGGGCTGTGCCGCGCCACGTCGTCCGCCGAGAACCCGAGCCGGCCCTTGTTCGCGATGAGCCACGGGTGCCCGGTCAGGTGCCCGTCCAGCTCCGCCCGCGGCAACGCCGCCAGCTCCGCCGCGGGCCACGCGGTCGCGGCCAGCGCCACGTCGGCGGCCAGCGTCGCGGTCACCTCGGCCAGGAACCCGGCGGTCGTGGCCGGGTCGACGCGCAGGAACCGGAACGCGTCCACCACGAACCGCTGCACGTCGTCGCACGGCTCGACCACCGCGTCGCCGAGAATGCCCGACGCCGCCCGCCGGACCGACCCCGGCTCCACCGCCCACCCGCCGAACGCGGTGCGCGTCGCCGAGAACGTGTAGACGACGTCGTCGAACCGCAGCTCGTAGCCGGGGTCGGGCCGCAGCAGCCCTTCGAAGCACAGCTCGCCGATCGCCTTCGCCAGCAACGCCGCCGAGCACTCGCGCCACAGGTCGGTCACCGTCGTCTCCCGGTTGCCTCGTCGTTCGGGGCGCCGAAGCTCGTGTACGCGGTGTGCTTCGGCAGCGGGTACACCTCGC
Organism: Saccharothrix hoggarensis; assembly: GCF_052936025.1. The sequence goes on along the minus strand of NZ_CP193624.1, from coordinate 5,395,513 downwards.
GGCCGGTCACCGCGTTGACGATGGTCGCGTTGCGCACCGCCCCGATGCCGAGGTCGGGCGCGGCGACGCCGTGGCTGTGCAGGTCCGCGTTGGCGACGAACACCCGTCCGGTGACCGACGGGTCCAGCGAGATCGAGTGGTCGAGCGCGACGACGTACCGGCCCTGGGGATCGCGGCGCACCAGCGGTTCCAGCGGCGCGAGGAACGGCGTCGGCGCCTGCCGGTACCCCGTCGCCGCGACGACCAGGTCGGTGTGATGGCGGAACGTCCGCCCGGTGTCGCGGTGCACGCACGTCAGCACCACCTCGCCGGAGTCCGCGGCGGCCGACTCCACGGTGACGCCGGGCCGCAGCTCGACCGGCGCGAGCCCGTGCTCCCACTCCCGCCGGTACAGCAGGTCGTGCAGCTCCTCCAGCGTCTCCGCCGAGATCGCCCGGTAGTGCCGCCAGTGCTCGGCCCGCACCGCGTCCCGCCGCTCCTGCGGCAACGAGTGGAAGTGCCGCACGTACGACGGGGTGGTCATCTCCAGCACGAGCTTCGTGTAGTCGAGCGGCGCGAACACCGGCGTGCGGGTCAGCCACGTCACCGCCGGCCCGCCGGACAGGTTGCGCCGCAACAGGTCCAGCACCACCTCCGCGCCCGACTGCCCGGAGCCCACCACGGTCACCCGGTCGGCCGACGCGGTCCGGTGCAGGTAGTCGGCGGTGTGCACGACCCGGTCGCCGAGCCCGGCCAGCGCGGGCGGCACCGACGGCGTGGTCCCGACCCCGAGCACCAGGTGCCGGGCCGCCACCTCGAACCGCTCGCCGGACACCACGAACCGGTCGCCGTCCCACCGCGCCGACGTCACCGGGTGCGAGAACCGCACCGGCAGCCGGGCCGCCGCCCACCGCAGGTAGTCCTCGTACTCGCTCCGCGTCGGGTGGAACCGCTCGCGCACGTAGAACGGGTACAGCCGGTCCGCGTCCCGCAGGTAGGCCAGGAACGACAGCGGGTGCGTCGGGTCGACCAGCGTGACCAGGTCGGCCAGGAAGCTGACCTGGAGCACGGCGTCGGGGAACATCACCCCGCTGTGCCAGCGCAACTCCGGCCGCGCCTCCAGCACCACCACGTCCAGGTCGTCCACAGTGGACGCGAGGGCGGCCAGCCCGAGGTTGAACGGGCCGCACCCGATCGCCACCACGTCCGCGACCGGCCCGGCGGCGGTCATCGGGTCCGCACCATCAGCAACGCCACCTTGTCCGGCAGCAGCACCTCGCCCACCGGCTCGAACCCGCCCGCCCGGAACGACGCGATCGCCCGCCGGTTGCGCACGTCCGGCTCCAGCAGCACCCGCGTGCAGTGCGGGTCGGCGTCGAACAGGGCCTTGGTCAGCACCGGCAGCAGCGTGCGGACCAGCCCGCGGTCGGTCATCCCCAGGTCGCCGACGGCGACGTGCAGCCCGAGGTCGTGCGCGCGGGCCGGGTAGACCTCGGCGACGACGTCCCGCGCCGCCCGGTACACCTCCAGGTAGATCACGGGGTCGTCGCGCTTGCTGACCAGCACCGGCAGCGAGTGCCTGCCCCCGCGCTGGCGGCGCAGCTCCGCCTCCCACTGGTCGCGCGGCCACGCCTGGTGCCAGAACGCGGCCACGTGCGGCGCCTGCATCCAGCGGTGCACCACGTCGAGGTCGCGGCTGTCGGGGTCGACGGCGCGGGCGTGCCAGCCGTCCGTCAGCACGGGCAGCGGGGGACCGGGCACGCCGGACAGGTCGTCGGCCGGCCGGTAGTCGTCGAGGTGGGTCACCGGGCGCACCTGCCCTCCCGCAACGGGTTGGGGGCGTCGAAGTACACCGACTGGGCGTCCAGCGGCGCCAGCACCTCGTCGATGCCCGCGAGCCGGGTCAGCAGGTTCGCCTTGCACGGCAGCAGGTCCGCGGTGAGCCACCGCCGGGCCAGCCGGTCGCCGTCCGGACCGGCCTCGGCCAGCGCCGGCAGCGCCGCCTCCAGCCGTGACGCCATCACGCCCAGCAGGTCCCGCTCGTCGGCCAGCCCCTCCACGCCCAGGCAGCCGATCACCGCCAACGCCTGGTTGCGCAGCAGGTAGTAGGTGAGCCGGTCGTCCACCACCGCGTCGTCCACCACCGCCAGCGTCGACTCGGCCACGCCGAGCCGGTCCAGCACCGCGGGCAGGTGCGACGACGCCAGGTAGTAGCCCTGGTTGTCCCGGTACCGCCCGCCGACCACCCGGCCCGCCGGGTCGAGCCGCACCAGCGTGTTCTGCTGGTGGGCCTCCAGCCCGATGCCGGTCTCCGCGTACAGGCGCAGCATCGGCACGAGCACCCGGTCGGTGTAGTCGGCCACCCACTCGGCGGCGTTCAGGCGCAGCACGAGCTCGCCTAGCAGCGAGCGCCCGATGCCGGGCCGCGGCGCGACCATGCCGGCCAGGCAGCGGGAGTCGCCGAGGTCGTCGGGGACCTCGCGCACGGCCACGTCCAGCCCGGTCACGTCGCCGCCCTCGTCCACCGCGAGCCACGCCGGGTCGCGGACGACGCTGAACTCGGGGTGCGCCTTCTCCGTCCCGGCCGCGTAGCCCGACTCCAGCAGCAGGTGGACCTCGGAGCCGCGGCGCAGCTCCGTCGCGGTCGACTCGCGGCGCGAGTTGGTGATCCGCAGGCCGAGCGACAGCTTCAGCATCACCGGCGCGCCGGTCCGGTACACCGTGCGCAGGCTCGACGTCGGCGACCAGGCCGGGCCGAACTCGCCGAGCGGCTCCAGCAGCCCGCGCGAGATCAGCGACGCGATGCGGGGCCGGCGCAGCAGGTCGTGCGCCTGCCACGGGTGCGCGGGCACGAGCACCCGTCCGCGTTCCGGCGCGCGCCCGGCCAGCGTGGACATCAACGTGACGGCGTCCGGCCCGGCGACCGAGCCGTGCGACACGACCTCCTCCGCGGCCGAGAACCAGAACAGCGGGAACGACCCGCGCAGCTCCGGCGCGTACCGGGCGTTGTCGGCGTCGGACAGCCCGTCCCGGCTCTTCGGGGCGGGGTGGTGCAGGTGCCCGAGCAGCAACCGCTGCTCGCTGTCGAGGAACCGGTCCGCCGGCCCCACCGGCTCCCGCCGCCGGAAGGCGACGAACTCCGCCACCCGCCGCACGGACTCCGCGGTCCGCTCCACCAGGTCCGCGACCGCCGGTGCCGAGTCCGCCCGGTCCGTGCCTGCCCGGTCCGTGCCTGCCTCGTCGGGTCCTGCCTCGTCGGGTCCTGCCTCGTCGGGTCCGGCCTGGTCGGCCGCCGCCTGGTTCGCCAACTCCGCGCCGACCAGCGCCACCGCCACCACCGGGTCCGCCGGACGACCGGCGAGCGTCACCGGCCCGAACCGGTGCCACCCGGTCGGCGACGCGTACCGCACCTCCGCCTCCAGCGGCAGCCCGAGCACGTCGATCCGCACCCGACCGCCCGCACCACCGGCACCGCGCGCACCGCTCGGACCGGCCGAACCACCGCCACCGCCCGAGCCGGCCGAACCACCGCCACCGCCCGAGCCGGCCGAACCACCGCCACCGCCCGAGCCGCCGGCATCGCCCGAACCACCACCCACCGGCACGTTCCGCTCCCGCACCCAGCAGCGCAACAACGCCTCCAGGTGGGCGTGCGCCGCGGTCGACCGGGGGTCGCCCCCCAACGGGTCCTCCGCCTTCATGCCGCTCCCTCCACCAAGCGTTCCGCGGCCGATCCGGCCGCGCGGACCAGCGCCAGCAGCGCCACCAGGTCCGCCTCCCGGGTGTCCGGGTTCAGCAGGGTCAACTTCAGGCACGTCGCCTTGTCCACCTCGGTGCGCCCGATCAACGCCTCGCCCGCCCGCAGCAACGCCCGCCGCAGCCGCGCGTTCACCTCGTCGCTGCGCGCCTCGTCGGCCGGCCGGTACCGGAACACCACCGTGGTCAACGTCGCACCGCCCACCAGCTCGAACGACGGGTCGGCGGCGATCAGCGCGGCGGCGTGCCCGGCCAGCTCGTGGCACCGGTCCACCAGCGCGCCCAGACCGGCCCGGCCCAGCGCGAGCAGCGTCGCGGCCACCTTCACCGCGTCCGGCCGACGCGTCGTCTGCACCGTGCGGCCCAGCGTGCCGTCGTAGCCCTCGGCCCGGTCGTCCTCCGGGTTCAGGTAGGCCACCGACCGCTCCAACGGCCCGAACGCCGACGCCGACCGCACCAGCAACACGCTCGCCGCCGCCGGCTGCCAGCCGATCTTGTGCAGGTCCGCCGTGACGGAGTCGGCCAGCGCCAGGCCGTCCACCAGCCCGGCGAGCTTGGCCGAGAACAACGCGCCGAACCCGTAGGCCGCGTCGACGTGCAGCCACGCACCGTGGTCGCGGGCGATCGCGGCGACCTCCGCCAACGGGTCGACCGAGCCGAAGTCGGTGGTGCCGGCCGTCGCCACGACCGCGACCGGCGTGCCGCCCGCCCGCAGCATCGCCGCCAGCGCGTCCGGCCGCATCCGCCGGTGCGCGTCCACCGACACGGGCCGCACGGCGTGCTCGCCGATCCCCAGGGCCGCGCACGCCCGCTGCACGGAGAAGTGCGCGAGCTCCGAGCAGAACACCGCGGGCTCGGGTAACGCGGCCACGCCGTCGGACCGCACGTCGACGCCCAGCCGGGCCGCCGCCGCGTCCCGCGCCAGCAGCAGCGCCGTCAGGTTGGACAGCGTGCCGCCGGGCGTGAACACGCCGTCGGCGTCCGCGCCGAACCCGGCCAGCCGCGCCAGCGCCGCCACCACCCACCGCTCCACCGCGAGCGCCGCCGGTCCGGAGTCGTACGTGTCGAGGGACGCGTTGCCCGCGCTCGCCAGCGCGTCGGCCGCGACGGCCACGGCCAGCGGCGGCGGTTGCAGGTGGGCGGCGGCGAACGGGCTGGTCAGGTCCACCCCGTACGCGGCGAGCACCGCGGTCACGCGGGCCAGCGCGGCGTCCGCGCCGATCCCGTGCTCCGGCACGTCGCCGAGCGCCCGCCGTGCCGCGGCCAGCACGGCGCCCGGCGCGCCGGGCGGGATCGGCCGTGACGGGGAAGCGGCGAGATCGGAGGAACTGGGGGCGAACACGGCACCTCCGACGATCGACTTAGCTTAGCCTATCCTCATCTACTCCGCGTGGTCCCTGTCAAGCCCTCTGTGACGATCACTCGCGATCCACGCTAGCCGCCGCGACCGTGATCCGAATCGACGCCATTCGGGGGGTCTTCGGCCGTCGTCCCAACCCTTGGCACACCCCGCCCGCGCCGCCACCGGCGATCTCGTTCGGACCCGCCGGGGCGGTCGCGGTAACCTTGGCCACCACCCAGGCCGAGCCAGTCCACCAGGAGGATCCGTGTCGCCAGGGCAGATCGCCGCGCTGGTCGCCGCCGGCGCGTTCGTGCTGCTTGTGCTGTTGCTGGCGATCCCGTTGATCAAGCTGGGCCGCACGCTGGACGAGGCCACGATCGCCATCCGCAAGGCGCACCAGAACAGCGACCCGATCTTCAGCGGCGCGAACACGACGATCACGCACGTGAACACGCAGCTGGAGCGGGTCGACGGGATCACCGCCAACGCCCGCGCGGTCACCGGCAACGTCTCCGCGCTCACCTCGCTGTTCACCGCCACGCTCGGCGGCCCGCTGGTCAAGGCCGCCGCGCTGTCGTACGGCGTCAGCAAGGCCGTCCGCGCCCGGCGCGCGGCGAAGGAAGCCCCCAACCGGCACGCGCGGCGCAGGGGCAAGCGATGAGCCGCCTGTTCTGGTTCGGGCTCGGCATCGCCGCCGGGGTGGCCGCCGCCCGCAAGGCGGGGCAGGCCGCGCACGCCGCCACGCCCGCGGGCATCGGCGAGAACGTGGGCCAGGGCCTGCGGGAGCTGGCCGGCGCCATCGGCTCCTTCGGCGCCGAGGTGCGGGCCGGCATGTCGGAGCGCGAACAGGAGTTGCAGGAGACCGTGGAACGCCAGACGGGCTTCACGCCGGGTCGGCGAGCGCGCAGGGCGAACGACGCCAGGTAGGTCGTTCGTTCGCCTCGCCGTGCCCGGTCGTCGGCCCAGCCGACGGTGACTTCCACACCCCCGAAGGACGAGACCCGTGCAGACCCACGAGATCATCAAGCGCTTCCGCGAGCACTTCGAGAACGCCGGCCACAAGTACGTGCCCAGCGCCTCGCTCCTGCTGGACGACCCCAACCTGCTGTTCGTCAACGCCGGCATGGTGCCGTTCAAGCCGTACTTCCTCGGCGAGGCCCCGCCGCCCGCCCCGCGCATGACGAGCATCCAGAAGTGCGTGCGCACGCCGGACATCGACGAGGTCGGCAAGACCACCCGGCACAACACGTTCTTCCAGATGGCCGGCAACTTCTCGTTCGGCGACTACTTCAAGGAAGACGCCATCCGGCTGGCCTGGGACCTGGTCACCAAGTCGCAGGCCGACGGCGGCTACGGCCTCGACCCGGACCGCATCTGGGTGACCGTCTACCTGGACGACGACGAGGCCGCCGGCCTGTGGCAGAAGGTCGCCGGGCTGCCGCCCGAGCGCATCCAGCGCCGCGACGTCGAGGACAACTACTGGTCGATGGGCGTGCCCGGCCCGTGCGGCCCGTGCTCGGAGATCTACTACGACCGCGGCCCGGCCTTCGGCGAGGAGGGCGGCCCGGTCGTCGACGAGGACCGGTACCTGGAGATCTGGAACCTGGTCTTCATGCAGAACGTCCGCGGCGAGGGCGGGGCCAAGAAGGACTACCCGATCCTCGGCGAGCTGCCGGACAAGAACATCGACACCGGCATGGGCGTCGAGCGCGTCGCCATGCTGCTCCAGGACGTCGACAACGTCTACGAGACCGACCTCGTCCGCACGGTGATCACCAAGGCCGAGGAGCTGTCCGGGCGGAAGTACGGCGTCAACGAGACCGACGACGTGCGCTTCCGCGTCATCGCCGACCACGCCCGCAGCGGCGTGCTGCTGGTCGGCGACGGCGTCACCCCCGGCAACGAGGCCCGCGGTTACGTGCTGCGCCGCCTGCTGCGCCGCATCGTCCGCTCGGCCCGCCTGCTGGGCGTGACCGAGCCGGTGCTGGTCCGGTTCGCCGAGGTCGTGCGCGACGCCATGGGCCCCTCGTACCCCGAGCTGGTGTCCGGCTTCGCCCGGATCGAGCAGGTGCTGAAGGCCGAGGAGGACACGTTCCTCCGCACGCTCGACGCCGGGTCGCGGATCTTCGAGACCGCCGCCGCCGAGGTCAAGGCCGACGGCCGCGCCACCCTTCCCGGCGACCGCGCCTTCCAGCTGCACGACACGTACGGCTTCCCGCTCGACCTCACCCTGGAGATGGCCGCAGAGGCCGGTCTCACCGTGGACGAGGACGGCTTCCGCAAGCTGATGGCCGAGCAGCGCGCCCGCGCCAAGGCCGACGCCGCCGGCAAGAAGACCGGCCACGGCGACCAGACCGTGTACCGGGAGCTGCTGGAGCTGGGGGCCACCGAGTTCACCGGCTACACCGAGCTGGCCAGCGAGGCCACCCTGCGCGGCATCGTCAGCAACGGCAAGCGGGTGCGGTCGGCCAAGGAGGGCGACATCGTCGAGGTCGTCCTCGACCGCACGCCCCTGTACGCCGAGTCCGGCGGCCAGGAGAGCGACGCCGGCGTGATCGTGTCCGGCAGCGCCGAGCTGGAGGTCGTGGACGTCCAGAAGGTGGCCCGCAAGCTGTGGGTGCACCAGGTCCGCGTGGTCAGCGGCGAGATCGCCGAGGGCGAGCACGTCGAGGCCCGCGTCGACCCGGAGTGGCGCGTCGGCGCCCGCCAAGGCCACTCGGGCACGCACGTCGTGCACGCCGCCCTGCGCCAGGTGCTCGGCCCGTCCGCCCTGCAGAGCGGCTCGTACAACAAGCCCGGCTACCTCCGCCTCGACTTCGCCTGGACGGGTGGTCTTTCGGAGGAGGCCCGCAGCGAGATCGAAGAGGTCTCCAACCTCGCCGTCCGCAAGGACCTGCCGGTGCGCGTGGTCTACACCGACATGGGTGGCGCCCAGGACATGGGCGCCGTCGCCCTGTTCGGCGAGACGTACGACGAGACCGTGCGCGTGGTCGAGATCGGCGGGCCGTGGTCGCGCGAGCTGTGCGGTGGCACGCACGTCGAGCACTCGTCCCAGATCGGCCCCATCACGGTGATCGGCGAGTCGTCCGTCGGCTCCGGCGTGCGCCGCCTGGAGGCCTACGTCGGCATCGAGGCCTTCAAGTACCTGGCCCAGGAGCGGGCCCTGGTGCAGAACGTCGCCGCCATGCTGAAGGTGCCCGACGCCGAGGTGCCCGCCCGGGTCGAGGCCCTGGTGGAGCGGCTGCGCGCCGCCGAGAAGGAGCTGGAGAAGGTCAAGGCCGCCCAGCTCGTCGCCAACGCCGGGTCGCTGGCCGAGCAGGCCCTCGACGTGCGCGGCGTGTCCCTGGTGGCCCTGCGGCTGCCGGAGGGCACGTCGGGCGCCGACGTGCGGACGATCGCCGGCGAGGTGCGCAACCGGCTCGGCGACAAGCCGGGCGTGGTCGGCCTGTTCGCCCCGGACGGCGACAAGGTCAGCTTCGTGGTGGCCACCACGTCCGCCGCCCGCGACCTCGGGCTGGCCGCCGGCAAGCTCGTGCCCGCCTTCGCCCCGGCCGTGGGCGGTCGCGGCGGCGGCAAGCCGGACCTCGCCCAGGGTGGCGGCACGAACCCGGCCGGTGTCGATGACGCCATCGCCGCCCTCCGCACCGAGGTGGACCGCGCCCTTGAGCAGCGCTGACCGCCCCGGCGTCGACGACCCCGGCCTCGGCCGGAGGCTGGGCGTCGACGTCGGCGCGGTGCGCGTCGGGGTGGCGTTGAGCGATCCCGGCGCGTTCCTCGCCACGCCGCTGGTTACCCTGGCCCGTGACGAGAAGACCGGCCGGGACCTCGCGGAACTGGCCGGACTCGTCACCGAGCACGACGTGGTCGAGGTCGTGGTCGGCTTGCCGCGCACGCTGGCCGGGAGGCACGGGCCGGCGGCGGAGAAGGCAGCGGCGTACGCTGCGGCGTTGGCCGAGCGCGTCGCACCGGTGCCGGTGCGGCTCACCGACGAGCGGCTGACGACCGTCACGGCGAGCCGGGTGCTCTCCGAGCGCGGCGTGCGAGGCAAGAAGCAACGTGCTGTCGTGGACCAGGCTGCCGCGATCGAGATCCTGCAGTCCTGGCTGGACGCACGGGCGCGACACGTGGCCCGCTCCGCTGACGAGGAACGGGCCCCCGGAGCTAAGGACGGCTCGTGAACGACGACCTCGGGTTGTTCACCGATCCCGACACGCGGCACGACGAGCGGGCGCGTGGCAAGAGCGACGCCGCGGCACGCCGGGCGAAGCGCAGGCGCAAGCGGACGATCCTGTGGGTCGTCGTGGCGCTGGTGCTCGCGGGCGGCGGTGTCGGCGCGTACTACGGGTACCGGACGCTGAGCGGCATCGGCTCGTACGAGGACTTCGCGGGCGCGGGCGAGTCGGACGTGGTGGTCGAGGTCAAGGACGGCGACCTGGTCACCACCATCGCGAACACGCTGCGCGACCAGGGCGTGGTGGCGAGCGCGCGGGCGTTCACCGAGGCGGGCGCGAACGACTCCCGCGTCACGTCGATCCAGCCCGGCTTCTACCTGATGAAGACGAAGATGTCGGGCTCGGCCGCGGTGTCGCGGATGGTGGACCCGGCGGCGAAGGTCGTGCCGCTGGAGGTCAAGGGCGGCTTCGTGCTGCACGACATCACCGCGCCGGACGGCGGCGTCACCAAGGGCATCCTGTCGCAGCTGTCCGAGGCCTCGTGCGTCGAGCTGGACGGCGCCCAGCAGTGCGTGACGCCGCAGCAGCTGCGCGAGGCGGCGGACAACGCCGACCCGGCGGCGCTCGGCATCCCCGACTGGGCGCTGGCCGACGTGGCCGCCGCACCGAAGGAGAACCGGCTCGAAGGCCTCATCGTGCCGGGCCTGTACCACCTGAAGCCGGGCGCGGACGCCGTCGAGCTGCTGAAGAGCGTGATCGCGACGTCGTTGAACCGGTTGCAGGGTTACGGCGTCCCGAGCGGGTCGACCAAGACCGGTTTCCGGCCCTACGAGGTCCTGGTCATCGCCTCCCTGATCGAGAAGGAAGGCATCACCAGCGACTTCGGCAAGATCTCGCGGGTGGTCTACAGCCGGCTGGCGCAGGGCCAGATCCTGCAGTTCGACTCGACGGTCAACTACAAGCTGGACCGGCCGCTCCTCACCACCGACGACGAGGACCGCGCGGCGTCCGGCCCGTACAACACCTACCAGGTGAAGGGCCTGCCGCCGACGCCGATCGGCTCGCCGGGCAAGGAAGCCGTCGAGGCCGCGATCAACCCCGAAGAGGGGCCGTGGCTGTACTTCGTGAAGTGCCGGAAGGACGGCACCTCGTGCTTCACCAACTCCTACGAAGAGCACCTGGTCGTGGTCGACCAGGCTCGCAAGGACGGCGTGTTCTGACGTGACGCGCCGTGCGGCGGTCATCGGTTCGCCGGTGGCCCACTCCCTGTCGCCCGTGCTGCACAACGCCGCGTTCGCGGCACTGGGCCTGTCGGGCTGGACGTACACGCGGATCGAGTGCGAGGCGTCCGGCGTCGCGGACCTGGTCGCGGGCCTCGACCCGTCGTGGGCCGGCCTGTCGGTGACCATGCCGAACAAGCGGGCCGCGCTGGCCGTGGCGTCGTCCGCGACGCCGCGCGCCGTGCAGGTCGGCGCGGCGAACACCCTGGTGCCGGTCGCGGACGGGTGGCGGGCCGACTGCACCGACGTGGACGGGGTGCTGGGCGCGCTGCGCGCCGCGTGCGGCTTCACGTCCGGCACGCGGGCCGTGCTGCTGGGCGCGGGCGGCACCGCCACGGCGGCCCTGGTGGCGTTGGCCTCGGTGGGCGTCCGGTCGGTGTCCCTGGTGGTCCGGTCGGTGTCGCGGGCAGCGGAGGCGGAGTCCTGCGCGTCCCGACTCGGCCTGGCGCTGGACCTGGTCGCGTGGGACGAGGCGGACTTCGCCGCACTCGCCGCGGAGGCGGACGTGCTGGTCAGCACCGTGCCGCCGACGGCGACCGAGCCGATCGCGGCGGCGCTGGCCGAGGCGCCGAACGTGCTGGACGTCATCTACCACCCGTGGCCGACGCCGTTGGCGCAGGCGGTGGAGAAGCGGGGCCGCACCCTCGCGACCGGCCTCGACATGCTGCTGCACCAGGCGTTCGGCCAGGCGGAGCAGTTCACCGCCCAGCCCGCGCCGCGCGAGGCGATGCGCGCGGCGCTCCGCGAGGCGACCGACAACCTCCTGCCGCTGCCGATCTAGCCCCGGCCCGTCCGGTACGGCGGGGAGAGCGGGTGCCGCCCGGTCAGCGGGTCTGCCGGTTAGCCGGTCAGCGAATCCGCAGGTCGCCGGTCAGCCGGTCAGCCGGCCGCCGAGTCGGCAGGTCGCCGGTCGCCGAGTCAGCCGGTCGCGCGGTCCGGCCGGGTCGGGCCGGGGTCGTCGACCCGCGCGGCGTCGAGGCCGTCCAGGACGGCCCGCACCGTCTGGTCCGGGGTCTGGTCGCTGCTGTCCAGCCACAGGCCGATGCGGGGCGTGCCCTCGCGCAGGCCGCGGTCGAGGTCTTCGACCGTCCACGCGCCGTAGCCGGTCTTGGGGCGCTGCTCCTCCCGTGCCCGGAGCGCGTCCGGCGAGGGCGCCAACACCACGACGTACCGGGGCCGGGTGCGGACGGCGTCCACGTAGGCGGCGAGGTGGTCGCCGAGGATGACGTCCTGCACCACGGCGGTCCACCCGTGCGCGGCGTACTCGTCGGCCACCATCGCGGACAGCCGGTAGCGCAGCCGCAACTGCGCCTCGGCCTCGTCGGCTGCGTCGGGCAGCGTGTCGGCCCGCCCCGACACGACCATCCGCCGGAACACGTCGCCGCGCACGTGCACGGCCCGCGGCAGCCGCTCGGCGAGGCGTTGCGCCACCGTCGACTTCCCGGCGGCCATCGCCCCCGTGATCACCACCACCGCCGGTCCTAGCTCCACCACCGGAGTGTCACACGCCACCGGGCCCCGCTCACCCCGAGGGTGCGAGCGGAGCCCGGTGGGACGTGCCGAGGGGGATCAGCCCTCGTCGAGGTCGGTGGCGATGAGCTGGGCGATCGCCTCCAGCGCGGCGTCCGCGCCGTCGCCGTCGGCGGTCAGCACGACCTCGTCGCCGTGCATCGCGCCGAGCGTCATGAGGCCCAGCACGCTCGCGGCCTCGACCGGCCGGCCGCCGTCCTTGTGGATGGTGACCTTCACCGGCTGCCCGGCCGCCGCCTTCGCCAGCAGTGCGGCAGGGCGTGCGTGCAGTCCGACCTTGCTCGCCACGGTGACCCGTCGCTCAGGCATGACCCGTCCTCTCGTCCTTCGACTCCGCCGTCAGGACGCCGTGGCGTCCCGCCGGCCCTTCTTGCCCTTGTCGTCGCCGTCCCCGGTCGCGTCGGCGTCCCTGGTCGCGTCGGCGTCCCTGGTCGCGTCGGCGTCCCTGGTCGCGTCGGCGTTGACCGCGCTCTGGTCGGCCTCCGGGTCCTCGTCGTCGTTGCGGCCCGGCGTCTTCAGGTTCCACTTGGTGATGACGAAGCGGAACAGGAAGTAGTAGATGGCCGCGTAGATCACGCCCAGCACCAGGATCAGCAGCGGCTTGGTCGCGATGTTGAAGTTGAGCAGGTAGTCGATGGCGCCGGCGGAGAACCCGAACCCGTCGTGGATGCCCAACGCGTTGCTGATGGCCAGCGAGGTGCCGGTGAGCACCGCGTGGATCAGGTACAGCGGCCACGCCACGAACATGAACGCGAACTCCAGCGGTTCGGTCACACCCGTGATGATCGCGGTCAGCGCGGCCGAGCCCATGATGCCGCCGACGATCTTCTTCTGCGCCGGGCGGGCCGTGTGCACGATGGCCAGGGCCGCCGCCGGCAGGGCGAACATGAAGATCGGGAAGAAGCCCGTCTGGAACGTGCCCGCCTCCGGGTCGCCCGCGAGGAAGCGCGGGATGTCGCCGGTCTTGCCCTCGTACTCGCCGAACTGGAACCACAGCACGTTGTTGACGATGTGGTGCAGGCCCAGCGGGATCAGCAGCCGGTTGACCACGCCGTAGAGGCCGGCGCCGACGATCGTGCTGCCGGTGATCGCCTCACCGACGTTCTTCAGACCCGCCGCGAAGAGCGGGTACACCAGGCCCATCAGCACGCCCACGATCACGATGACGCCCGCGACGAGGATCGGCACGAACCGCCGGCCGCCGAAGAACGCCAGGTACGCGGGCAGCTTGATGCGGTGGTACCGCTGCCACAGCACCGCGGTGATCAGGCCGACGACGATGCCGCCGAGCACCTTGTAGTCGATCAGCACCGCCTTGGCGGCCGGGTCGGTCGGCTGGTCGAGGACCAGCGGCGACATCGCCGTGAAGACGCCCTGCAGCACCACGTACCCGACCACGGCGGCCAAGGCCGTCGAGCCGTCGCCGCGACGGGCGAAGCCGACGGCGATGCCCACCGCGAACAGCAGCGGCAGGTTGGCGAACAGCGCGTCGCCCGCGTTGCCGATGACCGCGGCGACCTTGTTCCAGCCGAGCCCGTCCTTGCCGAGCATGTCGGGTTGGCCGAGTCGCAGCAGGAGAGCGGCGGCGGGCAGCACGGCGATCGGCAGCATGAGGCTGCGACCGAAGCGCTGGAGACCGGCCAGTCCCTTGATCTCACGACCGCCGGTCGCCTGTGGGGCGCTGGCGCTCATGGGGTACCTCCCTTGGCGGAGTGGTTCGGGCCGGATTCCGGGTCGGTCCGGTCCAATTGCATGGTCACCTGGTAGAGATCGCCCCGGTACCAGGACGTCATGTCCTCGACGGGCCGGCCCCGCGAGCCGGTGACCCGGCGGAAGACCAGCAGCGGGCTGCCGGTCCGGACGCCGAGCAGCTTCGCGGTCTCGGGGTCGGCGCCCTCGGCCCACACGGTCTGCGTCGCGTGGTCGAGCTGCACCCCGTAGCGGTCGGCGATGAGGCTGTACAACGAGGTGGTGAGGTCGTGCCGGTCGAGGTCGGGCACGACGCGGGGGTTGTACCAGCCGCGCTCGACGGCCAGTGGCACGCCGTCGGCCCGGCGCAGGCGGACCAGCCGGTACGCCTGCTCGTGCGGCAGCAGGTCGAGCGCGGCGGCCGCCTCGGGCGGAGCCGGCTGCTCCGCGCAGGCCACCACCTCGGTCGCGGGGACGAGCCCGCGCCGACGCATGTCGTCGGTGAACGACTCCAGGTACAGCTGGACGTCCATCCGTCGCCGGGCGGTGAACGTGCCGCGGCCCTTCGCCCTGGTCAGGAGCCCTTCGGTGACGAGCTGGCCGACCGCGGCGCGGACCGTGATGCGCGACACGCCGTACTGCTCGGCGAGGTCGCGCTCGGACGGGATCGGGGAGCCGGGAGGCAGCTCGTGCTCGGCCATGCGCCGCAGGATGTCGCGGAGCTGGGCGTGCTTCGGCTTCGGTCCGTCGACGATCTCCGCGCGGTGCACGACACCTCCCCGGTACTCGCTTCGGCCGACGGCGATTGGTACTTTCCGGTCTAGACCAGTTGGTGACGGGGAGGATGCTCCGCGCGCCAACCGGGTGTCAACCGCCGTTACGGGACCGTGCCCGAGCGGTGGCACCCTCGGGGCCAGGTGTCGAGAGAGGACTTCAAGTGGCGGACGACAAGGCGGAGCGCATCCTCGCCGCGCTCGGTGGCGCGGACAACGTCGTGGAGATCGAGCCGTGCATCACGCGCCTGCGCTGTGAGCTGGAGGACGGTTCGCTGGTGGACGAGAAGGCGTTGAAGGGACTGGGCGCGCACGGCGTGATGCGCGCGGGCAACGTCGTGCAGGTGATCGTGGGTCCGGAGGCCGACACCATCGCCAGCGACATCGAGGACCTGCTGTGACGTTGCGCGTGGCCAGCCCGGTCAGCGGTCGCGTGGTGCCGCTGACCGAGGTGCCGGACCCGGTGTTCGCGCAGGCCATGGTGGGTCCGGGCGTGGCGGTCGAACCGGATCGCGTCAGCGCCGAGGTCGTGTCGCCGGTCGACGGCACGGTCGTGACGCTGCACCCGCACGCGTTCGTGGTGGCGACCGAGGACGGCGCCGCGGTCCTCGTCCACCTCGGGATCGACACGGTGAAGCGCAAGGGCGAGGGCTTCACGCTGCACGTGGTGAAGGGCGAGACCGTGCGCGCGGGTCAGCCCGTGGTGACGTGGGACCCGTCCGAGGTGGAGGCGGCGGGGTTCGCGCCGATCTGCCCGGTGATCGCGCTGGACGCCGCGCCGGAGGTCCTGCTGGACGAGGCGGGCGGTCCGGTGTCGGCGGGCGACGCGTTGTTCTCCTGGCGGCGCTGAGCGCGCCGGTCCCGTCGTCGGGGGAGGAGTGCGGGTGAATGGACCATTCACCCGCACTCCTCGTTGCTCCCGGATCGTCCCCGCGCCGACGCTGGGTGCATGGTCATCTCCGGACTCGTCGCCGGCGCCCTCGGCGCCCACCTCCTCCGCCGCCTGCCGCGCGGCGCGAACGTCAGCCCGCTGTGGTGCGCCGTGCCGACCGCGGTGCTGTGGCTCGCGGCCTGGGCGTTGGCCCCGCCGCACTGGCTCCCCGTGCCGCTGCTGCTGGCGTGGCTGGGCGTGCTGCTCGTCGTGACCGACCTCCGGCACGGCCGGTTGCCCGACGCGTTGACCCTGCCCGCCTACCCGGCGGTCGCCGTGACGCTCTGGCTGTGCGGAGCCGACCTCTGGCGCGCGGTGGCGGGCTGCCTGGTCTTCGGCGGCTTCCACCTGGTGGTGCGCCTGCTCTCGCCGGCGGCGATGGGCGGCGGGGACGTGAAGCTGGCCGGTTCGCTGGGCGCCGTGCTCGGCGCGGTGTCGTGGGCCGCCTTGCCGGCGGGCGCGGTGCTGGCGAGCGTGATCACCCTCGCCCTGGGCCTCCGGTGGCCGGGCGCCACCGTCCCGCACGGGCCGGGGCTGCTGGCGGCGACGTGGCTGGTGGCCGTGTCAGCCGGGTGAGGTCGCGACGTCGCGACGTCGCGACCTTGCCGGGCCTGCCATCGGTTGGCGAAGGGCCGGCGCTCGCCGGTGTCGGCGGACCGGCCGCGCACCGGCAGCGGCTCAGCGGGGCCGAGGTGGCGGTGGGGTGATCGACCGGTTGGGGGAACCGCCGCGGCTGCGGTTGGTCGACCGTCGTGCTCCGCGTCGACCTCTCGGCATCCTCGCTGGTAGGCGCGTTGCCGGGCTCGGCGGGTGTCCATCTGGCGGGACGGCGGGCACCGGTGTCGGCCTCCGCCTCCGGCCCCGCCGCCGCTGTGGAAGGATTCGGCGCGTGCTGCGCTGGATCACCGCTGGGGAATCCCATGGACCGGCCCTCGTCGCCGTGCTGGAAGGCATGGTCGCCGGGGTCGAGGTCACGACCGCCGACCTGACCGCCCAACTGGAGCGCCGACGGCTCGGGTTCGGGCGCAGCCCGCGCATGGGCTTCGAGGCCGACGAGGTGGAGATCCTGGGCGGCGTCCGCCACGGGCTCACCCAGGGCGGCCCGATCGCGGTCCGGATCGGCAACACCGAGTGGCCCAAGTGGCAGACGGTGATGTCGGCCGACCCGGTCGACCCGTCCCTGCTGAAGCCCACCGGCCGCAACGAGGCGCTGACCAGGCCCCGGCCCGGCCACGCCGACCTGCCGGGCATGCAGAAGTTCGGCTTCGACGAGGCCCGACCCGTGCTGGAACGGGCCAGTGCCCGCGAGACGGCGGCCCGCACCGCGCTCGGCACGGTCGCCCGCCACTTCCTGAAGCAGGTCTTCGACGTCGACGTGATCAGCCACGTCGTCTCCATCGGCAAGGCCAAGACCCCGGCCGACGCGCCCGTGCCCGGCCCGGGCGACTTGGACGCGGTCGACGCGAGCCCCGTCCGCGCCTTCGACGCGCGCGGCACGGAGGCGATGGTCGCCGAGGTCGAGGCGGTCAAGGAGGCCGGTGACACGGTCGGCGGCGTCATCGAGGTGATCGCCTACGGCCTGCCGCCGGGCATCGGCTCGCACGTGCACTGGGACCGGCGGCTCGACGCCCGCCTGGCCGGCGCGCTGATGGGCGTGCAGGCGATGAAGGGCGTGGAGATCGGCGACGGCTTCACCACCGCCGAGCGGTGGGGCAGCGAGGCGCACGACGAGATCGACCGCGGCACCGGGCCGAAGGGCGTGACGCGCCGCTCCAACCGGGCCGGCGGACTGGAGGGCGGCATCACCAACGGTGAGCCGCTGCGCGTCCGCGTCGCCATGAAGCCCATCTCGACCGTCCCCCGTGCACTGTCCACTGTGGACGTCCGCACGGGCGAGCCCGCCGTCGCGATCCACCAGCGCTCGGACGTGTGCGCGGTGCCGCGCGCGGGCGTGGTGCTGGAGTCGGTGGTGGCGCTGGTGCTGGCCGAGACGGCGCTGGAGAAGTTCGGCGGCGACTCGATCGCCGAGACCAAGCGCAACGTCGCCGCGTACCTGGAGGCGCTCGAAGCCCGCTGGGAGGGCCTGTGACCGCCCCCCGGTTCGTCGTCCTCGGCCCGCCCGGCGCGGGCAAGACGACGGTCGGCAAGCTCCTCGCCGAACGCCTCGGCGTCGGGTTCCGCGACACCGACGAGGACGTCATCGCCACCGCCGGCAAGCCGATCTCCGACATCTTCCTCGACGACGGCGAGCCCGCGTTCCGCGCGCTGGAGGAGGAAGCCGTCGCCGAGGGCCTGAAGACCCACGACGGCGTGCTGGCGCTGGGCGGCGGCGCGGTGCTGTCCGCGACGACCCGCGAACGCCTGGCCGGCCACGCCGTGGTGTTCCTCAACGTCGGCATGGCCGAGGGCGTGAAGCGCACCGGCATGTCCAGCGCGCGACCGCTGCTCGCGGGCGTGAACCCGCGCGCGACGTTCAAGTCCCTGCTGGACGCCCGCCTGCCGCTGTACCGCGAGGTCGCGACGATCGAGGTCGTCACGGACGACCTGGAGCCCGAGCAGGTGGTCGACGCCGTGCTGCGCGCGGCGGGCACGACACCGCCGACCGGGACTGACGGTGAGCAGGACTGACAGCGGGCTGGGCTGACGGCGAGCGGGACCGAGGGCGAGCAGGACTGAGGGCGAGCGGACGTGACGGCGAGCGGGACCGGCGGCGACCGGGCGAAGATGACCCCGTGGAACTGACGGCGGCCCGCGTCCTCGCGCACCGCGCCGCGGTGCAGGGGTTGCACGGCGACCGGCCGGACGCGGTGCTGCCGCTCGGCGTGGTGGACAGCCCGCCGAAGACGGGCGCGGCGGCGTTGGGCGTGCGCGGCCGCCGTGAGGGCGCCGAGGACCTGGCCCGGGTGCTGAGCCTGCGCGGCGCGCCCCACCTGCACCGCCGCGAGGACCTGCCCGCGCTGCGCCGGCAGCTCCGGCCGCGCACGGAGAAGCAGCTGGCGGCGTGGTGCGGCGCGCACCCCGTGCCCGAGCTGGACCACGTCGACCTGGTCGTGGACCTGATGCACCGCGAGTTCCCCGGCGACACGGCCACCAAGGGCGAGCTGTCCGCCGCGATCAGCCCGCTGCTGCCCCCGGTCGCCAGCCCGTACTGCCCCGGCTGCGACACCCACCACGTCATCGAGAACCTGTTCCGGCTCGGCACGCTCCTCGCGGGCATCGAGCTGGAGCACGTCGGCGCGAAGCTCACGTTCCGCCGCCCGACGGCGAAACCCGAGGTCGAGGAGCCGGGCGAGCCGACCCTGCTGCGCGAGTACGCGCGGCTCGTCGGCCCGTTCGCCAAGGCCGACGCGGAGAAGTGGCTGGGCGCGGGCCCGCCGGACGGGTGGCCGGACCTGCACCGGGTCGCGGTCGACGGCAGGCGGCTGCTCGTCCACGAGGACGACCTCGCCCGCATCGCCGACGGCGACGTGCCCGACCCGCCCGCCGGGCTGCTGCTGTTCCCGCGCGACCCGTACCTCCTCGGCCCGCGCGACCTGGTCGCCGACCCGGACGTGGCCCGGCAGGTGTGGCGGCCCGTCGGCAGCCCCGGCGCGCTCGTCCTGCACGGCCGGGTCGCGGGCCCCTGGCGGCACGAGGTCCGCGGCCGCACGGCGACGTTCCGCGTCGCGGGCTGGTCGAAGGTGAAGGGCTCCGCCCGCGAGGCGGTCAAGGAGCAGGCCGACGTGCTGGCCGGGGTGTGGGGCGGCGCGGCGCTCGGCGCGGACGTGGTCGAATGGTGACCCGACGAGGGGAGTGGTGATGGGCGAGCCGGTGCGGATTCGCGTGGCCGCGGAACGACCGTACGACGTGGTGGTGGGCCGCGGCCTGCTCGGCGACCTGGTCGAGACCCTGAAGGGCACGGCGAAGGCGGCGATCGTCCACACGCCCACCCTGGCCGAGACCGCCGACGCGGTCCGGGAGGAGCTGGCCGCGGCCGGGATCGACGCGCACCGCGTCGAGGTGCCCGACGCGGAGGACGGCAAGGACCTGCGGGTCGCCGGGTACTGCTGGGACGTGTTCGGCCGCATCGGCCTGGGCCGCACCGACGTGGTGATCGGTCTGGGCGGCGGCGCGGTGACCGACCTGGCCGGGTTCGTCGCCTCCACGTGGATGCGCGGCGTGAAGCTGGTCCACGTGCCGACGACGCTGCTGGCCATGGTGGACGCGGCGGTCGGCGGCAAGACCGGCATCAACACCGACGCGGGCAAGAACCTGGTCGGCACGTTCTACGAGCCGGAGGCCGTGTTCGTCGACCTGGCGACGCTGGAGACGTTGCCGCGCAACGAGCTGGTCGCGGGCATGGCCGAGGTGGTCAAGGGCGGCTTCATCGCCGACCCGGTGATCCTCGACCTGATCGAGGCCGACCCGGAGGCCGCGCTGGACCCGTCCGGCGACGTCCTCGGCGAGCTGGTCCGGCGCAAGATCCAGGTCAAGGCCGACGTGGTGTCGACCGACCTGCGCGAGTCGGACCTGCGGGAGATCCTGAACTACGGCCACACGCTGGCGCACGCCATCGAGCGCCGCGAGCGGTACCGGTGGCGGCACGGCGCGGCGGTCAGCGTCGGCCTGGTGTTCGCCGCCGAGCTGGCCCGGCTCGCGGGCAGGCTGGACGACGCGACCGCCGACCGCCACCGCTCGATCCTCACCTCCCTCGGCCTGCCGACCGGCTACGACCCGGACGCGCTGGGCCAGCTCCTGGAGGGCATGCGCACGGACAAGAAGACCCGGTCGGGCGTGCTGCGGTTCGTCGTGCTGGACGGCCTGGCCAAGCCCGGTCGGCTGGAGGGCCCGGACCCGGCGCTGATCGCGGCGGCGTACTCCGCGGTGGCGGCCGAGCCGAAGGCGGGCGGGAGCATCCTGCTGTGACCGGGGGCCTTCCGGGGACGGCGGCGTCCCGGGGATGACGGCGTCCCCGGGGATGACGGCGGGGCACCTGCACCACGTCGAGTTGTGGGTGCCCGACCTGGCCCGCGCCGAGCGGAGCATCGGCTGGCTGCTCGGCGAGCTGGGCTGGGTCGAGCACCAGCGCTGGCCGGCGGGCGTCAGCTGGCGCCTCGGCCCCACGTACGTGGTGGTCGAGCGGTCGCCCGCGATGGACGCCCACCACCGCCTCGGCACGGGCCTCAACCACCTGGCGTTCCACGTGGCCGGCCGGGCGGAGGTCGACCGGCTCGTCGCCGCCGCGACCGAGCACGGCTGGTCGCCGTTGTTCGCGGACAAATATCCTCACGCGGGTGGTCCGGATCACTACGCCGGGTACATCGAGAACACGGACGGTTTCGAAGTGGAGCTTGTTGCCTCGTCCGGTTGACACCCGAGAGGGTCAGTCGATCTCTACACTGAACGGCGCCGGGTGGCGTGCGTTCATCCCCGGTGTCCCGGTAGGAACCGCCCGGAAGTGGAGAGCTGCCCCGCCATGGCCCGATCCGACGTGGGAGCGGCGCGGATCGCCGCATCCGCGCTCGTCGTCGCGCTGCTCGCGGCCTGCGCCCCGAGCGCGGCCGACCCGGAAGCGGTCCCGGCTCCGAGCAACGTCGCCGCCGCGTCGACCGCGGCGGACGCCGGCGCCGGCGAGACCCCCGCGCCGCCGCCGGGCCCGGTGACCCTCGCCACCGACCGCGGCAGGCAGAGCGGCGGCGTCGTCGCCCAGGGCGGCGGGGACGCGCCGTACAACTACGCCCCGAGCCTCATCCTCGAAGACGGCAGGCACCGCATGTGGTGGTGCAGCCAGCTCGGCGCGGCCGCGCCCGGCGGCGACGACGTCCTCTACGCCGAGAGCGCGTCACCCGACGGCCCGTTCACCGCGCCCGGCGGCAGCCCGTCCATCCCGGTGCTGTCCGGCAGCACGGCGGGCTTCGACGCCATCCACACCTGCGACCCGTCTGTGATCAAGGTCGGGCCGACCTACTACATGTACTACACGGGCGCCGAGCGCGACAACCACGCCAACGGCAGCGCCATCGGCGTCGCCACCAGCCCCGACGGCATCTCGTGGACGCGCGCCGGCGCCGCGATCGTCGCCCCGTCGAACGACCAGCCCCGCGACAACGCCTACGGCGCGGGCCAGCAGTCGGCGCTGTGGCTGGACGGCTGGTTCTACCTGATGTTCACCGACACCACCGGCTCCGTGGCCGACTGGAACGGAGCCGGCCAGTTCGTGCTGCGCTCCAAGGACCACCGGTTCGCCACCGGCGTGCAGGCGCTCGGCGTGAACGGGTTCGAGCCGGTCAGCAGCACGCGCGCGCCGCGCACCCGTTCGGTCGCCAACGCGTTCAGCGCCGACTGGATGTACGTCGCCGCGCTGCGGGCGTTCGTCATCGCGCACTCGACCGACCACGGCACCACCCTGACGTTCTGGGACAAGGACTTCACCGCCAACCCGCACCCGCAGGTGCACATCCCCGGTCCGTGGCGCGAGGGCCCCGGCCTGGTCCGCACGCCGCTCGGGCACGCGCCGGTGTCGGCCGAGGACCCGTGCGGCCGGGTCGCGGTGGACGTGGTGCGCGCGACCGTGGAGGGCCCGGCCGCCGCGCCGACCGACCTCGCCCACTTCGGGCTGGACCTGGCGGGCGTGCCGGGCTGCGCGACCGAGGAGTCGACCGGCGTGCTGCACGGGTTCGCCGTGCCGTCGCCCGCGAACACCACGGACCTCGTGCTGGACGGCAAGGTGGTGCGCGTCGAGCGGCGGTCGGTGAGCGACCGGCTCGCGGTGCGGGTGCTGGACCGGCGCCCGGCGGCGGTGGACGCCATGCAGGTGGTCGCCGAGATCCCGGCGGGCGTGGACGCGGTGCGCGGCCCGGACGGGCGGATCGGGCTGGTGCTGGGCGAGGACGAGCTGTGGGTCCTGGGCGACGCGACGACCGCCGCCGAGATCGCCGCGCTGAACTCGTCGACGGTGACCGAGGTGTCGAAGCAGGTCTGGGAGTCGTACGCGAAGACGGGCGACCTGCGCCGCTGACCCGCGCGCCTCCAACCGTCCGCGTGCCGCTGACCCGCCGCCGCTGACCGGCCGCAGCCGGCCCGGAGCTGCTAGCGGGAGCCGTTCGGCTGACTTGCGCCGTCCGGCTGCGGCAGGGCGTTGCCGATGCCCATCCCGACCGCCGCCGTCGCCATGACCAGGAGCGCGGTGAACGCGGCGCCGCCGGTCAGCGCCGGTCCGAGCGCCTCCACCCCGGTCTGGTCGACGAGCGACCGCCCCACCACGCCGGCGATCCCGGCGAGCGGCCCGGCCACCAACCCGGCGCGGAACCACACCATGCCGCGCCCGTCGAGCTGCCGCCACGCGTCCAGCGCGCCCCACAGCAGCCCGATCACGACGACCAGCGCGATCGCGATGTACCGGGTGGACGACGCGGCCTCGGGGCTGTGCACGCTGACCGCCGAGGTGCCGGTCTGCACCCCGCCGTGGAACAACCCCATCCAGAACCCTCGGACCAGCCACGTGCGCATGCGCCCCACCCTAAGCGCGACCGACTACGCGTCCTAGCGCCCGGAGCGTCCCCTCCTCGCCGACTCGCCGACTCGCTCCGTCACGACCAGTCGGCAGGGTTCACCCGATCGAGTGGCACGGTGGAGTGGCCCCATCGGTCCTAGGCTCGGAGGCATGCCGCACTCCACTCGCCGCGCCGCCCTGCGCGCCACGCTCCGGGACCGGGAGCTGGACGCGCTGCTGGTGACGAACCTGCTGAACGTCCGCTACCTGACCGGGTTCACCGGGTCGAACGCGGCGCTGCTCGTGCACGCCGACTCCGACGACGCCTCCGTCTTCTGCACCGACGGCCGGTACCTCACCCAGGCCGCCGCCCAGGTCCCGGACCTGGAACGGGTCATCGACCGGCCGTGCGACGCGGCCCTGGCCGGCCGGGCGGCGAAGGCGGGCACGCGGCGGCTCGGGTACGAGAGCCACCACGTCACCGTGGACGGCCTGGACACCCTCGTGGACGCCGCCGACGGCGTGGAGCTGGCGCGCGCCTCCGGCCTGGTCGAACGGCTGCGGCTGGTCAAGGACGACGCCGAGGTGGAGGCGCTGCGGATGGCGTGCGCGGCGGCCGACCGGGCGCTGGCGGGCCTGGTCGAGCACGGCGGGCTGCGGCCCGGCCGCACCGAGAAGGACATCGCCCGCGAGCTGGAGAGCCGGATGCTCGACCACGGCGCGTCGGGCCCCGCGTTCGAGTCGATCGTGGCGGCCGGCGCGCACTCGGCCGTGCCGCACCACCGGCCCACCGACGCCGCGGTCCGCGACGGCGACCTCGTCAAGCTCGACTTCGGAGCGCTGGTCGACGGCTACCACTCGGACATGACCCGCACCCTCGTCGTCGGCCGGGCCGCGGACTGGCAGCGCGACCTGTACCACCTGGTCGCGACGTCGCAGGCGGCCGGCCGGGCCGCGCTGGAGGTCGGCACGCGCGTGTCGGACGTGGACGCGGCGGCGCGCGGCGTGATCGACGAGGCCGGCTACGGCGACCAGTTCCTGCACGGCCTCGGCCACGGCGTCGGCTTGCAGATCCACGAGGCTCCAGCGCTGTCGAAGGCGGGTGACGGTACACTTCTGCCCGGCATGGCGGTCACCGTCGAGCCCGGTGTGTACCTGGCCGGGAGGGGTGGTGTCCGCATCGAGGACACGCTCGTGGTGCGCGAAGGCGCCCCGGAGCTCCTCACCCTGACCACGAAAGAGCTCGTGGTCGTCTGAAGTTCGAAGCCCGAAGTCGGATCGTCGGCCCGCCGACGTCGTCCTCAACTCACGCAACAGGAGAGCCCACCACCGTGGCCACCACCAACGACCTGAAGAACGGCCTGGTGCTGAACCTCGACGGCCAGCTGTGGACCGTCACCGCGTTCCAGCACGTCAAGCCGGGCAAGGGTGGCGCCTTCGTGCGCACCACGTTGAAGCACGTCCTGTCGGGCAAGGTCGTGGACAAGACCTTCAACGCGGGCACCAAGGTCGAGACGGCCACCGTCGACAAGCGCGGCATGACCTACCTGTACAAGGACGGCGCCGACTTCGTCTTCATGGACGGCGACACGTACGACCAGATCAGCATCCCGGCCGAGACGGTCGGCGACGCGGCGAACTACATGCTGGAGAACCAGGAGACGGTCGTCGCCATGCACGAGGGCGTCGCGCTGTACGTCGAGCTCCCGACCTCGGTCGAGCTCGTGATCCAGCACACCGACCCCGGCCTGCAGGGCGACCGCTCCACCGGCGGCACCAAGCCCGCCACGCTGGAGACCGGCGCGGAGATCCAGGTCCCGCTGTTCGTCACGACCGGCGAGAAGATCAAGGTCGACACCCGCGACGGCCGTTACCTCGGCCGAGTGAACGGCTGAGATGGGCGCACGGAGCAAGGCGCGCAAACGCGCGGTCGACGTCCTCTACGAGGCGGACCTGCGGGGCGTCGACCCGGTCACGCTGCTCGCGGACCGCGTCGGGTCGACGGACGTGCCGCCGGTGAACGACTACACGATCGCCCTCGTGGAAGGCGTCACGGCGCACCGCGCGCGCATCGACGACCTGATCTCCGAGCACGCGGAGGGCTGGACCCTCCAGCGGATGCCGGCGGTGGACCGCGCGGTGCTGCGGGTCGGGCTGTACGAGCTGCTGTGGGCGGCCGACGTGCCCGACGCGGTCGCGATCGACGAGGCGGTGGAGCTGGCCAAGGGCCTGTCCACGGACGACTCGCCGCGGTTCGTCAACGGCGTGCTCGGCCGGATCGCGGTCATCGCGGACCAGCTCCGGGCCGTCCTCTAGCCCCGCACGCCGAAGACCGAGAGGGCCACCCGTCCGAACCGGCGGGTGGCCCTGTCACGTGGTCAGTCCTCCTTGGCCGGACGGGCCTCGGGGGGCAGCACGCCCCAGTCGATGAGCTGCTCGGTCAGCTCGCCGGGGGTCATGTCGTAGATGATCGCCAGCGAGCGCAGGTCCTCGGTCCGGATGGACAGCACCTTGCCGTTGTAGTCGCCGCGCTGGCTCTGGATGGTGGCCGCGTACCGGGCCAGCGGCCCGACCTTCTCCGCGGGCAGCTGTTGCAGCCGCTCCAGGTTGATGACGATCTTGGTGGCGGGCTCCGCCCCGGACGGCACCCGGCCCTCGGGCAGCAGCTCGGCCACCGGGACGCCGTAGAAGTCGGCCAGCTCGGCGAGCTTCTGCACGGTGACGGCGCGGTCGCCGCGCTCGTACGAGCCGACGACCACGGCCTTCCAGCGACCGCCGGACTTCTGCTCGACGCCGTGCAAAGACAAGCCCTGCTGCTGGCGGATCGCGCGGAGCTTTGCCCCCAGCGCCTTGGCGTAGTCGCCCATGTGGCGGTTCTCCGTTCATTCGCCCCGTCAGCCGGTAGGGGACTGCCGCGGGGAGGCTTAGATCAATACGCAGAGTAATGATTGCTCTCCGTGGTCACCAGGTCAAGCTGATCTCGATGGGACAGGTGGGCGAGACCACGTACACCACCCGGAAGATTGACCGCCCGCGCCTGATACGGTCCTGGTCAGCCCGGTCGCAGCCGGGTGTCCGACGTCCTTTAAGGACCCGTCCAGCGAGGCGGGGAAGGAGGTCCAACCGTGGCGCCACGTCAACGTGGCGCGACGGACCCGGCCGGGGAGCGAGAGCTCCTGTCGGCCGGCGACGTCGCGCGCACCGTCGCCCGAATGGCCCATCAGATCATCGAGAAGACCGCTCTTGATGCACCGAGCGCACCCGCGGTAGTCCTGATGGGGATTCCGAGCCGGGGCGCCCCGCTGGCCCGGCGGCTCGCCGTCCGCATCGCCGAGTTCTCCGGGGTCGAGGTGCCGACCGGCACGCTGGACGTCACCCTCTACCGGGACGACCTGCGCCGGGGCCCGACCCGCCCGCTGGAGGCGACGAAGCTGCCCGAGGGCGGCATCGACGACAAGCTCGTGGTCCTGGTGGACGACGTGCTGTTCTCCGGCCGCACGATCCGCGCCGCGCTCGACGCCCTGCGCGACCACGGCCGCCCGCGTGCCGTGCAGCTCGCCGTCCTGGTCGACCGCGGTCACCGCGAGCTGCCGATCCGCGCGGACTACGTGGGCAAGAACGTGCCCACGGCGCGCACCGAGGAGGTCCACGTGCTGCTGGAGGAGTTCGACCAGCGCGACGGGGTGGTGCTGCGGTGAAGCACCTGCTCACCACCGAGGGCATCGACCCGGCGCAGGCGACCGCCATCCTCGACACCGCGGCGAACCTCAAGCAGTCCCTCGAAGGCCGTGAGGTGCGCAAACTCCCCACGTTGCGCGGCCGCACGGTCATCACGATGTTCTACGAGAACTCCACCCGCACCCGCGTGAGCTTCGAGATCGCGGGCAAGTGGATGAGCGCGGACGTGGTGAACGTCTCGTCCTCCGGCTCCAGCGTGAGCAAGGGCGAGTCGCTGCGCGACACCGCGCTGACCCTGGCCGCGGCGGGCGCGGACTGCGTCATCGTGCGGCACCCGGCGTCCGGCGCGGCGCACCGGCTGGCGGGCTGGCTGAAGGAGGCCGGCACGTCGGTCGTCAACGCGGGCGACGGCATGCACGAGCACCCCACCCAGGCCCTGCTGGACGCGGCCACCCTGCGGGAACGCCTCGGCGACCTGCGGGACCGCCGGATCGCGATCGTCGGCGACGTGCTGCACAGCCGGGTCGCCCGGTCGAACGTGCACCTGCTCACCGCCCTGGGCGCGGACGTGACGCTCGTCGCACCGCCGACCCTGCTGCCCACGGGCGTGGCGAACTGGCCGGTCACCGTCTCGCACGAGCTGGACGCCGAGCTGCCCAGCCTCGACGCGGTGATGCTGCTCAGGGTGCAGGCCGAGCGCATGCACGGCGGGTTCTTCCCGTCGGCCCGCGAGTACTCCATCGCCTACGGCCTGAACGAGAACCGGCTGAGGCTCCTGCCGGAGCACGCGGTCGTGCTGCACCCCGGTCCGATGCTGCGCGGCATGGAGATCGCCTCGGCGGTCGCCGACTCGCCGCGCGCCGCCATCACCGACCAGGTGCGCAACGGCGTGCACGTGCGCATGGCCGTCCTCTACCACCTGCTTGCCCACGAGGAGGAAACCGCGTGAAACCCTTGATCCTCAAGGGCGTAAGGCCGTACGGCGAGGGCGAACCGACCGATGTGCTGGTCCGCGACGGCGTGATCGCCGCGATCGGGTCCGTGGACGAAGAAGGCGCGGACGTCGTCGAAGGCGACGGCGCGGTCCTGCTGCCCGGCTTCGTCGACCTGCACACCCACCTGCGCGAACCCGGCCGCGAGGACACCGAGACCATCGCCACCGGCTCGGCCGCCGCCGCGCTGGGCGGCTACACGGCGGTCTTCGCCATGGCCAACACCAACCCGGTCGCCGACAACGAGGTGATCGTCGGGCACGTCGCCCGGCGCGGCCGCGAGGTCGGCCTGGTCGACGTGCACCCGGTCGGCGCGGTCACCGTGGGCCTGGAGGGCGTGAAGCTCGCCGAGCTGGGCACGATGGCCAGGGCCGGCGTGCGGGTGTTCTCCGACGACGGCCACTGCGTGCACGACCCGCTGATCATGCGGCGCGCGCTGGAGTACAGCAAGGCGCTGGACGTGGTCATCGCGCAGCACGCCGAGGAGCCCCGGCTGACCGTCGGCGCGCAGGCGCACGAGGGCGAGCAGGCGTCCCGGCTGGGGCTGCAGGGCTGGCCCGCCGCCGCCGAGGAGTCGATCGTGGCGCGGGACTGCCTGCTGGCGCTGCACGCGGGCGCCCGGCTGCACGTCTGCCACGTCTCCACCACCGGCACCGCGGACGTGCTGCGGTGGGCGAAGGCCCGCGGCACGGAGGTGTCCGCCGAGGTCACGCCGCACCACCTGCTGCTGACCGACGACCGGCTGGAGACCTACGACCCGGTCAACAAGGTCAACCCGCCGCTGCGCACGGCGGCCGACGTCAAGGTGCTGCGCGAGGCGCTGGCCGAGGGCGTCATCGACTGCGTGGCCACCGACCACGCGCCGCACGCCGTGCAGGACAAGGACTGCGAGTGGTCCGCCGCCCGCCCCGGCATGCTCGGCCTGCAGACCGCGCTGTCGATCGTGGTGGAGACCATGGTCCGGACCGGCCTGCTGGACTGGCGGGGCGTGGCGCGGGTGATGAGCGAGCGGCCCGCCGAGATCGCGGGCCTGCCCGACCACGGGCGGCCGATCGAGGTCGGCGAGCCCGCCAACCTCACCCTGGTCGACCCGGACGCCACGTGGGTGGTGCGCGGCGCGGACTTCGCGAGCATCGCGGCCAACACGCCGTTCGAGGGCATGGAGCTGCCCGGCGCCGTGGTCGCGACCCTGCTGCGCGGGCGCGTGACCGCGGTCGGCGGAAGGATCCCGTCATGACCCGCTTGCTGCTGTCCCTGGCCGTGCTGGCGATCTTCCTGCTGTGCCTGTACGGCATGTGGCGCGGCTGGCGGCGCCGCGCCCGCCGCCAGGCCGAGGTGCTGCCCGAGTTCCCGCAGCCGCCCGTCGAGACCGGCGCGACGATGCTGGAGACCACCGGCGTGTACGTCGGCACGACGATCGGCGACGACTGGCAGGACCGCGTCGCGGTCGGCGACGTCGGCCACCGCGCCGAGGCGACGCTGCGGCTGACCGAGAGCGGCGTGCTGGTGGAGCGCACCGGCGCGAGCGCGTTGTGGATCCCCGCCGGGCAGGTGACGGGCGCCCGCACGGCGCGCGGCCTCGCGGGGAAGGTGATGACGGCGGACGGCCTGCTGGTCGTGCGCTGGAGGCTCGGGGAGCAGGTGTTCGACACCGGTTTCCGGGGCGACGACAAGGACGTGTACGAGCAGTGGGTGCGAGCGCTGGGAGGCCCGGCATGAACAACTCGGTCAAGACCAACGCGGCACTGGTCCTGGAAGACGGCCGCGTCTTCCGCGGCGAGTCCTACGGCGCGGTCGGCGCGAGCCTGGGCGAGGTCGTGTTCTCCACCGGCATGACCGGCTATCAGGAGACCCTGACCGACCCGTCGTACCACCGCCAGATCGTGGTGCAGACCGCGCCGCAGATCGGCAACACCGGCTGGAACGACGAGGACGACGAGTCGAGCCGCATCTGGGTCGCCGGCTACGTGGTGCGCGACCCCGCGCGGGTGCCGTCCAACTGGCGGTCCACGCGCAGCCTGGACGAGGCCCTGGTCAGCCAGGGCATCGTCGGCATCTCGGGCATCGACACCCGGATGCTGACCCGCCACCTGCGCGAGCAGGGCGCGATGCGCGCGGGCGTGTTCTCCGGCGACGACCTCGGCAGCGCCGAGGAGATGCTGGAACGCGTCCGCAGCGCGCCCGGCATGAAGGGCGCGGACCTCGCGGGCGACGTGACCACGCCCGAGCCGTACGTGGTCGAGGCCGTCGGCGAGCGCCGGTTCACCGTCGCCGCGCTGGACCTGGGCATCAAGTCCAACACCCCGCGGATGATGGCCGCCCGCGGCATCGAGGTGCACGTCCTGCCGCTGACCTCCACGGTCGACGACCTGGTCGCCCTCAAGCCCGACGGCGTGTTCCTCTCCAACGGCCCCGGCGACCCGGCCACCCAGGCGCACGCGGTCGAGCTGACCCGCGGCGTGCTGGACCGGCGCGTCCCGCTGTTCGGCATCTGCTTCGGCAACCAGATCCTGGGCCGGGCGCTGGGCCGCGACACCTACAAGATGCGCTACGGCCACCGGGGCATCAACATCCCGGTCATCGACGTGGCGACCGGCAAGGTGGCCATCACGTCGCAGAACCACGGCTTCGCGCTGGAGGGCGAGCCGGGGGAGGAGTTCACCTCCGACTTCGGCCGCGTCCTGCTCAGCCACTACTGCCCCAACGACGGCACCGTCGAGGGCGTGCGGGCGCTCGACGTGCCCGCGTTCAGCGTGCAGTACCACCCGGAGGCGGCGGCCGGCCCGCACGACGCCGCCCCCCTGTTCGACGAGTTCGTGACGATGATGAGCGAGGGTCGCTGACCATGCCGAAGAGGACTGATCTCAAGCACGTACTGGTCATCGGCTCCGGCCCGATCGTCATCGGCCAGGCCTGCGAGTTCGACTACTCCGGCACCCAGGCGTGCCGGGTGCTGCGCGAGGAGGGCCTGCGGGTCTCCCTCGTCAACTCCAACCCGGCGACGATCATGACGGACCCGGAGTTCGCCGACGCCACCTACGTCGAGCCGATCACCCCGGAGTTCGTGGAGAAGGTGATCGCGGCCGAGCGGCCGGACGCCATCCTGGCCACGCTGGGCGGCCAGACCGCCCTGAACACCGCCATCGCGCTGCACGAGCGCGGGGTGCTGGAGAAGTACGACGTCGAGCTCATCGGCGCGGACATCGACGCCATCCAGCGCGGCGAGGACCGGCAGATCTTCAAGGACCTGGTCCGCAAGATCGGCGCGGACGTCCCGCGCAGCGCCGTCTGCAAGACCATGGACGACGTCCGCGCGACCGTGGCCGAGCTGGGCCTGCCGGTCGTCATCCGCCCCTCCTTCACCATGGGCGGCCTCGGCTCGGGCATGGCGCACACCCCGGAGGAGCTGGAGCTGCTGGCCGCGTCCGGCCTCGCCGAGTCCCCGGTCACCGAGGTGCTGATCGAGGAGAGCGTGCTCGGCTGGAAGGAGTACGAGCTGGAGCTGATGCGCGACCGCAACGACAACGTGGTCGTCGTCTGCTCCATCGAGAACATCGACCCGATGGGTGTGCACACCGGCGACTCGGTGACCGTGGCCCCGGCGATGACCCTCACCGACCGCGAGTACCAGCACATGCGCGACGTCGGCATCGCGGTCATCCGCGAGGTCGGCGTGGACACCGGCGGCTGCAACATCCAGTTCGCCATCCACCCGGAGAACGGCCGCATGGTCGTCATCGAAATGAACCCGCGGGTGTCCCGCTCCTCCGCGCTGGCGTCGAAAGCGACCGGTTTCCCGATCGCCAAGATCGCCGCGAAACTCGCCATCGGCTACACGCTGGACGAGATCCGCAACGACATCACGGGCGAAACGCCGGCCAGTTTCGAGCCCACCCTCGACTACGTCGTGGTGAAGGTGCCCCGGTTCGCGTTCGAGAAGTTCCCCGGCGCCGACCGCACCCTCACCACCACCATGAAATCGGTGGGCGAGGCCATGTCCATCGGCCGCAGCTTCATCGAGGCGCTCGGCAAGGCGCTGCGCTCCATGGAGACGAAGTCCGCCGGGTTCTGGACCACGCCGGACCCGGACGAGACGCTGGAGTCCACTCTGGACGCCCTGCGCGCCGGGCACGACGGCCGCCTGTACACGGTGGACCGCGCGCTGCGGCTCGGCGCGACCATCGAGCAGGTGCACGAGGCGTCGCACATCGACCCGTGGTTCATCGAGCAGATGGCCTGGCTGGTCGACCTGCGCCGCGAGATCGAGGACGCGCCGGTGCTCGACGAGCGCCTGCTGCGCAAGGCGAAGCGGGCCGGCCTGTCCGACCGGCAGGTCGCCGCGCTGCGCGCCGAGCTGGCCGGCGAGGACGGCGTCCGCACCCTGCGGCACCGCCTCGGCGTGCGGCCGGTCTACAAGACGGTCGACACGTGCGCCGCCGAGTTCGCCGCCCGGACGCCGTACCACTACTCGGCCTACGAGCTGGACCCCGACGCCGAGACCGAGGTGACCGAGCAGCGGGACAAGCCGAAGGTGCTGATCCTCGGCTCGGGCCCGAACCGGATCGGCCAGGGCATCGAGTTCGACTACTCGTGCGTGCACGCGGCCATGGCGCTGCGCGCGGCCGGGTACGAGACCGTGATGGTCAACTGCAACCCGGAGACCGTCTCCACCGACTACGACACGTCCGACCGGCTGTACTTCGAGCCGCTGACGTTCGAGGACGTGCTGGAGGTCTTCCACTCCGAGCAGCGCTCCGGCACGGTCGCGGGCGTGATCGTGCAGCTCGGCGGCCAGACCCCGCTGGGCCTGGCGCAGCGGCTCGCGGACGCGGGCGTCCCGGTCGTCGGCACCCCGCCGCACGCGATCCACCTCGCCGAGGACCGCGGCGCGTTCGGCCAGGTGCTCACCGACGCCGGGCTGCCCGCCCCGAAGTACGGCATGGCGACGTCGTTCGCCCAGGCCAAGGCCATCGCGGACGAGATCGGCTACCCGGTGCTGGTGCGGCCGTCGTACGTGCTCGGCGGGCGCGGCATGGAGATCGTCTACGACGAGGAGACGCTGGGCGGCTACATCCAGCGCGCCACCGAGGTCAGCCCGGAGCACCCGGTGCTGGTCGACCGGTTCCTCGACGACGCCATCGAGATCGACGTGGACGCCCTCTACGACGGCCACGAGGTGTTCATCGGCGGCGTGATGGAGCACATCGAGGAGGCCGGCGTGCACTCCGGCGACTCGGCGTGCGCCCTGCCGCCCATCACCCTGGGCGAGTCCGACATCGAGGCGGTCCGGCGGTCCACGCTGGCCATCGCCGAGGGCATCGGCGTGCGCGGACTGCTCAACGTCCAGTACGCGCTGAAGGACGACGTGCTGTACGTCCTGGAGGCCAACCCGCGCGCCTCGCGCACCGTCCCGTTCGTCTCCAAGGCCACGGCGGTGCCGCTGGCCAAGGCCGCCGCGCGGATCATGCTGGGCGCGACCGTGGCCCAGCTGCGGTCCGAAGGGCTGCTGCCGAAGACCGGCGACGGCGCGAGGCTGCCCGCGCACGCCCCGGTCGCGGTCAAGGAGGCCGTGCTCCCGTTCCACCGGTTCCGCACGCCGGAGGGCAAGGGCGTCGACTCGCTGCTCGGCCCGGAGATGAAGTCGACCGGCGAGGTCATGGGCATCGACGTGTCGTTCGGCATGGCCTACGCCAAGTCCCAGACCGCCTCCTACGGCTCCCTGCCCACGTCGGGCCGGGTGTTCGTGTCGGTGGCCAACCGGGACAAGCGGGCCATGATCTTCCCGGTCAAGCGGCTCGCCGACCTGGGCTTCGAGGTGCTGGCCACCGCCGGCACGGCCGAGGTGCTGCGCCGCAACGGCATCCCGTGCACGATCGTGCGCAAGCACTTCGAGGGCGCCGACAACATCGTGGACGCCATCCTCGCGGGCACCGTCGACATGATCATCAACACGCCGTACGGCAACAACGGGCCGCGCATCGACGGCTACGAGATCCGCACGGCGGCGGTGGCCAAGGACATCCCGTGCGTCACCACGATCCAGGGCGCGGCGGCGGCCGTGCACGGCATCGAGGCGGCCATCCGCGGCGACATCGGCGTGCGGCCCCTCCAGGCGCTCCAGGCGGCGCTGCGGGGTGACGCGTGAGGTTCGGCGCGCGCCTCTCCGAGGCGATCTCCGAGCACGGACCGCTCTGCGTGGGCATCGACCCGCACCCCGGCCTGCTGGCGTCCTGGGGGCTCTCCCAGGACGCCGCGGGGCTGGAGCGGTTCGCGCTGACGTGCGTCGAGGCGTTCGGCGGCCGGGTGGCCGTGGTGAAGCCGCAGGCGGCGTTCTTCGAGGCGCACGGCTCACGGGGCGTCGCGGTGCTGGAACGGGTCATCGCGGACCTCAGGGGCAGCGGCACGCTCGTCCTGGTCGACGCCAAGCGCGGCGACATCGGCTCGACGATGGCCGCGTACGCCGCGGCCTACCTCACCGAGGGCTCGCCGCTCGCCGGCGACGCGGTCACCGTGTCGCCGTACCTCGGGTTCGGGTCGCTCGACCCGGCCCGGGAAGCCGCCGCGGCGAGCGGTCGCGGGATATTCGTGCTCGCCTTGACTTCCAATCCGGAAGGTGCCTCGGTGCAGCGCGCCGTGGGGGCGGACGGCCGTTCCGTCGCGCAGTCCATCGTCGACGAGGCGGCCCGTGCGAACGCGGGCGCGGACCCGTTGGGCGACGTCGGACTGGTGGTCGGCGCGACCCTGGGAGAGCTGGACGTCGACCTCTCTGACCTGCGCGGACCGGTCCTCGCGCCGGGTTTCGGCGCACAGGGCGCAACAGTCGCGGACCTGCGCGCGCTGTTCGGTTCCGACCTGCGCGGAGTGCTCCCGACGTCCTCGCGGGACGTGCTGCGGCACGGTCCGGAGACCGCATCATTGCGGTCCGCGGTCGACGCGGTGCGGCGGTCGCTGGAGATGTGATCACGATCAAATCCCGACACGCTTCGCGTGGTCCGCTCACCTGCGCAAACGCTGCCTGGTACGGTCCTGGCCACCAGCGGGTCCATCCCCCGTCGAGCGCATACCACACAGGCCGTGCGCAAGGCGTTACCGGTGGCGGTGATGGCACTGTTGGTGGGTGTTGGTACTACTACCACCCGCCGCAACCAACTCCAGCGCTGAAAGATTCACCTGACTGGGACCCACGTTGTACCCAGGCAATTGCGCTCGGTACGGTCGCGGCACCGATCCAGAATTGAAATTCCCACACCACGGAGGAAATCGTGGCCCTTCCCCAGCTTACCGAGGAGCAGCGGGCCGCAGCGCTGGAGAAGGCTGCTGCCGCTCGTCGCGCTCGGGCTGAGCTCAAGGAGCGCCTCAAGCGTGGCGGCACGACCCTGACGGACGTGCTGAAGGCCGCCGAGAGCGACGAGGTCCTTGGCAAGATGAAGGTGTCCGCGCTGCTTGAGGCCCTTCCGGGCGTCGGCAAGGTGCGTGCGCAGCAGATCATGGAGCGCCTTGAGATCGCTCCGAGCCGTCGGCTGCGCGGCCTGGGTGAGCGGCAGCGCAAGGCGCTGCTCACCGAGTTCAGCGGCGAGTGAGTGATGGCACCGGGGTGGGGTCGGGCGTTCGCGCCCGGCCCCGCCTCACCGTTCTGTCCGGTCCATCGGGCGTCGGCAAGTCCAGCGTGCTGGCGGAGCTGCGCCGGATGGGTCCGGAGATCCACTTCAGCGTCTCGGTGACCACCAGGAAGCCGAGGCCGGGCGAGGTCGACGGGGTTCACTACCACTTCGTCGACGTCGCCGAGTTCCGCAGGATGGTCGCCGACGGCGAGCTCCTGGAGCACGCCGAGTTCGCGGGCAACTGCTACGGGACGCCCAGGGAGCCGGTCGAGCGGGCCCTGGCGTCCGGCACGCCGTCCCTGCTGGAGATCGAGCTGCAGGGCGCGCGCCAGGTCCGGGTCGCGATGCCGGAGGCCCAGCTGGTCATGCTGGCCCCGCCGTCGTGGGAGGACCTGGTCGGCCGGCTCACCGGCCGGGGCACCGAGGACCCCGCGGTCGTCGCCCGCCGGCTGGAGATCGCCAGGGAGGAACTGGCGGCCGAACCGGAGTTCGACGAGGTCGTCGTGAACGACGACGTGAAGACCGCCGCCGCGAGCTTGCTAAACTTGGTGGTCGGCCCGGTGCCCGACGCGTGACGTCGCGCGTCGCGAGGCACGGGACGGCCGTCGGACCCCGGGGCGCGCAAGCCCCACCCCTGAACCGCAGGAGCGTTGACGAGTGACCACGCACACCGAGCTGGGCCCGCTTGCGGGTGCCCCGGAGGGCATCACCAACCCGCCGATCGACGACCTGCTCGAGCAGGTCAGCTCGAAGTACGCGCTGGTGATCTACGCGGCCAAGCGGGCGCGGCAGATCAACGACTACTACGCCCAGCTCGGCGAGGGCCTGCTGGAGTACGTCGGCCCGCTGGTCGAGCCGGGTCCGCGGGAGAAGCCGCTGTCCATCGCGCTCCGGGAGATCCACGCGGGTCTGCTCGAGCACACCGAGGGCGAGTGACCGAGGGCGTTGACGCCCCCGACCGCCCCAGGGTCGTCCTGGGTGTGGGCGGGGGCATCGCCGCGTACAAGGCCTGCGAGGTGCTGCGCCGGCTCACCGAATCCGGTCACGCCGTGCGCGTCGTGCCGACGGACGGCGCCCTGAAGTTCGTCGGCGCGGCCACGCTCGAGGCGCTGTCCGGGCAGCCCGTGCAGACGGGCGTGTTCGAGGACGTGCCCGCCGTGCCGCACGTGAAGCTGGGGCAGACCGCCGACCTGGTGGTCGTCGCGCCCGCCACGGCGAACCTGATCGCGAAGGCCGCCCACGGCCTGGCCGACGACCTGCTCACCAACACGCTGCTGACCGCGCGCTGCCCGGTCCTGCTCGTGCCGGCGATGCACACCGAGATGTGGGAGCACCCGGCCACGCGGGCCAACGTGGCGCTGCTGCGCTCGCGCGGCGTGGTCGTCGCCGAGCCCGCCAGCGGCAGGCTGACCGGCAAGGACACCGGCAAGGGCAGGCTGCCCGACCCCGCCGAGATCGTCGACCTGGCCCGGCTGCTGCTGACCCGTCCCGACGCGCTGCCCCGCGACCTCGAAGGCCTGCACGTCGCCGTCTCGGCCGGCGGGACGCGCGAAGCGCTGGACCCGGTCCGCTTCCTGGGCAACCGCTCGTCCGGCCGGCAGGGCTACGCGCTCGCCCGGGTCGCCGCCCAGCGCGGCGCGCGGGTGACGCTGGTCGCCGCGCACACCGCCGACCTGGCCGCGCCCGCCGGCGTGGACGTCGTGCACGCCGGCTCGGCGCTGGAGCTGCGCGACGCGATGCACGCGGTGGCCGCCACGGCGGACGTCGTCGTGATGGCCGCGGCCGTCGCCGACTTCCGGCCGGTCTCCGCCGTCGGGCACAAGATCAAGAAGACCGACCGCGACCCCGACCCGGTCGCGCTCACCCGCAACCCCGACATCCTCGCCGAGCTGGTCGCCGCGCGGCGCCCCGGGCAGGTCGTCGTGGGGTTCGCCGCCGAGACCGGCGACGACGTGACGAGCGTGCTGGACTACGGGAGGGCCAAGCTCAAGCGCAAGGGCTGCGACTGGCTCGTGGTCAACGCGGTGGGCGACGGCAAGGCGTTCGAGGTCGAGGACAACGCGGGCTGGCTGCTGTCCGCCGACGGCGCGGAGCGTCCCATCCCGCACGGCTCGAAGGCCCGGCTGGCGTCCGCATTGTGGGATGCCGTAGCGACCTCCACCAAAGCTCGACCGCCCGCGCACGGGCGCTAAGTAAGCTTGAAGGCATTCGCGGATCGATAGTTAGGGAGTGTCGTGAGCCAGCACAGCAGCAGGCTGTTCACCAGTGAGTCGGTGACCGAAGGGCACCCCGACAAGATCTGCGACGCCATCAGCGACTCGATCCTCGACGCGCTGCTCGCCAAGGACCCGCGGTCGCGCGTCGCGGTGGAGACGATGGTCACCACCGGCCAGGTGCACGTCGCGGGCGAGGTCACGACCGAGGCGTACGCCGACATCCCCTCCATCGTGCGCGACAAGGTCGTCGAGATCGGCTACGACTCGTCGGCCAAGGGCTTCGACGGCTACTCGTGCGGCGTGAACGTGGCCATCGGCTCGCAGTCGCCGGACATCGCGCAGGGCGTCGACACGGCGTTCGAGCAGCGGGTCGAGGGCGCCGAGGACGAGATCGCCAAGCAGGGCGCGGGCGACCAGGGCCTGATGTTCGGCTACGCCTGCACCGACACGCCCGAGCTCATGCCGCTGCCCATCGCGCTGGCGCACCGGCTGTCCCGCCGGCTGACCGCGGTCCGCAAGGACGGCACCGTGCCGTACCTGCGCCCCGACGGCAAGACGCAGGTCACCATCGAGTACGCGGGCGACCAGCCGGTGCGGCTGGACACCGTCGTGGTGTCCACGCAGCACGCGGACGGCATCGACCTGGAGAAGCTGCTGGGCGTCGACGTGCGCGAGCACGTGGTGGCCCCGGAGATCGCCACGCTCGGCCTGGACACCTCCGACGTGCGGCTGCTGGTCAACCCGACCGGCCGGTTCGTCATCGGCGGCCCGATGGGCGACGCCGGCCTGACCGGCCGCAAGATCATCGTGGACACGTACGGCGGCATGGCCCGCCACGGCGGTGGCGCGTTCTCCGGCAAGGACCCGTCGAAGGTGGACCGGTCCGCGGCGTACGCGATGCGCTGGGTGGCGAAGAACGCGGTGGCCGCCGGCCTGGCCACGCGCATCGAGGTGCAGGTGGCGTACGCCATCGGCAAGGCCGCCCCGGTCGGCCTGTTCGTGGAGACGTTCGGCACCGAGACGGTCGACCCGTCGAAGATCCAGCAGGCCATCGGCGAGGTCTTCGACCTGCGCCCGGCCGCGATCATCCGCGACCTCGACCTGCTGCGCCCCATCTACGCGCCGACCGCCGCGTACGGCCACTTCGGCCGCACCGACGTCGACCTGCCGTGGGAGAGCACCGACCGCGCCGACGCCCTGCGCGCCGCCGCGGGCGCGTGACGGCCTCGCCGCACACCCGACGGCTCTGAACCACCCGCGCCGCTGATCCGGGACCTGCCGGTCGACGACCTCGACCAGCGCGGTCTCCGGGTCGGCGGCGCGCGCGTCACCGGGCGGTTCGACCTGTTGTGACGTGGTGGTCTCGCGGCGGGACTGCCCGCTCGCACGGGTCCGGTTCGCATGACCTCCCGGGTTCACCCGGTCGTGATCTTGCGCGGTTCGAACACGCGTTCGATACTGGTCCCATGACCACCTGTCGAAGTCCCGCGCCAGCCCGTGCCGCCGCCGCTCGGCCGCGGGTCGCGCGCCACCGGCCTTGATCGCGGCCCGGCCCGTGCCCGGCGGCGCGCCGGTCTCTGGTAGACCTCCACGCGTGGCGGGCAAGGCGACGACCAGGCGCGGGGAGCAGGTCCCCGCCGCCTCGCTGCCCGTTGCCCGCGTCTGCGTGGACGTGCCGCTGGCGCACCTGGACCGGCCGTTCGACTACCAGGTGTCCACCGAGCAGGACGAGGCGGCGGTGCCCGGCTGCCGGGTGCGGGTGCGGTTCGCCGGGCAGCTGGTGGACGGGTACCTGCTGGAGCGGGTGGAGTCGTCGGAGTACGGGCGCAAGCTGACGTTCCTCGACCGGGTCATCTCGCCGGAGCCGGTGCTGTCGCCGGAGGTGGCGGAGCTGGCTCGGGCGGTGGCGGACCGGTACGCCGGGTCGCTGATCGACGTGCTGCGGATGGCCGTCCCGCCGCGGCACGCGCGGGTGGAGGCCAAGCCGTCGCCGGAACCCCCGCCGACGCCCGAGTCGCCGTCGGCGGAGGGCTGGGCGCGGTACCCGTTCGGGCCGAACCTGCTGGACGCGCTGCGGTCCGGTCGGCTGGCGCGGGCGGTGTGGCAGGCGTTGCCCGCCGAGGACTGGCCCGCGCGGCTGGCGGAGGCGGTGGCGACGGTCGCGAGCACCGGGAAGGGCGCGCTGGTCGTCGTGCCGGACCACCGCGACCTGGAGCGGCTGCGCCAGGCGTGCGTGGCGCTGGTCGGCGAGGCGGGCGTGGTGGCGTTGTCGGCGGACCTCGGCCCGTCGGAGCGGTACAAGCGGTGGCTGGCCGTGCGGCGCGGCGCGGTGCGGGTGGTGCTCGGGACGCGGGGCGCGTCGTTCGCGCCCGTGCACGACCTCGGCCTGGTCGCGGTGTGGGACGACGGCGACGACCTGCACGCCGAGCCGAGGATGCCGTACCCGAACGTCCGGGACGTGCTGGTGCAGCGGTCCCACCTCACCGGCGCGTCCCTGCTCGTCGGCGGGTTCGCCCGCACGGCGGAGGCCCAGCTGCTGGTGGACAGCGGCTGGGCGCACGAGGTGGTGGCGGCCCGCGAGACGTTGCGCGCGGTCGCGCCGCGGGTGGCGGCCGTGGGCGACCACGAGTGGCAGGAGGTGAAGGACGCGGCGGCGCGGTCGGCCCGGCTGCCGTCGATCGCCTTCGACGCGGCGCGGGCGGCCTTGTCCGCCGACACGCCGGTGCTGATCCAGGTGCCGCGGCGCGGTTACGTGCCCGCGCTGGCGTGCGGGCAGTGCCGGACGCCGGCCCGGTGCCGTCGGTGCGCCGGTCCGCTGGCCCTGCCGGGCGGCACCCAGGACGGCGTGCCCAGGCCCGCGTACTGCCGGTGGTGCGGCGCGACGGAGGCGGCGTTCCGCTGCCCGAGCTGCGGGTCGCGCAGGCTGCGCGGGCAGGTCATCGGCGCGCGCCGCACGGCGGAGGAGCTGGGTCGCGCGTTCAGCGGCGTCCCGGTCCGCACGTCGGGCGGCGACGAGGTGCTGTCCACCGTCCCGTCCGGCCGGTCGCTCGTCGTGGCCACGCCGGGCGCGGAGCCGGTGGCCCAGGGCGGTTACGGCGCGGCGCTCCTGCTCGACGGCTGGGCGCTGCTCGGCCGCGCGGACCTGCGCGCGGCCGAGGAAGCGCTGCGCCGCTGGATGACCGCCGCCGCCCTGGTGCACGCGGCGGGCC
The DNA here is from genome assembly GCF_052936025.1 of Saccharothrix hoggarensis. The sequence goes on along the minus strand of NZ_CP193624.1, from coordinate 5,354,894 downwards.
GGGTGGTCGTCGTGGCCGAGTCGTCGCTGGCCCCGGTCCAGGCCCTTGTGCGCTGGGACCCGGTGTGGCACGCCGGTCAGGAGCTGGCGGCGCGGGCGGAGCTGGGGTTCCCGCCCGCCGTGCGGATGGCCACGGTGGACGGCTCGCCGGACGCGCTGGCCGGTGTCCTGTCGGAACTGCGCCTGCCGCCGACCGGCGAGGTCCTCGGCCCGGTGCCGCTGTCCGAGGACCGGGAACGCGCCCTGGTCCGGGTGTCCCGGACGGAGGGACGGGTGCTGGCCACCGTCCTGGCCGAAGTGCTCGCCGTGCGCAGCGCCCGCAAGGAACCGGACGTGGTGCGGGTCAAGCTCGACCCGCTGGAAGTCCTCTGACCCCGGCGGACGCCCGCCCGGCCCGCCCTCCGCCGTGGTCCGCGCCGCCGTGATCGGTCCCGCCGGGGTCCGTGCCGTCGCCGGGTGAACCCTTCTTCGGGTGGTTCAGGTTTTCGGCGCGGTGGAGTACAAGGGAACGATGCTCCGGTCGACGATCGCCAGCGTCCTCGCCTCCCTCCTCGTCGTGCCCCTCCTACCCGCCACCGCGCCGGCCGCGCCGCTGACCGCCGAGGCGCCCCGCGTGCCGGTGGCCGTCGGCGCGGGCGGGGTGGTGTCGAGCGTCGACCCCGACGCGTCGCAGATCGGGATCGACGTGCTGCGCCGCGGCGGGAACGCGGTGGACGCGGCGGTCGCGGTCGCGGCGGCGCTCGGCGTCACCGACCCGTTCTCGGCGGGCATCGGCGGCGGCGGGTTCCTCGTCCACTACGACGCCCGCACCCGCAAGGTGTCCACAGTGGACGGACGGGAGACCGCGCCGACCGCCGCCACCGAGGGCCTGTTCCTGGAGAACGGCGCGCCGATCCCGTTCAGCCAGGCCGTGACCAGCGGGTTGTCCGTCGGCGTCCCCGGCACGCCGCGCACCTGGGAGCACGCGTTGCGGCGGTGGGGCACGTGGTCGCTCGACCAGGCCGTCCGCCCCGCCGAGGACCTGGCCCGGCGCGGCTTCACGGTCGACGCCACGTTCCACCGGCAGGTGAGCGAGAACGCCGCCCGGTTCGCCGACTTCACCTCGTCCCGCGCCCTCTACCTGCCCGACGGCACGCCGCCCGCGGTCGGCAGCACGTTCCGCAACCCCGACCTGGCCGACACGTACCGGGCGCTGCGCGAGGACGGCACGTCCGCGTTCTACGGCGGCGACGTCGCCCGCGACCTGGTCGACGCGGTCCGGCGACCGCCGGTCGTGCCCGGCGCGACGCGCACCGTCCGGCCCGGCGCGATGACCCTCGCGGACCTCGCCGGCTACACCGCGCCCGAGCGCGAGCCCACCCGCGCCCGGTACCGCGGCCTCGACGTGTTCGGCATGGCCCCGCCCTCGTCCGGCGGCACGACCGTGGGCGAGGCGCTGAACATCCTGGAGACCACGGACCTGTCCCGGGAGACCGAGGTCCAGTACCTGCACCGGTTCCTGGAGGCGAGCCGGCTGTCCTTCGCCGACCGCAACCGGTGGGCGGGCGACCCGGCGTTCAGCGACGTGCCGACCCGCGAGCTGCTGTCCCAGCGGTTCGCCGACAGCCGCGCGTGCCTCATCTCACCGACCACCGCGATGGCCGGCGCCGTCGCGCCCGGCGACCCGCGCCACCCGGCGCCGTGCGCGACGAACGGCGAGCCCACCGCCACCCCGTACGAGGGCACGGACACCACGCACCTCACCGTCGCCGACCGCTGGGGCAACGTCGTCGCCTACACGCTGACCATCGAGCAGGAGGGCGGCAGCGGCATCGTCGTGCCCGGTCGCGGGTTCCTGCTGAACAACGAGCTGACGGACTTCTCGTTCACGCCCGTGACGCCGGGCGTGCCGGACCCGAACCTCCCCGGGCCCGGCAAGCGCCCGCGCTCCTCGATGTCGCCGACGATCGTGCTGGACCACGGCAGGCCGGTGCTGGCGCTCGGCTCGCCCGGCGGGGCGAGCATCATCACCACCGTCCTGCACGTCCTCACCCGGCGGCTCGACCGCGGCCTGCCCCTCGTCGAGGCCATCGCCGCACCGCGGGCGTCCCAGCGCAACGCCACCAACACCCAGGCGGAGACCTCCTTCCTCGCCACCCCGGAAGCCGAGGCGCTGCGCGCGTTGGGGCACCGGTTCTCGTCCACCTCGGAGATCGGGGCGGTCACGGCGGTCGAACGCCTGCCTGACGGCCGTTGGCGCGCGGCGGCGGAGACCACCCGGCGCGGTGGTGGCGCGGCCCGCGTCGTCCGACCGATCCCGTGACCCCGTGACGCGGTCCCGCCCGGGCGGGACCGCGTCCCTCACTCCAGGCCCGGTCCTCGGCGAGCGACCACGACGCCGTCAGCCGGTAGGCCCGGCGTCGCGATCGACTCAGCCCGTGGGATGAGGCCGGTCCGCTACCCCGAGCGGACGCCCGCCGACGCCCGCGGACGACACCCTGGGGGCACGCAGACCGAACGGGAGCCGCGACATGACCACCATGACCACGACCGCGATGACCATGACGACCGTCACGGCCAGGGTGCCGGCCGCCGTCACCACGTCGGCCCGTTTCCTGGGCCACTTCCTGGCCGCGCTGGTCGGTGTCGCGTTCCTCGGCCGTGACCTGGAGCACTGAGGCCCCTTTCGTAGACTGGGCGGAATCCACCCGGCTGCGAGGAGCGCGCGTGACCGTCCAACCCATCCGGCTGTTCGGCGACCCGGTGCTGCGGACGCCCGCCGTCGAGGTCACCCACTTCGACGCCGAGCTGCGCAAGCTGGTCAAGGACCTGTGGGACACGATGAGCGAAGCGGGTGGCGCCGGGCTCGCGGCGCCGCAGCTCGGCGTCGGACTGCGCGTGTTCACCTACCACTGCGACGGTTTCGCCGGGCACCTGGTGAACCCGACGTTCGACGTCGTCGGCGAGGAGTTCCAGGAGGGCCCGGAGGGCTGCCTGTCGATCCCCGGCCTGTCGTGGGACTGCCGCCGCCACCGCCAGGTCGTCGCGCGCGGCTGGAACATGCACGGCGAGCCGATCGAGGTCGAGGGCACGGACCTGCTGGCGCGCTGCATCCAGCACGAGACCGACCACCTGGACGGCGTGCTCTTCGTCGACCGGCTGGACGAGCAGACCCGCAAGGACGCCCTGCGGGCGATCCGGCAGCAGGAGTGGTTCGACGGCGGTGTGCCCGCGATCAAGCAGTCGCCGCACCCGCTGTTCGGTGGCTGATCGCCGCCGCGCGAAATCCGGCCGGTCGTAGGGCCGTCGCCGCGCGGACCTTGGCCGGTCGTCGCGCCGTCGCCGCGCGGACCCCGGGCCGCCGACGACCGGCGTGACCTCGCGCGGGCGCGCTCGTGGCGCGGCACTCTCCTAGACTTGCCGTCTGCGGTGAGGCCGTCGGCGTCCGCCGACGGGTCCGATGCGAGGAGAGTGCGTGTTCGTCCAAGACACCAGGCCGTCTCGACCGAGTGCCCCCGTGCCGTCCGGAGGGGTCTGACATGCGCCTGGTCTTCGCGGGCACGCCGGAGCCCGCCCTGCCGTCGCTGCGGGCGCTGCTGGACTCCGGTCGGCACGAGGTGGTGGCCGTCGTCACCAGGCCCGACGCGCCGGCGGGACGCGGTCGCCGGGTGGAGCGGTCGCCGGTCGCGGCGCTCGCCGACGAACGCGGCATCGAGGTGCTGACGCCCGCGAAGGCGGGCGACCCGGCGTTCCAGGCGCGGTTGAAGGAGCTGGAGCCGGACCTGTGCCCGGTGGTGGCCTACGGCGCGCTGCTGCCCGAGTCGGCCCTCGCGATCCCGACTCACGGGTGGGTGAACCTGCACTTCTCCGTGCTGCCCGCGTGGCGCGGCGCGGCTCCCGTCCAGGCGTCGATCCGGCACGGCGACGACATCACCGGCGCGACCACGTTCCGCATCGTCAAGGAGCTGGACGCGGGCCCGGTGTACGGGGTGGTGACCGAGCGGGTGCGCGAGCGCGACACCGCGGGCGACCTGCTCGGCCGCCTCGCCGAGTCCGGCGCGAACCTGCTTCTGTCCACTGTGGACGGTATCGCGGACGGGTCGCTGCGGCCGGTGGAGCAGCCCGGCCAGGGTGTGAGCTACGCGCCGAAGGTCACCGTGGAGGACGCGCGGCTGGACTTCGGCACGCCCGCCGTCGCGCTGGACCGGGTGGCCCGCGCGGTCACGCCGGACCCCGGCGCGTGGGCGGAGTTCCGCGGCGAACGGCTGAAGCTCGGCCCGGTGACGCCGGTCGAGTCGGAGGAACCGCCCGCGCCCGGTGAGATCCGGGTGGAGCGCAGGCGCGTGCTCGTCGGCACGGCCACCGACCCGGTGGCGCTGGGCGACGTGCAGGCGCAGGGCAAGAAGAGGATGTCGGCGAACGACTGGGCGCGCGGCGCCCGGATCGAGGCGGGGGAGCGGATTTCATGACCCAGAGGTCTTCCCGGCCGTCCCGGCCGCAGCGGGCGCACCCGCCGCGCGGGCGCTCCGGCCCGGAGCGTCCCCCCGTCGAGGACCCGGCGCGCCAAGCCGCGCTGGACACCCTGCGCGCGGTGCGCCAGCGTGACGCCTACGCGAACCTCGTGCTCCCCGGCATCCTCCGGGAACGCAGGATCACCGGTCGGGACGCGGCCCTCGCCACCGAGCTCACGTACGGCTCGCTGCGCGCGCAGGGCCTGCTGGACGCGGTGCTGGCGGCGTGCGCCGAACGACCGCTGTCCGAAGTGGACGGTGCGGTGCTCGACGCGCTGCGCCTCGGCGCCTACCAACTGCTCCGCACCCGCATCCCGGCGCACGCGGCGGTCGCGTCCACGGTCGACCTGGTGCGCGCCGACCGCGGTTCCGGCGCGGCCGGGTTCGCGAACGCGGTGCTGCGCCGCGTCACCGGGCAGGACGAGGCGGCCTGGGTCGAGGAGGTCGCGCCCGACGAGGACGCCGACCCGATCGGCTACCTGGCCATGGCACACGCCCACCCGAGGTGGATCGCGCAGGCGTTCGCGGAGGCCCTCGGCAGCCGCGGCGAGCCGCTGCGCGACGCGCTGGCCGCCGACGACACGCGCCCGGCCGTGCACCTGGCGGCCCGTCCCGGCGAGTGCAGCGCGGACGAGCTGGCCGCGATGACCGGCGGCGAGGTCGCGCCGTACTCGCCGTACGGGGTGCACCTGGACACCGGCGCGGGCGACCCGGGCGACCTGGACCCGGTGCGCGAGCGGCTGGCGACGGTGCAGGACGAGGGCAGCCAGCTGTGCGCGGTGGCGTTGACGCGCGTGCCGCTCGACGGTCCCGACGAGCGGTGGCTCGACCTGTGCGCCGGTCCGGGCGGCAAGGCCGTGATGCTGGGTGCCCTCGCGTCGCTGTCCGGCGCGTCGCTGGACGCGGTCGAGAAGGCGCCGCACCGGGCCGACCTGATCCGCAAGGCGGCGGGTGACGTGCCGATGACCGTGCACGTCGCCGACGGCCGTGAGTCCGGGCTGCCCGAGGGCTCGTTCGACCGGGTGCTGGTCGACGCGCCGTGCACGGGCCTGGGCGCGCTGCGCCGTCGTCCGGAGGCGCGGTGGCGGCGGCAGCCGTCGGACGTCGCGCCGCTGGCCCGGTTGCAGCGCGAGCTGCTGACGGCGGCGTTGACGCTGGTCCGGCCGGGCGGGGTGGTGGCGTACGTGGTGTGCTCGCCGCACCTGTCGGAGACGGTGGGCGTGGTCGCCGACGTCGTCCGCCGCACCGGCTCGGAGTGGCTGGACGCCCGCGAGTTCTTCCCCGGCGTCCCCGACTTGGGCGACGGGCCGCAGGTGCAGCTGTGGCCGCACGTGCACGGCACGGACGCGATGTTCTGCGCCGTGCTCCGGCGGCCCGCGTGACGGCTGCCGGTGCGACCGGCCCGGTGCTCGGGCTGGTCGCGTCGGCGGCGGGCGGGGTGGAGCGGTGGCTGGTCGACGGCCTGGCGCGGCCGTTGGCCGACCGGGGGTGGCGGCTGGCCGTCACGCTGACCCCGACCGCCGGCCGCTGGCTGGAACCGCTGCTGCCCGCGCTCGCGGCCACGACGGACCTGCCGGTGCGCTGGACGTCCCGGCTGCCGACCGAGCCGAAGCCGCACCCGGTGCCGGACGCGTTCGCGTTCGCGCCGGCCACCGCGAACTCGCTGGCCAAGCTCGCGCTCGGGATCGCCGACAACCAGGCGCTCACGGTGCTGTGCGAGGCGGTGGGCCGGCGTGCCCCGGTGGTGGTGCTGCCGCAGGTGTCGGACGACCAGGCCGCGCACCCGGCGTTCCCCGGTCACCTGGACGTGCTGCGCTCGGCCGGGGTGGTGCTCGCGACCGATCCCGGATCGGTGATCCGGGAACTGGATCGGGTTGCGCCATTCGTCGCATTCGGTGAAAACGGCGGGAACGGCGCCGGAGGCTGAATTGACAGTCAGTCGAGACGCGTAGCAGTCTTGATTGTGTCGAAATCGTACGGCCGGGAAAGTGAATGGGCTTCGGTTCTGCGCTTCCTGTCCGAGCCGGGTGGCCTGCTGGCCATCGACGGCCCGCCGTGCTCCGGCAAGTCCCTGCTGCTGCGCGAGGCGGTGGCCGCCGCCCGTGAGCGGGGCCGCGACGTCCTCCCGGTCTCCGGCGCCGAGCTGGCCTCGGCGCCCCTCGTCGCAGGCACCGTGATCGCCGTGGACGACGCGCACCACGACCCGGCCGCCGTGCTCGCCCTCCTGCCCCGGCTGCGCGACCGGCGGGTCACCGCGCTGCTGGCCTGGTCGGGCTCCCGCGCCGGCGCCGAGGCGCGGCGCGCGGTGTCCGCGCACGGCACGGTGGTGCCGCTCGGACCGGTCGGCGACGACGTCGTCGCGCGCATGCTCCCCGACCTGCTCGACGCCACCCCGCACCCCGACCTCCTCGCCCTCGCGGCCGCGTGCGACGGCAACCCGTGCCTGGTCGCCGAACTGGTCACCGGGCTGCGCGAGGAGGGGCGGCTGGAGGTGCGCGACGGGGTGGCCCGGCCGGTCGGCGGGCGCCTGCCGCGCCGGGTGGTGGCGCTGGTGGCGGGCCAGGTCGACGTGCTGCCCGCCAAGGCCGCGCAGGTGCTCCGGGTGGCCGCCGTGCTCGGCCGGTCGTTCCTGCTGCGCGACGTGGCCGCGATGGTGGGCGAGACGACGGCGGCGCTGCTGCCGGCGGTGGACGACGTGCTGGCGTCCGGGCTGGTGGCGTGCGTGGACGAGCGGCTGGAGTTCCCCTCGGACGTGGTGTGGCGGGCGGTCGTCGAGGCGATGCCCGAGTCCGTGCGGTGCGCCCTGCGGCACGACGCGGCGGCGCTCGGCGCGCCCGCCGACCTCCCCGACCCCCTGCCCACCGCCGAGCGGGACGTCCCGGAGGACGGCACGGACCCGGTGCGGGCCGTCCGCACGGTGGCCGCGGCCGGCCGGCTCGGCTCCGCCATCGCGCTGGCCCGCGAGAGCCTGGCGCGGGGCGTGCCCGCCGGCGCCGCCGCCGAGCTGCACGTCGTGCTGGCGGGAATCCTGCTCGCGGACGGGCGGCCCGCCGACGCGGCCGCCGCGATGGAGCAGGCCCTCGCCGCCACCGGCGCGCCGGAGCCGCTGCGCCGGCTGGCCGCCGCCGGGCGGCTGCTGTCGCTGTACTTCGCCACCGGCAACCGGGCGGGCCCGCACGCGCTGTCCGTGCTGACCGCGCGGGAACGGCAGCCGAGCGACGCGGACGTGGTGATGGCGGCGACCGTCCACTCGTGCCTGGAGTGGAACGCGGGGAACCTCGCCGAGAGCATGTACTGGGGTCGTGAGTCGACGCGCTGGGAGCTCGACCGGCCCACCGCGTGGTGGCAGTCGCAGGCGGTCGTGTCGTACGCGCTGAAGCTGTCCGCGCTGGGGCAGTTCGAGCAGGCCGAACGCCTGGTCCGCCCGATCGGTCCCGGTGACGTCCCGTGCGACGACGAGGCGGTGACGGCCGGCGCGAGCACGGCGCGGACCATCGCGCGGGCCAGGGTGCTCACCCAGGCGGGCAAGCCGGCGCAGGCCCGCCTCGCCGCCCGGCGCGGCCTGTCCACCGCCCGTGACCGGGGCCTGCGCATCCTGGTGCCGCTGGCGTCCACGGTGCTGGCGACGGTGGCGCTGCTGCGCGGCGAGGTCGCCGAGGCGGCGCGGCACGTGCGCCGGTACCGGGCCGACCTGGCGGCGGGCGAGGCGGTGCTGCACTCCGGGCAGTACGACTGGGTGGAGCTGCTGCTGGTCCACGCCCGCGGCGGGCCCGGCCGCGCGGCCGAGTTCGCCCGCGACCGGATGGACGACGACGAGGTCGTGCGCCGGATGCTCGTCGAGGAGCCGGGCGCCGCGCCGTGGCTGGTGCGGCTGGCCGGCGCCGTCGGCGACCGGGACCTGGCCGGTCACGTCGTCGGCGCGGCCGAGCGCCTGGCCGCCGGAAACCCCGGCTTCCCCGCCGTCGCCGTGGCCGCCGCGCACGCCAGGGCGCTGCTGGACCGGGACCCGGCGGAGCTCCTGGCCGCCGCCCGCCGGCACCGCCACCCGTGGGCCGAGGCGAACGCGTACGAGGACCTGGCCACCCTGCTCACCACCACCGGCCACCCGGACCGGGCGGCCGAGCACACGACCCGCGCGTTGCGGATCTTCGAGCGGATGGGCGCGGACGGCGACGCGGCCCGGTTACGCGGTCACGCCCGCCGCGCCGACGCCACCGGCCGGCCCGGTTCGGCCGGCACGGAGTGGGATCGCCTGTCCGCGCCGGAGCGCGACATCGCCCGCCTGGTGGGCGTCGGGATGACCAACCGGCAGGTGGCCAGGCAGCTGTTCGTCTCGCCGCACACGGTCAACTACCACCTGCGGGGCATCTTCAAGAAGCTCGGGATCAGCTCCCGGGTGGAGCTGGCGAGGCTCGCCCACGAGCACGAGACCACCGAGACCTCCGCCGTGTGACCGGGCGGCCCCGGCGCCTCACGCGCCCACGGCGTCCGTCACCGAGTCGGCCAGCAGGAACCGCACCTCCTCGACCACCCGGCGCGCGTCCGTCGGCGCCACCACCGCGCAGTGCACCCCGCGCGGCGCGACCTCCAGCGCCAGGCACTCGGTGTAGGCGACGGCCGCGGCACGCGAGGCCGCGTACGCGGCGATCCCCGAACGCGGCACGGCGACGGCGTGCGCGGGCACCATCACGATCGTCCCGCGGCCCCGCTCGACCATCCGCGCCGCGACCGCCCGCGAGACGTTGAACACACCGTCGGCGTTCACCGCGAAGCTGTGCGCCCAGTCGTCGTCGCTGATGGACAGCGCCGGTCCCGGCCGCAGCACGCTCGCCGTCGTCACCAGCGCGTCGATCGCGCCGTACTCGCGCTCCACCTGGTCGACCAGCGCGTCCACGGCCGCGCTCGACGTCACGTCGATCTGCCGCCCGGCGACCCGCAACCCGTCCCCGCGCAGCCGTTCGACCAGGTCGGCGAGTCGCGCGCCGTCGCTGTCCACGGCCACGACGAGCGCGCCCTGCCGGGCCAGCGACTCGACGACCTCCGCGCCGAGCGGCGTGCACGCGCCCGTGACCAGCGCGGTCTTGTGGCGGAATTCGGCATTCATCCCCAGTGCTCCCCAGTCGCTTCCCCCGCCCGATGAACGTAATGGCCGCCACACCGCTAGGGAACTACCCGCGTGAGTAGTGCGAAAAAGGGCGCGAGGAGCGGGCGGAACGGGCGTCCTGTGGAGGGGTGAAATATGACTCCCGGGCAGGTCCGGGCAATCGCGGAAGCCTAGACTCACCAGCCGTGGTCCAGCAGCCGATGATCGCCCCGAGCATCCTGTCCGCCGATTTCGCCCGCCTCGCCGACGAGGCGGCCGCCGTGTCGTCCGCCGACTGGCTGCACGTGGACGTGATGGACGCTCACTTCGTGCCGAACCTGACGATCGGCCTGCCGGTGGTGAAGTCGCTGCGCAAGGCGACCGACCTGCCGCTGGACTGCCACCTCATGATCGAGGACCCGGACCGCTGGGCCATCGCCTACGCCGAGGCCGGCGCCTACAACGTCACCGTGCACGTCGAGGCCGCGAACGACCCCGTGCGGCTGGCGAAGGACCTGCGGGCGGCGGGCGCGAAGGCCGGCCTGTCGCTCAAGCCCGGCACCCCGCTGGAGCCCTGCGTCGACCTGCTCAAGCACTACGACACGCTGCTCGTCATGTCGGTCGAGCCCGGCTTCGGCGGCCAGTCGTTCATGGCCGAGGTGCTGGACAAGGTCCGCGCCGCGCGCCGCCTGGTCGACACCGGCCACCTCACGCTCGTGATCGAGATCGACGGCGGCATCAACGCCGACACCATCGAGCAGGCCGCCGAGGCGGGCGTGGACTGCTTCGTCGCCGGGTCCGCCGTGTACGACGCCGCGGACCCCGGCGCGGCCCTGGAGCGGCTGCGCGAGCAGGCGACGCGCGCCCGGTGAACGTGGACGAGGCGATGGCCCTGGCCATCGCGGCCAGTGAACGGGTCCGCGGCTCCACCAGCCCCAACCCGCCGGTCGGGTGCGTGATCCTCGACGCCGGCGGCGTGCTCGTCGGCGAGGGCGCGACCCGGCCGCCCGGTGGACCGCACGCCGAGGTCGTCGCCCTCGAGCGGGCCGGCGACCGCGCCCGCGGCGGCACGGCCGTCGTCACGCTGGAGCCGTGCGCCCACCACGGCCGCACCCCGCCGTGCACCCGGGCGTTGCTGGACGCGGGCGTGGCGCGGGTCGTGCACGCCGTCGCGGACCCGAACCCGAAGGCCGCCGGGGGAGCGGACGTGCTGCGCGCGGCGGGCGTGGACGTCGCGTCCGGCGTGCTCGCCCGGGACGTCGAACGGGGCCCGCTGCGCGCCTGGCTGCACTTCGCCCGCACCGGCCGCCCCCACGTCACGTGGAAGTACGCGTCCAGCCTCGACGGCCGGGTCGCCGCCGCCGACGGCACGAGCCGCTGGATCAGCTCGCCGGAGTCCCGCGCCGAGGTGCACGAGCTGCGCGCGAAGGTCGACGCCGTGCTGGTCGGCACGGGCACGGTGCTGGCCGACGACCCGGCGCTTACCGCGCGCAGAACGGGTCGGAGGCAGGATGGGACGCGCCGGCCGCTGCGGGTCGTCGTCGGGAAGAGCGACCTGCCGGCGGGCGCCCGGGTCCTGGACGACGAGGCGGAGACCATGCACCTGCGCACGCGCGACCCGGACGTCGTGCTCGGCGCGCTCGCCGCGCGGGGCGTGGTGGACGTGCTGCTGGAGGGCGGGCCTACCCTGGCGGGTGCGTTCGCGGCGGCGGGCCGCGTCGACCAGGTGATCGCCTACCTCGCCCCGAAGTTCCTGGGCGGCGGTCCGCCCGCACTGCGGGACGCCGGGGTGTCGACCGTCACCGGCGCTGTGGCATTGGTCGTGGAGCAGGTCAGTATGTGCGGACCGGACGTGCGGGTCTCCGCAGCGGTGCCACCCGGCGCCGAACGCTAGCCGCACGCTAGAGGAGGAACGGTGTTCACCGGGATCGTCGAGGAGTTGGGTGAGGTCGTCGCCGTCGCCGACCTGCCGGACGCGGCCCGCGTCACCATCGCGGGCCCGTTGGTGACCAGCGACGCGAAGCACGGCGATTCGATATCGGTCAACGGTGTGTGCCTCACCGTGGTGGACGTCGCCGGCGGCGCGTTCACGGCCGACGTGATGCGCGAGACGCTGCTGCGCAGCAGCCTGGCCAAGGTGGCCGCGGGGGACAAGGTCAACCTGGAGCGCGCCGCCGCCGTCGGCCAGCGCCTGGGCGGGCACATCGTGCAGGGCCACGTGGACGGCACCGGCGTGGTGCTGGCGCGGGACAAGGCCGAGCACTGGGAGGTGGTCCACATCGGACTGCCGTCGGGCCTGGCCCGGTACGTGGTGGAGAAGGGCTCGATCACCGTCGACGGGGTGTCGCTGACCGTGGTGTCGGTCTCCGACGGCGAGGACGGGCAGACCGCCCGGTTCACCGTGAGCCTCATCCCGACCACGCTGGAGCTGACCACGCTCGGCCGGCGCGGGCCGGGCGACCACGTCAACCTGGAGGTGGACGTGCTCGCGAAGTACGTCGAGCGGCTCGCGGCGCCCCACCTGCGGAACGCGCGCGACGCCGAGGAGGCCCGGTGAACGACTTCGCCGACATCGAGCGGGCCGTCGCGGACATCGCCGCGGGCAGGCCCGTCGTCGTCGTGGACGACGAGGACCGCGAGAACGAGGGCGACCTCATCTTCGCGGCGGAGAAGGCCACGCCGGAGCTGCTGGCGTTCATGGTCCGCTACACGTCCGGGTACGTGTGCGTGGCGTTGACCGAGAGCGACTGCGACCGGCTCGACCTGCCGCCGATGTACCACACGAACCAGGACGAGCGCGGCACCGCGTACACCGTCACCGTGGACGCCCGGGAGGGCGTGACCACCGGCATCTCGGCGGCGGACCGGGCGCACACGATCCGGCTGCTGGCCGACCGCGACGCCACCGCGAAGCACTTCAACCGGCCCGGCCACGTGGTGCCGCTGCGCGCCCGCGACGGCGGCGTGCTGCGCCGCGCCGGCCACACCGAGGCCGCCGTGGACCTGGCCCTGCTGGCCGGGCTCGCGCCCGCGGGCGTGCTCTGCGAGATCGTGTCGCAGAAGGACGAGGGCGACATGGCGCGCCGGGACGAGCTGGAGGTGTTCGCCGCCGACCACGACCTGGCGGTCATCACCATCGCCGACCTGATCGCCTACCGGCGCCGCGTCGAGACGCAGGTGGAACGGGTCGCCGAGGCGCGCATCCCGACCGCGCACGGCACGTTCACCGCGGTGGGCTTCGACAGCAAGCTGGACGGCATCGAGCACATCGCGATGGTGTACGGCGACCTGGGCGACGGCGAGGACGTGCTGGTCCGCGTGCACTCCGAGTGTCTCACCGGCGACGTGTTCGGCTCGCTGCGCTGCGACTGCGGCCCGCAGCTGGACGCGGCGCTGGAGGCGGTGGCGGCGCAGGGCCGCGGTGTCGTGCTCTACATGCGCGGGCACGAGGGCCGCGGCATCGGCCTCATGCACAAGCTGCAGGCCTACCAGCTGCAGGACGGCGGCGCGGACACGGTGGACGCCAACCTGGGCCTCGGCCTGCCCGCGGACGCCCGCGACTACGGCACCGGCGCGCAGATCCTGTGCGCGCTCGGCATCAAGTCCATGCGGCTGCTGACGAACAACCCGGCCAAGCGGGTCGGGCTGGAGGGCTACGGGCTCACCGTGCTGGACCGGGTGCCGCTGCCGATCTCGCCCAACCCCGAGAACCTGCGGTACCTGCGCACCAAGCGCGACCGGATGGGCCACGAGCTGCACCAGCTGGAGCAGTACGAGGCGCTGGCCCAGGGCGGCGCGGTGGTGTCCACCACGGAGGGAGCGGAATGAGCGGCGAAGGGCGACCGGAGGACGCCGTCCCCGACGCGGCCGGGCTGACGTTGGCCGTCGTGGCCACGCGCTGGCACACGAAGATCACCGACAACCTGGTCGCGCGGGCGCTGGCCGCGGCGGAGAAGGCCGGCGTCACGTCGCCGACGGTGGTGCGCGTCGCGGGCGCGGTGGAGCTGCCGGTGGTCGTGCAGCGGCTCGCCCGCACGCACGACGCCGTGGTCGCGCTCGGCGTGGTGATCCGGGGCGGGACGCCGCACTTCGAGTACGTGTGCGACGCCGTCACGGCGGGCTTGACCCGGGTGGCGCTGGACGAGTCGACCCCGGTCGGCAACGGCGTGCTCACCACGAACGACGAGGACCAGGCGCTCGCCCGCGCCGGGTTCCCGGACTCGGTGGAGGACAAGGGCTTCGAGGCGTGCGTGGCGGCGTTGGACACGGCTCTCGTGCTGCGCGGGCTGCGGGCGGACGCGTGAGGACCGCCGTGGCCGCCGACGTCGTCGAGTTCCGCCCGAAGAGGATCCGGCTGGTCGCCGGGCTCAGCGCGGTGTTCCTGGTCGCCGTGTTCACCGCGGTCGGGCTGCTGCTGGGGGACACGCCGACCGGCGTGATCTTCCGGACCTCCGACCAGGTCGCGATGATCTGCCTCGGGGTGCTGCTGGCGTGCGGCATGCTGCTGCTCGCCCGGCCGCGGGTCCGCGCGGACGCCGAGGGCGTCGAGGTGCGCAACGTGGTGACCGCGCACCGGTTCGCGTGGCGGGACGTGCTGCACGTGTCGTTCCCGGACGGCGCGTCGTGGGCCCGGCTGGAGCTGCCCGACGACGAGTACGTGTCGATCATGGCGGTGCAGGCGGTGGACCGCGACCACGCGGTGGCCGCCGTGCGGGCGCTGCGCGAGCTGCACCGCGCCGCCACCGGCTGACCCGCCCGCCGGGGTTCTCCTACCCGGCGGGACGCGTCGGCGTAACCCCTGATCGTCGTGGTGCCGTTGGGGGACCGGTGTCCCCCGACGGCACCCTTGCCCTTGGTCCGACCCCTGCCTAGGTTCGGGTGATCCACGACCTTGGGAGTCCGCACATGCGCAGACGTTCACTCCTGACCGGCGCCGCGGCGGTCGCGGGCGCGGTGACGCTCGGCCTGAACCCGGCGGCCCGCGCCCAGCGTCCCGGCGCGTCCGACGTGCCCGACCTGGCGCTCGGCGACTACCCCGTGGTGGGCCGGGTCCGCGCCGACCGGGCGATGGAGCACCTGCGCGTGCTCAGCGAGCGGATCGGGCAGCGCATCGGTGGCACCGAGTCCGAGCACCGGGCCCGCGACTACCTCGCGTCCGTGCTGCGCGACCTGCGCTACCAGGTGACGCTCCAGCCGTTCACCGTGCCGGACAAGTACCTGTCCACGCTCACCGTCGGGTCCGACATGTGGCACGCCGGCGCGTCGCGGTTCGGCGCGCTCGGCGCGACCGCCACGGGCCAGGTCGTCGACCTCGACACCGGCGCGTCGCTGCCCGCGGACCTGACCGGCAAGGTGGCGCTGCTGGTCAACGTGCCCGCCGGGTCGACGGCCGTGCTGGACGCGGCGCGGCTGGGCGCGGCGGCCGTCCTGGTCGGCCGGGTGTCGGTCCCGCCCGCGGGCAAGACGAGCGCGTTCTCCCCGACGTTGACCGCGAACGTGGCCGTGCCGGTGCTGGGCGTCGCGCAGGTGCACGTGGAGCGGCTGCGGGCGGCGGGCGCCGTCACGGTGACCGTTACCACCACCCACCTCGCGGGCCTGACCTCGTACAACGTGATCGCCGACCGGCCCGCGACGTTCCCCGGCCGCGACCACGGCGTGGTCATGGTGACCGCCCACTACGACAGCGTGCCCGGCTCGCCCGGCGCGAACGACGACGGCAGCGGCACCGTCCTGACCCTCGAACTGGCCCGCGTGCTGCGGCACCTGCCGACGCACAAGGCGCTGCGGTTCGCGCTGTGGGGCTCGGAGGAGCAGGGCCTGCTCGGCTCCCGCTACTACGTGAACCAGCTGGCCGACGCGGAGGCCGCGCGCATCGCGGGCGTGTTCCAGAACGACATGGTCGCCACCAGCCACGGCCCGGCGACCGCGTACTGGCTGCTGTCGGTGGACGGCGGCGACAACGCCACCACCGCCCAGGTCGCCGCGGCCGCCGCCCGGCTCGGCTACGGCTCGCAGGTGCACGGCCCCGTGCCGCGCGGCAGCAGCGACCACGTGCCGTTCCACGAGCGCAAGATCGCCGCCGCGAACTTCAGCTGGCGCGGCGAGGGCGGCCCCCACCAGCTGGAACCGCTCTACCACACGCCCGAGGACACGATCGTCCAGAACGTCAGCCCCGACCGCCTGCAGATCTCGATGGAACTCATCGGCGCCGCCGCCTACCGCCTGGCCTGCACACGCGGCTGAACGACGGGACGCCATGACGACGTACGAGGACCTGACGCCTTACGCGTACTCGCCCGAGGTGACCGGGCCGGTGGTCAACGTCGGCTGGCTCGGTGAGGAGTCGCGGTTCGAGGTCGGCGACCCCGAACCCGGCTTCGCCGAGGCCCTGCTGGCGCTGGTCCGGTTCCACCACGTCCGCGTCACGCGCGGCTGGCAGCAGTGCCGGCTGTGCGGGCCGGGTGCCGCGTACCCGGTGTGCGAGCCGGACGGGGACGGCGAGGTCGTGCTGGGCGGCGCCGAGGTCGACGTCCCGGGCCCCGGCGTCGTCTACGCGGCGCCGAACCTGGTGTACCACTACGTCGTGCGGCACCACTACCGGCCGCCGGCGGGGTTCGTCCGGGCGGTGCTCGCGCGAGCCGAGGCCAGTGCCGGCGCCTGGGAGGAGACCAAGCGGGCCCTGTCCGTCGGCACGCCCCTGCGCGGCGAGATCCGCGGCTACCACGTGACGGGCCTGTGGTTCGACCTGCCCGACCGCCCGGACGTGGACGCCTTCATCCCGAACGACCTGTACGGGCCGGACGGGGTCGGCGAGAACCGCGAGCACGTCACGTTCCACGTGCCGGTCGACGCCGTGGTCGTGGGGCACTCCGACCGGGAACGCCGGGTCGTCCTGCGGGTCTAACGCGCGTCGCCGGCGGCCCGCAGCAGCCGGTCGGCCGTGGCCCGGAGGTGGTGCTTCAGCTCCTCCGGTCCTTCCACCTCGAAGTCGACGCCGATCATCGCGATCCACAGCCCGACCTCGTCCAACGCCGGTGCGCCGACGGTCAGCCTGGTCCGGTCGTCGTCGATCCGCTCCAGGTGCACCGACGTGGCCGAGGTGCGGGCCGCGATCACGTCGTGCGGCGCGTGCATGACCAGCCGGACCTCGTGCGGGTACGGCGCGACCGACAGCTGCCGCGACACGTACGACGCCAGGTCGTCCGCCGGTGGCTCGCGCGGGGTGAACCGGGCGCCGAGCGTCGGCTCCTCCTCGATCCGGTCGACCCGGAACGTGCGCCAGTCCGCCTTGTCCACGTCCCACGCCACCAGGTACCACCGCCGCCCGGTGTGGGCCAGGCCCAGCGGCTCGACGTGCCGCTTCGTTCCGCCGTCACGCCCCGCGTAGCCGAACCGCAGCCGCTGGTGGTCGCGGCACGCGCCGGCGATCGCGGTCAACGTGCCCGCGTCCACCTGCGTGCCGCGCGTCGTCGGCAACGCCACGGTGTGGGCCTGCAGCGCGTTCACCCGCCGCCGCAGCCGGGTCGGCAGCACCTGCTCCAGCTTGGCCAGGGCGCGCACGGACGTCTCCTCGATGCCCACCACGCTGCCGTTGGCCGCCGTCCGCAACCCGACGGCGACCGCCACGGCCTCGTCGTCGTCCAGCAGCAGCGGCGGCAGCTCGGCGCCCGCGCCCAGCTGGTAGCCGCCGGACACGCCCGGCGCGGCGTTCACCGGGTAGCCGAGGTTGCGCAGCTTGTCGACGTCGCGCCGCACGGTCCGCACGTCCACGCCGAGCCGCTGCGCGAGGTCCGCACCGGTCCAGTCGCGACGCACCTGCAACAACGACAGCAGCTTGAGCAGACGGGCCGATGTTTCCAGCATGACCGCAGTCTGCCGGCCATCGCGGACGAGAGCTGTCCGCGATGGCCGGCCGACCGCCTACCCCCGGCTCGCGCCCTCCGGCCACACCACGACGACCGGCACGCCCGACGCCCGCGCGGTCTCCACGACGTCCGCCGTGCCGCCGCGGCCGTCGGGCGGCTGACCGTCCCACACGGCGATCAGCAGCTCGACCGACGCGAGCATCCGCTCGTTCGCCATCACGTACGCGTGCCGGCCCGACAGCTCGTTCGGCAGCACGCTCACCACGTGGGCCTTCGCCAGCAGCTCGTCGTAGTCCGCCCGCTTCTCCGGCTTCAGCCGGTCCCGGTAGTCCATCGCGGGCAGCACCACCTCGACCCGGCCGCCCAGGTCCAGCACCACCCGCGCGAACAACTGGTCCGCGCCGGGCGCCAGGCAGGTCACCCCGACCAGGGATGACCCGCCCGCCGCCTCGGCCTCCAACGCCGCGCGGATGGCCTCGCGCACGGCGTCGACGCAATCGGGCGCCAGCTTGCTGTGCCCGGTGACTCCCACCCGCATCGCTAGGCCGTCCGCACCCCGCGGATCGCCTCACGGGTGTCGCGCACGACGGCCAGGTCGCGGTGCCGCTCGGCCTCCTTGGCGAAGTCCTGCAGCTTCCGCACCACCCGCCCGGACGCCAGGCCCGCCGCCGTCGGCAGCACCTCCTGGATCAACCCGCACGCCTCCTCGGGCTCGCCCGCCACCATCTTCGTGCGGGCCAGCCCGATGACGTCGAACGCCCGGTTGCGCACCCTGGCCGGGTCGCGCAGGCTCAGCGCCCGCCGGATGTGCGCCTCCGCCAGCGGCGCCTGCTTCGGGTCGTGCCCGGCCAGGTCCCGCATCCGGGCCCCGATGACACCCTCCAGCTCTGCCTCGTCGAACGTGTCCAGCCACCACGGGTCGGACTCCGACCGCCGCTGCGCGAAGCTGTCCTGCGCCTGCCCCACCGCCCGGTGGAACTCCCGCACCCGACCCATCTGGGCGTACGCCCAGGCCTCACGGGTCAGCAGGAGCGCCTGTAACGTCGGCGTGGCCGTGCGCCGGGTGCCGTACTGGCCGAGCTGGACCAGCTCCAACCCGTCCTCCGGCCGCCCGAGGTCGAACATCTGCCGGGCCATCGCCGCCAGGCACAGCGCGGCGAACGGGTCGTTGCGCCCCGCCTTCGCCATCCGCACGCCCAGCACGTAGTAGCGCTGCGCGGCGTCGTGCATGCCCGCGTCCCACGACATGCTGGCCGCCACCTTGGACAGCTCGGCCCCGATGAAGAAGGCCCGCTCCGTGGTCGGACCCGCCGGCGCGCGCGACAACCGCTCGGCCAGTTCCTCCAACTGCCCGAGCACCGCCTTGCGCGCCAGCCCGTACCCGCCTCGTCCACCCCACCCGCGCAGCCCGTCGGCGACGCGCTGCAGCGCCGCCAGCTCCTCCTCGCTGATCGCCGCGCTGGACGACCACCGGGACAGGGGCTTCAAGGGGTGGAGCCACCGCTGGAGCGGTTCGACCAGTGCGGGGCCCATCGCCACCGCGGCAGCTCCCGTGAGCGCCGCTCGTCTGCTGATCGCCAAGTCGTTCCTCGCCGTCTCCTCGACCGATCTGGCAATGCTCGACGCGTCCCACGCCGCGCCGAGCACATCGGGCGGGGCACCGCGATCGGGGCCCGCCTGGCTTGGGATTCCGACGCGGTCGAACCACAGCCGGTCGGCCGGCACGCCGAGCACCTGCGCGAAGTGGCGCAGGCGGTCGATCCGGTCGACCGGGTTCTCACCGGTCTCGTACCGCGAGAGCTGCGCCTGGGAGATCCCCAGCCAGGACGCCATCCGGTCTTGCGTGACGCGGCTGACGTGCTGGGGGTGGTGCCGGTAGGCGGCGAGGAGGGCACCCATGTTCCGGTCGGCGAACGCGGCGGCCATCGCCTCGTGGTCCCAGAAATCCGCGGGGACCTCGGGTGGTCCGTAGAGCTCCGTCCGAGCGTTGCGGCGACAACGCTGGCAGAGGCGGTCGGTGTTGTCGGCGGCTATCAACGCCCCGCAAGACGGGCATGCGCGCCTGGTACTGCCTGCTCTCCGAGCTTTGCGTTCCATGGCTCGCTCCCGTCACTGAGCGTGGTCACCAGTGTATAGAGATGTGATCAGGAGTCCATGCATTTCGTGCATAAGACGATGTGAGCCCCCAGGCGGAGCCCCCGTGACGCCGAGTGGTGGATGCGCGGAATCCGTCCGGTGCATGGTTCCCACCCGATACCGGTGTGGTGCGCGCCGCCGGTTCGGCACACCCTGCGTGGTGTGTTGCCTGCGCCGGGACGACCCCGCGGCCCCGGCACGCCGCCCGCTCCACCCGACCGGGGAGGGACCTCGCCGATGAGCATCACCGCTGCCACCACCGCAGACACCGGGCCACGCCAGGGGCCACGCGACCGCGCGCACCAACAGGCGCTCGGCGAGGCGATCGCGGGCTACCGGGTCCTCGGCTGGAAGGTGTCCGTCACGGAGCAGGGCGTGTTCCTGCCGCTCGGCCCGGCCACGACCGCCCTGGCCATGCCCGCCCGCATCGGCTCGCGCGTGCTGGCCGACCTGAAGGCCCGCATGCTCGCGGGCCCCGTCACCGTCATCCCCGGCCCGCGCGAGCACTGGATCTTCCTCGCCGAGCTCGTGGCGCTGCTGCCCACGCACCTCAAGGCGCCCCCCGAGGTCCAGTTCGTCCGCTCGCCGCAGCGCATCGCGCTGCCGCCCACCATGACCCGCTACGGGTCGCTGAGGTGGGCGAACCCGCCGTCGCACTCCCGGCACTGGTTCCCGCCGTTCACCGCCGTGCTGGCGCTGGCCCGGACGGCGGCCGCCAAGGACCGCTAGGCGAGAATGGGCGGGTGGACCGACGGACGCTGCTGTGCGGGCTGCTCGCCCTGACCGCCTGCGGGACGGGGGCGCCCGCGCGCGAGCCCGGTGTCGGCTCCGCCCGTCCGGGTGACCGCGTCGCCGCGCTCGCCGACGTGCCGGTGGGGTCCGGCGCGCTCGTCGACGTCGGCGGCGACGGCCAGTTGTTGCTGGTCCGGCCGTCCGAGGCCGAGGTGCGGGCGTTCCACCCGGCCTGCCCGCACCAGGGCACGGTGGTCAACCCGCCCGCCGCGGGGGTCATCACCTGCCCCACGCACCGCAGCGCGTTCGACCCGGCGTCGGGCGCCGTGCTGTCCGGACCGTCCCCGCGCGGCCTGGCCGAGGTGCCGGTGGCCGTCTCGGGCGCCGATGTGGTGCTTTCCTGAAGATTCGTCCCAATGGCTGGACGTGTTGAACCCCGCTTCACGTGGTGTCGTATTCGGTGTGACCGAACGAACACCCACCACCACGTAGCGGAGGAACCGTTTTGAGTTCCGTGGAGAAGACAGGGCTGTCCCGACGCTCGATGCTGTGCGGCGTGCTGGTCGCGCTGGCGGTGCCGGGCGGTCTGGCGGCGTGCAGCAGCGGCGGCGAGACCACGCCGGGCACCGGCACCGCGCCCGCGGGCGGCAGCACGCCACCCGCCGGCGGCACCAACCCGGCCGGCCCGGCGTCGATCATCGCGCTGGCCGACGTGCCCGACGGCGGCGGCGCGATCGCCGGCAACCCGGCCACCAGCAAGCCCCTCGTGCTCGTCCGCACCGGCGACACGGTCAAGGCCTACGACGCCACGTGCCCGCACCAGGGCACCGCCGTCTCACCGCCCGAGGGCGGCGTCATCACGTGCCCGAACCACGGCAGCACGTTCAACGCGACGGACGGGGCAGTGACCAAGGGCCCGGCCACCACAGGCCTGACCGAGGTCAAGGTCAAGGTGGAAGCGGGCCAGGTAATCCTCGCCTGACCCCCACCGCGCCTCCGGCAAGCGGCCCACGCACCCACCAGCGCGGGGCCGCTCGCCACTTCGCGGCCCAACGCACGCACCGCTGCGAGGCCGCTCGCTAGTTCGCGGCCCCAACGCGCACACCGCTGCGGGCCCGCTCGCTAGTTCGCGCCCCAACGCGCACACCGCTGCAGGCCCGCTCGGTACTTCGCGCCCCCAACGCGCCCACCGGCGCGAGGCCGCGTCGGTAGTTCGCGGCCCATCCCGCGACGATCACGCTTTTCCGATCGTCGCGGGATCGGCCGCGAACTACCGACTTCCAGGCGGCCGAGCCTCGCGACGCCGAAGGCGGCGCAATCCAACACAGTAGGCTTGACCTGTGGCCGACCCGTCGACCTATCGCCCCGCGACAGGCACCATCCCCGAAGCACCCGGCGTGTACAAGTTCCGCGACGCGGCCGGCCGCGTGGTGTACGTCGGCAAGGCCAAGAGCCTGCGCCAACGGCTCAACTCGTACTTCGCCGACGTCGCCGGCCTGCACCCGCGCACCCGGCAGATGGTGACGACCGCGGCGAGCGTCGAGTGGACGGTCGTCGGCACCGAGGTCGAGGCGCTGCAGCTCGAGTACAACTGGATCAAGGAGTTCGACCCGCGGTTCAACGTCCGCTACCGCGACGACAAGTCCTACCCGGTCCTGGCCGTGACGTTGCACGAGGAGTTCCCCCGGCTGCACGTCTACCGCGGCCCGCGCCGCAAGGGCGTCCGCTACTTCGGCCCGTACGCGCACGCGTGGGCGATCCGCGAGACCCTCGACCTGCTGCTCCGCGTCTTCCCGGCGCGCACGTGCTCGGCGGGGGTGTTCAAGCGCCACGGCCAGATCGGCCGCCCGTGCCTGCTGGGCTACATCGACAAGTGCTCGGCGCCGTGCGTGGGCCGGGTCAGCGCCGACGAGCACCGCGACATCGTCGAGGACTTCTGCGACTTCCTCGCCGGCAGGACCGACTCGATGGTGCGCCGCCTGGAACGCGAGATGACGGCCGCCGCCGAGGAGCTGGAGTTCGAGCGGGCCGCCCGCCTGCGGGACGACCAGGCCGCCCTCAAGCGGGCGTTGGAGAAGCAGGCCGTCGTCCTCGGCGACGGCACGGACGCCGACGTGGTCGCGTTCGCGGAGGACGACCTGGAGGTGTCGGTCCAGGTCTTCCACGTGCGCGGCGGCCGGGTGCGGGGCCAGCGGGGCTGGGTGGTCGACAAGGTCGACGAGGGCGGCGTGACGGGCCTGGTGGATCAGTTCGTCACCCAGTTCTACGGCGAGCAGGTCGAGTCGGCGCGCGCCAGCGGGGTGGAGTCGGCGCCGGTGCCGCGCGAGGTGCTGGTGCCGGAGCTGCCGGACGACGCGGCGGCGGTCGAGAAGTGGCTGTCGGACCTGCGCGGCGGCCGGGTCGTGCTGCGCGTGCCGCAGCGCGGCGACAAGCGGGCGCTCATGGAGACCGTGGAGCGCAACGCCAAGGAGGCGTTCCAGCAGCACAAGCTGCGCCGTGCCGGCGACCTCACGGCCCGGTCGGCGGCCCTCCAGGAGCTGCAGGAGGCGCTCGGGCTCGACACCGCGCCGCTGCGCATCGAGTGCACCGACATCAGCCACGTGCAGGGCACCGACGTGGTGGCGTCGCTGGTGGTGTTCGAGGACGGCCTGGCGCGCAAGTCCGAGTACCGCCGCTTCGCCGTCCGCGAGGGCGCCGAGCAGGGCGACGTCGGCTCGATCGCCGAGGTGGTGCGGCGGCGGTTCCAGGCGTTCCTGCGGGACAACAAGGCCCCCGAGGGGCCGAACCCGGGCATCGACCCGGAGACGGGCAAGCCGCGGAAGTTCGCGTACGCGCCGAACCTGCTCGTCGTGGACGGCGGCGCGCCCCAGGCGCAGGTAGCCTCCGACGTGCTCGCGGAGCTGGGCATCACCGACGTCGCGGTGGTCGGCCTGGCGAAGCGGCTGGAGGAGGTCTGGGTGCCCGGCGAGCCCGACCCGGTGATCCTGCCCCGCACCAGCGAGGCCCTGTACCTGTTGCAGCGGGTGCGCGACGAGGCGCACCGGTTCGCCATCGCCTACCACCGGCAGAAGCGGTCGAAGCGGATGACCACCTCGGCGCTGGACGACGTGCCGGGCCTGGGCCAGACGCGCAAGGCGGCGCTGCTCAAGCACTTCGGCTCGCTGAAGAAGCTGCGCGAGGCGAGCATCGAGGAGATCAGCGTGGTGCCCGGAGTGGGCCGGCGCACCGCGGAGGCCGTGCTCGCGACGCTGGGCGCGGCCGGCACCGGAGGACCGTCGGCGGAGCCGGCGATCGGGCGACCGTCGGCGGAGCCGACAATCGGACAGGAGCGAACGTGAGCGCACCGGCCGGCGAGAAGTCCGGCATCGAAGTGGCGGTGGTGACGGGTCTGTCGGGAGCGGGCCGCAGCACCGCCGCGAAGTGCCTGGAGGACCTCGGGTGGTTCGTGGTGGACAACCTGCCGCCCGAGCTGATCGCGACCATGGTGGAGCTGGGTGCGCAGGCCAGGGGGGCCATCACCAGGGTCGCGGTCGTGATGGACGTGCGCAGCCGCGCGTTCACCGAGGACCTGGCGGCGGTCATCAAGGACCTGGACGCGCGCGGCTACAAGCCGAAGGTGCTGTTCCTGGAGGCCACCGACGACGTGCTGATCCGCCGGTTCGAGTCGGTCCGGCGCGGCCACCCGCTGCAGGCCGACGGGCGGCTGGCGGACGGCATCGAGGCCGAGCGCGTCCTGCTCACGCCGCTGCGCGAGGAAGCCGACCTGGTGCTGGACACGTCCGCGCTGTCGGTGCACCAGCTGCGGGCCAAGATCGAGGACACGTTCGGCACGGAGTCGGCGACGCGGACCCGCGTCACCGTGCTGTCGTTCGGCTACAAGTACGGCCTGCCGATGGACGCCGACCTGGTCATGGACGTGCGGTTCCTGCCGAACCCGTTCTGGATCCCGGAGCTGCGCGAGCAGACCGGGCTGGACGGCGACGTGCGGAACTACGTG
Source organism: Saccharothrix hoggarensis (assembly GCF_052936025.1). Next base: position 5,330,592 of record NZ_CP193624.1, on the reverse strand, counting down.
CTCACGCAGGAGGGCGCGGACGAGTTCCTCGACCGCTACCACGAGCTGCTGCGCCTCATCGGCGCCGGCTACCGGCGCGAGGGCAAGCGGTACCTGACGCTGGCGGTCGGCTGCACCGGCGGCAAGCACCGCAGCGTCGCCATCTCGGAGGAGCTGGCCGGTCGACTGGCCAGCGAGGACGGCATGGCGGTCAAGGTCGTCCACCGGGACCTGGGACGCGAGTGAGCTGGAGAGCGGTAGCGCTGGGCGGCGGGCACGGGCTGCACGCGACGCTCACCGCCCTGCGCCGGGTGACCGACGACGTGACGGCCGTGGTGACGGTCGCCGACGACGGCGGTTCCTCGGGGCGGCTGCGGCGCGAGCTGGGCCTGCTCCCGCCCGGTGACCTGCGCAAGGCGATGGTGGCGCTGGCCGGCGCGGACGAGTCGAGCGCCCTGTGGGCGGCGTTGTTCCAGCACCGGTTCGGCGGCACGGGCGCCCTCGCGGGCCACGCCGTCGGCAACCTGGTGCTGGCGGGCCTGCTGGAGCGGCTGGGCGACCCGGTCGCGGTGCTGGAGGAGGCCGGACGGCTCCTCGGCGTGCGCGGGCGGGTCCTGCCGATGTGCGCCGAGCCGCTGTCGATCGAGGCCGACGTCACCGGGCTGGACGAGGACGCCGACGTGGTGCGCCGCATCCGCGGCCAGGTCGCGATCGCCACCACACCGGGCCGGGTGCAGCGCATCCGCCTGTACGGGCCGGGCGGGCCGGGGGAGGAGCCGCGCGGCTGCCCGGAGGCCGTCCAGGCGGTGCTGGACGCCGACGTGGTGCTGCTCGGGCCGGGCTCGTGGTTCACCAGCGTGCTGCCGCACCTGCTCGTGCCGGAGCTGCACGACGCGCTCGTGCGGACGTCGGCGCGGAAGGTCGTGGTGCTCAACCTGGTCCCCCAACCGGGGGAAACCGCCGGGTTCTCGCCGGAGCTGCACCTCGACGTCCTGTGCGCGCACGCGCCCGCGCTGCGCGTGGACGCGGTGATCGCGGACGTCGGCGCGGTGCCCGTCCCGGACCGGCTGAGCCGGGCCGCCGCAGCTCTCGGGGCTGCGGCGCACCTCGCGCCGATCGCCGTGGCGGGCGCGCCGGACCGTCACGACCCCGCCGCGCTGGCGTTGAGCATCCAGCGGGCGTTGGCCGGCCCTGGTGACGGGACCGGCGGGGCGTCGAGTACAACCCTCCAGGAAGACCGTGCGACCAGGGGAGGCGAGGCGCCGTGGCGATGACGTCGGCGGTGAAGGACGAGCTGAGCAGGCTGGCCGTCTCGAAGACCTGCTGCCGCCGTGCGGAGGTCGCCTCCCTCCTGCGCTTCGCGGGCGGACTGCACATCGTGGGCGGCCGGGTGGTCGTCGAGGCGGAGCTGGACCTCGGCTCCACGGCGCGCCGCCTGCGCCGCGAGATCCACGAGCTGTACGGGCACCAGTCCGACGTGTTCACCATCACGTCCAGCGGGCTGCGCAAGGGCACCCGGTTCGTCGTGCGCGTGGTCAAGGACGGCGAGGGCCTGGCCCGGCAGACGGGCCTGCTGGACCCGCGCGGGCGTCCGGTCCGCGGCCTGCCCGCGCCGGTCGTGTCCGGCGGGGTGTGCGACGCGGAGGCGGCGTGGCGCGGCGCGTTCCTGGCGCACGGCTCGCTCACCGAACCGGGCCGGTCGTCGTCGATGGAGGTCACCTGCCCCGGTCCGGAGGCGGCGTTGGCGCTGGTGGGCGCGGCGCGGCGGATGGGCATCGGCTCCAAGTCGCGCGAGGTGCGCGGCGCGGAACGCGTGGTGATAAGGGACGGCGACGCGATCGGCGCGATGCTGACCAGGCTGGGCGCGCACGACAGCGTGCTGGCCTGGGAGGAGCGCCGGATGCGCCGCGAGGTGCGGGCGACGGCGAACCGGCTGGCGAACTTCGACGATGCGAACCTGCGCCGCTCGGCACGGGCCGCGGTCGCCGCGGCGGCCCGGGTCCGGCGGGCGCTGGAGATCCTGGGCCCGGAGGCGCCCGACCACCTGGCGGCGGCCGGCGAGCTGCGGCTCGCGCACCGGCAGGCGTCGCTGGAGGAGCTGGGCCAGCTCTCCGACCCGCAGATGACCAAGGACGCCGTGGCGGGCCGCATCCGGCGGCTGCTGGCGATGGCCGACAAGCGGGCGAAGGAGCTGGGCATGCCCGACACCGAGTCCGCCGTGACCGCGGACATGCTCGAAGCCGAGGTCTGACGCCGGTGGCGTCGCCGGCGCGGCGGACGCGTCGGCACGGGACTTCTACGACGGCGTCGCCGAGCGCCACCACCTGCTCTACGCCGACTGGGACGCCCCGGCCGCCCGCCAGGCAGCGGCGCTCCACGGGTCCTCCGCCGCGCGCTGGGGCCCGGTCCGCGCCGCGCGCTCGTGCCGGACGGGCTGCTCATCGTCACCACCCGCCCGTACGACGAGCTGCTGCGCGAGCGCCCGTCCGCCACCCCCGCGCGCACCGCGACCACCGAGGCGGGCCGCGCGGTCAGCTTCCAGCTGTGGGACTGGCACGACGACGGCGAGCACTACGACCTGCGGCTCTTCCAGCCCTTCCTCACCGCTCGCGCCCCGTGACGCCGCCCAGGGCGCGTTCTGCACCCGCAACCCGCCGGTCCTACGCTGGACGGGCGATCCGCGCCGCGTCGGTGACACCCCGCTTCGGGGTCGCGAAGCCTCGGTCACCGAGTTACCGCCAGGTAACAAGCCGGTCAAGCTGGATTTTCTTGCTCGATAAAGAGATGCTGGAGATCCAGGTGACCAGGCCTGCGAGCCCGGAGGCTAGGCTGGCCGTCGGCTGCCTGGTCAGCCCATGACTGCACGCCCCTGGCGGAGACGCCAGTCGAGTACCGAGGAGACTCACCGTGACGGTTCGCGTAGGTGTCAATGGTTTCGGCCGCATCGGTCGCAACTTCTGGCGCGCCGTTCAGGCCAGCGGGCACGACATCGAGATCGTCGCCTTCAACGACCTCGGTGACGTCAACACCATGGCCCACCTGTTGAAGTACGACTCCATCCTGGGCCGCCTCGACGCCGAGGTGACCGTGACCGACGAGGGCATCGCGATCGACGGCAAGGTCATCAAGGCCCTCGCCGAGCGCGACCCCGGCAAGCTGCCCTGGAAGGACCTCGGCGTCGACGTCGTCGTCGAGTCGACCGGTTTCTTCACCGACGCGGCCGCCGCCCGCAAGCACGTCGACGAGGGTGGCGCCAAGAAGGTCATCATCTCCGCGCCGGCCAAGGGTGAGGACCTCACCGTCGTCCTCGGCGCGAACGACGACCAGTACGACGGTTCGCAGACCGTCATCTCGAACGCCTCGTGCACCACGAACTGCCTGGCGCCCCTCGCCAAGGTGCTGCACGACAGCTTCACCATCGAGCGTGGCCTCATGACCACGATCCACGCCTACACCCAGGACCAGAACCTCCAGGACGCGCCGCACAAGGACCTGCGCCGCGCCCGGGCCGCCGCCGTGAACATCGTGCCCACCAGCACCGGTGCCGCGAAGGCGATCGGCCTGGTCCTGCCCGACCTGAAGGGCAAGCTCGACGGCTACGCCCTGCGCGTGCCCGTGCCCACCGGCTCGGCCACCGACCTGACCGTCACCGTGGGCCGCGAGGTCACCGTGGACGAGGTCAACGCCGCGTACAAGGCCGCCGCCGAAGGTCCCCTGAAGGGCTACCTGCGCTACAACACCGACCCGATCGTGTCGGCCGACATCGTCACCGACCCGGCGTCGTGCATCTACGACGCGCCGCTGACCAAGGTCATCGGCAACCAGGTCAAGGTCGTCGGCTGGTACGACAACGAGTGGGGCTACTCCAACCGCCTCGCCGACCTGGTCAACCTCGTCGCCAGCAAGCTCTGACGACGACCAAGCGGGAAGCTCGCTGTGAAGACTCTTGACGATCTGCTCAGCGAGGGTGTCTCGGGTCGGCGCGTCCTGGTGCGCGCCGACCTGAACGTCCCCCTCGACGGCGACCGGATCACCGACGACGGCCGCGTCCGCGCGTCGGTGCCCACCCTCAAGGCGCTCGTGGACGCGGGCGCCCGCGTGCTGGTCGCCGCCCACCTGGGCCGCCCCAAGGGCGAGCCCGACCCCAAGTTCTCCCTCGCGCCCGTCGCGGCGCGACTCGGCGAACTCCTCGGCCAGACGGTCGAGATCGGCACCGAGGCCGCCGGCGACGGCACCGTCGTGCTGCTGGAGAACATCCGCTTCGACGCCCGCGAGACCAGCAAGGACGACGCCGAGCGCGCCGCCCTCGCCGACGAGCTGGCGGCCAAGGCGGACGCGTTCGTGTCCGACGGCTTCGGCGTCGTGCACCGCAAGCAGGCCTCCGTCTACGACGTCGCCCAGAAGCTCCCGCACTACGCGGGCGGCCTCGTGCTGGCCGAGGTCGAGGTGCTGCGCAAGCTCACCGACGACCTGAAGCGCCCGTACGTCGTGGTGCTCGGCGGCGCGAAGGTGTCCGACAAGCTCGGCGTCATCGCGAACCTGCTCACCAAGGTCGACCGGCTCCTCATCGGCGGCGGCATGGCCTACACCTTCCTCAAGGCCCAGGGCCACGAGGTCGGCGGCTCGCTCCTCCAGGAGGACCAGCTCGACCAGGTCCGCGGCTTCCTCGCCGAGGCGGAGGAGCGCGGCGTGGAGCTCGTGCTCCCGGTCGACGTGCTCGCCGCCGTCGACTTCGCGCCCGACGCGGAGTTCGAGGTCGTCGCCACCGACGCCATCCCCGCCGACCGGCAGGGCCTCGACATCGGGCCGAAGACGCGCGAGCTGTTCGCGTCGAAGCTCGCCGACGCCCAGACCGTCTTCTGGAACGGCCCCATGGGCGTGTTCGAGTTCGACGCGTTCGCCGGCGGCACCCGCGCGGTGGCCGAGGCGCTCGTCAAGAGCGACGCGTTCACCGTGGTCGGCGGCGGCGACTCCGCCGCGGCCGTCCGCGCCCTCGGCCTGCCCGAGGACGGCTTCTCGCACATCTCCACCGGCGGTGGCGCGTCCCTGGAGTACCTGGAGGGCAAGGAGCTCCCCGGCGTGTCGGTTCTGGAGGCGTGATGGCCCAGCGTCAGCCGCTCATCGCGGGCAACTGGAAGATGAACCTCAACCACCTCGAGGCCATCGCCCTGGTGCAGAAGATCGCCTTCTCGCTGCCCGAGAAGTACTTCGCCAAGGTCGAGGTCGCGGTGCTGCCGCCGTTCGTCGACATCCGGTCCATCCAGACCCTCGTCGACGGCGACAAGCTGCTCCTCAAGTACGGCGCGCAGGACCTCTCGCCGCACGACTCCGGCGCCTACACCGGTGACATCTCCGGCGCCATGCTCGCCAAGCTCGGCTGCTCCTACGTCACCGTGGGCCACTCCGAGCGCCGCGAGTACCACGGCGAGGACGACGCCACCGTCAACAAGAAGGTCAAGGCGGCGCTGAAGCACGGCGTCACCCCGATCTTCTGCCTCGGCGAGCAGCTGGACGTCCGCGAGGCCGGCCGGCACGTCGAGCACTGCACCGACCAGCTCGTCGCGGGCCTCAAGGGCCTCACCGCCGAGCAGGTGCGGGACGTGGTCGTCGCCTACGAGCCCGTCTGGGCCATCGGCACCGGCAAGGTCGCCTCGTCGGCGGACGCGCAGGAGGTCTGCGCGGCGCTGCGGGTCAAGCTCGCCGAGCTGTACGGCGAGGACGTCGCTTCGGCCGTTCGGGTGCTTTACGGAGGGTCCGTCAAGTCCGGCAACATCGCCGAGCTCGTCGCCCAGAAGGACGTCGACGGCGCCCTTGTGGGTGGTGCGAGCCTCGACGCGGACGAGTTCGCCAAGCTGTGCGCGCTCGCCGCCGGCGGCCCTCTACCCTGATGTGATTGACACGCACTCCTACTACGGTGGTCCACGGTCGGCAGTTGACCGGGTACTCTGTGGCGTCACCTGCCTGACAGCGAGGAAGAAATGATCCTGTTCCTGCAGATCCTGTTGATCGTCTCCAGTCTGCTGCTGATCCTGCTCGTGCTCCTGCACCGCGGGCGCGGCGGCGGTCTTTCCTCGTTGTTCGGCGGCGGCATGCAGTCGAGCCTGTCCGGTTCCAGCGTGGTCGAGAAGAACCTCGACCGGCTGACGTTGTTCGTCGGCGCGGTCTGGGTCATCGCCATCGTGGGCGTCGGGCTGCTGATGAAGGTCAACTGACAGGGGTCGGCCGACGTCCTCGGGCGGCGGTCGACACGGACACAGGGAAACCACCTGGTGGGGGTGTGAGGGTCGATGGCTGGTGGTAACGCGATTCGCGGTACCCGCGTCGGCGCAGGCCCGATGGGCGAATCGGAGCGCGGCGAGTCCGCGCCCCGACGTCGGGTGTCGTACTGGTGCGCGAACGCGCACGAGTCTCGGCCGTCGTTCGCGGTCGAAGCCGAGATCCCGGAGAACTGGGACTGCCCCCGGTGCGGTCTTCCGGCGGGGCGTGACGAGCAGGCTCCCCCTGCTCCGCCGCGCAACGAGCCGTACAAGACGCACTTGGCGTACGTGAAGGAGCGGCGCTCCGACGCGGACGGTGAGGCGATCCTCGAGGAGGCGCTCACCAAGCTGCGCAAGCAGCGCGAAGAGCCCTAGTCGAGTTCAGGCTGGAACAGCGCGACGGCCCCCGTGGGATTCCACGGGGGCCGTCGTCGTGCGGGAGGCCGAACCGGCGGGGCGGGCGGTGCCCCGTCGCCGGTGCGGCCCGTTGTCGGCGGGGTTCGGTCGCCGGCCGGGTTCAGTTCCGCTTGCCGAACAGGCCGGCGAACTGGCGTCGCACCAGCACCGCGCCCACCAGCAGGAAGAAGACCAGCACCACCAGCGTGGACGTCGTGCCGCCGGTCGAGCTGGTCAGCGCCACGTCCACGCTCCCGACCAGCACCACGCCGCAGTCCGCCCGGATCACGTGCCGACCCGGCTGGATCGTCACGAACTCGACCCGCGTGCTGAACGTGCCCGAGCCGTCCGCCTTCGCCGTGCCGACCTCCTCGCCCAGCGAGCTGAGCCTCACCTGCGAACCGGGCTCGCAGCCGGTGCCGGTGGCGGTCAGCGGGTCGCCCGGCTGGACGTTGTCCTTGTCCAGCGTCAGCGCGCCGTCACCGTCGAACGGCGTCGTCGTGGTCGCCGCGGGCGGGGCCGAGCTGCCCGTCGTCGTCGTGGTGGTCGTGGTCGTGGTTGTCGCGGTGGTGGTCGTCGTGGTGACCGTCGGACGGCGGCTCGTCGTGGTCGTCACCGGGGGAGCGGTCGTCGTGGTGGTGGTGACCGGCGGCGGGGTGGTGGTCGTGGTCGGGGTCGGCGTCACCGTGAAGCCGTCGGTCGGCCGTGACGTCGCCGCGCACACCGGGCGGGCCGTGACGCGGTGGCCCCCGACGCCCGCGGTGGCCGGCACGGTCGCCGTGCCCGACCCCGACCCGCGGCCCGTGTGCCGCCCGCTGCCGACCACGTCCTTGCCGTCCCACACGATGTGCACGGTGTAGTCCTGGCAGTCCGGATCGAGGTACACACCGGACCAGCTCAGCGTGAACGTGCTCCCCGCCGGGCCGCTGTCCGGGTTCGCCGTGGCGACGCCCTGCTGCTGCGCCGATACCGGTGCCGCTACAAGCGCCGTAACGCCATATGCCAAGGCACCGAGTAAAGCTAGTGTTCCTGCCGATCGCATACCCGACTCCCGGACTAGTCCGCTACCCACCGACGAGGTGCCCTTGTGAGACGCATTATGAGCAGCGTCGGTTTACTGCTCCTGTGCGGGATCTTCCTGGGCGTCGCCCCGGCCGCCGCCGCAGGCGACACGGTCACCATCGACGCCACTGTGGACGGAACCCCGGTCGGTGAGGACGAGCTCGTGCTCGACCCGTCCGGCTCCTCCCGCATCTCCGTGACCGTCCACAACGGAACGGACACCGTCCGCCACGTGAAGACGATCCGGCTGACCGGCACCGCCCTCGCGCTCACGTTCTTCTCCTACGACACGACCGTGCCGTTCGACGTGCCCGCGAAGCAGAGCGTCACCAAGGGCTTCGTGCTCGACCTCGGCCAGCTCGGCACCCAGGCCACCGGGCTCATGCCGACCGAGCTGGAAGTCCTCGACACCAACCGCGACGTCATCGCCTCCATCGGGACGACCGGCCACGTCCGCGGCTCGCTGTGGTCGGTGTACGGGATCTTCGGCATCGCCGTGTTCGCGCTGACCGTGCTCGCGTGGGCCGGCGCGCTGTTCGCCCTGGCCCGCCGCCGGCTGCCCGCGAACCGGTGGCAGCGCGCCATGCGGTTCCTGCCCGCCGGCGTCGGCACCGGGCTCGTCGCCGTCATCTCCCTGTCCGTGCTGCGGATCATGGCGCCGTCGCCGGCCGCCGAGATCCCGTTCATCCTCGGCGCGGCGGCGGTCGCGTTCGTCCTCGGCTACCTGACCCCGCACCCGGACGCGGACGACCTCGGGTCCCTGCCGTCGGACCCCGACTCGACGCAGCGGATCACCCGGCCGCTGCCCGGCGGTGCCGCGTGACGGTGTCGGCGAACGTCGCGGCCGCCCTGCCGCAGTACGACCTCGGCGCGCAGATCGGACGCGGCGGGATGGGCGTCGTGTACGCCGCCGTGCACCGGCCGCTGGGACGTCCGGTCGCCGTCAAGCGGCTGCCCGGCGTGCTCGCCGAGGACGAGCGGATGAGCGCCCGGTTCGCGCACGAGGCTCGGCTGCTGGCGCGGCTGGACCACCCGCACATCGTGCCCGTGTACGACTACGTCCAGGACCGCGGCGAGCACCTGCTCGTGATGGAGAAGCTCGACGGCGGCACGGTGTGGTCGCGGTTCACCGGCGCGGGCGTGACACCGGCCGAGACGTGCGCGTTCGGGCTGGCGGCGCTGTCCGGTCTGCACGCGGCGCACGAGGCCGGGGTGCTGCACCTCGACGTGAAGCCGAAGAACCTCCTGTTCACCGCGGGCGGGGTGCTGAAGGTCGCCGACTTCGGCATCTCGCAGGTCGTCAGCGAGGGGGCGACGTTGGTGACGCACGGCGGGCAGGTGTTCGGCACGCCCGCGTACCTGGCGCCGGAACAGGCGCTCGGCAACCCCCTGAGCCCGGCGGCCGACGTCTACGGCTCGGCGACGGTGCTGTACGAGCTGCTGAGCGGGCGGCTCCCGTTCGACTCCGGCGGTGGCGCGCTGGCGATGATCCAGCGGCACGTGCACCAGCAGCCCCGGCCGCTGGTCGAGGTGCCCGACCCGCTCGCGCGGGTGATCATGCGCGGGTTGGAGCGCGACCCGAAGGCCCGGTACCGCAACGCGGAGACGTTCGCGGTGGACCTGGCGGGCGCCGCGGCCGAGGTGTTCGGCCGCGACTGGCTGCTCCGCCTCGGCGCGCCGGTCCACCTGAGCCCCCAGGTCGCCGCCGCGAGCACCCGCCCGGCGACCCATCCGTCCGTGCCACGCGAAACCCTGACCGTGCCCGTCCGCGCGACCCTCGTGGACCCACCGCCCACCCCGGTCCGGCTGGGCGCCGACACGCTCGTGCCGGCGGCCCACGTGCTGGCCGCCCCGAGGCCGGCGCGGTGGTTCGCGCTGGCGGCGGCGTTGGCGGTGGCGCTGATGGTCGCGCTCCCGTTCACCGTGCCGGGCCGCGACCTGCCGCCCGTGCGGGCCGACCTGAGCAAGCCCGTGGCGATCGGCGAAGGCGACCCGTCAACCGCGCGCCTGAAGGTCACCGCCGCCGGCATCACGCTCGCCGACGTCGCCGCCGCGCTTCCCGCCGCGCCTTCGTCCGCTGCACCTGCGCCCGCCGCTCCTGCCGGGTTGACCTTCACGCTGCCAGGCGCGAGCCGCTGGATCGTGGGCGGCGCGGCGGTGGCGACCGTGACGTCCGGCGACACGTCCCGCGACTACTCCCTCCAACCGCTGACCCACCCGATGTTCAGCATCATGGGCGCGGGCGGCGCGGTGGTCCTCCTGTTCACGCTCGCGTACCTGGAGTCGATCCTCCGGTCGCTGAGGCGCCGCCAAGCAGGAACCGCGGCCGTGCTCACCACCGCTCCGCTCGGCTTCGGCCTGGGCGTGGCGGCGTGGCTCCTGCCGTCCGTCCTGCTGCGCCACACCCCGGACCTGTGGCCGGCGCTCGTGTGCGGCGGGCTGGGCGCGGTGGCAGCCGTGTGCACCGCCGTCGCCACCCGCCGATCAGCCCAGCAGCAGCACTGACCCCAGTCGCCCCACGCCCCCGACCGCCACCGGCCCACGCGATTCGCCGACCGGCCGCCCTGTCTCCACCCACCGCCTGCGGACCAGCCGCGCCGGCACCACCCACCCGCGTCCGGCCACGGCGAGCATTCGTGCGCGCGTCCGGTGGTCCCGGCGAGCATTCCTGCCCGCGGCCAGTCCCGGCGAGCATTCCTGCGCGCGTCCGGCCACGGCGGGCATTCCTGCGCGCGTCCGGCCACGGCGGGCATTCCTGCGCGCGCCCGGTCACTGCGAGCATTCCTGCGCGTGCTGCGTGGTCGGCCCCGTGTCGCGCCCGGCCACCGCGGCGCTGTTTCCGTTGCCCTGCTGTGGGGTCGCTTGTGGGTCGCCCTGGGCGCACCTGTGTCGGCCGGGCCGGTAGCGAAGGGTCGCGCGGCGGGCGGGGCGTTGGGTGGCGAGGGTCGGGTGGTGAAGGTCGGGCGGGGTTGGGGCGGAGGGGTGGCGGGGGCGAGGGTTGGTTGGCGGCCTCGTTGTTTCAACCGACGTTTGAGGTTGATGATAACGGTGTTTTCTTACGTGGCGATGTGACAATCACCCGATCGGGTATCGGGATCGTCAGGTGTCCAGGGATCTGACCAGCGGAAACGTTACCCTCACGGCGAAGCCGCCGCCGGCCGTCGGGCCGGCTTCGAACTCGCCGTCCAGCAGCGCCGCCCGCTCCCGCAGCCCCACCAGGCCATGACCGCCGCTCGGCAACGTGCCGTGGTCGCGCGACGTCTCGGGCGCCTCGTTGCGGACCTCCACCCGCAGCACATCGGCCTCCGCCACCACCAACACCGACGTCGGCGCCCCGCACGCGTGCTTCCGCACGTTGGTCAAAGCCTCCTGCACGGTCCGGTACACGGCACCCGACACCGGGGCCGGCAGGTCGTCCACCGGGCCGCGCACGGTCAGCGTTGCGGGCACGCCGGCGCCGGCCACCAACTGCGGCAGGTCCTCGACCCTCGGCTGGGGCGAGTCGTCACCGCTCGTGGTCCGCAGCACGCTCACCAGCTGCCGCAGCTCGTCCAACGTCCGCGTGCTGAGCATGCGGATCGTGCCCGCCACCTGCTTGGCGTTCGGATCGGCCGCCGCCACCCGCAGCGCCCCCGCCTGCATCGCGATCAAGCTCACCTGGTGCGACACGACGTCGTGCATCTCCCGCGCCAACCTCGCCCGCTCGTCCGCCCGCACGGCGTGGGCGTGCAGCATCCGTTCCCGCTCCCGGCTGGCGGCCAGCTCGGCGATCCGCGCGGACAGCTCCTCCCTCGCGTGCGCGAGCAGGCCGATCGCGATCGGCATCCCCGCGACCAGGCACCCGTAGATGGCGTCGTGCACGTGCGTCTTCCAGCCGAGCTCGACGAAGTCCTCCACCGGCCACAGGAAGAACCGGCTGAACCACACCAACCCGGCGCCGATGTACGTCTGCGTCGACAGCAGCTTGCGCCGCGCCAGGGTGCCCAGCGCGATCATCGCCGCCAGCTGCGCCCACCCCGCCAGGAAACCGGGCACGGTGATCAGCACGACCAGGAACGGGAACCGGCGGCGGAGGGCGACGGCGGCCACGGAGATGATCGACAGCACGTAGTTGTACCGCTCGGCCTCGGGCACGACCCGCAGCCACACGTCGAGCGCGGCGATCGCCACGGCCGCCACGTCGAACGCCAGCTGCCGGTGCTTGCCGAGCAACCGCAGCAGCACCTCGTGGACGGCAGCACGGGGCACCCGCTCGGTCGGAACGCCGTTGACCCGACCGCTCGGCAGCCTCTCGACAGCGTTGCCGGCCAGGGTTCGACCTCCCGTGTCCGCTATCCGCCGGTCCTCACCGTACTGCGCTGTCATCGCGCTTGGCATGACCCGCCCTTCCCGCCCCCGACGTGCTCGATCGACCCGCTCACCCTTCGAGATGCGTTGATTACCCGAACGGGACGCGGAGCGCCGCACAAAATTGCGAGCGCGAACGTCCGCTCAGCGGACACCACCAGGGGGAACGCCCGCGGACGGCGGCCGGCGCGTGCGGCAGATCACGCCCCGACCCCGGATGCGCCACTGCCGCCGGCACCCGGTGAGGTGACGGCGGCAGCGGCGGGACTACCCGGCTCAAGCCAGGGGAGGGGTGAACAGGTCCGGCGCCTTCGCGGCGGCAGCCGGGTCGAGCAGCCACAGGGTGCGGCGCTGTCCCCGGGCTCCGGCGGCGGGCAGCTCCACCTCGCCGGCGCCGGCCAGGCCCTCGGCGACGGCCGCGGCCTTCGCCGCACCCGTCGTCATCAGCCACACCTCGCGGGAGGCGCGGATGGCGGGCAGGGTGAGGCTGACCCGCGTCGGCGGCGGCTTCGGGCAGTCGCGGACCGCGACGACGGCGCGCTCCCGCTCGTGCACCGCGGGCGAGTCGGGGAAGATCGAGGCGACGTGCCCCTCCTCGCCGACCCCGAGCAGGCACACGTCGAACGACGGCACCGAGCCGTGGTCCTCTGGGCGCGCGGCGGCGGCCAGGACGTCGGCGTACGCCTCGGCGGCGGCCTCCGGGTCGTCACCGAACCGCCCGTCGGACGGCTCCATCACGTGCACCCGCGACGCCGGCACCGGGACGTGGTCCAGCAGCGCCTCACGGGCCTGGGTCTCGTTGCGCTCGGGGTGCCCGGCGGGCAGGAACCGCTCGTCGCCCCAGTACAGGTCGACGCGCGTCCAGTCCACCGCGTCCCGCGCGGGCGTGGCGCGCAGGTGCTCCAGCACCGCGATGCCGGTCCGCCCGCCGGTCAGCACCAGCGACGCCGACCCGCGCGCGGTCTGCGCGTCCACCAGGCTGGTCACCAGGCGCGCGGCCGTGGCGGCGGCCAGCAGGTCGCCGTCACGGTGCACCACCACCTCGGGCCGGCTCACGAACCCGCCTTCACCTTGGCCGCCTTCGGCGCGCCGGACTTCGCCTCGCCGTCGGGCGAACCGCCGGACTTCGCCTTCGCGGCCGACGACCGGGCCGACGTCCGCGTGGCCGGCTTGGCAGCGTCGGACGCCTTGCCGGGTTTGCCGGCGGACGCCTTGGCGGCGGGCTCCTTGGCGGCGGGCTTCGACGCGGCCGGCTTGGCGTCACCGGCTGCGGCCACAGCCGCCACCGGCTCGGTCGAAACCGGCGCGGTCGAAACCGGCGCGGTCGAAACCGGCGCGGTCGGAACCGGCGCGGCGCCGCCGACGGACCCGGCCACCTTGGCGGCCTTCGCCGGCTTGGCGGCGGGCTTGCGCGTCGCCGCCGCGGCCTTCGGCGTGGTCCGGCCGCGCACGACCTTGCCCAGCGACCGCAACGCCGTCTCGTACACGTCGTCCGGGTCGAGCCGGCGCAGCTCCTCTGCCAGGCAGTCCCGCACCGAGCGGCGCTGCAGCGCGACCCGCCGCTCCGGCTGGCCGGGCTGCGTCAGCGCGCCGACCTTGCCGTCCGGACGGGACAGCTCGACCACACCGGACCGCCGCTCCAGCCGCACGTCCACGATGCCCTCGCCGCGCGTGGCCTTGGCCCGCTTCACCGGCACCTTCAGGCACCCGGCGAGCCACGCCGCGAGCAGGTCGGTCGACGGCGAGTCGCTCTCCCCGCTCACCTCGGCCTCGACGACCCGCTCGTAGGGCGGCAGGTCGAACGCCGACGCGAGCATCGCCCGCCACAGCGTCAGCCGCGTCCACGCCAGGTCCGTGTCGCCCGGCGTGTACGAGGTGCGCCGCTGCTCCAGCGCCCGGATCGGGTTCTTCTCCGCCGCCGCGTCGGTGATCCGGCGCTGCGCGAGCTGCCCGATGGGGTCCAGCGCGGGCACGGCGGGCGCCTCGTTCGGCCACCACGCCACCACCGGGGTGTCCGGCAGCAGCAGCGGCACGACGCACGACGCGCCCTCGTTGGCCAGCTCGCCGTACAGCCGCAGCACGATGACCTCGGACGCGCCCGCGTCACCGCCGACGCGGATCTGCGCGTCCAGCCGGGGCGCGGCCTTGCGGGCGCCCCGGGCGACCACGATCACCCGGCACGGGTGCTCGCGGCTGGCGTCGTTCGCCGCGTCGATGGCCTCCTCGGTCTTCGTGCCGTCGTCGGTCACGATGACCAGCGTCAGCACGCGGCCGAGGGTGACCGCGCCGCCTTCCTCGCGCAGCCGCACGAGCTTGCTGTTGACCTGTGACGTGGTGGTCGAGGGCAGGTCGATGATCACGGACGCCTCCAGTGCCTGCCGGTGCGGGCCAGCATCTCGTCCGCCGACGCCGGCCCCCAGGTGCCTGCCTTGTACTTCTCCGGGGCGCCGTTGGCGGCCCAGTGCGCGAGGACCGGGTCCAGGATCTCCCAGGACAGCTCGACCTCGTCGTTCTTCGGGAACAGCGACGGCTCGCCGAGCAGCACGTCCAGCAGCAGCCGCTCGTAGGCCTCGGGGGACGACTCGGTGAACGCGTGGCCGTAGCCGAAGTCCATCGTGACGTCCCGGACCTCCATGGTGTTGCCGGGCACCTTGGAGCCGAACCGGATGGTCACGCCCTCGTCCGGCTGCACCCGCACCACCAGGGCGTTCTGCCCCAGCTCCTCGGTCGCGGTGTCGTCGAACGGCAGGTGCGGCGCGCGCTTGAACACCACGGCCACCTCGGTGACGCGGCGGCCGAGCCGCTTGCCGGTGCGCAGGTAGAACGGCACGCCCGCCCAGCGGCGCGTGTTGATCTCGCACGTGATCGCGGCGTACGTCTCGGTGGTCGAGTCCTTGGCGAACCCGCCCTCCTCCAGCAGGCCGGGCACCTTCTGCCCGCCCTGCCAGCCGCCGGAGTACTGGCCGCGGGCGGTGGTCTCGTCGAACGGCCCCACGGGGCGCGTCGCCGACAGCACCTTCACCTTCTCCGCGCGCAGGTCGCTCGGCCGGAACGACACCGGCTCCTCCATCGCGGTGAGCGCGAGCAGCTGGAGCAGGTGGTTCTGGATCACGTCGCGGGCCGCGCCGATGCCGTCGTAGTAGCCGGCGCGACCGCCGAGGCCGATGTCCTCGGCCATGGTGATCTGCACGTGGTCCACGTAGTTCGCGTTCCAGATGGGCTCGTAGAGCTGGTTCGCGAAGCGCAGCGCCAGGATGTTCTGCACCGTCTCCTTGCCGAGGTAGTGGTCGATGCGGAACACCGACTCCTCGGGGAAGACGTCGTTGACGGTCTTGTTGAGCTGCCGGGCGCTGGCCAGGTCGTGGCCGAACGGCTTCTCGATGACCACGCGGCGCCACTGGCCGGGGTTGTCGGTCGGCGGCGTGGCCAGGCCCGCGCGCTTGAGCTGGTTGACGACCGTGGTGAACGCGCTGGGCGGCACCGACAGGTAGAACGCGTGGTTGCCGCCGGTGCCGCGGTCGCGGTCCAGGTCGGCGAGCGTCGTGGCGAGCGTGTCGAACGCGATGTCGTCGTCGAAGGTGCCCTGCACGAACCGGATGCCCTCGGCGAGCTGGTCCCAGACCTCCTGCCGGAACGGGGTGCGCGCGTGCTCCTTGACGGCGTCGTGCACGACCTGCATGAAGTCCTGGTCGGCCCAGTCGCGGCGGGCGAAGCCGACGAGCGCGAAGCCCGGCGGCAGCAGGCCGCGGTTGGCCAGGTCGTAGATCGCGGGCATGAGCTTCTTGCGCGACAGGTCGCCGGTCACGCCGAAGATGACCAGGCCGGACGGCCCGGCGATGCGCGGCATCCGCTTGTCCCGCGGGTCGCGCAGCGGGTTGCGCTTGGTGGGCGCGGTCATCGGACCTCCTCGCCGGACTCGTCGGGCAGTGGACCGCACGGTGCTGTGGTGAGTGGCGACCTCGCGAGCTCGGTCACGAACCGTCCTCCTGGATTGCCTCGACGAGCTGCGCGAGCCCGGCGACGCGGTCGGTCAGGTGCAGCCGCAGCACGGGCCGGCCGCGCTCGGCCAGCACCTGGCCGTCGCCCAGCGCCTGCGCGAGCTGCAACGTGCTGAGGTCGTACGGGCGGCCCGGCACCTCCAGCCGCGTCTCCGACGCCCCGGTGAGCTGGAGGAACACGCCGTTCTGGTGTCCGCCCTTGTGGTACTGGCCGGTCGAGTGCAGGAACCGGGGCCCCCACCCGAACGTGGTCTGCAGGTGTGAACGCAGCGCCAACTCCGGGCGAACCAGGGCGAACGACGCGTCGTCGATCCGGTCCAGGTACGCCTGCACGGACAGGTAGCCGTGCTCGGACGCGGCGGCGACGAGCGCCACCAGCGCCTCGGCGACCGTCTTCACGTCCGCCGGCAGCCAGCCCTCGCTCGGGTAGACCTCGATCGGGCCGTCCACGAAGGCCGGCTCGACGGACGACGGGGCCGACGCGTCGAGCAGCGACCGGGACGCCTTCTTCGCCGCCTCGACGTCCGGCTGGTCGAACGGGTTGATCTCCAGCACCCGGCTGACCAGCGCGGTCGCGTACTCCCAGACGAGGAACTGCGCGCCGAGCGTGCCCTCGACCGCGAGGGAGGACGAGCCGGTGGCCGGTCCGATCGCGACGGTCGTGGCGTCCGAGCGGGCGTCCACGAAACCGGGCGCGCCCGGACCCTCGACCACCACGGGCAGCAGGCCCGTGCCGTTCTTGCCGGTCGACTCGGCGATCAGCTGCTCGGCCCAGTCGCCGAACCCGGAGATGCCGGAGCCGGTGTCGGCGAACACGATCTTCTCGGCGCCGTGCGCGTGCGCCACGGCGAACGTGGCGGCCAGCACGACCGCCGGGTTGTCCGGCGAGTCCGCCGACACCAGCGGCGCGGCGGCGGCCGCCTCGTCGAGCAGCGTGCCGACGTCCGCGCCCGCCAGCCCCGACGGCACCAGGCCGAACGCGGTCAGCGCCGAGTACCGGCCGCCGACGTGCGGGTCGGCCAGGAACACCTTGCGGTAGCCCGCCTCCCGCGACGCCGCCTCCAGCGGGGAGCCGGGGTCGGTCACCACGACGATCCGCGACGCCGCGTCGATGCCCTCGGCCGCGAACGCCGCCTCGAAGATCCGCCGGTGGCTGTCGGTCTCGACGGTGCCGCCGGACTTCGACGACACCACCACGACGGTGCGCCGCAGGTCGCCCGCCAGCGCCTCGGCCACCTGGCCGGGGTCGGTGGTGTCGAGCACGACCAGCGGCACGCCCGCCGTGCCGGTGATCACCTCGGGCGCGAGCGACGAGCCGCCCATCCCGGCGAGGACCACGCGGTCCACGCCTTCGGCGAGCAGCTCGTCGCGCAGCGCGGTGATCTCCGGGATGAGCGGGCGGGACGTCTCGTGCAGCGTCGTCCACGCCAGGCGGATCGACGCCTCCGGTTCCGCCTCCGCGCCCCACAGCGTGGCGTCGCCTGCGGTGAGCCTGCTGGGCGCCGCGTCCCGGACCAGGTCACCGATGACGGTGTCGACCTGGTCCTGGTTCGGGGTGCGGACGATCTCCACGGAGATCACCTCGGTCATGTCTGTCCTGTTCTGCTCTCGACTTCGTCCTGGTACCGGGCCGGGCCCGGACCCTGGGCCCGGCCCTGGGGCTCAGCCCTTGGCCTGATCCAGCTGTCCGGTCACCGTCTCCAGCAGCTCGGCCCACGACTTCTCGAACTTGTCGACGCCCTCGGTCTCCAGCGCGACGAACACGTCGTCCAGGTCGATGCCGACCTCGACCAGCCCGTCGAAGACCTCCTGCGCCTGGGCCGCCTGCCCGGTCACGGTGTCGCCCACGATCTTGCCGTGATCGGCGACCGCGTGCAGCGTCTTCTCCGGCATCGTGTTGACCGTGCCGGCGACGACCAGCTCGTCGACGTACCGGGTGTCGGAGTACCTCGTGTCCTTCACGCCGGTGGACGCCCACAGTGGACGCTGCGCGCGGGCGCCGTCGGCGGCCAGCGCCTCCCAGCGCTCGCCGGCGAACGTCTCCTGGTACGCCGCGTACGCCAGCACCGCGTTGGCGATGGCGGCCTTGCCGCGCAGCCCGGCGGCGGCCGGGGTGTCCAGCGCGTCCAGCCGCTTGTCGATCTCGGTGTCCACACGGGACACGAAGAACGACGCCACGGAGTGGATCGTGCGCAGGTCGTGGCCGTTGGCCTTGGCCTGCTCCAGGCCGGCGACGAACGCCTCCATCACGTGGCGGTAGCGCTCGACGGAGAAGATCAGCGTCACGTTCACGCTGATGCCCTCGGCGAGCACCTTGGTGATCGCGGGCAGGCCCGCCACCGTGGCCGGGATCTTCACCAGCAGGTTCGGCCGGTCGACCGCCTTGGCCAGGTCGAGCGCCTCGGCGATGGTGCCCTCGGTGTCGTTGGCCAGGCGCGGGTCGACCTCGATCGACACGCGGCCGTCCACGCCGTCGGTGGCGGTGTAGATGTCGCGGAACAGGTCGCACGCGTTGCGCACGTCCGTGGTGGTGATCTCGCGGACGGCGGCGTCGGT
This sequence comes from Saccharothrix hoggarensis, assembly GCF_052936025.1. The sequence continues at coordinate 5,311,997 of NZ_CP193624.1, read as the reverse complement.
GTCGGCGCCGCGCGCGGCCAGCTCGCGGACCTGCTCGTCGTACGACGAGCCCTTGGCCAGCGCGGCGGCGAAGATGGTCGGGTTGGTGGTGACGCCGACGACGTGCTGGTCGGCGATGAGGCCGGCCAGGTTGCCGGTGTTCAGCCGCTCGCGGGACAGGTCGTCCAGCCAGATCGACACGCCCGCGTCGCTGAGCGCGGCCAGCGGATTGGTGCTCATCTCGTCAACTCCCTGAAGAAGGTCTGGTGCGGGTCGGCGGTCGCGCGCTCGGGTCACTTGACCTTGGCCAGCGACCGGCGGGCCGCCGCGACCACGTTCTCCGTGGTGAAGCCGAACTCGCGGAACAGCGTCTGGTAGTCCGCGGACGCGCCGAAGTGCTCGATGGAGACGATCTCGCCCGCGTCGCCCGCGAACCGGTGCCACGGCTGGGCGATGCCCGCCTCGACCACGACGCGCGCCTTGACCGACGACGGCAGAACCCGCTCGCGGTACTCCTCGTCCTGCGCGTCGAACCACTCGACGCTCGGCATGGACACGACGCGGGCGGCGACGCCCTCGGCCTCGAAGACCTTGCGCGCCTCGACCGCGATCTGGAGCTCCGAGCCGGTGGCGATGAGGATCAGCTCCGGCTCGCCGTCGCCCTCCAGCACGTAACCGCCGCGGGCCACGCCCTCGGTCGCCTTCTCCTTGGTGCCCTCCAGCACCGGCAGGTTCTGGCGGGTCAGGGCGATGCCGGCCGGGCCGGTCGGGTTCTCGATCACGGCGCGCCACGCGGCGGCCGTCTCGTTCGCGTCGCCGGGGCGCAGCACGGTCAGGCCGGGGATCGCGCGCAGCGCGGCCAGGTGCTCGATCGGCTGGTGCGTCGGGCCGTCCTCGCCGAGGCCGATGGAGTCGTGCGTCCACACGTAGGTGACCGCGGACTTCATCAGCGCCGCCAGGCGGACCGCCGGGCGCATGTAGTCGCTGAACACGAGGAACGTGCCGCCGTACGGGCGGGTCGGGCCGTGCAGCGCGATGCCGTTGAGGATCGAGCCCATGGCGTGCTCGCGGACGCCGAAGTGCAGCGTGCGGCCGTACGGGTTGGCGTTCCACATCTTCGTGGAGATCGACTCGGGGCCGAACGAGTCGACGCCCTTCATCGTGGTGTTGTTCGACTCCGCGAGGTCGGCCGAGCCGCCCCACAGCTCCGGCAGCACGTCGCGCAGCGCGTTCAGCACCTCGCCGGAGGCCTTGCGGGTGGCGACGCCCTTGGCGTCGGGCTCCCACGACGGCAGCGCGTCGGCCCAGCCCTCGGGCAGGCCGCGGCCGATCAGGCGGTCCAGCAGCGCCTTGCGCTCCGGGTTGGCCTGCGCCCACGCGTCGAACGACTTCTGCCACTCGGACTTGGCGGCCTCGCCGCGCTTGATCACCGAGCGGGTGTGCTCCAGCACCTCGTCGGAGACCTCGAACGTCTGCTCCGGGTCGAAGCCGAGGATGCGCTTGACCTCGGCGACCTCGTCCGCGCCCAGGGCCGCGCCGTGCGCCGCGCCGGTGTTCTGCTTGTTCGGCGCGGGGAAGCCGATGATCGTGCGCAGCAGGATGAACGACGGGCGCTCGGTCTCCGCCTTGGCGTTCTCCAGGGCCTCGATGATGCCCTGGACGTTCTCGCCGCCCTCGACGACCTGCACGTGCCAGCCGTAGGCCTCGTACCGCTTCGCGGTGTCCTCGGACAGGGCGATCGTGGTGTCGTCCTCGATCGAGATCTTGTTGTCGTCGTAGATGACGGTCAGGTTGCCCAGCTTCTGGGTGCCCGCCAGGGACGACGCCTCGGACGTCACGCCCTCCTCGATGTCGCCGTCGGAGGCGATCACGAAGATGTGGTGGTCGAACGGGCTCTCGCCGAGCGGGGCGTCCGGGTCGAACAGGCCGCGCTCGCGGCGCGCGCCCATCGCCATGCCGACCGCGGAGGCGAGGCCCTGGCCCAGCGGGCCGGTGGTGATCTCGACGCCCCGGGTGTGCCGGTGCTCCGGGTGGCCGGGGGTCTGGGAACCCCACGTGCGCAGCGCCTTGAGGTCGTCCAGCTCCAGGCCGTAGCCGTTGAGGAACAGCTGGACGTAGAGGGTGAGGCTCGAGTGGCCCGCGCTGAGCACGAACCGGTCGCGGCCGATCCAGTCGGCGTCGGCCGGGTCGTGGCGCATCACGCGCTGGAACAGCGTGTAGGCCAGCGGCGCGAGGCTCATCGCGGTGCCGGGGTGGCCGTTGCCGACCTTCTGCACGGCGTCCGCGGCCAGCACGCGCGCGGTGTCGACCGCCCGCCGGTCGAGGTCGGTCCAGTCTTCGGGCAGGTGGGCTTCGGTCAACCGGGCGATGTCATCGGTGACGGACACTGACTTCCAGCTCCAAACTCACTAGGCGGCGGTTGTGACGGCCGGCGGTGAACTTAATCGATCCCGTCAGGCCCGATCCGCGGCTCCCAAGGTCCGCCGACCAGCCTAGTCCGACGAAGGGAGACTCGTGCCACCTGCGCTCTGTGGGTGTACGCACAGGTGTCCTCGGTGCGTTCAGGGAGTACCCGAACGGGCTGCTCGGACACGCCGCGGCTACGATCTGCGCACACCCCTGACCTGACGAGGAGCGCGACGCGATGAGTGCCGTCACCGAGGCTCCGGCGCGGTCGCCCCGACAGGTCGTCGGCGCGTACGTCGCGCTGACCAAGCCCCGGGTGATCGAGCTGCTGCTGATCACCACCATCCCGGCGATGCTGCTGGCCGCCCGCGGCCTGCCGCCGCTGTGGCTGATCGCGTGCACGCTGGCGGGCGGCACCCTGGCGGCGGGCTCGGCGAACGCGCTGAACTGCTACGTCGACGCCGACATCGACTCGGTCATGAAGCGCACCAGCGCCCGGCCGCTGGCGAAGGACTCCATCCCGCCGCGCAACGCGCTGATCTTCGGCATCGTCCTCGGCGTGGTGTCGTTCGGGTTCCTGTGGCTGACCACGAACCTGATCTCGGCCGTGTTCGCGGTGGCCACGATCCTGTTCTACATCTTCGTCTACACCCTGGTCCTCAAGCGCCGGACCTCGCAGAACATCATCTGGGGCGGCATGGCCGGCTGCATGCCGGTGATCATCGGCTGGTCGTCGGTGACCGGCACGGTGGCGTGGCCCGCCCTGGTGATGTTCGGCGTGATCTTCTTCTGGACGCCGCCGCACACGTGGGCGCTCGCGATGAAGTTCAAGGAGGACTACGCGCGGGCCGGCGTGCCGATGCTGCCGGTGGTGGCGACCGCCCAGCAGGTCACGCGGCAGATCGTCATCTACTCGTGGATCACGGTGGTGTGCACCCTGCTGCTCGCGCCGGTGACGTCGTGGATCTACGTCGCGGTGGCGGCGGCGTCCGGCATCTGGTTCGCGGTGTTCGCCCACCGGCTGCACGGGGTCGTGCGCCGCGGCGGTTCGACGAACACCATGAAGTTCTTCCACCTGTCGAACCTGTACCTGATGCTCGTCTTCTGCGGCCTCGCCGTGGACGCCGTGGTCGGGCTGCCGGTGCTCGGCTGGCCGTTCTGAGCTTGATGCACTTTCCGCATATTTGCGGATAGCTAGCCTGATCACATGTCCGTGCAGGGGGATGGGACACCGCCCGACCGGGGGTCCTTCGACAAGGCGACGGTCGACCGCTGGCAGGTCTTCGGCGGGATGGCCGGCGTGGCCGCGTTGCTGTTGTCCGTGGTGGGCGGGATCAAGGACCAGGTGCCGTTGTCCCTGGTCGCCGCCGGTGTCGTCACCCTGGTGGGTGTCTGGCTGCTGTACCGCTGGGGCAGTCGCCCTCAGCAGCACCTGACCAAGCACTTCGTGGTCCCGGTGTTGCTGACCGTGGTGGGTGCGGCGACGGCGGGCCTGCTCGGGGGCCTGGAACTGCGCCCCACCCCGGGCACCGCCCAGCCCGGGGCAACGACGACGACCACCACCACGCCGACCGTCGCGGCACAGGCCGAGACCGACCCCTCGACCACCACCCCCGCCGCGGCCCCGACGTCCACCACCGTCCAAGCCCCGCCCGCCGCGGGCCGGCTCCGCGCCGGCGAGGTGACCCTCAACTACGAGTACACCATCGACCTGGACTCGACCACCGAGGAGAACGGCGGTGTCGCCGCCAAGACGTCGCAGCGGACCGACCTGAAGTACGAGGGCGGGTTGCGCGCCGCGTCCATCGTCCTGGTCAAGGAGAAGCTCGCCGAGGCGCCGCCCACTCACCAGGAGTGCGCGGCCGCCACGGCCGTGGACGACTACATCAACAGCGACATGGTGGGCGAGGGGGCGTCCTTCTGCGTGAAGACGACGGAGGGCCGCTGGGCGGGCTTCGTCGTGGTGGACGTCGATTCCTACCGCTGGGTCAAGTTCGACCTGGTCGTCTGGGAGAAGCCGGCCTAGGACACCGCGGACAGCAGTTCGTTCACCGTCGGGTCGTCCAGCGACTCCACGATGCACGACCACAGCTCCAGGTTCGCCGTGGCCCACCGCGAGTACGTGGCCGCCGCCTCCGGGTCGTAGAAGTAGTAGCCCGCGTCGTGCTTGTCGCGCTGCTCGCCGACGATCTTGTGCGCCAGCTCGCGCAGCGTGATCCCGTTCTCCGCGAGGTACTTGGGCGCGAGCACCACCGGCGTCACCGGCAGCGCCTTGAACAGGGTGTCCGCGTCGGACAGGGCCTGCGCCTCCCGCGAGATGTCGCGGTGCCGGGTGCGCATCTCGGCCTCCTCCACGACCTCGTCCACCCGCGCCGCGACGTCGTCCGGCACGCCCGCGCGCGCCAGGATGTCCAGCCGCAGCCACCGGCCGTCGACGGGCAGCGAGTTGCGCCGGACCATGTAGTTGACGTCGTGGACCAGCGCGGCCACCTCGACCAGCGGCACGTCGGAGCCGTTCCGCCGGGCGAAGTGGACCGCCTTGTCTCGCACGAAGCTGACGTGGTGCCAGCCGTGGAACTGGAGCCGCGCGGCCAGGTCGCGGCACAGCCGCCCCACCTCGCGCTCCACCTCGGAGATCGCCTGCGCCGTGACGGCGCGCGTGACAGTACTCATTGGACCCTCCCGTTCCGGGTGGGCCGATGGTAGGCGCGCGCCGTGATCGTTGGCGCTCGTCAGAGGTTGTTCGTCAGGACCTCCAACCTCGCCTCGACCGGCACGTGCCGGTGGCTGGTCCGGGTGTCGGGGTCGTAGCTCAGGCTCCACGGGCGGACCGCGCGGGACTTCACCAGGAACGTCATGGTGTCGTCCGCCGCCTTCGGGATGCGGTGGAACTCGTGCGCCAGCATCGTCCCCGAGGCGCCCTCGCGGGCCTCGGCGCTGCGCAGCAGGGCGGTGGACAGGATCGCCCGACCGTCGTCCGCCACGTCCGCCGTGAAGCGTTCGTGCAGGTAGGAGCCCGACAGGATGATGGTGCAGAAGTGGTAGCGGTGGTTGTGGATCGAGTCGGCGTACCCCGCGCGCCAGTCGCGCTGCGGCTTGTACTCGTGCAGCCAGAACGTGAACGGCTCGGCCGGCTCGTCGCGCAGGCACCACGCGAAGTGGGTCGTCGTCTCGCGGGATCTCGCCGCCAGGCGCATCTCCTCCCGCGGCGAGAGGGAGCGCAGGTGCCCGCGCAGCCTCTCCCGCAGGCCGGGTCGGCCCGCCCACTCCCGGAACCGCCTCTCGACGTGGTCCCAGTGGTCGACGACAGGGGGGTCGGCCACGGTGATCAGCGTGGCGAGTTCCGCGAGCGCGGAGAACCCGGTGGACTCGGTCAGCACGACTTATCAGCTCCCCAACTGAGCGGAGGCGGAGAATTCTCTCCGGAATCGGTGGAACTTCTCCTCCAGCGACCGGAACCCGTCCTCGGTGAGCGCGGTCCCGGTGATCTTCTCGAACAGGGCGAGGAAATCCGCCCGGCTGGTGCCCGGTGTGATGACGACGTGGAGCCCTGCCTTGGAATTGCTGATGCGCAGGAACTCGGCGCGTTCCATCCCGTAGATGAACGAGCCCTCGGAGAACCGCACCGTGCGCGGGTACAGGCGGATCACGCCCGCGCTGGTGTTGCTGTAGAGGGTGAGCCACACGCTGTCGTCGAACAGCTCCAACCGGTCGAGCGGCGGGTCGGACACGATCGTCAGGTCGATCCGCGAGCAGCGGCCGCGGGCCAGGAACAGGCCCACCAGCCCGATGGAGATCTGCTCGCGCAGCTTCGCCACGATCGAGTCGTAGTCGCCGTCCGCGCCTTCGTTGCGCAGCAGGTACCGGGCCCGCCCGCTGATCGCGTCACCGTCCCGCGGGTCGGCCAGGACGGCCTTGAGCTCGCACTCCGACTGGGACAGCAGCAGCCGGCAGGCCGCGTACCGCCCCGCGAAGCCGCGGAACACGTACAGCCGGGTGCGTTCGAGGTCCTGCATCATGACCTGGTTGAACGCCGGGTCCGGCTTGGCGGTCGGCTCGAACACGTGGCTGGGGAAGAACTCGCGGTCGAGCGCCCGGTACTCGGCGGTGAGGTCGCGCAACGCCTTGCGGCTCTCCTCCACGACCGGGGTGACGAGCGCCCGGTGCGCGGCGGAACTGGTGATCACGGTCTGCCAGAACCCGACCACGGCCGAGATCAACGTGCCGGTGCCCGCCGCCGTCAGGAACGCGCGGGCGGCACCTTGATCCATTGTGCTGGAAATGGCCAGGCAGCCGCCGGAAGTGACGACCAGGGTCAGCAGTAGCAGCCCGGTCCTGGTCCAGAACAATTCCTGTAACAGGTTGCTGCGGACGCCATCCGGCTCCGCGGACACGGGGTCACCTCCTTGGTGGGCACTCGATCGGACGAATGCTGTAGGTATCCGATCAAGTGCGCGGAGTCACTGTACGCGCGAGTACGCAATGGCGGAAGCGGTAATTAGTGGCACATTTGCGGATAGTTTTGAAGATCGAAGACAGCGCACGGTGATCGCCGTTGGGCCTGCTGGTGGGGCCTGCGGCAGGGCGCGCGGGGCTGAACCCTAAGCTCGGCAACCATGCGTACTGTCGGCCGTACGGCCCTGGCCCTCGTGTCCCTGTTGTCCGCCGGTCTGGCGCTGACCGCGTGCACCGCTAGCGACCGGCCGTCCACCCTCACCAACACCCCGACCGCGACCGCCGCCCAGCCGGAGGAGCAGCAGCCGACCCAGGCCGAGCTGCCCGAGCCGAGCGGTCCGCCGTGCGCGCCGGAGCAGTACCAGGTGACGGGCGCGGCGGGGGAGAAGCCGGCGATCACCGTCCCGACCGGCTGCACGCCGCAGGACGGCTTGGTCGTCAAGGACCTCACCCCGGGCACCGGCCCCGAGATCAAGTCGGGCTCCACCGCCCAGCTCCACTACGTGCTGGCGACGTTCCGCGACCAGCAGACCCGTGAGGCGTCCTGGGACCGCGGCCAGCCGTTCGAGCTGAAGAACATCGGCCAGGCCAGCGTGATCCAGGGCTGGAACGAGGGCCTGATCGGTCTGAAGGAGGGCGGCCGGCGGCTGCTCGTCGTGCCGTCGGACAAGGGTTACCCGAACGGTCAGGGCGCGATCCAGCCCGGCGAGACGCTGATCTTCGTGGTCGACGCGGTCAAGGTCGAGGGCTGACCCCGCGCCTCCCCTCTCCACCCGCGAAGGGCGGTCCCGCGCCGGGACCGCCCTTCCCCCTGTCCGGACCGCGGTCTCACCGGGGCTCACGAGAGGTCGTTCAGCGGGTGCCGTTCAGGGACGTCGTTCAGGGACGTCGTTCAGGGGATGAGCAGCAGCTTGCCGGTCGTGCGGCGGCCTTCCAGGTCCTCGTGCGCCCGCCGCGCCTCGGCCAGCGGGTAGCGCCCGCCGACCCGCACGGTCAGCGACCCGTCCGCCACGGCCGCGAACAGCTCGCCCGCCCGCCACTCCAGCTCCTCGCGCGTGGCGACGTGCGCGCCCAGCGACGGCCGGGTCAGGAACACCGAGCCGGCGTGGTTGAGCCGCATCGGGTCCACCGGCGGCACCGGGCCGCTCGACCCGCCGAACAGCGCCAGCACACCGCGCGGCCGCAGGCTGGCCAGGCTCCCGTCGAACGTCGTCGCGCCCACGCCGTCGTACACGGCCGCGACGCCCTCGCCGCCGGTCAGCTCCCGCACCTCGGGCGCGAAGTCCACCAGGTCGTACCGGATCACCTCGTCGGCGCCCGCCGCACGGGCCAGCTCCTCCTTCGCCGCGGTGGACACCGTGCCGATCACCCGCGCCCCGCGTGCCTTCGCCAGCTGCACGAGCAGCAGCCCCACACCGCCGGCGGCGGCGTGGACGAGCACCGTGTCGCCCTCCCGCACCGGGTACGTCGACGCGATCAGGTAGTGCGCGGTGAGGCCCTGCAGCAGCAACGCGCCCGCCGTCTCGTCGTCCACGCCGTCCGGCACCGGCACCGCGTCCCGCGCCGTCACCACGGCCTGCTCGGCGTAGCTGCCGATCGACTGCGCCCACGCCACCCGGTCGCCCACCGCGAACCCCGTCACGTCCGGGCCGACCGCGCTCACCCGGCCGGTGCCCTCCAGCCCCGGCCCGAACGGCAGGGGCAGCGGGTAGCGGCCCTCGCGGTGGTAGCAGTCGATGAAGTTCACCCCGGCCGCGGCCACGTCCACCAGCAGTTCGCCGGCGCCGGGCGACTTCGCCTCGACGTCGGTGAACTCCAGCGCCTCCGGGCCGCCGGTCGTGCGCACCACCACTGCCTTGGGCATGTCGTCGTCCTCCTGTAGCGATGTCCGTACGTCCTCTTGAGATGGTCGTACGTCAGTACGCCAACCGCCGCGGCGGCCGTCCTGTTCCGCGGTCCGGCCGCCGCGCCCGCGTTCTCACCTGCCGAGAACGACCCGCCGCGCCAGGCCGAGCGGCAGCGCGCCCGCACCGGCGATGGTGTCGTGGAAGTCCCGGAGCGACCCGGTGTGCTCGGACCGGATGCGCTCGATCTCCAGCGCGCCGGTCAGGTACGACGGCGCCTGCGTCGGCCACGCGCAGTACCGGCTGACCTCGCCGGCCGCCGTGCCCGGCGTCAGGGACGCCTTGGTGGTCATGAACTCCTCGGCCTCCGCGACGCTCATGTCGCCGCAGTGCAGCGCGGTGTCCACGATCATCCGCGCCGCGCGGAACAGCCGCGCCTCGACGTGCGCCAGCTCCTGCGCGCGCGCCTTGGCCGCGTCGCCGACGACCTCGGCGGTGAAGTAGCCCTGCTCCCGCAGCAGCTTCTCCGCGTACAGCGCCCAGCCCTCGGAGAAGTACGGCGTGCGGAACACCTTGCGCACCGGGCGGTCCTGCGCGGCCAGCCACGACAGGTGCCAGTGGTGGCCGGGGTACGCCTCGTGGACGGCGATCGTGGCCAGCTGGGCGCGGGAGTTCGTGCGCAGCCGCTGGGCGGTCTGCTCGGCGGTGAACCCGTCCGGCGGGAACGGCACGAAGAAGTGGCCCGTCCGCTGGTCCGTCAACGGCGGCGGCGCCATGTACGACGCCACCGACAGGACCGGGCGCTGGAACGTCGGCGACGGCACCACCCGGCACTCCTCGCCCTCGGCGAACGTCACCAGGCCGTGCTCCGCCAGGAACGCCCGCGCCCGCCGCGTCTCCGCCTCGTACTCGGCGCGCATCGCCTCCGGCGTCGGCGGGTGGTCGTCCTGGAACCCGGCCATCACCGCGTGCCAGTCGGCGGAACCGGCCAGCTCGCGCATCTCCGCGTCCAGCTCGGCGTAGGCCGCCTGCCCGCGCCGGTGCAGCTCCTCCGCGCCGTAGCCGAGGACTTCCTGCTCCCGCAGCAGCGCCGAGTACAGCCGCTCGCCCATCCGCCAGTCGCCGGCGGCGCGCTCCGCGAACTCGTCCAGGAACACGGCCAGCTCGTCGAACGCCTTCGCGGCCGGTTCCGCGGCCTCGGCCACCTCCGCGCGCAGCGCCGGGTCGGACACCTCGGCGGGCAGGGTGGCGGTGAGGAACGCCCGGCCCGTGCGGGCCTGGTCGGCGGCCCGTCGCACGATCTTCGGCGCGGCCAGCGCCGGGTCGAGGTTGGCGCGGCACGCGGCCAGCACCGACGGCACCTCGGCCAGCCGCTTCACCACCGTCGCGACCAGCTCCGGCTCCGGCCGCAGCCGGTTGAGGAACGCGCTGAACAACGGGTACAGCACCGCGGCGGTGTACACCGACGGGTCGCGCCGCCAGGCGGGCCACGTGGCCGAGGCCCGAACCCCGCGCAGCACGGCGACGACCAGGTCCCGGTCCACCGACGCCTGGAGGTCGGCGGTCTCGATCGCGGTGAAGCGGTCGAGCCACGCGCCCGCGGCGCGCTCGTACTCGGTGAACGCCGACGCGCTGAAGTCGCCGAGGGTGTGGTCGTGGGCGAGGGAGCCGAGCATCGCGGCCGTGCCCGGTCGGTGGTCGAAGTGCCACGCGAGGAACTGTTCGACCTGGTGGGTGAGGTTCGTGGGGTCGGTCACGACCACGGAAGCTACCCGCTGCCGGCGAGCGCGCGCCGGCACAAATCCGGTGGGCAATTGCCCGTTGACGCTTTACCTTTTCGGCGTCAGCCGAGAGGAATCGCCGTGAACCACGACAGCCCCGAATTCGCCGAGATCGCCCGGCGGGCCACGATCCTGCGCACCCAGGTGGGCTCGGGCCTGCACGGCACCGCCATCGACGGCACCGACGACCGCGACGAGATGGGCGTGTGCGTCGAACCGCCGGAGTTCGTCATCGGGCTGCGCCGCTTCGAGCAGTACATCCACCGCACCGCCGAGGAGCGCACGGGCGTGCGGAACACCCCGTCCGGCCCCGGTGACCTCGACCTCGTCGTGTACTCGTTGCGCAAGTGGCTGCGCCTGGCGTTGCAGGGCAACCCGACCGTGCTGCTGCCGCTGTTCGCGCCCGACCACGAGGTCGTCACGATCACCGACCTGGGGCGCGACCTGCGCGACAACGCGGACATGATCGTGTCGCGGCTGGCCGGGCGGCGGTTCGTCGGCTACCTGCACAGCCAGCGCCGGCGCATGGTGGACGGCACGGTCGCGCGGCGGGTCAACCGGCCCGAGCTGGTGGCGCGGCACGGCTTCGACACGAAGTTCGCCTCGCACATGGTGCGGCTGGGCGTGCAGGGCGTCGAGCTGCTGGAGACCGGCCGGATCACGCTGCCGATGCCCGAGCCGTGGCTGACGTGGATCCGCGACCTGCGCCAGGGGCGGCACACGCGGCAGGAGGCGCTGGACGCGGCCGAGTCGCTCGAGGCACGGCTGGAGGAGCTGATCACCAGCTCCCACCTGCCCGAGCGCCCGGACCACGCGCGAGCCGACAAGTGGCTGGTCGACGCCTACGAGTCGGTGTGGGCGGCGGCCTGACCGCGGGCCGTGAGAGCGGTCACGTGCCGGTCACGTGCGCGGAAGTTACCGGCAGGTTCTAGTCTGGCGGGCGTGGCAGACGACAAGAAGATCGGTCGCGCGGTGAAGACGGCGACGGCGTTCGTGGCCGCGCACGGCAAGCCGGCCCGTGCCGTCGTGGAGAACGTCGGGCGGGCCGGCGCGCGGGTCGTGCTGGTCGGCGACGACGGCGCGATGGGCGACGTGGTGCTGCCGGACGCCGCGTCGGCGGAGGCGCTGATCGCGGCCGTCCCGGACCTGGAGGCCCACGAGTGGGACCGGGAGACGACGGCCGCGGTGAAGATCGGCCCGGCGCACCGCCGCAGGATGGCCGGCAGGTGAAGGTCGTCTTCGCCACCTGCGCGGCGCTGCCCGCCGGTGACGGCGACGACGACGCGCTGGTCGACGCCCTCGCCGACGTCGGCGTGCACGCGTCCTGGGCGGAGTGGGGCACGCCGGTCGACGGCGACCTCGTCGTGCTGCGGTCCACCTGGGACTACCCCGAGCGCCTCGCCGAGTTCCTGGCGTGGTGCGAGGGGGAGCCGCGGCTGGTGAACCCGGCGTCGGTGGTCCGGTGGAACACCGACAAGACGTACCTGGTCGAGCTCGCCGACGTCGGCGTGCCCGTCGTGCCGACGGCGGTGGCGGAGCCCGGCTTCGCGGACTGGCCGGACGGCGAGTTCGTGGTGAAGCCGACCGTCGGCGCCGGGTCCCGGGGCGCGTTGCGCGTCGCCGCGGGAGACCACGCGACCGCCGCCGCGCACCTCGACGCGCTCGGCGGGCCCGCGCTCGTGCAGCCGTACCAGTCCACTGTGGACTCGGCGGGCGAGACGGCGGTGGTGTTCCTCGGCGGGCGGTTCTCGCACGCGTTCACCAAGGGCGCCATGCTCACGCCGGACGCCCACTACGACGAGTCCGGCCTGTACGTCGTGGAACGCCTGTCCGGCGCGTCGCCGTCGCCCGCGCAGCGCCGCGTCGCCGAGGACGTCGTGGACGCCGCCGCGGAGCTGACCGGCCTGCGCCGCGACGAGTTCCTGTACGCGCGGGTCGACCTCGTGCCGGGCGACGACGGCTCGCCGCTGCTGCTGGAGCTGGAGCTGGTCGAGCCGTCGCTGGGCTTCCGCCAGACCGACGCCGCCGCGCCCCACCGGTTCGCCTCGGCGGTGCGGGCGGCCCTGGCCCACCGGTAGTCCGCGGCCCCACCGGAACGCGCCGAACAACGCTGAACAACCCGGAACACGCGGAACAACGTCGAACACCCCGAACAACGCCGAACGCCGGAGTGCGCGAGCACCCCGGCGTTCCGCGTTGTCAGGTCAGCGGTTCACCTCAGACCGGACCCGATGCCGGTCAGCGAGCGGACCTCCATCTCGGCCTGCTTGACCGGGTCCGGCTTCTCCTTGCTCAGCACCGTGCCCAGGTAGCCGCACAGGAACGAGAACGGGATCGACACCAGACCGGGGTTGCTGAGCGGGAACCAGGCGAAGTCCACGTCCGGGAAGATCGAGGACTTGGCGCCCGACACGGCGGGGGAGAAGGCGAGCAGGACGATGCACGACCCGAGCCCGCCGTAGATCGCCCACAGCGTCCCCGGCGTGTTGAACCGCTTCCAGAACATCGTGTAGATGATCGTGGAGAGGTTCGCCGACGCCGCCAGCGCGAACGCCAGTGCCACCAGGAACGCCACGTTCTGCCCGTTGGCCGCGATGCCGCCCGCGATCGCCAGCAGCCCGACGGCGACCGCCGTGAGCCGCGCGACCTTCACCTCGGACCGCGGGTCGGCCTGACCGCGCTTGATCACGTTGGCGTACACGTCGTGCGCGAACGACGCCGACGCCGTCAGCGTCAGACCGGCCACCACGGCCAGGATCGTCGCGAACGCCACCGCGCTCACCACGCCGAGCAGCACCGCGCCGCCCACCTCGTACGCCAGCAGCGGCGCGGCGGAGTTCTCGCCGCCCGGCGCCGACGTGATGTCCTTGGCGCCGACCAGCGCCAGCGCGCCGAACCCGATGACCAGCGTGCACAGGTAGAACGTCGCCATCATCCACGTCGCCCACACCACCGAGCGCCGCGCCTCGCGGGCGTTCGGCACGGTGTAGAACCGCATCAGCACGTGCGGCAGCGAGGCCGTGCCGAGCACCAGGGCCAGCGCCAGCGACAGGAAGTCGAGCCGGCTCGTCGGCGTGCCGCCGTACCGGACGCCCGGCTCCAGCACCTCCGGCCCGAGCGGCGTGTTCCGCGACGCCGTCTCCAGGATCGCGGACAGGCTGAAGCCGAACTTGCCCAGCAGGAACACCGTCAGCAGGGTCACGCACATGATCAGGAAGACGGCCTTGATGATCTGCACCCACGTGGTGCCCTTCATGCCGCCCATCAGCACGTACAGCACCATGACGATGCCCACCACGGCGATGATCACGGCCTGGCCGGCCTTGCTGTGCACGTCCAGCAGCAGCGCCATCAGCGCGCCCGCGCCCGCCATCTGCGCGATCATGTAGAACAGCGAGATCACCAGGGTGACGTTGGCGGCCGCCGCGCGCACGGGCCGCTGCCGCATCCGGAACGCCAGCACGTCGCCGAGCGTGAACCGGCCGGTGTTGCGCAGCCGCTCCGAGATGATCATCAGGCCGAGCAGCCAGGACACCACCCAGCCGATGGAGTACAGGAAGCCGTCGTAGCCGTTGACCGCGATGCTGCCGGAGATGCCGAGGAACGACGCGGCCGACAGGAAGTCGCCCGACAGCGCGATGCCGTTCTGCGGTCCGCTGAAGCTGCTGCCCGCCGCGTAGTAGTCGGACGCGGTGGCGTTGCGGCTGCCCGCGCGGTACACGATGTAGAGGGTGATCAACACGAAGACGCCGAAGACGCCGAGGTTGATCGCGGTGTTGCCGCCCATCAGTCCTGGTCCTCCGCGGTGAGCGAGCGGACCGCGTCGACCTGGGGGTCGAGCTTGCGCCGCGCGTAGCGCGCGTAGCCAAGCGTCAGCGCGATCGTGGTGACGAACTGGAGCAGCCCGAACAGCAGCCCGATGTTGAGCACCCCGACCACCGGCGTGCCCATGAAGTCGGGCGCGTACGCCGACAGCGCGACGTATCCCAGGTACCACAGCAGGAACCCGCACGTGGCGGGCACCACGAAGATCGTGATCCGCCGGCGCAGCTCGCGGAAATCCGCGCTCGCCTGGAGCGCGACGAAGTCGGGATCGCCCGCATCGTCGATCAACAGGGGTGACCCCGGATCGTCGAAAGTGGCGAAGCCACGCCCGCCGCGGGCGGCGGACCTCGAATCCGTCGGAGGCAGGATCGCCTTCGTCATCAATCCTCCACGGGGATTTGCCGCGCCACGCACGCGGATGCGCGGGCCGGCGGCGAGCGCCCAGCGTAACCGCGCTTGGCCACCAGTCAACGGTGTGTCCGGCGGTACGTCGTCCGTGCTGATCAACCGCGCGCCGGCGTGACGTCTCGATTGGGATCTGAAACTGTTTCGATCGTCACGCTGCGCCGATCGGATGAGGACCGACCGCAAGGTCGTTGTCCCACGCCTGTCCACCACCTACTATCGCGCAGCAGCATCCGCCGCCTGTCGTCATTAAGCGTCGGCGTCGTACAACTCGAAACAACTACGGACTTTCCGGGGCTTGTCTGGTGACTGGCGACAACAACGGGCGCGTGCAGTGGTGGAGCGCCGTCGCGGACTGGCGGAATTGGCGCCTTCCGGTCAAGCTCGCCGCCGTGCTCGCGGTGCCGGTCCTCGTGGCCGTCGGCGCGGGCGTGGTGCAGATCCGCGGGTACGTCAAGAGCGCGGACAACTACGCCTCGATGCAGCGGCTCGTGACGCTGCGCGCCGGCCTCGACCCGCTGATCGCGAGCGTGCAGGCCGAGCGCGCGAAGGCGGCGCAGCGCCCCGAGGGGGCCGGCCTGCCGCCGGCCGAGTTCCAGAACCTGGTCCGCGGCACCGACACGGCGGCCGCCGGCGTGCGGAACCTGATGGAGCGCACCACGACGCTCGGCGAGGTCGCCAACGCCCGGTTCCGCGACGTGATCGTCCAGCTCGACGGCCTGCCGCAGCTGCGCGAGCGCGTGCTGTCCGGCAGCGTCGACCTGGAGGGCGGCATCGGCGGCTACACCGTCGTGCTGCGCGCCCTGATGGACTTCGACCTGGCGATGGTCGGCGACTTCGGCGACCCGGCGCTGTCCGGCACCGCCACCGCGCTGCACAACCTCGCCATGGCGGGGGAGCAGGTGTCGTGGCAGCACGCCACCGTCCTCGCCGGCATCAGCCGCGGCAGGCTGCTGGAGAGCGAGGACACCGCGCTGGAGCAGTCGTACACCCGCCAGCAGGACAAGCTGGCCGACTTCTCCGCCGTCGCCACGCCGCAGCAGCAGGCCGACTACCGCAGCACCGTCGCGGGCCAGGAGGTCGACCTCCGCAACAGCCTGTTCCAGCAGATCCGCACCAACGCGGGCGCGGTCCGGTCCCTGGTCCAGGCCGACGCGTGGAACAGCGGCTCCGAGGCCACCAGCAAGCAGATCGGCGTCGTGCTGCGGTCGCTGGAGAACCAGCTGTCCGCGTCCGCGGCGCGGTTGCAGGACACCACCAGCGACCGGGCGGGCGCGGCGGCCGTGATCCTGCTGGCGTCGCTGTTCGCCGCCGCCGCCGTCGGCTACGTCGTCGGCAGCTACCTGCTGCGGTCGCTGCGCGCCCTGCGCACCGCCGCCCTCGACGTCGCCGAGCACCGCTTGCCGACCCTGGTGGCGCAGCTGCGGGAGAACGCCGCGCACGACGTGACCGTGGAGCCCGTTCCCGTGCACACCAAGGAAGAGCTGGGCCAGGTGGCGCGCGCGTTCGACGCCGTGCACCGGCAGGCCGTCAGCTCCGCGGCCGAGCAGGCCGACCTGCGCACCGGCATGCGCAACGCGTTCATCAACCTGTCCCGCCGCAGCCAGGGCCTGGTGGAGCGGCAGCTCAAGCTCATGGAGGAGCTGGAGCGGCAGGAGGAGAACCCCGAGCAGCTGGCGAACCTGTTCAAGCTGGACAACCTCGCCACCCGGATGCGCCGCAACAACGAGAACCTGATGGTGCTCTCCGGCAGCGACGTGGCCCGCCGCTTCACCCGCCCCGTGCCGCTGGGCGACGTGCTGCGCGCCGCCGCGTCCGAGATCGAGCAGTACCAGCGGGTCGTCGTGCAGACCACCCCGGCGGTCGAGGTCGTCGGCTACGCGGCGGGCGACCTGGTCCGCCTGGTCGCCGAGCTGCTGGACAACGCGACCACGTTCTCGCCGCCGCGCACCCAGGTCGTCGTCGGCGGCCGGCCGCGCCCCGGCGGCGGCGTGCTGATCGACGTGGTCGACCTCGGCGTCGGCATGTCGGAGGAGGACCTGGCGCAGGCCAACCGCCGGATCACGCTGGCCGCGTCGGAGGACTCGGGCGAGCTGCCGGTGTCCCGCCAGCTGGGCCTGTACGTGGTCGGCCGGCTCGCCGGGCGGCACGGCATCGACGTGTCGCTGCGCGAGCAGGGCGACGGGCTGCGCGCGGTCGTGGGGCTGCCCGCCGAGCTGGTCCGCGCGGTCGGCCCGCTGTCCGCGCGACCCGTGCCGGCGCAGGCCTCCGCGCCCGACGCGGCGCCGTCCGCCGGCCCCCAGCCGGTGATGTCGCCGTCGGCGCCGACCGCCCTGCCGCACCGGACCGGACCGCAGCCCGCCCTGCCGCAGGCCAACGGGACGCCCGTCCCCCGGCCGGCCGGACCGCAGCCGACCGTGCCGCAGCCGACCGTGCCGCAGCCGACCGTGCCGCAGCCGACGGGGGCGAACTCCGCTGGCCCGAGCTCCGCGGGCCCGCCCACCACCGGCCCGCAGCCCGTGGTGCTGCCGCAACCGGTCCTGCCGCCGGCCGTGCCGCTCAAGGAGGACGGGTGGTCGCCGTTCCGCGGCCGCGCCGCGGACACCCCGCCACCCGCCCCGGCGGCGCCGCCGAAGCGGGCCTCGACCTGGTTCGGCGGCACGCCCGTGCCGCCGGCGTCGGCGGAACCGCCGCGGCACCGTGCCGCGGACACCCACGCGCGCGGGGAGGCGACCGTGAACGACGGCCCGGCGGAACTGCCGAAGCGGCAGCCGCGCACCAACCTGGTGGCCGAACGGCCGAGTGCACCCGATGCGGTAGCACCCGTACGGAGGGATCCGCAGGCGACACGCGGGTTTCTCGCCAGTTACCAGACCGGGATCCGGCAAGGTGTGCGTGGGTCCGGGGAAAACCGAGCGGGGCAGGAGAACGGATGAGCACGCAGAAGTCGCGACAGGTCGACCAGTTCGGCTGGCTGGTGAGCAACTTCGCCGATCGCGTGCCCGGGGTGGCCCACGCGGTGGTGATCTCGGTCGACGGCCTGCTGCTGACGGCGTCGAACGGGTTGCCCGACGACCGGGCCGACCAGCTCGCCGCGATCGCGGCGGGCGTGGCGAGCCTGACCGAGTCGGCGGCCCGCTGCTTCGACGGCGGCGGCGTGCTGCGCTCGGTGGTCGAGATGCAGTACGGGATCATGCTGCTGATGTCGATCCGGGACGGCTCGTGCCTGGCCGTCCTCGCCGCGCCGGACGCCGACGTCGGCCAGGTCGCGTACGAGATGACCGTGGTCGTCGACCAGGTCGGTCAGCTCCTGACGCCCGAGCTGCGCGCCCAGCTCCACGGCGCGAAGCGGATGATGGCCCGCCCTTCTGCGTGAGGTGGTCATGGACCGGAACGACGAGCCGGGGGCGTCGGACGAGACGTTCGCCGCTCTGCTCAACGGGTTCAGCCTCGACTCCTCCCGCCGTCGCAAGCAGGAGAAGCCGAAGCGGCAGCCCGAGGACCAGCCCTCCAACACCGGCGACACGAAACCGCACCGGCCGGTGTTCGACGACGATGACGACGACTTCGAGTACCCGCGCGAGGAGGCGGCGTCGATCGTCCGCGCCTACTCGTGGACCGGCGGTCGCACCACGTCGTCGTACCAGCTGGAGATCGAGACGCTCGTGTCGGCGGTGGAGTGGGACTTCCCCGGCGCCATGAAGTCCGAGTACCACGAGGTGATCTCGCTGGTCGGCCGGCCGCGGTCGGTCGCGGAGGTCGCGGCGCTGCTGCGGCTGCCGCTGGGCGTGGCCAAGGTGCTGCTCGGCGACATGGCCGAACGCGGCCTGATCGACGTGCACCGGACCGCGTCCTCCGAGGGCGCCGCGCCGGACCTGGGCCTCATGGAGCGCGTCCTGGCCGGTTTGCGCCGCCTCTGACCCGCGGCGCGCCGTCACGCACCCTTTGCGTGAAGATCAGTACCCGACCTACTATGGCTTCAGTGTCGACCGAAGAGTCGGCGGGAGCGGTCAGGGGGTCGCATGAGCGTCGGACGGGAAACCCGGCTGTCGGCGTGGATCGAACGGTTCGCGGCGCACTTCGCCGAGGAGGGCATCCCGCTGATCGGCGGCCGCATCCTCGGCTACCTGCTGGTGTGCCAGCCGACCGAGCGCACCGCGGCCGAGCTGTCGCAGGAGCTGGAGGCCAGCAGCGGCTCCATCAGCACCAACCTGAAGTTCCTGGTCAACGCCGGCCTGGTGACGAAGCGGACCCGGCGCGGGCGGCAGGCGGCGCAGTACCGGATCGACGAGAAGCGGTGGGTCGACCTGATCCAGCGCAAGCTCGACGCCCTGGTGAGCGTGCGGGAGCTGACCGAGTCGGGGATGCGGCTGATGAGCGGTGACCCGGAACGCGCCATGCGGCTGCGGACCGTGGACGACCTCTACAGCTGGCTGGCGACGGAACTGCCCGCCGTCTGGGACCGCAGGCCCTCGTCGTCGCGCTGAAGTTCGACGGCCCGGGGCTCGTCACCACGGGTCTCGTCGGGCCGGGCGTCGTCGGGCCGGACGTCGTCGGGTCGGGCGTTGGCCGACCGCGGCCGTTCGCGGGTCGACACCCACAGCGCGGCCGTGGCGACGACCACGGCGCCCGCGCCCAGCACGTGCAGCGAGACCAGCACCTCCGGCACGCCGGTCCAGTACTGGACCATGCCGAGCGCGCCCTGGGAGAGGACCACGGCCACGAGCGCGTAGTACGGCCGGAGGGGGACGGCGTGGCCGCGCAGCGCGAAGCCGAGCGCGACGAGCATGCCGAGGAACAGGAACAGCAGGTCGGCGTGCACCTGGGACAAGGTGTCCACGGGCAGGTCGAGGCGCGGGGTGGCGGAGTCGCCCGCGTGCGGGCCGGCGGCCGTGACGAACGTGCCGGCCAGCAGCAGCAGCCCGAGCGTCGCCGCCTGCACGACCTGCAGCGTCATCAGCGCCCTCGGCACGCGCGGCCGGGCGGGCTCGTCGCCCTCGCCGAGCGCGGCGACCAGCAGCACGGCGAACCACACCAGCGCCATCGACACCAGGAAGTGGACGCTGACCGTCCACCACAGCAGCCCGGTCAGCACGGTGATCCCGCCGATCACGGCCTGCAGCGCGACGCCGCCGAACTGCACGAGGGCGAGCACGAGGACCCGCTTGCGGCGCGGCCGGTGGTACCAGGCGGCGAGCACGCACAGGCCGGCGATGACGCCGACGACGCCGGTCAGGGTGCGGTTGCCGAACTCGACCCACTGGTGCAGCGACGCCACCTCGGGGTGCTCGACCGGGACGAGGCTGCCTTCGAAGCACTGGGGCCAGGTCGGGCAGCCGAGGCCCGACCCGGTCACCCGCACGATCGACCCGGTCACCGCGATGCCGCCTTGGGCGATCACGACGGCGATGGCGAACGTGCGCTGGAACGTGCTCAGGAAGGTGGTGAGCCAGGTGGGGGCGGACACGGACCGATGGTAGGTACCACCACCTGAGAACCGCCGGTCGGGGGTGTCAGGTGAGCTTCGTCGTCCGCGTGGCCAGCGCGCCGGCCGCCACACCCCACACCACGAGCACGGCGACGTGCCACGGACCGGGCGCGGCGCCGTCGACCACGGCCTGGTGCAGCCCTTGCGCCAGCGCCGCCGACGGCAGCGCGTCCACGACGGCGGCCAGCCACGGCGGCAGGGCGTCCACGCCGAGCGCGACGCCGCCGATGAGCAGCAGCGCGAACCACACGATGTTCGCCAGGGCGAGCACGACCTCGGCCCGCAGCGCGCCGCCCAGCAGCACGCCGAGCGCGCCGAACGACAGGGTGCCGAGCACGATCAGCACGACCGCCCACAGCGCGCCGGTCGCGGACGGTGGCTGCCAGCCCATCAGCAGGGCGGTGACCGCGATGATCACGACCTGGACGGCGACGACGGCCAGCGCCGCCACGACGCGCCCGGCGACCAGCAGCCAGCGGGGCAGCGAGGTCGCGGCGAGCCGCTTCAGCACCCCGTAACGGCGGTCGAAGCCCAGCGCAATCGCTTGCCCGGTGAACGCGGACGAGATGACGGCGAGCGCGAGGATGCGCGCGGTGGCCGAGCCGACCCGCGGTTCCGGCACCGGGATGACGTCCATGAGGCTCATCGCGACCAGCAGCGCCACCGGGATGAGCACGGTGAGCAGGATCTGCTCGCCGTTGCGGAGCGTGAGCACGGTCTCGGTGCGGGCCTGCGCGAGCAGCATCCGGCCGAGCTTCCCGCGACCGGGCGCGGGCGTGAACGTGCCGGGGGTGAAACGGGGTTCCGTCACGAGCGCAGCTCCCTGCCGGTCAGCTCCAGGAACACGTCCTCCAGGCTGCGCCTGGCCACGGTCAGCTCGTCGGCCAGCACGCCCTGCTGGGCGCACCAGGACGTGACGGTGGAGAGGACCTGCGGGTCGATGTGGCCCTGCACGAGGTAGGTGCCCCGGGTCGCCTCGCGCACCACGAGCCCTTCGGGCAGGGCGTCGCGCAGCAACGTCAGGTCGAGGCCGGGACGGGCGCGGAAGCGGAGCTGCCGGTCGTCGGCGCGGTGCGCGGTCAGCTCGGCCGTGCTGCCCTGCGCGACGACGCGGCCCGCGTCCACGATGACGACGTGGTCGGCGAGCGCTTCGGCCTCGTCCATGAGGTGGGTGGTGAGCAGGACGCTGACGCCGTCCGCGCGCAGCGCCGACACGAGCTCCCACACCAGGCGGCGGGCCTGCGGGTCCATGCCGGCGGTCGGCTCGTCGAGGAACACCAGCTCCGGCCGCCCGACCAGGGCGCACGCGAGCGACAGGCGTTGCTGCTGCCCGCCGGAGAGCCGCTTGTACGGGGTGCGCAGCGAGGACGACAGGCCCAGCACGTCGAGCAGCCAGGCGGGGTCGAGGGGGTTGGCGGCGCAGGCGGCGACGAGGCGCAACATCTCGTCCGCGCGCACGCCGGGGTAGCCGCCGCCGCCCTGCGGCATCACGCCGATCCGGGGGCGCAGCCGGTCGCCGTCGCGGCGGGGGTCGAGCCCGAGGACGCGGACCTCGCCGCCGTCGGCGTTCCGGAATCCCTCGCACACCTCGACGGTCGTCGTTTTCCCGGCGCCGTTCGGGCCGAGGAGCGCGAGGACCGTGCCGGTTTCCAGGGTGAGGTCGAGTCCGTTCACCGCGACGGTCGAGCCGTAGCGCTTGACCAGCCCCGACACTTCCACGGCAGGGTGCTGGGGGTGCGGGCTCACGACCGGGAAGCGTAGGGCGTGCCCGCCCCCGCCCCGGTGGTGGGGTCAGCCCCACCAGGGTCCTCCGGGTGCCTTCAGGGTCGTCTCGGGGGTGTTCCGGATATCTGCGGACCACTTTCCCGGCCAGGATATTCCTCATGATCGGGATGGCCGGGAAAAAGAGGGCGGCGGTGTTGCCGCTGGCTGTTGCGGGCCTTGTCCTGTCGCTGTTCCCGGTTGTTTACCTGCACGTGGCGTCGGTCGGCGAGCTTAGTCCGATCACGCACACCATCAGCGACTACATCTTCGTCGACAACGGCAGCGGGCTGCTCGCCGTCACCGCGCTGTCCCTGGCCGCCGCCTCGGTGGGCCTGCTCGCCGCGCTGGTCCGGTCGGGTCTGCCCAGGCGGGGGCCGGTCGCGGTGCTGATGGGGCTGTGGTCGGCGGGGCTGGCGGTGGCCGCGGTGTTCCCCACGGACCCCACCGGCGCGCCGACGTCGTTCTCCGGCGCGGTGCACCGGTACGCGGGCGCGGTGATGTTCGCGAGCCTTCCGCTGGCGGGCTGGCTGATTTCCCGGACGTTCATTTCCAGTACCGCGGTGCGCCGTTTCTCGGTGGCCGCCGGGATCACTTCGGTGGCATTCATGCTGAGCCACGCCTCGGTCGTGTACCCCGGCAGCGGCGCGGTGGTTCTGGGCCTTTTCGAACGGGTGCTGTTCGCCCTCCTGTACGGCCTGCTGTTCGCCCTGGCGGCCGCCGTCCTCCGCCGCGGGGTGTCCTCATGACGTGGTTCGCCGTCCTGCTCGCGGTGCTCGGCGCCGTGTTCTTCGCCTTCGCCGCCCGGCTCCAGCACCAGGCCGTGCGGGCGGGCGACGGCCCGCCGCGGGTCGCGGAGCTGCTGCGCCGGCCGCGGTGGCTGCTGGGCCTGCTGCTGCTCGTCCTCGGCGCCGGGGTGCACGCGGCGGCGCTGGGTATGGCGCCGTTGAGCGTGGTGCAGCCGGTCGGGGTGGTCGCCATCGGCATCACCGCCGTGCTCGACGGTCGCCGGCGTGAGCTGCCCGCGGTCGCGTGGACCACGTTCGGCGTGGGCGCCTTCGTGCTCCTGGCCGCGGGCAGCGCCACGTCCACGACGGTCGCGCCGGAGGCGGAGCTGACGGCCGCCCTGCTGGCGGTCGGCCTGATCGCCGTGCCCGCCCTGGTCGGCGTGCTGTCGACGCGGCCCGCGGTGCGCGCCCTCGGGTTCGGCACGGCGGGCGGTGTCGCCTACGGCTTCGTCTCGGTGCTCATGCGGTCGGTGTCCCAGGACGTCCAGCGGGGTGCCCTGGCGTGGTCGACCGCGCTCTCGGCGGCGGGCATCGTCGCCGCCCTCCTCGTCGGCGGCTGGTTCATCCAGCACGCCTACGCCGGCGGACCGCCGCACGTCGCGGTCGCCTGCCTCACCGTGGTGGACCCGCTCGTCGCCGTCGGCATCGGCGCGGGGCTCCTCGGCGAGGCGACCCGGACCAGCGGCGCGATCGCCCTGGCCGAACTCGCCTGCGCCGCGATCGCCGTCGGCGGCGTCGTCGCGCTGGCCCGCACGCGAAACCCCACCGCAGTTCCCACCAGATCGGAGACGACAGTGACCAACGGACGCGCCATGCGGATCGTGATCGCCGCGGAGACGTTCCCCCCGGACGTCAACGGCGCGGCCCGCTTCGCCCACCGCCTCGCCACCGGCCTCGCCGGCCGCGACCACGACGTGCACGTGATCTGCGTCGCCCCGGACGGGCAGGCGCGCACCGAGCGCGTCGACGGCATCACCGTGCACCGGCTGCGCTCGCACCGCACGCCGTTCCACCGCACGTTCCACATCGGCCTGCCGTGGCAGGTGCGCCGGGACGTCGAGGTGCTGCTGGACGACCTGCGGCCGGACCTGGTCCACGTCCAGGCGCACTTCGTGGTGGGCCGGTACGTGCTGCGGCGGGCGGCGGCGCTGGGCGTCCCGACGGTGGCGACGAACCACTTCATGCCGGAGAACCTGTTCGGCCACGCCCACGTGCCCGCGTGGCTGCGGGGCATGGCGTCGCGGTGGGCGTGGCGCGACCTGGGCCGCGTGTTCGGCCTGGCCGACGTGGTCACCGCGCCGACGCCGCGCGCCGTGCGGTTGTTGCACGACAACGGTTTCCCCGAGCGGGCCGTGCCCGTGTCGTGCGGCATCGACATCGACCGGTACCGGCTGCGCCGGCCCGAGCGGCACACCGACGCGCCGACCGTGCTGTTCGTGGGCAGGCTGGACGAGGAGAAGCGGGTGGACGAGCTGCTGCGCGCGCTGGCGCTCGTGCCGCGGCTGCACGCGGAGATCGTCGGCGACGGCTCGTGCCGCGCGGAGTGGGAGCTGCTGGCCCGCGACCTGGGCATCGCCGACCGGGTGCGGTTCCGCGGGTTCGTGAGCGAGGACGAGCTGCTGGACGCGTACGCCCGCGCCGACGTGTTCTGCATGCCGGGCATCGCGGAACTCCAGAGCCTGGCCACGATGGAGGCGATGGCCGCGGGCAAGCCGGTGGTCGTCGCCGACGCGATGGCGCTGCCGCACCTGTGCCGGCCCGGCCGCAACGGCTGGCTGTTCACGCCGGGCGACGTGCGCGGGCTGGCGGACCGGCTGCACGCCGTCACCGCCGACCCGGCCGTCACCGCCCGGATGGGCGCGGCGAGCAGCGAGCTGATCGCCGCGCACGCCATCGACACCACGCTGGACACGTTCGAGTCGCTGTACGCGCGGGCGCTGGGCCTGCCCGTGGTCCGCATGGCCCCCGCGCTGGCGGCCTGACCCCTCCGACCCCCGCCCGGCCGGCTCGCACTGGGGGAGCCGGCCGGGCGGTGCCATGATCGGGTGGTGCCGGTTCCCCGTGCGGTCGCCGTGGTCGTGGACGGCTCGCGCGCGCTGGTGGTCAAGCGCTTCCTCCGCCGCGAGTCCGCCGAGGCGTGCGTGACGTGCGCCGCCGGCCACTCCGGGCCGACGTGCCCGGGCCACCACTACGCGGTCCTGCCCGGCGGGCACGTCGAGGAGGGCGAGACGGCGGAAGCCGCGGCGCTGCGCGAGCCGGCCGAGGAGACGACGCTCGGCGCGAGGATCGACCGGCTCCTGTGGACCGGCCGGCACAACGGCCGGCCGGCGTCGTACTTCCTGGTGGCCGACGTCACCGGCGTGCCGGTCCTGTCCGGCGAGGAGGCCGGGGCGCACGGCCCGGACAACCGCTTCGAGCTGGTGTGGGCGTCCGCCGACGAGTTCGACCGGCTGGGCCTGCACCCCGCCGACGTCCGCGAGCCGCTGGCCCGGCTGCTCGCGGGAGGGTGAGGGCCCGACCGGCCGTCAGTCGACGTCGTGGCCCGTGGCGGACCGGCGGGCGACGCGCCGCGCGACGCGGAGGCCGGTGGAGCTGAGCCGGGGCCGGCCGGCGTCGTCCAGCTCGGTGAGGAACTTGAACAGCATCCCGTGCCCCTCCAACCGCTTCAGCAGCGCCTCCGCCACGTCACCGCGCTCGAAGTCCACGATGGACATCTGCTCGACGAGGGACCTGGCGATGGTCCGCCGGGCCCGCAGCGGCACCCACCACGTCGTCACCAGCAGCAGCACCAGCCCGAACGCCAGCGCCGTGCCCAGCACCGCCTCCCAGCCGGTGAACCGCAGCCCGAACACCTGCACCGCGGCGGCGACGACCAGCAGCACCGACCCGTACACGGCGGCCCACCCGGCGGTCGCGGACGCGGGCGGCTCGGCGGCCTCGGTGTCCCACGCGTCGTCCACCCGCCGCCACCGGCGCAGCGAGCTGCCCAGCAGGTACGACGTGACCGCGCCGAACACGATCGCGACGACCGTGCCGACCACCACCAGCGCCGGGTCCAGGTCGTACAGCCGGTACCGCACCACGGCCCACACGCCCGCCACGATCGCCGCCGCCACCAGCACCCGCAGCAGCAGCCGCGGCCGGAGCCGGATCTTGCCCAGCACGGCGAGCGGCGTGCCCACCGGCGCGGGCAGGCTGCCGATGATCAGCAGGCCCACCACGACCAGCAGCACCCCGCCGACCGCCACCATCCCCGTCACGGCCTGGTCGCCGGTCCGGCCGGACGCCATCGCGTCCCGCGTCCGGTCGATCGCGACGGTCACCAGCGGGATCACGGGCGACAGCAGCACCAGCCCGTGCAGCAGCGTCCCGGACCGCAGGGCGGCGTAGCCGAACGCGGCCAGCAGCGTGCCGCCGCCGAACGCCGCCGACGGGCCGACCGCCCACGGCGGCAGCAGGTCGAACAGCGCCAGCACCAGCAGCGCGCCGCCCAGAGCGAACCCGAGCAGCCCGAGGAACTGCGCCAACCGGCCGCCCCTGGTCAGCCCGGTGATCGTCCAGTACGGCAGCAGCGCCGCCCCGCGCAACGTCCTGGTCAGCGGTTTCGCCGTGCCGAGCCCGGAGTTGTCGCTGTCGGCCACGGTGATCGCCACCGCCGCCGCCGTCGCGGCCGTGCGGATCACCTGATCGCTGCTCGCCTCCTGCACCAGCGGCTCGCGCCCGATGCCCGCCCGGTCGAACGCGCTCAACGCCCGCACGCCCACCTCGACCCGTTCCGCGTCGGTCCGCACGGGCAGCCGGGCCAGCAGCGCGGACTGCTCCTCCAGGAACAGCTCGCCGCGCGACCGCCGGTCCGCGCCCTCGTGCCGGTCGGCCAGGATCGCGGCCCGCAGGGCGGGCAGCTCCTCGCAGATGATCCGCACGTGCAGCGCCCACGCGGCCAGCTCCGCCAGCGCCGCGCACGTCGGCGGGTGGTCGGCATCCGGGTCGGCGTACACCTTCCCCAGCTCGGCCTTGGCCCGCGCCGCGCACGGCTTCAGCTCGTCCGGCAGCCCGTCGCCGAACAGCTCCGCCACCAGCTCGTCCACCTTGCGCGAGGCGCGTTCGACGGGGTCGCCGCCGCCCCCGGCCAGCCGGTCGACGCGCAGCAGCCGCTTCGGGTCGAACACCACCTTGCACAGCATCGTCGCGCCGTCGAGCCGGCCCCAGATCCAGTCGTTGACCCGCCAGGACCGCTTCAGGAACCCGGAGAACCGGTTCAGCGACGCGCCGCCCGCCTTGTCCTCCGCGGTGAGGCTGTGCTCGGCGAACGCGTTGCGCGTCTGGAGGCTGATCTGCACCAGCTCCACGGCCTGGTCGAGGCCGCCGCCGGTGTCGTCGGCCAGGCACGTGGTGGCGACCTCCAGCGCCAGCACCCGCGACAGCCACAGCTCGCCCGCGACCAGCCCGGCCTCGGCCTCCGCGTCGGTGCGCGGCTCGGTGAGCAGCCGGTGCCACGACCGCAGCACGCCCGCCCGCAGCTCGTCGTCGCCGAGCTGGTCGAGGATGTCGTGCGCGTCGCCGAGGACGCCCGCGATCCGGTCCACCTGCTCCCGCACGCGCTGCCCGACGCCGTCCGGCTCGTCCAGCATCTTCACGGCGAACCGCCGGACCCGCCGCTCCCAGTACGCCTGGTCCAGCTCCTCCGGCCCGTCGGTGGTCCACTGCGCGTCCAGCTCGGTCCGGGCGGCCCGCAGCCTCGCCCGCACGTCGAACAGGTTCGTGCGGGCCAGGGCCAGCCGGTCGGCGTCCGGCATCACCCACACCAGGCGCTTGAGCAGGTCCATCGCGGCGGACGCGAGCCGTTCGGCCATCGTGATGCCCCACGGCCAGCCGTGCCCCGGCAGCGCGGCCGGCTGCGGCCTCGTCGGCACGTACGGCAGCCTGCCGTGCTCCGCGCGGTACTCCCGCTGCGCCGCCTCGGCCGCCGCCCGCACCCGCTCGAACGTCCAGCCCGCGGCGTTCGCGCCGGGCACCTCGAACTGGCGGGACGTGACGTCGCGCGCGGCGTGCCGGATGCGCACGTCCTCGTAGTGGTCGTGCAGGGTCGCGGCCAGCGCGTACAGCTTCGCGGTGACCGAACCGCCCGCGGCCAGCCGGTCCAGCAGGGCGTTGCGCCCACCGCGCCGGGACGCGGCGCCCCGGTTGTGCTCCTCGATGCGCTCGACGTACGTGCGGCCGCTCTGGCTGGTCAGCGCCTGCAGGAGCTTCGCGCCGGTGGCGATGGTGCTGGGCAGCGCGCCGTCCACCGGGGCGACCGGTTCCACGACGGCCTCCGGCGCGTGCGGGAACACCAGCAGCATCACCCGCCGCACCGGCCCCTCGGCGGGCATCCGGTCGATGGCCTCCAACGCCTCCTTGGTGGGCGTGTTGACGAGCACCCCGCCGTCCACGGCGTAGCGGGACCGGTTGTCGGTGCCGTTGGCCCACGACGCGACGTCGGCCATGTTCGGCTTGTCGCCGTCGGGCGCGCCGGGCGCCACCGGGATGAACGACGGCTCGAACGCGAACGGGAACGACGCGGACGAGCGTGCGGCCAGCGCCATCCGGCCGACCAGCGTCGGCAGCTTGTCGGCGGTGAAGTCGTCCCGGCCGCCGGGGTCGCGGCGGAACGAGAAGCTGCCCTGGTGGGACGCCTGCACGAGGGTCTGGCCGAGGTCGTCGTGGGTGACCGTGGGGACGCCCGCGAGCAGGGTCGTGGTGATCCGCAGGTCGACGGGCCGGTCGTCGCGCGGCGTGGGCTCGAAGTCGGCGGTGAGCCGTTCCAGCGCCTCCCGCAGCCGGGGGAGGAAGAACTCGTCGCCCTTCAGCAGCGACACGGGCTGCCCGCGGAACGGCGTGCGCAGCAACTGCTCCATCCGACCCTGCTCGGCCCACAGGTCCCGCAGCCGTTCCAGCCTGGCGTTGGCGTTGACCTGCGACAACGCCAGCGCGGCGCCGTTGATGCCACCCGCCGACGTGCCCGTGATGACGTCGGCGCGGGCCGTGCTGCCGACCATCGCGAGCAAGTCGGCGTACGGGCCGTCGCCCCTGGTCAGGCGGTCGAGTTCGAGCACGACCCCGCCCATCCACACGGCGAGGCTCACACCCCCGTTGAGCACCACCGCGAACCGGATCTGCTCCTGCGGCACGTCGGTCATCGCGCACTCCCTCCCCGGATTGCGGCCCCGATCCTCCCAGTACCGGTGTCTCGTCCGCCCGGGGTCGCGGGTTACACCGCCCAGATGCGCACGACCGGCGGCGGACGGTAGGAGCCGGACCCCAGCCGCGACCGGAACTCGTCCACCTGCACCAGCACCTCGTCGTCGGTCCACCACCCGACGGCGGGCCCGCTCGCCGCCTCCAGCCGCCGCAGGCGGGGCCGGCGCTCCCGCAGCCCGGCGAGGTGGGCCGCCGCGTCGGCCGGCTCCGCCGCGGACAGCGGGCGCAGCCGGCGGGCGTGGTCGAGCAGGGCGTCGCACTCCAGGAAGTGGTCGACGGAGGGGAACACGGGCACCTCCACGTCCAGCACGCCGTAGGTCACCGTGCCGTCGGGGAGGAACGCGCCACCGGAGACGCCGTCGGGGGCGACGTCCACGATGCCGTGCCAGAACTCCACACGGCCGGTGTCGCCGTCGACCTCGAAGACCGGCTGGAACCGGATGTCGCCCAGCAGCGGGCTCCGGTACGCCAGCCCCGAGTACCGCGCCTGCGTCCACCGCAGCGCCGCCAGCGCCCCCTCGTCCACGTGCCCGAGCACGGCGGCCATCGCGGCACGGCACTCGTCGTCGTCGGGACCGGTGTCCACCGGGACGACCGAGGCGTGCCGCCGCAGGAACGCCCGCGCCCGCGCGCTCAGCGGGCCGGGCTCGTCGAGGACGTGCCGCGCGCTCACGCCGAGCCGGGCACCGGGTCGCGCCTGATCAGCGGGAACACCTGCTTGCGCGCGACGAACAGGCACACCGCGAACACGATCGCCGCGCCCGTCACGGCCTGCGGCACGATGTACGCCCGCCCGTCGAAGGCCGAACCGGTCGGCGGCAGGATCACCGCGATGACCGCGCTGGCCGTGGTCGCGAAGACCCGGAACCGGCGCGCCAGCACGGCCGTGGCCAGCGGCAACGCCGCCCACAGCACGTACCACGGCTGGAGCACGGGTCCGAGCACCAGCACGGCCCCCAGCCCGGCGCCCAGCCCGTTGACGGCCTTGATCCGACCCCGGAACGCCTTCCACAGCAGCGTCGCCACGATCACCACCGACACCGCCTGCGTGACCAGGCGCATCAGCACGATCATCGACTCGGTGTGGTTGCCGAGCCCGAGCAGCAGGCCGAGCCCGCCGCCCAGGAAGCCCATCGCGGTCGGCGGCGACATCCAGCTCTTGACCGTGCTGGCGACGTTCAGCGTCTCCACCCAGCCGAACCCGAGCCCCGTGCCGATGCACGTCCCGGTCATCACCACACCCGAGATGACCAGCAACAACAGCGCCGACCGGACCAGGTCGGAGAACCGGCCGCCCATCCGCCGCGCGATCATCACGCCCAGGAAGCCGAGCGCCAGGGCGGCCGGGATCTTCACCGCCGCCGCCATCGTGATCATGGTCGCGCCGAGCACGATCCACAGCAGCTCGTCCCGCGTCATCGGCGTGCCCGACACCGTGGGCATCCGCCGCAGCGCCAACTCCAGCCCCACCAGCATCAGGCCGATCGCCAGGCCCTCGTTGTGCACGCCCACGACCAGGTGGAACAGCACCAGCGGGTTCGCCGCGCCGAGCCACAGGGCGCTCACCGGCGGCACGCCGAACCGCCGGGCCAGCCGGGGGAGCGCCCACACGATCATCGCGAGCCCCAGCAGCACCAGCAGCCGGTGCAGGAAGACGCCCGGCAGCACGCTGTCGCCGGTCACCATCGAGATGACCCGCCCGGCGGCCAGGAACAGCGGCCCGTACGGCGCGGGCGTCTCGCGCCAGATGTTCGGCACGTTCTTCGTCAGCGGGTGCTCGACGCCCAGCGCGGTGGCCGGCCCCTGCTCGTACGGGTCCTGGCCGTTGGCCGCGATCTGCGACTGCGCCAGGTAGCTGTACACGTCCCGGCTGAACATGGGCAGCACGAACACCAGCGGCGTGATCCACATCAGCAGCGTGCGGTCGAGCTGGCTGCGCGACATCAGCCGCGGCCTGCCCGGCCGGGCGAACCGGCCCAGCCACAGCCACGCCGACACGATGAGGAAGATGCCGGTCCACGCCACGGCCATCGACGCGCTCGGCATCCGGGGGAACAGCCCGAGCAGCGGCGTGCCCGGCAGCGGGCTGAAGATCGGCGCGGCGCCCGACCCGAGGGAGCCGACGGCCAGCAGCAGCGCCCCGACCGTGCCCCAGCGGCGGATGACGTCGAGCTGTCGCCGCTCCGGGGCGTCGAGCGGCGCTGCCTCGCCGATCCCGTCCCGGTTCGCCATCACCATTCCGCCCGCCGTCACGTCCGAAGGGTAGCGACCGGCCCCGGCGCGTGAGTCGGGTCACCCGACGCGCGGCGATCTTTGCGACCGCCGACGAAATACGCAACACTGGTGTTGTGAAAAACGTCGGGAGCGAGTCGACCGTGGTGCCGTCCGGGCACGACGGGCGAACCCGGCACGCCGTCGCACGCCTGCTGCTGGAGCAGGGCCCCGTCACCGCGGCCTCGGTCGCGGAGCAGCTGGGCCTGAGCCCCACGGCGGTGCGCAGGCACATCGACGCGCTGGTGGCCGACGGTGAGGCGACCAGCAGGGAGGCGCCTCGCCAGGGGCAGCGCGGCCGGGGGCGCCCGGCCAAGCTCTTCCTGCTGACCGAGCAGGGGCGGGCCCGCTTCGGGCACGCCTACGACGACCTCGCCGTGGCCGCGCTGCGGTTCCTCGCCGAACAGGGCGGGGAGGAGGCGGTACGAACCTTCGCCGAACGGCGGGTGTCCGCATTCGTCGACCAGCACCGCGCGGCCATCGTGGCCCAGCCGGACGCCGCCGAGCGCGCCAAGGCGCTCGCCCTGGCGTTGACCAGGGAGGGCTACGCTGCCTCGGCGCGCCACGTGGGGGCGGGCGAGCAGCTCTGCCAGCACCTGTGCCCCGTGGCGCACGTCGCGGCCGAGTTCCCGCAGCTGTGCGAGACCGAGACGGCGGCGTTCGCCGACCTGCTCGGCACGCACGTCCAGCGCCTGGCCACCATCGCCCGCGGCGATGCCGTGTGCACGACGCACATCCCGAACACACCCCGGATCCCAGATGGAGGGGAGCCCGCATGACTGCCGCTGCCGAGCAGCGCACCACCACAGCCCCGCTCACCCAGGAAGAGACCCTGGCGAGCATCGGCAACTACGAGTTCGGCTGGTCCGACTCGGACGTGGCAGGCGCGAGCGCTCGCCGGGGCCTGAACGAGGACGTCGTTCGGGACATCTCGGCCAAGAAGAACGAGCCCGCGTGGATGCTCGAGTTCCGGTTGAAGGCGCTGCGGCTGTTCGACCGCAAGCCCATGCCGACGTGGGGCTCCGACCTGTCGGGCATCGACTTCGACAACATCAAGTACTTCGTCCGGTCGACCGAGAAGCAGGCGGCGACCTGGGACGACCTGCCCGACGAGATCAAGAACACGTACGACCGCCTCGGCATCCCGGAGGCGGAGAAGCAGCGCCTGGTCTCCGGCGTCGCGGCCCAGTACGAGTCCGAGGTCGTCTACCACAAGATCCGCGAGGACCTCGAGGAGCAGGGCGTCATCTTCCTCGACACGGACACCGCGCTGCGCGAGCACCCGGAGCTGTTCAAGGAGTACTTCGGCTCCGTCATCCCGTCGGGTGACAACAAGTTCTCCGCGCTGAACTCCGCGGTGTGGTCGGGCGGCTCGTTCATCTACGTGCCCAAGGGCGTCCACGTCGACATCCCGCTCCAGGCCTACTTCCGGATCAACACCGAGAACATGGGCCAGTTCGAGCGCACGCTGATCATCGTCGACGAGGGCGCGTACGTGCACTACGTCGAGGGCTGCACCGCGCCGATCTACTCGTCGGACTCGCTGCACTCCGCCGTCGTGGAGATCATCGTCAAGAAGGGTGGTCGCTGCCGCTACACGACCATCCAGAACTGGTCGAACAACGTCTACAACCTGGTCACCAAGCGCGCCAAGGCCGAAGAGGGCGCGACCATGGAGTGGATCGACGGCAACATCGGCTCCAAGGTGACCATGAAGTACCCGGCCGTGTTCCTGATGGGCGAGCACGCCAAGGGCGAGGTCCTCTCGATCGCGTTCGCGGGCGAGGGCCAGCACCAGGACGCCGGCGCGAAGATGGTCCACATGGCGCCGCACACGTCGTCCACGATCGTGTCGAAGTCGGTGGCGCGCGGCGGCGGCCGCACCTCGTACCGCGGCCTCGTGCAGGTCAACAAGCGGGCGCACCACTCGAAGTCCACGGTCAAGTGCGACGCGCTGCTGGTGGACAACATCAGCCGCTCGGACACCTACCCGTACGTCGACGTCCGCGAGGACGACGTGTCGATGGGCCACGAGGCCACGGTCTCGAAGGTGTCCGAGGACCAGCTGTTCTACCTCATGTCCCGCGGTCTCAACGAGGACGAGGCCATGGCGATGATCGTGCGCGGGTTCGTCGAGCCCATCGCGCGCGAGCTGCCCATGGAGTACGCGCTGGAGTTGAACCGCCTGATCGAGCTTCAGATGGAAGGGGCCGTCGGCTGACATGGCCGTCACCACCGAACAGCAGCAACACGGCCTGACGGCCCACTCGCACGGTGCGGGTGCCCCCGTGTCCTCGCGCGCGGACCACTTCACGTCCTTCGACGTGAACGCGTTCGAGGTGCCCGGCGGTCGCGAGGAGATCTGGCGCTTCACCCCCATGAAGCGCCTGGCGAACCTGCACAACGGCGCCGAGGCGACCGGCACGGCCGCCGTCGACGTCAAGGCGCCCGAGGGCGTCTCGGTCGAGACCGTCGCCCGCGGCGACGAGCGGCTCGGCGTCGCGGGCACCCCCGGTGACCGCGTCGCCGCCCAGGCGTGGACGTCGTTCGCCGAGGCCACCGTCGTCACCCTGCCGAAGGACGCGAAGGTCGAGCCGACCGTCGTCACGGTCACCGGCCCCGGCGAGGGCAAGGTCGCCTACGGCCACCTGCACGTCGAGGCTCAGCAGTTCAGCGAGGCCGTCGTGGTCGTCGACCACCGCGGCTCCGGCGCCTACGCCGACAACGTGGAGTTCGTCGTCGGCGACGGCGCGCACCTCACCGTCGTGGCCATCCAGGACTGGGCCGACGACGCCGTGCACGTGTCGTCGCACCACGCCAAGCTGGGCCGCGACGCCACGTTCAAGCACACCGTCATCACCCTGGGCGGCGACCTGGTCCGGCTCACCCCCGTGGTCACGTACAGCGGCCGCGGCGGCGACGCGGAACTGCTCGGCCTCTACTTCGCGGACGCGGGCCAGCACCTGGAGCACCGCACCTTCATCGACCACTCGGCGTCCAACTGCCGCAGCAACGTGGTCTACAAGGGCGCGCTGCAGGGCGAGGACGCGCACACCGTGTGGATCGGCGACGTGCTGATCCGCGCCGCCGCCGAGGGCACCGAGACGTTCGAGCTGAACCGGAACCTGGTGCTCACCGACGGCGCGCGCGCCGACTCGGTGCCGAACCTGGAGATCGAGACCGGCGAGATCGAGGGCGCGGGCCACGCCAGCGCCACCGGCCGGTTCGACGACGAGCAGCTGTTCTACCTCCAGGCCCGGGGCATCCCCGAGGACCAGGCGCGGAGGCTGGTCGTGCGCGGGTTCTTCCACGAGATCCTGCTCAAGATCACCGTGCCGGAGGTGCGCGAGCGCCTGGAAGCCGCCATCGAGGCGGAACTCGAAGCGGTGGGCGTGTGACCAGGGTGTGCTCGCTGACCGACCTCGACGACCGCAAGCCCGCGGCGTTCGAGGTCGGCGACGAGCGCACCCCGGTCGTGCTCGTCCGCGACGGCGACACCGTGCACGCCCTGCGCGACGTCTGCTCGCACGCCGAGGTCGCGCTCAGCGAGGGCGAGGTGACGCGCAACGGCGTGGAGTGCTGGCTGCACGGGTCGTGCTTCGACCTGCGCACCGGCCGCCCGTCCTCGCCGCCCGCCACCGAGCCGGTCGACGTGTTCGCCGTCGAACTCCGCGGTGACGACGTCCACGTGGACGTCACCACCACCACGAACTGACTTCCGCTCGCAACACCAGGAGAACGAAGCACCAATGGCCACTCTGGAGATCAAGGACCTGCACGTCTCGGTCAACACCGACGAGGGCTCCAAGGAGATCCTCAAGGGCGTCGACCTGACGATCAACGCAGGCGAGACCCACGCCATCATGGGCCCGAA
The DNA here is from genome assembly GCF_052936025.1 of Saccharothrix hoggarensis. Next base: position 5,276,880 of record NZ_CP193624.1, on the reverse strand, counting down.
CGGCTCCGGCAAGTCGACGCTGTCGTACGCCATCGCCGGCCACCCCAAGTACGAGATCACCTCCGGCAGCGTGCTGCTGGACGGCGAGGACGTGCTGGAGATGACCGTGGACGAGCGCGCCCGCGCGGGCCTCTTCCTCGCCATGCAGTACCCGGTCGAGGTGCCCGGCGTCTCGATGTCGAACTTCCTCCGCACCGCCGCCACCGCCGTGCGCGGCGAGGCACCGAAGCTGCGGCACTGGGTCAAGGAGGTCAAGGAGGCGATGTCCGAGCTGGACATCGACCCGGCCTTCGCCGAGCGCTCCGTCAACGAGGGCTTCTCCGGCGGCGAGAAGAAGCGCCACGAGATCCTGCAGCTGGGCCTGCTCAAGCCGAAGGTCGCGATCCTCGACGAGACCGACTCCGGTCTGGACGTCGACGCCCTGCGCGTCGTCTCCGAGGGCGTGAACCGGTACAAGCAGTCCGGCGACGTCGGCGTCATGCTGATCACGCACTACACCCGCATCCTCAAGTACATCTCGCCCGACTTCGTGCACGTGTTCGCCAACGGCCGCATCGCCGAGTCCGGCGGCCCGGAGCTGGCCGACAAGCTCGAGGCCGAGGGTTACGTGAAGTACATCGGCAAGCAGGAAGCCGCCAAGGTCGGCTGACGTTGCACCTGTCGTGGGCAACGTGAACTCGTATCGAGAGGAGGCGTCGGGGCAGTGACCACCACCGCTACTCCACTGGACGTCGTAGGCGTCCGCGCGGACTTCCCGATCCTGGGCCGCACCGTGCGGGAAGGCAAGCGGCTGGTCTACCTGGACTCCGGCGCCACCTCGCAACGCCCGAGGCAGGTCCTCGACGCCGAGCGCGCCTTCCTGGAGACCGCCAACGCCGCGGTCCACCGCGGGGCGCACCAGCTGGCCGAGGAGGCCACCGACGCCTACGAGGGCGCGCGGCAGAAGATCGCCGACCTCGTGGGCGTGGACTACGGCGAGATCGTGTTCACCAAGAACGCGACCGAGGGCGTGAACCTCGTCGCGTACGCGATGGGCAACGCGGCCACCGCCGGTCCCGAGGCCGAGCGGTTCCGCCTCGGCCCCGGCGACGAGATCGTCGTGACCGAGATGGAGCACCACGCGAACCTGGTGCCCTGGCAGCAGCTGGCCGCCCGCACGGGCGCCACGCTGCGCTGGTTCGGCGTCACCGACGAGGGCCGGCTCGACCTGTCGGAGATCGACTCGTTGATCACCCCGGCCACCAAGGTCGTGGCGTTCACCCACCAGTCGAACGTGCTGGGCACGGTCAACCCGGTGCGCGTGCTCGCGGACGCGGCCCGCGCGGTGGGCGCGCTGACCGTGCTGGACGCCTGCCAGTCCGTGCCGCACGGCCCGGTCGACTTCAAGGCGCTAGGCGTGGACTTCGCGGTGTTCAGCGGCCACAAGATGCTCGGCCCGTCCGGCATCGGCGTCCTCTACGGCCGCCGCGAGCTGCTGGAGACCCTGCCGCCGTTCCTCACCGGCGGATCGATGATCGAGATGGTCCAGATGGCGAAGTCGACCTTCGCCCCGCCGCCCGCGAGGTTCGAGGCAGGCGTGCCGATGACGTCGCAGGCCGTGGCCCTCGGCGCGGCGGTGGACTACCTCAACGCCATCGGCATGGACCGCATCGCCGCGCACGAGCACGTGCTCACCGAGGCGGCGCTGCGCGGTCTCGCCGAGATCCCCGGCGTGCGGGTCGTCGGCCCGCTGGACACCGTCGACCGCGGCGGCGCGGTGTCGTTCGTCATCGACGGCATCCACGCCCACGACGCGGGCCAGGTGCTCGACAGCCTCGGCGTCGCGGTGCGCGTCGGCCACCACTGCGCGTGGCCGCTGCACCGGCGGATGGACGCCGCCGCCACCGTGCGGGCCAGCTTCTACCTGTACAACACGCTGGACGAGGTGACCGCCCTGGTCGACGCCGTCCGCGAGGCGCAGAAGTTCTTCGGCGTCCGATGATCTCCGGGTGGGCATGATGCAGTTGCAGCAGATGTACCAGGAGATCATCCTGGACCACTACAAGAACCCCCACGGCCGCGGTCTGCGCGACCCGTTCGACGCCGAGTCGCACCAGATCAACCCGACGTGCGGCGACGAGGTGACGCTCCGGGTGAAGCTCGACGGCGACACCGTGCGGGACGTCTCCTACGACGGCCAGGGCTGCTCGATCAGCCAGGCGTCCACGTCGGTGCTGACCGACCTGGTGGTGGGCCGGCCGCTCGGTGAGGCGTTCGAGAAGATGGACGCGTTCGTGGAGCTCATGCAGGGCCGCGGCCAGGTCGAGCCCGACGAGGACGTCCTGGAGGACGGCATCGCGTTCGCGGGCGTGGCGAAGTACCCGGCGCGCGTGAAGTGCGCGCTGCTGGGCTGGATGGCTTTCAAGGACGCGGTGGCACGCAGCGAGGGAGCAAAGGCATGACCGCCGAAGAAGACGTGGTGCGCGGCATCGAGGGCATGCCCGAGCCGCCCGCGCCGAAGGCCGACGTGGCCAACCTGGACGACGTCGAGGAGGCCATGCGCGACGTGGTCGACCCCGAGCTGGGCATCAACGTCGTCGACCTCGGCCTGGTGTACGACATCCGGGTCGACGAGGACAACGTCGCGCTCATCGACATGACCCTGACGTCCGCGGCGTGCCCGCTGACCGACGTCATCGAGGACCAGACGCGCTCGGCGCTGGTCGGCGGTGGCGGTGGCGGGATCGTCAACGACTTCCGCATCAACTGGGTCTGGATGCCCCCGTGGGGTCCGGAGAAGATCACCGACGACGGCCGCGAGCAGCTCCGCGCCCTGGGCTTCACCGTCTGACAGCTCCACGTCCCGGCCGTCGCACCGCCGGACCGCCCGACACCGGGCAACTCCGAACGCGAAGCAGGGGTCCCCGCCAAGGGGACCCCTGCTTTGATCTTACCGGCGGGGTACGACAATTCCGGGCCGTCACACCGCAGCCGTCACACCGCAGCCGTCACACCGCAGCCGTCACACCGCAGCCGTCACACCGCAGCCGTCACACCGCAGCCGTCACACCGCAGCCGTCACACCGCAGCCGTCACACCGCAGCCGTCACACCGCAGCCGTCACACCGCAGCCGTCACACCGCAGCCGTCACACCGCAGCCGTCACACCGCAGCCGTCACACCCCAGCCGTCACACCCCAGCCGTCACACCGCCTCAACCGGCGTAGACGCGCTCCACGAACTCCGCGATCTGGCCGTCGTCCAAGTGCCGCGCGAGATCCGCCTCCGACACCATCCCGACCAGCCTGTGGTCCTCCAGCACCGGCAGCCGCCGGATCTGGTTCTCCTCCATGGTCCGCAGCACGTGCGCCACGTCGTCGTTCGCGTCCACCCAGTGCAGGTGCCCGGACATCTCCCCGGCCTTCATCGCCGCCGGGTCGCGGCCCTCGGCCACGCAGCGCAGCACGATGTCGCGGTCGGTGATGATCCCGTGCAACTTGTCGTCCTGGCCGCAGATCGGCAACGAGCCGACACCCAGGTCGCGCATCATGCGCGCCGCGTCGAGCAGGTTCTGGTCGTCCTTGATGCACTGGACACCGCTGTTCATGATCTCCCGTGCGGTGGTCATGCCGAACCTCCTTGTCGGGTCTCCCACCCAGCATGCCCCGGCCGGCCGCTCCCGGCACCTCGGCAGGAGACCCGGCCTACGTCTGAGCCACCAACAACTCGACCACGTCGGCGAGCGACCCGCGCCGCCGGTGCGCCCGCCGCTGCCGCTCCGCGCCCGTGCCGTCCAGCAGCACGCGGTCGAGGCCGTCGACCACCAGGTCTTCGTCCCCGACCGCCCGCAACGCGGGCCGCGTCCAGTCCACCAACGCCCGCACCATGTCCACCGCCGGCACCAGCCGCCCGGCCCGCGGGTCGAGCGCCGCGCCGTCCAACCCGTCCCGCGCCGCCCGCCACAACGCGGTCCGCAGCACGACTTCCGGCACGTCCCACGCCGGCGCACCGGTCAACGCGGTGCCCGCGATCGCCCGGATCAGGGCGGCCAGCACGACGGCCTCGTCCACCGTCGCCGCCACGTCGCACACCCGCACCTCCACGGTGGGGTGGCGGGACGACAGCCGCACGTCCCAGTAGACCATCGCCGGGTCCAACGCCGCCCCCGCCGCACGCAACGCCCCCGTGGCGCGGCGGTAGTCCTCGACCGACCCGAACCACGGCGGCGGGCCCGCCGACGGCCACGGGCTCCACGCCAGGTAGCGCCAGCTCGCGTACCCGGAGTCCCGCCCCTCCGAGAACGGCGAGTTCGCGCTGATCGCCAGCAGCACCGGCAACCACGGCCGCAGGTGGTTGCTGATCAGCACGCCGGTCTCCTCGTCGGGGATGCCGATGTGCACGTGGCAGCCGCAGATGGTCAGCCCGTCGATCAGCGACCCGTACTCGGCGGCGATGGTCCGGTAGCGCTCACCGGACGCCAGCGGCGGCGGCCGGACACCACCCAGAACCGGCGTGCCGGAAGCCACGATCCGCGCGCCGTGCGCGTGCGCCAACGACGCCAACGCGCGCCGCGCCGCCAGCAGCTCCTCGCGCACCTCGGCCATGCTCCGGCACACCGACGTGGCGCTCTCGACCTGGTAGAGGGTCATCTCCGGCTGGAGGTCCAGCGGTCCACCCGGCCCGGAGGCCCGGTCCGGTGGCATCACGCCGTGCAGCACGGTCTCCGCGAGCGGCGCCAAAGCGCCGGTGTCCGCGTCGACCAGCAGGAACTCCTCCTCGACCCCCACCGAGAGCGGCAGGTCCGAGACGGTTCGCGGAAGCGGTATGGCGGTGGCCTCGCTCACCAGGGACTCCCTTCGCTGGGTAGTCAGCCTGATGCTATGAGTAATCACGTTCACCGCACACGCATCGTTGCGGTGAACTCCTTAACTTACCGCCAGGTGCGGCCCTCCGCGCAGCACGTCGACGTGGTCGCTGCCCGGCCTGCCGAGCACCCAACTGGTGCCGCGCAGCGACTTCGCGTGCTCCTTCAACGGCGCCAGCAGCCGGGACACCTCCCGGTACGACCCGACCGTCCCGGCCGCGCAGATCAACGTGGCCAGCGACAACGTCACCCCGCGCCCCTCCGCCTCGAACGGCACGTCCAGCACACCGGCGGAGTAGGGCACGATCTCGTTCAGCCCGGCCACCACCAGGAAGTCGTCGCCGCCGACGTGCCCGACCTGCACACCGGGGTACGACGTCGCGCCCTCCGTGAGCGCCCGCCCGATCTCCCGGATCAGGTCGTCGCCCGCCGCGAACCCCGCCGAGTCGTTGACGCGCTTGAACGCGTCCACGTCCAGCCACCCCACCGCGAACAGCTCGCCGCCCAGGATGCGCCGGTCCACCTCGCGCGCGATCGAGTCGCTGCCCGGCAGGCGGGTCAGCGGGCTCAGCGCCGCCGCCTGCTCCACCTTCATCTCGGCGATGCCGCGCACCACGTCCGCCACCCGCACCACGCCGAGGCACCGGTCGTCGTCGTCCACGACCACTAGGTCGTCGTTGGTGCGCTCGCGGTTGGCGTGCGCGACCACGTCCAGCAGCTCCAGCGCGCTCGAGTCGGCGCCGATCACCTTCGGCTTGTCCGCCAGCCGCGCCGCCTCCCGCTTGGCGTGCAGCGCGTGCCCGAACGGCCCGGTGACGGCCAGCAGGAACCGGTTGCGGTCCACCGTCCACAGCGGCCTGCCGTCGTCGTCCACCAGCACCACGCCGGTGACGGTCGGCTGGTTCGCCAGCACGTCCCGCACCTCCTCGGACGTCGCCGAGTCGGGCAGCGTGGTCGCCGGGTGCAGGAAGTCCGTCACCTTCGGGCCGGCCTTGCGCCGCAACGGCGCGGTCATCGTGGTCGCCTCGGGGTCGTTGACCTCGCTCAGCACCGCCGAGATCGTCGCGTCCACCTTCGGCCGCCGTTGCGCCGCCGCCAGCAGGTTCCCCTGCGCGAGCCGGACGCCGAGCCGGCGCAGCGCCGCCAGCTGCGCCTCCGTCTCCACGCCCTCCGCCACGACCAGCGAACCGGTGTGCTCGCACAGGTGCTGCAACGCCTGCACCAGCGCGTACCGCGCGGGGTCGGTGGGCAGCGCCACCACCACCTCGCGGTCCAGCTTGATCACGTCGGGCTGCACCTCGGTCAGCAGGGACAACGGCGAGTCGCCCTCGCCGACCCCGTCGAGCCCGATCCGGAACCCGTCCTCGCGCAGCCGCTCGATGCCCTTGACCAGCAGCCGCCGCGGCGCGCGCGAGTACGGCGTGCCGACCTCGACGACCAGGTCCGCCGGGGTGCGCCCGACCTCGCGCAGCGCGCCGTACAGCGGGGCCATCAGCTCCGGCTTGTCGGCGACCGTCAGGGCGAGGAGGTTCACGTGCAGCGGCACGCCCAAGCCGTGCTCGGCGGCGTGGCGGACCGCGCGGCACGCGAGCGCGACGTCGGTGTTGGTCAGGTAGCCGGCGCGGAACGCCATCCGCAGCAGGTCCTGCACGGTGCCGTCGTGCGGCCGGGCCAGTGCTTCCACCGCCACGACCCCTCCGGTGTGGAGGTTGAACAACGGCTGGAAGGCGAAGCGAACGTCATCCAGCAAGGCGGGCACGGCCCTGATCGTGCCCGGTCGATCTTCTTTTGCCGAGGTCGTTAACCCGTTGTTCCCGCACTTGTGGCCGAATGCACAGGAAATGCCATCCGAGCACGCATACGCCACGGCGCCGAGCCGAACAGCCGGAGCATCGCCCGGACCGTCCCCCGCAGGTCATCGTGCCCGCCGAGGTAGTCGTGTTGAAGTCTGCCGGACAATTGGAAAAACTCGTGGAAGAATTCCGGAACCTCGTCGGGCGGTAGTGCGAGCAACGCGGCGAGACCGCGCAACCGCAACGCGTGCACGGCCCGTTCCGACGCCGACCGCGCCACCGGCCGCCCCGCCGCGATCGCGTCCGCCACCACCGGCGCCCGCCGCAGCGACACCGCCACGCTGTACCCCGTCGCCGGGTGGACCAGCCCCGCCGCCGCGCCGAACGCGCCGTCCCGCGCCCGCCCGTCCAACGGGATGCGCACCCGCTCCTCGTCCGCCGGCACCGGGATGCCGTGCGCGGCCAACCGCGAGTGCAGGCGCAGCCGGAGTTCCGGCAACGGCAACCCCGGCCGGCGCGCCAAGGACGTCTCCTCCACCAGCACGGCGTCCGCCGACACCGGGATCGCGTACAGGAACGTCGGGTCGCCCGTCGTCGCCTCCGGCGGCTTGCGCCAATCCATGATCAACGCCTCGTCGTCCCCCACGAACGGCGCCGCTCGCACCTTGGGGACGACCACGCCGACCGCCGTCTGGGCCGCGCGCCCACCCGCCGCACCGGTCGCGTCGACCACCCGTCCCCGCAACACCCGCCCGTCGGCCAACGTCGCCGTCACGTCGGTCCGGTCGACCACCCGGCCCGCGACCACCCGCACGTCGTCCGGGAGCCGGCGCAACCCCTCGTTGTCCAGCACCGCGTAACCGCGGGGGATGAGGTGCTCGCCGACGGCCACCGCCCGCGCCCGCGACGTCGCCACCGCGATCGGCGCGCCCGCGGGCAACTCGTCCACCCACGCCGCGTACGTCGCCCGCCACGGACGCTCCGGGTTCGGGTCGACCAGCGTCGTCGCCAACCCCCGCGCGGCACACGCCCGCGCCAGCGCCCGCCCCGCCGGCCCGCCACCGACGACGACCACGTCCATTCAGCGCTCCTCCGACTTCCCGCGCTCCTCCGGCGGCTTCAGCGGCAGCCCGGCGCCCTCGCCCAGCAGGAGCGGCTGGTACTGCGACACCACGTCCGCCAACTGCGCCACCGTCCGCTCGATCGCCGCCCGCGCCGCGTTCCGCTCCGCGATCGCCGCCGACAACAGCAGCGCCGTCAACACCACCGTCCCGTTGAACGCCTGCAACGTCACCATCCGCACCACCAGGTCCAGCCCCGCGAACGGACCCGAGGCCATCGCCGCGCCCCGTGCCGCCAACGTCGCCGCGATCAGCGCGCACGGCGCCGTGCCCGCGTGCTGGAAGCGCAGCGCCGCCCAGATGAGGAACGGGAACACCAGGTACATCAGCCGGAGGTCGTGGGTGGTCGCCACCGCCATCACCACCGCCGTGCTCCCCACCAGCGCCGCAGCCTCCAACCACCGGCGCGTGGGACGCGGACGTCGGCGCAGCGTGCGCAACGCCAGGACGAGCGGGACGAACACCAGCACACCGAGCGCGTCGCCGGTCCACCACACCGTCCACGTCGACCAGAAGTCGCCGCGGGTGATCGCGCCCGTCGCCAGCAGCGCCCCGCTGCCCACCGTCGCGCTGACCGCCATGCCCGCGAACGCCCCGACGAACACGAGCGCGAGCGCGTCACGCGTGCGGTCCAGCTCCGCCCGGAAGCCCACCCGCCGCAACAACAGGTAGGCGGCCACCGGCGCGAGGGTGTTGCCCGCGCCGATGAGGACCGTCGTCCCGAGCTCGCCCAGCGTCGCGTTGACGACGAACGCGCCGACCGCGATGCCCGGCCACATCCGCAGCCCGCCGAGCACCAGCGCGAGCACGGCGACACCGGTCGGCGGCCACAACGGCGTCACCTGGTCGTTCACCAACGCCTGGAGGAGCCCGAGCCGTGCGCCGACGTAGTAGCAAGCCGCGACGACCAGGAGGTGCGCCGCGTACCAGCCGAGCCGTGGGGGGAGCTGCACCGGCACAGCATCCTCCGCCGGACGGCCCCGCACCACGCCTAGCTGCGGAGATGCCGAAACCGACCCCCCGATTTGTATCTGCGCGGGCAGGGGGTGTAACTTTCTCTCTGCCAGCGCGGAACGGGCCGGAGAGAGACCGGAACGGAGCGCGGCGAACATCAGCCCCGGATACGAATCACCTGGAAACAGTGATGAGTGGCGGTGTGCGCGTGTTCTTTGAGAACTCAACAGCGTGCCGAATAGCCAGTAAATTGTATGACCTCGTCAAGAGGTTTTCCTTTGAGATTGTTACTGGACAACTGACATTATTGTCAGTGTTGTTCGGAGCGATCAAACATTCCTTATTGGAGAGTTTGATCCTGGCTCAGGACGAACGCTGGCGGCGTGCTTAACACATGCAAGTCGAGCGGTAAGGCCCTTCGGGGTACACGAGCGGCGAACGGGTGAGTAACACGTGGGTAACCTGCCCTGTACTCTGGGATAAGCCTGGGAAACTAGGTCTAATACCGGATATGACCTGCCTCCGCATGGTGGTGGGTGGAAAGTTCCGGCGGTACAGGATGGACCCGCGGCCTATCAGCTTGTTGGTGGGGTAATGGCCTACCAAGGCGACGACGGGTAGCCGGCCTGAGAGGGTGACCGGCCACACTGGGACTGAGACACGGCCCAGACTCCTACGGGAGGCAGCAGTGGGGAATATTGCACAATGGGCGAAAGCCTGATGCAGCGACGCCGCGTGAGGGATGACGGCCTTCGGGTTGTAAACCTCTTTCAGCGGGGACGAAGGGCAACTGACGGTACCCGCAGAAGAAGCACCGGCTAACTACGTGCCAGCAGCCGCGGTAATACGTAGGGTGCGAGCGTTGTCCGGAATTATTGGGCGTAAAGAGCTCGTAGGCGGTTTGTTGCGTCGGCTGTGAAAACTTCACGCTTAACGTGGAGCCTGCAGTCGATACGGGCAGACTTGAGTTCGGCAGGGGAGACTGGAATTCCTGGTGTAGCGGTGAAATGCGCAGATATCAGGAGGAACACCGGTGGCGAAGGCGGGTCTCTGGGCCGATACTGACGCTGAGGAGCGAAAGCGTGGGGAGCGAACAGGATTAGATACCCTGGTAGTCCACGCCGTAAACGGTGGGTGCTAGGTGTGGGGGACTTCCACGTCCTCCGTGCCGCAGCTAACGCATTAAGCACCCCGCCTGGGGAGTACGGCCGCAAGGCTAAAACTCAAAGGAATTGACGGGGGCCCGCACAAGCGGCGGAGCATGTGGATTAATTCGATGCAACGCGAAGAACCTTACCTGGGCTTGACATGCACTGGAAACCAGTAGAGATATTGGCCCCCTTGTGGCCGGTGTACAGGTGGTGCATGGCTGTCGTCAGCTCGTGTCGTGAGATGTTGGGTTAAGTCCCGCAACGAGCGCAACCCTCGTTCCATGTTGCCAGCGCGTTATGGCGGGGACTCATGGGAGACTGCCGGGGTCAACTCGGAGGAAGGTGGGGATGACGTCAAGTCATCATGCCCCTTATGTCCAGGGCTTCACACATGCTACAATGGCCGGTACAGAGGGCTGCTAAGCCGTGAGGTGGAGCGAATCCCACAAAGCCGGTCTCAGTTCGGATCGGGGTCTGCAACTCGACCCCGTGAAGTCGGAGTCGCTAGTAATCGCAGATCAGCAACGCTGCGGTGAATACGTTCCCGGGCCTTGTACACACCGCCCGTCACGTCACGAAAGTCGGTAACACCCGAAGCCCGTGGCCCAACCCGTAAGGGGGGGAGCGGTCGAAGGTGGGACTGGCGATTGGGACGAAGTCGTAACAAGGTAGCCGTACCGGAAGGTGCGGCTGGATCACCTCCTTTCTAAGGAGCATTCCTCACCTGTTCTTCTTCGGAGGAGCCGGTGGAGAGCCACGCGGTCGGCGAATGATCGATCGGTGGTTGCTCAATGATGTGGATGCTGGCTATATACAGGACTTCGGGTTGTCTGGAGAGTTAGTACTGTCCGTGAGGGCGTGGAAGGGTCTCCAGAGGGTTCAAAGCTTCTGTTCGGTACGCTGTTGGGTCCTGAGGGAACACGTGAGTGTCTCTTTCAGCGAGAAACGGCAGGGCCACTTCCGCCTTCGAACCGCCGGTCTTCGGATCTGGTAGGCGATGGCAGTGGGTTGTGGTGTCTGGTTGTTCTTTGAGAACTGCACAGTGGATGCGAGCATCTTTGTGGCAAGTTATTAAGGGCACACGGTGGATGCCTTGGCACCAGGAGCCGATGAAGGACGTAGGAGACTGCGAAAAGCCTTGGGGAGTTGTCAACCGAGCTGAGATCCAAGGATTTCCGAATGGGGAAACCCGGCCCCAGTCATGTGGGGTCACCCTTGCCTGAACACATAGGGCATGTGGAGGGAACGCGGGGAAGTGAAACATCTCAGTACCCGCAGGAAGAGAAAACAACCGTGATTCCGTGAGTAGTGGCGAGCGAAAGCGGAAGAGGCTAAACCGTATTCGTGTGATACCCGGCAGGGGTTGCGTGTACGGGGTCGTGGGACCTGTCTGATCGTTCTGCCGGACGGTCGAGGAGTCATAAAACACTGTGGTTAGCGGAACGCGTCTGGAAAGCGTGGCCGTAGAGGGTGAGAGTCCCGTACGTGAAAACCCGGTGTCTCCTGACGGTGTTCCCAAGTAGCAGCGTACTCGTGAAATTCGCTGTGAATCTGGCGGGACCACCCGCTAAGCCTGAATACTCCCTGGTGACCGATAGCGGACTAGTACCGTGAGGGAAAGGTGAAAAGTACCCCGGGAGGGGAGTGAAATAGTACCTGAAACCGTGTGCCTACAATCCGTCGGAGCCTTTAGGGGTGACGGCGTGCCTTTTGAAGAATGAGCCTGCGAGTTAGTGCTGCGTGGCGAGGTTAACCCGTGTGGGGTAGCCGTAGCGAAAGCGAGTCCGAATAGGGCGTTCATAGTCGCGTGGTCTAGACCCGAAGCGGAGTGATCTAGCCATGGCCAGGGTGAAGCGTGGGTAAGACCGCGTGGAGGCCCGAACCCACCAGGGTTGAAAACCTGGGGGATGAGCTGTGGTTAGGGGTGAAAGGCCAATCAAACTCCGTGATAGCTGGTTCTCCCCGAAATGCATTTAGGTGCAGCGTCGTGTGTTTCGTGCCGGAGGTAGAGCACTGGATGGTCTAGGGGGCCCACAAGCTTACCGAAATCAACCAAACTCCGAATGCCGGTACGTGAGAGCGCGGCAGTGAGACTGCGGGGGATAAGCTTCGTAGTCGAGAGGGAAACAGCCCAGAACGCCGGCTAAGGCCCCTAAGTGTGTGCTAAGTGGGAAAGGATGTGGGGTCGCCCAGACAACCAGGAGGTTGGCTTAGAAGCAGCCACCCTTTAAAGAGTGCGTAATAGCTCACTGGTCAAGTGGTCCTGCGCCGACAATGTAGCGGGGCTCAAGCACACCGCCGAAGCCGTGTCATTCCGATTCTGTCGGGATGGGTAGGGGAGCGTCGTTCAGCCGTTGAAGCGCCGGAGTGATCCAGGTGTGGAGGCTGGACGAGTGAGAATGCAGGCATGAGTAGCGAAAGACGAGTGAGAAACTCGTCCGCCGGATGACCAAGGGTTCCTGGGCCAGGCTAATCCGCCCAGGGTAAGTCGGGACCTAAGGCGAGGCCGACAGGCGTAGTCGATGGACAACGGGTTGATATTCCCGTACCCGTGTGAACGCGCCCATGGCGAACCTTGTGATACTAACCGCCCGAAGCCCATTCCACTCCTTCGGGAGTGGGGTGACGTGGAGCGCGGGACCTGAACTTGTAGTAGTCAAGCGATGGGGTGACGCAGGAGGGTAGCTCCGCCAGTGAGTGGTAGTACTGGTGTAAGCGTGTAGGCCGACGTGTAGGCAAATCCGCACGTCATATAAGGCTGAGACGTGATGCATAGCCGATTGAGGCGAAGTAGAGTGATCCCATGCTGCCGAGAAAAGCCTCTAGTGAGTGTTCATGCGGCCCGTACCCCAAACCGACACAGGTGGTCAGGTAGAGAATACCGAGGCGATCGGGCGAACTGTGGTTAAGGAACTCGGCAAAATGCCCCCGTAACTTCGGGAGAAGGGGGGCCGAGGGATTTGAAGCCCCTTGCGGGCTAGGATTTTTCGGCCGCAGAGACCAGCGAGAAGCGACTGTTTACTAAAAACACAGGTCCGTGCGAAGTCGCAAGACGATGTATACGGACTGACGCCTGCCCGGTGCTGGAACGTTAAGGGGACCGGTTAGTCTTTCGGGGCGAAGCTGAGAACTTAAGCGCCAGTAAACGGCGGTGGTAACTATAACCATCCTAAGGTAGCGAAATTCCTTGTCGGGTAAGTTCCGACCTGCACGAATGGCGTAACGACTTCTCGACTGTCTCAACCACAGGCCCGGCGAAATTGCATTACGAGTAAAGATGCTCGTTACGCGCGGCAGGACGGAAAGACCCCGGGACCTTTACTATAGCTTGGTATTGGTGTTCGGTTCGGCTTGTGTAGGATAGGTGGGAGACTGTGAAGCGCTGACGCCAGTCAGTGTGGAGTCGTCGTTGAAATACCACTCTGGTCGTACTGGATGTCTAACCTCGGTCCGTGATCCGGATCAGGGACAGTGCCTGGTGGGTAGTTTAACTGGGGCGGTTGCCTCCCAAAGGGTAACGGAGGCGCTCAAAGGTTCCCTCAGCCTGGTTGGCAATCAGGTGTCGAGTGCAAGTGCACAAGGGGGCTTGACTGTGAGACCGACAGGTCGAGCAGGGACGAAAGTCGGAACTAGTGATCCGGCCATGGCTTGTGGAAGCGTGGTCGCTCAACGGATAAAAGGTACCCCGGGGATAACAGGCTGATCTTGCCCAAGAGTCCATATCGACGGCATGGTTTGGCACCTCGATGTCGGCTCGTCGCATCCTGGGGCTGGAGTAGGTCCCAAGGGTTGGGCTGTTCGCCCATTAAAGCGGTACGCGAGCTGGGTTTAGAACGTCGTGAGACAGTTCGGTCCCTATCCGCCGCGCGCGTAGGATACTTGCGGAAGGCTGTCCCTAGTACGAGAGGACCGGGACGGACGGACCTCTGGTGTGCCAGTTGTCCTGCCAAGGGCATTGCTGGTTGGCTACGTTCGGAAGGGATAACCGCTGAAAGCATCTAAGCGGGAAGCCTGTTCCTAGATGAGGTATCCCACCCTTTGTGGGTTAAGGCCCCCAAGAGACTATTGGGTTGATAGGCCGGAGATGGAAGGTCGGTAACGGCTGGAGTTGACCGGTACTAATAGGCCGAGGACTTGCTACGAAGACGCTACGCATCCACTGTGCGGTTCTGAAAGAACCGAACCGGACCACCTGGTCCACTGTCGGGACGTTTGTCCTGGGTGGTGGGGTTGGGTGCCTACGGGTTGGTAATTTCATAGTGTTTCGGTGGTCATAGCGGTTGGGGAACACCCGGTCCCATTCCGAACCCGGTAGTTAAGCCTTCCAGCGCCGATGGTACTGCACTCGTGAGGGTGTGGGAGAGTAGGACGCCGCCGAACATATCGTTGACCCTCAGGGGCATCCGTTTTGTGCGGATGCCCCTGAGGGCATTTTTGCGTTCAGAACCGCATTGCAGACGGTGGCGAACCGGTGACGGTCGGCGGTCCGCGTACCGGGCACGAGCCGAGCCGCGGCGGTGCGACTAAGTTCTGGTCATGCACGACGAGCACGCCGATCCCCGGACGCGGCGGCGTTCCGGTGGGAACGCCCCGGTCCAGGCCGATCTCGCCACGAGCCCGTTCCGGGTCGACCGGGACCGGGTCGCCAGCTCCCCGTTCTTCGCCCGCCTGGGCGGTGTCACGCAGGTCGTCAGCTCGACCGGCTCGGGCCTGCTGGTGCACAACCGGCTCACGCACAGCCTCAAGGTCGCCCAGGCCGCGCGGGCCATCGCGGAACGCCTCAACGCCCGCCCCGAGCACACCAACCTGCTGGACAAGCTCGGCGGCTGCGACCCGGACGTCGTGGAGGCCGCCTCGCTGGCGCACGACCTGGGCCACCCGCCGTTCGGGCACCTCGGCGAGCAGGTGCTCGACCGGCTCGCCCGCCACCGGTTCGGCCTGTCGGACGGGTTCGAGGGCAACGCCCAGTCGTTCCGGATCGTCACCACCACCGACGTGCGCGGCCCGGCCGCGGTGGGGCTCGACCTCACGGTCGCGGTGCGCGCGGCGATGCTGAAGTACCCGTGGACGCGCCTGTCGTACCCGCGGCCGCACCCGAAGGACATGTCCGCGCCGCCGCGTGGCGCGGCCGAGCCGTCCGACGGGCCGGGCACCGGCTCCAGCAAGTTCTCGGCCTACGTCACCGAGCTGGAGGACGTGGAGCAGTCCCGCGCGCCGTACGTGGGCAGGCTGGAGCAGTGGCAGCAGACCGTCGAGGCGTCGGTGATGGACACCGCCGACGACATCGCCTACGCCATCCACGACCTGGAGGACTTCCACCGGGTCGGGGTGCTCCAGCACGCCACCGTGTCGGCCGAGCTGAACACGTGGCTGGACAACGCGATCGAGCTGGCCGGGCTGAGCGCCGCCGACCTCGCCGCCCAGGAACGCCGACCGGGCCGTTCGCTGGAGGCGTTGCGCCGCCGGCTGCACGCCAAGGACTCGTGGGCCGTGGACGACGACGCGTTCGCGCACGCCGTGGCCAAGGTGCGGGCCGAGCTGGTGGACGGCCTGCTCGCCGTCCCGTTCGACGGTTCGGTGGAGGCGGAGCAGGCGGTCGCCGGGTTCTCCGCCCGCTGGACGCGGCGGCTGGTGGACTCGGTCGGCGTGGTCGAGGAGCCGACGACCCGGTCCGGGCACGTGGTGCTGGCCGTGCCGCAGTGGCACGAGGTGCAGGTGCTGAAGTTCGTGCACCGCCGGTTCGTGCTGCTGCGCCCCGACCTGGCGCTGCACCAGCGCGGCCAGGCGCGGCTGCTGACGGCGCTGGTGGAGGCGCTGGAGCAGTGGGTCACCGACCGGCACGAGGCGAACCGGCTGCCGCGCCGGTTGCACGATTTGGTGGAGCTGGCGGGCGCCGAGTACGCGGTGCTCGCCCGGACGGACCCGTCCGTGCTGGTGGGCGCCACGGGCGAGACGCCGTCGGGACCGGACGCCGTGCGGGCGTTGGCACGGGGCCGCGCGGTGGTCGACTTCATCGCGTCGCTCACCGACAACCAGGCCGCGGCGCTGCTCGACGCGCTGTCCGGCCGCACCGGTCAGCTGTGGACGGATGCTTTCGTACTGTGAAATGTGATGGCTCGACCATCTACCAAGTAGGCCGAACGGTGGCAGACGGTACTTGGCCGTGCGCAATACGTTGACCCCTCGGTCGGAGCGTTCCGACCGCCGGCCGCGTGCGTCGGGGGCACGCACGAACTGGGGGAGACGCCTGTGCGTTCACCGAAACGTCGGTTGCGAAGAGACACCGTGCTCGCGGCGGGCGCCGCGGTGCTGCTGGCCCTGGGCGTCGCGTCGCCCGCCTCCGCCGACCCGACCAAGGCGTCGAAGGGCGTCGAGGACCGGACGGCCGCGCAGATCGCCGCGTTGCAGGACATCAAGAAGTCGCTCACCGGTGCCGAGTCCAAAATGGACAGCGCGCTCGTGGTGGAGGGCCGTCGCCGGGCGAACGCCGGCACGTTGAGCAAGCTCCCCGCGCTCCAGACCGGCGTGAAGGTCCACAGCGGAAACACCGTTGTGGTGGACATCCGCGCGCACGAGGTCACCGACGAGCTGGTCGGCGCGGTCCGCTCGGCGGGCGGCGGCATCCGGTCCGTCTCCACCGAGGGCCGCACGGTTCGCGCCCAACTTCCGTTGGCGGCGCTGGAGAAGCTGTCCGCGCGCGGCGACGTGCGCCGCGTCGAGACGGCGGTCGAGGCCAAGACGTTCCACGTGCGGGACCGCAAGGCGGACCCGGTCGCCTCCAAGGAGGACAAGGCCGCCAAGATCGAGTCGCGCACCCGTGAGGCGCTGCTGGGGGCGCGGGCCGTCCGGACCGGCGAGGGCGACCGCGCGCACGCCGCGGACACCGCCCGCGACGACTTCCGCGTCACCGGCACCGGCGTGAAGCTGTGCGCGCTCTCCGACGGCGTCGACTCCCTGGCCGTGTCGCAGGCGTCCGGCGAACTGCCCGCGGGCGTGGAAATCCTGCCCAGCCAAGAGGGTTCGGGCGACGAGGGCACCGCGATGCTGGAGATCCTCCACGACATCGCGCCGAACGCGAGCCTGGGCTTCGCCACCGCGTTCAACGGTGACGCGAGCTTCGCCGACAACATCCGCGGCCTGCGCTTCCAGCTCGGCTGCGACGTCATCGTGGACGACGTCCTCTACTTCAACGAGTCGCCGTTCCAGGACGGTGTGATCGCGCGGGCCGTGGACGCGGTCACCGCCGACGGCGCGCTGTTCTTCTCCTCCGCCGGCAACGACGGCAACCTCGCCGACGGCACGTCCGGCCACTGGGAGGGCCGGTTCGTCGACTCCGGCGTCGGCGTCGGCAAGTTCGCGGGCACCGCGCACGACTTCAACCCGTCCCCGGACGCCAAGCAGGTGTTCAACCCGCTGTCCGACAGCTCCGGCAACGTCCCGGTGACGTTGTTCTGGGCGGACCCGCTGGCGTCGTCGTTCAACGACTACGACCTGTACCTGGCGAACGCGCAGGGCAACGTGGTGGCGTTCAGCCAGGGCACGCAGGACGGCACGCAGGACCCGTACGAGCGGCTGACCACGCCCGCGGGCGGCACCGGTCTGCGGCTGGCCGTGGTGAAGTTCCGCGGTGAGGACAAGTACCTGGCGCTGTCCGCCCTGGGCGGTCGCTTCAAGGACTCGTCGGACGGCCTGAAGAAGTTCTCGACGTCCGGCGTGACCCGCGGCCACTCGGCGGCCAAGGGCGCGATCAGCGTCGCGGCGGCCCCGGCGAACAACCCGCTGCCGTTCGACCTGGAGCCGGGCGACCCGGCCAACCCGCGGGGCCCGTTCCCGAACGCCTTCGACGGCACGCAGAAGCCCGAGCGGTTCACGTCCGACGGGCCGCGCCGGCTGTTCTTCGCGCCCGACGGCACCCCGCTCGACGAGGTCCGGCAGAAGCCCGACCTGACCGCGGCGGACGGCGTGCAGACCAGCGTGCCGGGCTTCAACCCGTTCTTCGGCACGTCGGCGTCCGCGCCGAACGCCGCCGCCATCGCGGGGCTCGTCCTGTCCGGCAACCCCGGCCTGTCCCCGGCCGAGGTGCGCGAGGCGATGACCGCGACCGCGATCGACATCGCGGAGGCCGGCGCGGACAACCGCACCGGCGCCGGCGTCGTGCGCGCCGACCTGGTCCTCGCCTACACCGGCGCGTCGCCGCAGCCGTTGGCGAAGGCGCTGAAGCCGTCCGTGGTCAACGACAGCGACGGCAGCCAGTACCTCAAGCCGGGCACCACGGCGACGCTCACCGTCCCGGTGCGGAACTCGGGTGACGGCCTGGCCGCGTCGACCAGCCTCGTGCTCACCACGCCCACCGCGGGCGTGACGATCGCGCCGCGGTCGAAGCACTACGGCAACGTCGAGGTCGGCCAGACGGTCACCAACACGTTCCAGGTGACCCTGCCCGCGACGACGCAGGTGGGCTCGGCCGTCCGGTTGGACGCGCGGGTGACCTTCGCCGGGTCGACGTCGCCGACCACGAGCACGTTCACGCTCACCGTGGGCGAGCCGTCGCGTGAGACGAAGACGTTCGCGTACGAGGGCCCCGTGGTCGCCATCCCCGACAACGACGCGGTCGGCGCGACGGTGGAGATCCCGGTCAGCGGCGTCGGCCGCGGGTCGCGGATCGCGTTCACCGTCGACGGCGCCACATGCAGCGCCGCCACGGGCGCGACCACGGTGGGCATCGACCACACGTTCGTCGGCGACCTGGTCGGCACGCTGACCGCGCCGTCCGGCGCGACGGCGACGGTGTTCCAGCGCAACGGCTCGACCGGCAACAACCTGTGCCAGGTCGTGTTCGACGACTCCGCCGAGCGGGCGTTCTCGACCGTGACCAGCGCGATGGCGCCGTTCACCGGCACGTGGAAGCCCACCACCTCGTTGAACGCGCTGCTCGCCGACCCGGTCGACGGCACGTGGAAGTTCAAGGTCGTGGACGCGGTGTCGTCCGACCGCGGCTCGATCCGCGCGGTCTCGCTGAAGATCAACGGTTACGTCTGAGTGACCGGCACGACGTGAAAAGGCCCCGGGAGCGCGCTCCCGGGGCCCTTGTCGTCATATGTTACTTCGGCCACTCCCAGCGGATGCCGAACACGCCGGGCCCGAAACCGAGCGCCACGGCGTGCACGCCGCCCGCGTTGTCCAGAGCGAGGTTGCGCCGCCGCGACGGCGTGTCGTCACCGGCGGGGACGCTGAACTGCTGGCAGCGGGCGGGCAGGTACGACGGGTCGAACCGCACCTCGATCACGTACTCGCGCACCGGCAGCCGGAACTTGCGGGCGAACGTGTTGTTCCCGGCCGGGTAGTGGCCCTCCGCGAACAGCAGCTCGTACTCCATGATGATGGTCTCGCCCCTGGCCAGGGGCCGGTCGAACATCATCTCGGCGACCATGATGTTGGCGTCGGTGTCCTCCGCGACCCGGCCGAGGTGGCAGTTGCGCAGGTTCACCACCGCCGGCAGCACGTCGGACTCCTCGGTCTCGAAGACCAGCGCCCAGCGGTCGGGGCCGTCCTGCTCGGCCCGGAGGATCTGCCGCACCCACACCGAGCGCTGACCGCCGTCGGCGGCGATCTCGATGCGGTCGTGCTGGCTGATCCGGCCCAGCTTCACGTCCGAGGACGTGTCCACCTTCGTGAGCAGGTTCGCGACCCGCTCGCGACGCGCCCACAGCGCGTCGATCGGCATCATCGTCGTGGGTCGCGACCGCCTCCCGCGCGGTCGCGGCGGGCCGAGCAGCGCGGACAGGCCGGACTGCGGCACCCCGAGCACCGTCTCAAGGTGGCGCAGCGCCTCCAGGGACTCCGGCCTCTCAGGTCGACGGCGGCCGGACTGCCAGTAGCTCAGCGTCGCGACGCTGATGGTGACCCCGCGCAGCGCGAGCCGGTGCTGGATGCGGTCGAGACTCAGCCTGCTCGCTTTGATCGCGGCTCTCAGCGCCTCGGGGAAGGGCCCCGTGGTGAGAAGCTGCGCAAGACTGCCGTGGCCCGTCGAGTCGAGGTCGTCGACGGACAGGTTGGGTCGACCGGCAGCGTTGGTCATTGTGACTCCCCGCTGTCATGAGATCACGCCCCAGTGACCCTACCCGCCAACGCAGGGCGTTGGTGCCTTCCGAGCGGAGTCAATGGTTGGTCCATACGGGTTACGAGTTCACTGGGATGGGCATCGTTCTGTCAAGTGGTGATCGCCTGTGCTTCTCCCTTTGTAAACCCGTCGGTAACATTGTGCAACGGGGGCGGCCCGACCGCTGCGGCACCCCCTTCGGAGCCGGCGCGCGCTGATCGCGGTCCCGGTGGCCCCCGCGTGGCTCGGGCCGTTGGCGGAGGCCGCTCCGTTGGCCCTACTGTGTGCCCGGTGACGGCCGCCCAGGACCTCGTGCCCCTGCCGGAGGACCCGCTGACGGAGGTCGCCGCCGCCGTGCTCGGTGCCGGCCACCACACCGTGCTCGACCTCGTGGACGTCGTGCGCCACCACGGCGGGCCGCCGGTCGACGTGGTCCGCGCGGGCGACGACCTGCTGCCCCGGTTGGCCCACGAGAACGCGCTCGACCAGGCGCTCCTGCTCGCCCGACAGGCCCTGCGCCCCGGCGGCCTGTTCGTCGCCGCCGTGCCCGAGCTGGACAAGCTCGGCTCGCTGCGGCCCACCGCGCCGCCGCCGAAGGTGTCCGGGCGCGGGCCCGACCGGCAGGTGACCGTGCAGCTGTGGGACTGGTCGCCGGACGGCGAGTCGTACGCGCTGGAGGTCGTGCAGCTGGTGCGCGGCGCGGAGACGTGGGAGGTGGCGAACACCGTGGCCACCCGGCACCGCGTGCTGTCGCCCGACCAGGTCTCGGCCGCGCTGGCGGAGGCCGGGTTCGGCGCCGTGCAGCGGCTCTCGCCCGCCGAGTGCGGGCACCCGCTGCCGGTGTGGGTCGCGGTCGCGCCGGCATGAGCCGGGTCCGCCCGGTCGCCGGTGGTGGGCGGGCGGTGGAGGTGCCGCCGGAACGCCTGGAAGGGTGGTTCGACCGGTTCGCGTCCCGGCACGGCGGTGTCGTGTCGACGTCGGTGACGGCGTCCCGGTGCCTGGTCACGGCGGTGGACGGGGCCACGGCGTCGGTGTCCGCCGCGTTCGGTGAATTCACCCCTCAGGGTGACGTTGATGGTCTTGTGCTGGACGCGCTGCTGGCGAACGCGTGCGCGCCGCGCCGGATCGGGTTGCTGCTCGTGCGGCTCGGCGGGCACAGCATCGGGGTGGCGCAGGACGGCGAGGTGCTCGTGTCGACCACGGACAGCCGCCAGGTGCACGGGCGCAACAAGGCCGGCGGGTGGTCGCAGCAGCGGTTCGCGCGGCGGCGGGAGGGCCAGGCGCGGGTCGCCCTCCAGGCGGCGGCGGACGACGCGGCGCGGGTGCTGGCGCCTCGGGTCGGCGAGTTGGACGCCGTCGTGCTGGGCGGTGACCGGCAGGCGTTGGACGCCTTGCGGGGTGACCGCCGGTTGGGCGAGGTGTTCGCGCTGGCGTCACCGAGGGTGTTGGACGTGCCGGAGCCGCGGCGGGCGGTGCTGGACGAGGCGGCCGTGCGGGCGCGGGCGGTGGAGGTCGTGGTCCGCGAGAACCCGTGACGCCTGCGAGAACCCGTGGGAACTCGTGGCAACTCGTGACAACCCCCGCCGGACCCGACCGCATTCATAAGGGTGAGGGGGCGCCGACCGGCGGTGGCTCCAGGAACCCGAGGAGCAGATGTGCTGCGCAAACGACTCGTGCTGGCGGCGGGGGCCGTCGTGCTCGGCGGTATCGCCGTGGCGGTGCCCGCGCTCGCGTCCGGCGGCGGCGACGAGGCTCCGGTCCGGACCACGACCCAGCCGCCGGGCACCACGGCGACCTGGTCGCCCACGTCGGTCCCCGTGACGACCACCACCGCGCCGCGGCCGACCACCACCGCGCCGCCGTCCACGACCAGCGTCGAGGTCACGCCGCGGCCGACGTCGACCACCCGCCCGCCGGTGACGCCGACGTACACGACGTCGCCCGGCGTCCCCGTGACGACCACGACCAGGCCGCCCGTGACGACGACCAGGCCGCCGGTGACGACCACGACGCCGTGGCCGGCGCCGACGACGCCGTACCCGACGAGCACCACGGTCACGACGAGGCGCTGACGGCGTGAGCTGGGACGCGGAATTCACCCACTACTTCGACCGGTGCGCCGACTCGATGCGCTTCACCGCGTTCTTGTTGTGCGGCAACCACCACGAGGCCGAAGACGTGGTGCAGTCCGCCTTCCTGAAGCTGTACCTGGCGGGGCCGGGGCTCGCGCACCGGGACGGGCTGGACGCCTACCTCCGGCAGATCGTCGTGCGCACGTTCCTGGCCGAACGCCGCCGCGTGCGGTGGAAACGGGAGAAGCTCACCGACGTGCTGCCGGAGGTTCCGGCGGCGGGGTCGTTGAGCGAGGACAAGCTGGTGGTGTGGCAGGCGTTGGGCGCCGTCCCCGCGAAGCAGCGGGCGGTGCTCGTGCTGAGGTACTGGCACGACCTGGGGGTGGAGGAGACGGCCGCGGCGCTCGGTTGCTCGGTGGGCACGGTGAAGAGCAACACGAGCCGCGGCCTCAAGGCGTTGCGGCAGAGTTTGGGACCGGAGTTCGGGGCGTTGTGGCAGGAGGTGTCGCGCGGTGCTTGAGGACGAGCTGAGGAAGACGTTCGAGGAGCTGAACATCCAGCCCTTGCCACGCACGTTCGGCGCCGTGGACATCGTCCACCGGGGCGCGCGGGTCAGGCGCCGCCGCCGTGGCTACGCGGTCGCGGCCACCGGCACCGGCACCGCCGCGATGGTCGCGGTGGTGGTCGCCGTCGCCCTGAACCAGTCGCCGGACCCCGCGGACGACTCCCCGGCCGGGCCTCCCGCGCCGGTCGGCACGAGCACGACGAGCGCCCCGCACGTCCCCCCGAGCCCCACCGTGACCGCGCCGCCGTCGACCACCGCCGGCGCCACCACGGGGCAGCCGCCGACGTCCACCACGACCAGACCGTCGGTGGGCACGACCGGGCAGCCGGCCACGCCCACCCGCACCACGACGCCGAACACCACCGGCGTGGGCCTCACCACGACGACCGTCACCACGACGACCGTCACGACGCCGAGGCTCACCGGGGCGTTGCAGACCACGACCCGCTGACAGGTCCGGAGCCCTCCTGGGGACGCCCGCACCTCGGCAGCGGCGCATTCGACTGTTAATCGAAGGGTTAGTGGTACTCGAAGGGTTACCGGCTCGAGCGCCGCCGGATCAGCCCAGGGTGCCGGTGGAGAGCAGGCCGCCGTCGACCCGGACCGTCTCGCCGGTGATCCACTCGGCCGCGTCCGAGGCCAGGAACGCCACCAGCCGGGCGACGTCCTCCGGCGTGCCGAGCCGCTTCATCGGGTAGCCGGCGGCGGCCTCCTCCTCGCGCCCGGTGTAGAGGGCTTCCGCGAAGCGCGTCTTCACGACGGCGGGCGCGACGGCGTTCACCCGCACCTTGGGTCCGAGCTGCCACGCCAGCTCCTCCGTCAGCCGGATCAGCGCCGCCTTGCTCGCCCCGTACGCCGCGATCACGCCGGTCGACCGCAGGCCGCCGACCGACGCGATGTTCACCACCGCCCCGCCGTGGTCGCGCATCCACGCCTTCCACGCCAGCTGCGTGAACCCGAGCGCGGCGACGACGTTGACGTCGAAGATCTTCCGCACGGCGTCGAGGTCGGCGTCCATCAACGCGCCGAACACGGGGTTGATGCCGGTGTTGTTCACCAGCACGTCCAGCCGCCCGAACCGGGCCACGGTGGCCTCGACTGCCTCCGCCCGCTCGTCGGCGTTGCCCGCGTTCCCCGGCACCGCCAACACCCGATCGGGTGACACGCCGGTCGTGGCCGCCAGAGATTCCGCGGCCGCCGCGACGGCGTCGGCCTTGCGCGAGGTGATCGTGACCGACGCGCCGCGCGCCAGCAGCTCCGCCGCGATGCCGTACCCGATGCCGCGGCTCGCGCCCGTGACCAGGGCGGCCCTGCCCGTGAAGTCCGAAGTCATGGCGGCAAATCTAGGCCCGTCGCCCGCGGTGGGGCATGCGTCGGACCTATGCCGGTGGACACACCCGGGAAATCCGGTGGCCATCACCCGTAGACTGGGGTCGTGGTCATCTTGCTCGAGTAGGTCCCGCGCTGAGCCGCGCCGTTGACCTCGCACGACCACGATCCCGGAGTAAAACTTGATCACCGCAACCGATGTCGAGTTGCGCGCTGGTTCGCGCATCCTGCTGTCCGGCGCCACCCTCCGCGTCCAGCCCGGCGACCGCATCGGCCTCGTCGGCCGCAACGGCGCCGGCAAGACGACCTCCCTGCGCGTCCTCGCGGGCGAGGGCCAGCCGTACGCGGGCGAGGTGCGCCGCACCGGCGAGCTGGGCTACCTGCCGCAGGACCCGCGCGAGGGCGACCTGTCGGTCATCGCGAAGGACCGCGTGCTGTCCGCCCGCGGCCTGGACCAGCTGCTCCGCGACATGGAGAAGATGCAGTCCACCATGGCCGAGCTGGTGGACGACACCGAGCTGCAGAACGCCGTGCGGAAGTACGGCCGCCTCGAAGAGCGGTTCGCCGCCCTCGGCGGGTACGCGGCCGAGAGCGAAGCCGCCCGCATCTGCGCCAACCTGGGTCTCGCGGACCGCGTGCTGGCCCAGCCGCTGCGCACGCTGTCCGGCGGTCAGCGCCGCCGCGTCGAGCTGGCCCGCATCCTGTTCGCCGCCTCCGAGGGGGGCGTGGGCGCGAAGTCCAGCACGATCCTGCTGATCGACGAGCCCACGAACCACCTCGACGCCGACTCGATCGCGTGGCTGCGAGGGTTCCTGAAGTCCCACGAGGGCGGCCTGGTCGTGATCAGCCACGACGTGGAGCTGCTGGACGACGTGGTGAACAAGGTGTGGTTCCTCGACGCGACGCGCGGCGAGGTCGACATCTACAACATGGGCTGGAAGAAGTACCTCGAAGCGCGCGCCGCCGACGAGAAGCGCCGCCGCCGCGAGCGCGCCAACGCCGAGAAGAAGGCCGGCGCGCTGATGGCGCAGGCCGACAAGATGCGCGCGAAGGCCACCAAGGCCGTCGCCGCGCAGAACATGGCCCGCCGCGCCGAGAAGCTGCTGTCCGGGCTGGAGGACACCCGCCAGGCGGACAAGGTCGCGAAGATCCGCTTCCCGCAGCCCGCCCCGTGCGGCAAGACGCCGTTGACGGCCGAGGGGTTGAGCAAGTCGTACGGCTCGCTGGAGGTCTTCACGGGCGTCGACCTGGCCATCGACCGCGGCTCCCGGGTGGTCATCCTCGGGCTGAACGGCGCGGGCAAGACGACGTTGCTGCGCCTGATCGGGTCGATGGAACGCCCGGACAGCGGCGAGGTGATCGCCGGTCACGGGCTGAAGCTCGGCTACTTCGCCCAGGAGCACGAGACGCTCGACCACGAGGCGTCGGTGTGGGCGAACATCCGCCACGCCGCGCCCGACGTGCCGGAGCAGCAGCTCCGGTCCCTGCTCGGCACGTTCCTGTTCAGCGGCGAGCAGCTCGACCAGGCCGCGGGCACCCTGTCGGGTGGCGAGAAGACCCGGTTGGCGCTGGCCGGGCTGGTGTCGAGCGCGGCGAACGTGCTGCTGCTGGACGAGCCGACCAACAACCTCGACCCGGCCAGCCGCGAGCAGGTCCTCGACGCCCTGCGCCGCTACGAGGGCGCCGTCGTGCTGGTCACGCACGACCCCGGCGCGGTGGAGGCCCTGGAGCCCGAGCGGGTGATCCTGCTGCCCGACGGCACCGAGGACCACTGGTCCCAGGAGTACCTGGAGCTCGTGCAGTTGGCCTGAGCCAACGGTTTTCACACCTCGTCCCGCACGGTGAGCGCTGATCGACCCTGCGTGATCACACGACCGCTCGCCGATCATTTCGCTTGATCACCTGGCGTTCTTGGTCTCCGTGTTCGATCATTGCGACGACAGGGGCTTTCAAGGCCCGACCTGCTGTCTACGGAAGGCGGGACAAGGTGGCTGACCTGAAGAAGGGCGCCCGGATCACCGGCGCCACGCGGGACAAGCTGGCCGCTGACCTGAAGAAGAAGTACGAAAAGGGCGCGAGCATCCGGGCGTTGGCCGAGTCCACCGGACGCTCCTACGGCTTCGTGCACCGGGTGCTCAGCGAGTCCGGTGTGCAGCTGCGCGGTCGCGGTGGCGCCACCCGCACGAAGAAGAAGTAAGCTACCCTCCGGTAACATCTAGGCGCCGAGGAGAGACGACGCCTGACGAAACCCGGAGGTCCACACATGTCGGCACCGACCACCATCGACGCCGACCTGCTGGAACGCGGAGGCGTGCGGCTCGTTGTCGAGGGACCGCGCGCGACGATCACGCTCGACCGTCCCGACGTGCTCAACGCACAGACGCCGTCGACCTGGGTGGCGTTGCGGACGATCGGCGAGCAGCTGGGCCCGGACGTCCGCGTCGTGGTCGTCCGGGGTTCCGGTCGCGCCTTCTCCGCCGGGCTCGACCGGAGGATGTTCACGGGTGCCCCGGTGGAGGGCGAACCGGGTCTGTCGGAGATCACGCGGCGCGGACCCGAGGACGGTGCGGCGCTGATCGCGGAGTTCCAGGAAGGTTTCCGCTGGTTGCGCGACCCGGCCCGGGTGACGGTCGCCGCGGTGCGCGGGCACGCGATCGGCGCGGGCTTCCAGCTCGCCCTCGCGTGCGACTTCCGCGTGGCCGCCGACGACGTCAAGTTCTGCATGGCCGAGACCTCCCTCGGCCTCGTGCCCGACCTGGGCGGCACGCTGCCGCTGGTGCGCCTGGTCGGGTACTCGCGCGCGGCCGAGATCTGCCTCACCGGACGCCGGGTCGGCGCCGAGGAGGCGTTGCGGATCGGCCTCGCGAACGTCGTCGTGCCCGCGGACGGGTTGGACGCGGCGGTGGACGACCTCGTCGCGCAGGTGTCGCGGCCGATGCCGGGCGCGGTCCGGGAGACGCTGGCGCTGCTGGCGTCGGCGGCGGACGGCGCGTCCGAGGCGGAGCAGCTGCGGGCCGAGCGGGAGGCCCAGGTGCGCCGGCTCGCCGAGCTGAGCGCCCTGGCGGGTCCCCAAGCCTGACCACAGGTCTGTCCAACGGCCTGACCGCGGGTCTGTCCGCCGGGTCTGTCCACCGGGGCGGTACGCGATCTTCGGTGCGCGGTGGCCGCGGTGGACGTGACGCCCGCCCACGCGACCCGGATCACCCGAGCGGGGAACGCCACGCCCTCCGCCGGCGTTGCTGTCTACCGTGGACGGTTCCTGGGGTTTGATGCGCAGCGCGATGCGGGCGTCCGACGTGCCTGCCGGGGTACGGCCCGGCACGTTCCGCCGGGTGTGGGGGTTCGCCGGACCGCACCGGGCGAAGCTGGTCGTGTTCCTGCTGCTCACGGTCGTGTCGGCGGTCCTGGCGGTGAGCACGCCGGTGCTCGCGGGGCGCGTGGTGGACGCGATCGTCGGCGGCCGGGACGTGTCCGTCGTCGTGTGGCTGGCGGTGGCGATCGCCGGCATCGCGATCGTGGACGCGGCGCTCGGCCTGGTCGAGCGGTGGCAGTCGTCGCGCATCGGTGAGGGCCTGATCCACGACCTGCGCCGCGCCGTGTACGAGCACGTGCAGCGGATGCCCGTGGCGTTCTTCACCCGCACGCGCACCGGCGCGCTGGTGAGCCGGCTGAACAACGACGTGATCGGCGCGCAGCGGGCGTTCACGTCGACGCTGTCGGGCGTGGTCACCAACGTGATCCAGCTCGGCCTCTCCCTCGGCGTCATGTTCACCCTTTCGTGGCAGGTGACGGCGTTGGCGCTGCTGTTGCTGCCGGTGTTCGTGCTGCCCGCCCGGAAGATGGGCACCCGGATGGCGGAACTCCAGCGCGAGGCAGCGACCCTCAACGCGGGCATGACGACCCAGATGACCGAGCGGTTCTCCGCGCCCGGCGCGACGTTGGTGAAGCTGTTCGGCCGTCCCGAGGCGGAGGTGGAGGAGTTCGCCGAGCGCGCCGCGCGGGTCCGCGACATCGGCGTCCGCACGGCGATGGCGACGCGGTGGTTCCTGACCGGCCTCACGCTGGTGTCGGCGCTGGCCACGGCCCTGGTCTACGGGCTCGGCGGGTACCTGGCGCTGACCGGCGACCTGGCCGCGGGCACGGTGGTGTCGCTGGCGCTCCTGCTCACCCGCCTCTACTCGCCGCTGACCGCGCTGGCCAACGCGCGGGTCGACGTGATGACGGCGCTCGTGTCGTTCGAACGCGTGTTCGAAGTGCTGGACCTGAAGCCGATGATCGCCGAGCCGGACGAGCCGCGCCGCGTGCCGGACGGCCCGGTGTCGGTGGAGTTCGAGGACGTGCGGTTCGCGTACCCGGCGGCGGACAAGGTGTCGCTGGCGTCGCTGGAGTCCGTGGCCACTTTGGACGCGCGGGGCGGCGAGGAGGTGCTGCACGGCATCAGCTTCCGCGTCGAGCCGGGGCAGCTCGTGGCGCTCGTCGGGTCGTCCGGCGCGGGCAAGTCGACCATCGCGTCGCTCGTGCCGCGCCTGTACGACGTGGACGCCGGCGCGGTGCGGCTGTCCGACGTGGACGTCCGCGACCTGTCGTTCGAGTCGCTGCGCGGCGCGGTCGGCGTGGTCACCCAGGACGGCCACCTGTTCCACGACACGATCCGGGCGAACCTCGCCTACCCGCGGCCCGAGGCGACCGAGGACGAGCTGTGGGACGCGCTGCGCCGGGCCCGCCTCGACCACCTGGTGGAGTCGCTGCCCGACGGCCTCGACACCGTCGTGGGGGAGCGGGGCTACCGGCTGTCCGGCGGTGAGCGGCAGCGGCTGACGATCGCCCGGCTGCTGCTCGCCCGGCCGCGCGTGGTGATCCTGGACGAGGCCACCGCGCACCTGGACTCCGAGTCCGAGGCGGCGGTGCAGGTGGCGTTGACGGAGGCGTTGCGCGGCCGGACGGCGATCGTGATCGCGCACCGGCTGTCGACGATCCGGGCGGCGGACCAGATCCTCGTCGTGGAGGACGGGCACGTGGTCGAGCGCGGCACGCACGCCGGGCTGCTGGCCGCCCGGGGCCGGTACGCCGACCTCTACCGCACCCAGTTCGACGAGACGCCCGACCCGGAGGACTCGGACGCGGCGGCGGACCTGGAGACGTCCGGCGCGGTGTGACGGTGTGACGAGTCGGTCTGCGTGTGACGGCCGGCCTGCGTGTGACGGGTCCGGGGCGGGCGCGGCGGCCCGACCCGGACCCGTCGGCGCTAGAGGCCGCCGAGGAACGTGCCGGTGGCGGACACCGCGACCTTGGACGACCCGCCGTCCACGACGAGCACGGAGAACGCCAGGTCGCCGCGGTAGCCGATGAACCAGCCGTGCGCCCGCGTGCCGTCGCCGAACTGGGCGGTGCCGGTCTTGCCGCGCACGCCGCCGTACCCGGCGAGCTCCCGCGCGGTGCCGCCGGTGACGACCTCGCCCATCATCGACCGCAGCGCGCCCGTGACGTTGCCGGGCAGCGGCGCGGGCCGGTCGCCCTCGGTGGGGATCTCGCGGATCAACTGCGGCACGGGGGTGCGCCCGGTCGCGACGGTGGCCGCGGTCAGGGCCATGCCGAACGGCGTGGTCAGCATCTGGCCCTGGCCGATGCCGGCCTCCACCCGGGCCGGCACGGAGTCGGCGGGCGGGATCTTGCCGGTGTTCGTGGTGATGCCCGCGACGGCGAAGTCGGACGCCAGCCCGAAGTAGGCGGCGGCCTGCGGCAGCGCGGCGGCGGGCAGCTCGGCGGCCAGCCGGCTGAAGCTGGTGTTGCACGACGCGGCGAACGCCCGGCGCAGCGGCACCGTGCCCAGCTCGAACGAGTCCTCGTTGGTGATCTGCCGGGTGCCGATGGTGGCCTTGCCGGGGCACTCGACGGGGGTGTCCGCGGTCGCCAGGCCGGCGGTCAGCGCCGCGGTGGCCGTGACGACCTTGAACGTCGAGCCCGGCTCGTAGTAGCCCTGCAGCGAGATGGGGCCCTGCGCGTCGGCGGGCGCGTTCTGCGCGATGGCGAGGATCTCGCCGGTGGACGGCTGGACCGCCACCAGCACGGCCGCCTGCCCGACCTGGTCGACGGCGGCC
The DNA here is from genome assembly GCF_052936025.1 of Saccharothrix hoggarensis. Next base: position 5,246,855 of record NZ_CP193624.1, on the reverse strand, counting down.
TGCGCGGCGGTCTGGGTCTTCGGGTCGAGCGTGACCGTCATCGTCGGTCCCGGCACGGCCTTCTGCTCCTGCAGCACCGCCACCGGCGCGCCCGCGGCGTCGACCACGGCGACCTGCCAGCCGGGCGCGCCGGCCAGCGAGCCGACGCTCTGCCGCACCGAGCCCATCACGGTCGGCGCGAAGCCCGCCGGCACCGGCTGCCCGGTGCGGTCGAGCAGGGCGCCGTCACCGGGGAGGGCCGAGTAGGCGAGGCTCTGGCCCTCAGTGAGCCGCGGGTGCAGCACGGTCGGCGCCCAGCGGACCCGCCAGTGGTCGTCGACTTGGCGCAGCTCGATCGTGGTCTGGTACTTGAACGGCACGCCGCCGGGCAGCGTCCACGTGACGTTCGCGTCGAGCGACGCGGTCGTCGTGCCCTCCGGGACCTGCGGCGCCGAACCGATGGTCGCCTGGAACCTCGCGTCCGGCATGCCCTGCTGGGTGCGGGCGATGGCGGCCCCCGCCGCGTCCGCCGCGTCGGTGACCGCCGCCGCCTGTCCCGCCTGTCCGGACATCATCGCGCTGACGAACTGCTGGGCGACGGCGGCCGGACCGGGCCGCGACGGCTTGGGCGCGGCCTGCGGTTCGTCCGACCACAGCACGATCCCGCCCGTGACGATCACCGCCACCGCCGTGAGCCCCCCGGCCGCCAGCACCCACCGCTTCGTTCTCGTGTTCACGAATAACCCCCCTTGTACGTCGGAGGTTAACTCGAACGTGTGGAGGTTTCGTGAACAACGGCGCAGCCCGGATCAGCCCAGTTCGGGCACCCTGGTCTGGTACTTGCGCAGCAGGTCCGCGTTGGCCGCGTCGCCGCCCTCGACGTTCGCGCTGCGCCACAGCGGCAGGCTCACGCCCGCCTTGGCGGCCTTGTCGAACAGCCGCACCATCAGCAGGTTCCACAGGAACGTGGTGGCGATCGTGGACACCGCGGCGATGGCGGGGGCGTCGGCCGGGTAGGTGGCGTCACCGGGCGGCACCATGTTGTCCAGCACCACGGTGGCGTTCTCGGCGAGCGTGGTGCCCGCGCGTCGCGGCGCGAGGGCGCTGGCCGCGACCGACGTCACCGCGACCACCGGGCAGCCCGCGTCCGCCGCGAGCACGGCCAGCTCCACCGGGTACGGGTTCACGCCCGAGGTGGAGAACACGAACAGCACGTCGTGCGGGGCGAGCCCCGCCTCGCGCAGCACCTCGGCGGCCAGGCCGGAGCGGCGCTCGGCCGCCGTGCTGCTGACCGCGCCGTGCATCGGGAGGAGCTCGGGGTGGTAGACGGGCCGGACGCAGGCCAGGCCGCCCGCCCGGTAGAACGTCTCGGCGACGGCGGCCAGCGAGTGCCCGGCGCCCGCGGTCAGCACCATGCCGTCCGCGCGCACGCTCGCGAGCAGCAGCTCGGCCACGTCGTCCAGGGCGGCGGCGTTCTGCTGCTCCACCCGGATCAGGTGGTTCCGCACGACGTCGCCGTAGTCGGAGTCGGTCACGGTCTCGCTCGTCATGCGATCCTCCAGTGGTCTATACCAGCGTGTCGCCAAGTCCTACCGGATCGTCCCACCGCCCGCCAGCGTGTTGACCTATGAACATCATCGGTGTTCAGATGAACATCATGGATGTTGCGCAGCGGCACGAGCTGATCCTCCAGCGCCTCAGGGGCGGCGAGCGGGTGCCCGTCGGCGCCCTGGCGGAACTGGTGGGCGCCTCGGAGATGACGGTGCGGCGCGACCTCGACGCGTTGGAGCGCGACGGGCTGCTCCGGCGCGTGCGGGGAGCGGCGGTCAGCATGCTGACCGGCGAGGAGACGCCGTACGCGGCGCGGGCGCGGCAGCGGTCGGAGGCCAAGCGGCGCATCGGCGCGGCGGTCGCCGCCCTCGTCGACGACGGCGAGACGGTCGTGCTCGACGGCGGCAGCACCACCGTGGAGGTGGCGCGGAAGCTGACCGACCGGCGGCTGACCGTGCTCCCGCTGTCCCTGCACGCGGCGGACGCGTTGCGCGCCGCGTCGCAGGTGCGGCTCGTGCTGCCGGGCGGCGACGTCCGGCCCGGCGAGCTGGCGTTCGTCGGGCCGCTGACCGAGCACGCGTTCGACGTGATGCGGTTCGACACGATGGTGCTCGGCAGCTGCGGCCTGAGCGCGCGTGACGGCGTGTCGGCGCACGACCTCGCCGAGGGCGCGGTGAAGCAGGCGGCCGTGCGGGCGTCGGCGCGGGTCGTCGCCGCGATCGACAGCTCGAAGTTCGGGCGGACCGCGTTCGGCCGGGTGTGCCCGGTCGAGGAGATCGACGTCCTGGTCACCGACTCGGACGCCCCGGAGGACGAGGTGTCACGCCTGCGGGAGGCCGGGGTGGAGGTCCGGCTCGTGTGACGTCGCGCCGGCCCCGGCCGGCCGGGTGTCGCCGGGTTCGCCCCGCGGTCCGCGCCGACGCGGCTCAGGGCCGGAGGTAGCGCGGCTCGACGGCCGGCAGCGGCTTCTCCGGCAGGCCCGCGTGCGCCTTCGTCATGAAGTCGAACCAGGTCCGCGCGGGCAGGGTGCCGCCGTAGATGTCGCCCTCGCCGCACAGGCGCGGCGGGCCGGCGTTCACGCAGATGCCGCTCGGCGACGTGCTGTCGTTGAACACCTGCACGGCGCCCGCGTAGTCCGGCGTCGCGCCCAGGAACGCCGCCGACTTGTACTCCTCCGTCGTCCCCGTCTTGCCGAGCGCCGGCCGGGTCCACCCGAACTGCTTCGCCGCCGCCGCCGCGGTGCCCTGGCCCTGGTCGTCCTCGCTCATCCCGACCGCCAGCGCGTTCGCCAGCGGCTCCTCCACCACCTGCTCGCACGGGTCGGCGAACTGGACCACCTGGCCGTGCCGGTCCCGGATCTCCACGATCGGCGTCGGCCGGCACCACACGCCGCCGGACATGATCGTCGCCGCGACGTTCGCGAGCTCCAACGTGTTCGTCGGCGCGGGGCCGAGGGTGAACGACGCGTTGCCCGCCGACTTGTAGAACTCCGCCTGCGTCACCCGCAGGTCCTTGCGCTGCGACTTCGGGTCGGGCGGCACGCCCGCGATGTTCGTCGCCATCGTGTCCCGCATGCCCAGCCGCGTCGCCATGTCGACCACGGCGTCCAGCCCGACCCGTTCCTCCAGGATCACGAACCCGGTGTTGGGGGACGTCGCCAACGCCTGCTTCAGCGTCATCCGGGGCGGGTAGCGGTCGTTGTGGTTGCTCAGGCAGTACCAGTACGTCGACGGCTCGCCGGTGCCCGGGCAGTTCGGCGCGCCACCGCGGAACACGCGCGAGACGTGGGAGTTCGGCGTGTCGATGACGGTCTCGATGCCCAGGCCCTTCTCCAGCGCCGCCGCGGCCGTGAACACCTTGTACACCGAGCCTGCGCCGAACTTGTTCTCCACGCCGCTCGGCAGGTCGAACTGGGTCTGGAACTTGGCCTGGTCGAGGCCGTAGTCGCGGTTCGACACGAGCGCGACGACGTCGTGCCGCTCCTTGCCGGGCCGCACCACGGCCGCGGTGTTCGCGATGCCGGGCGTCGTCTTCGGCACCTGCGCGTCGGCGGCCTGCTTGGCCTGCAGCGTGAGCGTGCGGTCCAACGTGGTGCGGATCGTGTAGCCGCCGATCTTGAGCTGGTTCAGGTGGAACCCGTTGCGGGTCAGGTGGTTCACCACGAACGAGCAGAAGAAGCCGAACTCGGGCCCCGCGCCGACGCAGCCGGTCGGCAGGGGCCGGACCGGGTTGGCCAGGCCGAGCGGCGCGCGCTTGTGCACCGCGGCCTGCTCGGGGGAGAGCTTGTCGTTCTCGACCATGAGGTCGATGACCATGTTCCGGCGCTCGGTCGCCTTGTCCGGCCGGGCCTCCGGGTCGAGGAACGTGGGGCTGTTGACCAGCCCGGCGAGCATCGCGGCCTGCGGCACCGTCAGCTTGTCGGGCGTGGTCTCGAAGTAGGCCTGGGACGCCGCGGCGATGCCGAAGACCGTGCCGCCGAACGGCACCACGTCCAGGTAGCGCGACAGGATCTCGTCCTTGGTGAGCTGCGTTTCCACGTGCATCGCGATGCGCGCCTCGCGCAGCTTCCGGGAGATCGTCTGCTCCTGGGCCTCCTTCTGGCCGCCGACGTCCTGCCGCTCCAGCACGTGCACCAGGTGGTTCTTGACGTACTGCTGGGTGATCGTCGAAGCGCCCTGGGTCACGGCGCCCTCGGACTGGTTGCGCAGCGCGGCCCGGATCGTGGCGAGCCAGTCGACGCCCTGGTGCTCGTAGAACCGCCGGTCCTCGGCGGACACCAGGGCGTCCTTCATCACCTGGGCGACCTTGTCCGGTGGGGTGAGCACGCGGTACTGGTCGTAGAGGTAGGCGAACGGCACGCCGTCCTTGTCGGTGATGGTCGTCATCAGGGGCGGCGGCGAGTCGAGCAGGTTGATCGACATCGCCGCGACGTGGTCGCTCATCCGGTTCGACACGAGGCCGGCCGCCCCGACGACCGGCAGCGCCACGCCCGCCAGCAGCAGCCCCGCGACCAGGCAGAGGCCGGCGAGTTTCGCGAGACAATCCGCGGTTCGCATGTACCGAAAGTACGCTCGGACGGGCTACTGATAACGCCGGCGGAACCAGGTTCACTGCAACGTACGGATAATCGCGCCCCGACGTTTAGCCCGGCTTTGTTCACCCGATCGTGGAAGTATTTACGCTGCGTCAGAGCGGCTGAACGCAGCGCTCGCGAGATCGGCGGCGTGGCGCATCGCGGCGGCGTGCAGCGCCGTCAGCGACAGGGCGTCCGCCTGGGCCGCCGGGTCGCCCTCGGCGGGCTCCAACCGGGACTCCGCGGTCACGTAGACGACGCACTCCGCCGCCACGCTCAGCCGCCGGGCCAGGAACGCCACGGCCCGCATCAACCGCTCGGCCTCGGCCTCGGTGATCGGCACGACCCGCGGCGCGTCCGCGTCGACCTCCTCGGCGAGGTCGCGGAGGTGGGCCCGGCACGCCAGGCCGCGATCCCACAGGCCGGCCGCCTCGTGCAGCGACTCGATGAACGGCTCCCAGTCGACTTCGGTCGAGGTCATGGTTCCCACCTTCCGTACGTCGTGCCCATCACCGAGTGCCCCTGTACATGACACTTCAAGCCCTCATTTCGCCGGTGCGTGGGAATTGATCTCGGTCCACCCGGGTCGGGCGGTCACGTCGCGTGCCTGCAAAGGCGCTTTGCGTCATTCGGACGGGTGGAATGAACATCTACAGGTTGTCCTGTGTGTTGTGGTGGTAGTCCGTTTCCCAGAGACTCGGCGCTCCACCGACACCCGGTGGAGAAGGGGAGGAATGTGCCATGGCGGCGCGATCCCACAGGTGGAAGTCCCGCACGACCACGTCCGCTGTCGTGGTGGCCTTGCTGGCGTGCGCGCACGCGCCCGCGGCGGCGGCGCGGTCGCTGCCCGAGGGGTCCGCCGACCACTACGCGGGCTCCCAGATCGCGAAGCACGAGGGCGCGGTCCCCGTCGCCGCGGCGGACCTGGCGCTCGACGGGCCGACCGTCCCCGGCATCGACGTGAGCAGTCACCAAGGCGACGTCGACTGGCCGTACTGGTGGGGCCAGGGCAAGCGGTTCGCCTACGTCAAGGCCACCGAGGGCACCGGCTACCGGAACCCCAACCACGCCCAGCAGTACAACGGCTCGTACGGGGTCGGCATGGTCCGCGGCGCGTACCACTTCGCGCTGCCCGACCGCTCGGACGGCGCCGCGCAGGCCCACTACTTCGTCGACCACGGCGGCGGCTGGAGCGCCGACGGCCGGACGCTGCCGGGCGCGCTCGACATCGAGTACAACCCGTACGGCGACAACACGTGCTACGGCCTCACCCCCGAGGCGATGGTGACGTGGATCAGGCAGTTCAGCGAGACCTACCACGCCCGGACGGGCCGCCCGCCCATGATCTACACGTCCACCTCGTGGTGGGACAGGTGCACCGGCCGCGGGGCCGACCTCAGCGGCACCAACCCGCTGTGGGTGGCCCGGTACGCCGACAGCGCCGGCCCGCTGCCGTACCGCTGGACCGCGCACGCGATCTGGCAGCACACCTCGACGCCCATCGACCAGAACCTGTTCAACGGCACCATGGACGACCTCGTGGCGCTGGCCAGGGGTTGAGTCCGGAACGGCGGAAGCCATGCACATCGACGAGTCCCAAGGCATCCCGTTCCGCGTGCGGTTGCGCGGTTACGACCGGCAAGAGGTGGACGAGGAGCTGGCCCGCCTGAGGCGGGAGCTGGACGTGCTCCGGGTGGACCGGGACGCCGCGGTGGCCACCGCCGACGACCTGATCCGGCAGCTGGAGGAGGCGCGCAGCGAGCTGGCCGAGTACCGGGTGCTGCACGCGGGCTACTCGAAGGACAACGCCGTGTCCGGCTGCATCCGGTACCTGATGCACGTGGCGAGGCAGAAGGCGGACGCGTTCGAGACCGACGCGCGGGAACGCAGCGAGCAGATGCTCAAGCGGGCCGAGGAGGTCGCGCGGCAGCAGGCCGTGCTGCTCGACGAGACCGAGCAGGAGACGCAGCGGCGGCTCGCCGACGCCGAGCAGCGCGCCCGCGAGATCGTGCAGCGGGCGACGGCGGAGGCCGGCGCGCTGCTGGCGGGTCAGGTGGACCAGCAGGACCGCTGGACCCCGGAGACTGCGGCGGCGCTGGACGTGCCGGTGCCGCGGCTCACGTCGGGGCCGCTGCAGGTCATCCAGCCCGACACGGAGGAGCAGCGCCCGACGACGGCCTGACCTGCGTGCGGGGTCGGTGGGACGGCGCGGTCAGTGCGACGGCGGGGTCAGTGCGAGCGCGCCTCGATGCACGTCCCCTCGCCGTTGGTGCCGTCCACCACGAGCAGCACCTCGTCCGGCCGGACGTGCCCCATCACGCACGCCCGGTCGCCCAGGCGCAGCGTGTAGACGACGCCCGGCGGGGTGGCGCCGTCCGCCGACGCGGTGAACGGCTGCACGTGCACGTCGTTCGCCGGGTAGCCGGCCGCGGTGAACACCCCGCGGGCCGCGTCCAGCCCGAAGATCCGCTCCCGGCACAGCCGTTCCAGCTCCGGCCGCACGAGCCCGGCCGCCGTCAGCGCCGCCGCGTGGTCACCGGCGGAGAGCGGCGGGCGGTGCTTCCACCGGTTGTTCTCCACGGGGTTCGGCGGGCCGTCGTGGTCGCGGGTGCGCTGGGGCGCCGGCGTGGATGGGACCGGTGTGGACGGGGGCGGCTGGGCCACGTCCGCGACCTGGTACCGGGCCTCGCAGGCGGCGAGGGTCGGCGCGGACGTCGTGGTCGTCGGGGGCGCGGGCCACCGGCGACTCCGCCCGGTGGTCGGGTTCCGGGCCGGGCGACGTGCAGCCGGCCACGGCGACGAGCACCAACGCGAGCAGTCCACCCCGGGGAAGCGCCACCCCACGACTGTGGCACAACGCCCGCCGCCGCGTACCCGGTTCAGGTGGGGAGGTCCCGCGGGTGGTCCACGTCGGCGCCGTCCGCCACGTCCCCGCACGGCACGTCGAGCGCGCCGTGCTCGCGCAGGTAGTCCCGCGCGCCCGCGTCACCGACCGCCGCCGCCGACACCGCCGGCCAGTGGTCCGCGCCGATCAGCACCGGGTGGCCGGGCGCGCCGTCGTACGAGGCGCGCGCCAGCGACGCCCGTGACGCCAAGGCCCGGAACCGCTCCACCGCCGCCACCGTGACGCCCGGAGTGTCCACGGGCAGCACGACGACCGCCTCGACGTCACCGGCGCCGGCCAGCGCGGACAGCCCCGCGCGCAGCGACGACCCCATGCCGGACGCCCAGTCGTCGTTGTCCACGACGACGCAGCCCGCCAGCGACGCCCGCGCGCGCACCACCGCCGCCGAGGCGCCGAGCACCACGACGACCGGCGCGCACCCCGCGTCCCGCAGCACCGCCGCCGCCCGGTCGACCCACAGCACGCCGCCGTGCGCCACCAGCGCCTTGGGCCCGCCGAACCGGCGTCCGGCGCCCGCGGCGAGCAGCAACCCGGCGACCCGCATGGGGTCACACTAGGGCTTCGTGGCCCTTCAACTCGGTCCGGCTGGCCACCGCGAGCTTGCGGTAGACCCTGGTGAGGTGCTGTTCCACCGTGCTCACGGTGATGTGCAGCCGCATCGCGATCGCCCGGTTGCTGTGGCCACACGCGGCGAGGGTCGCGACCCTGCGCTCCGAGTAGGTCAACTCCGTCATACGCGGGAACACGTGCGGGGCCGCGGCAACGGTTCAACCACCGCCCGATCACCGCGAGAGATGCTCCAAAAGGAGTGACGTCAGCAGCTCCGGCGCCTCCTCCGGCACCCAGTGCGACACGTCCTCCACCATCTCGAACCGGTACGGGCCGGTGACCCAGTCGCCCGTGGCCAGCGCCGCCGTCGAGCCGAACGCCACGTCCTCCGTGCTCCACACGTACAGGGTCGGCACGGACACCTTCCCGGCCTTGCCGCCCGGCCGGCCCGCGCGGTACCAGTTCAGCGCCGCCGTCAGCGCGCCCGGCTCGGACAGCCGCCGCACGTACTCGTCCACCCGGCTCGGCGGCACCCGCCACTCGAACATCTGCCGCAGCGCCGCGCCGTCGTCGGCGAGCATCCGCTGCTCGGTGTTGCTGTTGCGCCAGTCCGTCATGTACCCGGACCGGAGGTGCTGGTCCTCGTCCGTCCGCAGAGCCTCGGCGAACGCGCCGGGGTGCGGCGTCGACACCACGGCGAGCTTCCGCAGCCGCTCCGGGTGCTCGGCCGCCGTCCACCACGCCACCGCGCCGCCCCAGTCGTGCCCGACCAGGTCGAACACCGGCCAGCCGAACGAGTTCGCCACCGCCAGCACGTCGCCCACCAGGGCGTCCACGCCGTAGTCGGCGGCACGCTCGGGCCGCGCGCCGGGGGAGTAGCCGCGCTGGTCGAACGCCACCGCGCGGAAGCCCTCCCGGCCCAGCACCGCGACCTGGTGCTCCCACTCCACGGCCGCCTCCGGGAAGCCGTGCAGCAGCAGCACCGGCCGCCCGTCCTCGGGACCGGCCGCGATCGCGTCGAAGACGCCCTCGTCCGTGCGCACGCTCAGCTGTTCGACCACTGTGATCCGAATCCCCTCCGTCGACCGGTCCGCCCGCCGGGGCATTCTGGCGTGGCGCCCCGCGCGGACATCCTGCCGCCCGACACCGACAGGTGATCGGTGGCGCCGCTGCCACACCTTTCGGGTGAACTCGCGGGTGCCGTCGCAGTCCCGTCGTTCCTGGATTCCCACGGGCACAACGCGAGGCGCGGCGCCGGAACACCCGGTGACCACCGGCTGGTGCGAAGGCGGAACCACTTCCCCCGGTGCCACCATGAACGGGCGCCGGTTGCCGCGACACCGCGAACCGGCGCGACTGCTCGTCCGACGGCCGCCGATCACCCACCGCGCGTCCGGGTCGATCCGCCGCCACGGCGCCGCGTCGTGGGCTCGACGCGTGCCGGCAGCACCGAGGAGTAGCCGATGACGTCGTCGAGGAGCGCCGGGGGAGCCGTCGACCTGCCCCGTCCCGACCGGGGGATCTGGCCCGGCCTGGCCACCCCGCCCCGGTCCGCGTGGCGCGCGCGGATCGCCGAGGCCCTGTTCCGCCACGCCGTGCGCACCCTCCCCGTCCGGGTCGTGCTGCCCGGCGGGCCGCGGCTCGGCGCCGGCGGACGCGACGCGCCCGTCATGCGCTTGCACCGGCCGGACGCGTTCTTCCACCGGCTCGGCGTCGACGCCAAGATCGGGTTCGGCGAGGCGTACATGGTGGGCGACTGGACGTCCACCGCGCTCGCCGACCTGCTCACCGCGTTCGCGTCCCGCCTCACCACCCTCGTCCCGCCGCCGCTGCAGGTGCTGCGCCGCTGGGTCGAACGCCGCCACCCCGCCACCGACAGCAACGACGTCCACAACGCCCGGCGGAACGTCCACCGGCACTACGACCTGTCCAACGACCTGTTCCGGCTGTTCCTCGACGAGACCATGACCTACTCGTCCGCCTGGTTCGCCCGACCCGGCGACACGCTGGCCGCCGCGCAGCTCCGCAAGATCGACGGCGTCCTGGACTACGCGGGCGTCCGCTCCGGCAGCCGGGTCCTGGAGATCGGCACCGGCTGGGGCGCCCTCGCCGTCCGGGCCGCCCGACGCGGCGCCACCGTCACCTCGCTGACCCTGTCCGCCGAGCAGCGCGACCTGGCCGAACGACGTGCCGCCGACGCGGGCGTCGCCGACCGCGTCACCATCCGTTTGCGCGACTACAATCGAGGAGACCGTCCGCGACCACACCGCCCTGCGGATCACCGAATCCCGCGCGTTCGGCCTCGACTACGCCGAGACCCTCCGCCGGTGGCGCGAGCGCTTCCTCGACCGCTGGGACGACGTCGCCGCGCTCGGCTTCGACGGGACGTTCCGCCGGATGTGGGAGTTCTACCTCGCCTACTCCGAAGCGGGATTCCGGGTGGGCTACCTGGGTGTCCGCCAGTTCGCCTTGGTGAAGTAGACGTCTCCACCACTCGGCCGAACGGCTCAACCCGCAGCGCGGCCGGGTGCCGTCACGCCCCGCCGGTCCCGGATCGTGGTCGGCTTGTGACCCTGTCCCGTATCAGGAGCACCGCTGCACGCTCCTCATCAGTGAGCCGGGATGGGGCCGGACGTTGACGAGCGTGAGGAGGTCGCCGGATGGTGCAGCACGCATCCGTGCGGGCCGGCGTCGGGATCGAGGTCGGAGCGGTCGGGACCGGCGGGATTGGGACCGGTGCGATCGGGGCCGGCGGGACCGGGACCGGTGCGGTCGACGAGAACGCGGGCCTGCCCGCTCGGCCCCGGGTCACGCTGGTCACGGGCGGCGCGCCGCCGCGGTCGACCACCCGGTGGCTCGCCGAGGCCGACCTGTCCGAGCTGGTCGACCAGGCGTTGTTGGGCGACCGGCGCGCCGCCGGGCAGCTCCTGGCCCGCCTCCAACCGCTGGTCCTGCGCTACTGCCGGGCCAGGGTCGGCTCGCGGGAGCGCACGCTCGTCTCGGCCGAGGACATCGCCCAGGAGGTCTGCCTGGCCGTGGTGTCCGCCCTCGGCACGTACCGGTACGAGCCCGGCTCGTTCCTGGCGTTCGTCTACGGCATCGCCGCGCACAAGGTCGCCGACGCGCGAAGACGGGCCGTGCGCAGCCGGGCCGAGGTCGTCCCCGAACTGCCCGACACGCCCGCGCTGGAGGACGGACCCGAGCAGCGGGCCGTCACGGGCGAGCTGATCGGCCACGTCAACCAGCTGTTGCGGCTGCTGCCCCAGCGGCAGCGCGAGATCCTGGTCCTCCGGATCGCCGTGGGGCTGTCCGCGGAGGAGACGGCGGTGGCCGTCGGGTCGACCGCCGGGGCCGTGCGCGTGGCGCAGCACCGGGCGCTGGCCCGAATGCGCGAGCTGTTCGCGGCTGTCGACGGCTGACCGGGCCTGGCATCGTTGGGGGATGGCCGCCACGCCTCCGCCCGTCACGCCTGCGCCCGCCACACCTCCGCCCGGGTCCGCCACGCCTCCGGCCGCCAGGCCTGTGCCGACTACGCCCGCGCCGGCCACGCCTTCTTCCGCCACGTCCGGGCCCGCAACGCCTGCCCCGCCCGTGAGCCCGTCGGTGGGTTCGCCCGTGCCGTCACCGTCGTCGTCCCCGCCCGCGCCCGCCGACCCGTCCTCCTCGGAGGGGTTCGACGTGCTGCTGTCGGGGACGGTGTTCCTGGACATCATCTTCACCGGCCTGCCCCGCCCGCCCGCGCCGGGCACCGAGGTGTGGGCCGAGGGCCTCGGGTCGTGCCCCGGCGGCATCGCGAACCTCGCCGTGGCGCTGAGCAGGCTGCAACTGCGCACCGCGTTGTCCGCCGCGTTCGGCGAGGACGCCTACGGGGACTTCTGCTGGGAGGTGCTGGCCGAGCAGGAAGGCGTCGACCTCTCCTACTGCCGCCGGTTCTACGGCTGGCACTCGCCGGTCACCGTGTCGATGGCGATGGACCGCGACCGCTCGATGGTGACGCACGGCCACCGGCCGCCCGTGTCGGCCGACGAGATGCTGAACCCGCCGCCCCGCACGCGCGCCTGCTTCGTCCACGTCGGCGCGGACGACGAGCGGTGGGTGTCCGCGGCGAAGGAGCAGGGCGCGCTGCTGTTCGCCGACATCGGGTGGGACCGGACCGAGCTGTGGGCGCCCGACCTGCTGCGCCGGCTCGAACCGTACGACGTGTTCCTGCCCAACGACGCCGAGGCGCAGCGGTACACGCGCTGTGACACGCCGGAGCGCGCTGCGGTGGCGTTGGCCGAGCACGTGCCCGTGGTGGTGGTGACGCGTGGTGGCGGTGGGGCGGTGGCGGTCGACTCGTCCACCGGCGAGGTGGTGGACGTGCCGGGCCTGAACGTCGCGCCGCTCGACTCGACCGGGGCGGGCGACGTGTTCGGCGCCGGGTTCGTGCTGGGGACGCTGGCCGAGTGGCCGCTGGCGCAGCGCGTGCGGTTCGCGAACCTGTGCGCCGCGCTGTCGGTGCAGCACTTCGGCGGGTCGCTGTCCGCGCCGGGATGGGTCGACATCGCCACCTGGTGGCGCACGGTGTCGCGGCGGCAGGACGACGAGCTGAAGGCGTACGGCTTCCTGGAGGACGTGCTGCCGCACCACGCGGGCGTCGAGGTCCGGCGGGCCAGCGCGACGATCAGGCTGCGCGCCTCGGGCTGATCCACGATCACCCGACAGTGATCTTGCCGCCCACCGAACACGTGTTCGATAATCGACGTGTCGCAAGTTCCTCCCACCCGCTTCGGGAGGTGCCGGGTCTCCCGCCGATCGGGCGTGAGGCTGATCACCCTGTCGCGCCCGGCGGCGTCCGCCGTCCGGCGCAGCGGGGTTTGACCACGGCGTGGAGTGGGCAGGAGTAACTTCGACGACCGTCGTCGGAGATCACGCCGAAACTTCTGCTCGTCGTCGAGCAACCCCCGGTGGTCGCCGTGCGACTTAGTCAGTGGGGGATTCCCGCGGGTGCTTGGAAGGGGTTGCTGGTTCAGTGTTCGCCGCGCGCGCGACAGGTCTGGTCAAGTTGGTGGGGTTGTGCTTCATGGCGGGCGTGCTCGTCGCGGCGCTGCTGTTCCCCGTGGTCGGCGGCCTCGGGCTGGCGTCCAACCGGGCCGCGGACACCGTGGACCAGACGTCCGGTGAGTTGACCAAGGCCGAGTTGCCGCTCGTGACCACCGTGCTCGACATGCACGGCCAGCCGATCGCCTACCTCTACGACCAGTACCGCGTCCCGGTGCCGTCCGAGGCCATCTCCGACACCATGAAGGCCGCGATCATCGCGGTCGAGGACAAGCGGTTCTTCGAGCACAAGGGCGTCGACTGGCAGGGCATCGCCCGTGCCGCCGCCAAGGCGGGCGTCGACGGCGAGACCACCCAGGGCGCCTCGACGATCACCCAGCAGTACGTGAAGAACTACCTCGCGTTCGTCGTCGGCAAGGGCTCCGAGGAGGCCTACGAGAAGGCGACCGAGGCGACGATCGGCCGCAAGATCAGCGAAGCGCGCATCGCCACGCAGCTCGAGCAGAAGATGACGAAGGACGAGATCCTCACCGCGTACCTCAACGTCGTCCCGTTCGGCAACGGCACGTACGGCGTCGGCGCGGCCGCCCGCACCTACTTCGACACCACGCCCGACAAGCTGACCGTGCCGCAGGCCGCGATGCTCGCCGGCCTGGTCAACGAGCCCAGCCGGCTCAACCCGGGCTCCGACGTGGACGCCGCGATCAAGCGCCGCAACACGGTGATCGACCGGATGCGCGACAACGGCGCGTTCGGCCCGGACCCGAAGGAAGCCGAGGAGAAGGCCGACGAGTACAAGGCCGCGGACATCGGCGTCGTCCCCGACCTGAAGCTGCTGCCCAACGGCTGCGTCGGCGCGGGCGACGGCCCCGTCTACGGCTTCTTCTGCCGCTACCTGATCGACTACCTCGACCGGGCGGGCCTGCCGTTCGAGGAGCTGAAGCGCGGCGGCTACACGATCACCACCACGATGGACCCGGTCGCCACCCGTGCCGCGAAGGAGTCCGCCGAGGCGCAGGTCCCGCGCACCCAGCCGGGCATCGCGAACGCGATGGCCGTGGTGCAGCCGGGGCAGGACAAGCACCGGGTGCGGGCGCTGGCCGCCAACCGCGACTTCGGCAACAACGCCGACGCCGGGCAGAGCGCCTACTCCATCCCGGCCGAGGTGACCAAGTTCGGCGCGGGCTCGATCTACAAGGTGTTCACCGCCGCCGCCGCGCTGGAGCGGGGCGTCACCGGCATCGACAAGCAGATCGACGTGCCGAAGACGTACACCTCGAAGGTCTACAAGGACGGCAGCAAGCCGTACGTGGTCCGCAACTCCGGCGACCACTACAAGGAGAAGATGACGTTGACCGAGGCGTTGGCGCAGTCGCCCAACACCGCGTTCATCATCCTCGAGGAGCAGGCCGGCCTGAACAACGTCGTCGACATGGCCTACCGGCTCGGCCTGCGCGAGTCGATGCAGGGCGTCAACGGCGCGGGCGACCCGCTGAAGCCGGACGGCTCCAACGGGCCGTCGCAGGGCGAGGAGTACAAGCGCGACAACAGCGGGTCGTTCACGCTCGGCGCCGGTCCGACCAGCGTGCTGGAGCTGGCGAACGTGTCCGCCACGATCGTGAACGGCGGCAAGTGGTGCCCGCCCACCCCGGTCGAGAAGGTCATCGACCGCAACGGGCAGCCCGTGCAGCTGAAGGAAGCCGCGTGCGACCAGGCCGTGGCCCCCGAGGTGGCGAACGCCCTGGCGAACGGCATGAGCGCCGACACCAAGCCCGGCGGCACCGCCGCGGCCGCGGCGGCCGGCTGGGACCGTCCCATGATCGGCAAGACCGGCACCACCGAGAACCACTGGTCGGTGGCGTTCATGGGCGCGACCCCGCAGTTCGCCGGCGCGGTCATGACCTTCACGGACGGCGTCGCGCCCCAGGTGATCTGCAGCGGCTCCCCGCCCAGGCTGTGCGGCCGGAACGACGCCGGCGGCGTCTTCGGTGGCCAGGTGGCCGCCCCGACCTGGTTCCGAGCCATGCGCGTGATCCACGAGGGCCAGCCGCCCCAGCCCCTCCCCCCAGTAGACCCCCGCTACCGCTAACCCCCACCACCGCGACCGCCGCCACCAGCCGGCTGCGCCACCTGGGTCGCCGCCGGCTGGGCGGCCATCGGCTCGCCGGTTGGCTGGCAGCCGAGCCGCCCTCGGTTCGCCGGCCGCTGGGCCATCTTGATTCGCCGGCCGGTTGGGCCGCCTTCGGTTCGCTGGCCGGTTGGGCGGCCATCGGCTCGCCTGCCAGCCGGGCGACCTCGGTTCGCCGGCTGGCTGCGCCACCTCGGTTCGCCAGCCAGCCGGGCGGCCCTGGATTCGCTTGCGGCCGGGACGCCGCCTTGGTCCGCCAGCCACCTCCGTCAGCCTGGGTTCGCTGGCGGACCGGACCGACCTTGGTTCGCAAGCCGACCAGACGACTTCCAATCTGCGCCAGCCCGCGCCAACGCTCTGCCGACCTGGGCTCGGGCGGCCGGCGCAGCCGGCTCCCTCAACCTCCCCTCAGCGGCACCTCCACCGACCTGCACGCAACTGCCGCCTCGGCCGACCTCTCGCCACCTTCGACCGCCACGGTCGTCCACTAAGTGAGACGAGGTCGGGCTGTCGCCGCGACCGGATTTTTACTTCCCCCGGCGTCCGTCACCCGACCATGCACCCGCACTGCATCCGCACTCCGAACCGCCCGCCTCGGACACCCTCACCGCCACACCGAGCGGTTGATCCCGCCCTGGACCCCCGGCACGCCGTTCGCACTTCCCGGCTTCACCACTCCACTCCGGGCGGCGATCTTTCCACCGTCCGACTTGAGCGCGCATGACCAGGCCATACGTGCGGGCCGACCCGTGCCGACCACCGCCGGATGACGATGTTGGGCGAGTCGAAGGGCGATCTAGGACGGGCTCCGATGACCATGGCGGGGATCGGGGCGGGACGTGTCCTTCGCGTCACCATCGCCGCTCCGCCGCGTCTCCGTCACGTCTCTGCGGGGCCGTCGGTCGTGGCTCGCGGACGGCGGCGCGCTCGGGTCGTCCGAACGACGCGCTGACCAGGCATTTGTAACGACGGAGTCGACCTTTATAACGTCAACATGCGGAACGAGCTGGTACTTGTTCACGCTAAGTGATGTTTGGTGTGTTGCCTCACCGGATAGGGCCAGCAGTTGCGGTGAGGGTTGCCCTTTCTGGTTACATCGGGTTACGGTCTCCGCCGCATGTCACGGTTCGGTCACCAATGGGACACGGCGTCGCTCCCCGAAAGCGGCACCACCTGGATCCCCCGCCAGGCGTCCCAGCTGGCCGACCGTGCTCCCCGATGCAGGAAGGCACTACCTTGGCACGCCATTCAGAAGCCCGTGGCCGACGCGTGTTCACCACGCCCCCCAACGCCACCGGCAACCGCTCCCACCGCGCGGAGTGCGACAGGTTCCCCGTGAGCGGGAAGGTCGCGGCCTTCGTCGTCGCGGCCGGCGCGCTCGCCTCCGGCGTCGGCGCCTCCAGCGGCACCGGCGACGCGCAGTTCCTCCCCGTCGGCGCCAGCTCCGACCTGGCAGTCGCGATGGCGCACAGCGCCGCGCCGCGGACCGCCGACATCAAGACCGTGCACGCCGACGTCCAGCCCGCGTACGAGGCCGCGAAGCTCGTGCGGTCCGAGGGCTTCTTCGTCCGGCAGCACATCGACATGGCCATCAAGCACGCGGCGGACAGCTACACCGCCCGGCAGGCCGAGTTGAAGCGGCTGAAGGACGCCGAGGACGCGGAGAAGGCCCGCATCGCCGCCGAAGAGGCGGAGAAGGCGCGCGTCGCCGCCGAGCAGGCGCAGGCGCAGCAGGCTCCTCCGGCCGTCAAGCAGGCCCCGGCCCCGGCCCCGGCTCCGGCCGCCGCCCCTCGGGTCAGCGCCGCGAAGCCGGCCGAGGGTTCGTTCACGTCCGGCTTCGGCGCTCGCTGGGGCACGACGCACTACGGCGTCGACATCGCCAACTCCATCGGCACCCCGATCCTGTCGGCGATGGACGGCGTGATCGTCGAAGCGGGTCCGGCGTCGGGCTTCGGCCTGTGGGTGCGCGTGCGGCACAACGACGGCACGATCACCGTCTACGGCCACGTCAACGAGATCCTCGTGTCCCAGGGTCAGCAGGTCCACGCGGGCCAGCAGATCGCCACCATGGGCAACCGCGGTCAGTCCACCGGCCCTCACCTGCACTTCGAGGTCTGGATCGGCGGCTCGCAGAAAATCGACCCCGTCGGCTGGCTGGGTGCGCGAGGCATCAGCCTCTGACCCACCGCCCCTCCCGCGGAAGATCACCTGCACGAATGAACGGGCGATCTCCGGCCAGCACCACGGGCGATGGTTCGCCGCACCACCGACACCCAATCCCGATACCGCCCACACCGGCGGCAGGTGGACGCTCCCGAAGCGCGTGCACCCAGCGGACGGACGGCTCCCGAACGCGTCCACCCCGCCTGCGCCATTGGCAACCACGCCGACCGGCCGTAGCGAGGGCACGCGCTCGCGGGCACGAGGTCCGTGGATCTGTAGGCACGCCATTGCCGTCCCCGTCGGGCAGCCAGGCGCGCTTCACAGGCGCTGGCTCCAGTGATGCCCGCTGCGCTGCCGCTCCAAACCTCGACTGTCGAGGTTGCGGATACGGGGGCGTGGGCCGGCCACTGTGGCGCCGTGCTCGCAGCGGAGCCTCCGGCGGCATACCGACCGGTCGGTACCTGCGGTACGGTGGGGGCGGGAACGCTTTGGGAGGCGAATGTGGGCCGTTGGGGAATCACGCTGCCGTTGACCGGGGTGCCGGTGCTCGACCACCGGGTGCTGGTGGCCGAGTTGGCGGACCTCGGCTACACCGACGTGTGGTCGGCGGAGACCGCGGGCACGGACGCGTTCACGCCGTTGGCCCTCGCGGCGCAGTGGTCGGACCGCCTCCGGCTCGGCACGGCCATCGCGCCGGTCTACACGCGCGGCCCGGCCACGCTCGCCATGACGGCCGCCACCCTGGCCGAGGTGTCGGGTGGGCGGTTCGTGCTGGGGATCGGGTCGTCGTCGCCGGTGATCGTGCAGCGCTGGAACGGGGTCGAGTTCAGCGAGCCGTTCAAGCGCACGCGGGACACCTTGCGCTTCCTCAAGGCCGCGCTCGCGGGCGAGAAGGTGACCGAGGAGTACGACACGTTCTCGGTGCGCGGCTTCCGGCTGGAGCGCACGCCCGAGCACCGGGTGCCGATCATGCTCGCCGCGCTGCGCCCCGGCATGCTGCGCCTGGCCGGCCGGGAGGCGGACGGCGCCATCACCAACTGGCTCGGCGCCGACGACGTCACCAAGGTGCGCGCCGAGATGGGCGCCGACGGCGAGCTGGCCGCCCGGATCTTCGTCTGCCCGACCGAGGACGCGGACGCCGCGCGCGCGTTGGGCCGTATGTTGATCAGCACCTACCTGACCGTGCCCGCCTACGCGGCCTTCCACGAGTGGCTGGGGCGCGGCGAGGCGTTGCGACCCATGCACGAGGCGTGGGCGGCCGGGGATCGGCGCGGGGCGGCGGCCCTGATCCCCGACGAGGTGGTCGACGCGCTGATCGTGCACGGCAGCGTGGACGAGTGCCGGGCGCACGTCGCGAAGTACGCCGCCAACGGTGTCGACACGCCGGTCATCGCCCTCCTGCCCACCGGCGCGGACCAGGCCGAGCTGGCACGCGCGCTCGCGCCCGGAGCCTGACGGTGGCGCGGCGGGCCGGCGCGACGTCCGAGCGGATCGTGGGCGCGGCCGTGCGGTTGTTCGCCGCGAAGGGGTTCGACGGGACGACGGTGCAGGAGGTCGTCGAGGCGGCCTCCGTCACCAAGGGCGCGCTCTACCACTACTTCGGGTCCAAGGACGACCTGCTGTTCGAGATCTACCGGTCGCTGATCGGACGCCAGATGGCCGACCTCGACCGGATCGTCGCGGCCCGCCTGGACGCGGCCACCACCGTGCGGCAGATCCTGGTCAGCCTGGTCGAGACGACCGCGCGGAGCGTGGACGAGACGGCCGTGTTCGTCCGCGAGATGCACCGGCTCGACGCCGACCGGATGACCACCTTCCGGGCCGAGCGGCGGCGGTACCACGAGACGTTCCGGGCGGTCGTCGAGCAGGCGCAGGAGGCGGGGGAGTTCAGCGCGGCGGTGCCGGCCGACACGGCGGTGCTGATCGCGCTCGGCGTCGTCAACCAGCTGCCGACCTGGTACCGGCCGGACGGGCCCAAGTCGCCCGCCCGGCTCGGCGCGGAGATCGCCGACTTCATCCTCGCCGGACTCCGCCCGTGACCCGGAGACGGTGACCCGAGCCCGTGACCCGGAGGCCGTGACCTGAAGGCCGTGACCTGAAGGCCGTGACCTGAAGGCCGTGACCTGAAGGCCGTGACCCGGAGGCCGGAGCCCGGAGCCGGGTGCTCGCGGATCAGGCCGTGCGGTCGGCGTGCCGGCGCAGCGAGGCCAGCGCCTTGTCCGCGTGGGCGTTCATGGCGAACTCGGATTTGATGACGTCGATCACGGTCCGGTCGGTGTCGATCACGAACGTGTGCCGCTTCACCGGCAGCGGTCCGAACCGGCGCTTCACGTCGAAGCTCGCGGCCACCTCGCCGTCGGCGTCCGACAGCAACGGGTAGTCGAAGGAGTGCTTGTCGGCGAACTGCCGCTGCTTCGCCACCGGGTCCGGGCTGATCCCCACGCGCTGCGCCCCGACCTCGGCGAACTCGGCTGCCAGGTCGCGGAAGTGGCAGCTCTCGGCGGTGCACCCGGTGGTCATCGCGGCCGGGTAGAAGAACAGCACCACGGGGCCCGCGGCGAGCAGTTCGGACAGGGCCCGCGGGGTGCCGTCCTGGTCGGGGAGGGTGAAGTCGGGTGCCTGGTCGCCTGGCTTCATGAGCTTCCTTCCGCAGGGTGTCGATCACGTCCCGGAGGGTGTTCGCGCCAGTCCACCGTACGGTTCTCGCTAATCTCGTAGCAGGCCGGGAGGTGTGAGTTGACGAGCATGTCCGACGTCGCGCGGGCGGCCGGGGTGTCCGCCGCGACGGTGTCGCGGGCGCTGCGCGGCGAGCCCGGCGTGTCCGAGGCGACCCGCCGGTACGTCACCGAGGTCGCGAAGAAGATGCGCTACGCGATCGCCCGGGACGCGTCGAGCCTCGCGGGCGGCCGCCGGTACGCCATCGCCGTCCTCACCGCCGACGTGGGCCGCGGCGACCTGCTCGCGGGCGCGGAGGGCGCGCTGCGGCAGGCCGGGTACGACGTCCTGCTGTACGTGCTGCGCGACGACGACACGCGCGCGCGGTTCTTCGAGGAGCTGCCGCTGGCGCGGCGGGTGGACGGGGTGCTGGCCCTGTCGGTGAACCTCACCGACGCCGAGGACGCCGCGCTGACGAGCCTGGACGTGCCGGTGGTCGCGGTGTGGGACGACGACCTGCGCGAGGCGCTGCGGCTGGCGGCCGACCACCTGCTGGGCCTGGGGCACCGGGACGTGGCGCTCGTGCTGGCCGGCGACATCGACGAGTCGTACGACGAGCTGCTGGTCGCCGAGGGCCTGTCGGTACGTCCGGAGTGGACGCTGTGGTCGTCGTCGACGGTCGCGGGCGGCGAGCAGGTGGTCGACGCGCTGCTGGACGGCGAACGCCTGCCGACCGCCGTCGTCAGCACCAGCGGCGAGGTCGCGCTCGGATTGTTCCTGCGGCTGCGCCGCGACGGGCGGGACGTGCCGGGTGACGTGTCGATCGTCAGCCTCGAAGGCCCGGACCTGGCCCGCGCGGTCGGCATCACGGCGGTCGAGGGCGCGTGGCGGGAACGCGGCGAGCACGCGGTCGACGTGCTGCTGGCCCGGCTGCGCGGCGAGGAGGACCAGACCGAGCCGCCGTCGGTGCGACTGGTCGTGCGGGATTCAACCGGCCCGGCCGGGGTACATGGATCTGGGGACACGGACGGGTGACACCCGACCGGGGCATTAACCCCACGTGACTTCCTGCAACCTTTGGGTGACCACACACGACCGGCCTGGCTTCGGACAGGTCTAGGAGGCGAAGCTGTCCGGCGTGGACGACGAGCTCGCGGCACTGGCCGAGGCCCACGGCGTGGCCACCTTCTACGAGGACGCCGGCCAGCGCCGCGCCGACGTCGAGCCGGACGTCGTGGTGGCGGTGCTCGCGCAGCTGGACGTGGACGCCTCCACCCCGGAGGCGGTGCGCCGCGCGCTCGCCGCGCCCACACCGCCGCCCCGGACGGTCGTCCTGCGCGAGGGCGACGTCCTGGACGGGCCGGGCTCCGTCGAGCTGGAGGACGGCGGCCGCGTCGAGCTGCCCGCCGCGTTGCCGCTCGGCTACCACCGGCAGGGTGAGCGCACCGTCATCGTGGCGCCGCGCAAGCTCGCGCCCGTGCCCCGGTCGTGGGGCTGGATGCTCCAGCTGTACGCGATGCGGTCGGCCGGGTCGTGGGGCATGGGCGACTACGGCGACCTGGCGACCCTGGCCCGGCGCAGCGCCGCCGAACTGGGCGCGGGCGTGCTGCTCGTCAACCCGGTGCAGGCGATCAGCCCCACGTCGCCGGTCGAGCGGTCCCCGTACTCGCCGTCGAGCCGCCGGTTCGCCAACCCCCTCTACCTGCGCGTCGAGGACGTCCCCGCCTACCGGGACGTCGACGCCGCGACTCGCGCGGAGATCGACGCGCTGCGCCCGCCGAACGACACCGAGCTGATCGACTACGACGCCGTGTGGGCGGCGAAGGCCAAGGCGCTGGAACTGCTGTGGCCGCACGTCGAGCACCGCGCGCCCGAGGGCGAGCTCCTGGACTTCGCCCGGTTCTGCGCGCTTGCCGAGGTGCACGGGCCGGACTGGCGGGAGTGGCCGCCGGAGCAGCGCGACCCGGCCACCGCGACCGCCGACCCGGACCGCGTGAACTTCCACGCGTGGCTCCAGGAGCTGTGCGAGGAGCAACTGGCCGCCGCACGCCGTGCCGCGCGTGACGCGGGCATGCCCGTCGGCGTCGTGCACGACCTGCCGGTGGGCGTGAACCCGGGCGGCGCGGACACGTGGGCCGTGCGGGACGCGTTCGCCGCGGACGTCACGGTCGGCGCGCCGCCGGACGCGTTCAGCCGCCTCGGCCAGGACTGGCGCCTGCCGCCGTGGCGGCCGGACCGGCTCGCCGAGCAGGGCTACGAGCCGTTCCGCGCCGTGGTGCGCAGCGTGCTGCGGCACGCGGACGGCATCCGCATCGACCACGTCGCCGGGCTGTGGCGGCTGTGGTGGATCCCGCCGGGCGAGCCGCCGAAGCGCGGGACGTACGTGCACTACGACTCGGACGCCATGCTCGCCGTGCTGACGCTGGAGGCGCACCGCGCGGGCGCGGTGGTGGTGGGGGAGGACCTGGGCACGATCGAGCCGAAGGTCACCCGCGCGCTGCACGAGCACGGGATGCTCAGCTCCGCCGTGCTGTGGTTCCAGCGCGAGTACGACCTGCCCGAGCACCCGCTGATCCCGCCCGAGAAGTGGACCGCGTCGGCGATGGCGAGCATCTCCACGCACGACCTGCCGACCGTGGCCGGGTTCCTCGACGCCGAACACGTTCGGGTACGAGCGGAGCTCGGGCAGTTTGAAGGTCCCGTCGAGGGGGAATACCGGGCCGCCGGGCAGGAGCGGGCTGAATTGGTCGAACTCCTCAAGCAGGAGGGAGTTCGTGCCGATGACCTGGTTACGGCGTTCCACACACTTCTCGCGAAGGCCCGTTCCGTGCTCGTGCTGACATCGCCGCAGGACGCGCTCGGCGAGACCCGCCAGCCGAACCTGCCCGGGACCACCGACCAGTACCCGAACTGGCGCATCCCGCTGCCCGTCGCGCTCGACGACCTGTTCGCCGACTCGCGGGTGCGCCGCGTCGCCGCCGTGCTGGCCGAGGGGCGCGGCGCGCCGCCCGAGGGGAGCGGACCGTGAACCGAGCGGACGGGGCCGTCGCCCCGCCGGGGTGGACCGTGAACCGACCGGGTCGGGCCGTGACCTCGCCGGGTCGGACCGAAAGCCGTCGGGCCGCGGGTCGTCCGGGCCGGGCGGCTCAGGGCCTCCGTCAGGTCGCGGACCATCCACGCGGGCCGGTCCACCGTCCAGGTGGGACCATCGGCCCGGAGGTCGGCCGCGACACCGGCCGGACCGCCAACCGCAACACGCACGTCACCGCGCGCCGCCCCGCCGCGGAGTATCGTCAAGCAGTCACCCGCGCCATGGTTGGAGGTGGCATTCACCCGTGAACACCGATGTGGTGTCCCGTACCGGGCTGGTGCCCGAGCAGGCCGTCCCCCAGAGCAGCCCCGCGGACGCTCTGGAAATGACCGTCGAGAGGGTTCTGCTGGCCGTCAGGCCGTCGAACCTCGCCGACCCGATGTCCGGAGCCCGCCACGCCGAGGAGTCCCTCCGGGACGTCCTGCGGCGCACGGAGGCCGGGCGCGACCGCACCCTGTCCCAGGCCGTCGCGTGCGTCGAGGCCGCGTGCGAGCACCTGCGCTACTGCGAGCTCCAAGAGGCGCGGTTGCTGTTGGTTGCAGCACGTGGGCAGCTCGTCAGGTCGCACTCCGCCGCCACATGATCTAGAACGGTAGGGGTTCGGATCATCCCAGCTCGTCCGGAGGAATCCCTGTGCGGCCTTGGCCCGGAACGCCCTACCCGCTCGGCGCCGCTTACGACGGCGTGGGCACCAACTTCACCCTCTTCTCCGAGGTCGCGGAGTACGTCGAGCTGTGCTTGTTCGACGACGACGGGACCGAGACCCGCGTGCGGCTGCCGGAGGTGGACGGTTTCGTCCACCACGGTTACCTGCTGGGCATCGGGCCGGGCCAGCGGTACGGCTACCGCGTGCACGGCCCGCACGACCCGGAACGCGGGCTGCGCTGCAACCCGAACAAGCTGCTGATCGACCCGTACGCGAAGGCGATCACCGGCGGCGTCGACTGGCACGAGTCGCTGTTCGGCTACCAGTTCGGCGACCCCGACGCGCGCAACGACGAGGACTCGGCCGGCCACGTGCCGCTGTCCGTGGTGGTGAACCCGTTCTTCGACTGGGCGAACGACCGCCCGCCGAAGACCCCGTACAACGAGTCGGTCATCTACGAGACGCACGTGCGCGGCCTGACGATGCAG
This sequence comes from Saccharothrix hoggarensis, assembly GCF_052936025.1. The sequence continues at coordinate 5,222,587 of NZ_CP193624.1, read as the reverse complement.
CACCCCGGCGTGCCCGAACGGTTGCGCGGCACGTACGCGGGCCTGGCGCACCCGGCGGTGATCGAGCACCTGCAGGGCCTCGGCGTGACGGCGGTCGAGCTGATGCCCGTGCACCAGTTCATCACCGATCACGGCCTGCAGCAGAAGGGCCTGCGGAACTACTGGGGTTACAACACGATCGGGTTCTTCGCGCCGCACGACGGTTACGCGGCGTTGCCGGAGTCGGCGAACCAGGTGCAGGAGTTCAAGGGCATGGTGCGGGCCCTGCACGAGGCCGGCATGGAGGTCATCCTCGACGTGGTCTACAACCACACCGCCGAGGGCAACCACCTCGGCCCGACGCTGTCCATGCGCGGCATCGACAACCAGGCGTACTACCGGCTGGTGGAGGACGACCCGAAGTTTTACATGGACTACACGGGCACCGGGAACTCGCTGAACGTGCGCAGCCCGCACACCCTCCAGCTGATCATGGACTCGTTGCGGTACTGGGTGACCGAGATGCGGGTGGACGGGTTCCGGTTCGACCTGGCGGCCACCCTGGCCCGCGAGTTCTACGACGTGGACCGGCTGTCGACGTTCTTCGACCTGGTGCAGCAGGACCCCGTGGTCTCGCAGGTGAAGCTGATCGCCGAGCCGTGGGACGTCGGGCCCGGCGGGTACCAGGTGGGCAACTTCCCGCCGTTGTGGACGGAGTGGAACGGCAAGTACCGCGACACCGTGCGCGACTTCTGGCGTGGCGAGCCCGCGACGCTCGGCGAGTTCGCGTCGCGCATCACCGGCTCGTCCGACCTGTACAAGGACGACGGCCGCCGGCCCTACGCGTCGATCAACTTCGTCACCGCGCACGACGGGTTCACGCTCAACGACCTGGTGTCGTACAACGACAAGCACAACGACGCCAACGGCGAGGACGGCCGGGACGGCGCGGACGACAACCGGTCGTGGAACTGCGGCGTCGAGGGGCCGACGGACGACCCGGAGGTCAACGAGCTGCGGGCCAGGCAGCGGCGGAACCTGCTGGCCACGACGCTGCTGTCGCAGGGCGTGCCGATGCTGCTGCACGGTGACGAGATCGGCCGCACCCAGCACGGCAACAACAACGCGTACTGCCAGGACAACGAGCTGTCGTGGGTGGACTGGACGCTCGCGGAGAAAAACCGCGACCTGCTGGACTTCACGTCGGCGCTCACCGCGTTCCGGCACAAGCACCCCGTGCTGCGGCGGCGCCGGTTCTTCCAGGGCAACCCGATCCGCAAGGGCGACGAGCTGCGCGACATCGCCTGGTTCACCCCGTCGGGTGAGGAGATGACAGAGCAGAACTGGGGTGACGACTTCGGTCGCTGCGTCGTCGTGTTCCTCAACGGCGAGGGCATCCCGGACGTCGACCAGCGGGGCATGCGGGTGCTGGACGACTCGTTCCTGCTCGCGTTCAACGCGCACCACGAGGACATCGAGGTGACGCTGCCCGAGGAGGGGTACGGCGCGCAGTGGACGGTCGTGATCGACACGGCGACCGGCGAGGTCCGGCCGCCCGAGGAGGGTGAGCCGGTGCCGGCGGGCGGCACGATCGTGCTGACCGCGCGCTCGCTGGTGGTGCTGCAGCGGACGGGTCAGGAATGACGGCCGGCGGCGGAACGGCGCGCGGGTCGGCCGGGGAAGCGGTGGACGGTTCGGCGCGTGGCGCGGCGGACGGCAGGGCTGCGGCCGGCGTGACGGCTGGCGCGGCGGGTTCGGCGCGTGAAGCGGCGGCGGGCGTGTCGGCGGACGCGGTGGGTTCGGCGGCCGGCGGGGCGGGTTCGGCGCGTGGAACGGCGGCGGGTTCGGCGGCGAGCACGGCGGCCGACGGGGCTGCGGCCGGCGGGGCGGAGGGCGCGGCCGGCGGGGCTGCGGAGCGGTCGGCGGGCCCGGAATTGTCGGACCCCGCCGGTAAAATCAAAGCAGGGGTCCCCTGGGGGGGACGCCTGCGAAGCGAGTCCTCCGAGGGCGGGGCGCCGGCGTCCACCTACCGCATCCAGTTCACGCCCGACTTCACCTTCGCGGACGCCGAGGCGGTCGTGGACTACCTCGACGCGTTGGGCGTGGGGGCGTTGTACGCGTCACCGGTCCTCGAAGCGGTGCCCGGGTCGACCCACGGCTACGACGTGGTCGACCCGACCCGCGCCCGCGACGAGCTCGGCGGCGAGTCGGGCCGGTTGGCGCTGCACGCGGCGGTCAAGAGGGCCGGGCTGGGGTTCGTGCTGGACATCGTGCCCAACCACATGGCGGTCGGTCCCGACGACGTCAACCAGTGGTGGTGGGACGTGCTCCAGCACGGCCGCGACTCGCGGTACGCGCGGTTCTTCGACATCGACTGGGACTCCGGGCCGCTGCTGCTGCCGTTCGCCGCCGACGAGGCGTCGGAGGAGGAGCACGCGCACTACCGGCTCGTCGACTGGCGGCGCGGCAACGCGGAGCTGAACTACCGGCGCTTCTTCGACATCACGACGTTGGCCGCGGTGCGGGTCGAGGACCCCGAGGTGTTCGAGGCGACGCACGGCGAGGTGCTGCGGTGGGTCGCGGCGGGCGAGGTGACGGGCCTGCGGGTCGACCACCCGGACGGGCTCGCCGACCCCGGCGGGTATGTGCGGCGGCTCAAGGAACGCGCGGGCGTCTGGCTGGTCGTGGAGAAGATCCTCGGCGCGGACGAGCGCCTGCCCGCGAGCTGGCCCGTCGACGGCACCACCGGCTACGACGCGTTGCGCGAGGTGTGCGGGCTGTTCGTGGACCCGGCGGGCGAGGCCGGGTTCACCGCGCTGGCCGAGGAGTTCGGCGTGCCGACCGACTTCGCCGCCGTCGAGCACGAGTGCCGGACCCTGGTGACGGACACCATCCTGCGCGCCGAGGTGCGCCGGATCGCCGCCCTGGTGGACCACCCGGACCGGGCGCAGGCGGAACAGGCGGTCGCCGAGGTGATGGTCGCGTTCCCCGTCTACCGCTCGTACCTGCCCGAAGGGCTGGACGCGTGGGCGGCGGCGGTGGCGTCGGCGACGAGCCCGGCGGCACGGGCGCTCGACCGGCAGGTGCGGGCCGACCCGCGGGGCGAGCTGGCCACGCGCATCCAGCAGACGTCCGGCATGGTCGTCGCCAAGGGCACCGAGGACACCGCGTTCTACCGGTTCACCCGGTTCGCGGCGCTCAACGAGGTCGGCGGCGCGCCCGACCGGTTCGGCGTGCCGGTCGAGGAGTTCCACTCGCGGGCGGCGTTGCGGGAAGCCGGGTCGCCGGCGGCGATGACGGCGCTGTCGACGCACGACACCAAGCGGTCCGAGGACGTGCGGGCCCGGCTCGCGGTGCTGGCCGAGATGCCGGAGCAGTGGGCCGAGCACGTCCGCCGGTGGTCCGCCGCGCACCCGATCGACGAGCCGTCGCTGCACTCCCTGGCGTGGCAGTCGCTCGTCGGCGCGTGGCCCATCACGGCCGACCGGATGAGCGCCTACCTCGACAAGGCGGCCAAGGAGTCGAAGGTCCGCACCACGTGGGTCGACCACGACGAGGAGTTCGAGGCGGCCGTCGCGGCGTGGCCGGAGCAGGTCCTGACCGGCCCGGTGGCCGCCGAGGTGGCCGAGTTCGCCGAGCGGATCGTGCGGCCCGGCTGGTCCAACGCCCTGGGGCAGAAGCTCGTGCAGCTGACCGCCCCCGGCGTGCCGGACGTCTACCAGGGCACCGAGCTGTGGGACCTGTCCCTGGTCGACCCGGACAACCGGCGGCCGGTCGACTACGAGGTGCGGCGGCGGCTGCTGGCGCGGATAGAGGACGGCTGGCTGCCCGACGTGGACGACTCGGGCGCGGCGAAGCTGCTCGTCGTGCACCGGGCGCTGCGGTTGCGCCGGGACCGGCCCGAGCTGTTCCGCGGCTACCGGCCGCTGGCCGCGACGGGCCCGACCGGACCGCACGCAGTCGCGTTCGAACGGACCGGCCTGGTTGCCGTGGCCACCCGGCTTCCGGTGGGGTTGGCGAACGCGGGCGGCTGGGGTGACGCGGAACTGCCGCTGCCGCCGGGGGAGTGGACCGACGTGCTCACCGGCCGTCCCGCCGCCCCGCGGTTGGCGGACCTGTTGGACCACTACCCGGTGGCGCTGCTGGTGGACCAGCGGCGGGACCGGCAGACGGACTGAGGAGATCAGTGGCTTTCTCGGTGTGGGCGCCCGCGCACGACCGCGTCCGGGTCCGGGTCGACGGTCGGGACCACGAGATGACCGCCGGCCCGGACGGGTGGTGGCGCTCGGACGTGCCCGCGGCGGCGGGAACGGACTACGCGTTCGTGCTGGACGACTCCGGCGACGCCCTGCCCGACCCGCGGTCGCGGTGGCAGCCGGACGGCGTGCACGGCCCGTCCCGCGTGTACGACCACTCGGCGTTCGAGTGGACCGACCAGGCGTGGACGGGTCGCGCGCTGCCGGGTGCGGTGGTCTACGAGCTGCACATCGGCACGTTCACGCCGGCCGGCACGTTCGACGGCGCGGTGGAGCGGCTGGACCACCTGGTGGAGCTGGGCGTCACGCACGTCGAGGTCATGCCGGTGAACTCGTTCGACGGCACCGCGGGCTGGGGCTACGACGGGGTGCTGTGGGGCGCGGTGCACGAGCCGTACGGCGGGCCGGACGGGTTCAAGCGGTTCGTGGACGCGTGCCACGCGCGCGGGCTGGCCGTGCTGCTGGACGTGGTCTACAACCACCTCGGGCCGTCCGGCGCGTACCTCGACCGGTTCGGGCCGTACTTCGCGGGCAGCAACGACTGGGGTCCGGGCCTGAACCTGGACGGCGAGGGCTCCGACGAGGTCCGCCGGTACGTGATCGACAACGCGCTGGGCTGGCTGCGGGACTTCCACGTGGACGGGCTGCGGCTCGACGCCGTGCACGCCCTCGTGGACCGCAGCGCGCTGCACGTGCTGGAGCAGCTGGCCGTCGAGGTGGAGGCGTTGTCCGCCGCGGTGCGCCGGCCGCTGACGCTGATCGCCGAGTCGGACCTCAACGACGCCCGGCTGGTGACGGCGCGGGAGGGCGGCGGCTACGGCCTGCACGCCCAGTGGTCCGACGACCTGCACCACGCGCTGCACGTCGCGTTGAGCGGGGAGACGTTCGGCTACTACCCGGACTTCGAGGGCGCGCTGGGCCGGACGTTGCGCGAGGTGTTCTTCCACGCCGGCACGTGGTCGTCGTTCCGGGGCAGGCGCCACGGCCGCCCGGTGGACCGCGACCGGCTGCCCGGCCACCGGTTCCTCGCCTACCTGCAGAACCACGACCAGGTCGGCAACCGGGCCACCGGGGACCGGCTGTCGGCGACGGTGCCGTGGCAGCGGCTCGCGGTGGGCGCGGCGATCGTGCTGTCCTCCCCCTACACGCCGATGATCTTCATGGGCGAGGAGTGGGCGGCGAGCACGCCGTGGCAGTTCTTCGCGTCGTTCCCGGACCCCGAGCTGGCCGAGGCCGTGCGCACGGGGCGGCGGCGCGAGTTCGGCCGGCACGGGTGGGGCGAGTCGGAGGTGCCCGACCCGATGGACCCGGAGACCGTGCGCCGGTCCACGTTGCGCTGGGACGAGGTGACCACACCGGGCCACGTGGAGCTGTTCGACGTGTACCGGGCGCTGATCGCGCTGCGCCGGTCGCGGCCCGAGCTGGCCGACCCGCGGCTGGACCGGTTCGTGGTGCGCGAGGAGGGCTCGGTGCTCGTGCTGCACCGCGGGGCGCTGCGCGTGGTGTGCAACCTGGGCGGGGCCGCCGAGGTGCGGCTCGACGCCGAGGCGGGCGCGGTGCTGCTCGCGTCGGCCGAGGTGGAGGTGGACGGGCAGGCGGTGCGCCTGCCCGGTGACGCGTTCGCGATCGTCGAGGTCACCCCATCGGGTCCCACTCCAACGGGTTTCACTCCACCGGGTCCAGTGGCAGCCAGCCCACCTCGGTGAGCTTCTCGGCGAGCAGCTGGCCGGCCAGGGTGACCTGGTCGGCCAGTTGTCTTCGCACCTCCGGCCGGTCGTCGCCGGAGCCCTGCGCCGCGTCGTAGGCCGCGACCAGCCGCCGTGCCGCGTGCACGACGTCGGCGCCGGGCCACTCGGAGGCCGCGGCGCGGTGGCGGGGCTCGACGGGGGAGTGCACGGCGCGCACGGCCTGGCGCGGCCCCAGTTCGGTCGAGAGGTCGAGCAGCTTCAGCGCGATCGTGTGCAGCTTCACGTTGTGGTGCTGCGACATGCGGACCAGGAGCTGGAACCCCTCCTGGGGCGTGCAGCCCTGGACGGCCGATATCAAGCCGGTGGCCTGCCCGATCACGGTGCGGGTCTGCACCGCCTTGCGCAGCCCCACCACCTCGGCCTCGAGGCTGGCGATCCGCGCGGTCAGCGAATCGTCACGGCCGTTGTCCCCGACCACGGTCGGGCTCCTCTCTCGCACGTCGGTACCGGTCAGCCAGGCCAGTAGCGCGAGAGCTCCAGGACACGCGGGTGCCAGCACCGGCAAGCCCACAGCTCTCGCTGACCCTGGTGCCCTCACGGGCGCCGGGTGGCTTGCGGCTGGCTTTTCAACCGCGTAGACGATCACCGTAGTAGAGGGAGGGCGGCGGGCTGCAACGGGAGGGGCTTCCACGCGGCCGGAACCTCCCGGACCGCCGTTCGCCGGGCCGGTGGCGGACTGCTTGGCGGTGCCGCCACCTGCGCGGACGTGCTAGCGGGGACGTGCGCTCTCCGTCGGCGGCGTTTCCACGACCGGGTGATGGGTATCCCTGAACCAGAACGTGAGCCGACGGAGAGGAGCCGGTCATGGGGACCGACGACAAGTTCAGCAACAAGGCCGAAGAGCTCAAGGGCAAGGCCAAGGAAGCTGTCGGCGACGCCACCGACAACGAGCAGTGGCAGGCCGAGGGCCGCGCCGAGCAGACCAAGGGCTCCCTCAAGCAGGCGGGTGAGAAGGTCAAGGACGCCTTCCGTGGCGACAACCGCTAGTCGGACCTCCGCCGCAGCGCGAAGCGCCGCCGAGTTCGTGCCCGAGGGCGCGGACCTGGCGGCGCTTCGCCGTGCGGCGGCCGGTTGCCGGGGCTGCGAGTTGTACCGGCCGGCCACCCAGACGGTGTTCGGCGCGGGACCGGAGGACGCCAGGCTGATGCTCGTCGGCGAGCAGCCGGGCGACGTGGAGGACCGGCAGGGCGAGCCGTTCGTCGGGCCCGCGGGCCGGTTGCTGGACAAGGCCCTCGCGGAGGCCGACCTGGCCCGTGAGGGCGTCTACCTGACCAATGCGGTCAAGCACTTCAAGTTCGTGCCCGCCGAGCGCGGCAAGCGGCGCATCCACAAGACGCCGGCGCGGGGCGAGGTCACGGCCTGCCTGCCGTGGCTGCGGGCCGAGGTGGCGCGGGTGCGGCCCGCGCTCGTGGTGTGCCTGGGCGCGACGGCCGCGAAAGCCGTGCTCGGCACGGGTTTCAAGGTGAGCGAGCAGCGGGGGCGGGTGACCCGCGCCGAGGAGTACGACGTGGACGTCATCGCCACCGTGCACCCGTCGGCGGTGCTGCGCGCGCCGGACCGGACCGAGGCGTACCAGGGGTTCCTGGCGGACCTGAAGGTGGTGCGCGAACACCTGGGGACGTGAAGCGGCCCGCCGCGGGGAGCAGCACGTCGGCAACGTCACGTGGCTTGCCGCGCGTCCCGGAACGTGAAGCCGCGCGTCCCGGAACGTGAAACGGCCCCCTGACCGCTTCCCGCACCAGGTGCGGGCCGAGCTGGACTGGGCTCGGGGTCACGGGGGCCGGGTGGCTGCCTGGGATTCGCCCAGACCACCTGGGAAAGGCCGGTCCTAGCGGACAGCCACCTCACGCAGAGTCCTACAGCCAGTCAACTTCGGACCACCTCCTTCCTCGTGTACCGCGAACGCTATGCGAGCGCCGGGGCGGCTCGCAACGGGAATTTCGCGACCGGCCGCGAGGTCCGTTTCCCGCCGGATCGCGACGCCGTCGCGCCGCAGGATCGGTGGCATGGAATTCGACGGCAAGGTCGCCCTCGTCACGGGCGGCAGCAGGGGTATCGGCGCGGCGATCGCGGTGCGGTTGGCCGAACTGGGCGCGGACGTCGCGGTCACCTACCGGAACCACCCGGGCGACGTGGCAGACCGGGTGAAGGGGCTCGGGCGGCGCGTGGTCGCCGTGCGGGCGGACAGCGGCGACCCGGAGGCGGTGGCCGCGGCGGTCGAGGAGACCGTGTCGGTGCTGGGCCGGCTGGACGTGCTGGTCAACAACGCGGGCGCGTTCATCGTCGCGCCCGTGGAGGAGCTGACCGCGGCCGACTTCGACCGGACCTTCGACGTGAACGTGCGGGGCGCGTTCGTGGCGGTCAAGGCGGCGTTGCCGCACCTGCGCGACGGCGGGCGGATCATCAGCATCGGCAGCAACGCCGCCGAGCGCGTGGTGTTCCCCGGGTTCTCGCTGTACTCGGCGAGCAAGAGCGCGTTGGTGGGGTTGACGAAGGGGTTGGCGCGGGAGCTGGGGCCGCGGGGGATCACGGTGAACCTCCTGCACCCCGGCGCGACCGACACCGACCTGAACCCGGCCGACGGGCCGGCCGGTGACGCCGTGCGCGGCTTCACCGCGGTCGGGCGGTACGCGGAGCCGTCGGAGGTGGCCGCGGCCGCGGCCTTCCTGGCGTCCGACGCGGCCCGGTACGTGACGGGCGCGCAGTTGCACGTCGACGGCGGGTTCACCGCCTGATCCGGGCGGGCGGAGCGGGGCGCGCCGAGGCGCGCCCCGCTCCTCACCCCGGTCAGCTCGCGTTGACGTCGATGCAGGCGTAGAACGCGTTCGCGGTGTCGCCGATGTTCCAGATGGCGAGCACCGTCTGGCGGCCGGAGGCGCCCAGGTTCACCGAGTGGGACACGGTGGCCGGGGGCTGCAGGTTGCCGCCGTCGAAGAAGCCGACCCGCCGGCCGCTGACGTAGTACTCGTAGCTCGCGGTGCGGTGCCGCGCGGTGAACGTCCAGTTGAACGTGACGGTGCGGCCGGTGTTCGCGACCTGCCACCCCTTGGTGTTGTCGTTCAGCTCGGCGAACCGCGCCACGCCGCCGTTGCAGCTGCGCAGGCCCTTCGGGCCTTCGACGCTCTGCGGCTCGTACTTGATGGCGCCGCACGGGACGACCCCGCGGGCGCACTGGGCCTGACGGCTGGGCGGGGACGACACGTAGCCGTGCGCGAAGGCCGGCGCCGAGGGCAGGGCGACCGTCACGAGTGGCGCGGCGAGTATGCCTGCCGCCACCGCGGCGATCCTTCGGCGGAGTGACATGTGGACTCCTCTGTTCGGGATGGGCGGAAACGCTTGTGGCGAACGCCAACCCGAGTGCGTGTGGGCGGGAACAGGCGTTCACCCAAACGCGGCGGCAGGTCTAGACCATACTCTCTGTGATTGCCCTGTGACAACCGTCAAGCCGGTATCCGGTGCGGACCCAGGGGGATCAGGCACGCATGCGACCTTTGGTCCTGCCGGTAGGGGGACGGGTCTCCCAGCGGCCGTTGGAAGGCCGAATGCAACGAAAGGGGTCGCTGTCGCATTAGGGGTGCGAGATCGAGGTCGAGTCGATGATCGGGAGTTGCCGGTGGAGTTCACTGAGTACGTGGCAAGGCAGCGTCCCGCGCTGATGCGGTTCGCCACGGTCCTGACGTGCCGGACGTGGCTGGCCGAGGACCTGGTGAGCGACGTGCTGGGACGGGCGTTCGAACGCTGGGATCGGATCTCGGGGATGGCCGAGCCGCACGCCTACGTGCGGCGGATGGTCGTCAACGAGTACCTGTCCTGGCGCAGGAGGCTGACCCGCACGTCCCCGCGCGCCGAGGTCGAGCCGGCGGTGATCCCCGACGGCGCGGACGAGCGGGCCGAGCGGGACGCGATGATCCGCCGCCTCGCCGCCCTGCCCAGGAAGCAGCGTGCGGCCGTGGTCCTGCGCTACTACGCGGGCCTGTCCGACAGGGAGATCGCCGCACAGCTGGGGTGCCGGGAACCGACCGTACGCAGCCAGATCCACCGCGCGCTCAACGCCCTGCGCATCGACCTCGCCACCGCCGGCGCCCGCGACTTCCAGGAGACCTCATGAGTGACCTGCGCACCCTCCACGACGCCTTCTCCGAGTTGGAGCGGCGCGCCGACGCCGCGAGCGCGGCCGCGGGTACGGCCCCGGTCGTGCGGCCGCGCCGGGCCGTGCGGCTGGTACCCGTCGCGGCCACCGTCGTCGCGGTGGTGGGCCTGGTCGCGGGTGCGGTGTGGCTCGCGCCGAGCGACCCCGGCACGCACGCCGCCGGCGCGCCGACCACCTCGTCGGCGACCGCGCCATCCACGACCACGGCGCGCAGCCCCGTCCCCACGTCGCCGGAAGACCTGATCGCCCGGTTCAGGGTGGTGCTCGGCGACACCGCGACGTTCGAGGTGATCACGCAGACGACCTTGCCGGGGACTTCGCCGTCGAAACACCAGGAACCGGGGACGGTATCGGTCTTGACGGCACAGCCGGGGGACCCGGACAACTGGGCGCTGATCGCCGGGACCCTGACCTCCGCCGGCGTCACCGGGAGCTTCGACCTGATGATCCGCTCCAGCGATTCCGAGCCCCGCGAGTGGTGCCGCCTCGCCCGCACGGAGGACTGCGATGTCAGCACGCTGCCCGACGGCTCCCGGCTGGTGACCGGGACCGGGCGGCAGGCCCCCGGCGCGGTGTCGTACCTGGCGTGCCTCATGCGGCACGACGGGACGACGGTCCTCATGCACGTCGGCAACCAGGAGGACCCCCGGGGCGCCGCGATCAACTCGCCGGGCGGCGAGATCTACTCGCCGCAGCCACCGCTGACCCTCGACCAGCTGAAGGCGATCGTCACCTCCGACAAGTGGTGGTGACGAGGTTCATGGTGGCCGGCCACGTCGGTGGCCGGCCGTCAGGCGTCACCTCGAAGCCCGAAACCGGGGCCACACCAGGGAATCCGCCGACTACCGGTGGTCGCGGGCTTCTTCCAGCAGCCGTGTTGCCTGCGCGGTCCGCTGGTACATCACGTAGCGCCCGGCTCTGACCTTGGTGACGAGGCGTGCGCGGTGCAGTGCGGTGAGGTGGTGGGAGACGGTGCTCGGGGAGTGTCCGATCCTGGCGGCTAGTTCCGAAGTGGAGCGGGCGGTGCCGAGGTCGGCCAGCAGGGCCGCCCGGACGTGGCCGACCACCTGCGCGATGCTCCCGGTCCCGCGGTCCCGGCCGGCTCCGACCCGCTGGGCGGGGTAGTAGAGGACGAACTGCCCGGGGGTGTCGACCTGGATGACGACGTCGCGCCGGCCGAGCACGCTGGGGGCGAGGACCAGGTCCCGGCCGGTGACGTCGATGTCGCCGTCCCACGAACTGGCGAGGGTGACCGCGTCCCCGGCCCACTCGATGTCGGGGTGGAGCGCTCCGAGCGCCCGGCCGACGCCGTGGGTGGCGATGGTCGTCGCGCGCTGGGCGATGTCCTGGTCGATGATCGAGCGCAGTTCGGGCCAGCCCTCGGCGAGGGCCTCCCGCCAGAACCGGGCGAGGCCGTTGGCGAGACGTCGTTGCATCCGCCCCGACTCCGCGATGCGGCGGGTCGTGGCCCGCAGCGGCCTGCTCCAGTGGGTCCGCGTGTAGGTGAGGACCTGGGTTTCGAGGTCCTCCTGCGTCGTGGCCTCGATCCGCGCGACCTGCTCGTCGAGCAGGTCGCGTCGCGGCGCGTCCGTCCCCGGCTGAGGGGTGAGGAGGTCGGGCGCGTAGGTGTCGCCGTTCCGCGGCAACAGGTCCGCGAGCAGGGCGACGTCCGGGTGGCCGAGTGACGCGCGGGCGAGTGGGCCTGGGTCTCCGAACACCGGGTGCCGGCCCGACGCGGCGGCGAGCCTCAGCCACGCCAGGGACTCCGACGCGGGAGAAGGGGCCAACCGCGTCCGGGACACCGTGTCGGCGTCTACACGCAGCATGAGCACCGCGCCGACGCTAGCAGTCGTGGCGGTGGATTCGAACCTGCTCGAATTCTTTCCGGTCCGAGGTCGGCGCGAGGTTGAGTGGTGACGCCGAACAACGGCGGCGACGTTCACCGCCGGTCTGCGGCGGTCGCCTCCCGCACGACGGTGATACGTGGCCAGTGCACCCGTTACTCGAAGAACCTGGGAGTGATCGTCATGGTGAGGCTGAAGGACACACCGAAGGCGAAGAGCCGCACGAGGAGGGTCGGCGCGATCTTGGCCGCGGTGGCGTCGATCGCCGGGATGATCTTCGCGGTGGCTCCGGCCACCGCGGCCGCTGCTCCTGCCGCCGCCTACCCCACCAGCACCTTCTCGATCGAGGTGGGGGCGAGCTACTACAAGGGCACGGTCACCTGGTACAACCGGTCGGTCGGCGTCACCGGGGCGTTCAAGGCCGTCGGGTGCCGTCGGGTCTACGGAGAGGCGTGGTCCGGTGACACCTACCTGGACACCGTGAGTTCCAGCACCTGGTGCGACAGGGCCGGGCAGGCGCCGTTCTCCATCGCCGCGGACGTCGTCGGCGGGGCCAACGAGCTCTACATCTGGATGACCACCGGAGATCCCGACTACTTCCTCGAAGGGGTCGTCTGCTACCGCGGCGTGAGCGTTTGCGTCCCCTTCTAGGAGGCCACCGCCAAGGTGTTCGCACGCCGAGGGCGTGAAACGCTCCCGGCGCACGGCAGACAGTCGAGCAGGCCCGTGCCCGTGGGCGCGCAGGGGCACCGAATCCGCCAAGCAGGTCCGGAGAACTCGGCGACCTGCCATCCGGATCTGCTTGGCGGACCGCCGGCCGGCGCCGGCCGCTGCGAGTTCGCGGGGAACTGACAGTCCATTGTGGTCAGTTCTGTGCGGTGGACGGCGCAAGGCACGGCTCCGGTCGGTCAATCGAGCGGTCCACGAAGGCGGGTGTGGCCGGAAGCGGCCGGCGGCGCTCCGGGGCGGGAGAGGTGTCGCAGGCTTGGGGCATGGGTGGGAATGACGGTGGGAGTGGTGCTCGGGTTCGCCGGGAGCTCGCGGGACTTCGGGTCACCGCCACGTCGGTCGACGGGCTCCTGACGGCGACCGCGGGTTACCTCGGCGACCTGATCGGGCTGCACGTCGACGCGCGGGTCTACCGGGATCGTGACGCCGAGGCGTTGGCGCGGAGGGTGCTGGACACCGCGCGGACGGCCGCTGAACGTGCCGCGCGGGCGGCGGGGGAGGTGGCGGACGGGTTCGGTGACGGTGACCTGCTCTTCGGTCCTTCGCTGCACGCGCTCGACCGCCTGATCGCGCGGGAGCGCGTCACGGCGGCGTCGGGATCGCGGCCCGTGCTCAGGTCCGGCATCGACCACGAGGCCGAACGCCGTGCGCTGGTGGCACGTCGGGAGGCGGCGGACGTGATCCGGGAGACGGCGGAGTCCGACGACGGGCTGGTCGCCGCGACGGCCGACGTCCGCGGCCGGCTGCTGGACCTGTCGCTGCACCAGGCGATCCACCGCTGGCCCGACTCGCGCCGGTTGGCGGACGCCATCGTCGCCACCACGCGACGGGCCGCCGAACGTGCGCGTGCCCGGCTCAACGCGACGACGACCGCTCCGGTCGCGCGTCAGGGCCTGTCGTGACGGGGCCCGGCGGTGGGGTGGACATGGACCCCGACCTCGCCGAACCGCTGATGAAGGACCTGGACGCGACCGGCGTGGGGCTGGCGAACGCCTGGCGGAACGTGCCCGCCGACACCCTCGCCGGCGAGGCGGCGATCGGCGTCGACAAGCTCGGCTGGGCGTTTCGGGAAGGGCTGAGCGGCGGGCAGGCGGCCAGTGACCTCGGCAACGGGTACATCCAGTTCGCCCACAGCGCGCGGGAGAGCGCGCAGCAGCTGCCGGTGAAGTACCAGGACCTCGCCGCCGCGGGCCTCGCCAGCGCCCGGGACTACCGCGACGCCGACCAGCGCGGTGCCGGCGCCATGCCCCGCTGACGACCCAGGTTGACGAACTCGCGCTGACGACCTGCGCGGGCGACCCATGTTGACGAACTCGCGGTAACGACTCGCGTTGACGACCCGCGCTGACCACCTGCCGACGACCCGCGCTGACCACCTGCGCTGACGACCCCGCCCGACTCCCGACAGGAGGCGCCGCCATGCCGATCCAGCCGCCGGATTCCCCGCTGTGGCACGCGATCCGGCCGCACGTCGAGTGGCCCCAGGCCGACGAGGAGGCGATGGTCAGGCTCGGCCAAACCTGGAAGGACGCGGGCGCCTACGACCACCGGCAGCACAGCGGTCGGGTCAACCAGCTGAAGGACGCCTGGAGGGACGACACCGGCCAGGACTACCACGCGCGGGCCGCCTCGCTCGTCGTCATGACGTCCGAGGCGTCCGCCCAGATGACGCGGCTCGGGTGGCTGGCCGCCCAGTACGGCGACGACGTCCGGTACACCAAGACCGAGATCGCCAAGGTGGTCAACGACACCACCGAGATGTACCGGGCGGCGTTCGCGCAGGCGGAGGACCCGACCAAGCCGCAGCGGATCGTGGCGGTGCTGACGGGCTCCATCAACGCCTTCACCGACGCCATGGCCGACCGGATCGCCGCCCGCGGCGCCCTGGGCGAGGACTTCCCCCGACCTCAGTTCGTCCCCAGCGAGCTGCCGCCGGCCCCCGGCGCGGTCGAACCGCTGCCCGGCACGGGAACCCAGCGCAACTCCGACGTGAACGGCGGGCGCGGCGAGGTCGTCAAGGCGAGTGCCGCGCCCGACCCGAAGGCGGACGCGCTGGCGGAGCGGATCGGCGGCCGGTCGCAGGTGCGATTCGCCAGGGACACGCCCGAGACCGAGTACGACGCCGTCAGCGACCAGTACGTCGCCCAGGCCAAACCGGCCAACCTCACCTACGGCAGCCAGTTCCGCAACCAGGCCCACATCACGTTCGAAGCCGCCGTTTCGACCGGGCGGACCCCCTACTTCCAGTTCGACGGCCCGCCCAAGCGCGGAGTGCTCGAGGCGCTCCAGCGTTACGCCAGGCAGTACGGTGTCGAGCCGGTCATCGACCTCCGACCGCTGTGAGGATGACATGCACCAGTTCCACGGATGGTTCCAGTTGGCGGAGGCGACGGAGGAGACCGACCTCGGCGGCCTGCGCGACGCCGTCGACCGCCTGAGGGCCCGGATCGCGGACGCGCCAGCCGGTGTCCGGGCGGCGGTGGAGTTCGTGAACGTCGCGCACTTCCTGACGCTCACCGGCAACCCCAACCGCAGGCGGGACACCTGGGTCGAGGACACGCTGGAGTTCGTGCGGACCACCCTGCCCGGATCGTGGGGGCTGCTCTACGAACGCGACGACGAGACGACGCTCCCGCCCGGTCCCAACGCCTTCCGCGTGACCGTCCTCGCCCGCGGGGAGCTCTCGGTGCGGGCCGACCCGTTCCTGTCGCCCTGCGTCCCGGTGATCGAGGACTGACCGCGGACCCCGGCACGCGACCTGTCGGCTGTGCCAGCATGAGGTGCATGCCTGCCATGCCCGAGAGTTCCGCCGGGGCCGTCGACGCGCTCGTGCCCAACGACTACGACACCTTCGGCGAGGCGTACGCCGCCGAAACCGAGAACAGCCTCCTCAACGCCTACTACACGCGGCCCGCGATCCTCGACCTGGCCGGGGACGTGGCCGGCCGGAAGGTCCTCGACGCGGGCTGCGGCTCCGGCCCCCTGTTCGCGGACCTGCGCGAGCGGGGCGCCGTCGTGGCGGGTTTCGACGCCAGCACCACGATGGTGGAGCTGTCCCGGCGGCGGTTGGGCGACGACGCGGACCTGCGGGTGGCCGACCTGGGCGGCCCGCTGCCGTACCCGGACGGCGAGTTCGACGACGTCGTCGCGTCCCTGGTGCTGCACTACCTGGAGGACTGGACCGCTCCGCTGGCCGAGTTGCGGCGCGTGCTGCGGCCCGGCGGTCGGCTGATCGTCGCCGTCAACCACCCGATCATCCGGAAGATGGCCGATCCCGGGGCCGACTACTTCGCGACCGCCCAGTGGTCCAGCGAGCACACGTTCGACGGGCGGAAGGCGGTGCTGTCGTACTGGCACCGGCCGCTGCACGCCATGACGGACGCCTTCACCGCCGCCGGCTTCCGCACCGCCGTGATCAGCGAGCCGCACCCCGCGCCGGCCGCGCGCGAGCTCTTCGCCGACGAGCTGGCGAAGTTCCCCTCCGGAGCCTTCCTGTGCTTCCTGTTCTTCGTGCTGGAGGCCGTCTAGCCGCAGCACGAGCGGTCCCGCGCGGCCCCGCCCGACGCGGGGCCGCGCCCGACCGGCCTACAGCTCCAGCCCGGTGAGCACCAGGACGCGCTGCTCGGTCAGGTCCTCCATCGCCGCGCGCACCCCCTCGCGGCCGGTGCCCGACTCCTTCACGCCGCCGTACGGCATCTGGTCGGCGCGGAAGCTCGGCACGTCGCCCACGATCACGCCGCCCACCGCCAACCGCTTCGCCGCGCGGAACGCCAGCCGCACGTCGTGCGTGAACACCCCGGCCTGCAAGCCGAACCGCGACGCGTTGACCCGGTCGAACGCCTCGTCCACCGTCGGCACGCGGTCCAGCACGACGACCGGCCCGAACACCTCCTCGTCCACGACCTTGCACTCCGCCGGCACGTCCGCCAGCACGGTCGGCTCGTACGTCGCGCCCGTCCGCCGGCCGCCGGTCAGCACGCGCGCGCCCGCCGCCACGGCCTCGTCCACCCACGCCTCGACGCGCCGCGCCGCCGCCTCGTTGATCAGCGGGCCGACGTCGGTCGCCGGGTCGGTCGGGTCACCCGTGCCGAGCTTGCGCACGTGCGCCACCACGGCTTCCGCCAACGCCGGGTACACGTCGTCATGGGCGTACACGCGTTGCACGGAGATGCACGACTGACCGCCCTGGTACATCGCGAACGTGGCGATCCGCTGCGCCGCGCGGTCGAGGTCCGTCCAATCAGGACAGACGATGGCCGCCGCGTTGCCGCCCAGCTCCAGCACGACGTGCTTGCGCGGCACCCGGTCCAGGATCGAGTAGCCCACCGGGCCGGACCCGGTGAACGACACCACCGGCAACCGCGGGTCCTCGGCCAGCGCGCCCGCCACCTCGTTCGGCACCGGCAGCACCGACCACGACCCGGCGGGCAGCTCAGCCTCCGCCAGCAGCTCGCCCAGCAGCAGCGCCACCAGGGGCGTCGCCGGCGCGGGCTTGACCACGATCGGCGCGCCGACCGCCAACGCGGGCGCGACCTTGTGCGCCACCAGGTTCAGCGGGAAGTTGAACGGCGCGATGCCCAGCACGGGGCCGCGGGGCGCGCGCCGCACCAGCGCCAGCCTGCCGTCCGCCGCCGGGTCGGTGTCGAGCCGCTGCAGCTCGCCGGAGAACCGGCGCGCCTCCTCGGCCGCCCACCGGAACGTCGACACCGCGCGCGCCGCCTCGATCCGCGACCACTTCACCGGCTTGCCGGACTCGGCGGTGATCAGCGCGGCCACCTCGTCCGCCCGCTCGGCCAGCCGCCGCGACACGTGGTCCAGCGCCGCCGCCCTGGCGTGCGCGGGCAGCGCGGCGAACTCGTCGGCCACGGCGTGCGCGGCGGCGACCGCGTGCTCCACGTCGTCGGCGGTGGCGTTGGACGTCACGCCGGCCAGTGCGCCGTCGTGCGGGGCGCGGACCTCGACCAGGTCGGGGCTCGTCGCGGGACGCCCCGCCACCCAGTACGGCGTCGTGCCGCTTGCTCGATCGCTCACTCCATCGCTCCTTCAAGCACGTCCAGGCCCTCGGCCAGCAGCTCGTCGGGGATGACGAGCGGTGGCAGGAGGCGGATCACGTTCCCGCGGGTACCGCAGGTCAGCACGACCACGCCGGCCGCGTGGCAGGTGGCCGCCACCCGAGCCGCGGCCTCGGCGGAGACCAGTTCGACGGCCAGCATCGCGCCCCGGCCCCGCACGTCCACCACGGCGTCGGACGCGAGGCCCCGCAGGCGCGGCAGCACGGTCGCCTCGATGCGGCGGGCGGCGGCGTTGAGGTCCAGCTCGCGCATGGTGTCGATCGCGCCGAGCGCGGCGGCGCACGCCACCGGGTTCCCGCCGTACGTGCCGCCGAGGCCGCCCGGGTGCACGGCGTCCATGACGTCGGCGCGTCCGGTGACGGCGCCCAGCGGCAGACCGCCCGCGATGCCCTTCGCCGTCGTCACCAGGTCCGGCACGACGTCCTCGTGGTCGCACGCGAACCAGTCGCCGGTGCGGCAGAACCCCGTCTGGACCTCGTCGGCGACGAGCAGCACGCCGTGCTCCCGGCACCAGTCGGCCAGGGCGGGCAGGAACCCCGGCGCGGGCACGATGAAACCGCCCTCGCCCTGGATCGGCTCGACCACGACGCACGCGATCCCGTCCGGGTCGGGCATCGCGGCCACCGCGCGCCGCGCCGCCTCGGCGCCCGTCAGCCCGTCGTGGAACGGGTAGGAGCCGGGCACGCGGTGCACCTCGGGCGTGAACGGCCCGAAGCCCCGCTTGTACGGCATGTCCTTGGCGGTCAACGCCATCGTGAGGTTCGTGCGGCCGTGGTAGGCGTGGTCGAACGCCACGACACCCGGCCGCCCGGTGGCGTGGCGGGCGATCTTCACCGCGTTCTCCACCGCCTCCGCGCCGGAGTTCAGCAGCACGGACCGCTTGTCGTGCTCGCCGGGCGTCAGCTCCGCGAGCCGTTCGCACACGTCCAGGTACGCCTCGTACGGCGTGACCATGAAGCACGTGTGGCTGAACCGGTCGACCTGCTCGCGCACGGCGTCGGCGACGCGCGGGGCCGGGTTGCCGACGCTGGTGACGGCGATGCCGGAGCCGAGGTCGATGAGCCGGTTGCCGTCGACGTCGACGAGCAGGCCCGGCTCGGCGTGGTCGACGAACACCGGGAGCGTCGAGGCGACGCCTGCCGCGACCGCGCCCTTGCGGCGTTCCGCCAGCTCGCGGGAGCGGGGGCCGGGGATCTCGGTGCGCAGGCGGGCCATGTGTCCAGCATCGACCTCCTGGTGACCCGGCGACAGTGTCCAGTGTGGCGAGCTAGGTGTCTGGTGTTGTACACAGTGTTCATGTCGTTGACGGTCGGGGCGCTGGCACGCGAGGTCGGGCTGGTCGTGCACGTGGACGCGGGCCTGGACCGGGTCGTGGCGTGGGTGCACAGCACCGAGCTCGCCGACCCGACCCCGTTCCTGGAGGGCGGCGAGCTGCTGCTGACGACCGGCATCGCGCTCGGGCCGCTCGCGCGGTACGTGCGGCGGCTCGTGGCGGCGGGCGCGGCCGGGCTCGGGTTCGGCACCGGGCTCAGCCACGACCGGGTGCCGGACGACCTGGTCCGGGCGGCGCGGGACGCCGGGCTGGCGTTGCTGGAGGTGCCCCGGCAGACGCCGTTCATCGCGATCACCAAAGCGGTGTCGCGGGCGGTGGCGGCGGACGAGTACGCGGCCGTGGCGCGCACCAGCGAGGCGCAGCGCGCGCTGACCCGTGCGGCGGTGTCCGACGGACCGCACGGGGTCGTGCGGCGGCTCGCGCGGCTCATCGACGGCGGGGCGGCCTTGCTGGACCCGCGCGGCTCGCCCGTGCACGTCGTGGGGTCCGTGGCCGAGCTGTCCGGGCCGGAGCTGGCCGGGCAGGTGCGGCGGCTCGCGGCGGCGGGCGGGCCGGCGGGCGCGGCGTGGCAGGCGGGGGAGCGGCACGTCGCCGTGCAGGCGCTCGGCCGGCGCGGCTACCTGGCCGTGGCGGCGGGCCGGCCGCTGGACGCGGGCGTCGTCAACGCCGCCGCGTCGCTGCTCACCGTGGCGCTGGCCCGGTCCGACGAGGTCGACGCGGTGCGCCGGGACCTGCGGGAGGCGCGGTTCCGGCTGCTGCTGGCGGGCGTCCCGGTGGACGGCGTCCCCGAAGCGCCGTTCCGCGTGTTCGTGCTGCGCGGCGACGCGCCCGTGCCGCCGGCCGCGGGGTTCTGGGCGGAGGTCGACGGGCGGGTGGTCGTGCTCGCGCGGGAGCTGGACGTGCCCGCCGCCGCGTCGCGCCCGGTGGGTGCGGGCGGTGTCGCGCGGGGCTACCGGGAGGCGCTGCGGGCGCTGGAGGAGGGCGTGGCGACGTTCGAGGAGGTCGCGGGGGCCGGGCTGCTCGCGCCGGACGCCGCGTCGTTCGCCGCCGCGCTGCTGGAGCCGCTGGACGACGTGCTGCGGGAGACCCTGCGGGTGTGGCTGTCGTGCCACGGGCAGGCCGACCCGGCCGCCACCCGCTTGGGCGTGCACCGGCACACCGTGCGCAACCGGTTGCGGAAGGCCGAGGAGCTGCTGGGCCGGTCGCTCGACCCCGCAGGCACGCGCGCCGAACTCTGGCTCGCGCTGCACGCGTCGCCGTAGGCTGTCCGCGCGCCGCCGCGTCCGTGCCCTACGCAACCAGGGGGATACTTTGGCGCGTCGACGTTTCCCGGCGCACGCGGCCGGTGTCGTCACCGTGACCGCCGCCTTGCTCACCGCCGTGTTCACCAGCCCGGCCAGCGCGTGCAGCTGCTTCCCCGGCGGTGAGGGCGACCGGTACCACCGGGCCGACCACGTGTTCACCGGGGTCGTGCTCAGCGAAACCCTCGAAGAGGGCGACCCGACGTCCACCTTCGACGACCGGTACCGGTACGCCGTGGCCGTGCGGACGGAGTACAAGGGCGACGTGCCGCGCGTGGTCGCGGTGGCGACGGCGACCAGCGGCGCCGCGTGCGGCATCCGGATGACGAAGGGCAGCGAGTACCTCGTGTTCGCGCACGGCGACTCGGCCGACCGCCGGGTGGAGTCGACCTACTGCAGCGGCACCCGGTTGGCCTCGGCCGGCCCGCCGGTGACGACCGGGTCGCTGACGACCACGACGACCCCGCCCACCAGCCCGTGCGCGACCGCCGTGCCGTAGGTCGGGGTGGGCTTCGGGTTGCTGCGACCCGGGTGAGGGCGGTTCGACCGCCGGAGCGCCGGAGGTCACTCGTTTGGGTGATCTTCGGTGTTCAGCCCGGCAGCTCGTCGCCGTCCACGGGACCGTGCTCGTACTCTTCGTCGGGGTCGCTGCCGTACTGAGCGGGCCGCACCCCGTCCACCTCGCCCAGGGCGTCCACCTTCGCGGCCGGGTCGTCGATGAACTCGTTGATCGTGGGCTCGTGCTCGCGTTCGGTCATGCGGCGGAGGTACCCCGCGGGCAGCGGTCCGACACCGTGCGCGAGGCCTTCGGGTTGCCGAAGCAGGGCGTGGTTTGTGACAGGGGGGCCACGGGTAGGTGGACTCGGAACGGCAAACGAGGTGGCCGCTCGCCCCGGTGACCGGTAGCTTCCGGCCTCCCGGCCTCGTCGACGCAGCGGAGGTTCGACCGGATGTGGGACGGTGACCTGACCGGCGAGGTCGTCGACGGCAGGTACGCCCTCGGCAGCCTGTACGGCACCGGCGGCATGGCCGAGGTGTACCGCGCGTTCGACACCCGCCTCGACCGGAAGGTCGCGCTCAAGTTCTTCCAGGGCGAGGCGTCGGGCGAGGACCGGATCAGGCTCGACCGCGAGGCGCAGGTCCTCGGCGAGATGCGCTGCCCCGGCCTGGTCGAGGTGTACGGCACCGGGGTCTTCCGCGGCCGGCCGTACTTCGTGATGCAGGCCGTCGAGGGCGGCACGCTGCGCCGTCGCATGCGCGGCGCGCTGGAGCCCGAGGTGGTGGCCACGATCGGCGCCCAGGTCGCCGGCGTGCTGGCCCACGTGCACGAGCACGGCGTCGTGCACCGGGACGTGAAGCCGTCGAACATCCTGCTCGACGCCGCCGGGCGGCGCGCCTACCTCGCCGACTTCGGGTTGGCGCTCCAGGCGCAGGTCACCCGCGTGACGCGGTCCGGCATCCTCGTCGGCACCGCCGGCTACCTCGCGCCCGAGCAGGTGCGCGGGGCGGACGTGCAGCCGTCCGCCGACGTGTACGCGCTGGGCCTGGTGCTGCTGGAGTGCCTGACCGGGCGGCCCGAGTACCCGGGCGGTGACACGGAGGCCGCGCTGTCCCGGCTGCACCGCGAGCCGCGCATCCCGGCGAACCTCCCCGACGCGTGGACCAGGGTCCTCACCGCGATGACCGCGTCCGACCCGGCCAAGCGGCCCACGGCGGCGGAGTGCGAGCGCCTGCTCACGGCGGCAGGGAAGGCCAGCGCCGGCCTGCCGCCGCTGGTAGAGGTCGCCGAGGTGGTCGTGGCGAGCACGCCCCCGGTGGCGGAGGCGGAGCCGCGGCGCAAGGACAGGCGGGTGTTGCTGGGCGGGGTCATGGCCGCGGCGGCGTTCACGGCGGTGACGCTGGTGGTGCTGACCGACACCACCGCGCCCGAGCACGGCCGGTTGCCCGGCCAGCCCGGCACGACGTCCGCGGGCGACCCGGTGGCCGAGCAGGCGCCCGGCACCGTCCTGCCGGACGGGCCGGCGGGCTCCACGGTGACGTTCGTGAACGGGACGCAGGTCCACCTGCCGGCCGGCAACGCCGACAACGCCGACAACCCCGCGGCGGGCCACCCCGGCGACTCCGGCGAGCCGGTCGGCCACCCCGCCGAGGTGACGACGACCGACGGCGCCCGCCCGACCACGACCAAATCCCGGCCGGAAACCCCGGGCAACACCGCGACTCCGACGAAGGCCCCGTCCAACGGCCCGGTGGTCGTGCCGACCCCGCCGGTCGAGACCGGCCCGCCGTCCCGCGACCGAGGCGCCACAGCGCGCGGCTGAGCACGGTCGGCGGCTGAGCACGGTCGGTGGCGCCTGGGCCGACCGCGCGCCCCCCGACCGCCGGACGAGCCGAGACCCGCCCCGCGCGGGGACGGGTCTCGGCTCGTGAGGTCTAGCGGAGGGCCGGGAGCAGGTCGGACTTGGCGAAGTCCAGGAACTCCGACTGGTGGTCGCCGCCGATCTGCACCAGGGCCAGGTCGGTGAAGCCCGCCTCGCGGAACTTCGCCGCGGCCTCCACGATCGGGCCCACGTCGGGGCCGCACGGGATCTTCTCGGCCACGTCCTCCGGCCGCACGAACTGGGTCGCGCCCGCGAAACCCGCCGTGCCGGGCAGCTCCGCGTTCACCTTCCACCCGCCCGCGAACCAGCGGAACTGCTCGTGGGCGCGTTCCACGGCCCGGTCGCGGTCCTCGTCCCAGCAGACCGGCAGCTGGCCGATCTTCCGCGATTGCCCGCCCTGGAACACGTCCCACTCCTGGCTCAGCGCCGCGTCCGGCTCGACCGCCACCATCGCGTCCGCCAGCGGCGCGAACGTGCGCACCGACTGCCCGCCGGACACCGCGACGGCGATCGGCACCCGCTGGTCGGGCAGGTCCCACAGCTTCGCCGAGTCCACCCGGAAGTGGTCGCCGGAGTAGTTCACGTACCCGCCGTCGAACAGCAGCGAGATGATCTCCACGGCCTCGCGCAGCAACTCGTGCCGCACGTTCACCGGCGGCCAGCCCCGGCCGACGACGTGCTCGTTCAGGTTCTCGCCCGCGCCGATGCCGAGGGTGAACCGATTGCCGGACAGCAGTTGCACCGTCGCGGCCTTCTGCGCGACCACCGCCGGGTGGTACCGCACGGTCGGGCACGTCACGTAGGTCATCAGCTCGACCCGCCCGGTGGCCTGGGTGACCGCGCCCAGCACGCTCCACGCGTACGGCGCGTGCCCCTGCTCGTCCAGCCACGGCGAGTAGTGGTCGCTCATCACCTCGAAGTCGAAGCCGACGTCCTCGGCTCGCCTGGCGTGCTCGACCAGCTCGCGTGGCCCGGCCTGCTCGGTCATGAGGGTGTAGCCGATCCGCACGCTTCCTCCTACGCCATCGGCAGGTCGGTGAGGTCCGCCCGCAACTCGTCGAGTCCTTCGTAGACTGCCGACGCGCCGTGCTCCCGCAACTCGGCCTCGCCGAAACCACCCGTGCGCACGCAGACGACGGGCAGGCCCGCCCGCCGCCCGGCCTCGCAGTCCCACACCGAGTCGCCGATGAGCACCGCCCGGCCGCTGCCGTCCACCCGCCGCAGCGCCACCTCGACGAGGTCGGGCGCGGGCTTGCTCTCCTCGACGTCGTCCGCCGAGACCGACGTGACGCCGGACGCGTCGATGAGCTTCAGGTAGTGGTCGACGTGGTGGCGCTTGCCGGAACTCGCGAGCACCACGGTGAACTGCTGCTCCAGCGCCGAGGCCACGAGCCGGTGCGCGCCCTCCAGCGGCCGGATCTCGGCCAGCATGGGCTCGAACGCCGCCTCCCACGCCTTGCGGAGGTCGTCGCCGTGCTCGCGCTCGACGTGCTCGCCCGCCACCGCGGTGACGAGCTTGTCGCCGCCCATCCCGATGGCCCGGTGCAGCCGCCACGTCGGGACGGTCAGGTCGAAGCGGCGGAACGCGCGGAACCACGCGACGGCGTTGTGGTAGTTGCTGTCCACCAGCGTGCCGTCGACGTCGAGGACGAGCGTGTTGGTCATGCGGCCTGGTTAACCAGGCAGGACACCGACCAAACCGGACGACCGGACCGGGGCGTTCGGCGCGGTGGGCGGGTCGTGCGGTCGGTGCGGTCGAGTGGTCGGCCGGAGGCGGTTGGGTCGCGCGGTCAGCGGCCGGGGCCCAGGGAGTCGAGGAACTCCTCGATCAGGCGGGCCCACTCGGCGGGCGCCTCGACCGCCGGGGCGTGGCCGCTGTCCAGCTCCGCCCAGCGGGAGCCGGGGACCAGGTCGGCCAGGGCGCGGGTCGTGCCGGGGGAGATCAGGCGGTCGTGCTTGGCGCCGATCACGAGCGTCGGCACGGTCAGCGACGGCAGCTCGGCCCGCAGGTCGGTGCGCAGCACGAGGTCCACCTGGTCGGGCGAGCCGGGTGGGACGGTGAGCGCGATCAGCTCCAGGAAGCCCTCGGCCTGCTCGGCGGTCATCCGCCGGTGGAACGGCTCGCCCAGCGCCACCGACATCAGGTAGCGGGCGAGCGTGGTGCGGTCGCCGGCCAGCAGCCGCCGCCACTCCCGCAGCCGGGCGCCGGTCTCGTCGTCGATGTGGGCGAAACCGGCGGTGAGCACCAGCGCCGTGACCCGCTCGGGGTGACGTGACGCGGCGCGCACGGCGACCGCGCACCCCATCGAGAAGCCGACGACCGCGAACCGCTCCTCGCCGTCGGCGGCGGCCACGAGCTGATCGGCGAGGTCGTCCAGCTCCAGCGGCGCGGTCGCGCGCGGGGTCGTCCCGGAGCCGGGGAAGTCGATCGCGTGCACCCTGCGCTTGCGCGACAGCTGCGGGATGAGCGGGCTGAAGTTCGCGCGGACGGTGCCGCCGGCCCCGTGGGCGAGCAGGAGTGCGGGAATCACGTGGTCGATTCTGCCGGGCCCCGCCCGCGGCGCGTGGCCGATTACCGTCCGAACGCCCGTCCACGACCTGCGCCGATAGGCCATTAGTGGACGAAGGTGGGCAACGACACACCGCGGCGCGCGGTCGGGTCAGCCGACGTACACGCGGATCGACGTCCCGGAGTCGCCGGTGTGCACGCGCACCAGGTCGCACAGCAGGTTCACCAGCATCACGCCGTACCCGCCGCGGGCGTTCGCCCCGGGGTTCCGCCTGCCCACCATCGGGTTCTCGATCCGGCCCGCGTCACGCACCTCGCAGACCACCGCGGCGTCCTCGCACCACAGCAGCAACGTGCCGCCGCCGCCACCGTGCACGACGCTGTTCGTCGTCAGCTCGTTCACCGCGAGCACGAGGTCCTCGACCTGGTCGGCGGTCAGGCCCGCCTCGGTGGCGAACCCGGCGACGAGCCGACGCGTGACGCCGAGCCCGTCGAGGTCGAACCCGCGGGTGAGGACGTCCGGCGGCGGCGGGGGGAGCGGCCGGTTGAACTCCTCGGCGATCAGGAACGGCTCGCGGTAGTCCGTGCTCGGCCTGCGGCGGTCGTCCTCCACCACGACCGGGTGCGTGGTCTCCGCGTCGCGGATCGCGTCCGGCGAGAGGTTCGCGGTGTCGTACGGGCACAGGATCCACGCCGGGCGGTCCTCGAAGGCGGTGTTGATCAGCGCCTCGTGCTGCACGCACGCCGGGTACTCCAGCTCGGTGCGGCCCGGCCAGATGGGCTCGCCGATGATCCGCACCCGACCGGTGGTGGCGTGCTCGACCGCGTTGTCCGTGAACGCGGTCAGCACGCCGGGGATGATGCGGCCCGGGTTCCGCCCGGCGCGCGTCATGTCGAGGAACTCGACCTGGTCCGCCTGTCTGCCCAGCGCGGCCCGTAACAGGTCGATCCCGCGCTGCGGCACGGCCACCAGCACCGGCTCGCCGGCGGCCAGGCCGTCGCGCACGAACGGCACCGTTCCCGCGAGGTACTGCTCGTCGTCGCGGTAGAGCAGTGCCTCGTGCACGAAGTCGACCACCGGGGGACCCTCCGAACGGTTGCTGGCGGGAGGTCTGCCCGCCCAGTATCGCGCTCAAACGCCCCGAATGAGCACCTTGCGCAGGCAAACGCGCGTCGCGGGGTCCAATCCGCGCCTCCGTTCGGCCTCCACGACCGCCCGCAGGCCGGGCGACAGCGTCTCCACCTCGTGAAACCCGAGCCGCCGGTAGTACGGCTCGTTCCACGG
This sequence comes from Saccharothrix hoggarensis, assembly GCF_052936025.1. The sequence goes on along the minus strand of NZ_CP193624.1, from coordinate 5,196,000 downwards.
GACGTCGCGGAAAGTCGTCAAGGTCAACGCGTCGAGCCCGTGTGTCGCAGCCCACTGCTCCACGTGGCCGAGCAGCGCCGCGCCGATGCCGCGCCGCGAGTGGTCCGGGTGCACGCTGATCTGCTCGACGTGCGCCGCGCCGTCGACCACCTCCACCCCGACCCACGCCACGGGGCGCGGGTCGACGGCCACCCACACGTGCAGCTGTTCGAGGGTGCTCAGCGGCATGGGGTCGTCGTCGGCGATCTCGGGCATCCCGATGTCGCGGAACGGCTCGCCGGAGGCGCGCTCGACGGCGGGCAGGAGCGGCAGCTCCTCGGGGCGGGCGGGGCGGATCTCCACCCGCGCATGATCAGCCGGCGGTGAGGTTCTGCTCAACCTCGTTCGCCAGCGCTTCGAGCATGCGCTCGGGCAGCCGGTCGTCGGGGCACTCGTCCACGTGGAGTTCCGCGACGCTGCCCGCCGCGCCCGCCAACGAGACGCGCAGCGTGCCGCGGCAGCCGTGGTCGGCCAGCGGTTCCCACGTGAGCAGCAGCTGGTCGTAGTCGGCGGCCAGCTGCACCTGCCGCGGTCCGCCGTCCGCGCGGAGGAGCAGCACGTCGTCCGTCCGGCCGACGACCTCGTAGGGCTCGGGCAGCCACGCGGCGAGGCGGGACGGGTCGGCGGCGGCGTTGAACACCAGGTCGGGGAGGGCCGGGATGTCGCGTCTGGCGTGGATGGTCACGGTGCCGGTTACCCCGTCCGGGAGCGCACACACCGTTCGGGTCACCGGCCGTTCGAGTCGCCGCGCACCGGGTAACCGGCCGCCATGACCGCAGCAGACACGCCCCGAGAGCCGGTGGACGAGCCGGTGGACCCCGACGAGATCGCGGAGGAGGCGCCGATCGACCCCACCCCGCAGGAGGTGGACGAGTACCGCGAGCTGATCGGCGACGACGTCCCCTCGGACGACGACACCCCGGTGTGACCCGACGTCCCGGTGTGACCCGACGTCCGGGTCCGACCGGGGGTCACGTCCCGGCCGAGCCCGGCTCCGTCATGGCCCGCGTCACCCGGGCCGTCACGGGGTCGGGCAGGACCCGGCCCGCGACCGCCTGCGCCTTGTTCCGCAGCGACCCGGCCACCACCTGGTCGTCGCCCGCCATCAACGCCTTGAACCCGGCCCGCGCGACCTCCGCCGGGTCGTCCTTCGGTCCCGTGGCGACCTTCGTGTCCGTCATGCCCGCCCGGCGGAAGAAGTCCGTGTCGGTCGGCCCGGGCAGCAGCGCCGTCACGGTCACCCCGCTGTCGCGCAACTCCTCCCGCAACGCCTGCGAGAACGACAGCAGGAACGCCTTCGACGCCGCGTACACCGAGTGGAACGGCCCCGGCGCGGTGCCGGCGACCGACGACGTGAACAGCACCCGGCCCGCGCCCCGGTCGACCATCGCGGGCACCAGCCGCTTCGCCAGGTGAACCGCCGACCCGATGTTCAGCGACACCACCCGCAGGTGCGAGCGCAGGTCGCTGTCGTCCACGAAGTCGCCGCCGACGCCGACCCCCGCGTTGACCGCCAGCGCCGCCACCGGCCGCCCGGCCTCCTCGACCACGGCGACCAGGTCCTCGTTGCCCTCGAACGTCGCCAGGTCCGCCCGCACCGCGTCGACCCGCGCGCCGCCCGCGGCCAACTCCCGGGCGACGTCCTCCACCGCGGCGTTCTCCGCGGCGACGACCAGGTCGAACCCCTCGGCCACGAACACCTTCGCCAGTTCCAGCCCGATCCCGCTCGACGCGCCGGTCACCACGGCCAACGGCCTCTCCACAGCACCCATGGCCGTGAACTACCCGCAGTCGGATCACCCAATCCGGTTTCACCCGATGTGTTCCTGGGCACCCTCCGGTTCCTCACACACAGCGGTTGGCGGTGACGTATGTCCGGAAGACGAGGTCAGGTGGGCGTCCTCGACGTCGGCTGCTTCAGCGCGCACCTGGTCGTCGTCGACGGTTCCCCCTTGCACCCCCTCGTCTCGCACAAGACCCGCCTCCGACTGGACAAGGCGCTCGACCGGCACAACCGACTCGGCCCCGACGGCGTGGAACAGGTTGTGAGGGCTGTCCGCACCGCGCACCGCGTCGCCGACCGGGCGGGCGTCACGCGCGTCGTCCCGTTCGCCACGTCCGTCATCCGGGACGCCGCGAACGCCGAGGTGGTGATCGCCGAGGTCGCCCGGCGCACCGGCACGGTCCTGCGCGTCCTGCCCGGCTCCGAGGAGGCGCGCCTCTCCTACGTGGCCGCGCGGCACTGGTTCGGGTGGCACGTCGGCCGCCTGCTGGTGCTCGACGTCGGCGGCGGCACCGTCGAACTCGCCGCCGGTGACGACGTGCAGCCGTCGCTGGCGCGCTCGCTGCCGTTCGGCGCCCGCACGATGACCCGCCGGCTCGCCCTCGACCGGACCGCGGCGCGCGACCACCGCGGCCTCGGGCGCGAACAGGTCCTGGTGCACGACCGCGTGGTGGCCGCGCTGGACGGCACGGACGTCGCCGACCACCGGGCCGTCGGCTGCTCGAAGGTGTTCCAGCAGTTGGCGCGGCTGGCCGGCGCGCGCCCGCAGCACGAAGGGCCGTTCGTGCCGCGGACCCTGCGCCTGGCCGACCTGCGCCAGTGGGTGCCGAGGCTCGCCCGGATGCCCGCGCCGCGACGGGCGCGGCTGCCCGGCATCTCGCCGCACCGCGCCGGGCAGTCGCTCGCCGGCGCGCTGGTCGCGGAGGCGCTGATGGTGGCCACCGGCCACGACGAGGTGGAGATATGCCCGTGGTCGACGAGGGAAGGGCTGCTGCTCACCCTCTCCGAGGTGGGCTACGACGAGTTCTGCCGGGTGGCTTGAAGGGAACGGAATGCTGGCGCTGTCGGTCGAGACCCACCGGACGGGGTGCGCGGTGGTCGTGGCGACCGGGGAGTTGGACCTGGCGGGAGCGCGCCGGGTGCTGGACAAGATGGACCGCCTGGTGACCGAGGGACGTGACCGGATCGTCCTCGACATGGCGGGGGTCGCGTTCTGCGGGGCGCAGGCGATGAGCGCGTTGGTGCGCACCAGGGCGCGGGCGCAGCGGGCGGGCGGCTGGTTGCGGCTGGCCGCCGTGCCGCCGCACGTCCGGCGGGTGTTCGAGCGCACCGACCTGGACCGGCTGTTCCCGCGGTACCCGGACGTGGCGTCGGCGGCCACCGGGCGTGCTGTGCCGGCCGGTGCGGTGGCGAGCGCTGAGCGTGCGGCCGCTGCCGGTGGTGCCGTGTCCGGTGGTGCGGCTGCGACTGCTGTCCGTGCGGCGGCGGCGCGTGCGGCCGCGAGGGCGGAGGCTGCGCGTGGAGCCGCTGCGGGGAAGCGGGCGGCGGGCGCGGGCGGTGGCGCGTCGGGTGGCCGGGCCGCGGGTGCTGGTGGGGCGGCTGCGGGGGAGCGGGCTTCCGGTGGTGGTGCGGCGGGCCGTGACGGGGGGATCGTCAAGGGGCGTGGCGTGGTCAGCGGTGACGGGCCGGTGGCCGCGAGCGGCGGGGTGGCGGTCGGCGGGGTGGTGAGCGGTGACGGGCCGCTCGCGGCCGGCCGTGCCGTCGCGAGTGGTGACCGGGCGGCGGTCGCCGGTGCGGTGGCGAGTGGTGACGGCGCCACGAGCGCGGGTGCTGCGGCTGGTGGCGATGGGGCGACGGGCGCGGGTGCTGCGGCTGGTGGCGATGGGGCGACGGGCGCGGGTGCGGCGGCCAATGGTGACGGTGCTGCGGTGTCCACCGGTGGGGCGGCGGCTGATGGTTCTGCTGCTGACGGTTCTGCTGCTGACGGGTCCGCGGTCGAGGGCGGCGGCGAGCGGTGACGTCGGTGAGGTCGGTGGTGAGCGGTCGGGAAGGGCCGGGCAGGGGCCGTTTCGGGCGGTGACGGAGGGGTAGCCGAGCGGAAACCACCGTCCCAGGCGAGGTGATCCCGATGAGCGCGACCACGCGCCTGCCGCACCCGGTGCGCGCGGCGGCGATGGCGGTGGCCGTCGTGTTCCTGTTGGTCGGCGTGCTCGGCTTCGTGCCGGGCCTGACCGCCGACCTCGACCGGATCGCGTTCGCCGGACCGGAGTCGCACGCGCACCTGCTCGGCGTCTTCCAGGTGTCGGTGCTGCACAACCTGGTGCACCTGCTGTTCGGCGCGGTGGGCCTGGTGGCGGCACGGGCCGCGTCGTCCGCCCGCGCGTACCTCGTCGCCGGCGGCGCGGTGTACCTCCTGCTCTGGGTCTACGGGCTGGTCGTGCACAAGGACAGCGGGGCGAACTTCGTGCCGCTCAACGCCGCCGACGACTGGCTGCACCTCGGCCTCGGCCTCGGCATGGTGGCGCTGGGCCTGGCGCTCAAGGGCAACCCGAACGCGCGCAGTGCCTGACCTCGTCACGCCCGCCTTCCGCGCGCTGGCCGCCGCGCGGGACGCCAGGGCGTTCCACCCGCGCGGCCGGTGGTTCCGCGGCACGGTGACCGCCACCTACGACCCCGCCCTGCCGGTGCCCGTGGGGGAGAGCGAGGTCGTCGGCCGGCTGTCCAAGGGGATCGGCACGCCCGGCGGGCTGCCCGACGTGCTCGGGTTGGCGTTCCGGCTGCCCGGACCGTGGGACGTGCTGCTGTCCACCTCGTTCGCCCGCGTGCTGCCCCGGCTCGCGCGGAACTGGTCCAGCGGCCCCTACGGCAGCATCACGCCGTTCCGCCGGCGTGGTCGGCTGGTGTGGCTGGCCGCCGTCCCGGACCGGTGCCGGACGAGGTCCGCGGCGCTCGACGCGCTGCCGGACGAGCTCGGGTTCACGCTGGAGGTGAGCGGGCCGTGGCGGCCGGTGGGCCGGCTCGTCGTGCGGCCGCTGGACGTCGACCGCGACCTGCCCGTGCTCGACCCCGTCCGCAACCGGCCGCCGGACGTCGACCTCGCGCCGGCCGTGCTCGCCAAGGCCCGGGAACGTGCCTATCAGGGCAGCCGGCGCGGACGATCCCCCGATCCAGTGACGGCACCCGACGCATGACGCGCGCGGCGCGGGGGTAGACGGGACCATGGCGCAGCAGTCGAGGTCCGGTAGCCCTCCGCCCTAAGTTTGCGTAGCCCTACGTACCGCTACCCGGATTGATAGAGGTTCCCCGTCACCCGAAAGTGGGTCCACGTGGCCGCCGGTCTTCACCACCCCTGCTGGGCGGCCGAGTGGAACGGAGAACGACCGATGCGACATGATCGCTCGACCCGGCGACGGGTCGTCACCGCCTGTCTGGCGGCGGCAGCGCTGCTGTTCGCCGGCGTGGGCTACGGGTACGGCGCCGAAGGGCAACCCTCGGGCGGCATCCGCGGCGCCGACCGGCCCGACGCGGTGAAGGACAGCTACATCGTCGTCCTGCGCGACGGCGCGGTCACCGCGCTGCAGACGCCCGGCAAGGCCGACGAGCTGACCCGCAAGTACGGCGGCAAGGTCAAGCTCACCTACACCGCCACCCTGCGCGGCTTCTCGGCCGCGATGAACGAGGAGCAGGCGCGCCGGCTCGCCGCCGACCCGGTGGTGGAGTACGTGGAGCAGGACGGCATCGCGCGCGCCACCGACACCCAGACCAACCCCACCTGGGGCCTCGACCGCGTCGACCAGCGCAACCTGCCGCTCGACGCGAAGTACACCTACGCCAACACCGCGTCGAACGTCACCGCGTACGTTGTGGACACCGGCATCCACAAGGCGCACGCCAACTTCGGCGGCCGGGCCGTCGACGGCTACGACTTCATCGACAACGACGCGGTGGCGCAGGACTGCAACGGCCACGGCACGCACGTCGCCGGCACCATCGGCTCCACCACGTACGGCGTGGCCAAGGGCGTCAAGCTGGTCGGCGTCCGGGTGCTCGACTGCCAGGGCACCGGCCAGTGGTCGCAGATCATCGGCGGCGTGGACTGGGTCGCGCGCAACGCGGTCAAGCCGGCCGTGGCCAACATGAGCCTCGGCGGCGCGGCGGAGTCCTCCGTGGACAGCGCGGTCAAGCGGGCCATCGCGGCGGGGATCACGTTCGCGGTGGCGTCGGGCAACGACAACCGCGACGCGTGCGGCACCTCGCCCGCCCGCACGCCCGAGGCGATCACCGTCAACGCCACCGACAGCTCGGACAACCGGTCGTCGTTCTCCAACTACGGCACCTGCACCGACATCTTCGCGCCGGGTTCCAACATCACCTCGACGTGGAACGACGGCGGCACCCGGAGCATCAACGGCACCTCGATGGCCACGCCGCACGTGGCGGGCGCGGCGGCGCTGTACCTCTCCGCCAACACCGCGGCCACCCCGGCGCAGGTCGCCACCGCCCTGACCACGAACGCCACCCCGAGCGTGGTCCGCAACGCGGGCACGGGCTCGCCGAACAAGCTCCTCTACACCGGGTTCATCGGCGGCGGCCAGCCCCCGGTGTGCGCGGGCGGCTCCAACACCGACGACGTGGCGATCCCGGACGCGGGGGCGGCGGTGACGTCGAGCGTGGTTGTGGCGAACTGCGACGGCGCCGGTTCGGCGTCGACCTCGGTGAAGGTCGACATCGTGCACCCCTACTCCGCCGACCTGGCCGTGGACCTCGTCGGTCCGAGCGGCGCGGTGTTCTCCCTGCGGCGGGCGGGCGGTGTCGGTTCGGCCGACGGCATCCACGAGACGTTCACCGTGAACACGTCGTCGGAGACGAAGAACGGCACGTGGAAGTTGCAGGTCAAGGACGTCTACACGTACGACACCGGCCACCTCGACGCCTGGTCCCTGGCGTTCTGACCGGCCGGTCCCGGCTCCCTGCCCCATGATCGACACCCGCGGCGCGTGTCCCCCCGCGCCGCGGGTGCCACCACCCTGCGCTCGTGGAGGAAATCCATGGCACACCGACTGCCGGCCGTCGCGGTCATCACCGCGCTCGCCGCCCTCGGCCTCGCGCCACCCGCGCACGCCCAGGCCGACTTCGTGCCCGCCGGAACCCCCGTGGCGGGCAGCTTCCTGGTGTCGCTGAAGGAGACCGTGCGCGCGGCGGACATCGCGTCGCACGCGTTGACCGGCAAGTACGGCGGTCGGGTGAAGACCGTGTTCACCGCCGCCATGCACGGGTTCCTGGTCAAGGACCTGACCGACGCCCAGGCCCGCAGGCTCGCCGCCGACCCGGCGGTCAGGCGGGTCTACCAGGACGGGACCGCCCGCGTCGCCGACACCCAGGTCAACGCGACGTACGGCATCGACCGGGTGGACCAGCGCTCCCTGCCGCTGGACACCCGCTACACCTACAACACGACCGCGTCCAACGTCACCACGTACGTCCTGGACACCGGCATCCGCAAGACGCACACCGAGTTCGAGGGCCGGGCGAGCGACGGCTACGACTTCGTGGACGAGGACCCGACCGCCCAGGACTGCAACGGGCACGGCACCCACGTGTCCGGCACGATCGGCGGCAAGACCTGGGGCATCGCCAAGAAGACCAAGCTGGTGGCGGTGCGCATCCTCGGCTGCGGCGGCAGCGCGCCCGACTCCGACGGCGTCGAGGGCATCGAGTGGATCGTCCGCAACGCGGTGAAACCCGCCGTGGTCAACGGGAGCTTCACCTTCGACACCCCCGGCATCGGCGACGAGGCCATCACCCGCCTCAACCAGGCGGGCGTGACGTTCGTGGTGGCGGCGGGCAACAGCTCGGCCGACGCCTGCGGCACCGGACCCGCGCGCAACACCACCGTGATCGCGGTCGGCGCCACGGACCACAACGACAACCGGGCCTCGTTCTCGAACTACGGCTCGTGCGTCGACATCTTCGCCCCCGGCAACAACATCACGTCCGCCTCGCACACCGCTGACACCGGGCAGGCGAACCTGAGCGGGACGTCCATGGCGTCGCCGCACGTGGCGGGCGGCGCGGCGCTGTACCTGGCGGGCAACCCCTCCGCCACCCCGGCCCAGGTGGCCAAGGCCCTGACCGACTCGGCGACCCCGAACCTGGTCAGGAACCCCGGCGCCGGCTCGCCGAACAGGCTGCTCTACACGGCGTCGTTCGGCGGCGGCCAGCCGCCGGTGTGCGCGGGCGGTTCGACGACCGACGACGTGGCGATCCCGGACGCCGGGGCGGCGGTGACGTCGAGCGTGGTCGTGGCGAACTGCGACGGTGCCGGTTCGGCGTCGACCGCGGTGAAGGTGGACATCGTGCACTCGTACTCCGCCGACCTGGCGGTGGACCTGGTGGGTCCGAGCGGCGCGGTGTTCTCGTTGCGGCGGCCGGGTGGTGTCGGTTCGGCTGACGGCATCCACGAGACGTTCACCGTGAACACGTCGTCGGAGACGAAGAACGGCACGTGGAAGTTGCAGGTGAAGGACGTCTACACGTACGACACCGGCCACATCGACGGGTGGAGCGTCACCTTCTGACGCGGAGGTGACCGGCGAGGGTGACGGCGGGCGGTGGTCGGATGCGGCCACCGCCCGCCGGCGTCAACCGGTCCGGTGGCCCGGCCGAGGGTGGTCGGTCAGGGCAGGCGGCGGCGGCCGGCGAAGCCCAGGTCGGCCCGGTGGTACCAGGTCAGGCCCTCGTCGCCCTCCAGCCAGCACAGCAGCACCGGCACACCGTCCACATCGGACGGGAAGTCGACCAGGAGCGGCGCGAAGCCCTTCAGCTCGGCGCCCGTCGCCTGCACGGTCGTCATCAGGTCGTCCAGCCGGGCCTGGGCGGCTTTCAGCTCGGGCAGGCCGCCGAGGTTCGTGGGGCTGCCGTCGTGGAGGGAGGCGGCCAGCTCGGCGGCGTCGGCGCGGACCTCGACGATCTCGGCGAGCACCGGCTTGAGCTTGGCCAGCTCGGCACGGGCCTCGGGCACGCTGAACAGTGACATCGCCGTCCAGGCTACCGGTGTGCCGGAACGCGCGCGGTGGGGCCACCCGGTGACCGGGCGGCCCCACGTCACGCGGGGTCAGCGCAGCGGCGGGGAGGCCAGCTTCGCCAGCTCCAACGCCTGCTGCGGCCACCAGCGGCCCGCGGCGGGACCGCCCTGGCACTCGCCGTCCGACTCACCGGGGCGCTTGGTCCACACGAACGCGTCGACCAGCGGGATGCCGGTGTTCGCGGTGGGACGCGCGCCCAGGCCGCGGCCCGGCGGGTTGCACCAGTCGGTCTCGCCCGCGCCGGGCGTGTAGTGGCCCTGGCCGTTGCGGCTGGTGTCCAGCACGAAGTGGGTCATCTTCGGCTTGTGCACGTCGATGGCGTCCAGCTCGTCGTTCGACGGGCAGGTCGCCGCGCCCTGCTTGGTGCGCAGGTAGATGCACCTGGACACCCGCGTGCCGTACTGCACCAGGTCCTCGGTGAAGCGGTAGTTGGACGTGTTCAGCGCGAACCCGTCCGCCCGCGTGACGCCGCCCTGGAGCAGGCGGTTCACGATGCCCAGCTGCTGGCGCGGCTCGCCGTAGCCCGCGTCGTAGTCGTTGAGGGCCTGCCACGCGGAGTGCCCGGCGTCGAGGTAGACGCGGGTGTGCTTGCCGCGCTTGAGCGCGTCGACCGCGTGGTTGATCTCGCGGAACCGCTGCGGCACCAGCTCCTCGTCCGGGCCGATCGTGCACCACGGCTCGCTGGTCAGCAGCGCGAGGCCGTCGGGCTCGACGACCACGACCGCCTTGTCGTCACCGATGCCCTGGGCGAAGGCGTCGATCCACTCCTTGTACTCCTGCTCGCTGCGCGCGCCGCCCGCGGACCACTGCGAGCAGTCCCGGTAGGGCACGAAGTACGCCACGAGCACCGGCACCTGGTCCTTGGCCTTCGCGGCCCGCACCACGTCGCGCACGTTCTGCCGGACCTGGTCCGCGCCCGCGTTGCTGAACCAGATCGCGGTCGGCTGGGCGGCCATGGCCTCCATCAGCTCGGCGTCCGCGACCCGGCCCTCCTGCCGCCACTGGGCGGCCTGGCGGGACGCGTGGGTGTCCGGCTCGACGTAGAAGGACGTGCCCTTGGGCAGGTGCGGCGGTCCCGCGGCGTCCGCGGGCGCGCCGGTCTCCGCGCCGGCGGCGACCGCTCCGGCCAGCGCGCACGCCACGGTGGCGGCCAAGGCCAGGCCGACGCGTCGTCGTCTCGCTCCGATGTCCACTCGACTGCTCCTCACGTAGCGCCTTCTGGGAGCGCTCCCATATCGCGGGCAAGCATGCGACGTGATGAGCTGGATCACAACCCCCCGTCGTGCGTGGAGGCCCCGTTTCGCAACCTGGTCGTTACCTGCGAGGTCCTTTCGCCGGTGTGACCGCTTCCGGCCAACGGCGGCGGCGGGCCGCGCGCGGGTGCCGACGATGGGGCGGTGAGACGACTCAGCACCGCGCTCGCGGCCGTCGCCGCGGTGGCGCTGTCCACACCGGACGCCCAGGCCGCGCCGCCGGCCGGCGCCTGCCACGACCCCGAGCCCGCGCGGCCGGTGATCCGGGAGCTGCCCTGGGCGCAGCAGGCGCTCAACGTGCGGCGGGCGTGGCCGCACAGCACCGGCGCCGGCGTGCTCGTCGCCGTCGTGGACACCGGCGTGGACCGCGACCACCCGCAGCTCGGCGCGGCGGGCAAGGTCGAGCGGGGCCAGGACTTCCACCTGGTCGGCGACCTGCCGGGCGACTTCGACTGCGGTTCGCACGGCACCGCCGTGGCGAGCGTCGTCGCCGCCGACCCGGTCGAGGGCGTCGGCTTCCACGGGGTCGCGCCGGGCGCGCGGGTGCTGCCCGTGCGGGTCGCCGACCGGAACCTCGACGGCGACACCGGCGCGGTGAACGCCCTCGACCCCGTGGTGCTGGCCCGCGGCATCTGGTACGCCGCCGACCAGGGCGCGAAGGTGATCAACCTGTCGCTGGCGGGCCAGGAGGACAACCGGTACGTGCGGGACGCCGTGGCGCACGCGGTGGCGATGGACGCGGTCGTCGTGGCCGCCGTCGGCAACCGCCAGCCGGACGACGGCTCCCGCCTCCCGTCGTTCCCCGCCGGGTACGACGGGGTGCTGGGCGTCGGCGCGATCGACATCGCCGGCGACCGGGTGGCGGGCTCGCAGGTCGGCGACTACGTGGACCTCGTCGCACCCGGCGCGGCGGTGGCGGGCGCGACCCGTGCGGGCGGCCACGCGTACTGGCAGGGCACGAGCTTCGCCGCGCCGTTCGTGGCGGGCACGGCCGCGCTGGTGCGGGCGGCGTGGCCCGAGCTGACCGCGCCGGAGGTCGTCCGCCGGCTGCTGGCCACGGCGAGCCCGGCCCGCGGTGACGCCGCCGCGTACGGGGCGGGCGTCGTGAACCCGTACCGCGCGGTCACCGAGGGCCTGTCCGCCGCGCCGCCCGCGTCGATGCCGGTGGTCGTCAAGCCGGTCGAGGACCCGGACGCGGTGCGGGAGCTGCGGTGGTGGGACGGCGCGGTGGCCGCGGCGCGCCGGCACGTCGTGGTGGGTGCGGCCGTCGCCGTGCTGGTGGCCGTGCTCGTCCTGGTGCTCGGGCGCGGACGGCGGCGGCGGTGGACGCCGACCCGCCTCGACCGCCTCCCGGACGGTCCGCCGCCCGCCGAGCCACCCGACCAGGTGTTCCTGTTCACCCGGCAGGGGTGACCGGATCGCGGGAAGGCCCCGACGCCGTGGCGCCGGGGCCTTCACCGCACCCGTCAGATCCCCGTGCTGCCGATCCGCGCCACGGCCGCGCCCAGCGCCTGCTGCAGCTCGCCGTTGGCCTTGTCCACCCCGCCGCGCAACGCCTGCAGCATGGCCTGCTGCGCGGTCGACACCTGGTGCCACGCGGCGCTGATCTCGCCGAACTGGCCGCCGGCCTGGTCCAGCCAGTCCGCCGACGTGGCGCCCGACGTGGTGCGCCAGGTGTCCATCTCCTGCTCGACCTTCGCCACCGTGGCGGCGATCTGGCCGGCCAGGCCGTCCAGCTGGCCGAAGTCGCCCTTGATGAGCATGTCCGTCCCTCCCTTGTCCTGGTCGCGTCCGAGCGGTCCCGTTCGACCTAGCCGAGCGCCCCGCCGAACGGGCTCGCGCCCTGCACGGCGTTCAGGCCGGACGCGGACGCCTGGTCGGCGGTGAGGTAGGTGTTCGCCGAGTACCGGGTGTTCTCGCCCAGCGTGTTCAGCGCCGTGGTGAGCCGCGCGATGCCCGCCTCCCACTGCGCGTGCGCCGCGTCGAACGCGGGCCGCGCGGTGCCCTCCCACGAACCCTTGAGGGCGTCCACGGTGGGGCGCAGCGCCGCCCGGTGTCCCTCGATGTCGGCGGACACGGTCGCGGCCATCGCGGCGGCGCGCTCCAGTGTCTCGGTGACACCGTGAAGTTGGTCCTGCACTCCGGTTCTCCTTCCGCTCGTTGCCGGGTGTCCACAGCGAACCGCGCGGACCGCGGCCGACGACGGCACGCGGCACGTTCCTGCCACCACCGGCCCGGACCGCCCGCGCGGCACCACGATCGGCGGACGACACCGTCAGCGAGGGGAGAGCCGCGTGGCGACCGTGGTGGTGACGAGGCCCGTCCGCCGGCCCGCGCCGGAGGTGCCGTCGGGCGAACTGGTGCTGGACGCGCCGCCGGAGATCCCGCCGCCCGCCGCGCGCACCTGGGCGCAACTGGTCGTGGTGCTGCCCATGGTCGCGATCATGGGCGCGATGCTGCTGATGTTCTCCGGCAGCACGACCGGCGCGCTGCGGTTCGTCGTGTTCGGGCTGTTCGGCGTCGCGATGCTGGCGATGGTGCTGGTGTCGTTCCTCAACAACGGCGGTCCGGGCAAGCGGGAGATGGCCCAGGCGCGCCGCGCCTACCTGCGGCAGCTCGCCCAGCACCGGGTGCGGGTGACCAGGGCGATCCGGCGGCAGCGGGAGGCGCTGGCCCACCTGCACCCCGAGCCGGACGCGCTGCCGTCCCTCACCGCGGGCGACCGGCGGTGGGAGCGGCGCCGTTCCGACGCGGACTTCGCCGTCGTGCGCGTCGGAACGGGGCCGCAGGGCGCCGCGCTGGAGCTGGTGCCGCCGGACACCAAGCCGCTCGAGCAGCTGGAACCGTTGTCCGCCTTGGCGTTGCGCCGGTTCATCACGACCTACGCCACCGTGCCGGACCTGCCGCTGGCGTTGGCCCTGGCCGGTTTCGGCGTCGTCCACGTCGGCGGCGACCGCGACCGCGCCGTGGCCCTGGTGCGGGCGGTGCTGGCGCAGCTCGCCGTGCTGCACGCGCCGGACGACGTGCGGGTGGCGATCTGCGCGGGCGACGGCGCGCGGCCGTCGTGGGAGTGGGTGAAGTGGCTGCCGCACGCCCTGCACCCCGACCGCTCCGACGCGCTCGGCCCGGTGCGGCTCGTGGCGTCCGGGGTGGTGGCGCTGGAGGCGGTGCTGGACGACCTGCTCGCCGACCGGCCCCGGTTCGACCCCGAGGACGGGCGCGGGACGTCCGGGCCGCACCTCGTGGTCGTGCTGGACGGCGGCGCGGTGGCGGGCTCCGACCACCTGATGACCGGCGGTGGCGTCGAGGGCGTGACGGTGCTGGACCTGTCGTCACCGCCGCCGCGCGTCCCCGAGCGCTCGGTGCTCGTGCTGACCGTGACCGCGGACGGCGTGCTGACCGCCGCCACCGCGGACGGCGACGTCGAGCTCGGGCGCGCGGACGCGCTGGACCTGCCCACGGCGGAGGCCGTGGCCCGCGAGCTGGCCCCGTTGCGGCTCACCGCGGGCGGCGCGGGCGACCAGCCGCTGTCCGGCGTGACGGGCCTCGCCGACCTGCTGGACCTGGGCGACCCGTACGCGTTCGACCCGCGCGACACGTGGCAGCAGCGGCCCAACCGCGACCGGCTGCGCATCCCGTTCGGTCTCCGGGAAGACGGCGCGCCGGTCGACGTGGACCTCAAGGAGTCCGCCGAGGACGGCATGGGGCCGCACGGCCTGCTCATCGGCGCCACCGGGTCCGGCAAGAGCGAGCTGCTGAGGACCCTGGTGCTGGGGCTGGCCGTGACGCACCCGCCCGAGTCGCTGAACTTCGCGTTGATCGACTTCAAGGGCGGTGCGACGTTCGCGACGCTGGACCGCCTGCCGCACACCAGCGCCGTGATCACCAACCTGGTGGACGAGCTGCCGCTGGTCGACCGGATGGCCGACGCCGTGATGGGCGAGCTGGTGCGGCGCCAGGAACTCCTGCGCGCGGCCGGGAACTTCGCCTCCCTGCGCGACTACCACCGGGCCCGGGCCGCCGGCGCGCCGCTGCCCGAGGTGCCGACGCTGCTCGTCGTGTGCGACGAGTTCAGCGAGCTGCTGTCGGCCAAGCCGGACTTCGTCGACATCTTCGTCCAGATAGGACGGTTGGGTCGATCGCTCGGCGTGCACCTGCTGCTCGCCAGCCAGCGGTTGGAGGAGGGACGGCTGCGCGGGCTGGACACGCACCTGTCGTACCGGATCGGCCTGCGCACGTTCTCCGAGCTGGAGAGCCGCACGGTGCTCGGCGTGGCGGACGCGTTCAGCCTGCCCCGCGCGCCGGGGCACGGGTTCCTGAAGTACGGCACCGAGCCGATGGTGCGGTTCCGGTCCGCCTACGTGTCCGGGGTGCACCGCAGGCCGGGCGCGGGTGCGGCGAGCGGATCGGGCGACGTGCCCGGAATCGCCCCCTACACCACGGACTACGTGCCGCCGCGCGTCGAGCAGCCGGTCGCGGACGAGGCGGACGACGAGGCGGTGGGGGAGAGCGTGCTGGACATCCTGGTCGACCGGCTCGCCGGCCGCGGCACGCCCGCGCACCAGGTGTGGCTGCCCCCGCTGGACCGCTCGTCCACAGTAGACGAACTGCTCGGCGTGCTCACCGCGCACCCCTCGCGCGGCCTCTGCGCGGCCGACCCGCGCCGCCGCGGCGACCTGCGCGCCGTCATCGGGCTGGTCGACCGGCCGTTCGAGCAGCGCCGCGACCCGCTGGAGCTGGACCTGTCCGGCGCGGCCGGGCACGTGCTCGTGGTCGGCGGGCCGCGCAGCGGGCGCAGCACGGCGTTGCGGACCGTCGTGGCGAGCCTCGCGCTCACCCACACCCCGCGCGAGGTCCAGTTCTACTGCCTGGACTTCGGCGGCGGCCTGCTCGGCGCGCTGCGCGGCCTGCCGCACGTGGGCGGGGTCGCCGGGCGGCAGCAGGCGAGCGCGGTGCGCCGCACCGTCGCCGAGGTCGCCGCCGTCCTCGAACGGCGGGAACGGCTGTTCGCCGAGCACCAGGTCGACGGCATCGCGGGCTTCCGTGCGCTGCGCCGCGAGGGCCGGTTCCCCGACGAGCCGCACGGTGACGTGTTCCTCGTCGTCGACGGCTGGCAGACGTTGCGCAAGGAGTTCGAGGACGTGGAGGACGCGGTGTCCGACATCGCGACCCGCGGCCTGTCGTTCGGCGTGCACGTCGTGGGCGCGTGCTCCCGGCCGTTCGACCTGCGGCCCGGCATCCGCGACCTGTTCGGCAGCCGGGTGGAGCTGCGGCTGGGCGACCCGCTGGACAGCGCGGTGGACCGGCGCAGCGCGGCGGCCGTGCCCGAGGACGCGCCGGGACGCGGCATCACGGCGCAGAAGCACCACCTGCTGGTGGCGTTGCCGCGGATCGACGGCGAAGCGGACGCCGACACCGTCACCGCCGGGCTCGGCGCGCTGGTCGACGCCGTCTCGCGGGCGTGGACCGGCGCGCCCGCGCCCCGGGTGCGGATGCTGCCCGGCGTCGTGTCCCTGTCCGACCTGCCCGCCGCGGACGACGGCCTGCGGTTCGCCGTCGGCATCGCCGAGCACGACCTGGGCCCCGTGCACCTCGACTTCGCCGCCGACGCGCACTTCCTCGTGCTGGGCGAC
This sequence comes from Saccharothrix hoggarensis, assembly GCF_052936025.1. The sequence continues at coordinate 5,180,207 of NZ_CP193624.1, read as the reverse complement.
GCGGAGTCCGGCAAGACCGCGTTCCTGCGCACGCTCGCGCGCCGGATCGTCGACAACCGGACGCCCGCGCAGGCGCGCCTGCTGGTGGTCGACCACCGGCGCGGCCTGCTCGGCGACGTGCCGGACACGCACCTCCTCGGCTACGGCACCGACGCCGCCACCACCGCGCACCTGCTGTCGGAGGCGGCGCGGGCGATGGCGGGACGCCTGCCCGGCCCGGACGTGACGGCGGCGCAGCTGCGCGCCCGCGACTGGTGGACCGGGCCCGAGCTGTTCGTGCTGGTCGACGACTACGACCTCGTGGCGACCGGCCTCGACAACCCCCTGTCGGTGCTGCTGCCGTACCTGCCGCAAGGCCGTGACATTGGGCTGCACGTCGTGCTGACGCGCCGGTCCGGCGGCGCCGGGCGGGCGCTGTTCGAGACGTTCCTCGCGCGGCTGCGCGACGTCGGCTCGCCCGGCCTGATGCTCGCCGGCGACAAGAACGAGGGCCCGCTGCTCGGCGGCCTCAAACCCGAGCCGCTGCCGCCCGGCCGCGGCCGGCTGGTGGATCGGCGGCGCGCGCCGTCGCTGGTGCAAGTGGCACTTCCGGACCGAGGGAGCGATCAGTGATCGAGGGAATCACCGACGACATGGCGGCGTTCCGGCCGCGGCAGTTGGACCTCACCAGGGTGGCGCGGGAGGCCGTGCCCGGCGGGTGCGGCGGCGGGGGGATGACGGAGTGCCCGCCGTTCCAGGCGGCCGACGAGGCGTCGACCACCGCGTTGACCACCTACCTGACGGCGGCCGACCAGGAGTTGGCCCGGTGCCGCGAGATCGCGGTGGCGTGCGCCGACGACTACCTCCGGGCCGACGGCGTGGGCGCGCGAGGGCTGGTCCGGGTCGCGGACGCCGCGCCGCTCGGGCCCGCGCCGGTGTTCGCGGAGGCGACCCGGCTGTCCCAAGCTGCCCGGCGCGGACCCGGCGGCGCGTTGGCGGGGCTGTCATGAGCTACGCGGGCATGACGTTGCCGCAGATGGCGGCGATGGTCGACCAGGAGATGAGCCACCTCCACCGGCTGAACCGGGCAAGCCGGATGTGGGCCGAGGCGCGTGACGAGCTGCGGCTGTCCGCCGACGCGCTGCGCGGCGAGATCGCCGGCCTCGCTCCACGGTGGACGGACCAGGCCGGTGACCTGTTCGTCGCGCGGGCGTCGGCGGCGGAGCGCGGCATGGCGGACTGGGTGGCGCGGATCGAGGCGGCCCAACCGTGGGTCGCGTTGGACGCGCTGGCCAAGGAGATCCCGGTGACGCGGGCGTACATCCACCAGCTGCTCGCGGCGGCGCGGGCGTTGCAGGCGGCGGCTGTAGCGTCGGCGGGGGCGGCGCAGGCCGTCGTCCAGCAGCAGTTGTTGGCGTTGCAGGCCCAGGCGGCGCAGCGGATGGCCGAGCTCGGGGCGTTGTACACGGCGGCGACGGGTGCGGTGAGTGCGGCGGCCCAGGGGCAGGCGGGTCAGGGCCAAGGGGGTCGGGCGCAGGCGTCGGCTGGGGGCGGTGGCGGTTCCGAGGCCGGTGGACCTGGTGGTGCGCCGGGTGGTGGACCCGGTGGGAGCGCGGGTGGCCCTGCCGGTGGTCCGGCGGCTGGTGGTCCGGCTGGTGGTCCGGCGGCTGGTGGTCCGGCCGGTGGTGGCGCCGGTGGTGCGGTGCCGGGTGGTGGTCCGGCGTTGGCCGGAGGTGCCGTCGCGCCGCCCAAGGTGCCGTCCGCGCTGCCGCCGATCGACGTGCCGCGCCCGCCCGCGACGGTGCCGTCGCCGCCCGTCGCGCCGCCGGTGGGAGTGCCCGGTGGTGTGGGCGTGCCGGCGGCGTTGTCGTCGCGGGGCGTCGGGGCTGCGCGCGGGATCGGTGGTGTGCGGGGGATCGGCGGGTCGGCGTTGACCGGTGCGCCGGGCGTCGCGGCCATCGCGCGCGTGTCGAAGCCGGGCACGATCTCGGCCGCCGCGACCCCGCCGCAACCGCCGACGCTGCCCGCGTCCGGCGCCGCGACGTCCCCGCCGGCGACCGGGAACGGCACGGTGCCGCCGATGGTGCCGCCCACGTCCGCGGCGGCCCAGTCGGGCTCGGGACGGCCGAAGCCCGGCACCGCGCAACGTCCGCCGGCCGGCAGGGGACGTCCCCGCACCGGCACGCCCGGAGTCCCGGACCCGTTGCGCGGCCGGGCCGCGGCGGGTGGCGTGCCGCCGACGCGGTCCGAGCGCCGCCGGAAGCCCGAGGCGGAGGCGTTGGACGAGGACCTGTGGCAGACCGACGAGCCGAGGTCGCCGCTGACCGGGCGCTGATCACCTCCCGGGAACACCGCGGCCGCCCGTGGACGACGGGCGGCCGCGGTTGTTCGCGTGGTGGCGCAGGTCACCCGCACCGTCCTGTCACAAGGACCGGGTGGACGGTGTCTTGATGCGCGTCAGGCACACGAGACCACGAGTGAGGACGACGTCATGGGACCGCGGTTCAACCTGTTCGACAGCCCGACCGCCGTGAAGATCGCCAAGCGCATCCACGGCGCCGGGCAGATCCTCGAAGCGTCAACGCTGCCCAGGACCACGCAGGAGCTGATGAACCTGCGCGCCAGCCAGATCAACGGCTGCGGCGCGTGCGTCGACATGCACACCAAGGAAGCCGCCGCGGCCGGCGAGACCGCGGTCCGGCTCCACCTCGTCGCCACCTGGCGCGAGGCGACCGTGTTCACCGACGCCGAGCGGGCCGCGCTGGCGCTCGCCGAGGAGGGCACGCGGCTTGCCGACGCGCACCAGGGCGTGTCGGACGAGACGTGGGCCGAGGTGCGCAAGCACTACGACGACGACGAGATCGGCGCGCTGATCTCGGTCGTCGCGGTGATCAACCTGGCCAACCGGCTGAACGTGATCGTGCGCAACCCCGGCGGCGCGTACGAGCCCGGCATGCTGGCCAACGCCCTGGGCTGACGCGTGCCGGGCTGACGCGCCGTGGGCTGACGCGTGCCGGGCCGACGCGCCGTGGGCTGACGCGTGCCGGGCTGACGCGTGCCAGAGCTGACCGTCAGGCGCGCTGGAGGGCGGCGGCCGGGTCCAGGGGCGAACCGTGGGGGACGCGGGACACCAGGGACACCGGCAGCCGCAACGGCGTGACGCCGGCGTAGCCGAGGACGTCGAGCACGTCCCGGTTCGCCAGCGCGTGCGCCCGGCCCTGGTCCGTCACCAGGACGACGGTGCCCGCGGGCGCGTCCGGGCCGGGCATCACCTCCACCACCGCGGCCCGACCGGGCGGCACGACGACCCGGTCGGCCAGCGGTGTCCCGGTCCGGGTGCGCTGCGGGGTGCTCGTCATCGGGTCGGGTTCGGGCAACTCCGGGTCCAGGACCAGCGCGGGCGCGGAACCCTCGCCGTCGAACGCGGCGCACAGCACGGAACCGTCGGGGGCGAACTCGGGACGCGCCGCGGGCGGCTGCCCCGGCCCGGACGGCACGGGCGGCCCCTGGCGGGCCTGGCTCGCCGCCACCAGCCCCAGCGGCACGCCCACCGGCTGACCGCCGTCGTACGCCTGCGCCGTGGGCGGGAACGTGCGCTGGATGTCGTACTGCAGCTCGGAGATCGGGCGCAGCGCCGCCGCCTCGGCCAGGTAGTGCTGCACGCCGCCGGAGGTCTCCACCACCAGCACCTGGCCGATCCGCACGCCGGGCGCGACCGCGGACGGCTTGCCGATGTCCGGCAGCGCGACGGGCGCGATCGGCTCGCCCGCCGGCAGCACGTCCACCAGCGCCGCGCCGACCCGCGCCCGCGGCTCCGAGCGCAACGCGAGCCCGACGGCCACCGTGTCGGCCTGGCCGATCCGGTGCCGGAACCCGCGCCACAGGAGGTACTGGTCGCCGGTCTCCGGCACGTCCACCAGCAGCGCCCGGTCCTCGACGGGCCGACCTCCCGCCGGCACGCCGCCGACCACGAGCACCGAGTCGTCCACCGTGGCGCCGGTGACGTCCGGGCGCGGCTGCGAGCACATCGTCCAGCCCGCCGACAGCAGCCGCGACGGGGCCGGCAGCGAGTCCGGCGCGTCCGCGATCCCGATCCGCGGCCCGCGCGGCACGTCGGCCAGCGACGCCCGCGACACCGTGCGGGTCTCCGCGTTCTTCCCCAGCGCCAGCAACGCCGACACGTAGTTCGCCACCGGGTGCAGCCGACCGTCGAGGTAGACGTGCCGCGCGCCGGTTTCCTTCTCCACCACCACGAACTCGCCGCGCCACGCCGTGTTGCCGCCCGGCGACACCATCCCGTACACGCCGAAGCCCGCGAGCACGATCACCGCCACCGCGACGCTCCCGAACGCCGCCGCCACCGCCCGGCGGAACGGCGGCTGCTCCGGGTCGGTCACGCCGGTGACGAGCGCCGACACCACCCGTTGGAGCAGGAACTGCTGTGCCTGCAACTGATCCCGGTTGGACGCCACGTCAGCCTCCCAGCCCGCGCAGGTGCGCGTACAGGCCGAGCACCGCGCACACCACCGGCACGACCGCGACGACCACCAAGACCTCCAGCACCTCCGCGTACCGCGACAGCCGGGCGCTCCGCGTGCCGCGCGCCAGACCCATCGCGACCACCACCGCGCCGAGCCCGATCACCGCGGGCCCGATCGGCAGGGCCGCGAGCGACGCCACACCGGCGGCCAGCAACGGCCCCCGCTGCCGCACCGCCGGGTGCAGCCGGGCCCGCAGGCACAGCCCGACGCCGAGCACGCCGAGCAGCACCGTCGGCCACAGGCCGCCGCGCGTCAACGGCACCGCGCACGCCGCCACCGCGACCGCGCAGCCCGAGAGCATCCCCGTCAGCAGCCGGTCGGCCCGCACCACCGCCTCGCGCACCGCCGCCCGCGCCGGACGGGGAGGGTCGCTCAGCAGGTCCGCCGCCGTGCGCGGCAACGTCGGCAGCGGCACGCGGCCCAGCCGGATCGCCAGCGGCGCGCACAGCGGCGAGAAGACCAGTACCCCGCCCGCCACGACCGCCGCCGCCTCCACGCCGTCCAGCGCGTCGAGGGACGCCAGCCACGCGCCCGCCGTGCCGAGCAGCGCGGCCGTGGTCGCGCCGGTGAACCACACCGCGTGGTCCGCCACCCCGAGGAACGCCACCACCGCCGCCACCAGCACCGCCGAGCACGCCGACAGCACGTGCGGCGCGCCCAGGCCGTGGTCCGTGCCGAGCAGCAGCACCGCGCCGAGGCCCGCGAACGGCAACGCCGGCACGGCCACCGCCGCACCCGCCCCCGTGTCGCCGAAGGCCCGCGCCAGCACCACACCGGCCAGCAGCAGCACCGCCGCCACACCCCACGACCACCACGGCGATCCCAGGCGCGCCAACGGCACCAGGCCGAGCAGCACCAGCGCGTCGCCCGCCACCAGCCCCGCCAGCCGGGTGTGCCGCGGGCCCCACGTGCGGCCCAGGCCGGACGCGATCACGTCCACCAGGTCGTCGTACTCGAGCTCGGGCCACTCGGTCGTGCGGTGCGCGAGGTGCAGCACCTCGCCGTCGCGGACCCGGTGCGCGGCCAGCGTGCGGCCCGGTTCCAGCGCCGTGCCGTCCGGCCGGCGCAGCAGCCAGCCGTCGTCGCCCGGCGGCTCGCCCGCGTGCCGGATCAGCCCCGGCAGCACCTCCGCCACCGACGAGTGCTCGGGCAGCGCCAGGTCGACGCGCCGGTGCGGTGCGGCGATGGTCACCCGCACCAGCCCTGTGGTGTTCATGCGCGTCACCCTGGGCCGGCGGCGGCGCCCGTGGAGCGGTCGCGGCAGCTACCGGACACAGGACCGGGCGGGTGGACGCGTTGCGGCACCGTGGGCACAATGAGGACCGCGATGGCCAACACTCACGGCAACCACCTCGTCCCGCTGGGCAGCGGTCCGACGACGTCGGTGTACGCGGGCCGCGGCGCCGCTTTCAAGGTGTTCCCGGCGGCGTTGGACCGTCGGACCAGGGCCGCGCTGGAACGCGAGATCGCCGCGTGGCGGCGGGTGCCGTTCACCCGGCTGGTGCACGGGGTGGAGGAGCTGGCCGACGGCGTGACGGCCGTGTGCTGCGAGCTGTGCGGCCACTCCCTGGCCGACCGGGTGCGCCGCGACGGCCCGCTGCCGATCGCCGAGGTGCTGGACCTGGGGCTGGTGCTGGCGGAGGCCTTGGCGGCGGCCCACGCGCTCGGTCTCGTCCACGGCGGCGTGACCGCGTCCAACGTGCTGATCCGGGCCACCGGCGAGACCGTGCTGGCCGACGGCGGGCTGGTGGCGCGGACCGCGTTCCCGGCGGACCCGCCGGTCGACTTCGCCGCGCCGGAGACGATCCGCGAGGCAGTACGCGACGCCCGCACCGACCTGTACGGGCTGGGCGCGGTGCTGTTCCTGGCCCTGACCGGCCACGTCCCGCACCCGGCGCGGATGGGGGAGTTGGCGGAGCAGCACCTGCTGCGCGTGCTGCACGCCCCCGTGCCCGACGTGGACCGCCCGGACGTGCCGCCGGGTCTGGCGGACCTGGTCCGCGCCTTGCTGTCACCCGACCCCGACGCCCGGCCCACCGACGCGGCGGCCCAGCTGTCACGTGTGGCCGGCTCGGGGTTCGACGACTTCGCCGACGCCACCCCGCCTTCCGCTTTCGCGCCCTTGGGCGCCTATCCGGCGGTGTCCGGCCCGGTGGTGTCCGGTCCTGTGGTCCCTGGCCCGACTGTGTCCGGCCCGGCGGGGTCCGGCGTGACGCTGCCCGGCGCACCCGGATCGCCTTTCGCCGGCCCACCCGCAGGTTCGCCCGGCACGCCTGATCCGCCTTCCGCCGGCCCGCCGGCGGGTTCGCCCGGTGGGCACGCCGAGTCGCCCGGTTCGCCTTCCGCCGGCCTGCCCGCAGGTTCGCCCGGTGCACTTGCCGGTGCGCCTGGTTCGCCCGCCGAGAGCTCACCCGCCGGTTCGACCGGTGTGACGCCTGGTGGGTCGTCCGTCGGGTGGTCCGGGGCGGCGGAACCCGGTCTGCCCACCGGTGGCTCGTCCGGCGGTGGCTCGTCCGGCGGTTCGCCCGGTGTGGTGCTGCCCGGTTCGCCTGCCGGCGGTTCGGGGTCGGAACCGGGTCGGCCTGGCGGCGTGCCTTTGCCGTCGATGACCGGTGGGCCGGTCTCGGGCGCGTCACCTCCCGACTACTTCGCCGTCCCGCCCGCACCGCCGGTGCGGTTGCCGCTGGCCGAGGTCAAGCCGGGCGACAAGAAGGACCGCAGCGGGAAGCTCGGCGTGGCAGCGGGGATCGTGGGCGCGCTGGCGCTGTTCGCCGCCGCGCCGTTCCTGCTGCTGAGCGAGGACCCGCCCGCCCCACCACCCACGCCGCCGACGGTGAGCGCGCCCCAGGCCGACGCCGTGCAGATCGAGATCGTGGACGCGGTCGACAAGGTGGACCACGTCGTGCTCACCTGGCGCAGTTCGGTCGACCTCGACTACCTGGTGATCGTGGCGCCCGAGGGGCAGCCCAACAGCCGCACGGTCGAGCTGCGCGACCTCACCATGGAGATCCCGGTCGAACCCGGCCGACGCTACTGCTTCGAGGTGCACGGCACCGACGGCTACCGCTCGTACGCCAGCGCGCCCAAGGGAATCCGCGAGGCCACCTGCGTCAAACCGCCCGCGTGAAGCCGCCCGCGTGAAGCCGCCCGCGTGAGTACGACCGCCTGAAGGGCGCCTACTTCATCGCGGCGATCTGGATCAGGTTGCCGCAGGTGTCGTCGAAGACGGCGACGACGACGGGGCCGTAGTCGGTCGCCTCCTGGGTGAACTCGACCCCCAGCGCCTTGAGCCGCTCGACCTCGGCGTGCACGTCGTCGACGGCGAACTGGGTGAACGGGATGCCGTCACCGACCAGGGCCTCCTTGAACGTGACCGCCGCCGGGTGGCCGGCCGGCTCCAGCAGCAGCTCCACGCCGTCCGGGTCGGCGGGGGACACGACGGTGAGCCAGCGGGCGCCGCCGGCGGGCTCGTCGGTCTTCTTGATGAACCCCAGCTTCTCGGTGTAGAACGCCAGCGCCTTGGCCTGGTCGTCCACGTAGACGCTGGTGAGGTTGATGCGGATCACGGGTTCGGTGCCTCTCGGTCGATGGGCCACCGCTCGACGATCGACCGCAGCGGGCTGGTGTCGAGGTGGTGGAACTTGTACCGGCCTTGCCGCCTGGTGCGCACCAGGCCGGCTTGTTCGAGCACCGCGAGGTGCTGCGAGATGGCCTGGCGCGTGGACGCCAAGCCGTGCTTCATGGCCAACCGACCGCAGATCTCGAACAACGTCTGACCGTCCCGGTCGGTCAGCTCGTCCAAGATGGCGCGTCGCGTCGCGTCACCGATCGCCTTGAACAGGTCGGGGTCAGCGTCCACCTCCACAGTTATAGGCAAGTCCCCACTTGCCTGTCAAGCCGGGGCACGACCGCCGCGCCGCTCTCAGTAGCGGAACAGCGCCCGGAGCCGTGCCTTGACCGGCCTGCGCGCCAGCCCCGAACGGACCGCGTCCACGGCCGCCCACGCCTGCGCGCGCGCGTCCACCCCGGCACCCGACCACATCGTGGCGTCCACCGCCACCGCAAGCCCGCCCAGGGCGTCCACAGTGGACCTGTCGACCACGGGACGCGCGGCGGCGGCGACGTCTCGCACGGTCATCGCCGCCGTCACCGCCACACCGTGCCGGCGCAACCGGTCGCGCACCTCGGCCCACGCGTCGGCGACCGTGCCGGACCGGCGACGCCGGCGCGACCGCACGGCCACCACCACGGGCGCCGCCAGGAACCACCCGATCGTGAGCAGGGCGAGCGCCACGAGCAACGCCGGCCACGGGAACGGCCCGGTGCCGGGCGGCGGTCCGGGCGCGGTCGGCGGCAGCTCGGGATCGGGCAGGTCCTCCACCGGGGGCAGGTTCTCCCGCTCCCGCTCGGTCACGTCGCCCAGCCCCGTCCCGTCGGACGACCCGCGCGTCCACCCCGTCGGGTCCAGCGCCACCCAGCCGACGCCCTCGACCGCCACCTCCGGCCACGCGAGCGCGTCCCGGTTGCGCACCACCGTGCCGCTCTCGGGCGCGGCGAACCCGACCACGAGCCGGGCCGGGATGCCGCGCAACCGGGCCAGCGCCACGTACGCGGCGGCGAACTGCTCGCTGGTGCCCCGCTTGTCGGTGAGCAGGAACCGCTCCAGCTGCGGCCAGCCGTGGCCGACCGGCATCGCGCCGTCGGTCACGAGCTCGTAGTTGTCCCGCAGGTACTTCTCCAGCACCATCGCGGTCTGGAACGACGACCGCATGTCCCGCACCGCGTCCTTGGCCAGCGCGTGGACCGCGGGCGGCGCCTCGCCGACGGACCCCATGCCGCCCGGCGCCCGCGGGTCCATCGCCCTGGCCCGCAACCCGGCCTCGTCGACGGTCGGCTCCCACCACCTCAGCGTGTACGCGGTCGCCGGTCGCTGGGTGAACAGCGTTCCCCGCTCCGGGTCGACGAGCGCGTCGACGCCGTCGACCGCGGCGGGCCACGTCTGGCTGGGCAGCCACGGGCCGTCCAGGCCGCGCAACGTGATCCGCGCCGAGCGCTCGGCCGGCACCGGCCCGGTGGACGGCAACCCGGTCGGCGGCAGGCCGGCGCCCATCCGCCTCAGCTCTCCGCCCGGGTGCCAGGTCACGCCGTCGAACCGGTCGAGCACCGCGATCGGCCACCGGTCCACCCGATCGGACGACGTGTACTCGAACACCGGGGTGTCCGGCTGCGCCAGCCGGGACGCCAGCTCGCCGAGCGGGCTCGCCACGCGGGGCACGTCGAGCGGCGCGTACTCGTTGGTGCGCAAGGACAACGGCGTGCCCGACGGCACGGTGCCCAGGACCACGGCGCCGACGACGCCGAGCGCGACGGCCACCCACGGGACGCCCCGGGCGACGAGCACCGCACCGCACGCGGCGAACGCGAGCGCCGCGACGACCGAGACGACGCCGGTCGCCGCCGCGTAGGCCTGGCTCAGCCCCGCCACGGCCAGCGCGGGCACCACCGCCACGAGCCGCGCGCGCAGCCGCAGCAGCAGTTCCGCCCCGAACACGGCGGCCGCCAGCACCAGCAGCGGCACGAAGGCGAGCAGCTCCGGATCGGGGCGGGCGGGCCACGTCGACTGGAGCACCAGCCGCCACGACTCGGTCGCGCCGGTCACCAGCGTGCCGAGCGGATCGGCCGGGCGCAGCGCCACCAACAGCCCCGCCAACCCCGCGACGACCACCGCCACGGCACGCCACGCGTCACGCTCGCGGGCGCGCAGCCACACCGCCACTCCCAGCGCCGGCAACGCCGTCGCGACCACCGGCAGCAGCAGGGAGAACCCGAACACGGGGACGAAGAGCAGGCCCGCGACCACCGCCGCCACGACCACGGCGACGACCGGTGCCGGGTGCGCGGGCGAACCACCGGCGGGACCCGCCGACCCGGCAAGAGCCGACCCGGCGGCAGCAGGCCCGGTGGCACCAGGGCCCGCGGGCACAGCGTGCTTCGGCGGCGCGGCGGTGATCATCGTTCGGCACCCTCTCCGGTGATCGCGATCCGGGTCACCCGACGGCCTCGTTCCACCGCCGCACGGCGCGTTCCGCGTCCGGCGCCCAGATCACCTTCGCCCCGACGACCTCGCCGGGGCCGCCGAGCGAGAACACCAGGTCCGGCCGCAGCGGCGCGATCGAGTCGAGCGGACCCGCCGTCACCACCGCGAGCCCGCCCGGCGGACGGGTCGGCAACGTGGCCTCCGGCCGCACCCGCACCACGCAGAGCTCGTCCAGCAACCGTCGCGCGCCGAGCACGCCGCCCCGCGCCGTCACGTCCACGCCGCACGGCGTGATCAGCCTGCCGTGCCGCCCGGAGACCACGGCGGCGTGCAGCAGCGACGCGGCGATCTCCACGGCCTCCTCGAACGCCCTGGCGTGCCGCGTGTCCAGCACCAGCGTGAACCGCGGCTGGTCGGGGTCGGCGTAGTCGCGCACCATCAGCCGGCCCGTTCGCGCGGTCGCCTTCCAGTGCACCAGGCGCACCTCGTCGCCGGGCACGTACTCGCGCACCTCCCGCAGGTCCAGCGAACCGCGCGGCGACCGGTCGGTGGTCGGACCGTCGTGGTGGTGCCGGCGGTAGCCCGCCTTGAACGGCCGTGCCGGGTGCAACCGGGGGTGCACCCACAACGTCACCGTGTCGCCCGTGTCCACGAGGTTGCGCACCAGGCCGAGCGGGTCGGCGCGCTCGATCGCCAGCGGTCCCACGGTGTGCTTGCCCCGGTCCGTCGTCGGAAGTTCGTAGCGGTGCACCGCGTCGGTCCGCACGACGACGCGGCGCACGTGCGCGCCGCACCGGTCCCGCGCGGTGAAGCCGCCGCCCGCGTTGCGGACCGCCAGCCGGGCCAGCGCGGGCCTGCCCCGCTCGACCCGGTCCGGGAAGACGTCCCGCCGCACGTCGACGGGCGGCCGGCGGGCGGCCACCGGGAACGCCGCGACGACCGCGCCCACCATCAACCCGGCCAACGCCTGGAACAGCGGGAAGCCGGCCAGGAACCCGCCCGCGCCGCACACCGCGGCCACGACGAGCACGGCGACGCCGCGTCCGGTCAACCGCACCGGTCAGCCCGCCGTGAGCGGTGCCGCGACGGAGCCGAGCACCTCCGCGACGACCTCGGCCGGCTGCTTCTGGTTCAGCTCCGCGTCGGGCGTCAGCACGATCCGGTGCGCCAGGACCGGCTCGGCCACGGCCTTGATGTCGTCGGGCGTGACGAACAGCCGCCCGTCGGTCGCCGCCAACGCCTGCGCGGCGCGCACCAGGGCGATGCTGCCGCGCGGGCTCGCGCCCCACCGGACGGCCGAGTGCTCGCGGGTCGCCGCCGCGATCCGGACCGCGTACTCGCAGATCGCGGGCGCGATGTGCGAGCCGCGGACCTCGGTGATCGCGTCCCGCAGGTCGGCCACGCCGATCACCGGCTCCAAGCCGTCCGGGCTGACCCGCGCGGCGTCGCTCATGACCACCAGCACCTCCGCGGCCAGGTCGGGGTAGCCGACCGACAGCCGCATCAGGAACCGGTCGAGCTGGGCCTCGGGCAGCCGGTAGGTGCCCTCCATCTCGATCGGGTTCTGCGTGGCCACGACCAGGAACGGGTGCGGCACGTCGTGCGCCGTCGAGTCGACCGTGACCCGCCGCTCCGACATCACCTCCAGCAGCGCCGACTGCGTCTTCGGCGTGCCGCGGTTGATCTCGTCGGCGAGCACCACGTTGGCGAACACGCCGCCGGGGTGGAACTCGAACCGCTCGGTCTTCTGGTGGTACACGGTCACGCCGGTGACGTCGCCGGGCAGCAGGTCCGGGGTGAACTGGATGCGGCTCCACGTGCCGCCGATGCTGCGCGCGAGGCACCGGGCCAGGGTGGTCTTGCCCAGGCCCGGCACGTCCTCGACGAGCAGGTGCCCCTCGGCCAGCATCGCCGCCACGGCGTACCGCACCACCTCGGGCTTGCCGCGCACCACGCGTTGCACGTTGTCGGCGATCGCCCGGTACGCCAGGGTCGACTTCGGGGCTGTCAACGGTCCTCCCAGTACAGGCGGTTCGAGACGACGCCGCCCGCGATGACCCAGACCTCCTGGCCCACACCGCCGAAGTGGAACCGCTCGGTGGTGACGTTCCCCGAGGCGTCGCTGCGGGAGGTGTGGGAGTTGAAGGCGGGCCACCTGGTCGAGTGCGGCACGATCTCGTACTCCGTGTTCGGCGCGAAACCGCGCATCTCGATCACGATCAGCGAGCAGTCCGGCGCCCGGCAGTCGTCGTTCAGGGTTTCCGTCCGGCCGCGCGAGATCGTGATCGTCGGCGGCTGGCTCGGCGTGGCGCTCGCCGTGGCGCCCGGACCCGCGCCGGCCGAGTTCTCCGCGACCACGGTGAACGTGTACGTCGTGCCGTTGGCCAGTCCCGTCGCGGTGAAGCCGGTCTGGCCGCCCGCCACGGTCGTGCCGCCGCCGTTCCACGAGATCCGGTAGGCGGTGACCGGCGCGCCGTTCGCGGCGGCCGCGCCCCAGGCGAGGGCGACCTGGCCGCTGCCGGGGGTCGCGGTGAGGCCGGCGGGTGCGCCGGGCGGGCTCGCCGGGACGACGACCGGCGGCACGGGCGCCTGCGTCCGCGGCTTCGGCTGGGGTTGCGGCTGAGGTTGTGGTTGTGGTTGCGGCAGCGGGTTCTCGGTCGGCTGCGGGACGACCGGAGGCGCCTGCGTCGGGGTGGTGGTCGTGGTCTCGGACGGCGGCGGTTCCGGCGTCCGGGAGCCGCCGATCCGGGTGCCGTCGACCGGGACCCGCGTCACCGTGCCCTCCGGCGCGACGACGAGCACGTTGCGGCCTTCGCCGCCCTCGACGTAGACGCGCTTGTCCTCGCCCTTCGTGAGGCGCGGCTCGCCGGCCTCGACGGGCACCGGCGTCGACTCCCGCTTGGTGCCGGAGCTGTCGTAGGTGAGCAGCGTGCCGCCGCGCTGGTCGAGGATCGCCACGGTGGAGCCGGTGGACTCGGGGCCGGTGTACTCGCCCGGCGCGAGCCGCACCACGACGTCCCGCGCGGCGGGCCGCTCGCCGACCACGTCCGCCGTGTCGACCAGGTAGAGCGTGCCCGCCGGGTCGAGCAGCGGCACGCGACCGGTGACGTCGGCCGCGCCGACCTTCGTGGTGTCCGGGAGCTTCGTGGAGAGTTCCTTCAGCCGGCCGAGGCCGCCCGGGGTGACCAGCTGCATGGTGTCGGCCGTCGTGTCGACGAAGACCGGCTGGTCGCCGACGACCGTCAACCCGCCCGAGTGGCCCGCCGGCACCGCGGCCGGGCACGACGGCGTGGTGGTGCCCTTGGGCAGCTGGCACAGGTTCCCGGTCTCGGTGGCGTGCAGCCACAGCGTGCCGTCGCCGGTGACGACGGGGTTGCCGAGCTTCTGGTTGATCGGGACGTGCGCGCGGTCCTCGCCGAGCCGGACGACCTGGCCCGCCTCGCGGTAGACGAGGTACGCGCCGCCCGCGACCTCCAGCACCACCGGCGTCTCCCGGTCGGTCGGCGCGGCGGTCGTCCCCTCGACCCGCAGCGTCGACTTGCCGAACTCGGTGTACTTGCCGCGGCCCACGACGTAGCCGCTGGTGTCGCTCTGCACCACCAGGCTGCCCCGGTCGGCCCCCGGCATCGCGACCTCGGCGTTGACCTGGTTGGTCTCGCCGTCGATGTGGAACACCTTGCCCAGGTGGGAGTTCAGCACCCAGTGCCCGGACTGCAGCAGTTCCAGCTTCGGCGTGCCGGCCGCGCCTCCCACGGCGAGACCGACGACGGCGACGCACCCGGCGGTGAGCAGGGCCACCGGCACGCGGCCCCGCCATCTCGCGGTGATTCCCATGTCTGAGACCCCCTAGTCTGCAATCACGTAGCGTATGGCACCCGATACAGAAACGGTCCACGTCTTGACTCGTCCGCGGTTCCTGCTGCTGCTCGGCGCGCCGATGGTGGTCGCGGTGCTCGTCCTCACGCTCGCCCTGAGCGGCGAGCGCGACGTGCCACTCGCCGGGCTGCCCACGTCACCGACGCTCGTCGCGTCCCTGCGACTGGAGCCGGCGTTGCCCAAGGCGGGGCAGGAAGTTGTGGTGCACATCACACTCGCCGCCGACCGGCCGGTGACGCCGAGCGGGTTGACCGTGGAGGCCGTGCACCTCGGCACGGGCGACTCGCACCACTTCCCCGAGCTGCGCGACCACGAGGTCGGCACGACCGAGCAGGAGATCAGCCTCCAGCGCGTCTTCGACGTGCCCGGCGAGTACAACTACTACCTCGCGTACCGCATGGACGACCGCTCGCCGTGGACCGGCCTGCGCCCGTGGGAGACGTTCACGGTCCGCTGACCGGCAGGCTCAGCTCGAAGATCGCGCCGCCCTCGTCGGCGTTGAACACCCGCAGCGTGCCGCCGTGCGCGAGGGCCACCCACCGCACGATCGACAGGCCCAGCCCCGACGACGCGCCGGAGCCGGTGAACCGGTCGAACGCCCGCTCGGCCGCCTCCGGGTCGATGCCCGGACCGTTGTCCGCCACGGTGACCCGGCCGTCGGCGACGGTGATGTGCACGATCGCCTCGCCGTCCGCGCGCCGACCGTGCCGCAGGGCGTTGGCCAGCAGGTTGCCGACGGCGCGGTGCAGGAGGCTCGGGTCGGCGCGCACGATCGTGGGCGCGGCCGTGACGGTGACCCGCGTGTCCGGCGCGGGCGTGTCCTCGACGACGCCGGCCACGAGCTGGTCCAGCCACACGGGTTGGATCGCCAGCTGCTCGACGCCCGCCGCCAGCCGGGCCCGCACCAGCAGCCCGTCGATGATGCCGCCCATCCGGGCCGCGAGGCCCACCGTGCGCGGCAGCAGCTCCGCCTGCTGGTCGGGGTGCTGCATCGCGGTCTCGGCGAGCATCCGCAGCGCCGCCACCGGTGTCCGCAGGTCGTGCGCGGTCTCGGCGAGCAGCACCTCCTGCTGTTCCAACGCCGCCGCCGCCGGCCGGATCGCGCGTCCCGCCAGCACGTGCCCGGCGAGGCCGAGCGCGACCACCAGGACCAGGCAGCCGCCCACCACCCGCCACACCGTCGCCTGGTGCTCGGCGCGCGTCGGGCCGAGGTCGTGCACCGCGACGATCGCGCCGATCACCTCGCCCTCCGGCGTGCGCAGCGGCTCGGCCCGCACCCGCAGGTCGCCGACCGGACCCGTCACCGTGCCCTCGGCGACGGCCTTCGCGGCCAACCCGCTGAGCACGGTCAGGTCCGCGTCGACGCACGACTTCTCGCTCAGGTGGCCGCGGAACTCGCGGTCCGCGCCGCCGGGCAGGACCGCGAACCGCGGGCATTCCCGGTTCACCGGGTCCAGCACCAGGTCGGCGGTGACCAGCGAGTCCTCGTACCGGATCAACCGGCTCACCACCGCCGTGACCCGGTGCAGCTCGGCGTCCAGCTCGTCGATGCCCTGGTCGCGGTCCTCCCGCAGCACCAGCACGGCGAGCACCAGCAGCCCGGCCGTGTTCATCGCCGTGAACAGGACGGTGAGCAGCAGCCGCAACGAGCGCAGCCGCGCCGCCGACCCGCTCAGCCGCGCCCGGCCGCCCGGTGTGGTGGACCCGCCGCCGCTCACGACGTGCCCAGGCGGTAGCCGTGGCCGTGCACGGTGTGGATCAGGTCCGGGCCGTGCAGCTTGCGCCGCAACCGCTTCACCACGGCCTCGACCACGTTGGCCACCGGGTCGGACCCGGCGTCCCAGCAGTGCTCGATCAGGTCCGTCCGGGTGACGACCTGCCCGGCGCGCGACGCCAGGTACTCCA
The DNA here is from genome assembly GCF_052936025.1 of Saccharothrix hoggarensis. The sequence continues at coordinate 5,163,869 of NZ_CP193624.1, read as the reverse complement.
GCACCGCGAACTCCCTGGCGGACAACGTGAGCAGCACCCCGCCGCGCCGCACCTCGTGCCGGATCGGGTCCACCTCCAGGTCGCCGTGGCGCAGCACCGCCGGCCGGGCCGCGCCGGTCGGGCGGCACAGCCGGAGCACGCGGGCCACCAGCTCCTCGACGGCGAACGGCTTGACCAGGTAGTCGTCGCCGCCGTGGGCGAAGCCCGCGACCCGGTCGTCCACGGTGTCGCGGGCGGTGAGGAACAGGACGGGTGTCGTCCACCCGAGGCCGCGCCGCCGCTGGACGTCCTCGATGGCGTCGCCGTCGGGCAGCATCCGGTCGTACACGACGCACGCGTAGCCGTGCTCGGCGAACGCCCGGCCGGCGGTGGCGATGTCCGGCGCGGTGTGGACGTCCAGCCCGGCTCCGCGCAGGGCGCCGGCGACCGCCACCCGCAGGTTCTCGTCGTCCTCCACCACCATCACCCGCATGTCATCAAAACCTCATGTGTCGTGACGGATCGTTGCCGGTGTGATCTTCCGAGTCCTCGGCCCGCAAGCCGGCCCCCGCAAGCCCGCCACCCTCCTGGCCGCACTGCTCCTGCACGCTAACGCGTGGGTGAGCCTAGACGAGCTGATCGACGAGATCTGGCAGGAACAGGCCGTCCCCGCGTCGGCGGACCGCAACGTGCGCACGTACGTCTGGCAGCTGCGGCGGGCGTTGCCGCCGGGCCGGATCGACGCCCGGCCGCGCGCCTACCGCCTGCGCGTCGAGCGGGGCGAGCTGGACGCCGACGTGGCCCGGTCGCTGCTGGACCGGTCCGCGCACGCGTCACCCGCCGACGCCGTCACCCACCTGACCTGCGCGCTGGACCTGTGGCGCGGCAGGCCGTTCGAGGAGTTGAGGTCGGAGACGGCCGCGCCTTCCGCGGCCCGGCTGCACGAGCTGCGGTGGGACCTGCGGGAGCGGTTGGCGGACGCGTACACGGCGTTGGGGCGGCACGGCGACGCGATCGGGGTGCTGCGCGCGCTGACCGCCGAGGACCCGATGCGCGAGGACACCTGGGCGCGGCTCGTGCGGGCGCTGCACACGGCCGGACGTCGGGCCAACGCCCTGTCGGAGTACCGGCGCGCGTGCGCCCTGCTGGCCGCCGAGCTGGGCGTGGAGCCCGGTCCGGAACTGGTCCGGGCACGGCGGGAGGTGGCGGCGTGATGGCGGGTGCGGCGTTGGACGGGGCCGCGTTGGGCGGGCCTGCGTCGGGCGGGTCGGGGTCGGGTGGGCTTGCGATCCGGTTCGTCTGCGCGCAGCTGACCGTGCCGGCCGCGCTGGTCGGCGTCGGCGAGCCGTGGCCCGTCGCGGCGGCGCTGTGGACGTCGTCGGCGGTCGTGCTGGTGCTCTCGGTGGGGCGGTGGCGTCGGCGGTGGTTGTCGGAGTGGTGCGGCCGGTACCTGGCGTTCCGGGTGCGGCGACGTCGGCGCGGTGCGCTGCTGGACGTCGTCGCCCCCGGCGCGTGGGTCGACGGCGACCGCGTGCACGGGCCCGGAGGGGTGGTTTCCGTGCTGCGGCCCCGGATCGCGTCACCCAAGGCGCTCGCCGGGCTGACCGGCCCCGACCTGCGGATCGTGGTGCACGCGGGCCGCGGGCAGATCCGCCGCCCCCGCGCCTGGGTGGCGGTGCACGCGCGCCGCACCCCGGAGCTGTGGCACGACGACGAGCTGGTGCGGGTGCTCGGCAACTCGACCCGCCGCGCGCTGCGGGAGCTGCGGCGGCGAGCCGTGGCCGCCGACCCGCTCGCCGCCGACGAGCTGGTCGCCACGATCACCGCCCTCGCGCACGTCACCGGTGACCGCGAGGTCCGCGAGGGCTGGCGCTTCTGGCACAGCGGACCCGTCGCGCAGGCCTGCTTCCGGCTGCCCGGCGCGACGGCCCGCACCGCACTGGACTGGCTGATCACCGCCGCGCCGGGGGTCGCGGTGACCGTGGCGCTGGGCGACGGCGCGGACGCCGTGCTGCGCGTCGCGGGCGCCACCGAGGCGGCGGTGGACGCGGCGGTCGGCGTGATCACCGCGCACGTGCCGCTGGAACGACTGGACGGACTGCACTCCCGGGGCGTCGCCGCCTCGCTGCTCATCGGAGGTGTTCTGTGACGAAACCGCTGTCGGTGGTGAAACCGCCGTCGCTGCTCCCGACCGGGGTCGACGCGCTGCTGGCGCAGGCCCGCGCCGAGGTCGTCGTGATGGCCGCCGGCGGGACGTCCCTGCGCCGGGTCGACCTCGCGAACCTGCGGCGCGGCGTGCGGTACCGCGTGCTGCTGCCGGACGAGCTGCGGTCCGCCGCGCCCGGCCTCGCGCCCGCGCAGGTCCGGACGCTGCCGCACGTGCCGATGGATGCCGTGGTGGTGGACGGTGTCGCGGCCGTGCTGCCCGCCGAACGGGGCGTGGCCGTGTTCCGGCTGCCCAGCGTGGTGCGGGCGGCGGTGGAGCTGTTCGAGCGGCTGTGGCCGGAGGCGGTGGCCGCGTTCGACGTGTCCGACGCGCCGTGCGAGCTGTCGCGCCGGGAGCGGGAGCTCCTGACGCTGCTGTTCGCGGGCAGCACGGACGAGAGCGCCGCGGCGCGGCTGGACGTGTCCGTGCGCACGGTGCGGCGGATGGTCGCGGACATCATGAACCGCCTCGGCGCGCGCAGCCGGTTCCAGGCGGGGGCGAAGGCCGCCGACCGCGGCTGGCTGCTCCAGCGCGCCGGGTGACCCGGAAGTGCGGCACGGGGCCGCGGGGCATGGCTACGGTGGTGCGGTGCGCATCCTGGTGATGGAGGACGACGAGACCCTGCTCCTCACGGTGGCGATCACGCTGCGCGGCGCGGGTTTCGCCGTCGACCCGGTGACCGACCTGGCCGCCGCGGACGAGGCGCTGTCGGTCAACTCCTACGACTGCGCGGTGCTGGACCGCAAGGTTCCCGGCGGTGACGCGCTGGACTACGTCCGGCACCGCCGCCGGGCCGGTCTGCGGGTGCCGGTGCTGTTCCTCACCGCGCTGGGCGGCATCGGCGACCGGGTGGACGGCCTGGAGGTCGGCGACGACTACCTGGTGAAGCCGTTCGCGGCGGAGGAGCTGGTGGTGCGGGTGCGCCGGCTGTGCCACATCCGGGAGGTCGACCGGCCCGCCGTGCTGCGGTACGCGGACGTGGAGCTGGACTCCGCCACGCGCGAGGTGCGCCGGGGCGGGGTGCTGCTCACGTTGACGCGTCGGCAGTACCTGGTGCTGGAGCTGCTGCTGGCCAACGCGGGCCGGGCGGTGAGCCGGGCGGACCTGATCGCGCACGCGTGGGACGACGAGTTCGCGCGGCCGGCGACGAACGTGCTGGACGTGATGGTGGCGCAGCTGCGGCGCAAGCTGCACCAGCCGCCGCTGATCCAGACCGTGCGCGAGGTCGGGTACCGCATCGGCTGACCGGCGCCGGGTCGACGTCATCCGCTGACGAGCCGCAGGACCGCCGTGCCGCCGCCGACCCCGGCGAGCTGGACGGCGAACACGCCGACGCGCGGCTGCGGCGGCTCGCCGGGCTCGGCGGGGCACAGCATGCCGCCGCCGCCGGCGACGAACAGCGTGGTGCAGCTGCCTTTCAGGGTGCCGCTGCCGCCGCCCACGGGCAGGGTGGCGTCGAACTCGACGCCGTCCGGCAGCACCTCCCGCACGGAGAACGTCCCGGACCCGGCGGAACCGCCCCACGTGATGTCGACCGGGCCGGACACCGCCACCTCGCAGATCCCGTCGGCGCAGGCGGCGTAGTCCGCGCCGTCCGCGGCCGTGGGCGTCGCGGTGGTGGTCGTCGTGGCCGAGGTGCTGCTCGGCACGGGGGTGCGCGCCGGGGTGCTCGCGGCCACCGGGGTGCTCGCGGCCACCAGGGTGCTCGCGGGCACGGCCGTGCCGGACACGGTGGCGCAACCCGAGGCGGCGAGCGCGGCGACGAGTGCCGCCACCAGCTTTCCGTCCACAGTGGATGGTGTCATGCCCGTTCCCCGTTCCCTCGCGTCACGGGGCAAAGCTCGCAGACCACGACCGCCGTTCCCCTTGGCGCGGCCGGAAGCTGCCACCGGCCCCTCGCGCGCACCCGCCGTCACTACGGTCGGTGACGTGACCGAAGTGGTGGCGGGGAAGCGGAGAACGGACGTGGGAGGGCTGATGGGACTGTCAGAGCGCGGTGCCGCCGGCGCCGACCGCGCGAAGGCCGCGGTGACGCGGCTGCTGGACGTGGCGGGGCCGGACCTGTACCGCCGCAACCCGTTCCGCGTCACCGGGTTGGCGACCGACGCGTCGCCGCGCGAGGTGCGGGCGCGCCGCCAGCTGTCGGTGGGCGTCGGCGACCTGCTCGGCGCGCGGCCGCACCGGGACGACCGGCTGCCGCTGCCGGCGGACCCGGACGCGGACCAGGTGCGGACGGCGTTCGACGAGCTGGGCCGCACCGCGCACCGGCTGGTGGACGAGCTGTTCTGGTGGTGGGGGGAGCCGGGGGAGTGCGGGTGCCCCGAGGTCGTGCACCGGCTGCACGACGACGCGGTGCGCGCGCACGCCGCCGTCCTCGACCTGGAGGCCGCGCCCGACCCGATCGGCGACGGCAAGCGCCGGCGGATGTGGCGGGAGGCCGCGCAGGCGTGGCAGTCGGCGTTGAGCCACACCGGGTTCTGGTCGCACGTGCGCGCCCGCGTGCGCAGGTTGGCTGACCGGTCCATCGACTCGTCCACAGTGGACGGTCTCCGCTCGGCGTTCGGGCGGGCGCTGCTGAACCCGCAGGTCGCCCTCGCGTCCACCCACCGCGACGTCGTGCTGGTGGAGCTGCTGCGGGAGTGGCGGTTGGACGCCGACGTCGTCGCCGACGCGGTGGTCCTCGCCTCCCAGCCGCTGGTCGACCGGATGAAGGCGCTGCTCCGCGAGTTCACCGAGCTGCTGGACCGCCGCGACCTCGGCGTGCTGGGCCGGCGGGCACAGGAGGAGCTGCCCGCGTTGGCGCGACAGCTCGAACTGGCGCTGCCGCACCGGCAGAACCCCGGATCGGCCCGGCTGCGGGAACAGGCCGCGGTGCTGCTGAACAACTGCGCGCTGGCCATCGCGGACGGGGGACGGCCCGACGTGCTGCGCGTGACGGCTCTGCTGGCCGAGGCCGAGCGGCTGGCCGTGGACGCGGTCACCAAGGAGAAGGTGCACGCCAACCTGACGTACCACACGGTCCTGGCCGGCCTCACCGCCCGGACGCCGCCGACCCCGGCGCGGTCGAGGAAGCAGCCCTCGCGCGCGTCCGGCGGTTCCCGGCGCGCCGACGGGCGGTTCGCCGAGGTCGACCGGCTGGTCGCGCGGGACGCGTGGCTGAGCGCGGCCGGCGTCCTGGTGCGGATGCGCCGGGCCACCGGCGATCCCGCCGTGGTGCGGGAGATCGACGAACGGCTGCGCGAGATCCGCGCGACCCGAGCCCGCCTGGCCCGGCCTGACACGTCCCGTCGATCGGGGTACCTCGCCGGCGCGGCCGTTTTCCTGCTGCACGTGGCGTTGGTGGCGGTGTTGCTCGTGTCGCCGACCATCGGGGACTGGCCACTCTTCCTCGTCGTGATCACGGTGGGGATGCAGGCGGGCCTCGCCTCGGTCGAGGTGCGTCGGCGGTGGTTCCTCGGCGGTCCGATGCAGTGGCCGAAGGCGGCGGGCGTGCTGCTGGTGCTCGCGGGCCTCGGCGCCCTGGTCGGCGCGTCCGCGCTCGTCGGGCCGGCGACGGTGGGGCTCACGGCGGGCGCCTACCTCGTCACCTGGCTCGTCACCTCGCGCGTCTGCCGCAACGCCGCCGAGCGGAGTGACGCCCGATGAGCCGCGCGTGGCGGCGGTGGCGGGCCGAGGCGCGGCAACGACGCCACCACCGGCCGTTCCGGATCGCCGAACCGGCCTGGCACGCCGACGACCGGGCCCGGCTGACCGCGTTCGTCACCGCCGTGACGACCGCCCTCGCCGACCGCCCCGAGCCGGGGCCGGCCGAGCCGTCGCCGGTGGAGTCGGGAACCGCCGATCCCAGGGCCGCCGATCCCAGGGCCGCCGAGCCCGGGACGGTCCAGTCCCAGACCGCGCAGCCCGGCACCGCCGAGTCCCAGACCGTCGAGTCCCAGACGGCGCAGCTTGGCCCCACCGAGCCCGGCACCGCCGAGCCGGGGCCGGCCGAGTCCGGGCTCGCCGAGGCGGCGACCAACCTGTGGCGCGCTCGACGCAAGATCGCCAAGGCGGGCGTGGACGCGTCCCGCGAGGGCAGGCAGGTCGCCCGGCTCCTGACGTCGGCGCAGGAGGCGCTGGACCGGGCCGGTGTGGTGATCCAGGACCACGACGGCCTGGCGTTCCACCCGGACCTCCTGCTGGACGTGCTGGCCTTCGCCGAGGACCCGGCGCTGACCAGGGACGTGGTGGTGGAAACGGTCCGACCGTCGGTCTACCTCGGTGACCGGCGCATCCAGAGGGGGCAGGTCGTCGTCGGCTGCCCCGAGACAGGGGGAGGAAGGTCATGAGCGACACCATCGACTTCGGCATCGACCTCGGCACGACCAACAGCGCGATCGCCCGGCTCGTCGACGGGCAGGTCACCGTGTTCAAGAGCATCGACCAGTGGGACTACACGCCGTCCGCGGTGTGGATCAACGAGCGCCGCGTGGTGCGGGTCGGCACCGCCGCCCGCATCGAGGCGATGCGGGACGTGGACAACGTCCACATGGAGTTCAAGCTGGAGATGGGCCTGGAGGGCGCCGTCCGCCGGTTCCCCGCGGCGGGCGTGGAGCTGACGCCGTCGCAGCTGTCCGCGGAGGTGCTCAAGTCGCTGCGCGCCGACGTGACCGAACGCCTGGGCGCGCCGCCCGAGGCCGCGGTGATCACGGTGCCCGCGGCGTTCCGGCTGCACCAGAACAACGCCACCAGCGAGGCCGCCGCGCTCGCGGGCTTCCGCGCGTGCCCGCTGCTGCAGGAACCGACCGCGGCCGCGTTCGCCTACGGCTTCCAGCACCAGACCACCGAGGCGTACTGGATGGTGTTCGACTTCGGCGGCGGCACGTTCGACGCGGCCATCGTGAGCACCTACGAGGGCGAGCTGCGCGTCCTCGACCACGCCGGCGACCCGCACATGGGCGGCAAGCTGATCGACTGGGCGATCGTGGAGCGCGTGCTGGCCCCGGCCGCCGCCCGCGAGCTGGGACTGGCCGACTTCACCCGCGGCAACCGGCGGTGGGCGACGAACTTCATGAAGCTGAAGCAGGCCGCGGAGCAGGCGAAGATCGCCCTGTCCCGCCAGGACGAGGTCGACGTGTCGGTGGACCTCCAGCTGGCCGACCGCCGCGAGAAGCAGTTCGACCACGTGCTGCGCCGGGACGTGGTGGAGGCGCTGGCCGAGCCGTTCTACGCGCGGGCGGTGAACCTGTGCCGGGACGCGCTGGCCAAGGCCAACCTCGGAGCGGCCGACATCGACCGGCTGCTGCTGGTCGGCGGCACGACGCTGGCGCCGTCGCTGCGGGCCAGGCTGGCCGATCCGGAGCTGGGGCTGGGCATCGCGCTCGACCACAGCCAGGACCCGACGACGGTGGTGGCCAGGGGAGCGGCGGTGTTCGCGGGAACGCTGGCGATGGAGCGGCCGACGCCCGTGCCGCTCGCCGGCGAGTTCTCCGTCGAGCTGACCTACCCGCGCACCACGAGCCTGACCGAGGTGCCCGTGGGCGGCCGGTTCGGCTCCCCGTCGTCCACTGTGGACTGGACCGGGTACCGGGTCGAGCTGGTGGCCCAACGCGCGACGTCCATGTTCCGCAGCCCGAAGATGCCGTTGGACGCGCAGGGCGCGTTCGTCGCCGAGGTGTCGTTGGCCGAGCTGGGCGCCACCACGTTCACCGTGCTGCTGACCGGCCCGCACGGGCGGGTGGAGCGCGTCACGCCCGCCGACTTCACGATCGACCGGTGGGTGAACGAGCCGGGCGGCGAGGTGCTCACCAACGGCCTCGGGCTGGCGCAGGCGGACGGCGTGCTCGCGCAGATGCTGGCCAAGGGCACGCGGTTGCCCGCGAAGGCCAGGGAGGCGTTCCGGACGACGGTCCCGCTGCGTCGCACGGACGCCGACGCGGTGATCAGCATCCCGATCGTGGAGGGCGAACGGCAACGCGCGAACCGCAACCAGCAGGTCGCCGTGATCGAGATCCGGCCCCGGGACGTGCGCCTCGACCTGCCCGAGGGCACGAAGGTGGACATCCTCTTCGAGGTGGACGAGTCGCGGCTCGTCACGGTCGTCGCCGACGTTCCCGTGGTGGACGAGCAGTTCGAGGCCATCATCGACCTGAACGCGGTCCGGGCGCCGTCGGTCGCGGCGCTGCGGGACGTGCTCGCGGAGGTCGAGCGGCGCGCGGAGGAGCTGCGGGCGTCCGCCGAGCGGTCCCTGTCGGAGCGGGCGCTGGCCCGGTTCGCGCGGCTCGACGAGGAACGGCTGCTCGCGCAGGCGGCGTCCGAGGTCTCGGCCGCGTCCGGCGACCCCGGCTCCGCGGCGTCCGCCGACGACAAGCTGCGCACCATCCAGGCGGTGCTGGACGACATCGAGTCCGACGTGCGGCTGCCGAGGGTGCTCGCCGACATGAGCGAGGCCGTGGAGGTGTGCCGGGAGCTGGTCGACCGCGTCGGCACGCCCGACGACCTGGTGGAGCTGGCCGACCTCGAACGGCGCGCCGGGCAGGCCAGGGCCGAGGAGGACGCGGACGCGGCGGAACGGGTCGTGAACCGGGCGCTGGACCTGGAACTGGTGCTGCTGCGCCGGGACGGGAGCCTCGACGTCACCGTGTTCCACTACTTCCGGGCGAACGAGCACCAGATGTCCTCGCCGCACCAGGCCAGGACGTTGATCGACCGGGGCGAGCGGGCGCTGATGACCGGCGACGCGAGCACGTTGGCCGAGGTGAACCAGCGGTTGCGCGCGTTGCTGCCCGCGACCGCCGCCGACCCGGCCACCGGCGGCGTGCGCCGTGAGCGCGGGTTCGGTGGTCGGGGATGACCGGGCCGGTCGACGCGCTGGCGCACGAGGTCCGGCTGGCGGAGGCGGCGGACCGGGCCCGTGCCGGTGACCACGCGGCCGCCCTCGCCGCGCTGGACGGCGTGCCCGCCGACCACCCGGGGCGGCTCGACCTGGCGGCGCGCGTGCACGCCCAGCGCGGCGAGTACGCCGCCGCCGAGGCCGCCTGGCGGCGGGTGCTGGAGCAGCGCCCGGACGACGCCGCCGCGCTCGCCGGGTGCGCGCTGGTCGCGCGGATCACGGCGGGCAGGCGGCGGCGACGTCCGGTGCCGCTGACGGGGGTGGCGGTGTCCGTCGCGGTGGTCGGCGCGGCCGTGGCCGTGGCGGTCCTGCCGTCCGCGGCGGTGCTGCCGTCCGAGGTGGCGGACCGGACCCCGCCGCCGGTGACGCGGGTGGAGCCGTCCACGTCGACGCCCGACCCGGTGTCCCTGCGGCTGGACGCCCTGGCCGCCGCGCTGGCCGCTCCGGGCGTCGTCGTCGAGCGCCGTGCCGCTGACGTCCGGGTGGCGTTCGCCGAGGGGCTGTTCGCCCCCGACGCCACCGTGCCGACCCCGGCGGGCCGTGAGGCCCTTGCCCGGTGGGCTGCCGCGCTGACCGGCCGGGACGTCCGGGTGACCGTCCTCGGCCACACCGCCGCCGTGCCCGGCGAAGCCGCCGCGGGCGGCTCGGAGGTGGCCCTGGCGCGCGCCGCCGAGGCGGCCGAGGTGGTCGCGGCGGCGTCCGGCCTGCCCCTGACCTCGTTCGCCGTGGCCAGCGCCGACCAGTCCGACGCGCCGCACCCGCCGGCCGAGCAGCCGCGCAACCGGACCGTCACGGTGCTGGTCGCGGAGGCCGGTCGGTAGGCGGTCTCAGGTGGGGAACGTGAACGAGCCGCCCCGGTCGACGTGGTGGACGGTCGTCGCCGGCCGTCGCCGCCCGACCTCGGCGGTGAAGTCCGACAGCGGCGACTTCATCACGCTGTAGTCGTCGAAGTGCACCGGCACGGCGTGCCGCGGGCCGAGCAGTTCGAGCAGGTCCGCGCCCTGGCGGCCGTCCATGGTGAGCAGCACGCCGAGCACCTTCGTGCCGCCCAGGTGCACGACCGCGACGTCGATGCGGGGGTGGCGCTCGCGGATCTCGCGCAGGTCGTCGTGCACGAGCGTGTCGCCGCTGAGGTAGATCCGCAGCGGTTCGCGGCCGTCCGCCGGCCGGTACTCCAGCAGCGTGCCCATCACCGGCGGCAGCACGCGCGCGAGCGGCCCGAACGCGTGCCGGCCGGGCAGGGCCGTGACGGTCAGCCCGGCGCCGTCGCGGGCCGTGGTGAACTCGCCCCACGTCCGCAGCGCCACGGGCTCGCGGAAGCCGCGCCGGCCCAGCCTGCGGGCGGCGTGCGGGGTGGTGAGGATCGGCAGGTCGCGGTCGAGGGAGCGGGCGGCGATCCGGTCGAAGTGGTCGCCGTGCAGGTGCGACAGCACGACGGCGTCCAGCTCGGGCAGCTCGTCGATCCCGATCGCCGGGTCCTTGAGCCGCCGTGACACCACGCCCTGGCCGATGTGCGTCCACTGGCCCTTGCGCAGGAAGTTCGGGTCGGTGAGCAGCGTGAACGGCCCGAGCCGCAGCACGGTGGTGGCGTTGCCGACGAAGAACAGCGAGTCCGTCATCGTCCGCGCACGACCGGGCGGGCGGAAGCGGGCCGCGGATCGGCCGGGCAGCAGTGGTCCATGACCGGGGGATAACCGACACACGCCGCTTGAACCACCCGACCAGTCCCCGCCTGCCGCCGCCCGTCCCGGTCACCGCCCGTCAGACCGGTCTTCGACCCCGACCGGTGTGCGACGTTCACCGCGGTGGCGTGGGCAGGTAGGCCGCCACCTCCGCCAGCGCGTCGAGGAACTCCGGGTCGTGGCGGCCGGCGGCGGTCTCGGCCTCGGCGACGGTGAGGACCTTCCCGCCGTTCTTGCGGTCGCTGCCGTAGTTGTGGCCGCTGAACACGACGTCCGCCAGGCCGAGCACCCCGGCTCCGAGCGGGCGGATGTCGCCGCTGCCGTGCACGTCCATCAGCCGCTGGAACTCCCGGGCGTCACCACCGGTGCGGAACCCCACCCACACCACGGACACGACGGCGACGTTGCCCGCGTCGTCGCCGACCGTCAACATCACCCGGTCGAGTGACGTGCACGGCGTGTGGAGGAAGAACTCCTGGACCCGCCCGTGGGACGCGGCCAGGCACGCGGCGTCCTGCCGCAGCACCTGCTTCAGCTCCCGCACGCCCATCCGCCGCCACGCCTCGGCCGCGTTGCCCTCGCGTGCCGACCGCTGACCCTCGGCCTTGCGCGCCTTCACGGCCTGGCCCGCCGAACCGCCGCTGCCGCCACCGCCCAGCGGCGACAGGCCCCCACCCGCGCCACCTCCCGCCACGCCCATCGCCAGGACGGCGCCCACCACGATCGCCGCCGCCGCACCGCCCTTCTTCGGCGTGATCGGGCGTTTCCGCCCCTGGCCGTCGGTGTAGAACCCCATGCCAACCCCCTGTGCCGCACCCCGTGCCGGAGTGCCGCGCAGCGTAGCGAGGCCCACCGACAACCCCGGGACGTCCGGCGCGCCGGGTCAGGCCACGAGTTCCGCCACCCGCGGCTCGGGTTCGGCGCGCGGGGTCGGGATCTCGTCCGCGGGGGTGTGGAGCAGGGGGTCGGCCTCGGCCAGCAACGCCCGCGCGGTGCGGAGCCCGGCGGCGATGTGGTCGCGACGGGCGCGCAGCTCGTCCACCCGCTCACGGGCCTCCGCGACGATGCGCCGCGCGTGCTCGCGCGCCTCCCGCACCACCTGGTCGGCCCGCGCCCGCGCGGCGGCCTCCTCCTCGGCCATCGCGGCCATCGCCTCGGCCCGTCGCGCGGCCATCGCGACCTCGAAGTCGGCCCGCACCTCCTCGCGCAGCGCCTCGGCCCGCGCGTCCAGCTCACGCCGCCGCTGCTCGGCCTCGCGCTCGGCCGCCACGACCTGCTCGCGGGCCCGTCGCATCAGCGCCCGGTGCTCGGCCTCCGCCTCCCGCCTGCGGACGTCGAGGTCGTCGACGAGCCGTTCGGACCGCTCCCGCAGCCGGGCGGCCGCGTGTTCCGCCGTGGCCCAGTGGTTCTCGGCGACGGCCCGCGCCCGCTCGGTGATCTCCGCGGCCTCGTCGTGCGCGAGTTCCACCATGCGGCGCAGGCGTTCCGTGAGCGCGTGGGGCTCGACGGGCGTGCGGCAGATCCGGTCGATGTGCTCCCGCAGCACGCGGATCTCGGCGCGCGCCGTCTCCAGCTGGCGGGCGAGGTCGTCGGCCCGCGCCACGGCGGCGTCGCGGTCGACCGCGAGCACACCCAGCTCGGCCTCGACGCCGTCCACGTAGTGCCGCACCTGGCCGCGGTCGTAACCGCGCCACACCACGTCGAAATCGGCCCGCAACGGCACCAGGTCCCCGTCCACCGCCGTCACCGCACATCCTTTCCTGGTACACCGGTTGTGATCGCCGCCATGTCCATCCGAGGGGTGTTGCGCTCCACCCACGATCTTTGTTAGCACTCTAGGGCGAAGAGTGCCAACCACGATCCGCTCGCCCGTTCGAGGAGGTCGTCCTTGAGCAGCCTGCCTTCCGCCGTCCCGTCCGCACGCCGCGCGATCGACCGCGCCGACGACCGGTTGCGCGTCGTGCTCGTCGCCCCGCCCTACTTCGACGTCCCGCCCAAGGCGTACGGCGGTGTGGAGGCCGTCGTGGCCGACCTCGCCGACGCCCTGGTCGCCCGCGGCCACGCGGTGACGTTGCTGGGCGCGGGGGAGGCCGGCACCAAGGCCCGGTTCGTCCCCGTCTGGGACCGCACGGTCCCCGAACGCCTCGGCGAGCCGTTCCCCGAGGTGGTCCACGCCGCCGCCGTCCGCCGCGAGGTCGAACGGCTGGTCGCCGCCGAAGGGGTGGACGTCGTGCACGACCACACCCTCGCCGGCCCGCTCAACGCGCCGGCGTTCGCGGCCCTGGGCGTGCCCACGGTGGCGACCGTGCACGGGCCCGTGGACACCGACATGCGCCGCTACTATCGCGAGCTGGGCGGCGACGTCGGCCTGGTCGCCATCAGCGACCGGCAGCGGGAGCTGGCGCCCGAGCTGAACTGGGTCGGCACGGTCCACAACGCGCTGCGCGTCGAGGACTGGCCGTTCCGGGAGCGCAAGGAGGACTACGCGCTGTTCCTCGGCCGCTTCCACCCGGACAAGGCGCCGCACCTGGCGCTGGAGGCCGCGCACGCCGCCGGCGTCCCGCTGGTGCTCGCGGGCAAGTGCGCCGAGCCCGTCGAGAAGGAGTACTTCGAGCGCGAGGTCCGGCCCCGGCTGACCGACCGCGACCACGTGTTCGGCGTCGCCGACGCGACCGAGAAGCGCAAGCTGCTCGCCGCCGCCCGGTGCCTGCTGTTCCCGATCCGCTGGGAGGAACCGTTCGGCATGGTGATGATCGAGGCGATGGCGTGCGGCACGCCGGTGGTGGCGTTGCGCGCGGGAGCGGTGCCGGAGGTCGTGGTGGACGGCGTCACCGGGTTGGTCCGCGACGACCCCGACGAGCTGGTGTCCGCGCTGCACGAGGTGCGCGACCTCGACCCGGCCGCGTGCCGGGCGCACGTCGCCGGGCACTTCGGCGTCGACGGGCTGGGCGCGGGCTACGAGGCCGCGTACCGGCAGGCCCTCGCGCCCGACGGCGCGCTGACCGCGCTGCGCCGCGACTACGCCGCCCTCGACTCGGCCCTCGACCGGGTCTACGAGCGGAACGTGGACGCCCGCAACAGCCAGGCCCACAACGACCGCGCCCTGAACGGCCAGGCCCACAACGGCCACGCCCTGCACGGCGGCCACGCGCTGGACGGCGGCCGCGGCGTCGACGGCGCGCTGCACGCCTCCGGGGACCGCACGTGACCGCCGAACCGCCACCCGAGCCGTTCAACGCGGGCGAGCCCGCCATCACCGGCGGCACCACGACGTTGGTCGAGGGCAGCACGTTCTGCCTCTCCGGCGGCACCGGCGACATCGAGCCCGGCACCCCGCACGGCCTGTTCTACCGCGACGCGCGGGTGGTCTCGCGGTGGCAGCTGAGGCTGGACGGCCGCACGCCGCACGCGTTGTCGGTGTCGCACCCGGAGGCCTTCGCGGCCCGGTTCGTGCTGCGCCGCCCGCCGGCCCCCGGCATGGCCGACAGCACGCTCCTGCTGGTGCGGGAACGGCTGGTCGGCGACGGCATGCGCGAGACGATCACGGTCGACAACCTGGGCCGCGAGGCGACCGCGGTGCGGCTGGACCTGCACGTGGACGCCGACTTCGCCGACCTGTTCGCGGTCAAGGAAGGACGGGCCGCGCACGGCGGCTCGGACGCCACGGCCGCCGGGCCGGAACTCCTGCTGCGCGACCGCAAGGACGGCTCCCGCGGCGTCTCGTTCACGGCCACCGCCGAACCCGTCGTGGTGCCCGGCGCGTTGAGCTGGCAGGTGGTCGTGCCCGCGGGCGGGCGGTGGTCGACCGAGGTCGTCGTGCAGCCGACCATCGGCGGCCGGCAGGTCAAGCCCCAGTTCCACCGCGGCGAGCGGTTGGAGAGCAGCGGTCCGGCGCGCAAGATCCGGGCGTGGCGGGCGGCCAGCTCGCTCGTCACCGCGACCGACCCCGTGCTGACGCAGGTGTTGCGCCGCACGGAGAGCGACCTCGGCGCGTTGCTCATCCACGACCCGGCCCGCGACGGCAGGCCGTTCGTCGCGGCGGGCGCGCCGTGGTTCATGACCCTGTTCGGCCGCGACAGCCTGCTGACCGCGTGGATGGCGCTGCCGCTGGACGTCGGCCTCGCGCTCGGGACGTTGCAGACCCTCGCCGAGACCCAGGGCACCGCGGTCGACCCGCTGACCGAGGAGGAGCCGGGACGCGTCCTGCACGAGCTGCGCCTCGGCCCCGACAGCACGGCCGTCCTGGGCGGCAACCACTACTACGGCACGATCGACGCGACGCCGCTGTTCGTGATGCTGCTGGCGGAGTGCCGCCGGTGGGGCGCGGACGAGAACGTGGTGCGCTCGTTGCTGCCGGCCGCCGACGCCGCCATCGCGTGGATCGACCGGCACGGCGACCGCGACGGCGACGGGTTCGTGGAGTACCGGCGCGCCACCGACCGCGGCCTGGCGAACCAGGGCTGGAAGGACAGCTTCGACGGCGTCAACGACGCCTCGGGCCGGCAGGCGATCCCGCCGATCGCGCTGTGCGAGGTGCAGGGCTACGCCTACGCGGCGTTCCTGGCGCGCGCCGAGCTGGCCGAGGGGTTCGGCGACCGGACCGGCGCCGCCCGGCTGCGGGAGCGCGCCGAGAAGCTGCGGCAGCGGTTCGCCGAGTCGTTCTGGCTGCCCGACCGCGGGTGGTACGCCGTCGCGCTCGACGGCCGCAAGCAGCCCGTGGACGCGCTCACCAGCAACACCGCCCACTGCCTGTGGACGGGGATCGCGACCGACGAGCACGCGGCCGCGCTGATCCGGCGGCTGGCCGACCCCGACATGGACAGCGGGTACGGCCTGCGGACGCTGGCGTCGTCCATGGGCGCGTACAACCCCATGAGCTACCACAACGGGTCGGTGTGGCCGCACGACACGGCCATCGCCGTCGCGGGGTTGCTGCGCTACGCCCACCTGCCCGGCGCGGTCGAGCTGGCGCACCGGTTGGCGGACGGCCTGCTCGACGCGGCGGCGGCATTCGGCGGACGGCTGCCGGAGCTGTACTGCGGCTTCCCGCGCGCCGACTTCAGCCCGCCCGTGCCGTACCCGACGTCGTGCTCGCCGCAGGCGTGGGCGAGCGCGTCGCCGCTGCTGCTGGTGCGGTCGTTCCTCGGGCTGGAGCCGAACGTGCCGGAGCGGACCCTCACGACCCGGCCGCACGTGCCGGAGCGGTGGGGCGAGCTGACGCTGTCCGACCTCCGCCTCGGCCCGGTGACGGCCCGGATCAGCGCGACCGGCGACCAGGCCGTCGTGACGGGGTTGGCGGACGACTGGACCACCTGACGCGAACCGGACCGACCACTTGACACAGTCCACATCGGTGGCTATATCAGAAGTATCGGTCAGTGACCTGGTGACGTTGCCCGGGAGTGATCGAGGTGAACGGTAGGAGTGCGAGGCCCCGGCGGACCAGCCGGGTGAAGCGCTGCGAGAGGTCTCCTCCGGCCCGCCGGACCACAGTGGTCTGACGGCCGAAGGAGGTGACCGCGCTGCGGGGATCGGTTCGACGGCCTGCCCGCGGGTCCGAGTGCGACCCGGAGGCGTCGAACCCCGCTCGGTCGGTGGGTTGCCCGCCGGTCAGGTCGGCGTGCCCGGTCGAGTGGTCGAGCCGAGCGCCCGGCGTCTCGTGACGCGTCGAGGCGGGCGCCGCGAGCGGCGAGTCCCCCGATGGTGGTGTGAAGCGAATCCTGAACGTCGTATCCGTCCGCCCGCTGCGACCCTGGGTCGTGGCGGGCGCCGTCCTGTCCGCCAGCCGCACGGGAGGGTCAGCGTGATGAGCGTGGAGAAGCCGTGGAACGACGTGGCCGACCAGGTGCGCCCCGTCGAGCCGGAGACCGACGCCGGGATCGTGGACGAGGAGGCCGCGGTGGGACGCCCCGACGCCGCGCCCGAGCCGCCGGACGTGCCCGAGGCCGACCCGGCGGACGTCGCCGACCAGCGCCGCGCCGTGCCGCTGCCGGACGACGCGCCGGCACCGGACGCGTCCTGGTAGTCGCTCAGCCCCCGGCCGCCGCCGCGATGGCGTCGACCAGCTCCGGGCCGTCCAGCAACGCGCGGTCGTTGTGGTCGGCCCCCGCCACCTCGACGACCCGCGCCCCGGCCGCCGACGCCACAGCGCGGCTCTGGTCGGGCGGGACGATCGTGTCCGACGTGCCGTGGACGACGGTGACCGGCGCCCGGACCCGCGCCACGTGCGCCGCGGTCGCGAACTCGTCCAGCAGCAGCCACCGGACCGGCAGGAACGGGTAGTGCACCCGGCCGACCGCGGCGAGGTCCACGAACGGCGAGCGCAGCACCAGCGCCGCCGGCGGGTGCTCGACGGCGAGTTCCGCGACCACCGCCGAGCCCAGGCTCTCGCCGAAGTACACGAGCCGGTCGGGCGGCACGGCGGCGTCGCGGACCAGGAACTCGCGGGCCGCGCGGACGTCCAGCGCCAGCCCGGCCTCGGTCGGGTCGCCGGGGTTGCCGCCGTAGCCGCGGTAGTCGAGCAGCAGCACGGACAGGCCGCGTGCGGTGAGGGCGCGGGCGAGCGGCGCCCGCAACGCCCGGTTCCCGGCGTTGCCCGGCGCGACCAGGACCGCGGCGCGAGCCGAGGGGACGGCGAAGTGCCAGGCCGTCAGGCGCAGGCCGTCGACGGTGACGAGCGTGACGTCCCGCCCGCCGGGCAGGACCGCGGAGGCGTCGCCCACCGGCCCGCCGGACGGCAGGAACACGAGCTTGCGCTGGAACGCGAAGGCGCCACCACCGACCACCAGCGCCACGATAGCCACCACGGCCAAGCCTCGGACCCACGCCCGCCGTCGCACCCGCCCGTCATCCGGGTCGCCGGTGCTCACGGCGTGCCGAGGGTCGTCGTGGACGTCGGGACGGGGGAGGGCGTCGTCGTGGCGGTGGACGACGGGAGCGTGGTCGGGTCGGGCCGCTGGGTGAGGGTGGGCGTCGGCACGGGGTTCGCCGTGGACGTGACCAGCGGTCGCGGCTCGTCCTGCGTGGTGACGCCGCACGAGGTGAGGAGGACCAGGCAGGTCAGCGCGAGCGCCGCGGTCCTCATCGGTCGGCCTCCGGGATCTCCACCACGAACCGCGCGCCGCCGCCCGGCCGGTCCTCGACGCGCACGCTGCCGCCGTGCCGCTGGACGTGCTGGGCGACCAGCGCCAGCCCGAGGCCGCTGCCGGTGCCCGCGCCGCGGCTGCCGGCCCGCGCGCCCCGGTCGAACCGGTCGAAGACGCGGTCGCGCAGCTCGGGCGGCACGCCGGGACCGGCGTCGTCCACCTCGATCCGGGCGTTGCCGTCGCGGGACATCACGGCGACCCGCACCACCCCGCCCGCGTGGCGCTCGGCGTTGTCGAGCAGGTTGTCCACGACCCGGTCCAGCCGGCGGCGGTCGCCGAGCACGTGCGGCGACGGCTCCGGCGCGTCGACGGGCGCCGACCCGCCCGGACGGGCCGAGACGACGTTGCGGACCAGCGACGCGAGGTCGATCGTCTCCGGGGTGAGGTCTTCCGCGTGCTGGTCGGCGCGCGAGATCTCCAGCAGGTCCACCACCATCCGCGCGAACCGGTCCACTTCGGACGTCAGCAGGTCCAGCGCCTTGCCCGCCGTGCCGGGCACCTCGGCCCGCCGCCGGCGCAGCACCTCGGCCGCGTTGACCATCGTCGTCAACGGCGACCGCAGCTCGTGGCTCACGTCGCCCGCGAACCGGGCGTCCCGCAGCACGCGCTGCTCCAGCGCGTCGGCGGTCGCGTTGAACGTGGTGGCCAGCGGGGTCAGGTCGGGGTCGGTCTGGGTGGGCAGGCGGGCCCGCAGGTCGCCGCCCGCGATGCGCGACGCGGCCTTGGTCAGCTCGGTCAGCGGGCGCAGCGCGCGTCTGCTCGCCCACGACCCGAGCACGACGCCGAGCACGCCGCTGCCCAGGGTGACGGCCACCAGCAGGCCGCTGAGGAACCGGAACGTGCGGTCCAGCTGCACGAGCGGCGCCAGCTCGACGTACGCGCCGTCGGTGGACCGGATGGGCAGCGTCACGGCCAGCACCGGGATGCCGTCGACCAGGAGCCGCTGCGCGGCGGGCGTGCCCTCGCGGCCCAGGTCGACGAGCCGCCGCGGCAGCACCCGCGCGTCCACCTGCCGCCCGCTGGTGAGCACCTGGCCCGCGTGGAACACCATGACGGTGGAGTCCGGGCCCGTGGTCAGGCCCGTGAGCAGCTCGTTCAGCCCGGCGGACCCGGTGCGCAGCGCCTCGTCCACGAGCCGCGCGTTCACCTCGGCCTGGCGCACGGCGCCCTGCTCGCGCTGCCGCAGCAGGTAGCCGGACGTGAGGTTCCAGATCGCCACGGCGAGCGCGCTGGTCAGCAGCACCGACCCCAGCCCCAGGACCAGCGCGACCCGCCAGCGCAGCGAGAACCTCGGCATCACACGTCCACCCGGTAGCCGGCCCCGCGCACGGTCACCACCAGGGTCGGCTCGTCCGGGTTGGCCTCGATCTTGCGGCGCAGCCGGCGGATGTGCACGTCGAGCAGCCGGGTGTCGCCGAAGTAGTCGTAACCCCACACGCGTTGCAGCAGCTGCTCGCGGGTGACGATCCGCCCGCCCGCCGACGCCAGCTCCACCAGCAGCCGGAACTCGGTGCGCGTGACGTGGACCTCGCGGCCGGACCGGTGCACCGAACCGACGTCGGGCCGGATCTCGACGTCGCCGACCCGGATCGCCTCGTCCTGCCGACCGCCGCCGCGACGGCGCAGCAACGCCCGGATGCGTGCCGCCAGCACGCTGGCGACCAGCGGTTTCGTCACGTAGTCGTCGGCGCCCGCCTCCAGCCCGGCGATCACGTCGGCGGCGTCGGCGCGGGCGGTCACGACGATGATGGGCAGGTCGCCGCGGGCCCGCAGCAGGCGGCACACCTCCAGCCCGTCCACGCCCGGCAGCATCAGGTCGAGCAGCACCACGTCGAACGTCGCCCCGGCCAGGAGGTCGAGGGCCTCCTCGCCCGACACCGCGTCGGTGACGGCGAACCCCTCGTCGCCGAGGGCGAGCCCCAGCGCCTGCCGGATGTGCTCGTCGTCCTCGACCAGCAGTACGGAGAATTCCATGTGCCCCGGTCCTCGTGTGCGGTGAGCACCAGCCTGCCCGCCCGCCGGGGTCGACACCACCGCCGGGGGTGTCCCACCGCGCCCGCGAGCCGGTGCCGCGGCCGGCCGTCCGGGTGGCTCACCTGCGGTGACGTGGAAAGTGGTCGACTCGCGAAGCATGACGCCCCGCGAGTCGCACCGCCATCCTGCCGCACCGCGCGCCCGCCGGACCTGACGAACACCTGACGATCCGGCGTCCGACCGGTGGCGGGCAGGTCCGACGGTCATGCCGAAGTGCCGTTCGGCGCTCCCGGAGGCGGCGGCATACAGTACGGGGGTATGGTGCCGCGCCTGGCTCCACTCGGGAGTGGCGACGGTCACGTCGGACCGGCGGCGAGTTGACCCGGATACCCCCTGGGGGTATAAATGTCCTCGAAGGCGCCACCGTCGGAACGCACTGGACCGGCGAGCGGGCCGGAGGGAGTGGGCATGCGGGGTTACACATCGGACAAGGAAGCCTTCGTCAAGCGCTTGCGCCGGATCGAGGGGCAGGTCCGCGGTGTGCAGCGGATGGTGGAGGACGACGAGTACTGCATCGACGTCCTGACCCAGATCGCGGCGGCGACGAAGGCCCTGCAGGCGGTCTCCCTCGGACTGCTCGACGAGCACCTGAAGCACTGCGTGGCCGACGCGCTCGCACAGGGCGGCGAAGGCGCCGACGCCAAGGTCCGCGAGGCGAGCGAAGCCATCGCCCGCCTGGTGCGGTCCTGAACCGACACGACAACGAGGAGCACCCGATGGCCGAGTCCACTTTCACCGTCACCGGCATGACCTGCGGCCACTGCGTGGCGTCCGTGACCGAGGAGGTCACCAAGATCGAGGGCGTGACCGCCGTGGACGTCGACCTGCCGACCGGTGCGGTCAAGGTGACCAGCGCCGCCCCGGTCGCCGAGGCGGACGTCAAGGCCGCCGTCGAGGAAGCGGGCTACGCGCTCGCCGGCTGATCTGCCGACTCGGAGCCCGCCACGCGGCGGGCTCCACCAGTCCTGAGGACCTGAACCGATGAACACAGCAGCGAAGCTCTCCGCCTACGGTGCGGTGCTGGCCCTGGTCGCCGGTGGCGCCTGGGCCGCCGGGAGCGCTGTCGGTCCCCTGTCCGTCGAAACCGCCCCCGGCGGCCACGACGGGACGTCCGGCGCTGAGGGCGCCGGCCACGGGGACGACCACGGCGCCACCGTCGCGGAGGCCGCGGACCAGCCCGCCGGGCTGGCGTCGTCCAGGGGCGGGTACACCCTCACGCCCACCGACACGACGCTGACCACGGGACCCCACTCCTTCTCGTTCCGGATCACCGGCCCCGACGGGGCGGCGGTGACCGGGTTCGACGTCGAGCACGACAAGCGGATGCACCTGATCGTGGTGCGCCGCGACACCTCCGGCTACCGGCACCTCCACCCCGAGATGGCCGCCGACGGCACGTGGACCGCGCCCCTCGACCTCGCCGAGGCCGGCTCCTACCGGGTGTTCGCCGACTTCAAGCCGACCGGCGCCGAGGCGGCCACGCTGGGCGTCGACGTCGCCGCGGCCGGTCTGTTCGAGCCCCGGCGGCACGCGCCGTCGCGGGTCGCCGAGGTCGACGGATACCAGGTGCGCCTCGACGGCGACCTGACGCCGGGCAAGGCGTCGCCGGTGCGGCTGACCGTGAGCCGGGACGGCAAGCCGGTGACCGACCTCCAGCCGTACCTCGCGGCCTACGGCCACCTGGTCGCGCTGCGCGAGGGCGACCTCGCCTACCTGCACGTCCACCCCGAGGGCGCGCCCGGTGACGGCAGGACCGCGGCCGGCCCGGAGGTCGCGTTCGTGGCCGAGGTGCCGTCGGCCGGGAGCTACCGGCTGTTCCTCGACTTCCAGCACGACGGGGTCGTGCGCACGGCCGAGTTCACCGTCGACACCGCCGGCGCCGAACGGGCCACGCCCGCCCCCGGCACGCCGACCACGCCCGCCCCGGGCGGGCACGAGGAAGAGGACGGGCACGGTCATGGCTGACACGCAGATCGAACTGGCCATCACCGGCATGACGTGCGCGTCGTGCGCGGCCCGGATCGAGCGCAAGCTCAACAAGCTGGACGGCGTGACCGCGACCGTCAACTACGCGACCGAGAAGGCCCGCGTCACGTTCCCCGAGGACGTCGACCCGCGCACGCTCGTCGAGCAGGTGGAGGCCGCCGGCTACCAGGCCGCGCTGCCGGTCGTGAAGGCCGCCGAGGAGCCCGAGGCGCCCGCCGACGAAGACCCGACCCGCGCGCTGCGGCAGCGGTTGACCGTCTCCACCGCCCTCGCGGTGCCGGTGATCGCGCTGGCGATGGCGCCCGTGCTGCAGTTCACCTACTGGCAGTGGATCTCGCTGACGTTGGCGGCCCCGGTGCTGGTGTGGGGCGCGTGGCCGTTCCACCGGGCGGCGTGGGCGAACCTGCGGCACGGCGCGGCCACCATGGACACGCTGATCTCGATGGGCACGATCGCGGCGTTCGCCTGGTCGCTGTACGCGCTGCTGTTCGGCACCGCGGGCACGCCCGGCATGACGCACCCGTTCGAGCTGACCGTGCAGCGCACGGACGGTGCGGGCTCGATCTACCTCGAAGTGGCCGCCGGCGTCACGGTGTTCATCCTGGCCGGGCGCTACTTCGAGGCGCGGTCCAAGCGGCGGGCCGGGGCGGCGCTGCGGGCGTTGCTGGAGCTGGGCGCGAAGGACGTCGCCGTGCTGCGGGACGGCCGCGAGGTCCGCGTCCCGATCGCGGAGCTGGCCGTCGGCGACCGGTTCGCCGTGCGGCCGGGGGAGAAGATCGCCACCGACGGCGTGGTGGCGGAGGGCAGCTCGGCGGTCGACGCGAGCATGCTGACCGGCGAGTCCGTGCCGGTGGAGGTCGGCCCCGGCGACGCGGTGGTCGGCGCGACCGTCAACGCGGGCGGCCGGTTGGTCATCCGGGCGACGCGGGTCG
Organism: Saccharothrix hoggarensis; assembly: GCF_052936025.1. The sequence goes on along the minus strand of NZ_CP193624.1, from coordinate 5,141,034 downwards.
GGTCGGACACGCAGCTGGCGCAGATGGCGCAGCTGGTCGAGGACGCGCAGAACGGCAAGGCCGAGGCGCAGCGGCTGGCGGACCGGATCTCGGCGGTGTTCGTGCCGGTCGTGATCGCGCTGTCGGTGGGCACGCTGGCGTTCTGGCTCGGCGCGGGCGGCGGCGTCTCGGCGGCGTTCACGGCGGCGGTCGCGGTGCTGATCATCGCCTGCCCGTGCGCCCTGGGCCTGGCCACGCCGACCGCGCTGCTCGTCGGCACGGGCCGCGGCGCCCAGCTCGGCATCCTGATCAAGGGCCCGGAGGTGCTGGAGTCGACCCGCCGGGTGGACACGGTGGTGCTGGACAAGACCGGCACCGTCACCTCGGGCCGGATGAGCCTGGTCGGCGTGCACGTCGCGGACGGCGTCGAGGAGGACGAGGTGCTGCGGCTGGCGGGCGCCTTGGAGCACGCCTCCGAGCACCCGATCGCCAAGGCGGTCGCGGCCGGCGCGGCCGAGCGGGTCGGCGACCTGCCCGAGGTCGAGGACTTCCAGAACCTGGAGGGCCTGGGCGTGCAGGGCGTGGTCGACGGCCACGCGCTGATCGTCGGCCGGGAGCGGCTGCTGGCCGAGTGGAGCGTCCGCCTGGGCGACGACCTGGCCGAGGCCAAGCGCGCCGCCGAGGAGAAGGGCCGCACCGCGGTCCTGGTCGCGTGGGACGGCGAGGCGCGGGCGGTGCTCGTGGTCGCGGACACCGTCAAGCCGACGTCCGCCGAGGCGATCCGGCAGCTGCGGGCGCTCGGCCTCACCCCGGTGCTGCTGACCGGCGACAACGAGGCGGCCGCGCGGGCCGTCGCCGCCGAGGTCGGCATCGACGAGGTGATCGCCGAGGTGCTGCCGAAGGACAAGGTCGACGTCGTCGCCCGCCTGCAGTCGGAGGGCAAGGTCGTGGCGATGGTCGGCGACGGCGTCAACGACGCCGCGGCGCTGGCCAAGGCCGACCTGGGCCTGGCGATGGGCACCGGCACGGACGCGGCGATCGAGGCGAGCGACCTGACGCTGGTGCGGGGCGACCTGCGGGCGGCGGTCGACGCGATCAGGCTGTCGCGGCGCACTCTGGCCACGATCAAGGGCAACCTGTTCTGGGCGTTCGCCTACAACGTCGCGGCCCTGCCCCTGGCCGCCGCGGGCCTGCTCAACCCGATGATCGCGGGCGCGGCGATGGCGTTCTCGTCGGTGTTCGTGGTGTCGAACAGCCTGCGGCTGCGTGGTTTCCGCAGCACCGCGACGTCGCCGGACCGCCCGGCGCGGTCGGCGGGGTCCGCTCGGGACAAGGTGCCGGCCGGGGTCGCCTGACCGGAACGCGCGGTGGCCCGGAGCCGGTCGGCTCCGGGCCGGCGCGCTGTCGGGCGTCGACTACGGGCAGGTCGTGGCGACCAGGGCCAGCAGGCCGCTGACCGCCGCGATCGGCGGCAGCGCCAACGTCGTCAGCCCGGCGAAGCCGCAGGTCGCGGCGGTGCGAGCACGTCCCGCGTGGTGGTCGGCGTGGCGGAGGTGGGCCAGCCTGACCTCGACCGCGTCCCGGCTCATGGCCGGCGCCGAGCCCGGCGCGTCGTGGCCGGTCACGGTGGTCAGCGCCGCCCGGACGGCCTCCGCCCCGCACGCCCGCGCGGCCGCCGCGTCCGCCGCCAGCTCGACCAGGTCGCGCACGGCGGCCGGCGTCCGCCGGAACAGCGGCAGGAACGGCAGCATCGCGGACAGCGCGTCGGCCGCCGTGACGACGAGGTGGTGCCGGCCGCTCAGGTGCGCCCGCTCGTGCACCAGCACCGCGTCGACCTGCGCGCCGGCCAGCGTGCGGTGCAGGCCCTCGGTCGCGACGACGACGCCGGGGTAGCCGGCCAGGCTGAACGCCATCGGCTCCTCGTGGTCGAGCCACAGCGTGGTCGGCCGACCCGGCTCGGACCGCGCCGCCGGCCGCAGCACGGCCAGGTGGTCGCGCCGTGCGCGCGCCCGCCGCCGGGCCGTCCGCGTGGCCATGACGGCGAGCCGCACCAGCAGCCCGGCCAGCATCAGCACGCCGACCACGCCGCTCAATGCCTCGGCCTCGGGCGTGAGGCCGTGCAGCAGCGCGTCGAAGCAGTCGGGGAAGCCGATGAACGCGTGCGCGCCGTGGTCGGGCAGGAGGAGCGCGGTGACCGCGAGACCGGCGGTGACCAGCACGCTGACGAGGGACGACAGCCACGCCACCAGCACCACGCGCGGGTGGGCGCCGGACGTCGCGAGGCGGCGCAGCCGGCCCGGCGCGACCCAGGCGACCAGCCCTGCCCCGAGCAGCAGCGCGACCGCGACGGTCACCCGCGGCGCGGCTTCCGGGGCAGCGCCTTGCGCAACAGCTCGGTCTCCCGGTCGGACGCGGACCGCGCGAAGTGCAGCAGCACGGCCTCCGGGTCGCCGGACGCGGCGAGCACGTCCCGCAGCGCCGCCGACGCGGCCTCGGCGCGGCTCATCGCCGGCTGGTACCGGTACGCCTTGCCCTCCAGCTCGCGCACCACCCACCCCTTGCGGTGCAGGTTGTCGAGGACCGTCATGACGGTGGTGTAGGCGAGCTGCTTGCCCGTGTCCAGCCGTTCCAGGACCTCGCGGACCTTCAGCGGTTCCGCCGTGCGCCACAGCACGTCCATCACCGCTGCTTCCAACTCGCCCAGTCCTCGCATGACGCCCCTTTCGGCGGGGCCCATGCTATCCGCAGGCGTCGGCGATCATGGTGAGCCACGTCACATTAATACCCCTAGGGGGTATGTTACGGTCGCTCTCACAAATACCCCCTTAGGGTATGGAAACCGCGATCGGAGCACCGATCGGACCGGCGCAGCCGCGCCGGAGACGGAAGGACCCGGCATGAACCCCGACCCTCGGCGCTGGTGGGCACTCGTCGTGCTCGCCGCGGCGCAGTTCATGGTCATCATGGACACCTCGATCATCGCCGTGGCGCTGCCGGACATGCAGCGCGACCTGGGTTTCACGCCCGGCGGGCTCCAGTGGGTGTTCAACGCCTACGCCGTCGCGCTGGGCGGTCTCCTGCTGCTCGGCGGCAGGCTCTCCGACCTCTGGGGCGCGCGCCGCGTGTTCGCGGCCGGCTGGACGACGCTCATCGTCGGCTCGGTGGTCGCCGCCGCGGCGACCGGTGCGGGCACGGAGGTCGTCGGGCGGGCCGTGCAGGGCGTCGGCGCGGCGCTCATCGCACCGGCCGCGATGACGTTGCTCATGGTCCTGTTCGCCGGTCAGCCGAACGAGCTGCCGAAGGCGATGGCGTTCTACGGCGCCGCGGCCCCGGCCGGCGGCACGGCGGGCGTGTTCCTCGGCGGCGTGATCACCGAGTGGCTGAGCTGGCCGTGGGTGTTCGTCATCTACCTCCCGATCGGCCTGCTCACGCTCGCGCTCACGCCGAAGCTGCTGCCCGCGGTCCCCGGCCGGCGCGGCGGGCTGGACGTCGGGGGAGCGGTCGCGGTGACCGGCGGCCTCGCGCTCGCCGTGTACGCCGTCGTGCAGGCGCCCGAGCGGGGCTGGACGTCGACCGCGACGCTCGTGCAGCTCGGCGCGGCCCTGGTCCTGCTGGCGGCGTTCGTGCTCCTGCAGCGCGTGGCCGGGAACCCGTTGATGCCGTTGCGGGTCTGGCGCGCGCCCGACCTGGCGGCGGCGAACGTCGCGATGGCGTTGCTGGGCGCGGCGTGGATCCCGATGTGGTACTTCCTCAACCTCTACGTGCAGCAGGTGCTCGGCTTCGACTCGTTCGCCAGCGGCGCGGCGCTGCTCCCGATGACCGCGCTGATGACGGTGCTGATGACCACGGTGACCGGTCGGCTCATCGGCCGCTTCGGCACCAAGCCGCTGATCGTCTCCGGCCTGGCCGTGCTGGCCGTCGGCCTCGGGCTGCTGGCCGCCGCCGACCCCGGCGGCAGCTTCCTGGCGGACGTCCTGCCCGGCTCGCTGATCTCGGCGGTCGGCATGGCGCTGGTCTTCATCCCGGCCACGCTGAGCGCGATCGGCGGCGTGGCGCCGGAGGAGGGCGGGCTCGCCTCCGGCATCGTGAACACCACGTACCAGATCGGCTCGGCGCTCGGGCTCGCCGCGATGACCGCGGTGGCGACGTCGCGGGGCGCGGACCGGCTGGGTGACGCGGTCGCGTTGACCGACGGCTACTCGGCGGCCTTCGCCGGCGCGGCCGTGGTCGCCCTGGTCGCGGCGGTCCTGGCGGCGGTCACCCTGCGCGGGCGGGTCGCCGAGCGGGTGCCCGCGGAGGTCTGACCCCTCGCCCGGCGAACGGGAAGGGCGCCAGTCGGCCCGTCACATACCCCTGGGAGGTATGCGACGGGCCGGTGTCAGTGGTGGCGCAGGTGCGGCAGCGCGCCCATCGACCACCTGGCGTCGGCGGCGGCGGACCCGTCGTCGCTCGGTCCCGCGTTCGACGGCTGCGCGTGCAGCTGCTCGCCGACGCGGTGGCGGCCCTGGTCGTCCTCGTCGCCGCCATCGCGCTCAGCGTCTACAAGCCGCAGGGCGTCACGCCGTTCGGGCGCGTGCGACGACTGTCCGGAGTGGACGCGCCCCGGCGTGACTCGCCGCGCCGACGTCGACTCGCGCTGCTCCGGAGCGGCGCGGGATCGGTCGGGCGGCTGGAGGTGGAGGCGTTCGGATGAGACCCGACGGGAGCGGGAGAGAGGGGGGACCGGTTGTGGCGACCGGTCCCCCCTTGGCACGTCGGCGTCAGCAGCCGCCGCAGTTGTAGTAGGTCACGTCCCAGTGGTTGCTCTCCAGGTAGTAGATGTTCCCGGAGCCGGACTGCCACTTGTTGCCGCCGATGTAGGTGAAGTTGCCCCGGATGTAGTTGCCGAGGCAGCTGTAGAGGCTGTAGTCGAGCTTGTAGCCGTTCCAGTGGCTGTAGGTGCCGCTGGCGTGGCCGGTCTCGGTGCCGCCGGTGATGTTCATGGCGCAGCCGCTGGCCCTCTTGAGGGTTTCCGCGCCCTGGACGGTGGTCAGGTTGATCTGCTCGAACGACGTGCAGGTGGAGTTGTAGCGGTTGCTGCAGTTGCCGCTGGACGACCAGGTGATGCCGGCGGCGCGGAACCGCGCCGCCGCCTCGGAGTGGGACAGCTTCGTCACCAGGGCCGTGACCGGGGTCTCGGCCGCGGGTTGGAAGGCGACGTCCTGGCCGGTGGCGGGAGCGGCCGAGGCCGTGGTCGCGCCGGTGATGCTCAGCAGTGCCACGGCGGCGGCCACGAGGGCGGCGCGGAATCGACCGGTACGCATGGGGGAACCGTCCTTTCGACGGGCAGCCCTCGTCGACCCGGGTTGCAGGGCGGGTGCGGGGGATGCGCGGCAGGGGTCGTCGGTCAGCTTAGGGGCCGGCAAGTCACGACACAGCGGCCAAGTAGGAGAATTCCTGACGAACAGGCCTGCGGCGCGGCACGGGTGTGGACGTCAGGGGTTCGTAATGCCCACGTGACGGCCGTTGCGGGAGGATCAAGCCCCGTACCCCTCGGAGGTGTAGTCGATGCTTCGGAAGTCCGCGCCCGTTGCCGCCCTGCTGGCCCTGCTGACCCTGGTGGCGAGCTGCGGGACGGCCATGCGTTCCGGCGGCGGCGCCCCGTCGTCCACGGCCGGCACGACGTCCGCGGCGCAGGCGACCACGGCGGCTCCGGGTTCCGGCGAACCCGCGCCGGCCGCACGGGTCGCCGAGCAGCTCAAGTTCACCGGCAAGACGATCGACGGGGCGGACCTCTCCGGGGAGGCTCTGGCGGGCAAGCCCGCCGTCCTGTGGTTCTGGGCGCCGTGGTGCCCGAACTGCCGACGCGAGGCGCCCGGCGTGTCGGCCACCGCCAAGGACAACCCCTCGGTCACGTTCCTCGGCGTCGCCGCGCTGGACGAGGTGCCCGCCATGCGCGAGTTCGTCGACCGGTACGACCTCGGCGGGTTCCGGCACCTCGCGGACACCGACACCGCCGTGTGGAAGCGGTTCGGCGTCACGGCCCAGCCCGCGTACGCGTTCGTCACCCGTGACGGCGAGGTGGACGTCGTGACGACCCAGCTGTCGGAGCGGGAGCTGCGCGACCGGGTCGCCGCCCTCTCGGGGTCGTGATGGCCGACGTCGTCCTGCTGGCGGCGTTGGCGGGCATGGTGGCGACGGTGAACCCGTGCGGGTTCGCCATGCTGCCCGCCTACCTCGCGCTGGTCGTCCACGGCGACGGAGGGCGGTCCGGCGGGGTCGGCGTCGGCGGGCGGTCCGGCGACGTAAGGCGGTCCGGCGGGGTCGGCCGGGCGCTGGCGGCGAGCGCCGTCATGACCGCCGGGTTCGTGGTGGTGTTCGGCGTCTTCGGCCTGGTCGTCGCGCCGGTCGCCGCGTCGGTGCAGCGCTACCTGCCGTTCGTCACCGTCGTCATCGGCGCGGCCCTGGTCGTCACCGGCGCGCTGCTCGTGGCCGGCCGGACCATGACGGTGCTCCTGCCCAAGCCGACGAAGGGCGCGCCGACCCGGCGGCTGGGTTCGATGTTCGGCTACGGCGTGGCCTACGCGACGGCGTCGCTGTCGTGCACCATCGGCCCGTTCCTCGCGGTCGTCGGCACGGCGCTGGGCGGCGCCGACGTGGTCGAGGGCGTCGTGGCGTTCCTCGCCTACGCGCTGGGCATGGGCCTGGTGGTCGGCGTGCTCGCCGTCGCCGCCACGATGGCCGACAACACGCTCGCCACGCGTGCCCGCGCGTTGCTGCCCCACGTCTCGCGGCTCGGTGGCGTGCTGCTGGTGCTGGTCGGCGCCTACGTGGCCTACTACGGCGTGTACGAGCTCCGGCTGTTCTTCGGCGACGCCGATCCCGCCGACCCCGTGATCGAAGCGGCGGGTGTCGTCCAGGGCGCGTTGGTGGAGGCGCTGACGGCGATCGGGCCGTGGCCCCTGCTCGCCGTGGCGGTGCTGCTGGTCGTGCCGGGCGTGGTGCTCGCGCGCCGCAGGGCTCGGCGTCGCGAAACCTTCCGCGACAACGCTTCCCGCGGCTGACCGCGCCCCTCGTCCGCAACGTCCTCCGGGTAGTCCCTACCAATCTACTATTCAACCTCGTAGGGTGCGCGCGCGGGTTCGGCGACCTGTCGGTGCACGAGGTGGCGATGGACCCCGACGACGGCGAGACGGCATACCTGTCGTACTACACGGCCGGGCTGCGCGTCGTGGAGTACGACCGCGACGGCATGCGCGAGGTCGGCGCGTTCATCGACGAGGGCGGCGACAACTTCTGGGGCGTCGAGGTGTGGAAGGACGAGAACGGGGAGAAGTACGTGCCGGCCGGCGATCGCGACCGCGGCCTGTACGTGTTCCGCTTCACCGGCTGAGCGCCTTCACCACCTGAACGGCGGCAACGCCTGAACTGCAACACCTGAACGGCTGCAACACCTGAACCGCTGAACGGCTCGGTGGCGGGACCGGCGATCCGCCGCCGATCTCGCCACCGGGTCGGGCCTGCCGACCGCGTCACGCCCGGCACTCAGGCCACGGGGCGCTCGAAGACCAGCTCCAGCCCGTCCTCCTCGTCCCACTGCTCGCCGACCTCGGCGAACCCGAACCCGGCGATCGTCGCGAGCGACGCCGCGTTGTCTGGCGCGATGGTCGCCCGCACGGTCCGCACGTCCGGTTCGGCGGCGGCCCGGCGCAGCAGTTCCGCCAGCGCCGCCCTGGCGTACCCGCGCCGGCGGAACGCGGGGTCGACGGAGTAGCCGACCTCGACCATGCCGTCGGCGTCGGGCGGACCGTGGAACCCGGCGTGCCCGACGACCGCGTCGCCGTCCACCAGGGCGAGCCGCGCCATCCACCGGGCGCCGGCGGGGTCGGCCGCGATCTGGACCAGCCGGTACCGCCACAGCCACCGCGCCCGGTCGGTCAGGAAGTACCCGGTCAGCGGCACCTCGGCCGCCGTCAGGTCACCGTCGACCAGGGCGGCCATGACCCGGCCGTCGAGCTCGATGAAACGCACGTCCTCCGCTGTCACCGGGCGCACTCTGCGGTGAGCACCGGCCCGCTGTCCACCGGGTTTCGCCGCGAGACGCGATTCACCCCCGATCCGCGCCCGTCGCCGACCGCGTGGTAGCAGCCGTTTCCCGGACGGGCAAGCGACGAAAGTCGGGCCTTTCGTCAACGGTGCGTCAAGTGAACCGGTCAACGTCACGAATGCGGCAGGATTCGAATCGCGGCCTATTCCTCCCGTTCTCGTTGGGCCATCATTCCGCGGGGCGCGAAAGGCCCCGTCCCCACCCTGCACGGAGGACTCCGCATGCTCGAAACCCACCACCACCGGCGTCGCGCGACCCTGCTCGCCGGCGCGCTCGCCCTCGGCGCGCTCACCGTCCTGGGCCCGACCGCGGACGGCAGCACGTCCGCCGTGGCGCAGCGCTCGATCGAGTGCGTCGACACCTCGTCCGCCGCCCGCGCCAAGCCCGGCGCCCAGGGCCAGGAGCGCAACGAGATCAGCCAGGCCGAAGCCGAGCGGATGAACCGCGACCTGCGCGAACGCGTCGCCGCCGCGAAGGCCGAGGGCCGCTTCCAGGCCGCCGCGGGCGGCACGATCCCCGTCGTGTTCCACGTCGTGACCGGCACGGGCGGCGTCGGCGCGATGACCGACGCGACGGTCGCGCAGCAGGTGCGCGTGCTCAACGAGGGCTTCGCGGGCGCCGAGGCCCCCGGCGTGGCCGCCGACACCGGTTTCACGTTCGTCCTGCAGGAGACCAAGCGCTGGTCGAACAACACCTGGTTCACCGGCACGGACAAGGCGCGCGTCGAGAAGCAGATGAAGTCGGCGACCCGCGTGGGCGGCGCGAGCACCCTCAACGTGTGGTCGGTCGACATCAACGGCCTCGGCTTCGCCACCTTCCCGAGCTGGTACGCCCGCGACCCGCTGCTGGACGGCGTGGTGATCGACTACTCCAGCGTCCCCGGTGGCAGCGCCGTGAACTTCAACCTCGGCAAGACGCTGACCCACGAGGTCGGCCACTGGATGGGCCTCTGGCACACGTTCCAGGGCGGCTGCACGGCGACCAACGACGAGGTGGCCGACACCCCCGCGCAGTCCGGCTCCACGTCGGGCTGTCCGGAGGGCCGCGACTCCTGCTCGCTGCCGGGCCTCGACCCCATCCACAACTACATGGACTATTCCTACGACGACTGCTACAACCAGTTCACGCCGGGCCAGAACACCCGCATGCAGGACGCGTGGATCGCGTACCGCAGCGGTAGGTGAGCATTGACCGGACCCCCCGTTCCGCCCCGGTGGAATGCGGGGTCCGTCATTTTCGCCCGTTTCCGACGGTGTTCGCGAGCCCATTGTCGAAGGCGACCCGGCCGAGCGCGTCGACGTCCTGCCGCCAGGTGGTCTTCGGCGTGCCGCGGTGTCCCGGTGCTCGCTCATGCGGTCCGGGTCCTCGTCCACGGCCACGTCATCAACGCCCACACGCCGAGCACGGCCGCCGCCTCGGGCACGAGGTACCACGGCCAGTCGCCGAGCAGGTCCAGCACGGACGCGGTCGCCGGTTTCCGGTTCAGGTAGCCGTAGTTGGACCCCAGAACCACGTTCAGGGCGAACACCGCCGCCGCCCACGTGACGGTGACCAGCACGGCCAGCCGGTAGTCACGCCAGCCGGGCCGCCGGCGCAGGCCCCAGGTCAGGTAGACCGCCGCCCAGACGACGAACAGGTGCGTGGCCCAGAACAGCAGGAACCCGACGTCCGGGAAGTCGACCCGCAACACCGGCGTGACGAGCGCCTGCACGCTCAACGTCAGACCCCAGTAGTACGTGAGCGCGAACGCCCACCGGCTGCCCGACCACAACGCCCACGCGGCGACCGGCCCCGCCAGGTCCGACAGCTGCAGCGGCAGCGAGGACCGGACGTCCCAGCGCGGCGGCAGCATCAGGTAGACGTGGATGCCGACCTGGAGGCCCAGCACGACCGCCGCGAACGCGCGCGGGAACCGGCGTGAGCGCTGCCGCCGGCCGACCACCACCACCGTCGCGGCGCCCGCCGCGAACAGCCCGAGCACCACCCAGTGCGACGGCCCGTACGCGGTGAACCCGTGGTCGACCGACAACGACACCACGCGGTCGGGCTACCCCGCGGCACGTCCGCTACCCGCCGGCTCAGCCGGCCGCGGGCGCGAGCACGTCGGCGAGCGTCGGCCGCACGGTGAGCACCCGGTCCACCTCGGTGAGCCGCAACGGCCGCACGACCGCCCGCTGGGCGGCCACCACGGCGAACTCCACGCCGTCGGCGGCGGCACGGCGGTGCGCGTCGAGGAGCAGCCCGATGCCGAGCGAGCCGAGGACCGTCACCCCGGTCAGGTCCGCGACCAGCATCCGGGGTCGGCGGTCCAGCTGGTCGTCCAGCTCCTCGCGCAGGAGGTCGACGCCGAGCGCGTCGACCTCGCCGGTGACCCTGGTGACGGGGAGCCCGTCCACCTCGGTGGTCTCGACGGCGATGTCCTCGCCCCACCACTGCCGATCGGTCATGAGCGACGCCTCTCCGGTGGACCCGCGGCTGCCTTCATGGCGTCGTCGCGCGACCGCCCGGCGTTACGCCCGGACCGGCGCGCGGGTTACCCCGGCGTCCGCGACGGGTACCCGCCCGGTGTCCTGCCACCGCGCGGAGGTGACGTGATGCCCAGCCCCGGGGACGACGGCCACGGGATGGTCGTGGCCGGTTTCGACGGCTCCGACCAGGCACGATCGGCCGCGCTGTGGGCCGCCCGCGAGGCACGTGGCCGCGACGTCCCGCTGCTGCTCGTGGACGTGCTGCGCGGACCCGTCCCGGACCTCGCCTTCACCCCGATGGCCGTGCCGCTGCCCGAGGCCGTGAGCGAGGAGGCCGTCCGCCGGTACGCCGAGGACGAGCTGGCGGTGGTCGCCGCCGACTGCACCCGGCTGTGCCCGGGGCTGGACGTGCGCACGGCGCTGGAGTACGGCCACCCGGCCGACGCCCTGGGCCGCGTCGCCCGTGGGGCGGACGTGCTGGTCCTGGGCTCGTCCGGCCGTTCCCGGCTGTCCCGGGCGCTGCTCGGCTCGACCACCGCCGACCTGGTGGCCAACCACCGCCGTCCCGTCGTGGTGGCCCGCGGCGACGGCTCCGAGGACGGCCCCGTGGTCGTCGGCGTGGACGGGTCGGAGACGAGCGACCTGGCCGCGGGCTACGCGTTCGAGCACGCCGAGCGCCACGGCCGCGACCTGCTCGCCGTGCACGCCTGGGCCGACCTGCCCGTGGAGGCGCTGGCGCCGCTGCGGGAGCGGGACGCCAACCGGCGGCAGGTGGAGGAGGAGTCCGAGGCGTTGATCGGGCGGTGCCTGGCGGGCCACCAGCAGGACCACCCGGACGTCCGGGTGCGCCGCGCCGTGGCCCTCGACGGCCCCTCGCACGCGTTGCTGGAGCACGCGAAAGACGCCTCGCTGCTCGTCGTGGGCAGCCACGGCCGCGGCGCGGTCCGCCGGGCTCTGCTCGGCTCCGTCAGCCACGCCGTGCTCTACCACGCCCCGTGCTCGGTGGCCGTCGTGCACCGCAACGAGAACGCCTGACCCGAGGAGGGACACCGTGACCGCGCCGCAGAGGGCACGACAGCCCGACCCGTCCGACCCCGTCACCCCCGAACCCGTGCCGCGCCGCCCGGAGCCGCCCGGACCCGAACCCGTGCCGCCGAAGCCCATGCCGCCGCCCACGCCGCCGACGTCGGCCCGGTGACCGTGCTCGACATCAGCGGTCTCACCTGGGCGCTCACCATCGGCCTGGTCCTCGCGCTGCTCGCGGTGGACTTGGTGCAGGCCGTCGCGCGCCCGCACCGGGTCGGCATCCGCGAGGCGACGGCGTGGTCGGTGTTCTACGTGCTCGTCGCCGTCCTGTTCGGCGTGTGGTTCACGCTGAGCCACGGCGGCGACTACGGCACCGAGTACTTCGTCGGGTACCTGGTGGAGAAGAGCCTGTCCGTCGACAACCTCTTCGTGTTCGTGATCATCATGTCGACGTTCGCCGTGCCCGAGGCGCACCAGCACAAGGTCCTGACGTTCGGCATCGTGCTGGCGCTGGCCCTGCGCGCGGTGTTCATCGCGCTCGGCGCGACGCTGCTGTCGCTGTTCTCGGTGGTGTTCCTCGCGTTCGGCCTGCTGCTCATCTACACGGCCGTGCAGCTGTTCCGGCACCGCGACGAGAGCCCGGACGTCGAGGACAACGTCGTGGTGAAGACCGCGCGCCGGGTCCTGCCGGTGACCGACGACTACTCGGGCGGCAAGCTGTTCACCCGCGACGGCGGGCGGCGGGTCGTGACGCCGCTGTTCGTGGTGCTGCTCGCGATCGGCAGCATCGACGTGCTGTTCGCGCTCGACTCGATCCCGGCGGTCTTCGGCATCACCGCCGAGCCGTACATCGTGTTCGTGGCCAACGCGTTCGCGCTGCTGGGGTTGCGCGCGCTGTTCTTCCTGGTGAAGGGCCTGCTGGACCGGCTGGTGTACCTGTCGACGGGGTTGTCGGTGATCCTGGCGTTCATCGGCGTGAAGCTGATCCTGCACTGGGCGCACACCGACGTGGACGAGCGCGTGCCCGAGGTGCCGACGCTGCTCAGCCTGGCGGTGATCGTCGTGGTGCTGCTGGTGGTGACGGTCGCGAGCCTGGTCAAGACGCGGCGCGACCCGTCCGCGAAGGCCCACCCCGGCTCGCTGCGCGCCCACCGTGCCCGGACCGAGCGGAGCGAGGCGCAGTAGGCCACCCCGCTCGCCGCCGGGCACGGTCGCTCACCGCCGGGCACGGTCGGGCACGGTCGCTCGCCGTCGCGCGCGGTCGGTCAGGGCCGGTAGGAGGTGGCGGACGGGTCCGGGTGCGCGGCCAGGTAGTCCTCGAACGTCACCGTGCCGTCCGCGTGGTCGGGGGCCAGGTGGCCGCCCGCGCGGTAGGCGCGGAACGTCCGGCCGGGCAGGCGGACCGGCAGCAGCGGACGTCGCCGTCCCGTGGCCCGGAGGAACGCCCCGGCCAGGTCGCGCGCCGACCTGACCCGCGGGCCGCCGAGGTCGGCGACCCGACCCCGCGGCTCACCGAGGGCAAGGTCCGCGAGGCGGTCCGCCACCTCGCCCGCGTCGACCGGCTGGAACGGGACCGCGGGCACCGGCATGACCGGCGACCTGGCGGCCGAGGCGAACAGCGCGCGCAGCAGGTCGTGGAACTGCGTGGCCCGCAGGATGGTGTGCGGCGCGCCCGACTCCTCCACCACCCGTTCGGCGGCGAGTTTGCCCTGGTAGTAGGGGAGGGGCACGCGGTCGACGCCGACGATGGACACGTACACCAGATGAGCGCAGGCACGCCGTGCCGCCTCGGCCATCGTGCGCGCGAGCACCGGCTCGACCTGCCTCCCGAACGCGGTCGCGCAGTGCACGACGGTCGTGACACCGCTCATGGCCTCCGCGACACCGTCACCCGACCGAAGGTCCGCGATCACCCACTCGTGTCGCCCGACCCACGTGCGATGGCCGCGGCTCACCACCCGGACGTCGCGTCCGTCGCGCACCAGCCGCTCGACCACCTCGCGTCCGAGCAGGCCCGTGCCGCCGGTCACCAGGACGCGCTCGTTCATGGACCCGATCCTTCCCGCTCCGCGTCCCCACAGTGTCCGGCGCTCCGGCGCCCGCCCGCCCGGCGGAACTTCGGGAAGCGGTCTTGCGGACGCTGTGGCTCCACTAGCCTCTGCCGCCGTGACCAAGGTCGGGAACCGCTACACCACGCTCGAACAGCTCGGCAGTGGTGCGATGGGCGTGGTGTGGCGTGCGCACGACGAGGTGCTGCAGCGCGAGGTCGCGGTCAAGCAGCTCCTGCTGCCCGGCCTGGGCGCGGCGGAGGTGGACGAGGCGTGCCGGCGGGCCATGCGCGAGGCGCGGATCGCGGCGCGGCTCCAGCACCCGAACGCGATCGGCGTGTTCGACGTCGTCATCGAGGACGGCAAGCCGTGCCTGGTGATGGAGTACCTGCCGTCCCGCAGCCTGTCGGCGGTCCTGGCCGAGGACGGACCCCTGCCGCCCGCCGAGGCCGCCCGGATCGGCGGTCGCATCGCCGCCGCCCTGGCCGCCGCCCACCAGGCGGGCGTGGTGCACCGGGACATCAAGCCCGGCAACGTCCTGATCGGGCACCACGGAGTCGTGAAGATCACGGACTTCGGGATCTCGCGGGCGGTCGGCGACGTCACCGTCACCCGGACGGGGATGCTCGCGGGCACGTTGGCCTACCTCGCGCCCGAACTCGCGCGCGGAGCCGACCCGAGCCCGGCGGCGGACGTGTTCTCCCTGGGCGCGACGCTCTACGCCGTGGTGGAGGGCACGCCCCCGTTCGGCCCGTCGGAGAACGACCTCGGCATGCTCCACCGCATCGCCAGTGGGCGGATCGTGCCGCCCACCCGGTCCGGCCCGCTCACGCCGCTGCTCGTGCGACTGCTAGCCGACGACCCGTCCGCCCGGCCCACCGCCGAGGCCGCGACCTGGCAGCTGGCCGAACTGGCCGGGCCGACCCGCACCGCACCGACCCCGCCGGGCGGCAACCCGGCCGCGATGTCACCGGCTCCCACCCCGCCCAGCGGCACCCCACCGACCGCGCCCGGCGGCACCCCGCAGCTCCGCACCTCACCGACCCCGCCTGGCGACACCTCACAGGCCCGGACCTCACCCACCCCGCCTGGCGGCACCCCGCAGCTCCGCACCTCACCGACCCCGCCTGGCGGCAACCCGCCGATCCGGACGTCCCCGACGTCCACCCCTTCCGGCGGGATGCCGGCCCGGACGTCGCCGACCCCGCCGGCCAGCCGGCCGCGGACCAGGGCCATGCCACCCGCCCAGCCGCGCCAGGCCCCACCTCCCGCACGCACGGCCCTGGCGCCCGTGCCCACGTCCGGACCGCCCACCGCCGGCTCCCCTCCACCCACCGGCAACGGTCGGCGGTGGGTCGTGCCCGCGGTCGCGGCGGCGGTGGCGGTGGCCATCGCGACCACCGTGGTGATCCTGTCCCTGCCCGACACCGACCAGCGGACGGCGGCGGGCGCGTCCGACTCGGCCCGCACGTCGAACCCCGCCGTCACGTCCGAGGCGGTCCCGACCTCGAACGCGACGGACGTGCCCTACCCGAACGACCCCGACGACCCGACCGAGACGGCCGAGACGACGTGGACGGAGGAGCCCGAAGCGTCGCCGTCGACGGAACTGCCCGGCACGGCGGAGGTGAGCGCGTTCGCGCTGCACCACTTCGCGAACCTCCCCCAGGACCCGGCGACGGCACGGCAGAACTGGGCTCCGGAGAACCGCCCGACCGAGTGGGACGACGACCAGTTCTGGGGCGGGTACACGTCGCTGGAGGTCGTCGACGGGCCGGAGGTCACCGCGAACGGCGCCACGTACACCGTCCACGTCTCCCTCGCGCTCACGCCCAGCGACGGCGAGCCGTCCACCGAGGACTACGTCATGGTCGTCATCGCCAGGGAGGACCGGCTCCTGGTCGTCGACCTGTCCGCGGCGTGAGCCCGTCAGCCCGCGACCTCACCGGGCGAGCAGGTCACGCAGGGCTTTGACGACGTCGGCGGGCGCCTCCTCGGCCATGAAGTGACCGCACGACACCGTCCGGTGCACGAGGTCGGGCGCCCAGTCCCGCCAGCGGGCGGCGGCGTCGAACCCGAGGGCCGCGCCCCAGTCCTGTTGCAGCACGGTCACCGGCATCCGCAGCCGGTTGCCGGCCTCCCGGTCGGCGCGGTCGTGGTCGACGTCGACGGTGGCCGAGGCGCGGTAGTCGGCGACGATCGACGGGACGGCCTCGCGTGACGCCCGCAGGTAGGCGGCGCGCACGTCGTCCGGGATCGTGTCGCGGTCGCCGCCCCACAGGTCGAGGAAGTGGCCGAAGAACGCGTCCGCCGATGCACTGATCATCGCCTCGGGCAGGCCGGGCGGCTGGGCCATCAGGTAGAGGTGGAAGGCGACGGCGGCGGACGTGCCGTGCAGCACGTCCCACATGTCCAGCGTGGGCAGGACGTCCAGCGACGCCAGGTGCGTGACCGCGTCCGGGTGGTCGAGGCCCGCGCGGATCGCGACCAGCCCGCCCCGGTCGTGCCCGGCCAGCGCGAAGCGGTCGTGGCCGAGCGCGCGGGCGAGGGCGACGACGTCCGCCGCCATGGTCCGCTTCGAGTACGCCTGCCCGTCGGTGTCGGCCGGCTTGTCGCTGTCGCCGTACCCGCGCAGGTCGGGGCAGATGACGGTGTGGTCGGCGGCCAGGTCGGCCGCGACGTGCCGCCACATGAGGTGGGTCTGCGGGAAGCCGTGCAGCAGCACGACCGGACTGCCCGAGCCGCCCACGGCGACGTTGAGGGCGACGCCGTCGGCGACGGTGACCCGGCGTTCGGTGAACGAGGGGATCTTCGGTGACATCGGTGCTCCTTGCCCGTTGGTGAGTCCACTGTCGACGTCACCGATCAGCACCCGGTCAGCGCTCGATCAGCGGTGGTCGGGGACGGTCGGCTACGTTGTCGGCGATGGTGCGTTTCGGGGTGTTGGGGCCGCTGGAGGCCGCGGACGAGCGCGGGCCGGTCGACCTCAAGGGCCCGCGCCACCGCGCCGTCCTGGCCCGGCTGCTGGTGGCCCGTGGCCGGGTCGTGCCGGTGACGCGGCTGATCGACGACCTCTGGGACGGCTCCCCGCCGGACGGCGCGCTAGGCGCCGTGCAGACGTTCGTCGGCGCGCTCCGCAAGGCCCTCGAACCCGACCGCCCGCCCCGTGCTCCTGCCCGGCTGCTGGTGACCGTGCCGCCCGGTTACGCCTTGCGCGCCGCGCCGGAGGCCGTGGACGCCTGGCGCTTCGACGCGGCAGTGGCCGACGCCTTGGCGGCAACCCACCCGGAAGCCGCCCACGCCACGCTGGACGAGGCCCTGGCCCTGTGGCGCGGTCCCGCTTACGCCGAGTTCGCCGAGCACGCCTGGGCCCGCGGTGAGGCCGCCCGGTTGGACGAGCTGCGGCTGCTGGCCGTGGAGCGGCGGGCCGAGGTGGCGTTGACGGTGGGGAAGGCGGCCGAGGCGGTGCCGGACCTGCGCGCGCACGTCGCACGGCACCCGCTGCGCGAGGACGGCAGGCGGCTCCTGGCCCTGGCCCTCTACCGCACCGGCCGGCAGGGGGAGGCCCTGGAAACCCTGCGCCAAGCCCGAGAAGCCCTCCGCGCCGAACTGGGCGTCGACCCAGGCCACCCCCTCCGCCGCCTGGAAGCGGACATCCTTGCCCAAGCCCCCCACCTCCAATCAGACCCACCCCACCCGACCCCACCGCCCCCGACCCCACCGCCCCCGACCCCACCGCCCCCGACCCCACCGCCCCCGACCCCACCGCCCCCGACCCCACCGCCCCCGACCCCACCGCCCCCGACCCCACCGCCCCCGACCACGCCGCCCACGACTCCGCCGCCAGTGGCGCCCGCCGAGTCGCTGCCCGCCGAGTCGCTGCCCGCCGAGTCGCTGCCCGCCGAGTCGCTGCCTGCCGGATCGCTGGCCGCAGAGCCGCCGCGCACCGAGGCGCCCGGTGAGGTGCCGCCTGCTGGGGCGTCCAGCGCTTCGCCGCCGTCGACAGAGGTGTCGCCCACCGCTGTGCCGCCTGCCGCACAGGCCGCCGACGTGCAGGCCGCTGTGTCGGCCGCTGTGTCGTCACCAGCCGGGTCGCCGGCCGTCGCGCCTCCGGCCGCCGACTTCCCCGACGCCAACGGGCACCCGTTCGTCGGCCGCGCGGACGAGTTGGCCGAGCTGGAGCGCGTCGCGCGGTCGGCGGTGGGGGCAGGGCGGTCGCGGTTGGTGTTGGTGTCCGGAACGGCCGGTGTGGGGAAGAGTTCGTTGGCGGCGGCGCTGGTTCGGCGGCTGGAGGCCGGCGGCTGGACGACGGCCTGGGGCGCCTGCCCCGAACCGCCCGGCGCGCCCGCCGCCTGGCCGTGGACGCGGATGCGCGAGACCTTGGCTTCCACCGGGCACGTGCCGCCGCCCGCCACCGAACCGACCCCGGCCGACGCGGTCGCGGCGCGGTTCCACCGGCACCGGGCCATCGGCTCCTACCTGGCCGCGATCGGCACGCCCGTCCTCCTCGTCTTCGACGACCTGCACTGGGCCGACGAGGAAACGCTCGCCCTGCTGACCGCACTGGCCGCCGACCCCGGCACGGGACCGTTGCTGCTCATCGGCACCTATCGCTCGACCGAGATCTCCACCGCCCTCACCGAAGCCCTCGGCCGCGCCGCCCGCGCCGAGCCCACCCGCGTCTACCTGGGCGGCCTGACCGAACCCGAGGTGCGCGACCTCGTGGACGCCCTCACCGACCGCGAGCCGACCGCCGCCGACGCCCGCGCCATCCACGCCCGCAGCGCCGGCAACCCGTTCCTCGTCCGCGAGCTGACCCGGCTCTGGGAGTCCGAGGGCGACGCGGCCCTGCACGCCGTGCCCGCGGGCGTCCGCGACGTCATCCGCCACCGCCTGGCGACGCTCCCCGAGACCGCGCGCACCCACCTCCGGCAAGCCGCCGTGCTCGGCCAGGACGTCGACCTCGACGTGCTGGTGGCCTTGGCGCAGGACGAGGACGCCGTCCTCGACTCGGTCGAATCGGCCCTCCTCACCGGTTTCCTCGTCGAGCCGAACGCCGACCACCTCCGGTTCGCGCACGCGCTCGTCCAGGAAACGCTCTACGACGACACGGCCCGCGCCCGCCGCGCCCGGTGGCACGCCCAGGCCGCCGACGTCATCGAGCGGCTCCACCCCGACGACGTCGAAGCCATCGCGCACCACCTCCTCCGCGCCGGGAACCGGGCCACGCCCGCCCGCGCGGCGCACTACGCCCGAGCCGCCGCCGAACGGGCGGAACGCCGGTTCGCCCCGCACCAGGCGGCCGCGTTGTGGCGGGAGGCGGTCACCGCACTCGACCGCTCCGACCGCCCCGACCCCCCGGCACGGCGGGAAGCCGTGATGGGCATGGTCCGGGCGCTGGCCGTGACCGGCGACCTGGCGGAGGCGCGTCGGCACCGGGCCGAGGCGGTCGCCGAGGTCGTCACCGACCCGGTCGCGGCGGCACGCGCGATCGGCGCGTTCGACGTGCCCGCGATCTGGACCGCCAACGACGACGAAGCCCTGTCCGCCCGCCTCGTCACCGCCGCCGAACGCACCCTCGCCGCCCTCCCTCCCGGGCACGACGCCGAACGCGCCCGCCTGCTGCTCACCATCGCGATGGAACGGCGCGGGGACACCGGGGGCCGTGGCCTGGCGGCGGCCCGTGAGGCCGAGGCGATCGCCCGCGACCTGGACGACCCGGCGTTGCTGGCGTTCGCGCTCAACGGCCGGTTCATGCACGCGTTCCACCGGGCCGGCCTGGCGCCGCACCGGTCGCGGATCGGCGCGGAACTGCTCGACCTCGCCGCCCGGCACGGCCTGGTGACGTTCGAGGTGCTGGCCCACCTGGTCCTGGTCCAGTCCGGCGCCGCGCTGGCCGACCTCGCGTCCGCCGACCGCCACGCCGCCGCGGCCGACGCCCTCGCCAGCCGCCACGACCTGCCCCTGGTCGGCGTGTTCACCGCCTGGTACGCCGCGCTCCGACTGGCCGTGACCGGCCGCCGTGACGAGGCGCGGACCGCCTACCGCGCCGCCGCGTCCCGCCTGGCCGGGGTCGGGATGCCCGGTCTGGAGCGCGGACTCCTCCCGCTGGCGCTGCTGAGCCTGGGCGAGGTGCCCGACGCCGACTGGGGCCCGCACGAACCGTGGGCACGTCCGCTGGTCCTGCTCGCACGCGGCGACCGCGACGCCGCCCGAGCCGCCGCCGCGGCCGTCCCGGACTCCCCGCACGACCTCCTCTTCGAAGCCCGAACCTGCCTGCACGCCAGGGCGGCGGTCGAACTGGAGGACCGCGCCCTGGCGGAACGCCTCTACCCGCGACTCCTCCCGGCCGCCGGCGAACTGGCCGGCGCGGGCAGCGGCCTGATCACGTTGGGTCCCACCGCACACCACCTGGCCCGTCTGTCCACTGTGCTGGGTCGCCACGACCAGGCCGCCGAACACCACCGCCAAGCTCAGGCGCTCACCGCCAAGACGCACAGTCCACAGTAGAAGCCGCGGCGCCCGAGTAGGACCACCTCAAACGCGCGGCGGCGTTCGCAGGACGGGCACGAGCGCGAGCGCCGGCACCAGCAGCAGCGGCACGACCAGCAACGCCCGCAGAACGCCCACGTGATCGCCCAACAGCCCCACGACGGGCGGTCCGGCCAGGAACGCCGTGTACCCGATGACCGCCACCACGCTCACCCGTGCCGCCGCCCGTCCCTTCTCGTCGGCCGCCGCGCTCATCCCGACCGGGAAGCCCAGCGACGTGCCCAGGCCCCACAACGCCACCCCGGCCACCGCCACCACCGGCGACCCGCCGAACACCGCCACCACCACACCCGCGATGGCGAGCGACATGGTGCACACCAGCACCGGCGCCCGTCCCCAGCGGTCCAGCGCGACCGTGCCCACCACCCGCCCGAGCGTCATGGTCGCCACGAACACCCCGAACACCGCCGCGCCGGCGGCCGGGCCGACCGAGTACCCGTCCACGAACGCCACCGCCACCCAGTCGTTCGCCGTCCCCTCGGTGAACGCCAGCACCAGCACCAGCAGCCCGATCAGCAACGTCCGCGGCTCGCGCCACGCCGCCAGGACGCCGCTGCCGCCCCTCGCGCCCACCCGGTCGCCGACGCGCCGGTACGACCGCGCCGCGACCAGCGTGCCGCCCAGCACGACCACCGCGACGCCCGCCAGGTGCGCGGTCACCGGCACGTCCAGCCACGCCGCCGGCGCGGCCAACCCGGCGGCGGCCACCGTGCCCAGGCTCCACACCGCGTGGAACCGGGGCATCACGGTCCGCCCGAGGAGCCGCTCGACCGCCGCAGCCTCGACGTTCATCGCCACGTTGCAGACGCCCGAGCCGTACCCGAGCACGAACAGGCCGACCGCCGTCGCGGCCACCGAGGGCCAGACCCCGACGCCGACACCCGCGGTGGCCAGCCCGGCGGCGACACCCGCCGTCGACACGCCCACCGACCGCCGCGCGCCCAGCCGGTGCGTCACCTCGCCGGCGGTCAGCATCGCCACCGTCGCCCCGGCGGACATCGCCAGCAGCACCAGGCCGAGCGCGCCGGCGCCGAGCCCCAGCGCGTCACGGGCGGCCGGCACGCGGGCGAACCACGAGGCCACGGCGACACCGTTCAGCCCGAACGTGACGGCCACGCCGATCGCGGCCGCACGGGTCCGCCGGGCGGCGGCCGGGTCGGACGGCGTCACGGCGGTCAGCGGGGTCGGCATGGGGGCTCCTCTCGGCAGGTGACGCCGACTCCACCCGTGGAAGCGCTTCCACCACAAGTGCCGGCACACTGGCCGGGTGGTCGGGGAGTCGCGGCGGACGACGTTGGCGGACGTGGCACGCCACGCCGACGTGTCGTTGGCGACGGCGTCCCGCGTGCTCAGCGGCCGCGGGCCCGCCTCGGACGCCGCACGCCGCCGCGTCCACGAGGCGGCGGCCGAACTCGGCTACGTCCCGGACCCGGCGGCCCGCGCCCTCGCCACCCGCGGCGGCACGCGCGTCGCGGTGGTCGTCGGCGGCCACAGCGCGCATGTCCTGAACGACCCGTACGTGGGACGGGTCGTCGCCGCCACCGCCGAAGTGGCCGCCGCGCGCGAGGTCGGCGTGTCGCTGCACTGGCTGCCGCTGCACGACCCGGCCGAGCTGGGACGGCTCGTGGAGCACCGGGGCATCGGCGGCGTCGTCCTGGTCAACCCGACGACGACCGCGCTCGCCGTCGTGCCCCAGGCGATGCGGGGCCGGGTCGCGGCGATCGGCATCGGCTCGCGGGACGTGCCGTCGTTCGACGTGGACAACGGCGCCGGAGCCGCCCGCGTGGTCGAGCACCTCCTGGCGAGCGGCCGACGACGCGTCGCCATGATCACCGGCCCGCCGTGGCTGCCGTGCACCCACCGCGCCGCGGCCGCCTACCGCCGGGTGGTGGGGGAGGCGGGCTCACCGGTCCGCCTGGTGCCGGGCGACTTCACCGCCGCCCGCGGCGGGACCGCGTCGGCGGAGGTCATGGCCCGCTGGCCGGACACCGACGCGGTGTTCGCGCTGGGCGACCTCACCGCGCTCGGCGCGCTGGCGGCCCTGCGCCGCGCGGGCGTGGACGTGCCGGGCGACGTCGCCGTCGCGGGCTTCGACGACATCGACTTCGCCGCCCTCAGCCGCCCGGCGCTGACCACGACCACCAACCCGGTCGAGGACATCGCGGCCGGCGCCGCCACCGCGGTCCTCGACCGCCGCCGCGCCGACCCGTCGACCGCCTACCCGTCGACGCTCGTGCTGCGCGAGAGCTCCTGACCGACCCGCCCCGAACGCCGGTCCACCGCCACCGCCGCCATCAGGACGCACCCGAGCATCGGCAGCAGCAACGGCGGGAGCTGCCAGGTCACCACCAGCAGCACCCCGAACGACATCACCAACAGCAACGACCCGCCGAAGTCGGCGACGGCCCGACGTGGGGCCGAGCGCGCCAGGTCCGCCCACCGCGCGTCCGGCGACCACGCCGCCGCGGCCCGCAGCACGACCACCGCCAGGCCGACCGCCGCCACACCGCACACCGCGGCCACGAACCCGCCGCCGGCGACCCGCGACCGCAGCAGCACCACGTCCACCGCCAGCACGGCGAAGCACCCGATGACCGCCAGCGACAGCTGCCACCCGCCGGGCAGCGCCGCCCGCACCCGCTCGAAGAACGACCGCAGCGAGGTGGTCTCGCCGTCGACGTGAGCCTTGATGTGCGCGCACCCGGCCGCGAGCGCCGGCAGCAGCGTCACCACCGGCAGCGCCGCGACCAGGACGAGCAGCCCCGCCGTCAGGCACTCGCCGAACAACGCGAACCGCCTCATCCCTTCAACCCCGACGTCGACACGCCCTCCACCAGGAAGCGCTGGAAGAACAGGAAGAACAGGATCACCGGCACCAGCGCCAGCATCGACATCGCCATCAGCGCGCCGAAGTCCGATCCCGTCGACTCGTCGATGAACAGCTGCAGCGCCAGCGGCAACGGGTACTTGTCCGGCGTGCTGAGGTAGATCAGCGGGCCGAAGAAGTCGTTCCAGCTCCAGATGAACGTGAAGATCGCCGTGGTGATCAGCGCCGGACGGCACAGCGGCAGGATGATGTCCCAGAACACCCGCCAGTGGTTCGCCCCGTCGATCTTGGCCGACTCGTCCAGCTCGTGCGGCAGCTGCCGGATGAACTGCACCATGAGGAACACGAAGAACGCCTCCGTGGCCAGGAACTTGCCCGCCAGCAGCGGCACGTAGGTGTCGACCAGGTCGAGGTTCTGGAACACGATGTACTGCGGGATGATCAACACGTGGAACGGCAGCAGCAGCGTCGAGATCATGATCCCGAACATCACCGTCCGCCCCCGGAACCGCAGCCGGCCGAACGCGTAGGCCGCCAGCGCCGACGACGCCACCGTGCCGATCACCGACAGCACCGCCAGCACGGCGGAGTTGAGGAAGAACCGGCCGACGCCGATGCCGACCACACCGTCGAACACCCGCTCGTAGTTCGCCGTGGTCACCGTCTCCGGCAGCAGCCGCAGGCTGCCGACGATCGCCTCGGACGGCTTGAACGTGGCCGCCGCGACCCACACGATCGGGTAGAGCACGACGGCCAGCAGGACCAGCACGCCGACGTGCCACGCCACCCTCGACAGCTGCCGCTTCATCGCCTGCTCCCCGAGTCGCCCGTGTAGTGGACCCACCCGCGCGCGGTGCGGAAGAGGAACACCGTCACGAGCCCGACGCCGAGCAGCAGCATCCACGCCATCGCCGACGCGTAGCCCATCTGGTAGTCGCCGAACCCGCGGTCGAACAGGTAGATCGTGTAGAACAGCGTGCTGCCCGCCGGCTGGCCGTTCGGGCCGCCGACCACGTACGCCGACGTGAACACCTGGAACGCGTTGATCGTCTCCAGCAGCAGGTTGAAGAACAGCACCGGCGAGATCATCGGCAGCGTGATCGACCGGAACCGCCGCCACGGGCCGGCCCCGTCCACCTCGGCGGCCTCGTACAGCTCGCGCGGCACCTGCTTCAACCCGGCCAGGAAGATCACCATCGGCGCGCCGAGCTGCCACGCGGCCAGCAGCACCAGCATCATCAGCGAGAAGTCGGGGTTGCCCGCCCAGCCGCCGGTGTCGATGCCGACGCCCAGCAGCAGCTGGTCGACCACCGAGTCGTCGCTGAACATCATCTTCCACACGATGGCGACGCTGACGCTGCCGCCGATGAGCGACGGCCCGTAGAACGCCGCCCGGTAGAAGCCCTGCCCCCGGCGCTTGCTGTTGAGCAGCATGGCGACGGCGAGCGCCGCCACCAGCTTGATCGGCACGGCCAGCGCCACGTACAGCGCCGTCACCTCCACCGACCGCAGCCAGCGGGCGTCGGAGAACATCCGCTCGTAGTTCTCCAGCCCGATCCACCGCGGGGTGTTGAACAGGTCGTAGTCGGTGAACGACAGGTACAGCGACGTCACCATCGGCCCGAGGGTCAGCAGGACGATCCCGATGATCCACGGCGACAGGAACAGGTAGCCCGCCAGGCCGTCACCGGGCAGGCGGGCCCGCTTGCGCGGACCCGTCCGCTCCTCGGCCTGCGCCTCGCCGGCGCGAACCGGCGTGATCGTCGTCCTGCTCACGACCCGAGGGTCTCTTCGGCCTCGGTGAAGAACTGGTCGACCGCCTCGTCCACCGAGATCCGGCCGTACTGGAGCTCCTCGGTGATCCGGATGAACGCCTGCTCCAACGTGCCGGCGCCCTTCGGCGGCGCGGGCGGCGTCTTGCCGAACTTGTCCTTCAGCTGCTCCTCGTACGCCGCCACGGCGGCGAGGGGCCCTTCGAGCTGCGCGGCGGAGCGCTGCGCGTTGGTGGGCGGCAGGCCCCGGTTCGCGCCGAAGATCTTGCCGACCTCCGGGTCGTTGACCATGAACGAGACCAGCTTGGCCGCCGCCGCCGGGTGCTCGGACTTCTGCGACACGCTCAGCAGCATGGCCGGCTTCAGGTACTGGCCCTTCGCGTCCGACTTGTCGCTCGGCACGGGACCGAGCTTCAGCTCCGCCTTGGCGCCCTTGTCGTAGCGGGCCATGAAGTTGTCCCAGCCCAGGTCGCCGGCCACCAGGTCCAGCTCCAGCGGGTGCGACGGCTTGATCTGCACGCCCTTCTCGATCGGCAGGACGGCGCCGGCCTCCGCCAGGGTCTTGCCCTCCTTGAGGAAGTCGGCCAGCCGCGCCTTGTCGAAGCCGAGCTTGCCGTCCTCCGTGTAGAGCGACTTGCCCTCCTGGCGCAGCTGCAGCTCCAGGTTGTAGTAGCTGCCGATGTAGTTGCCGCCGCCGTGGACGCCGGTCTTCTGCGCGATCGTGGTCATGGCCGCGCGGTAGTCGTCCCAGGTCCAGCTCTCCTTGGGCTCCTCGACGCCCGCCTGGGCGAACAGCGCCGGGTTGTAGATGTAGCCCCAGGTGTTGCCGCCGACCGGCACGCCGTACAGGCTGCCGTCGATCTCGCCCGCGCCCTTCAGCCCCGGAAGCAGGTCGCCGAGGTCGAGGTTCTTGCCCTCCTGCTTCTTCAGGTCGTAGAGGGCGTTGCGGTCGGAGTACTCGCGCAGGTACGCGAAGTCCATCTGCATCACGTCGGGCGCGTTGCCGCCGGCGGTCTCCGTGGCCATCTTCTGCCAGTACGCCTCGAACTCCTGGAAGCTCGGGGTGACCTTGATCTCCGGGTTCTTCTGCTGGAAGAGGTCTATCGCCTTCTGCATCAGTTCAGCGCGCTCGGCGTTGCCCCACCAGGAGTACCGCAGGGTGGCGGGCCCGGCCGCCGTCTCGTCGCCGCCACCGGCGTCGCTTCCGCACGCCGCCGCCGAGGCGACGGCCAGCAGTGCCACGACCGTCGTGGTGAGACTTCTGAAACGTTTCACTGCACCCATTCGGATCCTCCGGTCTCGACCACTCGGGGAAGGGTTGTGCGCGTCACAGCGGAAAGCGCTTTCCGGGCAGGCTACGAGCACGGTGCGACCACGTCAATGCCCACTTCGGCAGCCCTGCGGCGGCTGAACGGCGGCAGTGCGGCCGCGGTGTCGGGCATGCGGCGCGCCGCGGCGCGCGGACGGCCGCCACCCCCGGCCGCCGCGTGGTGCGGTGACCGGGGGTGGCGTGCGGCCGCCGCCGGAGGCCTCGACCGTTCCGATAGGACAAGTCCGGCGCCCACGGGTTCCGGCCGTGGCCGGTGGTCCGCGACGCTCGACCTCTCGGGGCTGGCGTGGTGGTAACCGGCGCGAGGTGTCCCGAGTGGACGGGGAGGATGTCGGCCGGTCGATTGCGGGGAGCCGGCGGTACCGTGACGCGTACGGCGGGCAAGTGTGAGGCGTGGACCCGAGCGACGTGAACCTGCGCGGACTCATGCTTCGCCTCCTTGCGAGCAGAACCGTGACGCGGCTCCGGTCGTTCGGGCCGGCTGACCGGGGCGCTTCGCGAACGGTAGCGCAGCGCGTGAAGGTGAGCAAGGCGGCCATTTGTTATCGCTAACAGCCTAAGAGAACCCGCTTTTCCGTCTCACTTCGTTAGCGCTCACACCATTTCGGTCTCAGCCGAGGACGCGCCCGAGGAAGCCCCGGATGTAGCCCGTGACGGTGTCGAGGCTGTCCTCCAGCGCGAAGTGGCCGGTGTCCAAGAGGTGGATCTCGGCGTCGGGCAGGTCCCGCCGGTACGCCAGCGCGCCGTCCGGGCCGAAGATCTCGTCGTGCCGCCCCCACACCGCGAGCAGCGGCACCTGCGAGTCGCGGAAGTACTGCTGGAACGCGGGGTAGGCGTCGAGGTTGGTGCGGTAGTCGCGGAACAGCGCCAACTGGACCTCGGCGTTGCCGGGCCGGTCGAGCAGGGCCTGGTCGTGGGACCAGGTGTCGGGGCTGATCCGGCTCGGGTCCTTGACGCCGTGCGTGTACTGCCACCGCGTGGCGTCGAGCGTCAGCAGCGCCCGCACCGCGGGTTCCGTGTCGGGGCCGGGGTTCGTGGCGTAGGCGAACAGCGGCTCCCAGAACGGGGTGAAGCCCTCGGTGTAGGCGTTGCCGGACTGCGTGATGATCGCGGTGACCCGTTCCGGCTGCCGTGACGCGATCTTGAGCCCGATGGGCGCGCCGTAGTCCTGGATGTACAGCGCGTGCTCGCGGACGCCGAGGTGGTCCAGCAGTCCGAGTGTGATGTCGGTGAGCGCGTCGAAGGTGTAGTCGAACCCGTCCACGGACGGCGCCGAGCTGCAGCCGAACCCGACGTGGTCCGGGGCGATCACGCGGTAGCGGTCGGCGAGGCGGGGGATCAGCTCGCGGAACATGTGCGAGCTCGTGGGGAAACCGTGCAGCAGCACGAGGACGGGGGCGTCGGCGTGGCCCGCCTCCCGGTAGAACACGCGCTGCCCGTTGACGTCGGCGTATCGGTACGAGGTCATCCGCTGCTCCTGGTTCGATTCTGCCTAACCGTTTTAACTGTTCTGAACGGTTAGATGACGACGCCCAGGTAAGCAGGCCCGTGTTAACCTGTCAAGCGACTCTGAACGGTTAGGCGGGGGAGGTGCGGGCCGTGCTCGGTGCCGACGACGCCGTCACCGCCGCCTTGGCGGCCCGCGGTTGGCCCGCGCGCCCGCTCGCGGACCAACCCCTCGGCGTCGACCTGCTCAACACCCGGTGGGTGGCGGGCGGCGTCGCCTACGACCTGCTGGACCACGACGACCTCACCGAGGCGTGGCTGGCGGACCGCGAGCTCCCGACCGGCCGACCCGTGCCGCGCCGACAGCTGCGCGAGGCGCGGGACGCGGTGGCCGCCGTGATCGCGGACCCGGCCGACCACGCCGCCCTCAACGCCCTGCTGGACCGCGGTCGGGTGCGGCTCGCGGTGGACGAGCACGGGCAGGTCGAGCACGAGGACGTGGCGGACCCGGCGTGGCGTGCCGCGTGGGCGTGCCTGCGTGACTACCTCCGCCTGCGCGAGGCGACCCCGGACCGCCTCCGCAAGTGCGCGAACCCCGACTGCGTCCTTCACTTCCAGGACGTGTCCCGCACCAGCAGGCGGCAGTGGTGCTCCATGACCGCGTGCGGCAACCGCTTCAAGGCCCGCCGCCACCACGACCGCGTCCGCGGCCAGGCGTGACCGCGCCCGAACCCGAGCTGCGCCCGAACCCGACCGGGCTCCGGACGTGAGCCGCGCTCGGAGTCGGACCGGCTGGCGCGTCGATCCGCCGCCGGCGGGGTATGCGGGTGCCATGACGCATGACGAACCGCTCGACCTCGGCACGACCGAGCTGTCGGAGGACGAGGAGGCGCGGGTCCGGCGCGAGCACGACCTCGACCGGCCGCGGGCCTTCGACCAGCGCAACGACGTCGACCGCCGCGCGCGGACGCGGGCCAACCTCCTGCCGGAGGAGCTGGGCTCGGGCAGCGCCGACCCGGAGGCACAGGCGCGCGAGGTGCTGCGCGACTCGGACGTGCGCACCGAGATCCCGGAGTCCGCGCCCGACACGATGGCGGAACGGCGCGAATCCGGCCCCTGAAAGTCCGGCGAAGTGCTCAGCCGGTGAGCACTTTGCCGCGCACGATGGCGTGAGGAAGCCATCGACCGGGGAGCACACCATGAGCGCGCTTGACGGTGCGGAGATCATCGCCTTCGCCGACGCCGCCGCGTGGGAGGCGTGGCTGGCCGACCACCACGACGTGGCCGCCGGCGTGTGGGTGAAGATCGCCAAGAAGGGGTCGGGCCGCGCGTCGGTCACCATCGCGGAAGCGCTGGAGGTCGCCCTCTGCTACGGCTGGATCGACAGCCGGCGCAAGGGCTGCGACGACGACCACTACCTCCAGCGGTACTCGCCGCGCCGGCCGACCGGGTCCTGGTCGCGGGTCAACGTGGAGAAGGTCGAAGCGCTGATCGCGGCGGGGCGGATGCGGGAACCGGGCTTCGCCGCGGTCCGGGCCGCCCAGGCCGACGGCCGGTGGGACGCGGCCTACCAGTCGCAGCGCACCGCCACCGTGCCGCCGGACCTCGCCGCGGCCCTGGCGGCCGACGACGGCGCCCGCGCCGCGTTCGACCGCCTCGACCGGACGCGGCGGTACGCCCTGCTCCTGCGGCTGATGAAGGCGCGGACGCCCGCCGCGCGCACCGTCCAGTTGGAACGGGTGGTGGCGTCGCTGTCGACCCCGTGACCGACCCGGAGCTGTTACCGCTCACAATCTCACTCGGCGAACTTCTTGTTGGAGGCAGCAGAAAACGGCTGTTAGCGTTAACACGCTCCGTACCACATCGAGAGGTCGTCCGAAGTGTTGCGCTACCCCTTGCTGCACCCGCCGCTGCTCAGCGCGCTCGCCACGGCAGGCCACGGATCGAAGGTCCTGCTCGCGGACTCGAACTACGCGCACCGGACCAACGTCCACCACCGGGCCACGCTGATCCACCTCAACCTCCGGCCGGGCCTCGTCTCCATCGACGACGTCCTGGAGCCGGTGCTGTCGGCGATCCCGGTGGAGGCCGTGCACACGATGCGGCCGGACGACCTCAGCACCCCCGCCGCGTGGGCCGACTACGAACGGCTCCTCGGCCCGGACCTGCCGTTGCAGCCGCTGGCGCGGCACGACTTCTACGCCACGTGCCGTGAGTCGGACCTGGCGGTGTGCGTGGCCACCGGCGACGGGCGGCACTACGCGAACCTGCTGCTGACCGTGGGCGCCGTCGCGCCCTGACCCACGACGACCGGCGGGACCGGCTCCGAGCGCCCGGAGCCGGTCCCGCCGTCCGTTTCCCGCCGTCGGTTCCCGTCGTCCGCTTCCGCCGTGACCGGTCAGAGGGGCCGGTCGAACGGGGGTGCGGTCTGTTCGTCGTCGGTGGGCGATTCCGGGTCGCGCCACTCCTCGGCCCGACTCGGCCGGTTGCCGCGCAGCGTGCCTTCGAGCTCGTGCTTGAGTTCGTCGTCCCGGAGCGGGCCGTGCTTGTCGCTCTCCCGGTGCATGACCGGCGCCTCCTCCGCGCTCGTCGAGGGCTCGTGAGCCTTGCCCCGGTGGAATACCCCGGTGCGTTCGGGTGAACCGCCGCTGCGCCGTTCACCGACCCGGCACCCCGCCGACCACGCAGCGCATTCACCCGTTCGTCGGAGCGTGCACAGGCCCTGGTGTGGGTATTTCCCAGGGTGACGTCCGGATAAACGGAAAGGGGACGTCGTGGTGGAGCGGCTGACGGTGTTGCGGCGCAACCCCTGCGCCGCGGCGGAATCGTGCTCGGCGACGGACCCCGTCGGCGAGATGGACCTGTGGTGGGACCGGATCGGCCGCACGCTGGGCCGCGACTGGGACGTGACCACCGCGGACGAGTGTCCCCTCACGGTGGAGGTCGCGGTCACGGAGCACGCGTACTTCTTCGCCACGCTGATCACCGACGTGCGGCGGGACGACGTCCGGGTCGAGGTCCGCGACCAGGACGTGCGGCCGGACGGGACGCCGGCGAAGCGGGACCGCGTCGGCATCACGGTGCGGCCCACCGGCTCGCCGCAGCGCTTCCACTACTGCGCGACCGTGCCCACCGGGGTGGACGTGGACGGCATCGACGCGTGGTTGCTCGACGGCCTGGTCGTCGTCCGGGTGCCGATCGGCCACGTCGGGGAGGCACCCGCGCCGGGTTCGTGAGAAGGCTTCGTGAAACGAGGTCACGTTTTACCGCGCGCCGATCCGGGTAACGCACGAGGCGGGGACCGCAGACGAACCGGGAGGGGGCATGGCCGCGACGCGCGGGCCGCGGGCGAGCCCGGCGGCGTCAGTCCGGTGAGTGGTCGCACTTCCGGATGAAATGTCCACTTCGGGCCTGAATCCACTCTCCCGAGCGCATTCGCGACACGAGTGCGTCGTGTGTGCGGCAGCGACCTGCGGAGGCGACGAAGAGTCCGATAGAGACGAAACTCACCGTAACTCCGCACTTCAGTCTTACGAGTGCGTTAAGTGCGTTGTCTCTGCTTGCGAACTCAACAGAGAGTGATGATGGGACGAGGGGAGGGGCGTGCGCCGCGATGGTTGCTTCCCAGTGGGAATCGTCACATAGCACGGTAACGAGACGGCCAAATAGGCGGTTCCCGACCAACGGTGGTAGCTGATCGTGCCAACATTGCTGATCGTGGCCTCTCTCGTCCTTGAACCCCGCGATGCCGGTGATGTCGTCGACGGCAGGCGCGGTAGACGCGGACGAGGACCGAACACAAGACCGATGAGGTGGGTCTGGCTGTGACCGCTGAGGTGAGCGGAAGTAGCGAACGGACGGACGTCCTGACTCGCAACGCAGGCGCTTGGGCGGCAGTCGTGCGGCAGGTTCCCGCACGGGTGCTGCGACTCGGTGCACTCGGTGCGTTGCTGATCACGGTCGGCGGCATGGGCGCGGGCGCGGTGCTCCGGCGCGACCCGCTGCTGAGCGGCACCTTCCTGAACGCGGTGCGGTACGGCCACGGCCGTGACCTCGCGACCGCCGTCGTCTTCGCCGGGGTGGCGCTCCTCGTCTACTCCTGGGTCAAGCTCGGCCGCATGGTGCGCGCCGGCGAGGTCGGCGGGCGCGGCGTGGTGCTAGCCGCCGCCGCCTGGACCGCGCCCCTGATCATCGCCCCGCCGCTGTACAGCCGGGACGTCTACAGCTACCTCGCGCAGGGCGCCGTCCTGCTGCGCGGGTTCGACCCGTACACGACCGGCGCGTCGGCGCTGACCCTGCCGCTCGGCGGCAACGTGGCGTCCCTCTGGCAGGACACGCCGTCGCCCTACGGGCCCCTGTTCCTGCTGCTCGCCAGCTCCGTCGTGGCGGTGACCGGCGACAACGTCATCATGGGCGCCGTCCTCATGCGGCTCGCCGTGCTCGGCGGGCTGGTGCTGCTCGCCTGGGCGACGCCCGGCCTGGCCCGGCACCTCGGCGGCCGCACGTCGGTCGCGCTGTGGCTGACGGTGGCCAACCCGTTCGTCATCGCGGTCGGCATCGGCGGCGCGCACAACGACATCCTGATGGTCGGCCTGATGGCGGTCGGCGTGCTCATGGTCCTCGACCGCAAGCACGTGCTCGGCATCGCCGTGATCGCCCTGGCCGCCGCGGTGAAGGCCACGGCGGTCCTGGTCGTCCCGTTCCTGGTGTGGGTGTGGGTGGCCCGGATGTCCGGCCCCGCCCGCCAGCGGTTCTTCAAGGCGTGCGCCGTGGGCGGCGTCGCGTTCGTCGGGGTCTTCGCGCTGTCCACGCTCGCCGCCGGGGTCGACCTGGGCTGGATCAACGTGCTCCAGAGCCAGACCCCGCTGCTGACGTGGATGTCGCTGCCCTGCGCCGCGGCCGAACTGCTCTACCACTCGGTCGGGCGTCACGTCCCGGGCGCCACGTACGAGGGCTTCCTCGGCTTCTTCCGGACGGCGGGGGTGTACGTCCTCGGCGTCGTGCTGGTCCGGCAGTGGTGGCTGGCCCGCGCGGGCGGCGTGGACGCCGTGCGGCGCGCCGCGATCGCCCTGCTGGCCGCCTCCGTGCTCGCGCCGTCGGTGCTGCCGTGGTACTTCACCTGGGCGTTGGCGCTCGCCGCCGCGTTCGCCTGGAAGGACCGCTGGCTCGCCGTCGCGGCGGGCGTCTCGGTCTGGATGGTCCTCGTCACGCTCCCCGACGGCACGATCGTCGCCCGGTGGCACTACGGTTCCATGAGCCCGGTCGTGTGGTGGCCCTACCTGGCCGTCACGGTGCTGGTCGGCGTGTGGGTGGGCCGGTCGCTGCTGGAACGCGAGCCCGTGTGGTCGCTGCTCGCGGACCTGCGGGCGCGGTTCACCGAGTCGGTCCGCCAGGCCAGGGCCGCCGAGCAGGGCCGGTTCGACCACGAGGCGTGGGCCGTGATCGACGCCGAGGGCCGGGCCGAGGCCAAGGACGCGGCGAAGGACGAGCACGACGTGGCGGGTGAGCCGGACGTGGCGGGGAAGCAGCGCGGGAGCACGGGTGGTTGAGCGGTTCGAGCAGCGGGTGCTGAGGTTCGCGCCGCTGGTGCTGTGCCTGTCGCTGGGCTGGTACGCCTGGCGACTGGGCGCTCCGACCGGCTGGGGCATGATCGACCTCAAGGTCTACTGGAGCCTCGCGCCCAACCTGCTGACGGACCAGCTCTACACGATCGACATGCCGTTCACGGCGGACTTCCCGCTGCCGTTCACGTACCCGCCGTTCGCGGCCGTGCTGTTCCTCCCGCTGTCGTGGCTGCCCTGGGTGGTCGCGCGGGTGGCGTGGCAGGTGCTGTCCCTGGTCTGCCTCTGGTGGCTGGTCCGGACGGCGTTGTCGCTGGTCGCGGCCAGGTCGGGCCAGCGGTTCGACGGCACCTGGTCGCGCCGCGCGATGGTGTGGACGGCGCTGGCGCTGTGGTGCGAGCCGGTGCGCAAGACGCTGGACTTCGGGCAGATCAACCTGGTGCTGATCGCCGGCACGTTCGCCGCGATGGTCGCTGCCCGGCAGCTGGTGGCGGGCTTCGGCGTCGGCGTCGCCGCGGGCCTGAAGCTCACCCCCGCGATCTCGGTGCTGTACTTCCTGGTCACCCGGCGGTTCCGCGCGGCGCTCTGGACGGGCGTCGGCTTCGCGTTCACCGTCGCGGTCGGCTTCGTCGCCTCCGCCGCCGATTCGTGGCGCTACTGGTTCGAGCTGCTCGGCGCGGCCGACCGGGTCGGCCCGGTCGGGTCCGCGATCAACCAGTCGTTGCGGGGCGCGCTGTCGCGGACCCTCGGCCACGACGTCGAGATGACGTGGCCGTGGTTGCTCGCGGTCGCCGTGTCCGCCGTGCTCACCGGGTTCGCCCTGCGCGCCACCGTGCGTGCCGGGGACACGCTGGCCACCGTGGTCGCCGTGCAGCTGTTCGGGCTGCTGCTCTCGCCGATCTCGTGGAGCCACCACTGGGTGTGGGTGATCCCGCTGGTCCTGTGGGCCGTCCACGGCGCGCGCCGGTCGTGGCCCGTGCTCGCCGTCGCCGCCGCGTGGGTCGTCGTGACCGGCGCGGACCTCATCACGTTCCTGATCGACCAGCAGCCGACCATCTGGGAGATCCCCCGGCCGTGGCCGCTGGCCGCGCTCGGCTGGTGCTACCCGCTGCTCGGCCTGCTGACCCTCGCGGTGATGCCGACGGCGGTGCGCGCCGCTCCCGGCGAGCCGGTCGGCGGAACGCCGCTCACCACGACGTCGAAGGCCGAGCCCAGTGTCACCTGAACCGTCCCCGCCTGCCGTGCGCGTGCTCGTGAACGTGGAGCGGTGGCTGCTGGTCGCGGCGCCGGTGCTGCTGGTGGCGTCCATCCTCGGCCGCACGTGGACCATCGTCACCGGGTTCGGCAACGAGACGATCGACCTGTACGTGTACTGGGCGCTCGCGCCGCACGTGCTCAGCGGCGACCTCTACGACGTCACGTCGCCGAACTCGCCGCCGGACTTCCCGCTGCCGTTCACCTACCCGCCGTTCGGCGCGCTGGTGTTCCTGCCGATGACGTGGCTGCCGTGGGTCGCCGCGCAGTGGGTGCTGCGGCTGCTGTCCGGGCTGTGCCTGTACTGGATGGTGCGCGTCGCGCTGCGCCTCGTGGCCGGCGACGGCTGGACCGAGGCCGCCGCGGTGTGGCGGCGTCGCGCGCTGCTGTGGACCGCCGTGCTGCTGTGGATGCAGCCCGTGGTGCACACGTTCGACTTCGGGCAGGTGAACCTGCTGCTGGCGGCGGTCGTGCTGGGCGCCATGACGGCCCGCGACCAGCGGTGGGCGGGCGCCGGGATCGGGCTGGCGGCGGGCGTGAAGCTCGTGCCGGCCATCTCCGGGCTGTACTACCTGGTCACGGGCCGGATCGCGGCGGCCGTGTGGTCGGTCGTGGCGTTCGCCGTGAGCGTCGGCCTCGGCTTCCTGGTGGACCCGGCGCAGGCCAAGCACTACTGGTTCGGGTTGCTGGGCGACGCGAGCCGGGTCGGCCCCGTCGCCACCGCGCACAACCAGTCGTTGCGGGGCGCGTTGTCGCGGACCCTCGGCTACGACGTCGAGATGACGTGGCCGTGGGTGGTCGCGGTGGTCGTGTCCGCGGTGCTCGCCGGGTTCGCGCTGCGGGCCGCGGTGCGGGCGGGCGACGTGCTGATGGGCGTGCTGGTGGTGCAGCTCCTCGGGCTGCTGCTCTCGCCGATCTCGTGGGACCACCACTGGGTGTGGATCGCGCCGCTGCTGATCTGGCTGGTGCACACGAAGATCACGCCGTGGGTGCGCGGCGCGCTGCTGGTGCTGTGGTGCCCGATCATGTTCTGGGACGTGATCGCGTTCCAGCTCGACCGGCAGCCGACGATCTGGACCATCCCGAGGCCCGGCTACCTGTCCGCCATCGGCTGGGCGTACCCGGCGCTGGCCCTGCTCACGCTGGCCGCAGTCCCGTTCGTGGCGAAGGCGGTCCGGCGGGAGCCGGCGACCGCGTCACTGGCCGGTTAGGTCGTCGCCCAGGTCGTTGTGGCTTGCGGCCGGAGTGGACGTCGGGCGCGAATGTCGGACCCCTGGGCTATACAACCGACATGGCATTGAGTTGGAAGCTGGTCATCGACAGCACGAACGCGCCCGTCCTCGCGGACTTCTGGGCCGCGGCACTGGAGTACGAGGTGGAGGACCCCAGCCCGCTCATCGAGCAGCTGCTCGCCGCGGGGCACCTCGGGGAGGAGGCGGTCGTGGACCACAACGGCCGCAAGACGTTCCGCGGGTACGCCGCGATCCGCCACCCCGAGGACCCGTTCGACGAGGTGAGCGGTATCGGGCGCGGGCGGCGGGTGCTGTTCCAGGACGTGCCGGAGCCCAAGTCCGGCAAGAACCGCCTGCACATCGACGTCCACAGCGGACCCGAGGGGCGGGATGCGCTGGTGGCGCGGCTGGAGGGCTTGGGCGCGACCCGCGTCCGCGAGGTCGACCAGGGGCCGGCCGGGCACTGGTGGGTCATGCGCGACCCCGAGGGCAACGAGTTCTGCGCGGTGTAGCCAGGTCTGGCTCGGCGTGGCCCACGCCGCCGCGCTCGGGCCGGGCCGGTGTCGGCTCGCTGCCGCGCGCTGCGTTGGGCTGGTCTCGGGCCGGTGCCGCGCTCGGGTCGGGCCGGTGTCGGGCCGGTGTCGCGTGCTGAGTCGGGCCGGTGTCAGGCGCGGTGGCGCGGGGTCGGGGCGCGGCCGTTACTTGACGGCGGCTACTTGACGGCGGCGAGGCGTTCGACGGTGCCGAGCTTCAGGCGTTCCCGGCGGCGGACGGTGAAACCCGCCTGCTCCACCAGGGGGAGGGGGCGGCGGGTCTGATGGTCGCCGATCATCCGCAGCGTCAGCCGTTCCAGCAGGCGTTGCCCGAAGAGGATCACCCGGTGGTGGCTGCCGACGTGGTCGAGCAGGAGGAGTCGGCCGCCGGGCCGGAGCACGCGGTGCATCTCGTGGATCGCGGCACGGTCGTCGGGCACGCCGCACAGCCCGAGCGTGCAGACCACCGTGTCGAAGTGGGCGTCGGGGAACGGCAGGGACTGGGCGTCGCCCTCGACCAGCGTGACGTCACGGCCGAGGTGGTCGGCGCGGGCGCGGGCCTGGGCGAGCATGCCGGGGCTGAGGTCCAGCCCGGTCAGGCGCACGTCGGAGGGGTAGTGGGGGAGGTTCAGGCCGGTGCCGATGGCCACCTCCAGCACGTCGCCCGCGGCCTGCGTGCACACCCACTCGCGGCCGCCGCCGAACTGGACCTTCTCGAACACGCCGATGTCGCGGTCGTACCGGTGCGCGTACTCGTCCCACTTCCCGCGCAGTTCGGCCTGGTCCACCGGTGCCTCCCGTTCGAGGTCGCCCGCGCGCCCCGGTCGGGGTGACCGGCGGTGGCGCCAGGCCACCGCGGGGACGAGCGGCGACAGCATGGCACGCGGAGCGATCTTCGCAAGTCGAGCGCCGACACCGCGCGGGGGGTGACCACGCGACCGCGGTCGCGTGGTCACCCCCCGCCGCGTGACTAGCGGATCCAGCCGAGGCGCAGGAACACGGACTCGCCGGGCGCGTCGTCCAGCCCGTCGTTGTCGACCACGCCGACCAGGCGGCGCAGCCGGCCGTCGCCGACGACCGCCAGGCCCTCCGGCTTGTCGTGCGCCGCGCCGCCGCCCGCCGTCAGGGCGGGGAGCAGGTCGCGTGCCTCGACCTTGGCCACCAGCGGCTTGGGCAGGCCGGCGGCGACGGGGGCGAGCCCGGAGATGTCGACCCGGTAGACCTTCTTGGTGGTGGCCGCGTCGCCGCGCTGGTTGTCGCGCTCCAGCACGAGCAACGTGCGGTCGTCCAGCGCGGTCACCTCGGACAGGCCGACCCAGCCGCCCGCCGGCGCGGCGTCGAGCGGGTAGGCCGCGAACGCCCACTCGCCCGTCGCGGGGGTGAAGCGGGCCAGGGTCGCCTGTCCCGGCCGGTCGGCCTTCCACTCCCGCTGCACGGCCAGCCACACCTGCTCACCGGCCCCGCGGCCGGTGGTGGTGACGCCCTCGAAGCCGTTACCGGTCGCGGTCGCGGCCACGGCGGCGGGCAGGGGCACCTCGCGGACGACCTCGCCCGACCCGGCCACCTCGACCAGGAGGTTCGGCCGCTGCTTGCCGTCGCCCTCGGCGGCCAGCCAGTACCCGCCGTCACGGCGCGCGGCGACGCCCTCGCCGTCGTAGCCCACCGGCTGCCCGCCCTTGGTCACGACCAGCTCGGCGTGGACGCGGGCGGGCGCGGACCGGGTGTCGATCGTCAGCACGCGCGTCGGGTGGTACGCCGAGTCGGTCACGGCGACGACGTCGCGGTCGTTGCCGGGAACGCCCGACAGCCCGGACAGCGCGCCGAAGCCGATGCCGTCGGACACGATCGACGGCGCGCCCTCGTTGCGGGCCAGGGCGACGGGCAGCGGCGTGCGGGTGAGGCGGTAGGACGAGAGGGACGACCGGACGCCGTCCTCGGCGGAGTCCTCCTCGGCGGACACGACGAGCGTGCCGGTCGCCGGGATCGGCAGCAGGCCCTCCGGCGCGACCCCGGTCGGCAGCAGCTGGCGGAGGCGGGGCCGGCGCGGGTCGTTCACGTCGTACACCGCGACCAGGTTGGCGCGTTCGAGGCCGACGAACGCGTACCGGTCACGCCCGAAGGTGGCCACGGCCAGGCCCTCCGGCTCGACGCCCTTGTTGTCCGAGCGGCCGTCGGGGTACTGGCCCTGGCGGACGGCGGCCTGCTGGAGCTCGGCGCCCGACGAGAACACGACCTGGCCGGACGCCGCGTCGAACACCGTCCACGTGCGCGACCCGCCCCGGTAGTCGCCCTCGTCGGCGGTGCCCAGCGTGCGGTCGTCCAGCCACGCCACCGCGTCCGGCTCGCGCGCCGCGGTGATCGTCGCGGTCGGGGCGATCCGGCCGTCGTCGGCGACGTCCACGCCCGCGACGGTCGCCGAACCGGCGGAGAAGTGGTTCACCACGGTCCCGGACGGCAGGTCCACGACCACGACGTGGTTGTTCTCCTGCAACGTCACGGCCGCCCGGCCGCGGCCGTTGACGCTGACGTACTCCGGCTCGGGGTCGTCCGGCGCGACCTCGGCGAGCCCGGTGAGCGCGACCCGGCGCACGGTCCACGCGGTCGGGGCGCCGGTCAGGTCGACGACGGCCAGGAAACCCGCCGGCGCCTGGGGGAGCGCGCCGTCGGCGACGTCCTCGTCGCGCTCGTTCTCGACGGCCACGGCGGCGTGGCGTCCGTCGGGGGAGACGTCGATCGAGTCCGGCTGCCCGCCGAGGTCGTGCGCGGCGACGACGGCCCGGGTGTCGAGGTCGACCACCACGAGCACGCCGGACGGCGAGGTGAACGACGCGGAGGTGTTCACGGCGACCAGCGCGAGCCGCCCGTGGACGTCCACCGACGTCGGCTCGCCCGGCATGGCGAGCACGCCCTCGGGCTGCAGGCGACCGTCCCGGCCGACCGAGGCGAACCCGATCCGCCCGGCCGGCGAGTCGGTGTAGACGACGGTCCGGCCGTCCGGCGTCGCCGCCGCGATCTCGGCGGCGGTGTGCTCGGCGGCCGAGCTGTTGCGGAACACGGGCAGGGTGTCGACCCGTTGGAACCGGTCGGGCGGGGTGGCCGCCGCGGTGGCCGGCAGGAGCGACAAGGTCACCCCGCACACCGCGAGAGCTGCGAGAAGACGGACTGGACGGGTCATGGGGACTCCAACCTCGACGACGGCGCGCGCTTTGTAGCCCACCGAGGCGTCGCCGGGGTGAACGGCGGGTGGCGGGTGACCGAGTAGGTTCTCCGCGGTAACCGCGCGCGCAGGGAGTCCGGGTGTCCGATTCGAGCAAGGTGACCGTCTGTCGGGGCTGCTGCTGCGGCACCGCCGAGAAGCACCCGGACGTCGACCACGTGCGGCAGCTGCGCCGGTTCCGGGAAGGCGCGGGGCCGCGGGCCGTCACCGTGGCGAACTGCCTCAGCTCGTGCGAGTCGTCCAACGTCGTGGTGGTGCGGCCGGCGCGGGGCGTCGGGGCGCGGCCGGTGTGGTTGGGCGGGGTGTTCACCGACGAGGCGGTGGACCACATCCTCGGCTGGGTCGCGGCGGGCGGTCCGGGGCGGGCCGAGATGCCGGCGGGCCTCGCGGACCACCTGATCGAGCGCCCGGCCGACGACAGCGCGGCTAGCTGACCCGGTCGGTCACGGCGCGCCGACGGCCGGGCCGACTCCGCCGCACCGGTCGGCCCGGCCGTCGGCGCGCCCCAGCTGTGCGGCAGCCGTGCGGGACGGCCGGGCTGGTGGACCCACCGATGCGGAACCGGCCGCCCGCCACCCATGCTGACGGCATGGCTGTCGATCCACGTGGTGCGGACTTGAAGCGGCTGCTCGCCGAGGACCCGGGCGGGCCGGTGGTCATGCTCAACCTGCTCCGGTTCGCCGAGGGCGGCCGGGCGTCGTACGAGCAGTACGCGCGGCGCCTGCGCGAGACGTTCCTGCCCCGCTACGGCGGCGAGATCGTCTACGCGGGCGCCGGCTCCACGGCCCTGGTCGCCGAGGACGGGCAGAGCTGGGACGCGGTGGTGGTCGTCCGCTACCCCGACCGGGCCTCGTTCAGCCGCATGGTCGCCGACCCGGAGTACCAGGAGGTGACCCGCCTGCGCACGGAGGCGCTGAGCGAGGCGGTGCTCCAGGCGACGGTCCCCTGGACGTGAGCCGGGGTACCGGCCCTACGCCTCGATGACCACCGGGATCACGACCGGGCGGCGGCGGTAGGCGCGCTGCGCCCACATCTGCACCTCGCGGCCGATGAGCCGTTCCAGCTCCACCAGGTCCGTGACGCGGCGCTCGCTCGCACCGGCCAGGGCCTTCTCGATGGCCGACGTCGCGGGTCGGAACGTGGTGTCGTCGTGCTCGAAGCCGTGCGCGATGTAGTCCGGCTCCTCGCTGAGCCGGCCCGTCTCGATGTCGATGATCGCGACGACCGTGATGACGCCTTCCTCGCCGAGGGTGCGGCGCTGGGCCAGCGACACCTCGGTGACCCCGCCCACGGTCTGCCCGTCGACGTAGATGTTCTCGATCGCGACCTTGCCGGTGACGTGGACGCGGCCCTCGTGCAGGTCGACGACGTGGCCGTTCGCGGCGATGGGCACCCGGGCGCGGTCCACGCCGGTGCTGATGGCCAGCTCGGCGTTGGCCCTCAGGTGGCGCGCCTCGCCGTGCACCGGCAGGACGTTCGCCGGCTGCACGATGTTGTAGCAGTAGACCAGCTCGCCGGCGCTGGCGTGGCCGGACACGTGCACCTTGGCGTTGCCCTTGTGCACGACCTTCGCGCCGAGGTCGGTCAGGCCGTTGATCACCCGGTAGATGGCGTTCTCGTTGCCGGGGATCAGCGAGCTGGCCATCAGCACGGTGTCGCCCTCCTCGACCTGGATCGAGTGGTCGCCCGAGGCCATCCGCGACAGCGCGGCCATCGGCTCGCCCTGCGAGCCGGTGCAGACCAGCGTCACCTGCCGGGGAGGCATCCGGTCCATCCGCTTGACGTCCACGACGAGGCCGTCGGGCACCTTCAGGTAGCCCAGCTCGGTGGCCACGGCCATGTTGCGGACCATCGAGCGGCCGACGAAGGCGACCTTGCGGCCGTGCTTGTGGGCGGCGTCGAGGACCTGCTGGATGCGGTGCACGTGGCTGGCGAAGCTCGACACGATCACCCGGCGCGGGGTGGTGCGGAACACCTCGTCGATCGCGGGCGCCAGGTCGCGCTCGGAGGTGGTGAAGCCGGGCACGTCGGCGTTGGTGGAGTCGACCAGGAACAGGTCGACGCCCTCCTCGCCGAGGCGGGCGAAGCCGCGCAGGTCGGTGATGCGGCCGTCGAGCGGGAACTGGTCCATCTTGAAGTCGCCGGTGTGCAGCACCAGGCCCGCGGACGTGCGGATCGCGACGGCGAGGCTGTCCGGGATGGAGTGGTTGACCGCGAGGAACTCCAGGTCGAACGGGCCGCGCTCGAGCCGCCGGCCCTCCTTGACCTCGATCGTGACCGGCGTGATGCGGTGCTCGACGAGCTTGGCCGCGAGCAGGCTCAGGGTCAGCCGGGAGCCGACGACCGGCAGGTCGGGCCGTTCGCGCAGC
Source organism: Saccharothrix hoggarensis (assembly GCF_052936025.1). The sequence goes on along the minus strand of NZ_CP193624.1, from coordinate 5,099,334 downwards.
AGGTACGGCACGCCGCCGATGTGGTCCTCGTGCCCGTGCGTGAGGACGACGGCGACCACGTCGGCCAGCCGGTCGCGGATGCAGCTCCAGTCGGGCAGGATCACGTCCACGCCGGGCTGGTGCTCCTCGGGGAACAGGACCCCGCAGTCGACGACGAGCAGCTTGCCCTCGTGCTCGAACACGGTCATGTTCCGGCCGATCTCACCGAGACCTCCCAGGGCGATGACCCGGAGGGCGTCGGGAGCGAGGACGGGTGGAGGGGTGTGGGTTCGAGCCGTGGTCACACTCTAACGTTACGTGAGAGTATCGACGGGCGAAACAGCGCCCCCGGCGGACCGGTGCGCGGGCAGGTGGGCGCGCAGGGTGGAGGCGAAGTCCTCGGCGATGCGGAGCTGGCCGCGCAGCTCGTCGCAGCGCTCCTCGGCCGCCGCGTGGAACTGCGCCAGGCGGTCCAGGTGCTCGTCGCGGTCGACGTCGTCGGCGGCGGACAGCGCGTCGAGGATGGCCAGCAGCTCGCGCATCTCCTCCAGCTGGAAGCCCAGCGGCTTCATGCGCTTGATCACGCCGAGGCGTTCCACGTCGGGCTCGGTGTAGAGGCGGAAGCCGCCCTGGCTGCGCGCGCTGGGCACCACGAGGCCGACCTCCTCGTAGTAGCGGATCGTGCGCAGCGACAGGCCGGTCCGGTCGGCCACCTCGCCGATCTGCATGTGTCCGCCCACAAGGTCCCTTCCGCTGTCGATCGGGAGCACCGCCGCGCCACGGGGTCGCGGGTCGCGGGCGCGGCAAAGGCTACCGTAACGTAAGGGTAAGATTCCGGGGTTGTCGTCGTCGAGCCCTGGAGAACGCGCATGACCGCCGCCGGTCCGGTGACCGCCTCGTCCGCCGACGTGCTGCGGGAGGCTGACCGCCGGCGCACGTTCGCGGTGATCAGCCACCCGGACGCGGGCAAGTCCACGTTGACCGAGGCGCTGGCGCTGCACGCCAGGGTGATCTCCGAGGCGGGCGCGGTCCACGGCAAGGCGGGCCGGCGCGGCGTGGTGTCGGACTGGATGGAGATGGAGAAGGCGCGCGGCATCTCCATCACCTCGGCCGCCCTGCAGTTCGCGTACGGCGACGCCGTGGTCAACCTCCTCGACACGCCCGGCCACGCGGACTTCTCCGAGGACACCTACCGGGTGCTGTCGGCCGTCGACTCGGCGGTGATGCTGCTCGACGCGGCCAAGGGCCTCGAACCGCAGACGCTGAAGCTGTTCGACGTGTGCCGCCACCGGGGCATCCCGGTGATCACGTTCGTCAACAAGTGGGACCGGCCGGGCCGGGACGCGCTGGCCCTGTGCGACGAGCTGGTGGAGCGGATCGGGCTGCAGCCCATGCCGCTGACCTGGCCGGTCGGCGTGGCCGGGCACTTCCGGGGCGTGCTGGACCGCCGGGACGGCGACTTCATCCGCTACTCGCGCACCGCGGGCGGCGCCACGGCCGCCGGCGAGGAACGGCTCGACCCGGCGCGAGCCGAGGCCGAGGAGGGTCCGGAGTGGACGCGCGCGGTCGAGGAGGCCGAGCTGCTGGCCGCGTCGGGCGGCGACTTCGACCTGGCCCGGTTCCGCGACGCGACCGGGACGCCGGTGCTGTTCGGGTCGGCGGTGCTGAACTTCGGCGTGCGGCACCTGCTCGACCTGCTGGTGGAACTGGCGCCGCGACCCACCCCGCGCCCGGACGTCAACGCGCGGCCCCGCGCGCTGGACGCGCCCTTCTCGGCGTTCGTGTTCAAGGTGCAGACGGGCATGGACCCGTCCCACCGCGACCAGGTGGCGTTCGCCCGCGTCTGCTCGGGCGTGTTCGAGCGCGGCATGGTCGTCACCAACACCACCACCGGCAAGCCGTTCGCCACCAAGTACGTGCAGCAGGTGTTCGGGCAGCAGCGGTCCACTTTGGACGTCGCCTACCCCGGTGACGTCATCGGCCTGGTGAACGCCACCGCGCTGCGCGTCGGCGACACCCTGCACGCCGACCGGCGGGACGTGCGGTTCCCCGGCCTACCGAGCTTCGCGCCGGCCCACTTCGCGGTGGCGCGCCCGGCGGACCTGAGCCGGGCCAAGCAGTTCCGCAAGGGCATCGACCAGCTGGAGTCCGAGGGCGTGGTGCAGGTGCTGCGCTCGAACCGGCGCGGTGACGGCTCGCCGGTGTTCGCCGCCGTCGGCCCGATGCAGTTCGAGGTCGCGTCCCACCGGCTGAGCGCCGAGTTCAAGTCGCCGGTCCGGCTGGACCCGTTGCCGTACACCGTGGTGCAGCGGTTGGTCGACCCGGCGCAGCGGGCGTTGGTCGACGGCAACCGCAGCGAGGTGCTGACCCGTGCCGACGGCGCCGACCTGGCGTTGTTCGTGGACAACACCGCGCTCGGCGTGCTGCGCCGCCTGCACCCCGAGGTGGTGCTGGAACCGCTCGTCGCCGGCAACGGGTGACCGGGTCAGCGGTCGCGGCGCACGATCGCCTCGGCCAGGGCGGCGAGTTCCGCGCCCGCCCGCGGTGCGGGGTGGAGTGAGTCGAGGGCGCGCAGGGCTTCGGCGAGGAGCCGTTCCGCCTGCCGCTCGCTCCACGCCCGACCGCCGGCCGCCTCGACGAGCTCGGCCGCGCGCGCCTGCTCGGTCGGCGTCAGCGGGCCGTCCTGCCGGTACAGCTCGGCGAACTCGCGTCCCGCCGGCGTGCCGGACGCGAGCGCGGCGACCACGGGCAGGGACTTCTTGCGCGCCAGGAGGTCCGCGTGCACCGGCTTGCCGGTGACGGCGGGCTCGCCCCAGATGCCCAGCAGGTCGTCGACGTGCTGGAACGCCATCCCGAGGCGGTGCCCGAACATCCGCAGGCCCGCCACCCGGGTCGGGTCGCCGCCGCCGAACAGGGCGCCCAGGGCGCACGCGGTGGCCAGCAGTCCGGCCGTCTTGCGCTCCACCATCGCGAGGCACTCGGCCACGCCGACGTCGTGCCTGCGCTCGAAGGCGAGGTCGGTGTGCTCGCCCTCGACCAAGCCCTGCACGGTGGCGTTCAGCCGTCGCACGGCGGTCAGCGCTTCCGGGTGGCCGGAGTCGGCGAGCACGTCGAACGCCAGCGCCAGCAGCGCGTCACCGGTCAGCACGGCCGCGCCCACGCCGAACACGTGCCACGCCGCCGGTCGGTGCCGCCGGGTGCGGTCGCCGTCGAGGACGTCGTCGTGCAGCAGCGTGAAGTTGTGCACCAGCTCCACCGCCACGGCGGCGGGGGTGGCGGCGCCTGCCTCGCCGCCGACCGCTTCCGCCGCCAGCTGGGCGAGCACCGGGCGGATCGCCTTGCCGCCCGCCGCGTCGGTCGGCTCGCCGTGCTCGTCCCACCAGCCCAGGTGGTAGCCGGCGACGTGCCGGGTGGACGTGGGCAGGTCGTCGACGGCGGCCCGCAGCGCGGGGCCCACCACGGCGCGGCTCCACGCGGCGACCTCGTGCGGGGGTCGGGCACGGGTGTCGGCTTCGGGTGGCACCACGGCGTCTCCACGTCGGTGAGGTCGGGTGAGGGGGTCGGGCCAGGCGTCGGACCGGCGGGCTGACCGGGGTGTCGGTCCGGCGGGGCCGGGTCTGTGGGTGTCGGGTCAGGGTGGTCGGGCCGGGTGGGCGTCGGCCGGTTGCGGCGGGGCGGGTCAGGCGAGTTGGCGGTCCACCACGGCGGGCGACAGCACGTGCTGGACGACCATCGCCGCCGCGCCGAGCACGCCGCCGTCGTCACCGGCCTGCGACGGGACGATCCGCAGGTTCTCCGTGGCCAGCGGCAGGGAACGGCGGTAGATCGCCTCCCGCACGCCGGCGAGCAGCATCTCGCCCGCGAGCGCGACCGTGCCGCCGACGACGATCAGCGACGGGTTGAACATGCTCACGCACGCGGCAAGGACCTCGCCGATGTTGCGGCCCGCCTGCCGCACGACCTGGCCGGCTTCGAGGTTGCCGGACCGGACCAGGGTGACGACGTCGGAGCTGGTCCGCGCCTCGATCCCCTTGGCGCGCAACGAGGCCGCGATCGCGGCGCCGCTGGCGACCGCCTCCAGGCAGCCGTTGTTGCCGCAGCGGCACGGCACGTCGCCCGCGTTCGGGGCGAGGATGTGCCCGAGGTCGCCCGCCGCGCCGACGGAGCCGCGGTGCAGCTTGCCGTTGCTGATGAAGCCCGCGCCGATGCCGGTGGCGACCTTGACCACGATCAGGTGCTCGGCCTCGGGGAAGCACTTCGTGTGCTCGCCCAGCGCCATGAGGTTCACCTCGTTGTCCACCAGGACGGGCACGCCGAGTTCCGCGCCGATGCGGCCGGGCACGTCGTAGCCGTCCCAGCCGGGCATGATCGGCGGGTTGTTCGGCCGGCCGGTGGAGTGCTCGACCGGGCCGGGCAGGCCGATGCCGACGCCCGCCAGCCGCACCGACTCGAGGTCGCCCTCGGCGAGCAGCGACCGCCAGGCGGCGATCAGCCGGGGCAGCACGACGTCCGGGCCCTCGGCGATGTCCTGGTCGAAGCGGAGCAGCGCCAGCGGCGTGCTGGTCAGGTCGGTCACCGCGACGGTCGCGTGCGTCGCGCCCACCTCGGCGGCGAGGACGACCCTGGCCTTCGCGTTGAACACGAACCGGCCCGCCGGCCTGCCGCCGGTCGACGCCTCGCTCCCCCCGTCGCTGACCAGGCCCGCGTCGAGCAGCATGTCCAGCCTGGCCCGCACGGTCGACCGGGCCAGGCCGGTCACCGCGGTCAGTTCCGTGCGGGTGCGCGGCACGCCGTCGCGGAGGAGCCGCAACAGCTCTCCGGGGGAGGCGGTGCCGAGGGAGGGGACGTCGTCTTCCACCCCTCAATTGAACCAGAGTACTTACTCATTTGCCGTAATCCGCCGAAACCCGGCGGACTTTTGATTGACATCCGCCATTAGCCCTCCTAGCGTTCGCCGCATGACGCTGATCCACCTCACTCCCACGGCCGGGAGCAGGCGTGCCGAGCCCTTCTCCGGGGCCGCGTCGGTCGCGTGAGCGCTGCGCGGTAGCCGCTCGCTGGTCCGACGGTGAGGGTGGCGAAGGAGGGTGGCCAATGACGGACGAACCCACCGGGCTGTGGCTGATCGGGGCGCGGGGATCGGTCGCGACGACGGCGATCGGCGGGCTGGTGGCGCTGCGCGCGGGCCTGGCGCCGCCGACGGGGTGCGTCACCGAACGACCCGAGCTGGCCGGCGTCCCGCTGCCGGGCTGGGACGACCTGGTCGTCGGCGGGCACGACGTCGTCCAGACGCCGCTGGTCAAGCGGGCCGAGGCGTTGGCGGACAGCGGTGTGCTGCCGCACCGGCTCCTCGGGGCGGTCGCGGACGGGTTGACCGCCGCCGACGCCGAGATCAGGCCGGGCTACCACCCCGTGACGCACCGGGGCAGCCAGGCGGAGGCGGCGCGACGGCTCGCCGCCGACATCACCGCGTTCCGCGAGCGGCACGGCCTGGCGCGGGTCGTGGTGGTCAACGTGTCCTCGACCGAACCGCCGGCGCCGGCCACGCCCGAGCACGACGACCTGGCCGCGTTGGAGGAGGCGTTGGCCGATCCGGCGCGTTCGGTGCTGCCGCCCAGCTCGGTGGCCGCATACGCGGCGCTGAGCGCGGGTTGCCCGTTCGTGGACTTCACGCCGTCCACCGGCGTCGCGTTGCCCGCGCTGGACCAGCTCGCCCACCGGCAGCGGCTGCCGTACGCGGGCCGGGACGGCAAGACGGGGGAGACGTTGCTGCGCACGGTGCTCGCGCCGATGTTCACCGCCCGCGCGTTGCGGGTGCGGTCGTGGTCGGGCACGAACCTGCTGGGCGGCGGTGACGGCGCGACGTTGGAGGACCCGGCGCACGCGGACAGCAAGATCGCGTCGAAGGCACGCGGGCTCGCGGCGTTGCTCGGGGACGACGTCACCGCGCCGCTGCACATCGACAACGTCCCCGACCTGGGCGAGCGGAAGACCGCGTGGGACCACGTGTCGTTCGAGGGGTTCCTCGGCGCGCGGATGTCCCTCCAGCTCACGTGGACCGGTCTGGACTCGTCGCTGGCCGCGCCGCTCGTGCTCGACCTCGCCCGGCTGGTCGCCGCCGCGCACGCCGCCGGCGAGGTGGGCGCGTTGGGCGCGTTGGCGTTCTTCTTCAAGGACCCGCTCGGCAGCGACGAGCACCGGTTCGCCGAGCAGACCCGGGAGCTGTACCGGTGGGCGGGGGAGCTGGCGTGAGGGCGTACGCGGAGCTGGTGCGGGCCCCGGCCGCGTTGACGGTGCTCGGCGACACCCTCGCCGGAGCCGCCGCGGCCGGAACCGCGTTGCGGGGCAGGCGTTTGCTGCTGCCGTTGTCGTCGGTGGCGCTGTACTGGTCCGGGATGGCGCTCAACGACTGGGCCGACCGCGCGCTGGACGCCGTCGAGCGCCCGGAGCGCCCGATCCCGTCGGGCCGGGTGAGCCCCCGCGCCGCGCTGGGAACCGCCGTCGCCCTCAGCGCGGCCGGGCTGGGGCTCGCCGCGTGGGCGGGTGGCCGGGACGCGCTGGCCGTCGCCGTGCCGCTGGCCGTGGCGGTGTGGTCCTACGACACGGTCCTCAAGGACACCCAGGCCGGACCGCTCGCGATGGCCGCGTGCCGGGGGCTGGACGTCCTGCTGGGCGCGGGGCGCGCGCGGGCGGCGAGCGCGCTGCCCGCCGCAGCCGTCATGGCGGGCCACACCCTCGGCGTGACGGCGTTGTCGCGCGGCGAGGTCCGCGGCGCGTCACCGGGCACCGCGAGAGCCGTGCTCGGTGGCACCGCGCTGACCGCGTTGACGACGATCACGCGACCGGGCCGGACCTGGCGGCACCGGCTGGGAGCGCTCGCGGGAGCGGCCGCGTACGCCGTCACGGTGGGCCGCGCGCAGCTGGCCGCCGTGCGCGACCCCGGCGCGGGCACGGTCCGCTCGGCCACCAGGACCGGCATCCATGGCATGGTGCCGTTGCAGTGCGCGCTGGTGGCGCGGGGCGGTTCCCCGCGTGCCGCCGCCGCGCTCGCGCTCGTCCTGCCGCTCGCCCGCGCGTTGAGCCGGAAGGTGGGTCCCACATGACGTTCGCCCTCGGGTACGGCACGAACGGGTTCGCCAACCACCGGCTGGACGACGCGCTCGCGCTGATCGCCGACCTCGGCTACACCGGCGTGGCGCTCACCCTCGACCACCACCACCTCGACCCGTTCGCGCCCGACCTCGCGCGGCGGGTGGGCGAGGTCGCCGCGCGGCTCGACCGGCTCGGCCTCCGCGTCGTGGTGGAGACCGGCGCGCGGTACCTGCTCGACCCCGGCCGCAAGCACCACCCGACGCTGGTGAGCGACGAGCAGGAGGTGCGGGTCGACTTCCTGCTGCGCGCCGTGGAGGTCGCGGCCGACCTCGGCGCCGACTGCGTCTCCTTCTGGTCCGGGATCGTGCCGGACGGCGTGGCCGACGACGAGGCGTGGCGGCGGATGCGGTCCGGCGTCGCGGCGGTGCTGGAGGGCGCGGACCGGCACGGCGTGCCGCTGGGCCTCGAACCCGAGCCCGGCATGCTCGTCGAACGGCTCGACCAGGCGTTGCGGCTGCGCGCGGACCTCGGCTCGCCCGCCCGGCTCGGCATCACGCTGGACGTCGGGCACTGCGTCGCGGTCGAACCCCGGGACGCCGCCGCGTGCATCCGCCAGGCCGGTGACCTGCTGGTCAACGTGCAGCTGGACGACATGCGTCCCGGCGTGCACGAGCACCTGGAGTTCGGCGAGGGGGAGCTGGACCTGGCCGCCACGCTCGGCGCGCTGGACGAGATCGGGTACACCGGGCTCGCCGCCGTCGAACTGCCCCGCCACAGCCACGCCGCGCCGGACGTGGCACGTCGGGCGATGACCGCGTTGCGCGCCGCCCTGCCCAAGCCGTGGCTCGCCGACGCGGAACGGGCCGTGCGCGCCGACCCCGCGGCGATCCGCACCCTCTTCCCGGCCGCGGGGCGGGAGGTGGGCCGGGCGCCCCTGCGCGCCGCCGACCCGGACGGGCTCGTGCACGGCACCGCGGACGACGCCGCCCGCACCAGGCTGCTCGTCGCGCTGGCGTCCGCGACCGGCCCCGAGGAGCTGGCCGCCGAGCTGACCGCGCTCTACCGCTTCGGTGACGACGCGGAACGACGTGGCGTGCTGCGCGCGCTCGCCTCGGTCGGGGACGAGGTGCCGGCGGCCGGGGTCGAGCTGGTGAAGGACGCGTTGCGCACCAACGACACCAGGCTCGTGGCGGCGGCGCTCGGGCCGTTCGCCGCCGAACACCTCGACGCCCACGCCTGGCGGCACGGCGTGCTCAAGTGCCTGTTCCTCGACATCCCCCTCGCCGCCGTGGCCGGGCTCGACCGGCGCGTGGACGCGGAGCTCGTCCGCATGGTCCGCGCGTACGCCGACGAACGCCGTGCCGCCGGCCGCGCCGTGCCCGAGGACGCGTCGACCCTGCTGAGGAGCCACCCCTGATGCGCATCTTCGACCCGCACATCCACATGACCTCACGCACGACGGACGACTACGAGGCGATGCGCGCGGCCGGTGTGCGGGCGCTCGTGGAGCCGTCGTTCTGGCTGGGCCAGCCGCGCACGAACGTCGGGTCGTTCACCGACTACTTCGACGCGCTGATCGGGTGGGAGAGGTTCCGGGCCGGGCGGTTCGGCATCCGGCACCACTGCGCCGTCGCGCTCAACCCGAAGGAGGCCAACGACCCGCGCTGCGCCGGCGTCCTCGACGTCCTGCCGCGCTACCTGGCCAAGGACGGCGTGGTCGCGGTCGGCGAGGTCGGGTACGACTCGATGACGCCGGAGGAGGACGAGGCGTTCGCCCGGCAGCTCGAACTGGCCGTTCGGCACGGTCTGCCGGCGCTGGTGCACACCCCGCACCGGGACAAGGCCGCCGGCACGGCACGCACGCTCGACCTGGTCCGCGAGTCCGGTTTGCCGCCCGAACGGGTGCTCGTGGACCACCTGAACGAGACGACCGTGCGCGCCGTGGCCGATTCGGGGTGCTGGATGGGCTTCTCCATCTACCCGGACACCAAGATGGACGAGGACCGCATGGTCGCCATCCTGCGCGAGTACGGCACCGACCGCGTGCTGGTGAACTCGGCCGCCGACTGGGGCCGCTCCGACCCGCTCAAGACCCATCGCACCGGGCTGGCGATGCTCGACGGCGGCTTCGACGAGTCCGATGTGGACAAGGTGCTGTGGCGCAACCCGGTCGAGTTCTACGGGCAGAGCGGCCGGCTCATGCTGGACGACGAGCCTGACGCGTCGGCGGCGACGTTCGCCGGCAACTCGGTGCTGCGCGGTGAGCGCCCGTGACGCCGGTCGCGTACTGCACGAACGTCCACCCGGCCGAAGACCTCGACGGCGTGCTCGCCCAACTCGACCGGTACGCCGTGCGGGTGCGGGAGAACCTGGGCGTGGACACGCTCGCGCTGGGGTTGTGGTTGTCCGAGCCGGTCGCCCGCGGTCTCGCCGAGGACGTGGCGGCACGGCGGGGGTTGGCGGCCGAGCTGCGGGCCAGGGGTCTGGAGGTGAGCACGCTCAACGCGTTCCCGTACGGCGGGTTCCACGACGAGGTGGTCAAGCACTCGGTCTACGTGCCGCGGTGGACCGATCCGCGCCGCCTGTCGTACACGATGGCGTGCGCCACGGTGTTGGCCGACCTGTTGCCGGACACGGCGGCCTACGGCAGCATCTCGACGTTGCCGCTGGGGTGGCGGGAGCCGTGGACGAGCGACGACGACGCACAGGCGCGAGCCGCGTTCGACGTGGTGGCGCGGTTGCTGCGCGCGCAGGCGGCCCGGGACGGCAGACCGATCAGGCTCGCGGTCGAGCCGGAGCCGGGCTGCGTGCTGGACACCGTCGCCGACGCGGTGGGCTGGCTGGCCGACCGGGTGGACCACGACCACGTGGGGATCTGCCTCGATACCTGCCACCTGGCCGTGTCGTTCGCCGACCCGGTGGACGCGGTGAACACCATCCGCGCGTCCGGGCTCAAGATCGTGAAGGTGCAGGCGTCGGCCGCGCTGGAGGTCGCCGAACCGGGCACGGAGGAGGCACGGCGCGCCCTCGCCGCGTTCGCCGAGCCCCGCTACCTGCACCAGGTCAGGGAGAACGCGCCCACCGGTGTGCTGGCGGCCGACGACCTGCCCGAGGCGCTGGCGGATTTGCCGGCCGAGAACCCCTGGCGGGTGCACTTCCACGTCCCGCTGCACGCCCGGCCCGCCGCGCCCCTGCGGTCCACGACCGACGTGCTGTCGTCGGCCGTCGCGGCGGTCCGGTCCATTGCCGACGTCATGCCGCACGTGGAGGTCGAGACGTACACGTGGACGGTGCTGCCCGAACCCGTCGACGACCTGGCGGAGGGCATCGCCGCCGAGCTGCGCTGGGCGGCCGACCACCTCGTGAACGGAGTCGTGGCGTGAAACCGCTGGTCGTGATCGACGTCGTGGGCCTGACGCCGGCGCTGCTCCCGCACATGCCGAACCTCACCCGCCTGGGTCGCCGGGGGTGGCAGGCCGAACTGGGCACCGTGCTGCCCGCCGTGACGTGCAGTGTGCAGTCCACGCTGCTCACCGGGCTCACCCCGGCCCAGCACGGCATCGTCGGCAACGGCTGGTACTTCCGCGACCTCGGCGAGGTCCACCTGTGGCGGCAGCACAACCGACTCGTGCACGGCGAGAAGCTGTGGGAGACCGCCCGCCGCGCCCATCCCGGCTACACCGCCGCGAACATCTGCTGGTGGTACGCCATGGGCGCCTCCACCGACGTCACCGTCACCCCGCGCCCGATCTACCACGCCGACGGCCGCAAATCACCCGACGCCTACGTCCGCCCGCCCGCGCTGCACGACGAGCTGGTCGCCGAACTGGGCGAGTTCCCGCTGTTCCAGTACTGGGGACCCACGGCCGCGCTGCGCTCCAGCGAGTGGATCGTCGGCGCGGCCCGGCACGTGCTCGCCGCGCAACGCCCCGACCTCCTGCTGGTCTACGTGCCGCACCTGGACTACGACCTGCAACGGTTCGGCCCGACCGCGCCACAAGCCGCGCGGGCGGCAGCCGAGGTGGACGCCGCCCTCGCACCGCTGCTCACCGACGCGGAGACGGCCGGCGCCACGGTCGTCGCCCTGTCGGAGTACGGGATTACCGCCGCGCGCCGGCCGGTCGACGTCAACCGCGCGTTGCGCCGGGCCGGGCTGCTGGAGGTCTACACGCAGGCCGGCGGGGAACTGCTCGACCCGTGGACGTCGCGGGCGTTCGCGGTGGCCGACCACCAGATCGCCCACGTCTACGTCGCCGACCCGGCCGACCTCCCCCGCACCAGGGCCGTCCTCGCGGAACTGCCGGGCGTGGACCTCGTGCTGGACCGCGCGGCGCAGGCAGGCGTCGGCCTCGACCACCAACGCTCCGGCGAACTGGTCGCCGTCGCCGAGCCCGACGCCTGGTTCACCTACTACTACTGGCTGCACGACGACCACGCCCCGGACTTCGCCCGCGGCGTGGACATCCACCGCAAACCCGGCTACGACCCCGCGGAGCTCTTCTTCAACCCCGCCGACCCCTTCGCCAAGACCAAAGCCGGCCTCAACCTCGCACGCAAAAAACTGGGCCTGCGCTACACGATGAACGTCGTCCCGCTCGACCCGTCCTGCGTGCGCGGCACCCACGGCCGGCTGCCCGACCGCGCCCAGGACGGCCCGCTGCTGCTGTGCTCCGACCCCCACACACCCGACACCGTCGAACGCACCGGCCGGATCGCCGCCACCGACGTCCGCGACCTCCTCCTCAACCTCCAGGGCCTGCCCGTGCCCGGAACCTGAGCGGGAACGCCAACCCGTCCCTCCACGTCGAGCCCGGTGTGCCGGCCGCCGCGGTCGTAGCCGCCGCGGTCACCAGCCGGCTGGTGACTTCACCAGGTGACCGGCAGGGAGCGCAGGCCGTAGATCGGCGCGTCGAACCGGAACTCGACGTCCTCGAACGGCACGGCGAGCCGAAGGTCCGGCAGCCCGGTCACCAGCGCGCGCAGGGCGACGCGCATCTCCAGCCGTGCCAACAGGTGCCCGACGCACTGGTGCACGCCGCTGCCGAACGCGAGGTGCGCCCGCGCGTTCCGCCGCAGGTCGAGGCGGTCGGGGTCGGGGAACGCGGCCGGGTCGCGGTTCGCGGCGAACAGGGACGCGATCACGCCGTCGCCCGCGCCCAGCGCCGTCCCGCCGACCGCCGCCTCACCCGCCACCGCCCGCACCACCCCGTGGTGCACGGGGCTGAGGTAGCGCAACAGCTCCTCCACCGCGTTCTCGACCAGGCCGGGATCGGCCACCAGGGCGTCCCACCACGCCCGTTCCCGCTGCAACGCCAGCACGGACAGCGCGATCGAGTTCGCGGTGGTCTCGTGCCCGCCGACGAGCAGCAGCACCGTCATCCCGACGGCTTCTTCGTCGCTCAGCCCCGGCTCGCGCACGAGGCGGCTGATCAGGTCGTCCCGCGGGTCGGCGCGGCGCGCGCGGACCAGGTCCGCGAGGTACCCGTGCAGCTCCTCCAACGCCGACCGCACCCGTTCCGCCGACAACGACCGGTCGAGGTGGGCGCGGCTGCGGGTGGAGAAGAACTCCTGGTCCGACACCGGAACGCCGAGCAGCAGGCAGATCACGTCCGACGGCACGGGCAGCGCGAACGCCGTCACCAGGTCCGCCGGCCGCGGCCCCGACCGCAGTGCCGCCAGGCGTTCCGCCGTGATCCGCTCGACCTCGGGCCGCAGCGCGGCCATCCGCCGCACGGTGAACTCGCCGGTCAGCATCCGCCGGTACCGGGTGTGCTCGGGCGGGTCGGTGACCAGGAAGCTGCCCGGCGCGGCCTCGCGGTCCACCACCGGCCGCAGCTGCGGGAACCCCGGCGTGCTCGGGTCCGACGAGAACCGGCCGTGATCCCGCAGCACCGCGCGCACGTCGTCGTACCTGGTCACGAGGTGCGCCCGCTGCCCGTGCCGCAACGAGACCGGGCACATCGGCGCCTCCGCCCGCAGCGCCGCGAACTCCGCCGGCGGGTCGAAACCGGGACGACGCGCGATCGGGTAGTCCATGGTGATCGACCTTATAGCCGTCACCGCGGGACTTCCGGCGCCGGAGGAAGCACACTGCCGACGTGGACGACGTGGACCCGGTGACAGCACACGCGTGGGCGGCGCTCGGCGGGCCGTCCGACCCGACCGTCGAGTACGCGGGCGCGGGTGACGTGCTGCCCGCCCGCCTGCCGGTGCGGGAGATGGCACGCGCGACCGTGGGCGTGTGCGCGCTCGCGGCGGCGGAGTTGGCGGCGACGCGGAACGGCGTCCCCGCGTCCCCGGTCCGGGTGGAGGAGGCGGCGGTCGCCACGGCGTTCACCAGCGAACGCCACCTGCGGATCGACGGGCGCGCCGGCACCGGGTTCGCGCCGCTGTCCGGCTTCTGGCGCACCGCCGACGGCTGGGTCCGGACCCACGCCAACTACCCGCACCACCGGGCACGCCTGCTCGACGCCCTGGGCGTTGCCGACCGGACGTCCCTCGAACGCGAGCTGGCCGGTCGCCGGGCGCTGGACGTGCAGGAAACCGTTTACGCCGCGGGTGGGTTGGCCGTCGCGGTGGCGACCGAACCGGACCCGACCCGGCGTCCGCTGGTGGAAACCCGTGCCACCGAAGCCGGGAAACGCGTCCTCCCGCCCGCGTCCCGTCCCGCCGACGGCGTGCGCGTCCTCGACCTCACCAGGGTCATCGCCGGCCCGGTCGCCACCCGCACGCTGGCGTTCCTCGGCGCGGACGTCCTCCGGGTCGACTCGCCGCACCTGCCCGAGGACCCCGACATCCACGCCGACACCGGCCCGGGCAAGCGGTCCACGCTGCTCGACCTCGCCGCCCGCCACGACCGCCGCACGTTCGACGACCTGCTCGACCGGGCCGACGTCGTCGTCACCGGGTACCGGCCCGGCGCGCTCGACCGGCACGGCCTCGCCCCCGAAGCGCTGCACGCGCGGCGTCCCGACCTGGTCGTCGCGCAGCTCTCCGCCTGGGGCGACCGCGACGGCTGGGCCGGCCGGCGCGGGTTCGACAGCCTCGTGCAGGCCGCCACGGGCATCGCCGCCGTCGAGGGCGCGGACGGCGTGCCCGGTGTGCTGCCCGCCCAGGCCCTCGACCACGGCACCGGCTACCTGCTCGCCGCCGCCGTCCTGCGCGCCCTCGCCGAACCGGGCGGCCGGCACGTCGCGCTGTCGCTGACCGGCACCGCGTCCTGGCTCCTGTACGACGTCGAACCCGCGCCCGCCGCAGGCGACTACGACCCGGAGCCGTGGTTGGTCGAGACGCCGTCGCCCTTCGGCACGCTCCGCCACGCCCGCCCGCCGTTCGGCGAGGGGACTTGGGACCGGCCGCCGACCCCCTGGGGCGCCGACGAACCACGCTGGCAGGACGCCCGCCGCTGACGTCCACAGTGGACGATAGACCCGGCCTTCGCGGACCCGAAGTCACGGAGTTCGGTGGCACGCGGCTCGGATCGCGAACCGGCCCGCGTGGTGAACGGACAAACGACCACGGAAGTGTTACGACTGAAACGCACGTTCGAGGGGTAGCCCGATCGGGTAACCCCGGCACCGGACGTGCGCACGACGTTGGGAGCACGGGTGGTGGACCGCACTATCGCAGGCCGGTACCGGCTGACCGAGAGGGTCGGCGCGGGTGGGATGGGGGTGGTGTGGCGGGCCGAGGACCAGCGGCTCCGTCGCATCGTCGCGGTCAAGGAACTGCTGTCCCGCGCGGGTTTCGACCAGGAGTCGATCGACCGCGCGATCCGTGAGGGGCGCATCGCGGCGCGCTTGACGCACCCCAACGTGATCGCGCTGTACGACGTCGTCGAGCAGGACGGCCACCCGTGGCTGATCATGGAGTACCTGCCGTCGCGCAGCCTGGCCACGGTGATGACCGAGCGCGGCGTGCTGCCGCCGGACGAGGTGGCGCGCATCGGCGTGCAGCTGGCGTCCGGGCTGGCCGCGGCGCACCGGGCGGGCGTCATGCACCGGGACGTCAAGCCCGGCAACGTGCTGGTCACCGAGTTCGGCACGGTCAAGGTCACCGACTTCGGCACGTCGCGGGCGGTCGGCGAGGCGACCGTCACCGCGTCCGGGATGCTCGTCGGCACGCCTGCCTACCTCGCGCCGGAGGTGGCGCGCGGCGGCCGGGGCGAGTTCCCGGCGGACGTGTTCGCGCTGGGCGCCACCCTGTACGCGGCGGTCGAGGGCACGCCGCCGTTCGGCGTGGACGGCAACACGATCGCCCTGCTGCACCGGGTGGCCGACGGCCGCTTCCCGCCGCCGCGCAACGCCGGGCCGCTGACGCCGGTGCTGCTGCGCCTGCTCGACGCGAACCCGGAGACCCGGCCGACCATGGCCGAGGCGGAGAACATGCTGCGGACCGTCCGGTTCGACGGCACCCCCGCCCGCGTCCCCGCGCCGCCCCCGACCGCGATCCTCGCCGCGCCCCTCGACCCGCTGCCCGAGTCGGACGGGCACGCGTCCCCCGCCGACCCCGCGGCCACCCCGTCCGCGCCGGACGACCCCGCCCCGGCCGACGCGCCGCCCGCCGAGCCTGGCCCGGCGGAATCGTCCGCTCCTGCCTCGGCGGATGCGTCGCCCGCGCGGCCGACCGTGGTTGACCAGGAGCCTGCGCGCCCCGGCTCGGCGGACGCGTCGCCCGCGCGGCCGACCGTCGTGGATCAGCAGCCCGCGCGCCCCGGCCCGGCGAACTCCTCACCTGCCCGCTCCGCACCGGCCAACCCGGCGCCCGCGCGACCGACCGTCGTGGACCAGCAGCCCGCGCGCCCCGGCCCGGTCGACCCGTCGCCCACCCCCGCGCCCGAAGAGGAGAAGCGAGGCGACCGCAAGGCGCTCATCGCGCTCGCGATCGTGGCCCTGATCGCCGTCGCCGGCGTCGTGTACCTCGTCAACCGGGGTGACGGCGGCTCACCGTCGGCCGGGTCGGACGCCACCACCGGCACCACCGCCGCCGCGACGACCACCGGGGCCGCCAACCCGCCGCCCGCCGGGACGAGCGCCGAAGAGCAGCCGACCACCACCACGACGACCGCCGCGCCCGAGCCGACCGACGACAGCCCGGCCCCGCCGCCTCCGCCCGCCGAGGTCGGCCCCGACCAGGCGTTGAGCGACTACTACGGCCTGCTGCCGGGCAACCTGGAAACCGCCTACGCCCGGCTGACCGACGGCTTCAAGGCCACCCGCACGCCGACCTTCGCCGACTACCAGGCGTGGTGGGGGCAGATGAGCGCGGTCAACGTGAGCAACGTCCAGGCCATCGGTCCGGACACCGTGTCGGCGACCGTGTCGTACACGTACAAGTCCGGCCGCACCCAGTCCGAGCAGCACGTCTACCGGCTGGTCAAGGTCAACGGGCAGTGGGCGATCGATTCGCAGAGCTGAGCCGTTCGATCTCCCCGTGCGGGGCGCTCGAACGGGTTTCCGCCGGTTAAGGTCACCTGATGGTGGACGGCGTCCGGCGGGCGTGGGTGGCGGTCGTGCTGGTGGCGGTCGCCGCCGTGGGCGTGCTGGCGGTGCTGGCGTTCCGCCCTCCAGCACCCGTGGCGGACGCCCCGCCGGGCGAGTTCGCGGCCGGCCGCGCCGAGCGCCACCTGGCCGAGATCGCCCAGCGCCCGCACCCCATCGGCTCGGCGGACAACCAGCGCGTCCGCGGGTACATCGCCGACACGGCCCGGTCCCTCGGGGCCGACGTGGTGGTGGAGTCCGGTGACGTGGTGCGGCCGTGGCGGGGCGTGGCCCGCGTGGCGACCGCGCACAACGTCGTCGCGCGCGTGCCCGGCACCGACCCCGGGGTGAGCGGCGGCAAGGCGTTGCTGCTGGTCGCGCACTACGACTCCGTGCCGACCGGTCCCGGTGCGGCCGACGACGGCGCGGCGGTCGCGGCGATGCTGGAGACCCTGCGCGCCCTCACCACCACTCCCGTGCGCAACGACGTGGTGTTCCTGTTCACCGACGGCGAGGAGGTCGGGACGCTCGGCGCGGAGGCGTACGTGCGGCGGCACGGCGTGTCCGGGATCGGCGCGGTGCTGAACTGGGAGGCGCGGGGGAGCGGCGGCCCGGTGTGGATGTTCCAGACCGGCCCCGACAACGCGGCGCTGGTGTCGGCGTTCGGCGAGGCGAGCAGCAGGCCCATCGCGAACTCGCTGGCGTTCGAGGTCTACCGGCGGATGCCGAACTACAGCGACTTCACCGTGTTCCTGGAAGCGGGCGCGCGCGGGCTGGACAGCGCGTTCATCGAGCACGTCCGCGACTACCACTCGACGTACGACGACCTGGCGCGGCTGGACCGGGGCAGCGTCCAGCACCACGGGGAGACGATGGTCGGCCTGGTGCGGGCGCTCGGTGACCGGGACCTGCGCGTGGCGGACGGCGACGCCGTCTACTTCGACGTCTTCTCCCGCGTGCTCGTGCGCTACCCCGTCCCCCTGGCCGAGGTGCTCGCCGCCCTGACGGTGACCGCCCTGGCGTGGCTCCTGGTCCGGAACGTCCGAAGTGGACGGTTGCGGCCGCGGGCGGTGGGCGCGGTCGCCGGGGTGGCGGTCGGCGCGGTGCTCACGGCGGGCGCGGTGTCGTTCGGGGTGTGGGCGCTGGTGGCGTGGGCACGTCCGGAGCTGGCGTTCCTGGCGTTGTCCGAGCCGTACGAGCGGGGCTGGTTCGTCGCCGGGTTCTGCGCTCTGGGGTTGGCGGTGCTGTTCACGGCCGTCCGGGTGCTGCGGCGGTGGACGTCCGCCGAAGTGGTCGCCGGGGTGCTCGTGGTCACCGCCGCCCTGCTGGTGGTCGCCACGCTGGCCGCGCCCGGCACCGGTTTCCTGTTCCAGTGGCCGTTGCTGGTCGGGCTGCCGGCGGTGTGGGCGACGAGGTTCGCCGCCCTGCCGCCGCTCGTGGCCGCCGCGATCTACCCGCCGCTGGTCGGCACGATGACGGTGGCGTTGGGACTGCCGCTGGTCGCGGTCGCCGTCGTGTTCGCCGTGCTCGCGGGCGTGCTGCTGCTGCCGGTGCTCGGCGCGCTGCCCCGTCCCGGCACGACGGCGACCGCGGTGGCGCTGGTCGCCGTGGCGTTGATCGCGGTCGGCACGGCGCGGGTCGGGTTCGGTCCGACCGAGCAGCGCCCGAACTCCCTGATCTACCTGCTGGACACCGAGACCGGCCGGGCGGACTGGCTCTCCGCCGACCCCGCGCCCGACGCGTGGACGTCACGCGTCCTCGGCGACTCCCCGGAACGGGTGACGTTGACCGACCGCCACCCGATGCTGGACGAGCCGCTGATGCGCGCCGACGCGCCGGCCCTGACCCTGCCCGCCCCCACGGCGACCGTGCTGAGCAGCACCGATGGCGACGTCCGCACCGTCACCCTCCAGATCTCACCGACCGCGAACGCGTGGCGGACGCAGGTCACCCTGTCGGACCGGGGCGTGCGCGTGTGCCGGCACAACTTCACGGAACTCCACGCCACCACGCTGGAGTTCTACGGCCCGGCCAACCGCAAGGTCACGTGCGAGCTGGACCCGGGCACACCGCTGGACGTCACCCTCACCGACCACTGGATCGGCCTGCCGGCGGAGGCGGCGTCCCTGATCGGCCCCCGCCCGCCGGACACCATGCCGGTCCAGTCCGGCAACCGCCCGTACGACGCCGCCCTGGTGCGAGCCGCGTTCCGCTTCTGACGCCCGGCCCGGGGGAAATCCTGAGCCTCGCCGCCGGACGGCTCAACCGCCGACGCGGTAGCGCAGCAGCACGACACCGTTGCCGAAGACGCGGGTCTCCACCAGGTCCAGATCCGTCTTGTCGTCCTCCGGCTGGAGCCACGGCCGCCCCCGGCCCAACAGCACCGGCTGCACGTACACGCGGTACTCGTCGACCAGGCCCAGGCGGCGGAACGTCGACGCCAGGTCCGGCCCGCCCACCACCAGGTCGCCGCTCGCCGACGCCTTCAGCGCCAGCACCTCGTCCACCACCACGTCACGCACGATCGTGGCGTTGGGCCCCACCGACTCCAGCGTGCGCGAGTACACGACCTTCGGCGTCCCGCGCCAGATCTCGGCGAACTCCGCCATCGACGCCGGGATCGAGGAGTCCTGGTCGGCGTTCGGCCAGAACTCCTCCATCAACTCGTACGTCCGCCGGCCCTCCAGGAACGCGCCCATCGCCGCCAGGTCGGCGTTCATGTGCCGGTGCAACTCGTCGTCCACCCGGTGCCAGTCGATCGAGCCGTCCAGCGTCTCGAAGAAGCCGTCCAAGGACACCGCCAGCATGAACACGATCTTCCGCATGGTCGCTCACCAGTCGTGGAGGGTGTCATCCGCCAGTCGGTCCGCTGGCGGGCACGCCGGACGGTAGGGGAACGGCCCCGCCGCGTCCACGTGCCACGCCACGCCGCTGACCAGCCGGAAGCGCCGGCGCGCCCGTAAAGTGGACCGCATGCGCACTCGGCCCACGTTGAGCTGGACGGCGACCGGTGCGCCGTTGCCGCGCACGACCAGCCTGGACGAGGTCGTGCCGGTGGTCGCCGCGGGCCGGGTCGTGGTGCTCAGCGGGGCCGGACTGTCCACCGAGTCCGGCATCCCGGACTACCGGGGCGCGGCCGGCAGCCTGCGCAAGCACACCCCGATGACCTACGACGAGTTCGTCGGCAGCGTCGACGGCAGGCGCCGCTACTGGGCGCGCAGCCACCTCGGCTGGCGGACCATCGCCCGCGCCGCCCCGAACACCGGCCACCACGCGGTCGCGGCGCTGCACGCCCGCGGCCACCTGTCCGGCGTGATCACCCAGAACGTCGACGGCCTGCACCAGGCCGCCGGCACGCCCGACGTGGTCGAGCTGCACGGCAGCCTCGACCGGGTGATCTGCCTCGATTGCGGCGCGGTCAGCGCCCGCGAGGACCTGGACCGCCGGTTCCGCGCCGCCAACCCGGCGTTCGCGGCGACCGCCACCCGGATCAACCCGGACGGCGACGTCGACCTGCCCGACCACGAGGTGCGGTCGTTCCGGCTGGTCGGGTGCGCCGACTGCGGTTCGGGCGTGCTGAAGCCGGACGTGGTGTTCTTCGGTGAGAACGTGCCCCGCCCGCGGGTCGAGCGGTGCTACCGGCTGGTGGACGAGGCCGACGCCCTGCTCGTCCTCGGCTCGTCGTTGACGGTCATGTCCGGCCTGCGGTTCGTCCGGCACGCCGCGAACGCCGGCAAGCCGGTCCTCATCGTCAACCAGGGCGAGACCAGGGGCGACGCCCACGCGACCGTCCGCGTGGACCTGCCCCTGGGCGAAGCCCTGACCACCCTCCTCGACCGCCTGGGCGAAGCTCGGGCCTGACAGGCCGCCCGGCCAAGCCGCTCGCCCCCGCCGTCCTAGGCTGCCCGCCGGTTTGACAGACGGCCAACCTGAGCCGCCCGTCCGCGCCGCCCACCGCCCGCGCCGCCCGCCGCCCGCCGCCCGCGCCGTCAGCTCCGGCGCAACCGCAGCACGTGATCCCCTCGCGTGCCGTGCTCGCCGTTCGGGCCGTGCATCTCGCGCTCGACCGTCTCGTCCACCTCCACCACCCACTTCCGCAGGTCCAGGTCCAGCGACGCCAGCACCTCCGCGTTGGTGGGGAAGTGGTGGTCGGCGTGCGGGTGGTCGTGCTGCCACGTGGCCCACCCGGCGTGGCTCACGACCAGCAGCACGCCGCCCGGCGCCACCGCCTCCGCCGCCCGCGCGAGGATCGACTCCCGCTCGCCCTCCGGCGCCACCAACGAGTGCAGGAACTGCGCCGAGACGAGGTCGAACACCCCGGTCGGGAACGTCCGGCCCAGGTCGTGCCGCTGCCAGTCGATCCGCGCCGCCACGCCCAGCTCGGTCGCCCGCGCCGCGCCCCGCGCCAACGCCGTGGTCGACACGTCGACCGCCGTGACCTGCCAGCCCTGCTCGGCCAGCCACACCGCGTCACCGCCCTCGCCGCACCCGAGGTCCAGCGCCGTGCCGGGGGTGAGGTGCCCGACCTCCCGCACCAGCAGCTCGTTGGCCTTGCCGGTCCAGACCTGGTCGCGGTCCCGGTAGAACGTCTCCCAGTGCTGCTCTGTGGTGTCCATGCCCCGATGATGCGAGGCTCGTCGGAACCCTGGCAACTAATGTTGCCAATCCGGCAACTCGGACGAACGGCAGCCGTGCCGGCCGCTCGCCAACGCCGCGCGTAACCAGGCCCATCGCTCGATCGGGTAACTGCCCATCGCTCGAACGGGGCGGCGAGTATCGGGTTCTACCCTGCCGTTCCGATATCGCGATCACACCGACCGCTTCCGCGCGCCGGACGTCACCAGGGGAAGAGTCGCGTGACTGGTTACCTCGAACTCGCCGCGTCCGCGGTGCTGTACGCGCTGGGCATCGTCGCCCAGTCCGTCGCCTCCCGGCGCGCCGACACGACCGGCGGCGGACTGGGGCTGCTCGCCCGGCTCGCCCGCGACCGGCTCTACCTGCTCGGCTTCGCGGGCCAGGTCGGCGGCTTCGCGCTGGCGTTCCTCGCCCGCGCCGAGCTCCCGCTCTACCTCGTGCAGGCCGGGTCGTCGTGCGCGGTCGGGCTCGCCACCCTCTTCGGCATCGCGGTGCTCGGCTGGCGCGTCCGCACGGTCGAGGTCGTGGTGCTCGTGGTGATGGCGGCCGGGCTGGTGCTGCTCGTCGCCGCGGCCACCCCGTCGACCGCGCACGACGTGCCGCAGGGCCTCGGCCTGGTCCTCTTCGGACTCCCGCTCGTGGCCCTCGTGCTCGTCCAGCGCCGCGTGAACGGCGTCGTGCCGCTCGCCGTGTCGGCCGGCCTGGCGTTCGCCGTGGTCGCCATGACCAGCCGCACGCTCGCCGACGAGTCGTTCCTCACGCTCCCGCTGTACCCGTTGGCGTGGCTCATGGTCGTCGCCGCGCTCGTCGGCCAGTCCTACCTCGCCCTCGCGCTGAGCCGGGGTTCGGCGACCTCCAGCGTCGCCACGATGGACGCCACCACGGTCGTGCTCACGTCGATCGTCGGCATCGCCGCCCTCGGCGACCGGATCACGCCCGGCCGCGAGTGGTGGGTCGTGCTCGGCGTGGGGCTCGTCGTGTCCGGCGTGCTGCTGCTCGGCTTCGCCGACCGGTTCGCCAAGACCCCCGCACGGGTGGCCGGATGAGCACCGCCAGCGTCTCCCTCGACCTCGACAACCTATGGGCCTACCTGAAGACCCACGGCGACCCGGAGTGGGAACGCCGCCCCAGCTTCCTGCCCACCGCCGTGCCCCGCCTGCTGGAGGCGTTCGGCGCGAACGGCCTCACGACCACCGTCTTCGTCGTCGGCGCGGACGTCGAGCGGGACGACGGAGCGGAGGCCGTCGCGGCCATCACCGCCGCCGGGCACGAGGTCGCCAACCACTCCTACGGCCACGAGCCCTGGCTGCACCGCTACTCGCGCGACCGGCTCGACGCCGAGCTCTCCCGCACCGAGGACGCGATCGTCGCCGCCGGCGCGCCCCGCCCGACGGGGTTCCGCGGCCCCGGCTACAGCGTCACCCACGACCTGCTCGACCTGCTCGCCGAACGCGGCTACCGCTACGACGCCAGCACCCTGCCCACGTGGATCGGCCCGCTCGCCCGCGCCTACCACAACCGCACCGCGCCGACTGGCGGCGACCGCGACCTGTTCGGCGGCTTCGGCCGGGTCCGCGCGCCGAACGCCGCCTACCGCTGGCGCGTCGGCACGGGCCTGGTCGAGCTGCCGGTCACCACCATGCCGCTGCTGCGCGTCCCGATCCACGGCTCCTACCTGCTCCAGCTGCACCAGGTGTCGCCCCGCCTCGCGCGCGGCTACTTCACCGCGGCGCTGCGGCTGTGCCGGCTGCGGGGCGTGCAGCCGTCCCTGTTGCTGCACCCCACGGACGTGCTCGGCGCGGCGGAGGCGCCGGGCATGGAGTTCTTCCCCGGCATGGCCGTGCCGGGCGCGCGGAAGGTCGAGTTCCTGGGCTGGGTGCTCGGCGCCCTGCGCGCCCACTTCGACGTCGTCGGCACGGGCGAGCACGTCGCCCGCCTCGAAGCGGGCCTGCGCGAGCACGACACGGCGCTGCTCGCCCGGTGCGGCGGATGACCTCGCGGGCCTGCCTCGGAGCGGCCGGCGCGGGGGCCGGGGTCCGGCCCGACGCCGGGACGTTGCTGCTGCGCGCCTTCGCGTGCGCGACGGTGTTCTCCGCCCCGCTGGAGGGCTACCTCTTCCAGGTCCACGGCCAACTGGCCAAGGTGCCGCCCGCGCTGCTCGCCGTCACGTGGGTCGTGGTCCGGGCGCGGCAGCGCCGTGCGCCCGAACCGCACCCCGTGCACGCCGTCCTCGTGGCGTTCGCGCTCGTGCTGCTGGCGTCCTCGGCGGTGCACGCCGGTGGCGGGTACACGCTGGAGTACGCGCTCCGCTGGCTGCCGTTCCTGCTGGTCACGGTGGTCCTGGTGGACGTCGCGTCGCGCGAGGTGCCGATCCGGGCGGTGCTCGGCGCGACCGTCGCGGGCGCTGTGGTCGCCGCCGTCGGCGCGCTGCACAGCCTCCTCGCGGAGGGCCAGACGCGGGCGACCGGGCCGTTGGAGGACCCGAACGACCTGGCGTACTTCCTGGTCGCCGCCCTGCCGCTGCTGGTCGCGCTGCGCCGCGCCGGACGGGTCGCCCTCGCCGTGGCCGGGACGGTGCTGGCGGCGGGCGCGGCGGCGACGTTCTCCCGCGGCGGCGCGCTCGCCTTCACGGCCGCCGTGGCGTGGCTGCTGGCCCGCCGCGCGGTGCCGCTCCGGGCGTTGGCGGGCGCGGCGGCGGCGCTGGCCGCGCTGGGCGTGGCGGTCGCCCTGTACGCCGGGCCGGAGCTGGACCGGGCGCTGCGGGAGAAGACCCACGTCGCCGGGACCAACGTGGACACCCGCGAGCTGCGCTGGCAGGCCGCCGCGCGGATGGTCGCCGACCACCCCGCCCTCGGCGTCGGGCCCGGCGGGTTCCGCGCCGGCTACCCGGCGGCGTCGCACAACGCCGAGATCGACGAGCAGAGCCCCGTGGCGCACAACATGTACCTCGAAGTGGCCGCCGAACTCGGCCTGCCGGGGTTCGCGCTGTTCGCGGGCCTCCTCGTCGTCACCGCCGTCACCAGCGAACGCGTGCTGCGCGCCACCACCGACCCGCGGCCGGTCCTCGCCGCGCAGTCGGCCCTGGTCGCGGTCGTGGTCGCCTCCACCTTCCTGTCCCAGCAGTACTACCTGCCGTTGTGGTCGCTGGTCGCGGTCGTGGCCGCGGCCGACCTGCGCCTGAGGAGGACGAGCGACGTTGCGTGTGCTCCACGTGATCAGTGAGATGGGGACCGGTGGCGCGGAAGCCCTGGTCGCCGGGATGGCCCGGTCGGGCGGGCAGTTCGGCTGGGAGTCCGCCGTCGCCAGCGGCGGCGGGCACCGGGCCGAGGCGTTGCGCGCGCTCGGCGTGCCGACGTTCACCGTGCCCGTGGCGCGGCGGCGCGCGACGGGCGTGCTGCGCGCGACCACGGCCACCAAGGCCGCGATCCGCAGCTTCCGGCCGGAGGTGGTGCTCGCGCACAACGTCTCGGCCAGCCTGGTCGCCCGGCTCGCGGTGCTACCACGCCGGCTGCCGCTGCTGACGGTGTTCCACGGCGTGGCCGACGCGGACTACACCGGCGCGGCCCGCATCCTCAAACGCACCTCGCGGACCGTCGTCGCGGTCGCCGACGTGACGGCCGACCGGCTGCGCGAGGCGGGCGTGCCCGACCCGGTGGTGATCCCGAACGCGGTGTTCCCGCAACCCGAACGGGTGGACCGCGACGCGGTCCGCGCGGTGCACGGCGTCGACCCGCGCGTGCCGGTCGCGCTGTGCCCGGCGCGGCTGGAACCGCAGAAGCGGCACGACGTGCTGCTGGAGGCGTGGGCGAAGCTGGACGGCTACGCGGTGCTGTGGCTCGCGGGCGACGGCAGCCTGCGGGACGCGCTGGAGCGGCGCGCGGCGGAGCTGGGCGTCGACGACCGGATCCGGTTCCTGGGCAACCGCTGCGACGTGCCGGACCTGCTGGCCGCCGCCGACGTCACCGTGCTCACGAGCGACTGGGAGGGCATGCCGATCGCGGTGCTGGAGTCCCTGGCCGCCGGACGGCCCGTCGTCGCGTCCGATGTGGACGGTGTGCGGCAGGTGCTGGCCTCCGGCGGCGGTGTCGTCGTGCCGCGCCGCGACCCGGCGGCGACGGCGGACGCGTTGCGGTCCCTGCTGTTCGACACCGAGGCGCGGGACCGGTTGGGCGAGGCCGGCCGGGCGACAGTCGAACGGCGGCACGACCCGCGCTCGCTGATGCGGTCCTACGACGCGCTGCTGCGCGAGGCGGTCGACGCGTCATGAGGCGATCCCTGCTGATCAGCGTCGGTGTCGCGGTGCTCGTCGCCGTGGCGGTGCTGGTCGCCGTCGAGGTGGGCGGCGAGGAGCACGAGAGCCGGGTCGGCCTGCTGGCCGTCGCCACCGGCCCGGACCAGTACGGCGAGGTCGTCGCCCTGTCGCTGCCCGCGCTGGTCGAGGTGTCGCGGAGCCCGTCCGTGCTGCGCGGGCCGGCCGGTGAGATCGGCGTCCCGATCGACGAGCTGGCCCGGCGCGTGTCGGTGGAGCTGGTGCCCGCGTCCGGCCTGGCGAGGCTGTCGGTGCGCGCGCCGACCGCCGACGAGGCCGCCCAGGCCGCGACGGGCATCGCGCGGGCCGTCGTGGAGGCCGACCTGTTCGCCCCCGCCGCCCGGCTCCGCCTGCTCGACCGGCCGGAGACGACCCGCGTCGCGCCGGACCGGCCGCTGGCGATCGGGCTGGCCCTGGTCGCCGGGGTGCTGGCCGGCCTCGCCGCCTACGCCGCCGGGCACCTGCGCCGGACCCGCGCCGACGACCGCGTCCGCGCGGCCCTGGCGGTGGGCGGCGTGCGGCGGCCCGTCGTGGTGCTGCCCGACGACGACCCCGACCTGACGGGGCGCCTGACGGTGCTGTGCGAGGCGTCCGCCCGGCCCGCGCGGGTCGTGGCGGTGGTCCCGGAGCTGACCTCGCGCGCCGAGGCCCTGGCCGCCGAGCTGCCGGACAAGACCGGCGAACCCGGTGATGGCGAGGCGGTGATCGCGCTCGTCCCGGCGGTCCCGGAGCGGTGGCCCGTGGGAGTGGGCGCGGCCTCCCGCCGTGCCGCCGGCCGGGACGAGGCCGGACGGGCGCTCGGCAGGCGGCACGAGGAGCTGGCCGCCGTGGTGGGCGCGCTGCCCGCGTCGGCGACCGTGATCGCCGTGGTGGTGGTCCCGTGAGCGAGCAGACCCGGCCGCGGCTCGGCGGCACGTCGTCCGGCGCGCGAACGCGCACCCTGCTCACCGTCCTGGTGGCGTTGGCGGGCGGCACGGCGGCGTGGCGCGCGCTGCGGCCGTCGTGGGAGGTGCCGCACCCGACCTGGGCCAACCTGCCCGAGGAGCGGATGCAGGACTTCCGCGACGCGCTGTACTTCCCGATCCGCGAGTTCCTCGCGGGTGGCAACCCGTACCACCCGGCGACGATGTTCGAGCACTGGCCGGTCCGCCAGAACTTCAACCTCTACCAGCCCTACCACCTGCTGCTGCACGCTCCGTTCGCGGCGCCGGGCTACCGGGTGGGGGCGGTGGCGTTCGCGCTGGCGTCGTTGGTGCTGCTGATCGCGCTGGCCGGGCTGGCGGCGGGCCGGCTG